>NZ_CAWLWU010000002.1:2533147-2555401 GCF_963864895.1 Citrobacter sp. S-77
GGGTAACCTGCTCAGGGCCGGATTTCAGCAGATTAGGATGCCGGTAAAAGCGATGATGGCTGTTAGTGGTTTTGTGATATGCCCGTTTCACTGGCACCAGGAGCCGGTATTCATCCAGCAGGTTAAACAGATGGTCTCGTCCGATATTCAGCATTTTATCGGACTGAGTGTTCAGCAGATAGTGCAGTTTACGCGTACCGATTCGCGGCTGACGACACCTGACTCGGGCAACAAACTCAAGAACCTGAACATGATGTTCCTGTCTTTTTCTGCGTCTTGTATTGTCCTGATACCACGCCTGTCTGCTGTGCCCCAGGAACTGGCATGCACGCGTAACAGTTATTTTTGGGGCCGGACTTTGCGCGAGGACTTGCCGGGCCGCTTTTTTACAACGCTCACCCCGTAATCATTTTTCAGGACGTTGATAACCGACTCAAAAAACTCAGCTTTCTGGTTCGCCAGCTCAAGCTGTTCTTCAAGTTCCCTGATTCTTTGCTCGGGTGTAAGCGGGATAATCGTCTGAGCCACAGGCAGTTTCCTCTTCACCAGGTCAGGAAGTCCGGGACTCCAGTCAAGTCGGCCATACTTACGCAACCAGACAAGAACGGTGGAGCGCCCCTGAATACCATACCGCTGCTGGGCCTGCTTATAGGTCATCTCGCCTTTTTCAACCTGCTCAACAACAGCTATTTTAAAGGATAGAGGGTAATCGCGTTGGGTGCGTTTGAACTCAGTCATCATCACGTTCTCCGTATTTAAGTCAGGAACGTGTCAACGCTATTCAGGATGGGTCACGTAATACAAAAAAGCCTCCAATGGAGGCTTTTTTGTTTGTTTTTCTTACTCTATTTGCGTGGTGCCATTCATTCGGAAGACAATGTTCACCACCAAGCCAGATCCAGGTTTTCCTGCCTCATAGCGCCATCTGCGCATCGCATTCTTCACTTCACGCTCAAACATATTGGCAGGCTGTGCGGAAAGCACCTCCACATTCTCCACCCGACCATCTGATGTGACGTCAAATTTAACTTTTACGCGGCCTTCAATACGCAGGGCCTGCGCACGCGGCGGATACTGCGGTTGATTACGGCTCAACGCACGCGGACCAGCGGGTACGCTCACTGCAGGTTTACTGGTTGCCGGCGCGGTACTGGTAGTCGGACGAGCAGGCGCTGTATTTTCAAACAGCGAAGCCGTACGTGGTTCAGCCGGTTTAACGTCACGCTTCGGCTGTTCTTGTACCTTTTTCACCGGTTTTGGTTTCGGTTTTGGTTTAGGCTTCGGTTTCTCAATCACTACCGGCGCCTCTTTCGGTGGCTCCGGGATTGGCTCAGGTTCCGGTTCAGGCTCCACGACAGGTTCCGGCGGCGGCTGAACTACCTGAGGTGGTTCGAGATCGGCGGGCGCAACCATTGTGATGGAGATTGGCTGCGCAGGCGCAGGCAGTTCAATAACCTGATGTACCGAGGTATACAGCAGACCTGCCACTACAGCACCGTGAATGCCGACGGAAAGTAACGTCGGCCAGGGAAAGCGACGAGGTAAATCAAGGGTCATTGAAGTCATAATCGTTTCAGTTAAAAAACCAGGCCCTGATTTTAAATGCAAATAGCAATCATATTCAATAAGGCCAGTGAAGTAAGCGGCATTTAAAACGCAATTTCATGTAAATAAACCATCATTATAATGTGGTCTTAACAAATCGGTTATCTTTACGTTGCAGTTACCAGACCTTTCCAATAACGTAATTAACGACTTTTACCGATTAAGGAGCTCTTCCCGTGCTGTACGTTATTTATGCTCAAGATATCGCCGACTCTCTCGAAAAACGTCTTTCCGTGCGTCCAGCTCATCTGGCTCGTCTACAGCTTCTCCATGACGAAGGTCGTCTTCTGACCGCAGGCCCAATGCCGGCAGTTGACAGCAACGATCCGGGAGCTGCGGGATTTACGGGTTCAACAGTGATTGCCGAATTTGAATCTTTAGAAGCAGCACAAGCGTGGGCTGAAGCGGACCCGTACGTAGCAGCAGGTGTCTATGCACAGGTTTCAGTGAAGCCGTACAAAAAAGTATTTTGATTTAGAAAGAAAGCGATAGAAATACATTGGGCACCACTGGGGTGCCCTTTTTCGATCAGATTCCGTGGATCGCAAACAGTAACGAGTTACGTTGATGGTTGAGAATACACTTTCTGATGGTATGGATACGCATATTACGACGCGATTGTCCTTCAAGCCAACGCGCTTTACGGCGGCTGGCCTGACGCTGCATCCGCCAGCGCCCCACTTCCGTTCTACTACGCTTCATGTTAACTACTCTTCCAGTCACAGAGTGGGCATTATACCGCCAGACCGAACGCAGACCAGTGGTTTTCCCGTGTTTTTATTTGCCAGATGAATCTTGATGCGTAAACTCTTAACAATACGCTTTCAAAAGGATTTTTAAATTTATGACAACCTTCTACACGGTGGTGAGTTGGCTGGTCATTCTGGGATACTGGGTACTCATTGCTGGCGTAACATTACGCATTCTGATGAAGCGACGCGCAGTACCCTCAGCAATGGCCTGGCTTTTGATCATCTATATTCTGCCATTAGTAGGGATCATTGCTTATTTGTCCTTTGGTGAACTCCACCTCGGTAAGCGCCGCGCCGAACGGGCCAGGGCGATGTGGCCTTCAACGGCCAAGTGGCTGAACGATCTCAAAGCTTGTAAGCATATTTTTGCTCAGGAGAACAGCAGCGTCGCCGCATCTTTATTTAAGCTGTGCGAACGACGTCAGGGAATTGCAGGTGTTAAGGGGAATCAGCTTCAGCTTCTCACCAGTTCTGACGACGTTATGCAGGCGCTTATCCGCGACATACAACTGGCACGGCATAATATTGAGATGGTGTTTTACATCTGGCAACCTGGCGGTATGGCCGATCAGGTCGCTGAATCATTAATGGCGGCAGCACGTCGGGGGATCCACTGTCGTTTGATGCTGGATTCCGCAGGCAGCGTGGCCTTCTTCCGTAGCCCGTGGGCCGCCATGATGCGTAACGCCGGCATCGAAGTTGTCGAGGCGCTGAAAGTTAACCTAATGCGTGTCTTTTTGCGCCGCATGGACCTGCGCCAGCACCGTAAAATGGTCATGATCGATAATTACATCGCTTATACCGGCAGCATGAACATGGTGGATCCACGTTTCTTTAAACAGGATTCAGGTGTCGGCCAATGGGTTGATCTGATGGCGAGGATGGAAGGCCCGGTAGCGACAGCCATGGGGATCGTCTACTCCTGTGACTGGGAAATTGAGACCGGTAAGCGCATTTTACCACCGCCACCTGATGTCAATATTATGCCTTTTGAGCAGGCCAGCGGGCACACAATTCACACCATTGCGTCAGGTCCGGGTTTTCCTGAAGATTTAATTCATCAGGCTTTATTGACCGCTGCGTATTCCGCACGCGAATATTTAATTATGACCACGCCCTACTTCGTCCCCAGCGACGATCTGTTGCACGCCATCTGTACGGCGGCACAGCGTGGAGTCGATGTCAGTATTATTCTTCCCCGCAAGAATGACTCAATGTTGGTGGGTTGGGCAAGCCGGGCATTTTTCACCGAACTGCTGGCTGCTGGCGTCAAAATTTACCAGTTTGAAGGCGGCCTGTTACACACCAAGAGCGTGCTGGTCGATGGCGAGTTGAGTCTGGTCGGTACTGTGAACCTGGATATGCGTAGTCTGTGGCTGAACTTTGAAATCACGTTAGTGATTGACGATGCCGGGTTTGGTGCCGATCTTGCAGCGGTACAGGACGATTACATCTCCCGTTCCCGCCTGCTTGATGCGCGTTTATGGGTAAAACGACCACTCTGGCAGCGGATCACCGAGCGACTGTTTTACTTCTTTAGCCCGTTGCTGTAAAACGTGCCCAAGAGACGGTAAACAGGTAGTCATTATGGATATGGATTTGAACAATCGCCTGACTGAAGATGAAACGCTTGAGCAGGCTTATGATATTTTTCTCGAACTGGCAGCAGACAACCTTGATCCTGCTGACATCATTCTGTTCAATTTGCAATTTGAAGAGCGTGGCGGCGCAGAATTATTTGACCCGGCGGAAGACTGGCAGGAGCACGTCGATTTTGACCTGAATCCTGACTTTTTTGCCGAAGTAGTGATCGGTCTGGCCGATACCGAAGATGGTGAGATTAACGATATTTTCGCGCGCGTTCTGTTATGCCGCGAAAAAGATCACAAACTCTGCCACATTCTCTGGCGCGAATAATCAAACAAAAAAGCTGCTCTCGCAGCTTTTTTTATTTAATCAGGCAGTTTACTTCCACAGCGATTACAAAATTGTGCGCTGTGTTCGTGCTGGCTCTGCTGGCACTGAGAGCATTTACGTTGATTCTGGCGATGTTGAAACGCACTGCTCATATGCGTCGTAATCAACCCCGTCGGTATCGCAATCACCGAATAACCAATCAAAATAAGCACCGACGCTACCATGCGACCTAATGGCGTATGTGGAGTGTCGCCATACCCCACCGTCGTTACCGTCACTATTGCCCAGTAGACCGACGCATTCAGCGTAGTAAAGCCATATTTTGGCCCTTCAATAAGGTACATCAACGCGCCGAAAATAATCATCAGAATGGCAATAAATGAATAGAACAGGATCAGCTGATGACGCGCACTTTTGATGGCACTCCAGAATACGCGCAATGATGGCATAAAGCGCAGGAGTTTGAGGATACGCAGCACACGAATGGCACGCATCGCTCGCCAGGCAAAAACATAATTAAGACTGATTTCAGGCCATAGCCACATCACATACAGCGGTAATATGGTGGCCAGATCAATAATTCCCCAAAAGCTAAACACGTATTTAGCCGGATTAGCCCAGCAGCACAATCGAAGCAGATATTCGATGGTGAAAACCAGGGTAATAAATATCTCCAGCCAAACGAAAGAACGCCATTCATCAAAAGTTAAATGGTATTGCGTCCCAACGCCTGACTCAACGAAGATAACAATGACGCTGAGCAACGCAAACAACGCACACATGCCTTCAAAACGACGGCCTGAACGCGTGTTTAAATCGAATAATTTGCGATAGAGCGCACGCCGGACAGAAGACACTAAGCCAGACACATTCACCTCACCTGAAAGAAGGGCTGACTTTTGTCAGCCCTCTCGATTATAGCGGGTCTACTTTCAGGCAGGAAACCGCATGGCGGAAACTCCCCTCAAGAACCGGCCGCGTTTTCGCACATTCAGGTCCGGCAATCGGGCAGCGCGTGCGGAACACGCAACCTGACGGAGGATTAATCGGTGACGGCAGTTCGCCTTCCAGCAACTGGATAGTCTTGTTCCTTTCCAGATCAGGGTCGGGAATTGGCACCGCCGACATCAGGGCTTTGGTGTAAGGATGCAGCGGATTATGGTACACCTCATCATAAGTACCTAATTCCACCGCATGCCCCAGATACATCACCAGCACGCGATCGGAAATGTGTTTAACCACTGCCAAATCGTGGGCAATAAAGATTAACGACAATCCCATTTCACGCTGTAGCTGTTGCAGCAGGTTTACCACCTGCGCCTGAATTGACACGTCCAACGCGGAAACCGGTTCATCGCAAATAATCAGCTTCGGCTCAAGGATAAGTGCACGAGCAATACCGATACGCTGGCATTGTCCGCCCGAAAACTCATGCGGGTAACGGTTAATCAGGTTTGGCAGCAAACCGACCTTCATCATCATAGCCTTCACGCGATCGCGAACTTCCTGACCAGGCAGACCAGGATGATAAGTTCGTAGCGGTTCGGCAATAATTTCGCCAATGGTCATACGCGGATTTAATGATGCCAGCGGATCCTGGAAAATCATCTGAATGTCGCTGCGTACTTCCCGCCACTCATCAGGCTTCATACCCAGCAGATCTTTACCCAGCCAGGCAACCTTGCCATCGGTGGCTTTCACCAGGCCGATAATCGCCCGCGCAAACGTCGATTTACCACAACCGGACTCACCCACTACGCCTAACGTTTCACCTTCATACAGTCGCAGGGTTACGCCATCAACTGCCTTCAGGGTTTTCGATGGCTGCCAAAACCACTGTTTACCGTCTTTGATATCGAAATGGACTTTGAGGTCGGCTATTTCGAGGAGCACTTTACGTTGTTCAGTAACCGCTGTCATACCAGTTCCTCCACCGGTTTAAAGCAGGCGCGCAGACGGCCCGGACTAAACTCTTCCAGTGGCGGAGCACTGCTACAAATTTCCATAGCATGCGGACAACGTGGCTGGAACGGACACCCTTTTGGCAAACGCAACAGGTTTGGTGGATTGCCCGGGATAGTCAGCATCTCTTCGCCTTCAGCATCCAGGCGCGGCACCGCATTGAGCAAGCCGATAGAATACGGATGAACGGGCTTATAAAAGACATCGCGCGCGCTGCCATACTCCATGGTACGTCCGGCATACATCACCAGAACCTTGTCGCAGATACCCGCGACCACGCCCAGGTCGTGGGTGATCATAATGATCGCGGTATTGAATTCACTTTTAAGCTCATTCAGTAGCGTCATAATTTGTGCCTGAACCGTCACATCCAGCGCAGTAGTCGGCTCATCAGCTATCAGTAGCTTTGGCCGACAGAGCAGCGCCATGGCAATCATCACACGCTGGCGCATCCCGCCGGAGAATTCATGCGGATACATTTTCATGCGCTTGCGTGCTTCCGGCATTTTTACCGCGTCCAGCATTCTGACGGATTCTTCAAAGGCTTCCGCTTTACTCATGCCTTTGTGTAGCATCAGAACTTCCATTAACTGCTCCCCGACCCGCATATACGGATTCAGAGAGGTCATCGGGTCCTGAAAGATCATCGAAATTTGCTCGGCACGCAGTTTGTTCAGCTCGCGCTCGGGTAAATTCAGAATTTCATGCCCGTTAAATGTTGCAGATCCACCAATGCGGCCATTCGCCGCCAGCAATCCCATCAGGGCAAACGCCGTTTGTGATTTCCCTGAACCAGACTCTCCCACAATGCCCAGCGTTTCACCGGCACGCAGCGTGAAGTTCAAATCGTTTACCGCAGTTACGTCACCATCAGGGGTTTCAAACGTCACGCGAAGGTCTTTAACGTCCAGCAGTGCGTTAGCCTGTTGTTGCGCGAGCGGCACGGTTGAGGTTTCAATTACGCTCATGGCTGCACTCCTTAACGGTCTTTCGGATCGAGGGCATCACGCAAGCCATCGCCAATAAAGTTGAAACAGAACAAAGTGACCACCAGGAAACCTGCCGGGAACAACAGCAGCCACGGAGAGACTTCCATCGAGTTAGCGCCATCGCTTAGTAGTGCGCCCCAACTGCTTAACGGTTCCTGAGTACCTAAGCCGAGAAAGCTCAGGAAGGATTCAAACAGGATCATGCTTGGTACCAGTAGCGAAGCGTAAACCACCACCACACCCAACACGTTCGGCACAATGTGACGGATAACGATACGCACGGTAGACACCCCACCCACCTGCGCCGCTTCGATAAACTCCTTGCGCTTCAGACTCAGGGTTTGGCCACGCACGATACGCGCCATATCCAACCAGGATACCATCCCAATCGCCACAAAAATCAGCAGGATATTCTGTCCAAAGAAGGTGACCAACAAAATCACGAAGAACATAAACGGGAAGGAGTTGAGAATTTCCAGCAGACGCATCATTACAGAGTCAATTTTGCCGCCCAGATAACCCGACAGCGACCCGTACAACGTGCCCACAATCACCGCCACCAGCGCCGCAGCAATCCCAACCATCAGCGAGATACGCCCGCCAATCGCCACACGCACCAGCAGATCGCGTCCTGATGAGTCAGTACCGAAATAGTGTCCGGACTCTGTATCCGGCGCGCTGGACATCATTCCCCAGTCGGTATCGAAGTAGGTAAACTGCGACAACATAGGCGCCAGCGTTACAAAGAGCGCAATGATGACCAGCACTATCAGGCTTGCCACCGCCGCGCGGTTATGCATAAAGCGTCGACGAGCATCCTGCCAAAGGCTGCGACCTTCGACCTCCAGCTTTTCACTGAAATTCTCCAGTGTCTCGCTGTTTTTCTTACTTAACATCATAGCGAGCTCCAGTATCAGTAACGAATTTTCGGGTCGATAACGGCATACAGCACATCGACAATCGCATTAAACACGATGGTCAGCGCCCCCACCAGGATGGTCAGACTCAATACCAGCGAGTAATCGCGGTTCAGCGCGCCATTCACGAACAACTGTCCAATACCTGGTAAGCCATAAATAGTTTCAATAACCATTGAACCGGTAATAATACCGACGAATGCCGGGCCCATATAGGACAGTACAGGCAACAGCGCGGGTTTTAATGCGTGGCGGAAAATAATGCGTCGCATCGGCAGCCCTTTGGCTCGAGCAGTACGAATAAAGTTAGAGTGCAACACTTCAATCATCGAGCCGCGAGTAATACGGGCGATACTGGCGATATAAGCGAGTGATAACGCCACCATCGGCAGGATCATGAATTTCAGCGCCCCACCGTTCCAGCCTCCGCCGGGTAACCATTTCAGCGTTATCGCAAATATCATGACTAATAAGGGAGCAACAACGAAACTGGGGATCACCACCCCGGTCATCGCTACCCCCATTACCGTGTAATCCCAGCGGGTATTTTGCTTCAATGCGGCAATCACACCAGCACTCACCCCGATAACAACCGCGAGAATAAAGGCGGCAGCACCCAACTTCGCAGAAACCGGAAAGCTTGAAGCGACCAGGTCATTAACCGTGTAGTCTTTATATTTAAATGAGGGTCCAAAATCACCATGCGCCAGTTGCTTCAGGTAGCTGAAGTACTGTGTCGAGATCGGGTCATTAAGATGGTATTTAGCTTCAATATTCGCCAGAACTTCTGGCGGCAGCGCGCGCTCCCCGGTGAAAGGACTTCCCGGTGCAAGGCGCATCATAAAGAATGAAATCGTAATAAGAATAAACAGCGTCGGAATCGCTTCCAGACAGCGGCGTAATATAAATTTCAACATTGCCCGTACCTTCTGGCGTGTGCCTTTACACCTCTTTCACCCAAACGTCATGGCAAAGAGGTGTTTATAGTTCAATGAAAAAAGACACTGTGGGGCAAAAAAAGATTGCCCCACGTCTTGCCATTAATGCTTGATAATATACAAGTCTTTAACGTGGATATTATCCATCGGGTCTTTACCGGAGTATCCGCCTACCCATGGTTTCACCAGGCGGGCGTTAACATAGTAATAAACCGGTACAATCGCAGAGTCGGCATCAAGCTGCTGTTCTGCTTTCGAATACAGCTCACTACGCTGCGCTTCATCCGTAGCTTTCAGAGTATCTGCAATCAGCTTGTCAAATGCAGGGCTCTTATAGTGGACGGTGTTGTTGGAGCTGTCAGACAGCACCATATTCAGGAAAGAGGTCGGCTCGTTGTAATCCGCACACCAGCCTGCACGCGAAACATCATAGTTGCCCTGATGACGCGTATCGAGGAAGGTCTTCCACTCCTGGTTTTCCAGCTTCACGTTTGCGCCCAGATTTTTCTTCCAGATAGATGCCGCAGCGATAGCCAGTTTCTTATGCAGATCAGAGGTGTTATACAGCAGATCGAAGGTCAGTGGTTTTTCAGCAGTGAAGCCTGCTTCAGCCAGCAGTTTTTTAGCTTCTTCGTTACGTTTTTCCTGTGACCATTTGAACCACTCTGGTTCAACCAGTTTCGCGCCATCGGTATATGGCGGTGTAAAGCTATAAGCCGGTAGATCGCCCTGGTTTTTTACTTTGTTGACGATAATGTCACGATCCAGCGCCAGCTTCAGTGCGGTACGAACACGAACATCGTTGAACGGTGCTTTCTGGTTGTTAATTTCGTAATAGTAGGTACACAGATACGGATCAACGTGAACTTCGTTCGGGATCTCTTTTTTCAGCTTCTGGAATAACTCAATCGGCATGTTGTTATAGGTCATGTCGATTTCACCACTGCGATAGCGGTTAACGTCAGTGACTTCAGAGGAAATAGGCAGGTAGGTTACCTGGTTAATAACCGTTTTATCGTTGTCCCAGTAGTTGGTATTACGCTCAAGCACAATGCGTTCGTTAACTACCCAATCTTTCAGTTTGTATGACCCGTTAGAAACGATGTTAGCTGGCTGGGTCCATTTATCACCAAATTTTTCAACAACGGCTTTAGGGACTGGTGAAACGGAAGAGTGAACAAGCAGTTTATAAAAATAAGGAACTGGTTCACTAAGGGTCACTTCAAAGGTATGGTCATCAACCGCTTTTACACCGAGGTCTGTTACCGACTTTTTACCGGCGATAATATCATCAATATTGACAATATGACCGTACTGCAAATAACTGGCATACGGTGATGCGGTATTCGGATTGGCCAGACGCTGCCAGCTATAGACGAAATCTTGTGCAGTAACAGGTGTTCCGTCAGACCATTTTGCGTCTTTACGCAGATGGAATGTCCAGACTTTAAAATCTTTATTTTCCCATTTCTCAGCCACGCCTGGTGATGGTTTGCCATCAACGTCACTGATTAATAAACCTTCGAATAAGTCACGGTTAATGTTGGATTCCGGTACACCTTCGATTTTATGTGGATCGAGTGACTGAACTTCCGAGCCATTATTACGCACCAGCGTCTGTTTTTCAGCAAGCTGAACACCAGCTGGCACAACTGCCGCCGTAGCAACATTCCCGGCTATTAGCGCAGTTAGGATCCCCGCAGCTACTAAACTTTTTTTTGTGATGTTAGACATTGTGTTTGTACTCCCTCATTATTATGGCTGGTTTTATAACCAGACTGTTAATCCTGTTAGGATTCCTGTACAGCACCGGAGATTTTCTGCCGTCAGGTGGTTTATTGTTTACTGCTCGCTATCACCGACTTTATTTATTCTGGCGATTCGTACGACCGCCTTGCGTCGATTATCTACGTACCTCCCCTGCCGGAAGCACGCTACTACTTTTGCTGTGAGAAACTAATTGAAAATTATTCTCATCAACGTGAAATCTTCTGCAAAATACCTGGCCGGAAAGTACCAAATGCGTTTCTTAACCGCCAATACATTTTACAGATTTGTTAACCAATTCTCTTTTATCGAAAATAAATCGCACTAAACAGAGTCTCAACAAAAGAGAGAGCTTACAATAAAAACAAAAAAATCAACTAGATACGTCAAATTCGCAGTAAACAACCCTGTCCGGTCTCTGCTTGACGTCAAAATGTACATAAAATTAACAATTGGTTATTAATTAGCACATTCATCTAAAATAGATGCTGAAATAACTAATAACATTTCGATAATCCTACAGCAAGCCCCAGAGTATGATGTTAATAAAATAACAATGACTCCGCAGCTCAACCGTAATGCCTTTAAAATAATTATCTTTAAAATCAATACATAATGTAAATATACGCAACCAGCCGCTTCAATCATTCCAGTGCTGGTTTTCAACTTTAGTGAGAGGTTTTACTAATAATGAAAAGAAACGGAGCTGGAATCAGCTCCGTTTGCGGTAAACAAACTCGTCAGGCAAGCAAGCCAGGGAAGATGGATTTGATCCCGGTGACAATGAATTCGATACCCAATGCCATAAGCAATAACCCCATAATTCGCGTAATGACGTTGATACCTGTTTGCCCCAGCAGGCGAACCAGCCAGGGTGCCATGCGGAAAAGTCCCCAACAACACAAGGCAAACAACGCAATTGCTACAAAGAAACCGAACAGGTTTATTGCACTGTGATAACGAGTTCCCCAGACGATGGTTGAACTTATCGCCCCCGGCCCCGCCATCAACGGCAATGCCAGCGGGACAACACCGATACTTTCACGTATGGCGGTCTCTGATTTTTCCTGTTTGTTTTGCTTATCTTCCCCGAGTTTTCCGCTGATCATCGACATCGCAATGGTGACAACCAGAATCCCACCGGCAATCCTGAACGAATCAATCGAAATACCGAAGAGTTGTAGAATACCGTCACCAAGGAACAAAGAGATCCACAGGATGATAGCAACTGACAGGTTCGCCGTGAGGTTTGTTTTATTACGCGCCGCAGCGGTTTGGTAGCTGGTCATGCTGATGAAAACAGGGATGATCCCTACGGGGTTGACCAACGCAAATAACCCAATGAAAAATTTAAAATAAACAGGAAAATCAAATAGCGTTTGGATCACGGTTAGCTCCGAAGCGTTAGCCGGATAAAAATGAGTCATAAAAATTGATTAAAACCGCGCTGAAGATACGCCTTTTAGCAGCATAGTTCACCTTCTATCTGTGTATATGTGTGTAAACACGCTACCATTACTCAGTGTTATTAATATGTATTAAATATGATAATGTTACACCCATCCATCACATCAATTTATTAACACTTACCGATAAACGCTAAAAGGGCCTGCTGAAAGGTGTCAGCTTTGCGTAATTTTGATCCAGATCACGCAATTACTACTCAGAAGTGAGTAACCTTGCTTACGCCACCTGGAGGTAACGCGTTAGAGTTAAATGACGCTAGCGTATAAGCTCTTTTAGTAAATCAATGTAAATGGACGTTAATTAACCGTTTGATTTTCAAAACGTTACACAAATTTTCGTCGATCTGTCTATACTCTCGTATCGAGCAGATGATTTACTAAAAAAGTTTAACATTATCAGGAGAGCATTATGGCTGTTACTAATGTCGCTGAACTTAACGCACTTGTAGAGCGCGTAAAAAAAGCCCAGCGTGAATATGCCAGTTTCACTCAAGAACAAGTCGACAAAATCTTCCGCGCCGCCGCTCTGGCTGCCGCAGATGCTCGAATCCCTCTCGCGAAGATGGCCGTTGCCGAATCAGGCATGGGTATCGTCGAAGATAAAGTGATTAAAAACCACTTTGCTTCCGAATACATCTATAACGCTTATAAAGATGAAAAAACCTGTGGTGTCTTAGCTGAAGACCACACCTTCGGTACTATCACTATTGCTGAACCTATCGGCATTATCTGCGGTATCGTACCAACTACTAACCCGACTTCTACCGCTATCTTCAAATCGCTGATCAGCCTGAAGACCCGTAACGCCATCATCTTTTCTCCGCACCCACGTGCTAAAGATGCAACCAACAAAGCAGCTGATATTGTTCTGCAGGCTGCTATCGCTGCTGGTGCACCGAAAGATCTGATCGGCTGGATCGATCAACCTTCCGTTGAACTGTCTAACGCCCTGATGCATCACCCGGACATCAACCTGATCCTTGCGACCGGTGGTCCAGGCATGGTTAAAGCAGCATACAGCTCTGGTAAACCGGCAATCGGCGTAGGCGCAGGTAACACTCCTGTTGTTATCGACGAAACGGCTGATATCAAACGTGCTGTTGCATCTGTACTGATGTCCAAAACTTTCGATAACGGCGTAATCTGTGCTTCCGAGCAGTCCGTTGTGGTTGTTGATTCTGTCTATGACGCTGTTCGCGAACGTTTCGCCAGCCACGGCGGCTACATGCTGCAGGGCAAAGAGCTGAAAGCTGTTCAGGATGTTATCCTGAAAAATGGCGCGCTGAATGCTGCTATCGTTGGTCAACCGGCATACAAAATTGCTGAGCTGGCAGGTTTCTCAGTACCGACTACCACCAAGATTCTGATTGGTGAAGTTAAAGTTGTTGATGAAAGCGAACCGTTTGCACACGAGAAACTGTCACCAACGCTGGCAATGTACCGTGCTAAAGACTTCGAAGACGCTGTTGAGAAAGCAGAAAAATTGGTTGCAATGGGCGGTATCGGTCACACCTCGTGCTTGTACACCGACCAGGACAACCAGCCAGAACGCGTTGCTCACTTCGGTCAGATGATGAAAACCGCGCGTATCCTGATTAACACCCCTGCTTCTCAGGGTGGTATCGGTGACCTGTACAACTTTAAACTCGCGCCTTCCCTGACTCTGGGTTGTGGTTCCTGGGGTGGTAACTCCATCTCTGAAAACGTTGGTCCTAAGCACCTGATCAACAAGAAAACCGTTGCTAAGCGAGCTGAAAACATGTTGTGGCACAAACTTCCGAAATCTATCTACTTCCGTCGTGGCTCACTGCCAATCGCACTGGATGAAGTGATTACCGATGGTCACAAACGTGCTCTGATCGTGACCGACCGCTTCCTGTTCAACAACGGTTACGCTGACCAGATCACCTCCGTTCTGAAAGCTGCTGGTGTTGAAACTGAAGTGTTCTTTGAAGTTGAAGCTGACCCGACTCTGACCGTTGTTCGCAAAGGCGCTGAGCTGGCTAACTCCTTCAAACCAGACGTTATCATTGCGCTGGGTGGTGGTTCCCCGATGGACGCCGCGAAGATCATGTGGGTAATGTACGAACATCCGGAAACCCACTTCGAAGAACTGGCGCTGCGCTTTATGGATATTCGTAAACGTATCTACAAGTTCCCGAAAATGGGTGTGAAAGCGAAAATGATCGCTGTCACTACCACTTCCGGTACGGGTTCTGAAGTAACGCCGTTTGCGGTTGTTACCGACGATGCAACCGGTCAGAAATATCCGCTGGCAGATTACGCTCTGACCCCGGATATGGCGATTGTCGACGCCAACCTGGTGATGGATATGCCGAAGTCTCTGTGTGCTTTCGGTGGTCTGGATGCTGTAACTCACGCTCTGGAAGCTTACGTTTCCGTGCTGGCTTCTGAATTCTCCGATGGCCAGGCTCTGCAAGCGCTGAAACTGCTGAAAGAAAACCTGCCAGCGTCCTACCATGAAGGTTCTAAGAACCCGGTAGCTCGTGAACGTGTACACAGTGCAGCGACTATTGCCGGTATCGCGTTTGCTAACGCCTTCCTGGGCGTATGTCACTCAATGGCGCACAAATTGGGTTCTCAGTTCCACATTCCTCACGGTCTGGCGAACGCCCTGTTGATCAGCAACGTTATCCGCTATAACGCGAACGACAACCCAACTAAGCAGACTGCATTCAGCCAGTACGACCGCCCTCAGGCACGTCGTCGCTACGCTGAAATCGCAGATCATCTGGGTCTGAGTGCTCCGGGCGACCGTACAGCAGCAAAAATCCAGAAACTGCTGGCATGGCTGGAAGAAATCAAAGCTGAGCTGGGTATTCCTAAGTCTATCCGTGAAGCTGGCGTTCAGGAAGCTGACTTCCTGGCACACGTTGACAAACTGTCTGAAGATGCGTTTGATGACCAGTGTACCGGTGCTAACCCGCGTTATCCGCTGATTTCTGAACTGAAACAGATCCTGATGGATACTTACTACGGTCGTGAATACAACGAAGGTGAAACTGTCGCTAAAACAGAAGTAACTGCTGCGCCAAAAGCTGAGAAAAAAGCGAAAAAATCCGCTTAATTCCCACGCATAAGTTTTAGCATCACCATAAACGGTCCCGATGGGACCGTTTTTTTTCGTCTGAATCTTACAAATTCAAACGGTTCTGGCATCAGACATTGTAGGTCAATGGCACTAACAGAAAATCGTACATAGAAGGCAAGAACGGCGTCAGAAGAGAGAGTATGGTCAGGGTAGACCAATAGACCTACCCAGGGTGTATCAGCGCTTATGAGCGTTTGAGGGATTAATTGTGGTTGTGTCGTTCCTGAATGGCCGTTAAAGAGCCTTCAGACTGCGCTTCTTTATAATGCTTGCGGCATACCGATACATAACGCTCATTCCCGCCTATTACGACCTGCTCGCCCTCATTAAAAGGTCGCCCAGCCTGATCAAGTCGTAATACCATGCTCGCCTTGCGGCCACAGAAGCAAATGGTCTTTAATTCAACCAGCTTATCTGACCATGCGAGCAGGTATTCGCTGCCACCAAATAATTCACCACGAAAATCGGTGCGTAAACCGTAACATAAAACAGGAATATCGAGCTGATCGACAACCTCTGATAATTCATAAACCTGTTGTCGTGTCAAAAACTGAGACTCGTCCACCAGCACACAATGTATTCTTTGCTGCGCATTCTCCGCACGAATCTCTTCGAACAATGATGAATTTTGGTTAAACAATTTTGCAGGTGACGACAGTCCTATACGTGAACTTACTTTTCCCGCACCAAAGCGATCATCAATTTCCGCTGTATATACAACAGCACGCATACCGCGTTCCTGATAATTGTACGAAGATTGCAGCAATGCAGTCGACTTACCTGCATTCATTGCAGAATAGTAAAAATATAGCTGTGCCATTGACCGTAAGCCCTCACCTGGGGAAATAAATATGCGCAGGATTGTAGCATAACTCGCAAACTTGTCGGTGTTCGTCGTCACCAGAAGGTATAAAAGAGCGGACACTCATCACCCTCCTCCCCCTAAATAATGTGGGTACAGTAAGTGTTCGCGGGAGCATTCTTAAGTGTGCAATGTTGTAAATGCGCACAACCAAAGTGCAAGTGACATGAAGTATGACGCGTATATACACACTCTTTCACAAATAGTGCTAACAAAATTCATCAATGCTACTTATCGTCACAGATCAATAAAGAACCCTTGCTCTTATTGTTATTGCCTCTCGCTGTGACAACCTCGTAATAGCGAATTTCCGTAAGCAAAACTAATACAAAAGGTTGAAATTGCTGCAAAGAGATACTATTACAACACGGTAAAAATGTGACCTGAATCCTGAATTTTTACTCTCCCCTGATGAGAAGCCCCCTCACCAATAAGCCTTTTTTATGCCGTTCATCAGGTAAAATTTAAGACTGGAGAATAAATAATGATACTAAATAAAGCGCAATTTTGAATTCCTTACATTCCTGGCTATTGCACAACTGAATTTATAGCTCTATTATTAGCTCAACAAACCACCCCAATATAAGTTTGAGATTACTAAAATGAGCGAAGCACTTAAAATTCTGAACAACATCCGTACTCTTCGTGCGCAGGCAAGAGAATGTACTCTGGAAACGCTTGAAGAAATGCTGGAAAAATTAGAAGTTGTCGTTAGCGAGCGTCGCGAAGAAGAAAGCGCTGCCGCTGCTGAAGTTGAAGAGCGTACTCGTAAACTGCAACAATATCGTGAAATGCTGATTGCTGACGGTATTGACCCTAACGAACTGCTGAATAGCATGGCTGCTGTTAAATCTGGCACCAAAGCTAAGCGCGCAGCACGTCCGGCTAAATATAGCTATGTTGACGAAAATGGTGAAACCAAAACCTGGACTGGTCAGGGTCGTACACCGGCTGTGATCAAGAAAGCAATGGAAGAACAAGGTAAACAACTGGACGATTTCCTGATCAAGGATTAATTCAGAATTAGTTTGCTTAAAATCCCGCCTGTGGCGGGATTTTTTTTTATCTGTACTTCGTACAACACCCCACCCGGATTAGGTATAAAAAAACGGCGCTGGATTAACAGCGCCGTTTCGTCCTGATTAATACCGGACTGTTACTTCTTAATACCCATCTCGTCTTCGAGCCAGGCTTTAAATTCAGCGCCAAGCGTATTATGGCGAATACCATATTCAACGAACGCCTGCATATAACCTAGCTTATTACCACAGTCATGGCTTTTGCCCTTCATATGGTAGGCTTCAACTGTTTCTTTTTCAATCAGCATATCGATGGCATCGGTCAACTGAATTTCATCACCGGCTCCCGGAGGTGTTTTTGCCAGCAGAGGCCAGATATCTGCGCTGAGAACATAACGTCCGACAACAGCAAGATTAGAAGGTGCAACATCGGCTTTTGGTTTTTCAACTACACCAACCATCGGTACGCTTTCACCCGGTGTTAATTCAACGCCTTTACAATCAACAACACCGTAAGCCGTCACATCCGCTACAGGTTCCACCATAATCTGACTGCTGCCAGTTTCATCGAAACGGTGGATCATTTCAGCGAGGTTATCGCGGGATAAATCAGATTCGTATTCATCAAGAATAACGTCTGGCAGAATGACCGCAACGGGTTCATCGCCAACAACCGGATGCGCGCACAATACCGCGTGACCCAGACCTTTAGCCAGCCCTTGACGAACTTGCATAATAGTCACGTGTGGCGGGCAAATAGATTGAACCTCTTCGAGAAGCTGACGTTTTACACGTTTTTCCAGCATAGCTTCAAGTTCAAAGCTTGTATCGAAGTGGTTTTCAATTGAATTTTTAGACGAATGAGTCACCAGCACAATTTCAGTGATACCCGCAGCAATACATTCGTTTACGACGTACTGAATTAATGGCTTATCAACCAGTGGAAGCATCTCTTTCGGGATTGCTTTCGTAGCCGGTAGCATCCTGGTTCCTAATCCCGCTACCGGGATAACGGCCTTTTTGACTTTTGAATTTAGGGCAGCCATTTAAAACTCTCCTGGACTGTTCATGTATTGAACGTGTTCATTAATCTGTATCGCATCCGAGTATATCAGTACCGCGACAAGCATCAGGTCTGAAAAGGACGCGGGTCGGAATAATTAAGACAATTACCAATAAATCTGGCGCTGATAGTAGCACTCACGCAGACAAGGAGGTGAAGTAATTTTATTCTCCTCCTATTCGATTGTTCATTCCGCAGACAACATCAGACGCAGACGTCCTCCAGCCCCCCAAATTTGGCACTGCCAGGACTCACAGCGTTGACTTAGCTGGTTAAGATAAGTATTACCTAATGTCCCCAGGGGAACACCATTACTGATTTGTACGTGATGTGAGCCTGTATTTAATGTCGCATTCAGACCCGCGGATACCAGTATCAGATTTTTTAATCCACTATGATAATACCCCACCAGCAACGGAAACTGACCCGGTAAGTTGGCCTGTCGCAGCAGATGGTTAACCTGTTTCAATAATGTTCCCAGTTCCGGCAACCGTTGATTTTGATGTGCCAGCTGTTCCTGCAGCAGCCCATTAAACAATGCGCGCAATAACAGTGCGGCCAAAACACCATTGTCCCCCGCTCGAGTCACATCCAGACAATAGAAAGCGAGGTCGTGGTCTGACAGCGGCGCGATATCAAGCACCAACCCCGGTTGGTCGGCGGCAACCAGTTGTCGATAATTAATTCGACATTGAGAGATAACTTGCTGAACCGGAGGCTGTAACTCCTGCAGCAGTTTTGCAGCAGCCGCAGGGTCATCTACCATTGCATCCCAGTCACGGAACAACCGCTCCTCTTCTTCTACACGTGAGTTAAACATGTTGGGATAGAGACACGCAAAGACCGTTTCACGCAGGCGGTTGAGGTCCTTTACTGGCTTTAGCAGTACATCGTCCACACCGAGCCGCAGCGCTTTGGCAATATCAGCCATATTTTCCGTTGCAGAGATAACCAGAATCGGCGTTTGATCGCCGCGATTACGCAGATATTCGACCAGTTTAAGACCGTTCATTCTCGGCATAGCAAGATCGCAGATCATCAAATCAGGTGTGAAGTGTCCAAGTAACTCCAGCGCATCAAGCCCATCGCCTGCTACAGCCGTTGTCGCTCCCAAAGAGGAAAACCATGAATCCAGAAGCGAGCGAAATACAGGCTCATCTTCAACAATAAGAATCTGTTTTCCGACCAATGGCTGCGTCATATTCTCCCCCCTGACTGGCTTTAATAAATAGTGGCATGCTATTGCTACTCACGCCTGTCAGAATTTACTTAAGTGTTGATAAAAAATGCGTTAAACGTTGGTCTTCACCAGGGGCAAAAGTTCATCCATTTTCTTCTCTACCGCTAACTGCCCGGCAGCAATCGCGGCGCTTGCGCGGTGAAAATCCAGCGTGGATATTTGCGGACAAAATGGCTGAATAAGGATATCTGGCGGATCACCGGCCATGCGGTTGCGTTTAAGACGGTTTTCCAGAACCTGAATTGAGGTCGTCATGATCTCCATCGCCGTCGGCGCGGTTACTGCACGTCGCGCAGTAATATTACTCAACCGCTCTTTCAGGCGAGCATGCCACGAAAGCTCATCATCACTCGACTCTGTGTCATTGCTGACGTTGAAGGAGAGCAGATCTTGTTGCATGAGATGCGCATCATGTTGCAGATCGACTGCAATGACGATATCAGCGCCCATCGCTCGTGTGAGAGAGACTGGCACGGGGTTAACTACTGCGCCATCAACCAACCAGTAGCCATTATGTGCAACCGGAGACATCAGGCCAGGAATACTGCAGGAGGCTCGGACTGCAAGGTGCAAGTCACCTTCCGTAAACCATAGCTCCCGGCCAGTACTCAAATTGGTCGCAACAGTTGCAAAACGGCGAGAGCATTGTTCGATGGCTTCCACCGGCATGACATTACGATACTGGTTAAATACCCGTTCACCGCGCAGTAATCCCCCCCTGCGCCACGAGAGATCCATCAGACGTAACACATCCCAGTAGCTAAATGAGCAGACCCACTGCTCAAGGGCGGGTAATTTGTTGCAAGCGTAGGCGGCCCCGACCAGCGAACCGATGGAACACCCTGCCACAATATCAATATCAATGCCCATGTGTTTAAGGGCCTTAATCACACCGATGTGCGACCAGCCTCGTGCTGCGCCGGAACCTAGCGCCAGCCCAATTTTAATTTTTCTCATTGTACCTACAGACTTCCCCTGGCTTGCAGACGTAGCAACATCGCCACGGCTCAGTTAACATAGTGCCACCGTGGCGTTTTTACGCCGTTTTTTTATTCCAGGGAGTAATTTGTGTCTCAGCTTTGTCCCTGTGGTAGCGCTGTCGAGTATAGCCTATGTTGCTACCGTTATGTGTCCGGCGCGCAAGTAGCACCTACGCCGTCACACCTCATGCGTTCTCGTTACTGTGCTTTTGTGATGAAAGACGCAGATTACCTGATTAAAACCTGGCACCCGGACTGTAATGCAGCCGCTTATCGGGATGATATTATCGCAGGGTTTGCCCATACCGAATGGCTCGGACTGACCATTTTTGAACAGGCGACGTCAGACACAGACAATGTCGGATATGTCAGCTTCGTTGCGCGTTTTTCTGAACAGGGGAAAACAGGCGCAATTATCGAGCGATCTCGTTTTTTAAAGGAAAACGGCCAGTGGTATTATATTGATGGTACGCGCCCTCAACCAGGCCGAAACGACCCCTGCCCTTGCGGGTCAGGTAAAAAATTTAAAAAGTGCTGCGGCTAACCAATGCCCGACAGCGCATCAATGATGCAAACATTCTCAACAGGATTACCCCGGCAATGCATTCACAACAACGTAAAGTTCTTCGCACTATCTGTCCCGATCAGAAAGGTTTGATCGCACGGATCACCAATATTTGTTACAAGCATGAACTGAACATCGTGCAAAACAATGAATTTGTTGACCATCGCACCGGGCGCTTTTTTATGCGCACGGAACTGGAAGGTATTTTTAATGACGTCACGCTACTGACCGATCTGGACAGCGCCTTACCAGAAGGTTCAATTCGCGAACTAACGCCGGCAGGACGTCGCCGCATTGTTATATTGGTCACCAAGGAAGCACATTGTCTGGGTGACCTGTTAATGAAAGCCAATTATGGCGGACTCGATGTTGAAATTGCTGCGGTTATTGGCAACCACGATACGCTGCGTTCTCTGGTTGAGCGTTTTGATATTCCCTTTGAGCTGGTCAGCCACGAAGGATTAACACGCGAAGAACACGATCAGAAAATGGCCGATGCCATCGACGCACATCAGCCCGATTATGTTGTATTGGCGAAATATATGCGTGTTTTGACCCCAGAATTTGTTTCACGCTTTCCGAATAAGATCATTAATATTCACCACTCGTTCCTGCCAGCCTTTATTGGTGCACGTCCGTACCATCAGGCTTATGAGCGCGGTGTTAAAATTATCGGTGCAACGGCTCACTATGTGAATGATAACCTCGATGAAGGTCCAATTATTATGCAGGACGTGATTCATGTGGATCACACCTATACCGCAGAAGATATGATGCGTGCGGGCCGCGACGTAGAAAAAAATGTTTTAAGCCGGGCCTTGTATCAGGTTCTGGCCCAGCGAGTCTTTGTCTACGGTAACCGAACGATTATTCTGTAATCGATTGATAATTAAATTGGTTACCTTTACATCTTTACGCGTAAAAATCAGGCAACCAGTTCTTTTTTATCAACGGAATACTTTACAGCGGCGCGTCATTTGATATGATGCGCCCCGCTTCCCACCGGAAGCAGGCCAGTACAAGCATTACCCCGTGGTGGGGTTCCCGAGCGGCCAAAGGGAGCAGACTGTAAATCTGCCGTCATCGACTTCGAAGGTTCG
>NZ_CAWLWU010000002.1:2556822-2713037 GCF_963864895.1 Citrobacter sp. S-77
TAACATTTCAGCCCAATCAAATCACAATCCCCTATAATTCTGCCCATGCGGGAAGGATGAGAAGCTTCGATTCGAGCACACAATTTGCCTGATGCACGATGCTTATCAGACTTACAAAAAACGCCTACATTCACCATCCTGCAAACAGTTATAAAAAAACCCCGCCGAAGCAGGGTTTTGTCTTACGAAAATAACGGATTAGTGACGTGCGCGCACAATCTGGTATTTACGCGTCAGATACTCGACAGGAACGCTCCAGATATGCACCAGACGCGAGAACGGGAACAACAGGAACAACGTCATACCGAGCACCAGGTGCATACGGAAGATGAACGCCACACCGTCCAGATATTGAGAAGCGCCGCCGTGGAAAGTCACCACGGACTGTGCCCAGTTCACCAGCTTCATCATCTCGCTGCCGTCCATATGCTGGGCAGAGAATGGGATAGTCAGCAGACCCAACGCACACTGGATAACCAGGACAGATAGCACCAGAATATCCGCGCCAGTAGTGGTTGCGCGTACGCGTGGGCTGAACAGACGGCGTTTAAGCAGTAATACGCCCCCCACCAGGCACATCACACCGGATGCACCGCCAGCAAACATTGCCATCTTTTGTTTTACTTCCAAAGGCAGCCACGCTTCGTACATCCAGTGCGGCGTCAGCATACCAAGGAAGTGACCAGCGAAAATACCCAGGATCCCGATGTGGAACAGGTTTGACGCCAGGTTCATTCCTTTACGATCCAGCATCTGGCTGGAAGCCGCGCGCCAGGTGTACTGACCGTAGTCATAACGCAGCCAACTACCAATCAGGAAGACAGAACCCGCGATGTACGGATAGATGTCAAAGAAGAACGTATTCAGGAAGTGCATTATTGCTGTCCTCCGGTGGTGATATTCAGGTACTGCGGCGCAACGGCCCCGGCAAAACGACGCTGGTGAGCGGAGATTTCAGATTCGCCGCACCCCTGGTCGGCAAAGAATTTCACCTGCTCTTCTTCCCAGACCGCATCCAGCGCCTGTGGAGTGTCGTCACGAACTTCATCCGCAATTTTTTCAGCCACTTTGTTGCTGTCGATAGCAGCGTTAGCCAGTTTCAACAACAGATCGAACAGCACGGCGTAGCGGCTCTCGCGCTGTTGCAGACGCGCACTGAGCAGCGCCAGAATCGGTGCGATATCCTGCAGGCCACCCAACGCTTCTTCCTTCGGCAACTGAGCCAGATATTCCAGATATAACGGAAGATGATCTGGCAGCTCGCGGCTGTCGAGCTGCAAACCGTGTTGCTCGTACTGAGCCATCAGGTCTACCATCGCCTGGCCGCGATCGCGGGATTCTCCATGAACATGTTCAAACAACAGCAGAGAGGTTGCACGACCACGGTCGAACAGCTCGCTGTAGCTTGCCTGCACATCCAGCATATCCTGCGCGGTTAAATCACGCAGGAAGACGCCCAGGGTCTGAGCATCCTCTTTGTCCAGGTTCTCAGATGATGCGAGTGCATCGAAAAGTTCCTGCTGATGCTGCCACAGGGCAGCATCTGGGTATTCGAGCAGGCGCGAAACAATGACGAGTTCAATCATTGGTGCGGCTCCGTTTTACTGGTCACATCGACAGCATCGATGCGGCGGCTGTTGAACAGATTGAATTTTGTGTCAGAACCATGACAACCATCACCAAAGCTAAAGCCGCAACCCCCTTTCTCCGGGAACGCTTCGCGCGCCAGTTCACGATGGCTGCTCGGCACGACGAAACGATCTTCGTAGTTAGCAATCGCCAGGTAACGATACATCTCCTGTGCCTGAGCTTCAGTCAGTCCGACCTCTTCCAGCGCACGGGTGTCGACTTTACCGTCAACCGTTTCCGCACGTTTGTAGTGACGCATCGCCAGCATACGTTTCAGTGCCAACAGCACCGGCTGGGTATCGCCGGCAGTCAGCAGGTTTGCCAGGTACTGAACCGGAATACGCAGGCTGTCTACATCCGGCAGAATGCCATTGCTGCCCAGTTCGCCCGCGTCAGCCGCTGACTGAATCGGTGACAATGGCGGCACATACCAGACCATTGGCAATGTGCGATACTCCGGATGTAGCGGCAGTGCCAGTTTCCAGTCCATCGCCATTTTGTACACCGGAGACTGCTGTGCCGCGTCAATCACGCTCAGTGGGATGCCATCTTTCAGCGCCTGTTCAATGATCGCCGGATCGTTCGGATCGAGGAATACATCCAGTTGACGCTGGTACAGGTCTTTCTCGTTTTCCGTGCTTGCCGCGCTTTCAATCGCGTCCGCGTCATACAACAGCACGCCGAGGTAGCGAATACGACCTACGCAGGTTTCGGAACAAATGGTCGGCTGACCAGCTTCGATACGCGGGTAGCAGAAAATGCATTTCTCGGATTTGCCGCTCTTCCAGTTGAAGTAGATTTTTTTGTACGGACAACCTGTGATGCACATACGCCAGCCACGGCACTTATCCTGGTCAATCAGTACGATGCCATCTTCTTCACGCTTGTAGATGGCGCCGCTTGGGCAGGTCGCCACGCACGCCGGGTTAAGGCAATGCTCACACAGACGCGGCAGATACATCATGAAGGTGTTCTCGAACTGACCGTACATCGCCTTCTGCATGTTCTCGAAGTTTTTGTCTTTCGACAGCTTCTCAAATTCACCACCCAGGTCATCTTCCCAGTTCGGACCCTTGGTGATTTTATCCATACGCTTGCCGGTGATCAGCGAACGAGGACGAGCAATCGGCTGCGCCTTGCTGTCAGCTGGCGTGTTATGCAGCGTCTGGTAGTCGAAATCAAACGGTTCGTAGTAATCATCCAGGCCCGGCAGGTGCGGGTTGGCAAAGATTTTACCCAGAAGCATCGCGCGGTTACCCATACGCGGCTGCAGTTTACCGTTGATCTTACGAACCCAACCGCCTTTCATTTTCTCCTGGTTTTCCCAGTCAGTCGGGAAACCGGTACCTGGCTTGGTTTCAACATTGTTGAACCACGCGTACTCGGTCCCTTCACGGCTGGTCCAGACGTTTTTACAGGTGACTGAGCAGGTATGACAGCCGATGCACTTATCGAGATTCAGCACCATGCCGACTTGTGAACGAATTTTCATTTTACGCTCTCCTGTACCTGGTCATTGCCTTCGCCATCCAACCAGTTAATGTTCTTCATCTTACGTACAACCACGAACTCATCACGGTTTGAACCTACGGTACCGTAGTAGTTAAAGCCGTATGCCAGGTGCGCATAACCGCCAATCATATGGGTCGGTTTCGGCGTAATGCGGGTCACCGAGTTATGGATACCACCACGTTGACCGGTAATTTCAGAGCCAGGCAGGTTAACGATACGTTCCTGTGCGTGGTACATCATGGTCATCCCGGCAGGAACACGCTGGCTTACTACAGCACGAGCGGTCAGCGCACCATTGCTGTTGAAGACTTCAATCCAGTCGTTGTCTTCAATACCAATCTCTTTGGCATCCTCTTCACTCATCCATACAACCGGACCACCGCGGCCTAAAGTCAGCATCAGCAGGTTGTCACTGTAGGTGGAGTGGATACCCCACTTCTGGTGTGGCGTCAGGAAGTTGAGCGCTTTTTCCGGGTTGCCATTGGATTTCTCACCCATCACCTCTTTCACCGAACGGGTATCGATTGGCGGACGATAGACCAGCAGGCTTTCACCGAAGTCGCGCATCCACTGATGATCCTGATACAGTTGCTGGCGACCCGTCAGCGTACGCCATGGGATCAGCTCGTGAACGTTGGTATAACCGGCATTGTAAGAAACGTGTTCATCTTCCAGGCCAGACCATGTCGGGCTGGAGATAATTTTGCGCGGCTGCGCCTGAATATCACGGAAGCGGATTTTCTCGTCTTCTTTATTTAGCGCCAGGTGCGTATGGTCCCGACCGGTAAACTCGCTCAGCGCCGCCCATGCTTTGACGGCTACCTGGCCGTTAGTTTCCGGGGCCAGTGTCAGAATCATCTCTGCCGCATCAATCGCCGTATTCAGCATAGGCTGGCCTTTAGCCGGACCTTCTGCCTTGGTGTAATTGAGCTTACGCAGCAGATCCATTTCACTCTGGGTGTTCCAGGCAATCCCTTTACCACCGTTACCGACTTTATCCATCAGCGGGCCAATAGAGGTGAAACGCTCGTAGGTGGCCGGATAATCACGCTCAACGGTCATGATGTGCGGTGCAGTTACGCCTGGTATCAGATCACATTCGCCTTTCTTCCAGTCTTTTACATCCAGCGGCTGCGCCAGTTCGGCGGCAGAGTCGTGCTGGATAGGCAGTGTAACCACATCAGTTTCTTTACCGAGATGGCCAACACAAACTTCAGAGAATTTCTTCGCGATGGCTTTATAGATTTCCCAGTCGCTTTTCGATTCCCATGCCGGGTCAACGGCGGCAGACAACGGATGAATAAACGGATGCATATCCGAGGTATTCATGTCGTCTTTTTCGTACCAGGTCGCGGTTGGCAGCACGATGTCGGAATAGAGGCAGGTGCTTGACAGACGGAAGTCCAACGTCACCACCAGATCCAGTTTGCCGTCGAGACCGTTATCCTGCCATTCCACTTCTTCCGGCTTCACACCGCCCTGTTTGCCCAGATCCAGCCCCTGAATACCGTGCTCGGTACCCAGCAGGTACTTCAGCATATATTCATGGCCTTTACCGGATGAGCCCAGCAGGTTTGAACGCCAGATAAACAGGTTACGTGGATGGTTTTTACCGTTTTCCGGCTGCTCGGCCGCAAAGCGAATAGTGCCCTCTTTCAACGCTTTGACGGTGTAGTCTACCGGTGTCATTCCGGCTTTTTCCGCTTCATCGGCGATACGCAGTGGGTTAGTGCCTAACTGCGGTGCAGACGGCAACCACCCCATACGTTCTGCGCGAACGTTGAAATCAAGCAGATGGCCGGTGTAACGGGATTTATCCGCCAGCGGTGACAGCAGTTCTTGCGCCGTAACCGACTCGTAGCGCCATTGGCTGGAGTGGTTATAGAAGTACGAGGTGCTGTTCATATGGCGCGCCGGACGTTGCCAGTCCAGACCAAACGCCAGTGGCTGCCAGCCAGTCTGCGGACGCAGTTTTTCCTGACCGACGTAGTGTGCCCAACCGCCACCGCTCTGGCCGACACAGCCGCAGAACACCAGCATGTTGATCAGACCACGATAGTTCATATCAAGGTGATACCAGTGGTTCAGGCCCGCACCGACGATAATCATCGAACGACCGTGCGTTTTATCCGCGTTATCGGCAAATTCACGCGCGATACGGACGATCTGTGAGCGGGAAACACCGGTGATTTTTTCTGCCCACGCTGGGGTATACGCTTTGATGTCATCGTAGCTGGTCGCACAGTTTTCATCGTTCAGACCGCGTTCCAGACCGTAGTTAGCCATGGTCAGATCGTAAACGGTAGTCACCAGTGCAGTAGAACCATCTGCCAGACGCAGGCGTTTCACCGGCAGTTTATGCAGCAGAACATTTTCCAGTTCGACTTTATTGAAGTGTTCAGTACCTTCACCGCCGAAGTACGGGAAACCAACTTCAGCGATATCATCCTGACTACCCAGCAGGCTGAGCTGCAGTTCGGTTTCTTCACCAGACGTGCCGTCACGCTGCTCAAGATTCCATTTGCCTTTTTCGCCCCAACGGAAACCGATTGAGCCGTTTGGCGCGACCATATCGCCATTGGTATTAATCGCGACAGTTTTCCATTCCGGGTTGTTTTCCTGACCCAGAGAATCAACAAGATCCGCAGCACGCAGCATACGGCCCGCAGCATAGTAACCGTCACGCTCTTCAAGCATTACCAGCATCGGCATGTCGGTATAACGACGCACATAGTCGGTAAAATACTGGCTCGGATTATCGAGGTGGAACTCACGCAACATAACGTGGCCCATCGCCAGTGCCATCGCGGCATCGGTACCCTGCTTCGGCGCCAGCCACAAGTCGCACAGCTTGGCGATTTCTGCATAGTCCGGCGTAATCGCAACGGTTTTGGTGCCTTTGTAACGAACTTCCGTGAAGAAGTGGGCGTCCGGAGTACGGGTCTGCGGAACGTTAGAGCCCCAGGCGATGATATAGCTGGAGTTGTACCAGTCAGCAGATTCAGGTACGTCGGTCTGTTCACCCCAGGTCTGTGGAGACGCAGGCGGCAGGTCGCAGTACCAGTCGTAGAAGCTCAGGCAGGTACCGCCAATCAGGGACAGGTAGCGTGCGCCGGAAGCGTAAGAAACCATCGACATTGCCGGGATCGGAGAGAAACCAGCGACACGGTCAGGACCGTAGGTTTTGACCGTGTAAACGTTGGAAGCCGCAATCAGTTCATTCACTTCCTGCCAGGAAGAACGGACAAACCCACCACGACCACGCGCTTGTTTGAAGCTTTTTGCTTTATCGGCGTCTTCAATGATGGATGCCCATGCGTCTACCGGATCGCTGTGCAGTCTTTTCGCTTCACGCCACATCTTCATCAGACGTTTGCGCATCAGCGGATATTTGAGACGGTTAGCGCTGTAGAGATACCAGGAATAGCTCGCACCGCGCGGGCAGCCGCGTGGTTCGTGGTTCGGCAGATCAGGACGGGTACGCGGGTAGTCAGTTTGCTGAGTTTCCCAGGTCACCAGACCATTCTTCACGTAGATTTTCCAGCTGCATGAACCGGTGCAGTTTACCCCATGGGTTGAGCGCACGACTTTGTCATGCTGCCAACGCTGGCGGTATCCATCCTCCCAGTCCCTGTTAGTATCGAGAAGCTGGCCGTGCCCATCGGCAAAGGTTTCGCCCTTCTGTTTGAAGTAGCGAAACCGGTCCAGGAATTTACTCATCGGTTGTCTCCTGTAGGAGCCTGACGGCTCTCTGATAAATCGACATTGCTTGATTGCCTGCGAAGTTAACGCTCTGAAAGCACGTAGGAATTGATAACGATCAAGGCAGACAGGGATGAAAAATGGAGGTTAATTTTCATATACCCCCTAAGTGGGATATTTTTATTGAATCTAACTAATTGATATTAAATAATATTTCCAATAACGCTCATCATGCAAATGTTAATTTCTTTACAAGTGGGTATTAAGGGGTATGCCCCCTGCCTGGCATATTGCATGCACACTATCTCAGGCGGTCACCTTGAAATAACTCATTAGTATGTTGTAACTAAAATCAGACAAAAAAAAGCGCGGTCTAACACCGCGCAATGGATAATCAATTGTTACTTTTTTACTTTTTAGAATGCCGTCCGTATACCACCCAGGTGATTACCACGCAGGCGACATAGAAGATTAGAAAGACTTTCATCGCCCCCACCGGCGAACCGGTTAACGCCAGAGAAGTACCAAATGCTTTTGGAATAAAAAAGCCGCCAATTGCGCCAATGGCTGAGATAAAGCCCAATGCTGCAGCTGTATCAGTTGCCGCTTCACGCATCGCTTTCTCTTCAGAACCACCTTCCGCTTTAACCCTGTCCATCGTCAGCTTACGGAAGATGACAGAGATCATCTGGAAGGTAGAGCCACTGCCCAGACCGGCTGTCAGGAACAACGCCAGGAACACGACGAAGAAGGCCATAAAGTTGCCACCCTCACCGTTTACAGGCAAGGTCAGGAACAACAAAGCGCTGAAAACTGCCATCAGTACAAAGTTCACCAGCGTAACGCGCGTCCCGCCCAGTCGGTCAGAGATTGCACCGCCCGCAGAACGAGCCAGGGCACCAATCAGCGGACCAAAGAAGGCGTAATGCAGGATCTGCACATCCGGAAACTGAGTTTTTGACAGCATCGCGAAACCGGCAGAGAAGCCGATGAAGGAGCCAAAGGTCGCCAGATACAGCAGGCTCATAATCCACAGATGCCCACGTTTCAGCACCGGAAGTTGCTCTTTCAGCGACGCTTTCGAGGTTGCCAGTTCGTTCATACCGAACCATGCCGCCAGCGTGAACACCGCCAGGAACGGTACCCAAACCCATGCAGCGTTTGCCAGATACAATTGCGTGCCATCCGGTTGTTCCACGCCATGACTGCCAAATACGGCGAAAATGGACAACGAAACCACCAGCGGCGCAACCAGTTGCATCACGCTGACGCCCATATTGCCCAAACCGCCATTCAGACCCAGCGCACCACCCTGTTTCTGTTTTGGAAAGAAGAAACTGATGTTTGCCATGCTGGAAGCAAAGTTTGCACCCGCAAAACCGCACAACAAGGAGATCACAATAAAGGTACTAAAAGGCGTGGTGGTATCCTGCACGGCAAAACCTAACCATACGCAAGGGATGATCAGGATACCGGTACTGAATGCCGTCCAGCGGCGTCCACCAAATAGTGGAACCATAAAGGAGTACGGTACGCGCAACAGTGCGCCGGAAACCGATGGTAACGCCGTCAGCATAAACAGCTGTTCAGTTGTGAAGTCGAAACCGACCTTCGGCAGATTCACCGCAACGGCGCTGAATAACATCCACACACAAAACGCCAGCAGCAGACAAGGGACGGAAATCCACAGGTTACGGCTGGCAACTCGTTGACCACGCTGTTGCCAGAAGACGGGATCTTCCGGCCGCCATTCTGTAATTACAGCTCCAGATGCCCTTTCCGGGGCAGATGAGTGACTCATAGACACCTCTGATACTTGTTTCGATGCCTGCCACATTAGGGTTTACAGCCGGTGGTAAGTTGATATAAATCAAAGGAAAAGGTGTCATTATTGATGCTTAAAATTTATCATTACCCCAAATGAGTAGCTAACATCGGTAAAAAAGATGTGGTTTTTCACGCTTCTGTCGCACGCTACTCCCCTCTGTCAGGAATCGCTCCCACCAGTGGCAATTAAGGGGTAGCCCGTTTGAGGTATGGGTATACTCCAGTGTATAGCTGAGAATAACGCCACTGCCTGCAGCAGAATCGTCATTCAATAAGGTTTTCTGCTCAATGAAAACCCGAAGGAAGAAGTCACCATGTTTAAACGTTGTCTCTCACCGCTTACGCTGGTCAACCAGGTGGCGCTTATTGTTTTACTGTCCACTGCTATTGGCGTGGCGGGTATGGCTGTCTCCGGCTGGCTGGTTCAGGGGGTTCAGGGCAGCGCCCATGCGATCAACAAAGCGGGTTCACTGCGAATGCAAAGCTATCGCCTGCTGGCAGCGGTGCCATTGGATGCCGACGACCAACCGCTGCTGGAAGAGATGGAAAAAACCGCGTTTAGCCCGGAACTGACTCGCGCCGCGCTCCGTGACGGGCAGCAGGAACAGTTGAAAGCATTGCAGAATTACTGGCACACCGAACTGGCGCCAGGGCTCGCGCATGCACAAAATGGCGCAGCGGTGGCCGGGGACGTTTCACGTTTCGTGACAGGGTTGGATCAACTGGTCACGGCCTTCGACCACACCACCGAACTGCGTATTGAACGCGTGGTCATGCTGCATCGCCTGATGGCGATATTTATGGCATTGCTGCTGGTCTTCACCATTATCTGGCTACGCGTGCGCCTGTTGCAGCCGTGGAAACAACTGCTGGCGATGGCTCGTGCAGTCAGTCAGCGCGACTTCACCCAACGCGCACATATCAGTGGCCGTAATGAAATGGCCGCACTGGGATCGGCACTGAATAATATGTCAGAGGAACTGGCCGAAAGTTACGCGGTACTGGAACAGCGGGTCCAGGAGAAAACAGCAGGTCTGGAACATAAAAATCAGATCCTCTCTTTCCTGTGGCAAGCTAATCGTCGTCTGCACTCCCAGATACCACTTTGTGAACGACTTTCCCCGGTACTCAACGGCCTGCAAAATTTAACATTACTGCATGATATTGAACTGCGGGTTTACGATCTGGAGGATGAAGATAACCATCAGGAGTTTACCTGTCAGTCTACTGTCAGCTGTGATGAAAAAGGGTGTCACCTGTGTCCACGCGGCATTCAACCCGCAATTGACGGGGGCATTACGCTGAAATGGCGGCTAACCGATGCACATACCCAGTACGGTATTCTGCTCGCCACCTTGCCATACGGACGCCATCTCAGCCACGACCAACAGCAACTGGTGGACACGCTGGTTGAACAACTGACCGCTACGTTGGCGCTGGACAGGCACCAGGAGCGCCAGCAGCAGTTGATTGTTATGGAGGAGCGTGCCACCATTGCTCGCGAACTGCATGATTCTATTGCACAATCTCTCTCTTGTATGAAAATGCAGGTCAGTTGCTTGCAGATGCAGGGTGACGCGCTACCAGAAAACAGCCGCGAGCTGTTGAGTCAAATACGTAACGAACTGAACGCCTCGTGGGCGCAGTTGCGCGAACTGTTAACCACCTTCCGTTTGCAGCTAACGGAACCTGGATTGCGGCCTGCGCTGGAAGCCAGCTGTCAGGAATACAGCGCCCGCTTTGGCTTTACGGTGAAGCTGGATTATCAATTGCCGCCACGTCTGGTGCCTTCCCATCAGGCGATCCACTTGCTGCAAATTGCCCGCGAAGCCCTGAGTAATGCCCTTAAACACTCCCAGGCCGATGACGTTATCGTGACGGTGGTGCAAAATGGCAAGCAGGTCAAACTGACTGTACAAGATAACGGCTGCGGCGTACCGGAAAACGCCGAACGCAGTAACCACTACGGCATGATAATAATGCGTGACCGTGCGCAGAGCTTGCGCGGCGATTGCCGCGTTCGCCGTCGCGAGACAGGCGGTACTGAAGTTACTGTCACTTTTATTCCCGAAACAAACTTCACAGATGTCCAAGGAGATACCCATGAGTAATCAGGAACCGGCAACCATCCTGTTGATCGACGATCATCCGATGCTACGAACCGGTGTAAAACAGCTTGTCAGCATGGCGCCCGATATTACCGTGGTCGGTGAAGCCAGTAATGGCGAGCAGGGTATCGAGCTGGCTGAATCCCTTGATCCGGATCTGATTCTGCTGGATCTGAACATGCCCGGAATGAACGGTCTGGAAACACTCGATAAGTTGCGAGAAAAATCACTTTCCGGCCGCATCGTGGTTTTCAGCGTATCTAACCATGAAGAAGACGTTGTTACCGCACTGAAACGCGGCGCAGATGGCTATCTGCTAAAAGACATGGAACCGGAAGATCTGCTGAAAGCGTTGCAGCAGGCAGCAGCAGGTGAAATGGTACTAAGCGAAGCCCTGACACCTGTTCTGGCTGCCAGTCTGCGGGCGAACCGTGCGACTTCCGACCGGGACGTTACCCAGTTGACGCCACGCGAGCGCGACATTCTGAAGCTGATTGCCCAGGGCCTACCAAACAAGATGATTGCCCGTCGTCTGGACATCACCGAAAGCACGGTAAAAGTGCATGTTAAGCATATGCTGAAGAAGATGAAACTCAAATCACGCGTTGAAGCAGCGGTGTGGGTGCATCAGGAACGTATATTCTGATAATGAGTTCCTGAAGTATTTTAACGAGGATCATTTTCCGACACGGTGATGAACGGTTCGGCCAGCGATAGCGTGATCTCATTGGAAGAGACACGCTGGCCCTGCCCGTCTTCCACTACCACTGACAACCGCCAGCGGTTTGTTGCCCCTTCGCTACCGTCCCACTTCGGCGTAATAATCGTCCAGCCTTCCGCACTGCGGGTATTTGTCCCGGCCGTTAAGCTCAGTGCCTGCGTATCCCCCTGCCACGCCAGATGGCGAATACCATGCAGACTACGGACCTCAAGCTTCAGTACCACCGTTTCACCCGGTTTGAGATCCCAGGGCGGCGTTGCCAAAAAGACGGAAAGAGATTTGCGCTGGCGATATTCCATCGTTGGCAGATTATCACGTTGCGGAAAGTCATAACGACTGCCACGCAGTGACTGGCTGCTCGCCACTTCACTGACCATCAGCTGTTTTTTCAGCGGGACGCCAAAACGATAATTGAGGTTTAATCCAAGGTTATTTTGACTCACTCCACTTTCCCCCTGCTTGTGCTGTGCGGTCAATGTTATCAGTGGGACCGGCGTATAGCTTAGCCCCAGTTTGACCGCTACAGGGTTGTGGTATCCGGCTCCGGAATGAAACAGATCCACCCGATCGCCGAAATATTGTTCAACGCTGACACTGGTATTGAGGTGCTCATAAAATGGCACCCGCATCAGCGCGGTAAGGTCATACCCACGCGCCATCCGCTGCTCTTGCGTCGCTGAACGCTCCTGCCAGGCAGAGAACGGTTGATAGTAATTCGCGGATAAGCGCAGATACTCTCCCCACGCTTCTGCCCCCAATCCGCCCCGGGACAGATTTTCATCCAACAGGTTATCGTAAAAGGTGTTGTAGCCCAGCAACCAACCGTCCCGCACCCAGCGTTGTCCGATACCCACATTACTGACTAATCCCTCATCCTGTTGAGTCAGCCCCAACTGGCTCCAGGTAAGGTAACGCTGATTATCCTGCCAGGGTATAAACCAGTTACCACGACTGCCGCTAAAACTGCCCTCATTATCAATCTGGAGCCCAACGCTGGCTCTTCCCCAGGGAGAAAGCCATGATTCAAGCTGCTGATTAACCTGTTCACTCACCGTGTCACGCACCTGGCCAAACGCGAACTGCTTCGCCTGCTCGCCCGTATCAAGCCCGTTGTCGGTCATACTGGCTTCGCCAAACGCTTTAACCATTTCAGCAAAATGCTTTTCTCCTGTCCTGGACTCAGGTGCCATGCCAAGGTCAGGCAGACCATCATCATTATTGTCGAAAGGGTTTTCAGCTTTCTGAATAAAGGAAGGGGGTGCGCTGGCAATACCGCCTGCCGGCGGCAAGAGTAGGAGGAGATACAGCGGACTACAGACTATACGGCTCAAAACGTCAGTTGTTTCTTACATCAATAAATTACAGCGGCATACATATCCTAAACCATAGCGTTTTCACGCAATATTTGCAGCCCTGCTCTCTCTTTTCCGGATTATCCCTGGACGAAAAGTACTTGTGACCCGCCCCTTCACTCATGCTTCCTTTTCCATACAAACAACACGGAGTAACATAGATGCTGATGAGTAATCCTGTCCCCTGACAACCGGAGTCAAAATGCAAAAGATTGTGATCATCGCGAACGGTGCGGCCTATGGAAGCGAATCGTTATTCAATAGTCTGCGTCTGGCCATTGCGCTGCGCGAACAGGAGAGTAGCCTGGAGCTACGTCTGTTTTTGATGTCGGACGCAGTGACGGCTGGGTTACGTGGGCAAAAACCTGCGGAAGGCTACAATATTCAGCAAATGCTGGAGATTCTGACCGCGCAAAATGTGCCGGTAAAACTCTGCAAAACCTGCACCGATGGACGCGGGATCACCGCATTGCCATTAATCGACGGAGTGGAAGTCGGTACGCTGGTAGAACTGGCACAGTGGACGCTGGCGGCAGATAAGGTTCTGACCTTCTGATTCGCTAAGTTTCAGGCAAGCGCACTACCAGGAGCAGCTATTCCCCGATTTAATCTTACATGGGCGTGGTTTCACTGAAAGTTAGCACGCCCTTTCAACGCTTCTGAGGGATTTTGTCATTTTTGTTTAATCGTTATGCCATTTTTTGATCAAAATCAGCATCCTGTTACTCCCCCTTTGGTGTTATGCAATGAGTGAAATGTGAACAACATCACGCAGCACTTTCGAAAGAGAGTACGTTGTTTTCAAGAACGGGGTGAAAAATGGCATTAGTGAAGGCAAGTTTAAAGTTATTTGGTGGAGATACGGTGGTTGTGCGCTGCTCTGAGCGCTGTCACATCCACCTGATGAGCGAGAAAAATCACGTCAAAGACATGCAGACTGACATTTTAAGCGTGCAGGATCGTGATAACGCGTGGCTGACCGTACCGTACACAGGCGTCTGGAATGTGCTGATCGACAGTCACAGCCAGTCGCTGGAGCACTCAATCAGTTATATTGCAGCCTGATTGTAAAAGGCCCGATAGCGCATACGCTTATCGGGCATCTTACAGGTAAGCGGGTTCTCGCTTACGCATATCCTGGTCGCATAACTCCTTCCGGCAGATCCTCACCCAACAATCTTTTGACGGTTATCACCAGATCGTTAAGACAATCATCCTTCATTCCCAATCTGGAAAGCTCTTGTTCCAGCGAGAACAAATACTGTGCGTTAGTCCCTAATGGCCCACTGGCGGCAGCGATAAGCGGCGCTATGACCTGCGCTCGGGTATCGGACTCAAACAGTGGGTGACGCGGATCCATAATAAAGACCAGCGCATTGACCGTCCTGCCATCATCCAGCGCCAGCTGACACCAGGTTGGAAGATAACAGCCAGTAATCATTTCACGCTTCCACAGCAGGGAAAGCTCTTGTTCCAGGGTGGCATCCGGTAAGCGATATGCGACACCGGTCGTGCGCCCGCCCTCCTTCAGAGCCAGCATACGTCCTGGCTGACACGCCGTTCCTCGCCCCGCCGTCAGACGCAGACAAAAAGCCCGATGCCAGCCAACCAACGTCCCGGTACAGGACTCTTCAAACTCTAAAGCCGGGTTCCACATCAACGATCCATAACCAAAGATCCACACCGGTCCATCATCAGGTCGGCAAGAGAGCGTGGCTGCCAGTGAGGCTGCCCGTTGTTCCGCTGACCAGAGTAGTGATTCTTCAATTGTACCAAATGCCGTTTTACAGTCGGCATTCAACAAAAAATCACGCGTTAACACCTTACACCTCCGCCACTGCGACTTCCCTGCGACAACTTTTGACGCCTTCCGGACTTTTTTACTGCTCATTTTGAAACCAATACCAGGACAATAGGCAATTCACCGACAGCTTGCAAGACAACAAAGGCTCAACGGCACTTTATATCCTGTTCCGATGACCCCAATTGTCCGAGTATTTGCATCATTATCATTGTCAATTTTTGTGCCCAATGGAAGCTAACACTTTGTTATTTAAACACTCTATAAACAAGATAAACGATTTTACTCACTTTGAGGCAAAAACTGACTCATGCCGTAAAATTACGTAAAAACAGATCGGAAATACCGAGAGATCTGTTATTTTTTACATTCTTTAATACATTTATAATTATAAATACCTGCAGAGATGGAGAATTAATTAAATGACACATGCACATGAGGCGGTTAAAACCCGCCACAAGGAGACCTCGCTCGTCTTCCCGATTTTGGCGCTGGTAGTCCTGTTCTTATGGGGGAGCAGTCAGTCACTACCAGTGGTCATCGGCATTAATGCTCTTGCCCTTGTTGGTATATTAAGCAGCGCTTTTAGCGTTGTCCGTCATGCTGACGTATTAGCCCACCGTCTGGGCGAACCTTATGGCTCGTTAATCCTGAGCCTTTCGGTAGTTATTCTTGAAGTTAGTTTAATTTCCGCATTAATGGCAACTGGTGATGCCGCACCGACGCTAATGCGCGATACGCTCTACTCCATCATTATGATTGTTACCGGCGGTCTGGTCGGTTTTTCATTACTGCTGGGTGGACAAAAATTTGCCACTCAGTATATGAACCTGTTTGGAATTAAGCAGTATTTAATTGCTTTGTTCCCGCTGGCTATTATTGTGTTGGTCTTCCCGATGGCATTGCCGGAAGCAAACTTCACTACCGCGCAAGCGCTGCTGGTAGCGTTAATCTCTGCGGCAATGTATGGCGTATTTCTGCTGATTCAGACCAAAACACACCAGAGCTTGTTTATTTACGAGCATGAGGATGAAAGCGACGACGACGATCCGCATCACGGTAAACCATCAGCACACAGCAATATGTGGCATGCTGCCTGGCTTATCATCCATTTAATTGCGGTCATCGCCGTGACCAAAATGAATGCCAATCCTCTGGAGACTCTGTTAACTGAGCTGAATGCACCAGTCGCATTTACTGGTTTCCTGGTTGCTCTGTTGATCCTCTCCCCGGAAGGGCTGGGAGCACTAAAAGCGGTGCTCAGCAATCAAGTACAGCGTGCGATGAATTTGTTCTTCGGCTCAGTATTAGCCACCATCTCACTGACAGTACCGGTGGTGACACTGATTGCATGGGCGACGGGGAACGATCTGGTATTTGGCTTAGGCGCGCCAGAGATGATCGTGATGGTTTCTTCGTTGGTGCTGTGCCATATTTCCTTCTCAACGGGGCGCACTAACGTGCTAAACGGTGCGGCACATCTGGCACTTTTCATCGCCTATCTGATGACGATATTTGCCTGACCGTGTAAAAAAGCCCGATAAGCGTTAACGCATATCGGGCTTACATGCCTGGTTTTGCAGACCGGATAAAACGCTCAGGCGTGTTATCCGGCAGACAAAAACCGCAGTTTAGTTTTCAGTATCCAGTTCGTCGAAACTTTTCACCAGATCATCAATCGCTTTAATCTGCGTCAGGAACTGTTCCAGCTTCGCCAGCGGCAGCGCGGACGGACCATCACATTTTGCATTCGCTGGATCCGGGTGTGCTTCAATAAACAGACCAGCCAGACCTACCGCCATACCAGCGCGCGCCAGTTCGGTAACCTGCGCACGACGACCGCCGGAAGCTGCGCCAAACGGATCGCGGCACTGCAGTGCGTGAGTGACGTCAAAAATAACCGGAGAGTTGCCGGAAACTTTTTTCATCACGCTAAAGCCCAGCATATCCACAACCAGGTTGTCGTAACCAAAATTGGCACCACGATCGCACAGAATAACTTTATCGTTACCGCCTTCATGGAATTTATCCACGATGTTACCCATTTGACCAGGGCTTACGAACTGCGGTTTTTTCACGTTGATAACGGCACCAGTCTTCGCCATGGCTTCCACCAGATCGGTCTGACGAGCAAGGAATGCCGGAAGCTGAATTACATCCACAACGTCAGCAACTGGCTGTGCCTGGCTGGCTTCATGAACGTCGGTGATCACTTTTACGCCAAAAGTTTGCTTCAGTTCCTGGAAGATTTTCATCCCTTCTTCAAGGCCTGGTCCACGGTATGAGTGGATGGAAGAACGGTTGGCTTTATCAAAGGAGGCTTTGAACACGTAAGGGATACCCAGTTTTTGAGTAACGGTTACGTAGTGCTCACAAATGCGCATCGCCAGATCGCGGGATTCCAGCACGTTCATTCCGCCAAACAGCACGAACGGCAGGTCATTTGCCACGTTGATGTCGCCAATGCTAACCACTTTTTGTTTCATAGGATCGCCTTAAACGGTAGGTAAAGTGTCATTAATCAATGCAATACAATTTGTTTGTGCGAAATAGTATTGATCTGCGCACGGATCATTTCGCTGATCGGGTCTTCCGGACACTGTTCAACGAAATAACTTAAATCATTTAATGCAACATGTTCACATTCCAGTTGCGCGTAAATCAATCCGCGATCGCGTATTTCATACGGGTCTTCAGGATTAAACTGCAATAACGCTTCGCTGGCGCGTAGTGCCAGCTCCATTTGACGCTCTTCCATTAGCGAAGATTTCAGCGTATCGAGCAGTTTGCGGATCACTTCCGCATTATCCGCTTCATCCAGATCTTCGTTAAATAACTCAGCAACCGGGCTGATATTCCCCTTCAGCCACACTTCCAGAGTGTGCTCATTTAACGTTTCGCCATTGAACGGATTGATCAGCCACATTTCGCCATCCAGCGATTCAATACGCAGAATTAACTGCGTCGGGAAAATCACCGGGACCAGCGGGAGATCAAGCCGATTGGCAATCCACAATAAGATTGCGCCAAGCGACACGGCGCTACCCTGGCGATTTTTCAGAACCTGGTCGAGCCATAGTGCATCAGAAAGACGATAGACGCCGCGGGTATCCGTAAACCCCCATTCGCCGTAAAAAAGTGCCAGCAGTTTTTCCAGTTGCTCATCCTGAGACAGGAGCTGGCTAATTTCTTCATGCGCCAGACTTGCCAGACGTTCCAGTTCGGCATAGACAGACTGCGTAGGGAAATCCAGGCGGATAGATTCCGATGCCAGGATCATTCCTTCGCACAATGGCGCTTTATTAAATTCGAAATCAGCTAACGACCTCATGACTTACCCCAGTAACGGTATTTTTGTGGTGGCGAGTTTAATGATGATGTACAGCACCACCAGCGCCAGCGGAAAAGCGATTAATCGCGCCTGCTGGCTGCGCGCCCGACGATAATCGAGCGCAATAAAACCCAAAACGATGTAAATGATAACCCCAAACAGCTTTTCAGTCAGCCATGTCCCCTGCCCGGTGAATGGCAGGATGTGCGTTTTAACGATCAACGCCACGCCGCTAAGTAATAAAACGGTATCAATGATCGGTGGCACAATACGCGACCAGCGCGCAGATGCAAGGCGTCCGTCGGTATAACGCCACCAGAAACGTAACGTTAACAGACCGACAGAAAGCGCGATGCTGATAAGATGAATGCTAAGTAGCACGCTGAATGTAGTCATAATGCGGTGTGTCCGAACGTAATTCGTTCGTTGCCGCCATAGTCGCGACAGGTTTCAACAGCCTGGTAACCCGCGCGAAGAAAAGCATCGCGCACTGCCTGCCCCTGCTGCCAGCCATGTTCCAGTAACAGGTAACCACCGGGAATTAATACGCTGCGCGACTGGTCGATGATATGCACAATATCTGCAAGACCATGATCGCCCGCCACCAGTGCTGATAACGGCTCAAAGCGCACATCGCCTTGCGCCAGGTGCGGGTCCTGCTCATCGATATACGGCGGATTGCTGACAATCATGTCAAACTGTTCCCCCTGCAGGGCGCTAAACCAGTTGCTTTGCAATACGCGAACATTACTGACGGTCAGGTGCTGTGCGTTACGCGTCGCCAGATCAACAGCATCTGGCATGCGGTCAACTGCAGTTACCGCGCAATCCGGGCGCTCGGTAGCCAACGCCAGCGCAATTGCCCCCGTGCCGGTCCCCAAATCAAGAATACGACACGGCGAGGCTGGTAGACGCGCCAACGCCTGTTCAACCAGACATTCGGTATCCGGGCGCGGTATTAGCGTTGCCGGAGAAACAAACAGCGGCAGCGACCAGAACTCGCGAATACCGGTCAAGTGTGCCACAGGCTCTCCCCGCTGGCGGCGCGCCACCAGAGAGTCCAGCTGTTCACGCTGCGCCCCGGTTAATTCCGTTTCGCCAAATGCCAGAATAAAAGTCCGCCCCTTGCCAGTGACATGCTCGAGTATGATCTCGGCGTCACGGCGCGGGCTTTCGCTGTCCTGTAATTGGCTTATCGCCTCACGCAGCCAGTGCTGATAGTCCATTAATCCTGCTCGGACAATGCCGCCAGTTGGTCGGCTTGATATTCCTGGACAATTGGCTCAATGAGCATGTCCAGCTTACCTTCCATCGCTTCGTCCAGACGGTAAAGCGTCAGATTGATGCGATGGTCTGTCACGCGCCCCTGCGGGAAGTTATAGGTGCGGTTACGATCGCTGCGATCGCCGCTACCCAAGAGGTTACGACGCTCAGAAGCTTCTGCCTGCTGACGTCTTGCCACTTCGGCTGCACGAATACGCGCCCCCAGCACCGACATCGCTTTCGCTTTGTTTTTATGCTGCGAACGTTCGTCCTGGCACTCCACCACAATACCGGTCGGCAAGTGGGTAATACGGATTGCCGAGTCGGTGGTGTTAACGTGCTGACCACCCGCCCCCGATGAACGGAAGGTGTCAATACGCAAATCGGCCGGGTTGATGTCCGGCAGTTCGGCCTCTGGCAGTTCCGGCATCACCGCTACCGTACAGGCGGAGGTATGAATACGCCCCTGCGATTCCGTGGCCGGTACGCGCTGTACACGGTGACCACCAGACTCGAACTTCAGACGACCATACACACCGTCGCCGCTCACCTTGGCAATAATTTCTTTGTAACCGCCATGTTCACCTTCATTGGCGCTCATGATCTCGACGCGCCAACGGCGTGATTCAGCGTAACGGCTGTACATACGGAACAGATCGCCGGCAAACAGTGCGGCCTCATCGCCGCCGGTACCCGCGCGAACTTCCAGGAACGCGTTGCGTTCATCATCCGGATCTTTTGGCAGCAGCAGAACCTGCAGATGCTGTTCCAGCTGTTCACATTTTTCTTTTGCTTCGCGCAGTTCATCCTGCGCCATCTCACGCATTTCAGGATCGTCGAGCATCATCTGTGCCGTTTCGATATCATCCTGAACCTGTTGCCAGTCCGTAAAACAGCGAGATACATCGCTTAATTGGGCATATTCGCGCGACAATGCACGAAAGCGTTCCTGGTCTGCGATAGTTCCCGCATCGCCGAGCAGCGCCTGAACTTCTTCATGGCGTTCATGCAGGGCTTCCAGTTTGGCAACGATAGAAGGCTTCATAGGCGTAAATGCACCCTGTAAAAAATGAGATTGGTGTGCTGCTACTCCAGCCCGAGGCTGTCGCGCAGAATATTCAGGCGTTCACTATCCCCGTCACGGGCAGCCTGTTGAAGTGATTTGGTTGGTGCATGGATCAGGCGGTTAGTCAGTTTCCAGGCCAGATCCTGCATAATAGCTTGCGCATCACCGCCCTGTTCAAGAGCAGCCAACGCTTTGGCGGTCAGTTCATCACGAACCTGTTCTGACTGACTGCGGTATTCGCGGATGGTTTCACTTGCGCTCTGGGCGCGCAGCCAGGCCATAAACTCGCTGGTTTCCTGCTCAACGATCGTCTCAGCCTCCACTGCCGCCGCTTTGCGCTGCGCCAGGTTATGCGAAATGATACTTTGCAGGTCGTCAACGCTATACAGGTAGGCGTTAGACAGTTTGCCAACTTCTGGTTCAACATCGCGCGGTACAGCGATATCGACCAGCAGCATCGGCTGATTGCGGCGATTTTTAAGCGCGCGTTCCACCATTCCTTTACCGATAATCGGTAGTGGGCTGGCTGTGGAACTAATAATGATATCGGCGTCCTGCAAACGCTCGTCGATTTCACTCAGTGAGATCACCTCGGCACCGACCTCATCTGCCAGAACCTGTGCGCGTTCACGCGTGCGGTTGGCAATAATCATCTTCTTCACTTTGTGTTCACGCAGATGACGCGCCACCAGCTCGATGGTTTCACCTGCGCCGACCAACAGCACGGTCACCGTGGAAAGAGATTCAAATATCTGACGCGCCAGTGTACAGGCGGCAAAAGCAACGGATACCGCGCTGGCGCCGATATCGGTTTCAGTTCGAACGCGCTTGGCAACCGAGAAGGATTTCTGGAACATGCGTTCCAGCGCACTGGCATTCAAGTGACCTTTTTGCGAATCCGCAAACGCTTTTTTCACTTGACCCAGTATTTGTGGCTCACCGAGCACCAGCGAATCCAGGCCGCTGGCAACACGCATCAAATGGCTGACGGCGTCGTTGTCCTGGTGCCAGTAAAGGCTGCTGCGCAGATCGTCTTCATTCAGATTATGGTATTCGCACAACCAACGAATCAGCGCCTCTTGCAGGTTATCCTGCTCCTCGACGCTGAGGTAAAGCTCCGTACGGTTACACGTCGACAGCACCACCCCGCCCTGCACCATTGGCTGCGCAAGCAGGCTGTCCAGCGCCTGATCGAGCGTGTCCGGCGAAAACGTTACGCGTTCTCGCAGCGATACAGGTGCCGTTTTATGGTTAATACCAAGCGCTAAAAGGGTCATGTGTGCGGGAATAGTACCAGCGTTGATAAGGTTAGACTGGGGGCATCATACAGGATGCGTGCGGTCAATAAAAGAGACAGCCCCCTTTTGGAGTAATAGCTTACGGTTTAAATTAAGATAACGTGAACGTAGACGATATACCCGCTCGGCGCTAGCATTAAGGGTTATAACTGCAACCGATGGCAAGATTTTGCCGGATGGCTAAAAATTAGCCTTATCCGGCCTACGGGTTGAGTTTGTAGGCCTGATGAGTCGTAGCGCCATCAGGCAATTATTGCACCGTACTACAAGGATTTGTCATCATTATGACCCTGCCTGATTTTCGCTTGATCCGCCTGCTGCCGCTGGCAAGTCTGGTCCTCACCGCCTGTACGCTCAACGCGCCGAAAGGTCCTGGCAAAAGCCCCGACTCCCCAGAATGGCGTCAACACCAGCAGGAAGTGCGCGCACTACATCAGTATCAGACGCGCGGCGCGTTTGCCTACATTTCCGACCAGCAGAAAGTCTATGCCCGCTTTTTCTGGCAGCAAACCGGTCAGGATCGCTATCGTCTTTTGTTGACTAACCCACTGGGCAGCACCGAACTGGAGCTGAATGCCCAGCCAGGCAATGTAGAGCTTGTCGATAACAAAGGTAAGCATTACACCGCTGACGACGCCGAAGAGATGATCGGTAAATTGACCGGAATGCCAATTCCTTTAAACAGTCTGCGTCAGTGGATCCTCGGTCTGCCTGGCGAGGCTACTGATTACAAACTCGATGAGAAATACCGTCTGAGTGAAGTGAACTACAGTCAGGACGGTAAGAACTGGAAAGTGGTCTATAGCAGCTATGACAGTAAAACGCAGCCCGCTATGCCCGCTAATATGGAACTGTCGGACGGCGCTCAACGCATTAAGTTGAAAATGGATAACTGGATTGTGAAATGATGACCCACTGGCCCTCCCCGGCAAAGCTGAATCTGTTTTTGTACATTACTGGACAACGTGCAGATGGTTACCACACGCTACAGACGCTGTTCCAGTTTCTCGATTATGGTGACGACATCACTATCGATGTGCGTAGCGACGGTGAAATTCACCTGCTAACCGCAGTTGAAGGCGTGGAGCATGAAGATAACCTAATCGTTCGCGCAGCACGTTTACTGATGAAAACCGCCGCTGGGAGTGGGCGCCTGCCCACAGGAAGCGGCGCTGACATCAGTATTAAGAAACGTCTGCCGATGGGCGGCGGTCTTGGAGGTGGCTCATCGAATGCCGCTACCGTGCTGGTTGCGCTAAATCATCTTTGGGGTTGTGGGCTGTCACAAGATGAGCTGGCGGCGATTGGATTAACGTTAGGCGCCGACGTACCGGTATTCGTGCGCGGACAAGCCGCTTTCGCCGAAGGTGTAGGCGAAGTCCTTACACCGGTTAATCCCCCCGAAAAATGGTATCTGGTCGCCCATCCTGGCGTCAGCATTCCAACACCGGTTATTTTTAAAGATCCGCAACTGCCGCGCAACACGCCAAAAAGGTCAATAGAAACGTTACTAAAATGTGAATTCAGCAATGATTGCGAGGTTATCGCAAGAAAACGTTTTCGCGAGGTTGATGCAGCGCTTTCCTGGCTGTTAGAATACGCGCCGTCGCGCCTGACTGGTACAGGGGCTTGTGTCTTTGCTGAATTTGACACAGAGTCCCGTGCTCGCCAGGTGCTTGAGCAAGCCCCGGAATGGCTCCAAGGCTTTGTGGCGAAAGGTGTCAACCTCTCCCCATTGCACAGAGCGTTACTTTAAATCATTCGGGTTTCAGGAAAATGGTAAGATGGCGAATCCCCGGAAGCATACAAAATGTGACGGTGTGAATCATTGATGCCAGGAGACATGAAACGTGAATGACGATGAGTAAGCCGGGCAAGCTGAGTTGCGGTGACAACGTCACCCTGTTCCAGACGTTGCATCGCGCTCTTTAATACACCGCCTGGAGAGGATACTGCCTGGCCCGCACAGTTTTCGGCAGATTCTTTCCACCAATGGACGCATGCCTGAGGTTCTTCTCGTGCCTGATATGAAGCTTTTTGCTGGTAACGCCACCCCGGAACTAGCACAACGTATTGCCAACCGCCTGTACACTTCACTCGGCGACGCCGCTGTAGGTCGCTTTAGCGACGGCGAAGTCAGCGTACAAATTAATGAAAATGTACGCGGTGGTGATATTTTCATCATCCAGTCCACTTGTGCCCCTACTAACGACAACCTGATGGAATTGGTCGTTATGGTCGATGCTCTGCGCCGTGCTTCCGCAGGCCGTATCACCGCCGTTATTCCTTACTTCGGCTATGCACGTCAGGATCGTCGCGTACGTTCCGCTCGTGTACCGATTACCGCAAAAGTCGTCGCGGACTTCCTGTCCAGCGTTGGCGTTGACCGCGTCCTCACCGTTGACCTGCATGCTGAACAGATCCAGGGCTTCTTTGATGTACCGGTTGATAACGTATTCGGTAGCCCAATTCTGTTAGAAGACATGCTGCAGCTGAATCTGGACAACCCAATTGTGGTTTCTCCGGACATCGGTGGCGTCGTGCGTGCCCGTGCTATCGCTAAGCTGCTGAACGATACCGATATGGCTATCATCGATAAACGTCGCCCACGTGCGAACGTTTCTCAGGTGATGCACATCATTGGTGACGTAGCAGGTCGTGACTGCGTGCTGGTTGATGATATGATCGATACCGGCGGTACGCTGTGCAAAGCAGCAGAAGCGCTGAAAGAACGTGGTGCAAAACGCGTATTCGCTTACGCTACCCACCCGATCTTCTCAGGCAATGCGGCAAACAACCTGCGCAACTCTGTGATTGATGAAGTCGTTGTCTGTGACACCATTCCACTGACTGATGAAATCAAAGCACTGCCGAACGTGCGTACGTTGACCCTGTCGGGTATGCTGGCCGAAGCGATTCGTCGTATCAGCAACGAAGAATCCATCTCTGCTATGTTCGAGCATTAATCGAGCCCGGCTCAAAAACCCGCTGCGGCGGGTTTTTTTATCTGCAACATTTATTTGTATGACTTATGCCTCCTTCACCTGCCATTTAGTTGACAGATGATGCGCTCATGGATGAAACATTATTGTGAACAGATTATTTTCCTCACATGTGATGCCTTTCCGCGCTCTCATCGACGCTTGCTGGAAAGAAAAATATACCGTCTCACGCTTTACCCGTGATTTGATCGCCGGGATAACCGTTGGGATCATTGCTATCCCGCTGGCGATGGCACTGGCAATTGGCAGCGGCGTTGCGCCACAGTACGGCTTGTATACCTCAGCCGTTGCTGGGATTGTTATTGCCCTCACCGGGGGGTCACGCTTTAGCGTTTCTGGTCCGACCGCCGCCTTCGTGGTGATCCTGTATCCGGTATCGCAGCAGTTCGGATTGGCAGGCCTGTTGGTTGCCACGCTCATGTCCGGGATATTTCTGATCCTTTTCGGCCTCGCCCGCTTTGGTCGCCTGATCGAATATATCCCCGTGTCTGTCACCTTAGGTTTTACGTCCGGTATTGGTATCACCATCGGTACCATGCAGATTAAAGACTTTCTTGGTCTGCAAATGGCTCATGTACCGGAGCACTACCTGCAAAAGGTAGGTGCACTGTTTATGGCATTACCGACCATCAACCTCGGCGATGCCGCTATTGGTGTGGTCACGCTTGGGATCCTGATTTTCTGGCCTCGTCTGGGGATCCGTCTGCCAGGCCATCTTCCTGCACTGCTGGCCGGTTGTGCGGTGATGGGCATTGTTAACCTGATGGGCGGCCATGTGGCGACCATCGGTTCTCAGTTCCACTATATTCTGGCTGACGGTTCCCAGGGTAACGGTATCCCACAACTGTTGCCGCAACTGGTATTGCCGTGGAACCTGCCAGATTCAGACTTCACGCTAAGCTGGAGTTCATTACAGGCACTGTTACCCGCGGCTTTCTCTATGGCGATGCTGGGGGCAATTGAATCCCTGTTGTGCGCCGTGGTGCTCGACGGTATGACCGGAACCAAACACAAAGCCAACAGTGAACTGATTGGTCAGGGTCTGGGGAATATTGTCGCACCGTTCTTTGGCGGCATAACGGCTACCGCTGCTATTGCCCGCTCTGCGGCTAACGTCCGTGCCGGGGCAACCTCACCAGTTTCCGCAGTCATCCACGCAATTCTTGTGATCCTCGCTCTGCTGGTGTTAGCGCCGTTGCTCTCCTGGTTACCCCTCTCGGCAATGGCTGCACTGCTGTTGATGGTGGCGTGGAACATGAGCGAAGCCCATAAAGTGGTGGATCTGCTGCGCCACGCACCGAAAGACGACATCATCGTCATGCTGATGTGTATGTCGCTGACAGTTCTGTTCGATATGGTGGTCGCCATCAGCGTCGGTATCGTTCTTGCCTCCCTGTTGTTTATGCGCCGTATTGCCCGCATGACACGTCTGGCACCAGTGAACGTAGTTGTACCGGATGATGTGCTGGTACTGCGCGTGATTGGCCCACTGTTCTTTGCCGCAGCTGAGGGACTATTTACCGATCTCGAGTCTCGTATTGAAGGCAAACGCATTGTGGTGCTGAAATGGGACGCTGTACCGGTACTGGATGCTGGTGGCCTTGACGCCTTCCAGCGTTTTGTAAAACGTCTTCCGGAAGGCTGTGAATTACGCATCAGCAATCTGGAATTCCAGCCGCTGCGCACGATGGCGCGCGCGGGCATCCAACCGATCCCGGGCCGTCTGGCATTCTTCCCGAACCGCGACGCAGCGTTGGCGGATATTTAATGTTCATCTGCTACCGGCATGCTCTTGCCTGCCGGTAACACTTCTCTTCTGTAAACACGTCTGAGTTGTTATCATCATCTCTCCTGCTCTCTGACGATACCTGTAGCCATGAAATCTGACTCTACATTTGTCTATCGCGAAATCACCGAGACTGATATTCCAGCCGTGCAATCGTTTATTATCCGGCATCTGAATCTCTATTTTAATGCCAACAGGCCACTCCCCGACTCAAGTCAGGATGTGTTAGCGTTACGTTCACAATACATTCACCAGCCACGAAATCTGTTGATCGGCGTATGGGATGAACAACAACAGCTTATCGCCACGCTGGCGGTATGCCAGTACGATGACAGAATATCGACATTACGTGGGCGTTATAATTTATCTACAACCGCTGAGATTTGTCGTTGTTACGTTGAACAAAATTATCGTCGCCAGGGAATAGGCGGTCAGTTAGTTTCATTGGCAGAACAATTTTGCCTGCGTCAACAATATAAAACACTCTACCTGCACACCCATCATTTTTTACCTGGCGGTTATCCGTTTTGGCTACGCCATCATTTCACCGAGTTTTTAGATGAAGGTGGAGAACAACAAATTGTGCATATGGAGAAATATGCTATCGGAATGTGACATTGTGCAAATAATTAAATAATTGTGCATCCGCACTATTAATTCCGGTCATTTTTATCGCAGCAAAATTAATTGATCAGAATCAAATAATTCTCATTTAATTTATCTGATATTCACCATCAACATAGAACACACTAAAAAATATTCTCATAACACTATGTTTTTAAAGGAATTAACAATAGCAAAACAAATACCCCTACTTATTCAAGCGGTTGACGCGATAATTGGATGCCGATACATTCGCCGATGACAGTATTTCAGAATGTACTTATTATTTTGAAACGGAATATGGTGCGGATTATTTCAATCTTATGCCATAGCTGCCCCCGCAACTGTAAGCGGATACAGAATATCTTCGTATGGTAATAAATCACCATAGGTCACTGTAAAGATTTATTTATGGGAAGGCCGATATTCTGATTGCCGCGAGCCAGGAGACCTACTGTCAAGGTTGTATACATTGAGTGGACGGGATGGTCCATGGGGTGATTTATTTGACGAACTAATGATCGTGATTCCTGACCTGGTAGACGAGAATATACTTTTTTTTCATATTATCTTGTCTGTACATCATGATTCGATGTCATCTATCGTCATGCGCCTGTCCCGAAATTATATACCAGACGATCAGATTCTGGCATGAAAGGGACAATTATAATGCACGTTGACATTACCTCTTCTTATTCCAAACTTTCACTTCTGGCCTTGACTGGCGCCGCACTTTTCCTGGCCAGTAATATGGCTTCTGCGGCCAAAACAGAATATCCACTGACTATCAAAAACTGTGGCCGGGATATTACTTTTAATAAAGCTCCCCAGCGAGCTACCACCGTAGGGCAAAATAGCACTGAAATACTCTATTCTCTGGGTCTGGCCGATCGTGTTGTCGGAACGTCACTCTGGTTCGGTCCCGTCCCGGAACAGTACAAGGCGGTGAATGATAAAATTGCGGTCATTGCACAGAACATCCCGAGCTTTGAAGGGATTATTGCTAAAAAGCCAGATTTAGTAGCCAGCCAGTTTGAATGGCAAATTGGCCCTGCCGGTACGGTCGCGTCCTACGAACAATTCAGCGAATTGAAAGTTCCGGTTTATACCGCTCCCGCCGATTGTGCCAAAGATAACGAAGACGGCGGAGATGGTGTACGTAAGGGGATGTTTGATATCGCCATGGTTTACCAGGAAGTCGCAGATCTGGCAAAAATTTTCGATGTTCAGGACAAAGGTGATGAACTGATTGCCAGCCTCAAAGCACGTGAGGCTGCGGCAAAATCCAAAATTACCGGTATGGACAACAACGTTTCCGCCGTCTTTTGGTTCTCCAGCGCCGATCTGCAACTTGACCCGTATGTCGCAGGAAAATTTGGCCCCGCCGCGTGGATCGCCCAATCACTTGGGGTGAAAAACGTCATTGATTCCGCCGAAGAGTGGCCAACTGTAGGCTGGGAGACCATCGCCAAAGCGGATCCATCGGTTATCGTTCTGGGCGAAATGGGACGTCGCCGTTTCCCAGCTGATGACTGGAAAGTCAAAATGGAATACCTCAAGTCTGATCCTGTCACCAGCCTGATCCCGGCGGTTAAAGAAAACCACCTGCCAGTGATCGACGTGCAAACCATGAATGCCGGGATAAGAACTATCGATGGTCTTGAGAAACTCGCTGATGCGCTGGTGCAGTACGGCCTGGCACATCCAAAAGCCACTCATTAATCCTCGTCGCGCGTTATGCCTTTTGCAGGCATAACGCCCTTTTGTACTCAGGGCAGCCGTAAAATAATGAGTGAATTACGCAGGACGCGCCAGGCCATTCGTCAATTAACAAACCGGGCAGTGCTACACAGCCTGTGGGTCAGTGTGGTGATGTGTGGCGTTCTTCTGGCAGGGATCTCCATCGGTGAAACATTTATTCCGTGGCAGCACGTTATCCATACGCTGGCAAACCGACTGTTTGACACCCAGTATATGGTGGACGCGTTGGATGCCGGGATTATCTGGAACTACCGTCTGACTCGCGCGCTGGTTTCCGCCTGTTGCGGCGCATGTCTGGCGGTTTCCGGGGTAGTGTTACAGTCACTGCTACGTAATGCGCTGGCCGAACCCTATCTGCTGGGGATTTCCGCCGGAGCGTCAACCGGAGCCGTGCTCATTGCATTAACCGGACTGGGTGCAGGGATCGTCAGCATGTCTCTCGGCGCATTTATCGGCGCCTTGACGGCGTTTTTGTTTGTCGCACTGTTGGCGATGGCTGCGCGGGGAAAACACGGTTCCGCCACCACGCAAATCATTCTCGCCGGGATTGCCAGCTCACAGTTGTTCAATGCCATCACTTCACTGATTATCACCCGCTCAGCCAATGCCGAGCAGGCTCGCGGCATTATGTTCTGGCTACTGGGCAACCTTAGCGGCGTTCGCTGGCCAGATGTGGTTCTGGCTATCCCAACTGCGCTGGTCGGCATAATTATCTGCTTTTGCTACGCCCGCCATCTTGATGCATTTTCCTTTGGCGCTGAATCGGCCGCATCGCTGGGTATTCCGGTTAAACGCACCCGCGTCGTACTGATTACCGCAGTGACGGGAATGACGGCCATTATGGTATCGATTGTAGGCGCTATTGGTTTTGTCGGGCTGGTCATTCCTCATGCCGCCCGTTTACTGGTGGGAAACCAGCATCACCGCTTATTGCCCGTAAGCGCCTTTATTGGCGCTATTTTTCTCATCGTGGCGGATGTCATCTCCCGAACCCTGCTTCCAGGGCAAGTGTTGCCAATCGGCGTGATCACCGCCCTGGTCGGCGCTCCCGCATTTTCACTCATATTGATACGAGGGAATCCGAGCAAATGACCGTTAACCCATGCTTTACATCACCTCTACGCAGAGCGAATGCGGCTAATCATGTGGTTTGCGCGCAAAATCTGCACTGGGAAGTGAAAGGCAAGGCAATTGTAAATGATGTCTCTTTTCAGGTTTCTCCCGGGGAGTTTGTTGGGATTATCGGCCCCAATGGTTCCGGGAAAACATCACTGATTTCGCTTCTGGCCGGTTTACTGAAACCCTCCGCAGGCAAGGTTTTGCTGAACAACAAAGACGTTCACCGCTATTCGCGGCGCCATTTGGCGCAAAAAGTGGCTCTTGTTGAACAACAGGCAGAAACCAGCGAGCGTCTTACCGCCATTCAGGCCGTTTCTCTTGGCCGCACACCATTTCTAAGCCTGTTGTCGCCATGGTCGCCTTCTGACGATGAGATTGTGCAAGCGATGCTGGAAAAAGTCTCCATGCAAAACGTACAGCATCGCTGCTGGCATACATTCTCCGGGGGCGAACGCCAGCGCCTGCATATAGCCAGGGCGTTGGCGCAACAACCCCAGGTACTGCTGATGGATGAGCCGACAAATCATCTCGATATCCAACATCAGATTGGCCTGCTCAACCTTGTCAAACGCGAGAAACTTACCGTTATTGCTGCCCTGCACGACCTGAATCATGCCGCAATGTTCTGCGATCGCATCATGGTGATGAAAGCCGGACAACTGGCGATGCAGGGCAATCCTTCTGCAGTGTTCACCCGAGAAAACCTTAACTGCTGGTTTGGCATCGATGCAATTGTCGAACGTCCACCTGATGGGGCGAGCTGCTTCATCCGCTACCAACGACCAGCGTAAATACCAAAGGAACTGATATGAAATGTATTAAGCAAAGTCTGCAAATCCTGTGCCTGTTAGCCTTCACCTCCACGGCTTTTGCACAAACGCATGAAGTGCTGATGAAAAACCGAGGTGCTGGTGGGCCAATGGTCTACGAGCCGGACTATCTGGCGATCCAACCGGGCGATAGCGTGAAGTTTATCCGCAAACATAAGAGCCACAATGCAGCCTCGATTGCCGAACTCTCACCCGCAGGCTATCCCGGTTTCATTGGCAAAATCGATGAAGAGATTGAAGTCAAATACGACAACGCAGGCTTCTACGGCATCAAATGCTCACCCCACTATGCCCAGGGCATGATCATGCTGATCAAAGTCGGTGACGCCGTATTGCCCGACAACTACCGCGCGTTTAAAGCACCGGGCCTTGCGGATAAACGCTTTCAGGATATTTATACCCGCATCGATAAACAGTAACGCCACGATAAAGGGAGAATACTGGTGGTGGATAAAAAACCCGATAGTGAAACGATCCAGACCGGGCGACGTGACTGCCTGTGCAAACTGACAAAATTTGTCGGCGTGGCGGGTGTCACCGCCGCCGCCTGGCCGCTCATCTCAGCACTGGGTCCGGATGATAAAACCGAGGCAGAAAATGAGCCAATTGATGTCTCTCTTGCAGGCGTAGCAGCAGGCCAGACAGTGAAGCGTATCTGGCAGGGAAAACTGATCCTCATTCACCACCGAACTCCGCAAGAGATTGCAGCGGCGCAACAGGCAGATAATCGATTACTGCTGGCTCCTCAGGCAGATAGCGAACGGGTTACAGCGGCACATCCACAGTGGCTGGTTATACAGGGCTACTGCCCTCATGCAGGGTGTGTTCCTAACGCCAACCCCAGTGGCCAGGGATGGATCTGTCCGTGTCATGGTTCAGAGTTTGATACCTCCGGACGTGTGACGCGCGGTCCAGCCACTGCGAATCTGGCAATCCCGGACTATACCTTGTCTGCCGATGGTCTGAGCGTACGTATTGGTGCAAAGGATGCCTGATATGAGCACTTCTGATATAACGACGTCATGGCGCAACTTTCAGTTTCGCCTTCCGCTTCCCCGCTCCGTTTCCGGGCTGTGGGTATTTGCTATCGGTTTGATATTGCTGGTGATGCTGGGTGTCCAAATCCTGTCGGGCATTGTACTGGCAATGTTCTACGTACCTACGGCGGAGTCCGCATTTGATTCCATTATTCATATTATGCGTTCAGTCAGGCACGGTGAACTGGTGCGCAACATGCATGCAACTGGCGCTTCACTCTTTTTCTTTGCCTGTTATTTGCATATTTTCCGCGCGATGTATTACAACGTTTACCGCAAACCCTATCTGAAGATGTGGACCATCAGCGTGACGTTATATGTGCTGCTGATGATCACTGCTTTTCTGGGCTATAGCCTTATTTGGGGGCAAAAAAGCTACTGGGCAGCCACGGTTATTACCAGTTTTGCCCGGGCAATTCCGTTTATCGGGGATTCGCTGTATACCTATTTAGTCGGTGGATATGCGCCCGGTACACCAACACTTGGGCGTTTTTATGTGCTTCACTTTATTATTCCATTCGCGATTGTCGCGGTGACGATATGGCATGTACGCACCGTTCAGTCGGCTTTTGCCCATGCGATGAAGAAAACATTTTCCGCACAAGAGTCTCAACGGCTGCTGTTTGATTTTCGCGTCACCGAGAGCGATGCCATTAAACTCACTCTCTTTTTAATGTTGTTTACCTGGTTTCTCTTCTTCGCGCCCCATTATCTCAGCAGCGCCGATAACTTTATTCCCGCCGACCCGACAGTCACGCCGGCCATCGTCGCACCGGAATGGTACTTTCTGCCCTTCTTCTCTATTTTGCGCTGCTTTCCCAATGAGCTGGCGGGTATTACTGCGATGTGCGCCTCGGTACTGATTTTCTATTTTCTCCCCTGGCTGGATACGTCACGTGCGCGGTTTCGCAACTATAGCAAGCTGGTTAAAGTCAGCTTCTGGATTTGGGTAGGCAACGCCTTCTTTTTAGGCTGGCTGGGATCAAAAGCGCTGGTTGGTCCGGATTTAGTTGATGGGTTTAATCATGACGAGGGCTGGATCCGTGCAGCATCTCAGCTTTCAACGCTGGTCTATTTCGCATGGTTTCTGATTGTTCTGCCGTGTCGACGCTTACTGGAAAAACAGGACTGACATTATGGGCCGATTTTTAACGTACACCACCCTCAGTCTGGGTCTGTTCTTCAGCAACGTACTCAGTGCGCAGCAACCGCCACCGCAGACGTGGTCTTTTAGCGGTGCGAACGGCAAATACGACACAGAGCAGTTACGACGCGGTCTGCAGGTTTACGAAGAAAAATGTCGGGCCTGCCACAGCATGAAATATCTGACGTTCCGAACGCTGACCAAACCGGGAGGGCCGGAGCTGAGTCAGGCTGAAGCTAAAACAATGGCGAGCGGTTACGTCTTTGCAACCGTGGAGGACGACGGGCAACCCGGCGAACGGGATGGCAATCTGAATGATGTCTTTGCTTCCCCTTATCTCAATGAGCAGGAAGCCAAATACCTCAACAATGGCGCGCTGCCGGTAGATTTGAGCTATATCGTTCGGGCACGAACCTACGATCGCGGATTTCCACAATTTTTACTGGATGCGTTTATTCCTTATTCCGAACAAGGGGCTGATTATATTTATGCATTGCTGACGGGGTATGTTCCCGATGATCCTGAGATGAAGGCTAACCGGTATTTCCCGGGCGGGATTATCAATATGCCAAAACCACTGACAGACGGTGAGGTAATCTGGGCTACGCAAACACACATACCCCAAACGGAAGAACAGTACGCACGCGATGTCACCGCATTTCTGGCGTGGGTAGCCGATCCGCAGCTGGAGTCGAGAAAGCATCAGGGAATGTATGCTATGGGATATCTGGCGGTTGTTTTGGCGCTAGTCGTGTTATTACAGCGCATCCGTTCCCGCTCGCGCAGAAACAAGGCGAACTAACAACCAGTCAGCATAAAGCTGACTGGTCTACAATAACGTCACCGCTTAGCTGTGGCGTTGGCTGTTATTCCGGCGACAGCGTTTGTCGTAATGACGAACCCACCAGTAGCGGTCGCTGATTTGTTCATGCCCACCGACGCGGGCCCCCGCCAGCCAGAGAACACCACCAACAAAAATACTGAGCACAGCACCATGTGCGAAAAACTGTGGCAGATTAAATTGCGGCAACTGATTTAAAATAGAATAGCCAACACCGACAACCATCACCACCAACCCTAAAGCCATGAGCACGTTACCGAGTAACGAAGCATTTTTGCGTTTCATGTGTCACCTCCGGAACTTTGGGTTGCTACAGGGAATACCCCTAATCCTTATGTGTAAAGTATAGACAACACTGCCGTTTGCATGTGCGGGAGCGATCACAATTACAAACACCAATGCAACAAAACTTTACAAATAAGCTACTGAACAACCTCATTTTCTAATAGTCCATTTGGGCAATTATTCAGATTTTGCAGTTACGCACGCAGTTTTTTGTCAAGCGCACCGACAGACAGTAAACTACACGCCGGTTATAGACACACTCAGGACAAAATACGTGACGATTAAATTGATTGTCGGCCTGGCGAACCCCGGCGCAGAGTATGCGGCAACGCGACATAATGCAGGCGCATGGTACGTCGATCTACTGGCAGAGAGATTACGAGCCCCCCTGCGCGATGAGCCGAAATTCTTCGGTTACACCTCCAGAGTGACGCTCGAAGGTGAAGATGTCCGTTTGCTGGTGCCGACCACATTTATGAATCTGAGCGGCAAGGCCGTCGGCGCGATGGCCAGTTTTTATCGCATTAACCCCGATGAAATTTTAGTCGCCCACGACGAATTGGATCTGCCCCCGGGCGTCGCAAAATTTAAGCTTGGCGGTGGTCATGGTGGGCACAATGGCCTGAAGGACATCATCAGCAAGTTAGGCAATAACCCGAACTTTCATCGTTTACGCGTCGGAATTGGCCATCCTGGCGATAAAAACAAAGTTGTCGGCTTTGTTTTAGGTAAACCGCCTGTTTCAGAACAGAAGTTAATTGATGAAGCTATTGACGAAGCGGCTCGTTGTACCGAGATTTTATTCAAAGATGGCCTGACGAAAGCAACGAGCCGCTTACATACCTTTAAAGCTCAATAAGCAGTGATGTGCGGCATTTTTCTCGCGTGCTGTGTATAATAGGCAGAGTTATTTACTTTTCTACAATCTGTTTTCTATAACAGGTTGAATATCAAAAGATTAAGGTGATTTAAACATGGGATTCAAATGCGGTATCGTCGGTTTGCCAAACGTAGGCAAATCCACCCTGTTCAACGCGCTCACAAAAGCGGGTATTGAAGCGGCAAACTTCCCGTTCTGTACTATCGAGCCGAACACCGGTATTGTTCCGATGCCCGATCCGCGTCTGGATCAACTGGCCGAAATCGTAAAACCACAGCGTATCCTGCCAACCACAATGGAATTTGTGGATATCGCGGGCCTGGTAAAAGGCGCGTCCAAAGGTGAAGGTCTGGGCAACCAGTTCCTGACCAACATCCGTGAAACCGAAGCTATCGGTCACGTAGTTCGCTGCTTCGAAAACGACAACATTATCCATGTTAATAATAAAGTGGATCCGGCTGACGATATCGACGTTATCAACACCGAACTGGCTTTATCCGACCTTGATACCTGTGAGCGCGCTATCCACCGCGTGCAGAAGAAAGCCAAAGGTGGCGACAAAGACGCTAAAGCAGAACTGGCTGCACTGGAAAAATGCCTGCCACAGCTGGAAAACGCCGGTATGTTGCGTGCACTGAAAAACCTGACTGACGAAGACAAAGCGGCTATCAAATACCTGAGCTTCCTGACCCTGAAGCCAACTATGTATATTGCCAACGTCAACGAAGATGGTTTTGAGAACAACCCATATCTCGATAAAGTTCGTGAAATCGCCGCCGCTGAAGGTTCTGTGGTCGTTGCCGTTTGTGCTGCAGTTGAATCCGATATCGCAGAACTTGACGATGCCGATCGTGACGAATTTATGGCTGAACTGGGTCTGGAAGAACCGGGCCTGAACCGCGTGATCCGTGCCGGTTACGAACTACTTAACCTGCAGACCTATTTCACCGCTGGTGTGAAAGAAGTCCGCGCATGGACAATCCCTGTTGGCGCCACCGCGCCACAGGCTGCCGGTAAAATCCATACCGACTTCGAGAAAGGCTTTATCCGCGCACAAACCATCGCATTTGAAGATTTCATCACCTACAAGGGTGAGCAAGGCGCGAAAGAAGCCGGTAAAATGCGTGCAGAAGGTAAAGATTACATCGTTAAAGATGGCGACGTAATGAACTTCCTGTTCAACGTCTAAATAAAATTTGTCGTCTCATGAGGTTTCACTGAATCTCATGAAAACCACAAAAACCTTTAAAATCCACGCAATTGCGTGGATTTTTCATTTCACAGAGTCTCAATTCATCTCGTAGCAACGCAGTCAAAAATGAGTGCGCGGATGAGTACAACATTCTTCCATCTTCATCCTTGAAATTCTTCAGGAAACAGCTAAACGGGGAGCCCCGACAGTTGCAGCGGAAGCTCGCCGCACCGTTTCATCAATTTTCGAGTTGGCAGTCGCGACGCCTGGAGCTGATAGCGATCCCGTCTGGTCTGCGCGCAAGCCCCTTCCTGCTAATAAAACACAAACAGGCATTAAACCCACAGCAAATCGGGAGATTATTGAGCTGTTTTGACAATAGTCATGGCTCGTACCAGGTTAACTATTGCATATGGTTAATGTGGTGGACACTTGCGCGTCCCGCTGAAGTTACCGAAGCAGAATGGGCAGAATCGATCTTGATAGCGCCCTGTGGACCATTCCGGCAGCGCGAATGAAAGCTTGTAGAGAACACGGTATTCCCCTGCCCTCCCAAGCTGTCAAAAAGCTCAGAACACTACAGGGATTAACCGGGCATCGGTAGCACCTTTTTCCGGGCAGGGATAATCCGCTAAGCCCAATGACATCGCACTCTCTGTGTCGGCTACTTAAAAGTCTCGGCTGGAGTGGTATCTATATACCAGAACTACAGGAAGAACACGTTTAAACGAGATGGGCTATCAACCCGACGCTATTGAGGTCCAACTTGTGCACGCTGATACCAACAATTTTCGTCGCACATACAACCATGCAACTTATCTCGATGAGTGAAAGGTTATGATGCAGGAATGGGCTGATAAGCTGGGCAAAGGGGTAGCAGGATTCGAGTAGAACTTATTGCACTTAGTAAACCTCGAGGATTGAACTCCTTCCTCAATGTCCGCTTTGTGCCAAAAGCGGAAGTTGCTAAATCAGTCTATGTTAATCAATGCGGAATAAGTAGATAAGATTGACACTAAAAAGTATGGTGATGGTTCGAATAATGTGTTTGTTATCTGGACTTTATCATTAAAATCCTCTACAAAACATGAGTGTTTTAAATTTCTAGGCTTCGTACATCTACAATCTGTACTTCTTGAAATTTCTTCATCTCCAGAGAAGTACTACAAGTTACGTAGCTATCAAGAACGTGTTATGGAAGGTATGATGCCTGAAGAACCAAAATCCATAGTTATAGACGATACTGAGTGGGGATGTATTCACTCGCAGTATCACTACCAAGATAAAGATCCTGCGATAATAACATGTATCGTAAACGTAAATAATACTGACTTGATAGCTACAGAGCTTGTGAACTCAGTGTTGAATACATCCTGGATTTCTTCTCTCGATGCTGGTACACAGCGGTCATATAAAGTTACTGCGAAAGAAACAACTGATGCATTGGTTGAAATATTCAATAAAGTTCTTGATGGTGATCCCTTAGGAGCTGAATTTGGTGAAGTTATGGTTTCCATTGGATCCTCTCGAGCATTAAGTCAGATATTACACCACATTTCCCTACCTATTGCTGAGTTATGGAAACCTCAATTAAAACAAAACGAGGGTTTTGATTTTCATACAACATGTACTGGAAATCTTATAAACTTCGGAGAAGCCAAATTTTCAGCCTCCATTAACCCACACGGAAATGCGATCCGCCAAGCACATGACTTTATCACACAAGATAAACATTTCCGTGATCGCGTTCATTTAGTAAACCTTTGTCATAAAGACGCGATCAAAAATCTCGATGAAGAAAAATATGGCATCATCGCAGCTTTCTCTATCAACTCAGATCATCCTGAAATAATAATGGATAATGCGATTAAAACCGTTATTGAAATAGAATTATTAGACCGCGTTAGTTTTATATATTTGGTTGGTGTAAAATGTTAAGCATTCAAGAAATTATCAATGACGAAGATCCAAATAAATCCATTGGACAGATATTAGATGATTTGCATAGCAAAGGACCAGTTGATAACAAGTTGGTCGAGAAGTTAACATATTATAAAGAGTTTCATGCTGAGGAATTTGCAGTTCATGAGGAAAACATAATATCTACCCTGGGATTGTTCTATAAAAATAAATCCCCTTCAAATCTCTATTCATTCATTTTAGGGACAATAGGAAACCAGTACAAAAAGCAGTACGGTGAATATCTTACTCCTGTACAGGCAAGCATTCGTGATGCTGTTGAAGAAAAACAATTCATTTCTATATCAGCGCCTACAAGTGCAGGGAAATCATTTTCAATAAAGGAATACATCAGCACACAAGATGGCGATGCTGTTATTATCGTACCATCGAGGGCATTAATAGCAGAGTACGTTGAAAACTTAAAAGGATACTTTGAACATGACAAAGATGTGATGATTAGTACGTTTGTGGATTATGTCTATACTAACAGGAATTTAAGAAGAATATTTGTTCTCACGCCAGAACGGACAAAAGATCTAACAACTTTTAGTAAAAAGCTAAATATTAATTTGTTCTTTTTTGATGAAGCTCAAGTTTCTGAAGAACAAGAGCGAGGTGTAATATTCGATGTCACCGTTAGGCGCGTACAGAAACTTTTTCCAACAGCAAAACTAATCTTTGCACATCCTTTCGTAGATAATCCCGAAGCTCAGTTCAAAAAACACAATATCGACACCCCCGAAAAATACTCTCGGAGTTATGCTCATAACACTGTAGGAAAAATTTTCATTTATGCGCATAAGAATGGCAATGACTATTATTTTTCACCATATATGAATAAGGGGCATTTGTTAAAGAAAGCTGCACCTTTTTCGGGTAGCTTTGAACAATTTGCATTTTCAGGTAATAAATCAGTCCTTATTTATGTATCAAAAGCATCTGTCTATGATGGGAAATTTATCAACAAATTCAAGAAACACACTGCTAAATTCAAAAAAATAGTAGATAAAGAAGCGCTGAAAATAATTAATAACGTCGGAGATATATTAGGCGCTAATAACCACGGCCATAGATCTGTATTGGTAGAACTATTGAATATCGGTGTAGTAATTCACCATGGTTCTGTACCTTTAGAAGTTAGATACTTAGTCGAGAAATTTATTAAAGCCGGATTTGCTAGGATTTGCTTTGCTACCAGTACGTTAGCCCAAGGCATCAACATGCCATTTGATATAGTCTGGCTTGCAAATATGAAGATGTATGGCGAGTCTGAACAGAAAAGATGTCTGGCATTTAAAAACTTAATAGGTCGCAGTGGCCGTTTATCAAAGAATAAAGAATTTGATTATGGATATGTATATACACATAATGCAGAGTTGTTATCACGCCGAGTCAAAACACCATTCAAATTAGAAGAGGAGTCAGTATTAGAGAATCCAGTTGACTCAGATAATGATAACCATGAACTCATAAAATCCATTGTTAATGGAACTTTCAATGAGGATATAAATCTTCCCGAATCCAAGATTGAAAGGTTACAGAATGATAACATATATAAAAAGATTACATTTATTTTAGATACCGTTTTCAACGAACAGTTTGGTAGTAAACTAATTGGCCCTGAGAATAGAGAAGGAAGGGATAAAGTCAAGTCTTGTTTCTTATCGTTGTATGAAACATCTTTAGGCCGAGAGTTATATGACGGTGAAAGAAATGTATTCAAATCAGCAATTGACATTATGTTTCTTGTAATGGCTGGTCGAAGTTTTAAAGAAATTGTTGGAATAAGATACAGCTACATATCAGATAGAGATGGTAATAATAATGGTATTTCAAGATTTTCCCAACCAGCTAATAAATTACCTGATAGCAATCTGATTAGGTCCTACTCTCTATTTAACTCTGTAAACTCAAGGGATGTAAGCTATGATACCGTTGTGTTTGATACTTACGACTACCTTGATACTGTAATCTCATTCTCTCTTACTGATGTTTTCGTGGGGGCATTCAAATTATATTTAGATGATACCGGCGATCAAAGAGCTGCTGTTTTCATTGATTTTCTAAGATACGGTACCATCAATAAGGCTCACATAATGTTGATGCGATATGGAATTCAGCCTGAAGATGTTCCTTTAGTTGCTCCATACTTAAAATTCATCTCCGAAGAAAGGATCGAAATTGATCCAACGTTAGAATTTGGTGATAACGAGCTTTGGAAAAAAATCAGCTGGTATCTTCCATAACAGTCCTGGAGAGTATGATAATTTATTTCATACTCTTCAAACTGCAACATAATCCCCCTCCAGAAGCGAATTTTTTACTCTCTCCGCTACTATCATGGTATTTTATCTTATAATGAACTGCCTTTCGCTATTTCTCGCGAATTTAATTTTCTCATTAGCGATATCATTCTGTAAGCATCCCACTTAACTAAACCATTCGCTTTCAGAGAATATCCAGAAAAAGGTATCCTGTAAGGCTAATGTCCGCCCTTCGCTCACATCGGACCTTAAGAAGTCGGTAAGCTTATAACGGGAACCGTTTTGGTATTTAGTAATAAAGTCTCAATTGCAGCCCATTAATGTCAGAACGAATTCGGTTCTCAGTGACAAGGTTTGGAGGGGCACTTTCATTTGACCAAGGCCCTAATCCTACGCAGATGTATTCATACAAGGGGGTTAGTTCAAAATCAGGCTGAGAACCATTCATGTTATGCCAGGCATGGATCAACTCATGTGCAAGACCAATAAAAGCAGGCCGTGCCCGTTCGCCACTCAAAGATATTTTTTGAGGATTCCATCGAACACTAGAGCTAATCCCGACTCCCCTCGGAGTATGCTCATAGAGCAACATACTTAAAATAGTTTTTGCATCCTTTGATTGCTGGGAGTTGATCTCAAATGGAGTGGGAAAGTTTGGACCTGTAGCCCAACTCTCCAGTATTGTTGCGTTGATCCAACCATCACCATGTCTAGTACTTGAGATAACTGCGTCCGAAGGTGCAACAGTATAGTCGTCATAAATAACACTGTTGTTTATTTGTTCTGCCAACCAAGCCCATTGTCCACATCTTCCCATTGCATTCATTGCTACTGCAAGATTAGTATAGTCGGAAGTAAAAGATAATTTAATAGAACTTGGGCTTTGTCCGGCATATGCGCATGAATTTGAATCGCTTTTTCCTATCACCATATACTGGTTACGAGGTGGTAAAAAGTGATTGCTGATATTATGGATTAGTATAGAACCATGTACTAAGTTATTTATCGACTCCAATGCCACTACTGTGTCAGCTAGAAAGAAAATATCATTACGCCCTTCAAAAGGAATTCTAATCCCATTAGTATTCCCAGTATTTATTTGTAGATTATATTGAGCTGTCGATATTATATTAATGCAGCCAATGCTTAGACCCAATACACGGAATGAAGCATTGTACTTAAATCTCTTTGATGGTTGAATATTAGATATTTCTCGGAATAAATTTAATAAGTTAATGCTATTTTTAGCAATATGCCATGCTTCTATAGCATTCAATATTCTAATAAGAGATGTTTGCTTCCGAAAAAAGGTAGAAGGTTCTACATGCAGATATCTGTTTTCGGCTCTTAGTGCAGTAATAAATGCATCCTTTGCTAACATAATTACTCCTGTAAAATATCATGGAATAAATTGGTCATTACAGGATTATCTCGTGTTAACAGTCTCTCCGTCAATTGCCCCTGAAATTTATCGTATTGCTCCCGGTTTTCGGGTACTGAGTATCTGCGTAAAAGCCGCACCAGTGCTGAACCCTGATGCAGGAGGCGCGGCGCTGAAAGCAGCATGTGAAGCAGTTCTTGCCAATGATCCTGAATGGGCAGAATCCCATCTGATCGCATGGGCTGAGGTTTTTCAAGAGTTTGGTGCTAAGCCCGAACGTCCCCCTTGTTCGGCTGATGCATTACGTAAGCGCGTATTACGTGACGGAACGATGCCAGCGATCGATCCTATTGTCGATCTTTATAATGCTGTTAGCCTTCTACGGGATACTTACAGTAACTCTGTGGCAAGAGTAGTCTCGGAGTTTGCTAATCAGTAGGGTGCAGGTCGATACCACAGATAGCGGATTAGTGCAATTTTTGTGGACTTTCAGAATTTTTGATTTCAGCATTGTGGAATGCTTATGAGGAATATAAGATACTAGGAAGATATATTTGAAAAGTAACCTATATTAACAACTCAAGATAATTATTTAACTGTAACGCTAAAGTGTTTTATAAAAATAAATACCACCTTAAGGATTAAGTCATATAATGAAAACCAAGAAAACAAATAAACATATTAAAAAAAGCGATTACTTTCACAATGGAAAGCCAATTCATCGGAAATCATATTGCGCCTTTTTGGATGTTCTTGGATTTTCAGCGAGAACAAGTGCAAGTTATATAAATGGCACCGAAGATACTTTACTAGCTGAATTTCACCATATACTCACCGAAAGTCTTTCCTCGCTTGAGGAAGATACTGATGAGTCAATGCTTTACTTTAAATCATTTACAGACAACGTAGTGCTTGCGCATCCTGATTTTAGCAGTGAAATGGAATCAGAATTTGGACTCATTCTCTATCCGATCCGAGAATATCAGTTCAAAATGGCGCTTAATGGGTTCTTTATTCGTGGTGGACTTGCCGTAGGACAACTATTCATGGATAAAAATAGTGTCTATGGTGCCGCATTGCTGGAGTCATATCGCCTAGAAAGTAACGTGGCTGTTAACCCTATTGTAGTGTTGTGTGATGACACCATGAAGCTGGTAGACGAACATCTTAAATACTACGCTAAAGGTGTAGCCCCACAACTGAGAGATGTGTTGAAAGGACCAGATGGTCGTTATTTTATAAATTACCTCATGGAGTGCATTATTGATGGCATGTATGGGCAACATCTAGATACGAATTCTTTAATCCTTCACAAGCAGCAGATTGAGAAAGCATTAAAAAATTATGCTACTATACCAACCGTTTTTTCTAAATTTGCTTGGCTCGCCTCATATCATAATTATTTTTGCGATATGATTTCCAAACATCCAGAATATGACGACACCATGAAGATATCTTCAAATCTTTCTAAATTTCAGTTTCAAACTATTCAATGATAATCCCAAAAGTATAGTGGAAAGCATCAAATGACGGATTATCGTTTGGTATGAAATTATATATATTGGTGCGGCTATATCAGTCAATTATTCAATAGGAAATTAATTTATTAGTATGGGCGTCTTTCGTAAAAGCACGCCCTCAATCGTAAGATGCATAGTGGATGGTTCTACTCCGCATTGATCGACACACGGCTATGCTTGAAATCTCCGTTGGAGGTTGGGTTGCCAACTTCCGCTCCTCGCTCACATCGGACTGTCAATCATACAATCGAACTGCAATAGCCGGGATATCTGCGTATAGAGGTTATAAGGAAACGATGAGCTGTAATCTGGGATAACGTTCCAACCATTGCTTTGTAGTGACCCGTTGTTTGAAAGAGTCCAACTTTTCACGTTCAAATGCAGGAGTCGGTCGTAAACGCAGTTCAAATAAGTCAGAAAGTCCATAAGGCGCAGTGATATCGAGACCTTCCTTCCCCAATCTGACAGCCACGGCCGTAGCTGTTTCAGGCCAGTGCAGTAAAGCATTTCCTGTTGAGGTATAGGGATGATCACCATTACGTTGATGCATTCTGGCTTGATTCTTCACTGACCAGTATAACGAAGGTAATTGTTGCCTAAGCCTGTCTTCAAGGAAGCGATCATGGTCTGGGCTACAGTGCTCACAGTCAAACCAGACGACATCTACATCACCAGAAATTGGACTTAGCCCATATCCATGTAAGTGATCCCAAACAGCGTCTCGTACAAATCCTGCGCCGATCCAACCATCATTGAGTTCCAGTGCTCGAACTGCATATAGGATTTTCATTCTTACAGGGTCATCTGACAATATTTTCTGCAATGACGTTTGGTATTCCATTCGTATCCCCCTGTTGGAAACAATAACCCACTGGTGGAAATATTATCAGCATCCTCCTGTCCATGTCCGCTCCTCGCTGTGAGTTCAACGGGTCGATGCAACGCTATCCTTAATCAAGGGGGACGTTGCCATGAAACGAAGAACTCGGATTAACTACACGTCAGAGCAGAAGGCGATTATCTGGGACAGACATAAACAAGCCTGCATTACTACGGACTGACGCTATTAGACCTTCTATTTTTCCTCCATATGGTGCCGGGATTAAGACCGGTATGGCATTTCATTGCACGGGGGAATGTCTGTTGAGATTCGTAACCCTATTGAACAGCAATATCAATGACAGATGCTCCTTTCTTAATCAGATCAATTTCAGCATGGTCCAGACGGACAATTTTGATATATCAGTGAAGAGTCATAGCTGTGTACTGTTTGAATAACCACTGAAGATAGATGCCAGAGCAAAAAGCCAGCCCTTCTTGCAGCGATTTCAGTATCCCTATTTTTGGCTGAGCTGCGATTTATCCAGCAAATAAGTTTAGTGGTAACCTCCCGTTGGTATCCGTTGTCATATGGCATGCTGTTTGCCAGAACTCAAGCAAAGTACCGTTGCACTCGCACACTTTGAAATCCCTCTGGAAACCGCACGCGACGGACTACGAAAAGCGAAGGGTTTGGGCAATACAACGTTTCTCAACCCGGCACCGACTCGCAATTTACGCGGCATCGCCCTGAGTGCCGTTGATAATCTGACGACATAGCTACCGACGATCAGGCTGTTACAGACGCAACCTACCCGTTCTAACTCTCCTGGCAGGGGAAGTAATACCACTGAAACGCATTCCGTCATGGAACCATTTGGCATGCCATGCAGTTTTTTTCGACTTAAACCACTTAGGGTGATTCTTTTTATTACGAATAATGTTATGTTATAACATAACTTAAAAAAAGAAGAAGATTTATGAAATTTACACCCTCCCTTATCGCACTTAGCGTTTTTGCCAGTCTTTCATCCTTCGCTCATGCCGCTGAAGAAACACTGGTGGTTACGGCCACCAGCAATGGCAGCAGTTTTTCCGAGCAGACGGATTCTAAACTGCTTGCCGTAGGCTCCGGCTCCCGTCTGGGTTTAACCGACAAACAGACGCCACGCCATACGGAAACCATCAGCCAAGAAACCCTGAAGAAGAAAGGCAAACGCACCCTGACTGAAGTGGTGGAAACAGCGCCAGGTCTGTCGGGCACCAGTTCCCCTACGCTGTCTAACTCGGTATCCCTGCGCGGTTTCTCCGGTGTGTCCTGGCTGCTGAATGGCGTAGCCGTTCCAGGCAGTACCATCCAGATTGCCGATCCGGCGCACTATGAAAACGTCGATATCCTCTACGGCACGGGTTCTGTGCTGAACGGGCTTAGTAATGCAGGCGGCAGCGTAAACCTGGTTTCCCGCAAGGCCTCCTTCATACCGCAGCCTGTTGAAGTGGATTATGGCTATTCCAGCCATAACAGCCATCGCGCCCATGTAGGCGCAGGCGGTACTCTGGTAGACGGTCTGGCCGCTGGCCGTGTGGATGTGAGCGCATCCAATACCGGAACTCAGGTCGAAAAAGAACGCAGCCGTCCAGAACGCGTGACGGCCAACCTGCTGCTGACTCCGACCGACACCACCGAGATTACGCTTGATCTTGACCGCAGCCTGACCGACCAGCACAACCCGTATTTTGGTACGCCGGTAATTGATGGCAAAATCGATAAAGGCTTGCGTCATGTGAACTACAACAACATTCAGGACGCATTCATCCGCAGCCAGGCCACCTCTATCCAGTCCACCCAGACCTGGCGCGCCACGGAAGACCTAACCTTTGATAACCAGTTTTACTATTACAAAGGCTTCCGCGAGTGGCAGAACACCGAGCGCTATTTCCAGTCGAAGACGCAGGCAGCAGGCACCACCACCCGCGATTCCTACGGCGCAATCGCGCACGATGACAAGCTGGCGGGCAACCGCACCATGGTGACCTGGGATCACTCCATCGCCTCCATGGATAACCGTGTGACCGCAGGCGTGGACTTCAGCAAGCGTGAATTCCAGTATTACTCGAACGGCTTCCCTGGTGGTGAAGATGTATCCCTGACTAACCCGGCCTCTAACACCTTCCGCACTGGCGCGGGCGGCAAGATGCGCGCCCCAGTTCGTCACATCATCCAGAACCAGTACGCCCTGTTGCTGGAAGACAACCTTAACGTAACGGATTCCGTCGCCCTGCTTACCCAGCTCCGCTACACCAATATGGATATGCACTGGAACTACCAGCAGGCGGGGAAAGTCATCGACCGTGGTTATAATTTCATGAGTGTGGGCGTGGGTCCGAGCTGGGCTATCAACGATGACTGGACGGTGTACGCAAACTACTCCACCGGGAAAGAACCTGGCAGCGATATCTTCTTTATCAGCCCGGAACAAACATCCCTGCCGCTCACCGATGTTCGCCAGTATGAAGCAGGCGTGAAGGGTGCTTTCTGGGATAAACGCGGCGAAATGAAACTGGCCGTTTACGATCTCCAGAAGACCAACCTCTACCAGCAATCTGCGACGCAAGCAGGCGTATGGAACGCGGTCGGCAAACAGACCTCACGCGGTGTTGAGTTAAGCGGCGCAATGAAGCCAGTTGATAGCGTCACGCTTGCCGGTAATGTGGCGTACACCCACGCCCGCTTTGATGAGTTCAAGCAAGGCACTAAAGACCTGTCTGGCAACCAGCCGCGCTACGTACCGGAATGGACGGCCAACCTGTCTGGGCGCTACATGCCGACCGAGAAACTGGGCTTAGACGCGCAACTCCACTACGTGGGCAGCAGCTACAACGATGATGCGAACACCAACAAGATGAGTGATTACACCACCGTTGATCTGGGCGCTGATTACGAGCTGGTAAAAGATGTTGTGGTGGGCACCCGCGTGCGCAACCTGACCGATCGCTTCTACACCTGGCAGCGCACCTACGCAGGCCAGGAAATGATCGCACCAGGCCGAACCTATGAAGCCTACGTGAACATGAAGTTCTGATGCGTCGTCTCGCCATTCTTCCGCTTCTGGTTGCCTGCAACAACTTTGCCCATCCGGTAACGCTTGAAAACTGCGGCAAGCGCTGGACGTTCGCACACCCACCGAAACGGGCTATCGCCTACATGCCGACCGCGATAGAAAACATGCTCGCTCTGCATCTGGGGGATTCCATCATCAGCGCGGTGGGGTATCGGCCAGATGAAGATACCGCGCCGTCGCCCTGGGCTGCTCCACTAAAAGCCCAGCTCGATGACGCGGCCTGGTCTGGCGAGGCGCTGTTAGCCTCCCGGCCGGACTTTATCTACTCAGGGAGCTATTACTGGTTTAACAGCCCTGAAACCGCTAACCGCGAACGCCTGGAGGAATGGCGAATCGGGAGCTGGCTTATCGAAAGCATGTGCAACGGGCAGCAAGGTGCAACCCCTGCCCCCGTCACCTTCGAGGGGATTTACGATGAGCTGCGCAATCTCGCCCGTATCTATGACGTTGCCCCCCGCGCTGACGCTCTGATAACCAGGCTGAAAGCGCAGGTAGCTGCCGATACTCGCGTGAAGCTCCCGCCCAAAACACTGATGTGGTGGTACTCCAATACCGCCACGCCTTATGTGGCAGGCGGTTACGGTGCATCCGAGCTGCTTACGCAGACCATTGGCAGTAAAAACATCTTTGATGGTTATCGTGAGCTGTGGCCCGCGATGAACTGGGAAGTAATAGCGGTTCTCGATCCTGATTTTCTGGTGCTGGGCGACTTAAACCGTGGCGGCCCAGGTGACAGCGCCAAAAGCAAAATTGAGTTTCTGGAGCACAACCCGCTTACGGCCAGCATGAAAGCCGTCAAAGCAAGGCACTACATCATCTTGCCAGGCTACGACATGGACGCTTCTGCGCGTTCTGTACTGGCCTTGCATCGACTTGTCACGCAAATGCAGTCTTTTACCAAGGAACCACAATGACTTTTCCAGCCCGCGATTTACTGAATAACTGGGATCAGCAACAAAACGCCTACATCGCGCACCGCGAAGAACGTTTCGCCGCCGCTCTCGATGTACTGGCAATGACCTTTGGTGATGATTTTCACGTTGTCGATGTGGCCTGTGGCCCAGGCTCCTTTAGCCTGCGCCTGTTAAACCGCTTCCCGAACGCTCGGGTGACGGCCATCGATCTTGATCCACTGCTGCTGACCCTGGCAAAAGAAGCCATGATCGAGCACAAAGACCGCATCCAGTTCATTCATGCTGATATCGCGCTACCGACCTGTTTTGATTCCGTTGAAGGAAAACCGCAGGCCATGGTATCCAGTACGGCCATTCACTGGCTGTTACCGGAACAGCAGACTGTGCTTTACCGCAATATCTATCACACTCTGGATCAGGGCGGCCTGTTCATGAATGCCGACCACCAGCGTTTTGATAACCGCAACCCACGCCAGAAACTGATGGCGCAAATGCACGATGAGCTGACGCAGGAACAAGGCTGGGCGGCGGGCGCGCAGGACTGGGATACCTGGTTTGAAGCAGCAACCCGCCACCCTGAACTTGCCGAAAAAATGGATGAACGTACCGCTATCTTTGCTGGCCGTCCGATGCCGTTGCCGACGCCGATAGAATTCCAGCTCGCCATGCTGCGTCAGGCTGGCTTTGACGAGACTGGTACCGTCTGGCAGTTCCTGGATGATTACGTTATCGCTGGCTGGAAATAACCATGCTACGTTCCTCCGTCATCCGTGTTTTGATTCTGGTGCCAGCGTTACTGCTAGTGCTGTGTGTTGCCATTAAATTCGGCCCTGTCACCTTCTCACTTGATGAGGTGGTGAACGCCGTGATGGCGGGTTACTGGCATAGCGATACGGAAGGAACACTGCACCAGCGGATTGTATGGTCGCTGCGATTGCCCCGCGCCCTGCTGGCCACGCTGGCAGGCGCATCCCTGGCGCTGGCTGGAACCGTGCTTCAGTCGCTGACGCGCAACCCACTGGCTGATCCATGGGTGCTGGGTATTTCCTCCGGCGCTGGCGCTGGGGCGGTGCTTGTTATCGCGCTCGGTCTCAGTGTGGGCTGGGCGGCTGTCCCGGCAGGGGCATTTTGTGGTGCGGTGCTGGCCTTTGTGCTGGTGCTGTCGATGGCGGGAAAATCCCTTTCCGGTTCCTCCAGCCGCTTCATCCTGACAGGCGTGGCCGTCACGCAACTGCTGTCGGCGCTCACCTCGCTTATCACGCTCTGGAAGACCGACGCGGATACCACCCGTGGGGTAATGTTCTGGCTGCTGGGCAGTTTCGCTCAGGCAAGCTGGATGCAGGTGCTGTTGTGTGCGCTGGTGCTGCTGCCTGTCGGGCTATTCTGCTGGTGGCGCGCCGTGGAGCTGGATGTTATGACCTTGGAGCATTACCGCGCAATCCCTGGGTGTGGAAGTCGGCCAGATCAAACTGGTAATGTTCTGCCTGCTTACGCTGCTGACGGGGGTTGTCGTCGCCTGCTGTGGCGCTATCGGGTTCATCGGCCTGACCGTCCCGCATATCGCACGGATGCTTATCGGCCATCGGCATCGGACGCTGCTGCCTGCAGCCATACTGTCGGGGGCTATCTTCGCCGTACTGGCCGATACACTGGCACGCACGATACTTGCCCCACGTGAATTACCCGTGGGGATCTTAACCGCGCTTTTAGGCGTCCCTGTCTTCTTGTTCCTGATATCCAGAACGACCAAATAGCAATGTGGTGACCCTGTACTCGCTGACGCTATTCTAGCCGCAAGATCGGTGGCGTATCTAACACCTTTGAGTTTATAGTCAGAGAGTGGGCGCAGATGAAAAACGATAAAGAGTCATTTTCCCCAGCATCGGCATAAGGGATTAAATCTCTATGGAAATCATTTAAACTTTGGTTAGCTAACTACAGCAACTCAAACAACTGCAATTATCCGTGATGGAAATCTCCGTATTGAAACGGCTAATAAAATTCACGAATACATATCAACGCAAACCATAACAGGTAGTACAAGTCCCTGGATAAGCCTCACCTGCCCCTTGATCTGAAAGACAGAGAAGAAGTTTGTACCTCCAAGTACCATTTCATTTAACATAACCTCAGGCGCTAAATCCTCTGGAGTTTTAGTCATTTTCACATCCGTTATATTAAAAATATTTGAACCAACGACCTTATCTACACTAACCTGATAATCTCTATTAATCAGATAACTTTCCCCCTTCTGAGTCATTATTCCTTTATGAATGATAGTAACAGCGCCAGAACTATTAAAGATAAAAAAAGATGTCACACGGATCTCTGCATCTTCACCAGATGAATCAGCTTTACGTACAACGACATCTGATTGACACCGAAAATCATCAAGATGATGTTCATCCCGGATAAAGTAATAAAAAATCACACAACCAGTGGCAATCAACATAATTATGACAAATATTATCTTTAACAACTTATCAGTCATCATCTAAGTTCCTGTCATGTTCCTGTAAGATATACAATTTTTATAATCGTCGGCCTCTTTATTCCAATAGCATACACCTAAAAAAACAATTTCAATCTGGTGTTGTCCAAAGTTTGAATAGTAGACATCAGCACCGGGTAATTGACAATTGACATGCTCATCAACAATCATATTTCGTATCCTGTCCAGATAATGATTTACTGGCTCAACTTTGTTTTTCCCAACAAAATAAACTGCACATTCACTAATTTTACCGAGAAAATGTTGATGAATACCTTCTGAATACGGGTGCGGGTAATCGTCTTTTCGAATTAGTAGCAAAAATGTAGTTATCCCTATAAAAATACTGATAAAAAACACCCTCAACTTCCATACATGCTGTCGTGAAAATTGAGAACAAAAATGCCAACGGGTATTCATGAGGAAAATTTTATTGCGGGGTGTTTTTTCTGCCACCTGTTTTTGACTATCAGAAACTCTCAGTGTGTGATGATCAATATTCGCCTCAAGACAGAAACCCTTGCCACGGATGGTCCTTATCAGCATGGGGTCACATCCGAGATAACGAAACGCTTTTCTTATTTCACTTACAGCTACATTCAGACTCACTGAAGAACCTGTGAATCCATGATCTTCCCACACTTTCTTTATCAAATCTTCACGTTCTACTACGTGTCCATTATTAATGATTAATACGTATAATAATCTTGCACCTTGATTAGATAAATGAATCGATGATTCTTCCTCACCATTAATCATAATAATTCCGCTATCGACTTCGTAAAGCATTGTAAGATCAATGAGGTACTTCATAAGTATCCTTACGAGCTAGTACATAAGAGAAATAATACCCACAAAATATTATGCGTCAAGTAAAGCCAACTAATTAACCGCAATGAAGTTATATATCCTGGTTAATTAAGAATTATTAAATGATTATTATGCATAGATATATCAGGCGTAGTAGATAGTAAAAATAATTCAGCCCAGCAAAGAAGATTATAATGTCGTTTATCGCCATTAATCAGTATAATATTTTGATATGTGTCTTTTTGTTGCATGATACTCACGTTGAAGCAGAGTCGTTTCATCGACATACATATACCTCTGATGTTTCTGATTAGAAAATTTTAGTCACGTATTTAATTCAATGGTAAATCTGTGCGAAAGAATCAACTCCCCCGCTACATACCCATATTATTTGATATCAATCAAACGGAGTTTATTATGATTAAAAAGGTCATGATCGTATCTGCATTTGCAGCAGTTACCACTTCAGCAAGTACGATTGCTGCCGACGATACTGCTGGTGGCGTTATCAACTTTAGTGGTGCTATTACAGATACAACTTGTACAATTAATGGAGGTAAAAGTGCTGACTTTACTGTAGCGCTCTCTCCTATTACAATTACGGAAGCAGGAAATACTGTAGGCCTTATCAACAAAAATAAAAAGTCATTTTCAATGACATTCTCTGATTGTACACCAGCAGTTAGTACCTCAGGCATCCATTTTTTGAAAATTAATTTCTTTTCTGCTGATAATATTTCAACTGATGGGAAATATTTATTAAATAACTCCGTCAACGAAAACGACCCAAGCGTTGCACGTAATGTTGGCTTCTCACTTGTAGAGCCGGGTGCTACCGCACCAATTATTCTAAACCAACCATATACAACCTCGATTACAGAAGCCGCAAAATTATCTGACGAAGAGACACTCACTCTGGATGTTTACTACTATAAGACAAATACCACTGCCGCCACTGTGGGGGCATTAAGTTCGAACGTTACTTATACCATTTCATACCTGTAAGTCTCACCCATTCAGACTCTGCAAAAGCAGAGTCTGAATTAAAGGTTATAATCATGCTTAAAGCAACTTTACTGACTGTGTTTTTTCTAAGCATTAGCAATACACATGCTAATATAGTGATCAATGGCACGCGAATTCTTTATCCTGAAAAGAGTAAAGAAGTTATCGTTCAATTAATTAATAATGGCGATGCTCCTTCTTTAGTTCAATCATGGATTGATGATGGGAACATAAAATCAACCCCAGAAACTGCAAATGTTCCCTTTCTGCTTTCCCCCCCAGTAATAAAGGTTAACCCTAATAATGGTCAACATCTTCGCATCAAAAAGATACCGGCGAATCTGCCGACAGATCGTGAATCCGTTTTCTTTCTCAATGTACTGGATATTCCACCGACCCCTGAAAATTTACATGGTCAGAATACAATACAACTTGCTATCAAGACTCGTATCAAACTATTTTATCGCCCTGCCGCTTTAAATGGTTCTGTGGATAGTGCATTGTCCAGGCTAAAATTTATCGCAGAACATAAGCAGCTACGTATCATTAATGAAAGTCCTTTTAATATTACTATCGCTAATATTGAAAATATTCAAAAAGATAAATTACTGAATGAGCCGTTGATGATTTCGCCATTTGCACATGAAATCACCTTAACAACAAAAACTATCAACCCGGGTCAAAAATACTGGATTATGTATGTTGATGACCTGGGGGCATATAAACGCCACACTATCACCAGTCAGTGATAGGAATGTTTCATCATGCAAATTACACAAAACAAGTTTTATCTATTGGTTATATGTCTGCTTCTATTTTCGTACAGATCGAGCGCCCTGACTTTCGATACTTCTATACTTGCAGGAGCATCTGGCAAGTCTGATCTTTCTCGCTTTTATGAAAATAATGAAATGCCAGTTGGTAAACATCCATTAAATATCTACGTAAATGGTAACTGGAAAGGCTGCTATGATGTCATATACGGCAAAGAACGAGATGATATCCGTCTCGACTGGAAAGATTCACAACTACTAGGAATTAATACTCAAAATATCCCTACACCTGCAACTGAATCCGCTCAGGTGCAATTGCATGATTTGGTACAGGGAGGACGTATTGAAACGGATCCAGGTTCGTTAAGTGTAAAACTTACTGTTCCTCAGGCCGCGATAATTCGTACAGAAGAAGGTTATGTTGCCCCACAATTTTGGGATGAAGGTATCTCTGCAATAACACTTTCATACAACATGACCTACTACAACACGCAAACTAAAACCCCCCCAAAAGTCAACAATGATGATTTCTACGCTGGTCTTAATTCCGGGGTTAATCTGCTCGGTTGGCAATTTCGTGATAACAGCACATGGAGTAAGCGCACCAGTAACGAAGGCCAGTGGGAAAATAATACCCGTTACTTTCGCAAACCCATTGCCGGACTGAAATCAAATCTGACTTTCGGTGATTTCTATACACCCGGAGATCTCTTTGACTCCCTTAGGATCCGAGGGTTTTCAATTAATTCTGAGATGAAAATGCGGCCTAATTCTCAACAAGGTTTTTCTCCAGTGATACATGGTATCGCGCAGACTAACGCTCTCGTTAAAGTAATCCAAAGCGGCAATATCATTTACCAGGAGAATGTACCACCGGGCCAATTTTCCCTGGACAGTATTCAGCCAACAGGTTCCGCAGGAGATCTCCTGGTGGTCATTCGTGAAGCCGATGGGACAGAGCAATCTTTCACCGTGCCTTTTTCATCTGTGCCTGGCATGCTAAAAGCAGGGGTAACTCAATACGGTATTATCGCAGGGAAAGTTAACCAGACCACTATTGATACCACTCCCTCTTTTGTTCAGGGGACTTTCAGTTATGGCATCAATAACCTAATTACGGGTTACACCGGGGCGATCATTAGTGATAACTACCAGGCTAGTTTGTTCGGTTCTGGCTGGAACCTTCCTTTCGGCGCAGTTTCAATAGATGTTACCCACGCAAACACTAAGCTAGAGAATGCTACAAATAGTGGGCAAAGCTACAGGATATCCTACAGCAAATTTATCGATTCCACTGCCACAAACTTTACTGTGGCGGCTTATCATTATTCAACTAAAGGATATTATAGTTTCAACGATGCACTTTATTCACATGAGAGTTATCATCTTCTGAAAATAAGCCATGAAGACTATGCGGATAATGTTTATAATGCAACAGATATGCCCTTTAATACTAAAGAGGCAACATACACTACACGTCCTAAAAATACATTTACGCTCAACTTAAACCAGCGTTTGACTGACTCATGGGGGACTATATTTTTATCGGGTACACAGAGCGATTACTGGGATTCAGGACAAAAAAAACTCGAATATCAAATGGGATATTCAAATTCGGTGGGAAAAACCAGCTATTCCATCTCTTCCAGCCGCGTAAGGGATATTCAAGGAAAAGAAGAAACACGTATGTATGCTTCATTAAGTTTGCCATTTTCATTATTTGAAGAGACAGCCTGGATAAGTTCCAGTGTTTCTGCCAGTGATACACATTATGAACAAAGCAACATTAGTATAAGCGGGACAGCAATGGCTTCTAACCGGTTAACTTATTCCCTGTCCGAAAGCCACTCAAATAATGGTGATAATATGGCGAGTCTTAATGCCACATACAGGTCCAACTATTCTACCCTGGGGACATCATACAGCAAATCAGCGAATTTTCGGCAGTCAGGTATGAGCAGTCGAGGAAGCATTGTAGCGTTCCCATGGAGTATTCTCACCTCGAATGAAATAAGCAATACGATGACTATCGTAGAAGCACCTGCAGCCTCAGGGTTAATGATAAATGGTGATGAAAGCATCATTACAAACAATAAGGGCCTGGCACTTGTACCTTATGCTACGCCTTATCGCAAAAATTCAATTACGTTAGCAGAAACAGACACCCATTCAGGAGCAGAAATAATAGGAAATATGGCAAATAGCGCACCATACGATGGTGCAATTAATTATCTATATTTTGAAACAGATAAGCGACAAACATGGGAACTTCACGCAACACGGTCTGATGCTTCTCCCCTACCTTTCGGTACTGAAGTCTTTAATGAAGAGAATATCTCTGTTGGTTATGTCGGCCAGGCAAGCATGCTTTATTTGCGTGCAGAACATCCACCAAAACGCCTGAGAGTCAGGATGCGTGATAGTTACTGTGACATAACATATCCCGTATTCAGTTTGAATTCACCTACTGCTATTTGTAAATAAAAACAGGATCGATAATAATGAAGTGGCTCCTTCTCATGTTGTTCGCTTTTGTCAGCAGCACTAGCTACGCAACCTGCTCCGGTAATGGTATAAGCTATGCCGCCCCCATAAATGTCGATTTATCAGACAAACTAAGTACAGCTACGCCAGAATGGACGGGGACGTTCACTACTCAGTATGCTGGCACTTTTAACTGTACAACATATAATAGTGATTTTGCGTATACTCCGATACTCTCAAATAACATAAAATACGCAACCATTCTTGGATTCAACAATAATAAACACATGATACTTGCAGAAATAACGAGTACTCATTCAACAGTTACTTTGAAATCGAATGGATTGCACTCTGCTTCAGAGTTGAATACCCGTTTCAACGTACGATTTTCGCTGGTAAACTAGGGAGGAATGGCTATCACAGGAGAAACAGTGAAACTTTATGATGTTTTGTTTGTGAGTGATCTTAGTGGATTGTCCTTTTCAGAAATCATATTATGGCCATTAAATCAGGTACAAAAAATATTCACATGGCTATTCAACGGTTTCAGGTGGCCATATGATACGCGCGACATGTTTGGTCAACCCATGATAATTAAATACTCACCGAAACAGACTACTTGTTCATTTATTAATGCTGGGTTGACGGTCAGTCTCCCTACCCTGGGAGTAAACCAGATTAACTCTTCAAACCAGCCCGGATTAACACCTTTTATATTGAATATGCGATGTCAGGATATAAGCATAGCTGGCACTTCAGACCGGGCAATCGAAATGTTTTTGTCAAGCAATACGTTACACTCCTCTGATAATTCAGTACTCGTGGACAACAGCGCATCTGGAATAAAAGGCATTGGATTGCGTTTGACTCTACAGAGTAAACCGCAAACACCAGTTATGATTTCCACCTCAAACACCAGCAGGGGTATGGCAACGCTGCTTTATAATGTTACGGCTGGACACTCTATAAGCGATAATTTTTCAATTCCGATGACAGTATACTATTACGCATGGGATAAAGAAAACATTACCCAGGGTAAAATAAACACATCCGCCACATTAAATATTATTTATCCATAAAATAAACATTCTAAATTTTATGATGATATTTTTTAAACTTACTAAAAATAATAACGAAAACATCTCATCACTGAGCGATAACAGGTGGTATCAGTAATATTTTCCTGACAACTGCATATCAGGTAAAAAGGAGAAGCGCATCCACACATAAAAAAAGTGGAGCGCTACATTGGACCTTGTGTACAAACGTCGTATTACAGTTTTAAAAACCCACGCACTTGCGTGGATTTCTTTGAGACTTGCCAGCCCATCTCCGCTTTTACCACTTATCGCTTTTGCCCCGATGGATCCGGTTACGTTTTCTACGGTTAGCTTGTTTGCACCACTTTCATGACCGCAAAGTAGAAAACAGGCACGAATATATCGCAATAAGATATAACCACACCCATTGCATTGTTTCTTACCGCTGATCGGATACTCTTTTTTCACATTATCTCTGGCGGCGTTTGCCAGTACAGGATGGAGTGCAATCGCGCTGCACATGTGGTGTGCAATACGATAATTTTCCTTGTCAGTAGAACGTCGGCGGGTTCGCAAATGCACCGTATGCCACTGGTGGAGTGCGGTGCAGAAAGGAGAAGAAACGCGCGTTATGAATATGAATAACGAGGAGACTTTTTATCAAGCCATGCGTCGTAAGGGAGTAAGCCGACGCAGTTTTCTCAAATATTGTAGCCTTGCAGCCACATCGCTGGGTCTCGGTGCCGGAATGACGCCGAAAATAGCCTGGGCACTGGAGAATAAACCCAGAATTCCGGTTGTCTGGATCCATGGCCTGGAATGTACCTGCTGCACCGAATCGTTTATCCGCTCCTCTCACCCTCTCGCCAAAGATGTCATCCTCTCACTGATTTCCCTCGATTATGACGACACCCTGATGGCCGCCGCCGGTACGCAGGCCGAAGAGGTATTTGATGACATCCTCAACCGCTACCACGGCAGATATATATTGGCAGTAGAAGGTAACCCTCCTCTGGGTGAGCAAGGCATGTTCTGCATCAGCGGCGGACGCCCATTTATCGAGAAATTAAAGAGAGCCGCGGCGGGAGCCAGCGCGATTATCGCCTGGGGAACCTGCGCGTCCTGGGGCTGCGTTCAGGCGGCCCGGCCTAATCCAACCCAGGCGACACCTATCGATAAAGTGATCACCGACAAACCGATCGTCAAGGTCCCCGGTTGCCCCCCCATCCCGGATGTCATGAGCGCCATCATTACTTATATGGTGACCTTTGATCGTCTGCCTGACCTGGATCGTCTGGGACGCCCACTCATGTTTTATGGCCAGCGCATTCACGACAAATGCTACCGCCGCGCGCATTTTGATGCCGGTGAGTTCGTCGAGAGTTGGGATGATGACGCCGCCCGTAAAGGATACTGCCTGTACAAAATGGGCTGTAAAGGGCCAACCACCTATAACGCCTGTTCTACCACCCGCTGGAATGGTGGTGTCTCCTTCCCGATCCAGTCTGGTCACGGTTGTCTGGGATGTTCAGAGAACGGTTTCTGGGATCGCGGTTCGTTCTATAGCCGTGTGGTCGATATTCCACAGATGGGTACTCACTCTACCGCCGATACCGTGGGTCTCACCGCCCTCGGTGTCGTAGCCGCAAGTGTGGGCGTGCATGCTGTCGCCAGCGCCGTGAATCAACACAACCGACATAAACAGCAATTAGCAGAAGCCGGACAACAGCAGTCAGACAAAGAGGACAAACAGGCATGAGTAACCAGTATCAAACCCAGGGATATACAGTAAATAATGCCGGTCGTCGTCTGGTTGTAGACCCCATTACCCGTATCGAAGGACACATGCGATGCGAGGTAAACATTGATGAGCAAAACATCATTACTAATGCAGTTTCCTGCGGCACCATGTTTCGGGGCCTGGAGATTATTCTTCAGGGACGCGACCCGCGTGACGCCTGGGCGTTTGTCGAACGTATTTGCGGAGTATGTACCGGCGTACATGCGCTTGCATCGGTCTATGCCATTGAAGATGCCATTGGCATCAAAGTGCCCGATAACGCCAACATCATTCGTAACATCATGCTGGCCACACTGTGGTGCCATGACCACCTGGTGCACTTTTATCAGTTAGCCGGAATGGACTGGATTGACGTCCTGAACGCCCTGAAAGCCGATCCGCGCGCAACATCACAACTGGCGCAGAATCTCTCTTCGTGGCCGATGTCATCACCCGGCTACTTCTTTGACGTACAAAACCGTTTGAAGAAATTTGTCGAAGGTGGTCAGTTGGGGATCTTCCGTAACGGTTATTGGGGACACCCTCAGTACAAACTGTCGCCGGAGGCCAACCTGATGGGTTTTGCCCACTATCTGGAAGCCCTCGATTTTCAGCGCGAGATTATCAAAATCCATACCGTGTTTGGCGGTAAGAATCCCCATCCTAACTGGATTGTCGGCGGCATGCCGTGCGCTATAAACATCGATCAGAGCGGCGCGGTAGGCGCTGTCGATATGGAACGTCTCAACCTTGTTCAGTCGATCATCACCCGCACGGCCGACTTCATCAACAATGTGATGGTCCCTGACGCACTGGCCATCGGCCAGTTCAATAAGGCGTGGAGTCAAATTGGTACCGGACTGTCTGATAAATGCGTATTGAGCTACGGCGCTTTCCCGGACATCGCTAACGACTTCAGCCAGAAGAGTCTGCTGATGCCTGGTGGCGCTGTCATTAATGGCGATTTTAAAAACGTGATGCCAGTAGATCTGGCCGATCAGCAACAGATTCAGGAATTCGTAGATCACGCCTGGTATCGTTACCCTGACGATCAACTGGGCCGCCATCCGTTCGAAGGTATCACAGAGCCATGGTATAACCCGGGCGACGTCAAAGGCAGTGATATTCATATCCAGCAACTCAACGAGCAAGAACGCTATTCCTGGATCAAAGCGCCTCGCTGGCGTGGCCACGCCATGGAAGTTGGACCGTTAGCGCGCACGCTGATTGCCTACCACAAAGGAGATGCCGCCACGATTGAATCAGTAGATCGAATGATGTCCGCGCTCAACCTGCCATTATCGGGTATTCAGTCAACGCTGGGTCGCATCCTGTGTCGCGCACATGAAGCACAGTGGGCCGTGAGTAAACTGCAATACTTCTTCGACAAACTGATGACCAACCTGAAAAACGGCAATCTGGCTACTGCCAATACCGATAAGTGGGAACCTGCAAGTTGGCCGCAACACTGTCGCGGTATCGGTTTTACCGAAGCGCCTCGCGGAGCATTAGGGCACTGGGCGTCGATTCGCGATCATAAGATCGATCTGTATCAGTGTGTGGTTCCGACAACCTGGAATGCCAGTCCGCGCGACCCCAAAGGACAAATTGGTGCCTACGAAGCGGCATTGATGGGAACCCGGATGGCAATCCCGGATCAACCACTGGAGATCCTGCGAACTTTGCACAGTTTCGATCCCTGTCTGGCTTGTTCAACCCACGTACTCGGCGACGACGGCAGCGAACTCATCTCAGTCCAGGTACGCTAAGCGTTAAGGAAAGTAACGATGACTGGAACGACACTCAAACGCGTCGGGGAGGCGCGTGACACCGCCGTCACCCACTATGTGTTCGAAGCACCTGTGCGCTCGTGGCACTGGCTTACGGTGGGCTGCATGTTGGTTTTGATGGTGACGGGATACTTTATTGGCCGCCCTTTACCGTCCGTCAGTGGTGAGGCCACCTATCTGTTCTATATGGGAGACATCCGGCTGGTGCATTTCGCTGCCGCGATGCTGTTCACGGTGATACTGCTGGGGCGCATCTACTGGGCCTTCGTGGGTAACCGTTATTCACGAGAACTGTTTGTGGTACCGGTCTGGCGCCGCAGTTGGTGGCTGGGGGCATTTTCGGTGGTGCGCTGGTATCTGTTTCTGGAAAAAAAACCGGGGGATGATATCGGACATAACCCTGTCGCACAGGCAGCGATGTTCGGTTACTTCCTGTTATCGGTTTTTATGATCCTCACCGGTTTTGCCCTATACAGCGAGCATAGTCAGTACGCCATCTTTACCCCCTTCAACTATGTGACGGCATTTTTCTACTGGGCTGGTGGTAACTCTATCGACATTCACAGCTGGCACCGGTTAGGAATGTGGCTCATTGCTGCCTTCATCACCGGACATGTGTATATGGCAATCCGCGAGGACATCATGTCTGACGATACCGTCATCTCAACCATGATCAACGGCTACCGTAGCCACAAATTTCCCCGACGTCAGCACGACAAGGAGGCGTCATGAGTGAGCCAAACGTCATTGTGATGGGCCTGGGCAACTTGTTGTGGGCAGACGAAGGATTTGGCATTCGTGTCGCTGAACGCCTGTACGCCCATTACCACTGGCCGGAATACGTGGAGATCGTTGACGGTGGCACTCAGGGATTGAACCTTCTGGGTTACGTTGAGAGTGCCAGCCATTTGTTGCTGCTTGACGCCATCGACTACGGACTCGCACCAGGCACCCTGCAAACCTACGCCGGTGAAAAAGTTCCCAGTTACCTCAGCGCAAAAAAGATGAGCCTGCACCAGAACAGCTTTTCCGAGGTGCTTGCCCTGGCTGATATTCGCGGTCATCTGCCCTCGCACATTGCTTTGGTCGGGCTGCAACCGGCACAACTGGACGAATATGGTGGGAGTCTGACCGACATCGCGCGCGCTCAGCTACTGGCTGCGGAGCAAGCCTCACTTAGGCAACTGGCTGCATGGGGCATTGTGCCAGAAGCAAACGAAGAAGCGCGTTGCCTTAACTATGAATGCCTGTCGATGGAAAACTATGAAGGTATACGCATCCGCCAGTACCGGATGACGCTGGAGGAACAAGAGAAGTGTTGAATGACAACCCGTTTTCTGCGCTATGGCAACGGATGCTGGCCAGTGGCTGGCAGCCGCTGAACGCGTCTGAACTGGACACCTGGATAGAACGTGTTAGTGATGGCGTCGTACTGCTCAGTAGCGATCCCCGCCGCACACCTGAAGTCAGCGATAACCCGGTGATGATGGCCGAATTACTCCGTGAGTTTCCCCTGTTTGACTGGCACATAGCCATGGCTGACCTGGAACAAAGTGAAGCAATTGGCGATCGTTTCGGCGTATTTCGTTTCCCTGCCACCCTGGTGTTTACCCGCGGGGAACTACGCGGCATCCTCAGCGGCATCCACCCATGGGCCGATCTGCTTTCCCTGATGCGCCCACTGGTTGAAGAACACGTTCCAGCGGAGTCAGAAAAATGAGCGATTCCTTTTTCTATCTGCTGGGGCCGGGGACACAACCAGACGATGACAGTTTTACTATGAATCCATTGCCTCTCACCTGCCAGGTAAACAGCGCCCCCAGCATGGCGGCGCTGGAAAGCTGCCAGCATAGCCCGACGGTGATGGCATTGTTAGCCGAACTGCGCAAACAACTCACCCGGCGCATCCCTGCCAAAGAGGAAGTCCTCGGGTGGGATTTATCCGCACTAAATGCAGACGATCTCACGTTTCTCAATACATTGCTGGGTGAAGGAGAAGTTTCAGCACGTATTCAGCATGCAGATGGCAGCGAGAGCGAGATCCAGGAGTCAATTTTCTGTGGTATCTGGCGGATACGTCGCCAGTCCAGCAATCAGCAATGGGAAGAGCGACTGGAAGCGGGTAGCGCCCCTCTGGTGCTGTGGCAGGCGGCAACACTGAATACATTGCCGGACGATACCCTGCTGCCACCGCCAGTCGACGGGTTGATGAATGGCCTGACGCTGGCCCAGGAATTACTGGCACACGTTCGCAACCCGGCAACGCAACCCCACAGTATCAATCTCACCCAACTCCCGATTAGCGACGCTGACCGTCTGTTCCTCACACGCTTATGCGGCCAGGGCCACATCCAGATCCGCACTGTTGGTTACGGCGAAAACCAAATCGATGCCACGGCATTACGCCATGTCTGGCATGTCCGCTGTCTGGATACTCTCAAGGGGATCCTGCTCGATAGTTACGAAATCTGTCCGTTGCCTGAACTGGTGCAGGCCGCGCCGGAAGATCTGCTCGACTCACTCCAGCGCCTGAACGAAGTCTGCGGCTGGCTGGAAGGGCCTCCACATTTTTAAGGTCCGTTACCTGGGCCAGTTGCATTTTCTGTTGCTGGTCTGACGCAGTTTGTCTTTCCCATTATTTCCATTCATCTGATTATTGCCTACAGGAGTTCGCATGTGGGATGTCATTGACTTATCGCGCTGGCAATTTGCTCTGACCGCGCTTTATCATTTCCTGTTTGTCCCCCTGACACTGGGGTTGATCTTTTTACTGGCCATCATGGAAACCCTCTACGTGGTGACGGGCAAAACAATCTACCGCGATATGACGCGTTTCTGGGGTAAGTTATTCGGCATTAACTTTGCTTTGGGAGTGGCGACCGGCCTGACCATGGAGTTTCAGTTCGGCACTAACTGGTCACTCTATTCCAACTATGTGGGCGATATTTTCGGTGCCCCGCTGGCGATGGAGGCCCTGCTGGCCTTCTTTCTTGAATCCACTTTCGTGGGATTGTTCTTTTTCGGCTGGCATCGCTTAACCAAATATCAGCACCTGCTGGTGACCTGGCTGGTCGCGTTTGGCTCCAATATCTCGGCGCTGTGGATCCTCAATGCCAACGGCTGGATGCAATACCCGACAGGCGCGCACTTCAATATAGATACACTCCGCATGGAGATGAGCAGCTTTAGCGATCTGGTCTTCAACCCCGTCAGCCAGGTGAAATTTGTGCATACCGTGATGTCCGGTTATGTAACTGGCGCTATGTTTGTTATGTCTATCAGCGCCTGGTATCTGTTGCGTGGTCGCAATCGCGAGTTTGCCCTTCGCTCCTTCGCGGTTAGCTCAGTATTCGGCACACTGGCTATCCTCAGCGCTCTGCAACTGGGTGACAGCTCTGCCTATGAGGTTGCCCGGCTCCAGCCGGTAAAACTGGCAGCAATGGAAGGCGAGTGGCAAACCGAACCTGCGCCTGCCCCATTTCATGTGATCGCCTGGCCACAACAGGAACAAGAGCGTAATGCCTTTGCCGTGAAGATACCTGCACTGCTTGGCATTCTGGCTACCCACTCGTTAGATACGCCGGTTCCAGGGTTGAAGAATCTGATGGCGGAGACGTTACCCCGATTGCAACGTGGCCGGGTTGCGTGGCTGCTGATGCAGAAAATTGCCAATGGGGACCGCACACCTCAGGTGCTCAGCGCTTTCCACCGCGTAGAAAATGATTTGGGTTACGGCATCCTGCTGGCGAATTTTGCCCCCAACATGAACAATGTCACACCAGATCAATATCAGGCGGCGCAACGCGGCGCAATACCCCAGGTAGCACCTGTATTCTGGAGTTTTCGCATCATGGTGGGATGCGGCTCCGCTCTGCTGCTGGTAATGGCGATTGCACTGATACAGACCTTACGCATGCGCATCGACCAACATCGCTGGGTGCTGCGTATGACGCTCTGGAGCCTGCCGTTACCGTGGATCGCCATTGAAGCAGGCTGGTTTATGACCGAGTTTGGCCGACAACCGTGGGCGATTCAGGACATTCTACCGACCTGGTACGCTCATTCAGCCCTGACCGCAGGTCAACTGGCCTTCTCTATGGGACTGATCCTTACGCTTTACACCCTGTTTTTAATTGCTGAAGTCTATCTGATGCAGAAGTACGCACGTCTTGGGCCGAGTGCGATGCAGAATCAACAACCGATGCAACAACAGGGATAAAGGAGACAATCATGTTGGATTATGAAACGTTACGGCTCATTTGGTGGCTGCTGATAGGCATCATTCTGGTAGCATTTATGGTCACTGACGGATTTGATATGGGAGTGGGATGCCTGTTACCACTGATCGCACGTAACGATGACGAACGTCGGGTGTTGATCAATAGCGTCGGTGCGCACTGGGAAGGTAACCAGGTGTGGCTCATTCTGGCAGGCGGTGCATTATTCGCCGCCTGGCCACGTGTCTATGCCGCCGCGTTTTCGGGGTTTTACGTAGCGATGATTCTGGTGCTGTGTGCTCTCTTCTTTCGTCCGTTGGCCTTTGACTATCGCGGTAAGATTGTTAATAGTCGCTGGCGCGCCTTGTGGGACACCGGATTGGTTATAGGGAGTCTGGTGCCCCCTGTTATCTTCGGCGTTGCGTTCGGCAATCTGTTCCTCGGGGTTCCATTTGCCTTTACGTCGCAGCTTCATGTGGAATACTTTGGCTCCTTCTGGCAGTTACTCTCGCCCTTTGCTCTGCTGTGCGGCGCATTAAGTCTGATGCTGGTGATCCTGCAAGGGAGCGTGTGGTTGCAGCTGAAGACCGATGGCATTATTCGCCAACGGGCGTTGTCTGCCACCAGCCGCAGCGCAATGCTGGTAGTGCTCTGTTTCCTGTTAGCCGGATACTGGCTATGGGCGGGTATTAATGGCTTTGTACTGCTCAGCCAAAATGCTAATGGCCCTTCCAACCCGCTGCTAAAGGCCGTGACGATATTACCTGGTGCCTGGATGAATAACTTCATGCATACGCCGCTTCTGCTGATTATTCCGCTGCTTGGCATGCTTTTTCCGATGCTCACACTCTATGCCTGCACCCACCGTCGGATTGTCTGGGGATTCCTGTTTTCTTCACTGACCCAGGCCTGTGTGATCTTCACTGCCGGAATAACTCTGTTTCCGTTTGTGATGCCATCAAGCACGCACCCACTTTCCAGTCTGACGGTGTGGGATAGCACCTCCAGTCAAATGACGCTCAGTATTATGCTGATTATTGTGTTGATTTTTCTGCCGATCGTCCTGCTCTACACCTTGTGGAGTTATTACAAGATGTTGGGGCGAATTAATTCAGAAACTCTCCGCCGCCACCATCATGAACTTTACTAGGAGGTCTGTACCATGTGGTATTTATTTTGGTTCGTCAGCATTGTGCTGATGTGCTCGTTGTCTACGCTGGCCCAGGTATGGCTTGAATCTCGTCAGAAATAGATTTTAACCGGAGGGAGTGATACGCAACCTCCGGTTTATTTTATTGGTAATTGCAAAATATCCATTGTTAAGTCATGTGTAACATCAGAAGTGAAGAGTTTGCGCTCCTCACTACCAGCCAACATGTTACTTACTGATTTTACGGAGTTCTGTCACGGGCACGCCGCCAATACCCCAGTTATCTGTGTCAACCTCATCAATAACGACAATAGTTGTACTTGGATTTTTATTGAGCACATCGACCAACAATTGGGTAACCCCTTCCATCAACATTTTCTTTTGTTTATCTGTAGCACCTTCTTTCGTGATCTTTATATTTACGTAAGGCATGTTAACTCCTGTGAATTATATAAGTAACTATAACCAATTTCGGCTACATTATTTAATAGCGAACACCAACATGGCAATGCTATTTATTAGCAAACACTCTGTTTCATTTTTTACTAAAACTATCTAAGCATTTAACTTTTTCGTGCTGGAAATAGCTAATTCCTGCTGCGGCAAATAATGAACCTGCGCCCAAAAGAATCGATAGCGTCATCCCATTTTTGCTGGCCTGAAGCGCACTCACCATTAACGGTCCGGCGACTTGCCCGATGCCGTAGGTAAGCGTAACCAGCCCCAGCATGTTTATCTTACCTGGTGCTTTAATCTTTTTCGCCAGTGGCATGACCAGGGAACTTGTTCCCATAAATGTTGCACCAAAGCCAATACAACTTAAGGTCAATAGCCAGGGAGAATTTATGAATGATGCCAATACAACACAACTCGCCTGCATAATTAAGTTAACAGTCAGGCAAGGCAAGATATTCCACTGACGGGCAGCCCATAACCAACCGTAACACCCGGGGATAACCGCAAGACCAACAATCGACCATATATGATTTGCCAGAAAGTCATTTCCCATCCCTTGCGCCATTAACGGTAAATATGTAGCCACAATGATGTAACCAAAACCGGCCAGTCCATACAATAGTGCCAAATTCCACCATTGAATATCAGGCACTGACGTAGCGATCATTTTTTCGGGTGCGATAATATTTTTATTTTTTGGTAGCAAAATAATCAATACTACGAATAACATTGCAGATATAAACGCAGCACCTGACCATAAAAATTTTGAGTTTGCCGCGTAAGCAACACCGGCAATAACATATTCGTTACCAATAAAAATGCCTGCTCCGACACCGGCAAACAAGGAGGCGATGACAAAGGGATTGTGGGTATGCTGCAGGATAAGCATTGATCCAAATATCATCATGCCCGCACTCGCCACTCCGGCCATAAATCTGATGCATAAAACGATCTCAGGCGACGTCACAATGGCCATGAAATAAATAAGTATTCCGGTGGCTAGCGCAGCTGCCAGTAACATTCCCCTGAGATGATTCGCCCCGTTAAATATACCGAACGAGAAAAGAAGGCTTCCGACCAGGTATCCCGCATAGTTTGCGCTGGCAATCAGTGACAACTGCGAAAATGTGAAAATACCCTCATGCAGCATGACCGGAAGCATAGGTGTATATAAAAAACGCCCTATTCCCATTCCTAATGTTAGTACGATCATGCCGAATACAGCTGTACTCACTTGACGATGACCAGCAACGCTGTGCTCAAGATCCATTTTTTGGACTCAATATGCTAACCAAACTTAATTGTTATCTTACGTGATAAAATGATAATAAAAAGTTAATATAAATGACAAATGCGTTCACTTTGAGTAACAGTCCCTATGAACAGTACCTCCCTTAACTTGTTTAAAACCGTCGCTGAAACAGGCTCGATATCAGCAGCAGCCCGCAATCTCCACTGCGTTTCGTCCAATGTTACAACCCGTCTTAAGCAGCTGGAGTCAAGCCTTGATGTCTCGTTGTTTATACGTGAGAAAAACCGTCTCCATATCACACCTGAGGGTGAGCTTCTTCTGCGATATGCCAACAAAATTCTGGCACTTTTAGATGAAGCGGAGCTGTCCATGCAGGGGACAAAAGCGGCAGGTCCTTTACGCATAGGCGCAATGGAAACCACAGCAGCCGTACGTCTCCCATCCTTACTGGCAAATTTTCACCGGGAAATGCCTTCCGTTGAGCTGAATTTAAAGACGTCTTCAACAGAAGTGCTGGTACAACAGATCCTCAATAGCGAGCTGGATATTGCTTTCGTTGCTGACCACCATGGCTTACATGCTGAGAATTCGAGGCTGCAATCGCAGGTTTTATGTCAGGAAACGCTTGTACTGGTGACCGCAGCAGAGCACCAGGACGTTACTACAGGATCTGACCTTAAGGTGACAAGACCACTGGTCTTTGTGAAGGGGTGTAATTATCGCGCCAGATTAGGGCAATGGCTGCGACTGCAGAATGTAGATTATGCTGACCCTCTGGAGTTTGGCTCATTTCAGGCTATTCTCGGCTGCGTTAGCGCTGGGATGGGAATTGCACTTTTGCCGGAGAGCATCGTCAGGCAGTATGAAGGCAATTTCCCAATACGTTGGCACAGCATTACGCCAGAGATTGGTAATGTAAACACTGTGATGATCTGGTTGAAAAACCGGGAAGTCAGCCGCGTACTTAATTGCTTCGTATCATTTGTTGCAACGGCTTAATTTATAGATAAAAACCAGGGAATCCGTGAATATAAATACCTCAGACAATGCCTTGTCTGAGGTTCACGGTAGTATATAAAGAGCTTCAATATACTCACGCATTGGTATTATTTTTTTGTCGACCTCATCACCTTTTTCCTAAGTAAAATTCATTAGCTGAACTGGCACAAGACTAATACTTATCCTAGGGTTTAATCATGGCTTCCTGTATCACATTATTGCTTTTTTAAAGCAAAAAATGTGGTTATTTGAAAAAGGTAAAGAATATGGCTCCAGTCATAAGCGCACGCTTAATTCTTTTTTGCACCGCCTTTTCCATTCCTTCTGCAGCAAATGCCGCGACCGCGAATGGCACATTTCAAGTGCTTATGACTATTCAAAAAGCCTGTACCGTCACTACCGGTTCATCTTCAAATATTACTCTTGGGCCAGTTAATACCACTGCGACAAATACCAGCGCCAGTAACACAATTTCCATCAACTGCTCCAAAACTACTCCTTATTTTATTGGTCTGTCACCTTCAGCAGGCAATGGCGGTAATACAACAGGTGCAGGTGCTATGTCCTCTGTTGCTAACGCAGCGACGAACTCAGATAAAGTGCCTTATCAGTTGAATCAAACATCAGCAACTGGCCCGGTCTGGGGGAATACTGCAACCACAACGTCTGTGGGAAATGGTGTTGCCTCAATCGGAACCGGACAGGGGCAAAACTTCACCGTTTATGCCACAGCACCAAGCGCCAACTTCACTCCTGACGACTATGCCGACACCGTAACGGTTAACGTTAACTATTAACCTCAGGAAGACAAATGATATTTAAACTGCCTGTTCAGCAGTGCGCCTGCACGTGCCTGCTAGGGTTAGCTATGAGCATAAACACCGCCACGGCAAGCGGACTTCAGATAGCACCTGTTACGTTAACGCTGCAGGCAACGCAAAACGCCGATGGGATCTGGTTAAGCAACGCGGGTGATAGCGTGCTCAATGCCCAGGTCCGGGTTTTTCGCTGGAGTCAGAGCGCTTACGGCGACAGGTTATCCCCCTCCCAGGGACTTGTTATAAGTCCACCGATGCTGGCATTAGCACCGGGTGAACGTCAGTTGATTCGCGTTATTCGCACCGCTCCGCCATCAACCCAGGCAGAAGATGCTTACCGGTTATCCATCGATGAATTACCGCCCACAAAATTACAAAAAAATAAGCTGCAATTTGTCCTGCATTATTCCGTGCCCGTTTTTATTCAGCCAGCCACACAGGCTGAAACCGAAGCAAAACTTCAATGGAAGTTACAACTACTGGATGGCAAAAAATTCCTTGAAGTCAGTAATCAGGGAAACGGACATGCACAATTATCTGCTGCAACTTTTATTAATCATAACGGTACCAAAAAAGTCATTACGTCAGGACTGCTAGGTTATGTTCTTCCAGGCTCAACTATGCGGTGGATATTATCCCCGTCCGCCAGTGATACCCATAATGGCGGTAAAGTTGAAGTAACAGTAAATGGCCAAAAAACAGTACAAGATCTCTGACTGGTCATGCTTTCTGCTGAAATTTTGCTTACTCAACGGAGCATTAATATCTGCCATGGTTTCCGCACAAGCGCTTAATAATAACCAGACTAAAAATGGCATTATTAGTGACGCAACTCCACTTGTGGGTGCCGATTTATATCTTGATGTAACGTTAAATGGTAACCCCGTTGGGCTGGTTCACCTTGGCTATGATAATGGAAAACTCTACGCTGGCGCACAGACCCTGCGCCAGCTAGGTTTTCGCATACCACAGGAAACCTCCGGGCCTGTTAACCTGAACGACATCGACCAGTTAAATATTGACTACAACGTTCAGCAGCAAACCCTGGCGCTTACAGCACCATTGAACGTACTTGATCTTGCCACCACTCAGCTTAACCCCCCTGCAGAGAACGCACCGATGGCATCATCATCGCGTGGGGCGTTACTCAATTATGACGTCTATGCGCAACAGGGGGATGAAAGCAGTTTTAACACCTTTAGCGAACTGCGTGCTTTCAACAGCTTAGGGGTATTAAGTACAACCCAGCTTACGCAATATTCTACTGTTGCAAATGCGAACAACACTTTTAACCGGCTGGATACCAGCTGGCGTTCCTCGTTTCCGCAGGACATGCTGGCGATCACCGTTGGCGATACCCTGACAAGCTCACTCGCCTGGTCCCGACCTACCCACATCGGCGGTATTCAGATTGGGACCGATTTTGGTCTGCAACCCTATATGCCAACCACCCCACTCCCCGCCTACCTCGGCTCCGCAACCGTCCCCTCGAACGTTGAGCTGTACGTCAACGGAGTCAGGTACTACAACGGAGAAGTTCCGGCCGGGAGTTTTCAGATAAACACCATGCCAAACATCAGTGGCGCGGGTACCGGCCAGGTGATGATGACAGACGCGCTGGGCAGAACAACGGTACAAAACTTCTCTTTTTATAACGATCAACAACTCCTGCGGGCAGGGCTAACATCCTGGTCAGCTGAGCTGGGCGCAGTCCGGGAGAATTACGGTTACTCCTCATTTGATTATGCCAGCGTCCCTGTACTCAGCGGTACCTGGCGTCGGGGGATCAGCAATACGTTCACCGCTGGCGTCCATGCAGAAACAAGTGATGGGCTTATTAATGCGGGTTTCAGTAATGACTGGATCCCCGGTAGCCGCAGCGGAACGCTGTCCACCGCTCTGGCAGCCAGCGCCGACTCAGGGAAAAATGGTTTTTTGTACAGCGTGGGTTATCGCTGGTCTGCGGATAAATTTAATTTCAGCACCACTACCACCGCTACCTCCGGCGATTATCGGGACGTTGCCACCCATTATGGCGAGCCGCCGCCGACGCTGACCAGCAACACGGTTATTGGTTATTCAATGGCGTCTGCCGGGAATGTCAGCCTCAGCTACCTGCAGTTTCGCTATCCGCACGAAACGGCAGTGCGTTACGCCAACGCCAGTTGGTACAAATCTGTCACCGATAATGTCTCCCTCAATGCAGGCTTCAATCAGAACATTGATGATGACCGCGATCGCAGCATCTATCTGATGGTGACAGTCACCACCGGCAATAACCTGAGTGCCAGTAGCACCATACAACACACCAATAATGAAACCGGCTATCAGCTAAATGCCAGTCAGACACCGCCTGCCGACGGTGGATGGGGATGGAATATTGCCGCCAACCAACAGGCATCCCGCCAAAGCGGCCAGGGTGAGGTGGGATACCTGGGACGTTATGGGAAAGCATATACCGGCTTTAGTCGTTTACCGGACAACCACTATGGATATGCGGGGGTGACCGGTTCTCTGGTCACGATGGGCGGCGGCCTGTTTGCTGCCCGTGAAATCAATAATGGTTTTGCTGTGGTATCAACAGACGGCGTTCCTGACGTCCCTGTCAAACTGCAAAATAATCTTGTCGGGCACAGCGATGATCAGGGTCTGTTGTTAGTCACATCGTTGAACAGCTACCAAAGTAATCAGATCAGTATCGACCCGATGGATCTTCCCGCCAATATGCGGATCTCACGCGTTGAGGCTAACGCAACACCAGCGGATCGTTCTGGAACACTTGTCAGTTTTGGCATAACTCCCGTTCGCGCCGCACAAGTCATCCTGGTGGATGTTCAGGGTAAGGCGATTCCTGAGGGCAGCATGGCGAACGCTACCACCGGTTCGGGTCAGTCGTCTGTCGTCGGATTTGACGGTATGACCTGGTTCGACACGCTGGAACAACATAATCGTCTGCGCGTCGATACTGAAACCGGCAGTTGCAACGTGCAGTTTGACTACCCTCCTTCAGCAAAAGGCATTGTGCAGATAGGACCACTGGTATGCCGGTAAAAAGAACAGGAGAATTTTCTTGAGGTTAAGACATTGGCTACTCATGGTCGTTTTACCCGGATTTCCCGGAATAAGCTATGCAGTTACCTGTTCGGTAAGCAATGTTCAGCCAGTCAATTTTGGCTCCGTAAACCCGTTGTCGACGAATGGCGCGACATCAACAATGACGTTTGCCTATAGCTGCGCAAAGGAAGTTGGCGACGTGCTTGCAGGGATCAATCTCTGCTTTAATATTGGCGCGTCAAACGTCAGCGGGCAGGTTACCACGCGCACTATGTCATTAAGCGGTACACCGGCCAGAACGCTAAACTATCAACTCTACCAGGACACCGGATACAGCAAAATCTGGGGGAGCCAGTATCAGTCGGGAACCACCTTCCCGATGGTGCAGCTTAATCTGCTGAATCTGACGCCGGTAACAGGCACGCTAACGGTATTCGCGAAGATTGCCACCCCACAAACCGCCGCAGTCCCCGGCAACTATCAGGATAGCTATACGTCAGCAACCGCCCTGGTCACCCTCAATCCAGGACTACTTTTCCCGCCTACCACCTGCGGCGATACCGTTGCCGCCAGGTTGCCTTTCAACGTATCGGCCGTAGTCACGAAACAATGCAATATCAGCTATGCCAACAACATTGCCTTTGATCCGGTTAAGGCGAGCCAGCGTAATGCCACCGCGACAGGCTCCCTCGGCGTGGCATGCTCCACGAGTACCCCTTATACCATTGGGTTAACGCCCTCCAACGGCAATACAACAGGCAGTGGCATTATGGCCGGTACGGGTGCGAACAACGATAAGGTACCCTATCTGCTTAGCTCGACACCGGGGCCATCCGGTACAGTGTGGGGCAATACATCCCTCAATAACGTGGCAGGAACCGGCACGGGTTCAACCACGGCTTATCCGGTTTACGCCACTGTTCCCAGCGCGAACTATACCCCTGACAACTATGCCGACACCGTCACCATCTCTGTCACCTACTGACGCGCTGAACCGTCACCAAAAAACAACTAAAGAAAGCACAAATCATTATCATATTATTTACTTTTAGAGGTGCGTCATAAATCTGACAAATAGCACGCCTTAGGCATCATGCAGATTATGTGCATCAATTATCTATAAAAGCGCAAATTACGCCTTTAATATAAATAATTATTCATTAAGACTTTGCGTCAGCACCGAATTTTTGGCGGAGATTTCGTTTCTGGATGAGCCGATTCTTTGAAAAAATGTTAAATTTAAGTTTATATGGTGAGATTCACTGTATACCACGGCTAAATTAAGAACATATTACTTTTATAACTAAGGTTTATCATGGATAAGTTATCTTACGCTTCAGATAGCAGCACATCTGCCTGGAATACCTACCTGCAACAAATCGAGCGTGTGGCCCCTTACCTGGGCGAACTTTCCCATTGGGTGGATACCCTGCGTCACCCAAAACGCGCTTTGATTGTCGATATCCCGGTACAGATGGATGACGGTACCATCCGCCATTTCGAAGGATACCGCGTGCAGCACAACCTCTCACGAGGTCCTGGTAAAGGTGGTGTGCGTTATCATCCTGATGTTGATCTTAATGAAGTGATGGCCCTTTCTGCGTGGATGACCATCAAATGCGCAGCGCTGAACCTGCCCTACGGCGGCGCAAAAGGCGGCGTTCGCGTCGATCCGTTTAGCCTGTCCGAAGGCGAACTGGAGCGTTTGACCCGTCGCTATACCAGCGAAATCGGCATTATCATCGGGCCGCAGAAAGATATTCCTGCGCCGGATGTTGGTACTAACGGCAAAGTCATGGCCTGGATGATGGATACCTATTCCATGAACCACGGCACCACAGTGACCAGCGTGGTCACCGGTAAACCTATCCACCTCGGTGGCTCTCTGGGTCGTGATAAAGCAACCGGCCGCGGCGTTTTTGTTAGTGGTCTGGAAGTGGCACGCCGTGCAAACATCATGGTTGAAGGCGCTCGCGTGGCAGTGCAAGGTTTTGGTAACGTCGGCAGTGAAGCCGCCCGTCTGTTCGCAGCCGCGGGCGCTCGCGTCGTGGCGATTCAGGACCATACCGCTACGCTGTTTAACGCCACCGGGATCGATATGACCGCCCTCACCGCCTGGCAACTGGAGCACAAACAGATTGCCGGTTTCCCGGGTGCAGAAACGATTGCCAGCGAAACCTTCTGGAGCCTGGAGATGGATATTCTGATCCCAGCAGCACTCGAAGGCCAGATTACCCGCCACCGCGCGGAGACGCTGACCTGTAAGCTGGTGCTCGAAGGCGCAAACGGCCCAACTTATCCGGATGCCGATGACGTTCTGGCAAGCCGCGGTATTGTCGTCGTACCTGACGTTGTTTGTAACGCGGGCGGCGTAACCGTCAGCTATTTCGAATGGGTTCAGGACATGGCAAGTTTCTTCTGGAGTGAGGAAGAGATCAACGCGCGTATGGATAAAATCATGACCGATGCGATGGTGCACGTCTGGGAGAAAGCGGCTGAGAAATCCTGCTCCCTGCGTACCGCTGCCTACATCGTGGCGTGTGAGCGAATTCTGTTGGCTCGTAAAGATCGTGGTATTTACCCGGGCTAATGCCAGGCCAATCCTAAAAGACCACCTGCTCAGCAGGTGGTTTTATCTCTACAATACCCATCACGTTCACTTTCTGCGATAAACGCTGCCTAACCTCTCATTTCTGCTGATTTATGCACCAATACGTTCCAATACGGAACATTGCAAGCCATGAATGTTCCGTATTGAAACATACATGCTGTCAATTTTCTTTTGACTACCCTCGTGCACAATAACCTTATCGGCAGCGAGCGGTCGCCGTGCGTTGTACACAACCGATACCCTACATCAGATGTCTGCCCGATTTATGCAGCCATCTCAGGACTGTCTGCGGAGCATAAAAAATGAAAAAATTGATTAACCGTGTTGAAGACGTACTGAATGAACAACTCGCGGGACTGGCAAAAGCCTACCCTTCACTGTCACTGCATCAGGACCCTGTGTACGTTACTCGCGCAGACGCGCCGGTGATGGGCAAAGTGGCGCTGCTCTCTGGTGGCGGCAGCGGACACGAGCCGATGCATTGCGGTTATATTGGTCAGGGCATGCTTTCCGGTGCCTGTCCGGGTGAGATCTTCACCTCACCAACGCCTGACAAAATGTTCGAATGCGCAATGCAAATTGACGGTGGCGAAGGCGTCCTGCTCATCATCAAAAATTACACCGGTGACATTCTTAACTTCGAAACCGCTACCGAGCTGTTGCATGAAAGCGGCGTAAAAGTCACCACGATGGTGGTGGATGATGATGTTGCGGTAAAAGATAGCCTGTATACCGCGGGTCGCCGTGGCGTCGCCAATACGGTACTGATCGAAAAACTGGTTGGTGCTGCCGCTGAACGTGGAGATTCACTGGAAGCCTGCGCGGCGCTGGGTCGCAAACTGAATAATCTGGGTCATTCCATTGGTATCGCCATCAGCGCGTGTACCGTTCCTGCCGCCGGACAACCCTCTTTCACCCTACAGGACAATGAGATGGAGTTCGGCGTCGGTATTCATGGGGAACCCGGGATTGACCGTCGCCCCTTCTCTTCCCTTGACCAGACCGTGGATGAAATGTTCGATACCCTGCTGGAAAACGGTAGCTACAGCCGCTCATTACGTCACTGGGATAACGTCCAGGGTGCCTGGCAGGAAGGCAAAGAAACCAAGCAACCGCTACAGGATGGCGATCGCGTCATTGCGCTGGTCAATAACCTTGGTGCAACGCCGTTGTCCGAACTTTTTGGCGTGTATAACCGTCTTGAAAGCCGCTGTCAGGATGCGGGCATCATTATCGAACGCAACCTGATCGGTTCTTACTGCACCTCTCTGGATATGACCGGCTTCTCAATCACCCTGTTAAAAGTGGATGACGACACGCTGAACTTATGGGATGCACCGGTTCACACCCCTGCTCTTAACTGGGGTAAATAAGGAGATTCATGATGTCCCTCAACAGAACACAAATTGTTAACTGGCTCTATCGTTGCGGTGAAATATTCACCACAGAAAGTGATTTCCTGACCGGACTTGATCGGGAGATTGGTGATGCAGACCACGGCCTGAATATGCACCGTGGCTTCAGTAAAGTGGTCGAAAAATTACCGTCAATTGCGGACAAAGACATCGGCTTTATTTTGAAAAACACCGGAATGGTGCTGCTTTCAAGCGTCGGAGGTGCCAGTGGCCCGCTGATCGGCACCTTTTTCATCCGCGCGGCGCAGGTGACTCAGGCACACCAGAGTCTGACGCTTGAGGAACTTTATCAAATGATACGCGATGGCGCTGAAGGTGTGATCAGCCGGGGTAAAGCAGAGCCTGGTGACAAAACGATGTGCGATGTTTGGGTGCCGGTGGTTGAGTCGTTGCGCCAGTCCTGTGAACAGAAGCTAACGGTACAGGCAGCGCTGGAAGCAGCAAGCCAGCAAGCGGAAGCGGCGGCGCAAAGCACTATTACGATGCAGGCACGCAAAGGCCGCGCCAGCTATCTGGGTGAGCGCAGCATTGGGCATCAGGACCCTGGGGCAACGTCCGTTATGTTTATGGTGCAGATGCTGGCTCAGGCATCCAGAGAGTAAGGATAAAGCGATGGTAAACCTGGTTATTGTGTCTCATAGCGCTCAGTTGGGCGAAGGCGTCGGTGCGTTAGCCCGGCAGATGTTAATGGGTGACGGCTGTAAACTGGCGATTGCCGCGGGCATTGACGATCCTGAGAACCCCATCGGCACCGATCCGATTAAGGTAATGGAAGCCATTGAGTCAGTGGCGGATACCGATCATGTTCTGGTAATGATGGATATTGGTAGCGCATTACTGAGTGCGGAAACGGCGCTGGAGTTACTCGATCCGGCGATTGCCGCAAAGGTACGTTTATGCGCCGCCCCTCTGGTTGAAGGCACGCTGGCAGCGACGGTCAGTGCTGCTGCGGGGGCCGATATCGAGCGGGTCATCAAGGATGCCATGAACGCCCTCGACGCTAAATATGAGCAACTGGGTTTACCTTCGTCATCTCCGGATAAAACCGCACCGGCTGCACTGTCAGCCGACGCGGATGCACGTTCGGTTGCCGTAGTAGTGAAGAATCCCAACGGCATACACGTCCGCCCGGCGTCAAAGCTGGTCTCCACCCTGTCTGTTTTCAACGCTGACATGTTGCTGGAGAAAAACGGTAAGTGCGTAGTCCCTGACAGCCTTAACCAAATCGCCCTGCTTCAGGTACGTTGTAACGATACGCTGCGACTCATTGCCAAAGGTGAACAGGCGGACGATGCGCTGGCAGCATTCCAGCAGCTTGCAGCAGAGAATTTTGGCGAAACCATAGAAAAACCACATGCTGACAAATTGGCACATTCAACGCCCTCGCAGGTAACCGGTATGGCCTTCTGTTACACACCGTTCTCGCCGGAAATCCCCTGTCATGCAGCAGCAAATATGCAGGAAGAACAGCAGCAGTTACAGGTAGCTATACGCAAGACACTGGACGACCTGAGCTTTCTGACAGCTCTCGCGGAAGAAAAATATTCCGCCGATATCGCCGCAATTTTTTCTGGTCACCACACCCTGTTGGATGATCCTGAGCTGTATGATATGGCCTGCGATCTGATGCGTGAAAAACAGTGTAGCGCCGGGTATGCCTGGCAAAACGTTCTGAACGATCTGCGTCAGCAGTATCTCCAGCTCGACGATCCGTATCTACAGGCACGATATATTGATATTGAAGATTTGCTGTCCCGTTCGCTGAGGCATCTGACTGGGGAACATGCGCAAATCCCCACATTTGTTCGCCCAACAATCCTGGTCGCGGATGCCATTTACCCCTCTACCGTGTTGCAGCTCGATCCGCTGACTGTTAAAGGCATCTGCCTGCGAGACGGGAGCGAGACTTCTCATTCGGCGATTATTGCACGTGAAATGGGCATCTGCTGTATTTGCCAGCAAGGCGAAGCACTCGACGCGATTCAAACGGGTAATACCCTGACCCTTGACTGCGTGGCGAATAGACTGGTCTTTGTGAACTGATACTCACCGCACACCCTTACCGTCTGGGTGTGCGGCTTCCCCTGAGTACATCAGGAAATGTCTGTTTGTTCGCAAAATAGGGCCTCAATCACGCGCAACGGCCAATCCTGAACTAAGGTTTTCTCATGGTAAATGCCGCTACTTCGGCACGCCGCTAAGGAGATTAACCGATGATAACGCCAGCAATTCGCCATCCTGGCATGCTCTCTGTCGCAATAAAACTGACACTCGCAAGTACCCTTTTCGCCTTTAGCTCGTTTGCCGTTAATGCCGCGGAACAGCCAACCGACGCACCTCAGCCTCCTGATATCCTGCTCGGCCCCCTGTTTAATGATGTGCAAACAGCAAAACTATTCCCCGATCAGAAGACCTTTGCCGACGCCGTACCCAACAGCGATCCGTTAATGATCCTCGCTGATTACCGGATGCAGAAAAATCAATCCGGTTTCGATTTACGCCATTTTGTGAATGTAAACTTTACACTGCCCAAAGAGGGTGAAAAATACGTGCCGCCTGCAGGACAGTCACTCCGTGAGCATATCGATGGGCTGTGGCCGGTGTTAACGCGTTCAACAACAGATGCCGGGAAATGGGATTCGTTGCTACCACTGCCCGAACCTTATGTCGTACCCGGCGGTCGTTTTCGCGAAATTTATTACTGGGACAGCTATTTCACCATGCTGGGGCTTGCTGAAAGCAATCACTGGGACAAGGTTTCCGACATGGTGGCGAACTTTGCTTACGAAATCGACACATGGGGACACATACCTAACGGTAACCGTACCTACTATCTAAGTCGTTCTCAGCCTCCGTTCTTCGCCTTTATGGTCGAACTGCTGGCACAACATGACGGTGATGATGCTCTGAAAAAATATCTGCCGCAGATGCTCAAAGAGTACACGTACTGGATGGAAGGCGTCGAAACTCTCCAGCCTGGCCAGCAGAACAAGCGTGTCGTCAAACTGGCTGACGGAACCATTTTGAACCGCTACTGGGATGACCGCGATACACCAAGACCGGAGTCCTGGGTTGAGGACATCGCGACCGCCAAAAGCAACCCGAACCGCCCCGCCACAGAAATTTATCGCGACCTGCGATCTGCCGCGGCTTCGGGCTGGGATTTCAGTTCACGCTGGATGGATAATCCCAGCCAGTTGAGCTCCATTCGCACCACCAGCATCGTCCCGGTAGACCTCAATGCGTTGCTTTATAAAATGGAAAAAATGATCGCCCTCGCCAGTAAAGCCGCAGGCGACGACGCGAAGGCTGCGCAATACGAAGGCTTCTCCAACGCCCGGCAAAAAGGGATCGAAACCTGGTTATGGAATGATAAAGAAGGCTGGTACGCCGACTACGATCTGCAAAGTAAGAAAGTACGTAATCAGCTGACTGCCGCCACGCTGTTCCCGCTGTATGTCAATGCGGCAGCGAAGGATCGAGCCAGTAAAGTCGCTACTGCAACCCAGAAGCACCTGCTGCAACCCGGCGGTGTGGCTACCACGTCGGTGAAAAGTGGCCAACAGTGGGATGCCCCTAATGGCTGGGCTCCCCTGCAGTGGGTTGCCGCCTCCGGGCTACAAAACTATGGTCAGGATAACGTCGCCATGGACGTGACCTGGCGCTTCCTCACTAACGTTCAGCACACTTACGACCGTGAGAAAAAGCTGGTTGAAAAATATGACGTGAGCACCACTGGCACCGGCGGTGGTGGTGGCGAGTATCCGTTGCAGGACGGCTTTGGCTGGACCAACGGCGTGACATTAAAAATGCTCGATCTGATTTGTGCCAAAGAAAAACCCTGTGACAACGTTCCATCAACGCGCCCGACGCCTGCCAGCGTTACACAGACCGAAACCCAAAAGCAGACTCAAACAACCCCATAACGTGCATGTGTTGCCCGAAAATCCGCGCATCGTCGCGGATTTTTTATTTCAGTCTCCCTCTCTTTTCACTGTCCCCATTGCACATAACTCTTACGGGTTACCCGGGATTTTCATCAGTGTGAAATTGATTCTGAACATGTTTTTATTCGCTATATATGTAAATATATAGCGAATTTATCACCGTTCAGGATGAATATAATGCCACTGACAAGACGGATGTTTGCCCAGCTCGTGGCCTCTGCGCTGCTTTTACGCCACTTTCCGGCCAGCGCCCGTACGCCGCTCACCGTTGCTATCGGTTCCTCTCCCGGGACTAACGCTATTCAACGCGTGGTGAGCGCCGGAGCTCCCGCTGATGTACTGCTGTTAGCCGTCGCACCGGAAAAGCTGGTGGGATTTTCATCCTTTGATCTCTCCCACCAGGCTGCCATTCCTTTGTCAGATAACATCCGGGCATTACCCAAACTGGGCAGGCTGGCGGGTCGTGCCAGCACATTGTCTCTTGAAGCATTGCTGGCGCTGAAGCCCGATCTGGTCGTTGATTGCGGTAATGCGGACGAAACCTGGCTTTCACAGGCAAAGCAGGTCTACGCGCAAACGCAGATACCGTGGCTGCTGATTAACGGCGAACTTCGACAAACTCCGCAACAACTGCACGCCGCGGGTAAAGCACTGGGCACGGAAACGCGAACAGCAGCCCAGGCAGCACTTGCCCAGAAATTCATTGATGAAGCCGATATTTTTTCGCGCTCTCCAGCCGCCAAACTGCGTTTTTATGCCGCTCGCGGCGCCAGAGGACTTGAAACGGGGTTACAAGGCTCACTGCACACCGAAGCCGCAGAGCTACTGGGATTACACAATGTAGCGCAAATCCCAGGACGGCACGGACTGGCGCAGGTGTCGATGGAAAACCTGCTGAGCTGGCAGCCCGATATCATCCTGGTGCAGGATGCGGTTACAGCACAGTACCTGCGAGAAGATCCGGTCTGGCAAGGGGTAAAGGCCGTCGCCGATAAACGTATTCTTTTTCTCAGCGGTCTGCCGTTTGGTTGGCTCGATGCGCCTCCCGGCATCAACCGTTTACTGGGTTTACGCCGGCTGCACGCCTGGCTTGACCCACTGGTAAATGCAAGCTTTCAGGATGACATGCAGCGCTATTCACAGCTGTTCTGGCATACCTCTTTAAGCGACTCGCAGTATCAACAACTGGTGGCGGTCTGATGAGAACAACGACACTCAGTCTCCTGATGATTGTGACCATTGCGCTTTGTGTGGTTGTCGCTGTGCTTTCCGGAGCCTATCGGCTGGATATTCAGCATGTGATGGCGCTCATTGTCAGCCAGGAGGGTGTGACGGCGCAGGATAAAATCGTCTTCTGGCAAATTCGTCTGCCGCGTATTGTGGCCGCGCTGCTACTGGGGGCGGCACTGGCCGGAGCAGGCACAACCTATCAGGGAATGTTCCGTAATCCGCTGGTCTCACCGGATATTCTTGGCGTCGCGGCTGGTGCCGGTTTAGGTGCCTGCTCGGCCATCCTGCTGGGTTTGCCGATACTGTTTATTCAGCTTTACGCATTCGTCGGAGGTTTGCTGGTAGTCGCGGGCGTCTGGCTCATTACCTGCCGTGTTTCCCGCCACGATCCGGTATTAACGCTGGTACTGGTGGGGATTGCGCTGGGAACAGTATGTGGCGCGGGAATTTCGCTTATCAAGACGCTGGCTGACCCATATACCCAGCTCCCTTCGATTACCTTCTGGCTACTCGGCGGTTTATCCACCATTACGCTACATGACCTTTGGTTTTCAGCGCCGCTGATCGTGGCAGGTTCGATTCCGCTTTTGCTGCTGCGATGGCGCATGAACCTGCTTACGCTCTCGGATGATGAAGCACGCTCACTGGGAATTAACGTTTCTCGGCTGCGGCTGGGGTTGATCGTCTGCGCCACGCTCATTACCGCCAGTACCGTCGCCATTGCAGGCATTATCGGCTGGATTGGGCTGGTTGTGCCGCATATTGGCAGACTCCTCACCGGTAACAATCATCAGCAGTTACTGCCTGTTTCAATGGGAATTGGTGCCATTTTACTGCTGTTGACCGACACCCTCGCGCGCACGCTTAGCAGCACGGAAATCCCACTCGGGATCCTGACGGCCTTTATTGGTGCCCCCTTCTTTTTGTTACTGCTCCTGCGGGGTGGTCGCCCATGACGCTGCTAACCGTGTGCAACGCTTCGCTGGGATATTCTGCCCAACACCCGGTGTTGCGCAATGTCTCGTTCAACGTCTGCGAGGGGGCAATTTGCTGTCTGCTTGGCGCAAACGGTAGCGGAAAAACCACGCTGATGCGCACGCTCCTTGGCGTTATCCGGCCACTCCACGGCGATATTTTACTGGATGGCGTAGCGGTGAATCTTCTCAGCGAACGTGAGCGCGCGGGTGCCATCGCCTGGGTCCCGCAAGCCCACGACGGCGCTTTTGCCTTCACCGTTCTGGATATGGTGATGATGGGACTGACCCCGCAGATGGCCGCCTTTGCAGTCCCTGGCGTAAAAGAGCGCGAAATTGCATATCAGCAACTGGAGCTGCTGGGGATCCTCCATCTGTCAGCCAGACGCTGGAACACACTGAGTGGCGGTGAACGCCAGTTAGTGCTGATTGCCCGCGCGCTGGCGCAGCACCCACGTTTACTGTTGCTGGATGAACCGGCCTCCAGCCTCGATTTTGGTCATCAGATCCGCCTGCTCGACACGCTGGTTACACTGAAGAAGAGCGGAATGGCCCTGTTGATGTCCACTCACCACCCATTGCATGCGCGAGCAATAGCCGACAGCGTAGTGCGCATCGAACCAGACGGGCTGGTATCGCAAGGACTTCCCGAACAACAACTCGCCACAGATCGGCTGGCAACGCTGTACCGCGTCGCCCCTTCTCAAATCCACCACCACCTCTTTGGCACCCAACAATAAGGAATCACGATGCTCATTGACGACATTGATTTTGCTGACCTTTACCGTAAACAGTTACTTCTGGCGAACCGAACCGAGAAAAAGCCGGAGCACTGGGATAAACGTGCGGAAAAAATGGCAGAGAATTGCGCCTCATTAACCGACAGCTATCTGCAACAGCTGCTGGGAAAAATTAATCTTGAAGGTGTTGGATCACTGTTCGATATGGGCTGCGGTCCTGGTACGGTCTCACTGGCATTGGCAAAAAAGATCCCGACAATATACGGCGTGGATTATAGCCAGGGAATGCTGAGCGTGGCCGCCCGTCGCGCCGGGCAGATGGGAGGCAGCCATGTCCACTGGGTGCAACGTTCCTGGGAGGAACACTGGGACGATTTGCCCCCATGCGATATCGCCGTAGCGTCCCGCTCCACGCTGGTCGCCGATATGCGCCAGGCGATGACAAAACTGAACAATCAGGCGCGGCTGCGGGTTTACACCACCCATCTCGTGAGTTCTTCGTTTGTTTCTCCCACCATTCAGCGCGCACTGGGCCGCGAGGTGATTGAGCTTCCTAACTATATCTACGCGTTAAACGTTTTATACCAGATGGGCATCCACGCCCACGTTGATTTTATCCGGGGGCCGAACTGTCAGCAGGACAACAGCACCTGGTCCCGCTTTCTGGAAAATGTGCGCTGGAGTATGGGCGATCTCAGTGAAGATGAGGTTGATTGTCTGGATACCTGGTATCAGCAACAGGATCCCCGCGCCATTGCTCCCGCCAGTCGCGACTGGGCGCTGATCTGGTGGGACAGCGTCGCCCCGGAGGCGCTGCGATGATTTACTTTTCTCAGGCGCAGACCGACGCCTTGTTACTGGAAGATATTCAGGGGGGCGACCTGACTACCCGGGCACTGGGTATCGGTGCACAACCGGGAGTCATGGAATTCTGTCATCGCCAGGGCGGGTGCGTCAGCGGCATTACCATCGCCAGACAAATGCTTCATTCACTGGGACTGACCGTCACTGAACAACTGGCGGAGGGTGGACGGGCGACCGCCGGTCAGTTAGTTATTCGCGCACACGGGAATGCGGCCGCGCTACATCAGGGCTGGAAAGCCGTACAAAATGTTCTGGAATGGAGTTGCGGCGTTTCAGACTATCTCGACAATATGTTGACCATTGTTCGTAGCCGCTACCCTGACGCCCAGATAGCCTGTACCCGAAAAGCGATTCCTGGCACCCGAATGCTGGCCACACAAGCGATTCTCGCGGCGGGAGGGATTATCCACCGAGGCGGATGTGCCGAATCCGTACTGCTTTTTGCTAATCATCGCCGTTTTCTTGCTAACGAAAACAACTGGGCTGACGCTATCGCACAGTTGCGACGTCATGCGCCGGAAAAAAAGATTGTGGTCGAAGCGGACAATCCCACAGAGGCGCTGGACGCGCTACGCGCCGCGCCCGATGTTCTGCAGCTCGACAAGTTTAGCCCTGAACAGGCCGCTGAGATTGCACGCATAGCCCCTTCTCTGGCCCCCCATTGCACGCTGGCGCTGACTGGCGGCATTACTCTCGCCACCCTGGCGAGTTACCTCGATTGCGGCATCAGACTCTTTATCACTTCCGCACCTTACTACGCGCCACCAGCGGATATCAAAGTCACCCTGAGTCCGGAAGCTCGCGGTATTTAACATTCATAAATGGACTAAAAATAATGAATTTCAACAAGAGTTTTCTTTACACAGCGCTGTCGTTTGTTTTTGCACAGAATGCTTACGCCGGGCCAGAAAGCGAAACGATGACTGTCTGGTCAAGTCCAGCCTCTGCGGCCAGCACGACGGTACTTGGACAGGAAACAATGCAGGATCTGGACAAGCAAAACGTTGCCCAGGCGTTGAGTGTTATCCCCGGTGTAGTGCTACAAAAATCAGGCAACCGTAACGAACAGCAGGTGAAAGTACGCGGCTTTGATAGCCGTCAGGTGCCGGTATTTTTCGACGGTGTTCCTGTTTATATCCCCTATGATGGCAACCTGGATTTAGGACGTTTTCTCACCTCTGATATCGCCACAGTTGAAGTCTCTAAAGGTTACTCATCCTTGCTTCAGGGACCAAACCAGATGGGTGGCGCTATCAACATCACCACTAAAAAACCGACGAAACCCGTTGAGGGCAGTATCGGATATCGTCAGGGCTGGAGTCGCAGTAAAGACAATGCCCACGATATGCACGCCTCATTTGGTGCCAGTAACGACTTGGGATATATCCAGCTTAGCGGTAGCCAACTGAAGCAAGATTTTCTCGGCTTGCCGCATGGTACGGATAACCCGGTGGCGGGTCGCAATGGTAAAATGATTAACTCATCCGCTGATGATAAACGCGGGATCGTTAAACTGGGTTTCACCCCGCGTGACAATGATGAATATGTCCTCACCTACATCAACCAGGACGGCGAAAAAGATAACCCTCCCTACGCCGGTACCAGCAGCCAGAAATCACGCTACTGGCAGTGGCCACAATATGATAAAGAGAGTTATTACTACCAGGGCACGACACATCTGGGCGATCGCTTTACCCTGAAAAGTCGACTTTATCGCGACACCTTTGAAAATACCCTGATGATGTACAACTCTGTTGCTGATTTAAAAAATAAGAAAGGCAGCTACAGCCACTATTCTGACTATAGCGACGGGGCTGGCCTGCAGCTCGCCGCCGATATGCGTGAAAACGATCTGCTCTCTTTTGCTGTTAACTGGAAAGACGATGTTCACCGCGAAAAAGGCGCGCCGAACGCTGCTTACGATCGTTACGAAGACCGTACCTGGTCTGTCGCCAGTGAATACCAGTGGGCAGCAGCGGACAGTGTCGATGTCGTCGCGGGTATAAGCTACGACTGGCGCGACAGTCTGGAGGGGATGAAGCATGAGAAAAACGGTAGCGTCACCCATTATGATGACAACAATCAGTCGGCATTTAACTGGCAGGTGATGACCAAATATCACTTTGAAAATTCTGACACCCTGGCGCTTTCTTACTCTGACAGAACGCGCTTTCCGACGCTCAAAGAACGTTACACCACGTCGAAACCCGCTTATAACCAGGTGGCACTTGTTAATCCACAGCTAAAACCTGAACGTGCCCGCAGCGTCGACCTGACCTGGAATGGTTCGCTCACACAGGACTGGGGATTTGAAGTCAGCGTGTATTACAACCGCATTACCGATGCGATTCTTTCGCACAATATTGATGCAGACACTATCCAGAATCAGAACAGCGGTCGCGTGGATTACACTGGTCTGGATGCGGGTGTCAAAGGTAACGTCTTTGATATGCTGGACGTCGGGTTAAGCTATGGACTCATCCATGCAGACGCCAAACGCAGTGATATCGGCAAGATTACCGACCTGCCTACGCAAACGCTCACAGCCTGGATGACGCTAAAACCCTGGGATCCGCTCAGCATCACGCTGTCCGAAGAGGCACGTTCCTCGAGCTACAGTAATACGGATGGCTCACAAAAAGCAGCAGGTTTTGCCATCACCCATTTACGTGCCGACTACGCCATCGGTCACGGTTTTAGCGTTAACGCATCGGTCAATAACCTGTTTGATACGCAATATGTGTATAGCGAAGGGTTTATCGAAGAAGGTCGCAATTACTGGGCAGGCGTTGAGTATAAATTCTAGCTATTATTGTTTCAGAAAAACGGCCCCGAGGGGCCGTTCGATTAATTTCTGCGCACAAGGCGGAAAACACCCAGCACGACAATCGCACCAACGACAGCCACCAGGAAACTGTGGAGGTTAAATCCACTGATATCACCACCGAGACCAAACATTGTTGCCAGCCATCCACCAACCACGGCCCCGACGATACCGAGAATACAGGTCAGGATATACCCACCACCATCACGACCCGGCATGATCAGTTTGGCGATCACCCCCGCAATCAGACCAAAAATAATCCAGGCAATAATTCCCATTTTCAGGCCCTCTTTCCAGTGAATGCACGCGCAAGACATTCCTGCGCCACTAGGTTAAGTATAGGCAGTGCGTTTTCATTCAGACGTAATTCCGTGGATTTGATAAAAAATTTCATCCATTTGTATTAAGTTCCGTCACGTGATGCCGATAATCCAACGACAAACCAGGCATCCAGGAGTCATTAGGTGTGAGCAACTACAATGAGCAGTTCCTGAAGCAAAATCCATTAGCGGTGTTAGGCGTGCTCCGGGACTTAAATATCAACCAGGTTCCACTGCGTATCTCCTGGTCAGGAGGTCAGTTCATCAGCAAGATCCTCGCTGTTAACCCTGACGAACTGATCATGGATTTTGGCAGTCAGGAATATGAAAACCACGCCGTACAACGCGCGAATCAAATTTCGATAATCGCCGAAACGCAGGGGGCCAAGGTTGAATTCACCCTGCCAGAGCTCAAAAAAGGCGAGTATCAGCGGCTGCCGGCATTTATCTCATCACTGCCGCCTGCGCTATGGTTCATCCAGCGTCGGGAGTATTTTCGCATCTGTGCTCCACTGCATCCTCCCTATCACTGCACGGCAAAAATGCCGGACAACAGTATTCTGCGTTTCCGCTTATTCGATCTGTCTCTCGGCGGGATGGGCGCATTGTTAGAAGAGGCAAAACCCGAGGGGTTGACGGAAGGGATGCGCTTCTCGCAAGTTGAACTGAATATGGAACGATGGGGGGTATATCATGTTGACGCCCAGCTCATCTCCATTAGCGAACGCAAAGTTATTGACGGGAAAAATGAGACCATCACCACTCCCCGCCTGAGCTTCCGTTTTCTCAACGTTGGCCCGGCGGTGGAGCGGGAATTACAGCGGATTATTTTTTCACTTGAGCGCGAAGCCCGGGAAAAATCTAATAAGGTGCGCGAATAGCATCACGCTAACTACATGGCATCCAGCGCTTGCTGAAGCTTCCAGATATAGCGTGGAGCCTGCGGCGCAGGATGGTTATCGGCAACGTGTTCGACAAACTCATCGGCACTAAGATCGTTTATTTTGCTGATAGCCTTTTTCCTGTCGGAGGAGAATGTCCGCAGAAGCGCGCCGGCACCGTTGGCATATGACACTACCAGGGCATATTGCATTACCTGTGGATCTTCGATCCCAGCTAATGGTCCATTTTCCAGAATACTCAGGTATGCTGCACCCATAGAGATATTTCGCTCAGGGTTTTTCAGCTCACTGGTAGACGGCTCTCCACTCCATCCCATGCGACGATATACATCCCGTCCCGAAGTGGAGGCTTTTAATTGCATCAGTCCAATTGCATTGGATTTGCTGACGGCATTTGGGTTACCACCCGATTCAATCGCGATGATAGCCGTAATCAATTGTGGGCTAACCCCCCAGGCCGCGCCGGCTTTTTCACTAATAGGCATCCATTGCATTGCGCGTTTTACCGGAACTTCAGCATTCCATGGCGGATTTTTGTAATCCTGTTTTGAACTACAGCCCGCAAGTAATACAACCAAAAAAGCAAACCATCTCAATTTCACGTCATCTATCCTTATAGCCGGAACCTGTCGCTGAGGTGACAACGACATACCTACGCGGCATGATATACATTTGGTTTTAGTTGTAGCAAGGAAATGCCATGTCCCGGTTTCACTTAATTGCCCCTTCGGGCTACTGTCTCAACCAGCAAGCGGCGTTACGCGGGCTTCAGCGTCTTACTGAAGCTGGTCATCAGGTCGAAAACTCTGCAGTTATTGCCCGTCGCTACCAGCGTTTTGCCGGTACCGAAGCAGAACGACTGGCGGATGTAAATTCACTCGTTGACCTGAAAACGCCCAATACCATTGTGATGCCGGTACGCGGCGGCTACGGCGCCAGTCGTTTGCTGGAGGATATTGACTGGCAGGCGCTGGCCGCCAGACAGCAACACGATCCGTTGCTTATCTGCGGGCACAGCGACTTTACGGCAATTCAGTGTGGTCTGCTGGCGCAGGGCAATGTCATCACCTTCAGCGGTCCGATGCTGGCAGCAAACTTCGGTGCCGAGGAGATGGATCCGTTTACTGAACAGCATTTCTGGCTGGCGCTGCGCAATGCGCAATTTACAGTCGACTGGCAGGGTAATGGCCCTGAATGCGCGACTGAAGGAACGTTGTGGGGGGGAAATCTGGCGATGCTCATGTCGCTGATAGGTACGCCGTGGATGCCAGCTATCGATAACGGTATTTTGGTGCTGGAAGACATTAACGAGCACCCATTCCGCGTAGAACGTATGCTCCTGCAGTTGTATAACGCGGGTATTTTAGCTCGCCAGAACGCCATCATTCTGGGCAGTTTTAGCGGCAGTACGCCGAATGATTACGACGCCGGTTACGATCTGGATGCAGCCTGTACGTTTCTACGTTCCAGACTGTCTGTGCCATTGATTAGCGGCCTCGATTTTGGCCATGAGCAACGTACCGTCACGCTACCGCTGGGCGCTAATGCAGTGCTGAAAAATGATAAAAACGGCAGTCAGCTCACACTGACCGGACATCCGGTGATTAAATCGTAAAAAAAGCTTCATCCAGGGCTAAGTAAAACGCTGTTTCTGTCGTTATTATGTTAGGGTGTTATTAATACGAAACAGCGTAATTCAGGAGTAAACGAACGTTGGATGCCGCAGCAATTATCAGCCTTTTTATTTTAGGTTCCGTCCTCGTCACTTGTAGTATTTTACTCAGTTCATTCTCATCACGCCTTGGTATCCCTATTCTGGTGATATTTCTCGCTATCGGTATGTTGGCGGGCGTGGACGGTATTGGCGGTATTCCTTTCGATAACTACCCTTTCGCTTACATGGTGAGTAACCTGGCGCTGGCGATAATCCTGCTCGATGGCGGGATGCGAACCCAGGCCAGCTCCTTTCGCGTTGCGCTAGGTCCGGCGTTATCGCTGGCAACCATCGGGGTGTTGGTTACCTCAGGGTTAACCGGCATGATGGCCGCATGGCTGTTTCATTTGGATCTTATCGAAGGGCTGTTGATTGGTGCGATTGTCGGGTCAACTGATGCCGCGGCAGTCTTCTCTCTGCTCGGTGGTAAGGGACTTAACGAACGTGTCGGTTCCACGCTGGAAATAGAATCAGGTAGCAACGATCCGATGGCGGTATTTCTGACCATCACACTTATCGAAATGATCCAAAACCATGAGACCGGCTTAAGCTGGATGTTCGCGGTGCATATTATCCAGCAATTTGGTCTGGGTATCGCACTCGGTCTCGGCGGTGGTTATCTGCTGTTGCAAATGATTAACCGAATTTCGCTGCCTGCCGGACTCTATCCGCTGCTGGCGTTGAGCGGTGGGATCCTCGTTTTTGCCGTCACTACCGCACTCGAAGGAAGTGGAATTCTGGCGGTCTATCTGTGCGGATTTTTGCTTGGCAATCGCCCTATTCGCAACCGGTTTGGTATTCTGCAAAACTTTGACGGCCTGGCCTGGCTGGCGCAAATCGCGATGTTTCTGGTGTTGGGACTGCTGGTTACGCCGTCCGACCTGCTGCCAATTGCAGTGCCGGCGCTGATTTTATCTGCCTGGATGATTTTCTTTGCCCGCCCGTTGTCAGTGTTCGCCGGGCTGTTGCCGTTTCGGGGCTTCAATCTGCGCGAGAGAATTTTTATCAGTTGGGTTGGCTTACGCGGCGCGGTACCGATTATTCTGGCCGTATTCCCCATGATGGCCGGGCTGGAAAATGCGCGGCTGTTCTTTAACGTCGCGTTCTTCGTGGTGTTGATCTCGCTACTGTTTCAGGGCACGTCACTTTCCTGGGCCGCGAAAAAAGCCAAAGTGGTGGTCCCCCCGGTCGGCTGGCCTGTATCCCGTATTGGCCTGGATATTCATCCTGATAACCCCTGGGAGCAGTTCGTTTATCAGCTTAGTGCAGACAAATGGTGCGTTGGTGCAGCATTGCGTGATCTGCATATGCCAGAGGAAACACGAATTGCGGCACTGTTTCGCGACAACGTGCTGTTTCACCCGTCAGGCAGTACCCGTCTGCGTGAGGGCGATGTTTTGTGCGTGATTGGCCGCGAACGCGACCTCCCGGCATTAGGCAAGCTGTTCAGCCAGTCACCTCCGGTGGCATTAGACCAACGGTTTTTTGGTGATTTTATTCTCGAAGCCAGTGCCAAATATGCTGACGTCGCGCTGATTTATGGGCTGGAAGATGGCACCGAGTACCGCGAAAAACAACAAACGTTGGGTGAAATTGTCCAGCAACTGTTAGGTGCAGCACCGGTTGTGGGCGACCAGGTGGAGTTTGCCGGCATGATCTGGACCGTTGCTGAAAAAGAGGATAATGCGGTATTGAAGGTCGGTGTGAGGGTGGCCGAAGAAGAGAGTGAATAACTGAACTGACCGTAACTTTCGTGGGCCGGATTAGCATAAATACCATCCGGCCATGTGTAAAGTTACACCGTCACAACAGGCACACGCAGCGCCAGCGAACACATTAACTCATAGCCCACCGTACCTGCCGCTGCTGCCACATCATCGATTTTGATCTCTTTCCCCCACAGCTCTACAGGCGTACCTATTCCTGCCTGTGGACACGGTGTCAGATCAACGGCCAGCATATCCATGGATACCGTTCCTACCGTACTGGTTCGCACACCGTCCACCAGCACTGGCGTACCGCTTGCTGCATGACGCGGATAACCGTCGGCGTAGCCGGTAGCCACAATTCCTATTCGCTGCTCACCGCTGGCAGTGTAACGCCCGCCGTAACCGACCCGGTCCCCCGCTTTCAGCGTCTGCACACCAATGATTTCGCTGCTCAACGTCATGACGGGTTTAAGACCTGTGTTGGCAATATCACGCCATTGCCCGGACGGAGATGCGCCGTACAAAATTATACCCGGACGAACCCAGTCAAAATGCGCTTCCGGGTGCCACAGCGTCGCTGCCGAGTTAGACAGCGAACGTTTGCACTCCAGTCCTTCCGTCGCCAGCCCGATCCGCGTCATCGCCTCCTGAATGCCATCCGGGTGTTCAGCATCCGCAAAATGTGACATCAGCGTCATTTGACCGACGTTAGGCATCGCCCGCAGCTGTTGCCAGACGGTCAATATCCGTTCCGGTAAAAAACCCAGTCGGTTCATGCCGCTGTTAACCTTCAGATAAACATCCAGCGGCGCGTTAAGGCGGGCATTCTGCAACGCCTTAAGCTGCCAGTTACTGTGTACACAGGTGGTCAGACGATACGTGTCATACACCGTCAGGTCTTCAGCATGGAAAAAGCCCTCCAGCATGAGGATCGGGCCTTTCCATCCACGCTCGCGCAAGGTTATCGCCTCTTCAAGATTGAGCATGGCGAAACCGTCGGTCGTTCCCAGCGCATTCCAGACACGTTCTATGCCGTGTCCGTACGCATTAGCTTTTACCACTGACCAGACGCGGGCGTCCGGTGCAGCCTGGCGCGCAATTGCCAGATTTTGTTTCAACGCCTGCAGGTCAATGCTGGCCAGTATCGGGCGGGTCATCTCGCGTCCTTATCAGTTATGTGCGCCGTGTAAATGCCGAGGACGTGACGGAGTAAATCCAGGGCTGTAACGTGCCACGCTCAGGTCGTCGTACGGTATCGCGGGAGTGCGCCCGGACAGAATATCGCTCAGGAGCTGGCCTGAGCCACAGGCCATTGTCCACCCCAGTGTGCCGTGACCGGTATTGAGCAACAGATTCTTAAAGCGGGTACGCCCCACGACTGGCGTACCGTCCGGCGTCATCGGGCGCAGTCCGGTCCAGAAGGTCGCCTGCTCCACATGACCACCGCGCGGGAAGAGATCGCGCACCACCATCTCCAGCGTTTCACGACGCGGCTGTAATAACTCCGTATTGAAGCCCACAATCTCTGCCATACCGCCAACGCGAATACGGTTATCAAAACGGGTAATGGCGATTTTGTAGGTTTCATCAAGAATAGTGGAAACCGGTGCACCATTTTCCTCGGCAATTGGTATAGTCAACGAATAGCCCTTAAGCGGATACACAGGGATATCAACAATCCCTTTCAGCATTGCCGTGGAGTAAGAGCCAAACGCCATCACATAGGCATCGGCTTTGATGATTTCATCTCCGCACTGCACGCCGTATATCTGCTCGCCTTCGCTCAGCAGCTTATCAACCGGCGTGTTGTAGCGAAACTTAACGCCCGCCAGCTCCGCCATTTGCGCCAGCCGCTGGGTAAACAACTGGCAGTCTCCGGTTTCGTCATTAGGTAAGCGCAATCCGCCGGTCAGCTTATGCGCGACTTCAGCCAGCGCCGGTTCGACTTCCGCCAGGCGGTTAGCTTCCAGCAACTGATAAGGTACTCCAGCATCTTCCAGGACGGCGATGTCACGCGTGGCGTTCTCATACTGTTGCGCGGTGCGGAAAAGTTGTAACGTCCCACCCTGACGACCTTCATACTCAATGCCCGTCGTCGCGCGCAGTGCCTTCAGGCAATCGCGGCTGTACTCCGCCAGGCGTACCATACGACCCTTGTTTTCCATGTAATGGCTGGTGTCACAGTTACGCAGCATTTGCCACATCCATTTCAGCTGGAACTGCGTACCGTCAAGGCGAACGGCTAACGGAGCATGGCGCTGAAACATCCACTTAATTGCTTTTAGCGGTACACCCGGCGCCGCCCAGGGTGCGGCATAACCTGGAGAGATTTGCCCCGCATTCGCCGCGCTGGTTTCCAGTGCAGGGCCAGGCTCACGATCAATGACGGTGACATCGTGTCCAGCCTGACTTAAATACCAGGCGCTGGTCACGCCAACGACACCACTTCCCAGTATGACAACTCGCATAGCCACTCCGTTAACAGTAAAAGAACAATCTTCTAATTACATCTTGATAACTCAGTTGAAAATATTATTCAACATATGGCTTTTTTATGGTGACCTATCTCACACATAGCGGTGATTGCAGGGAACTCTCTGGTTTGGGATCTCCTGCTACGCGTTATTTTTATCCAGCATAAAATTTTGTGATTATTGCGTTTTTCGACTCCACGCTGATGAGATATCGCAAAGAAAAATTTTCTGCTTGAGCACGCTTTTTAACACCGTGTTCTATGCTTGAAATGAGGTACTCCAGACAGAGAGTGCCGCCAACAATGAGGGTGCGCGAATGGCTACGATTGATTCCATGAACAAGGACACCACACGGTTGAGCGATGGACCCGACTGGACGTTTGATCTGCTGGATGTCTATCTGGCGGAAATAGACCGCGTGGCGAAACTCTATAAGCTGGATACCTACCCGCACCAAATCGAGGTGATCACCTCCGAGCAGATGATGGACGCCTACTCCAGCGTCGGGATGCCGATCAACTATCCTCACTGGTCGTTTGGTAAAAAGTTTATTGAAACCGAACGTTTGTATAAGCATGGGCAGCAAGGACTGGCCTATGAGATTGTCATTAACTCTAACCCATGTATCGCTTATTTGATGGAGGAGAACACCATTACCATGCAGGCGCTGGTGATGGCGCATGCCTGCTACGGGCACAACTCCTTTTTCAAAAATAATTACCTTTTCCGCAGCTGGACCGACGCCAGCTCGATTGTCGATTATCTGATTTTCGCGCGGAACTACATTACCCAGTGCGAAGAGCGCTACGGGGTTGATGAAGTTGAAAAACTGCTCGACTCCTGTCACGCGCTGATGAATTACGGCGTTGATCGCTATAAACGCCCACAAAAAATATCATTACAGGAAGAGAAAGCCCGGCAAAAAAGCCGTGAAGAATATCTGCAAAGTCAGGTGAATATGCTGTGGCGTACCTTGCCGAAAAAAGAGGAAGAGAAAACCGTGTTTGAAGCGCGGCGTTATCCCTCTGAGCCACAGGAGAACCTGCTGTACTTCATGGAGAAAAACGCCCCGCTGCTGGAGTCCTGGCAGCGAGAAGTCCTGCGCATCGTGCGTAAGGTGAGTCAGTATTTTTATCCGCAGAAACAGACCCAAGTGATGAACGAAGGCTGGGCGACATTCTGGCATTACACCATCCTTAACCACCTTTATGATGAAGGTAAAGTCACCGAGCGGTTTATGCTGGAGTTTCTTCACAGCCATACCAATGTGGTATTCCAGCCACCGTACAACAGCCCATGGTATAGCGGAATCAACCCCTATGCCCTCGGTTTTGCAATGTTCCAGGATATCAAGCGTATATGTCAGTCGCCTACCGAGGAGGATAAATACTGGTTCCCGGATATTGCCGGTTCCGACTGGCTGGAAACTCTGCATTTCGCGATGCGCGATTTTAAAGACGAGAGCTTTATCAGTCAGTTCCTGTCACCGAAAGTGATGCGTGATTTCCGTCTGTTCACCGTGCTGGATGATGACAGGCATAACTATCTGGAGATTTCAGCAATTCACAACGAAGAGGGTTATCGTGAAATCCGCAACAGATTGTCGTCGCAATATAACCTGAGCAACCTGGAGCCAAATATTCAAATCTGGAATGTTGATCTGCGCGGCGATCGTTCCCTCACCTTACGCTATATCCCGCATAACCGCGCGCCGTTGGATAAAGGACGTAAAGAGGTGCTGAAACATGTACATCGTCTGTGGGGATTTGATGTGACGCTGGAACAACAGAATGAGGATGGGAGCGTTGAACTACTGGAGCGTTGCCCGCCAAGAATGAACGGTCTGTAAAATCTAATGCCGGATGACGCTGTCATCCGGCATTTAGCGATTAGCGATTAGCGATTAGCGGCCCTGAATAGCTAAATCACCCGGCAGATTCTTCTGCATACGATGCCAAATTTCACCACTATCGTGACCATAGCGGCGCACCGTTTCATATACCTGGTCATGAGAACCCTGCTCACACAGCTCTGACAGTTTACGGTAGAAATTCAGCGCCAGACCACGGGCTTCCGGGTTGGCAAAGTAATGACGGCCAATACGCGTATACAGCCCTTTCATTCCGTTCAGGATCAGACCATAAATCGGGTTACCGGACGCAAATGCCAGGCCGCGGAAAATGTTGTAGTCCAGATCGGCGAATGCGTCAGCATGATCGGCAACCTGATTCGCCGTCGCCAGAACGTCCTGCGCTTTGTCCGGATGCTGGCGGAACGCAGTACGAATAAAGATCGTCGAGATATTGGTTCGCACCGACAGCAAATTATCAATCAACTGCGGGACACTCTCATGATCGAGGCGCGCCAGCGTTTCCAGGATGTTCAGCCCGGACGTTTCCCAGAAATTATTCACTTTCGTCGGTTTACCGTGTTGAATGGTCAACCAGCCGTCCCGCGCCAGGCGTTGCAATACTTCACGCAACGTGGTTCGTGTGACTCCGATGAGTTCAGAGAGTTCACGTTCTGCGGGCAAAATAGTGCCAGGGGGGAAGCGGTTATTCCAGATACTTTCAATGATGTACTCTTCCGCGAACCCCGCCGGGCTTTGCGCCTTAATGACCATAGTAATAATTCCATTACACAGCAAAACATAGTTACAGTTATCATACCAGACGGGTTACATAGCTGATAGCTGACACCATGAAGAAAAAGTGGATCAAGGCTTCATTTTCCGGATAACGCTGAAGTACATCTGCCGCGAGGCGTCACGTGAAGAGCTTGCCTGCAATCCTTCGTCCCGCTAAGCTTTGCGGTCAAACATAAAAACATGATTTCATTTTTATAGGTAAGGGAAACTGCCATGGAGCTCTCCTGGAGTCGCGCGTTGTGGCGCAACTTTTTGGGCCAGTCGCCAGACTGGTACAAACTCGCATTACTTGTCTTCTTAATCGTTAATCCGGTCATATTTTTCATCAACCCGTTTGTCGCTGGCTGGTTACTGGTTGCTGAATTCATTTTTACGCTGGCAATGGCGCTAAAATGTTATCCGCTGCTACCGGGTGGGCTGTTGGCCATTGAAGCCGTGATCATCGGCATGACCAGCGCCGCACATGTTCGCGAAGAGGTTGCCGCCAATCTGGAAGTGTTATTGCTGCTGATGTTTATGGTGGCAGGCATCTACTTTATGAAGCAGTTGCTGCTGTTTATTTTTACCCGACTGCTGCTCAGCATCCGTTCCAAAATGATGCTGTCGCTGGCTTTTTGTGTTGCCGCAGCCTTCCTTTCCGCGTTCCTTGATGCATTGACTGTTGTTGCAGTGGTAATAAGCGTGGCGGTAGGTTTTTATGGCATCTACCATCGCATCGCCTCTTCCCGTGGTGAAGATAATAATATGCTCGATGACAGCCATATCGATCAGCATAATAAAGCCGTGCTTGAGCAGTTCCGCGGTTTTCTGCGCAGCCTGATGATGCACGCGGGGGTCGGTACAGCGCTGGGTGGCGTGATGACCATGGTGGGAGAACCGCAAAACCTGATTATCGCTAAAGCAGCGGGCTGGCATTTCGGTGACTTCTTCCTGCGCATGTCGCCAGTAACCGTCCCGGTATTGATTTGTGGACTGTTAACCTGCGTACTGGTCGAGAAATTACGTTGGTTCGGCTACGGTGAAACGCTGCCAGAGACGGTACGTGAAGTCCTGCAGCAGTTTGACGATCAAAGCCGCCTGCAGCGCACCCGCCAGGATAAAATTAAACTGATCATTCAGGCGATTATCGGCGTCTGGTTGGTGGTCGCCCTGGCTCTGCATCTGGCAGAAGTCGGGTTGATTGGCCTGTCTGTTATCATCCTGGCAACCTCTTTAACCGGTGTAACCGACGAGCATGCCATTGGGAAAGCATTCACCGAATCGCTGCCGTTCACCGCACTGCTCACCGTATTTTTCTCTATTGTTGCCGTGATTATCGATCAGCAACTCTTCGCGCCGATTATTCAGTTTGTTTTACAGTCATCAGAGCACGCACAGCTCACCCTGTTCTATCTCTTCAACGGCCTACTCTCTTCTATCTCCGATAACGTTTTTGTTGGGACAATTTATATCAACGAAGCGAAAGCGGCGATGGAACACGGAACAATCAGCCTTAATCAGTTTGAGCTGTTAGCCGTAGCGATCAATACCGGCACCAACCTGCCTTCCGTCGCCACGCCTAATGGTCAGGCGGCTTTTCTGTTCCTGCTGACCTCCGCACTGGCACCGTTGATTCGACTTTCCTATGGCCGCATGGTATGGATGGCTCTGCCTTATACGCTCGTTCTGACACTGGTTGGGCTTCTCTGCGTGGAGTTTACGCTCGTCCCGGTGACCGAGTGGATGACACAAACAGGCTGGTTAGCCACACTTTCATAGCAATTCACCGGGCAAATCACTGCCCGGTTTGACTTTTTGCATGATAATTATCCAATTACACAATATTTCAATTGTCGCTAGTGGCGCTTAAATTGAATTGGTTTAAACTGCGGTCTCTACGCATGTTGCAGGGAAATTATTATGTTGCGATTTTTAAACCAGTGTTCCCGTGGTCGTGGGGCATGGTTATTGTTGGCACTCACCGCTTTGGCTCTGGAACTGGTCGCGCTGTGGTTCCAGCACGTTATGCTGCTTAAACCTTGCGTGTTGTGTATTTACGAACGTAGTGCATTATTCGGCGTGATGGGTGCTGGAGTGGTGGGGGCAATCGCGCCGAAAACACCGCTGCGCTACGTAGCAATCATTATCTGGATTTACAGTGCATGGCGCGGCCTGCAGTTGGCGTATGAACATACGATGATTCAGCTTCACCCGTCACCCTTTATGACCTGTGATTTTGCCGCGCGTTTCCCGAGCTGGTTACCACTGGATAAATGGCTGCCGCAGGTATTCCTCGCATCCGGTGATTGTGCTGAACGTCAATGGTCCTTTTTAACCCTGGAAATGCCGCAGTGGCTATTGGGGATTTTTGCTGCTTATCTCATTGTCGCCGTGCTGGTGTTGATTGCTCAGCCGTTTAAACCGAAAAAACGCGACCTCTTCGGCCGCTAACAGAACGCTCCTCCGGGAGCGTTTTTTTTACCATAATGTCGTTGCCTGGTGGCATTTATAAGATGTATATTAAATACATCTTATAAATGCCACACCAAGGAGATGTCTTATGTCCCACTTACGCATCCCGGCAAACTGGAAAGTTAAACGCTCTACACCCTTCTTTACTAAAGACAATGTCCCTGCAGCATTGCTTTCTCACCACAACACGGCAGCAGGTGTCTTTGGACAACTCTGCGTGATGGAAGGAACGGTAACCTATTACGGTTTCGCCAATGAAGAAGCGACAGAACCTGAGGTGAAGGTAGTTATCAATGCCGGTCAGTTCGCAACCAGCCCACCGCAGTACTGGCATCGTGTTGAATTAAGTGACGATGCACAATTCAATATTAATTTCTGGGTTGAAGATGACAACCACGGAGATGAGATGTATCAGGCGAAAAAGTCTTAATCTTCAACGCCTGCTGATCAATGGGCGGTTCATTCCGCCCATGAAGGTTTGTTCAAAATATGGTCCTGCCAGTCATACACTTCCGATTCTTTCACTGCAATATGCCGTACCGAAATGCGTTCACCATGCATTGCCGCTTTAGAACCTGTCAGCAACGGGTGCCAGTCTGGTAACCCCTTACCTTCCGCTAACAGACGATAGGCACAGGTCATCGGTAGCCATTCAAAAGTCGGGAGATTATCACGCGTTAACTTAATACAATCAGGCTCATATTCGAATCGGCGTTCGTAATTACGGCACTGGCAGGTTTTAATGTTGAGCTGACGACAGGCGACGTTGGTAAAGTAAATTTCGTCGGTGTCCTCATCCATCAGCTTATGCAGACAGCATTGACCACACCCATCACATAATGACTCCCACTCGGCATCGGTCATTTCATCCAGGGTTTTGCTTTGCCAGAAAGGTTTGTCGCTCATCAGGGTATCCGCTATTGCAATAAAGCTGCACCTTATAACCAGTCTGGCACGCTGATGCAAGTTTTGCCGCCCGAAAAGGCGGCAAGAAGAGATTACAGCACTCGGGTCGTGAGAGTCTGACCATGGAAACTAATAGCCAGCTCATCGCCACTGTGCAATGGCCCAACACCTTCCGGCGTCCCCGTCAGCACAACATCACCCGCTTTAAGCGTGAAGAAACGGCTCATATAGGCAATCAACGGGACAATTTGATGGATCATATCCGCTGTGGAACCGTGCTGACGTTTTTCACCGTTTACTGTCAGACCGAGCTGCGTATTTTGCGGATCGCCGTTAAATTCCGAAACAGGAATAAAGCCAGACAACGGACAGGAGTTATCAAATCCCTTCGCTTTCTCCCACGGCTGACCCGCCTTCTTCATTTTGCCCTGAATATCACGCAGGGTCAGATCCAGAGCCACACCATAGCCAGCGATGGCTTTGCGCACGTGCTCTTCCGTCGCCTGGCGCAGAGTCGAACCAATCAGCACCGCCAGCTCAACTTCGTGGTGAACAGATCCCATATCCGCCGGGATCACCAGCGGCTGACGCAGATCGCACAGTGCGGTTTCAGGTTTTATGAACAGGACCGGTTCATCGGGCGTTGCACTACCCATCTCTTTAATATGCTTTGCATAATTGCTGCCTACACAAACCACTTTACTTACCGGGTAATCCAGCAGAGCACCATGCCAGTTGTGATGTTGATACATTACTTTCCCCTAACGTAGTCATTGATTTCATAAACTGCATCGATGGGACACGCTACTGCCGGATACAGTTTAAGGTTTAACGTCTGGTGTATTTTGTTTAACCACAGACAGATGCTGTTTGAGTAAATCTTCTGGCGGTGGCGGTAATTGTAAATAATAGCCCTGCTCAGTTAACGCCTGTTTTACTTTTTCAAGATCGGCGTTGACGAGTTTTTTACGGCCATCAAGCGGTAAAATCATTGCCAGCTTCGGTTGACCAAATCCTTTCATCAGTTCTTCAGGAACGCGTGAGAAATCGTCTTTTTTTTCGACATATAAATAGGTCTGGTCACGTTTGCTGCTTCGGTAGATCACACAAAACATATCTTTTACTCTGAATTCAGGGAATGGTGGCTTGCCTCAATATAATACTGACTATAACATGCCTTATAGTCTTCGGAATATCACCCCGCGCTGGGGATGATAAATAGCAAATTGAGTAAGGCCAGGATGTCAAACACGCCAATCGAGCTTAAAGGCAGTAGCTTCACCTTATCAGTGGTTCACTTGCACGAAGCAGAACCCGAGGTTATTCGTCAGGCGTTGGAAGACAAAATCGCGCAGGCACCTGCTTTTTTAAAACATGCTCCCGTGGTGATCAACGTCAGTGGCCTTGAAAGCCCGGTAAACTGGCCGGCGCTGCAAAAAGTGGTCGCATCTACCGGCCTGCGTATTATTGGCGTCAGCGGCTGTAAAGACGCCAAACTTAAGGCTGAAATAGACGAATTGGGTCTTCCTTTACTCACTGAAGGTAAAGAAAAAACCATCCGTGCCGCGCCAGTTAATACCCCGGCCCCTGCCGCGCCACCACAAAACGTTACTCCCATCACAAAAACGCGATTAATAAATGTACCGGTTCGTTCCGGTCAGCGTATTTATGCACCACAATGTGATCTGATTGTTACAAGCCACGTCAGCGCAGGCGCTGAGCTTATCGCTGATGGTAACATTCACGTGTATGGTGTGATGAGAGGCCGTGCACTGGCGGGCGCCAGCGGTGACCGGGAAGCACAAATTTTTTGTACCCATCTGACGGCAGAACTGGTGTCTATCGCAGGTGTATATTGGCTGAGTGATAATATCCCAGCAGAATTTTATGGCAAAGCGGCTCGTCTGCAATTAGCAGAGAACGCTTTGACAGTTCAACCGTTGAATTGATCCCTTTTTAACAAGGAATTTCTATGGCACGCATTATTGTTGTTACTTCGGGTAAAGGGGGCGTTGGCAAAACAACCTCCAGCGCGGCCATCGCTACAGGTTTGGCCCAGAAGGGAAAGAAAACTGTCGTTATTGATTTTGATATCGGCCTGCGTAATCTTGATTTGATTATGGGTTGTGAACGCCGCGTCGTTTACGACTTCGTCAACGTGATCCAGGGCGATGCGTCGTTAAATCAGGCGTTAATCAAAGATAAGCGTACCGAAAATCTCTTTATTCTTCCGGCCTCACAGACTCGCGATAAAGACGCGCTGACGCGCGAAGGCGTCGCAAAAGTTCTGGATGATCTGAAAACGATGGGCTTCGATTTCATCGTCTGCGACTCCCCGGCAGGTATTGAAACCGGCGCGTTGATGGCCCTGTATTTTGCTGATGAAGCTATCATCACCACCAACCCGGAAGTTTCATCCGTACGTGACTCTGACCGTATTCTGGGTATTCTGGCGTCGAAATCTCGTCGCGCTGAAAATGGTGAAGATCCGATTAAAGAGCACCTGTTACTTACGCGCTACAATCCGGGCCGCGTAAACAAAGGCGACATGCTCAGCATGGAAGATGTACTGGAGATTCTGCGAATCAAGCTGGTCGGCGTGATTCCTGAAGATCAGTCAGTCCTGCGCGCGTCTAACCAGGGTGAGCCGGTTATTCTCGACATCAATGCTGATGCCGGCAAAGCCTACGCAGATACCGTAGACCGTCTGTTGGGAGAAGAACGTCCTTTCCGCTTCATTGAAGAAGAGAAGAAAGGTTTCCTCAAACGCCTGTTCGGAGGATAAGTTATGGCATTACTGGATTTTTTTCTCTCGCGGAAAAAGAGCACAGCAAACATCGCTAAAGAGCGACTGCAGATTATTGTTGCGGAACGTCGTCGCAGTGACGCCGAGCCGCATTATTTACCGCAGTTGAGGAAAGATATTCTCGACGTTATCTGTAAGTATGTACAAATTGACCCCGAAATGGTCACCGTACAACTTGAACAAAAAGACGGCGATATTTCTATCCTCGAACTTAACGTGACATTACCTGAAGCAGAAGAGTCTAAATAACGTCTTTTGTAAAAGAGTATGGTCAGCAGCAAAAAGGCAGATTATTCTGCCTTTTTTATTTTTCCCCCAGCCAACTCGCATTTATTCCAGAGAAAACCTGGGGTAATTCTCCTCAAAATAGCGGCGCAAAAACTCAACCGTAATACGAATTTTGGCCGATGTCGCCAGGCGAGAAACATATACAGCCCAGATATTAGCTGGCTGATAATACTCTGGTAATATCTGAACCAGATGTCCGCTAGTAATGTTGTCGCATACATCCCACCACGAACGCAGCGCAATACCCTGCCCATCCAGACACCACTGATGAACAACCTCACCGTGATTAGATGATAATGGACCCGTCACTTTAATCGAGTGCTCACCTTCTTTATTACGCAATTGCCAGATGCCAAACGGATGATCACGTTCTTTAATTACCAGGCAGGGAAAGCTTGCCAGTTCATTCAGTTGCTTAGGCGCACCGTATTGCGTCACAAATTCTGGTGAAGCGCACAGGATGCGATAATTAGTCGCCAGCTTTCGTGCTATCAAATTAGGAGCAATATCATCACCAATACGAATATCAAGATCGACACCTTCATTAACCAGATCCACCAACCGATCCTCAACATCGAATCTTAGCTCCAGCTGCGGATACTGTTTCGCCAGTGCAGACAGTGCAGGCGCCACCACCTGGCGACCAAAGCCAAAGCTACTGATAATGCGCAACATACCCTGAGGGATCTGCCGGACATCAGACAACTCATCCATCATCTGATCCACATCCTGCAGGATCCGCTGTGCCCATTCGTAGATCCGCTCTCCCTCTTCCGTGATGGTCACTCGCCGCGTGGTGCGGTGTAACAACACGACATTCAGCGTCTGTTCAAGCAGCGCAACGCGCTTGCTGATAAACGCGGGAGAAACGCCCAACTCCTCAGCAACAGCGGCAAATCCTGCACGACGGGCAACCAGCATAAAGACGCGTAAATCATTTAGCAGCGGCAGATTATTCATGATCTGTGTTTTATGTTTCACCAGTTAGGGGGATTAACTCTTAATCAGTCAATTATAGGATAAGGGGAAAGTCAATTTTGATGGCGTACAAGTGAGAGCTGCTATGAAGAAAACCTGTCGTATTGCCGCTATTCCCGGAGATGGTATTGGTAAAGAAGTCCTGCCTGAAGGCATTAATGTGTTACAGGCGGCTGCGGAGCGTTGGGATTTGTCGCTCAGCTTTGAGCAAATGGAATGGGCCAGCTGCGAATACTATACGCATCACGGAAAAATGATGCCGGATGACTGGCATGAGCAGCTAAAATCATTCGATGCTATCTATTTTGGAGCTGTCGGTTGGCCAGATACCGTGCCGGATCACATCTCATTATGGGGATCATTACTCAAGTTTCGGCGCGAATTCGATCAGTACGTCAACCTGCGTCCGGTTCGCCTGTTCCCCGGCGTTCCCTGTCCACTGGCAGGAAAAAAACCAGGCGACATTGATTTTTATGTCGTGCGCGAGAATACCGAGGGGGAATACTCTTCACTGGGCGGGCGAGTAAACGCAGGAACCGAGCATGAAGTGGTCATTCAGGAATCCGTCTTCACCCGTCGTGGAGTCGACCGCATTTTGCGTTACGCGTTCGAACTGGCCCAGAGCCGTCCACGCAAAACGTTAACCTCTGCAACCAAATCAAACGGTCTTGCCATCAGTATGCCCTACTGGGATGAACGCGTTGAAGCCATGGCAGCTCAATATCCTGAGATTCGCTGGGATAAGCAGCATATCGATATTCTGTGCGCCCGTTTTGTTATGCAGCCTGAACGCTTTGACGTGGTGGTCGCCTCGAACCTGTTTGGCGATATCCTTTCCGATTTAGGCCCTGCTTGCACAGGGACAATTGGTATTGCCCCTTCTGCAAACTTAAACCCGGAACGCACCTTTCCATCGTTGTTCGAACCGGTACACGGTTCGGCACCAGATATCTACGGCAAGAATATCGCCAACCCGATTGCCACAATCTGGGCGGGAGCCATGATGCTGGATTTCCTCGGCAACGGTGATGCAAATTATCAGGCTGCTCACGATGGGATCGTGGCGGCGATTGAACAGGTCATTGCCAGTGGTCCTAAAACACCGGATATGAAAGGGACCGCCACCACATCACAGGTTGGCCAGGCCATCTGTCAGGCCCTTCGTTAAAGGTCAAACCACTTAATTTGAGCCGCGTCACTGACGCGGCTTTTTTATGCGTTCAATTGCTGAAATAACCTGCGCGAATTCACCTTTTATTATTTCCGTTCCGTGTTTTATTGCTTCACGCATCGGGCAATTGTTTAATTCATGTAAAGAACAAATAATTAAAATGTTAAATAACGAAGCGACACATTGTACCCCTACAGCATGATAACAACGACAGGCTAATGCCAAACGCGGGCAACTTATGCCCAGGAGATCACCCATGTTGAGCAACGTAAAGAAAAAAGATGTGCCACTCATAGCCATCAGCCTGGTGGCCATTCTTTTTATCGCAGCCACACTGAGTTTCTTCCCTCAGCAATCCGCACAAGCGGCAAACACCATTTTTAATGGTGTCACCCGCATGCTGGGTTCAGCAGTCCAGATACTGGTCCTCATGGCTATGGGACTGGTCATCTATCTTGCCACCAGCAAGTACGGCAACATTCGTCTGGGAGAAGGCAAAGCGGAATACAGCACTCTTTCCTGGCTGTTTATGTTTATCTGCGCCGGGTTAGGTTCTTCCACGCTCTACTGGGGCGTTGCAGAATGGGCCTATTATTACCAGACACCGGGCCTGAATATCGCCCCCCACTCGCAAAAAGCACTGGAATTCAGCCTGCCCTACTCTTTTTTCCATTGGGGGATCAGCGCGTGGGCAACCTATACGCTGGCCTCATTAACCATGGCTTATCACTTCCATGTGCGTAAAAACAAAGGGTTGAGCCTGTCCGGTATTATTGCTGCAATTACTGGCGTTCATCCGCAAGGCGTCTGGGGGCGCTTAGTCGACCTGATGTTCCTGATTGCCACCGTCGGCGCGTTAACCATCTCCCTGGTCGTCACCGCAGCCACCTTTACTCGTGGCTTATCGGCTCTCACTGGTCTGCCGGATAACTTTACGGTGCAGGCATTTGTGATCCTGTTTTCGGGGGGCATCTTCTGTCTCAGCTCCTGGATTGGCATCAATAACGGCTTACAACGTCTGAGCAAAATGGTTGGTTGGGGCGCGTTTTTGCTGCCGCTGCTGGTATTGATCGTCGGACCAACCGAGTTCATCACTAACAACATCATCAATGCCATCGGCCTGACAACACAAAACTTTTTGCAAATGAGCCTGTTTACCGACCCTCTCGGTAATGGTGAGTTTACCCGCAACTGGACGGTATTTTACTGGCTGTGGTGGATCTCCTATACCCCTGGCGTGGCGATGTTTGTTACCCGCGTTTCCCGTGGACGCAAAATTAAGGAAGTGATCTGGGCATTGATCCTTGGTAGCACCGTCGGTTGCTGGTTCTTCTTCGGGGTGATGGAAAGTTACTCTATCCATCAGTTTGTTAACGGTGTAATTGATGTTCCGCAAATAATGGCAACGCTTGGCGGCGAAACGGCCGTCCAGCAGGTACTGATGTCACTACCCGCCGGGAAACTGTTCCTGGTGGCCTATCTGGCTATCATGATTATTTTCCTCGCCTCACATATGGATGCTGTGGCCTATACCATGGCGGCCACCAGCACGCGCAATCTTCAGGAAGGTGAAGATCCCGAGCGCGGCTTACGCCTGTTCTGGTGCGTGGTCATTACCTTGATTCCATTATCGATTCTGTTTACCGGTGCTTCACTGGAAACCATGAAGACTACCGTGGTACTGACCGCACTCCCCTTCCTCGCCATTTTGCTGGTGAAGGTCGGCGGTTTTCTTCGCTGGGTTAAACAGGACTATGCCCATATTCCTGCTCACCAAATTGAAAGTCATCTTCCCGACGCACAGGGCGGCGAGCCAGTCACGCCACCCGCCGGGGCATTACTCAAAGGCGACAGTTGAGCGCCAGTACAAAAACATCCTCTTACTCACAAATTAAAGGTAATCCAATGAGCAATCTGAGCCCTGAGTTTATTCTGCCGCAAAATTTTTGTGCCAACCCGCAGGACGCATGGACCATCCCGGCACGGTTTTATACCGATCAACAGGCGTTTGAGCACGAGCAAGAGAACGTGTTTGCCAAAAGTTGGATTTGCGTAGCCCACAGCAGCGAACTGGCAAAACCAAATGACTATGTCACTCGTGAAGTGATTGGCGAAAATATCGTGCTGGTACGGGGTCGCGATAATGTGCTGCGCGCTTTCTACAACGTCTGCCCACATCGGGGTCATCAGTTGCTAAGCGGCGAAGGGAAAGCGAAGAATGTCATTACCTGTCCCTATCACGCCTGGGCTTTTAAGCTCGATGGCAACCTGGCACACGCCCGTAACTGTGAAAACGTGGCCAATTTCGATAGTGAGAAAGCCCATCTCACACCGGTACGTCTTGAAGAATATGCCGGATTCGTATTTATCAATATGGATCCGAATGCCGGCAGCGTTGAAGATCAACTCCCGGGACTGGCAGCGAAAGTTGTCGAAGCCTGCCCTGATGTACACGATCTGAAACTGGCTGCGCGCTTTACGACTCGCACACCTGCCAACTGGAAAAATATCGTTGATAACTATCTGGAGTGCTACCACTGCGGTCCGGCACACCCTGGTTTTTCCGACTCGGTACAGGTTGACCGCTACTGGCACACCATGCATGGCAACTGGACTCTGCAATACGGTTTTGCCAAACCATCAGAGCAGTCATTTAAGTTCGAAGAAGGCGTTGATGCCGCCTTCCACGGTTTCTGGTTGTGGCCATGCACCATGCTCAACGTCACGCCAATTAAAGGCATGATGACCGTTATCTATGAGTTCCCGGTGGATGCAGAAACCACACTGCAAAACTACGACATCTACTTCACCAATGAAGAACTCACCGAAGAGCAGAAAGAGCTGATTGAATGGTATCGCAATGTCTTCCGCCCTGAAGATTTACGTCTGGTCGAAAGCGTACAAAAAGGGCTGAAATCACGCGGCTATCGCGGTCAGGGACGCATTATGGCAGATACCAGCGGCAGCGGGATTTCTGAACACGGTATTGCCCATTTCCATAACCTGGTAGCCCAGGTGTTTCAGGATTAATCCTTGAAGGAGTTCGTCATGACCGTCTTTCAGACTTCACTTTTCCGCCAGCAGGCGTTTATCGCCGGGAACTGGTGCGACGCCGATGACAACAATACGTTATCGGTCAGCAATCCGGCGACAGGCGCTATTCTGGGGAAAATACCCAATATGGGAATGTCAGAGACTCAGCGGGCTATTGATGCCGCCTCTCAGGCGTTACCCAACTGGCGTGCAATGACCGCAGCCCAGCGTTCCACTCTGCTCAAAGCCTGGCATCACTTAATTCTCGACAACAAAACGGCGCTGGCGCAAATCATGACTGCCGAACAGGGAAAACCGCAGACAGAAGCGGAAGGCGAAATTGTCTATGCCGCTTCGTTTATTGAGTGGTTTGCCGAACAGGCAAAACGCACCAACGGTGAAATCATTCCCTCTCCTACAACGGACAAGCGGTTGATGGTGATCCGCCAGGGCGTCGGCGTCTGCGCCGCGATTACGCCGTGGAACTTCCCCGCCGCCATGATCACCCGCAAAGCCGGTCCGGCACTGGCTGCAGGCTGTACGATGGTGATAAAACCGGCCAACGAGACGCCGTTCACAGCACTGGCACTTGCCGAGCTCGCACGTCAGGCCGGCATTCCCTCAGGCGTCATCAACGTCGTAACAGGAAAATCACGCGAAATTGGCGCTCAGTTCACCGCTGATGATCGTATACGTAAGCTCTCGTTCACGGGTTCAACAGAAGTCGGACGCGTCCTGATGCGCCAGTGTTCTGACTCCATCAAAAAGGTGTCACTGGAGCTGGGGGGTAATGCGCCGTTTATTGTGTTTGATGACGCAGATATTGATAAAGCCGTCGAAGGGGCGTTGGTTGCCAAGTTTCGCAACGCCGGACAGACCTGTGTCTGTGTGAATCGTTTTTATATTCATCAGGCCATTGACGACACGTTTTGCGAGAAGTTTGTCGCCCGTGTCGCCGCGCTGAAGGTAGGCAATGGTGAGCAACCAGGCGTACAGACCGGACCACTGATCAACAGCGCCGCCGTAGACAAAGTACAATCACTTCTTGATGACGCCCTGACGCGTGGTGCCACGCTGTTAACCGGCGGCCAACGCCATGCGCTGGGCGGAAACTATTTTACCCCTACCGTCATCGGCAACGTGCAACCAGGCACGCAGCTGTTACAGGAAGAAATCTTCGGACCGGTCGCCGCGCTAGTGAAATTTGACGATGAACAGGACGTGATCCACCAGGCAAACGATACGATCTACGGTCTGGCATCTTACTTCTATAGTAATGACGCTGCGCGTATCTGGCGGGTTTCTGAGCAGCTTGAATACGGCATGGTGGGGATCAATACCGGGCTTATCTCTAATGAGGTTGCCCCGTTTGGCGGCGTCAAACAGTCCGGCCTTGGGCGTGAAGGCTCTGAACACGGTATCGAAGATTACCTGGAGATGAAATATCTCTGCCAGGGGCTGTGACACAGATTCCGGCGCGCAGGGTTAACCCGCGCCGGACAGATTTTTAAGGGAGTGCCGCGATGTCTGAATATCAAATGCATGAAGTGCGGGTCAGCCGGATTGAGACCATTACTCCACATGTAAAACGTTTCACCTTAGTTGCCTCTGCAGGCGGCTCGTTACCCGCGTTCAGTGGAGGCAGCCATATAATCGTGCAGATGCGCGATGGCGAAAATCTCTACAGCAATGCCTATTCGCTGATGAGTTCACCGCTTGATACCACCGCTTATCAAATAGCTGTACGACTGGAGGATGAGTCCAAAGGCGGCTCACGTTTCTTACACCAGAACGTGAACGCTGGCGACACGCTGACGATATCCACACCAAATAATCTCTTTGCCCTCGAACCTCAGGCACGAAAACATATACTGATTGCAGGAGGCATTGGCATAACCCCCTTTTTATCGCAGATCCCGGAGCTGGAACAATCACACGCTGAGTGGCAACTGCATTACTGCTCCCACAGCCCGGAAAGCTGCGCATTTCATCATGAACTCACTCAGCACATCAACGCCGAGCGCATTCATCTGCACCTTTCTACCGAAGGCACCCGCCTTGACCTGCCGCGTCTGCTGGCCGATGTAGAACCCGGCACGCATATTTACACCTGCGGCCCTGCTGTACTTAACGATGCCGTAAAAAGCGAAGCCGCCCGCCACGATCTGGACAACGATACGCTACATTTCGAACAATTTGCCGTGGAAGATAAGAGCGGTAATGCGTTCACCCTTGTGCTGGCACGTTCTGGACGTGAATTTGTCGTGCCGGAAGAGATGACTATTTTACAGGTTATCGAAAATAACAAAGCGGCCAGGGTGGAATGTCTATGTCGCGAAGGCGTGTGCGGTACCTGTGAAACAACAATTATTGAAGGGGAAGCGGATCATCGCGATCAGTATTTCAGCGACGATGAGAAGGCCAGCCAGCAAAGTATGCTCATCTGTTGCTCGCGCGCCAAAGGCAAACGTCTGGTCCTTGATTTGTAATCACGTCAGGCCGGGTAAGCGATAGCGCTACCCGGCTTAGTCTGGTCAACTTACTGCGGATATTCCAGCAACAGTGCGTTAAGACGCTCGGCCATCAGTTCACCACGCCAACCGGAAATCAGTTCCGGCAGGGAAGCCTGCGGCTTTAGTTTCCAGTGCCAGTTGAGGAGCTGATTAATCTGACGGCGCGAAGCCAGTAACTCAACGCTGAGATTATGTTCCGCACTCACCTCTGCAACCAGTGCCTTAATGGCCTTGAATGCCTTGCGATATCCCGGCATATCCATCAGGTTCAGCAACGGTTCCGGCAATGATTCTTCCGGCAGAGCCTGAGCCTTCTCCACCAGTGAAATCAGCGTCTTGCCGTGAAAACGAATCTCGCTACCGGAAAGACCCAGACTGTCCAGTTCACCCAGACTACCTGGCATATAGCGAGCGACAGACCACAGGTGTTCTTCACGTACCACAAAGTTCACCGCCAGATCGCGCTCACGCGCCTTACGTAATCGCCAGTCAGCCAGCAGTTGCAGGCAGGCAAGCTGGCGGGTTCGTAGTTGCCAGGCATTGGTTATCTCGCGCCACGCATCTTCAGGCGCCAGAATTTCCTGACGACGCTGCTGCATCAAACGGCACTCATCCAGCGCGGCGGGCAGCCAGCCAGAGGCATCAGTCTCTGTCATCAGCTTTTGGGTGATCGGTAATAAATACCAGACATCCGCTGCCGCATACTCACACTGACGCTCAGTTAACGGACGCGCCAGCCAGTCAGTGCGGGATTCGCTTTTATCCAGCGCCACCCCCGTATACTCTTCCACCATCGCGGCAAATCCCCACGATAATGGACGTCCGCAGAACGCAGCCAGAATTTGTGTATCAATCAGCGGCTGTGGAAGTTCGCCAAAGGCGTTGAGAAACACTTCCAGGTCTTCACTTCCTGCATGCAGGAATTTGGTAATGGCAGTGTCCTGCAAAATGGTCTTCAGCGGTGACCAGTCGGTGATCCCAAGCGGATCAATCAGAGCAACGTGTTTGCCATCAAACAACTGGATCAGACCCAGTTGCGGGTAATAGGTACGTGTGCGAACAAATTCAGTATCCAGGGCAATAGCCGGAAACTCACGAACGGCTTCGCACAGCGTGGCCAACGCGTCGTTCGTGGTGATCATTTGGTAATTCAAATCGTGCTCTCTCAGGTTTGCACCAAAAAAAACGCCGGTTTAACCGGCGCTTTCTGATGGCTGTCTTAACGCTTAGCTTTTATTGTCCACTTTGCCACGTGCTTCGTCACGTAATTCTCGTCGCAAAATTTTGCCAACGTTTGATTTTGGCAGCTCATCACGGAATTCCACCAGCTTCGGCACTTTATAGCCCGTCAGCTGACGTCGACAAAAGGTAATCAAGGCCTCATCGGTTAACGAGGCGTCTTTCTTCACCACAAAAATTTTCACAGCCTCACCGCTGCTGCCCGACGGCACACCAACTGCGGCCACTTCCTGGACACCTGGGTGTTGCATCACCACATCTTCAATCTCGTTCGGATAGACGTTGAAACCTGAAACCAGGATCATATCTTTTTTGCGATCGACAATCCGCAGGAAACCTTCATCATCCATCACCGCAATATCACCGGTGTGCAACCAACCGTCTTTGACAATTTCATCTGTTGCATCTGGTCGCTGCCAGTACCCCAGCATTACCTGCGGACCTTTAACGCACAGCTCGCCAGGTTCCCCTGGTGGCACTTCGTTATCGTCGTCATCCACCAGTTTAACGTCAGTGGAAGGAACCGGCAGGCCGATACTGCCACTGTGATAATCGATATCGTGAGGGTTGACACTCACCAGCGGCGCACACTCGGTCAGGCCGTAACCTTCCAGCAGATACTGTCCGGTCAGCTTCACCCAGCGTTCTGCTACCGCCTGCTGTACCGGCATACCACCACCCGCGGAGAGATGCAGTGATGAAAAGTCCAGTTGCTGAAATTCTTTGTTATTCAACAAAGCGTTAAACAGCGTATTGACGCCGGTCATCGCGGTAAACGGGTATTTTGCCAGCTCTTTCACCAGACCCGGAATATCTCGCGGGTTAGTGATCAACAGGTTTTGACCACCCAGTTCAATAAACAACAGGCAGTTCATGGTCAACGCGAAGATGTGATACAACGGCAGCGCAGTCACCACCAGCTCTTTACCCGGATGCAGCAATGGACCGTAGGTAGCATTGACCTGTTCCAGGTTAGCCAGCATATTGCGGTGCGTTAGCATTGCGCCTTTCGCCACGCCAGTGGTGCCACCGGTATACTGCAGGAAAGCCAGATCTTCAGAAACCACTTCAGGCTTCACATACTGCATGCGATAGCCGTTTTGTAACGCGCTGCGAAACGAGATGGCATCAGGCAGGTGATATTTCGGCACCAGACGCTTGATGTACTTGACGACAAAGTTAACCAGCGTCCCTTTAGCGGTAGAAAGCTGATCGCCCATACGTGTCAGGATCACATGTTGAACCGACGTTTTATCGACCACTTTCTCCAGCGTATGAGCAAAGTTGGAGACAATCACGATCGCCGCCGCACCGCTGTCATTAAGCTGATGCTCCAGTTCCCGCGGCGTATACAACGGGTTAACGTTCACGACGATCATTCCGGCACGCAGGATGCCGAACAATGCCACAGGATACTGCAGCAGGTTAGGCATCATTAGCGCGACACGATCGCCCTTTTTCAGCCCAAGCCCCTGTTGCAAGTAGGCCGCAAATGCCCGACTACGCTCCTCCAGTTTGCGGAAGGTCATCACCTCCCCCATATTTACAAACGCGGGCTGGTCAGCATAGCGCCTTACTGAGTGTTCAAAGAGCTCCACCAGGGATTGATAACGGTCAGGATTGATCTCCGCGGGAACGCCCTCGGGATAACGGTTAAGCCAAACCTTTTTCAATACATCACCTCTAAAATGCGTATTCGTCGTCATCACAACCCCAGACAATAAACAAACTGTTAACATAATATTAACTCAGCGTACCAGTTTGTTTATTACACAACGACAAGGTTGCGAAGCGCGTCACTATTTATTTTTTTTATATCCACGTTAATGCAGAAACAGCGGACGAGCCGCTGTTTCTTTTACCAATAAAACAAAGAGTTACTCTGTTACTATCGTCTGAACCTGTGCGGGACCGGGATTGTACCATCCCCAACCGCCATAGCCGTATGGCCAGCCACGCGCACCATAGAACCAGGGGTCAATCGGTTGCGGTGGCATCACGATCTGCTGAGTAATATGCCAGCGTTTATAACCTGTTACCTGCATCAGCATAAACTTATATGGCGTACTACCGATTTTACCGTCTACCGTGCCGCTAATCGGTCCCACGACGGTAACCAGTTGTCCACGAAAATCAACCGGATCGAGGAAGCCGTTTACATCAGCATAAATCCTTCCGCGTGAGGCTTCTCCCAGTATTGGTCGCGCGCCACTGTCGAGCGGAACGGTAGCAATTTCCAGACGGGATTTCCCCTGCTGATTCTGAATGTCCACCACTTTACCGCCGAAACGCGCTTCCTGTCCGACGTACAACTGCGGTGCATTCATCACCCGCACCAGATCCTGCTGCGGTGTAGGGCTTGAACCTTTAATCGCATCCGGAATGGTGACGCAACCGCTTAGCATTAATGCTAATACACCAGCCAGTACACCTTTCATTACCTGTTTTTGAACCGCCATGTGCGACTCCCTTTTCTCAGCGCCTGCCCTGTCTCTGTCAAACTGCCGCGTATGAACTGCAATTCAAATTAATCAGGGTATTTACTACTAAGATTCATTCTTTCCCGGGAAGTTTCTTCCACGCTACGGTGTTACGTAAATAAACCGGTTCAGCATGTTCCACCGCAACCGTCTTTCCTGCTGCCAGCATTTGAGTGGCGACAGGCAACATGTCTTCAGCAGCCGGAAGCAAAACGCCGCCATCAATCAGCATCAGACCACTGTCTTTGCCGAGTTCAGGCCATGCCGACCAGCCTGTGCCAACCGTCGCCCAATCGCCGGAAAGTTGCAGCAAACGCTCATGAACTTGTTCTGGTGTTAATACCGCTTCCGTCTCTTCGCCGTTCCAGACGCCGTCTTCATCACGCTGGTATTCGGCCCAGTAAACTTCACCCATACGTGCGTCAATCGCCGCCAGCACGCGCATTGCCCCAGTTTTACGCCAGGCTCCCTGCGCCATTGTTGCCAGAGTTGAAACGCCGATCATGGGTAATTCCGCACCTAATGCCAGCCCCTGAGCAATACCGATACCAATACGTACACCGGTAAAACTTCCGGGACCGCGACCAAACGCTAGCGCGTCGATCTCCGTTAAGGTAGTACCGTCATCAGCCAGGATGTCCTGAACCATCGGCAGGATTCGTTGGGTATGTTCTCGTGGGCAAAGCTCGAAATGAGCCTTGATATTACCGTCATTCCACAGGGCAACAGAGCACGCTTCTGTGGCGGTATCGATAGCCAGAATTCGCATGGGTCTTCGTGATCAGATCAATAAATTTGGCGCGCATCTTACCATACTCCGTAACAAATTACTCAGCCGTTGGTATAGCAAGAAATCGAACAGCGCGGGCAATGTCACGCGTACGCGGTGCCGGCGGCAGACTCGCCAGGAAGGTGGCGCCATAGGGTCGCATCACCAGCCGGTTGTCACAAATCACCAGCACACCGCGATCGTCAGCATCACGTATCAAACGCCCCACCCCCTGTTTCAGGGTGATAACCGCATCCGGGAGCTGGACTTCGTCAAAAGGATCGCCGCCGCGCAGGCGGCAATCTTCCATTCGCGCTTTCAACAATGGATCGTCCGGTGAGGTAAACGGCAGCTTGTCGATAATAACCAGCGAAAGCGTATCACCACGCACGTCCACCCCTTCCCAGAAACTACTGGTAGCCACCAGTAAAGCATTCCCCGCGCTAACAAACTGTTGCAGCAGTTGCCCTTTGCTGGTCTCTCCCTGCAACAACACGGGAAGCGTCATGGTGGCGCGAAACTGTTCCGCCAGGTCGCGCATCATCGCGTGCGAGGTACACAGCATAAAACAACGACCGTTGTTCGCCTCGATGATTGGCCGCAACATAGATGCCAACTGGCGCGCCGCCCCTGGCTGATTGGTTTGCGGTAGATTACGTGGTACGCACAGCAGCGCCTGACGCGTGTAATCAAAGGGGCTAGGCAGCAGCATCGACTCTGCCTGTTCAATACCCAGCCGCGCCGTAAAGTGGTGGAGATCATCGTTTACCGACAACGTCGCTGAGGTGAAAATCCAGCAGCCCGGTTTTTGTTCCATCACTTCTTTGAATTTATCCGCCACCGTGAGTGGCGTCAGCGCCAGGGTGAAATGGCGCGAGGTGCATTCATACCAGTAGCTGAACCCTGGCTGGTTAATCTCTTTTAGCCGTTTCAAACGGGTGCGATACAACGTGGCTCGCTCAAACGCCGCATCCAGCAGTGCCGAACGTCCCAGAGAAAGTTTTGCCACGTCGTAACACAGCTCCAGGGTATCATCGAGCAGTAAAAATGCTCTCTGCACACGCTGATCCGCCAGCAGCTCCCGCAGGTTGCCGCGATAGCCCGGCTCACCCAGTTGCAGGCGAAAATCCTGTGCGCTTTGAGCAAGACGGTCAGCACACTTTTGTAGCTGTTGAGTATCTTTCAGCTCGGTGCGATACGCGATGGTAATGTCCTTTGCCAGGTCGAGAAGTTGGCGGCTGGAGAGTGACTGACCAAAATACTGGCTGGCGATATCCGGTAGCTGATGGGCTTCATCGAAGATCATCACGTCAGCCTCAGGGATCAGTTCACCGAACCCACTCTCTTTCACCACCATATCGGCAAGAAACAGATGGTGGTTTACCACTATAACGTCTGCGTCCATCGCTTTTTTACGCGCTTTGACAACAAAGCACTCTTTATACAGCGGGCAGTCGCTGCCCAAACAGTTGTCGTTGGTGCTGGTCACCAGCGGCCAGGCCTGTGAATCTTCGGCCACACTGACACAGGTGCTGATGTCTCCATCGAGGGTTTGATTTGACCACGATCGTAACAGAATAACGTCGCTTAATATCTGGACCGGCAGGTCACCGCCCGCCAGTGCCTGTTGTTCAAGTCGCTCCAGGCAAAGGTAGTTGGAGCGCCCTTTCAATAGCGCCAGTTTGCCGGTGAATTTCAACGCTTTTGCCACAGTAGGCAGATCGCGGCTGTAAAGCTGATCCTGCAGTGCTTTCGATCCGGTAGAGATGATGACTTTCTTTCCAGCGCGCAGCGCGGGGGCAAGATAGGCGTAGGTTTTCCCTGTTCCGGTCCCGGCCTCTACGACAAGCGGCTGTGATTTTTCAATGGCATGCGCGACGGCCAGGGCCATCTGTCGTTGTGGTTCACGTGGTTTAAAACCCGGTATCGCTTTAGCCAACTGACCGTCTGCTGCAAAATCGTCCGTCACACTACCCCCTGTTCATTTGAACAGGGATTATGTCAGGCCATCGGGTCTTTCGCCAGTTGAAGAGGTGACGTCAGACTGACATTATGGCAGTCTTGCGGCGTAAAAATGGAAATTTAACGAGGAAAAATGTATGACTATCGTGCGTATTGATGCCGAGGATCGTTGGTCTGACGTGGTGATTCACAACAACACGTTGTATTACACCGGTGTGCCGGAAAATCTGGATGCAGACGCATTCGAACAAACGGCAAACACGCTGGCGCAAATTGATGCTGTGCTGGAAAAACAGGGCAGCAACAAGTCACGTATTCTTGATGCTACCCTGTTTCTGGCTGACAAGAACGATTTTGCCGCTATGAATAAGGCCTGGGATGCCTGGGTTGTTGCCGGTCACGCCCCGGTACGCTGCACCGTACAAGCCGGGTTAATGAACCCAAAATACAAAGTTGAGATAAAGATTATCGCTGCGGTGTAACCGACGTTACTCGTCTTCGTCTTCATCTTCAAAACGCGCCACGATCCGTTCGCCGGTATGGCTGGCGCGTAATTCAGCAGCCACTTTCGTAATCGCCTCGCCACTGCTCATCCCCTGGGATATCAGTTCATGAATGCGTTCAACCGCCTGTTGCTGCTGATCGTGCGTGAGTGAAGGTAAACCTGCAATCATGGTGAACTCCTGCTAAATTATTAGCGCTAATTATTTCATGCTACCCGGCACATAGCCAGTGAAGTAGCAACGAGTCAGGACTGATGAAGACGTTATCTCCCGCTGTAATCACACTACCCTGGCGTCTGGACGCCGCTGAGCACTATTTTGCCACATTAAGCCACCAGCCCTGGGCAATGCTTTTGCATTCAGGCCATGCCGACCATCCGCATAGTCGCTTTGATATTCTGGTCGCCGACCCCATCACAACGCTGGTCACACGTGCTGAAGAGACCGTTGTGCATGACCGGCACGGTACTATGCAAACGGTTGATGATCCGATGACGGTCTTACACTCGGCGCTGACATCGCTGGCTATTCAGCCCGATTATAATCCCGATCTTCCGTTTCAGGGAGGCGCGCTGGGTCTGTTTGGCTATGATTTAGGCCGCCGTTTTGAATCTCTGCCAACGGAAGCCGAACAGGATATCACGCTACCGGACATGGCGGTTGGCATTTACGATTGGGCGCTGATTGTCGATCATCAGTTGCAAAAGGTGTCACTACTTAGCCACTCCGATGTGCAGGCACGACGCCGTTGGCTGGAAAATCAACAGATATCCGTGCGCGAACCGTTTTCGTTAACATCCTCGTGGCGGTCCAATATGACCCGTGCGCAGTACGGTGAAAAATTCCGTCAGGTGCAGCGTTATCTGCACAGCGGCGATTGCTATCAGGTCAATCTTGCCCAGCGCTTTCAGGCGCATTATCAGGGCGATGAGTGGCTGGCGTTTGTACGTCTAAACCATGCGAACCGCGCCCCGTTCAGTGCATTTTTACGTTTTGAGGAAGGGGCGATTCTCAGCCTTTCGCCTGAACGTTTTATTCAGTTAGAAAACCAGCACATCCAGACGCGTCCCATTAAAGGCACATTACCCAGACTGGACTCCCCTGATGCCGATCGCCTGCAGGCTCAAACACTGGCGAACTCTCCAAAGGATCGGGCGGAAAATCTGATGATCGTCGACTTGATGCGCAACGATATAGGCCGCGTTGCCGTGCCAGGCTCGGTAAACGTACCAGAACTCTTTGTGGTTGAGCCGTTCCCAGCCGTGCATCATCTGGTCAGTACCATCACCGCGCATTTGCCAGAGACGTTGCATGCAACAGATTTGCTACGCGCAGCCTTCCCAGGAGGGTCAATTACCGGCGCGCCGAAAGTTCGGGCAATGGAAATTATTGATGAACTGGAGCCACAAAGACGTAACGCCTGGTGCGGCAGTATTGGTTATCTGAGTTTTTGCGGCAATATGGATACCAGTATCACCATCCGTACTCTGACAGCTGTAGACGGACAGATCTACTGCTCTGCGGGCGGCGGCATTGTTGCAGACAGTCAGGAAGACGCGGAATATCAGGAAACGTTTGATAAAGTGAATCGTATTTTGCACCAACTGGAGAACTAAACAGTGGAATACAGCAACCTGACGCTTGATGATTTTTTATCGCGCTTCCAGCTTTTGCGTCCGCAAATAAACCGGGAAGCGTTAAACCAGCGCCAGGCAGCTGTACTTATTCCTGTAGTCCGGCGCGCGCAACCAGGACTCCTGTTGACCCAACGTTCCGTTCATCTACGCAAGCACGCCGGACAGGTCGCTTTTCCCGGCGGTGCCGTGGACAGCAGCGATGCTTCACTGATTGCCGCCGCGTTGCGCGAAGCACAGGAAGAAGTCGCGATTCCGCCCGAATCAGTGGAAGTGATCGGCGTTTTGCCTCCGGTCGACAGCGTAACGGGCTTCCAGGTCACTCCGGTAGTGGGGATAATTCCACCTAATTTGCCCTATCGGGCCAGCGAAGATGAAGTTTCCGCCGTTTTTGAAATGCCGTTGGCACAGGCCCTGCATTTGGGACGCTACCATCCACTGGATGTTTATCGTCGTGGCGATTCTCATCGGGTCTGGCTCTCCTGGTATGAGCATTATTTCGTCTGGGGAATGACCGCTGGGATAATTCGTGAGCTGGCGCTGCAAATTGGCGTGAAACCCTGACTATACTTATCTTTACGCGCAGAAGACACAACCTGAAACTCCCGTCACAACATTAGTAAAATCGCGGTTATCTATTAGTTTAATTCATGTGAATAGTTAAGCCGATCGCCGCGTTCCCTCTTACACTATGCGCAGTTATAACATCGTTACTGGAAAGCCCAGTCGCCCTGTAGGAGTATTATCGTGATTAGTCTATTCGACATGTTTAAGGTGGGGATTGGTCCCTCATCTTCCCATACCGTAGGGCCTATGAAGGCAGGTAAACAGTTCGTCGATGACCTGGTCGAAAAAGGATTACTGGACAGCATTACTCGTGTTGCCGTCGACGTGTATGGTTCACTGTCGCTCACGGGTAAAGGTCACCACACCGATATCGCCATTATTATGGGTCTGGCAGGTAATGAACCTGCGACCGTAGACATTGACAGCATTCCCGGATTTATCCGCGACGTAGAAGCGCGTGGTCGCCTGCTGCTTGCGCAAGGCCAGCACGAAGTTGATTTCCCGCAGAATGACGGAATGCGTTTTCACAACGGTAACCTGCCGTTGCATGAAAACGGTATGCAGATCCATGCGTACAACGGCGAAACCGTCGTTTACAGCAAAACATACTATTCGATCGGCGGTGGATTCATCGTTGATGAAGAACATTTTGGCCAGGATGCAGCGAATGAGGTCAGCGTGCCTTATCCGTTCAAGTCCGCAACCGAAATGCTGGAGTACTGTAACAGCACTGGCTTGTCGCTCTCTGGCATGGTGATGCAGAACGAACTTGCGCTGCACAGCAAGAAAGAGATTGAAGAGTACTTTGGCAACGTCTGGCAAACCATGCAGGCCTGTATTGACCGTGGGATGAATACCGAAGGGATTCTGCCGGGTCCGTTGCGCGTTCCTCGCCGAGCTTCTGCCCTGCGCCGTATGCTGGTCTCCAGCGATAAACTCTCCAGCGATCCGATGAATGTGATCGACTGGGTGAACATGTTTGCGCTGGCCGTTAACGAAGAGAACGCCGCCGGTGGCCGCGTGGTGACTGCACCAACCAACGGTGCCTGCGGCATCGTGCCTGCGGTACTGGCTTATTATGACCATTTCATTGAGTCCGTCAGCCCGGATATTTATACCCGCTATTTCCTGGCGGCCGGTGCAATTGGCGCATTATACAAAATGAACGCCTCTATCTCTGGCGCGGAAGTGGGCTGTCAGGGCGAGGTTGGCGTGGCATGCTCGATGGCTGCGGCAGGTCTGGCGGAACTGCTGGGTGCAAGTCCTGAGCAGGTTTGTGTTGCTGCCGAAATCGGTATGGAGCACAACCTGGGGCTGACCTGTGATCCGGTTGCCGGACAGGTTCAGGTGCCTTGTATTGAACGTAACGCGATTGCCTCCGTTAAGGCTATCAACGCTGCACGAATGGCAATGCGTCGTACCAGCGCCCCGCGCGTCTCGCTGGATAAAGTCATTGAAACAATGTACGAAACCGGCAAGGACATGAACGCCAAATACCGTGAAACATCACGCGGTGGCCTGGCGATTAAAGTCCAGTGTGACTAATACTTATTTTTCGCCCATCTGCGACGGATGGGCGAATTTACTTCCTCATCCTCGTCTAGCGTAATTTTCCCCACTACACTTGCTCTGTTGCTGTTGGCTAATGTGACCAACGGCTTATCGGGCGGCCCGCATGCAAACAGCACAACGGATCATCAAAACTTATCGTCGTAACCGCTTAATCGTCTGCACAATTTGTGCACTGCTGACGCTCATACTCACATTGTCTGCCCGATTTATTTCGGAGCGTAATTTAAATCACCATTACACTGTCACTTTTGCCAATCATGCCGTAGAAGCGCTGGATAACGTGCTCCTTCCCCTACAGGCCGGACGCGATGTGCTACTGCCGTTGATAGGTTTGCCCTGTTCCGTGGCGCGTTTACCCCTGAGCAAACATGCCGCCAGACTACAGACAGTGCGCTCTATAAGCCTGATCCAGCGCGGCATTCTCTATTGCTCAAGCATTTTTGGTTATCGCAATACCCCAATTCGCCAGCTACAACCTGAGTTGCCCAGCCGGGAGCCGCAGCTTCTGTTGTCTACCGACCATTCGCTTATCAAAGGCAGCCCTATTCTTACGCAATGGTATCCGTCGTCTGTTGATGGTGAAGATGGCGTTCTGGAGATCGTCAATATTGATTTGTTATCAACGATGCTGCTTGAGCCTCAGCCGCCGCAGATAACCAAAGCAAGTCTGACTGTCGGCAACCGTCACCTGCTTTACGGTCAAGGTGTTGTAGATACGCTGCCTGCACTTGATGATGAAAAAAGTTACCAGTTGTCATCACAACATTTTCCTTTCGCAATCAGCGTTACAGGCCCTGGGGCCAGCGAGCTGGCGTTAAAAAATCTGCCTACTCAATTACCCTTAGCGGTGATGCTCAGCCTGTTAGTGGGCTACCTTGCATGGCTGGCTACGGCCAACAGAATGAGTTTTTCCTGGGAAATCAATCTGGCCCTCGCTGCACGCGAGTTTGAGTTATTTTGCCAGCCTCTGCTAAATGCCAGCACCCAACAGTGCACCGGTGTTGAAATCCTCTTGCGCTGGAATAACCCCCGTCAGGGCTGGATTTCGCCTGAAGTTTTCATTCCTATTGCTGAAGAGCACAACCTGATCGTACCGCTGACCCGCCATGTCATTGCAGAAACCATTCAGCAACGACACGTTTTCCCGATGAGCAGCCAGTTTCATATCGGTATCAACGTTGCCGCCAGCCATTTTCGCCATGGAACGCTGTTAAAAGATCTCAACCAATACTGGTTCAGCCAGCACCCTATTCAGCAGTTAGTCATTGAGTTGACTGAGCGTGATGCCTTGCTTGATGTGGATTATCGGGTAGTGCGCGAATTACATCGTATGGGGATTAAACTGGCCATTGACGATTTTGGTACCGGAAACAGCTCACTCTCCTGGCTGGAAAAGTTACGTCCGGATATTCTGAAGATTGATAAATCATTCACCTCCGCGATTGGCACTGACGCCGTGAACTCGACGGTTACCGACATCATCATCGCGCTGGGGAAAAAACTAAATATTGAACTGGTGGCTGAAGGGGTAGAAACGCAGGCGCAGGCACAACATTTGCGGCGTCATGGCGTGCATGTATTGCAGGGATTTCTCTATGCCCAGCCGATGCCGCTGCGTGATTTTCCTAAATGGTTGGCGGGCAGTGCACCACCAACCGCCCGGCATAAGGGCCATATCATGCCCCTTATGCCGTTTCGCTGAACCTAATTATACGTCTTCGTCGTGAGCCGATTGTTCTTTAACAATGCGAACTAAATCCACACGGTAATCGTTGGCTTCGACAATCGTAATGCTCAGCGGAGCGACCTCAATAACATCCCCGACACGCGGAATGTGGCCGTTAACCGCAATCACCAATCCAGCCACCGTGGCGATATCCTGGTCTTCATCCACCAGCGTATCAACGTCCAGCGCCTGCTGCAGAGCATGCAGATCGGTTCCACCTTTCACCAGCCAGCTACCCGCTTCGGCAACTATCTCGGGCGTTTCATCGGCATCCGGGAACTCACCGGCGATGGCTTCTAATACATCCAGCGGTGTCACCAGCCCCTGGACGACGCCGAACTCGTTAGTGACGATAACAAAGCTACCGCGGGCGCGACGCAATACACCTAACAAATTAATCGGATCCAGCGTTTCCGGTACAACGATAGCCGGAGAGGCTGAAGCAATTGCAGCCACGTCTACGCCATCCTCAAGCGCCACCAACAGCTCTTTTGCCCGAACGATACCGATAATTTCGTCAAGCTCACCACGACACACCGGGAACAGGCTGTGCGGAGAAGAGAGCAGCTGTTCTCGGATTTCCGCCACGCTCAGGTCAGCATCAACCCAACTGATTTCACCACGCGGCGTCATAATGCCACGTAATGAACGCGATGCCAGGGACAGAACGCCGTTGATCATGTAACGCTCTTCTTCAACGAACTCCCCTTCTGGTACAGGTACCGGCACCGGATTGTCAGATTCAAGCTGCGCACCGGTCTGACGCTTACCGCCCATCAGACGCAGAATGGCATCGGCCGTACGTGCACGCAGCGGCAATGTCGACTGGTGGCGAATAAAGTTACGGCGGGCAATCTGGTTAAACAGTTCGATAATGATCGAGAAGCCAATGGCCGCGTACAGATAACCTTTCGGAATGTGGAAGCCAAACCCTTCGGCGACCAGACTCAAACCGATCATCAGCAGGAAGCTCAGACACAGCACCACGACCGTTGGATGTTGATTCACAAATCGTGTCAGCGGCTTTGATGCCAGCAGCATTACCGCCATCGCTATCACGACAGCAGCCATCATAACCGGCAGATGGTTCACCATACCCACCGCGGTAATTACTGCGTCCAGGGAGAAGACCGCATCCAGGATAACAATCTGCGTCACTACGACCCAGAAGCTCGCATAGCCTTTTGACTGGCCGGTATCGTGTTCTCGGTTTTCCAGCCGTTCATGTAGCTCGGTAGTGGCCTTGAACAAGAGGAAGATACCCCCCAGCAGCATAATCAGGTCTCGCCCGGAGAACGCGTACTCCATCACCGTGAAAAGCGGTTTTGTCAGCGTCACCATCCAGGAAATAACGGACAGCAAGCCTAAACGCATAACCAGTGCCAGTGACAACCCGATCAGACGTGCTTTATCCCGCTGTTTAGGCGGCAGTTTATCAGCCAGAATCGCAATAAAGACCAGGTTATCAATACCCAGAACAATTTCGAGAACAACAAGCGTGAGCAAACCCACCCAAATCGAGGGGTCCATTAAGAATTCCATGACAAGCTCCTGCTTAAAGAATGACCAAACTGCGCCCTGAACATCTCAGGCGTTAAAGCAATATGCAGAAAAATTTTGTGGCAAAAAGTGCCAAACTGACAGGCGTGATACGGCCTAAAGGTGAAATGACGTCGGTGACGATCCATACGGTGGGCTACTACCCTATACTCCTGAGTTATTAAACATATGCTAAACATAACAGAGACAACCGTTTTTTAGCAAAGATTTACCTTCCTTTGCAATAAGTTGTTTCGGAGATATTTTACTCTTCGAAATTTCTTTTCATCGGAAGTTAATTTACGGATCTTCATCACACAAAATAATTTTTTCGATATCTAAAATAATTCACGAAATCATATGTTTTTCTTTGTAACCCTTATCTGAATCGATTCGATTGCGGACGACGATTCAAAATACATCTTCATGTTGATGTGTTAACGATAATAAAGGAGGTAGCAAGTGACCATTGCTATTGTAATAGGCACACATGGTTGGGCTGCAGAGCAGTTACTTAAAACAGCAGAAATGCTGTTAGGCGAGCAGGAAAATGTCGGCTGGATCGATTTCGTTCCAGGCGAAAATGCCGAAACGCTGATTGAAAAGTACAACGCTCAGTTGGCAAAACTCGACACCAGTAAAGGCGTGCTGTTTCTCGTTGACACATGGGGAGGCAGTCCGTTCAACGCTGCGAGCCGCATTGTCGTCGATAAAGAGCATTACGAAGTGATCGCCGGCGTGAACATTCCGATGTTGGTAGAAACGTTCATGGCGCGCGATGACAACCCAAGCTTCGACGAATTAGTCGCTCTGGCGGTTGAAACCGGTAGCGAAGGCGTGAAAGCGCTGAAAGCAAAACCGGTTGAAAAAGCCACGCCAGCCCCGGTTGTAGCACCAAAAGCTGCAACGCCCGCAAAACCAATGGGACCGAACGATTATATGCACATCGGCCTGGCGCGTATTGATGACCGTTTAATCCACGGTCAGGTGGCAACTCGCTGGACCAAAGAAACTAACGTAACCCGTATTATCGTCGTCAGTGATGAAGTCGCAGCAGATACCGTACGTAAAACGCTGCTAACTCAGGTTGCTCCCCCAGGTGTTACGGCGCACGTGGTTGATGTCGCAAAAATGATTCGCGTCTACAACAACCCAAAATACGCTGGCGAACGTGTGATGCTGCTGTTCACTAATCCGACCGACGTAGAACGTATCGTCGAAGGTGGCGTGAAAATTACCTCCGTGAACATTGGCGGCATGGCTTTCCGTCAGGGTAAAACTCAGGTAAATAACGCAATTTCCGTTGATGAAAAAGACATCGAAGCCTTCAAGAAACTCAACGCGCGCGGTATTGAGCTCGAAGCCCGTAAAGTTTCTACCGATCAGAAATTGAAAATGATGGATTTGATTGCCAAAGCGGCGAAATAACCACCTGGCATTTACTTAGTTTTCACACTTAAGTCTGTATAGCAATAGGAGAAGTACAATGGAGATTACCACTCTTCAGATTGTGCTGGTGTTCATCGTCGCATGTATCGCGGGTATGGAGTCGGTGCTCGATGAATTTCAGTTCCACCGTCCGCTGGTGGCCTGTACGCTGATTGGCGCCGTTCTCGGGGATATGAAAACCGGTATTATCATCGGTGGTACCCTGGAAATGATCGCCCTCGGCTGGATGAACATCGGTGCAGCTGTTGCGCCGGATGCCGCACTGGCCTCAATTATTTCTACTGTTCTGGTTATCGCGGGCCATCAAAGCATTGGTGCCGGTATCGCGCTGGCTATACCACTGGCAGCAGCAGGCCAGGTTCTGACCATCATTGTTCGTACCATCACCGTTGCATTCCAGCACGCCGCGGATAAGGCAGCCGAAAGTGGCAACCTGACGGCGCTATCCTGGCTGCATGTGTCCTCTCTGTTCCTGCAGGCAATGCGTATCGCTATCCCGGCGGTTATCGTGGCGATTTCTGTTGGGACCAGTGAAGTCCAGAGCATGCTGAATGCCATTCCTGAAGTGGTTACCGGTGGCCTGAACATTGCTGGTGGTATGATCGTCGTAGTCGGTTATGCAATGGTCATCAACATGATGCGTGCAGGCTATCTGATGCCATTCTTCTACCTCGGCTTCGTCACTGCGGCGTTTACTAACTTCAACCTGGTTGCTCTGGGTGTGATTGGCGCAGTTATGGCCATCCTCTACATTCAGCTGAGCCCGAAATATAACCGCGTAGCCGGTGCGCCAGCGCAGGCTGCTGGTAATAACGATCTTGATAACGAACTGGACTAGCAGGTGAGCGAAATGGTTGATATGACTAAAACTACCACCGAGAAAAAACTCACTCCGAGTGACATTCGTGGCGTGTTCATTCGTTCTAACCTGTTTCAGGGGTCATGGAACTTCGAACGTATGCAGGCGCTGGGTTTTTGCTTCTCCATGGTACCGGCTATCCGCCGTCTGTATCCGGAGAACAACGACGCACGTAAACAGGCTATTAAGCGTCACCTGGAATTCTTCAACACCCACCCGTACGTAGCGGCACCAGTACTCGGCGTAACGCTGGCGATGGAAGAGCAGCGTGCTAACGGCGCAGATATCGACGATGGTGCTATTAACGGTATCAAAGTTGGTCTGATGGGACCGCTGGCAGGCGTGGGCGACCCTATTTTCTGGGGAACCGTTCGTCCGGTATTTGCCGCACTTGGCGCCGGTATCGCAATGAGTGGCAGCTTGCTGGGTCCGTTGCTGTTCTTTATCCTGTTTAACCTGGTTCGTCTGGCTACGCGTTACTACGGCGTGGCTTACGGTTACCGCAAAGGTGTCGATATCGTTAAAGATATGGGCGGCGGCTTCCTGCAGAAACTGACTGAGGGGGCGTCAATCCTCGGCCTGTTTGTCATGGGAGCATTGGTTAACAAGTGGACGCATGTAAACATTCCGCTGGTGGTTTCCACTATCACCGGTCAGGATGGTCAGACTCGCGTTACCACCGTGCAGACTATCCTTGACCAGCTGATGCCGGGCCTGGTGCCTCTGCTGCTGACCTTCGCCTGTATGTGGCTGCTACGTAAGAAAGTTAACGCCCTGTGGATCATCGTTGGCTTCTTCGTCATCGGTATCGCGGGTTACTCTGTCGGCCTGCTCGGCCTGTAAGAGTGCTGTACATCACCGGGGGCATGCCCCCGGTTTTTCTATTTAGAGGGTTGAGGATTCATGACTATCACGGACCTGGTGCTGGTTCTTTTTATCTTATCGCTACTGGCGTTTGCTATTTACGATCAGTTCATCATGCCCCGCCGTAATGGCCCTACTCTGCTCGCAGTTCCCCTGCTTCCTCGTAGCCGTGTTGATAGCGTCATCTTCATTGGGCTGATCGTTATTCTTATCTACAACAACATCACCAGCCACGGGGCGCAATTCACCACATGGTTATTATGTGCACTGGTACTAATGGGGATATATCTGTTCTGGATCCGTACCCCAAAAATCATCTTTAAACAAAAAGGATTCTTCTTCGCCAATGTCTGGATTGAATATAACCGGATAAAAGAAATGAATTTATCTGAAGATGGCGTACTGGTAATGCAATTAGAACAGAGACGATTGCTCATTCGCGTACGAAATATAGACGATCTCGAAAAAATATATAAACTTTTAATTTCAAATCAATAAGTTAAAAAGATAGCCTGAACTATGTTTTTTTGTATTTCACCGAAAACACAACATAGCTAAGGCTATATTCTGGCGCTATGAATGTTATTTATTTAACGTTTTATCCACACTTAAATCTAAATGAAAATCGTTTTCAATTAGAAGTCAAATAATATTTCCCCCTTTCTTGTTTTATATTCTCAAAATATGTTAAGGTTGCGCCCGTCGTTGGGGAGTAGCCGATTTCCAGAATCCGGAAATGTACGTGTCAACATACTCGTCGCAAGACGTGGCACGTACGGACTAATCATAATTAGTCAGGCGAGACCATAGACACATCAACTGCAATGCATGCTTTATGAACCGCGTGTTCTGGCATGTATGGTTACTGGGGGCAGTGATGTGTTATATGGATACCCCGGTCAGGACGCTGTTATGAATATCACCGCTACTGTTCTTCTCGCTTTCGGCATGTCGATGGATGCCTTCGCAGCATCGATTGGCAAAGGTGCCACCCTACATAAACCCAAATTCTCAGAAGCCCTGCGTACTGGCCTTATTTTTGGCGCAGTTGAAACACTCACGCCGCTGATCGGCTGGGGTATGGGCATGCTGGCAAGTAAATTTGTACTCGAATGGAACCACTGGATTGCGTTCATCCTGCTGATTTTTCTGGGCGGACGAATGATCATTGAAGGCTTCCGCGACAACGATGATGAAGATGAAGAGCCGCAGCGTCGACATGGTTTCTGGCTGCTGGTCACTACCGCGATTGCCACCAGTCTGGATGCGATGGCTGTCGGTGTGGGTTTGGCTTTCCTGCAGGTAAACATCATCGCAACTGCCCTGGCCATAGGCTGTGCCACGCTAATAATGTCTACACTGGGAATGATGATTGGTCGCTTTATCGGCCCGATGTTGGGCAAAAGGGCTGAAATTCTGGGTGGGCTGGTACTGATTGGCATCGGTGCCCAGATCCTCTGGGCACATTTCCACGGTTAATTTTCACGCTGCCAGATATGAATGCTAAAGTCTGTCTGGCAGTCAAATGTCGTTTTCCCCGCCAGCGTCTCCCAGACCTCCGGTTTTGCCCGCCAGGCGAACGGTGTCATTTGCAGTAATGCCACTGCCTCACTGCCGCTCAGTTGCATCTGATATCCCAGCGCAATGCTCTGTTGCAGGTCAAAGCCTTCCAGTTGCTCGGTATGGGGCGCATGCAGGCGCACGTCGTCATAGATCAGCCCTTTCAGCTCCATTAAATGACGCGGTCCCGGCGTGGCCGTAATCACCCATCCGCCAGGTTTAACAACCCTGGCAAGCTCTTGCGCCTTGCAGGGGGCATAAATCCTGACAATGGCGTCCATTGATGCATCAGCAAATGGCAAACGATGACTTGATGCTACGCAAAATGTCACCTGCGGATACCGCCTGGCTGCGGCCTTAATCGCCACTTTTGAAACATCCAGACCGAATGTTGAGTTGCCCGTTATCGCGTCGGCAAAAGCATGCGTGTAATACCCTTCCCCACAGCCGATATCAAGAATCGCCGCCTGCTCTGACACGAGTCTTTCTTTCAGTACATTCACAATCGCATCGCGCAGCGGCTGATAATGTCCGGCATCGAGAAATGCCCGGCGTGCTTGCATCATTTCTGCGCTGTCACCGGGATCGCGCGACCGCTTATGCTGAACAGGAAGTAAGTTGACATACCCTTCTTTAGCCACGTCAAACTGATGCCGTTGAGGGCATATAAAGCTGTTTTTATCTTGAGTAAGAGATTGATGGCAAAGGGGACAGGAAAACGACATGACAACTCCGGCTGATGACTTCGGGGCGCAAGTGTAACGCGAATTACGCCCCGGGAAAATAACTTACAACGATGGTGCAGAGAGCTTATCGTCGTGCATAACCAGCAAATGGCTCGAGTCGGCGGGCATTCCATCCGGTTTAACGTTCTCCAGACGCAGAACGTCCCCCATTATCTGGCTAAATACAGGAGCCGATACTGCGCCACCATAGTAAGCCCCATTTTGTGGGTTGTTGATAACGACCACCAGTGCAAATTTAGGGTCGCTTGCCGGAGCGACACCTGCGGTATAGGCCACGTATTTATCGACATATTTACCGTCATCGCCAATTTTTTTCGCCGTACCGGTTTTAACCGCAACCCGATAATCTCTCACCGCAGCCTTTGTTCCCCCGCCACCAGGTAAAGCGACACTTTCCATCATATGTTCAACTTGATGAACTAACGCTTCCGGCATGACGCGTCTGCCAATGACCGGAGGGTCGATACGGGTGATGGAAAGCGGTCGGTAAATGCCAAAGCTGCCAATCGTGGCATAAACATGCGCCAGCTGTAGCGGCGTCACCATCAAACCGTAACCAAACGCGAAAGTTGCACGGTCCAGATCGCTCCAGTAACGCCTCTGGGGCATTAGACCGTTGCTTTCACCGGTTAATCCCAACCCGGTAGGATCGCCAAAACCAAAGCTTTTGTAGGTATCAAGCAAGCGCTGTACGGGCATTGCAAGTGAGAGATGGGAGACACCAGTATCGCTCGACTTTTGCAAAATACCGGTCAAAGATAGTTCAGGATAAAATCCTACGTCACGAATGCGATGCCCATCGACATAAAAAGGATGAGTATCAATCACGCTGTCTGGCTGCACAATTCCCTGTTGAAGAGCCGTCATAATTACCAGCGGCTTGACGGTAGAACCAGGCTCAAAAGTATCGCTAATCGCACGATTGCGAAAATCATCCAGCACCGCACCGTCGCGGTTGTTGGGGTTGAAGTCAGGGAAACTTGCCATAGAGAGAATTTCACCCGTGGCAATACTGACCAGCACTGCAGCACCGGACTCTGCCCTGTTCCACGAAACAGCATTGTCCAGCGCGTCCTCGGTTACTGTCTGCAAACGTTCATCAATACTAAGCTGCAATTCATGTGCAGGTACCGGCATTACTTCGGTGATATTTTCTATTACATGCCCAAATTTGTCTTTACGTACCAGCCGGGAACCCGGTTTACCCATCAACTGGGCATTGAAGCTTTTCTCAATCCCTTCGATACCTTGACCATCAATGTTAGTAAAGCCAATCAGGTTGGCAGCGACATGCCCTGCGGGATAGAAGCGACGGGTCTCTTCGCGCAGATTGATACCCGGAAGATTGAGCTTATCGATCCATTCAGCTTGCTGAGGTGAAATCTGTCGAGCCAGGTAGATAAAACGCCCGGCAGGATTGCTGTTAACCCGTGCAGCCAGTGTACTAAGCGACAGATGCAGCGTCTTTGCCAGCGCTTGCCAGCGTTCGCTATATCCAACTCCCCCCTTGCTAATAATGATCTTAGGATCGGCCCAGACAGCATTAACCGGTACGCTTACTGCCAGCGGACGCCCTTCTCTGTCAGTAATCATTCCGCGTGGCGAGGCCGTTGTCACCTCACGTAAAGAACGCATATCTTCCTGTTTTACCAGACTCGTTGGCGTAACAATTTGCAGCCATGCCACCCGACCAAGTAACAACCCCAGACTCAACAATATTGCCACGCAGAGCAGGGCAAAACGTACGGGAGTAAAATTGCGTGTATCGCCGTCGTTTCTCTTTTTCACCCGACCTCCAGCAAGATAGTTTTTCAGGTGACTGATTTAACGGGAATTGACGAGAGAAAGCGGGAAAAACAATGCTACGAACATCGTGCCTTTGCAACAAAGCGCTAATGGGAGGGCATTCAGAAATGTTTTGACGTAATTTGAATTAAAAAGCCCCGCATATGCGAGGCTTTATATCTGAGGTTGACGCGCCTGGGCGCTTCAAATCAGTGGTATCGATCAGATAGCTGTTACGTTAACAGCAGCCGGACCTTTCTGGCCGTCCTGAATTTCGAACTCAACGTTCTGGCCTTCAGCCAGAGTTTTGAAGCCGTTACCCTGGATTGCAGAGAAGTGTACGAACACGTCTTTGCTGCCGTCAGCAGGAGTAATGAAACCAAAACCTTTAGACTCGTTGAACCACTTAACTTGACCTTTAATCTTTGCCATTTGCAAAATTCCTTAGAGTATTTTCTTCGCCCGCAGGCATAACATAGATAAAACTGAGACATTACTGCTTGAGGCACTAATATAAGGTTCGGCAGAGAAGCGGTATTCAACGTCAACGTGTTTACTCAGGACTTCTTTACTGAAAATGCCACACATAAACAGAACTGTACCTCGTTTAACCCAAAACGTGTTATCACATACAACGATAATAATGGCAAGCCATTTTTAAACGTGTCTCGATCGGTCGCACAAATCCAGAAGTTCATCAAACAGCGACTGCACAGTTATGCGCCAAATCGAGTAAGGATATATCCATACCGCCCTCGCCCTGCCCCAACTGGCTTGCGCCATTGCCGGGACATTTCTACCATAGCTCAATAGGTTCGGTTGTTCCAGATTCTCTGATGCGTCGTGTGCTGAATATCATTTTTTATGCTTAGTAATGCATAAATTATCACAACGGTAAAAATGGGATCCGCATTCTGATTTTGCAGAAAAATAATGAAAGAATGATGACAATGCACAAAAAAGTTAGAGAAACGTTTCGCTGATAATAAAAACGATCGCTATCACAAAAATGCAATAATCATATTATTAACGTATGGATAATTATATTTAAGCCATTTCAGGAATAAGGAATTAATTGGTCAGGAGGTCTGGAGAAGTGACGTTGTGTGCATGATCACACGTGTATTGCACAACCGAAACAGCGGAAAATGATCTTGATATTGTTGTCGACAGGATGAAGCATCTGAGAACAATGTCAGCAGACTCTCACCCTGTCTTTCTGGTTACTACCGTTCTGCTACCAGGCGGATGATGTCGTCATCTTCATCCTGTTTTTGCACCGCAGGCTCTGCTGCCTTCTCGGGCTCGTTAGCTTCACAAAGACGACGAAGTAAAGCGTTCTGTCGTTTTTGCTGCTCCAACAATGCTTCGAGCAACTCAATCTGCTCATTAGTACGTGAACTTGCACGATTGATGAAAAACCACAGCACAAGCCCGATTACCAGAACCACCACCGATACAACTAAAGACGCAAAATTCAACACGCCAGAGTTCAAAACTTCGTTCATTTCACCACCTCAATGTAGACAGCGTAGTTTACCACTGCCGCACAAGAAGGTAATCAACTGTTGCAAAAATGCGCTTACCAGGGAATAAATTTATTGATGGCGCAAATGCCGCTGAAAAATTGTACGTCCTGATCGCACATGATGTTGAACACCTGCGCCCACATCAGTATGCCCACCAGCACGACAACAATCAGAACCACCCATCGAATTTTTTTCACTCCAACTCCACTCTCCGAATCCAGATTTTATGCTGTTAAATTATCACGCGTTACCTAAACCCAGCGTTAACTGTAGCGGCATTAAATATTTTTAGGAATGATTCACTTGTTTCATCCAGTGTACAAGCTAATCTTATAATAACGAGAAAAGATAAGAGGTTGTAATGCGTCTGATTATTCGCGCTATTGTATTGTTGGCTCTGGTTTGGATTGGTTTATTACTCAGTGGCTACGGAGTTTTGATAGGAAGCAAGGAGAACGCGGCAGGTCTCGGTCTGCAATGCCAGTATCTGACCGCACGTGGCACCAGTACCGCACAGTACGTTCACAGCAACAGCGGTATCATCGGTCTGTCTGATTGCCCCGTGTTACGCAAAAGCACAGTGGTTGTCGATAACGGTTAATATAAGAGCAATATAGCCGGTAAGTTATTTATTACATCTTCAACTTATATTGATGATGACTATTAAAAAAGCCCCGGAAAAATATCTGGGGCTTTTTAACATGTCGAAAACTAGCCAGATCAGAATGGGTAGTCGTTATAACCCATTTGTTCTGAAATTTTACGCGCTGCTGTGTGCAACATCGCGACATACTCATGTAAGCGCTCTTCGGAGAAACGCAAGGTCGGGAATGAAATACTCAGTCCCGCAATCACGACACCGAAACGGTCAAACACTGGTACGCCGATGCAACGCAGACCTTCTTCCTGCTCTTCATTATCTTCGCCGTAGCCCTGCTCACGCACTTTATCTAACAACAACAGCAGCTCATCAGTATTGGTTATTGTGCGCTCAGTGCTGCGTTTGTACTCAATACCATCGAGGATCTGCTTCACTTCCTCACGGTCACGCCAGGCCAGCAGTACTTTACCAATAGCTGTACTGTACAATGGGTTACGGCGACCTACGCGAGAATACATGCGTAAATTGTACATCGAGTCGATTTTATGAATGTAGACAATGCTGTCTTCGTCCAGAGCCCCCAGATGCACAGTCTCTTTTGTCAGACGCGAAAGTTCGCGCATCTGAATGTCAGCGCTTCTAATCAAGTCAACGTTTTGCAACGCGCGAGCGCCCAACTCAAACAATTTCAGGGTCAGCGAATATTTCTCAGACTCCCCTTCTTGTGCCACATACCCCAGCGTTTTCATTGTCTGCAAAAAGCGATAAACGGTGCTTTTCGACATCATGACGCGTTGCGACAGTTCGGTAATACCAATTTCGCGCTCTTCACCCAGCGCCTGCAGGATGCCAAAAACCTTCAGCACGGAAGATACAGAATCGGGTTGTTTATCCAGATCTGCGATTGCCATTTATCACCTCATTACGAGTGTTTTATAAAAATCAGAACCGGTTTTTATTATAATTTCACGCAATGCCCCTCGCAATCCATCTTTGCTTACTTAGTTACAAATCTGCGACATAACGCCTGAATATCAATGCTAATATCATTATTCTCATCATCATACCCGACAACATTGACTTCCTATGGAAAGAATCCAGGCCGATGGCCTGCCATTGCCCCAGCGATATGGCGCAATTTTAACCATTATTATTGGTATCTCTATGGCAGTGCTGGATGGTGCAATTGCTAACGTTGCTCTTCCGACGATTGCCGCAGATCTTCAGGCCTCCGCAGCCAGTTCAATTTGGGTCGTTAACGCCTATCAAATTGCGATTGTCGTCTCACTCCTGTCACTCTCATTTTTGGGCGATATGTTTGGCTACCGACGTATTTATAAATGTGGGTTGGTCATTTTTCTGTTCGCTTCATTATTTTGTGCCTTATCAGATTCCTTACAAATGCTAACGCTGGCGCGAGTGGCTCAAGGTTTTGGCGGGGCAGCGCTAATGAGCGTTAATACGGCGCTGATAAGACTTATTTATCCCCAACGCCAGCTTGGCCGGGGGATGGGCATTAACTCCTTTATTGTGGCGGTCTCTTCAGCAGCCGGTCCTACAATTGCCGCGGCAATACTGTCCGTTGCGTCATGGAAATGGTTATTTTTGATTAACGTGCCGTTGGGGATTATTGCGTTACTACTGGCAATGCGTTTTTTACCGGCCAATGCTGCCCGGCAGTCAACACCACGTTTTGACTTACCGAGCGCGGTGATGAATGCCCTGACCTTCGGATTGCTGATTACCGCACTCAGTGGATTTGCGCAGGGACAGTCTTTGACGCTCATTGGTATAGAACTGGCGATGATGATCGTGGTCGGTTTTTTCTTTATTCGCCGTCAACTGTCATTGCCAGTCCCTCTGCTGCCGGTCGACTTGCTGCGTATCCCACTTTTCTCATTGTCTATCGGCACGTCTATCTGTTCTTTTTGCGCTCAGATGTTAGCTATGGTGTCACTCCCCTTTTACCTGCAAACCGTGTTGGGTCGCAGTGAAGTGGAAACAGGTTTGCTATTGACTCCCTGGCCGCTAGCCACCATGGTCATGGCCCCACTTGCTGGCTATTTAATTGAACGGGTACATGCCGGACTATTGGGGGCAATGGGGCTGGCGACAATGGCTGTTGGCCTTTTCTCGCTGATGCTACTACCCGCTTCACCGTCTGATTTTAATATCATCTGGCCGATGATACTTTGTGGCGCCGGATTTGGCCTTTTCCAGTCACCAAATAACCATACTATCATCATGTCGGCCCCCCGGGATCGTAGCGGAGGCGCAAGCGGTATGTTGGGGACGGCACGTTTGCTGGGACAAAGCAGCGGTGCGGCGTTAGTCGCGTTGATGCTGAATCAGTTTGGTGACAGCGGGACGCACATGTCGTTAATGACGGCAGGTATTCTGGCCACGGTCGCCGCGATTGTGAGTGGTTTACGTATTACGCAACCTCGGGTTCAGGGGTAAAAAAAAAAGCGCGTCCAGGGACGCGCTTTTCTCTCATGCTTCCGCAGGTTATTTCAGGTATTCCCCACTGCGCAACGCTTCAATACGTTTATCCAACGGAGGGTGGGTCATAAACAACTCACTCAACGATTTAGATTTACCATTGATGCAGAACGCCATCATGCTGGTTGCTTCCTGTGGCTCATAGCTGGTTTTCAGACGCTGCAGTGCAGCAATCATTTTCTCACGACCAACCAGTTTTGCTGAACCCGCATCCGCATGGAATTCACGATGACGCGAGAACCACATGGTAATAATGCTCGCCAGAATACCAAACACCAGTTCCAGCACCGTCGCTACCGCAAAATAAATTAACGGGTTGCCGTTGCTGCCCTCACCTTCTTCACGGTTTCCGCCCATAAAACCAGCGGCAATCTGCGCGAGAATACGCGAGATAAAGATTACGAAGGTGTTCACCACGCCCTGAATCAGCGTCATGGTGACCATATCGCCATTGGCAATGTGGCTTATCTCATGTGCAATAACGGCTTCAGCTTCATCCGGGCTCATGTTTTGCAGCAAGCCCGTACTGACCGCCACCAGTGACGCATCACGGCGCGCACCAGTGGCAAACGCGTTAATATCTGGCGCATGGTAGATAGCAACCTGCGGCATAGCGATACCAGCCTGACGAGCCTGTGTGGCTACAGTATTCATCAGCCAGCGTTCTCTTTCATTACGGGGCTGTTCAATCACTTCCCCGCCAACGGACTTTAACGCCATCCATTTTGACATCAGCAGCGAAATGAAGGAACCACCAAAACCAAACAGCAGTGCCATGATCAACAAGCCTTGAACGCTGCTTGACTGGATCCCTGTCAGGCTCAATACCAGCCCGAAAACGACCATCACAGCCAGGTTCGTCAGCAGGAAGAGCGCGATTCGCATCATAATTTTCTTTTAACCTCAATTTAACAAAACGCACTATGCGATTACCCATATCGTATGGGTCTTACAGCTATTTTCAAGCATGCATACGTGCTAAGTCACCAGAAAGACACAACTTTACATTTTATCGTATCAGGCTGACGACTTCATGCGCTTGTTAAAAAAAACAGGCACAATTTCTTGTGCCTGTTTGTTTTTACTGACTTGTTGCGGGCTGTTCCGCTGGCTTATCTTTTTCCAGATGCGCCAGATCGAGCGCGATTTTAACCGTTTCATCCAGGTACGGATCCGGCTCCTGGTAATCCTTCGGCAGATCGTCCAGTTTCTTCAGCGGCGGCTTGCCTTCACGTTTAAAACGATCGTTTATGCGCGCCAGACGCATCGCGTCATCTTCGTTATTCTCTTTCTCACGCTGGGCGTAATTAAGAGAAGCGATGTTGCGCTTATCCTTCATTGCATTGAAACGGGCAATATCTTTCATGATGTACTGGAACTCAGGATCGTTCACAATACGTGCATTATGCTCTTTCAGCAATTCAGGACCGAACGGCGTCAAATTATCCGACTTCGTATAGGTCGCCGCATCGATGCTATCCCAAGGCAAAGCGTTATCTTCAAACTTCTCACCGGTTTCTGTTTCTTCATTACCTGTCGGCATGATGATATCCGGCGTAACGCCCTTACGCTGCGTACTGCCACCGTTTACACGGTAGAACTTCTGAATAGTGTACTGAACTGAACCCAGCGCAGGCCATTCCGGACGTAACATCTGATCGTAGATACGGTTCAGAGAACGGTACTGCTGTACCGTGCCTTTCCCGAAGGTCGGTTCACCGACAATCAACGCACGACCGTAGTCCTGCATTGCCGCAGCAAAAATCTCCGATGCCGAGGCACTGAAGCGGTCAACCAACACCACCAGCGGACCTTTGTAGTAAACAACGCCGTCGGTATCGCTGTCTTCGCGCACCTTACCGTTATTATCACGAACCTGAACAACCGGACCAGAAGGAATAAACAGACCGGAAAGCGAAACGGCTTCAGTAAGCGCCCCACCACCATTAGTACGCAGATCGATAATCACACTGCTGACATTCTGTTTTTCCAGCTTCTGCAGCTGAACTTTGACATCGTCCGTCAGACCGACATAGAAGCCCGGAATATCCAGTACGCCGACTTTTTCTTTGCCAACGGTTTTCACGGACATTTTAACAGCACGATCTTCCAGACGAATGCGTTCACGCGTCAGCGTTACAGTACGCGTCTTAGTGCCTTTACCGGCAGGCAGGATCTCAAGACGAACCTTGCTGCCTTTTGGTCCTTTGATCAGCGCTACAACGTCATCAAGACGCCAGCCAATGACATCAACCATGCCTTTACCCGACTGACCTACGCCGACAATGCGATCGCCTACGCTAATCGCCTTGCTCTTGGCCGCCGGGCCACCCGCAACCATAGAATTAATGACGGTATAGTCATCATCCATTTGCAGAACGGCACCAATACCTTCCAGAGACAAACTCATTTCGGTATTGAACTGTTCAGTGTTACGCGGGGACAAGTAGTTAGTATGCGGATCGATTTCGCGCGCAAAAGCGGTCATAGCCAGTGAGAACACGTCTTCACTGTTAGTCTGCGCCAGTCGGCGGATCGCAAATTTGTAACGACGCGTCAGCGTTTCACGAATTTCTGCATCGGTCTTGCCGGTCAGTTTCAGGCTAAGTTCGTCGAATTTAACTTTGCCGTCCCACAGAGCATTAAGCTCTGCTTCGCTTTTCGGCCACGGCGCTTTGCTGCGATCAAGATTAAAGGTGTCGTTACCGGTGAAATCCATTGGACGCGCCAGCACGCTTAATGCGTACTGATAGCGTTCAAATCGACGTTTTTGCGCCAGATTATAGAGATCGTAAAACACATCCAGCTTGCCCGTACGCAGTTCATCGGCCAGGACGGCTTTCTTTTTGGCAAACTGCTCTATATCACTCGCCAACAGCACGTTATGGCTGTAGTCGAGCAAATTCAGATAGCGGTCAAAAATTTTTGCCGAAAACGCCTGATCCAGATCGAACTGGCGATAATGTGAACGCGTAAAGCGCGATGTTACACGTTCACTCACTGTCGCATGCTGCGTTTCTTCCTTTAAAACGGGGATTTGATCGGCACGCGTAATGTCTTCCACAGCGAATGCCTGGCCTGCTAATGCAAGCAGACCAGCTAACGCGGTAAGCCTAAAAAAAGTGTTCATGCCAGGCCAGGCCTCCGTTTCAGAACACCAGGTGTTCTGCGCGTACAATCAAAGACATACCCGAATTCAGCTGTACACGGACGCCATCTTTGGTGATTTCTAATACGGTGGCATCCATCGCATTATTTCCTGCTTTTACCTTCAAAGACTGCCCTACCTTCAGCACTGAAATATCAGAGACTGGGGTATGCTGTTCTTCACGAGGAGCACGCGGTGCCTGAGCAGCCGGTTTTTCAGCGCGAGGATTACGCGGAGCGGCATCTTTACGACGCGGAGCAGGACGCGGCTTACGCTCACGACGCGGTGCGTCCTCTTTTTCACCCGCAGCAGCGGCCGCTTCGCGTTTTTTCGCCTGTTGCTCTGCACGCTGCGCCTGAACGCGAGCTTTTGCTTCTTCAAGCTGTTTACGCGCATGCTCAACGTGCTGCTCATCCAGCTCACCACATGGGTTGCCGTCGAGGTCAACACGCGTTGCGCCCAGCTTAACGCCATACAGATAGCGCCAGCTTGAAGTATATAGACGTAAGGCAGAACGAAGCTGAGTCTTGCTGAGGTTCATTTCACCCTCAACACGCTCTACCAGATCCTGAAAAATGCCAATTTTCAGCGGGCGCGCTTCGCCTTCCGCACTAAAACACTGCGGGAAGCGTTCGGCCAGAAACGCGATGACTTCTTTACTACTATTCAACTTAGGTTGATTTTCCATGAAATTTCCTGATTACAACGGACGTAGCCAACAAGCGCAGGCATGAACAGGCGTCATTATAATGACGCCATCAGTAATTGCTACGTTATCCGTTGATTATCCTGCGACGGGAGCAAAGAATTTTTTGTAATCCGTCGTTGCAAGCACGGTTTCAAGCTGTGCCACGAGCGTACGCAGCCCCTGTTCATCTTCTTCAGTAAAGCGGCCAAAAGCCGTGCTATCAATATCCAGCACGCCTATTATCTGATTTTCGACCGTTATCGGCAGTACAATTTCAGCGTTGCTGGCCGCATCGCAAGCGATATGCCCATCAAAAGCATGAACGTCTTCAATGCGCTGAACCTGGTTCTGCGCCACTGCGGTGCCGCATACCCCCCGACCAACCGGAATACGTACGCAGGCGATCTTGCCCTGGAAAGGGCCAAGCACCAGCGTGTCGTTTTCGAGCAGGTAAAAACCAGCCCAGTTCACTTCTGCAAGACGCTCGTACAACAAAGCGCTGGTATTCGCCAGCGTTGCCAGAAAACTGGTTTCACCTGCCATTAATGCGCGAAAATCACGGTTCAGATCCGTGTATAGCTCTATTTTGTTCATTATGTAATCACTTAGTTGTCTTACTCAAAACTGCAGCCTACTAAAATAAACATTAAATGCGTTAATGCTCAAGATCATTCCCGTCATGAGTTAAGATAACATTACTCTAACACTTTGATCTGCGATACATGGCCTTAAATACTCCGCGCACCAAGCCATCGAAAAAAATAGCGATCAGGTCCATCGGTGAGGCGCTACCCCGCGCACATTATCAGCGGTGCCCTGAATGTGACACGCTATTTAGCTTGCCGAAAATGCGTTCGCACCAAAGTGCATACTGCCCTCGCTGTCAGGCAAAAATCCGTGACGGACGCGACTGGTCATTGACGCGACTGGCGGCGATGGCCGTTACAATGTTGCTACTGATGCCCTTTGCCTGGGGAGAACCACTGTTACACATCTATTTATTGGGCATCCGTATTGACGCTAATGTGGTACAGGGTATCTGGCAAATGACCCGGCAAGGCGATCCGCTAACCGCATCCATCGTGCTATTTTGCGTAGCCGGCGCGCCGATAATACTCGTCTCCTCAATCGCATATCTGTGGTTTGGTAATATTCTCGGTATGAACCTGCGCCCAGTATTGCTGATGTTGGAAAGACTTAAAGAGTGGGTCATGCTGGATATCTATCTGGTGGGTATTGGCGTCGCTTCAATCAAAGTGCAAGATTATGCTTTTCTGCAACCCGGCGTGGGGCTTTTTGCATTTATCGCGTTGGTGATCCTCAGTATTCTGACGCTATCGCACCTCAATGTTGAGCAACTGTGGGAACGTTTTTATCCGCAAAGACCAGCCCGTCGCCCTGATGAAAAGCTTCGCGTCTGCCTTGGCTGTCACTTTACAGGCTATCCCGATGCTCGCGGACGTTGCCCCCGTTGCCATATTCCGCTGCGCTGGCGCAGGAATCAGAGCATCCAAAAGTGCTGGGCTGCACTGTTAGCCTCGATTGTCTTTCTCCTGCCTGCTAATCTGCTGCCTATATCGGTCATATACGTTAACGGATCCCGGCAGGAAGACACTATTCTCTCGGGGATCATGTCTCTGGCCAACAGTAATGTCGGCGTCGCGGCAATCGTCTTTATCGCCAGTATCCTGGTGCCTTTCACCAAAGTGATTGTGATGTTTACTTTGTTGTTCAGCATCCACTTTAAATGTGAACAAGGATTACGCACGCGCATCTTATTACTGCGCATGGTGACCTGGATTGGCCGCTGGTCAATGCTGGATCTCTTTGTTATCGCCTTAACTATGTCGCTGATTAACCGCGATCAGATACTTGCTTTTACTATGGGACCGGCTGCGTTTTATTTCGGCGCAGCGGTAATATTGACTATTCTTGCTGTGGAATGGCTGGACAGCCGCTTACTTTGGGATGCACATGAGTCAGGAAACGCCCGCTTCGCAGACTGAAGCACAGATTAAAACAAAACGCCGCATTTCTCCGTTCTGGCTGCTGCCGATCATTGCATTGATGATCGCAGGGTGGCTTATCTGGGGAAGCTATGAAGATCGCGGCAACACCGTAACCATCGACTTTATGTCTGCGGATGGCATTGTACCGGGCCGTACTCCCGTTCGTTACCAGGGTGTCGAAGTTGGTACAGTGCAGGATATCAGTCTCAGCAAAGATCTGCGTAAGATTGAGGTTCGGGTTAGCATCAAATCCAGCATGAAAGATGCTCTGCGTAAAGACACACAATTCTGGCTGGTGACGCCGAAAGCATCGCTGGCAGGCGTCTCTGGCCTTGATGCACTGGTTGGCGGTAACTATATCGGAATGATGCCCGGAACCGGTGAAGCAGAGGATCATTTTGTCGCGCTTGATACGCAACCAAAGTACCGCCTGAACAACGGCGATTTGATGCTTCATCTGCATGCGCCCGACCTCGGCTCCCTCAACAGTGGTTCATTGGTTTACTTCCGCAAGATACCGGTAGGCCGGGTGTATGACTACACCATAAATCCCAACAATCAGGGCGTGACTATCGACGTACTGATTGAGCGCCGATTTACCAATCTGGTGAAAAAAGGCAGCCGTTTCTGGAATGTTTCCGGTGTAAATGCGGATGTCAGCCTCAGCGGCGCGAAGGTCAAACTGGAAAGCCTCGCTGCACTGGTTAATGGCGCGATCGCCTTTGATTCACCGGAGGATTCGCAACCCGCCGTCGCAGACGATACGTTCGGTTTGTACCAGGACCTGGCACACAGCCAACGCGGCGTGATAGTGAAACTCGAACTCCCCAGTGGCGATGGTCTAAAAGCAGGTTCAACGGCACTGATGTATCAGGGGCTGGAGGTAGGCGAACTCACTAAACTGGATTTGAATCCAGGGGGTAAAGTCACCGGTGAGATGACGGTCGACCCCAGCGTCGTCACGCTGCTGCGGGAGAACACGCGTATCGAATTACACAGCCCCAAATTGTCGTTGAGCGATGTGAATCTCAGTTCACTGCTCACGGGTAAAACCTTCGAACTGGTGCCCGGTGAGGGCGAGCCTCGAAGCCAGTTTGTGGTTGTTCCCGGCGAGAAATCCTTGCTTCATGACCCGGGCGTGATGACGTTCACCCTGACGGCACCGGAAAGCTATGGCATTGATGCCGGGCAACCGTTGATCCTGCACGGTGTACAAGTCGGACAAGTTATTGAACGAACCCTATCCAGCAAAGGCGTCTCTTTTACCGTCGCCATCGAACCGCAACATCGCGACCTGGTGCTGGGTGACAGTAAATTTGTGGTCAATAGCCGGGTGGATGTCAAAGTAGGTATTGATGGCGTGGAGTTCCTCGGCGCCAGTGCCAGCGAATGGATTAGCGGAGGCATTCGCATTTTACCGGGTACGAAAGGTGAAATGAAAAGCAGCTATCCGCTGTATGCCAATCTGGAAAAAGCCATCGAAAACAGCCTGAGCGATCTACCGACCACCACGCTCAGCCTGCGTGCCGAAACGCTGCCGGATGTGCAAGCTGGCTCAGTGGTGTTATACCGTAAATTTGAGGTGGGCGAAGTTATTAGTGTACGTCCTCGTGCCGAGGCGTTTGACATCGATCTGCATATCAAACCTGAATATCGCAATCTGTTGACCAGCAACAGCGTGTTCTGGGCTGAAGGTGGCGCAAAAGTTCAACTCAACGGCAGCGGTTTGACCGTTCAGGCATCCCCTCTGTCGCGCGCGCTCAAGGGTGCGATTAGCTTCGATAACCTGAGCGGAGCCAGCGCCAGTCAGCGCAAAGGCGACAAACGTATCCTGTATGCCTCTGAAACCGCTGCGCGTGCTGTGGGGGGGCAAATTACCTTGCACGCATTTGATGCCGGTAAGCTCGCCGCGGGCATGCCGATTCGCTACCTGGGTATCGATATCGGTCAGATCCAGACTCTTGAACTGATCACTGCTCGTAACGAAGTTCAGGCGAAAGCGGTACTATACCCGGAGTATGTCCAGACTTTTGCACGTGCCGGCACCCGCTTCTCGGTCATTACTCCACAAATCTCCGCCGCAGGCGTGGAGCATCTGGATACAATCCTGCAACCTTACATTAATGTTGAACCAGGACGAGGCAATCCACGCCGCGATTTCGAACTACAAGAAGCCACTATTACTGATTCGCGTTACCTTGATGGCCTGAGCATCGTGGTGGAAGCATCAGAAGCTGGATCGCTGAATATCGGTACACCAGTCCTGTTCAGAGGGATTGAAGTGGGAACCGTCACCGGACTGACGCTGGGTTCACTTTCTGACCGCGTAATGATCGCCATGCGTATCAGCAAGCGCTATCAGCATCTGGTGCGTAATAATTCCGTGTTCTGGCTGGCCTCCGGTTACAACCTCGACTTCGGCCTGACTGGCGGCGTCGTGAAAACCGGTACCTTCAACCAATTCATTCGCGGCGGTATCGCCTTCGCTACCCCACCGGGTACTCCACTGGCTCCAAAAGCACAAGAGGGTAAACACTTCCTGTTGCTGGAGAGCGAACCGAAAGAATGGCGCGAATGGGGTACCGCCCTGCCGCGCTAATGTCCCCTGCTCCGGCGTACGCGCGCCGGAGCGTTTATACCCTTCATACTTCAAGTTGCAGGTGAGTTGGTTTCACTCGCTTACCGCGTTACTGGCCTGTGGCTTCGACCCTTAGCGGCCAGCGCAAGCGTTGTTGTCCTGCAACTCGAAATATTCAGGGTATATGCTAAACTGCGCACCTGTTTTTTTGCCGGTGCGACCAAGTGGCTTATTTTCCAGACGCCTTTCTGACTCAAATGCGTGAAGCAATGCCTTCCACGCTCTCTTTCGATGACTTTCTTGCCGCCTGCCAGCGTCCGTTACGCCGCAGCATTCGCGTGAATACACTAAAAATCTCCGTTGCCGATTTTCTCGACCTAACTGCACCTTACGGCTGGTCGCTCACGCCAGTTCCCTGGTGTGAGGAAGGTTTCTGGATCGAACGTGGTGATGAAGAGTCAGTGCCGCTGGGCAGCACCGCTGAGCATTTAAGCGGTCTTTTTTATATTCAGGAAGCCAGCTCAATGCTGCCGGTTGCCGCGCTGTTTGCCGAAGGTAATATGCCGGATCGTGTGATGGATGTCGCAGCAGCTCCTGGCTCTAAAACTACACAAATAGCGGCAAAAATGAATAACAAGGGCGCAATCCTGGCGAATGAGTTTTCCGCCAGTCGCGTTAAAGTGCTGCATGCCAATATCAGCCGCTGCGGGATCAGTAACGTCGCCTTAACCCACTTTGACGGGCGCGTGTTTGGCGCTGCTCTTCCGGAAACTTTTGATGCGATTTTACTGGATGCTCCGTGTTCCGGCGAAGGCGTGGTGCGTAAAGATCCCGATGCGCTGAAAAACTGGTCCGTTGAAAGTAATCTTGAGATTGCCGCCACGCAGCGCGAACTGCTCGACAGCGCATTTCACGCCTTACGTCCCGGTGGCACGCTGGTTTATTCAACGTGCACTTTAAACCGTGACGAAAACGAATCCATCATGCAGTGGCTGATAGAAACTTATCCAGATGCCGTCGAGTTTCTTCCATTGGGTGACTTATTTCCTGGAGCCGAACGTGCCCTCACGCCGGAGGGATTTCTACATGTATTCCCGCAAATTTACGACTGTGAAGGGTTCTTTGTCGCGCGTTTGCGCAAAACCGCCGCGATTCACGCCCTGCCAGCCCCAAAATACAGGGTTGGAAACTTTCCATTCAGTCCGCTGAAAGGACGTGAAACTGCGCAAATCACCGCCGCGGCGAATGCCTGTGCAATACAATGGGATAATAATCTGCGTCTCTGGCAACGTGATAAAGAGGTCTGGCTATTCCCCGTAGAAATTGAAGCGCTGATTGGTAAGGTCCGTTTTTCCCGTCTCGGGATCAAGCTGGCTGAAACCCATAATAAAGGATACCGCTGGCAGCATGAGGCAGTGATCGCCCTTGCTAATCCGAATCACAATAATGCGTTCGAACTGACCCTTGAGGAAGCGGAAGAGTGGTATCGCGGCAGAGATGTCTATCCGCAAACCTCTCCGGCAACCGACGACGTGCTGGTCACATTCCAGCAGCAGCCAATTGGTCTGGCGAAGCGTATTGGTTCGCGATTAAAGAACAGTTATCCGCGCGATCTTGTCCGGGATGGCAAACTCTTTACAGGATAACGCACATTTTTACTGGCGCTTTTGCTGACGTTGACTACGCTGAAAAATGGACGACCCAACTGGTCGTACCACAACCAGCAAATCAACGGAGAGCACGATGATGAAAACCAGTGTGCGCATTGGCGCTTTTGAAATCGACGACGCCGAGTTACATGGCGAATCGCCGGGAGACCGAACGTTAACCATTCCGTGCAAATCCGATCCGGATTTATGCATGCAACTGGATGCCTGGGACGCCGATACCAGCATCCCGGCACTCCTTAATGGGGAACATTCTGTTCTATTCCGTCAGCACTACGATCGTAAGTCAGATGCCTGGATCATGCGTTTTGCCTGATTCAAAAAGAACCCGTCGCCAGGCGGGTTATTTCTTTTCTTAATTACCCCCTCGCTTCAACCTCTTCTACACTATCGGTACGGCAGTACAATTTGAGGATGTAATGTTCACGCTGGTTCTTTTTGTTTGCTACCTGGATGGCGGTTGTGAAGATATCGTGGTCGATGTCTACAATACGGAACAGCAGTGCCTTATTTCGATGGACGATCAGCGTATTCGCAACGGAGGATGTCTACCTGCGGATGGCTATATCGACAGTTTCTGGCGCCCGGCGCAGGAATACAGCGATTTTTGATTATTGTAACTGCACCAGCGTAAGCTCACCGCCAAACACCGCGCCGGTATCAATATAGTGCAGGTTATCGATATCCAGCCGATGGCGTAGCGGCGTATGGCCAAACCAAAAATGATCCGCCCCACGTATCCCCCCGCGTTTGCTCATCAACCTTTCGCGATCCCAAAGAACACGTTGTAAATCAACATCTTTCTGCCACTGATAATTCTCGTCAGGGTAATCAGCATGGGCAATAACATGTATACCGGTCTGACAGTGAAGTTCCAGAATCCAGGGTAATTGTTGACAGAATTCAAGTGCGATTCGCGCGCTCGGTTGTGGCGCACGGGTAAACCAGGATCCCCCATTCAGCAACCACAGCAACTGCTCGCCCGTCGCCAGCGCATCCAGTGCCATCTGCTCGTGATTGCCTCTGACCGCCACAACCCAGGTTTTACGCAGTAATTTCAGGCAGCGGAGGCTGTCTGGCCCACGGTCAATAACATCCCCGACAGACACCAACAGATCCTGCCACGGGTCAAAACGGCACTGGCGCAATTTATCCACCAGCATGGAGAAACAGCCGTGGATATCCCCGACGACCCAGACATGACGCCAGCGTGTACCTTCCACTCTCTGGTAGATATTACCAGGCAGCCCCATTTGACCTCCTGCACAGAAAATTATCTACACATTCAGGAAAACCATGCGCGATACTCACATGAGCCTTCCCTTTCAACGCCTTCATGCAGTTAGCCTGTACGAATTTGTTCAGAAAATCTCTGACAATGTCCAGATTATCTGGCTCTAAATGTCCGCCACCATCCGGGTATTTGGATTATCTTCTCCAGCCAGGGAAAATCGTATTTATTCCCCAGAATAATCGACGTAGTTAGAGTATAGTAAAAGAAATCTGAACAAATTAACGAGACGGTTATTATTTTGTTTAAAAACCTCCACATCATTAATTAATGAGAGATTAAAAAACATATTTACAATCAACTTACACTATACGTTCGAGAAGATACTTTTTTACTCCCCAGCTCCGTTTCGCAATGACCGAGATATATACGCAATGTCATCATCATGATGATAACATTCATGGAGCAGGAGTCTGCAGGTTGAATGGGCTTACAAACGGGCACTGGTCTGATCAGATTGAATAGACTAAGCTAATCATGCACACTACGCGCCCTCACAACTAACAAGAGGTTACTTTCCTGATGGATCAGGTTGCCATTCTCCAACAGATGTTCGAGCAAGTGAGAAAGGAGTTAAATTTTTCCTGGTTTTATTCTGAATTGAAGCGACACAACATTGCGCATTATATCTACTATCTGGCTACAGATAACATCAGGATCGTCACGCATAATGACGACGTTTTGTTAATAAGAGGATACAGAAACTTATTAAAAATCAGTACGATTAAGAACGTCGAACTTATAAAAGAAGCGGCACGGATTCATATCTCCGGGAAGTCAACATTTCGGGAGTACTGCATCACACTTGCCAGTGCTGGTGTTTTTCGCTGGGTAACCGATGTCAATGATAATAAACGTTGTTATTATTCTTTTGATAATTCACTTTTATATATTGAAGATATCGAGAACAATAAACCCCTCATATAATGCTTTGGGCCCTTGGTCTGGGGCCCTTAATGGAAACGGCAGAATGTAAAAAATCGCAGGTGCATTTTGCATCTGCGACTGTGAAAATACATCCTGATAGTCAGTTCTCTCAATACGCAGACGTCACCGAAGTTGTTCAGGCTTCGGCAACCTGCTAAGCGTATCAAGTGAGAGGAGGAATTACCCCACACCCGGTTCATGCGGTGATCTTAGAGCCTATCCCATTGGGCTATTTTATTTAATGTACTGCGCTTCGCGATAACAAATTAATAATGAGAACACCTGCACAAATTAGTGCCATTCCGATAATAGCGGGCAAATCCAGTCGTTGCCCATGTATAACCCAGGCAAGAAGACTGATCAGCACAATACCCACACCAGACCAGATAGCATATGCAATTCCTGTAGGTATATGCGCCAGCGTCTGGGAAAGCAGCCAGAATGAAGCACAGTAACACACAATCGTACCAACAGAAGGCCATAGCCGAGTGAACCCATCGGTAAACTTCATTAACGTTGTCCCGGTCACTTCAGCCAGAATAGCCGCACCAAGATAGATATAAGTATTCATAACCATTCATTTTTTAAACAAGACAAAGAAAGATTCTACTATATCTTCACCTTACATGATCTTTTCTTGCTGCAGCTTCTTTCTGTATACATATGTTGCGGTTTCGAAAGAACATGGAAATTCGGCTGTTTTCGAGCTCCTGTGCGCTAAAACCGGGGAGAGCTTCACGGTTAGCGTGATATTAAAAATTATGCTTCATACCTGCCATGGCACAGCTGTCCCTGTACCCCTTATTCCTCATCCGAGCACTATTTGCTGATCTAATTTTCTGCGCAAATGAATTGTGATTGTTAAAAAACGTGTGGTATAACGAATGAACAGCAAAGATCAGAATTCGGACAGATTTCGGGCATAGAACCTTAAGTGTTTGAAATCAAAGTCTGATAAAAAGAGACCGAATAAAGCTTCACGAACAACAAGCCAGGAGTTGGAAGTGACGGTCGGAACAATTCAGTCAGATAAATTTCAGCTTGGATATAAGGTCATTGGCTTAGGGGCTGCGGCAATTATTGTTGGTAGCAACCTGTATTATTCCCGCACTTTCTCGACTGACCTGGCAAAGCGTTTTTGCCTATACTTTATCGATCATCGAGCCTATGCTCCGGCAAGCAAACCCGTTCAAGAGGATGATTTCTCCTTAGATAAGGTCGTTAGTGATATTGAATTGTCTCGTGTTGCCCTTGGCGTTGATAGAATGGCGATCATCGGGCACTCTGGAAACGGATTCATGGCACTGGAATACGCGCGTCTGTATCCTAGCCGGGTATCACATGTAATACTCATTAGCACTCCACCCAATTTGAGCGCCGATCTCAATGATAAATCGGAACAAAGATTCAAGACAGAAGCGTCTAAGCTCCGTCAGGAAATATACGATAAAGAAATATCCCTGCTTTCATCGGATGCAAAAAAGCACCCGCAGGAGCAATTCAAATATCTTCTCCTCCGAACCGGTCCCCGGTCTTGGTTAGACCCATTTTTTGACGCGGCTCCACTCTGGCGTGATGTTATCACGCACGATGTCGGATTTGACTTGCTCTGGGGAAAGGTGTTTCCCGACTTCGATATGAAAAGTGTTGCAGCAGCGATCAGCGCGCCCGTTTTCTTGGCCCTTGGTCGTCACGACTATATCAATCCACCAATCGAATCGTGGAAAGAGTATCAAGGCTATTTCAGAAACATTGAGATCGAAATTTTTGAGAAAAGCGGCCACACGCCGCAACTTGAAGAACCGGAGAGGTTCAACGAGGCCCTGATAAGATTCATTCAACGTCATCAATAGGGATTGTCGCGGAAATACTGATTATCTGACTGGATCGCCGCAATCTGATTTCGTTCAACAATTGCTATCGCAAAACCGTCCTTGCGGCGACGTCTCCATTCATCAGAGCGGGCGCTTTTTTCCGGCATGCCGCCTTTGTAAATCAGTAAACATCGACTCTCTGGCAGATGATTTCCGCGTACGTATCGATACTGTGCAGGATGTTGGCAGCGCCAAAGCACTCCGAACTGATATCGAAAGCGCGAAGGTTACGCTGGGTTCAGCCTTGTTCACCGAATTGAAGAACAAAGCAGTTAAGCGCTATTGCCTGGTGGATGCACATAACAAGGTAGAAGCCGAGATCAACTCCCTGCCTACTCCGAACGAACCGGATGCAGCAGAACGGTTTGGGGAAGTTGAGCGAGTTCTTGTAACGGCGAAAAGTCACAGGGTGGCGAACTGAACGATCAGTTCAGCATCCTCCTGGCAGATATGAAACCGGTAATATGTGGGCTAACTGAGCTGGAATGGGTCGCCCTCCCCTTGAGGAGATGTAATGCGACTGATTAACCGAGGCAATCAGCAATCCCTGTTAGCGCGTCAGGCATGCGACATCAAGCTGGCCATTCATCACGCTCCGGAACTTCACGGTAAAGAATATAAGGTTCAGCCTGATGCCATCTGTGTGGATCCGAGCAAAACGAATCTTCGTCCCAAAAAATCGACAGGAAAGACGCTATTTCTCAGGCCATCGTGGTCAATAACTACATTGAAAGGAATCCGGCAGAGCCGACAAGAACGCCGACGCCCAAAGTGAAGCGTGAGCGTCTTTTGCTTGAGCAGTTCGAGATAATAAGGGATGCCGCAACCGCCCATTCCGAATGGGCTGCAAATGCATGTGGTCTGGCACTTGTCACCGGGCAAAGAAGAGAGGACGTATCGTTGTTCAGATTCAGCGATATCAGGGATTCTACAGAGTTAAAGTTTGGCCCCAACCCTCCTCCTTTCCATGAGATCAGGAGCTTGGCGAGCAGACTGTGTGAAAGGGAGCGTGGAGAGGATTTCGCACAGAGACTGCTGGGGCATAAAAATTTAACAATGACCAAAAAATACCTGGACGCACGCGGTGCAGAATATGTTATGGTTTAGACAGGATATGGAAATTTCGAGTAATTTTCGTGGGGTTTCGTGAAAGCACCGAGAAAACCCAACGAAAATAAGCTCATAAAAAGAGACCGAATACGATTCCTGTATTCGGTCCAGGGAAATGGCTCTTGGGAGAGAGCCGTGCGCTAAAAGTTGGCATTAATGCAGGCTAAGTTACCCTGCCATTTAAGAATAGATGACAGCGCCAGGTTTTCCAGTCCGTGACTAAAGTGGCCTGAAAAAAAGGACGATTGTCACCCGCAACAACGCAAAAACCGCAAGTTCTCCTGAGAGTTCCTTGCGGTTTTTTATTGGAAATCAGAGAGGTATATCTGACAACTAACAGAGCTTTTCTGCACGTTCGATAAACGGCGCAAGGCTCATTTTTTCGCCTGGTTTTGCCGGATCATCAATCTGAATAATGTCGATCGGTTTTGCCGTCGTTTTACCGTTTTCAACCTGCTCTCTGGCAATATCATTCAGTGGGTATTGCACCAACGTGCTGGGATTAATGACATACAGTGCGTTGCCAGGCCGACAGGTCAACATCACCTCTTCACGATTAAACGCCCACTTATCTTTACCAACCTCAAAACGGCTGACGGTAATGACCTGTGGTGCAGCCAGTGCAGCTCCTGAACTTGTCAGGAGTAATAAAGAGATAACTATTTTTTTCATACGTTTGCCAGTCCATCAGAAAGGTTCAAGAGTTGCAAACAGGCTGACAATCGCCAGCACGACAGCCCCTATTCCCCATTCAAGCTTCGTCATCCAGATAAAGTAGAGAGTCATACAGCGGTTATCTTGCTGCATGCGTGGTACGAGAACATACCGATTCACGAGTGCAATCGCCACCATTAGCGCGACCAGGGCACATTTTAACAAAAGCAATTGCCCATACGCTGCGTGCCAGGGGACTGACAAACCGACAATAAACAGCACATTCGCCATGCCGGTAAGCAATACGCCGATAACAAAAAGATGCCCGTAGCGGGAAAATCGCATCATAGCGCTAATAGCCTGCTGTCGCCAACGGCCCTTAGCCATCCTCATACAGTAAATAACTGGCAGCAGGCCGCCAAACCAGGCTGCAGCGCATATCAGATGTAACGCATGATTAAGCTGCTGTATAGCCCGCACGACGCCGTCATGTAGGGTTGCATGTCCGACACCAGCCAATAAGATAAACTGGGCAATTGTCATAATCAGCAACAACCGTGACATGCTGTGCGGCACAATGATAGTTACCACCAGCGTGACCAGCGCGAGAATAATCTGCCATAACCACACGCCACCAAACTGCGTTTGCAGAACCGCTCCCCATATTTCTACAGAGATAACATCCTGCCAGCCCGATCCCATTAATCCACCCTGGATCGCCAACATCAGCGTTGCGCTAATAAAACTCCATGTCGCGGCATGCCGTTGCAAACGCAAAAAGCGGCGCATCATCAAGCGACGGACTGAGACAGGAGCCAGCCATGCACCGTAAAGCGCACAGCCAAATACCAGCATTAAAGTGGTGAAATGGATAAAACGCAGAACGACCCAGGTAAGTGCCAGCATGGTTTATTTCACGCTAAAGGTATATTGCCCTTTCGTCTTGTGACCATCCACTGATACAACATGCCAGTCAACCGTATATTTCCCGGTATCCAGTGACTGAGCGAGCGGAATGATCAGTTGCGTCTTATCTTGTTCATTGCGCGTCGGCTTGCCGGTTTTGATCTGTGTCTGTTTTGGGCCTGTAAGCGTTGCGCCACTGAACGCAGGCTCAACGCCTTCAGAAAAATTAAGAGTCAACGCCTGGGGAGAGGCTATGATCTGCGCATCCGCCTCAGGACTTTGCGTTGTCAAATGCGCATGAGCCAGCGCTGCGGGAGTTGCCAGAGCGGAAGTCAGTGCGATGAGGGCATAGCGAAGTAAAGATGCAGTAGAAAGCATATCAACTATTCCTTTTTGTTATGTCTAATTTGTAGAGAATAACCTTCTACAATGATCGAGTCGAGAATCATCATTTCTGGCTTGCCATTAATGCACTCTCTTAGTAACTTTTGCGCGCCAATGAATAGAGATAAGGAGAAGCCCATGAACATCAACCTGGCTAAACTTGAACAAGATGAGATGGATAAGGTCAATGTTGATCTGGCCGCGGCAGGTGTCGCATTCAAAGAGCGCTATAACATGCCTGTCGTTGCAGAAGTCGTCGAGCGCGAGCAACCTGAACATCTACGCGACTGGTTTCGCGAGCGGCTGATCGCACACCGTTTGGCATCGGTTTCCCTCTCACGTTTACCTTACGAGCCGAAAGTTAAATAAACCTTATATTACGTTACAATTCCTTACATGGTGGCTGCTAAAGTATAAGCACATTCTTAATCTATAATTTAAGGATGATTGTAGACACTATGAAAAGGAAGTCATTATGTCACACTGGAAAATTGCCGCAGCACAGTACGAACCTCTACAGACAACGTTAACAGAACATGTCGCGCATCACCTGCAATTCATCAGAGCAGCTGCCAAATGTCAGTGTGAATTGCTGGTTTTCCCCTCCCTTTCGCTGTTGGGATGCGTCGATGGGGATGATTTTCTTCCGGCACCTCCTGATGAGGCTCTCCTGCAACCTCTGGCCCATGCCGCTGCGAGTTATCGCATGACCATTATTGCGGGGTTACCGGTTGAGCATAACAACCAGTTTGTGAAGGGCATTGCCCTTTTTTCACCCGGACTGGCATCACCGTTAACATTTCATCAGAGCCATGGAGCCTGTATTGCCAGACAGCGAAATACCATAAGCGTTGTCGATACTCAGCCGGAAGGCATTGATATTGACCCTGAGTTTTCGCTGTTCACCACCAGCCAGTGTATCAGCGAACCTGAGCTTCTCTCCTCCACCTCGCGACTGCAAAGTTTTTCGCATAAATTCGCCATTGCAGTGCTGATGGCCAATGCGCGCGGCAGCAGCGCTTTATGGGATGAGCGCGGTCGTTTGATTGTGCGCGCCGACCGCGGTTCACTGCTCTTAACCGGTCAACGCACCTCTCAGGGTTGGCAAGGTGATATCATTCCATTACGCTAGTCGTTTTGGTCAGGAGCTTGGCATGTTGCGCATAATAGATACAGAAACCTGTGGCCTGCAGGGAGGCATTGTTGAGATTGCTTCTGTCGATGTAGTAGACGGACAGATTGTCAATCCAATGAGCCACCTGGTGCGCCCTGACCGTCCCATTAGTCCTCAGGCGATGGCAATTCACCGTATTACCGAATCCATGGTGGCGGATAAACCCTGGATTGAAGACGTCATCCCGCATTATTACGGCAGCGAGTGGTACGTAGCGCACAATGCGAGTTTTGACCGTCGTGTATTGCCAGACATGCCCGGAGAGTGGATTTGCACCATGAAGCTTTCCCGCCGTCTGTGGCCGGGAATTAAATACAGCAATATGGCACTCTATAAATCCCGCAAACTGAATGTACAGACGCCTTCCGGTCTGCATCATCACCGTGCCCTTTACGATTGCTACATCACTGCGGCATTGCTGATCGACATCATAAACACGTCGGGTTGGTCGGCAGAGCAAATGGCCGACATCACCGGTCGCCCGGCACTGTTGACCACATTTACCTTTGGCAAATACCGCGGCAAAGCGGTATCAGAAGTGGCTGAACGCGATCCGGGCTATTTGCGCTGGCTGTTTAATAACCTTGACAGTATGAGCCCGGAACTACGACTAACGCTTAAGCACTATCTCGATAACGCCTGAGTTGTTGCCTGCCCGGGTAGTGTCCCTTGCGCCAGTCCTATCAAAAAAGCGAACTCAAGGGCCACGCCTTCATACGATTTAAAGCGACCAGATTTGCCCCCGTGCCCGGAGTCCATATCCGTACACAGTAGCAGCAGGTGGTCATCCGTTTTCAGCTCCCGCAGTTTCGCTACCCACTTTGCCGGCTCCCAGTATTGCACCTGAGAATCATGTAGCCCGGTGGTGACCAACAGATGTGGATAGGCTTGCGCGGTGACATTATCGTACGGGCTGTAGCTTTTCATGTAAGCATAGTACTCCGCGTCCTGCGGATTACCCCACTCTTCAAATTCCCCGGTGGTCAGTGGAATTGACTCATCCAGCATCGTGGTCACGACATCGACGAACGGTACCTGTGCAATAACACCATGAAACAGCTGCGGGCGTTCGTTAATTGCAACCCCCATTAGCATCCCACCAGCGCTTCCCCCCATGCCATAACACAGTGAAGGTGCACCGTAACCCAGTTTTAATAGTGCCTCGCAAACATCGAGATAATCATTAAAGGTATTTTTCTTTTGCAGAAACT
>NZ_CAWLWU010000002.1:2713057-2825638 GCF_963864895.1 Citrobacter sp. S-77
GCTGTCCCAGTTCACCGCCGCCCCGCACATGCGCGATGGCATAAACAAACCCCCGATCCAGCAGACTCAGGCGACTGCTGCTGAAATCTGCGTCCATGCTAGCGCCATAAGAGCCATAACCATAAACCAGTAAGGGATTTTTCCCTTTGCGAAAATGCTTTTGATGGTAAACCAGCGAGACAGGAACCTCCGTACCATCGCGCGCGGTGATCCACACATGCTCACTGCGGTAATCGGCCGCGTCGAATCCGGGGACATCCGTCTGTTTGAGTACACGTCGCTCTCCGGTGTCCATATCCAGTTCAAACAGGGTGTCCGGCGTCGTCATGGATGAATAGCCATAACGCAGGCGCGATGTCTCCGGCTCGGGATTGTACGCCAGCCACGTTACGTAAGCCGGATCGTCGAAAGCAATCCCGACCACTTCACGCGTTTTGCGGTTGATTTGTCGTAAACTGGTTAAACCGCGCTGACGCTCCTCCACCACCAGCCAGTCGGTAAACAGCGTAAATCCTTCCAGCATGACGCTATCACGCGGCGGGATCAGCACTTCCCAGGCCTGTTCATCACGCACGCGGGTGCGATACAAACCAAAGTTTTTCCCCTGACGGTTAGATCGCAGATAAAACGCGTGCTGATAGTGATCAAGGCTGTACTCATGGTCTTTACGCCGTGGCAAAAATACCAGCGGCTCGGCATCGGCCAGCTCCGCATCAAGCAACAATACTTCGCTGGTTGTCGCGCTGGCGACATGGATAACAACATAATGCTGCGAGGTGGTTTTGTGCAGACTGACATAAAACATATCGTCAGCTTCTTCATACACCAGTTGATCATGAGTGGATGGTGAGCCAACGGTATGCCGCCATACCTGATACGGTAATAATGTTGTTTCATGTTTGCGAACATAATAAAAGGTCTGCGAATCGTTCGCCCAGACCAATTCCGGCTCAACATTATCCAGTACTTCCGGATACCAGTTCCCGGTTTGTAGATTGCGAAAACGAATGCCATATTGCCGACGAGACAGGTAATCCTCCGCCAGAGCCATAACGGTATTATCGGGTGATATTGCGAGTCCTCCCAGCGTATAGAATTCGCTGTGGGCTGCACGCTGGTTACCATCCAGCAAGGTATCCCATTCATCCCACTCTTCATTGAGAGCAGACTGGCGCTGATAAATGGCATATTCACATCCCGGTTCATAAATATGCCGGTAGCGATAACCATTTTTCACATAAGGAGCGGAAACATCCTGAGGGGGAATACGGTCGATAATTTCTTTCAGCACACGATCCTGCAATGCCTGCTGGGAAGCCATAACCTGGCGGCCATATGCATTTTCTTGTTGCAGATAGTCCAGCACTTCTGGCTGCGAGCGGGTGTCATCTCGCAACCAGTAATAATTATCAACACGAGTATCGCCATGCTGCGTCATGGCATGTGGAATACGAGGAGCTTTTGGTAGCATGTCATTGTTCTTCTGCTTAAACATCCTATAAGGGTGGCAAAAGTCAGCAATGATGCAAGCGAAACGTGCTCCTCAAGCGTAACTATTTAACCCGGCAACGCCTGTTTTTGCTGTTTGAGATCCTGCTCAATACCCTCACGAACATCCTGTGGGATCTTCAGTGCATCACCCAGCGCATTCAGATAACTGCGCTCCATAAAGTGGTCGATATCAATAGCTGCACAGCTCAGGAAGTAAATTTCCAGCGCCTCTTCTTCGTTGCGGATCCCTTGAGCGAGGCGTTGAGGATCAAGCGGTTGTTCAATGGCCCGCTCAATCAGAACACGCCCTTGCTCTTCCACTCCCGCGTCACGCAGCTGTTGTTCGATAGCGGCTCGCTCTTTAGCATCAATATGACCATCGCTTTTAGCCGCAAATACCAGCGCCAGGATCAGACGTTCAGTACGTTCATCCAGCGGTGTACTCTGCGTGCCAAACTGAGGTTCATCCTGGTGCGCTGCGCGGACTTTATCTTTGTATTTATTCCATAAAACGCTACCGGCGATCGCACCGCCACCAACCAACAGTGCGCTGGTACCGTATTTAGTGAGTAATTTGCGTGAGGATTTGTTGGCGACTAGTAATCCTGCCAGACCGCCTAATGCACCGGGAACCAGCAGTTTGCTCAGTCCTTGTTCACCGGAAGATGAACCGGATGATCCTTTTTGCCCAAGAAGAGATTGAAGTTGATTCAGCCAGTTAGCCATTTTGCCCCTCAAGTACAGACGAATAATCATCAAAGCGTACCCGAGGGGATGTCAGGAAGTGTTCAGGTCATCAAAAGATGTGCAAATTCAGCTACTGACGTTGCAGGTACTCCGCCGTGCCGGCTTTACAATCAAGCTTAACCTGATATTGAATATCGCTGCTTTTCCCACGAACGGTAAGAGGTACCGTCCATTGTCCGTCTTTACCAACAATATCCTGCGGGTTCACCCAGGCAACAGGATCAAGTTGCCCGAGCCTTTTTTGATCGTCGGCCCAACGTACAATACGGTTTTGCAGGTAGTCGCGTTTCACACTTGCCGCGATACCGTCAGCTTTCAAACCTTCACAGTTTGGAAAATTGACTGATTTACTCTCCGTATTAGCCGCAAAAACTGACACGCTGGCAGATAACAGCAGCAGGCTCAACAACGCTCTTGTTTTATTCATTCTTTTCTCCTTTATCCCCTTCGTCTTTCAGTCGCTATTAATGCAACGTGAAATCAGTTGGGTACAGCACAATGATTCAGGGAAAAGCATGGTACAAAACCTCAGGAGCGCAAGTCGGATCAGGCAGCCTGTGTATCATCCTCAGCAGAAGCATCGTTATCGACCACCTGTGGGGATGGCAGTTTGCCGTTTTTCAGGATCGCGCTCAGCACATCTTTTTGCTCAGCCAACCACAGGGAAAGCGCTTCACGCTGCTCATCTTCCAGCGCGACCGGTGACTGCTCCAGCCACGTATCGAGCAGATCTGCTGTATCAAGCATTTTGTCATAGGCATCGGCTTCCTTTTTGCTGGTAAACGACATTTTTTCCTCACCTTCCCGAATGACTACGTATTTAACTTCAACCGCCATTTTTGCAGCCTCATAAATTACCTGTATTTATGTACAGTATATTCTTTTTCACCCTTGAAATCAACCTGGTAATAAAGACAGACGCAAACGTTTTCGTATATACTGCGCCCAGATAAAACAGGGGATTAATTTATGACGTTATTAGGCACAGCGCTGCGTCCGGCAGCAACGCGAGTGATGTTATTAGGATCAGGTGAACTGGGTAAAGAAGTCGCGATTGAATGCCAACGCCTGGGTGTAGAAGTCATTGCCGTGGATCGTTACCCTGACGCACCAGCTATGCACGTTGCCCATCGCTCATACGTAATCAATATGCTGGATGGTGACGCTTTGCGTCAGGTTGTCGCGCACGAAAAACCACACTATATCGTTCCTGAGATTGAAGCCATTGCCACGAGTACGTTGGTAGCGCTGGAGCAGGAAGGTCTGAACGTCGTGCCTTGCGCGCGCGCGACCCAACTGACCATGAATCGTGAAGGTATCCGTCGCCTCGCCGCGGAAGAACTGTCCTTACCGACCTCATCTTTCCGCTTTGCTGACAGCGAAACTCGCTTTCGCGAAGCCGTGGCCGAAATTGGATTCCCCTGCATCGTGAAGCCGGTGATGAGTTCCTCCGGAAAAGGACAGAGTTTTATCCGTTCAGCCGATCAGCTTGCCAGAGCCTGGGATTATGCCCAGCAGGGTGGCCGAGCGGGCGCAGGACGCGTTATCGTGGAAGGTGTGGTTAATTTCGACTTTGAAATCACCCTGTTGACCGTAAGCGCCGTCGATGGTGTGCACTTTTGTGCGCCGGTAGGCCATCGTCAGGAAGATGGCGACTATCGTGAATCCTGGCAGCCCCAGAAAATGAGCGAACTGGCGCTGGAACGTGCACAGGAAATCGCTCGCAAAGTGGTACTGGCGTTGGGCGGTTACGGATTGTTTGGCGTAGAGCTGTTTGTGTGCGGTGACGAGGTGATTTTCAGCGAGGTATCCCCTCGCCCACATGATACGGGTATGGTGACATTGATTTCACAGGATCTATCCGAGTTTGCCCTGCACGTTCGCGCATTCCTCGGGCTTCCGGTTGGCGCAATCCGCCAGTATGGGCCATCTGCATCAGCCGTTATCCTGCCACAACTTACCAGTCAGAATGTCACATTTGATAACATTGACAGTGCCGTTGGTGCAGGGTTGCAACTCCGTCTGTTCGGTAAACCTGAAATCGACGGAACCCGTCGCTTAGGCGTCGTACTGGCGACGGCAGACAACGTTGACGAGGCGGTTGAACGCGCGAAAAACGCCGCTGCACAGGTGAATGTAGCAGGATAAAAAAAACGGGCCCGATGGCCCATTTTAAAGTATTCGCAGGCCGGGTCAGTGCAGCACTGCCCGGCACAACAGATCTTACTGCTTCGCGCCTTCTACGGCTTCGCGAGCCAGTTTAGTGATGCGATCGTAATCACCCGCTTCCAGCGCGTCTGCCGGAACCAGCCAGGATCCACCGATGCACAGTACGCTTTTCAGCGCCAGGTAGTCACGGTAATTCGCCGGAGAGATACCACCGGTCGGGCAGAAACGTACCTGGGAGAACGGACCTGCAATCGCCTGCAACGCTTTAGTACCGCCGTTAGCTTCTGCCGGGAAGAATTTAAACTCTTTCAAACCATAGTCCATACCCAGCATCAGTTCAGAAACGGTGCTGATACCTGGGATCAACGGAATAGTTCCTTCAGTTGCGGCTTTCAACAGGGGCTCGGTCAGACCTGGGCTAATCGCAAACTGCGCGCCCGCTTCCGTTACTTCCGCCAGTTGCTGTGGATTCAGAACGGTACCTGCGCCGACAATCGCGTCCGGGACTTCTTTAGCTATCGCGCGAATGGCATCCATCGCACATGCGGTACGTAAGGTCACTTCCAGAACGCGCACGCCCCCTGCAACCAACGCTTTCGCCATCGGCACCGCGTGTTCCAGTTTATTTACCACGATAACCGGTACTACCGGGCCAGTGGTCAGGATTGCTTCTGCACTTGTCTTCCAGTTTTTCATCAGAGTTTTCTCTCGCCTGATTACAAAATTTGTCGTTTAAAAAGTGATACAGGTTGCGCCCTGCTCCGCACCGGACAGCTTTTCGCGCAACGCGCTGAACATCTCACGGCCTGTTCCCACACGCGAAGCGCTGAGGTCAGGAATATGAGGCTGACGAGAGGCAAGTTCCTCTTCATCCACCAGCAGCGTCAATTCACCTGTCTGTCCATTCACACGAATGATGTCGCCATCACGCACTTTAGCCAGCAGCCCGCCATCATAGGCTTCCGGGGTTACATGGATTGCTGAAGGCACTTTACCTGAAGCACCTGAAAGTCGTCCATCGGTAACTAACGCGATTTTGAAACAACGGTCCAATAATACACCAAGTGGCGGCATGAGTTTATGTAATTCTGGCATTCCATTCGCTTTTGGTCCCTGATGGCGCACAACCACCACGCAATCGCGGTCCAACAGACCAGCATCAAAAGCAGGTAACACATCATGCTGACTTTCAAAGACAATAGCCGGAGCCTCTATGACCTGGTTCTCTACCGGCACGGCTGATGTCTTCATCACCGCACGTCCCAGGTTACCACTCAGCACTTTAGTACCGCCGTGATGCGAGAACGGCTTATCGAAAGTCGCGATCACATTGCTGTCGAGAGACTTCGTGGCACCTTCACGCCAGTCCAGCTCACCGTTGTTAAGCCACGGCTCAAGGGTGTAGCGAGATAAACCAAACCCGGCTACGGTGTTAACATCTTCGTGCAGCAGACCAGCATTAAGCAGTTCACGCATTAATACCGGTACACCACCTGCAGCCTGGAAGTGGTTGATATCCGCCGGACCATTCGGGTACAAGCGTGCCATCAGCGGCACGATATCGGACAGATCGGAGAAGTCATCCCAGTTGATCAAAATTCCGGCCGCGCGCGCCATCGCTACCAGATGCATCGTATGGTTGGTAGACCCCCCTGTCGCCAGCAGCGCTACGATCCCGTTGACCACCACTTTTTCATCGATCATTTTGCCGATCGGCATCCATTCGTTGCCATTTCCGGTCAGGCGCGTTACCTGACGAGCAGCAGCGGCTGTCAGCGCTTCACGTAACGGAGCATCCGGATGTACGAAAGAGGAGCCTGGCAGTTGCATCCCCATAAACTCAACGACCATCTGGTTGGTATTAGCGGTGCCGTAGAACGTACAGGTTCCTGGTGCGTGATAAGACGCAGCCTCGGATTCAAGCAGAGCCATACGGTCCACTTTTCCTTCTGCATACAGCTGACGAATACGCACTTTTTCTTTGTTCGCCAGACCGCTCGCCATCGGACCTGATGGGATAAAGACAGAAGGCAGATGACCAAAGGACAACGCCGCCATCGCCAGGCCCGGGACAATTTTATCGCACACGCCGAGGAACAATGCGCCGTCGAACATATTATGAGATAAACCCACCGCCGCAGACATCGCAATCACTTCGCGGCTTAGCAGTGAAAGCTCCATCCCATCCTGCCCCTGGGTCACGCCATCACACATAGCAGGCACACCACCGGCAACCTGCCCTACCGCATTGGCTTCATGCAGTGCTTTGCGAATGATAGCCGGATAATGTTCATACGGCTGATGCGCGGAAAGCATGTCGTTATAGGAGGTAATAATCGCGATATTGTTACGCAACATGCTTTTCAGCGATGCTTTGTCGTCAGGCTGACAGGCAGCAAAACCGTGCGCCAGATTTCCGCATGCCAACTGTGAACGGTGAACAGTTGTCGTTTTAGCCTGTTCGATGCGCGAGAGGTAGGCGGAACGTGTCTCACGAGAACGTTCGATGATACGTTGTGTTACGCGTAACAAATTCGGATTCATAGAGGCTCCTAAAATTTATCTGTCAGAGCGGTCGGATTAACAATGCGTTTCAAGATAGTTAAATTATGCTGAATCGCTTACTAGCCGTAGCTCAGGGGCAAAATCGTTTCAGGCAGTGTAATAAAAAAAGCCTCGCGGGTGAATCCACGCGAGGCTTAAAAGTGCAAAAATTATTCTACAATCTGTGTTAGATCATGTTACCGGTAAAATAACACCTAATGATTAGGTGATATTTTATTCGAATTCATTCCAGGAACGACCGTCACGAGTGATCATCGCCACGGAGGCAACCGGTCCCCAGGTCCCCGCCTGGTATGGCTTCGGCGCGTCGTTATCCATCGCCCAGGCTTCGGTGATGGAGTCGACCCACTTCCACGCTTCTTCTACCTCATCACGGCGTACAAACAGCGCCTGAATACCACGCATGGTTTCCAGCAGCAAACGTTCGTAAGCATCGGCCAGATGCGTTTGATTGAAGGTTTCGGAGTAACTCAGATCCAGCTTGGTGATCTGCAGATTATGCTTGTGGTCCAGGCCCGGTACTTTGTTTAGCACCTGAATATCGACACCCTCATCAGGCTGCAAACGGATTGTCAGTTTGTTCTGCGGCAGATCCTGCCAGGATTCTTTAAACAGATTCAGCTCAGGCGTTTTGAAGTAGACAACAACTTCAGAGCATTTCGTCGGCAGGCGCTTACCGGTACGCAGGTAGAATGGAACACCCGCCCAGCGCCAGTTGTCGATATCCACGCGGATAGCAACAAAGGTTTCCGTATTGCTGCTCTTGTTCGCGCCTTCTTCTTCCAGATACCCCGGAACTTTTTTACCCTGAGCAAATCCAGTGGTGTACTGGCCACGAACCGTTTTTTCACGAACGTTCGAGCGATCAATACGGCGCAGTGATTTCAGGACCTTCACTTTTTCGTCACGGATGCTGTCAGCGCTCAGGTCGGACGGCGGCGACATCGCGATCATGCACAGGATCTGCAACAGGTGGTTCTGGATCATATCGCGCATTTGACCGGCCTGGTCAAAATAACCCCAACGACCTTCAATACCCACCTCTTCCGCCACGGTAATTTCTACGTGATCGATAGTGCGGTTATCCCAGTTGTTCACAAACAGGGAGTTGGCAAAACGCAGTGCCAACAGGTTCAGTACCGTCTCTTTGCCGAGATAGTGGTCGATACGGTAAACCTGGCACTCTTCGAAATACTCGCCCACCTGGTCGTTGATTTCGCGGGAGGTCGCCAGCGACGTCCCCAACGGTTTTTCCATTACCACACGAGCAGGTTTAGCGTTCAGTTTTGCTTCGCCCAAACCTTTGCAGATTGCGCCAAAGGTGCTTGGCGGCATAGCAAAATAGTTAATAGTGGTACGTGCTTTCTGATCCAGCATCTCGCCCAGACGGTTAAATGCCGCGGTATCATTAACGTCCAGATTACAAAACTCCAGGCGACCACTGAGGGTGTCCCACAAACCTTCATCAATCTTTTCTTTCATGAAGGTTTCGAGCGCTTCGCGTACAACCTTGGTATAGGCTGCTTTGTCCCAGTCGGCACGTCCTACCCCAATAATGCGGGTATCCGGGCTAATCTGACCGGCCTTTTCCAGTTGATACAGGGAAGGCAGCAATTTCCGTCGCGCAAGATCGCCCTTCGCACCGAAAATGACCAGGTCACATGCCTGGGCTGTTTGCGTTACCGCCATGTCATTCTCCTCAGTTAAGTGCCTGGTGCTTTTGCCAGACACTGGTTGTAATTTTATTACAGTGCACTGTACTGCTTTTACGTGATTCAGTGAACCGTAAACGCTTATCCAGCCGTGCTGTTACCGTAAACAACGGCTTTGTTGGCGTTTACCGCAGCAAAATGGATAAAAAAGTCGCTTTTTTTCGTAGCCATAAAGAACCAGGAAAACCCGACTCCGATCATGTAATGAAAAAAAACAACAACTTTTCTGTCCATTTTGCCCCGTTCCTTCCTTAGCAGGGGTACTATCTACCAAAATTATCTCTCGATTTCCTGTATCGTTGAAATCGTTTTTGCCCATGACCCATGAGTCCACCTACATCATGAATATGCTGGAAAAAATCCAGTTAAAACTGGAACATCTGAGCAAGTCAGAACGTAAAGTCGCCGACGTTATTCTTACTTCACCCGACCAGGCAATTCATTCAAGCATTGCCACGCTGGCCCTGGAAGCCAATGTCAGCGAACCGACCGTCAATCGATTCTGTCGCAGTATGGACACGCGTGGTTTTCCTGATTTTAAACTGCATCTGGCGCAAAGTCTGGCAAATGGTACCCCTTATGTTAATCGCAATGTGGACGAGGATGACAGCGTAGAATCCTACACGGGGAAAATATTCGAATCGGCGATGGCTAGCCTGGATCATGTTCGTCAGTCGCTGGATAACTCGGCGGTAAATCGTGCAGTCGATCTATTAACCCAGGCGAAAAAAATTGCCTTTTTTGGGCTGGGTTCATCAGCAGCCGTGGCGCACGACGCCATGAATAAATTCTTCCGTTTTAACGTTCCAGTTATTTATTCAGACGACATAGTTCTGCAACGCATGAGTTGTATGAATTGTAGCGATGATGATGTCATTGTGCTCATTTCCCATACCGGAAGAACAAAGAGCCTGGTGGAGCTGGCTCAGCTGGCACGGGAAAACGATGCTATGGTAATCGCACTGACTTCTCCCGGAACGCCTCTGGCGCGAGAAGCTACGTTAGCTATTACCCTCGACGTACCGGAAGATACTGACATTTATATGCCCATGGTCTCTCGACTTGCTCAACTGACCGTGATAGATGTGCTGGCTACAGGATTTACTTTGCGCCGAGGGGCAAAATTTAGAGATAACTTGAAGCGTGTCAAGGAAGCGCTCAAGGAATCGCGTTTTGATAAAGAATTACTCATCAAGGGTAATGACCGCTAAAAGCAATAACAATGTTCTACCCTTTTATCATCCGGGTCGTTCATTTTTACCGTTAATTTTTGAGAACGGCCGGATCAATGTTCACGCAACACCTAGTTGTTTCAGTCAACGGAGTATTACATGTCCAGAAGGCTTCGCAGAACCAAAATCGTTACCACGTTAGGCCCGGCAACTGACCGCGATAACAACCTTGAAAAAATTATCGCTGCGGGTGCGAACGTCGTACGTATGAACTTTTCACACGGCTCTCCAGAAGATCACAAAATGCGTGCGGATAAGGTCCGTGAAATAGCCGCAAAACTGGGACGCCATGTAGCCATTTTGGGTGACCTGCAGGGGCCTAAAATCCGCGTATCCACCTTTAAAGAAGGTAAAGTATTTCTCAATGTTGGCGACAAGTTCCTGTTAGACGCCAACCTGGGTAAAGGTGAAGGCGACAAGGAAAAAGTTGGTATTGATTATAAAGGACTGCCAGCCGACGTCGTGCCAGGCGATATCCTGCTGCTGGACGATGGTCGCGTACAGCTAAAAGTACTGGAAGTTCAGGGCATGAAAGTCTTTACCGAAGTCACCGTCGGCGGCCCGCTCTCCAACAACAAAGGCATCAACAAACTGGGTGGTGGCCTCTCTGCTGAAGCGCTGACCGACAAAGACAAGGCCGACATTATTACTGCCGCACAGATAAGCGTCGACTATCTGGCGGTCTCCTTCCCACGCTGCGGCGAAGATCTTAACTATGCCCGCCGTCTGGCGCGCGATGCAGGTTGTGATGCGAAGATTGTCGCAAAAGTAGAACGTGCAGAAGCTGTCTGTGACCAGAATGCGATGGATGACATCATCCTTGCGTCTGACGTGGTCATGGTTGCTCGTGGTGATCTGGGCGTTGAGATTGGCGACCCGGAACTGGTGGGTATTCAGAAAGCGTTGATTCGTCGTGCTCGTCAGTTGAACCGTGCGGTCATTACCGCTACGCAGATGATGGAGTCGATGATCACCAACCCGATGCCAACCCGTGCGGAAGTCATGGACGTAGCTAACGCCGTGCTGGATGGCACCGACGCCGTGATGCTTTCGGCAGAAACAGCCGCAGGCCAGTACCCGGCTGAAACCGTCGCGGCAATGGCGCGCGTATGTCTGGGTGCTGAAAAAATCCCAAGTATTAATGTCTCTAAACACCGCCTCGACGTACAGTTTGATAACGTTGAAGAAGCGATTGCCATGTCCGCAATGTATGCCGCTAACCACCTGAAAGGGGTGACCGCTATCATCGCCATGACGGAATCAGGACGTACTGCGCTGATGACTTCGCGTATCAGTTCCGGTCTGCCAATTTTCGCCATGTCCCGTCATGAGCGTACGCTGAACCTGACATCTCTGTACCGTGGCGTCACGCCGGTTCATTTTGACAGCGAAACTGACGGCGTAGTTGCGGCCAGTGAGGCAGTTAACCTGCTGCGCGACAAAGGCTATCTGGTCTCCGGTGACCTGGTTATTGTGACGCAGGGCGATGTCATGAGCACCATTGGCTCCACTAACACCACGCGTATTCTGACCGTAGAATAGTGACGCGGTTGTATGTAAAAAAAGCCTCTCTGACGAGAGGCGTTTTTTTACTTTTTTAGGGTAGAGATCTTTGCGTTTGTACGGCTCAATTTCGCCAGGTTTACGGGTCTTAAGCAACTTTAAAATCCAGGTATACTGTTCGAGGTGCGGAGCGACAAAAATCTCCACCTCTTCATTCATCCGTCTGGCAATGGTGTTGTCATCCGCCGTCAGAATGTCGTCCATGGGTGGACGTACCTGAATCGTCAGACGGTGCGTTTTGCCATCATACACCGGGAAAAGCGGCACTACGCGAGCATGACATACCTTCATCAGGCGGCCAATCGCCGGCAATGTTGCTTTATAGGTGGCAAAGAAATCCACAAACTCGCTATGCTCGGGACCATGATCCTGATCCGGCAAATAGTATCCCCAGTATCCCTGACGAACCGACTGAATAAAGGGTTTGATACCATCATTACGCGCATGTAAACGACCGCCGAAACGACGGCGTACTGTGTTCCAGACATAATCAAATACCGGGTTTCCCTGGTTGTGGAACATCGCGGCCATTTTCTGCCCCTGAGACGCCATCAGCATCGCCGGGATGTCCACGCCCCAACCGTGAGGAACGAGAAAAATCACCTTCTCGTTGTTCTGGCGCATCTCATCAATGATATCCAGACCTTGCCAGTCTACCCGATGTTGAATTTTCTCCGGACCACGCAGCGCCAGCTCTGCCATCATGACCATCGCCTGAGGTGCGGTCGCAAACATCTCATCGACAATGGCTTCGCGCTCGGCTTCACTACGTTCAGGAAAGCAGAGAGATAAATTGATTAACGCTCTGCGGCGGGAGCTTTTCCCCAGACGACCAACAAGACGCCCCAGCTTCGCCAGAAGAGGATCGCGAAACGACGCAGGTGTTAATGCAATCCCGGCTATCGCCGCCACTCCCAGCCAGGCGCCCCAGTAGCGCGGATGACGAAATGATTTATGAAACTCCGGAATGTACTCAATATTCTTTTTTTTCGTTTCCATGCTCTTCCAGTATCTGGTGCCGCGAAAAGTAAATCTGCTGATAGTGTAGCGGCGCAGTGTGTCCCGTACAAAATAAAAAAGCCGGCACGCATTGCGTACCGGCTCCATCAGTATGTTTATTAATCGAAGCGCAGTTGAGGCAGAACCTCTTTCACCTGTGCCAGGTAATCGGTACGATCCGAGCCGGTCAACCCTTCCGTACGCGGCAGTTTTGCCGTCAGCGGATTCACGGCCTGCTGGTTAACCCATACTTCGTAGTGCAGATGTGGACCGGTTGAACGTCCGGTGTTGCCTGAAAGCGCAATACGGTCGCCACGTTTCACTTTCTGCCCCGGCTTAACCAACAGCTTACGCAGGTGCATATAGCGGGTGGTATAGGTACGGCCATGACGGATAGCTACATAGTAACCAGCAGCACCACTGCGTTTCGCGACAACCACTTCACCATCACCCACCGACAGTACCGGCGTCCCCTGCGGCATCGCAAAATCGACACCTTTATGCGGTGCAACGCGTCCGGTTACAGGATTCAGGCGGCGCGGGTTAAAGTTCGATGAGATACGGAATTGCTTCGCCGTAGGGAAGCGCATAAAACCTTTCGCAAGCCCCGTACCATTACGGTCATAGAATTTACCGTCTTCAGCGCGGATCGCGTAATAATCTTTGCCTTCAGAGCGTAAGCGTACGCCCAGCAACTGACTTTGTTCACGCTTCCCGTCCAGCATTTCGCGAGACATCAGAACCGAGAACTCATCGCCTTTTTTCAGTTTACGGAAGTCCATCTGCCACTGCATGGCCTTGATCACCGCACTGATTTCAGAACTGGTCAATCCGGCATCTCTTGCGCTGGCGACAAAACTCCCGCCCACGGTTCCTTTGATACGGCTGTTAACCCAGTCGCCCTGCTGCATTTCGCTGCTCATTTTGAAACCCGTCGCGGTGCGATCGTAAGTGCGGGTTTCACGACGAGAAACTTCCCAGGTCAAGCGCTGTAAATCACCTTCCGAACTCAGTGTCCAGGAAAGCTGCTGACCAATTTTCAGGTTTCGCAACTCTTTATCCGCAGCGGCAAGCTGGCTGATATCACCCATATCAATTCCATACTGATTCAGAATGCTGCTCAGCGTATCACCGGTAGAAACAACATATTCATGAACGCCAACCTCGCCAGAGGTTTTATCATCCAGCTCATCCTGTGGAATTGCTTCATCTTCCTGAGCGGCCTGATCGATAGGTTCGCTGGCCTCGGGCAACAGAGAACGGATCTCGCTTTTTTCCAGCTCGATGGTTTTAACAATTGGTGCAGATTCGGGGTGGTAAACATAAGGCCGCCAGACGGCGACGGCCAGTGTAAGAACGGTAAGCGACCCCAGCATAACGCGATGGGGTCGGGGCAGATTATTAAATGCCAGAGCGACAGAGCGGGCTATCTGTTGCACGTATTCACTTCCTCATTAATCTCCTTTCAGGCAGCTCGCATACTGGTTGGCTAATTGGTTCAGAAACGCTGAATAGCTTGTTTTACCCAGTTTGATATTTGTTCCGAGGGGATCCAACGTTCCCATTCGAACGGACGTCCCTCTCGCAACGGCTTCAACGACCGCTGGCCTGAACTGTGGCTCAGCAAAAACGCAGGTTGCTTTTTGCTCAACCAACTGTGTTCTTATTTCATGTAAACGCTGCGCACCAGGCTGAATCTCAGGGTTCACGGTAAAGTGACCAAGCGGTGTTAGTCCGTAGTGTTTTTCGTAGTAGCCGTAAGCATCATGAAAAACGAAATAACCTTTACCCTTGAGCGGCGCGAGCTCGTTACCTACCTGCTTATCGGTTGCGGCTAATTGTGCCTCAAAATCCTTCAGGTTGGCGTCAAGTTTGGCTCGACTTTGCGGCATAAGTTCCACTAATTTTTCATGGATTGCAACCGCTGAAGCCCGCGCTATCTCTGGGGAGAGCCAAAGATGCATGTTGTAATCACCATGATGGTGATGTTCGTCACTTTTTTCACCATGTGCATCACCGTGCCCATGATCGTCATCGTCATCGTCAGCCCCTTTCATGAGCAACGGTTTCACGTCGGAGAGCTGCGCAATCGTTACCTGTTTTCCATTAGGAATATTCTTGACGGATTTTTCCATAAACGCTTCCATTTCCGGACCAATCCAGACAACTAAGTCCGCGCCCTGTAAGCGTTTTACGTCTGATGGACGTAATGAATAATCATGTTCGGATGCGCCATCAGGCAGGAGAACCTGGGTGTCTGTTACCCCATCAGCAATCGCTGAAGCGATGAAACCTAGTGGCTTGAGAGAGGCCACCACAGCGGCATTTGCAGCCTGTGTTGCACTACCCCAAAGAGCAGCGGATAATGCTGCGAAAAGAAGCGTATTTTTATGTAACATAATGCGACCAATCATCGTAATGAATGTGAGAAATGTGATATTATAACATTCTATAACTTCTGCAAGACTAAAATTGATATGACGACTTTGGTTTCACTGGAAAATGTCTCGGTCTCTTATGGTCAACGCCGCGTCCTTTCTGACGTATCGCTTGAGCTTCGACCCGGTAAAATTTTAACGCTCCTCGGCCCGAATGGCGCCGGGAAGTCTACGCTGGTGCGCGTTGTCCTGGGGCTGGTAGCGGCTGATGAAGGAGTTATCACGCGCAACGGACAGTTGCGAATTGGCTATGTGCCACAAAAACTATACCTCGACACCACGCTGCCACTAACGGTAAGCCGTTTTCTACGCTTACGTCCAGACACGCAAAAAGCAGATATTCTTCCTGCTCTCAAACGCGTTCAGGCCGGACACCTGATGAATGCGCCGATGCAAAAGCTGTCTGGCGGAGAAACACAGCGTGTTCTGCTGGCCCGCGCATTGCTAAACAAACCCCAGTTACTGGTGCTTGATGAGCCGACTCAAGGAGTCGATGTGAATGGTCAGGTCGCTTTGTACGACCTTATTGATCAACTGCGACGTGAACTGGACTGTGCCGTACTGATGGTTTCTCATGACCTGCATCTGGTGATGGCAAAAACAGATGAAGTACTGTGTCTGAACCATCACATTTGCTGCTCCGGCACGCCGGAAGTGGTTTCTATGCATCCGGAATTCATCTCTATGTTCGGGCAGCGCGGCGCCGAACAACTCGGAATATACCGCCACAACCATAATCATCGCCACGATTTACAGGGTCGTATCGTATTACGTCGGGGAAATGGTCACTCATGATTGAATTGTTATTGCCCGGTTGGTTAGCCGGGATCATGCTGGCCTGCGCTGCCGGCCCACTCGGCTCGTTTGTTGTCTGGCGTCGTATGTCCTATTTTGGCGATACGCTGGCGCATGCCTCACTGCTGGGTGTCGCCTTTGGCCTGCTGCTGGATGTTAATCCTTTCTATGCCGTCATTGCTGTCACGCTAATGCTGGCTGCTGGCCTGGTGTGGCTGGAGAAACGCCCTCACCTCGCGATCGATACTTTACTCGGCATTATGGCGCACAGTGCGTTGTCACTGGGTCTGGTTGTCGTTAGCCTGATGTCCAATATTCGCGTGGATCTGATGGCTTATCTGTTCGGTGATTTGCTGGCTGTTACGCCGGAGGATTTGATCTCCATTGCCATTGGCGTTGTGATTGTTCTGGCAATACTTTTTTGGCAGTGGCGCAACTTACTGTCGATGACCATCAGCCCGGACCTCGCATTTGTCGATGGCGTGAAGCTGCAGCGCGTTAAATTGCTGCTGATGCTGGTGACAGCGTTAACTATTGGTGTCGCGATGAAGTTCGTTGGGGCTCTGATTATTACCTCACTGCTGATAATCCCGGCAGCAACCGCACGTCGTTTCGCTCGTACGCCAGAGCAGATGGCAGGCGTTGCTGTTGTAGTGGGAATAATAGCGGTTACAGGCGGGTTAACGTTCTCAGCCTTCTATGATACGCCAGCAGGTCCTTCAGTAGTGCTGTGCGCTGCGCTGCTGTTTATCTTCAGTATGGTGAAGAAGCAGGCTAGCTGAGTGCGCTGTATTAGCGAATAGTGATGCTGATGTATCTTATCCGGCCTACAGAATTGTAGGTCGGATAAACGCATTACGCTGACTCAGGGCATTGCAGGCGGTGTAATACCGAAATGGTTCCACGCGCGAACCGTCGCCATGCGTCCTCGCGGCGTACGTTGCAGGAACCCTTGTTGAATCAAATACGGTTCCAGCACGTCCTCAATGGTTTCGCGTTCTTCCCCAATCGCAGCGGCCAGGTTATCCAGCCCCACAGGTCCACCAAAGAATTTATCGATCACTGCCAGCAGCAGTTTGCGGTCCATGTAGTCGAACCCTTCGGCGTCAACATTGAGCATATCCAGCGCCTGGGCAGCAATATCCGCCGAGATTGTTCCGTCATGCTTCACTTCGGCAAAATCTCGTACGCGACGTAGCAAGCGGTTGGCTATACGCGGGGTGCCACGTGCACGACGAGCCACTTCCAGCGCCCCTTCGTCACTCATTTCCAGCCCCATGTAACGTGCGCTACGCCCGACAATGTGCTGAAGGTCCGCAACCTGATAGAACTCCAGTCGCTGCACAATACCAAAACGATCGCGCAATGGGGACGTTAACGACCCGGCACGGGTTGTCGCGCCGATCAACGTAAACGGTGGCAAATCAATCTTAATAGAGCGCGCAGCCGGCCCTTCGCCAATCATGATATCCAGCTGATAATCTTCCATCGCCGGATACAGAACCTCTTCCACAACGGGCGATAAGCGATGAATTTCATCGATAAACAGGACATCGTGAGGTTCAAGGTTGGTGAGCATTGCTGCCAAATCGCCTGCTTTTTCCAGTACCGGGCCGGAAGTGGTACGCAGGTTTACCCCCATTTCATTGGCAACGATATTGGCAAGTGTCGTTTTTCCGAGACCGGGAGGCCCAAAGATCAGCAGGTGATCGAGGGCATCGCCGCGCAGTTTCGCTGCCTGGATAAAGATTTCCATTTGCGAGCGAACCTGAGGCTGGCCGATATACTCCTCCAGCAATTTGGGGCGGATCGCGCGATCCACCAGGTCTTCAGGCGTGGTGCTGGCAGCCGAAATCAGGCGATCTGCTTCAATCATCCTTTACCTCACAATGCAGCGCGGAGCGCTTCACGAATCAGGGTTTCACTGCTGGCATCAGGGCGGGCAATTTTGCTCACCATGCGACTGGCTTCCTGTGGTTTATAGCCTAACGCCACGAGCGCAGCAACCGCTTCCTGCTCAGCGTCATCCGTTTCCGGACCAGCAGGTGACGTCAGCACCAGATCGGCTGCCGGCGTGAAGAGATCGCCATGCAGACCCTTAAAGCGGTCCTTCATCTCGACAATCAGGCGTTCAGCGGTTTTCTTACCAATACCCGGTAGTTTGACCAGCGCGCCTAGCTCTTCGCGTTCAACGGCATTAACGAACTGCTGCGCAGACATACCTGAGAGAATAGCCAGTGCCAGCTTGGGTCCAACGCCGTTGGTTTTTATTAACTCTTTAAACAGTGTACGTTCCTGTTTGTTATTAAAGCCGTACAGCAACTGTGCGTCTTCACGTACGACAAAATGCGTGAAAACAATGGCTTCTTTTCCTGACTCCGGCAGCTCATAGAAGCAGGTCATCGGCATGTGGACTTCATAGCCTACACCGCCTACTTCTAACAGTACCAGCGGGGGTTGTTTTTCGAGAATGATGCCTCTGAGTCTGCCAATCACGTGACGCTCCTGCGTTAAGGGCTAAAAGGTAATGCGCTATCATAAAAAAAGGCTGGATAGATATCCAGCCTCATTTATCACTAACGTAATCGACCACGCGCTAAATTCAGCCGGGTATCGCTCATTTGCATGGCGTTCTGGCTGACGTGGCAGTGGGTGATGGCAATAGCCAGCGCATCCGCAGCATCTGCCTGGGGGTTTGCCGGGAGTTTAAGTAACGTGCGCACCATGTGCTGTACCTGACTTTTCTCCGCGCTGCCTATCCCTACGACGGTTTGTTTCACCTGCCGCGCAGCATATTCAAACACCGGAAGGTCCTGGTTTACAGCAGCAACAATCGCTACTCCGCGCGCTTGCCCGAGCTTGAGAGCCGAGTCAGCGTTTTTCGCCATAAAGACCTGCTCTATGGCGAAATAATCTGGCTGAAACTGGGTGATGATTTCCGAAACGCCCGCATAAATCAGCTTCAGGCGAGACGGCAGATCGTCAACTTTAGTGCGAATACACCCACTACCAAGATAGGTTAGCTGTCTGCCAACCTGACGGATTACGCCATAACCGGTGATGCGCGATCCCGGGTCAATGCCGAGAATAATAGACATCACGCATCTCCTGTTAGTTTATGGCTTAACCACATCATTCTAACGTAGCGGCAACCTCATCAGAGATCTCACCGTTATGATAAACTTCCTGAACGTCGTCGCAGTCTTCCAGCATATCGATCAGACGCATCAGTTTCGGCGCAGTTTCTGCATCCATATCCGCTTTGGTTGACGGGATCATCGTCACTTCAGCGCTGTCTGCTTTCAGACCTGCAGCTTCCAGTGCATCACGCACTTTACCCATCTCTTCCCACGCGGTGTAAACGTCAATTGCACCGTCGTCGAAGGTTACAACGTCTTCAGCACCCGCTTCCAACGCCGCTTCCATGATGGTGTCTTCGTCACCCTGCTCGAAGGAAATCACGCCTTTTTTGCTGAACAGGTAAGCAACGGAACCGTCGGTGCCAAGGTTGCCACCGGTTTTGGTGAACGCATGGCGCACTTCCGCAACGGTACGGTTACGGTTATCAGACAGGCATTCAATCATGACCGCAGTGCCGCCAGGACCATAACCTTCATAGATGATGGTTTCCATGTTCGCATCATCATCACCGCCGACGCCACGTGCGATTGCACGGTTCAGGGTGTCACGCGTCATGTTGTTAGCCAGTGCTTTATCAACCGCTGCGCGCAGACGCGGGTTCGCATCCGGATCGCCGCCGCCAAGTTTGGCCGCCGTCACCAGCTCACGAATGATCTTGGTGAAGATTTTGCCACGCTTAGCATCCTGCGCTGCTTTACGATGTCTGGTGTTGGCCCATTTACTATGACCTGCCATAAATAATATCTCCAAAAAGCGTGCCTTCTCAGGCGACGTTAATTACAAATTCTTCAATCGCCTGCCGGTTACTCCACGACTTGGTTAACTGTGCAGCCTCTGCTGCATCAACCCAACGATAGGTCAGATGTTCGGTGAACACGATCTCTCGTTCAGAGGGAAGTGCCAGGCAAAACCAGGATTCCGTATTTCGTTCGATTCCCGGTGCGTAGCGATGACGTAAATGACTAAAAATCTCGAACTCCACCGTGCGCTGGCAGTCAATTAAGGTCAGTTGCTCGCAGGCAACATCAATGGTGACCTCTTCCTTTACTTCGCGCATGGCGGCTTGCGACGCGGTTTCACCTTCTTCAAGGCTGCCGGTGACCGACTGCCAGAAATCAGGATCGTCGCGTCGCTGTAACATCAGCACTCTCCCGGTGTCCTTTGCATAAATCACGACTAACACCGAGACAGGCTGTTTGTACTTCATATCAGTTATTCTCTGCCTTCTTCACAACCTGGATGCTCAGTTCCGCCAGCGCAGCTTCGTTGGCAAAACTTGGCGCTTCGGTCATCAGACACGCGGCAGCCGTCGTTTTCGGGAAGGCAATAACGTCACGAATGTTGTCGGTACCGGTCAACAGCATGGTCAGACGATCCAGACCAAATGCCAGACCCGCATGCGGCGGAGTACCGTATTTCAGCGCATCCAGCAGGAAGCCGAACTTCTCGCGCTGTTCTTGCTCATTAATACCCAGAATACCGAATACAGTCTGCTGCATGTCACCGTTGTGGATACGTACAGAACCGCCACCCACTTCATAACCGTTGATAACCATATCGTAAGCGTTGGCAACCGCATCTTCCGGCGCAGCTTTCAGCTCTGCGGCAGTCATATCTTTCGGTGCGGTAAACGGATGGTGCATCGCGGTCAGACCGCCTTCGCCGTCGTCTTCGAACATTGGGAAATCGATGACCCACAGCGGCGCCCATTTGGATTCATCTGTCAGGTTCAGGTCTTTACCCAGTTTCAGACGCAGTGCGCCCAGGGCATCAGCAACCACCTTCTTGTTGTCGGCACCGAAGAAAATCATATCGCCGTCTTGCGCGCCGGTACGTTCCAGAATCGCTTCTACGATTGAAGCATTCAGGAACTTAGCCACCGGACTGTTGATCCCTTCCAGACCTTTCGCACGCTCGGTGACTTTGATGTAAGCCAGACCTTTAGCGCCGTAGATCTTAATGAAGTTACCGTAGTCGTCGATCTGCTTACGGCTCAGAGCGGCACCGCCAGGTACGCGCAGGGCAGCTACGCGGCCTTTCGGATCGTTAGCCGGGCCAGAGAACACAGCAAATTCGACAGATTTCAGCAGGTCAGCAACGTCGACCAGTTCCATCGGGTTACGCAGATCCGGCTTATCGGAACCGTAACGACGCTCAGCTTCGGCAAAGGTCATGATCGGGAAATCGCCCAGGTCCACACCTTTTACTTCCAGCCACAAATTACGCACCAGAGCTTCCATCACTTCACGCACCTGTGGTGCAGTCATGAAGGATGTCTCAACATCGATCTGGGTAAATTCAGGCTGACGGTCAGCACGTAAATCTTCGTCACGGAAGCATTTGACGATCTGGTAGTAACGGTCGAAGCCGGACATCATCAGCAGCTGTTTAAACAACTGAGGAGACTGCGGCAGCGCGTAGAATTTACCTTTATGCACACGTGAAGGCACCAGATAGTCGCGCGCGCCTTCCGGTGTAGCTTTGGTCAACATCGGGGTTTCGATGTCGAGGAAGCCATGGTCATCCATAAAACGACGCACCAGGCTGGTAATTTTAGCGCGGGTCTTCAGACGCTGCGCCATTTCCGGGCGACGCAGATCCAGATAGCGATACTTCAGACGCGCTTCTTCAGTATTTACATGGTTAGAGTCGAGCGGCAGTGAATCTGAACGGTTAATGATGGTCAGATCGGACGCCAGAACTTCAATTTCGCCGGTCGCCATATCGGCGTTGACGTTTTTCGCATCACGCGCACGTACAGTGCCCGTAACCTGAATGCAGAACTCATTACGCAGTTCGGAGGCCAGCTTTAACGCGTCCGCACGGTCCGGATCGAAAAACACCTGCACGATACCTTCGCGATCGCGCATATCGATAAAGATCAGGCTACCAAGATCACGACGACGGTTGACCCAACCACACAGAGTCACCTGCTGCCCCTCGTGGGACAGGCGTAGCTGTCCGCAATATTCTGTACGCATGAGATATCCCTTAACTTTGCCGCAGGCGGATTGTCACCTGCTTTGCAGATGACGAAGTCGCAGCTTTAGCTGAATGTCACAACTGAATGAAAAAAGGCGGCTATTATACTGGAAATTCTGCCGCACGATAAGTCCGGTACTGACTGTACGCGTGTTTCCTACGCGGGTATTGCGTAATCTCACAAAAAATAACAAAAATTGTCGCCCCTTTCACACAGAATCGCGATTAAGGTGTAACGGAATTCTTTTTTTACTGGAGTCACCATGCTGGAACTGAACCCTAAAACTACCGCCCTTGTCGTGATTGACCTACAGGAAGGGATTTTGCCCTTTGCCGGAGGTCCTCACAGAGCTAACGACGTTGTGGCCCGCGCGGCAAGCCTAGCGGAAAAATTTCGTGCTCACGGTTCGCCAGTAGTGTGGGTTCGCGTCGGCTGGTCTGATAATTATGCCGAAGCGTTGAAACAGCCGGTTGATGCGCAGATCCCGGCAAAAGCATTACCCGACAACTGGTGGGATTACCCGCTCGCTCTGGGCAAATGTACCAGCGACCTGGAGGTTACCAAACGCCAGTGGGGAGCATTCTACGGCACTGACCTTGAGCTACAATTGCGCCGTCGCGGCATCGACACCATCGTCCTGTGCGGCATCTCCACCAATATCGGCGTCGAGTCAACGGCTCGTAACGCCTGGGAACTGGGTTTCAGCCTTATCATTGCGGAAGACGCCTGTAGCGCCGCCAGTGCCGATCAACATCAGGGCAGCATGACGCATATTTTCCCGCGTATTGCTCGCGTGCGCAGCGTTAACGAGATCCTGCAAGCGCTATGATCTATATCGGCTTACCGCAGTGGTCGCACCCGAAATGGGTGCGCCTGGGTATCACCAGTCTGGAAGAGTATGCCCGCCACTTTAACTGTGTGGAAGGCAATACTACTCTGTACGCGCTGCCGAAAGTCGATATCGTTTCTCGCTGGCATGCTCAAACCACAGACGCATTTCGGTTCTGCTTTAAGTTTCCAGCCACAATTTCGCATCAGGCCGCGCTGCGTAACTGCGACGATTTAGTGCAGGAATTTTTAACGCGGATGTCCCCGCTGGAAGCACGGATTGGGCAATACTGGCTACAGTTACCCGCGACTTTTGGCCCGAGTGCTCTCAATGCTCTGTGGCATTTTCTCGATACGCTTCCCGCAACCTTTACCTACGGCGTTGAAGTGCGTCATCCCGCGTTTTTTGCCAAAGGCGAGGAAGAAAAACAACTTAATCGCGGTCTGCATGAGCGTGGGGTCAATCGGGTCGTTTTAGATAGCCGCCCGGTACACGCGGCAATCCCTCATACTGAAGCCATACGCGATGCGCAACGTAAGAAGCCGAAGGTGCCGGTTCATGCCGTAGTGACAGCAAACAATCCGATGGTACGGTTTATCGGTAGCGATGATATGGCGCAAAATCAGCAATTTTTTGCCGTCTGGCTGGCAAAGCTATCGCTCTGGCGGCAGACCTCAACGCCATATCTGTTCTTGCATACGCCCGACATCGCACAAGCGCCACAACTGGTGGATACGCTATGGAGCGATCTGCGCACCGTGCTGCCAGAGATCGGATCAGCGCCATCTATTCCACAGCAATCTTCTCTTTTCTGAAAATGCCACCTATCATAGACAGTGCCATCAGCCATTTTAAAGGGAGTTTGTATGGTAAGCGCGCTTTATGCCGTATTAGGTGCGTTATTGTTGATAAAGTTCTCCTTTGACGTCGTTCGCCTGCGTATGCAGTATCGCGTTGCCTATGGCGACGGCGGCTTTAGTGAACTGCAAAGTGCTATCCGCATTCATGGTAATGCAGTGGAATATATTCCTGTCGCATTAGTGCTGCTGTTATTTATGGAAATGAACGGCGCAGAAACGTGGATGGTGCATATTTGCGGGCTTATTTTGATTGCCGGTCGACTGATGCATTATTACGGATTCCACCACCGCCTGTTTCGCTGGCGTCGTTCTGGCATGAGCGCCACCTGGTGTTCACTGTTGCTAATGGTGCTGGCGAATCTTTGGTATATGCCCTGGGAGTTGGTTTTCTCCCTGCATTAGCGCACAATACGCCACTTTATTTTTCCCGGATTTTTACGTTATGTCTCACCGCGACACGCTTTTTTCTGCGCCTATCGCCAGTCTGGGTGACTGGACCTTTGATGAACGGGTAGCTGAAGTCTTCCCGGACATGATCCAGCGTTCCGTTCCCGGCTACTCAAACATCATTTCAATGATTGGTATGCTGGCCGAACGTTTCGTGCAACCCCACTCACAGATCTATGATCTGGGTTGCTCTCTGGGCGCTGCGACGCTCTCGGTGCGTCGCAATATTCATCATGATAATTGCAAAATTATCGCCGTCGATAATTCCCCGGCGATGGTCGAACGTTGCCGCCGCCATATTGATGCCTATAAAGCACCGACTCCGGTCGAGATTGTCGAGGGAGATATTCGCAACATCACTATTGAAAACGCCTCTATGGTGGTGCTGAATTTTACCCTGCAATTCCTTGAGCCGGCTGAGCGCCAGGCATTGTTGGATAAGATTTATCAGGGGCTGAATCCCGGTGGCGCACTAGTGCTGTCAGAGAAATTCAGCTTCGAAGATACCCACGTTGGCGAACTGCTGTTCAACATGCACCACGACTTCAAACGGGCAAATGGCTACAGCGAACTGGAAATCAGCCAGAAGCGCAGCATGCTGGAAAACGTGATGCTGACCGACTCTGTTGAAACTCACAAAGCGCGTCTGCGCAAGGCCGGCTTTGAACACAGCGAACTGTGGTTCCAGTGCTTCAATTTTGGTTCTCTGGTAGCGCTGAAAGCTGAGGTTTCTGCATGATCGACTTTGGTAACTTTTATCAGCTAATCGCCAAGAATCATCTTTCTCATTGGCTGGAAACACTACCGGCGCAAATTGCCGCCTGGCAGCGAGATCAACATGGCTTGTTTAAGCAGTGGTCGAACGCGGTCGAGTTTTTACCGGAGCTGACGCCACATCGTCTGGATTTACTGCACAGCGTGACCGCCGAAAGTGCAGAGCCACTGAGTGAAGGGCAGCGCAAACGCATCGATACCCTGATGCGTAACTTGATGCCGTGGCGTAAAGGGCCCTACTCGCTGTACGGTGTGAATATCGATACCGAATGGCGCTCTGACTGGAAATGGGATCGCGTTTTGCCGCATCTGTCTGATCTAACCGGGCGAACCATTCTTGATGTTGGCTGTGGCAGCGGATACCACATGTGGCGCATGATTGGCGCAGGTGCGCATCTGGCGGTGGGGATTGATCCTACGCAGCTGTTCCTGTGTCAGTTTGAAGCGGTACGTAAGCTTTTAGGCAACGACCAACGCGCACACCTGCTGCCGCTGGGTATTGAGCAGCTTCCGGCGCTAAAAGCATTTGATACCGTTTTCTCGATGGGCGTGCTTTATCACCGCCGTTCTCCGCTGGAACATCTCTGGCAGTTGAAAGATCAACTGGTACAAGATGGTGAACTGGTGCTGGAAACGCTGGTGGTCGAAGGTGACGAAAACACCGTGCTGGTGCCGGGTGACCGCTACGCGCAAATGCGTAACGTCTATTTTATTCCTTCTGCGCTGGCGCTTAAAAACTGGCTGGAAAAATGTGGATTTGTGGATGTGCGTATCGCTGACGTGAGTGTTACCAGCACAGAAGAACAGCGCCGTACCGAGTGGATGATTACCGAATCACTGGCCGACTTCCTTGACCCGAACGACCACAGCAAAACGGTTGAAGGCTACCCCGCCCCATTACGTGCGGTTTTGATTGCGCGTAAACCGTAATGGATTGCCAGATAGCTGTTACGTATAGCACCACTTCTCCAAAATAGTTCAAGTTGCAGCAAGGCAGCCAACACCGCTGCGGCTTGGAATATGAAGGAGAAAAAAAGGCCCCTGTTGAAATTGCAGGGGCCTGGTACGAGCAAGCATCATATTGGGCGACATGATGCAACGGTAAAAATCAGCTGGCCTGATGGCATGCAATGATTGCTTTCATTTCAGCAACCGCCGCCCCGTCTACCGCATAGCGGGAATATTCATCCGCTTGTGCATCCGAAGACATCGACAACCCCGAATTGCGATAACGCATGGGTGAAGCCAGCCATACTCCGGCAGAACTGTGGACTTCCTGCACTCCGGCGTCGAGGAACTGCGACAAATTCGCGGCGCGAACCCCCGCTCCGGCCATAATGATTGGAGCACCCTCCTGCGCAATAAGTTCCATTATTTTTGTTAAACCTTGCTGTGCGTCTGATTTTTGACCAGAAGTCAGTACTCTTGCGATGCCCAATTGAGATAAATTTTTCAGTGCATTTAATGGGTTAGAACACATATCAAAGGCCCGGTGAAAGGTGACGCTTAACGGGCCGGCGGCAGCCATTATTTTTTCCATACGCGGCATATCGATATTGCCATCGACATCTAATACGCCGGTCACCACCCCTGAGAACCCCAACTCTTTGACCATAGCGATATCATCAAGCATCGCGGCAAATTCCCCATCGGTATAACAAAAATCCCCCCCACGCGGACGGATAATTGGGTTAACAGGGATGGAAACGTGCTGACGTACTGACCGCAATACGCCCAGAGACGGCGTTAAGCCTCCCTCCTTGGGGGCAGAGCAAAGTTCTATGCGATCCGCGCCATATTGCTGCGCTGTGCGCGCACACTCCATGCTGTAACAGCAGATTTCCAGCAATGCCATACTCACTCCTGTTGTTCGCTTGCCACAATCGCTTCAATTGACCACGGATGAAACTTGATGGTCACATTACCATCGCTAACCGCCAGCGTCGGATTCGGTAAACGCTCACGCTCTCCTTTCGGCGAACTGGTCTTGACGAATATTCCCGGCTGACTTAATCCCTCATCACACAGCAGTGCCAGTGCCCGGGTATTAAGTAATTCCGGGTCGCCAGGCAGAACGATTTCAATATGCTCCCAACCCTCGTGCGGGTAACGCTTCTCACCCGGCCATGGCAACTCGACAACTGTAAACTGCCAGTGTGCTACACAAACCGGCTCATTCAGTTTGAACAGGCAAATGGGTCTGCCGTTAATGATATTTTCCGACAGCAGTTCGCCACACTGTTCGAATCCCCGGCGCCAGCGCTCTGCGGTAGTATTTTGATGACAGCGCAGAGAAATGTGATCGGCTTCAAGCGATGAGATATCCAGACCAAGACGGGTGGAAAGCTCCGTTAACGCCTGAGTGAAATGCGGTAAATCTGCGGAAATATCATGCAGTTCTTCAACAGTCTGCCAGTTAGCCATATTGAATGCTCATATCCATATTCAAAGCCGCTAATTTACTCTGTTGCGCAGCCCCATCCAACTGCTGATTTTTTCAGATACAACATGAATAATTATACGTAATTACATTGTTTATATTTCAGTCAGCCGGCGACACTCGCAATGCTGACGGCAACGGCCATTTGCAGTATACTCCCGCCCTAAATTCTTAAACTGGTGCGGTGTATATCAACCCGCTTCATAAATGTAAGGTATTCCGGTGAATATTCAGGCTCTTCTCTCAGAAAAAGTCAGTCAGGCCATGATTGCTGCAGGCGCTCCTGCAGATTGCGAACCACAGGTTCGTCAGTCAGCAAAAGTACAGTTCGGCGACTATCAGGCCAACGGCATGATGGCAGTTGCTAAAAAACTGGGTATGGCGCCGCGACAACTTGCAGAGCAGGTGCTGACTCATCTGGATCTCAACGGGATTGCCAGCAAAGTTGAAATCGCTGGCCCGGGCTTTATCAACATTTTTCTCGATCCGGCATTTCTGGCGCAACACGTCCAGCAGGCGCTGACTTCCGAGCGTTTGGGCGTCACCCAGCCCGCTAAACAAACCGTTGTCGTCGACTACTCTGCGCCTAACGTGGCGAAAGAGATGCACGTTGGTCACCTGCGCTCTACCATCATCGGTGACGCGGCGGTACGTACACTGGAATTCCTTGGTCATAATGTGATTCGCGCGAACCACGTCGGTGACTGGGGTACGCAGTTCGGTATGCTCATCGCGTGGCTGGAAAAACAACAGCAGGAAAATGCCGGAGAGATGGCGCTGGCCGATCTTGAAGGTTTCTACCGCGATGCAAAAAAACATTACGACGAAGATGAAGAATTCGCCGAGCGCGCCCGTAGCTATGTGGTGAAGTTGCAAGGTGGCGATGCCTATTTCCGCGAGATGTGGCGCAAGCTGGTGGACATCACCATGTCGCAGAACCAGTTAACCTACGATCGTCTGAACGTCACTCTGACGCGCGATGACGTGATGGGTGAAAGCCTGTACAACCCAATGCTGCCTGGCATTGTTGCTGACCTGAAAGCCAAAGGTCTGGCCGTTGAGAGTGAAGGCGCAACCGTTGTATTCCTTGATGAGTATAAAAACAAGGAAGGCGAACCGATGGGCGTTATCATTCAGAAGAAAGATGGCGGCTATCTCTACACCACGACTGATATCGCCTGTGCGAAGTATCGTTATGAAACGCTGCACGCCGATCGTGTACTGTATTACATCGACTCCCGCCAGCATCAGCATTTAATGCAGGCATGGACTATCGTGCGTAAAGCAGGTTACGTGCCAGACTCCGTACCACTGGAACACCACATGTTCGGTATGATGCTCGGTAAAGACGGTAAACCGTTCAAAACGCGTGCCGGCGGTACGGTAAAACTGGCCGATCTGCTGGATGAAGCGCTGGAGCGCGCACGTCGCCTGGTGGCTGAAAAGAACCCGGACATGCCTGCCGACGAACTGGAAAAACTGGCGAATGCGGTCGGTATCGGCGCGGTGAAATATGCAGATCTGTCAAAAAACCGTACTACCGACTACATCTTCGACTGGGACAACATGCTCGCCTTTGAAGGCAATACCGCACCGTATATGCAGTATGCCTACACCCGTGTGCTGTCAGTATTCCGTAAAGCGGATATCGATGAAAGCACGCTTGCCAGTGCGCAGGTCATTATCAGCGAAGATCGCGAAGCCCAGTTGGCGGCCCGCCTGCTGCAGTTTGAAGAAACACTGACCGTTGTTGCGCGCGAAGGTACGCCGCACGTGATGTGTGCCTACCTGTACGACGTTGCCGGTCTGTTCTCTGGCTTCTACGAACATTGTCCAATCCTCAGCGCTGAAAACGAAGAGATCCGTAACAGCCGCCTGAAACTGGCACAGTTAACGGCGAAAACGCTGAAACTGGGTCTGGATACACTGGGTATCGAAACCGTAGAACGCATGTAAGCATATTAAAATATACTAGGCCTGAGTTCGTAATCCGGACTCAGGCCTTTTTTATTTCCGGACATGCTGGTCTGAAACAATTCACAAGGAATGACACATTTCCGTAGAGAGATGGAACATCTTTTGTCTGTTATCCCGTTTCAGCCTCCGTATCATTAGGCGGCGAATTAATCGGGTACGGGTCAATGACATTCAGAGATTTTGCAGCGGAAGAGAAACTCTTTCAGCGACGGGTAATGGTTGCCTTTGGCCTGGTGGTCATCTGTTTTGGCATCCTTGTCTATAACCTCTACAACTTACAAATTCGCGAGCACCAGTATTACACCACCCGCTCGAATGCCAATGACATCAAAATGCTGCCTGTCGCCCCAACACGCGGCATCATTTACGATCGCAACGGTATCCCACTGGTACGCAACGTCACCTGGTACGATATTTCAGTCACTCCCTATAAAATCAACGACATGGATACACTTCTAAAACAGTTAACGCCAATTGTTGACCTTACTGCGGATGATATTGACCAGTTTCGCCATGATCTGAAATCCAGCAGCCGCTATCGCCCTGTGGTGCTTAAAAATGCGCTGACCGATGTGGAGATCGCCCGCTTCTCGGTTAACCAGTTTCATTTCAGCGGCGTCACCATCAACAGCTATGAAGATCGCCAGTACCCTTATGGTGCAGAGCTGGCGCATGTACTCGGCTATGTCTCTAAAATCAACGACAGCGATCTAAAAGCGCTGGATAAAAAAGGGCTGGCAGAAAATTATGCCGCCGACCATAACATCGGCAAACAGGGAATTGAGCACTACTACGAAAACGATCTGCACGGTAAAACCGGGTATCAGGAAGTGGAAGTGGATAACCACGGACGCATCGTGCGCTTGCTAAAAGATGTACCGCCTGTCGCCGGTAAGGATGTTCATCTGACGCTGGATCTACACTTACAGGAATATATTGAGAGCCTGTTGGCAGGTCAGCGTGCCGCCGTACTGGTTGAAGATCCGCACGACGGTTCAGTGCTAGCCATGGTGTCGAATCCCAGCTACGACCCGAATCCGTTTGTAAAAGGCATTAGCTACCAGGACTATAACAAGCTACTACAGGATAAAGACCTGCCGCTGATAAACCGCGTCACGCAGGGGTTGTATCCCCCCGCCTCAACCGTAAAACCATACATGGCAATGTCAGCCTTATTGAGCGGAGTAATCACGCCACAAACCAGCTTCTTCGGCGCCCCGACCTGGACGCTACCCGGCACTGAACGCCATTACCGTGACTGGAAAAAAACCGGTCACGGTATGCTGGATGTGACCAAAGCAATAGAAGAATCTGCCGATACATTCTTCTATCAGGTGGCATATATGATGGGCATAGACCGGATACACAACACGCTCAGTCAGTTTGGCTACGGTAAACCCACCGGCATCGATCTCGATGAAGAGTACGACGGTCTATTACCAAGCCGCGACTGGAAACAACGGGTACATAAAAAAGCCTGGTATCAGGGTGATACGATTTCAGTCGGCATTGGTCAGGGTTACTGGATAGCCACGCCGATCCAGATGGTGAAAGCCATGGTGGCGCTGATTAACAATGGGAAAGTGATCTCCCCTCACCTGCTACAGGATGAAGAAAGCGGCAAATCCGTCACACCTTATCAGGCACCAAAAACGTCAACACAAATTGCCTCTGCCGCATCTCCCTATTGGGGGCTGGTGCGTCAGGCGATGTTTGGCATGGCGAATGAACCGAACGGCACGGGTTACAAATTTTTCCACACCGCGCCCTATGGTATTGCCGCTAAAAGTGGCACATCACAGGTTTTTAGTTTGAAGGAAAACCAGACCTACAATGCGAAGATGATCCCCATCCGCTTGCGGGATCATGTGTTCTATACCGCTTTTGCTCCGTATAAAAACCCGAAAGTCGCAGTGGCGTTGATTCTCGAGAACGGCGGCAGCGACGGTGTTACCACCGCACCGATAATGCGTCAAATCATGGATCATCTGTTTGCACCGCAGGAGAGCAACACACCATCAGATGCCACAGCAACACCTGGCCCGATAGTTGCGGCGTCATCGGGCCTCGCCATCAAAAATACTTACGCAAGTATTCGGTAAGACACAACATCGCCATCGCCTGTCCATAAGGCATCGAGGTCAGCGGGATATAGCGATAAAAATCGAGGTTGTGCCCCATCCCGGTACCAAAGGAGGTTTGCAGCAGTTCACCTTCCGGCGAAATATGTTTCACAATGCCTCTGATGGCCTTCTCCGCCACAGCCGCGTATTCCTGACCGACATAGCGTTTACGCACTGCTTTCAGGATCCCATAAGCAAACCCCGCAGTGGCCGAGGCTTCCAGATAAGAGTGCGGATCGTCCAACAACGTATGCCATAAACCACTCTCATCCTGACATTTCGCCAGAGCTGCAATCTGCGCGTTCAACACCTGTACCAGATAGCGGCGAACCGCATTATTTTCCGGTAAATCTACCAGTTCAAGGAAGTCAGGAATAACGATAGTTAACCAGCTGTTCCCGCGCGCCCAGCGCGCGTTGGCGAAGTTATGATGCCCTTCATAGTTCCAGCCGTGAAACCACAGCCCCGTTTCTTTATCCATCAGGTTTTGTACATGCAACAGGAACTGATACGTCGCTTCTTCGACATACTCTGGTCGGTTGAGCAATTGACCAATCTTCGCCAACGGTAAAACCGTCATCATCAGCGTGTCATCCCACATCTGCTGATGATTCTCTTCCGCCAGCGTAATGTGCTGCATGCCGCCGAAGTCAGTTCGCGGCATTTCATACATTGCCCACTCAGCCCAGGAATCAAGCCACGGTAAATAAGCGGGATTACGCGTTTCTTCATAGCGATAGGCCAGCGTCAAAAACGGTGCCATGGTGTTGACGTTTTTGGTGGTAGCCCCTTCAGCAAAGCGGTCGGCAAACCAGCTGTCGATGGTATCGCGCATCGTTTCATCGCCAGTTTGCTGATAATACTGATACATTCCGTACAAGCCGACACCGTGCGTCCACTCCCATCCAGCCCATCCTTTGGTATCAATGACGCGTCCATCGTCCAGTCGCAACAAGAACTCACCCGTTTGATCATTGATATTGACAAGGTTATGGGTCACCTTCTTAATAAGGTTTTTTAATTCATCTCTGGCAATAAAGTGTTCTGGCTGACGCAACAACGGACTGTGTTTCACTGGGTAAACAATCATCTACTTAACCTCTGTGCAATGTCGAATTCAATGCTGTGCCATGTTCCAGCCGTGACGCAGCAGGTTTATTACGATTCAGGTAACCAATATTGTTATTACCCCAAAGCGATTCATACGGCATGCCCGACAGCATCTCTACGGTAGCGCGAACCTGTGGCGTGAGCGTTTCCGGCATCGCCCGACCAGACTCACGCATTTTCGCAGTCTCTTCACGCAGGATGCTATGCGTTTGCAGGTTTAGCTTGAAACGCAGGGAAACGAGGAATCCAAGCGCCAGAACAATCAGCGTCCCGCAGCTCAGGATTAACAAGATGGTATGGCTGACCGCCGCAGGTTGCGTGCTTTGACCTGATACAAATCCAGACATCTGCATGACAATCCCCACCAGCATGACGGCTCCCGCCTGTGAGGCTTTGCGCGTTAGCGTCATAATGCCCGCGAAGATCCCTTCGCGACGCTGCCCCGTAATCACCTCATCAACATCGGCAATATAAGTGTAGGTATTCCACGGTACGTAATTGATGCCGCCACGCCCCAGACCAGCCATGGCGGAAACCAGCAACAATAAGGTATAAATATCGCTCAACCCGGCGTAATACAGCACTGCGTAAGAGAGTGAACTCAAACCGAACAGCACAACCACCATTCGGTAAGACGGCGCAGGTCCAAAGCGGATGCACAGCGGTATCATGGCGATAACCGCAATAAACTGGAAGATAGCCATCGTCCCCAGCAGATTCGAGGCCATTGAGGCATCCTGCATCAGCACGAAAACAACGTAATAAGTAAAGACTGCATTAAAGACGTCCTGCGCGATGTAGCCACCCAGATACATGCCCAAATGTTGGCGGAAAATCCTGACCCGCAGCGTCGAACTTAGCTCGACAAACAGACGGTTCATACTCTGACCAAAGCTCAGGCTTTTCTTCTCTTCTTCAGCCCGAAGCGCTGCTTCGGTCCATTCCTCACGCGGGCGCTCCCAGGTAAAAAACCATACGAAGGTTAGCATCAGCGCACACAACACCGAAAACACCAGACTCGCATAGAAAAATGAAACAGGGTTGTCTTTACCAAACAGAGTGAGCAGCACTCCCGGTAAGAACGAGGCAAGAATGGCTGACATTTGCGCCATTGAAATACGTGCACCAGAAAACTTGGTTTTCTGTTTAAAGTCATCCGTCATTTCCGGTACCAGTGTTTCATAAGGCACCAGAATCATGGTGTAAACCACATCAAACAGCAGATAAGTCAGCAGGTAATACCAGAACCCCATATCGCCAACCCACATTAGTGAGTAGCTAAAAACGCAGGGAATACCCAGAAGAATAAAGAATTTACGGCGGCCAAAACGCTTGCCAAGCCAGGTCGAACCAAAATTATCCGTTAAAAAACCCATTAACGGGCTAACCACCGCATCCAGCACCCTGGCGGTGGCAAAAATAAACGTCGCCTCGATAGGTGTCAGTCCACAGAAGGTAGTGTAGAAATAGAGTAACCATGCGGCGGTTAGCGCCGTTGTCCCCGCTCCTAAAAAGTCACCTGAACCGTAGGCAAAATAATTTACCAGACTAATTTTACGCGTGTTCATTGCCGTTACCCCTGCAAATTAATGGGAGGCCCCGCAATCCTCGTTTTGACATTGGGCATCCTTACAGGGTCACAGTAAAAGCTAACAGCAAGTGAAACCTTTCTATTTCTGCCAGCAATTCTGACGAAATGGCAACAGCACAAAGAGTCCGGCAACGTACGTCACCTATTTTATAAAACAGCGTTTCTTTTTAATCAAAGAGGCAGGTCAAAATTGCGAGGAAGCCAGCAGTTTCATCTGCTGGCTGATATAACGAAGGGAATTAACGGTAGTTCACAATCACCTGGTTACTTTGAACCTGCAAAGCCGGGATCAGACGTCCGCCACCGGGGACTTCCCAGACAAAATGCATCGGCTCAACGGCGGGAACATTGTTAAACCCGTGAGTCGTCCCGCTTTGCCCGTCAAGCTCGACACAGCGGGACTGAGAACATAAACGTACCCGTAATCCCGCAGGTGTTGGACCATTCAGCTCGTAACGCCAGGCTACCAGAGTCATCAACCCGGAAACTGGCTGGCTGGAGACAAGCGGTGCTGATGAGGCTGACTCACCACGATAATTTAAGGTAATGCCCATACCGCTTGCCTGCCAGGCGCCTTCTCCGGCGGCCTGCACCGCCAGAGGAAAGAGTAACAGCCAAAGAAACTTGCGCATTATTTACCCCCAATGGTCGCAGTCATGCGGATATGGCGGTTATCGGACAGCTCCATGTTCGACAGCACCACCAGTTGCGGTATGCTGCGACGTAGAAAGCGGGCCAGTAACGGACGCAATGCATGATTAACCAGCAGTACCGGCGGCGCCCCCAGCATCTCCTGACGTGATAATGCTTCCTGAGTCTGCGCCAGAAGTCGGTCTGCCAGCCCTGGCTCCAGACCACCACCGCCCTGCAGTGCTTGCAACAGCAAACGCTCAAGTGGCGTATCAAGGCCAATAACCTGAACTTCTTCGTTACCCGGGAACCACTGCTGAGTGATCGCCCGCCCCAGCGCAACACGCACCACGGCGGTAAGTTCATGCGGATCGTTCTGTAAAGGCGCGTGCTCTGCCAGCGTTTCGAGAATGGTGCGCATATCTCGAATGGGCACCTTTTCATCCAACAAATTCTGCAGAACTTTATGCAGCGTGGTCAGCGTCACGACGCCTGGCACTAAATCTTCAGTCAGTTTTGGCATCTCCTGCGAAACGCGATCCAGCAGTTGTTGCGCCTCCTGACGACCAAACAGCTCGGCGGCGAACTGACCAATCAAGTGATTAAGGTGGGTGGCGACGACGGTACTGGCTTCCACAACCGTAAAGCCCTGAATTTGTGCCTGTTCTTTTAGCGCGCTTTCAATCCAGATCGCATCCAGACCGAAGGCCGGGTCGACCGTTTTTTCACCTGGCAGCGACCCGGCTGCCGTACCAGGGTTGATTGCCAGCCAGCGCCCCGGATAGGCGTCACCGCTGCCAATCTCAACGCCTTTCATCAGAATGCGATAGCGGGCGGGTTGCAGATCCATATTGTCGCGGATGTGTACCACCGGCGGCAGGAAGCCCATATCCTGGGCAAACTTCTTGCGAATGCTGCGAATTCGCCCCAGTAGCTCGCCATCCTGCTGAAAGTCCACCATCGGGATCAGGCGATAACCAACCTCCATTCCCAGAGAATCTTCCAGTTGCACATCGTTCCATGTGGCTTCCACCACCGAGTTATTTTCCGGCATCTTCACCGACTGAGGTTCCTCTGGCGCTTTTTTCTCACGACCGCGCAACCACCAGGCAAGGCCCAGCAACGCTGCGGTAAACATCAGAAATACCAGGTTGGGCATCCCCGGAACCAGACCCAATAAGCCGAGTACCGCAGCACTGAGCAACATGACGCTGGGGTTACTGAACAGCTGGGTAACCATCTGTTCACCGACGTCCTGATCGGTACTCACGCGGGTTACGATAACGCCCGCCGCCGTAGAGATAACCAGAGCAGGGATTTGCGCAACCAGCCCGTCACCGATAGTCAACAGGGTATAACTTTCTGCCGCGCTTCCCATGCTCATGCCATGCTGCAATACCCCTACCAGCAAACCGCCGATCACGTTGATAACCATGATCAAAATACCGGCGATGGCATCTCCGCGCACGAATTTACTCGCACCGTCCATTGAGCCGTAAAAATCCGCTTCCTGCGTCACTTCTGAACGACGTTTTTTAGCCTCGTCTTCACCAATAAGTCCGGCATTCAGATCGGCGTCAATTGCCATCTGTTTGCCCGGCATCCCGTCCAGCACAAAGCGCGCGCCGACCTCGGCAATACGCCCGGCACCTTTGGTGATAACCATAAAGTTGATAATGACGAGAATAACGAAGACCACGATACCGATAGCAAAGTTACCGCCAACCAGAAAGTGACCAAAGGCCTCCACTACCTTTCCCGCCGCTGCCGAGCCGGTATGACCTTCCATCAAAATAATACGTGTAGATGCAACGTTCAGCGCAAGGCGTAACAATGTAGTGAACAGCAAAATCGTCGGGAAGGCGGCAAATTCCAGCGTACGCTGGGTAAACATAGCCACCAGCAGTACCATGATCGACAGCGCAATGTTAAAGGTAAATAATAAGTCGAGGATGAAAGCCGGCAGCGGCAGCACCATCATCGACAGGATCAGCAGGATGAGGATCGGCCCGGCAAGAATTTGCCATTGCGTGGATTTCAGATTGTTGGGCAGACGCAGCATCGCGACCAGATTAGCCATCAGTATTCTTCTCGTTCATGAAATCCAGTGCTTCTGGCACTGGAAGATTTCCAGGTTGTGGTGGACGCGTTCCGCCGGCCAGACGCCAGCGTTTTAGCTGCCATACCCAGGCCAATACTTCCGCGACGGCCGCATACAATTGGCCAGGTATTTGCTGACCAATATCAGCATGGCGATATAGCGCACGCGCCAGCGGCGGTGCTTCTAAAGTGGGAATACGATGCTCAGCGCCAATTTCACGAATACGCAAGGCCACCAGCCCTGCGCCTTTGGCAATGACTCTTGGCGCACTCATTTTATTTTCGTCATACTGCAAGGCGACCGAGTAGTGCGTGGGGTTGGTCACGATAACATCCGCTTTCGGCACATCCGCCATCATGCGACGCTGCGCTGCGGCACGCTGCATTTGGCGAATTTTTCCTTTCACATGCGGATCACCTTCACTTTCTTTAAACTCATCGCGAATATCCTGGCGTGACATCCGCAGCTTTTTAATGTGGCTATAAATCTGGAAAAAGACGTCAAACCCCACCATCGGAATGACCCCAAGCACCACCAGGAGTGCGCACATACCGACTAAATCCAGGGCATTACCCATCGCCGTCACCGGCGACTCGGCCATCAGACGCATCATCTCCGGCCAGTTATGCCAGAGATAAAATCCGGTTACGCTGCCAACCAGCGTGGATTTCAATATCGCTTTTAACAACTCCGCCCCGGTTTGCGCTGAAAACATGCGCTTAATACCCGGCAGCGGATTTAACTTCGAGAATTTGGGTTGCAGCGATTTACCACTGAAGATCAAGCCTCCCAGCATCACCGGAGAGATCAAAGCCACCAGAACCACGCCGGTAATCAGCGGTAACAGCGCAACCATGGCATCTTTAATCAGCAGGATGATTTGGCTGAGGATCAAGTTAGGGTCATTGACCATACTGTGATCAAAGCGCAGACCGGCAGACAACATTCCGGCCAGTTTACGGGCAAGCGACTCCCCACCGATCCAGATAATGCACACGCCCACCAGCAAAATAAGCAGTGAGGTAAGCTCTTTGGAACGGGGGATCTGCCCCTCTTCCCGCGCTTTTTCAAGTCGGTGGGGTGTGGGGGCTTCTGTTTTGTCGTCGTCGCTTTCTTCTGCCACGCATCAGACCCTGGATCGAGAGATAGGCGAGAATGATGCCAGAACAGTAATCCAGCAATGGGAAGAGTAAGCGGTAAAAAAGATGGGATTTATAGCTTTAACGCCAATTAGCAGCTCCGGCCTACATGCAAGTGTAGGCCGGATAAGATGCACGGACATCTCCATCCGGCAAATACGTATCAGAATCCGAGACTATCCAGCAGGTCGTCCACCTGATCCTGGCTTGCCACCACGCCGGCTTTCGAAGTATCAACCTGTGGGCCGTTGAGCAAGCTTTCGTTTTCGCGTTTTGGACGAGCGCCCTGCTCCGGAATATTCTCCAGCAGCACCATCAGCAGTTGACGCTCAATTTCCTGAATAACATCCATCATACGCTTGATAACCTGACCGGTCAGATCCTGGAAATCCTGCGCCATCATGATGTCCAGCAATTGGGCGTTGGTAAAGCTGGTATGACCGGGGACATCGCCCAGGAACTGTCGGGTGTCAGTGACCAGTTCACGGGCATCGGACAGCTCAATAGGATTTTCGAACCATTCATCCCAGCGTTTGGTCAGGGCTTTGGCCCCTTTTTCCATCGCATCCTGGTGCGGCTGCGAGGCTTCCACGCTGTTCAGTGCGCGCTCTGCCGCTTGCGCGGTCATCTGTACAACATAATCCAGACGATCGCGCGCATCGGGAATCGCTTCCGCCGCTTCTGCAATCGCCTGATCCAGCCCCAGTTCACGCAGGCTGTCGCGCAGCATTCGGGTTAAACTACCGATGCGCGCGATGATATCCCCTGCTGAATGTTCATCAACAGGTTTAATTTGTGGTTGCATCATCATCACACCCTCACATGCCCAGTTTCTCAAAGATTTTATTGAGTTTCTCTTCCAGCGTCGCTGCCGTGAAAGGCTTCACAACATAACCACTGGCGCCAGCCTGTGCTGCCGCAATGATGTTTTCTTTCTTCGCTTCAGCTGTCACCATCAGCACCGGCAGGGAGGACATGCCACCATCTGCACGAATAGTTTTCAGCAGTTCCAGACCGTCCATATTGGGCATATTCCAGTCGGAAATGACAAAACCAAACCCACCCGCCTGCAGCTTGTTCAGCGCATCCACGCCGTCCTCAGCTTCTTCAACATTGTTGAATCCCAGCTCTTTAAGCAGGTTACGCACGATGCGACGCATGGTGGAAAAGTCATCCACAACCAAAAATCTCAGCTCTTTATCCGCCATAAAATACTGCTCCTCATTAAATACGTATTGCCTGTCCGGCACTGATTTTCGCCAGCATCTGCTGGCTTACCTGGCTAAGATCGACCACTTCGCTCACGCCACCCATATTGATGGCCTCGCGCGGCATGCCGAACACCACACAACTTGCTTCGTTTTGCGCGATAGTCCAGGCGCCAGCCTGGTGCATCGCTAACATTCCGGCTGCGCCATCGTTACCCATCCCCGTGAGGATCACTCCCACGGCATTGCGCCCCGCGTGTTTTGCTACCGAATGAAACAGCACATCCACAGAAGGCCGGTGCCGGTTCACCGGCGGGCCATCATGAATTTTGATCTGATAGTTGGCCCCGCTGCGGGCCAGCTCCATATGTTTGTCGCCAGGTGCGATATACGCATGCCCGGGTAAGACGCGCTCCCCGTCTTCTGCCTCTTTCACGCTGATCTGACACAACTTGTTCAGACGTTCGGCAAACGACCGGGTAAACCCAGGCGGCATATGCTGCGTGATAATCACCGCCGGGCTGGAAAGCGGCAGTGGTTGCAGTACATGGCGTATAGCTTCCGTTCCCCCGGTCGATGCGCCAATGGCGATCAGTTTTTCAGAGCTGAGCAGCGGCACAGCTTTCAGCGTCGCCGGTGCAGAAATCGGCTTATGCGCCGCCAGACGCGCGCGCGATGCGGTACGAACTTTCTCCGCAATCATCTCGCTATAGGCCAGCATCCCTTCACGGATCCCCAACTGTGGCTTGGTGACAAAATCAATAGCACCCAGCTCCAGCGCCCGCAGCGTCACTTCAGAGCCTTTTCCGGTCAAAGAAGAGACCATCACCACCGGCATCGGGCGCAAGCGCATGAGTTTCTCGAGAAAATCGAGACCGTCCATGCGCGGCATTTCCACATCCAGGGTCAGGACATCGGGATTGAATTTTTTGATCAAATCCCGGGCTACCAGCGGATCCGGCGCAGTTGCGACCATTTCCATATCACTGTGGCTGTTAATAATCTCGGTCATGATTTGACGCATCAATGCGGAGTCATCGACCGACAATACCCTGATTTTACTCATGCTTTATCCTTACCTAGCGCATACACCGTCTGTCCGCGCAGGCTAAACTCGCGCACGAGGTTGCTAAAGTTTTCTGAATGACCGGCAAATAACAGTCCGTCAGGTTTAAGGAGTGGAACAAAACGGTGCAAAATGTCCTGTTGAGTCGTTTTATCAAAATAGATCATGACGTTACGACAAAATATGGCGTCGAATGGACCGGGCACGTTGTATTTTTTATCCAACAAATTCACACTGGAAAACTCAACATGACTCGCCAGTTCTTGTCGTACACGGACCAGTCCTTCATGTGGCCCGGTACCGCGCATGAAATAACGCTGCAGCTGCTGTGGCGACAGGGTTTTCAGTTCATCAAGGCGATAAATTCCGTTTCTGGCCTTTTCCAGCACTTCAGTATCAATATCGCTGGCAAAAACGCGCCAGCGCCCCGGCGCCATACCTAAGGTATCAGCCAGCGTAATTGCAATACTGTAGGGTTCTTCCCCTGTAGACGCCGCCGCGCTCCAGACGCGATATTCACCGTTGCGTCGACGAGCGTGGTCAGACAGCACCGGAAAATGATGCCCTTCGCGAAAAAAAGCGGTCAGATTGGTGGTCAGGGAGTTAATAAAGGCCTGCCACTCAGCACTGTTCTGGTTAGCTTCCAGCATGCTGAGATAACGACCAAAATCATCCAGTTCCAGAGTACGTAACCGACGAACCAGGCGGTTATAAACCATGTCCCGCTTGTGGTCGGCCAACACGATCCCCGCGCGCTGGTAGATTAATTGACATATCCGACGAAAATGCGCGTCAGACAGCGCGAGGCGCTGTGTCATCTGTAACAATAATGACGTTTGCCCGGAGGGCAGAGATGATGTCATAGCGCCTTCTCAATCACATTCAGGATACAACAGGTACAACCTTTGGCTGCGCCAGTTCTCGTTGTACTACGGTTTGCTCTTCAAGCTTAAAAAACGCGACGCAAGCTGAGAGATGATCGGCCTGATCGGCCAGTTGCCCGGTAGCAGCGGCTGCCTCTTCGACCAGTCCGGCGTTTTGCTGCGTCACCGAGTCCATTTGGCTGACGGCCTGCGCCACCTGCTCAATTCCTCTACGTTGTTCATCGGAAGCCGAGGCAATCTCCCCCATAATGTCGTTAACCCGGGTAACCGAGCTGACAATCTCTGTCATAGTGCGCGCTGCCATATCCACCAGTTGCGATCCCTGATGCACACGGGTGACGGACTCCTCAATCAGTCCTTTGATTTCTTTCGCAGCCTGCGCGCTGCGGCTGGCCAGATTACGAACTTCCCCAGCCACCACGGCAAAGCCACGCCCCTGTTCACCTGCACGGGCGGCTTCTACTGCGGCGTTGAGTGCCAGAATGTTGGTCTGAAAAGCAATGCTGTCAATCACGCCGATAATATCGCCTATCTTTTGCGAACTGGCTGTAATCTCATGCATCGTACTGGCGACTTTAGCCGTCTGTTCACCGCCTTTGTGCGCAGTGTCTGCGGCACTTTTCGCTATTCCGGATGCCTGGCGCGCATTATCGGCATTCTGTCCAACAGTGGCGGTAAGCTGTTCCATACTGGCTGCTGTTTGTGCCAGCGATGCAGCCTGCTGCTCGGTACGCGAAGACAAATCGTTATTGCCCATCGCTATCTCCGAGATCCCGGTATGCATCGCGGAACTGCCCTGGCGAACATCATTCACCGTTGTGCGCAGCGCCTGTTGCATCGACTTCAGGCTGGCAAAAATAGCTGATATTTCATTACGGCCATACACCGCAACCGGTCGTGCGAGGTTCCCCGCCGCGATGCTGTCGAAATGACTACCAATAATAGCCAGCGGCTGCACAATCATTTTGCGTGACCAGAACAATCCCGCGGTTGTTAACAGTACTGCCAGCACCAGCATGCTGGCGAAAATCACCGCCGACATATGGTAATTACGTTGGCTATGTTCCCCTGCCGTCTGCAAAACACGGTCAATGTTGCTCTGCCATGCGTTAACGTTCTTATCAAAATCGTCCTGAGACGCCTGCACTGGCGCAGTCAAAAAATCTGACAACTGATTACTTTCAAGCCAGGTCGCCTGATGCTCCAGATCGCTATGCCACTGGATGAAACTTTTCTCCGTCGCCTTTTGTAGCGCGTTCCCTTCTCCCGCATTCTGAGTCGTCGCCATAAAACGTTTAAACAGCAATCCAGACTGCGCCAGGCTATCTCGCGCAAGGATCATCAGCGTTTTAATCTCCTCTGGCGGATAGCTAAGAGCAGTCAGCGTCCCGGCCTTGTTTAACGCTGTACTGGCCTGTAATAACACAGCGCGGGTTTGCGCCAACGCAGCGCGTTGCTGATTACTCTGTTCGACCTGATTGAGACTCTGAAAACCGTCCCGAAATGCCCAGAAAGACAAGCCATTACTGCCAATCTGCAAAACACCGCAGAGGATTAAAATCAAAAACAGCGTGGTCGAAATTCGAATACGATTAAACATCAACGCTCCCATCAGGCGGCGCGGGCCGCGGTTCAACTATCAGTCAAAATGTTTCCCAATTAGTGTCTTGTTCGGTGGCCGTCTGTCGCGGATGCGACGCCGGAGCCGTTGTTGCAGAAGGCCGGGTATCACGCAATTTAGCCGACACTGGACGTGATGCCAGGCGGAAGGTAGATACGGACTGGGTTAAGCGACTGGCCTGTTCTTCCAGTGCTGCTGCAGCGGCGGCGGACTCCTGCACCAGCGAGGCGTTCTGTTGCGTCACGCGGTCCATCTCAGATACGGCAAGCGCAACCTGGTCTATCCCGCGACTTTGTTCATCAGAAGCCGAAGCAATTTCACCCATAATGTCAGTGACGCGCGTCACTGCATTGACGATGTCATTCATGGTTTCTCCGGCGCTTTCTACCAGAACAGAACCGGTATCGACCCGCGAGACAGAATCTTCAATTAAGGCTTTAATCTCTTTCGCCGCCTGCGCGCTACGGCTCGCCAGGTTACGCACTTCTCCCGCAACCACCGCAAAACCACGGCCCTGCTCACCTGCACGGGCGGCTTCTACCGCTGCGTTCAACGCAAGAATGTTGGTCTGGAATGCGATACCGTCAATGACGCTGATGATGTCGGCAATTTTCTTCGAACTGTCGGCTATTTCGTGCATGGTGTTAACCACACCATCAACCACTTTGCCGCCATGTTGGGCCGTATCGGAGGCGCTTTTCGCCAGTTGAGATGCCTGACGCGCGTTATCCGCGTTTTGCTTAACAGTTGCCGTAAGCTGCTCCATGCTGGCTGCGGTTTCTTCCAGCGCAGAGGCCTGCTGCTCAGTACGGGATGAAAGGTCAGTGTTGCCACTGGCAATTTCACTGGTGCCGGAATAAATCGCATCGGATCCTTCACGCACCAGCGTTACCGTTTCAATCAGCGAACGCTGCATATGATCGACTGTGCTTGCCAGTTCGCCGATTTCATTACGCCCGCTGACGGTCAGCGATGTTGTTAAATTACCGCTGGCAATCTCACGAATATGGGCAATAACGCGGGACAACGGGTTGAGCAAGGTATGACGTATGCCGTACCAGACCACCACCAGAATCAGCACCAGTACCACGGCCAGAATACCGAGCTGCCACTGGGCAAAGTGGTAATCCCGTGCGCTTTCATCAAAAGCATGCAGGTAGAGTTTTTCGCTAACGCTGGCATATTTTCCTAACGCTTCACCGAGGGCGTTTTGCATCCCCTGAGTAGGCTGAGCGAAATATGCATCCATATTGCCGCTTTCCAGGAACTGAACCAGCTCCGCTAACGCCGCATGATACTGCTGATATTTCTCATCAACGTTGCCGCTGGCTTCTGCCATATCAGGCAAAGGCGTGATGTTTTTAAAGTTTGCGTAATGCGCTTCTGCTTGCGCCAATGTGCCTTTCGCATTCTTCAGCAGATCGTTTTTCGCGCTGCTCTGCTGATTAGATGCGTCCATCATCATGCGCGCCGATGAACGGCTCAGGTTAATGCGCGTTTGCAGCATTAAGTCCCATGTTGAGGTGAGTTCACTTTGCTGCTGTCGAAGATCGTTTGAAATAACAAAACTTTGCTGGTTCTGTTGCAATGACGAGAACAACAGACCACCGGAAACAAGCTGTAGCAGTGCGAAAACCCCCAGCACCATCATCAGCATTGTTACAACGCGGATACGGTTAAACATAAGGCACCTTCCTGAAAACGAGTTATCAACGTTATCGGCACTCACTGAGATAACTTTACGTTTGCGAAAAGGAAAACCTGGGGGAAATGAACGGCTGAGGCTGATGTGAAGACATTAACGTGCTGACGCCACAAATCGCCAACAAATAAACACCATAATTATCATGTGTATAACACGAGAAAACGGTTATTACGACGACTAACTAACCATCACTGAATGCCACTATGTGATTTCGATCACATAATCACGCCTCAAATACCACAACAAAATGGATAAAAAATTAAAAAAAGTTGTATCCGAGTACGCTTTAATTCAATTTATATGATGAATATTTCGTTACCACTTAATAAGTATAAAAAATGAGTAACCGAACAATAAATGTTAAATCCTGAGAGGGCTTTTTAGTGGCAAGTGCAAACAAACTCACGTTGTTTATCGTGATCTTCATGCTGGCGGGGATCCTGTCGGGCGCGGTGATCCACTCCTATGCCTCCCCAGGTGTCGTTACCACCTGGGCTGATAATATTACACTGCTTACCGACATCTTCTTGCGGCTGATTAAAATGGTCATCGCACCTTTAGTCTTTAGCACGCTGACTGTCGGTATCATGCGCCTGGGAGAAACGTCGACTATTGGGCGCGTTGGCGGTAAAGCGATGATCTGGTTTATCAGTTCCTCTGTACTGTCTATTCTGGTAGGCCTTTTCGTTGTCTCCCTTGAGCAACCGGGAAGCGGGCTGAACCTGGCGATTCCGCTGGAAGCAACGGATACCGGTCTGGCCGTCGGTGGCATGAGCCTGAAAGGTTTTCTGTCTCATACCATCCCAACCAGCATTGCCGACGCCATGGCAAACAATGAGATCCTGCAAATCGTCGTGTTCTCAATGTTCTTCGGTATCGGTGGGGCATCACTGGGTGAGAAATTTAACGCACCGCTGGTCGCTGCGCTGGACGTGGTTTCCCACATTATGTTGAAGGTGACGGGTTATGTTATGTACGTCGCGCCGTTGGCTATCTTCGCCGCTATCTCTTCCGTCATTGCCACGCAGGGATTGGGTATTCTGCTCAACTACGCCTCATTTATTGGCGGCTATTACGTCGCCATCCTGCTGACCTGTCTGGTATTGCTGGCTGTAGGTTATATCGTGCTGAAGAAAGAGGTGTTCCGGCTGGTCAGCATGCTGAAAGATCCGGTGTTGGTCGCCTTCACTACCAGCAGCTCAGAGGCAGCCTATCCGAAAACACTGGAACAGTTAACGACGTTTGGCTGCTCCCGCAATATCGTGTCGTTTGTTCTACCCATCGGCTATTCGTTTAACCTGGTCGGCTCGATGGTGTATTGCTCATTTGCCTCAATGTTTATCGCTCAGGCCTATAACATCCACCTCTCATTCGCGGAAATTACCGTACTAATGCTAACGCTGATGTTGGCTTCAAAAGGGATTGCAGGTGTGCCACGCTCAGCGCTGGTGGTACTGGCTGCGACCATTCCGAACTTCAATATTCCGGTTGCAGGGATCCTGTTACTGATGGGTATTGACCACTTCCTCGATATGGGACGTTCGGCGATTAACGTTTTAGGCAACGGGATCGCTACGGCAATGCTGGCGAAGGATGAAGGTTTACTACAGGAAGAACCCGAGCTGGTTGAGCAGAAAGTGTAAGGTGTAAAAAAGCCGGGTATCGCTAACGCTTACCCGGCCTTTGAAATATGCCACTATGTTCCGGCTTTATTTATGCCACGTGATTAGCCGCAATATCCAACAACGCCATCTCTTCGCTGTTAAGCAACTTCTCAATATTTACCAGAATCAGCATCCGATCGCCCAGCGCGCCCAGTCCGGTCAGGTATTCCGTTGACAGCGTGACCGCAAATTCCGGCGCAGGACGGATTTGATCTGTAGTCAGCGACAACACATCAGAAACACCATCAACCACAATACCCACCACACGTTGTCCCAGATTCAGTACAATCACTACGGTGTTCTCGTTGTAATCAACATCGCTCTGGCTGAACTTCACACGCAGGTCAACGATCGGCACAATCACACCGCGCAGGTTAGTGACCCCTTTAATAAAAGAAGGTGTATTGGCGATACGTGTGACCTGATCGTAGCCACGAATTTCCTGCACTTTCAGGATATCGATACCGTACTCTTCATCCCCCAGCGTGAACACGAGGAATTCCTGACCTGACGGTTCGCCGGCCAGTTTAGTTACATTACTCATACCGGTCATATTATTCCCTTTCTTACTCAATCAGGCGGCTGTGATCGCCACACGTTGTTCGCGGTTTAACCCCTGCAATGCAGAAACATCGACAATCAGCGCGACGCTACCGTCGCCGAGGATCGTTGCAGCAGAGATGCCAGGCACTTTGCGGTAGTTGCTTTCCAGGTTTTTTACCACCACCTGGTGTTGACCAATTAACTGATCAACCAACAGCGCGTATCGACGCCCCGCGCTTTGCAAAATCACCACGATGCCCTGAGTCGCTTCGGTTTTTGCACCTTCGACTTCAAAGACTTTCCACAACTCAACCAGCGGTAGATATTCGCCGCGCACTTCCAGAACACGTTCTCCCCCGGCCAGCGGATGGAGATCTTCTTCGCGGGGTTGCAGTGATTCCATGACGGCATTCAGCGGCAGAATAAAGACCTCATCCGCCACGCGGACGGACATGCCATCAAGGATAGCCAGCGTCAGCGGCAGCAAAATCCTGATAGTCGTACCCTGGCCCTGTTTTGACTGGATCTCAACATGTCCTCCCATCTCCTGGATATTACGCTTCACCACATCCATACCGACACCACGGCCGGAAACATCCGTTACCTGTTCGGCGGTCGAGAAACCAGGCGCGAAGATCAGCATGCCGACTTCGTCATCGCTCATGTTGTCGTGGATCGGCATCCCCTGGGAGATAGCTTTCGCCAGGATACGCTCACGGTTCAAGCCTGCGCCGTCGTCGGTAACTTCGATACAGATATTCCCGCCCTGGTGTTCAGCAGAAAGCGTCAAATTACCGATCGGACTTTTCCCGGACTCGAGGCGTTTTTCCGGCAGTTCAATACCGTGATCAAGGCTGTTACGCACCAGGTGCGTCAGCGGATCGATAATGCGTTCAATCAGACTCTTGTCGAGTTCAGTAGAGCTACCAATCTGCGTCAGCTCGACCTGTTTACCCAGTTTGCCCGCCAGATCGCGAACCAGACGAGGGAAACGGCTGAAGACGTACTCCATAGGCATCATACGAATCGACATCACCGATTCTTGCAAATCGCGGGCGTTACGTTGTAACTGCCCCATGCTGGTGATGAGATCGCCGTGATTTACCGGATCCAATTCGTTAGAACGTTGGGCCAGCATCGACTGCGTAATCACCAATTCACCGACCAGGTTAATCAACTGATCGACTTTCTCTACCGCTACGCGAATGCTGGTTGACTCACTCGCACGAGCAGGTTTTTCACGTTCCGCACGTCCATGTTGTGGTTCACTGGCGGCCGCTTTAACCGCTGGCACCGGGGCAACCGGCTGCGGCTCGTCGACGACGGCAACTGCTGCAACTTCCGCTTCAGCAGGTGCTGAGGTGACGGTTTCAAATTCAATCTGATCGGCTTCGATCACGAAGCAGAGCACGGCGATAATGTCATCTTCTGCGAGGTCACCATCGAGCGTTGCCGACAGCGAATCGCTTCCCTTTACCACATCCGTCAAGGTCGCCAGATTCCCCAGTTCCTCTTCCAGTAAATCTACTTCACTGGATTTCAGACGCGAGAGAACAATACGTTTTTTGACCTCTTCACCTGCTGTCGGGGCGTCTGGTGCCATCGCCTCTTCCTGCATCGCCGTACTGTCAACAACGCTCAGTTTGGCGGAGTTGACGACCGCCGGTGCGGTTTCGCCTTTGGCTTCGAGCGCTAACTGTCGTAACGCATTACAAATGTACTCAAAGCTGGCGGCATCCGGCTCCTCTGAGTTTTTATAGGCGTCGAGCTGTTCCTGCATAATATCTTTCGTTTCCAAAAACAGGTTGATAATGTCGGCATTGAGCTGCATCTCGCCACGCCGCGCTTCATCCAGCAGGTTTTCCATTAAATGGGTCGTTTCCTGCAAAATAGTAAAGCCGAAAGTGCCCGCGCCGCCTTTAATCGAGTGCGCTGCACGAAAAATGGCATTCAGTTGTTCGGAATCCGGGGCTTCAGGAACCAAATCAAGCAGGTGCTGCTCCATGTCGGCCAACAGTTCGTCAGCTTCATCAAAAAAGGTCTGATAAAAATCGCTAATATCCATGCTCACGCTATCACCTCGGATTGGCTGGTGGCGATGTGGGAACGCTTGCCGACGGCATTGCCGCAGGCTGTTGTAATACACTTACCGGCTCATTCTGGCTTTCAGCGTTTTCATGCAAAATGGCCTCTTCCGCCTGCTTATTGAGTACCAGCAGACTTATACGGCGGTTGATGGCGTCCTCAGGACCGCGATCGCTCAGACGCATCGTGGCGGCCATGCCTACCACCCGTAATACTTTTCCCGTGTCCAGGCCTCCGCTGACCAGCTCGCGACGCGATGCATTGGCGCGATCGGCTGACAATTCCCAGTTGCTGTACCCTTTCTCACCGTTGGCATAAGGATAATCATCCGTATGGCCGGAGAGACTGATGCGGTTAGGGATCCCATTCAGGACAGGTGCAATGGCTCGCAGGATATCGCGCATGTAAGGCTCAACCTCGGCGCTGCCAGTCTTAAACATCGGGCGGTTCTGGCTGTCGATAATCTGAATCCGCAGCCCTTCCTGAACTAAATCAATCTTCAAATGCGGACGTAGCGCACGCAGTTTAGGATCGGACTCGATTAACTGGTCCAGATCACCGCGTAATTTACTCAAGCGACTCTGCTCCATGCGCTTTCTCAGGTCATCGATATTCGGCTGCTTATTCACTTCACCCTGTTGCTGGGTGTAATCGTCCCCGCCGCCAGGTATTGGGCTTTGGCTATTCGAAATACGATTTCCACCGGTCACCGCAGTGGCCAGAGGGGTACGAAAATACTCTGCAATCTGGATCAACTCTTTCGGGCTGGAAATGGAAATCAGCCACATCACCAGAAAGAAGGCCATCATCGCAGTCATAAAATCGGCGTAGGCAATTTTCCATGAACCATGCGCCCCACCGCCGTGATTTTTATGTTTTCGTCGTTTTACGACGATAATAGGATGGGCCTGATTTTTCATGCGTCCTCGGTCGTTTGCTGCGGAGTCGGGTTTCTCACCGCACGAACATGTTCTTCCAGTTCGATAAACGAAGGACGCTCACTGGAATACAGCGTTTTACGACCAAATTCGACGGCAATAGGAGGGGCATAGCCATTCAGGTTTGAGAGCAGAGTGATCTTCACGCACTGCATCATTTTGGTCGTTTCAGCACTCTTCTGGCGCAGTACGCTGGCAAGCGGAGAAATGAATCCATAGGCCAGTAAAATACCGAGGAAGGTTCCTACCATGGCGTGCGCAATCAGCGCACCCAGTTCAGCCGCCGGACGATCGGCTGAGGCAAGTGCATGCACAACGCCCATAACTGCCGCCACGATACCGAATGCGGGTAAAGAATCACCGACCATCGCCAGGCTGTTGGCCGGGACTTCAGCTTCACTCTCATGAGTCTCAATTTCTTCGTCCATCAGCGCTTCAATTTCAAACGTATTCATATTGCCGCTGATAATCAGGCGCAGGTAATCGACGATAAAATCAAGCATGATGGCATCCGCGAGGATGCGCGGATAACTGGCGAAAATTTCACTTTCTTTTGGGTTTTCAATATCGCGCTCGAGCGAGAACATGCCCTGCTGACGAGACTTGGCCATCAGGCGATAAAGCAGTGCCAGCAGATCCATATACATGGCTTTGGTGTATTTCGAGCGACGAAAAAGCAACGGGATCGCTTTCATCGTCCCTTTGATGGCTTTGCCGTTATTGCCGACGATGAATGCCCCAATACCCGCACCACCGATGATCACCAGCTCAGCCGGTTGATAGAGTGCCCCAAGGTGTCCGCCGGTCATCATATAACCGCCGAAAACTGTACCAATAACAACCAGGTAACCTAATAAGATAAGCACGACATCATCCTTTCGCAATTGACTATGACAGGATGCGCAGTCGGGCAGTTAACTCAGAGGTCAGGACAAAAAAAAGCAGCGGTAATCTCTTACCGCTGCTGGAGTGTTTATCCACACCGTATCAGTTAAACAGCCTGTTCGATCTGTTCATCCAGCAGTTGTGGAATAATATCGGCAGCATTCTGGGAAAGTTTACGTCTTTTTACGGCCCGCGATGGCGGCTGGCATAAACTGCATGCAAAGCTGCCCACAGGTTGATGCGCGTGAGTAATAAAATTCCCGCCGCAGCAGTTGCAGGTGGACAGTTCCAGCAAGCCACTGTCGACAAAACGCACAAGAGTCCACGCGCGTGTTAACGCCAGCAAGGGTCCTTCCTCAGGCTGCGGACACTGTTCAAGATATAAACGGTAGGCTTTAATTACGGCATCCACGCCGCTGCACAGACCCGTTTTAAGAAGAAACTGCCAGGCGTTGCAAAACATAGAAGCATGTATATTTTGCTCCCACGTCATAAACCAGTCGGTTGAGAAAGGGAGCATACCTTTTGGCGGAGGGCTACCGCGTAATTCTTTGTAGAGCTTAATGAGTCGGCCACGGCTTAACTGCGTTTCGCTTTCCAGCATTTGCAAACGGGCGCCCAATGTGATTAATTCCATCGCTAGCTGGATATCACGCGCTTCCTGAACAATGCTTTTTTCGCTCATCATCAAGCCCTTTTCTTACGCGCCGCATCATCAATGTCGCTTAACAGACGCGTTGAAAGCATGATACCGGTGTGAATTTGCTGAAGATCGTCAACGCGAGAATCTTGCGTCAGTCGAGTAACAGTTTGGTGATCATCGAAACGGAAATGACATACCAGTTGATTTGTTTCAGCCAGTTTGACCATTTGAGGAAGTGTTAGTGTTGCCAACGTGTCCGCCATCTCTTCGCTGATACCAAGGCGGAACATCGCGGATGCTTTATCCTGAACGATCAAACGCTGTGCAAGCAATAAATATGACAAATTGATGTCATAAATGTGTTTCAGCAACTCGGATGTATGCATTATTTGCATCCATAATAACCAACATGATTTTTATGCGGTAAAACCGCACCCCGTGATGTCGCCGGGAAGGCCCGGAAAAAAAAAACAAAGGTCAAATACATAGCAGCGTTACGGCACTTACGCGTTGTGTAAACATTCCCTTTTAAGAAGGCCGCGTTCCTTACAAGCTCACATCAATTCTTACAAATGTCTAAGATTTTTCCTAATTCGACGCAACTCTACCCGCCACCCGTTACACATACAACGGAGCGATGCTGCGAATTTAAAGAATATGTGACACAGATCACATAAAGCAGCTAAAGGATTAACATAAATCCATCAGCGCGGCTTTTACTTTGCTTGTTTTTTGAACTATCGTTCTTCATTTCAATTCCATGCGTACGAATATTATTGCAATGAAACCGAATAGCACCTTATTTACCTGCGTTAATATCACGCACTGAAATAACATGCTGAATAACTTATTCACTATGAAACGTTATTTCATTAAATGCTTTATAAACAACAACTTAAATATTAAGGTCAATTAATTAATACCGCATGGTGACGACATCTTAAATGTTAATTAATGTTTAATTTTTATTAACACATTGTTTTCATTAGCAGTTGATTTCACTTAAATCACCTGAATGCATTTCAGGCTCATTTGACGTGATTATTCTATTTATAAGAATAATTAATGAATAATCATGATGGCATTCACACTATTGTCAGGTGAAACGATGCAGTATTGAGCTAACCCGAGTAAACATGAAAGTTCTCTCATAATTCTTATATAAAGGAGCGAGTTATGAGCTATGCGCACATTCTTGTTGCTGTTGCAGCCACCCCCGAAAGCCACCAGCTGTTAGCGAAGGCCGTTTCTATCGCTCGCCCTGTAAATGCCCGTATTAGCCTGATAACCCTTGTCTCGGACCCTGAACTGTATAATCAATTCGCTGCACCAATGCTGGAAGACCTGCGTGAAGTGATGCAAGAAGAGACACAGGATTTTATTGATAAGCTCAGTAAAGAGGCTCAGTACCCCATTGAGAACACCTTCATCACCTATGGGGCACTGAACGAACATATTCTCGACGTGTGCCGCAAGCACGCTGTCGATCTTGTCATTTATGGCAACCATAACCAGAGCTTCTTTTCGCGAGCATCCTGCTCAGCGAAAAGCGTTGTCAGCGCAAGTCAGGTGGATGTGCTGCTGGTTCCGCTGGCGGGTGACTAATCACCGAGCATCGGATTTCAGGCCAGTTTGGGCAATGAGGCCACGTTGTCGTGCGGCTGGCTTTCAGCATGACGTGGCGCGACCTTTTTTAGGTCACGAATAAAACTGGCCTGCCAGTTGTCGATATCGTTTTTGACAATCGTCTCCAGCATCCCGGCGTGACGCGAAATACGCTCATCAAGCGGCATGATTAACGCTCTGTTCAACGCGCTGGCAACGTCATCCCGATCGTAAGGGTTAACGATCAGCGCGGAGGCCAGCTCATTCGCCGCCCCGGCAAACTGTGATAACACCAGTACGCCGGGATTGGCAGGATCCTGTGCGGCGACAAACTCTTTTGCCACCAGATTCATGCCGTCCCGTAATGGCGTAACCAGCCCAACATCCGAGTAACGGAAAATCTTCATCAGCAATTTGCGGTCAAAATACTGGTTCAGGTAGTAGAGAGGCGTCCAGCCCAGTTGACCATATTTGCCGTTAATTCGCCCGGCTTCGGTCTCTAGCTGATGACGAATATCCTGATAAGCCTGAACTTCTTCGCGCGATGTCGGCGCTATCTGTGTATAACGAATCTTACCGTGGTGCTGAGGGTAATTTTCTAACAAAGACTCATAGGCCTGAAATCGCTCCGGCAGGCCTTTGGAGTAATCCAGCCGCTCGACGGAAAATATATTCTTCACATTCTTTAATTCAGCCTTTAACTGCGCCATTTTCGGCGGAAGCGGCCCTGCCGCCTGCTTGGCGATTTCATCCGGCGCAATACCAATAGGATACACCTCAGTGCGAAACGCTTTATTCCAGGCATGGTGATGTTTGTCGCGTGTGGTCACTCTGGTTTGAGCGCTCAGACAATCGAGAAAAGCCTGACGATCATTTTCGGTCTGGAACCCGAGTAAATCAAAATCACACAACTGCTCAAGCAATACTTTGTGTGGCGGTAGCGCGGTGAAAATTTCCGGCGTCGGAAAAGGAATATGCAGGAAAAAACCAATACGGTTATTCACACCACGCTTACGCAGTTCACTGGCAAACGGGAGTAAATGGTAGTCGTGAACCCAGATGATGTCGTCATCACTAAGCAGTGGCAGCAGTTTATCAACCAGTAAGGCATTCACCCGCTGATAGCCTTCCCATGCAGGACGCTGAAACTGCACCAGATCCAGCCGGTAGTGAAATGCAGGCCATAAAACGGCGTTCGAAAACTGACAGTAATACTCTTCGTAATCCTGTTCGCTCAGATTAAACGATGCCCAGGTAATATTGCCGCGGGTAACTTTTTTTAGCGGTTTATCTTCATTGCCTGTTTCACCGCTCCAGCCAAACCATAGCCCGCCTGCGGCCTTCAGAGCGCCCAGTACACCGACCGCAAGACCACCTGCGTTCCCTTTATCATCCGGTGAGGCAATTCGATTAGATACTACGACTAAACGGCTCATAGCTATCTCTCCTGTCATTCGTTGTTTTTTGTTCTTGCTGCGGACAGTTGATTTGCTCCAGCCAGCGCCAAACATCTGTTACGCCTGCCAGACGCCATGTCGCCTGAGTCGCCCCGCTTCCCACCTTTACGGAGATACCGCCGGCGCGGTTCACTACTCTAAAACCGGCCTCATCCGTCAGGTCATCACCAATAAAAACGGGTACTCTTCCGGCAAAAGGGGCTTCCTGCATAAAGGCATCTATAGCTTCTCCTTTATTCGTACCTTTTGGTTTAATCTCCACGACGCATTTCCCAGGCTGTAGCGCAAGCTGCGGCCATTTATGGATGATGTGCTGAGCCAGTGCCAACAGCGCCGCCTCATGCTCAGGAGCCTGTCGATAATGCAGGGCAAAAGCCATGCCTTTTGCTTCAAGCGTGGTGCCTGGCAGTTCTGCCATCGCCGCATTTAGTAGCACACCAATTTCACGTTCAACATCCTGAGGTAGACTCACAATATGGGCATGGCCATTGATGTCGCGGCGTTCTGCCCCATGCACTCCAGCAAGCGGAAAGCGAAAGGGAGTAGTGAGTACGTCAAGCTCAGCCATTGAGCGCCCTGAAATCAATGCCAGTGCTCCCGCATTTTGCGCCGCCAGGCGATGTAACAAATGCAGGACTGTCTTAGGGACAACTACCTGATCAGGATGCGGTTTAATCTCTGCCAGGGTTCCATCAAGATCGAAAAAATAAGCACAGTTTGCAGATAGCTCAGGGGTTACGGTTAGCGATGCTGTCACCCGAATCTCCTCCTCATCATTGTCTGTGCGACGCGCGGATCGCGCCGTATATGTGATGTATGACGGATATAAGTATAGACAGTGTGACCAGGCTCGCCATTTGGAAAAACAATCGCCAGCCGGTATAGCGGCTGGCGATGAGGAGAAGCTAGACTAAAAAGTTGGCAATGAAATTATCAAACAGTACGCTTCGCTTTTTGTTTGTAACGGTCGAAGATCACCGCCGCCAGCAGGATTAAGCCTCGAACCACATATTGTGCAAACGGAGAAATGTTCAGCAGGTTCATCGCGTTTTCAACGGTTCCAAGAATCAGCACCCCGGCGACTACATATGAGATTTTTCCGATGCCGCCTTTGAGTGAAACGCCCCCTAAAACACAGGCTGAAATCACAATAAGCTCATAACCGATAGAGGTCATTGGCTGGCCGCTGGTCATGCGCGATGCCAGAATAATCCCCGCAACGGCGGATACCAGGCCGGAAAGAATAAAGATAATTATCTTGGTGCGTACTACCGGAACCCCGGCCAGACGCGCAGCCTCCTCATTACCACCAATTGCCAGCGTATTACGTCCAAAGGTGGTTTTATTCAGCAGTAGGCCAAAAATAATAAAGCAGCCTACCGTCAACCAGATGGGTGCCGGCAACCCTAACCAGTTGGCATAGCCGAGTGCAAAAAAGCGCTCGTCTTCAATCCCTACCGCTTTACCGTCGGAGATAATGTAGGCCAGACCGCGAACAATCTGCATAGTTGCAAGCGTGGTGATCAGCGCATTAATTTTTAAACGTGCAATTACGAACCCATTCACCAGGCCGCACAGAACGCCTAACAACAGTCCTGCGGCAACGCCAATCCACAGGCTTTCCGTCATATTGATGACCACAGCGGTTGTAACCCCGGCGCAGGCAATTACCGAAGCGACCGAGAGGTCAAAGTCACCGGATGCCAGGCAAAACAGCATCCCGCAGGCGACCATACCCGACATGGAAACAGCCAGCCCCAGCCCCTTCATATTAATAAAAGTGGCAAAGTTAGGTACGAAGATGGCGCAAACCAGGAACAATGCGGCGAAAACCACCAGCATCCCATATTGATCCCAAATTCTGCCAAGATTTAGCGCCGATTTTGATGCGCCAGAACCCGATGTAGAAACCGAAGACATTATACTCTCCTTATTCAGGCTACAGCCTGGCTGACTTTAGGCATAGCAAGGCTTAGCGCCTGCCGTTCATCCGCCTGTTCATGAAGTAACACCCCCGCAATCTCCCCTTCCCTCATCACTACGATACGGTCGGCGACACCGAGAACCTCCGGCAGGTCACTGGACGCAAACAGCACGGCAACGCCGCGCGCCGCCAGCGCATAGATCACGTTATAAATCTCATGTTTCGCACCCACATCAATGCCGCGCGTAGGTTCGTCGAGCAGAATCACTTTCATCTCTTCCGATAACCAACGCCCCAGAATGGCCTTCTGCTGATTACCGCCGGAAAGGTTCATGATTAATTGCTCTGCACCCGGCGTTTTAATGTTCAGTGCGCGAATATGGTGGTCGGCATTCGTTTCTTCCCAGTTGTTGTTGATCAGGCAACCACCAAGTACATGTTTACGACGCGCGCTGATATTGATGTTGTTACGTACCGAATGCACAGGAATAATCCCTTCGGCTTTTCGATCCTCAGGACACAGCATCATCCCCGCCTCGATAGCGTGGCTGGGTTTACGGATGTTGACTGACTTTTCATCAATAAATACCTGACCGGCGGTGATCCGCGTCCCTCCAAACAGCCCTTTCATCAGTTCGCTACGTCCGGCTCCAACCAGCCCGAACAACCCGACGATTTCGCCACTGCGTACTGATAAACTGATCGGCGTACGTACACCGGGCGCCTTCACCTCATGCAGACGCAGACGTTCTGCACCATAAGGTCTGGATTTCCAGCCGTAGATATCTCCGAGGTCACGCCCCACCATTGCCTGTACCAGCGCCTCGTGATCAACCTGCTGCATATCTGTAAAGGTTTTAACGTACTGACCATCTTTAAACACGGTGATGGCATCACTGAGGGCGAAAATCTCTTCCATTCGGTGCGAAACATACAGAATGACTCGCCCCTCATTACGCAGTTCACGAATGACGCGAAACAGATTCTCAATCTCCCTGGCGGAAAGGGAGCTGGTTGGTTCATCAAAGGCGATAATTTTGGCATTGCGCGCCAACGCTTTCGCAATCTCCACCATTTGCCACTGACCAATAGAGAGATATTTCAATGGGGTGGACGGATCGATATCCATCCCTAAATGTTTTAACTGCAGACCCGCTTCGTAGTTCAGTAGCGAGCGATTAACAATTCCACCCTTGTGCGGAAGCTGGCCTAAATAGATGTTCTCGGCGACGGTCATTTCCGGCACCAGATGCAGCTCCTGATAAATTATGGCGACACCGGCGTTCAGCGCGGTGGTTGTATCCGCAAAGGAAACCTCCTGTCCGCGGATCACCAAAGAACCCGTCGTTGGCGCATAGTTACCGCTGAGAATTTTTAATAATGTTGATTTCCCGGCGCCATTTTCACCCATCAGGGCATGCACCTGACCGGCATAGCAGTCAAAGCTGATATCCGTTAGCGCCTTAACGCCAGGAAAGGTTTTGCCAATGCCACGAAATGAGAGATACGGGGTAGACTGTTGCATAACGTCTCCGTGAGTCAGTATCGTTCTAACCTGTTGCCGGATGGCGGCGTTGCCTTGTCCGACCTGGAGTTAGCAGGTCGGACAGACGTTTCACAATTGTCGTGTTACTTACCGCCCAGCCCTTTCTTCGCCAGTTCTTCTTTGAAGTTTTCGCGGGTGATCAACACCACATCTGTGACTTCGGTGAAGACCGGGGGTTCTGCGCCTTTAGTCACCCAGTTGTAGAGCATCTCGCTGGATTTATAGCCGTGGACGTCCGGGCTTGGCAGCAGTGAGCCATAGAACCCGGTCGCTTCACCCTTGGAGAGTTCACTAATCGCATCAACGCCGTTAATGCCGATACCAATCACGTTCGGAGCTTTAAAGCCTTGTCCTTCAGTAGCACGAACGCCACCCAGTACGGTGTTGTCGTTCATACCGACAATCAGCCAGTGTTTAACCTCTGGGTGCTGAACCAGCATGGAGTTGGCGGCGTCGAATGCGCCTGGGATATCATTGGATTTGGTCGGAACCTGGTAGATCTGTTTTTCCGGGAAGCCCGCAGCTTTGAGTGCTTCCATTGATCCGGAAGTACGACGACGTGCGGTATCCAGTTCATTAGCGGTAATGGCCATCACGGCAGAAGATTTCACATCCCAGCCGCGTTTCTGCATTTCGTTGTACAACTCCTGTCCCTGACGCTCACCAATTTTTGTTGCCGCCATCATTACCAACGGTACGGTATCCATTGGCTTACCTTTGGCGTTGGCGAACTGGTCATCCACAGCGATGACTTTCATATCATAGCCACGTGCCTTGGCCATAATGGCTGGCCCAAGTTTCGGGTCAGGGGTACAAATCACGAACCCTTTTGCGCCACTTGCCGCCAGGCTGTCGATAGCATTAAGGGTTTTTTCACCGTCCGGGACAGCAATTTTAATTACCTCAAAGCCAAGATCTTTACCGGCTTTATCCGCAAAATTCCATTCTGTCTGGAACCAGGGTTCCTCCGGTTGTTTCACCAGGAAACCGAGCTTCATGGATTCAGCGATAGCGGATTGTGACATAACGGCAGCCAGACCGATGGCCGCCAGCGCTTTAGTGAATTTGTGCATGGTTAACTCCAGCTTTAACGTTCTTTTATGTAGGGTAAAATCAAACGATTTTTTGTAATTCAGACATAAAACAAGGCATTACTTTGATTGATAAGATCAACGCCAGTGCTGAGAGTAGTTGTAGCGGGAAATTGATTCTCCATAAGAGAGCGGCATCACACCACAGAATTACAGTAATTGCGTACATAAATTCAGTGGGAAATGACATAAAAAAGCGCTGCATTTCTGAAGGGAATAATAAGGAGTAGCAGATTAATCCATAACATCAGCCAGCGAATCCTTGTTCCCGAATACCGAAGCATTCGGGGATCCAGAGATTACCATGCGTAATAAATGTGTTCGGCGTGATCGCGAACAGAAGCGTCATCATCTAACAGACGAGCTGAGAGCGTGAAAGCAAAATCAAAAATATGCCCTAAACCTTTACCACTGAGAAGATTCCCATCTTCCACGACGGGCGCATCAACATATTCCCCGTCAGTAACATTTGCCCACAGTTCACCAGAGCACACATAGCGGCGTCCTTTCAACAAACCGTTACCGCCCAGCACCCGGGCTGCGGCAGAACAAACCGGGCAGATAAGTTTCCCGGCTTCATCATGACGAGCAACAAACTGAACTACCGCATCACTGGCAGCAAGGTTAACGCTTCCCTGTGGACCGCCTGGCAGCACAACTGCGTCATAAACGGTCTCCAGTCGGGCCATCAAAGTACTGTCGGTCACCATCGGGATATCGTGATAGCTCACTACCGCTCGAGACTCGGCGCAGGCCAGGGTCTCAACATCAATATTAAGACGACGCAAAATATCGATGGTAACAATGGCTTCAGCCTCTTCAAAACCGGGAGCCAGCAGCACCGCAACCTTCTTCATATACAACTCCTCGTTTAACCCACATAAACACCACAACAAATACCGAATTATTTATGCCGTCAGAGTAATTAAATTCGTTAAAACTGATCTAACGCATAAAATTAACCACCAGATAATTTCCATCAGCGTCGCTGAGAACAGAAAAATTCCATTAGCGTAATGATTGAAAATCGCCTGTAGAACCAGATTATCTTGTTGTAGAATTTATTTTTGTGACATGAAATAGCATTTCATTATTTTTATTCGCAATTAATTACTGATACATCAATTAGTTAACCACACCCCACTATGCTGCGGCGACAGATGCACAAATATTTTTATGACGATATGTAAAAAAATATAAATATGTAGTTTTAAGGATTTTCTTATGACCAGGCTGGCGTTATGATTATTTGTGATCGGTAAAGAGATCACTCTTTGGTCACCTAAAGGACCGGCGGAACGGAATTATTCTGCTAACAGTATGACTTGTACGTTGATGTGAAGTGCAGCGACAGCCCGTTGTACTGCCGTTAGTAACGTACAGCTTTCTTTCTGGAAATAAGGATATTGATATGGCTGCAGTTGGAATTGTTCACAAACTCAACGCGCAAATGAATCTTGAGTTTTACGCATCGAATCTCTACCTTCACTTTAGTGAGTGGTGCTATGAGCATAGCCTGACAGGCACCGCAACGTTTCTGCGTACTCAGGCGCAGGCGAACGTGACGCAAATGATGCGGGTGTTTAATTTTATGAAAAAAGCAGGCGCTAATCCTATCGTGAAAGCCATCGATGTTCCCGGAGATGAGCTGACATCCCTTGAAGAGTTGTTTCAAAAAACGCTTGATGAATATCAGCAGCGCTCCAGCACGCTGTCGCGCTTAGCGATCGAAGCTGAAGCATTGAACGATGCCCCTACCATTGATTTTCTGAACGATCTGGAAAAAGAGCAGCAACAGGATGGCATGCTGTTACAAACGATTCTCGATGAAGTTCGTAGCGCCAAACAGGCAGGCCTGTGTATGGCGCAAATGGATAAGCACCTGCTAAATGTCGTTAACTACCAGCAGCACTAATCTTTGATTCACTCTGCTTTCATGCCGGATGGTGATGCGATTCACCTTACCCGGCTTACACTCGGTCATCTATACGTTCACGCCTCCCGTTCCGGGAGGCGCAAAAAAACCTTTCTAAAACCTGAAACAACGGTTTATTTTAGTGAGACTCATTCTGCGGAGTGAATTTCAGTTCGATCAATGCAACCGCTTTTTGAATTGCACGCATAGTCACTGGATCGGCACCCGCCGGGTGACTGGAAAAATCGATGTTTTTAAGCTGGCTGGACATTTTCTCCCGGACTTCAACCGGGGCAATGACATCAATGATATCCAGAATTTGCTTGATAACCAGTTGGCAGGCAACAACATCCGAGAGCAGTTCCTGATCGGCATTCAGTGTTTGGGACATAGTGAGCTCCTTATAGAAAGGTCGTCATAGTACCCATTCAGCTGTCGAAACGATAGCGGCGCAAGCAGTGTAGTTGCGCTGAAAATAAAAAAAACAGTCAATTTCTTTGAGATGGCAAGCACGACATGAGTGAACATTTAGCGGTTGAGAAATTACGTGGCCTTTCGCCGGCAGCACTGCTCGTTGCCGGGGCCTTCTTTATGGAATTTATCGATGGCACGGTCATTGCCACCGCCCTGCCCGATATGGCAAAAAGCTTTGGTGTGCAGGCGGTTGACCTGAACATCGGCATCAGTGCCTATTTGATTACTCTGGCGGTCCTGATCCCCGCCAGCGGCTGGATAGCCGATCGTTTTGGCGCACGTAAGGTATTTACCCTGGCGCTGGCAATATTTACCCTCGCATCCGTCTTTTGCGGATTATCCACCAGCCTCGAAGGCTTTGTGGCGATGCGTATATTACAGGGTGTGGGCGGCGCACTGATGGTTCCGGTCGGTCGTCTCGCCGTCCTGCGTACAACGCCAAAGCATCAATTAATCACCGCCATTGCCACTCTGACCTGGCCTGCACTGGTTGCCCCGATCATCGGCCCGCCGCTCGGCGGGTTTATCACCAGCTATGCCAACTGGCGCTGGATCTTTTTTATCAATGTACCGTTGGGACTGCTGGCGATAGCTCTTGCGTTACGTATTATTCCGGATATTCATGACGACGAGCGCCGTCCGTTTGACTTCCCCGGTTTTATGGCAATGTCTGTCGCTATGGTCAGTCTGGTGTACGCCATGGAGTTACTGGGTTCACAACAGCCTCAGGGCTGGCTCACAGCCGGGCTGCTCACTCTCGGGATTGCCACCTTCATATTCGCTCTGCGCCACTTTCATCATGCCGCCTGGCCGATGATTCGTCTGGAGGCTATGCAGGTACCAACATTCCGCGTCACAATGTACGGCGGCTCACTGTTTCGTGCATCTATCAGCGCCGTACCTTTTCTGCTGCCGTTAATGTTTCAGGTCGGCTTTGGCATGAACGCCTTTCATGCCGGATCCCTGGTGCTGGCAGTGTTTGTGGGAAACCTGACGATTAAACCAGCCACCACACCATTGATACGCTGGCTGGGCTTTAAGAAACTGCTGTTGATTAACGGAGTTCTGAATGTTCTGGCGCTGCTGGCCTGCGCACTGATTACTCCACAAACTCCGGTATGGGTGATTTTACTGGTGCTATATCTGGGCGGCGTTTTCCGCTCGATACAGTTTACCGGCGTCAGCACGCTTGCCTTCGCGGATGTCCCTGCACCACAGATGAGCTATGCCAATACGTTGTTCAGTACGGCAACACAATTAGCGGTAGGGTTGGGGATATCACTGGCGGCTATCGGGATCCGAATTGGCGATAAAATCAGTGAATGGTTGGCGCTGGACAATATTCCGGGGATCAGTTTTCGTCTGGCATTTGTGGCTATCGCCATCATTTGCCTGATTGGTATGGTTGATACATTGCGTCTGACCCGCGATGCAGGAAGCGCGGTATCAAACAAAAATCGTTAAGCCCGGCAGACCGCTACCACCGGGCAACAGGATTTAGCCAATGATCTTACGGACAAACGCTTCGATCGCTTTGTCCTGGCAATTTTCAAAGAAACACTGTTGGAAACGCGGGCCCGACACGGCGGTTTTCACCAGTTCAGGATCGATAGCGCGCAGGGTATCAAGATAGTTTTCTTTTACCACTGCCGCTTTCACCTGATTCAAAATACCTGCGTTACGCACCTGCGGTTCTTTGCGCTCCGGCGGGTAACCTTCGCCATTACGACCTGTAAATGCTTTTTCAAACATGTAGCGCACGTTCAGCTCAGCGCCCCAGCCAAAGCCTTTGGCGAACGCCAGGGAGAGCGCATTACCATTATTGATCTGCGCAAACAGGAAAGCATCTGCCGGATCGAGACAATAGCCACACACCACACCAGGATGGATATTCAGCGACATCATGGCACCTTGTCCAGTGCCACAGCCTGTCACCACAAAATCGACCGCTTTGGAATTGAGCAGAATGCTGGCCATAATACCGAGGTGAATATAGGTCAAATGATGGTCGTTTTCGTCACTCATTCCAACGTTGAAGACAGGAAATCCTTTCTCATCCGCGACAGCCTTAAGCTCGTTATGAATGATCGCGTTTTTGCTTGCCTGGCTGTTTTCCATCATCAATGCAATTTTCATTCTGTATTCTCCTGAATGCGTCGCGGGAATTCCGCTGTGAGTCATAACATTCAGATCACATTACTATCTCTCAAACGCACTTTCAAATTTAATGAAATTTAGTTTTAAGAAATAATGAGATGCTCACATTTCCCCCGTTAAACGGCAGAATTCCTTACAACAAAAGCGTCGTTGTGATTAATCGCAGGTGATCTTCACGTTATTCAACCCATTGACTCGTCGCTGTATCAGTCAGGATAACGTATCACCGAATTTTCAGAGCGATATCATGAAGCCTCTTATTCTTGCACTCTTGCCGCTCGTGCTAACGGGATGCACTATCACAAAACAGGCGCAGGTCAGCGAAGCCAGCCCCATCACTGGCGTGGTTCGTCTTACTTACAACCAGGCAATGCTACAAACAGCGCGCACAGACAACTATATTGCCCAGAGTACGGCAACAAAAGAGTGTCAGCGGATGGGATACGCCAGCGCTGTAGCATTTGGTCAGCCAGTGGCAACTTGTAGCGTTTACGCAGGTTCCCTGTGTATGAATACCAGGATTACGCTTGCCTGGCAGTGTCATGGTGTGGCCGTGTCGCAGACACAACCTTTCGGCTATTAACCTTTCTGACCTGCATTGTTTTGCTGGTCTTTTATTACTTATATACCCGTCATACTTCAAACTGCAGGTGCGTTGACTACACTCAGAAACCCCAGTCACATAGTTATTTATGCTCCTGGGGATTTCCTCCCTTGCCGGGTGACTCGGCCTACGGCCTCGCCCCTTTGGGGCCTGCGCAAGCGCTGTTCAAAATACCTGCTGCATTTTGTCCTGCAACTCAAATTATTTAGAATATATCGCTCTTTTAATAGTATTAATGCGTTTTATTCCCATTCTCATTTTTAATAAATAAATTTATTATTTTACCTTTTGCAAATAATTAAATAACAAATTATAGTGGCGCCACGTAAATATATAATTAATGTTCGTGGAGCAGAACCATGCTGAAAACAGAAATGATCGACAAACTGAATGAGCAAATGAATCTTGAACTTTATTCATCTCTGCTCTATCAACAGATGAGCGCGTGGTGCAGCTACCACAGCTTCGAAGGTGCCGCTGCGTTTCTGCGTCGCCACGCCCAGGAAGAGATGACGCACATGCAGCGTCTGTTCGATTACCTGACAGATACCGGCAGCTTGCCGTGCATTAATACTGTGCCGTCACCGTTTGCTGAATATGCTTCTCTGGATGAACTGTTCCGTGTCACCTATGAACATGAGCAGTTGATCACGCAAAAAATTAATGAGCTGGCTCATGCGGCAATGACTCACCAGGATTATCCAACATTTAATTTCCTGCAGTGGTATGTTGCCGAGCAGCATGAAGAAGAGAAATTATTTAAATCTGTTATTGATAAGTTATCACTGGCAGGAAAAAGCGGTGAAGGTCTTTATTTCATCGATAAAGAACTGGCTACGCTTGATACACAGAATTAATTCTGTTGGATTACGGTGGCTGACCGCCACCGTTATTCGAGGATCTTAATGGCGGCAGATCTTGCTTTCATGAGTAGAAAAACCGTCATCGCTGGCAATGAATTTCCCCTTCGCCGCCAAAAACGCCACCAGCTCAGCCGCCGTCATGCCTTCAGCAGAACAGGTATGAAAACGCGCCTGCTCACCAAAACGGGCCGTAATCGCCGCTTCAAGACTGGCATTTGAATACTGCTCGCCAGACTCAATCATCATGTTGAGCACTTCGTGACCGTGAATAGAATCCATACTCCCTCCTTAATAAACCCCGTAGCCTAATGTGAACCATATTGCACTGCTTTGCGCTAACGCAGGTTTATGCTGGCAGGACACAAAAAATATCATCTGTAATACATCTTCACCGCCAAATATTCGTAAATTAATCTGTACACAGATTGTAACGGTGATTTGACGAAAATATCGTTATGCCTTAACCTGCGCCGCAGATATAACCGTTGATTATCTCTGGGACAGAGGAAAGCGTGAAGAATAGAACTCTGGGTAGTATTTTTATCGTGGCGGGAACCACGATTGGCGCCGGTATGTTGGCGATGCCGTTGGCTGCGGCGGGCGTGGGGTTTAGCGTCACGCTGGCGTTGTTGGTTGGGCTATGGGCACTCATGTGTTACACCGCGCTGTTGCTGCTTGAAGTGTATCAGCATGTACCAGCGGACACCGGACTTGGCACGCTGGCTAAACGCTATCTTGGTCGCTACGGGCAGTGGGTGACAGGCTTTAGCATGATGTTTTTAATGTACGCGCTAACGGCTGCATACATCAGTGGCGCAGGTGAATTACTGGCGTCAAGCATCAGCGACTGGACCGGTGCCAGCATATCCCCTACGGCGGGTGTACTGCTGTTCACCTTTGTTGCCGGGGGTGTGGTATGTGTCGGGACGTCACTGGTCGATCTGTTCAATCGCCTGTTATTCAGCGCCAAGATTATCTTCCTTGTCGTCATGCTCGCCCTGCTGATGCCGCATATCCATAAAGTGAATCTTCTCACTCTGCCGCTACAACAAGGCCTCGCACTCTCCGCAATTCCGGTGATTTTCACCTCGTTCGGTTTTCATGGCAGCGTTCCCAGCATCGTCAGCTATATGAACGGTAATATCCGTAAACTGCGCTGGGTGTTTATCACAGGTAGCGCTATTCCACTGGTCGCCTATATTTTCTGGCAACTCGCTACACTCGGCAGTATCAATTCATCGACGTTTATGGGGCTGCTCGCCAACCATGCTGGCTTAAACGGTTTGTTACAGGCGTTACGTGAAGTAGTTGCCTCGCCACACGTAGAGCTGGCGGTGCATCTGTTTGCCGACCTCGCGCTGGCAACATCCTTCCTTGGCGTCGCACTAGGATTATTCGACTATCTGGCCGATCTCTTCCAGCGCCGTAATACCGTAACAGGCAGAATACAAACCGGTGTGGTGACGTTCCTGCCGCCGCTGGCGTTCGCTCTCTTCTATCCGCGTGGTTTTGTGATGGCATTAGGCTATGCAGGCGTTGCCCTGGCGGTGCTGGCTCTGCTCATCCCGTCAATGCTGGTCTGGCAAAGCAGAAAACACAATCCACAGACAACCTGGCGCGTAGCGGGTGGTACACCAGCACTGGCGCTGGTTTTCATTTGCGGGATCATCGTGATAGGCGTGCAATTTTCTATCGCAGCAGGACTGCTACCTGAAGTCGGTTAAAACAATAGCTTTAGAGTCGCATTAAAGTTGTTAGTAAGACGAAGGGGCTAAACGCCCCTTTTTCTTAATGCAGACAGCACTGCTTATACTTTTTACCACTACCACATGGGCACGGATCGTTACGCCCAATTTTGGCATCCGTTTTTAACGGAACCTTCACCGGCGCTTCCTGTGGATGCGCCATCCAGTAGGCATGCAGATCCAGAGCCGCCAGGCGGATCGCATCCACGCTCTCGTCAAATGCTTCAGGAGTCAGTTTCTCAACGACCTCGAAGTTCTCTTCCGTACCGTGCAACGCAATTGCTTCAAGCGCCGGCTTTAACGAATCCGGTAATGAAGACCAGTCAGACAGCGCGACACCTCGCATATAGCCAAAGCACCACTCTTCAACAATAGTCAGCTCATGCTCTTCAATTTCGCGCAGGCCAAACAGCGGTTCAAACTGCTCAGGAAATTCGTCAAGGCGATCGGCTGTATCAGCCATATGCTGAAACGTCAGGTTCATGAAACGCGTCATTTCTTTCTCGGAGGACCAGCGAGGGACATACTGCGCGCCTCCCCATATAGCGACCAGCCATTGCTCCGGCTCAATTTCATAAGGTGAACTGAGCACCGCCGTCAATAAGCCATCCAGCTCTGACACATCCAGAATTGCCTTGTCCGTATTGTACTTAGTCAGTACATCATCCAGCCATTCCAGTTCGCTTTCGTTTAGTGGTCCCGTTTTCATAACGCTTTTCCTTAGTAAAAATTCTTGCCTGTGATTATCTTACATGGCTGGTGGGATAACAGATACAAATGGGCATGAGCGGTTCACTGACACCGCCTGTTCAGGTTAACAGGAAACGAGGGTAATTCCGGTAGTTAACGCACAAAAGAGGTCACAAAAAACCTGGTATCATCTTCTGATAACCAGAAAACCACCCGCAGGTGGTTTATTGTTGTTCAATATGGTTGAGCGTGGCCGTATATCCTGTTTTTGCTACCGCCTTGAGTAGCGTATCAGTAGAGAAATCTTCAGGCACGATCACTTCAGCCTGGCGCGTCTTCAGCGACGATTTAGCCTTGATCACGCCGTCAGTTTCACGTAGCGCCTGATTAACAGAAATGACACACAGCGAGCAGGTCATATTTTGTATATCCAGCACCACTTTTTGATGAGCTGCCTGAGCCCACAACGGCAGCAATAAGCAAGCGATCAGAGTGACTATTTTCATTCAAATACCTCATAAAACCAGGCAACCAGCGTTGGATAAAATAACACCGGTAAAATCACTATCAGCGTACACCAGTAGAGAATACGCATCTGTTTCAGGGTCAGCCAGCCGGTACACCACAACCTTTTGGAAAAATAGAGCCGCCAAAAGAGGCGCAACAGCAGCCCAAGCGTCAGCAGAATCAAGGGGAGACGCAAAAACTCGAAACGAGCGAATACCGTAAAACTTGCCGCCGAAATGCCAAACAGCAGATATAACAGTGGCCCCACGCAGCATAATCCTGCGGTGACGGCAGCCACAGCGGCCGTCAGCAGAGTGAGGCCAGCGCCTTTAGCGTTGTTCTGTTGCGACATAGCTGTAGGAGAACGCTTTAGGGTCATAGAAGTTGATCGGATCGCCGTCTACTTCCGCATAGGGGTAACCAAAATTGTTCATCGCCCCCTGTTCTGTGGCCGGATACAGTTCAAAATCACGTCCGTAGTTGAACCCTACCCAGTTCATTTCCCAGTTACCGAACAGGTAGGTGTTAACGGCCTGCACATCAGCATCCTGATGCGTTTTTTTCTCGGCCAGACGCATTTTCGTCACGTCCGCCGGGTCGCAAGGCAACCAGCCGTAGCCAGCCAGATAAAACTCTGCGCGACAGTGCTGACCTCCACTCACATCAGCTACCCCGGCACCGTCGGCTTTACCAAAGGCGCTTTTCGAGTAGCGTTCAAGCTTATTGGCTTTCCCCAGACGAATCCCGAATAATTCACGCGCCGGAATGCCGCTGGCACGTGCCAGAGCGACGAAAACGGAACTCATATCGGTGCATTTCCCTTTGAGTTTGCCACTCTTCAGAATCTCCGCCACATCACCCGTTCCGCAGCCGATAACGTCATTATCACGCTCCATATGGCTACTGACCCACTCATAGATCAGGCGTGCTTTTTTCAATGGGTCCTGCTCGTTGCCGGTGATTTTACGCGCTGTTTCCTGCACAAGCCCGTCAACGGGAGTATGCGCAGTCGGCAATAAATAGGGTTTCACATCCAACGGATAAACGATCTGCTCCGGCGCATGCCAGGTTTTTAGCGCATCCTGCTTCAGCGGCTCCCAATCGGCGGTTTCAATGTCAATATCAACCTTAATTAACAACTCTCCTTGTGAATTGGGCCAACTGGCAAACAACGTTTTCGCGCCATAAGCATTATTGGTAGTGACATATGCCTGCTTATAGTTGCCGCTAAAAACAAGGTCTGTCATCTGCTGAAATGCTGTATCTACCGGCAACGGGATCCACAGTTTCACCACACCGCTTGACCCTTGTGGCGGATTCAATTTATAGGTTTGCGATAAGGCAAAGCGCCGACGTACTACAGGCGCAACTAATGGCTCTGCGGCTTGTACCGTCTGGCTAACGACGGAAGGACCGACTAAACCGGCCGCAGAAAGGAGAACACTATTTTTAAGAAATTGTCGACGTTGCATTGCTGTCTGTCCATGTTGTATGAGTTGAGCGACGGCTAAACGGGCAGAGACCGTACACGATCATCACAGCAGACAGACGCTGACGTAAAAAGGCGAGTCGATGGAGTTTATTCATCAATAACAGACCTGTTAACTGTGAATGAAAAGAGAAACAATTAAGCCATTTTCAACCACAAGAGTACAGGCGCAGCATTAAAAAAGACGAAAAACGCATAATAACAGGCAGGCTCCATATCCTTAAAAACCGGCCACATCAAAATATGTACACGTTGGTTCCTAGTTTACGGGCTAACCCTTTTGCTCCCTCACGCATTACCGTATCGTGATTCCAGCGAAAGACGGGCGCTGCCAGTGGAGCAAGGTAGTTCATCCAGCGAATAGTGGTCCGTACATGCCAGTCATACCTGACGATAGTTTCCTTGCCGTTGTCGGAAAAAGACCATACTCCTCGCCCTTCAACTTCACCACTCGCCTCCCCTTCCAGCAGACAACAAGGCAGTATATTCAGTACGTTAATATCAAAGGTTAGACGATAAGGCAGCGCCCCTTTCCAGGTATAGCGGTGCAACGCGCCAATGCCCTGTATATCCCCTTTCTTTATTTCAATAATTCGCTCCAGGCTTCCCCACCATTCAGGCCACTGATCCGGGTGAGAGAAAACATCCCATACATCCTGAATCGAAGCTTCAACCCGCCAGACGGTGGACAACTGATATTCGGCCATAAACTCCGCGCCCTTAAGGTGTGAAAAAATCCACGGGAAAACGAATATTGATGATCATGGCATCCATAAGTACGGTTTCCAGCCACTTTCCACCAGCATCGTAACTGAGCACTTTCACGGGTAGTCGATGGTAGTTATCGAACCAAACGTCATACCGGTGAACACCATCAACGACCATCGTCCCCGGCCCCGTCACGCAGACGTGCGTGGTCGAACGCCCCGATACGTTCTCCTCCCCGATTATCGCCGTTTTCCCCTCTCGCTGCAGGTGACGAATATTGTCCAACAATGCGCCAATGTCAGACTGATCGACCCGATGGCCACGCTCGTCTTTTATTAAAGAATTTGTTGGGGAGAGGTTTAATACTGGCAAAGTTCCCAACCCAAACGGCCAAAGCTTCACGTTATTACTTACCGGGTTATAGGTAAGAACGGCCCCAGGATGCGGCTGAGTAAAATCCATCCTTATAAAGCCTGGCTTTTTATAGCTATATCGAATGATTTTACTTTCGGCCTGGACGGAAGAGGAACGAATAAGAACCTGATAAGACTGGAGCTTATCAAAATGCTGCCGGGCGATAACGATGTGGTCTGTAGTTGTGGAACGTTGTGACAGCAGTGATGCAACGGCCAAACTTTTGTCCACCGGATACATAATGCAGCTAAGGACAAGTAATGCAGCAAACATTACCGTCGGAGAAAGTAAGTCTCTGATGTAACCTCCTGCATCTGCATGGTGAGCAAACAGGGGTGATCGCCTGTTACCTGTTCAATTATAGTGCTTAATGCCCCCCTTTGACCTTCCTGTACCGTCATCATGAACAAGGACATAACAGCTAAATTGTTCGTCCTGCACCGGGTATCGTCGCAACCAAAAGCTATACTTTAATAGCCATACTTTTTATGAGTACTAATCATGAAAATGCCATGGGCGCTTTCCTGCGCTGCCCTCGCCATCCTGTTGATGGCCTCCTCCCATCTCACTGCCAGCACTTTGCAAGACCAGGCTGAACTGGAGCGAGAGTTAAGTGCCGCTTTAGCAACCGGACACAGCGTCATTATTATTGGTGGAACGGAGAATTTCGGTTTCACTCTCAGAGCCAGAAACAGGATCCACAGACCATTTGCTATCCAGGATGGTATTGGCGATCCCGTGATGATTAACGGTTTTCAGGACCACAACTATAACCCTGCACGGGATGGATTTATGAATAATCCTGCCCGGGGACGTTTTATGTTGAACGCACCTGTTCGTCGCTAAGTGCGATATACATGGCGAGTCACTAACGAGGAGGGATTGCTGGTGGTTTTGTATTAACGGGTCATGTGCTGCATGATAATGAACAGTTCGCGAAAACACGCACAAAAAAACCGCCGAAGCGAGTTATGATTGGGAGGATTTTTAACTAGTTACCGCTAGCGGTTAACATTCATTAGGCGAATTTTTACGGTCTGAAAACGAGTAGTTCCCCGCGACTCGTCTCCCACATGGATCTCCCCCCCTGCCGGGAGTATCTTTATAATTAATAATCAGTGATATTGACACTTATCATGTATTGCTGTTTTGTAAACAGAGAATATTTTTCAATAGCTGGCTCTATTGCTGCTGTTAATTTTCCACCAGCGCCATCATTAATTTTGGGGCTCTTATCTGCGTTATTATTGATTCTTTATAACTTTGCCAGAGGCAAGGAAAAGCCGGTGAAGAAATCTGCGGGAACATACAGTTCATCGGGTTTACATAAAACCATAGAAAAACAATCTAAGCTTAATGCCGGAGCGGCAATATGCGCTGCTACGGGCGTCACTGTCAATGCCGCCAGAACCGTTTGTGCCCGTTCAGCCTGGCGATCGGCCTGTTTTATTGCTCAGTATCTGCCGTTCGGTTTACACGATTTTATATATGCCATTTGGTAAGTGCGTAGTCGCATAAAAAAACCAATGGTGAAAGCAATGAGCAAATCCTGGGATAACCTCCTGATATAAAAAGGTTGTTTGAGTGTACTTAGCGAGCGGACAAAACCTAATGACAGTTAGTTATGGGATTAACAAATTCCAATTAGATCTTATATAATTTGTACGAACTCATACAAATTTATACTGAACCTGAAATCTGTATATACGTCTTGTATATAGCGACAGGCCTCAGTAACCACATCACTTTCAATCAAACCATTCACGAGGATGATTATTTACGTACATGTATCATTTTAACAAATGTAATCATAAAAAAATCACCCTTAATCCTGCCTCATATGGAATTACTACAAAAATGGATTGAAAAACTATAAGCAGAAACAGCACAGGTAAAAAAAACCGAAATACATGCAACTTTCTTATCAACTCGACAAGACTGAGTTGCGCTGTGGTTTGGGAGTTTTGAAATTTCAAGAAATGTGATCTTCCGTTTGTCATACTGAAACAACAAATAAAAGAAAATGATTCAGCCCCTTCAAACTCTGACTATGAGCAATGGGAGCGTTCTTGTTTTCAATATGGTGAACATACGGAAGCAACATTTAATACACAAGAACTACATTGAACTGAGCTCATCAGGTTCAACTAATTAAAGAAGAAATGATAATGCATAAAATCTCGGGTACTGAAAGAAGCAGACACTTTTGCTTCTTTGCATGGTTACAAATTTTTGTACAAGTATTATTTCCCCTGGTTCCAATCATGCCCCACAGTGTTCTGGCGGACAGCTTACCTCTTTCTTCGGCTACGTCTTCTCCATTTTCGACTGTACATAGCACGACATCAACCGACTCTACGCTGCCTTATACCGGAACATTAAACACCGTCGCCAGTTCGCTCTCTTCCAGTGGAAAAAACGGCGTAGTCAACAGTGCCAAATCAGCCGCCTCCGGTTATACCTCTTCAACGACTCAGCAGTGGCTCAGCCAGTTCGGTACCGCGCGCGTTCAGCTCAACATTGACGACAGCGGCAACTGGGACGAAAGCGCCATCGATTTCCTTGCCCCTCTGTATGACAATAAAAACGCTGTGCTGTTTACCCAGCTTGGTCTGCGAGCTCCCGACGGGCGCACGACCGGCAATATCGGCATGGGTGTACGAACTTTCTACACCGACAAATGGATGTTTGGCGGAAATGTCTTTTTTGATGACGATTTCACAGGCAAAAACCGCCGCGTCGGTATTGGTGCAGAAGCCTGGACAGATTATCTGAAGCTTTCCGCTAACACCTATATCGGTACAACTGAATGGCATAGTTCACGTGACTTCGAGGACTATAATGAAAAACCGGCTGACGGCTATGATATCCGTGCCGAAGGCTATCTCCCTACATATCCACTGCTGGGTGCCCGGGCCATGTATGAACAATATTATGGAAATGATGTTGCCCTATTCGACAAAGACCACCTGCAGAGCAACCCTTCCGCTATAACCGTCGGTCTGAACTATACGCCAGTTCCGCTGGTTACTGCTGGTATTGATTATAAGCACGGTCAGGATTCTATGGATGAAACCCGCTTCAGTCTGAACTTCCATTACACTTTAGGTCAGTCTTGGCAGTCGCAGATGTCCTCAGACCAGGTTGCCCTGCGCCGCAGTCTCGCTGGCAGCCGCTATGACCTTGTAGAACGTAACAATGAAATCATCCTGCAGTATAAGAAAAAAGATGACACCGCAGTTCTCACAGACATGACTCTAACGAGCGTTAAAGACAACAGCCCAGCAGACGGTATTGCTACTAATACAGTGACGCTTCACGCTATTACATCTGATAATAAAGCTGCATCAAATGCATCTATTACCTGGGCCGTCACTGGTAGTGCAAAACTTAGTACGACCACATCGATGACCGACGCCAATGGTAATGCTTCAGTCAATCTGACCAGTACAACTGCCGAACAGGTTATCGTCTCAGCTTCATCTGGAACATTGACCCGCACAATGCCAAGTTCATTTTCGCTGTCAGTGGCATCACTAAATCTCAACCTGACTAAAAATAACAGCCAGGCTGACGGTAATGATCAAAATATTGGCCAGGTAGTATTGAAAGATGCCAGTGGTAAAGTTCTTTCCGGCGTTGCAGTTGCATGGCAGGTAGACAGTGGAGCCACTATCGTCAGTAGCGAAAGCGCTACTGACAGCGACGGTGAGGCAACCATAAATTTCACCAGTAAAACCGTCGGCCCTGTAAAATTAAGCGCTACGGCAGGAGGAAAAACAGAGTCGGTTAACTCAGCCTTTATTAACCAGGCTATTTCAAATGTGACTGTCAGTATGAACAACAATAATGCCCCGGCTGACGGCAACACTGCGAACGTAGCTCAGGCTGTGGTAACAGACTCTAACGGCCAGCCAATGGTTGGCGTCAGTGTGACATGGAGTCTTGGCGTCGGTAGCGCAAAACCGGTTTCGCCACTGACGGTTATAACCAATTCCAGTGGAATTGCCACGTTAAACCTCACTGATACGGTGGCTCAGGATATTCATGTGGCCGCAAGCGCTGGAGATAAAACAGGCAATACTACTGCGACATTTGCAGAGGTGCCGTCCATTCTGGCGATTACAATGAGCCCAGATAATTCGCCAGCTGACGGTAGCACACAAAACGTCGCGCAAATCACGGTAACCCGAGCAGGCAATCCTGTAGAAGGGGCATCCGTACAATGGAGTAAATCTTCTGCGAATGCACAATATGCTTCAGCGACCGCAACATCTACGAATGCCCAGGGTGTCGCGACACTCTCGTTGACTGATCTGACAGCAGAACAATTCACCGTGACAGCAACGGTGAACGGTAGTAACAGCACCTCAGTGCAAACAACCTTTACACCAACAGACTTTGGGCCAATAACCATATCAATACCTGAAGCCGGTAATCCGTCGATTGTGAGTGTTAACCTGGCTTTGGATGGAGTTGATGTTGTGGTGGCTGCCTACAACAACATGGCAGCAGGTGATCAAATAACAGTAAGCTCAGTAATTTCAGGGGATGAATTTGGAAAAACACTCCCATATACCTCACCTATTCATATCGTATCCAGTTCAGAGGTAGGCCAGAATATTGCGTTGACTATCCCGTCGGAAAACCTGATGAAAGTGGAAGGAGGTGATGGGCAACCCAAGGCACAGCTAAATGTCAGAGCTGATATCACAAAAGGTACGGTAACAAAGAGCAGCGATACGCTGAAAAGCATTATCGACACCTGCGCACCCGGTGATACAGGTTGCTGATAATCAGTAAAACAAACCGCCCCTACAATTTGGCGCTATGGCAGGGGTACTGGTGCAATACACCGTAGCGCCCCCCCTGCCGTATCACTGGAAAGCCAAAACCCCGCGCAGGCGGGGTTCTCGTTATGTTCAGATTTGCGCAGTTAAAATTAAACTGTAGATCGGTTGTCTGTATTTCTGGGTGTGCAAAATTAAAACAACAATCCCACATGTAACAAAGTCATCTTAGGAAAGATGTCAGGAAATCAAATTTCAGGCACAAAAAAACCACCCGTAGGTGGTTTCACGACACTGCTTATTGCTTTGATTATTCTGTTCTTTCCCATGGTACCCGGAGTGGGACTTGAACCCACACAGCGCGAACGCCGAGGGATTTTAAATCCCTTGTGTCTACCGATTCCACCATCCGGGCTCGGGAAGAAATTGGAGGCGCGTTCCGGAGTCGAACCGGACTAGACGGATTTGCAATCCGCTACATAACCGCTTTGCTAACGCGCCGAAATCTTCAGGCTTTTCAGCCAACATCCGCAAATGCCGATGTTTAAAATTTGGAGCGGGAAACGAGACTCGAACTCGCGACCCCGACCTTGGCAAGGTCGTGCTCTACCAACTGAGCTATTCCCGCATCATCAAGTAACTTTGTTAATCACTTGATTTTGCTATCGTCTGGCAATCAGTGCTGCCGTTCGATGCGTTGCATTCTACTTACCTGACGCACTGAGTCAACGATATTTTTCACCACTGACGATCGTTTGCTGAAATTTGCGGCGAAACGATCACTGATCAAGCAAATCTCCGCGTGCGGCGCTCAAATACTGGAACATTGACCATAATGTCAGGATCGCGGCAACAAAGAAAAGTGCGATCCCGGCGTACTCAACCCAGATGTTTGGACGCCACAGTAACCAGGCCAGTGCCGCCATCTGCGACGTGGTTTTAACTTTACCGATCCAGGAAACGGCCACGCTGCTACGCTTGCCGAGTTCGGCCATCCATTCGCGCAGCGCAGAAATGATAATCTCACGCGCTATCATCGTGGCGGCGGGTAATGTCACCCACCAGCTGTGATAGTGCTCCGTCACCAGCACCATCGCGATAGCCACCAGCACTTTATCCGCGACCGGATCCAGGAAAGCACCAAAACGCGTGCTTTGGTTCCAGCGGCGCGCCAGAAAACCGTCAAACCAGTCGGTAACCGCCGCGATACAGAAGATAAGTGCGCAAACAAACGGAGCCCAGGTGAATGGCAGGTAAAATGCCAATACAAAGAAAGGGATCAGAATGACGCGAAACAGCGTGAGCAATGTAGGGATATTAAATTGCATATGACGGATAACTATCTGTTGTCAGTGAAATTACCCCTATGTTGCTACAGAGGGCCTAATGTTTCAACGAGTAGAAGATCTTTTCTGCCAGACCTTGCGAAATACCCGGCACTTTTGCAATTTCTTCGACACTTGCGTTACGAAGCCCTTGCAACCCGCCCATATACTTTAACAGCATCTGTCGACGTTTAGGTCCGACGCCCTCAATAGTTTCAAGCGTACTGGTGCTTTTCACCTTCGCGCGTTTTTTACGGTGTCCGCTGATGGCATGATCGTGAGACTCATCACGAATATGCTGAATAACGTGTAGTGCTGGCGAGTCAGGCGGCAGACTGAACCCCTCTCCTTCCGGTTCAAAAAACAGCGTTTCCAGACCGGCTTTGCGATCGGCACCCTTCGCCACCCCGAGCAACAGCGGATGTTGTTTATCCCAGGGTACATCCAGCTCAGCAAAAACGGCTTTCGCCTGCCCCAGTTGACCTTTGCCGCCGTCGATCAGAATGACATCCGGGATTTTACTCTCTTCAATTGCCTTGCCGTAGCGTCGACGCAGCACCTGGTTCATCGCCGCATAATCATCGCCCGGCGTGATACCGGTGATGTTATAGCGACGATATTCCGCACGCAGCGGTCCGTTAGCATCAAAAACCACGCAGGAGGCCACCGTCTGCTCGCCCATCGTGTGGCTGATGTCAAAACACTCCATGCGTTTCACCGCAGGTAACTTCAGCACCGATGCAAGGGCCGTCAGACGCTGAGTAATGGTGGACTGCTGAGAAAGCTTTGTGGTTAGCGCCGTTGCCGCATTGGTACGAGCCAGCTTCAGATAACGCGCGCGATCTCCTCGCGGTTTCGTCTGGACATTAATTCGTCGCCCGGCCAGCTCAGATAAGGAGTCCGCCAACAGCATCTTATCGCTAAGATTAAAGTCGAGCAGGATCTCACCGGGTAAGGTGCGCATCTGGCTGCCCTGTAAATAGAACTGCCCAACAAAAGTTTCAACAACTTCGCCCAACTCTGTTCCGCCCGGAACTTTAGGGAAATAGCTGCGACTGCCCAGTACCTTACCCTGGCGAATAAACAGAACGTGTACACAAGCCATCCCGGCGTCAAATGCTACGCCGATGACGTCCAGATCATCACCGGTATTCGAAACGAACTGTTTCTCGGTCACACGGCGTACGGCCTGAATTTGGTCACGAATACGAGCAGCTTCCTCAAACTCCAGATTCTGGCTGGCTTTTTCCATCCGGGCGATCAATTGCGTCAGGACCTGATCGTCTTTGCCGGATAAGAACAGCCGGACGTAATCAACCTGCTGCGCATACTCTTCTTCACTCACCAGACCTGCCACACACGGCCCAAGACAGCGGCCAATCTGGTATTGCAGGCAAGGTCTCGAACGGTTGCGGTAGACACTGTTTTCACACTGGCGAATAGGGAATATTTTCTGCAATAGCGCCAGCGTTTCACGTACCGCATAACCGTTTGGGAACGGTCCAAAGTACTCACCTTTTGCATGCTTGGCCCCACGATGCATCGCCAGGCGTGGATGAGTGTCACCACTAAGGAAAATAAAAGGATAGGATTTATCGTCACGCAGCAGCACGTTGTAGCGTGGCTGATACAACTTGATGTAGTTGTGTTCGAGCAATAATGCTTCGGTCTCGGTATGCGTCACCGTAACATCAATCTGCTGGATTTGCGCGACCAGCGCTTCAGTTTTACGTGAAGCGAGATTGCTGCGGAAATAGCTGGAAAGCCGCTTTTTCAGGTCTTTCGCTTTACCGACATAGATAACCGTCCCGGCGCTATCGTACATACGATAAACACCGGGCTGACTGGTCACGGTTTTCAGAAACGCTTTTGCATCAAACTGATCGGTCACTGGCTTGTTAATGTCTCCGCATTACACAGGCCATGGCGAATTGCCAGGTGAGTCAGTTCTACATCGCCGTGAATGTTTAATTTACTGAACATTCGATAGCGGTAACTGTTCACCGTTTTAGGACTGAGATTCAGTTGCTCTGAGATCTCATTGACCTTCTGGCCTTTGGTGATCATCAGCATAATCTGCAACTCGCGTTCAGACAAACTGGCAAACGGTGTCTCCGTTTTCTCAGGCTCAATCTGGCTGAGTGCCATCTGTTGAGCGATATCGGAGGCAATATAGCGCTGCCCGGAAAAAACCGAACGAATCGCACTAACAACTTCCTGAGGCGCGGCCCCCTTGCTGAGATACCCCGCGGCACCTGCCTGCATGACTTTTGCCGGCAACGGGTTTTCGGTATGGACTGTCAGCATAATCACTTTGATGTCAGCTGTTGAACGTGCAATTTTGCGGGTTGCTTCAAGACCGCCAATACCGGGCATATTCATGTCCATCAGCACAACGTCGACGGAGTTTGAACGGCACCATTTCACCGCATCCTCGCCGCAGCACGCTTCGCCGACAACTTTTATGCCTTTTATATCTTCAAGAATGCGTCGTATCCCTGCGCGCACCAGTTCGTGGTCATCAACAAGAAAAACGTTGATCAAAGGAATATCTCCAGAATAGGGATAACGCTACCGATAGTTAATCGGTCCTATGTTAACGGGTTTTATCTCAACTTTGAAATGTAAAAAACACCCGACTTTCGATTTTGCTCTCGTTTTTGGAAATTAGATTGTACGAAGAGTGGAAACTTCCACAGCGGACAACCTTCAGAGACAGTTATATCGGTCTGGCTGTTTCAGAATAGTGACAAAAAATTCATATTCTTACGCTGAATGATAAATAGCAAAGCAAGCTTGTAACAATAATTAACGAGTCGAATACTCGCAATATACAAAGAATGGAGAAAATATATGCACTGCAACATATTGTTTATTTTAATATCGCCAGTGGGCGTTTGCGCAAAAAACAACCTCTGATATTTTTAGCAAAGCTTATGGTATACTCCGGCGCCTTAAGATTTGCCATCGCACTTTTTCATTGAAACATAACGAGGAAAATAAATGAGTACGCCTGATTTTTCCACTGCCGAGAATAATCAAGAACTGGCTAATGAAGTCACCTGCCTGAAAGCCATGTTAACGTTGATGCTGCAGGCAATGGGACAAGCCGATGCAGGACGCGTGATTCTTAAAATGGAAAAACAGATCGCGCTGATTGAGGACGAAACACAGGCTGAGGTATTCTCCAGCACTGTTAAGCAAATTAAACAGGCCTACCGTCAGTAATAAGAAACCGGCTGACAGCATTGCTCTCAGCCGGTTTTTGCGCCTGATACTCAGAACGACAATTTACTCAGATAAGCCCGGTTGCTGCGGCATAGCAGGCAATCTGTGTTTTGTTCGGGGCATTGAACTTCTTCTGCATATTCTTCTGATGGAAGTTAACAGTATTTTCAGAAATCGACAGAATCATCGCTATCTCTGAAGAAGTTTTTCCCTCTGCGGTCCATTTCAATATTTCTTTTTCCCGCTTGCTAAAACGCATCTCCGGCGTCATGACCATGTCATCTTCCAGTCGAGTTAGAACTGACAGACTTTCCCGTATTAGCAGTTGCATCCTTAGTTCCACCTCATCCTGCTCAAAGCTGCTATTACGCACGCTCGCACGCGACACAGACAGGAAGCCCAAAGCCCGATTCGGCAACATTAAGCACTGGGTAATCCCCTTACGTAATCCGTGATTACGCGCCGCATCCCACAGTGGTTGGGCATCGCGGAACAACGTGTCATTCCAGGGCAGATGGCCCTGACTGAAATTTTCAGGCTTCAGTACCGGATCAATAGCGAAATAATTTTCGGATTGATAATGCGCCACCCATGCTTTGGGATACGTCGTATGAAGTGCCGTTTTAGGCCGGGTAAATGGTACGGGATGACGGACACAGAGCGCGTAAAAATCGAACTCCAGATGTTGCGTCTGATGTTGTAATTCATTATAGACATCCTCTGCCGTCGCCATTTCCTGAAAGCGTAACAGCATACTCCGTCGCCAGGTGAAGAAATCATGATCCTGCATACTAAGTGGTAATGCTCCTGAGATTGATAATCATCACAAATGTATGAACACGCTAACACATAAATGTATTTTATATATGCAAATTATCGGACAAGTGTGGAATTACTTGAGTATGGCTCAACAACAGGCTATTGCAGCAGAGTGATGAGTCAATATTAAATCAATAATTATAAATAGTTATGCAGGGCACTCACCAAAACGGCTTTGGTGAGTGCTGTGGCACTATTTATTGCATCAGAAATTTTTCAAGAAACTGGCGAGTACGAGGTTGCTGAGGATCGGTAAATAAAGCCTTTGCGGGTCCCTGCTCCACTATCCGTCCTTGATCCATAAATATCGCCCGGTCGGCAACATCACGTGCAAAGCTCATTTCATGCGTCACAATAACCATGGTGCGTTTTTCCAGCGCCAACTGACGAATGGTGCTCAGTACCTCGCCAACCAGTTCCGGATCAAGCGCGGACGTTGGCTCATCAAAGAGGATCACTTCCGGACGCATCGCCAGCGCCCGGGCAATAGCCACGCGCTGCTGCTGTCCGCCGGATAAACGCCGTGGATAACTGGTTTCTTTACCCGCAAGCCCTACCTTCGCCAGAAGTTCACGCGCACGGGCTGTCGCTTCATCCTTCGCCTCACCTTTGACAATAACCGGCCCTTCAATAATGTTCTCCAGCACCGTACGATGCGGAAACAAATTAAAGTTCTGGAACACGAAGCCCACGTGCTGACGCAACTGACGGATTAATCCCTTTTGCTGATTCAGGGAGCGTGCGGTATCAATAGTAATGTCACCAACTTTGATCGTGCCCGCCTCCGGTTGCTCGAGCAAATTAATGCTACGCAACAGGGTGGTTTTCCCCGAGCCGCTCGGCCCGATAATTGCCACGACTTCACCGGGTTTAACATCCAGATCGATACCGTGTAGCACCGTTTGCCCGTGAAATTTTTTCACCAGGTTTCTGACTTCGATAGCACTCATTTCGGCTCTCTCTCCTGGCGGTTTAGCTGCTCTTCAAAATAGTTCTGCAGTGCGGAAAGCACCGTCGCCATCACCCAGTAAATCAGCGAGGCCGCCAGATACATGGTGAACACCTCCAGTGTACGCGAAGTAATCAGTTGTGCCTGACGGAACAGTTCCGGTACCTGAATCGTCGCGGCCAGTGAAGTGTCTTTCACCAGGCTGATAAAGCTGTTACTCAGCGGCGGCAAGGCTACGCGCGCAGCCTGTGGCAGGATCGCCCTGCGCATTGTCTGCCACGGCGTCATACCAATACTCGCCCCGGCCTCCCACTGGCCTTTGTCGATGGAGGAGATTGCCGCGCGCAGCGTTTCCGCCGCGTAAGCCGCCGTATTCAGCGACAGACCAATCATCGCCGCCGGGACAGGATCCAGTTCAATGCCAAACTGCGGCAGGCCGTAATAGATCATGAACAGCTGGGCTATCAGCGGGGTTCCGCGAAAAATAGAAATGTAAAAGCGCGCCAGCCAGCGGACAGGTAACAGCGGCGACAGGCGCATCAGTGCGAGGATAAACCCCAGCACCAGCCCGAAAAACATCCCGCCAATACTCAGCTGAAGCGTAAATACCGCACCTTTCAGCAGATATGGCAGCGAATCAATCACCAGTTGGATACTTTCTTGCATTAGCGTTTTTCTACCTTGCCGTTACACATGAGGATGGTAGGCAAACAGCGCAGGCGCCCCACCGGTATGAATAAAGAGAATTGGCCCTTCATCTTTAAAGCGTTTCTGGCTGATGCCGTCGATTAATCCTGCCATCGCTTTACCGGTATAGACCGGATCCAACAAGATACCTTCCAGACGCGCTAACAGTTTTACCGCTTCCATGCCTTCTTCATTTGGCATACCGTAGCCCGGCGCAAAATACTCATCCCACAACAGAATATCTGCCGCAGCCGTCAGTTCCAGTTCACTGGCAATAGCCTGTTGTAGTGTAACAACTTTAGGCTTTTGATCGGCTACACTGCGCGATACGGTCACCCCAATCAGCTCAACGCCTGGCATCAGTTGTTCCAGGCCAACGGCCAGACCGGCATGCGTTCCCGCGCTGCCTGATGCTACCACGACAGAAGAGAGCTCAACCGCGCCCTCACACTGTTGAGCAATTTCCAGCGCGCTTTCAACATAGCCCAATGCACCAAGCGCATTTGAACCGCCGACCGGGATCACATACGGACGAAACCCTTGAGCCTCAATGCGTGTCGCCAGTTCCTGGAGCTGCGCGTTCGGGTCAGTCAGCGCATCACACATTTCAATCTGGGTATTGAACAGATCTAACAGCAGGCGGTTACCGTTACTGAGATAGTTTTCAGCAGTTGTGCCAATCGGGTTTTCCAGCAGCGCCACGCAATGTAGCCCCAGCTTCGCCGCCACCGCCGCCGTCTGGCGAACGTGGTTAGACTGAATAGCGCCCGCGGTTATCAGCGTATCTGCGCCTTCACGCAGCGCGTCCGCCGCCAGAAACTCCAGCTTGCGCAGCTTATTGCCGCCCATTGCCATCGGCGTGACGTCATCACGTTTAATGAAAATATCGCGTCCGAGATAATCGGAAAAACGCGGGAGATATTCGAGCGGCGTTGGCGCGCCAATAAATTCCAGACGCGGAAAGCGCGTTAAGTTATGCAGTGGCATAGAGCCTCCGGTATTGACTCGTTGTCTTTCGGGCCGCACGTACATTGGCTGCAACCCAAAATCCATTGAGCAGACGTTGTTGTGATGTTCTTTTTATTATGCACATTAAGGCGCTGTGAAATAAAAAAAGGCGCTGTTAAAGGCGCCTTTTTTATTCGGGTGACGATTATTTCGTCACATCCGCCCCAAACCATTTCTCAGAAAGGGCTTTCAGCGTACCGTCTTTCTGCATATCCGCAATTGCTGCATCCACTGCTTTCAGCAGATCTTCGTTGCCTTTACGCAGCGCCACGCCAGACTCCTGACGGGAGAAGGCTTCACCGGTTACAGCCAGCGTGTCTTTGGTTTTCTTAACCAGATCCAACGCAGCCAGACGGTCAACCAGAATGGCGTCAATACGGCCTACGCGCAAATCCTGGTATTTAGTCGGATCATCATCATAGGTGCGGATATCTACGCCCTGTACGTTCTGGCGCAGCCACTCTTCATAGTTGGTTCCCAGACCGACGCCAACTTTTTTACCTTTCAGATCAGCAGCGGTCTTAATAACGCCTTCATTGCCTTTTTTCACCAGCGCCTGGATACCGGAAACCGTATACGGGGTAGAGAAATCATATTTTTTCTTACGTTCGTCAGAGATGGTCACCTGGTTGATGACGACATCAATGCGCTTTGAATCAAGTGATGCCAGCATGCCATCCCATTTGGTCGGCTTCAGCGAGGCCTGAACCCCAAGGTGCTTTGCCAGTTCCTGGGCAAATTCCACTTCAAAACCGGTCAACTTGCCGTCATCACCCTGAAAACTAAACGGGGGATAGGTCCCTTCAAGACCCACCAGCAGCGTGCCGCGCTCTTTCACTTTATTTAACAGACCTTCATCCGCATAAGTCTTTACACTCATTCCGGCGACAAGTGCAACAGCCATTACACCCATCAGAGCCTGACGTCCCAGAAGTGCTAATTTCATAGTTACCCCGAATATTGTCATTAGTGACTGCTATTTATGAGCATAGTGTAAAGCGTTTGCCGTGATCCACAAACACGACTCTGTTACACCTTATTCGTTTTTAATATATATCAGAACTGGCTGTCCAGGAGGATTTCTGCATATGTCCCATATGCGTATGGGCTTTAAACTGCTCATATTTTCGCAGCGCAATACGGTAATTGTTAGTACTGGTTTGCGGTAACCACGGGGCGAGGTTTTCGTCGAGGAATCCTTCCTGCAGCAGGTCATGGGAGATATTCTGCTCGGTCAGATGATTGCCGAGGCGACGCAGGCGAACGACATATTCGCGTACCGTACCGTGGCTCATCTCGGTTTGCTCAAACAAAAATTGTTTAAAGCCGATGATGTCAAAAAAGTCGCTTTGTTCTTTGCAATGCAAATCACCGCAAAAACGGCATAACGCCACCCACTCTTTTTTTTCCTGCTCCCAGGCGGCGTCATCCATCAGCGTATCCAGGCGGGCGATAGCGATTTTATTCACAATCTGTCCCCGGCGGACCAACGTGATCCTGTCGAGTAACTTAAAGCAATGGGCGCAATGCGTCTGGCTGTGTTTGAAATCTTTGAGGTAGCGGCTTAGAGGCCGTCTTTTTGATTGCTGCACCGTCATGATAACTCCTGGTAGTCAATACGTTATGCGGCATTGTTCAGGGGTAAAATTACCCCTATAGCTTACCCAGTTTGGTGCGTAGACGTTTGATAGCCTGGCTGTGCAACTGACTGACCCGTGATTCGCCCACTTCCAGAACAGCACCAATCTCTTTCAGATTCAGCTCTTCCTGGTAGTACAGCGTCAACACCAGTTTCTCGCGCTCCGGCAACGCGTCAATCGCGTCCATCACGCGCTGGCGCAGGTTCCCCTCAAGAAGCTGTTGTAACGGGTTTTCCTGCTGGTGCTCTTCGGTCACCAGCTCAATACTATCGCCATGCTCTTCCCGCCACTCATCGTATGAGAAGAGTTGGCTGTTATTGGTATCAAGCAACATCTGACGATACTCTTGCACAGGAATAGCCAGACGCTCCGCCACTTCGGTTTCCGTCGCGTTGCGCCCTAATTCCTGCTCCAGTTGCCCCATCGCCTGTGCCACTTCGCGAGCATTGCGCCGGACACTACGCGGCACCCAATCCCGGCTGCGTAGTTCGTCCAGCATAGCTCCACGAATACGCTGCACTGCGTAAGTGGTAAATGCCGTTCCTTGCAAAGCGTCATATCGGTCAACTGCATTCAATAACCCGATGCCGCCCGCTTGTAGCAGGTCATCCAGTTCTACGCTCGCCGGCAAGCGCACCTGAAGGCGCAATGCTTCGTGACGCACCAACGGTACATAACGCTGCCACAGCGAGTGTTTATCCATTACACCTTCAGCGGTATACAGTGAATTCACGATAAACAGCCCTGCGTTAAATGAGTTATCGGCATGATTATCCGTTTCTGCAGGGGTTTTAATCGGGTGAATAGTGGGTGAAATGAGGGGTTATTTGGGGGTTACGGGTAAAGCTGAATGTAAAAAACCCCGCCGTAGCGGGGTTTGCGCGATAAGTGTAAATTAACGCAGCAGAGACAGAACGTTCTGCGTGGTCTGGTTAGCCTGAGCCAGAACAGAAGTACCCGCCTGTTGCAGAATGTTTGCACGAGACATGTTGGACACTTCGGTCGCGTAGTCAGCATCTTCGATACGGCTACGAGCTTCAGACAGGTTGTTTACGGTGTTGCCCAGGTTAGTGATGGTAGAGTTGAAACGGTTCTGTACTGCACCCAGGTCGGAACGCAGGTCAGCGACCTGAGCCAGCGCCGCGTCGATTTTCGCCAGCGGGCCTTCGGTTTTCTTGGCGGCCACTTCGTTCAGTGCAGTACCGGTTTTGAAGTTGTGATCTTTTACACTGGACGCCAGATATTGTTTGCCATCCACGTTAGCTACTTCAGTTTTTCCGTTCACGCCGCCGAACTGTACAGCTGCTTTTTGACCCACGGCGTTAGAATCAGTGTAATCAACAGTTTTAGCCGTGATAGTTTTGGTTTTTTCATCAAAATCAGCAGCATAATACTTACCACCAACTTCAAGTGCATACCCACCATCAATTGCTTTGCCATTTTTATCTTCAAAAGACATTTTGACAAGAGTGGTGTTAGCGGCAGTTGCTCCTGCAACACCACCAGTAACCAGTGCGGCAGCGGCTGCAGTGGTGTCAACCTTCGCAGCGGCATCTACTTCCTGAACTTTAGTTGGCGCAGTTGTCTCAGCAAGAGTAATTGTAGTTTCTTTGCCTCCAGCGATTGTAACAACGCCACCAGCATCCACTGTAGCCTTATACAAACCATCGCCATTAGTACCACCTGTAGAACCAGTAATATTAACGTAATAGTTACCGTCTTTAAATCTAACAGTACCAGTACCACCATCACCAGCAGCTGTCCCTGCTGCCGCTTCAATAGCTGCTGCTGCAGGTTGTGTAATACCTTGTGCTCCATCCTTATAGGATGTAGTTGTTACTGCCGTACCAACCTGCTTGTAAGCTTCCTGCACGCTCAGGCTATCCAGCCCCAGCGTTTTGGAGTTGATTTCTTTCAGGTTGATATCGATGGTTTCACCATCGTTTGCACCGACCTGGATGGTCAGGGTGTTGTCTTTCGCCAGTACTTTCACGCCGTTGAACTGGGTCTGACCGGATACGCGGTCGATTTCGTTCAGACGCTGAGTGATTTCAGCCTGGATGGAGTCGAGGTCAGACTGGGAGTTAGTACCAGTAGAAGACTGAACCGCCAGCTCACGAACACGCTGCAGGTTGTTGTTGATTTCAGACAGAGAACCTTCGGTGGTCTGCGCGATGGAGATACCATCATTGGCGTTACGGGATGCCTGAGTCAGACCTTTGATGTTAGAGGTGAAGCGGTTAGCGATCGCCTGACCAGCAGCATCGTCTTTCGCGCTGTTGATACGCAGACCGGAAGACAGACGCTCGATAGCGGAGCTCAGGGAAGACTGAGATTTGTTCAGGTTATTCTGGGTCAACAGCGACAGGCTGTTTGTATTGATGACTTGTGCCATGATCTTTTCCTTATCAATTACAACTTGATGTTATTGGGCTGTTGCCCACGGTTTCTCACCGTAACCCATGTATCGGCACGTTAATTTCGAACTTTAGAAAATTTTCACTTTCCGCCCTCTTTTTTCTTAGCCCCTGAAATACCCTCTTTAATTGCCACTATTCTGCGCATTATTTTTGCAAAACTATTATTAAACTTTGCGCGCAGATTGCCGATAAAGCGCTTAACTACTGTTTGCAATCACAAGGAATTAGGCATGCCTTCATTTACATCACTGGGCGTTGGTTCGAACTTACCGCTGGATACATTGCTGACAAACTTAACGACGGCTGAGAAAAAGCGCTTAACGCCTATTACCCAGCAACAGAGCGCTAACACCTCGCGTCTTACCGCTTACGGCACGCTAAAAAGTGCATTAGAAAAATTTCAGACGGCGAATACCGCACTAAACAGCGCCGATCTGTTTAAAAGCACCACAGCCACCAGCAGCACAGAAGATTTAAAAGTCAGCACCAGCGCAGGTGCGGCTCCGGGTAAATATACCGTTAGCGTGACCCAACTGGCACAGGCGCAGTCGTTATCGACTACGTCAAAAATTACCTCTACCAAAGAACAGTTGGGCGATACCAGCGTTGATGAGCGCACTATTACGATCTCACAACCAGGCCGTAAAGAACCGCTGGAAATCAAGTTAGGCAAAGGCGAAACCTCTCTCGAAGATATCCGGGATGCCATTAACGATGCTGACAGTGGCATTTCTGCAAGCCTGGTAAAAGTGAAAGATGACGATTACCAGTTGGTATTAACCGCAGAGAGCGGCACCGAAAGCGAAATGACGATCTCGGTGTCGAATGATACGAAACTGAACGATTTACTGTCTTATGACAGCAAAGCCGGCAGCGGGAAGATGAAACAACTGGTCGGTGCGCAAAATGCACAGTTGACCGTCAACGGCATCGATATTGAACGTCAAAGCAATACCGTAACCGACGCACCGCAAGGCATCACGCTCCAACTGACTAAAGAAATCAAAGATGCTTCCATCACTGTCACAAAAAGTGATGAAAAGGCCACTGCCGCAATTAAGACCTGGGTGGATGCCTATAACTCGCTGGTCGATACCTTTGGCACGCTGACTAAATATAAAGAAGTTGAACCGGGTGAAGCAGCAAGTACGGATAACGGCGCACTGTTGGGTGACAGTGTTTTACGTACTATCCAAAACGGTATTCGTGCTCCATTTGCGAACAGTGGCAGCGAATCCCCGTTTAAAACCATGTCTGAGATTGGCATTACTCAGGACGGCGGCACCGGTAAGCTAAAAATTGATGAAGAGAAGCTGGCTAAAGCGCTGAAAGATAACACAGCAGCCACCCGCGAACTGCTGGTTGGCGATGGCAAAGAAACGGGGATTACCACCAAGATTGCCACTGAAGTAAAAAGCTATCTGGCTGATGACGGCATTATCGACAATGCGCAGGACAATATTAACGCCAATCTGAAACTGCTGACTAAGCAGTATCTGACTGTAAGTAATAGCATTGACGAAGTCGTGGCACGCTATAAAGCGCAGTTTACGCAACTGGACTCAATGATGAGCAAACTGAACAGCACCAGTACTTATCTGGGTCAACAATTTTCAGCGATGAATAATTCCTGATAACACGAGGTAAGCATGTATACCGCGAGCGGTACCAAAGCCTATGCACAGGTCAGTGTGGAGAGCGCCGTGATGAGCGCCAGTCCGCATCAGCTGATCGAAATGTTGTTTGATGGCGCGCACAGCGCCCTGGTGCGCGCTCGCCTGTTTATGCAGCAGGGTGATATCGTTGCCAAAGGTGAAGCGTTGAGCAAGGCGATCAATATTATCGACAATGGCCTGAAGGCAGGCCTGGACCATGAAAAAGGTGGGGAGCTCGCAACCCATCTGTCATCACTTTATGACTATATGGTTCGTCGTTTGTTGCACGCAAATCTGAACAATGATTGCCAGGCCATTGAAGAAGTCGAAGCATTGCTCGGCAATATTGCGGAAGCCTGGAAACAGATCTCACCCAACGCGTCGTCCCAGGAGTCCCGTTAATGACCTCAGCCGTGGAGTTTATCAACCGTTGGCAGCGCATCGCGCTACTCAGTCACTCGCTGCTGGAACTGGCGCAGCGCGGTGAATGGGACCTTTTACTGGAACAGGAAGTTAGCTATCTGCAAAGTATTGAAGTGGTCATGGAAGAAAAAACTCCACCAGGCATTACGCGAAGCGTTCAGGATCTGGTTGCCGGGTATATTAAACAGACGCTGGATAACGAACAGTTACTCAAAGCATTGCTGCAACAGCGGCTGGATGAACTCAGCGGTCTGATCGGTCAGTCAACCCGTCAGAAGACGCTGAATAACGCCTATGGTCGTCTTTCTGGCATGCTGCTGGTTCCCGACGCTCCAACCACCCCATAATAATTTCCCGTCTCGCCTGAATAATCTTCCATACTCCAGAGGTCGGCCAATCGACTTCTGGAGCACGGAAGATGAAAAATCCCACGTTATTGCAGTACTTCCACTGGTATTACCCTGATGGTGGTCACCTGTGGTCCGAACTTGCCGCACGCGCTGGCGGACTCAATGATATCGGCATCAATATGGTATGGCTTCCGCCCGCCTATAAAGGCGCTTCAGGCGGGTATTCTGTCGGTTACGACTCTTACGATCTGTTTGATCTGGGCGAGTTCGATCAAAAAGGCACCATCGCCACTAAATACGGCGATAAAAACCAACTGCTGGCGGCAATAGATGCACTGAAACACAACGATATTGCCGTCCTGCTGGACGTGGTGGTAAACCACAAAATGGGCGCGGATGAGAAAGAAGCAATCCGTGTCCAGCGCGTTAACGCCGAGGACCGCACGCAAATTGACGACGAGATCGTCGAATGTGAAGGCTGGACACGCTACACCTTCCCTGCCCGCGCGGGTCAGTATTCTCAATTCATCTGGGACTTTAAATGCTTCAGCGGCATCGATCACATTGAAAACCCGACCGAGGATGGCATTTTCAAAATCGTTAATGATTACACCGGTGAAGGCTGGAACGATCAGGTTGATGATGAATTAGGCAATTTTGACTATCTGATGGGCGAGAATATCGATTTCCGTAACCATGCAGTGACCGAAGAGCTCAAATACTGGGCACGTTGGGTGATGGATCAAACACATTGCGACGGCTTTCGCCTCGATGCGGTGAAGCACATTCCAGCCTGGTTTTATAAGGAGTGGATCGAACACGTGCAAGAGGTTGCGCCAAAGCCGCTGTTTATTGTCGCTGAATACTGGTCTCACGAAGTGGACAAACTACAAACCTATATCAACCAGGTGGAGGGGAAAACCATGCTTTTCGATGCCCCTTTGCAAATGAAGTTTCATGAAGCGTCCCGTCAGGGCCGCGATTATGATATGAGCCAGATATTCACCGACACGCTGGTTGAGGCCGACCCATTCCATGCGGTGACGTTAGTCGCCAATCACGATACCCAGCCGTTACAGGCGCTGGAAGCCCCCGTAGAGCCCTGGTTTAAACCGTTGGCCTACGCGCTGATCCTGTTGCGAGAAAATGGTGTACCGTCGGTTTTCTATCCCGATTTATACGGCGCGCACTACGAAGACACCGGAGGCGATGGCGAAACCTATCCTATCGACATGCCAATCATTGAACAGCTTGATGAGCTAATCCTGGCCCGCCAGCGCTTCGCCCATGGCATACAAACGTTGTATTTTGATCACCCCAACTGTATTGCTTTTAGCCGGAGCGGCACAGACGATGATCCGGGCTGCGTGGTAGTGCTGTCCAACGGTGATGATGGTGAAAAGACCATCGCGCTCGGCGTGAATTACGCCAATAAAACCTGGCGTGACTATCTGGGCAATCGAGAAGAAAGTGTGATGACAGACGAAAATGGCGAGGCGACGTTTTTCTGCAATGGCGGCAGCGTTAGCGTATGGGTGATTGAAGAGGTGTTGTAATGCACAACCCCGGTGGCGCGGGCTACCGGGGCACAAAGCTTATGGCAGCGGTGTAGCCAGTGGCGTTTTCTTTAACACCTCAGCACACTCCTGCGTTGGGCGATCAACTCGTTGCAGCGTCATGCCGTCGTATTCCAGCGTATTGCCTTCGCGGTCAATTTCATACAGCTCGCGCTTCGCCGTCACGTTGGTGAGATCGCCGGAGATCATTGTCAATTTCCCCGGAACGGCAATCACCCGCTGCCACTGGCGACAATCCAGCGTATCCCCCTCTTTAGTGACCACCAGACTGGCGATGGCTTCCGGACTCACCAGCGCACGCTGCGGACCTTTTGACTGCCAGTACCCTTCCAGACCGGCGGGGGCTGGCGTTTTCACCACGTCGTTATAATTTTCTACCTCGGCGCATCCGGCAAGGGCCAGCAACGCACCAATGATTGCTAATTTTTTCATCATTCATCCTGCATGCGAAGAAAGTGGGATTGTGGCATTAAACCCCTGATGTCGCCAGCCTTTCGGGTGTGCGGATAAATATTGATCCAGGCAATAATACTTCTTATTACTAATAGTCAAAAATTCTGAACGGTGTAGTATCCACAACTCTTGTTAAATACCTTCTGAGTTCAGAGGCAAAACGCATGTCATGGCAACACTTCAAACAGGCCTGGTTAATTAAATTTTGGGCCCCTGCCCCTGCGGTCATCGCGGCGGGTATTCTCTCCACTTACTATTTCGGCATTACGGGTACCTTCTGGGCCGTTACCGGTGAATTCACCCGCTGGGGTGGTCAAATCCTGCAACTGTTTGGCATTCACGCCGAAGAGTGGGGATACTACAAACTGATCCACCTCGAAGGCTCTCCGCTGACCCGCATCGACGGGATGATGATCCTCGGTATGTTCGGTGGCTGCTTTGCCGCAGCGCTGTGGGCCAACAACGTTAAATTACGCATGCCTCGTAGCCGGGTACGTATTATGCAGGCGATTATCGGTGGGATGATTGCCGGTTTCGGCGCACGTCTGGCCATGGGTTGTAACCTTGCTGCGTTTTTCACCGGTATTCCGCAGTTCTCACTGCATGCCTGGTTCTTCGCACTGGCTACGGCGATTGGTTCATGGTTCGGCGCGCGCTTTACCCTGTTACCAATGTTTCGTATTCCGGTCAAAATGCAGAAAGTGTCCGCGGCATCACCGTTAACGCAAAAACCAGAGCAGGCTCGTCGCCGCTTTCGCCTTGGTATGCTGGTGTTTATCGGCATGATCGGTTGGGCGCTGCTGACGGCAATGGATAAACCCAAGCTCGGGCTTGCCATGCTGTTCGGTGTTGGTTTTGGCCTGCTGATTGAACGGGCGCAAATCTGTTTTACCTCGGCCTTCCGCGATCTGTGGATTTCCGGGCGCACCCATATGGCAAAAGCGATCATCTTCGGGATGGCGGTCAGCGCCATCGGTATTTTCAGCTATGTACAACTGGGCGTCGAGCCGAAGATCATGTGGGCAGGTCCCAACGCAGTGATCGGTGGCTTACTGTTTGGCTTTGGGATCGTGCTGGCTGGCGGCTGTGAAACTGGCTGGATGTACCGAGCAGTTGAGGGTCAGGTGCACTACTGGTGGGTCGGTCTGGGTAACGTTATCGGCTCTACCATTCTGGCGTACTACTGGGATGACTTTGCTCCTGCACTTGCCACCAGTTGGGATAAAGTGAATCTGCTTAATACCTTTGGTCCACTCGGTGGCCTGCTGGTGACTTATCTGCTGTTGTTTGCCGCGCTGATGCTGATCATTGGCTGGGAAAAACGCTTCTTCCGCCGTGCCGGGCTGACGCTGGCTAAGGAATCCGCATGAAAAATATCGTCCCTGATTACCGCCTCGACATGGTTGGTGAACCGTGCCCATACCCGGCCGTTGCAACGCTGGAGGCGATGCCACAGTTGAAGAAAGGTGAAATTCTGGAAGTGGTGAGCGATTGCCCGCAGTCGATCAACAATATCCCACTGGATGCCCGTAATCACGGATATACAGTTCTGGATATTCAGCAGGATGGCCCAACGATTCGCTATCTGATTCAGAAGTAACGTTATTCTCCCGTTGCGTCGTGCAGCGGGAGATTTTTCAGCTCACTACACCTGCATGCTCATCACTTCCTGGTACGCCGATACCAGTTTGTTTCGCACCTGAATGCCCATTTGCATTGAGACCGACGCTTTTTGCATATCGGTCATCACATCATTCAACGCAATACCGGGTTCGCCCAGAGTAAATTTTTCTGCCTGCACGCGAGAGGCAGTTTGCACATCGCTGATTCGGTCTAACGCCGCATGCAGCTGACCGGCAAAGCTCACGGTTGGTTGTGGCTGCATATCCTGCATTTTCGCTGACGTCGCCGTAGCCTGTAGCTGGCTGATGACCCCTTCAATCCCCTGTATTGCCGACATACTGATCCCCTGGATGTTTTTTTACTTAGCAGAGATTACCAGCTCGTCAATAAGATAAAGGCGCTAAATAACGATAAAAAACCTCGGTTTTTGGCGCATAGAAAAATGAGAAACCGCAAATAATGAGACCGTCAATTTTTCGAGTTTGCTGACCCGGGAGTGAGTCTTGTTCCACTTTGCAAAAAACGCCGTCCACGATAATCCACGAGGTGCGAGATGAGTGCGACAGCATCGACTGCAACCCAACTTAAACCTCTCGAGTGGTTAAATCGCCTGCGCGCGAATCCCAGAATTCCTCTGATTGTGGCGGGTGCTGCCGCCGTCGCTATTATTGTGGCGATGGTCCTGTGGGCCAAAGCGCCTGATTACCGCACACTGTTCAGCAACCTTTCCGATCAGGACGGCGGCGCAATCGTCACCCAACTGACGCAGATGAACGTTCCCTATCGTTTCACCGAGGGAAGCGGCGCTATTGAAGTCCCTGCTGATAAAGTCCATGAACTGCGTTTGCGCCTGGCGCAGCAAGGCCTGCCGAAAGGTGGCGCGGTGGGCTTTGAGCTGCTGGATCAGGAAAAATTTGGCATCAGCCAGTTTAGCGAGCAAGTGAACTACCAGCGTGCGCTGGAAGGCGAGCTGGCCCGTACCATTGAAACTTTGGGACCGGTCAAACGCGCCCGTGTTCACCTGGCGATGCCAAAACCTTCGCTGTTCGTACGTGAGCAAAAATCACCTTCTGCCTCTGTCACCGTGAATCTTGAACCGGGACGGGCGCTTGATGAAGGTCAAATTAGCGCGGTAACACACCTGGTTTCCAGTGCCGTCGCGGGTTTGCCGCCTGGCAACGTCACGCTGGTCGATCAGGCGGGTCATCTGTTAACCCAGTCGAATACCAGCAGCCGCGATCTGAACGATGCGCAGTTGAAATATGCCAGCGATGTTGAAAGTCGTGTTCAGCGTCGTATTGAATCGATCCTGTCCCCTATCGTCGGGAACGGTAACGTCCACGCGCAGGTTACCGCACAGCTGGATTTTGCCAGCAAAGAGCAAACCGAAGAGCAGTACAGTCCGAACGGCGATGAGTCGCAGGCGGTACTGCGTTCACGTCAGTTGAACGTCAGCGAGCAGATAGGTAGTGGGTATCCTGGCGGAGTTCCAGGAGCGTTGTCTAATCAGCCAGCCCCGGCTAATACCGCACCAATCGCTACGCCACCGGCTAATCAGCAAAATGCACAGAATGCACAAACGACGCAGACGGCCAATAACGCCAACACTAGCCCGCGTAATACCCAGCGCAATGAGACCAGCAACTACGAAGTCGACCGTACCATTCGTCACACCAAGATGAATGTGGGCGATGTGCAACGCCTCTCCGTAGCGGTCGTGGTCAACTATAAAACGTTGCCGGATGGCAAGCCCCTGCCGTTAACCGCTGATCAGATGAAACAAATTGAGGACCTGACCCGCGAAGCTATGGGCTTCTCCGATAAACGCGGCGATACCCTCAACGTGGTGAATTCACCCTTCACGGCGACAGACGAAACAGGCGGAGAATTACCGTTCTGGCAGCAGCAGTCCTTTATTGAACAGCTGATGGTTGCCGGACGTTGGTTACTGGTTCTGCTGGTTGCCTGGATCCTGTGGCGTAAAGCAGTACGTCCGCAACTCCTGCGTCGCAGCGAAGAGGCGAAAGCCGCGAACGAGCAGACGCGAGTCCGTCAGGAAACCGAAGAAGCGGTAGAAGTTCGTCTCAGCAAAGATGAGCAGACCCAGCAACGTCGTACGAATCAGCGTCTGGGTGCAGAAGTCATGAGCCAGCGTATTCGCGAAATGTCAGATAACGATCCGCGCGTCGTGGCGCTGGTCATCCGCCAGTGGATAAATAACGAACATGAGTAATCTTAGCGGCACCGATAAAAGCGTCATTTTACTGATGACCATTGGCGAAGATCGCGCGGCTGAGGTGTTTAAGCACCTTTCCACGCGCGAAGTTCAGGCACTCAGTACGGCGATGGCCAATGTCCGGCAGATCTCCAATAAGCAATTGACGGATGTACTGGCCGAGTTTGAGCAAGAAGCAGAACAGTTCGCGGCGCTGAACATCAACGCTAACGAATACCTGCGTTCTGTCCTGGTGAAAGCGCTGGGCGAAGAACGTGCCTCCAGCCTGCTGGAAGATATTCTGGAAACTCGCGATACCACCAGCGGCATTGAAACGCTCAACTTTATGGAGCCACAAAGCGCCGCCGACCTTATCCGCGACGAACACCCGCAGATCATTGCCACTATTCTGGTACACCTCAAACGTGGTCAGGCTGCCGATATTCTGGCGCTGTTTGACGAACGTTTACGCCACGATGTGATGCTGCGTATTGCCACCTTCGGCGGCGTGCAACCTGCCGCACTGGCTGAGCTGACCGAAGTACTGAACGGCCTGCTCGACGGTCAGAACCTCAAACGCAGCAAAATGGGCGGCGTGAGAACAGCAGCAGAAATTATCAACCTGATGAAAACACAGCAGGAAGAAGCAGTTATTACCGCCGTACGCGAATTCGACGGCGAGCTGGCGCAGAAAATTATCGACGAGATGTTCCTGTTCGAAAACCTGGTGGATGTCGACGATCGCAGCATCCAGCGTCTGCTGCAGGAAGTGGATTCCGAATCGCTGTTGATCGCCCTGAAAGGTGCCGAACAGCCGCTGCGCGAGAAGTTCCTGCGCAATATGTCGCAGCGTGCCGCCGATATCCTGCGCGACGACCTCGCCAACCGCGGTCCGGTTCGTTTGTCTCAGGTGGAAAACGAACAGAAAGCCATTCTGCTTATTGTGCGTCGCCTGGCAGAAACCGGCGAAATGGTGATCGGCAGCGGCGAGGATACCTATGTCTAACGAACTGCCATGGAAAGTCTGGACACCGGACGATCTCGCACCGCCAATGGCGGAGTTTGTACTGGCCGAACACAGCGATGATCCGCTGTCCGAAGAGGCAGAAGAGCCACAGCTATCTGCTGAGCAGCAGCTTGAACAACAGCTGGCGCAGATGCAGCTCCAGGCCCATGAGCAGGGGTATAACGCCGGTCTGGCTGAAGGTCGACAGAAAGGACATGAGCAGGGTTATCAGGATGGTTTAGCACAGGGTCTGGAACAAGGTCAGAACCAGGCCCGCGCTCAGCATGCGCCGATTCATGCCCGCATGCAGCAACTGGTGAGCGAGTTTCAAAATACGCTGGATGCGCTGGACAGCGTGATCGCCTCACGCCTGATGCAGATGGCGCTGGAGGCAGCACGTCAGGTTATTGGTCAGACACCGATTGTCGATAACGCCGCGCTGATTAAACAAATCCAGCAGTTGTTACAACAAGAGCCGCTGTTCAGCGGTAAGCCGCAGTTACGCGTACACCCGGACGATCTCCAGCGTGTAGAAGAGATGCTGGGCGCGACCCTTAGCCTGCACGGTTGGCGGCTACGCGGCGACCCTACTTTGCACCATGGCGGGTGCAAAGTGTCGGCCGACGAAGGCGATCTTGACGCCAGCGTTGCTACACGCTGGCAAGAACTTTGCCGCCTGGCAGCACCAGGAGTCGTGTAATGACAACGCGCCTGACTCGCTGGCTCAATACGCTGGATAACTTCGAAGAGAAAATGTCGCTGCTACCGTCTGTGCGTCGCTACGGACGCCTGACCCGTGCAACGGGGCTGGTACTGGAGGCTACAGGCTTACAACTGCCGCTGGGCGCAACCTGCGTCATTGAGCGTCAGGAAGGTACTGAAACTCAGGAAGTTGAAAGCGAGGTAGTGGGCTTTAACGGCCAACGGCTGTTTCTGATGCCGCTCGAAGAAGTTGAAGGCGTTCTGCCCGGTGCACGCGTTTACGCGAAAAACATTGCAGGTGAAGGACTGCAAAGCGGAAAACAATTGCCGCTTGGCCCGGCCCTGTTGGGGCGTGTTCTCGACGGCAGCGGTAAACCGCTCGATGGCCTGCCTGCTCCCGATACTACGGAAACCGGTGCGTTAATCACGCCACCGTTTAACCCGCTGCAACGTACCGCGATTGAACACGTGCTGGATACCGGAGTGCGCCCCATCAATGCGCTGTTAACCGTTGGACGAGGTCAGCGTATGGGGCTTTTCGCCGGTTCCGGCGTCGGTAAAAGTGTCCTGCTCGGCATGATGGCACGTTACACCCAGGCCGATGTTATCGTCGTTGGCCTGATAGGCGAACGTGGTCGCGAAGTTAAAGACTTTATCGAAAATATTCTCGGGGCTGACGGTCGCGCACGCTCCGTGGTGATTGCCGCTCCGGCGGATGTGTCCCCGCTGTTGCGTATGCAGGGTGCCGCTTATGCCACACGCATTGCCGAAGATTTTCGCGATCGCGGTCAGCACGTGCTGCTGATTATGGATTCCCTCACCCGCTACGCGATGGCGCAGCGTGAGATTGCTCTGGCTATCGGCGAACCGCCCGCGACCAAAGGCTATCCGCCATCGGTGTTTGCGAAATTGCCTGCGCTGGTGGAACGTGCCGGGAACGGTATTCACGGCGGCGGTTCAGTTACCGCATTTTATACCGTACTGACCGAGGGCGATGACCAGCAGGATCCGATAGCCGACTCCGCCCGTGCGATCCTTGACGGACACATTGTCCTGTCTCGTCATCTGGCTGAAGCTGGCCACTATCCGGCAATAGATATCGAGGCGTCAATCAGCCGCGCAATGACCGCGCTCATCAGTGAAAAACACTATGCGCGGGTGCGTAACTTTAAACAGCTACTGTCCAGTTTCCAGCGTAACCGCGATTTAGTCAGCGTGGGCGCGTATGCCAAAGGCAGCGATCCGATGCTGGATAAAGCCATCGCCTTGTGGCCGCAACTGGAAGCATTTTTACAGCAAGGCATCTTTGAACGAGCCGACTGGGAAGACTCCCTGCAGGCTTTGGATCTGATTTTCCCTGGGGTGTGATAAAGCAGGAGAACATAGGTCATGGCACAACATGGTGCGCTGGCAACGCTGAAAGACCTGGCTGAAAAAGAGGTAGATGACGCCGCGATTCTTTTGGGAGAAATGCGTCGTGGATGTCAGCAGGCGGAAGAACAGTTGAAGATGCTGATCGATTATCAGCATGAGTACCGTACCAATCTTAATAGCGATATGGGTCAGGGTATTACCAGTAACCGCTGGATTAACTACCAGCAATTTATTCAAACGCTGGAAAAAGCGATTGAACAGCATCGCCAACAGCTTAATCAGTGGACGCAGAAAGTTGACCAGGCGCTCAACAGCTGGCGCGATAAAAAGCAACGGCTTCAGGCATGGCAGACTCTGCAGGACAGACAGACCACGGCGGCCTTACTGGCTGAAAACCGACTGGATCAGAAGAAAATGGATGAATTTGCTCAGCGTGCAGCTATGAGGAAACCCGAATGATTACTTTGCCCCAACTGATCACCACCGACACCGACGTAGCCGCAGGTCTTCAGTCAGGAAAAGCGGTAGATTCACCCGAGGATTTTTTAGCTCTGCTGGCTGGCGCACTTGGCGCGGGCGACGCGCAGAGTAAAGATGCACCACTGTCCCTTGCGGATTTACAGGCGGCAGGAAGCAAACTGCAAAAGGGATTGCTGCAAAAAAATGGCGACACCACGCAAACAGCAAAGCTAGCCGACCTCCTGGCACAAAAAGAGGTGCAGGCAGATGCCACGCTGGGCGATTTGACTGACGCACAGCAACTGCTGTCAGCACTTACCCCGTCGCTGAAAGTCAATGCCCTGTCAACGTTGAGCAAGGCCGCCCAACAGGACGAAAAAACGACAACGCTGAGCGATGAAGATCTCGCCAAGCTGAGTGCGCTGTTCGCCATGCTGCCAGGTCAACCAGCCGTTACGCCAGCCGCTGACACACCGACTGCACCGGCCGATACCGCCCTGACCACCCTGTTACGCGGCAATGCGCACGGTGCTAATGGGGATAATACCGCGGCGCTCGCAGCAGGTGACATGAAAAAAGGTAAAACGGATACCGCAGTACACACCAGTGGCGTTGATCAGGCCAGTAATCCGACATTAACACCGTTGGCGGCTGCCGCTGCTGCCAGAACTGAGATCGAGAGCGCCCCCTCGCCAACGACCGCGAGTGTAGCAATAGCACCGCCGGTTGGCAGCCAAACACACGCGCAGCCACTGCCCACAGCCGCACCGGTATTGAGCGCGCCATTGGGTAGCCACGAATGGCAGCAATCGCTGAGCCAGCACGTTACGTTGTTCACACGTCAGGGCCAGCAAAGCGCCGAACTGCGTCTGCATCCGCAGGATTTGGGTCAGGTACAAATTTCTCTCAAGCTCGATGACAACATGGCGCAGTTGCAAATGATGTCGCCGCATAGCCATGTTCGAGCGGCACTGGAAGCGGCATTACCGATGCTGCGCACTCAGTTGGCTGAAAGCGGGATCCAGTTGGGGCAAAGTAGCATCAGCAGCGAAAGTTTTGCCGGTCAACAGCAGTCATCTGCCCAGCAGCAACAGACTGGTCGTGCCCACGGGCAAGATCTTTTTGCCTCCGAAGATGACGCAATGATGGCAGCACCGGCCTCGTTGCAAGCCATTGCGCGCGGTGATGGCGCAGTAGACATCTTCGCCTAACGCCAGAGGTAGCATGATTATCCGCGTCTTTTCCACGCTTTGTCGTGGACAGGACACGGGATAATCAGCCCATAAGCTGTACCGAAACAGGAAGCCCGTATCTGATGACTGACTCCGCGATTAACAAAAAGAGTAAACGCGCTATTTGGATCCCTCTGCTGGTGTTAATTACCCTCGCCGCCTGCGCAACTGCGGGATATAGCTACTGGCGCATGCAGCAGCAGCCGTCCGCCAGCGTCAAAGCGGAACCAGCCCCACCGCCGGCCCCGGTATTTTTTGCACTGGATACGTTTACCGTCAATCTGGGCGATGCGGATCGCGTGTTGTATATCGGCGTTACGCTACGCATGAAAGACGAAGCTACGCGCGCACGTCTTAACGAATATCTACCGGAAGTACGCAGCCGTTTACTGCTGCTGTTTTCTCGTCAGAATGCCGCCACGCTCTCCACTGAGGAAGGCAAGCAACAACTGATTGCCGCCATCAAAGAGACACTCGCGACTCCGCTCGTTGTCGGGCAACCAAAACAGGTTGTCACCGACGTTCTTTATACAGCTTTTATTCTGCGGTAAAGACATGGGCGACAGTATTCTTTCTCAGGCTGAAATTGACGCATTGCTTAACGGCGATAGCGAAACTAAAGACGAACCCATTTCCGGTATTGCAAACGAAAGCAATATTCGTCCGTATGATCCCAATACGCAACGCCGCGTAGTACGTGAGCGTTTGCAAGCGCTGGAGATTATTAACGAACGTTTTGCGCGCCAGTTCCGGATGGGGTTATTTAACCTGCTACGCCGTAGCCCGGATATTACCGTGGGTGCGATCCGTATCCAGCCATATCACGAGTTTGCGCGTAACTTACCGGTTCCGACCAACCTGAACTTAATCCACCTGAAACCACTACGCGGTACGGGTCTGGTGGTGTTCTCGCCAAGTCTGGTGTTTATCGCCGTCGATAACCTGTTCGGCGGTGATGGTCGTTTCCCGACAAAAGTGGAAGGGCGCGAGTTTACCCATACTGAACAGCGCGTGATCAATCGCATGCTGAAGCTGGCGCTGGAAAGCTACAGCGACGCATGGAAAGCGATCAACCCGTTGGAAGTGGAGTACGTTCGTTCCGAGATGCAGGTGAAGTTTACCAATATCACCACATCACCCAATGACATCGTCGTGAATACGCCCTTCCATGTTGAGATTGGCAACCTGACCGGTGAATTTAACATCTGTCTGCCATTCAGCATGATTGAACCTTTACGCGAACTACTGGTTAACCCGCCGCTGGAAAACTCGCGTAATGAAGATCAGAACTGGCGCAATAATCTGGTGCGTCAGGTTCAGCATTCTGAGCTGGAGCTGGTGGCAAACTTTGCCGACATTCCGCTGCGGCTATCCCAGATTTTAAAGCTGAAACCCGGCGATGTACTGCCGATTGAAAAACCCGACCGCATTATTGCTCATGTGGACGGCGTGCCTGTGCTGACCAGCCAATATGGCACCGTAAACGGTCAGTATGCGTTACGCGTAGAACATTTGATAAACCCGATTTTGAATTCGCTGAATGAGGAACAGCCCAAATGAGTGATATGAATAATCCGTCCGATGAGAACACTGGCGCATTGGACGATCTGTGGGCTGACGCGTTAAACGAGCAAAAAACAACCACAACTAAAAGTGCGGCCGATGCAGTATTTCAGCAGCTAGGCGGTGGCGACGTCAGCGGTGCTCTGCAGGATATCGATCTGATCATGGATATTCCGGTCAAACTGACCGTCGAACTGGGGCGCACGCGCATGACCATTAAAGAGCTGCTGCGTCTGACGCAGGGTTCCGTCGTTGCACTGGACGGCCTGGCGGGGGAACCGCTGGATATTCTGATCAACGGTTATCTAATTGCCCAGGGCGAAGTCGTCGTTGTCGCGGATAAATACGGTGTACGTATCACCGATATTATTACGCCGTCTGAACGTATGCGCCGTCTGAGTCGTTAATGATGAATACCCAGGCCACTGTTTCTCAGCCAGCCGCTGTATCCGGATCTCCGTTGGTACAGGTAAGTGGCGCGCTGCTCGGGATCATCGTGTTGATCCTGGCGGCAGCCTGGGTCATTAAACGTCTGGGATTTGCACCGAAAGGGACCGGTACGCGAGGGCTAAAAGTCTCGGCCAGCACTTCATTAGGTCCGCGCGAGCGCGTGGTCATTGTTGAGGTCGAGGATGCGCGCCTGGTGCTGGGCGTCACTGCATCACAGATAAACGTACTGCACACCCTCCCCCCTGCGCCCATTATTGCAGAAGAAAAACCGGCCTCCCCTGCGGATTTCCAGGCCATGATGAAGAGTTTGCTCAAGCGTCCCGGGAGATCCTGATGCGCCGTTTGTTTTCCCTCACGCTGGTAGGCTTGTGGTTGATCAGCCCTGCCGCCTTCGCCCAGCTTCCTGGCCTTGTCAGCCAACCGTTGCCCGGCGGAGGTCAGAGCTGGTCTTTGCCTGTACAAACGCTGGTGTTTATCACCTCCCTGACGTTCCTGCCCGCTATTTTACTGATGATGACCAGCTTCACCCGCATCATCATCGTATTCGGTCTGTTGCGTAACGCGCTGGGAACACCATCCGCCCCACCCAACCAGGTTCTGCTCGGACTGGCGCTGTTTCTGACTTTTTTCATCATGTCTCCGGTGATCGACAAAATCTACGTTGACGCGTATCAACCGTTCAGCGAAGAGAAGATCTCCATGCAGGAAGCAATGGAGAAAGGTGCTCAGCCGTTGCGTGAATTTATGCTACGCCAGACCCGTGAAGCTGACCTGGCGTTATTTGCGCGCCTGGCAAACAGCGGACCGTTACAGGGACCGGAAGCGGTTTCCATGCGTATTTTGCTTCCCGCTTACGTCACCAGTGAACTGAAAACAGCATTTCAGATAGGTTTTACTATTTTCATTCCCTTCCTGATCATCGATCTGGTTATCGCCAGCGTACTGATGGCGCTCGGGATGATGATGGTGCCACCTGCCACCATTGCGCTGCCATTTAAGCTGATGTTGTTTGTGCTGGTTGATGGCTGGCAGTTGCTTGTCGGCTCGCTTGCACAAAGCTTTTACAGTTAGAGGCGCGAAATGACTCCTGAATCGGTCATGATGATGGGCACAGAGGCAATGAAAGTTGCCCTTGCCCTCGCCGCACCTTTGCTGCTGGTGGCTCTCGTCACGGGGCTTATCATCAGTATTCTGCAAGCAGCAACCCAGATTAACGAAATGACGCTGTCCTTCATTCCCAAAATCGTCGCCGTCTTTATTGCCATCATCGTTGCCGGCCCATGGATGCTTAACCTGTTGCTCGACTACGTACGTACGTTGTTCGGCAATATCCCCTATATCATCGGGTAGACAACACTATGCTGCAGGTGACCAGCGTTGAGTGGCTCCACTGGCTGAATCTTTACTTCTGGCCACTGCTGCGCGTGCTGGCGCTCATTTCTACAGCACCAATTCTCAGTGAGCGTGCGATACCCAAACGGGTGAAACTGGGGTTGGGACTGATGATAACCATTGTTATCGCCCCGTCACTTCCCTCGATTGACGTCCCCATTTTTTCCGCCGGGGCGTTATGGCTGGCGATGCAGCAAATCCTGATCGGTATCGCGTTAGGATTCACTATGCAGTTTGCATTTGCCGCGGTTCGTACAGCCGGTGAATTAATCGGCCTGCAAATGGGCCTTTCCTTCGCCACCTTCTTCGACCCAGGAAGTCGTCTGAATATGCCTGTGCTGGCAAGACTGATGGATATGCTCGCAATGTTGCTGTTTTTGACCTTTAACGGTCACTTATGGCTGATCTCACTGCTGGTAGATACCTTTCATACCCTGCCCATAGGGGGCAATCCGGTTAACAGTAATGCGTTTCTCGCCCTCGCCCGCGCAGGCAGCTTAATCTTCCTCAACGGACTGATGCTTGCCCTGCCGGTAATGACCTTGTTGCTTACCCTCAACCTCGCACTCGGATTACTAAATCGTATGGCGCCACAGTTGTCGGTATTTGTGATTGGCTTTCCGCTGACCCTGACCGTGGGTATTTCATTAATGGCCGCCCTAATGCCATTAATTGCACCGTTTTGTGAGCGATTATTCAGTGAAATTTTTAATTTGTTGGCCGATATCGTCAGCGAAATGCCTGTAAATAATAGTCCATAACTTTTATCCTGTTTTACTAAGGATTGTCTTAAATTTATAAACCAACAACATCCACCAGGATATATCTGTCGCGGTTTATTTGTTTTAGCCTCACTCACATATCGCAACATTTACTTTACTTTAAGATGTTTCCTGGCAAATTATACTCAACTTTACGGGATAGTAATTTCGCCTGAAAAACAGCGAAAGCGTCATCTTGGGTAGTTATTATTCCGTTTAGTTGTGATGCAATAATCAGGTAAGGGGAATTATCGTTACGCATTGAGTGAGGGTATGCCATGTCAACGATTATTATGGATCTATGCAGTTACACCCGGTTAGGGTTGACCGGGTATCTGGTAAGTCGGGGGGTGAGGAAAAGGGAAATCAACGATATTTCAACCGTTGACGAACTCCGCATCGCCTGCGAATCACTGCACCCTGCTGTGGTGTTTATTAATGAGGACTGTTTCATCCACGATCCAGATAACAGTCAGCAAATAAAGCAAATCATTAATCAACATCCCAGTACATTATTTATTGTGTTTATGGCAATTGCCAACGTACATTTTGATGAGTATCTCTTAGTAAGAAAAAATTTATTGATTAGTTCTAAATCGATTAAGCCCGATTCACTGGATGAACTTCTTGGCGATATTCTGAAAAAGGAAGTCGATATTGTCGTTGATGTAAAACTGCCGACATTATCATTAAGTCGCACCGAATCCAGTATGCTACGTATGTGGATGGCGGGTCAGGGAACAATTCAGATTTCCGATCAAATGAATATCAAGGCAAAGACGGTGTCATCCCATAAGGGGAATATAAAAAGGAAGATTAAGACGCATAATAAGCAGGTTATCTATCACGTCGTTCGACTCACCGATAACGTCACCAACGGGATCTTTGTGAATATGCGGTAAAACGTTCTGACTGGTGGATATTCCACCAGTCAGAATAAACCCGAAAGACTTACATCACTCCAGTTTTTCCACAAAGATACCATCCTGATGTCCTGACTCATTAAAGAACCAGATACCGAGCGGGTAGTCTTCCAGCGAAACCAGGTACATTGTGCCTTCACTAAACTCTTCGATTGCCAGTACCACGCCCGGTCGACGAGGTCCGCCGTCCGTTTTGACTGTAACCCGATCATTCACCTTCATAGTTTTCCTCCTGTGGCTTTGTGCCAGTGTAGAACAAATTCCTTTTTCTGGCAGCGCCTGGCGCGTGTGATTGCGGGTTTTCTCGACGGTCTATACTTAAGTAGCGTGCATCAGAGGTTTTGCGGCGCGCGCCCGATATCCGTAACGGTTGAGAGGTATGAGGATGAAAACCGCGAAAGAGTACAGCGATACGGCCAAACGCGAAGTCGGCGTCGATGTGGACGCTTTGCTGAAGGCAATCAACGAAATCTGCGAGAGCGAAATTCACCGAAGCCACGATGACCCGGAACGCGTTAGCGTTGACGGTCGTGATTACCACACATGGCATGAACTGGCTGAAGCGTTCGAGCTTGATATCCATGATTTCAGCGTGTCTGAGATCAATCGCTGACTATGGGCGAAAAAAATCCCGGCCCTTATCGGGTCGGGATCAAGCTTGCTTATGCAAGAAGCACTTGAAAATTCGTTACACCAGGAAATCTGATGTGTTGGCAACCTTATCTGCAATTTTTTTGTCTGACAAGTAAATAATTCTCACTAAAATGATAAATATAACTAATGATTGAGATATCACCGGGTTACGTTTGAGCGATATATTCAGATTTCCTGGCTAAGCGGTCTTCGTTCACCGGACACCAGTTCATCTTCGCGGAACGCCTCCCGCTTGACGCCAAAGCCGTCGTACCAGCGACACTCCACCATACCGCTGGCATACCCGGTAACGATCATACGTGGGCCGCCCTCTTTCGCGGTAACTTCCTCACTGACAGAAAAGACCATACCTGCCCCCTGTATCAAGAGAAACCTTTTCACCTTAGACGACAAAGAGCAGTTTTGCGTAACCAACCACAGAACATTTAGTGCGAAACACCGCGCAATTTTGCCACCATTTTCACCAACAGCACCACGATACCGCCAATGATGAAACCGAGGACGAGGTTAAGCAGGGTCGGAAGCATAAGCGCGATAAATGCGCTTTGCTGCTGCGAAAAATGTTCAATCGCATGATGTAACGGCGCAATGCCGTGCACCACAATTCCGCCACCCACCAGAAACATCGCCAGAGTACCGACTACGGACAACGTTTTCATAAGCCAGGGCGCGACTACCAGCAACCCTTTACCTGTCAACTGCGCGAGGGTACTGGTCTTTTCTACCAGCCAGTATCCGATGTCATCAAGCTTGACGATAATGCCAACCAGGCCGTACACGCCAATAGTCACCGCTAAGGCGATACCAGAAAGTACCAGCACCTGATTCAGCAAAGGTGCATCCGCCACAATACCTAAAGTAATCGCGACAATCTCAGCAGATAAAATAAAGTCGGTACGCACGGCCCCTTTGATTTTATCTTTCTCAAAGGTCAGTGGATCCTGCGCCGCAAGGGTGGCAAGACGTTGCTGACGTTCCTCAGGGGTTTCCTGGTGCTTGCGGGCTTCCAGAGTATGAAGGACTTTCTCCACTCCTTCGAAGCAGAGAAACGCCCCGCCAATCATAAGTAACGGCGTGATAGCCCAGGGTATGAAAGCACTGATCAACAACGCCAACGGCACGAGGATAACTTTGTTGACGAAAGATCCTTTTGCCACGCTCCATACAACCGGAAGCTCGCGGTTAGCGCGTACCCCCGACACTTGCTGCGCATTGAGCGACAGGTCGTCCCCCAACACTCCCGCTGTTTTTTTCGCGGCCAGTTTTCCCATCATGGAGATATCGTCGAGAAGCGTGGCGATATCATCAAGTAAAGTGAGTAAGCTACTTCCTGCCAAAATTTTTACCCTCAATATTATTTTTTTGCAGTCGTAAGTATGAAGTAAAACACGTAATGCTGAAACCGGCCTTTCTGGTCAACAATTATTTAACAACAGCGGACAATTATAAATCTCGCCAGCAAGATAGTTTTGACGTTTACTATGTTGCACCTTTTTATTTCCACCGTGAGGGATTATGCGTTTCAGGCAATTGTTACCACTTTTCAGTGCGCTGTTCGCGCTGTATATCATTTGGGGTTCCACGTACTTCGTTATCCGTATCGGTGTTGAAAGCTGGCCGCCGTTGATGATGGCTGGCGTGCGTTTTCTCTCTGCGGGAATTCTATTAACTGCGTTTTTACTTATTCGCGGTCATAAGCTGCCGCCTTTACGCCCGCTCCTTAATGCCGCGCTGATCGGTATTCTGCTGCTGGCAGTGGGTAATGGTCTGGTTACCGTCGCAGAACACCAAAATGTCCCTTCCGGCATCGCTGCCGTGGTAGTCGCCACGGTTCCACTGTTTACTCTTTGCTTTAGTTATTTTTTTGGTATCAAAACGCGCAAACTGGAATGGATGGGGATTGCTATCGGACTGGCAGGGATCATCATGCTCAACAGCGGGGGAAATCTGAGTGGCAATCCGTGGGGGGCAGTGTTAATTCTAATCGGCTCGATGAGCTGGGCATTTGGCTCCGTATACGGCTCACGCATAACCTTACCCGTCGGCATGATGGCTGGTGCGATTGAAATGTTAGCCGCGGGTATTGTGCTGATGTGCGCATCGCTTCTCAGCGGAGAAAAATTAACCACTATGCCATCACTTTCCGGCTTTATGGCGGTGGCTTACCTGGCCCTGTTTGGCTCTATCATCGCCATCAACGCTTATATGTACCTTATCCGCAATGTTAGCCCAGCCCTGGCGACCAGTTACGCTTACGTCAATCCTGTGGTGGCTGTGTTGCTAGGAACAGGTCTGGGCGGTGAAAGCCTGGCGCTCATCGAGTGGTTGGCTCTGGGCGTGATAGTTTTCGCGGTAATACTGGTGACACTGGGTAAATACCTTTTTCCCGCCAGGGCCGACGCTGTCGCGGCTCCATCGGAAAAGTCCTTACAGTAAATGAATGCCAAGAGTGTCAATCTGCGCGGTGGAGCCACCGCCGCAGATCCACTCAATAACGCGTTCCGACAGTGCCTCATCCGCGAGTTTTTTTCGTCCCCGTAACGCGCATTCCCAGACAATCAGTACACGCCAGCCTTGCGCCTGTAGCTTTTCGCGATCCCGTCCGTCACGCTCGACATTCTTGCTTATTTTATCCAGCCAGAAGGCTGTTCGGGTGGCTGGCGTCTTAAACAAATAACAGTTGTGGTGATGCCAGAAACAGCCATGGGTGAAAATCACGCACTGATAGTCATCCACGACAAAATCAGGGCGACCCGGTAACGCAGCATCCTGAACGCGAAAAGTAACTCCCTGCTCTGTCAACACGCTGGCCAGTCTTTTTTCAATAGCCGTATCGCGGGTGGCGATTGCCCGCATATTTTTACTGCGTGTTGCTTTATCGTGAACGTCTGCCATGCAGATTCTCTTTTTCTCGCATCGCAACGGCCTGTTTGATTTTTGGCTCCAGCAGTCTGGCAACCGCTGCGAATGCAGGGACGACCACCGAGTTACCAAACTGACGATAGGCCTGGGTATCTGACACCGGAATTCGGAACTGATATCCCTGAGGTGATTCAAATCCCATCAGACGCGCGCACTCTCTGGGCGTTAGTCTGCGTGGACGGTGCAACTGATTCTTGGGATCGTCGAAATCTTTTTCCCCCAGCGCCATGTCCCAGCCACGATCAATCAGGATTTCCGCCCCGTCTTTGTAATAGCGTGCAGATAGTGTGCGCGTCACGGTATCCGGGTTGTCGGGATACACCATGCCGTAACCAAACCCATTTCCGCGCGCCTGATGCTTTTTCGCATAACGATAGAGATATTTCCACAGCACTGGCGTCAGTACATATTTCGCATCAACCGTCGGCTCAAGTAGTTCCGCCAGCGTAAGACGTCGCTGCGGGTAGCGGGTAACAATATTGCGCAGCGTAAAGTCTGTTTTCAAATTCAGACAGCGTCGAAAACCAACGAGCACAATACGTTCGCGATGCTGGGGCAAAAAATGTTTTCCATCGATGATTTTGGGATCATCCGGTCCGTTATCCGCCGCATCCGCTACGTCATAACCCAGTTCATCCAGCGTCTGCATAATGATACGAAACGTTTTTCCCTGGTCATGACTCTTCAAGTTTTTGACATTTTCGAGCACAAATATAGCCGGACGTCGCGCATCAATAATTCGGACGACATCAAAAAATAGCGTGCCTTGTGTATCGCAGGCAAAACCGTGAGCACGACCTAACGCATTTTTCTTTGATACGCCAGCCAGAGAGAACGGCTGACAAGGAAAACCCGCCAGCAGCACATCATGCTCAGGAACATGCTGGCGAATATGTTCTGCTGCCTGTTGATCACTCACCCCTTCATGGTGACTGAGCGTGATATCGCGAATATCTTCATTAAAGTAATGTTGATTCGGATCGCAATAGTTGTTCGCTTTGTAAGTTCGTACCGCATGCTTGTTCCACTCGCTGGTAAAAACACACTGTCCGCCTATTGCTTCAAAACCTCGGCGAATGCCACCAATTCCGGCAAAAAGATCGATAAAACGAAAAGCATAATGTGGATGATGCGCGGGCGGCGTGGGAAGCAAAGTCTTCAGATGAGCAAGTTCATTATCGCTAAGGCGATGCCATGTCTCATTCGCAACTACGCGCTTAAAGATTGCCGGGCTCCAGTGATTCTCGCCAATCTCATTAAGATGAGCGACCAGCGTTTTTACGTCGTAGATCTCAAGCAACTTCACCAAAATCGCCTGCGCGGCGGTCCCGGTATCATCTGTCATCAGGTTCATGGTGCCTGCTACTGAAAATTTTTCCTGCATACGTTTAACCGGCCGAAATGGATGGTCGACAGGTTAACATAAAATAGAGGTGTTGACGTTTTGACTGTTATGTCTACTGATTTGATGTAAAGGGTTGAATAGCAGCGAGATCCAGCATTTCATATTCCCCTTTCAGCTCTGCGCTTAATTTCGCCATATAGGTCAGCAAAAAGTCAGCATTATGTTGTGCCAGATGCCGTCCTTGCTCAGTTTGCATCGTCATCGGTAACGTCAGCAATTTGGTCTGAAAATGGTCAAGCGCATATTGCTTATCGTCTGGAGTACGGTGTCGGGCAAAAGGATCTTCCGCGTCAAACAATGCTACGCCCAATGCGCCCGAAACAGCAAACACACGTGCTAAACCGATGGCCCCTAAAGCTTCAAGTCTGTCAGCATCCTGGACAATTTTAGCTTCAATTGTCTCAGGCGTGATTTTTGCGCTAAAGCTGTGCGCTTCAATGGCGTGACTCACCGCTGGTAAATGGTCTTCAGGAAAATCAGGAAAATCTTGAACCAACACACGGCGCGTCTCCTGTGCGGCCAACACTGACGAACGATGACGGTCAGGATGGTTTTTCGACAAGCTGACAAGATCATGGAAATAGCAGGCTGTCAGAACCACCAACCAGTCAATCTCTGCACCATTACCCAGCTTTTGCGACGTCATCCACACGCGTCGAAAATGAAAAATGTCATGCGCAGCATCTTGTCCCAAGTGATTTTTGCGTAACCACGCTTCAAACTGCGACTGCCAGTATTGTAAATCCACGTTAACGCTCTCAGCAGAAAGAAAACTACCTTAACAATAAAAGTCATCACAGACCACATACAGTTGTGTTCTTTATAAGAAGTAATTACTACATAGCATCAAAGAATGAATACAACCAAGTTTACAATATGACATGGCAACAATATGCGATTAAAGAAATCATTCCTTACGCACATAATATATAAAATCACCATGATTAAAATATACCCATAACATCATGAAAACATACATTTAAATATTTAATAAAACAATAAGGCACATATTAAATAGTTATCAAAAAACCAAACGGAAACATATTGAAATATTTAAAATATATTTGTTACATGTTATCTTTTAAATCAATCGAACTTAATAGAATAGTATCTAAATGTAGTTACTGGATAGAGCTACATATTCTTATCAATTATTATTAAAGGAAATATATAATGAAAAGAAAAGTTTTGGCATTACTTCTTCCTGCGTTATTAGCTGCCGGCGCAGCAAATGCTGCTGAAATCTATAATAAGAATGGCAATAAACTCGACGTGTACGGCAAAGTTGATGGTCTGCGTTATTTTTCTAATGATGCAGGCAGTGACGGTGATCAGACCTATGCGCGTCTTGGCTTTAAAGGTGAAACCCAGATCAACGATATGATGACGGGCTACGGTCAGTGGGAATACCACATTCAGGCCAACGGCCCCGAAAGCGATCACGGTGATTCCTGGACTCGTCTGGCCTTTGCCGGTTTAGGCTTCGGTCAGAATGGTACCTTCGACTATGGTCGTAATTACGGTGTAGTCTACGACGTTGAAGCGTGGACCGATATGCTGCCAGAGTTTGGTGGTGATACCTACGCCCAGACCGATGTTTACATGACAGGGCGTACCAACGGCGTTGCAACCTACCGTAACAATGGCTTCTTTGGTCAGGTTGATGGTCTGAACTTTGCGCTGCAATATCAGGGTAATAATGAAGGGCACAGCGCAAATCAGGAAGGTTCTGGTAATGGCAATAGTCGTAAACTGGCTAAACAAAATGGCGATGGTTATGGCATGTCCGCCTCTTATGACTTTGACTTCGGTTTAAGCATGGGTGCTGCCTATTCCAGTTCAGATCGTACAAATGATCAGGTTGCAAAAAGCAACCGCAATGACAAATCCAGCATTACTGCGGGCGGCGATACAGCTGACGCATGGACTGTTGGTACTAAATACGATGCGAATGATGTTTACCTGGCGGCAATGTATGCTGAAACTCGCAATATGACCTCATATGGCAACAGTGACGGTATCGCGAATAAAACGCAGAACTTTGAAATCACAGCCCAGTATCAGTTTGACTTTGGTCTGCGCCCTTCCGTTTCCTACCTGTTGTCTAAAGGTAAGGACTTAGGTGGTCAGGGCGTTTATAATAACCGTGGTATCGCTCAGTACACCGACAAAGATCTGGTGAAATATGTCGACGTCGGTGCGACTTACTACTTCAACAAAAATATGTCCACCTACGTTGATTATAAAATCAACCTGCTGGATGAAGACGATCAGTTCTACGCCGATAAC
>NZ_CAWLWU010000002.1:2825658-2987094 GCF_963864895.1 Citrobacter sp. S-77
CTACGTTGATTATAAAATCAACCTGCTGGATGAAGACGATCAGTTCTACGCCGATAACGGGATCGCGACTGACGACATCGTTGCAGTTGGTTTAGTCTATCAGTTCTAATCTGCTCATTAATACGCAAGCCCGCTTTATATAAAGCGGGCTATTTTATTTATGCTGACCCGTCCTGAATGACGTTTTTAAATTGCGAGGAAGTATCAGGTATTTCCTCACCGAAAGTGCTCAGTTAACGTCCACCCAAATTCGATTAAAATCTGGCCATCCCTGGGGAAATACAGTTACGTCGCAGATCCCCTTGCTTGCCCGCACTTCAAACTTCAGGGTGAATAGCGGAGACACGCAGCCAGTCCTGATCAGTAAGTCCATTATCCTGCGTATACGCTCAGGATAGCGTGCTTCATCCCGTCCAAGGCGAATCAGGAGCTGACTAAGCCTGCTATAAAATGCCGGTGGCGTGAATTGTCGGATCATAACCGAATGACAGAAGCGAGTTTCTGGTGCGAACCACCATGGGGTTTGAAAGCGCAGATCCGACACACCTATATCGCAGTCATCCCATTTTTCAGGCAGGAACCACAAATTGGCATCAATGGGGCGTATCGTCAGTTTACATCCCCAGTAACGCATCTGACGCTGAAGATTTTTCATCAATGCTTCCGTCTCAGGCGCCCAAAAGTAGCCGAGCGTCACCGCTGGCGGCAGCAAAACGACTTCCGCATTCTCAGACAATGCAGGTACTGACCATTGCTCACTGACAGGTGATACATTCTCACGCCCAATAAGCGATCTCAGAGCAACGCCAGCCAGTGCCTGAATAAAACGTTGCTGCGATGGGTTCAGACTCCCACTGCGATTATTAAATGCAAGGTAGACAAAACCAGCATTATCTTTCGGGAGATACTGAAACGTCGCTCCCTCCGGCTCCTCATCCGGGTGTAGCAGGACCACTGTGGTCCACTGCCTGCCAGGCAAACGGGCCTCAATACTGTACTCGATGGTCTGTATCCGCGGTTTCGTACCGTGATAACAATAAGATGCCTCAAGCTGCAATTGATGATCGTTATGCACCCGGATCGCGAAAGGCCCTAACCCCGTTTCCCCCGACTGCGGGTGAGCAAGCCGGTGTACCGGATCGGCCAATCGGTATGCCAGCATCGCATCAGGTCGGGACAGTGACAAAATCAGGGTATCTATACCGCGGTCTTTTTCCAGCTCGACGGAAGTCACATGAGAAAATGCAGGACGAGCAAGGTGAATCTGCAACGACTGTAACAACTGGTCGGCATGAACAGGCTCCCCATTGTGCCAGGTCAGGCCTTGTCGTAAAGGAAATCGCCAGGTCTGTAAATTCTGGCTTTTTTTTGCAGCCATCGCCACGTCCGGCACTGCAACACCTTGATCGTTGATGGAAGTCAGTCCGGCATGAACCATATTCAACAGATGGCGTTCAACCCTCCCGGTATGGTCAGAGGGCACAATGGCATCAATTGGACGGTAGAAACGAATACACACACGGTTACTGCTAACATCCTCTGGGGGAGAACTTTCATATTCTGAATCTAACGTCGCGCTCACTTCGAGGAAAATTTTCTCTTTTTCCTGCATAGAGACATCTTTCACACGGCAGTGTAAACGCCCCCTGGCTCCCTGGCCACGCTGTCCGGTCCACGATAGCCACTGACGTGCCATCATCGACTGGAGTAACACCCGCGTATAGCGACGGCAGCATCCCAGTTCTTCAGCAATTTCCTGTAGCGTCACCGCCGCGGCAGTCGTCTGCCAGCGAGCAACTAATCGTTGATAGTGAGATTCCAGACGGGATGTCTTGGGGGTGTATTTTCTATCCCGATTCATTACTGACATCATCCATTCCTTTATTTTTACAACCTTTCCTGATACCGCGAGTGGTGCAGAATATTTTCAGTTAATAGAGCATAGAAAAACAATCAGTGTTATGCCCCCAAAAAAACTTAAATAGAGGTATAACACCACTTATTCTCGCAGGGTTTATTCAGTCACTTTCAGTCGTATGCGTGGTTTTTCGTCCCTGTCAGATTTTGCTGTAAAAAAAGGCGTGATGCACTGACGGTTATTCATGCCCATTTTAGGCAGAGTACTGGCGATAGCTGTTACAGGTGAAACTGTTGCCTTCAGCCTGCGAGTTGGCTCATAACGCTTCCACCACTGAATAAAATCCATCAGCTCGACATTGTTGCTCAAGCTAAATTTGCGCATGAGACTGTGTTTCTGTGAACTTACCGTCTTCGGACTTAGAGCCAGCCTGTCCACCAACTCTGATAACGACGTTCCCTGGCTTAAATAGTCGATAACTCGTTCCTCAGATTTAGTTAATAGCAACGGACGACAGGCATGACAACTAACCTCTTTCGTCTGAAACCGGCGATGCCAGGCCAGTATTATCTGACGCCGAATTTCCGCAAGAGTATCTGTTCTGTGCAGAAACACACAGTTATGCTGACACGGAAGAATTGTGTTCTGCGAAATCTCTCCGCGTGCCGAGCTGATCACAATCAGCAGGCTGCACTGCTTACGTAATCTGTATTCAGGGCGACACATTGCCTGCACACCTGCAGCACAATGATCAACATAGATATCCGCAACACGGATGGAGGAATTGCCAGGCGCCCCAGTCATTCGGGACAATGAAATCCCCATTCCATGGGTAAAAATATCTTCCAGTAAAGACAACATTCCCTGGCTGTAAATCTGGTTATCATCATTAAACGCTACCAGTAATGTTGAAGATTTAAATTTCATTCATGTATTCCTGCTGCTCACTTGTGAAGCTTTGGTTTATCGCCCGGTTAAATATTTGGCAATAACCGAAGACGACATCAATTCGTAATAATGACTGAAATATACGATCGTTAATCACTCATATTTTTTACGATATATTTAGCTAGCTGTTAATAGCAGCCAAATGAATACCCCCTCTGTGAGATATATTGTGTATAAATGCGGATTCTAAATCACTAACAGAAAAAATGACTCATGTTGTATTTTTGGCAACACCCAGCGACATAAAAAACCAAGCCCCCAGGACATACAGATAAATATACATCAACGTTACCAGTGTGATGCTTCACAAGCTGGAAAAGAACACTAAAACATCATAACGGACGAATTTGAAAATCATCCACTTAAAAAAACGGATAAAATTATTAGTGATTTCCTTTTGCAATTTACAAAAAATAATTTCAATTCAAATAATCACAAACTCCAGTCAGATAGAGAACCTAAAAAACATTATACCTAATAATAAGTTACTATAAAATAACGCGACGGCCGTAAAAGTTATTTTTGCAGTTAAACACTCCGCGCAAACAAAAAAAACACAATTTAATTCGTTCGCAATCAAACTAATCCCATTAAAGCAGTGTAAAACTCTACGCGAGCACAAAAACACACCCAATAAAAAATAACATGCAACATAATAGCAACCAAAACCAAACTATACAGCCACAACAAATAATAAAAATTCACTTTACCAGAAATTGAGACCTAAAAATTGTTAGCGCAAATCTATAACAGGTGCTCTTATTTTTTGTGCACGGAATTATCAAACCTGGCGTAAAAAACATTAAAGGGAACGGGCTTGCTAAATAGATACCCTTGCCCAAGAGCAACCCCCATCTGCTGGAGTTTCTCCTGTTGTTTTTTATTTTCAATACCTTCAGCAACCAAAGGAATCTGTACCAGTTGAGAGAGATGAACAATGTTGCTGACGATGGACTCTTCAACGCCTCCTCTGCCCAGTGAATCAATAAACATCTTATCTATTTTCAGATATTGAGGAGAAATTCTCTGCAACGCCGCATGGTTTGAATAACCAGTACCAAAATCATCCAGAGCCAGCGATGCACCGGCGTCTTTCAATCGGTTAAGTACATTTTCCTGGATTAGATTCAGCTGCCTTTCAGTGATTTCCAGCATCACACCGATATCAATCAGACTCATGCGTTGAATAAATCGAATACAGGCGTCTGTAAATTTATTGCACTCCAGGGATTCAGGCGGGATGTTAATACCGATATGAAACGATGTCTCTCCGCGATTACCTATTTGTTGCATATCCACTTCTACCCGCTCCAGTAAACTGAGCGTCATTGCATTAATCAGCCCATTTTTTTCCGCATCATGAATAAACTCATTAGGTGGAACAATCCCCCGCTCCGGATGGTTCCATCGGGCAAGAACTTCAGCTCCTACAATTTTTCCGGACATGAGTTCTACGACAGGTTGATAATATGGAATAAATTCGTCGTTATCGATCGCCCGTGCAAGCGTTTCAATCGATGACAATCGCTGTATATGACGCAGGTGAACACATGATTTTATCAACAGAATCAAAAATAAAATAATGATATAGCGATTATCTTGTAAATAATCACCGACCTGTCGATTGGATTTATCCACAATCCAGAAAGGATAATTATGCGAAGCCACCCGGGTCATAGATTTGCTATCGGGGTGCAGTAAGAACAACGCATCTATTTTTTTATCATGGGAAAATTTTTGTAAAATATTATCGATGACTGCCTTATAGACCGCAACCGCAACCACTTGCCCCGCAGCAGGGAAATAAACCATATACATATCCGTCTTTTGACGATGAACCAACTCAATCATCAAAGAGTGAGTGGTTGTACCTGACGAATGAATTCCCAGCGATTCCCTGCCTTCAAGAGATGAGCAAGTCCATTCGCCGTTTTCGATAATATTGAGTGAGCGGATGCTGTCTTCTGATGCCGTCAGACGGTTCAGTGTTCGCAACAATTCGTCCGTACAGGCTTCGTGGATATGTGTACTGGCAAGTGCTGCCAGTGTCCGTGCGCCATTAAAAACACGATTAATTTCTTCTACCAGATTACCTACTGCGTGTTCCCTGATGAGTTCTTCCTCTTTATTCCATTGCAGCCATGAGGCCAGCATTCCGGTCAGAAGAAAAATCAACACCATCACTGTGGGCGCAGCTTTCTTGGTTATAGACATAATTAACTCGTATTATCGGACAAAGCACCCACCGGGGTGCTTCCGGTATAGTTAAGAAATTCAGGCGAAAGTCTTACATGCGGCATCAATCCAACGGCATCAGAAATTCCATTTCACACCGACCATTGCGGCGCTGTCGTTATAGCCTTTATCGCCAACCTGAACGCCAACGTTACCCCACAGATTCAGATGGGAAGTTACCTGACCTTCCACACCAACCTTAACTTCACCGATATTTTTCGCACCATTCTGACGTACATTCACGCCATCCATCGTTGCACTAAAATCTCGGCTATTGTGGATCCAGTTAATCTCAGCAAAAGGCTGGAATTCTCGCGATTTACCGTTATCCATCTGATGATGGCTGTTAATCCAGGTTTTCATGCCCAGACGCGTCTGTAGGTTACTGCTGCCGTTGCTGCTGACTCGCGTCCCGTTGCTTTCAAGATGGTCATCAGCGTCCACTCCCATCCACACAGCCTGCGCCTGAGGCTGTACATACCATTCGTTCAGTGTCCCTTTGCTACCATTGAACACACCCAGTTTCTGGGTGTAGCCCGTTTCCAGTGAGGCCGTTACTCCGCTGGATTTATACGACTCGCCCTGCAGATCATCGCCCTTCACATGGTTATCGAACCAGTTGTACTGTACCCAACTGTCCAGATACGCGCCGTTGTGTGACTCATCATTGGCATACCATGTCGCATATACGCCGGCACTATAGCCATTCACCGATCCCTTAGCATCGTATCCGGTTCGTGAAGACCGGGTGTTGTTGTGTTCATTGCCATAGCCCGCCATCACGCCAAGATGCCAGCGATCAACCTCGTTCTGACTCCACTGAGCAATATCTCCCCCCAGCTGCAGCACATAGCGATTGCTCTGGGTTTTCAACTGCCCGCTGCCATCACGCCAGCTATTGTGTCCTCCGACATGGCGCATCCACATACTGGTAATTTTCTGCTCCCCGGTGAGTGCATCCGTGTACCGGATCTCACCCTGGCGATCGTGAAGTCGCGTGACGAACATATTGTTCGCTGCTGCCAGGTTTGCGGTGTAGCTACTACCTTCCGGACGCAGGTCCTTCTCGGTATCTGGATTGGGTTTCGGATCGGGATCCGGATTGGTTTTACCGCTGGTGAGGTACCAGTTGCCGCTGTTCTCATCCAGACCACGCCCCAGGGTATAATCGTAGGCACCCGCGACGATACGTCCCGCCTGGGTAAATTCACCGTTTGACTGTCCATCAACGTGAATCACCTCTATTCCGTCGACAGTCGCAGCCCCTTTGCCACCCGTATTCGTCACACTGACAGACGTTTTGCCGCTCGTATCGCCATTAATCACCAGCTTATCCGTAACGGAACTGTCGTCACCCAACGCCGTATTTAATGACAGATGGCCATCGTTACCGGTGTAGTTCCCCTTAACGACCAGTTGATTACCCGCCAGTTGACCATGAATACCAGTAACAAGGTCACCGCTGTTCGACAAATCACCACCTACAGTAAACAGCTGAGGGTTGTCGCTCACCACCGACCCGACCAGTAACATACCGTCGTTATCGATGTTGCCTGCTACTCCACCAGAGCCGGAGAGCACCGCCCCGTCATGAATAGTGACCTGCGTACTGGCAAGTACCACCGGAGAGTCTGCCTGTCCCAGTTCCAGTCTACCTTGTTCGATAACAGTCTGGCCGGTCCAGGCCGCGTTATCACCTACGGTAATGGTCCCGGCGCCTGTTTTGGTTACGCTTCCCTGACCGTAAATCTCGTTGTCGAGTTGCCATGTGCTCTCACTGTTAAGTACCAGTGAACCGACATTACTGACTTGCGCATCGCCCAGGTTTTCCGCCGTCGAAGCCGTAAGCCGGGAGTCCGCATCAATGGTGAACTGCCCGGAGAAATCACTGTTATTCCCTGCCAGCACCACATCGCTGCCGCTCAGTTCTACCAACCCAGCGTCACTGATATTGTTATATAGCGTGCCTACGGATTTGCTCAGAGACAGCGTGCCCGCTGCGACGATATTTCCCACCCCCAGCCCAAGGGTATTATTCATCAACACACTTGCATCTTCTGCGATGGTTGTTTTAGCCGTCAGCGCACTGTTTTCACCGGTTACCGTCAACGTGTCGCCGATAATCTTCAGCTCGCCGCTGCCAGCCAGCGTACCGTCAACAGAACCACCATGTTGCAGCGTCAGGCTTCCGCCGTTGATATTCAGCAACGAATCCGCCACAGCAGACAGTTGATCAATTGTCTGGCTGTGACCATTCATATCAAAACCGGTTTCTGCTGCCAGACGAAGTTCACTCGTTTGTCCAAGAACGTTGTCGTTTTGCATCAGCAAATTACCACCACGAACATCAGTGGCCCCGGTGTAATCATTATCAGTATTTGACAACGAAACGGTCTGCCCTTTCTGACTGTCAATTGCCAGATCGCCATTACCCGTTACACGGGCACTGAGGTCTGCCGCATTTCCACTATTACCATTCGCACCCAGGGCCAGCGCATTATCGCCAGACGCAAGAAGTTCCACCTGCGTCAGCCCGTAACTGATATACAACCCGTCATTATTCTCACCGCTGGTAAGACGGTAATCATAGGTCCCTTCAGCTACAACCTCGCCGTTCTGACTGATAGAGGATTCAACGGCATCACTGATAACCTTTCCGTTCTGGTCCGTCAGTATCAAATTTCCTGCGCTGCCGATAGTGTCCCCATCACTGGAAACGAGTTGAATCAGGCTGTTTCCATCATCCTGCTCCAGAAGAGTAATATGGGTATTCGGTGTGGGAGTATCGTTATTTATCATTCCCCCCGTGGTTACCTGTATCGTTCCCTTTCCTGAAACATCCAGATCTCCGGTGGTATGAACTGTTTCCGTGCTTTCTGTCTGACCTGGGATAACATCTCCGAACACCAGCTTGCCACCATCAAACGCAAGCTCGTCAATAACCTGTTGACCATTCCCAACACTGACCACACTTCCTTCACCTAAACTCAGCAACATATTTTTCAGCGCAGCAGTATTCGTACCTGCCAGAGAAAATAATGTGTCTTTAAGCGCCAGCGTGCCGTTGAAATTCTCAGTCACTTCGGAGGAGTTAAAATCAAATGTATTTCCCGCTGCATTAATCTGAAGTACGCCCTGCCCAGTAAGCGTGTTAATAAACTGCCAGTCGTGAGCTGCGTCAATCTCCAGTAAGCCTCCGGTCATGGTAATTTCATTTGTGCCGATATTTTGTTGTTCTGAAATAACCAGTGTGGCAGGAGAGGAAATATTAAAACGCCCCTGAAAAGCGGAGTTATCACCGGACAAGGTAGAAACCCCACTCTCAGCATTTACTGAACCTGTACCGCTTATATCCGCATCAAGGACAAAATCCGTGTTGGTATGATTAAGTGTTAATACACCATCACCAACACCAAAAACAATTTTCTTAGTATCAATAATGCCGGCAACCGCCGCATCAGCACCCGCTCTGGCACCTACTGCCAGTTCACCGCTGGACCCGGAATCTTGCGCGATAACAATCTCTGGAGCACTGAGTATTCCACTATCGGAAGCAACCGCTGTCCCCTTACCCTGAAGTCCAACAGTCATTTTATCATTCGACGATATTATTGAATCAGCACCCTTTACGCTCATCAGATTATCGTAGGCTTTCGTCTCATCCATATTGCCTACCGAGATTGTGGCTTCACTATGGGTATGTCCGCCATTTGACGTGGTGAGGCTTCCGGAGCCGTATGTTCCGACATGAATACTGCCCACACTCCATAATTCACTGTCTGTACCATCAACACTCACAACACCTGACGTTTCTCCGGATGAAGATGCCCTGCCGCCGATCCATATACCACCGGATTGATGGCGAACTTTTCCGCCATCAGAAATATTCATAAACCCATTTCCGTCCCCGGCCCCCACCTGGAGAGCTGCAGCATTTGTAGAGGATATGGTGACGAGACTTCCCTGCCCGGAAACATTAAGAGTGCCAGTCCCTTTATGGTTTTGACCATCGATAGACCCGCCAATATCAAAGGGATAACTCATTGATTCTGCGCTAACTGTCAATTTCCCGCCATCAATGACATTTACGGTACCGGTAGAATCTTCCTGGCCAATATGGAAGTATTTAGTTAAAACGTCACCACCTTGAACAATATTCAGAGCACCGTCTGTTTCATACCCAACCCTGATGCGACTCGGGTTGTTTGAGGTCTCATCCCATACGGAATCAATTGTAACTTCCTGGTTATTATTGATATCATTAGCCATTGCACTTGTAGTACACAGCGCAGATATAACAGCAATAAACACTTTGCTTAATTGCATAAACACAGCCTTACATTAGAATAGATACAGCAACGGATAATGACCATCAGTTATATTGATCACTATTTTCGTCACATATGAATGATGATCTAACCATTAGTCTGGCTAGCAAACCTGGGCAAAAAATACCTAAGCGATACCATTAATCAGGCATTTGATTATTATGATTAAATATATTTTAAGATTAATGCGTACACTGAAGTTTCTTTAGGCTCTATTTTTAAGATAATAGTAAAGACATTCCTCTTTCCTGAACCAGCAAGGTCAAATCCAGCCCGTCATTATTCAACGATAATTTTATCGTTTCTGAATTAATCGATCTTCACTTTTACTTTGATGTGAAAGATCAGCCTAAAACACCTTCAGACACACCTGGGTTGAATCAGGAAAAATATCTCAGAGCACAGGCATCTTATCGACACCCAAAATCAAATTCAACAATATTTGAAAACAATATTTTTGTTGAATTTAAGGGACGCAAGATTTACCATTTAGAAACAATGGCATAGAAAAAACCAACGCAATTAAAAATAGGATTTATCTGCTTAAAAACGCTATAAACCAATTATCACCTGGAAAATAATCATACAAAAAATTATTCGCTTGCTTACTTTTACACCAACACGTTGCTTGTTTCCTGTGATCTGTAAACAAGATTTTACGACAAAAACAAACATTTGTTGAAAAATACAATTTCGTTTAATTCAGGGCGGAGCTGTGGTAACGTTATGGCATATCCCCCCCCGATGAGTAAGACTAAAGTATGAGTATTAAGCGCTATGCCACCAGTAAGCCCTTCCCTTTTTCCGATGCAGTTCAAGGGAATGGCATGGTATTTCTTTCAGGTCAGGTATCTATGACAGAGGAGGGTGAACCCGTGTATGGCTCTGTGACTGAACAAACGCAGAGGATCATGCATACCATTGTTGAAACGCTGAAACGTACAGGTATTTCGCAAGATAATGTCGTCAAAGTACAGGTATGGTTAAGTGATATGAAATATTTTGCTGAGTTTAACGCAGCATATTGCACGTGGTTCCCAAATGGTTACCCTGCAAGGACAGTAACAACCAGCCGCCTTGCCTTTGAATTGGATGTTGAGATAGAGGTACAGGCAGTCGCCTCGTAAAGAGACCATAATGAAAAACGAACGTGATCACTTAATAACTGTGCTGAGCGCTTCACTGGAAGCTCTGCGTACAACTCTCCCCTCAAATACTGAAGCCGTGTTACACGATCTTACACAGCCGGAAAAATCAGTTATCAGTATTGTCAACGGGCATATAAGTGGTCGGAAAATTGGAGATGCGCTGCTATCGGGACCGGATGATGACGCCGGCTTTTTAGGGCTACTCGATGCTTCACAGCCCGTCCCTACCCGTGTATTCAGTGGATATACAACAACAACGGTCGCAGGAACAAAGCTGAATAGTGCATCAACAATTTACTACAGCAAATCAGGTAGTCCTCTGGTGGCCTTCTGTATAAATGTTGATATTGAGGCCGTGGTACGGTTAAAGCGTGAGCTTGATTATCTTCTGCCAACACCTGTCGAGACAGAAAGCGCTGACAGTATCCCCAGAGATATTCAAGATAAGTCACTGGACGAAGTTCTTGCTCAATATCGACCAACAGGCTCAGAAAGCAAAACAGACTTTAGAAAGCGGGTCGTATCTGAAATACATGCAATGGGATTTTTTAAAATTAAAGGCAGCGTTAACCATGTAGCAAGAGCATTAGGCGTAACGCGATATACAATCTATAACTATCTGGACAAAATCAATGATAAATAATATCACAACCAGCCTCCCCTTTTACCAGGTGGATGCTTTTACGTCGCTCCCCTTTGGAGGCAATCCCGCTGCTGTATGCCCATTAACGGCATGGCTGGATGATGATATTTTGCAATCGATCGCCGCAGAAAATAATCTCTCAGAAACCGCGTTTTTCGTACCTGTTGAAGATGGATATCATCTTCGCTGGTTTACACCGGCGACAGAAGTTGATTTATGCGGTCACGCAACGCTGGCAACATCATGGGTAATGTTCAATAAACTAAATCATCCTGGCAAATCTATTCGCTTCCATACGCGCAGTGGCATTCTGACTGTGACTCAGCAAGGTCATGAATATTGCATGGACTTTCCGGCAAAGTCTGCCACAGAAGTTGAAGCGCCTGCAGGGTTACTTGAAGCACTCGGTATCACCACTGGTGTGATTAGCGTATGGCAATCAGACGATCTGATTGTGCTGGTGGACGATAAAGCAATCATTGATAAATTAGCGCCGGACTTCAACAAATTGGCTTTATTTGATACCCGTGGCGTCATTGTCACTGCCGGGGATGAAGAGTTTGATTTTGTCTCTCGTTGGTTTGGACCGCAAGTTGGCGTAAATGAAGATCCCGTTACCGGATCAGCACATACTTTTCTTGCCCCGTTTTGGGCATCACGGTTAGGCAAAACAGAATTAACGGCGCAACAAGGCGGTGCGCGAAAGGGCACATTGCGTTGCGTTGTAGGCGATAATAAGCGTGTAGAATTATACGGCGCCGCCCGCTTGATGATTGAAGGGATGTTTCAGTTGTAATATTACAGCCCTGATTTGTAATGGTGAATATTTTCACCATTACTCATGCTCAGAAAATCATACTTTACCCCTCCAGTGATATTGATAACACAATCAATAAATATGGCAATATCATAAATGCGAGTTTATAAATGACAGCGAACACAAAACTATCCTTGCCAGAAACTATGGCACTTGGCGGAATGACGCTAGCTCTTTTTCTCGGTGCCGGCAATATCATATTCCCACCGTTGGTTGGTCTGCAAGCCGGTACAAACACGTTTAACGCTGGTTTTGGTTTTATTATTACAGCTGTGTTATTTCCTGCATTAGCAATAATTTCACTTGCGATTAATGAAGGTAGTATCAATGAACTCACCAGGCCATTAGGAAAATGGGTCAGCTTTATATTCATCGGTATTTGTTTTTTAACTCTTGGTATGTTATTTGGTACTCCACGCACAGCTACCATTAGTTATGAAGTAATAACTAATGGAGCAGCAGACATATGGTGGAAAAAACTTATTTTTTCTGCTGTTTTTTTCGGACTGGCAGGCGCAATTTTAGCAAAGCCAGGTAAGATGCTTGAAGTCGTCGGCTTTGTCCTGTCACCGGTAAAAATTAGTGTGCTGATTTTCATTGGCGTATGCGCATGGTTTCATCCCATAGGCGAGATCACTACGGCGACAACTATATATGAAACACAAGCTTTCAGAGCAGGGTTTGTAAATGGTTACCAAACATTAGACGTGATCAGCGCACTATGTTTTGGGGCTATTATCTCACACACGCTTAAGCAACGTGGGGTTACACATACTAAAGGCATTTTCCGATATTCTGCTTCATCAGCATTTATTGCTGCCACCGGACTAACTCTGATTTACATTTGCTACATATCGATGGGCGCACACACTCCAGAGATTGGTGCGACAAACGGTATGCAAATCATGAGTGCATATGTAGAGACTGTTTTTGGAACATATGGCAGAGAATTGCTGGCAGCCATTATTACTCTGGCCTGCCTTGTCACCGCAATAGGACTCACGAGCGGTACAGCACAATTTTTCAAGCAGAACACAGGTATTTCTTACGGCGTATTTGTGACTCTGTCTCTTATATTCTCAGCAGCAATTGCTATTCTGGGCTTGAATTCGCTGACAACACTGGCGATACCGGTTCTTTGCTCTATCTATCCGGCTGTTCTGGTTGTAGTAATATTAGGCATATTTCGTAGATGGTTTGATATTCCGGATAATTTATACAGAGTCTTTTTTTATAGTGCGCTGGGAGTCGGCATTCTCAGTCTGTTTGTGAAAGGATAAATTAGTCCCTAATGGCAACCTCTCTCCGATTATACGATGAGGGTTTTGTGTAATCTTAAGCCTGCGCTATCTCCTGATTTCTGTGAAACGCCAGAGAGATGGCGCCGCCTCCGTCTTTTCAGGAAAAATTATTAAAAGTGATACTTCACGCCTGACGCTATTGCCCGTCTGGGCAACATAGCTGTTACTCTGAACAACCGTCACATCTGTAAACAGGGACCCGTCGATGGGTATCGGTCAGATTGTCGAAAACCTCAGTCTCTGATGTTGAAATCGCCATACCAGCCTTCCGAAGCCTTAGCACATCGGCAGCAATCCTCTGGATCCCAAACCAAAAAAGTCCATCCAGCGCAGTAACCGGTAACCCAGCCTCAAGTGCCATTCTCAGTCGTTCGCGCGGAGACTTCACTGTTTTTGCTATTTGCTGGTAAGGTGCGGCCGTGATCCCGGATACATCCACCCGACGAATGCGATTGGACAGATGATAGTGAAACTCATCTGGTATCCCGCTCAAATCCGCCTTCAGACTCCAGACACAACCAAAACGTTTCCCGTTGAAAACCACATTCTTTTGGTTGAGTTGCCATTCATCACGCACACTGGCTATTAGCTGTGGAGTGCGTACTAGCAACAACCGAAAAGGTAGCTCAAAACTGGTCACATAATCCACGTTAAGTAACGCAATACGCAGGCGCTCCTCTGCCCCTGCTTTTTTATCCTGACATTCAGCAATAACATCCGCCCACTGACGGGTTAACCTGGGGGACTCCCCTCTTTCCGTTAAACAGTACTTTTCAATCTGGTAGTCAATGGATGAGGACACTCCGATTCCCTTCAGTATGCAGTTAAGTATTGAGTTGCTTATTTTACCAGCAGCCAGATGTAACGGGAAGCATACTATTAAACGGAAACCTGCCGTTTCAGCGATAAATATTTCACTACGAAACGCTGCGTAACGTCTCAAGGGCATGAGCTTATATCAGAAGCAAAACGACAGAAATTTAGTATTGATATAGTAAGGCGCATCCGGATATTCCTGAGTGAATATCCGGTATTTGGGCTGAGGAACAACCTTATTAAAGTGCAACACTTCGACTGAAGTCACAAAATGAATGACATGCTGGTAAAGCTCTACCTGGAATGCTGGCTAAGTGATAACTTGTGTAGCTGCGAGTTTGCCCAATGCATACCAGGACAATACCCAGCAAACCAGTTATGAATGGCATACTGAACAAATAAAGTTTTAGCTGAAAGAGATATAAATCGATTGGGTTGAGGCGGTGTTTTGGCGGAGAGAGGGGGATTTGAACCCCCGGTAGAGTTGCCCCTACTCCGGTTTTCGAGACCGGTCCATTCAGCCGCTCTGGCATCTCTCCGTTCTGGCGGTTGCCATGATGCCAGGTAATTTGGCATTTTAACAGACCCAGTTCCGTCAATTTCGTTCAAGTGACGAGTTTGCGAGCAAAACGATGATTAAGTGGCCCTGGAAAGAACAAGAAACAGTCCGTAATGATGAGTGGCCCTGGGATGATGCCCTGGCAATTCCTCTTCTGGTGAATCTCACTGAACAAGAACAAGCCAGACTGATCGCCCTGGCCGAACGCTTTTTACAGCAAAAAAGGTTAGTTGCCCTTCAGGGATTTGAACTGGACCCACTGAAAAGTGCGCGTATAGCTTTGCTTTTCTGTTTGCCCATACTGGAATTGGGTATTGAGTGGCTTGATGGTTTTCACGAAGTGCTCATCTACCCTGCCCCATTTGTCGTGGATGACGAGTGGGAAGATGATATTGGGCTGGTGCATAATCAACGCGTAGTTCAGTCCGGACAGAGTTGGCAGCAAGGTCCGATCATCCTGAACTGGCTCGATATCCAGGATTCCTTCGATGCCTCCGGCTTTAATCTGATTATCCATGAAGTGGCGCATAAACTTGATATGCGTAATGGTGATCGCGCCAGCGGCGTCCCGGCAATCCCTTTGCGAGAAATTGCAAACTGGGAACACGATCTGCATGCGGCAATGAACAACATTCAGGACGAAATCGATCTGGTGGGTGAAACCGCATGCAGTATAGATGCATATGCTGCGACCGATCCTGCCGAATGTTTTGCCGTATTATCCGAGTATTTTTTCAGCGCTCCCGAATTGTTTGCACCGCGTTTTCCCGCATTATGGCAGAGGTTCTTCCAGTTCTATCGGCAAAACCCAATGCTACGGTTGCGCGATAGCCGGGAAGATGACGATTATCGCTCATCGAATGTGCATTAACACTACGTTTTGAGGATTAATTAACCAATTGATATGGCGTGCTAATTTTACTGTTGACACGATATAGTGAGGTCAGTAATATGCGCCTCGTTCACACGATTCCTCTGTAGTTCAGTCGGTAGAACGGCGGACTGTTAATCCGTATGTCACTGGTTCGAGTCCAGTCAGAGGAGCCAAATTTAGAAAAGCCCGCTTTTTAGCGGGCTTTTTGCTTTAGATCTGATAATCAATCATCACTTCATCTGGCTCCATAGCCTGTCGTTTGATCTCATCCACCGATAAGCCCGCATTACATAACTCAATGAATCGCCAGACGTAATTACGCTGTAACTGACCTCGTTTCAGGCCAAGCCAGACGGTATTCGCATCAAATAAATGCCGGGTATCCAGACGGATCAACGTGCCCTCTTCCTGCTCACCGCTGGATTGCTCCGCCACCAGTCCAATCCCCAGTCCCAATGCCACATAGGTTTTAATCACATCCGAGTCCTGAGCGCTAAGGATAATATCGGGCACCAGTCCTTTACGCGCAAATGCCTCATCAATGCGGGAACGTCCCGTAATTCCTTGTCGATATGTAATTAGTGGCCAGTGAGCAATAGACTCTAACGTCAATGGAGAAGCCTGAACTAACGGATGATCATGAGGAACAAGCAGGCTGTGATGCCAACGGAACCAGGGAAAGGCCACCAGCAGTGGATCGCTACTTAACCGTTCGCTGGCAATCCCGATATCTGCCCCGCCATTTTGCAATAGCACGTCAATTTCTTGCGGCGTCCCCTGTACTAACTCAAGACGGACTTCAGGAAAGAGTTCGCGAAATGCCTTAATCACCGACGGCAGGCTGTAGCGAGCCTGTGTGTGCGTGGTAGCAATCGTCAGAACACCGGACGTGTCATTTGTAAACAAATCCGCCAGTCGGCGAACATTACTGGCTTCATTAAGAATACGTTCGGCGATAACCAGCAATGCTTTGCCCGGCTCAGTCATGCCCAGCAGGCGTTTACCGCGCCGGATAAATATTTCAATACCGAGTTCATCTTCAAGCTCGCGAATATGCCGGCTTACGCCCGACTGCGAGGTATAAAGAATGTTCGCGACTTCCGTCAGGTTGTAATCCTGACGGGCCGCCTCGCGGATAATTTTAAGTTGCTGGAAATTCACGCTTCGCTCCGGGTACATCAGACATTACGCTATTGTTAAAGTCTGACGCCCGGCATAACAAATAATAAAAACCTGCATCTTATTCCTGTCGGGAATAAGGTTTAACTGACCAGCTGCAATTCGCGGTTTTCCAGCGCCGGACGGCTGACCAGTGATAACAGAATTTCTTTTACCGCTTGTGCCTGCGGCGACAAACTCCCTCTGGCCGATACATTCAGCGATAATGGCAAGCTCATCGACGGCGTTGTAATCCGGGCCATCCAGCCATTTGCGGCATTACATAATGAACGAGCGGCCGACTCAGGCAAAACAGTCACCCCCATACCGCTGGCAATAGCTGCAGTTAATGTGGAGATGGACTCGATTTCCCCGATTACTTTGGCCGTTAAGCGACGTAGCGAAAAGGCTTCGTCCACACGTAAACGTACAGCACTATAATCTCGCGGAAGAAACAGATTCATTTGAGCTACCGCGATTAAATCAACACTTTGACCCGGACAGTCACGCGTGCCAACAAGGAAAAGATCTTCTTTTAGCAATGGTTGACTGGAAATCCCAGCCACCGGCGAACGCTCATAGAGCACAGCCATATCAAGTTGACCACTGAGCAGTTTGTCGTTGAGCACTGCGCCACTGTTTTCATGCAGGTAAACCAAAACATCCGGCAGCTCGGCACGTACAGTTTGTAATAACGGCATCGTTATTGAGGATGCGGCAGTTCCAGGTGCGAGCCCAATAGACACCTGCCCGCTCAACGTCTGCCCGACATTATTGACCGCGAGCTGCGCCTGTTCACACTGACGCAAGATAGTCCGGGCGTGAGTATAAAGAACCTTTCCGGCCTCAGTTGGCGTCACGCCGCGCTTGGTACGAATCAACAATTGCTGATCCAGTTCACCTTCCAGCGTAGCAACCTGCTGACTCAGCGCAGGTTGCGCAATGTGCAACACCTCCGCGGCCTGGGTCAGGCTACCAATATCGACGATTTTTACGAAGTATTTCAGTCGTCTGAAGTTCATTTTGCCTCCTGTCGGAATACCAGAACCCGTGCTGGCAGTCATATTTATCAGGTTGCAAGATGCTTGCCAGTTTCGCCTGGCTGCAGTTAATCGCGCTAACCACCCGAAAAATAAGGGCCGATGGTGAATAATAACTATTCTCGATGCTTTGCGCAGTTTTCTGCCTGCCCCAACACGGGTAGGCGCGCACCAGAATGGAGCAAAAACATAAAAAGATTGAAAGATCGTCGCTTTGTTGATTTTGTCAGCAAACAAACACACATTTGCATTTACCCCTTTGACAACCCCTACGACCCTCGCTAATATGCGCCTCGTTCACACGATTCCTCTGTAGTTCAGTCGGTAGAACGGCGGACTGTTAATCCGTATGTCACTGGTTCGAGTCCAGTCAGAGGAGCCAAATTTAAGAAGCCTGCTCAGGAAACTAAGCAGGCTTTTTACTTTTTTACTGCCATTAAAAACCTCATTCCTTAAGCACCCTTCCCAACAGTTTTTCACCTGCCGGATGCCACATCACACCAATGATTAAAGTTGTGTAAATGTAAATCGTTTCAACTTTGCAATTATTGTAAGTGCTAGTGATTATCATTTATTGTACGACTGCCGAAAGGACGAGCGCTCGCTCGTTCACTGAACGTTCCAATTACTCTGGGATATAAACGATGAATGCTCTGCCTCGCACTGGACTGCGCCGTATCACGCTTGCATCAGCCCTGGTACTCTCCGTTAGCCTGCCGGCTTTCGCCCAGGATACGTTAACACTCTATACCACCCGCGAACCGGGTCTGATTCAGCCCCTGCTTGATAGCTGGACGCAATCCAGCGGTATAAAAGTAAGCACCGTTTATATCAAGGATGGCATGCTTGAGCGTGTAAAAGCAGAAGGTAAAAACTCCCCTGCAGATCTGCTGATGACCGTCGATGCCGGAAATCTCATCGATTTAGTTGAAGCTGGCGTGACACAACCGGTGCAGTCCGAAACGTTGAAGACTGCAATCCCGGCCAATCTGCGAGGTGAAGATAACCAGTGGTTTGCGCTTTCTATGCGAGCACGCGTACTTTACGCTGAGAAGTCTCTGCCAATTGATAACTGGCATTACGAACAACTCGCAAGCCCTGAATACAAAGGTAAAGTGTGTATCCGTTCCGGACAGCACCCGTATAACACGGCGCTGATTGCCGCCATGATTGCGCATCACGGTGAAGCCAAAACAGAAGAGTGGCTACGCGGTGTGAAAGCTAACCTGGCACGTAAAGCCACCGGCGGCGACCGTGACGTAGCTCGCGATATCCTCGGTGGTATTTGTGATATTGGCCTGGCTAACTCCTATTACGTCGGCCATATGAAAAATGCCAAACAAGGCAGCGATGCCCGTCAGTGGGGCGATGCGATTAAAGTCGTTAAGCCAACCTTTGAAAATGGTGGCACGCACGTCAATATCAGCGGTGCAGCCGTAGCCCGCTATGCACCTAATAAAGCAGATGCTATTAAACTGATGGAATACCTGGTTTCCGCACCCGCTCAGCAGCAATACGCGCAAGCAAACTTTGAGTATCCGGTACTGAAAGGCGTTACGCTCGATCCGGTTATTAGTGCCACTATCGGTGAAATCGACGTAGATAAAATTCCGTTAACCGAAATCGTGAAGTACCGTAAGCAAGCTAGCCTCCTGGTAGATAAAGTTGGATTCGATCAATAAATCGCTACAGTTTCCGACGTTACGCGGCCTGGTTTCCGGGCCGCAGTCATTATTAACACCATTGCATCTTAGCGCGTTATGCATTGCGCTAGGTGTCCTGACACCCATTGTTGCGCTTATCTGGCAGGCTACACAGGCTGATTTATCTCACTGGGATAATCTCATCGCGTTTGTATTGCCCTCAGCGTTAAAAAACACAGTACTTCTGCTGGCGGGAGTCGCTGTGATGGTGGGCGTGATTGGCGTTGGTAGCGCGTGGGCCGTAACGGCGTGGGACTTCCCAGGCCGCAAAATTCTCAGTTGGGCACTGCTGTTGCCACTGGCGATGCCGACTTATATCGTCGCCTTCGCCTGGCTCGATTTACTGCATCCAATCGGCCCACTGCAGACATTCATCCGTTTTTTACTGGGCTTTGACAGCCCACGACAGTTCCGCCTGCCAGATCTACGTTCACTTTCCGGTGCCATTATTTTGCTCGGTTTAGTACTTTACCCTTACGTTTATCTGACGACCCGGGCCATGTTCATCAGCCAGCCCGCCCATTTACTGGAAGCTGCCCGTACGCTTGGGTGCAGCGCAACCGGGACTTTCTTTCGCGTAGCCCTGCCAATGGCGCGTCCGGCGCTGGCAGTCGGTGTCAGTCTGGCACTTCTGGAAACGCTTAACGATATTGGCGCGTCGGAGTTTCTCGGGGTACAAACATTAACGGTCACCGTGTACACCACATGGATCTCCCGTTCTGATTTATCCGCTGCTGCACAAATCGCCTGCATGATGCTGATGTTTATCTTCTTCATTCTGACGCTGGAGTTTTATGGTCGCAGAAAGCAAGGATTCAGCAGCCGCAGCCTGCGAGAAATTCAACCCACACGCGTGCACGGCTGGCGGGGATGGCTCCTCGGCTCAGTGATTGCGCTGCCAGTTATTTTGGGATTCCTTGCCCCGGTACTGTTTTTAATGTGGGAGAGCGTCAAACGTTTAGGTGAAAAGAACCCGCTTTCCGCCTCGTTGCTCTCCGCATTGCAAAATACACTATTGCTGGCGGCGGGAACCACGCTGGTAGTGGTTTGCGTCAGTTTACTGGTGGCCTGGAGCGCGCGTCATAGTGCCGCAGACAACGCCATGCCAGGCTTTCGTCGCGGCGTGATGCGTCTGGCCTCTTTGGGCTATGCGGTGCCCGGCACTATTCTGGCAATTGGTTTTCTGCCGCCGGCTATGGCGGTAGACCGCTGGCTGGCCGATATACTGGATATTCGTGGTTTGCCGCTCATGTCTGCCGGTATCCTGCTGATTATTTGCTGTGCGATGCGCTTTCAGGCGATCGCCATCGGAGCGCTGGATTCCGGACTGGGTCGTATCCCCCCTTCCCTTGAACAGGCTTCGCGTTTGCTGGGTGAAAATGGCGCAGGTACATTTGCACGAGTCCATTTACCGCTACTACGACCAGCAATAGTAAGCAGTGCATTGCTGGTCTTTGCCGATGCGATGAAAGAGCTGCCCACGACTCTACTTTTACGCCCTGTCAATTTCGAAACGCTGGCAACGCTACTGTATGCAGAAGCCGCTCGCGGAACCTATGAAGAAGGGGCAATTGCCGCGCTGATGATTGTTTTAGCAGGCACGTTACCGGTTATTTTGCTGGTGCGTCACCAGATGACACGCCGTGGTTAAGAGAGTACCAATGTCAGAAATTGCATTACGACTCCAGGATGTGCATGTTGCATATGGCAACAGTCAGCAACCGGTACTGAGCGGATTTTCTATGTCTGTGCGCAAAGGCGAAATCGCCTGTCTGCTGGGCGCTTCAGGCTGTGGGAAAACCACGGTACTTCGTGCTGTTGCCGGGTTTGAACGCCTGCAACGCGGAGATATTTATGTTTCTCAGAGGCACGTTGCCGGCCCTGGCGTGCATCTGCCGCCGGAAAAACGGCATGTCGGCATGGTTTTTCAGGAATATGCATTATTCCCTCATTTGACGGCACAACAAAACGTGGCATTTGGCTTACGACGTATGCCGCGTGAAGAACAGCAGGCCAGAGTGGCAGATCTGTTAAACATGGTGGAATTGCATAGCCATGCCAGCCGTTATCCCCATGAGCTTTCAGGTGGGCAGCAACAGCGTATTGCATTGGCTCGCGCACTGGCGCCACATCCTGAAATCCTGCTGCTGGATGAACCCTTTTCCAGTCTTGATAAGCGTACCCGTGAACGTCTGGGGGGTGAGGTTCGGGATATTTTGCGTGCAGCCGGACAAACAGCGCTGCTGGTTACGCACAGTGAACATGAAGCCCGGTTGATGGCAGACCATATCGGTTTCGTAAAAATGGGGCAGTATCACATTAAACAAGCGGCCAGTCTTACTTGATCACGAAAAACAGGCCGCCTGTTACTCATTAATATTTATGAATCAGGCCGATATTCACCGGCATCCCGGAGCGTCGTTCAAGTGTTGCATTCGCGCGATTAACATCCACATCACTGCCTGTGATAAAACTACGCAATGCAGACGTTACCGGTAGTGGGATCTTTTTATCTGACTCATATTCAGCGCGATTTCGGGACAATGGCTCATGGACCTCAACCCAGCGGCTACCGTCTGGCTCTGCGCTATATTTCACCGGTCTGTCGATAAGTTGAACGCGCGTTCCAACCGGTACAGTATCAAAAAGGTATTTGATATCGTCATTACGCAGACGAATACAGCCCTGGCTCACCCGCAGCCCAATACCAAAATTGGCATTTGTTCCATGAATGGCATATAGCCTGCCGATATAAATGGCATACAACCCCATCGGATTATCTGGCCCGGCCGGAACAAAAGCAGGTAAGCTCTCCCCACGAGCGGCATATTCTCGCCGGGTATTCGCCGTTGGCGTCCAGCCCGGTGCTTCCTGCTTCCGCTCTACCACTGTCACCCAGTTACGTGGCGTTTCTCTCCCCGCCTGACCGATGCCGATCGGCAAAACCTCAACTGTATTTGTGCCCTGAGGGTAATAGTAAAGGCGCATTTCTGCGACATTGATGACAATTCCCTCACGTACGGTATCTGGCAAAATAATCTGCTGCGGTACAACCAGCGTTGAACCCGATTTAGGCAAATAGACATCCACGCCCGGGTTGGCCTCAAGCATATTGCTTAGCCCCTGCCCGTACTGCGCAGCAAATGCCTCCAGCGGCTGAGTATTTCCTTGCGGAACCGTAATTGTCAAAGGACTTCCCACCAGACGACTTCCCTCGGGTGGCAGCGGATAGCTTACAGCCTGTGTTCCCTGACTCGCGAACAGCATGATAAGCGAACATAGCAGTTTTACACGACGCATCATTGTCCTTTCCTTCGTCGCAACAGATATCCGTTAATTATAGCTTTTTTATCTGTTTTTCGGATTTACGACGTACACCATAAGAAAGAAACCCCGCCATTCAGCGGGGCACGGAGGACTACGCTTCCTTGCCGTCTGGTAGCACAATATTGCTGGCAGCTAAATGCCCCATATTGCTGTACATCGCACAGGCGGCTTCGACAATCGGCATCGTCAGCGCGGCACCACTTCCTTCACCTAAACGCATCCCCATGTTGAGATACGGCTCCAGTTCCAGATGTGCCAACGCGGTCCTGGCTCCCTTCTCGGCAGAGAAGTGTGAAGGGATCAAATATGGCTTAATCTCAGGCGCTATCCGGCAGGCGGCAAGTGCAGCTGAATAAGAGAGGAACCCATCCAGCAGCACCGGCAGACCGCAGGAGGCAGCACCTAACATCACGCCTGCCATACCGACAAGATCAAAGCCGCCGACTTTTGCCAGCACATCGATACCATCACTGGGGTCAGGTTGGTTGACGGTAATTGCCCGGCGGACAACCGCCACCTTATTACCAACGCGGGAAAGTGGAAGGTTAGCGCCAATACCAACCACATCCTCAGCATCGCTACCGGTCAACACGCTGACAATCGCTGCTGCGGGCGTAGTGTTTGCCATACCAAGCTCACCAACGCCAAACAGTGTCACGCCCTCATCCGCCAGTTCACGGATATAGCGGATGACTTCCAGCAGCAGTTCTTCAGCCTGAGAGCGGCTCATAGCCGGACCTTCAGCAATATTGCCGCAACCACGCGCCACACGCATATTGACTACGCCGGGGATAAGATCAGCATCAATCCCCACATCAATCACATGAACCTTTGCACCCGCCTGAGCCGCCAGCACGCAGACCCCGGTTGTCCCGCGCGTCATATTTGCCGCCTGAATAGCCGTGACCACTTTGGGTGAAACAGCAACGCCCTCATCCCATACGCCGTGATCGGCACACATCACCAGCATCGCTTTTCCCCCGACATGCGGCACACCCTTAAGGCCCGGCATACCAGCCAGTTGCACGGCAAGAGATTCAAGTCGACCAAGACTACCCGGTGGTTTGAGTAATCCGTCAATATGCTTCTGCGCACTCAACATCGCAGCACTATCGGGTGAAGGGATCGCCTGGAGTAAAGAGGATAAAGTCTGCATAAGGGTTCTCAATGTGTAGGCTGACTCAAAGCAGAGCCAGCAAGAAGATCAGCTCGCCAAGTTCGATGGCCGCACCCAGCGTATCGCCGGTTTGTCCACCCAACGTGCGTTTCAGTAATTGCCCAAGAATGAAAATTGCCACCATCGTGACGACCAGAGCCGCCACGCCACGCATGCCAGGAAGCAGTACTGCGGCAAGGATTGCCGCAAACCCCAACGTTACGCAGGTTTGTCGTCCGGTTACTTTGCCAATAAAGACGTTTCCCAGCCCCTCTTCTCGGGCATAACGATGCCGGTACATCAGCAGAACAGCGGTTCCCCGCCCCGCCACACAGGCCGCCGCCAGTGCCGCGAGCATCGGTGTTCCGCGCAAAGCCAGTTCGCTCACCACCAGCACTTTAGCCAGCAGAACGAAAATCAGCGCCAGCCCACCGTGCGTCCCCAGGCGACTGTCACGCATGATTTCCAGCATGCGTTCGCGCCGACGAGCAGAAAAAATGCCGTCACAGGTGTCCGCCAGGCCATCAAGATGAAAACCACCGGTCAGCAGCGCCAGAGCCAGCACGCTAAACAGTGCGGCCAGTGGAATACCGCACCAGGGTTGCAACGCCATAAACACCAGACCAGAGAGTCCCCCTAGCACTACGCCGATAAGGGGAAACATGACGATTCCGCGCGAATACTGTTCGAAATCGAGTCCTTGCGACCACCGTGTCGGAACAGGCAAGCGACTGATAAAAGAGAGCATTGCCCAGAACAACTTACTCATTTAATTTTGACTCCAATTCCAGATACCACCAGCCAGACCTCATCCGCCGCCGCTGCCAGGCGCTGGTTAACTCGTCCGGCAATATCACGAAAATGCCGCGCCAGACGATTCTCCGGAACAATCCCCATCCCCACTTCGTTGGTAACCAGAACGATTTTTGCCGGACAACGCTGACAAGCTTCGATCAGCATATGCATCTCTGCCTCAATAGATGTCTCCATTGCCGCGTAATCCCAGCTGTCGGGATCGCTATCACCGCCCAGTGAAAAGAGCAGATTGGTCACCATCGTGGTGATGCACTCCAGTAAAATCGCCTCTTGTGGATCGTTCGTCGCCGTTATCAGCTCATCAAGATGTTGCCAACGCTCAGCGGTACGCCAGTGCGCGGGACGACCATCGCGATGATGCTGAATTCGTGCAGCCATCTCGTCATCAAAAATCTGTGAAGTCGCGATGTACAGCACGTTCGGAGAATCAGCAATTAGCGCCTCAGCATGCCGACTTTTGCCGCTGCGTGCTCCGCCGGTAACCAGAATCATCATACTGGCTCCCGATGTTGCTGCATGATGGTATAAATTTTCTCAATATCGATGTGTTGCCGCATCGCATCCGCCAGCAGATCAAACTGCTGCGATTTATATTGCGCGTAATGGAAGGTGGAATCCAGCGGCGCTAACCCTTTCCGTACACGCAGACCATTAACCAGCGCACGAGTGAATTCATCGCTGTCGAACAGACCATGAAGATAGGTGCCAAACGCCAGACCATCGGGGGTTACCGCGCCATCAGCCACATTACCGCCGTCTTTGTGCAACGTCATCACCGACTGGCATTGCGTGGTTAATTCCGTTTCACCCATATGAATTTCATAACCGCGAACGGATAAGCCCGCCGCGTCCGCCAGCCAGTCAGGCAAAGAGGAGGACATCTGCCCCTCAACCAGGGTCGTTGTTTTGTTCTGGGCAAAATGGGTTACGGTATTGAGCAACCCCAGCCCCGGCAGCGTACCGAGTCCTGACTCCACCTCATCAATGATGGTATCGCCGAGCATCTGGTAACCACCGCAAATGCCCACCACCGGAACGTGCTGGCGATGTAGTTGCAACACGCCGTGCGCCATACCACTTTCACGCAGCCAGACCAGATCGCCCAACGTATTTTTACTGCCGGGCAGGATCACCAGGTTAACACCCGCCAGTTCCTCCGGGTGACGCACATAGCGAACGCGAACGTCCGGTTGTGCCGCCAGTGCGTTGAAATCAGTAAAGTTGGAAATATGTGGTAGTTGAACGACAGCAATCTCTATATCTCGTTTATCGGTGCGCAAATATTTGCCTTTTTGCAACGCGACACCATCCTCATCTTCCAGATCAACATCCAGCCACGGCATCACGCCGAGCACTGGAACGCCGGTCAGCGCTTCAATTTGTTCAATACCGGAATAGAGCAACGCCACATCACCACGAAATTTATTGATGATTACGCCTTTTACTCTGGCGCGTTCGTGGTCGTGCAGCAGCGCCAACGTACCGTAAATTGAGGCAAACACCCCACCACGATCGATATCGGCAACCAGAACAACCGGACACTGCGCCATTTCCGCCATGCCCATATTGACGATATCGCGATCGCGTAGGTTAATCTCAGCCGGGCTTCCCGCCCCTTCCAGCACCAGCACATCAAACTCCTGAGCCAGGCTGTTATAAACCGAAATAATCTGTTCCCGCAGGCGCGGTTTGTATTCGTGGTAACTCACCGCATCCATATCGGTGGCGACTTTGCCCATTAACACGACCTGGGCTTTACGGTCACTGGTCGGTTTAAGCAGCACCGGATTCATACGCACATCCGGTGTGATCCCTGCGGCTTCCGCCTGAAAAATTTGCGCGCGCCCCATCTCTTTACCCTCTGGGGTTATTCCAGAGTTAAGCGCCATGTTCTGCGATTTAAACGGTGCAGTCCGCAATCCATCCTGGTGAAAAATACGACACAGTCCGGCAACCAGTACGCTTTTGCCCACATCAGATGCCGTTCCCTGCAACATTATTGCCTGCGTCATGACGCCTCCTTCAGTGCGTTCTCTCGCATACAGCTAAAAAATTCAGCCTCTGTTTTACACAGCGGGAAGCCTAACTGTGTATGCAGCTTCACCAGCCAGGGCTGAGTTAATCCTGCTTGTTCAATAAGATCCGTGCGGGCAAATACCTCACCCGGTGTGCCGTGCGTCAGCACTTCCCCTCGGCGTAAAACGTAAACTGCATCGCTAACTTCATAAATAAGATCGATATCATGACTGGAAATGACCACATGATTTCCTTGCGCCACAATGCGTTTAATAATCTCAATCATCTGCGCACGACCCGATGGATCAAGGCCCGCAGTGGGTTCATCCAGTAACAGATACTGCGCCTGCAACACCAGCGCCCCTGCAATCGCAACACGTTTCTTTTGCCCGTGGCTTAAGCATTGAATGGGCTGATGGCGGAAATGTTGCGCATCTACCAGCGTCAATGCATCGTCAACCCGTCGGGCAGTTTCAGCCTCATCCACACCCAGATTGCGCAAACTGAATGCGATGTCACTGTCAATGTCGGTATAAAAGATTTGCTGATCGGGATCCTGAAATACGGTTGCCACCTGCTGGCGCAGCGCCAGCAGACCACGCTTGCTGTAATCCAGCGGTTTTCCTTGCCACATCACCGCCCCCTGCTGCGGACGTAGTAAACCACTCAGATTCATAAACAGCGTAGATTTCCCGCAGCCGTTCGCTCCCACCAGTCCGGTGACAGCATGCGGAGAAAAGTCCAGCGTTAGCCCTTTAAGGATGGGGTCATCCTGATAGCGAAACCAAAGCGCTGAGGTGGCAAGCATACTTTTCCTTACAGGTGAAAATCACCCTGATACAGTTTGATATCCAGTGTGGTGGTCATTTGTTGATAGCGGATCAACACGCGCGTAAACAACAATCCCACCAGCATCGCCAGCGAACGATAGCTCAACGGCAAACTACGATAACCAAAACGCAGCGTTTGTGCGCGATGAATGGCGAGCGCTTCGTCTAACAGAATAAAAATAAAGCGCCAGGTCAGCAGGATCTGTTCAGTGAGCAGTCGTGGAACATGCGCACGTTTGAGCAGAATGATTAACTGCGGAAATGGCAAGTTAAGCACCAGCCAGAATGTTGCCGCCAGTGCCGCCAGACTACGCCAGAACGTCTCATTGGCGGTATGTAAGCCCGAGGAGGTGATCCCCAGCCAGTAGCTCCCCACCGGAAGGCTGGCCAGTAAGGTCTGCGGATCGCGACTGACGCTAAATAAAATCGTCACAACACCAACTACCAGAAACCCAAAGGGCAATGCCATCCAGCGGCACCAGCGCCAGAAAGAAATGCGCAGCAACCAGCAACTCAGAGCGGCAATAAGTAACAGCTCAATACCCTGCCCCATCGGGGGCAGAGTAAAGGCCAGGATCATCATCAGCAGCCAGAGCAGGAATTTCCGCTGTGGTGAGACATGAAACCAGCGGCTCTGGTAGCTAAGCCTGTCAAGCCCGGTCATCACGACGTTGTCTGCCCTTGGTGTAACCCAGAATGTAGAAAATGACCGCTGCACCAAGAGATCCCTGAAGCGTAAACAGCAGGCTTTCAATCTCTCCGCTGGCGGGTTCATACAACGGCTGGAACCATGGCTCATAATGAGGGGCGATAGCCTGAATCTGGCTTTCTGCTTCGCCATCCGAGCCACCGTATTCTCCGCCGTGGTTAATAAAGAACGGCAGGATCACCAGCGCCACCACCATCCCTAACAGAATCAGCGTCTTTTTCATCGTTAATGTCCTTGTGCCGTAATCAACTGACGTTTGGTTAACTGGTCGTAGATCATCACGGTCAGCAAGCCTTCCGCGATAGCAATTGGGATCTGCGTCAGACAGAAAATCCCCATAAATTTGATAATTGACCCCATCGCGCCTGCCCCCGGATCCGGGAAGGCGACACCCAACTGGACCGAGGTAACAAAATAGGTCACAAGATCCGCCAGCATAGCGCACAGGAAGACGCAGACATCACGACGGAACCCCGCGCGACAGGCCATCTTCCACACCATGTAACCCACTACCGGGCCAATAACCGCCATCGACATGCCGTTCGCGCCCAGCGTTGTCAAACCGCCATGAGCCAGCAGCAACGCCTGGAATAACAAGACGATCGCACCAAGAATCGCCACGACGCCCGGCCCAAACAGAATAACGGCCAGACCGACCCCAGTCGGATGCGAGCAACTGCCTGTCACAGAAGGAATTTTTAGCGCCGACAGAACGAAAATAAACGCCCCACACAGTGCCAACAGAACTTTCTGGTGGTTATCTTCCTGCACGATTTGACGCAGGCGTACCAGTCCATACCACAGACAAGGTAAAAACAGCAGCCACCAGGCCAGCGCCCACATCGGCGGTAAAAAACCTTCCATAATGTGCATCGCGAACGCTTTTTCAGGGACAATCATCAGTAATAGCGCCGCGGCCAACCCGCTGAAAGACAGCTGTTTTAGCTGTTGTTCAAGCTTCATTGTGCATACTCCCACTGTTTGTTGACCAGAATGGTCGAGAAATAAGGCAGCGGCTGATCGTCACTCACTTCATTGAGATGACGCCAGCACTGCTCACCCGGCAGCGTGGCTTCTGACATCATTAACGCGCAGTCCAGCAGACCCTCTTGTTGTAGCAATGCCTTGATGCGCGCAAAACGACCATACACTTTCATCAGTACCAGACTGTCATGTTGCTTTAACGCCTGCTGGATTTCTGTTTCCGGTGCGGTACAGGAGACAACTGCCAGCGACTGCTGCTCCATAGCAAGCGGTGTTTTTGAGCGAGCGGCAATAGCGGCAAAAGAAGTCACACCAGGGACGATCTCTAACCAGTCAGGGCAGCCAATCCGCTGGAGTAAAAAGACCCAGGTACTAAACAGCATGGCGTCGCCGAGGGTGATAAAACCTACCTGCTTACCGGCATTCACTTCCTGTACCAACGCGGCAGCGACCTCGTCCCAGACGGCTTCTTTTTCCGAGCTGTCAGCACTCATAGGAAAATGGCAGCAGCGCACTTCAGTCTGTTCACCAATGTATTCACGCACGATCGACAGCGCCAGGCTATCCCCACCTTTACGCCCGGCTGGCGCATAGAGAATATCCAGTGCGCCAAGAGTGCGCGCTGCACGCACGGTGATCAGATCGGAAGCACCTGGTCCGGTGCTTAGTGCATACAATTTACCGCTCATGCTGCTTCCTCCAGCGCCACGTTCAGCGCCTGCTGTAAATGTGCCACGAACATGGCACGTACCGCCGGGTTCTCACCCAAACCACTTAACCACGGCGTGGCCGGAATTCCCGCAGCGTTGAATAACGTCTTCCACGAGTCATCTTCATCGGAAGCCATATCATTGATGGCGTGGTCGCCAGCAACTAACATCAGCGGCATCAGATGCACCGCCGTTACACCTTCCTGACGCAAACTTTCAATAATCACTTCCACTTCCGGATAGCTCTCCACTGCCCCTACACGGGCCGGAAAACGCTGCGCCGTCATCATGTGATCGAGACAGGCGTAGGCGGCAAACGCATGGTGACTAGCTCCGTGTCCCATAAACACCACTTTTTCACTCTCTTTAAGCGGCGGCATCTGTTGTTGCAGCGCCAGCATCAACTGCGCGTAATCATCGTGGCTACTCAGTAGCGGTACACCCAGCGTCAGGCGCGAAAACAGCGGGCGCATGCTCTGAACTTCACGGACAATTTTTTCGTATTCGTCACCGTTGATGATGTGCAGCGACTGAATAGCCACATCCTGATAGCCCTGCTCCGCCAGCTTTTGCAGTGCCTGCAGCGGCGTGTCGATATCGATGCCATCACGCTGTTTGAGCTTGCGGATGATCATCCCGGAGGTAAACGCCCGAAACAGATCGCGGTCAGGGCAACTGGCTGCAAGATCACGCTCACAGGCCACAATATTTTTCTCACAGGTGTCGTGGTAGCTGGTGCCAAAGCTGACCACCAGAAGCGCTTTCTTCATCTCTTACTCCTTAAGCAGCGGCCAGCCAGCGCGCTAAACGCGCCCCAAATGCGGCCTGACTTTCCAGTAACTCTTCTCCCGTCACCAAAGGTGCCGGACGTGTAATCACGATGCAGGGGATACCGGCATCCAGACAAGGTTGTACTTTTTCCTGATAACCGCCTTCCGCACCCGATGCTTTAGTGATAACCACATCAGCCAGACACTGGCGGTAGAACGCAGCATTAAACTCGGCGCTAAAAGGACCGCACAGTGCGAAAATTTCACCCACGCCAAAGCCCAAATCCGCACATTGCTGGATAACCTCAGGTACCGGCAGTACGCGAGCCAGCAGCGTTTTATCCGGCAATCCCGTACGCCAGATAGCCAGATCTTTACTACCGGTCGTCAGCAGTACGCGCTCACCGAAGCGTCGCGCTACATCGCAGGCTTGTTGAATACTCTGCACGGTGTACAAATGCGGGTGCGTTAAATCACTCAGTTGCTCAGGGCGCTGATAGCGGCTTAGCAGTACGCCTGCCGCTTCACATGCGCTCATGATGTTACGGCTCACCACTTCGGCATAAGGATGTGAAGCATCGATCACCCAGCGCGTACCATTTTCTTGCAGCCAGGCAATCATCTGCTCCCGCTCCAGGCGTCCACAGCGCACCTGACCTTTGATGTCGCCCGCCAGCTGTTTCCCTGTCGGTGTTGCAACCGACAGGGTATAAGCCACGTTTGCTGCATCGAGTTGCTGGCACAGCATGCGTGCATCGCTGGTGCCACCCATGACCAGTACATCTCCGTAATTCACAGCACATAACCCCGTGGCGTGATCATCAGGCCATCCTGAACATAGGTCGTTTTATTACCAACAATCACCAGACTGGTCATATCAACCGGTTCAAAGTCCATTTCACCCAGCGTGGTCAGCCATTTCTCCTGTTTTTTACGCCCCGCCGACTTCACGATCCCCACCGGCGTTTGCGCGCTTTTACTGGTCGAAAGCAGTTCAAAAGCACGCGCCAGGTGCCCTTCACGGCCGCGGCTGCGCGGGTTGTAGAAACAGATAACGAAGTCAGCTTCACCTGCGGCAACAATGCGTTTTTCAATCACCGGCCATGGTGTTAACAGATCGCTGAGACTGATATGGCAAAAGTCGTGCATCAACGGTGCGCCCAGCAAAGATGCCGCAGCAATACTGGCCGTCATCCCTGGAACCAGCTTGACCTCAACATCCAGCTTCTGCTTGCTGACCAGTTCGAGTACCAACCCGGCCATGCCATAAATCCCGGCGTCGCCACTGCTGATCAACGCCACGTTGTGCCCAGCCTGCGCCAGTTCAATTGCCGCCTGGCAGCGTTCAATCTCTTTGCACATACCGGTTTTGATCACCTGCTTATCACCAGTGAAGGCTTTTACCAAATGGGTGTATGTTTTATAGCCAACAATAATTTCTGCCGCCTGCAGTGCTTCAACGGCTTCCATGGTCATCATTGCCTGCGAGCCAGGGCCAATTCCAATTACGGTTAACATCAGTGTGAAACTCCCAAAGTAATAGTGACGCCCTGTTCACGCAGGGTCTCGCCTAACAGTTGTCCATGACTCAGTAGCCAGGCTGCAGGACCGGAAACACTTCCCGTGCCGACCGTTTTGCGAACAAACGACGAAGCAGGAAAACGGTGTTCATGCTCACGCAGCGCGTCAGCAGTAAAGGTTTCGAAAGGTACGCGACAGCAGGAGGCCAGTTGGATAAGTCCCTGTTCATCTTTTTTCAGCGTGATGCTGCCAATCGCTTTTAACGCCAGCGGATCGAGCCGCTGGGCTTCAAGTTGACGGGCAAGCAACTCGGCTAACAACGGAAATGGCGTATCACGGCGACAACCAATTCCAGCCACCACCCGCTGTGGCACCAGCTTCCAGTGCGGGATGGGCATTTCTGGTAAATCGGTGCGCAGAGTGATGCAAATTAACGCATCCAGTTCCGGTAATTGCGTGAGATCGGTTACGGTGATAAAACCACGGCGATCACAATGGCTGACGTCCTGTGCCAGTTCATCATCCCACCACAGCCCCACCCGTTTGTTGCTAACCAGCATCTGGTTGACAATTTTTACCACTGAGCGGAAATCGGTCATTCGCGCATTCAACTGGAACGCAAGCGTGTCCAGAGCCGCCATATCATTCACATCCGTCGCGGTCGTAATCACCGGATCAGCCCCCAGCATTCCCGCCAGATAACGCGCAAGGGCATTAGCGCCCCCCGCATGACCTGAGAGCAGGCTGATAACATGCTGGGCACGCTCATCAATCACCACGACCGCCGGATCGCAGAACTTGTCGTTTACCAGCGGGGCCAGTACGCGTACCGCAATACCGGTCGCACCAATAAAAATCAGCGCTGAGTAGTTCGCAAAAGCGTCGCGCGCAGCATTGGCAAAACCGTTTTCGAACGGAAGAAATCCCTCCTCCAGCAACTTTTCACTGGTGAAACAGGTTACCGGCAGCATCGCCGCCAGACGCTTCGCAAGCGTCACGCCGCCCGGTGTCAGGCAAAACAGTGCAATAGATTCAGGCTTTACGGTATTCATGGCTAAAGTCCGCCGCATAGAGTTTGGAGTAGTGGTACTCCGAGCCCAGGAAATTACCGACCAGAATGAGCGCCGTTTTGCGGATCCCTGCATCGCGTACTTTGTCGCCGATATCAGCCAGGGTGCCGCGCACGGTCTGGCTTTCTGGCCAGGTCGCTTTGTAGATGACTGCCACTGGTGTGGTCGCCGGGTAACCGCCTTCAACCAGACGTTCAGCAACCCGGTGAATACGCTGGACAGAAAGATAAATCGCCATGGACGTCTGGTGGCTGGCAAACGACTCCAGCTGTTCACGTTCTGGTACCGGCGTGCGGCCCTCCAGGCGGGTAATAATCAGACTCTGTGAAACTTCAGGTACGGTGTACTCGACACCAAGTTCGGCCGCTGCACCGAGGAATGCGCTGACACCCGGTACAACCTGCCAGTCAATCCCACGTTTGGTCAGCTCTTCGCCCTGCTCACGCACAGAGCCATACAACGAGACATCACCAGTTTGCAGGCGTACTACGGTTTTTCCTGCCTTCACTCCGGCTTCCATCAGGTCGAGGATCTGCTCCAGATGCAGTTCCGCGCTGTCATGGCACTCAGCACCTGCCGGGCAATAATCCAGCAGTTCAGTGTTAATCAGCGACCCGGCGTAGATAACCACCTGCGCCTGTTGCAGCAAGCGGTAACCTTTAAGGGTGATCAGCTCACGATCGCCAGGACCAGCGCCAACAAACCACACACTACGGGGATCAAAAATCTCAGACATGGTTTCCTTCCTTCTGACAGGCGATAACAAAAACGGGATTATTCGGTTTGAAATAGTGACCACTACCGAGCACAGTCAGAGATGAAACCTGCATTTGCAGGCAATCCACCCTCTGTACGCCGAGATGGTCCAGATGAGCCAGGGCGGTATTCAGGTTTTCCTGAAGGATGAACGTCATCACCAACCGTCCTGCCGGATGCAGTTGACGCATCGACCAGTCAATCAGATCGGTCAGATGACCACCGCTGCCGCCCATAAAGATGGCATCGGCTTTTTCGGTGATGGTCATCGGCGCGATACCGGGAAAAATGTCGATATTCCCGCAGGCAAAATGCTGGCGATTTTCGTCCAGAAGCCTTAACGCATCAGGGTTACGCTCGATAGCCGTGACGCGCAGCGACGGATATTGCAACGCCGCTTCGATTGATACACTGCCGGTTCCTGCACCAATATCAATCAGGTGACTGGCACGGTGTAATTCAAGTTTTGAGAGGGCAAGTGCGCGTACCGCTTCTTTGGTCATCGGCACTTTCCCTCCACGCAGAAAAAGCTCATCTTTCATCGAGGATCACCACTGCATTCATGTCATAGTCGGCATTAATTTCACTGAGAGGCAGGCAGTGGATACGCTCATTTTCCATCGCCAGGTTTTCGCCAATCACCATCCAGCGATGTCCCTTACCCCGTGCAATCAGTTGATGGGCGATTTCACGCGGGCCGCACAGGGCATCCGTGACCATTGCCACTTTGTTATGTCGAGCCAGCTCATCGAAACAAACGTTGCGACCGTGGCTACTGGTGAGCCACATGTCGTTCATATCAATGCCGGACTGCGCACAAAGGTACTGCACCGCACTAATACCGGGAATAATGCGCACATTTTCGATGCCAAAGTGCGCCACCATCCGGGTACCGATGCCGTAAAACAGAGGATCACCAGACGCCAGCACCACCACGTGTCGGTCCTGATGAGCGCTAATCCAGCCCAATAACTCCGGGATGTTGGCCCCGAGGACAAACTGTTCACCGGTAAAATTCGGGAACTGCTGCAGATGCCGCTTGCCACCGACAAGAACATCCGCTGTTGCGACCGCATCGCGCGCCGCCGGCGTCATCAGATGCAACCCCGCGGGCCCCATCCCTACAACAGTTAACATTGCATCTCCTCCGCAATCTCGGCGACAGGACGGTTGCTACCAAGGATCTGGTTATCAAAAGAGAACATAATGGCGTCGCAGGTCGGGGGATTTTTCGTAAAGCGCAAAGTTTGCAGAACGCGCATGCAGATACGCTTAGCCAGATGGTTATAGATATGCTGAAAGCCGTATGCGTCGATGTGCTCCATCGCGGCTTCAGTAGTATCGCAGTCACTGACCAGCGTCAGTAACTCCAGCGGGGCACCAAGCAATGCCAGATGGGCAACAAGTGTCTCCATACGGGCATCGGCAATATGGCTATGGGTATGGAAAATTCCTGCTGCTATTTTAATGAGCTTACCAGGATGGCCAACCAGGACGATTTGTCGGAACCCAAGGCGTACCGCCTCTTCAATCATGTAACCCACGAAGTTACTCATGGTGACGACAACCTGCGTATCGATCCCCATCTGTTCGCGGACGAAACGTTCACCGTGGTTGCCCGGCACCAGCACGACGCGATCCAGCCCGGCGGCACGTTTGATTTCGAGTTCCAGCGACAGTGAACGCTTCCAGCTTTCTTCCGACATCGGTGTAACGATACCGGTGGTACCAATGATGGAAATACCGCCCAGAATACCAAGACGCGAGTTGTAGGTTTTTTGCGCCCGTTCTTCACCTTCTGGAGCGAAGATTTCAATTTGCGCTCCGCGATTTGGTCCGATAGCCTCACGTACTGCAGATTCAATCGTCTGGCGAGGCGTTCGGTTAATCGCCGAACTCCCCACCGGCAGGCCAATACCTTTGCGAGTCACCGTACCGACGCCTTCACCACCCTGTAAGCGGATTTCTCCGCTATCGTCTAACGTTACACGGGCGAAAATCAGCATGCCATGCGTGGCGTCCACGTCATCGCCACCATCTTTGCGGATGGCGGCAATAGCCTGCTGTCCTTCAATGTGCGGCGACTCAACATTCAGACATAGCGTCACACCGGAAGGCGTCACAATTGAAACCTGATGGATCAAATGCTGACGCAATACCATCAGCGCAGCTACTTTCGCTGCCGCCGTCGCACAAGATCCTGTGGTGTATCCTTTGCGCAGTGCTTTTCCGTTATGCCATACCGGAGCATCGAAGGGTTGGTCGCTCATCGCTCCCCCTGCATGTGGTAGAGCATAGCGTTGACGATAGCGGCGGCGACATTGCTCCCCCCTTTGCGGCCTAAGGCGGCAATAGCTGGCAAGTTACTTTGCGTCAGTGCATCTTTCGACTCTTCCGCGCCGACAAAACCTACCGGTACGCCGACCACGCCACTGACGGCAACATCGTGCTCAAGCAGGCGGAACAGCGCCGTCGGTGCGTTACCGAAGACAAACAGCTTTTCGCCTTCTTCCTTCACTGCAATATCGACGGCCGCCATTGAACGGGTGATCCCCTGTTCTTTTGCCGCACGCACCACGCGCGGGTCGCTGATATAGCAGCGGCACTCACCGCCAAATTTTGCCAGCAGTGTTTTATTAATCCCGGAAAGCGCCATCGTGGTATCAGTGTAAATCACGCTCGGACGACGTAGCGCGGCGCAAAACTGCTCCAGCACATCACTGGAAAACCAGAGAATGTCCAGCCAGTCAAAGTCTGCCGTGGTGTGGATAACCCGCTTAATGATGGCCTCATGTAACGGACTGGCAAACTGATAGTCCGGACGGGTTTCACTGATGATCTCACCAATAATGTCGAAACTTTTGGCCTCAATCGCCTGGGGTTGCTGGATATATTGCATAGTATTGTCCTCAGGCTACACCGACCAGCAGCCACCGCAGCGCGATAAATAGCGCCAGTGCCAGCGTCGATGCTACCCACATCAATCGAATCGTTTGGGAAATGTCGTCTACCGAAATATCTCGTTGTGCATCACCAATCCACGGTTTCTCAACACGCTCGCCAAAGTAGTCATTAGGACCACCCAGACGAATACCTAATGCTCCGGCAACAGTTGCTTCCGACCATGCACAGTTTGGGCTGCTGTGGTTGTAGCGATCGCGCCAGCCAATATGCAATGCGCGTGAGCCGTCTTTACGGCATAAGAATGCCGCCACACCCAGCAGCAGCCAGCTTAGTCTTGCAGGAATAAAGTTTGCGACATCGTCCAGACGCGCGCTGACCATACCGATTGCACGGTATTTTTCATGCTTGTAACCGACCATAGAGTCCAGGGTATTCACCGCCTTGTAGGCCATCGCCAGCGGGGCGCCACCAAGAAAAAGGAAGAACAGCGGTGCGATGATGCCGTCAACAGTGTTTTCAGCAACGGTTTCCACCACTGCGCGATTGATCTGTTGCGGTTGTAATTGCGAGGTGTCACGGCCCACAATCCATGAGAGTTTTTCACGGCTTTCAGCAAGATTATTGGCACGCAGTGGACGCTCAACATCCCGAGCGGCGTCAGCGAGGCAACGCCCCGCCAGCACGGTAAAGATCATCCAAATTTCAATACCCCAGCCAAGCCAGGGGTGAATTGACTGAGCCAGTGTCAGTACGCCCCAGCACACGCCCCAGGTCAGCCCAACAACGACTATCCACATTACTGCGCCACCAATACGCAGCATCATGTCGCTATGACAGTAACGTCGAATCATTCGCTGAACGGCTGAAATAAGATTACCAATCCAGCGTACCGGGTGCGGCCAGTTCGGCGGGTCACCAATGAAAAAATCAAGAAGCCAGGCAATACACCATGCGAGCAGTGTCATAGCACACTCCTTGCCGCCGCCAGCCAGTGATTAAGCATTTCAGGACGCTGAGCAAAATGAACGTGCAGATAGCTGGCGAAAGTATTGCCCATTTGCCAGCCACCAGACCATGATTGCAATGTTTTACCATCACGAACCTTACGGCAGGCCATCACAGCTGGAATTTCAGGGGTAAAGTCGGAATAATGGAATTCATGTCCGCGCAGCACTTCGCCTGGTGCCGCCAGCAATGTTTGCTCAACAGCCCGCGCTTCACAGTAGCCAAAGCGGGTCAGACGCTTACCCATTTTGCTGTGACCTGGAATAATATCCGCCATCGGCCAGATATCGCCGTTGCTATCCTCCAGCGAGCTTCCAAGATACATAAGACCGCCGCACTCTGCGTAAATCGCCACGCCGCGTTGATGAGCTGAACGCAGTTGCGCCAGCATGCTGGTATTGCCTGAAAGTGTTGCAGCGTGCAATTCAGGATATCCGCCGCCCAACCAAATCATCTGGCAATCAGGTAGATGGCTGTCGTGTAACGGACTAAAACGCACGATGTTGATACCCGCACGTTCCAGTAGCGTAATGTTGTCCGGGTAGTAGAAGTTGAATGCTTCATCATCTGCGATGGCAAGCGTTAACCCGGCGCCTGCATCAGCGGCAGGAAGTGCGGGCCACTCGCCAACAGGTTGGGTATCTATTTGGCTTAGCGTCAGGAGGGCGTCGATATCCAGCGTTTGCTCAAGCGTTGCGGCAAATTCCTGCCATGGCTGCTGATTAACAACCGACTCACGCGCGGTGACTAATCCAAGATGACGTTCCGGGAGAGCCACGCCTTCCACTCGGGGAACATAGCCTAAAACAGGCACTGAACAGTAGCGCTCAATCGCCACTTTAAGTAACTGGTAATGGGTTTCGCTGTTAACCCGATTAACGATTACACCGGCAATATTTAAGGAGGGGTCAAAATGCTGAAAACCCATCACCGTCGCGGCAATAGAGGTTGAAACGGCTTTACCATCAACCAACAAGATGACCGGACAACCCAACTGTTTTGCCATTGCGGCGGTACTACAGTAGTCAGGATCTGTTCCATAGCCGTCATACAATCCCATAACGCCTTCGATAACCGCGATATCCGCATGCTGCATCTGATCGCAAAATAAGGCGTTGAGTGTAGGAATGGGGAGCATAAAGCTATCAAGATTACGGGAAGCCGTACCGCATACAGCGGTATGCCAGGCGGTATCAAGGTAGTCAGGACCAACTTTGCAAGGCTGAACACGCAAACCACGTTTTTTCATCAGGCTTAGCAAACCCAGCGTCACCGTAGTTTTACCACAGCCGCTTCCGGTACCTGCAAGAACAAACGCGTGAAAATTGGCCGCCATACCCTGATCCTGTTCAGGGTGGTAGGGGTGTATAGATACCCAGTCTCTCGACTGTATGCATCTGCGCAACCCACTTCCCACCGAAGTTGTTGGTAGTCACTGACAGGCAGGTCTTCTGGCTTAGCGTCAATCTCACCCGTCCTTCCCAATCTTGCGATCAGTGGTCTATACGGGGTCGTCAGCATCACAGCAGCGGGGGCTGCGGGGGATTCTCACCCCCTTCCCTACCACAAACGTGGCAAACCTGTCAGCTCAGGAGCCTGTTCTAATTAAGCTCCGGACCATGAGATGAATTATCACACCTCATGACAAAATTTCATTTTAAATATTTTCTTGCGTTTACTTAGCCAATGTTATCTCTTCATTAAGCTTATTCTTATGCTTACATTCCAAATGAAAGCTTCAATAAATAATAAAGAAAGTCATTCACCCAGACACTGTATCTCATCACAAAAATAAAAACTGGTGCAGTTTATCCTTCCAACGCTATTACTTTGTTGCGCTATGACAATTTATTGACTGCTATCTCTATTTTTCATTTTATAATGACGGACATACAATACGATATCAAAAATCGGCAATAGCAAATTATTGCTATTTATGCCGACTCGCCAGATGAAGCAACATTAATTTGTTGACGAAAAGCCTGTGGCGTAACCTGATAGGTCTGGCGGAATACTTTGCAAAAATAACTGGTTTGTGAAAAGCCTAAATTACGCGCAATGCTGGCGATGCTCCAGTCACTATGGCATAGCAACTCTTTAGCACTGGCCATTCGCTGTTGGTTTACCCAGGCATTAAATCCAATACCCTGATATTTTTTGAACAGCTTACTGAAATAGTACGGGCTCAGGTAAACATGAGAAGCCACATCCTCAAGGCGCAGCTCATCCGATAAATGAGCATCAATGTAGCGCAGCGCCTTTTTCATTTTGCTGTCATGAGGCGTCGGGCTACGACTCGTTTTTGCCGGCTCTGATTGCTGTGGGTTGTCCTTGATAACAACAAAATTCAGTTGTTTCTTAAGACAATTTTCGACGATAAGCTTCAGAAGATCCGCAGAAGCGATGACTCTTGAGTAATCCATTTCAGGAACATTGCGAAATTCACTGACCAGTTCCGGATCGGCTTGCCAGCGATCGTCGACGTTCAAAATATCAACTAATCCAACATCATTGCTTAGACGAACCTGCCCGCACAAAACAAACCCAACCAGGTGGCCCGCGATCACTAAAGGAATCGAGAAATCGGTGAGTCCGGCATGGCAGCGGTAAATACAGGGTTGATCGGATTTTGATGCTTCGAGTCCTCCACAGCGATCGCTCATTCGGCAACGTGTGCTGTGCTGAGGATGCTGGCGCATCAACTGACAAAATGGGGTGAAATTAAATAACTCAGAAATTTCATCACCGTGAATATTGACAACCACAACAGCCAGACTGGTGGCTTGTGCAAAATCCTGTGCGATTTTATTAATGAGTTCTGAGTTCAGGGCGCTCGCAGAAATCATGATAAAACCTCTCAGTTAATTTATTGTTATAAATAAAACATATTATTTACATCCACTTTTCATCTTGCTACCCGGAGCAAGATGAAAAAAGGTGTAATGGACCATAACAAAAGTCTCCCATTCTTGGGAGACTTTTTAACCGGTTCAGGAAACCGGATCACGAAATCAGTTTTTACATTTCATAAATAGGCATTTTCCGTGAAGCTAACCCTCATTATCCTCCAGCTTACACGTATTACAGGGTAAATTTTTGCCAATGAAATAACGATAAATTGCTGCCCCGGCGCAGGCACCGATAATGGGAGCTACAATCGGTACGATGAAGTAGGGAATGTCACGTCCCCCCGTCATCGCAATATCGCCCCATCCGGCAAACCATGCGAAAAGTTTAGGGCCGAAATCACGAGCAGGGTTCATTGCGAATCCAGTGAGCGGACCGGTAGATGCGCCGATAACGGCAACCAGAATACCAATTAGCAGAGGTGCCAGTGGCCCTTTGGGAACACCGTTGCCATCATCGGTAAGCGCCATGATCATGCCCATCAGAATAGACGTAATCACCACCTCTACCAGTGCGGCCTGCCAGACACTCAGTGCAGCAGCGGGATACGTACTAAAAATACTGGCAAGCTGCAGGCTTTCCAGGCTGCCACGAACCATATGATTAGCCGTTTCAAACTCTACAAATAAACTTCCATACAACAAATAGGCCAGTAACGCACCACCAAAGGCACCTGCCACCTGCGCTATGCTGTAGGGCAAAACTTTACGTCCTGGGAAACAGGCAAACAGCCATAAAGCAATAGTAATGGCAGGATTGAGATGCGCACCAGAAATCCCGGCGGTCAGGTAGACAGCAAGCGAGATCCCCAGACCCCATATGATGCATATCTCCCATAACCCCAAACTTGCACCGGCGACTTTCAGGGCGCTAAGACATCCAATACCAAAAAACAAAAACAGTCCGGTACCCAAAAACTCGGCAATGCATTGCGCTTTTAGAGAATCGTTCATTATGACACCTTCTAAGCAGAGTGCGTGTCTGTACCAGCAAACTCCTTGCTGGCAGTAGAATACATCGAGGCTTACTATAAAAAGCGTTGCCTACAAATTGTTGGCAACATCAGAACGATATGCTCTTAAAAATCGTGTTGCGATAACAAATTATTGCAATCACGTTTATTAAAACAGGCACGAAAGCGGGTTGAAATCCTAATAAAGTGACATTTTAAGAATGACAAAATATTGTTCAGGGCAGATTTCCGTTTTCAAACAAACATCACAATTCCATTTTTAGCGCATAGCAAAGGATATTTAATCTGTCACCACTAAAAATGTAAATCTGGAATTGACATAACCAAATTATCACATTAACAAAATCATTAATATTCAATAAAAACAAGACCATATAATAAAAAACAGCAATTTTATATCACCCGAACCTCACTATTTTTTCACTCTCACTTTCAAGTCAGCCATTCTTTTTCCTCGCTTCTTTTTATAGTCATGAAAATCGGGACAACCCAGGCGAGGTCTTTATGCAACAAGAAGCGTTAGGAATGGTAGAAACCAAAGGCTTGACTGCGGCCATAGAGGCTGCAGACGCAATGGTGAAGTCAGCCAATGTGATGCTGGTCGGCTACGAAAAAATTGGTTCAGGGCTGGTAACCGTTATTGTTCGCGGCGATGTAGGCGCTGTAAAAGCTGCAACAGATGCTGGTGCAGCAGCCGCACGTAACGTGGGTGAAGTGAAAGCCGTACACGTGATCCCACGCCCTCATACCGATGTAGAAAAAATCTTACCGAAGGGAATTAGCTAATGAGCAGCAATGAACTGGTTGAACAGATCATGGCGCAGGTGATTGCTCGTGTGGCAACACCGGAGCAAAAGGCTACCCCTGAAAATAATCATCCAACACGAGAAACGGCTATGGCAGAAAAGAGCTGCAGTTTAACGGAATTTGTCGGCACGGCGATTGGCGATACCGTCGGTCTGGTGATCGCAAACGTAGACAGCGCCTTACTGGACGCGATGAAGCTTGAAAAACGCTATCGCTCCATTGGCATCCTTGGCGCACGAACAGGTGCTGGTCCACACATCATGGCCGCAGATGAAGCGGTAAAAGCAACAAATACTGAAGTCGTCAGTATTGAGCTTCCCCGTGATACCAAAGGCGGTGCGGGTCACGGCTCGCTGATTATCTTAGGCGGCAACGATGTTTCCGATGTGAAACGCGGAATCGAAGTCGCTCTGAAAGAGCTTGATCGCACATTTGGTGATGTCTACGGCAATGAAGCTGGGCACCTCGAGTTGCAATACACCGCGCGAGCCAGTTACGCGCTGGAAAAAGCCTTTGGGGCGCCAATTGGCCGTGCCTGTGGCGTTATCGTCGGCGCACCGGCATCCGTTGGTGTGCTGATGGCTGACACCGCACTGAAATCCGCCAACGTTGAAGTGGTGGCTTATAGCTCCCCTGCACATGGCACCAGTTTCAGTAACGAAGCCATTCTGGTCATTTCCGGTGACTCCGGCGCCGTGCGTCAGGCCGTCATCTCCGCCCGTGAAATCGGTAAAACCGTGCTGGCGACCCTCGGTTCTGAACCGAAAAACGATCGTCCGTCCTACATCTGATATCAGTGAGGCTGATTCATGAGATCGAAAAGATTTGAAGCACTGGCGAAGCGCCCTGTGAATCAGGACGGCTTTGTTAAGGAGTGGATCGAAGAAGGCTTCATTGCGATGGAAAGCCCGAACGACCCTAAACCGTCTATTAAAATCGTTAACGGCATGGTCACTGAACTGGATGGTAAAGCCGCCAGCGAATTTGACTTAATTGACCATTTTATTGCTCGCTACGGTATTAATCTGGCGCGCGCAGAAGAAGTGATGGCGATGGACTCAGTCAAACTCGCCAATATGCTTTGCGATCCCAATGTGAAGCGCAGGGACATAGTTCCGCTGACAACTGCGATGACTCCGGCAAAAATTGTCGAAGTGGTTTCACACATGAATGTCGTTGAGATGATGATGGCAATGCAGAAAATGCGTGCCCGTCGTACCCCTTCTCAGCAAGCGCATGTTACTAACGTAAAAGACAACCCAGTGCAGATTGCAGCGGATGCTGCAGAAGGCGCATGGCGTGGATTTGACGAACAGGAAACAACCGTTGCCGTAGCACGTTACGCTCCATTTAACGCTATTGCTCTGCTGGTAGGTTCGCAGGTTGGGCGTCCTGGCGTATTAACCCAGTGTTCACTGGAAGAAGCTACCGAACTGAAACTGGGCATGCTAGGCCACACCTGCTACGCAGAAACCATTTCTGTGTACGGTACTGAACCGGTGTTTACCGACGGCGACGACACCCCATGGTCAAAAGGCTTCCTGGCCTCTTCTTACGCTTCTCGCGGTCTGAAAATGCGCTTTACCTCCGGTTCCGGCTCAGAAGTTCAGATGGGTTACGCCGAAGGCAAATCGATGCTTTACCTGGAAGCCCGCTGCATTTACATCACCAAAGCCGCTGGCGTGCAAGGGTTACAGAATGGCTCCGTCAGCTGCATCGGCGTCCCTTCCGCTGTACCGTCAGGTATCCGCGCGGTACTGGCCGAAAACCTGATCTGTTCTTCTCTGGATCTGGAGTGCGCTTCCAGTAACGACCAAACCTTTACTCACTCGGATATGCGTCGTACTGCTCGTCTGCTGATGCAATTCCTGCCAGGTACTGACTTCATCTCTTCCGGTTATTCTGCCGTTCCGAACTACGACAACATGTTTGCCGGTTCTAACGAAGATGCTGAAGACTTTGACGACTATAACGTTCTCCAGCGTGACCTGAAAGTGGACGGCGGACTGCGCCCTGTTCGTGAAGAAGACGTCATCGCCATTCGTAACAAAGCTGCCCGCGCACTGCAGGCCGTGTTTGCCGGAATGGGATTACCACCGATCACCGATGAAGAAGTTGAAGCTGCTACTTACGCCCACGGTTCGAAAGATATGCCGGAGCGTAACATTGTTGAAGACATCAAATTTGCACAAGAGATCATCAATAAAAACCGTAACGGCCTGGAAGTGGTGAAAGCCCTTGCCCAGGGAGGGTTTACTGATGTTGCTCAGGACATGCTCAACATCCAGAAAGCCAAGTTAACCGGAGATTATCTGCATACCTCCGCCATTATCGTCGGCGACGGACAAGTGCTATCCGCAGTCAATGACGTCAACGATTATGCCGGTCCGGCAACAGGTTATCGCCTGCAAGGCGAACGCTGGGAAGAAATTAAGAACATCCCCGGCGCACTTGATCCCAACGAGCTTGGCTAAGGGGTGAACAATGGAAATCAATGAAAAGCTGCTGCGCCAGATAATTGAAGATGTGCTGTCTGAAATGCAGACCAGCGATAAACCCGTCTCTTTTCGCGCGTCCACAACAGCAGTTGCACCACAAACAACGGCTCAAGGTGACAGCTTTCTGACCGAGATTGGCGAAGCCAAACAGGGCCAGCAACAAGATGAAGTGATTATTGCTGTTGGTCCGGCATTCGGTCTGTCCCAAACCGTCAATATCGTCGGCATACCACACAAGAATATCTTGCGTGAAGTGATCGCCGGTATTGAAGAGGAAGGCATTAAAGCACGTGTCATTCGCTGTTTTAAATCCTCCGACGTGGCGTTTGTCGCAGTAGAGGGTAACCGTCTGAGTGGTTCCGGTATTTCAATCGGTATCCAGTCAAAAGGCACTACGGTTATCCACCAGCAGGGATTACCGCCGCTTTCTAACCTGGAGTTATTCCCCCAGGCTCCGCTTCTGACACTGGAAACCTATCGTCAGATCGGTAAGAACGCTGCGCGATATGCCAAGCGTGAATCTCCGCAGCCGGTCCCTACGCTGAATGATCAGATGGCGCGTCCGAAATACCAAGCGAAATCGGCCATTCTGCACATTAAAGAGACCAAATACGTCGTGACGGGCAAAAACCCGCAGGAACTGCGCGTTGCGCTTTGATAAAGGATAACTCCATGAATACCGACGCAATTGAATCGATGGTTCGGGATGTGTTGAGCCGAATGAACAGCCTGCAGGGAGAGACGACCACTCCTGCCACGGCCAGTTCATCAACTCATACCGCAAAAGTCACGGATTACCCTCTCGCGAATAAACATCCGGAGTGGGTAAAAACCGCCACAAACAAAACCCTGGATGACTTTACGCTCGAAAATGTGTTGAGCAACAAAGTCACGGCACAGGATATGCGTATCACACCTGAAACGCTGCGCATTCAGGCTGATATTGCCAAAGATGCCGGACGTGACCGGTTGGCGATGAACTTTGAGCGAGCTGCAGAACTAACCGCTGTACCTGACGACCGCATCCTTGAAATTTACAACGCGCTACGTCCATACCGCTCAACGAAAGACGAGCTAATGGCCATCGCAGACGATCTCGAAAACCGTTATCAGGCAAAGATCTGTGCAGCTTTCGTTCGTGAAGCGGCAGCACTGTATGTTGAGCGTAAAAAACTCAAAGGCGACGATTAATATCAGGAAAATACGATGCGATATATAGCTGGCATTGATATAGGCAACTCATCAACAGAAGTCGCTCTCGCCACTCTGGATGAGGCTGGCACGCTGAGCATTACCGGCAGCGCACTGGCAGAAACTACCGGAATTAAGGGCACATTGCGTAATGTGTTTGGTATTCAGGAGGCGCTTACGCTTGCGGCAAAAAATGCAGGCATCAATGTCAGCGATATTTCGCTCATCCGTATTAACGAAGCCACTCCAGTCATAGGTGATGTGGCGATGGAAACGATCACCGAAACCATCATCACCGAATCGACCATGATCGGCCACAACCCCAAAACGCCTGGCGGCGTGGGGTTAGGTGTTGGCGTCACGATTACACCGGAAGAGCTGTTAACCCGTTCGGCTGATATTCCTTACATCCTGGTGGTGTCATCAGCATTCGATTTCGCCGATGTCGCCACCATGATTAATGCCTCTGTTGGCGCAGGATATCAATTATCGGGCGTTATTTTGCAGCAGGACGATGGCGTTCTGGTCAGTAATCGCCTGAACAAACCGTTACCTATTGTTGATGAAGTGCTCTATATCGACCGTATCCCATTAGGGATGCTGGCCGCCATTGAGGTCGCCGTTCCAGGCAAGGTTATTGAGACACTTTCCAACCCATACGGCATTGCGACAGTTTTTAACCTCGACGCGAACGAGACCAAAAATATTGTCCCCATGGCACGCGCGCTGATTGGCAACCGCTCTGCTGTTGTGGTGAAAACACCTTCAGGTGATGTGAAAGCACGTGCAATTCCGGCCGGGAATATTGAACTCCAGTCACAGGGACGTACCGTTCGCGTCGACGTCGCCGCTGGTGCCGAAGCGATTATGAAAGCAGTTGGTGAATGTCCAAAGCTTGATAACGTTACCGGTGAAGCTGGAACCAATATTGGCGGCATGCTGGAGCACGTACGCCAGACCATGGCTGAATTAACCAACAAACCTAGCCATGAAATCTTCATTCAGGATTTGTTGGCTGTTGATACTTCAGTTCCCGTCAGCGTGACGGGCGGACTGGCCGGAGAGTTTTCGCTGGAGCAGGCAGTTGGAATTGCCTCAATGGTGAAATCAGATCGCCTGCAAATGGCGATGATTGCCCAGGAGATCACACAAAAGCTCAATATTGACGTCCAGGTTGGCGGTGCTGAAGCCGAAGCAGCTATTTTAGGTGCTCTCACTACGCCAGGCACCACCCGTCCGTTGGCCATTCTGGATCTCGGCGCGGGTTCTACAGACGCCTCCATTATTAATCCCAAAGGCGAAATTATTGCCACACATCTGGCTGGGGCAGGCGATATGGTCACGATGATTATTGCCCGCGAACTGGGGTTGGATGATCGATATCTCGCAGAAGAGATCAAAAAATACCCGCTGGCAAAAGTTGAGAGCTTATTCCACCTTCGCCACGAAGATGGCAGTGTTCAGTTTTTCCCTACCCCCTTGCCACCAACAGTATTTGCACGCGTTTGTGTGGTGAAACCTGATGAACTGGTGCCATTACCAGGGGATCTGGCACTGGAAAAAGTCAGAGCCATTCGCCGCAGCGCGAAGGAGCGAGTCTTTGTCACTAATGCGCTGAGAGCGTTACGTCAGGTCAGCCCAACCGGCAACATTCGCGACATCCCCTTTGTGGTTCTGGTCGGAGGATCCTCTCTGGATTTTGAAGTACCACAACTGGTTACGGATGCGTTGGCGCACTATCGACTGGTAGCGGGTCGAGGCAACATCCGGGGTACTGAAGGTCCCCGCAATGCGGTCGCGACAGGGTTGATCCTCTCCTGGTACAAGGCGTTCGCTCATGGAAAGTAATCTCACCGCACCAGCTATCGTGATCTGCACCGTAGGGGACTGCACCTCACGCTGGAATGACGTACTGCTGGGTATTGAAGAGGAAGGGATCCCCTTTGTTATACGGGAAACCCATTCTACCGACATTATCCACAACGCATGGCTAGCTGCATGCCAATCGCCGTTGCTCGTCGGCATTGGATGCGATCAGGAAAAACTGGTTGTGCACTACAAAAACCTACCTACATCAGCACCACTTTTTACGCTGATGTATCAACAAAATAGCCACGATCGTCGGAGCATTGGTAACAACGCTGCGCGGCTGGTTAAAGGCATCCCTTTCAGGGAATGCCACTCATAACCCACAGGAGAAAAGCAGTATGAATAACGCACTGGGACTGGTTGAAACAAAAGGGCTTGTCGGCGCTATTGAAGCCGCTGATGCCATGGTGAAATCCGCAAACGTGCAGTTGGTTGGCTATGAAAAAATCGGCTCTGGCCTGATTACGGTCATGGTTCGTGGCGATGTTGGCGCGGTTAAAGCTGCAGTTGATGCAGGGAGTGCTGCAGCCAGTGCTGTTGGCGAGGTGAAATCCTGCCACGTTATCCCGCGTCCACACAGCGACGTTGAAGCTATTTTACCTAAGTCCGCGTAAGCCGTAGCAAAAGGAGCACAGCGTGAAGCAATCACTGGGATTACTTGAAGTTAGTGGTCTGGCGTTAGCCATCAGTTGCGCGGACGTCATGGCGAAAGCCGCATCCATCACGCTGGTGGGTCTCGAAAAAACCAACGGCTCAGGCTGGATGATGCTCAAAATCATCGGTGATGTGGCCTCCGTTCAGGCGGCCATTTCCACCGGTGCCAGCTTTGCAGAACTTCGGGATGGCCTGGTCGCTCACAGAGTCATTTCCAGACCTGGGGAAGGCATCCTTTCCCACAGTGTCATGACAGAGCCTGAGCCAGCCCCCGAGCCAACACCAGCCGTGGCGGAAGAAGAAGTAACTGTGGAAAACGTAATCTCCGAAGCCCCCCAAAATGCAGAGTTAATTAGCTGCAATCTGTGTCTTGACCCTGCCTGTTCGCGTCAAAAGGGAGAGCCTCGCTCACTTTGCCTGCACTCCGGCAAACGAGGTGAAGAATAATGGATAAACAGCTACTGGAAACAACCGTCAGCAAAGTACTGGATGAAATGCGCGAACGCCCTATTCCGCTGGGGATCTCTAATCGCCATATCCATCTTTGTGCTGCAGATTATGACCGCCTGTTCCCAAATCAGCCTATTAGCGAGAAAAAAGGGTTGTTACAGCCAGGGCAATACGCGGCAGACCAGACCGTAACGCTTGTGGGACCCAAAGGTCAGTTAAAAAATGTGCGTTTACTTGGGCCACTGCGTAGCACCAGCCAGGTCGAAATTTCACGCACTGACGCGCGCACGCTGGGTATAGCTGCGCCGCTACGCATGTCAGGCAATATCCAGGGTACGCCAGGCATTCGTCTTGTCAGCCCTTTTGCCGAACTGGATTTAGCATTCGGGGTAATTGTCGCCCAGCGCCATATTCATATGTCACCACTTGATGCGCTGATCCTGCGTGTCTCACATGGCGATAAAGTCTCCGTGGCCATCAATGGCGACGAACGCAGACTTATTTTCGATAACGTCGCCGTTCGTGTTTCACCCGACATGCGTCTTGAGATGCATATCGATACTGATGAAGCCAATGCCGCGGGTGCTGATAATCCACAGGCATTTGCCACACTGGTGGCCTCACGATGAACAACGAACTGCTGCAACGCATCATTGAGGAGGTTGTTTCCCGATTAAAAAAACGCGCGGAAAGCACACTCTGCGTGAGCGTCGCGCAGTTACGGGAAGTTGATACCCGGACGGTATGTTGTCAGTACTCAACGCTGCACATCCTGCAGGTAGATCTGTCTTTGCTGGCACAAATTGCTGAACACGACGCGTCCTGCGAGTCAGTAGTAACGATCCTCGAAGCACTGGCCTGCGGAGTCCGCGTGAAGATATCACTGCAACATCGACTGTTACCGGCGATCCCCGTGAGGAAACTCGCCCGACTGCCGGTGGAATTCAGCGATGAGCACGGACAAAACATCATTCTGCATCCCGAAACACTTTTAAGTTATGCCGACGTAGCCCGGTTGAAGGATGGATTTCTGGTAATACGCCGTCGATGTGTCGTTACCGCATTGGCTCAGGAAGCAGTCAATACGCGGAATGTCCAATTAATTAAGCAGGAGTGAACCATGCATCTGGCACGAGTTACAGGCGTCGTGGTTTCCACGCAAAAGTCGCCATCACTGGTCGGAAAAAAACTTTTGCTGGTACGTCGGGTATGCGCCGATGGGGAACTTCCCGCCTCCCCTGTGAGCGGGGATGAAGTCGCGGTTGATTCTGTAGGTGCAGGAACCGGCGAACTGGTATTACTCAGCAGTGGTTCCAGTGCCAGACACGTTTTTTCCGGCCCAAATGAGGCTATCGATCTGGCCATTGTCGGCATTGTCGACACGCTTTCTCGATAGGAGGAACTATGGCGATTTATACCCGAACTGGCGATGCTGGTACCACAGCACTCTTTACCGGGCAGCGCGTCAGTAAAACGCATCCACGCGTTGAAGCATACGGTACGTTGGATGAACTCAATGCTGCGCTGAGTCTGTGCGTCTGCGCAGTGAAAAGCCAACAACACCGACTCTTACTTGAACAAATTCAAGTGCAGCTCTTTTGGTTTAGTGCGGAGCTTGCCAGCGAAAGCGAACAGCCGACGCCAGAACAGCGTTACATCAGCTCGGAAGAAATTGCGGCCCTGGAAGCCGCTATCGATACCGCTATGGGGCGAATCCCCCCCCTGCATAGTTTTATTTTACCGGGCCGCTGCGAAGCTGCGAGCCGTCTGCACCTTGCTCGTACGCTTGCCCGCCGCGCAGAAAGACGGCTTGTCGAACTCTCAGCAGATGTCTCTATCAGACATGTGCTGATGCGGTATATCAATCGCCTGTCCGACTGCTTATATGCACTCGCTCGTGCCGAAGATCATGACGCCCATCAGGCCGACATCATTCGGAAAGTGACTGAGCGCTATCTGGCTACAACCCAAACAATAACCACAAATGAGTCTGCAATGTCTTTATCTTTCCAGGAACTTCATCAACTGACTCGAGCCGCGGTAACACGGGCAGATGAACTCAAAGTCCCTGTCGTTATCAGCATAGTTGATCCTAACGGGACACAAACGGTGACCTGGCGCATGCCCGATGCATTGCTCGTGAGTAGCGAACTTGCACCGAAAAAAGCCTGGACCGCCGTTGCGATGAAAACCGCCACTCATGAACTGAGTTCTGCGGTACAACCGGGAGCCGCACTTTACGGTCTGGAAAGCCATATGCAGGGAAAAGTCGTCACTTTTGGTGGCGGCTACGCACTATGGCGTGAAGGTTTACTACTTGGGGGTCTTGGCATCAGCGGAGGAAGCGTTGAGCAGGATATGGACATTGCAGAAACTGCCATTGCGGCGATTAACGTGAGAACACATCAATGAATACGTCAGAACTTGAAATCCTTATCCGCAACATTCTGAGTGAGCAACTCGCACCGGCAAAAACAGAAATAAAAGGAAACGGTATTTTCCCGTCCGTCGGTGAAGCGATAGATGCTGCCCATCAGGCCTTTTTGCGTTATCAGCAATGCCCGCTGAAAACCCGTAGCGCCATCATTAATGCACTACGGGAAGAACTGACACCTCATCTTGGTTCGCTGGCGGCAGAGAGCGCAGCAGAAACGGGGATGGGCAACAAAGAGGATAAATTCCTCAAAAACAAGGCGGCGCTGGACAACACCCCTGGCATCGAAGATCTAACGACAACGGCCCTGACCGGTGACGGTGGCATGGTGTTATTTGAATATTCCCCGTTTGGTGTAATTGGCTCAGTCGCCCCCAGCACCAACCCAACGGAAACCATTATTAACAACAGCATCAGTATGCTGGCCGCAGGAAACAGCGTTTATTTCAGTCCGCACCCGGGCGCTAAAATGGTCTCACTTAAGCTGATTGCCATGATTGAGGATATTGCGTTTCGCTGTTGCGGGATTCGGAATCTTGTCGTCACGGTCACAGAACCTACTTTTGAAGCTACCCAGCAGATGATGGCCCATCCTAAAATCGCAGTGCTGGCGATCACCGGTGGCCCTGGCATTGTTGCTATGGGCATGAAAAGTGGGAAAAAAGTTATTGGTGCAGGTGCGGGTAATCCTCCATGTATCGTTGATGAAACCGCCGATCTGGTGAAAGCAGCGGAAGATATCATCAACGGCGCATCCTTTGATTACAACCTGCCCTGCATTGCAGAGAAAAGCCTGATTGTTGTTGATGCTGTTGCCGAACGGCTGGTTCAGCAAATGCAGTCTTTTGGTGCGGTGCTTCTGAACTGCGAAGAGATCGACAAATTACGCGCCGCCTGTCTGCCTGAAGGGATAGCCAATAAGAAACTCGTAGGGAAAAGTCCCGCAACATTACTGGAAGCTGCGGGTATACCGGTTCCGGCAAAAGCACCCCGCCTGTTGATTGGTATCGTCAGCGCTGACGATCCGTGGGTCACCAGCGAGCAATTGATGCCAATGCTGCCAATCGTGACGGTAAATGATTTTGACAGTGCGTTAACGTTAGCCCTGAAAGTTGAAGAGGGACTGCATCACACTGCCATTATGCACTCACAGAATGTTTCACGTTTGAATCTTGCCGCCCGCACGCTTCAGACATCTATTTTTGTGAAAAATGGCCCCTCTTACGCCGGAATTGGCGTGGGTGGTGAAGGCTTCACGACCTTCACTATCGCCACACCGACCGGTGAAGGAACGACGTCTGCGCGAACTTTCGCACGCTCTCGTCGTTGTGTGCTGACAAACGGTTTTTCAATCCGCTAACGAGGCCGTAATGAATAGCTTTTCACTACAAACCCGATTGTACAGCGGCCAGGGAAGTCTGGAAGTGCTCAAGCGCTTCACAAATAAGCATATCTGGATCATCTGCGACGGTTTTCTGGCGCGCTCACCTCTGATTGACAAGCTGAGGAGTGCCCTGCCAGCGGATAATCGCATCAGCGTTTTCAGCGACATCACTCCCGATCCAACCATCGGTACGGTAGTTCAGGGGATTGCGCAAATGCACTCCCTGCAACCGGATGTTGTTATCGGCTTTGGTGGAGGCTCAGCGCTTGATGCAGCAAAAGCTATCGTCTGGTTCAGCCGACAGTTTGGCATCGAAATAGAAACCTGTGTGGCTATTCCAACCACCAGCGGCACAGGTTCTGAAGTGACCAGCGCTTGTGTGATTAGCGATCCGGATAAAGGTATTAAATATCCATTATTTAATAATGCTCTGTATCCAGATATGGCGGTACTTGATCCGACCCTGGTCGTCAGCGTGCCGCCAGCCATCACTGCAAATACCGGGATGGACGTACTGACGCACGCGCTGGAAGCTTATGTTTCAACGAAGGCCAGCGACTTCACCGATGCTCTCGCAGAAAAGGCGGCACAAATCGTCTTCCAGTATCTGCCCGTCGCGGTCAGTAAAGGCGATTGTCTGGCAACACGAGGAAAAATGCACAACGCCTCGACGCTTGCCGGAATGGCTTTTAGCCAGGCAGGACTCGGGATTAATCATGCGATAGCCCATCAGTTAGGCGGTCAGTTTCATCTGCCTCACGGCCTTGCCAATGCGCTAATACTGACTCCGGTCATTCAGTTTAACGCTCGTGATCCACGGGCAGCAAAGCGATACGCCCGATTTGCGAAAGCCTGTCACCTGTGCCCGGATAATGCTAACGATACAGCGGCACTCAATGCGCTAATTCATCATATTGAGCTGCTCAAAAAACAGTGTGCGTTACCCTCTTTTATTGACGCGCTTAAAGACGGAAAGCAAACCTGGTCACAGCGAATACCGTTGATGGTTCAGGCCGCGCTGGCTGATGTCACGCTGCAAACTAATCCTCGCGTAGCCAACGCCAGTGCCATCCAGGAACTGCTTGAGGAATTATTATGAATACAGCCATGACGGCAGAACCCACTCTTTATGATGCGCAAACGATACGCGATCGCGTTCGTGCTGCGGGTGTGGTGGGAGCCGGAGGCGCAGGGTTTCCTGCGCATGTCAAACTCCAGGCTCAGGTTGATACGTTTCTGGTGAATGCAGCAGAGTGCGAGCCAATGCTGAAAGTTGATCAGCAATTAATGGCTCTGCAGGCGGCCCGACTGGTCCGTGGCGTGCAGTATGCTATGAAAGCCACAGGGGCCAGTGCAGGCATAATTGCTCTTAAAGAAAAGTATCAGAAAGCTATCAAAGCCTTAACACCTCTCCTGCCTGCTGATATCCGGTTACACATGTTGCCTGATGTTTATCCGGCTGGTGACGAAGTTCTGACGATATGGATGGCAACCGGACGACGAGTCCCCCCTGCCGCATTGCCGGTCAGCGTCGGTGTAGTCGTCAATAACGTCCAGACCGTACTTAACATCGCCAGAGCCGTCGAGCAACAGTATCCCGTTACGCGTCGTACGCTGACCGTCAACGGCGCTGTAGCCAGGCCCGTAACCATAACGGTCCCTATCGGAATGTCTTTACGTGAAGTACTGGCCCTGGCTGGCGGATCCACCGTCGATGACCCTGGATTCATCAACGGTGGCCCCATGATGGGTAGCCTGATTACCTCCCTGGATACGCCGGTGAGCAAAACGACAGGCGGCCTGTTGGTTCTGCCAAAATCCCATGCGCTTATTCAACGGCGAATGCAGGATGAACGTACCGTACTTTCGGTGGCAAAAACCGTTTGTGAACAGTGCCGTTTGTGTACGGATCTGTGCCCAAGACATTTGATCGGCCATGAACTATCGCCTCATCTACTGGTCCGCGCGGTTAACTATCAGCAGGCCGCTACACCGCAATTGCTGCTCACTGCCCTGACCTGCTCAGAATGCAACGTCTGCGAAAGCGTTGCATGTCCGGTAGGCATCTCACCGATGCGTATTAATCGCATGCTTAAACGTGAGCTGCGTGCGCTAAACCATCGTTATGAAGGGCCACTCAACCCTGCTGATGAAATGGCGAAGTATCGCCTCATCCCGGTTACACGACTCATTACCAAACTGGGTCTAAGTGACTGGTACCACGACGCACCGTTAGCACCGACAGATTATTCAACAGATACAACGACGTTGCTGCTACGCCAACATATTGGTGCCAGCGCCATCCCTTGTGTGCAAAAAGGGGAACGAGTTGTTCGTGGCCAGTGTGTTGCCGATGTGCCAGCAGACGCATTAGGCGCCCCTGTTCACGCCAGTATTGACGGTATTGTCAGCGAGATAACTGATCAATCCATCACGGTAATTAGAGGTTAACCATGTCTCAGGCTATAGGTATTTTAGAACTCACCAGCATTGCCAAAGGGATGGAAGCCGGCGATGCCATGCTCAAAAGCGCGAATGTGAATTTACTGGTCAGCAAAACCATCTGTCCGGGCAAATTTTTACTCATGCTCGGCGGCGATGTTGGCGCTGTGCAACAGGCTATCGCCACTGGCACATCGCTTGCAGGTGATATGCTCGTTGACAGTCTGGTATTGCCAAATATTCATGCCAGCGTTCTGCCAGCAATCAGCGGTCTTAACAGCGTTGATAAACGTCAGGCGGTTGGGATTGTAGAAACCTGGAGCGTAGCCGCGTGTATCTGTGCCGCCGATCGCGCAGTTAAAGCCTCAAATGTCACGCTGGTACGGGTACATATGGCATTTGGCATTGGAGGCAAATGCTACATGGTGGTCGCGGGTGATGTTTCCGATGTGAATAACGCCGTGACGGTAGCCAGCGAAAGCGCAGGTGAAAAAGGACTGCTGGTCTATCGCTCTGTCATCCCGCGTCCGCATGAAAGCATGTGGCGACAAATGGTGGAGGGATAATGGAGAGGCAACCGACGACGGATCGCATGATCCAGGAATACGTACCGGGAAAACAGGTCACTCTGGCACATCTCATCGCCAATCCGGGTAAAGATTTATTCAAGAAGCTGGGATTACAGGACTCGGTTTCAGCTATTGGGATTTTAACCATTACACCAAGTGAAGCCTCAATTATTGCCTGTGACATCGCCACCAAATCCGGTGCAGTTGAGATAGGTTTTCTTGACCGTTTTACCGGCGCAGTCGTCCTGACAGGTGATGTTTCAGCGGTTGAATATGCGCTAAAACAGGTTACCCGCACGCTGGGCGAAATGATGCGTTTTACCGCGTGTCCCATTACACGGACTTAACACCATGAAACGCATAATGCTAATTGGACCCAGCCAGTGCGGTAAGACATCACTTACTCAATGTATGCGTGGTGAAGCACTTCATTACCAGAAAACTCAGGCCATTGTCTGGTCTCCTGCAGCAATAGACACACCGGGTGAATATATTGAGAACCGGTGCCTGTATAGCGCACTGCTGGCCAGTTCCTGTGAAGCCGACATTATCGCTCTGGTACTTAATGCTGATGCACCCTGGTCACCTTTTTCGCCTGGTTTTACTGGCCCGATGAACAGACCTGTTATCGGTCTGGTGACCAAAGCTGATTTAGCTAATCCGCAGCGTATTTCCCTCGTCGAAAACTGGTTGGTGCAGGCTGGAGCGCAAAAAGTCTTTATCACCAGCGCAGTGAACAATACCGGAGTGGATGAGATGTTCATTTTTCTGAATGCAAAGGAACCTTCATGTCTCACAAGATAATGGCTATTAACGCCGGCAGCTCTTCGCTGAAGTTTCAGTTACTGGCCATGCCGCAGGGTGAAATGCTGTGTCAGGGGTTGATCGAGCGTATCGGCATGACTGACGCACAGGTCACCATCAAAACACCAGTAGAAAAATGGCAGGAGATTTTGCCCGTTGCCGACCATCGGGATGCGGTAACCCTGTTACTGGAAAAACTGCTCAGCCATAAAATTATCAACAGTCTGGATGACATTGACGGTACGGGACATCGCGTTGCGCACGGCGGGGAATCTTTTAAAGATTCTGCCCTGGTGACCGAGGAAACACTGGCAGAAATCGAGCGTCTTGCAGAACTGGCACCGTTACATAACCCGGTTAATGCGCTCGGCATTGCTGTATTTCGCCAATTGCTGCCAAAAACGCCTGCTGTTGCCGTTTTTGACACCGCTTTCCATCAGACACTCGATGAGCCTTCTTTTATTTATCCCCTGCCCTGGCGGTATTACTCTGAGCTGGGAATTCGTCGCTACGGTTTTCATGGCACCAGCCATAAATATGTCAGCGCCGCACTGGCTGAAAAACTGGGTGTTCCTCTCAGCGCCCTGCGCGTTGTGTGCTGTCATCTGGGTAACGGGAGCAGTATCTGCGCCATCAAGGGCGGGCTGTCGGTTAATACATCAATGGGCTTTACCCCACAATCGGGCGTGATGATGGGCACTCGTAGTGGTGATATCGATCCGTCTATTCTGCCGTGGATTGCGATGCGTGAAGGCAAAACACCTCAGCAGCTCAATCAGTTACTCAATAATGAGTCAGGTTTGCTGGGTATTTCTGGCATTTCACCTGATTACCGTGACGTTGAACATGCTGCTGATAATGGAAACCATCAGGCAGCACTTGCGCTAACGCTGTTTGCCGAACGTATTCGGGCCACGATTGGCAGCTACATTATGCAAATGGGCGGTCTGGATGCACTGGTATTTACTGGTGGTATTGGCGAGAACTCTGCACGTGCTAGGGCCGCCATTTGTCGCAATTTGAATTTCTTAGGTTTGGCCGTTGATGAAGAAAAAAATCAGCGTAACGCGACCTTCATTCAGACAGAAAATGCGATGGTCAAAGTGGCCGTGATTAACACCAATGAAGAGCTAATGATAGCGCAGGACGTGATGCGAATAGCGATAGCAGAAACTGTGACATTGGACATCCCGGCCTAGTATTGCCGCACTGCAAATTGCGGCAAATCATGGTAATAGCGCGATCGCCATGACACTATGCGCCGAGGATTGCTGATCACAAAGGTGAAGACGTGGCTGTTGCGCAATGTCCCGCATCATGCGGAGAACTTATCCAGGGCTGGATTTTGGGCAGTGAGAAATTGGTCTCCTGCCCGGTTGAATGGTATAGCACCGTTGAGATCAGTTCAGGTTCACCGTTGACAGATGAGCGTCCCCTCTCTCGGGCGATGGTTGACCGGTTGTTGCAGCACTGGCAATACCCGGCACATGTCAGCCAGGATATCCGGATAGACATCCATTCAACAATCCCCATCGCCAAAGGTATGGCCAGCAGCACGGCGGATATTGCCGCCACGGCAATTGCTACGGCGCATCATCTGGGCCATCCGTTAGATGAATCGACACTGGCGCACCTTTGCGTTTCACTTGAGCCTACTGACAGTACCGTTTTTCGCCAGTTAACCCTTTTCGATCATAACGACGCCTCCACACAAATTGCCTGTGAAGCGCAGCCGCAACTCGACCTGTTAGTTCTCGAAAGCCCGGAAACGTTACGTACAGCAGACTATCATCGTATTCCTCGTCAGTCAGGATTACAGGCTGGCGCCCCTGCACTTAAGCGAGCATGGGAAAAAGTTCAGGAAGCCTGTATTTATCAAAACCCATACAGGATGGGCGAAGCGGCAACACTAAGCGCAATCGCCAGTCAGTTGTTGTTGCCAAAACCCGATTTCGACTCACTATTGGCGCTGGTAGAAGAATGTGATTTATACGGAGTGAATGTCGCGCACAGCGGCAGCGTTGTCGGCCTGATGCTGGACAGAAAACGTCACGATGTTGATTATATCAAATGGATGCTGGGGCAGAAGAAGCTGACAAGGCACTGGCCGGAACAGCATTTGCTAAGGATGGTAACTGGCGGGGTCGAGTTACAATAAGGGCCGCACCGCAGCCCTTATCATTATATACCTGTCATACTTCAATTTTGCCTGAAACCTGAAGGTTCAGGGTATAAAACGTTACTCTGCTTTCGCTTCGCCGTTTTTCACTTCGCCCATGGCTTTCAGCTTTTTAGAGATATCGCGACGCTCTTTTGAGATCTCAGCGTTTTTGATGATGTAATCATCCACGCGATCTTCGTAGTCACTTTTCATGCTGGCAATAATGCCCTGGATCGCTTCGACGCTCATGCCCGGCTTGATGTAGTCACTCAGGTTGTCCAGCAGCAGAACGCGTTTCTGGTTGTCACGGATCTTTTTCTCAACGTCCTGGATTTCACGTTGCAGTTTGTTCTTACGACGGAACAGACGAACAAATTCCAGCACGTCCTGGAAAGAAGGCTTGGTAGTTTCCATTTTTACACCCCTGATAATGTGAGATTCGGATTCGTTTAAACAACGGCTAAAGTGGGTCAACATTACTTTCATGCCCGCCATACTTCAAGTTGCATATGCATTGACAATACATGGTTGAAACCTGAATTATCGAGGGTAAAGCCATTGCAGTTAACAATGGTTTTAGCCTTTTTCAGTATCATACCCTTAATCCTTGCTGAATCGAAGCAGCAGGATAATCAATCCCCTCATCTGCTCTTTATTTGCGCAAAGCGCGACAGATTAAATGTGAGAGCAACTCCAGTTGTCGTGCCATTTCCATGTTCAGCCAGACATAGCCGTGAATGGGAGTCTCAGCGACATTATCGCCTTTATGCTCATCAATGAGCTTACGCAGCTCCGCTACGGTATCGTTGAGTTTTTCCGTATTGGCAAGCACTGGCTGCGGATTACCTTCATACAGAGCATGAGTTATCGTCAGTAATGCCTGTTGAGTTCTGAGCTGTGTTTCACGCAGTGTATGCGCATTCAGCATCACAAAGTGGCTGGTACGCGTTGCCCAAAGCGCATTAATTTGCAACTCGAGCATGCAAACCAGATTACGGTTAACAGTTTGAATAGCCTCAAATATAGACTTTTGGATATGCGTTTCTTTGCTGGCAGGGACGATGAGCCCGCGCATTTTGACAACGTCACTCAACAACTGCTGTAAATGTTTCTCCAGACGGGGTTGTTCGAGCAGGTTAGGCGACAGAGCAGCCTGGTACACGCGATTATACCCTGTAACACAATGCGCAAGTTGAATACGCCAGTGTATAAAAGCGCGTTGTGGCCAGATGCCGGTAAACAGCATCGCCAGTAGCGAACCCAGGATAACGTCACCACCACGCCAGAGTGCCGTATTCATATCGCCAGCAGGAGCTCCCACGACAACGGCAAGCGTAATGCCAATCAGCAGAGCCTGATAGGGCTTTTTGCCTAGAGCCAACCAGCCGCAGAGAAACATTGCCACCGCACACCATATCAACATTAACGGTAGTGAAAAGAGTTCCAGCCGCAGAGCCACCAGTCCCAGCACAGAGCCCAGAATCGTCCCACCAATGCGCTCAAAAGCCCTGGGAACCACATTACCCCAAAATGAAATAGGCCCCATGATCACGACCAGCGTGATTAGAGGCCATGTACCTTCAGGGATGTTCAGCAGCCGGACCAGCAGAAAAGTGAGAAGAAACGCCAGCGCAATGCGAATACCATGCACAACACGATAATGACGATACAAACGAATTTCAAAAGGACTCAGAGACTTATCTGCACGCACTCATGCACTCCGTCAGGGAATAGCAAAGAACGGAATTGTACCTGCTTTTTCAGTGAAAATATCACTGTAATGGTCAGGACTTTCATCCTGATTTACACAAAAAACAGTTACTTCGACTGCACTGGCACATACATTTCAATGTCCCAGTAACCATCTTCCGTACCATTGTTCATATAAATTTCAAAACAAGGTCTGGCCGATATCTGATACGTTGAGTCCTGCAACAGGAGATTAAAAAACTGATACCACGGTGTCGCAAAATCATGATTCTCAACGCGTGCAACGGCAACTGCATATTCACCACCCGCCAGTTCAGTCAGAGTCACTCCTTCACTGTTTTGTGGGATCACGAAACTATCAGGGACGGAAACTACAGTATCACAGCGGAGTTTATCTGCCGGAACAACGTCCGGGTTGTCGTAATAGACGGCAATCCATTCCAGCGGTGCGATATTCTTACTATCGACCCACATCATTAACTGCTCAAATCCCTGCTTTACCGTTTGTTCCCACGGTCCCACCATGTGAAAGCCGGCAATCCTGCGTTTTTCTACCTGCTTGATCTCATACTTCATATAGCCTCCATAATTACACTGTGTTTATATACAGTATAATTATTGCTTATTACGACAACAAGGAAACAGTGTTCATTATGTGAGCAGATTCGCACTCTTGCCAGTCAGAACCACAAGCAAATAATTACACTTTATGGTGAAAATAATCGCTCAGACGAGAAAACATGCCGCCTTCGCCAACTGACTCCAGCGTCATCAGCGGCCAGTGTGCCACGAGCTGATCTCGGTCATAGAGTTCAATTTCACCCACGCGTTGATGCGCAGCAATAGGGGCAACCAGTTCTTTCTTATCAAGCACATACTTTGCTTTAATGTTTTGAACTTCCGTTTTCGGCAGTGCCATCCAGAAATCCTGCTCAGTACCCAGGCTAATTTTTTCTTTATCGCCATACCAAATCCGCTCAACACCTACCTGCTTACCGCTACGCAAAATCTGCACTGTGTCGAAGTTTTGCTGTCCCCATAGCAACAGTTTGCGCGCCTGATCTTCGCGCCCTTTCGCACTCTCAGCGCCCATGACAACAGCAATCAAACGGCGCTGTCCATCAACAGCAGATGCGATTAGATTAAATCCGGCACCAGACGTGTGCCCCGTTTTCAACCCATCGACATTCATCGTCTTATCCCACAACAATCCGTTACGGTTCTGCTGCGTGATGCCATTCCATGTAAGGCTTTTCTCACTATACATATGGTAAAAATCAGGCTCTCCATGAATGATTGCCCGGGATAGCACGGCCAGATCGTAAGCAGAACTGTGCTGACCTGGCGCATCCAGTCCGTGTACCGTTTCGAAATGCGTGTCCTGAAGCTTTAGCTTTTTCACATAGCTGTTCATCATGTCGACAAACTGTGGCTGTCCACCGGCAATGTAATCAGCCAACGCGACACAGGCATCATTACCAGAATCGACAATTAAGCCGCGGCTTAAATCACGCACTGAAACACGATCGCCTTCTTTCAGGAACATTAATGATGAGCCCACGAATACCGGATTATCTTTTGCCCAGGCATCACGTCCAACGGTAACAATATCGGTCGGGCTGATGCGGTGGCTGTCGATTGCGCGATCAACAACATAACCTGTCATCAGTTTGGTGAGGCTGGCGGGATTGCGCTGCTGGTGTTCATTACCTGCGGTAAGAATTTGGCCCGTGGTGTAATCCATAAGCACCCACGCCCCGGCATTTATGGCTGGAGGCTGGGGAGCAAAACTGGTGACATCCGCCGCAAAGGCGGACGAAAAACTCATCGCGAACAGAGAAGCGGCAACAAACAAACGGCATTTCAACAGCATGTCCTCAGGAATAGGAGAAATAGCCGTTCTTTTTACGGAAGTTTAGTCGAATAAACAGGGATAAATTGCAAGAAAATGTGACATAAAGCACATTTTCTTGCAAGGTGATATGGGTGTTAAATGTACGTATCGTGCGCGATGCGTACTAGATTAATTACCCTTTACGTGGCTGCGCTTCTGTGTGATGACTACGATGACGATGATAACCATCAATCATGCTACGAAATATTTGTGTCGGCGTGTCGCCTAATGTGCACAGGTAAATATGTGCACAAATAAACAGAATGCCAACAATCGCTAACGCCATATGCAGCACTAACATTACCGGACCTGCTCCGATAACCTGCGGGTAAAGACACAGCAAACCGGTGATGATTAATAACGGAACCAGCGCATACATAATGGCCAGATATGCCAGTTGTTGCAGAGGGTTAAATTTATTATCCGCCGTAGCCGCAAAGGGATGCGCTTCGCCTTTCATGATCCCATACAGATAAAAGCGCGTTTGCAGCAAGCAGCGCGAAATCAGCCCGTTAAATTTCACACGGTAGTGACAGCCATTACCGCTGGTTGCGTTTATCAGCACAAAGCCAACCCAGAAGGCGAGCAATGCAAAGCCACACCAGGTATGCACCTGCACCATTAAGGCCACAGGGCCGACAGAAAAGTGACCAAATAAGCCGCTCAGCAGAAGCAGGATGAATAACAGTGCATTCCCCCAGTGCCAACGACGGACTGCTAACGAATAGAGGTAGTCACGATGCTCTTCTCCGCCTGCCGTTTTGGGTGCCAGCATCCGACGCAACAGTGCATGTGCGATCAGGCCAATAATCATCATCAGAATGATAACACCTGCATAAATGAGCCACAGCGGCCAGTAATCCGGCGCATAATTAAGCTCTGCTCCCCAGATAGCATTCATACTTTCCCCTCCTGATGGATCTCTTTACGTCGATAAAGACTCACCTCGCCACTTCGTTTTTCCTGCTGGCGATAAACCGCTTTTTGATTAATCCAGTGCTGAATTTCCGGGTCATCGCGGCGGCCAAATTTCAGCGCATCCGTCGGACAAACAGAAACACATGCTGGTGATTGTCCGGCATCCAGGCGGGTATCCGAGCAGAAGTTACATTTGTCAGCGATTCCTGTTTGCGGGTTAAGGTAGCGCACATGGAACGGACAAGCGGCGACACAATAGTCGCAGCCAATACAACGCGATTTGTCGACTTGTACAATGCCATTCTCATCACGGTAAGACGCGCCGGTCGGGCAGACGCTGACACAAGGCGCATCTTCACAATGCTGGCAGGAGACTCGCACAAACTGAAAATGAGACAGAACCTGAGGCTCATTTTCCGGTGAACGGATCTGCACCTGCAGCCGGCTGTAACCCTCGGGTACATCATTAAGTACTTTGCAGGCAACCGTACACGCCTGACAGCCAATACAGCGTTTCTCGTCATGCAGCATGACATAGGGGTTTGTTGAATGATTCATGATGTTCTCCTTTCTCATGCCCGACTCAGCGTAACGCCAGCAGTGTGAACCACCGTCCCGGAAACCGGACTGGTCACATGCGGAAGTAAATTACCGCAGTGAATACCATGCGTTGTCGCAGCCGTCCTGGCCCCGGCCTTGGCGCCAAATCCCATATAGACGAACAGCGTATCGGGTCGAATACCAGCTGTTACCAGTGCCTTACCTTTCTCTTTACCCGTCGCGTTTTCCAGCCAGATGTCGTCCCCGCTTTTGATCCCTTTTTCTTGTGCTGTTTTCGGGTGTATCCATACTGCGTTATCCCACATCAGCTCACTAAGCAGAGGAACATATTGCGTCGCACCGTTTGTGTGAACCGCCACTTTGCCCTGGATAAAATAGAGTTCGTTATCCCCCTTAAGCGCAAAATTACGGGCTCGCGGGCTACCGTAGCCGGGTAGTAATGTCTCCAGCTCTTCGGAATAAAGTTCGATTTTTCCTGACGGGGATTTGAATCGGAGTTGCTCGCCGTAAGTGCCGTCGCTGTCAACTGCTACCGCAGCGGGATACTGTGCCGTAAACTGGCGTACCATTTCAGGTTCGCGCAATAACAATGGGATGCCCCATTCGCGGTATCCCTTCTGGCGCAGTTCAGCAGATAAAGCATGGTCGCCATTCAGTTGATATAACTGCCGTGTTTGCATATCTTGCCACGGATAAAATTGTCCCAGCCCTAACTGTTCTCCCAGTTCTTTCCAGATCTGCCAGCTCGGACGCGCATCGCCAACAGGCTCAACAACCTGCTGACGCAGCGCATAGGCCGGATTTAACCCGGACATATCAGAAACCTCTTCATCGCGCTCGAGGTAGGTACACTCCGGAAGCAGATAATCGGCATACGCCGCACTTTCGCTTAAATAAACATCACAGCTGACCACAAGATCCAGTTGTTCAACGGTTTTGACCAAATCGGGTCGGCAGGTTACGGTTTGAAAAGGATTATGTCGGGACATAATCCATCCCTTCACCGGATATGGTGTCTGATTTAACACGGCATCGATAATACTCTGTACAACCCCACCGCCCGCCGCGATGTACTTAAACTGCGGCGCGACCATATCAATACGTTGTGCTGCAGGTTTCGCCAACTTGGCATCAGGTTTCGCCAGCACCGGGGCGACTTTTTCACCAGCCAGTTTGTTGTAGGTGGCGGCATTTTTTTTCTGGTACATACCACCTTCACGTTCAATATTCCCCATCAACACATTGAGGGTGAAAATCATCCGCCGCATGTCGATCTCTTCCTGAGAAAACGTCGCACGGTGGCCCGGACTGACGATGGCGTGAGGCGCACAAGCTGCCATTTCCCGGGTAACGCGGGTAATGACATCCGCAGGCACATCGGCCAGTTTTTGCGCCCATTCAGGGGTAGTCTCTTGTACTGCCTCGACCAGTTGCGCAAATCCCGTGGTGTAGCGTTCAACAAACTGTGCGTCATACAGCTTTTCTTTAATCATGACGTGGCACATGGCCATAAGCACCGGTAAATCACCACCAGGTTTGATCGCATGCCATTCATCCGCTTTACTGGAAAACACGGACAAACGAGGATCGAAGCTGACCATCTTCGCCCCCTTCTCCTGCGCGGTCATCAGTTCATGCGTGTCGGCAACCTCAATGCCTTCATACAAGTTATGACCAAAGGAAACCATATAGCGGGTATTGGCAATATCCATTGCTAAATCGCCCCCCATCATCACCTTAGCGGCAATAGATTTTCCTGCGGGACATGTTGAGGCGTGAGTGAAGGTATTAGGCGAACCAAAGGCCGTCGCCAGGTGAAATAAATGGCCGGAAAGCGAACCTGATTTAGAAGAGAACACAATGCCCTGGGGACCATACTGCTCTTTTATGGCACCCATTTTTTCAGCAATTTCTTTATAAGCCTGTTGCCAGCTAATGACCTGCCATTCACCGCTACCGCGGGGGCCGGTACGCTTCATCGGTTTAACGATACGATGTGGGTCGTTGACCAGGCTGACACCACTTCCCCCTCGCGCGCAAACTCGCGTACCTTGTTGAGGCGCATTGGGATTGCCCTGGATAAAAACGGTTTTATTATTAATAACTTGTGCTTGAATTGGGCAACGAAATGAACACATTTCGCACAGACTTGGCGTGAGCGCTGTTTTTCCTTTAATGCTCTCAGGCGAATTTCGCGCCAGTGCACCAGGTGGGAAACTTCCTATTGCGCAAGCAGAGCAACCAATCCCCACTCCTCGCAAAAAATTACGCCGACTAATGCTCATATAACCTCCTGTTATTAGATATATCCAATGATTATATGGCGTTTAAATTATTAGTTTTTAACATCACTCACATTTCATTACACTAAACCACCATTAATCATTAGAAATAAAAGCCTTTGTTTATAAAAGACTTTTAAAATTTCCAAAACACAACAATTAACCGTAAAAATAACAATAATTGTTCGCAATCAGATTTTTCTAAACACCAGCCTTCAGGAAAATTTATTCCGGTAATTTCCTTTAAAACTAAAAAAATAATTTATCTCATTTAATCAGCTCTTGTTTATCTCAATTTTAATGCGGCCAGTACCCAGGAATGATAATCACTTTGCTGATTACCGCGCTCATTTTTGGTATTCTTAGAAAAGCGCTAAATTGATCCCGGACATAACTGAACAATGAATGACGGCAAGCAGCACCCGACTTTTCTCTTCCACGATTACGAAACCTTTGGCACCCATCCGGCGCTGGACAGACCCGCACAGTTCGCAGCTATCCGCACAGATAGCGATTTCAACATTATTGGTGAACCTGAAGTCTTTTATTGCAAGCCTGCAGACGATTATCTGCCACAACCAGAGGCGGTACTGATCACCGGTATTACGCCGCAGGAAGCGCGTGAAAAGGGAGAGAATGAGGCTGCTTTTGCTGCACGTATTCACTCGCTGTTTACCGCGCCGAAAACCTGTATCCTGGGCTATAACAATGTCCGCTTCGATGATGAAGTGACACGCAATATTCTGTATCGCAATTTTTACGATCCTTATGCCTGGAGCTGGCAACACGATAATTCACGCTGGGATTTACTGGATGTGATGCGCGCATGTTATGCACTGCGTCCAGAAGGGATTAACTGGCCAGAAAACGACGACGGTTTGCCCAGCTTCCGGCTTGAACATTTGACCAAAGCCAACGGCATTGAACATGCCAATGCCCACGATGCGATGGCAGACGTCTACGCGACTATTGCAATGGCACAACTGGTTAAGTCACGTCAGCCGCGCCTGTTTGACTATCTTTATAGCCATCGTAATAAGCACAAACTGACCGCCCTGATTGACGTTCCACAAATGAAACCCCTGGTGCATGTCTCCGGCATGTTCGGCGCATGGCGAGGTAACACCAGTTGGGTCGCTCCGCTCGCCTGGCATCCGGACAATCGCAACGCGGTTATCATGGTCGATTTAGCTGGTGATATTTCTCCTCTGCTTGAGCTGGACAGCGACACTCTGCGCGAGCGCCTGTACACGGCTAAAGCCGACTTGGGCGATAACGTGGCGGTACCGGTAAAACTGGTGCACATCAACAAATGTCCGGTGCTGGCGCAAGCCAATACACTCCGCCCGGAAGATGCCGATCGCCTCGGGATTAACCGTCAGCATTGTCTGGATAATCTTAAAGTCCTGCGCGAAAACCCGCAGGTCCGCGATAAAGTAGTGGCCATTTTTGCCGAAGCTGAGCCTTTCGCCCCATCAGATAACGTGGATGCCCAACTGTATAACGGTTTTTTCAGTGATGCCGACCGCGCCGCGATGAAAATCGTTCTGGAGACCGACCCGCGTAATTTACCGGCACTGGACATCACCTTCGTCGATAAACGCATTGAAAAACTGCTGTTTAATTACCGCGCCCGCAACTTCCCCGGCACGCTGGATGAAACCGAACAACAGCGCTGGCTGGAACATCGCCGCCAGGTGTTCACTCCAGAGTTTTTGCAAAATTACGCCAATGAACTGCAGACACTGAGTCAGCAGCACGCTGATAACAAAGAGAAACTGATGCTGCTGAAATCGCTCTGGCAATACGCTGAAGAGATTGTGTAAAACGCAGACATAAAAAAACCGGAGAAATTCTCCGGTTTTTAATTATGCGCCGGGCAAACCGGCGCAGAAAAGTCAGTTGTTATGCAACATCTTCGTACTGCGGTACCGGGTTGCGGAAACTTTTGGTCACGCAAGCCAGGTAAATCAGACCAATACCAGCCCAGATCAGACCCAGAACCATAGAGCTCTCTTCCAGGTTCACCCACAGCGCACCAACGGTCAGCGCACCGCACATCGGCAGAAACAGGTACTGGAAGTGGTCTTTCAGCGTCTTGTTGCGCTTCTCACGGATCCAGAACTGGGAGATCACCGACAGGTTAACGAAGGTAAACGCCACCAGCGCACCAAAGTTAATCAGCGCCGTTGCCATCACCAGGTCGAAGTTGATTGCCAGCAGGGCAATCGCCCCAACCAGAATGATGTTCATGGACGGAGTACGCCATTTCGGGTGCACATAACCGAAGAAACTTTTCGGGAAGACACCGTCACGCCCCATCACATACATCAGACGCGCTACGCCTGCATGCGCCGCCATACCGGATGCCAGTACGGTAATGGTGGAGAAAATCAGTGCGCCAACCTGGAAGAACTTACCAGCTACATACAGCATAATTTCTGGCTGCGAAGCATCCGGGTCCTTGAAGCGCGAGATATCCGGGAAGTACAGCTGCAACAGATAGGTGGAGACAATAAAGATCAGGCCACCAATCAGCGCGGTCAGGAAGATAGCACGTGGAATTACGCGCTCGGCATCTTTAGTTTCTTCCGACAAGTTGCTGATGCCGTCAAATCCTGTAAAGGAGAAGCACAGAATCGTCGCACCGGTGATCATCGGAATAACGTGCGCATCGCCTGACCAGAATGGACGGGAACTCACCAGCGTACCGGCACCTTCGCCTTCAAATACACCGTAAACCACCATGCCCAAAATGACCGCAATCAGCACAACCTGCAACACCACAATCACGGTATTGAAGTTAGCGACGGATTTGAGACTACGCAGGTTGAATGCCGTCATAAACGCCACCAGGGCGATAACAAATACCCACGACGGAATCGAAGGCACGAGGGCTTCAAAGTAAATTTTTGCCAGCAGAATGTTGATCATCGGCGCGAACAGGTAATCGAGCAGAGAAGACCAACCCACCATAAAACCTACAGTAGGACTAATAGATTTCTGGGCATAGGTGTACGCAGAGCCAGCAGAAGGGTAACGACGTACCAGCTTCCCGTAGCTCAGCGCTGTAAACAGAATGGCGACCAGGGCGAAGGCATATGCCGTCGGCACGTGACCGTCTGTGAGGCCCGAAACGATACCAAATGTATCGAACAGCGTCATCGGCTGCATATAGGCAAGGCCCATCATAACAACCGGAACCAACGTAAGCGTTTTACGTAATTCCACGCGAGAGGTGTTTGGAGTAACGTTATGCGACATGGTCATTCCCCTTTACGGTGAACACCGTCGCGTAAGCAAAAAATTGCCCCATTTTTATGGATTCCTCAGCGACAACAACTGTCGGTTTTTAGTAAGTATCTATCCGGTACGAAGCCCGGCCTCTTTTATGAATGATTGGTTTGATGCAAAAAAATAACCGACGCGTATTAAAACGTCGGTTAATGTCATTTTTTGCAAGCGGCGTATTTTGCACTAAAGTGGGGAGAAATAACAAGAGAATGAGGCTACTGTATAATAATATTTTTTCTTAACTGTTTGATTTATAGGCAACCGTTTTTACATAGACACCCGCAATAGCACTATTTGCTAAAATCTCATCCCGCCACCAGACGCTTGCTAATCCAGAGGTCTGTTCATTCCAGCCAATCCACACCGGCTCAAACATAATTTGCGCGACCACTTTCTTCTCAATAAGCGCGCCACTGTCCAAAAATCGCTGTGCCAGATAACGCGGCATATAGCCACACCCCAGGCCACTAATTTGCAATTCCAGCTTGGTCTTAAAATCGAAAACAGTAATAGCTTCCTGATCATCAAATAACTGAGTTCCGGACGAATTCGCAGAATGCGCATTATCATTATCTCCCACAACGATAGCGCGATACCGTTTGATGGTTCGGCGATTCAATGGTTCTTCTTCCTGCGCCAACGGATGATGGGGAGCGACCACAAAAACCTGCTCAAGATCGCCTAAACGCGCAAAACCGAATTCGCTTGCCGAGGGCGGTTCGTGCATCGCACCGACAATAATATCTGCCCGCCCCTGGGTAAGAGCATCCCAGGAGCCTCCCAGCACGCCGTTAATAAATTTAAGGCGAGTCACACTGTGATGTTGGTAAAAAGACTCGATGAGCGGGGCAAGAAGCGAAAAGGGAAACGTATCATCCACACCGATAACCAGTTGGTTTTCCCAGCCCTCATGCAGTTTGATCGCCTGTTTTTCAAGTTCGCGGACGGTGTGCAGTACCTCCCTCCCCTTTTCCAGCAGCATCTGACCGGTACGGGTAAATTTCGCCCGATGTCCGCTACGATCCAGCAACTGAATATTGAGGTCGCTCTCCAACTTATGGACGGTATAGCTCAGCGCCGACGGCGTCTTAAACAATTTTGCCGACGCCGCCGCGAAGCTTCCCTCTTTCTCTAACGCATCAAGGATGATCAGAACGTCCAGCAGTGGTTTCATACTCGCCCCCTGGCGGTATACAGCGGCACTCTGCTGGTCTGTCACTCCATCGGCATCACCAGCGGATCAGGATACTGGTACTCGAACCCAAGCTCATTACAAATGCGGTTGCCATCAATGACTTTACCTTTACCGTTATCCACACTGTCCCGGAAAGTTGGCGGCTCCATACCCAACAAACGAGCCATCTGGGGATAGAACACATTACGCGCAGGATGCATAGGCGCACATATATTATAGATGTGTCCCCCTTTAGGTGCCTGTAACAACAAGGTGATTGCCGAAACAACATCATCCAGATGCACCAGATTAACCCCGTGTTGTCCGTCAGGAGCCGTTTTACCCGCAAAAAAACGGCCAGGGTGTCTTCCCGGTCCAACTAACCCGGCCAGACGCAGAATATCGACCGAGGTCCCCGGCAGGTTGTGCAGCCAGTCTTCCAGTTCTTTCAGAACGCGACCGCTTGCCGTAACCGGATTACGCGGCGAGCCCTCTTTTACCATCCCCTGTACATCGCCATAGACCGACGTAGAGCTGGTAAAAATAATCCGCGGAATACGATACGCCAGCGCACTGTCGACCAGTTCCTGCATCGCCTGCAGATAAAAATCCTCACCAGGACCGCTCCGGCGCGCGGGCAGCGTAATCACCAGCGCATCGGCGTCCATTAACGCATCAAGATCATCTGGCTCACAGACCAGTTCAGGCTCCAGGCGTAACGAGTAGCTCTCAATACCGCTCATTCGGGCCGCTTCTACACCATCCAAAGTGGTTTTGCTGCCGGTGACCTGCCAGCCTCTCGCCGCCAGTGACATGGCTAACGGCATGCCTAACCAACCTAACCCGACAATTGCGACCTTTTTCATGCCTTCTCTCCTGACTTTTGGCCTATAACTCAAGGCTACGCCAGCCCACGGTGGCTGACAATTCATAGTATCAATATGAAATGAATTAATGATCAAAAAAAGCCCTTGCTTTCCGTGGCTGAAGTGGTTTAGGTTAAAAGACATCAAATGAATAAGCATTCATCGAGAAATTTTATGACACGCGCTCAATTTAAACACCATCACCACCATCATCCTGACTAGTCTTTCAGGCGATGTGTGCTGGGAGACATTTAAATCTTCCAGTGGTGCATGAGCGTATGAGAGAGCCCCCGGAAGAATTCTTCCGGGGGCTTTTTTTTTGGCGCGCAACCCAGACCGATTCAGACAGGATAACGAGGAACAGAGAATGTTAGACAACACCCGTTTACGCATAGCTATGCAGAAATCAGGCCGTTTAAGCGATGATTCACGCGAATTACTGGCCCGCTGTGGCATTAAAATTAATCTTCACACCCAGCGCCTGATTGCGATGGCAGAGAATATGCCGATTGATATTCTCCGCGTGCGTGATGACGATATCCCGGGTCTGGTAATGGATGGCGTCGTGGATCTTGGCATCATTGGTGAAAACGTTCTGGAAGAGGAACTGCTCAACCGACGGGCACAGGGCGAAGATCCACGCTACTTTACACTGCGTCGACTGGACTTCGGCGGCTGCCGTCTCTCGCTGGCTACCCCCGTTGACGAAGCATGGGACGGCCCGTCAGCGCTGGATGGCAAACGTATCGCGACCTCTTATCCGCACCTGCTCAAACGCTACCTCGATCAAAAAGGCGTCTCGTTTAAATCCTGTCTGTTAAACGGTTCTGTTGAAGTCGCACCGCGTGCCGGACTGGCCGATGCTATCTGTGATCTGGTTTCAACTGGCGCCACACTGGAAGCCAACGGCCTGCGTGAAGTGGAGGTCATTTACCGTTCCAAAGCCTGCCTGATTCAACGCGATGGCGAGATGGCTGAAGCCAAGCAACAGCTGATTGATAAATTACTGACCCGCATTCAGGGTGTTATCCAGGCCCGCGAATCCAAGTACATCATGATGCACGCTCCAAGCGAACGTCTGGAAGATGTCATCGCCCTGCTTCCTGGTGCTGAACGCCCAACCATTCTGCCGCTGGCGGGCGATCAGCAGCGCGTGGCAATGCACATGGTCAGCAGCGAAACCCTGTTCTGGGAAACCATGGAAAAACTGAAAGCGCTCGGTGCCAGCTCGATTCTGGTACTGCCGATTGAGAAGATGATGGAGTAATCGCCATGAGCTTTAGCACAATCATTGACTGGAATAGCTGTAGCCCCGAGCAACAACGCGAATTACTGATGCGCCCGGCAATTTCCGCCTCAGACAGCATCACCCGTACCGTCAGCGACATTCTGGATAACGTCAAATCACGTGGTGATACGGCGCTGCGCGAATACAGCGCAAAGTTTGATAAAACCACAGTCAGTGCGCTGAAAGTCAGCGCCGAAGACATTGCCGCCGCCAGCGCACGCCTGAGTGATGAGCTCAAGCAGGCCATGGCTGTGGCGGTAAACAACATCGAAACTTTCCATAACGCGCAAAAACTGCCACCAGTAGATATCGAAACGCAGCCCGGCGTGCGCTGCCAGCAGGTGACCCGTCCGGTGAACTCTGTTGGCCTGTATATTCCCGGAGGGTCTGCACCGCTCTTCTCTACGGTATTAATGCTTGCCACTCCGGCTCGTATAGCGGGATGCAAAAAAGTAGTGCTGTGTTCCCCGCCGCCTATTGCCGATGAAATTTTGTATGCGGCGCAGTTATGCGGAGTACAGGACGTGTTTAACGTCGGTGGCGCGCAGGCCATCGCTGCGCTGGCGTTTGGTAGCGAATCTGTACCGAAAGTGGACAAAATTTTCGGCCCCGGTAATGCCTTTGTGACCGAGGCCAAACGCCAGGTCAGCCAGCGTCTGGACGGTGCGGCAATCGATATGCCTGCGGGCCCGTCAGAAGTGCTGGTGATTGCCGACAGCGGCGCAACACCGGATTTCGTCGCCTCTGACTTACTTTCTCAGGCCGAACACGGACCGGACTCTCAGGTGATCCTGCTGACGCCGGATGCTGATATCGCACGCCGTGTCGCTGAAGCGGTAGAACGCCAGCTTGCTGAACTGCCTCGCGCGGAAACCGCTCGTCAGGCGTTAAGCGCCAGTCGCCTGATTGTGACTAAAGATTTGCAGCAATGCATCGCCATCTCTAATCAGTACGGTCCGGAACATTTGATTATTCAGACCCGTAACGCGCGGGAACTGGTTGATGACATCACCAGTGCCGGTTCGGTATTTCTCGGTGACTGGTCGCCGGAATCGGCGGGTGATTACGCTTCAGGTACCAACCACGTCCTGCCAACCTATGGCTATACGGCAACCTGCTCAAGTCTTGGGCTGGCTGATTTCCAGAAACGGATGACCGTACAGGAATTATCACCGCAAGGTTTCTCAGCCCTGGCCTCTACGATTGAAACGCTGGCCGCCGCTGAGCGACTGACCGCCCACAAAAATGCCGTCACCCTGCGTGTTAACGCCCTGAAGGAGCAAGCATGAGTACTGATAACATTCTCAGCGTTACCGATTTAGCCCGTAAAAATGTTCGTGAGCTGACGCCCTATCAGTCCGCCCGCCGTCTGGGCGGTAATGGCGATGTCTGGCTGAATGCTAATGAGTTTCCGACCGCTGTTGAATTCCAGTTAAGCCAGCAGACGCTAAACCGCTATCCGGAATGTCAGCCGAAAGCGGTGATCGAGAACTACGCCCAGTACGCAGACGTGAAACCACAGCAGGTACTGGTCAGTCGTGGGGCAGACGAAGGTATTGAGCTGTTGATCCGCGCGTTTTGTGAACCCGGCAAAGATGCGATTCTCTACTGCCCGCCAACCTATGGCATGTACAGCGTCAGCGCCGAAACCATCGGCGTTGAATGCCGCACCGTCCCTACTCTTGACGACTGGCAACTGGATTTACAGGGCATAGCTGAGAAGCTTGATGGTGTAAAGGTTGTCTACGTTTGCAGCCCGAATAATCCAACAGGTCAGTTGATCAACCCACAGGACCTGCGCTCACTGCTCGACATGACGCAGGGGAAAGCCATCGTGGTCGCCGATGAAGCCTATATTGAGTTTTGTCCGCAGGCAACGCTGGCAGGCTGGCTTTCTGAATATCCGAACCTGGTGGTCCTGCGCACGCTTTCCAAAGCGTTTGCCCTTGCAGGCTTGCGCTGCGGATTTACGCTGGCTAATGAAGAAATTATCAACCTGCTGCTGAAAGTGATTGCACCCTACCCGCTTTCTACCCCAGTGGCAGATATTGCCGCCCAGGCACTGACGCCACAAGGGATTTCAGCCATGCGTAAACGGGTGACGCAGATCCTGCAAGAGCGCCAGTATCTGGTCGATAACCTGAAAACAATCCCCTGCGTGGAGCAGGTTTTCACCTCTGAAACCAACTATATTCTGGCCCGCTTTACCGCCTCCAGTTCTGTGTTTAAATCTTTGTGGGATCAGGGCATTATCTTACGAGACCAGAACAAACAACCTTCGTTAAGCGGCTGCCTGCGTATTACTGTCGGAACCCGTGAAGAGAGCCAGCGCGTCATTGACGCCTTACGTGCGGAGCAAGTATGAGCCAGAAGTATCTTTTTATTGACCGTGATGGAACCCTGATTTCTGAACCGCCAAGTGACTTTCAGGTTGATCGCTTTGACAAGCTCGCTTTTGAGCCGGAGGTTGTCCCTGCGCTACTGAAACTGCAAAAGGCAGGTTATAAGCTGGTGATGATAACCAACCAGGATGGCCTGGGAACGCAAAGCTTCCCGCAGGTAGATTTTGACGGCCCACACAACCTGATGATGCAGATATTCACCTCTCAGGGGGTGGAATTTGATGAAGTATTGATCTGTCCGCATCTGCCAGCGGATGAATGCGAATGCCGTAAGCCAAAAGTGAAGCTGGTCGAACAGTACCTGGTTGAGCAAGCGCTGGACGCCGCGAACAGCTACGTCATTGGCGATCGGGCGACCGATATTCAACTTGCTGAAAACATGGGAATTACCGGATTACGCTATAACCGTGAAACCCTGAACTGGTCGATAATTGCCGAACAGTTAACCCGACGCGATCGTTACGCTCACGTTGAGCGTAATACCAAAGAAACACAGATTGACGTCAAAGTCTGGCTGGACCGCGAGGGTCGCAGCAAAATCAATACCGGCGTTGGTTTCTTTGACCACATGCTGGATCAAATTTCGACCCACGGCGGTTTTTGCATGGAAATTACCGTAAAAGGCGATCTGTATATCGACGATCACCACACGGTGGAAGATACCGGTCTGGCGCTGGGCGAAGCCTTAAAGCTGGCTCTGGGCGATAAACGCGGAATCAACCGTTTTGGTTTTGTACTGCCGATGGACGAGTGTCTGGCACGCTGTGCGCTGGATATTTCCGGGCGCCCTCACCTGGAATACCGGGCTGAATTTACCTATCAGCGCGTCGGCGATCTGAGCACGGAGATGATTGAACACTTTTTCCGTTCGCTCTCTTACACCATGGGTGTAACGCTGCATCTGAAAACCAAAGGCAAAAATGACCACCACCGCGTGGAAAGCTTGTTCAAAGCATTTGGTCGCACGCTGCGTCAGGCGATTCGCGTGGAAGGCGACACGCTTCCCTCCTCAAAAGGAGTGCTGTGATGAATGTGGTGATCCTCGATACTGGCTGCGCCAACCTGAACTCGGTGAAATCCGCCGTGGCGCGTCATGGATACGATCCTATTGTCAGTCGTGACGCCGATGTTGTACTGCGCGCCGATAAACTCTTTCTGCCCGGTGTTGGCACCGCGCAGTCGGCAATGGATCAGTTACAAGAACGAGAACTGATAGAGCTGATCAAAGCCTGTACACAACCTGTGTTAGGGATTTGTCTGGGCATGCAACTTCTCGGTCGCCGCAGCGAAGAAAGTAACGGTGTCGACCTGTTGGGCATTATTGAGCAGGACGTGCCCAAAATGACCGATTTTGGCCTGCCACTACCGCATATGGGCTGGAACCGCGTATATCCGCAGGCCGGGAACCGTCTGTTTCAGGGCATTGAGGACGGCGCATATTTTTATTTTGTGCACAGCTACGCCATGCCGGTGAATCCGTGGACCATCGCTCAGTGCAACTATGGCGAACCGTTTACCGCTGCAGTACAAAAAGACAATTTCTTCGGCGTGCAGTTTCACCCTGAACGTTCGGGTTTCGCAGGGGCGCAGTTGCTGAAAAACTTTCTGGAGATGTGATGATTATTCCGGCATTAGATTTAATCGACGGCACGGTTGTGCGCCTCCATCAGGGCGATTACGCGCAACAGCGCGATTACGGCAACGATCCCTTACCGCGTCTACAAGACTACGCCGCGCAAGGTGCGCAGGTTTTGCACCTGGTGGATTTGACCGGTGCAAAGGATCCGTTGAAACGACAAATACCGCTGATTAAAACGCTGGTCGCTGGCGTAAACGTTCCGGTACAGGTTGGCGGCGGCGTGCGCACTGAAGAGGACGTTGCAGCCCTGCTGGACGCGGGTGTTGCGCGTGTGGTTATCGGATCCACAGCGGTAAAATCTCCAGAGATGGTTAAAGGCTGGTTCACCCGCTTTGGCGCCGATGCGCTGGTACTGGCACTCGATGTGCGTATTGATGCCCAGGGTAACAAACAGGTAGCGGTCAGCGGCTGGCAGGAAGACTCCGGCGTTTCGCTGGAAGAACTGGTTGAGACCTATTTACCCGTTGGCCTGAAGCATGTGCTGTGTACAGATATCTCCCGCGATGGCACGCTGGCTGGCTCAAACGTCTCGCTTTATGAAGAGGTCTGCACCAGATACCCGCAGGTGGCATTTCAGTCCTCTGGCGGTATTGGTGATATTGAAGATGTGGCCGCTCTGCGCGGGACAGGCGTTCGCGGCGTGATCGTCGGCCGTGCTCTGCTGGAAGGTAAATTCACCGTTGAGGAGGCCATCCAATGCTGGCAAAACGCATAATTCCATGTCTGGACGTTCGCGATGGACAGGTTGTCAAAGGCGTCCAGTTTCGCAATCACGAAATCATTGGCGACATCGTGCCGCTGGCAAAACGTTATGCCGATGAAGGTGCGGATGAACTGGTGTTCTACGATATCACTGCTTCCAGCGATGGCCGTGTGGTTGATAAGAGCTGGGTTTCACGTGTGGCAGAAGTGATAGACATTCCGTTCTGTGTTGCTGGCGGCATTAAGTCGGCGGAAGACGCAGCCAAAATACTCACCTTTGGTGCAGACAAAATCTCAATCAATTCCCCTGCGCTGGCCGACCCGACGCTGATTACCCGCCTGGCTGACCGTTTTGGTGTGCAGTGCATTGTGGTAGGTATTGATACCTGGCATGACACAGAAACCGGAAAATATCACGTCAATCAATATACCGGTGATGAAAACCGTACCCGCGTCACCCAGTGGGAAACTCTCGACTGGGTAAAAGAAGTGCAAAAACTCGGGGCAGGCGAAATCGTCCTCAATATGATGAACCAGGACGGTGTTCGTAACGGCTACGATCTGGAGCAGCTAAAAAAAGTGCGCGAGGTTTGCCATGTTCCACTGATCGCCTCTGGTGGTGCAGGAACGATGGAACACTTCCTCGAGGCATTCAGAGATGCAGATGTCGACGGCGCACTCGCGGCTTCCGTCTTCCACAAACAGATAATTAATATTGGTGAATTAAAAACGTACCTGGCGACACAGGGCGTGGAGATCAGGATATGCTAACGAAGCAACAAAGCCGGGAACTTGACTGGGAAAAAACCGACGGACTGATTCCGGTCATTGTGCAACATGCGGTATCCGGGGAAGTATTGATGCTCGGCTATATGAACCTGGAGGCGATGGAGAAAACCCTCGAAAGCGGGAAAGTGACTTTTTTCTCGCGCACCAAACAGCGTTTGTGGACCAAAGGTGAAACCTCTGGCAACTTTCTCAATGTTGTCAGCATTACACCCGATTGCGATAACGACACCCTGTTGGTGCTGGTCAATCCAGTTGGACCAACCTGCCATAAAGGCACCAGCAGTTGTTTTGGTGAAGCAAGCCATCAGTGGCTTTTCCTGTATCAACTTGAACAACTGCTTGCTGAACGTAAAACGGCGGATCCTGCCAGCTCTTACACCGCGAAGCTTTATGCAAGTGGCACTAAACGAATTGCCCAGAAGGTCGGTGAAGAAGGTGTCGAGACCGCATTGGCCGCGACGGTGCATGATCGTTTCGAACTGACCAATGAAGCATCAGACCTGATGTATCACCTGTTGGTTCTGTTGCAGGACCAGGATCTCGATCTGACCACGGTGATTGAGAATTTACGTAAACGTCATCAGTAATCTGCAGACACAAAAAAACCGGGCAACGCCCGGTTTTTCTTTTGCAGTAAATAAATGATGACTTACTGCGCTTTTGCGTTGTAACTACGCAGAGCGTTGCGACCAAGAACCACACCCGCACCAATCATCCCACCCAGCAGTACTGCCAGAACCAGAGTAATTGCTTTTTTCGGACTATCACGACGCACAGGTAAGCTTGGTTTCATCACATAACGGTAGGAGTGCATCTCTGCCCCCTCAAGCTTCAGATTCTCGATATCCAAGAGCTTTTGTTTGGTCTGAAAGTAGCTGTCAGAGAACACCAGGGGACGTGTAGACTCATGCTCAATCATCGATTTCAGGGCTTCACTACCCAGAAGGAACATACTGTCCTGAGTAACATCCTGAGTTTGCTGGAGCTGCGGCTTGGTTACATTCGCCTGTTCGGCATAGCGCAATGCTTCCTGGATTTGCTTAATTCGCAATTCTTTTTGCTCCTGAGCAACCACTTCCTGAGTTTTCAAAGAGTCTTCAAGCGTAGTCGTTTGCAACTTGATGTTATCAGCCAAGTCGAGTTCAAGCTCTTTAGCAACTTTTTCATCAGTTTGTTGAATGTATTCAGACAGCTGACGCTGCGCATTTTCTGCTGAATTACCTACATAAGAAACCGCCAGCGGCAGCTGCTGACCTTTAACCGACGGCTCAATGGTCAATTTTTCTGGTTTTTCCTGGTTATCGAGTGTTTCGGCTAACGCAGAGAAAGACGTACTAAAACGACCAACCACATCCATCTGAAGATCTGTTACTTTTGGCGCACTGTTACCATATATAACGTTAAATGCGTTATTGTAGGTCGCAATTTGACCAACATCCGGCTGAGTAATAATTGCTGTGGAAGTCCATTTTTCTTTAGCAATCATCAGATAGCCTGCCGCCAGCGCAACCGCAACAATCACACAAACAATAATCGTCACTTTGCCACGCCACAACTGCACTACTAAATCAATCAAATCAATCTGTTCCGGATCGTTACTGCGCCCGGATGTGTTGTTATCGCCCACAGACATAAATACCCTAAATGAGGAAAAACCGAAACTGGAAATAGTGTAGTCATATATACGGGTAATGCCATAGGATTATTGATAAAAATCGCAGATTGTTTACAGGATTTTGATTGGTATTTTAATCATCACAGAAAAAGTTACTCAGGAAATCATTAACATCAACGTTCAGATGCCCGTTATTGAGGAATAATCTGATTAATCAACAAATTCACGTCATGAATATGTTTTTCATCACCAAAACAGAGGTTGGCGTAATGACACTTAACGATTATCTTTCTTGCCATCTAACGGTATCATTCTTGTTTTGTGGTGCCTGCTGGCACCTGGCTATAATTTAGCCTGAAAGAGGAACAAAAAATGAAATTTCTGGTTACGGGAGCCGCTGGTTTTATCGGCTTCCACGTTAGCAAGCGCCTCCTGAAGGCAGGCCACCAAGTCGTCGGTACTGATAATCTTAACGACTATTACGACGTGAACCTTAAACAAGCTCGTCTGGATTTACTGGCGCAACCCGGTTTCAATTTTCATAAAATTGATTTAGCCGATCGGGACACGATGGCTGAGCTTTTTTCAAGCGAGCATTTTGACCGTGTAATACATCTTGCCGCACAGGCTGGCGTACGTTATTCGCTCGAAAACCCGCACGCCTATGCTGACTCTAACCTTACTGGCTTTCTGAACGTGCTTGAAGGTTGTCGGCATAATAAAGTACAACATTTGCTCTATGCCTCCTCCAGTTCGGTATACGGCCTGAACCGCAAAATGCCTTTTTCTACGGATGATTCGGTCGACCATCCCGTTTCTCTGTATGCCGCGACCAAAAAAGCTAATGAACTAATGGCACACACGTATTCGCACCTGTACGGACTACCTACAACAGGCCTGCGCTTCTTTACTGTATACGGTCCATGGGGTCGCCCTGATATGGCTCTCTTTAAGTTCACCAAAGCGATGCTCGAAGGTAAAAGTATTGACGTCTATAACTTCGGAAAAATGAAGCGTGATTTTACCTATATTGATGATATCGCAGAGGCAATTATTCGCTTGCAGGACATCATTCCGCAGGTTGACGCACAATGGACCGTTGAGACCGGAACCCCGGCAACAAGCATTGCGCCCTATCGCGTGTACAATATTGGAAATAGTTCACCAGTTGAGCTGATGGATTACATCAAGGCACTGGAAGATGCCCTTGGTATTGAAGCCGCTAAAAATATGCTGCCACTACAGCCTGGCGACGTACTGGAAACCAGCGCAGATACTAAAGCACTGTATGAGATTATTGGTTTTAAACCCGAAACAACAGTTAAAAATGGCGTGAAAAACTTTGTTGACTGGTATCGTGATTTCTACAAAGTATAATTGCAGTCTGGTTTAATGTAATAAAAGGCCTTTCAAAAGGCCTTTTTTACAGAAACGATATTTAATCATTGCCAAACAGATCTCGCGTGTACACCTTTTCGGCGACATCATCCAGTTCCGGCGTCATACGGTTAGAAATAATAATATCTGCTTCATTCTTAAAGGCGTCTAAGTCACGTATCACTCGAGAACGGAAGAACTCATCCTCTTTCATGACGGGTTCATAAATAATAACGGGCACACCCTTAGCTTTAATCCGTTTCATTATTCCCTGAATGGAAGATGCACGGAAGTTATCAGAACCACTCTTCATAATCAGGCGATACACCCCCACCACCTTCGGCTTACGGGCGAGGATAGAGTCAGCAATAAAATCTTTACGCGTACGGTTAGCATCAACAATCGCGCCAATAATATTATTCGGTACTGAAGCATAGTTAGCCAACAACTGCTTAGTATCTTTCGGCAGGCAGTAGCCCCCGTAACCGAATGATGGGTTGTTGTAATGGTTGCCGATACGCGGATCCAGGCATACTCCTTCAATAATCTGACGCGAATTCAGCCCCAGACTCTCTGCATAGCTGTCCAGCTCGTTAAAATAGGCTACGCGCAGCGCAAGATAAGTGTTGGCGAAAAGCTTAATAGCTTCGGCTTCGGTAGAGTCGGTAAACAGGGTCGGAATATCTTTCTTCACGGCCCCTTCCTGTAGCAGTGCAGCAAAACGCTCGGCGCGCTCGGAACGCTCACCAATTACGATACGAGACGGATGCAGGTTGTCGTATAGCGCACGGCCTTCACGCAAAAACTCCGGCGAAAAAAAGATATTGTCGATACCCAACTGCTCCTTAATGGAATTCGTAAAGCCCACCGGAATGGTGGATTTTATGACCATCACTGCATTTGGATTAATTTCAACAACATCGCGGATTACTGATTCCACACTGGAGGTGTTGAAGTAGTTGGTTTTCGGGTCGTAATCAGTCGGGGTGGCGATAATAACGTAGTCAGCATCGCGGTAAGCATCATTCTTATCGGTTGTCGCACGGAAATTCAGCGGTTTCGTGGCCAGATACTCTTCGATCTCTTTATCAACAATCGGCGATTTTTTCTGATTCAGCATGTCGACTTTAGACTGAACGATATCCAGGGCAACCACTTCATGGTGCTGGGCGATCAGAATGCCGTTCGACAGGCCTACGTAACCTGTTCCTGAGATAGTTATCTTCATTCGCTCTGCAACTTCTTCCGGTTAAACATTTAAGGGTGAACGTGTCACCATCGTTAGACCCAACTTTGTCGTATCGGATCAGCCTGCAATCATTATATCGTGATTTATAACTGTAAGGCCTATCAGACCAAGCCGAATGCCGTTTTTTGCCCATAAAAAAGCCCAGAGGAGCGCTCCGGGCCTGCATTTACGATTGGGTTAAATCAGATTAATCCAGCCATTCGGTGTGGAACACACCTTCTTTATCAGTGCGTTTATAGGTGTGTGCACCGAAGTAGTCACGCTGAGCCTGAATCAGGTTCGCCGGCAATACCGCAGAACGGTAGCTGTCATAGTATGCTACGGCGGCAGAGAACGTCGGTACCGGGATACCATTCTGCACAGCATAAGCCACTACATCACGCAGCGCCTGCTGATATTCGTCAGCGATGTTTTTGAAGTAAGGAGCCAACAGCAGATTTGCGATGCCTTTGTTTTCAGCATAAGCATCGGTGATCTTCTGCAGGAACTGAGCGCGAATGATACAGCCTGCGCGGAAGATCTTCGCGATTTCACCGTAATTCAGATCCCAGTTGTACTCGTCAGACGCAGCGCGCAGTTGAGAGAAACCCTGCGCATAGGAGACGATTTTGCCCAGGTACAGAGCGCGACGTACTTTCTCAACGAACTCTGCTTTATCACCAGCCAGTTTAGCCTGCGGACCAGACAGCACTTTAGATGCAGCAACACGCTGGTCTTTAAGGGAGGAGATGTAACGAGCGAATACAGACTCAGTGATCAGAGACAGGGGTTCCCCAAGATCCAGAGAACTTTGGCTGGTCCATTTACCGGTACCTTTGTTCGCAGCTTCATCCAGGATCACATCAACCAAATATTTACCGTCTTCATCCTTTTTAGTGAAGATATCTTTGGTGATGTCAATCAGGTAGCTGCTTAATTCACCTTCGTTCCACTCGGTGAAGGTGGTCGCCAGCTCTTCGTTAGACAGGTTCAAACCACCTTTCAGCAGAGAGTAGGCTTCAGCAATCAACTGCATGTCACCGTATTCAATACCGTTGTGGACCATCTTCACATAGTGGCCCGCACCATCGGCGCCAATATAGGTTACACATGGCTCACCATCTTCGGCAACAGCTGCGATTTTGGTCAGAATTGGCGCGACCAGTTCGTAAGCCTCTTTCTGCCCACCAGGCATGATAGAAGGCCCTTTCAGTGCGCCCTCTTCACCACCGGACACGCCGGTACCGATGAAGTTAAAGCCTTCGGCCGACAGTTCACGATTGCGACGAATGGTGTCCTGGAAGAAGGTGTTACCGCCATCAATAATGATATCGCCTTTGTCCAGATACGGCTTCAGGGAATCAATGGCAGCGTCTGTACCTGCTCCCGCTTTCACCATTAACAGGATACGACGAGGCGTTTCGAGGGATTCAACAAACTCTTTTACCGTGTAGTAAGGCACCAGTTTCTTGCCAGGGTTCTCGGCAATCACTTCTTCGGTCTTTTCACGGGAGCGGTTGAAAACGGAGACGGTATAACCACGGCTTTCGATGTTGAGCGCCAGGTTGCGCCCCATCACTGCCATACCGACGACGCCGATCTGTTGCTTGGACATTACATACTCCTGTCAGGTGTGGTTACCCACCGGGACAAACTCCGGGGGCTTAAGTGAATAGCATGTTAACTCAGAGGCAAGGCAGGAAGGTAGTAATTGATGTACCAGAGCTTCCTTTTGGGTAGTAATCAGCCATGTCTAACGAGACTCAATACGCGCCGTCTCGATGTAAAACAACCTTCACTGTCTTAAACAAAATGGCAATATCATTCCAGAGTGTCCAGTTCTTGACATACCAAGAGTCAAAGTACACACGCGTTTCATAGTCCACATCATTGCGACCACTAACTTGCCACAGACCTGTCATTCCTGGTTTTGCCATCAAATAATAGTCAACATCATCACAATACCGTTCAAGTTCATCCGAAATGATTGGGCGTGGCCCAACCAAACTCATCTCACCTTTTAATACATTGAACAGTTGGGGTAATTCATCAAGACTTGTTTTTCGAATAAAACGCCCAACAGCAGTAATGCGAGGATCATTTTTAAGTTTAAAATCTTTTTCCCACTCAGCTCTCGCATCGGGATCTTTATCCAGAAGATCTTTCAATACTTCTTGCGAATTCATCACCATTGAACGAAATTTATAACACGGAAATAATTTACCGTTCCGCCCTACGCGTTGATGGCCGTAAATCGCTGGACCTCCATCTCGGGTAACTTTATACCAAAGATAAATCATAAGGGGTGATGCCACTAATAGAATTAATATTGAACAAACGATGTCAAATGTTCGTTTAAGGAAACGGGAGGTACGCTTTGCAAGATTGTTCTGTATCCTTAACAGCATAACTTCATGGCTAAAAATAAAGGACATATCTGTATTATACAATGGCAATCCGCGAAAAGAAGGAACCACAGTTACTGATCGGCAATGATGCTTTGATAACTCACGAAGCCAAAATTGTGTTTTATCTAACTCAGTATATTCATAGGCAAGAATATAATGAATATCACCTGTACGATTCAAACTCCAGATTTCTTTATCTTCTTTTATTATTGGTAACCCATTAATCTCAGAATGAATTGCATCAGTATCAAAGAAAGCAACAACATCAAATCCCATCATCTCTTCACTCTGAAGAGCACTGTATGCTCCGAGTGCATTTTGGCCACTTCCGAGAATGATGGTTTTCTTCTTCCAGATTCCAAGTTTGTTAAGCAAATGCTTTGTAAGTACACGGAAGAATGGCACCAATACAAGCGCAAATGTCCAGCAAAAAACCCAGACATACCGTGAAAATTGCCACTTAGAAAAGGCGCTTAAAGCCAGGTCAAATACAGCAAAAATAACAATGGTACGAAAAATTTCTTTCAACTCATACCAGAATGGCTTGCGATACGTATAATGCCGTAATCGAATCCAAAACCATCCCACACATACTATAGATAAAATGAAGTGGGAGATAAATCGTGTATCCAGCTGTTCTTGTGGAACAAAACGCTGAACTTCATCAAAAATTAAATATACACAACCTAATGACAGCCATAGTGCCACATTAAAAAAGACCAAATCAGATATGGCTAAAAAAAGCTTACACAACTGTGGATTATACTTATTATCAATATTATCCATTTAACCCTCACCCTCTAAATGGGTATAAAAAACAAGATAAAATCACTGTTCTTTTGAACATGCTTCGAGATAAATTTAGAAAATCTTAGCTTTCATCCCTGATACGAACAAGAACAGTTTCTACAATATCTTGAGCAATTACCAATGAATTCGCCTCGGCATAACAACGCAACTCAGGTGCATTCCCTGAAGGTCGTAAATGCACAATACTCCCACTACCAAGCGTAATTCTTATCCCATCAGTGATATCTACAGAGACAGCGATTTCATCTTGTAAACCAATACTATTGAGCAATGATTGCTGATTTACAGCTCCCATATCAATTAGTTTTCGGCTCTTTTCAAAGCAGATATTCTGTAATCGGTCAGAATGGGTGTACCTGCGGGGAAGTTGTTCAACAAGACTGCTAATATTTTTCTCTCTACTACTGTAAAGAAGCATAATCGCTGGTAATAGTGCATCACGAGTCGGCAATGCTGATAAAACTTCACCATTAATAGTGACATCACTTCCTAATAAGAAACCTCCGTTAGCTTCAAACCCGGCAATACGGTCATAGTTCTGCGATAATTCAGAAAACGCAGCTATAACATAGGGTGAACCAATCTTAGTAAGTTCTACATGTTTAAAGTAATGACCGGAAGATATGACACTATTACAACTCACAGGAATAGCAACAGCATCTACAGATAAGGCAAGCGAACACAACAGTCCTAAAATATCCCCTCTCAACCACTGCCCTTTCTCATCAGAAATTAAAGGTCGATCTCCATCTCCGTCAGTAGAAAAGATGGCATCCAATTCAAAATCCTTTACCCATTTAAGTGCTTTCGCTCTATCCTTTTCGCTTACCGCTTCAGTATCTATAGGTACGAAGCTATCACTCCGATCCAGACTGATAACTTCAGCCCCTAAAGCTTTAAATAAAGGTTTATAAAGATCGCGCCCAGCACTTGAGTGCTCATAAATACCAATACGCTTTCTCTTCAAAAACGGTGTAGGGAACAGAGAAAGATAGCGTGAGATGTAATTTTCAGCAGCAACTGGTGAAACAGACAATTCTTCAAGCACTAGTTGATTACATGTAGCTTGAGTATTCAGAATTGCTAGCTCATCAGCTTTTGTAATTTCGCCATCAGGACGGTAGAACTTCAATCCATTACGATCAAAAGGTATGTGGCTACCTGTCACCATAATCGCTGGAATTTTATCTGCCATAGACTGAAGCGCTAAGGCTGGTGTTGGAATAACACCGTAGAAAATCGCATTGATGCCTTTATCGGCCAATGCTGCGGCACAAGCCTGGGCCATAGCATAGCTGCTTGGTCGATTGTCTATTGCCAGCGCTATTGCATCGAAAGAAAAACGTTGCTGCATAACAGCCACAAACGAAACGGTGAAAGCAGCGCATACGGTCGGTGTAAAATCGGTCACCAGACCACGAGCACCACTGGTTCCAAAAGCGATACCTGAGGTGTTAATTACATCGTGGCTATTACAAACTGTGTTCATCAGTCCCTTCCTCCAGAAATCCTGAACGCTGCTCTAAACGAATAATATCATCCTCACCAAGATAGGTACCTGATTGGATTTCAATTAGCTCCAATGGGACAACCCCTGGGTTTTCTAGCGCATGAATAGTGTTAAGTGGTATAAATGTTGACTCGTTCTCCGACACGATAAATGTCTGCTCCCCCTTAGTAACGCGGGCGGTTCCAGATACCACTATCCAGTGTTCTGCTCGATGCTGATGCATCTGCGCGACAAATTTTTCACCGGGCTTAACACTTATTCGTTTGACCAAATAATTGTCACCGCTATCAATTACGTTATATTTTCCCCAAGGGCGGAAAACTTCTAAATGTTGCTTATATTCGGTTCTGTTGTTATTTTTCAGATAATCTACGATTTTTTTGACATCTTGAACCGAATCTTTACTCGAAACCAATAAAGCATCAGCAGTCTGAATAATAACAAGATTACTTACTCCTACAGTACTGATAAATGAGTTTTCAGAGTAGATGTAGTTATCTTTACTGTTATGTGTAAAAACGTCGCCATGTAAGACATTGCGCTGCTGATCTTTTTCTGAAATATCCCAAAGTGAAGACCAGGAACCAACGTCCGACCAGCCAGCACTCATAGGTACAACTACTGCATGATGGGTATGCTCCATAACCGCATAATCGATAGAATCACTCGGGCACAAACTGAATGCCTCTTTATTAATACGGATGAAGTCAAGATCGGGATTGATATGGCCTACAGCTTTCTCACAGGCACTATATATATCAGGTGATAATTTTTTTAATTCGTTCAAATAGGAACTTACTCGGAATAAAAACATTCCACTGTTCCAGTAATACTTCCCGGACGCAAGGTAGTGACAGGCCGTATCAAAATCTGGTTTTTCCACAAACTCTGCTACAGTAAAAGCATCATCCCCAATTGCCTCGCCCCGGAGTATATAACCATAACCAGTTTCAGCCTGCGTAGGAACGATACCGAAAGTTACAAGTTTACCTTGCTCCGCGAGAGGCTCAGCCTGTTTAATGGCCTGAATAAAAGCTTCTTCGTCACGAATGACATGATCTGCAGCAAGAACTAACAAGAGAGGGTCTTCGCCATCGGAATTCTGGAGTGAACAAAACGCAGCAAGTGCTATGGCCGGAGCTGTATTACGCCCAACAGGCTCCAAAATAATATTATTCGCGAGTTTATCAATGGCACGAAGCTGCTCAGCCACAAGAAAGCGATGTTTATCATTGCAAATGACCACCGGCGCTTCAACTGAAAGTGGAGCCAATCGCATAATGGTATTCTGCAGCATTGATAATTTACCCTCAATGCTAAGGAATTGCTTCGGATGATGTTCGCGGGACAACGGCCACAAGCGGCTACCGGTGCCACCAGCCATAATTACGGGAAGAACTGACATTTATCTTATCTCTTTTGATTCAGAGCGTTTAAAATTATTCCAATAACTCTTATACATACTTAAAAACCGGCATAGCGGTAAGGGAAGTGATTGCCAGCGTTTTCCTAACTTATAACCAAGTAACTTAGCGAACGTTGTCAATAATGCTCTTGGGATCCATAAAGGTGCTTTTTTAAGAAGAAAACAAATCTCTGATTTAACAAAACGCGAGCCTTCCCCTCCGGCACCGCCAAAATCCTGTTGAATCCAGGGATTACAAGCATGGAAAACACCCGTATCAAAATATCGTTGGAATTCTTCTCGCGGGCTATAATTATGAGAATGCCTCACAACGGCCGTTCCACAATAAGCCACTTTGTAGCCTGCTTGAATCATCTTAGCAGCCATAAACATATCCTCAGCTAGGATCGTATGCTCAGGAAACCCGCCTAATTTTTCAAAAACAGAACGACGGTAAGCTGCAAAAGAATTCGACATAAATACGGTTTTAATACCAAAGGTTTTTATATCTGACTTACTCTTAATTTGTGATGTTGAACCGTAGTTAAAATTACGGGCATGTACTGCCAAAGGATTAGCGTCAAGATGCGGGATTTGTCTTCCGCAAACAGCGGCGACGTCTGGATCCTGAAATACTTCGATCATGTTAGCTAGTGCATCTTCATTATCAAAAATTGCATCTTGAGTTAAAAAAACTATTAACTCACTGTCACTAGCTTGAGATAACGCTCTATTTCTAGTCCCACCATGATTAAATTCACTGGAAGGAATTTTGATTAATTTGCAGTCAAACTCGAATGCTATCTCTCTAGTATTATCAATTGATGAGGAGTCTATGACAATTAGCTCAGATGGCTGTAGAGTTTGTTTCTGTAGAGCCACAAACCACTCTTTCCACCTTTCACCAGCATTATAGGTTGGTACAATTAATGTAAATGAAAACATATTTCGGCTAATCCAACAATTCTAATATTTTATTTCCAATACTGAATTTATCAACCACATAAAGATTTTCATGCTGCTGAATACCCTCAGCCCCCACGTCTGTAGCAACGACCCTCGCGCCAGCGTCAAGCATTTGAAGAACCTTAATTTTAACGCCAGCACCATATAATAATGGAGCCACGCTTAAATCTGCCTTCTGAAAGGCCAACGTTGGATCAGATACAGCTCCAATCACATGTACATGTGGAACACATTTACCGATAATCTTAAGTATTGGCCGCGGACCTAAACCTAAAATCCAAAGATGGAGATTTGGCTGTTGCTTAATCAGTTTAAAAAAAACAAAAAAGACAAACCATACTATGGACCAATGATTTTCGGAACGTTTCATATTACCAAAAAAGATAATATTTTTATTTTTTCCAAACTCAGAAACTACACGTTCAATCGGGACAGAATTGAAAACCTCCCCCACCTTTTGAATACCAAGGTCGGCAACACTAACCTGTCCTTTATAATTCATAGCCTGAATTAATTCACTATCTTTTTTAGACATTGTTATTATAGACTTTAATCTTTTAAATAGATCAGATTCAATTCTTAAGATTGTTGAGTTGATCGGGCGTTTAGTTAAAGAGCGGCTGGTTCTTTGGGACACAACGTCATGTGCAAAGTAAACGATATTATCATGTGAGATATGTTTTACCAAGCCTAAGACAGAAGGAAAATCAAGCCAAATCATATCATATTTTTTATGTGACATTTTATATTTCACACGATCGACTAGCTCTTCACTAACTCTAGTAAAAAACCACGGCGCTACAAAAGATTTATGTTTAAGATTAAAACGCACTCCATTAAAATATTCTCTTTTCCCCACATTCATTAATTCATATGTATGACATAATGATTTTATCTCGGGGTTTTCATATTGAGATGATGGTGCAATTACAATAACATCGACTTCACTGCCATTCCTAATATGCCTTTTTAAATTATCGCCACAAATTGCCTCTCCTGCACCAATCGTTCCTTTAGCCCCAGGATGAAAGGCACTGATAAAAAGTACTTTATACATTTCAGTTACTAACCATTTTTTTTAGTGGAAGCAGTTTATAAATGAAATAGAAAATCACCATACATATTAATAATAATGAAATATATTTCACACCATAAGTTAGATCTTTCCTCATTGCCACAAAAATCAATGAAACAATTGGGAATTGATAAATTATCAGACCATTTTTTTTTGCTATTCTGTAAAAAATAACCAACATAATTCCGAGTATTAATCCGTGAAGAAACACACCTAAAAAACCCAATGAATGAAATGCTTCAGTAAATATAAACTGACCACCTTTATCTTCATAAAATCGTACTTCACTATTTTCAAACAAAGACTGTTTGTCTAAACCAAATATATTATATATAAATGCTGGTATAATAAAAAGCACAGGTGAAAATAGTTCCAGAACTCCCCCATAGGGCAAATTATTGTGCAAATGAGTTCTAACTTCATTGGCTAACGTAGCTAATGAAAAGTGTGTTTCATACATGATAGCAAATGGTATTGCAGTCAAAACACTTCCACCTGATGTTGAAGAACTCTCACGCAAATATAAACCAAACCCTGCGACAAAAAGCATGATAGAAACAATAGAGAAAATATTAATAACACGCCTTACATTTATTTTATTAATAAATAGATAATGTGATATAAAGCACAATAAAAGCAATATTAGATTTTCTCTCCGTCCTTGTATGAATATGGATACTAATATAATCAAAGATATCAAGATTATTATTTTGTTAGATCTGGTGACCATTTTTAATTTTACACGCACACTTGTCAAAAGAGCGTAAATAGATAATAACCCAGCTGTAGATATCAGCACGTCCCTAGTCTCATTCGCTGCGCTACCCTCATAAATAGGAGTGTATGATGTATGCAGAAAAGAGATATATCCACCATATGATGCAACCCCTAAAGAGAACACAACAGATGCAAAGATAATGAAGCAAAAGGAACAAAAACATATAAAATTTGTGTTATCAAAATCTTTAATTTCGATCAACCTTATTTTTAAAAAAGTAAGATAACCAATAAAAGCTCCAACAATACCTATTGCTGCCACATATAACACATCATTTACAGTATCGGGGTAAGCCAATGCACCTAAGGGCGATAAAAAGGGAAACTGTAGATAAATTATTCCACAAGTAAAATATAAACCAATGACAAGCACCCAAACGATTAACACCATAATCATTTCTCATCGTTATATAAAAGATTTATGATTAATGTATACAATACTATGCAAATATTTTTTTAACTAATTCTTTTATTAATTTAAATTTCTTAAAAGAAGAAGCAAGGCTTTTGAATTTAAACAAAAAATATGTAGCTATCTTTGGATAACCTAACGTCTTATAGAAAGCAGCTAGTTCAGATCGATCTGAGGCATTACCGTAACACGCCATAGCCAAAGAAGTGTAAAACCATGGGCGCTCTTTCAATAACACAGTTCCAAATGAGGAGAAAATGTCCTTATTAGCGCTATATAAATCTTTTCTCAACTTTAAGTAACCTATAAAATCGATTTTAATTCGACGAGCTCTCCCATTACTCTCGAAAGTATCATTATCACCTCGACAATAAGCTAGTGGTTTCGATATATATTGTAAGGTTGCATGTGGGTTATTGATTATATTTAATAAAATAAATACATGGGAATAAGCTGTTCCTATATAAGAATCATCAAATTTCACATTAGACCATTTCTCTTTTTTAACTATAATTGAACTTAAATAGCTAAATACACCACCAACTGAATTACACTTATTAAAATATTCGATATAATCAGAATCATTTCTAAAATAAAATAATCTGCTTCCTCCTGATATCCATCGCCTATGCGGATTAGATACCTTTGTCATAGAAATATCAAACTCCTTTCTATCACATAAATAAATATCAAAACCATCAGCTAGTTTTTTTTCCATCAATGCAAGTGCATTATTTGCCAGAAGGTCATCACTGCCAAATATCCAGCAGTAATCACCAGTACCCATATTAACAGCGGCTAAATAGTTTCTGTCTGGGCCAATGTTCTCTGTATGCTGTTGAAATATAATTGGGAAATTATATTTACTCCTCCAAATATCTATAGATTCTCTAGTGTTATCTGTTGATGCATTATCTGAAATGCATACTTCAATATTTAATGAATGAGGTAGCTGATTACTAATACTATATAAAAGCTCATCAACGAATTGTGATCTATTATATGTTGGAATACAAAAAGATACTTTCATGTTACGCTAAACCTTTAATTTTATATATATAGTACACAGGCAACCCCCAAAAAACTGTTAATGCAAATGAAATAATCAGCCCCCATAAAATGCCGACAATCCCATAACTTCCAGCCAGAATCCATTGAGCCGCTCCACCGATCAAAGCCTGGCAAGGAACTATGAACCAAAGAATTCTTAATTGGTTCATACTTTGAAGTAACATAGCAAATGTATCACACCAGACGCGAAGACTAAAATATACTGCAAGTAAGACAAACGCCATACCACTAATACGGTAATCAATATTTTTAGCTATGATGCTATAAATGTAACTTTTAAAAATAAAAATGAATAAAGTGCTACAACTAATAAAAAGAACCCCACCAAAAACATTAATGAACACTAATTTATTTAGCTTCTCCCATTGCATTTTAACTCGTAGTTCGGCACATAATGGCCATAAAGCCTGTAATACAGCCGTATAAATAAAAAATACCAAACCAAAAATCTTCATCGTTACTGTATATTTAACAATATCTGTAGCAGATAATTTCTGTGAGATAACAATATAATCAGCCTGTAGTACCAATATTGATAAAAACGAAAACATTAGGAAACCAGTAGAGCGTGATAATAAAGACTTATAATTATCAAGACTTACGTCAATCTTTATAATTTTTATATATCGATATAGTGTGTATAGAATTGGTAGCAAGGCAACAGGTGCATATAATGCTATTAAAGAAGTTGTAATGTTTGCATTCAAATTCAAGTAGCGTATGAGAAAAACACCGAGCAACCCCAACATATAGGATGCCGCATTAATTGCGTTTGCTTTCCATCCCAATTGTTCAGCAAATAATATCTTATATACTACATTCCCAATCCCGACAGTTATAAATATTACACTTGCTATAAAAAAAGGGGTAGCCAAACCATTTTTCATCTCATAGCTAAATGAAGATAGATATAGAGATGACACTTTGCCTGACAGTAAAAACAATGTGCCAGAAAATATAATTAAGGATGCGAATAAGATGTGTATTGCAGCTTTAATATATGAATCATACGATTCATTCTTTACTCTCAACTCAGATATATAATTCTGTAAGCTACTGCCAACACCAATATCTGCAATGCTAAACCAAATTAATAAACCAGTTAAAAGTGTAAATATTGCGTATGATTCTTCTCCTAATATTTCCAGTAAAAATTTTATACTTACTAACTGAACACTTGCGATTATTATTTTTGATAACCAAGAAGAAGCAGCAATAATAAGGTGTTTTGGAACATTAGCCAACCTCAATACTCTCATAATGGTTTCAACTTATATATCCCATGAAGATTAATGTATATTAAATCATGCCCGCCTTCACGGGCAATATATCAGATGGTACTTGTCCAATCATACATCTTGTGGACACCATCTGTTGCAGAGACATTTGGGGCCCAACCAATTGCATTGCTAATTTTTGTAATATCGGCAACAAAAACTCGCTGATCACTCTCTCTCACAGGTAAATTTGTATATTTCATTTCTATTTCGCTATACTCTTCAAGTAATTTGAAGAGTTCAAGTAAAGACAGACTGTTAGCAATAGTCCCTCCCACATTAAAGGCATTACCTCTAATTTTTGACACATTAGCTAGAGCCGTAAAATACAATGAAATCATATCTTCAGCATGTAATACATCTCTGACTTGTTTGCCGTTCCCAGAAATAGTAAAGGGTTTAGTAATACCTTTTTTTATTTCAACTGCTTTTTGGCAAAACCAACCAACCCAACCCTGATCATAGCTAGCAAATTGTCTACCACCATACATGGATGAATGTCTGAACACTACCGTGTTTAAGCCAAAAATCCTCGCATAATCAAGCATATATTGGTCTGCAGCACCTTTAGAACATCCATAAGGCGAATGAAAATCTAGCTGGGTTGTCTCATCAAACCCATTGGGTCTATCAGTACAGGTATACCTAGTTTCAGTTTCCCTGTATTCATACTGCTCCAGATCTCCATATACTTTATTCGTAGATGAATAAATTATGTTACATCTTGGCTGATACTGCCTTACTGCCTCTAATAAGTTTAATGTACCACCTGTATTAATTTCAAAATCCATGCAAGGGTTATCAATGGATGTGGTCATTGCCACCTGTCCTGCCAGATGGAAACAGCTATCTGGCATATACTTAGTAATTAATCTTGTAACATCATTTTTATTTCGAATATCACCATGTACAAAATCAAATTTTCCTAATGAAGAGAGCCACTGTAAATTATTTATCGCACCTTTGCGTGATAAATTATCAAATACAATGACCTCAAATCCTTGGTTAATGGCATAAGAGGCCAAATTACTCCCAAGAAAACCACAGCCCCCAGTAATTAAAAGTTTCATTATTTTTCCTTCTCAACTATTTCAGATATTGCGTTAACTAGAGAATACTCTCTTTGCCAGCCTATTTTCTTAAGCTCTGTTACATTAGCACAGCTATACATTAACTCATTCTCTCTTTGTTCCACTGCACCGAACTCAATTTCAGAACAACTTTTAGTAATTCTTTGGACGGTCTCAACATATTCGCGAATAGATACAGCCTCGCCGCTTCCTACTTCTATTGTGTGAAACTTCGGAAACTCATGGATATGATTTAAAATGCAGTCAAATGCGGATAGCAGATCTTTAATGTATATAAAATCTCTCTTTTGTGACCCTGAAGTCAATTTTATAGCTTTGTTATTTAAGCAACTTCTTATAACCATACTTGTAAATTTACCATCTCCATCAAAAGCACCAAAAAAATGCTCTAACTTCAATTCTAAAAACTTATTATCTGTCTTATTTATAATTACCCGTGCAATTTCAGGCAATTTTTGTTTCGTGTACGCATATAGATTTACATCTTGTGGTAATGATGTACCACAATTTATAAAAACAGAATTAAATGATGTAATGGACTCTATTACTTTGATAGGCAAGAGAATATTGCTTTCCAAAAGCACAGATGCTGATTCGTTATTTCTTCCATAGCAAGCAGCAGTATTAACAACAATGTCGGGCTTAAATTTTATAATCTTTTCAACCCACTCACTATCTGTAGTATAAATAATATTTTTTCTGTAATCCCCACTTTTTTTCTTCCTTGCCAAACCAACTACCGAATGTTGGCTTTCAAAGTAAGACATAAGTTGTGAACCAAGATATCCAAATGCTCCCATGACGAGAATTTTCATATAGTTAAAGGGGAATTCATTCCCCTCCCTCAAAAATTAGAAATTCAGACCAAAGAACTCTTCAAATTTGCTAACTACGTAGTCCAAATGCTCAGTAGTTAGTCCTGGGTAAATACCAATCCAGAAGGTTTGATTCATTATGCGATCTGTATTTTTTAATTCACCCACCACTCGGTACTTCACATTCGCAAAATACGGTTGACGAGTCAGATTACCTGCGAATAACAGACGGGTACCGATTTTGGCTTCATCAAGAAACTTAACTAAATCGATACGTTCAACGCCACTCGTTTCTTTAAGAGTGATCGGGAAACCAAACCAGGATGGGTCAGATTTCTCTGTGGCTTCCGGTAACTCAAGAAACTCAGCACAGGATTGCAAACCTTGCTTGAGATATGCAAAGTTCTCTTTGCGTTTTTGTACGAACTCTTCAACACGTTCTAATTGTGCCAAGCCACATGCAGCCTGCATATCCGTAATTTTCAGGTTATAACCCAAATGAGAGTAGGTATATTTATGGTCGTATCCGAACGGCAGAGAACCCAGTTGCTGTCCAAAACGTTTACCACAGGTATTATCGCAACCTGGTGCACAATAACAATCACGTCCCCAGTCACGGAAGGATTCAATCAGTTTCTTTAATTCGCCTGATTTGGTAAAGACAGCCCCGCCTTCTCCCATTGTGATATGGTGTGCAGGATAGAAACTCACAGTACCAATATCACCAAAAGTACCGACCATTTGACCATCATAAGTAGATCCGAGCGCATCGCAGCAGTCTTCGATAAGCCAAAGATTATACTTATCAGCAATACGGCGCACTTCCGTTAAATCAAACGTATTACCCAGTGTATGGGCGATCATAATCGCTTTTGATTTTTCACTCACTGCGGCTTCAATAAGTGAAGCGTCAACATTATAAGTAGGGATATCAACATCCACAAAAACAGGAATCAATCCATTCTGGATTGTTGGGTTAACTGTGGTTGGAAACCCTGCTGCTACGGTAATAACTTCATCACCAGGCTTGAGCGCACGATCACCAAGTTTCGGTGACGTTAATGCTGTTAAAGCCAACAAGTTCGCTGATGAGCCTGAAGTGGTTGTTAATACGTGAGGCACGCCAATAAACTCACCGAGTTTCTTCTCGAAAGCATCATTAAAACGACCCGTTGTAAGCCATCCATCTAAAGATGCTTCAACCATCAATTGCAATTCTTTCGCACCAATAACCTTCCCTGAAGGTGGGACGACACTCACACCTGCATTAAATGGTTTTGGGCTCAGTGCCTCATCGGCATACTCAGCAACGAGTTTGGATATTTGTTCACGCAGGTTTTTTGCTGTCATTGCTATAATTCCTGTACTTATCTATTTTAGCTAAAAGTGGTAGTGGTCATATAATCATGAATTTCACGTTTCGAGCATTCCAACATATCTGCTCCGTTTATCCATGCTTTATGCCATTTAACAATACGACCAAGTGTTTCAACGAGCTCCCATCTAGGGTGCCAATCTAATTGCATATGGGCTTTCGAACAATCCAGTTTAAGATAGTGTGCCTCATGGGGATGATCCTGACCATCCAACTGCCAACTGGCCCCCTCACCCCATAATGTCACCATTTTGTCGACAATGAACCCAACCGTTTTTGCATCCTCCTCACGAGGACCGAAATTCCACCCTTCTGAATATTTGGCCCCCTCAACATAGAGGCTCTGTGCCACCACGATATACCCAGAAAGCGGTTCAAGTACATGTTGCCATGGACGAATGGAATGAGGATTGCGAATAACGACCTGCTTCTTTTTCTCAAAAGAACGCAAAATATCTGGAATCAAGCGATCTTCTGCCCAATCACCGCCACCAATCACATTACCCGCCCTAACCGAGGCCAAGCCAACGCCATGGTTTGCATAATCCTTAGGATTAAAAAACGAATTACGAAATGCGGAAGCAACTAGTTCAGCGCAGCCTTTGCTGTTGGAGTAGGGATCGTATCCGCCCATCGCTTCATTTTCGCGGTAACCCCAAACCCATTCACGGTTTTCATAGCATTTATCGCTGGTGATATTGACTACAGCCTTAATACCCCCAACCTGTTTTACCGCTTCAAGCAAATGTACAGTGCCCATCACGTTTGTTGAATAGGTTTCGATAGGTTCTTTATAAGAAAGCCTTACTAGCGGCTGGGCAGCCATATGAAAAATAATTTCTGGCTTAAAAGACGCTATAGAATTTCGTAATTTATCAAAATCACGAATATCGCCTATTTCCGATTCCATCAAGTTACTTATATTAGCGGTGTCAAATAAGCTTGGATTCGTCGGGGCCTCAAGGGAGTAACCTTTTAGTGTTGCTCCCATTTCACTTAGCCATAGAGAGAGCCAACTACCTTTAAAACCCGTATGGCCGGTAATGAATACGCGTTTACCCTGCCAGAAGCTCTTATCAATCATGCAGTCACTCCCATGTTTTCCAGGGCGCAGTACCTTTTTCCCATAAACCTTCAAGGTACGTTTTATCGCGCAGTGTATCCATCGGCTGCCAGAACCCTGCATGCTCGTAAGCCATGAGTTCTCCCTGTTTAGCCAATGTCATCAACGGTTCCTGTTCCCAGGTAGTCGCATCATTTTCAATAAGATCGATCACTGAAGGATTTAGTACGAAGAAACCACCGTTGATCATCGCGCCATCGCCTTTAGGCTTCTCCTGGAACGATTGAACCTGGCCGCCACGGATATCCAGGGCACCAAAACGTCCAGGAGGGAACGTTGCCGTCAGAGTTGCTTTTTTGCCATGCGCTTTATGAAAATCGATCGTAGCTCTGATATTGAGATCGGCAACACCATCGCCATATGTAAACAGAAACGCTTCATCATCTTTTACGTACTCAGCCACACGTTTCAAACGGCCACCGGTCATAGATGAATCACCAGTATCAACTAGCGTTACATTCCACGGTTCTACGCGCTTGTGGTGAACTTCCATTCTATTTTCTGCCATATGAAATGTTACATCCGACATATGCAGAAAATAGTTCGCAAAGTATTCTTTGATTACATATCCCTTGTATCCACAACAGATAATAAAATCTTTAATGCCGTGGGCGGAATACATTTTCATAATATGCCAAAGAATCGGCTTACCACCAATCTCAACCATTGGTTTTGGTTTTACTATTGTTTCTTCACTCAATCTGGTACCAAGTCCACCAGCCAGAATTACCGCTTTCATACCTAACCCTCTATTATCATTATTTAGATGCGGTAAAAGCATCAGAATAGAAATTATCAACAGACAGATTTTTTGACATAAAGTCTTTTTTGCTTACATCGATCATGATGGGCGACCCACATGCATAAATATCAAACGATTCAAGCGAGTCAAAATCTTCCATCACAGCCTGGTGAACAAAGCCTTTACGCCCATTCCATGTTTGATCATCCCCGGACACCACGGGAATAAAATGTATCCGATCAAAATCCCTGCTCCATTCGTCAGGAACTTTCGAATAGAAATCTTTCGCAAATGGCATCCCCCAATAAATATAGATATCGCGAGAGATTGTTTTTTTCACTAAATACTCAACCATGGATTTAACAGGGGCAAACCCTGTACCACCGGCGATGAAAATAATTGGACGATCGTTTTCTCTAATGAAAAAAGTTCCACACGGGCCTTCAATACGCATCAAAGTATTAACTTGTAACTCATTGAAAATCAATGAACTCATTTGGCCATTGATAACATTCCTGATATGTAACTCAATACCATCTGCTTCATTGCTATTCGCAATAGAATAGCTACGCGTTACACCTTTGTATTGCAGATTAATATATTGCCCAGGAAGAAAACTCATTTTAGCAGTTGGGGGGAGACGAAGAGTGATCTTCATAACATCAGCAGAAACAAGATCGATACTATTGACTTTACAAGGTACGATCTTCTTCACCTGCCCTTGTAATTCTGGATAGTAAAGGGCCTGCAACTGTATATTACTTTTAGGCTTACAATTGCAGGTGAGAACTTTATCCCCTTGTGCATATATCCTGCCCATGGGATCTGTCGCTTCTCCGGCAAGTAATGTAGATTCACAAACCCCGCAATCTCCATTTTTACAGCTGTGCTCCAGATGTATACCCGCAGAGAGCGCAGAATCGAGGATTGTCGAGTCTTCTTCACCTGAGAATTCAATATTGGATGGGAAAATCTTAATTAGATGTGACACAGTAATTCTTACTCAGATAATGAAACTTGTTCTAACGACGGAGCAACAGCATCTTTTGCTGAAAGTTCTGGAGGTTGTGTAATCGGCCACTCGATACCAATTATTTCATCACTCCACAATATGCTACCCTCAGCAGATGGGGCATAATAATTTGTTGCTTTATAAAGGAACTCAGCGGTTTCACTCAGTGTGACAAAACCATGTGCAAAACCTTCAGGTATCCAGAGTTGCTTCTTATTTTCTGCTGACAGATGTACGCCAACCCATTTTCCAAATGTCGGTGAATTTTTGCGGATATCAACAGCCACATCAAATACCTCACCAAGGGTGCAACGTACTAACTTGCCCTGGGCATGTGATCCTTTTTGAAAATGCAGCCCTCTAAGCACTCCTTTTCTCGATTTAGAGTGATTATCCTGCACAAAAGTAATTTTACGCCCAACCGATTCTTCGAAAATTTTCTGACTAAAACTTTCGAAAAAGAACCCACGCTCATCTCCAAACACTTTCGGTTCAAAGATCAACACTTCCGGAATTGCTGTTTGAATAACGTTCATCTCTTATAAACCTTTAACCATTTTTATAAGATACTTGCCATAATCGTTCTTTGATAAAGGCTCTGCCAGTTTTTCAACCTGAGAGACATCAATAAACCCCTTACGAAAAGCTATCTCTTCCGGGCAAGACACTTTTAGCCCCTGGCGTTCTTCGATGGTGGCAATAAAATTACTGGCTTCGATCAGACTCTGGTGTGTCCCTGTGTCCAACCACGCATAGCCACGCCCCATCATTGCTACAGATAAACGGCCCTGCTCCATATAAATTCGGTTAATATCTGTGATTTCCAGTTCACCGCGCGCCGAGGGATTCAAGCTTTTTGCCATTTCCACGACATCGTTGTCGTAGAAATATAATCCGGTAACCGCATAATTGCTCTTTGGCTCTAGAGGTTTTTCTTCAAGGCTAATAGCGGTACCATTCTTATCGAATTCCACTACACCGTAGCGCTCTGGATCGTTCACATGATATGCAAATACTGTTGCCCCACTTTCTTGATTGACTGCATCACCCATTAATTTTGGCAGGTCATGTCCATAAAAAATGTTGTCCCCCAATACTAATGCGCAATCATCATTTCCGATGAACTCTTCACCAATGATAAATGCCTGAGCCAGTCCATCCGGAGTAGGTTGTATTTTGTATTGGAGATTTATCCCCCATTGGCTGCCGTCACCCAGAAGTTGTTCGAAACGAGGAGTATCCTGCGGGGTACTAATAATCAGAATATCACGAATACCAGCCAGCATCAGAGTAGAAAGCGGGTAATAAATCATCGGCTTGTCATAAATAGGCAATAGCTGCTTACTCACTGCCATAGTTACTGGATATAAACGGGTGCCCGATCCACCAGCTAAAATAATACCTTTACGCGTTTTCATTTCATTTTCTCTTTATGCGCAAAATGCCCGCTTACGCAGCATTATTATCATGTTCAGATTGCTGTTGTAGTAAATAATTCGTTCAGCATACGCTTTACACCAGACTCCCACTGTGGAAGAACAAGTCCAAAGTGACGCTGGAATTTTTCAGTATTTAGACGAGAATTATTCGGTCGGCGAGCAGGTGTTGGATAAGCATTGGTTGGCACTTCATTCAATTTATTAATTGCTAATTCAACACCAGCTTTTCTGGCCTCATCAAACACCAAAGCAGCATAGTCATGCCATGTGGTAACACCACTCGCAACCAGGTGATAGAGACCAGCAACCTCATGATTTTTAATAGCTATACGAATAGCATGAGCGGTACAATCCGCCAGCAACTCCGCACCTGTCGGAGCACCATACTGATCGTTAATAACTGACAGCTCCGTCCGTTCTTTAGCCAGCCGTAGCATGGTTTTGGCAAAGTTATTACCTTTACCGGCATAAACCCAACTGGTACGGAAAATAAGATGTTTCTGACAGTATTCTTGTAACGCCTTCTCACCAGCCAGTTTAGTTTCGCCATAAACATTCAACGGTGCCGTAATATCATCTTCACGCCACGGTGTTTCACCGGTACCTGGGAAAACGTAATCCGTTGAATAATGTACCACCCACGCTCCAGTTTCAGCGGCGGCTTTAGCGATGGCTTCTACACTTGTAGCATTGAGCAACTGCGCAAATTCAACTTCTGACTCAGCTTTATCTACAGCGGTATGTGCCGCCGCATTAACAACTACATCGGGACGTATCTTACGTACGGTTTCAGCAATACCTTCTGGATTGCTGAAATCACCACAGTAATCTTTAGAGTGAACATCAAGAGCAATAATATTGCCAAGTGGGGCTAATGCTCGTTGAAGTTCCCAACCCACCTGACCATTTTTCCCAAAAAGCAGAATATTCATTACTGACGTTCCCCGTAATTCTGTTCAATCCAGGTTTTATAGGCACCACTTTTAACGTTATCTACCCATTGAGTATTGTGCAGATACCATTCCACCGTTTTACGGATCCCGCTTTCAAAGGTTTCTCGCGGCTTCCAGGCCAGCTCGCGGCTAATTTTATCTGCATCGATAGCGTAGCGGCGATCATGGCCCGGACGATCAGTTACATAGGTGATTTGTTCTCTGTACGAAACCGCTTTTGGTACAATCTCATCCAAAAGATCGCAAATGGTATGAACTACATCGATATTTTTTTTCTCATTATGGCCACCGATATTGTAGGTTTCACCAATTTGACCTTCTGTCACAACGGTGTACAGCGCTCGGGCATGATCTTCTACATACAACCAATCACGGATTTGGTCGCCTTTGCCATAAATGGGCAGTGCCTTTCCTTCAAGAGCGTTAAGGATCACTAACGGAATCAACTTCTCAGGAAAGTGGTACGGTCCATAGTTGTTTGAACAGTTGGTGACAATCGTGGGTAATCCATAGGTTCGCATCCAGGCGCGAACCAGATGATCGCTGGAAGCTTTCGATGCAGAATATGGGCTGCTAGGTGCATAAGGTGTTTTTTCTGTAAACATCGGTAATTCTGCACCGCTCGCCACTTCATCCGGATGCGGCAAATCGCCGTACACTTCATCCGTCGAAATATGATGAAAACGAAACGCCGACTTCATCTCAGCGTCCATTGTTGACCAATAGGCACGCGCGGACTCCAACAGCACATACGTGCCCACAATATTCGTTTCAATGAAGTCAGCAGGTCCGGTAATAGAACGGTCTACATGGCTTTCGGCCGCAAGGTGCATCACTGCATCAGGTTTATGCGTAGCAAAAATACGCTCCATTGCCGTTTTATCGCAAATATCCGCATGCTCAAAATGATACCGACTGCTTTCATTAACTTCAGCAAGCGATTCCAGGTTACCGGCGTAGGTTAGTTTGTCAACATTAACAACCGCATCCTGGGTATTTTTGATTATATGACGAACAACTGCAGATCCAATGAACCCCGCCCCACCAGTAACAAGTATTTTCACTTTTTAATTCCGAATATCATATATATGGCTACTATTAAGATGCTGGTATAAAAACAGCCCCCTGGATATTTATCCACGCTACCGCCCCTGGCTTCACAGCTACCAGAGCACTACATAAATTTCCAAAGATGTAACCAGCCCCGCTAGCTATCGCAAAGCTCTCTTAAGCTCAAACGCTAATTGTCTTACCAAATGCTGTCATAAACAAGGGAAAATCTGACAAAGATAAGATTAAACTTAGTAGTTTAACTCGTTGTTATTGGTTGTTTTTAATAAAAAAACGACAGTAACATTCCATTGCATCAAGCATAGACGCTGGAATGTTAGCTGCCGCTATTTTTTGTGGAGTATTGTCACAAAGAAATCAAAATCTATTCGCTAAGCAACTTCTCAATGCTCTTGCGAAACTTCGGTCCTTCCTTCAGGTTGCGCAGCCCGTACTTCACAAAGGCCTGCATGTAACCCATTTTTTTACCACAGTCATAGCTATCGCCGGTCATCAGCATGGCATCAACAGACTGTTTTTTCGCCAGTTCAGCAATTGCATCGGTTAACTGAATACGTCCCCATGCGCCAGGTTGCGTATGCTCTAATTCAGCCCAGATATCTGCAGAAAGCACATAACGCCCCACGGCCATCAGATCGGAGTCCAGCGTTTGTGGCTGATCGGGTTTTTCAATAAATTCAACGATGCGGCTAACTTTACCTTCATTATCTAAGGGTTCTTTAGTCTGAATGACGGAGTACTCGGAAAGGTCGCCTTCCATACGTTTTGCCAACACCTGGCTACGCCCAGTTTCATTAAAACGGGCAACCATAGCAGCCAGGTTGTAGCGCAACGGATCTGCACTTGCATTGTCAAGAATAACATCAGGTAACACCACCACGAACGGGTTATCCCCTACAATCGGGCGGGCACATAGAATTGAATGACCAAGGCCAAGCAGCTGAGCCTGACGAACGTTCATAATAGTCACGCCAGGAGGGCAGATAGATTGTACTTCGGCTAGCAGTTGGCGTTTTACGCGTTGCTCAAGAAGAGACTCTAATTCATAAGAGGTGTCGAAGTGGTTCTCTACTGCATTCTTGGATGCATGAGTAACCAGAACGATTTCTTTGATCCCTGCAGCAACAATCTCGTCGACAATGTACTGAATCATCGGCTTATCGACGATCGGCAGCATCTCTTTTGGGATGGCCTTTGTGGCAGGCAACATATGCATCCCCAGGCCCGCTACCGGAATAACTGCTTTCAAATTAACCATTAAGTCATTCACCTATACAATAGTTGCTGAATTATAGCTTTTTAGCTTGTTTTAGCCAGTATGAATTACATTGATCAGATGCCTCACATGTTACTCCGCTTATGTGCCAAATGCAGTAGTATTAATCTCAAGCTGGTATCATTTTAGGCAGAAAAGCTCGTAAAATTACCGCTCCGGTAGCGTAAAATTCACTGTATCCACATTCACCACCTGATGATTCACACTGTCGATATCGGCCGAACTCTGCCCGGTCTCATTTACCGCATTGACATTAGCCAGTGACAGCAATGTATTCTCTTTGGCCATAAACTTCCCGCGAATGTCCTTACGCAAATCGAAGTGCATTTTTAGCGCGGGACCCACTGTGGATTGCTGCATTACCTTGATATTACGTAAAAACAGATGCTGCGGTTTGTTGTGTAGCTCAAGCGTTCCACGCTTCATATCGACATTGGTGATGGATACGAAAGAGGTAGCATTACCTGAGGAAATCTGGATGCCGCGTAATTTATAATCAAAACTAGTGTTATCCAGTTGAATATTATTTAATTTAAAGTTTTGAGGTATCGATAAATATCGCCCTTTGACTACACCGTAACCAATCAGTATTCCCGCGCTATTCCTCATCTTTATATTATCTATCACAAAATTATCACACCCATAAATAGCAATCGTTGCATTATCAATACCCGCTTTCTTACTGAAATCCGGAGTGATATTCCGCGCATTGACATTACGAATGATAAAGTGCTTACCGTTCTCCACATGGATTAACTGGCGGCAGTCGCTACCGGTGATATTCGCAACCACAAAGTTTTTCACTGCCTGGTCGTCCGGGTAGGTATTGTCATAGGTACTTCCCGCCAGCCCTATACCGATGCCCCAGTTAACATTGCCATTGGTACAGTTGATGCGCTCTATAACATGGTCGGAGATAAGAATATCGCGATCGTTTATTGCCACATTCCACTCAATGGCATCGCCCTGCAAATCACTAAAGCGACTATTAGTGATTTGCACACCATCCAGTTGGTTATGAAATCCCTGGCGCAGGATCCCGTAATTAGCATGGGTGATGGTAATATCATCGATGGTAAGGTTGCGCATCACCCGCTTTTTTTTACCGCCGATATATATCTGCGTCACCGGACCAAAACCGCTCATCATGATTCCTTTAATCAGGCAGTCCGATCCACGCACATCGAGGGTAATATTATGCAGGCTCCCGCCTTTCTCCCCTACTACCTTGCAACCATCCTGCAGAACAAATCGACCACGCCCATTACTGCTTATGTGACCTTGCAGAAGTAATGTTTTACCTTGCGGAATGAAAATCCCGGTATTCATGTTTCCACATACCAACCCGACAGGTACAACGACCGTTTGTGCCTCTGAAAATGCCTGTCGGAATGAAGCTACCCAATCCTTTGGATCGTAGTCCTGAATGTTAACGCTGCGCCCGGTTTCAAGCGAGCGTCCAACCGGTGAATGGAGTACGACAAGCGCGGAGCCTGCCGCCAGAAAGGTACGTCGGGAAAGTTTTTTCTCTGGCATACAACCTCGAATCACAGCGTTTGCAACAGGCTGGATAACTGCGTATTGATGACTGACTGATTGAATTCAGATTCAATTTTCTCACGTGCACGCAGCACAATTGGCTTTAGCTCTCCGCTGTCGATATGAGTCAATGCTGCCAGTCGTTCTGCCAGCGCCTGCGCATCGTTTTCGGGAACCAGCCAGCCTGTCTTACCGGACTCAACCAGCTCAGGGATACCACTGTGAACGGTAGAAACGACCGGGATCCCCACTGCCATCGCTTCCATCAGTGCCACCGGGATCCCCTCCATATCACCATCCGTCCCTGTGATTGAGGGCAGCAGAAATACGTCCGCTCGCTCGAGCATCTCTTTCACCTGATGACTGGGTTTAAAACCCGACATTTCAATCACATCATCCAGTTGATATTGCTCAATCAGCGTACGCAGACGACGCTCCCAGGGGCCAATGCCCAGGATCCGATAACGAAATGCCATGCCCTGCTCTTTCAACTGACGACAGGCTTCGATGGCGACGTGCAGCCCTTTTTTCTCGGTTAATCGTGCGACAGAGAGAATTTCCAGCGGAGCAGCAGGTGCTTTCACTTCACGAGGAGTAAACCGTGTCATATCTATCCCCATGCGTGATACAGCGATTTTTTCTGGCGGGCATCCCATCTTTTGTAAACGCCCGGCCCAAAGATTACTGATCGGCAACATTAAATCTCCGCGCTGAAACAGCTTTTGATATTCCGGGGTATAACGGGCAAGCACCTCCCGATGTGAAATATCAATGCCGTGAAACACCGTCGCTATTTTGCCGCTAATTACACCAAGCTCACGTAGTTTCGCCGCCGTCACACCTGCCGGTCCAAAGTGAGCAATAAACACATCGGCATGCAATGCCTTTGGCGTTAACCCGCATATGGCGGCCAAAATCAGGTTGCGCGCCTCATCACCGTAGCGCGAAATATTGAGTGCCTTCCAGGAGACCATGCGGGTAATCCCTTGTAACGCAGCAGTAATCCGGTATTGCAACTTCCTCAGTTTGTCGTTCGGTTCATCAAGCAGCCAGCGCGTTTTTTCTGCCAGCTGATAGGCATCGTATGAGGCATGCGTATTTTCAAGGTCGCCCTTATGCAAGGCGACAATTTCCACTTCATAACCCATATCAATAAACGCAGTGATCTGATTAAGCACAAAAGTTTCTGATGAAAGCGGGAATTTGAGCAGGAAAAATCCAACCTTCATTTTTCCTCCCCGATACGAGCTAATACCGACTGCACCATCCGCAACCCCTGTTCACGTTCACGCTTTACAGCGTCTTCCACGCGTACGTTCAGTTCCGGTAGTTGGCCGAGGGTATCGGTAACCTTACCTTCCAGGCTGCCATCCAGCAGATGACTAATATCAACAGCCATCTCCGGTAGCCCCAGTTGTTGCATTATCCCTGCCGATTTATGCTCGTAATTAATAGCGATGGCTGGCGTCATAAAGTTCATCGAGATAATAGCGGAGTGCAGACGAGTACCTACCGTCAGACGGCATGCGCCGAGAATTTTTCCCATCTCGAGGTCGTTCAGTTCATCCATTACCACGTGGTAACGGTCTGGATCGTTGATGTACTGACGCAGATTCAGCGCCACCATGCGGTCATCTTTGTTGTAACTGTCGATGCCAGTACAGGTTGATAGCGCCATCACCTGATAGCCTTCGTCGAGGATCCGGTTCACCACCCCGGCAAACGCTTGCTCATAGGCCTGCTGCGTGGTCCCTAGCCGCTTATCAAACGGAGCCAGTTCACGCAGCGTGATGGCGACGGTTTTTTGCTGTGCCGCCGTGTGTAGCCAGTGCCGAACGACATAGCTGGGTTCAAAGTCATCCTGATGATTATCAACCAGCCAGGCGGTATCCACGCCGTGCTCCACTTTCTCGGTGGTTATCGCACTGCGCTTCATCAACTCCAGACTGACGGACTCACGCAAAATAAGCGCATTACAGTGACCAAAGACGTAATTCGCCAGTTGGTTAAACTGTGCATCCTGGAATGGCCCCACACTGTGACCAATCATGTACAGCGGTTTTTTGGCCATAAATGAACACAAAGCATGCTCAAACTGCGGTACACCGTACAAATCGACAAAAAAAGATCCGCCGACCTGGATAATGGCGTCATAGCGCGAAAGCAGACGGACAAAGTCGGTAAATCCCTGAGCAATCGCGATATTACGCAGATTGCCAGAATCAGTGACGCGAGAAAGCAGTACCTGATGCTGATAGCGACGGCGCAGTATTTTCTTCACCCGCCCCACCACACCCGCAGCATTGTTGTGCTGCTTCATTTGTGAATACAACGGATCGCCCATCACCGGGCGGTTCAGTAACCAGGAGGAACTCACCGGGTAGCGGCTCATCACATCTACTTCAGTCTCTGGCTGTAGCGTATTAATGGCATCCAACAAACCGCGCAGAATTGCGCTATCGCCACGATTTCCGCAGGTGTGGTTGCCCAGAATTAGTAATTTCATAATGACCTCTTAAAACGATTTTCTTACCCTGCGCGTAGCAGTGTTTTCATTTTTTCACTGCGGCAGAACTGGCGCTTAACCTCCACCACCAGCGGATGACGCGAAAGTAAAATCATCACGGTAAACGCCAGCGCCCCTGCCGCTATTTGTAAGGCCAGCAGCATGCTTAACGGCAACTGACCTTGCAGCGTAATTCCAGTCAGGTAACTCACAACCAGTGTCGGTAAGGAGAGATAGAACGGTAACCACAGACTGAGCATGTACTGCCGGTAGCTCGGCCCCAGTACCGGTTTGATCATCACGAAATAGCTAAGGATGGTGTTAATGATCTGTACCAGCAAAAACCCCAGCGTGACGCCAAGCGCACCAGCAATATTCCCGCCAACCAGAATGGCAGGGATAAACAAAAAGGTTTTGAATACATTGAATTTGAAGCTGATATCGACGCGGGCTTTTGCCATCAGCAAAGAACCTATCGGATTACCGACTGAACGCAGCAGACCCACAATGCACAGCAGTTGCAGTACCGGAACGATACTGTTCCACTTCTCACCAAACACCAGCGGCACCGCGTTGTTCGACACCACCATTAATCCCAGCAGCGCCGGGAAATTGATAATCCCCACGACCGACAGCAGCTTGTAAAAATTCACCCGTAGCTTTTCCGTGTCGTCCTGAATTTTGGCAAACGCCGGAAACAGCACTCGGGTAATAATTGGATTCAGTTTTATTGGCGGCACAACCGCCACATTCCAGGCAAGGTTGACCCCTCCCGCAACGCCAGCCCCCAGAGTTCTGGCCAGCACCAGGGTGGAAAGATTGGTATTAACGTAATTGATGATGCTGTCTGCAGTCAGCCACGCGCCAAAACGCAGGTTTGCCGACACGTTAGCGAGGGAAAAATGCAGTCCGGGGCGATAAATTTTGCGACCCAAATAGCCGAACAGCAGCGTTCGCAGCACACAGTTCACCAGATAGCCCAGAATAGCCGTCATCGCTAACGGCCAAACGTGGGCGCTGACCACGGTAAAGGTAAAACCGGTCAGCACCGAACTGGTTTCGATGATGCCAATTTTGTTGAATTCCAGCTCTTTTTGCATCAGGGCGCGGAACTGTTGGCCATGCGGTATTACCACAAACGCCAGCGACAGCGCTTTTATCAGCGGCGCCAGATCGGGGGTGTTCAGTACACTGGCAATCGTATCACTGAGCAGAAACATCGCTACGCAAACAACAATACCCAGCCCAACGTTTATCCAGTACAGGGTGGTGAGTTCAACATAACCGATCTCTTTGCGCTGAATAATAGAATTGGCGATACCAAAATCTGACAGCGTATCTGCCAGCGCGATAATCACCAGCGACACGGTTAACAGCCCGAACTGATGGCTATCAATAATGCGCGCCAGTACAGTCATCTGGATCAGGCCAAGGCCAATGATGATCACCGTGGCAATTGCTGACCACTTTGCGCCGTTGAGGGTTTTTTCTCGTAAGCTCATATTAATACGCCGCTTTATTCACAAAGCCTTTAAACACCGTCAGAAAAACAATCTTGATATCGAACCACACGCTCCATTCACGAATGTACTCAAGGTCAAACTCAACGCGTTTTTCCATTTTTTCCAGCGTATCGGTTTCACCACGCCAGCCATTGATTTGCGCCCAACCGGTAATGCCGGGTTTCACCTTATGGCGCAGCATGTAACCTTCAATCAACTGACGATACTGTTCGTTATGCGCCACCGCATGCGGACGTGGACCGACAATAGACATCCCCCCCGTCAGCACATTAATAAACTGCGGCAGTTCATCAAGCGAAGTGCGGCGCAGGAAGTTGCCTATGCGGGTCACACGCGGATCGTTCTGGGTCGCCTGAGTCACCACCGCATCGTTTTCCATTACCTTCATGGAGCGAAATTTCCAGACTTTGATCGGTTTGCCGTCTATGCCGTAACGCGTCTGGCGAAAAATGACTGGTCCCTTTGAGGTCAGCTTCACCATCAGCGCAATGGCGCATAACACCGGAGAAATAAGCAACAGAATTAACGACGCCAGCACGATATCTTCCGCGCGTTTCAGCAGACGGTTAATGCCTGACAGCGGCGTGTCATACAAGGGGACAACCGGCACACCGTTCATCTCTTCAATCCGCGAGTGCAGGATATTGAAAGTAAAGACATCGGGAATAAGGATCACCGAACAGGTGGTATCAGCCAGGTCGCGCACCAGTTTTTTTACGCGTGCCCCTTCGTTCATCGACATTGCGATATAGACGTTATGAATGCGTGAAGCTTTGGCGTCATCCACCAGTTGTTGCAGATTTCCGGCCCAGTCACGAGAGTTTCGTCCAGGCTCTGGGTCATGATAGACGCCAGCCACCTCAAAACCGAGCCACGGTTCATGGCGAAAGCTATCCAGCAGCATCTGCCCTGCGGGGAGATCGCCTGCAACTGCTACCCGTCGAGTGTTATAACCGCGGTTTCGCAACCATCCCGCACCGAAGCGAATAAAAGCACGGCACAGCACCAGACCGACGCTTGAAAGCAAATACCACGCCAGCCACAGGGCCAGTCGGTTATCAAAATCGTTATTAAAGGCAATCAATCCCGCACTAAAAATCAGACTCAGCGTCCAGTTTTGCAGCAGTAACACTAGCTCAGTGGATATTTTGACGCCGCGCCAGGAGCGGTAAAAATCCGTTATTCCTCCCAGCATCTGGAAAACCACCAACGTGATTAACGCCACCAGCAGGTGCATGTACAGGAAAGGCAAACCGGCCAATTCGCAGACCATCCACAATCCGCCAAACATGATGGTGATATCCGAAAAGCGTTGCACCATCGAGATTAACGACGCATTGGTTTTGGTTCGTTCGCGCTTTTTTAGATGTGTCATCGTGGTTCCTGTTAGTCAACCCGTCCGGAAGAACCGGCATTACTGATTCAGCAACGCCAGAAGAGTGCGCGTTCGCGCTTCCATCAACGGAATATCTCCGCGCGATTCCACATTAAGGCGCACCACGGGTTCGGTATTGGAGGAACGTAAATTGAAGCGCCAGTCGGCAAATGACATGCTGATACCATCGGTTCTGTCCACCGTCAGCGCCTCACCTGAAAAATGTTGTTCCACACGATTGATAGCCACTGCCGGCTCCGCCAGCGTGCTGTTAATTTCGCCACTCGCCGGGTACGCCGCCATCCGGTCACGTACCAGTTCGCCCAGCGACTGTCTTTTCAGACACAGCAATTCCGCTACCAGCAACCACGGGATCATCCCACTATCGCAGTAAGCAAAATCGCGGAAATAGTGATGGGCGCTCATCTCACCGCCGTAAACCGCATCTTCATGACGCATACGCTCTTTGATAAAAGCGTGGCCGGTTTTCGACATCACCGGCGTGCCTCCCGCAGTGTTCACCACATCCACCGTGTTCCAGGACAAACGCGGGTCATGGATAATTTTGGCCCCTGGATGTTTCTCCAGAAATGCCTGTGCCAGCAGGCCAACGATGTAGTAACCCTCGATAAACTGGCCCTTCTCATCGAACAGGAAGCAACGGTCAAAATCCCCGTCAAAAGCAATCCCCATATCCGCACCGTGTTCAATCACCGCATTCCGGGTATCTTCACGACATTCCGGTAACAGTGGGTTGGGAATACCATTAGGGAAGGAGCCATCAGGGGTATTGTGAATTTTGATGAATTCAACCGGCACGCCCAGCGTCTTAAACCGGGCTTCAATGGCATCCACCACCGGACCTGCCGCACCGTTACCAGAATTAAGCACCAGCTTTATCGGTTGCAGATTGTTGACGTTGATATAACTCAGCAGATGGTCAATGTAAGCGTCACGCAGATTAATAGTCTTGTAACTACCGCGTGTTGTCGGGTTGACGGGCGGAAAATCGTTAGACTGTGCCAGGCGCTGCACGTCTCGCAGGCCGGTATCGCCACTGATGGGTCTCGCGCCTTCACGTACCAGCTTCATCCCATTGTAATCCATCGGGTTATGGCTGGCGGTGACTTCGATACCACCGTCAACACCAAGGTGAAACGTCGCGAAGTAAATCTCTTCAGTGCCTGACATACCAAGATCCAGTACGTCCACCCCCGCGTCCTGCAGCCCTTTCGCCAGCGCCAGCTTAAGCGCTTCGCTACTCAGACGCACATCGCCGCCCAGTACCACCGTTTTCGGTTGCAGGAATTCACCACAGGCGCGGCCAATACGCCATGCAATGTCTTCATTCAGCTCGTCGCCTAGCTTGCCGCGAATATCGTAGGCTTTGAAACAGGTTAATTTCGTCATGATTACCCCTTTTTCAGGCAACAGTTAGCCCTGACCGGAATATGGCCAAAACAGGTTGTTGTCATTATTTGCCCGATAACGCTGTGCTTACCGGGCCTGCAGATTTGTAGCGTTAAACCCGTCCGTAGCGGTCCTCAAAGCGCACCACATCGTCCTCTTCGAGATAGGATCCCGAGCGCACTTCAATCAGGTCTAGCGGAATTTTTCCGGGGTTCTCCAGGCAATGAGTCGCCCCCAGAGGAATATAGACCGACTCATTTTCGCCAAGCAGTTTGATGTCGTCATTGACTGTCACCTTAGCTGTACCGGCCACCACCACCCAATGTTCGGCGCGGTGATGATGCATCTGCACAGACAACCCCTCACCCGGTTTAACGGTAATACGCTTCACCTGGTAGCGTTCTCCGGCATCAATAGAGTCATACTTGCCCCACGGACGGTACACTTCACGGTGAATATGGTGTTCATGGCGTCCGTCAGCTTTAATCTGTTCAACCACCTTTTTCACATCCTGTACCGCGTTGCGATCAGCAATCAACACCGCATCTTTGGTCTGTACCACCACCAGATCCTTCACACCAACAGTCGTCACCAGGCCTGACTCCGCGTAGACATAGCTGTTTTCAGTTTTGTGGCTAATCACGTCGCCGTGATGCACATTACCTTCGGCGGTATGGGCGCTGATTTCCCACAGCGATGACCACGAACCCACATCACTCCAGCCCGCGTTCATCGGCATCACTACTGCGTCAGCCGTATGCTCCATCACCGCATAGTCCACCGACTCTTCCGGGCAGGCGAGAAAGGCCTCTTCATCAACGCGAACGAAATCAAGATCGGGATCGGCCATGCTCATGGCATTCTCACAGGCGTCGAAAATATCGGGACGGTACTTTCTCAGTTCTTCGAGGTAGCGACCGGCACGGAACAAAAACATACCGCTGTTCCAGTAGTAATCGCCGCTTGCCACATAACCCCGCGCGGTTTCAAGATTGGGTTTCTCAACAAACTGCGCAACGTCAAAAGCGACAGCATCGGTATTGGTGGGGGAAACATCGCCACGCCGAATATAACCGTAGCCAGTTTCAGCCTGATCCGGCACGATGCCAAACGTCACCAGTTTACCCGCATCGGCATAAGGCATGGCATTGCGAACCGCTTCGCGAAAAGCCCCTTCGTTGGTAATCACATGATCAGCTGCCAGCACCAACAGTACCGGATCCCCCTGCGGGGTGTGACGTTTTGCCGCAAGCGCAGCCAGCGCAATCGCTGGGGCTGTATTGCGCCCTGCGGGTTCAAGGATAATGTTCTCGGTCAGCTTATTAAGTTGTCGTAACTGTTCCGCCACGATGAAACGGTGTTGTTCATTGCAGATAACGACCGGGCTTTCGCACTCTACGCCGTTCAGACGACAAATTGTGGTCTGCAACATGGTGAGATCGCCTTTCAGGCATAAGAACTGTTTTGGATACAGTACACGGGACAACGGCCACAACCGACTACCAGAGCCACCGGCCATAACGACCGGAAAGAGTTTGGATTGACTCATGATTTATCCCCGTATATCTGCAATAAATTGGGTGAGCACATTTTCTTTATCCAGCGTGCATTCGGCATAGTTTCGCGCCACCGTGTTTACTTTTGGCATCATCAACGCCTGTTCAATACCACTGACCAATGCACTCACCGACTCCGGCTCCACGCAAACCGCAATCCCCGGATAGCTTTCACAGAGCTGACCGAGTTCGGTTTCAGGCTCGGCGGTGATCACTGCATTGCCGCCAACAGCGAGTATATTGGTCAGTTTTGAAGGCAAAACGGCATCCGCCGCACCACGTTTTTGCACGACTAAATGGCAATCGCCCATCTTCAGTAACGCAGGTAGCGCGTCATAAGACTGCAGGGGGAAAAATTTCACGTTGTGCAGACCGAGTTCACTGACCATCTTCTCCAGCCGCGCTTTTCCACCACCCTGCCCGACGATCACAAACAACCATGGTTGATTGCTAAGTTGAACTGCCGCATCAATCACGCTTTCCAGTCCCTGTTTTTCTCCAACATTGCCTGAGTAGAGAATGATTTTTTGATCTTCAGGCAAACCGAGGTACTGACGTAGTGCCTGAGCATCGGCTGTGGACACCTCACGAAAACGCGCCACTTCCGACCAGTTAGGAAAGAAAATAACCTTCTGCGGCGCGACGCCTTTTCCCTCAGCTTTGTTCATCATGGAACGAGAGATTGTCGAAACGTGGTCCACACTGTGCAGACCACTGCGCTCAAAAGCGCTGGCCAGTTTCGCCACTGCGCTGCTTTTGCTTTTGCTTTTCCCGACCATCCCGAGCCCTAACATAGCGTCAACTTCATAGTCCTGGATGTGCAGCAGCGTCCGCGCCCCGGAAAGCCAGGCCAGCAACCGCATGCCAGGCGTACAAAACAGCGTTGGCACTACACCAATAATGCGATCCGGTTTCCAGCGACGCTGGGCCATTAGCGGGAAAAAACTACTCAGAGCGAAACTGCCTAAATGCAGCAGGCGCTTAAGCGTTGATGGCTGTTCAGGCACGTACAGAGGACAACGCCAGACAATGGCATCACCCTCCTCACGACGGTAGCGCCAGCAGGAATAGCGACCGTTTACTTTCCACTGTGGATAATAAGGAGGCGCGGTGATCACCCGAACGTCATGCCCTTTGCGCGCCATCCACTCCACCATCTCACCGGTGTACTTGCCGATGCCAGTTAGCTCGGGAGAATAGTTAATGCCATACACCAGGATCTTCATATTCCCGCCACTCCGGGCTGACGCTCCGGCATAAAGTACGCCAGGCTATTATCGTGCACGTTCTCACACTCCAACAGTGCCTCAGGTGTTAGCCAGCGATACGCCTCATGCTGGGCATCAGGCAATTGCAGTTCGTTTTGCTGCACCCGCAGACGAAAACCGAGCACGATGTAGTGGGTCGAGAAATCCTCACCGGAAAAGTTATCGTCATAAAAGTGCTGCCAGACCCCATAAAACTTGCCTGCGGATATCGATAAACGCAGCCCCAGTTCGGCTTCGGTCAGGCGTTCGAAGGCCATATGAAGCGGCTCATCTTTTTGCACCCGCCCCCCCGGTACAAACCAGTATCCCTGAGCCGGGCGATTGATGCGCTGACCAAACAGGTACTCGCCACGCGCGTTTTCCACAATCAAATCAATAGCCACCAACGGGGCAGAGCGCACGACGGTGGCAAAATCTTCATGGCGTAAAAACATAATTACCCCCGATACCGCTGCTGATTCTCAAGGAACCACCGCCAGGTGCTGGCAAGTCCGGCCTCCAGCGACACTTCGTGATACCAGCCAAGCTGGTGTAGTCGCGTGACATCGAGCAACTTCCGTGGTGTACCATCCGGTTTCGAGGCATCAAACACCACGCGCCCTTTGTAGCCCACTACCTTCGCGATAGTCTGCGCCAGTTCGCGAATAGTGCAGTCAACACCTGTACCTACGTTGATATGCGACAACATCGGCTGGGTGTGCTCTCGCCAGACTTCGCGAGCCAGCTCCATCACATGAATACTGGCCGCGGCCATATCATCCACATGCAGGAACTCGCGCATCGGCGTCCCGCTCCCCCACACCACAACGTCCGCCGCATTTTGATTACAGGCATCATGAAAACGGCGCAGCAACGCCGGGATCACATGCGAATTGCTCGGATGAAAATTGTCGTGCGGCCCGTATAGATTGGTGGGCATTACCGAACGATAGTCGCGGTCATGCTGACGGTTGTATGACTCGCACAACTTGATCCCGGCAATTTTTGCAATCGCATACGGTTCATTAGTGGGTTCAAGCGCCCCCTGCAATAGTTCACTTTCGTGCATCGGCTGTCTGGCCATCTTCGGGTAAATGCATGATGAGCCGAGGAAGAGCAGCTTATTCACGTTATGCTGATGAGCCGCATGAATAACATTGCTCTCAATCATCATATTTTCATAAATAAAATCAGCAGGATAAGTATTATTTGCCACAATACCACCCACTTTTGCCGCTGCCAGATACACCTGGTCAATACGTTCGGTCGCGAAGAAGTGACGCACCGCATTCCCGTCCAGCAGATTAAGCTCATCACGGGTACGCAGCACCAACTCAACGTTATCGCGCTGCGCCAGTTGCCTCACGATGGCAGACCCCACCATCCCGCGATGGCCCGCCACAAAAATACGTTGTTTCATCATCCTCAGTACTCCAGCGCGATGGCGACCTCATACCCATGGGATTTCAGCAGAGAATGTCGCTTCGCCGCCTCCAGATCGTTGGCAACCATTTCAGAGACCATCTGGCGCAGCGTAATTTCCGGTTTCCAGCCCAGTTTTTCGTGAGCCCTGGCCGGATCGCCCAGCAGAGTTTCTACCTCAGCCGGACGGAAATAACGCGGATCGACAGCAATCATCACATCGCCCGGTTTAACACCTGGGGCATCATGGCCGGTCACGGAAACGACAATCCCTTTTTCGTTCACGCCCTGACCTTCAAAGCGCAATTTAATGCCCAACTGTGCCGCCGCCATTTCCACAAACTGACGTACGGAATACTGCACACCAGTGGCAATAACAAAATCTTCTGGTGTTTCCTGTTGCAGCATCATCCACTGCATCCTGACGTAATCTTTGGCATGTCCCCAGTCGCGCAGGGAATCCATATTGCCGAGATACAGACACGACTCCAGCCCCTGGGCGATATTGGCAATCGCGCGGGTAATTTTCCGCGTGACAAAGGTTTCCCCCCGGCGCGGGGATTCGTGGTTAAACAGAATGCCGTTACAGGCGAACATGCCGTAGGATTCACGGTAGTTGACGGTGATCCAGTAGGCATACAGTTTGGCAACTGCATACGGCGATCGCGGATAAAACGGCGTGGTCTCTTTCTGCGGAATTTCCTGTACCAGGCCATACAATTCAGAGGTGGATGCCTGATAAAAACGGGTTTTCTTTTCGAGACCGAGGAAGCGGATCGCCTCCAGCAGGCGCAGCGTGCCAATCGCATCGACGTCAGCGGTATATTCCGGTGATTCAAATGACACCGCTACGTGGCTCATCGCCCCCAGGTTATAAACTTCATCCGGTTGAACTTCCTGTAAAATCCGGGTCAGGTTGGAGGTATCCGTCAGATCGCCATAGTGCAGATGGAATTTGGGATTACCCGAATGCGGATCCTGGTAAATATGGTCCACGCGTTCGGTGTTAAACGATGATGCACGGCGTTTAATACCATGCACTTCATAACCTTTTTCCAGCAAAAGCTCTGCCAGATAGGAACCATCCTGCCCGGTTACGCCAGTAATGAGAGCGACTTTTGACATGTTTTCACCTCTTAAATGATCCCCTCAGGGAGTAACTTTTTCGACGCGTTTGCGCGTAACAACTGCGGGATTACCCCGACAAACGGTATTTGCCGGCAGCGATTTAAAAACGCTGCTTCGTGCACCCACTACGGTGCCATCGCCAATCGTCACACCAGGAGCAACAAAAACATCCGTCGCCAGCCAGCATTTCTCACCAACAACAATCGGCGTGGCGGTAATATCAAAATATTGACTGGTGAAATCATGACTCCCGGTGCATAAATAACTTTTCTGTGAAATAACCGCGTGCGCACCAATCGTAATATTACCCAGCGTATATAAAACCGTGTCATCACCTACCCAGGCATAATCTCCCAGGGTTAATTTCCACGGATAAGTAATTTTTACTGAAGGTCTGATTACTACGTTTTTTCCTATTTTCGCGCCAAACATTCGTAATAAAAATGCGCGCCAGCGATACATCACCTGTGGTGACAGCCGAAATAATGTCGCCTGTACTGCCCACCATAATTGCACTTTAATGGCGCCGCCACCGCGAAAACCTTTCGGTACTGAGAAGCCATTTAAATTCTGCATAGTGTGCCCCTACGTTTTACCATATAAGGTTTTTGTCTTACCGGTTGTTCGCAGGCGTAAATACCAGGAAAGCTCAGCCCAAAAACCTGGCATCCGTAATATCTGTCGCTGCACTTTTTTTGCATCCCGGCATAATTCCAGATTATTCGTAGTAGACACACCGCCCATAGAGAACTCTGACACCAGTCCGGTGATTTTTTTAAAAGAAAATCCGCACTTATATAATTTGGCAGCCAATGCATAATCTGAGGATATTTTATATTGCAAGTCATAACGCCAGACATTCAATCCACTAACCGGAAAAAAAATCGCCTGATGGCTGGCCGGTAAGCTGTGATAGATATACCAGCCTGGTTTAGCCCGGCGTTTAATTTTATTACCATCACCGAAATCCAGTAACGCATCACCGATAACCATCGCGTTATCACTTTGCGCTTTCAGCTGACGAACAAACTTTGCGGCATCTGCATGTAGAACATCCCCGGAGTTAAGGAACAAAGCGAACCGCCCGCGCGCCAGCGCAATACCTTTATTCATCGCATCATAAATACCGTTATCCGGCTCGCTGACAAAGCGTAACCTGTGCTCTCCGTTAAGATCCTCAAGATACGCTGACGTACCGTCAGTGGAGCCACCATCAACGACAATCCACTCAAAGCTGATATCGCCCGCCTGCGCCAGGTGAGACAGTGACGCGTGAGTTTTGATAACCCCTTCCAAATTGCGAAAGGCGACGGTGATAATACTGAGCAGCATGTAAATTACCTCGCGATATTCAGCGCCTTGCGCAAAATAAACGGACACACAATTAAAAAAGCGTATTCCGGACTAAATACTGAACCGGTGAAAAACAACGACAGTGGCGTAAAAAGATAAAGCTGCACCCGATAATTCTGATTATCGCCAAACGCATTCAGCATCATTTTCATGACTGTCCCCATATACCAGAGGGCTAATATCACGGCAAACCATGAAAAATAGATAATCAACAAATACAAACCATTGTCTATCGTTTTACCTACATCCGCACCGTTAAAAATTCCGAATGACGCAACATACTCATAAAGTGAGCCGAATCTGACTACGCCATCAATATTCAGCAGAGAATAACCAACCATTACCAATGGGCCGACGATACGATAATACGATGACGAACCTTCTGTACCTAAATCTCCCAGGCGCGTCGAGATGTATGGAAATGCAAATACCACTCCAATCAGAAACACGCTCAGTGAGATAATCGCCAACGGTAACTTCTTTTTTATCGCATCTTTATTCAAATACTGGAACACCCACTCCAGTAAATAAAACAAGATAAATGTCATCACCCCCGAAAACGATCCTGATAATATTACCCCTAACAGAATCATAGCATCGGACTTAGGCGTTTTGATACCAAACTGTTTGATACTGAGCCAAATTGAGATTAAGGCCAGAGCGAAAAATGCCGGTTCGAAATAGAGTGCGGTAGTACGTTTGCCACCAAACTTAATAAAGTTCAGAACATAACTATTGCTGTAAATAAGATATTTCGAAATAACTTCCATTACGCTACTGCTACCGCTCAGAATAATCTGTGTCATTTCAATCGCAGCAAGCCCCACCACCAGCCCTACTACCAGCCAAAAGGAACGTAAAATTTTCCGATAGTTATGCGGCGAAATCGTTTTGAACCGAATACTCCACACCATACCGATGATGATCACGGTATACACAAAAAGCATCGCGGAGGTGACATATTTGCTGGCATCCAGAGACTGACCGAACAGATAGTTAAAAGCTGTCAGTCCTCCACCGACACCGAGCGCAATCAGCAACTTTTTGATATTGATGCGTTCAATAAACAGCAACAACAGAACCGGTAAAAAAGTGACGATCGTGACGGGAAAACTTTCTCCCAGTTGTGCAAGTTTGACATTAACCAGCAGATACAACAGCGGTAACATCAGGTAGCTACAGATTCTGATAGAACGAGACATATTCCTCCAGCATCTGTTGCCCGCTGTATACAGCCCGACTACGCTGGCTAAACGTCGCAAGCGAAGTAGCGAATACAGCCTGAGCTATTTCTGACTTATTCAGTTGTACCAGTCGCAGGACATCAGCGTCGCTGAACGTTTTTCCTCCCGATTTAGCCAGCACTTCCTGCGCTGCCTCGCTATGCGTGGCGATCACCGGCACACCGATAGATAGCGCTTCGCATAAAATCAACGGATAGTTATCAACCCGGGAACTGAATACCAGCCCATCCATTTGATTAAGAGCACTCATTAACTTGCCCTTATCGGTTTCAAATCCGTGATTGGTTACGTTCACCCCGGTAAACGGCGAAAACTTACCGAAGGTATGTAGCTCTATCTTGTCGCCCAGCGCGACCATCTGGCGCACCAGTTGCTGGTTCGTTTTACCGTCATAGCGCAAGTCGTGAGCCACTACTGCAATTTTCGGCCTACTGTGATGTTCCATTGCCTGTGGCAGGTCAGAGAGAATGGCTTCCGTTGCAATATCAATCCCGTTATTAATAATGCGGCAGAGTCCTGCGCCGTACAGGTGGTTAAACGCATCGGCTACATGCTGACTGGGAGAGATGAACTGGCAGCCTAACGCCAGCATGGCGCGAAACATCTGTCGTTTGCCGGGCAGTTGTTGGTGCGCCTTATCGACTTTTACTGGGGGATAGTTGGTCAGCGTTGGGCATTTCTGACAGTCAGTTTTCCAGCCCTCACAGCCGTCGGTAAAGGCACAGCGACCGGTGACACTCCAGTGATCATGTAGTGTCCAGACGAAGGTGATATCGGGTTTATGCAACTTCACCTTTTGGCAAAACGCCACTACCTCTTCCAGATTCAGCCAGTAGCTGTGCAGCACATGAAAATGCAGCACCAATGGACCAGATGTACGGGTAACTGTGCGGTACAAATTATCGAGATTGCCAAACAGGTCTCGGTTAGCCAGACGAAACAGCGCAATGTTCGCCGCCGACGTCAGGCGTGGCGTGTGCTTAATCACGTGTGGATAGTTGTCGTGGCTGATACTTCTCTTGCCGCCTTTGCCATAACCATACACAAAACGCGACGACAACCCTTTATCCAGCGCGCGCAGGTGCAGATCCAAAGCTACCCCTGCTGCCCCTCCTTCTGCGAGTCGGACATTAAACTGTAATATATTCATTTCGTTGCCTTAACCCGTGCTTTTTCACCCACCACCAGCGCGTCGTCAGGAACGTCATCAAGTACAACGCTGCCTGCGCCAATCGTCACGTTATGACCAATGGTGATAGCGCCAAGCAGAATGACATTAGCCCCCAGCTCAACACCGTTACCAATCACCGGGCAGGCCATATCTTTTGCACCAACATTTCCGATGGTAACGCCATGGCGAAGGGTAAAATCGTCACCTGCCACTACATGTTTGTTGATAACTACCCCATAGCCATGATGGATGGTAAAACGACGACCGATAGTTGCTGCTGCCTGAATTTCATAGCCAAATACACATTCAGTGATAAGGCGATACATCACCAATATCGGTGCTGCCCACAAGTTGTTCAGCACGTTTTTTTTACGCCACACGGAGCAAAAATGAGCAATCCGATACGCCCCTACCATGCAGCAGGGACGCAGGCTCCAGCCGTTCGCACGTAAATCTTCCAGCATATTTAACGTCCTCTCAGCCCGGCGGCCAGACGCTTGCTGTTACGCACTGAAAGTAACGTCAACAACGTGCGCCAGTTCATTCGTTTGTTACGGATCTGATAGAGAGTAAACAGCTGATATTTTTTGCTGGCCCGGTCAAATTTGCCTTTGTGCTTGCGGTAGAACTGGAAGTAACCGGAGAATTTTCGTGGTGATGATGTAATACGCATCTCGCCGTGATTAACATGCAGAATTTGCGTTGCCTCTTTTACCTTCCAGGGCTCGCCATACGCCACCACCATACGCAGGAAAATGTCGTAATCCTGTGCGGCTTTCAACGTTGTATCGAACAGGCACGCTTTAAAGCGCCAAGCCCAGGTAAAGACCTGATTACCAATAATGTTGCGCTTATAGAATTTACGTCGCGAGTACACGGACTTTGGGTAGAGCGGCAGACTGGCTGGCTGCGAATAGACCTCGCCTTCACAGATATAATCATCGGCATAGAGAAACGCACGAGTCACCAGTTGATGACGATATTTAAGGAAGACGCTCAAACGGTTTGGCGTCCACTCGTCGTCGTCATCAATCCCCGTAATGTATTGCCCGCTGGCCTGCATAATGGCCTGATTGCGTACCGCGCATGCCCCGGAGTTAATGGCATTATGAATATAGGTAACACGTGGATCGTTCAGCTCATCGACAAACTGCTGCAACTGCTCCCAGGACGAAGAGCAATCATCCACAATGATCATCTCCCAGTGTGGATAGTCCTGGCGCAGCACCGATTTAATTGCCCGGATAGCCAGTTGCTGACGGTTCCAGGTCGGCATATAAATTGAAATTAGCGGGTTGTCTGTTGTCATTCTCATTCCCCAGATCGAGATACGTTTGTCGGCCAGATAAAGCGCGTTTATGCCACCTACCGGCACCGTTCATTACTTACTTCGAATCCGACATGTACTCATATTCGTAGTAGCCGTAATCCTGGTATCCACTGGCGCGACGGAAGATAGAGTTGAGGATCACCCCTTTCACCTGAATGCCGTTTTGTTCAAAGCGGCTCAGGCTGGTTTCGACTTCTTTCAGGGTGTTGACGGCATAACGGGCGACCATCAGCGTAGTGCCGGCATGACGTCCTACAATCGCCGCATCGGTCACTGCCAGTATTGGCGGGGTATCGATGAGCACCAGATCATAGTTCGAGCTTGCCCAGGCCATCAGTTCGCCAAAGCGTTCACTCATCAGAAGTTCTGAAGGATTCGGTGGAACCTGTCCGCGCGGGACCAGATCAAAATTCGCGATTGAGGTTGGTTTTGCACAGGACGAGATGTCACCCTTACCAATGAGGAGATCGGACAGACCATTGACGTTATTGGTCCCGAGCAGTTCGTGCGTATAGCCTTTGCGCATATCGCAGTCGATCAGCAGAACGCGTTTGTGGGTCTGACTAATGACCGCCGCCAGGTTGGCGCAGACAAACGTTTTCCCAATTGACGGGCTGACCCCGGTAAGCATCAGCACATTGTTGCGCGCCTGCATCATGGCAAAATGCAGGCTGGTACGCAGGCTACGTACTGCTTCTATCGCCAGGTCGGTCGGATTCCCCACAGCCAACAGCTGACTTTGTTTGTAACGCTTAACACCTTTAATGGTTTTGACGCTATCACGTGCTTTTTGCCACTCAGAAAGAGGAATACTGGCATATACACTGATACCGTTCTCTTCCAGCACCTGAGGATTCTCGATCCCACGATTAAACAGAGAACGCAGCAGAACGCCAACAACTGAAAGCATCAGGCCAAGGATAATGCTACCGAGAATTATCAGCGCAGTTTTCGGTTTCAGTACGCCAGGCTGAGCAATGGCGGGGTCAACAATACGAACATCACCTACCGTACTGGCTTCGGTTATCTTCAGCTCCTGCTGTTTGTTCAGTAACTGCATATAAACCTGCTGACCAGACTCAACATCGCGGGTCAGGCGGACAATTTCCTGCTGCGTTTTCGGCATTGCGGTCACGCGCCCGTTCAGTTTGCTTTTCTCATCTTCCAGCGCCTGGCGTTTTTCCAGCAGCGTGCGATACGCCGGGTGCGCTTTGGTGAACAGTTTGGAAATTTCAGCTTCTTTGAACGTCAGTTCATTCAGCTGAGCATCAATATTCACCATCGAATCCAGTACCGCTTTCGCCTCCAGCGGAAGATCTACTGAGTCCTTATCCTGGCGAAACGCATTCAGTTTATTTTCCGCAACATCCAGGTGGTTACGCACCTCGGGCAGTTGCTTTGCCAGAAACGCCAGGCTTTTGGCCGCCTCTTCAGATTTACGCGCCACGTTTTGTTCCAGGTAGTTACGGGTAATACTGTCGAGGATCTGGCGGATCTGCTCCCGGTCTTCACCGGTAAATGTCAGGCTCAATACGCCGGTGTCTTTCCCTGTTTCAGTGACGCTCAGGTTATTTTGCAGGGTATTGATCATCCCAAGCGTGGAAAATTTACTGATGGTGAATTCGCTGTCGGGACTGGCATGAATTGCCTGGACCTGCATCGTAACCCCATCGTGGTTTAACAACTTTCCGACCTGCCCCCGGGCGCTAAAACCCCCGTCGCTCGTCAGTTGGTAACTTTTGGCATTCAGCACGGTCAGCGTAAAGATCTGTTCATTCATCGGCTTTGGAAAAGTGAATGTCGTCACTTTGACCGTTTCGTTCTGGCGGCCCATGAGTCGCTCCCAGCCCGCGCCAAAAATGGGAAACGTATTTTTGGTGACGGCGATATCCAAATCGAGATCGTCCACCGTTTTACCCAATACCAGTCGCGACTGGATAAGCTGGATTTCGGCTTCAGAAGCCGGGGGCTTGTTCGATAACGCTGAACCAATATCCTGAACCAGCGAGTTACCGGTATTTTGCTCAATTTGCACCAGAGCATCAGCACTGTAGATAGGGGTGGCAAACAAGGTGTAGATCGCAGCACACAGCGCAAAAGCAGTGGTTATGCCAAGCACCCACCAACGCGCTTCTATAACCGTCCCCACCAGGCGACCGATATCGATTTCATCGTTGCCTGTTACCGGCGTGGCAGACTGTTTTATTTTTTCCGTCATTGTTTATCCTGCTCCGCGTTCAGCGCCTTAGCCCATTGGCGGGCAGACCGTTCAAGTAATGCGTATACCGAGTCAAATGCTTCGTGGCTTTTGCGATAGGGATCGGGGATTTCACGCTCACCGTCCCAGTGACCAAAAAGCATCACTTTGCCCCGCATCTCCGGCACCATTTCACACAGTGCTGTAATGTGGCGCTTTTCCATGGTCAGGATCAGGTCATACTCCCGACACATTCGCCCCGAAATTTGACGCGCGCTATGATTTGCAAGAGACAGGTCGTGTGTCTGAGCCACGCTAATGGCTTTTGGATCCGCACCTTTGCCGACCAACGCGCCCAGGCCCGCGGAAGAGACCGTCAACGCCGGATGAAATTGCCTTAACAACCGTTCTGCCGTTGGGGAGCGGCAAATGTTCCCCACGCAAACGACTAATATCTTGTTAAACATGGCGATTACCAGTTGTGAAGGTCGCTGGCCGTATCCGTCATGTAACGAACACCGCTGATAGTCGGCAGCAACTGATTGATCAAACGGTTCCAGCGAGAAACCGGCGCGGTCGTGACATACACCACGTCGTATGGCTGAAGTCGGAAAGAGGTCGCCATCACCAGAGAGGTCGCATCTGACATATCCAGTTGGTAGATATTGGCAATTTTGCCGCTGCGTTCGCCCTCGCCTTTTAACGGTCGAATGACGAAGATACCGCTGGCATTGGAGGTGGTCAGGTCGATACCTTCCGCATTTCCCAGCGCTTCGGTAAGCGTCATCCCGCTGAAGTCCATTTTGAGGGTGCTCTGTTTTTTCACTTCCCCCATCACGAAGACTTTCAGATCGTCATTACGTGGGACAAACAGAATGTCGCCAGGATAGAGCAGACGGTTCTGGCTCAGATCGCCATTTTGCATCAGCGCCTGCAGGGAAATACGTTGCTCCTGTCCACTATGGGTGAGCACAACGTTACGCCAGTCTGCCGCCTCGGTCAGTCCACCGGCGGCGTTAATCGCATCAAGGATAGTTAACGGAACGTTGGTGATGGCCTGCTGGCCGGATTTATTAACCTGCCCGGAGACATACGCCTTCTGCGAGCGGAAAGCAGCGATATTAACGTCCACCTGCGGGTCAGCAATGTACTTCGCCAGGCGCCCGGTAATATCACTACGAATTTCTGCCAACGTTTTCCCAACAACGCTCACTTTACCAATGTAGGGATAAAACATGGTGCCATCAGGTTGAACCCAGTTGCCGGTATCACTTGAGCTTCGGTATTGCCCCGCTGGCGTTGTGAGTTCTGGATGATCCCAGACGGTCACATTTAGTACATCACCTGCGCCGACCCGATACTGGTACCCCGAAATCTCCTGGTCCAGCGACATATTGGGTTGTGCAACATTCGGTCGTGGACGTAATTGCTCTACCAGTCGAGGGGTTAGTGGATAAACATTCACCATCCGATTGATATCAAAATCAGCATCCTGCTGTTTGATCACATCTTTACCCATCGTAGACATATTGCTGCCCGGAAGTACGGTACAACCGTTGATCAAGATTACCGATACCAATACTGGTATTAATCTAAGTTTGGATTTCATCATTGATTATTTATCACTTTGGCAGAGTAATTATCACGTGCATTCTAAATAGCGTCTTCACCTGTGCCATTTACATTGCCGTTAATTAAACGAAAATATAATCGGCATCAGTCCTAAAAAAATGAATTCGTCAGCAGTCTGTTGACAGATTAATTCAGGCTTATCATCAGGCGACCAGGCACGCTACCGCCCCTGGCTTCTTTAGCTACCAATGCACTGATTAATTTATATTTTTCTCGCCCCTCTATTTTCATCACTTTCATAGCAACAATGCAGCAGAAATAGCACTGCGGGGTGATATAGTAATATTTCTCTTTTGGTGATTACGGAAAGAATTGTTACAGCTAACGGTGTTACAGGCAAGAAAACAGCTCGTCGTCTCCTTGCTTTTAAGATTAATATTAAGGACGCATAATTTATATTTTTAGGATTTTATTGATATTGACATTATCACTCTGCAATTACGTAACCTGCGATATTTCTTAAATATGTTAATATTTATAAAACTATATCCTGTAGTAAATTTAAGGTTATTATCTCGTGTCACTCCAGATATAAACGGCAGAGAAATCCCTTATCGCCATTGCATTTTCCGTCGGCTTTATCCATGATCGAATTGTGACAATTGTCATACAACTATGGGTATAGCTTTTACTATGGAATGGATTGCCGATCCGTCGATCTGGGCCGGACTCGTCACGCTAATCGTGATAGAACTTGTTCTTGGCATTGATAACCTCGTTTTTATTGCCATCCTCGCGGAAAAACTGCCACCTGGCCAGCGGGACAAGGCGCGTATTACCGGACTATTGCTGGCGATGGTCATGCGCCTGTTGCTGCTGGCGTCAATATCCTGGCTGGTGACGCTAACCACGCCACTATTTAGCATCCGGGATCTGAGCTTCAGTGCACGTGACCTGATTATGCTATTCGGGGGATTCTTCCTGCTGTTCAAAGCCACAATGGAGCTTAACGAGCGACTGGAAGGAAAAGACAGCGATAACCCCACCCAGCGTAAAGGCGCTAAGTTCTGGGGAGTCGTGGCGCAAATTGTGGTACTGGATGCCATTTTCTCTCTGGACTCAGTGATCACCGCCGTGGGGATGGTCGATCACCTGGCGGTTATGATGGCGGCTGTCATTATTGCTATTAGCCTGATGGTGCTGGCCAGCAAGTCGTTGACCCGTTTTGTAAATAGCCATCCAACCATCGTCATCCTGTGCCTTAGCTTCCTGCTGATGATCGGTTTCAGCTTGGTCGCAGAAGGGTTTGGCTTCCATATTCCGAAAGGCTATCTGTACGCCGCTATCGGGTTCTCGGTCATGATAGAAGCACTGAACCAGTTGGCTATCTTTAACCGCCGTCGTTTCCTGTCAGCCAACCATACTTTGCGCCAGCGTACTGCCGAGGCGGTTATGCGCCTGCTAAGTGGACAAAAAGAAGACGCCGAACTGGATGCAGAAACCTCTGCTATGCTGGCGGATCATCACGACGGCCAGATTTTTGCCCCGCAGGAGCGCCGGATGATCGAGCGCGTACTGAACCTGAATCAGCGTACCGTCAGCAGCATCATGACTTCACGTCATGATATTGAGCATATCGATCTCAATGCTCCTGAAACAGAAATCCGCGCATTACTGGAGAAAAACCAGCATACGCGCCTCGTTGTAACCGGAGAAGACGAACAGGAAGATCTGCTTGGCGTGGTGCATGTGATTGACCTTCTGCAACAATCGCTACGTGGCGAGCAACTCGACTTACGCGTCCTGATCCGCCAGCCGTTGGTATTCCCGGAGACACTGCCGTTGCTTCCGGCGCTGGAGCAGTTCCGTAACGCCCGGACGCACTTTGCTTTTGTGGCTGATGAGTTTGGTTCGGTTGAAGGGATCGTGACACTGAGTGACGTAATGGAAACCATCGCCGGTAACTTGCCTAATGAAGTGGAAGAGATCGACGCCCGACATGATATTCAGAAGAACGCCGATGGGTCATGGACAGCTAACGGACATATGCCACTGGAGGACCTGGTGCAATACGTTCCTATTCCACTGGACGATAAACGTGAGTATCACACGATTGCCGGGCTGTTAATGGAGTATTTGCAACGCATTCCAAAAACCGGGGAGGAAGTTCAGGTTGGTGATTACCTGCTGAAAACCTTGCAGGTAGAAAATCACCGGGTGCAAAAAGTACAGTTAATACCGTTGCACAATAATGAAGAAGAGATGGATTACGAAGTGTAGGTAACGTGTTGTAAGTCGGACAAGACGTAAGACATCTTGTCCGACAATACAAATCAGAGTTTATCGAGCAGCTTTTTAACGTCCTTGCCGTTGCGGGAGTCTTTATTGCGATCGGCCCAGTCATTCAACCGGCGTTTCGCTTCATCCTGCATGTGCTTACGCAGAAGCTGGTCTACCTGCAGGTTGTAGTTTAAAGCCTGCCACTTACCGTAGACCCTAAGCGGAATGGGAGTAGCTTTCAGGAAATCAATCAGTTTGCTTTCCCCATTCCAGCCGCCCAGCACGCGTACGTTAAACTGTGTATCACAGTTCTGTTCAACCAGATCTAACGTGCCTTTACCTGAAAGTGCCAGCATCGCGGACTGCCCTTCCATGTCGTCCAGCATAACCTTGCCGTTACTCAGCGTCAGATCGGTAACAAAACGATCCAGCCGGGTGACATTGTCCAGATCTTGCTGCGATGTTACATCACCGCCGCTGCGCTCAACCGCCTGCTGCACCAGTTGCTGGAAGTTCATCCCTTCCATACGCGTGTCACTCATCTCGACGCTGGCCTGCCCCTGCCAGTTGTGACGAAATGCCTGAGCGTCAATATCTGAACCTGAAAAATCGCCAGTCAGCGACAGCTTGCCCGTCAGCGCAATCGGATAGTCAAAGGCTTTGAGGATAGTCCCAATTTCTACATTTTCCAGACGTGGATGAAAGACCGCTCGCGGCTGAGTCTTTCTGGCATCCAGCGTACCGGGAAGTGAGATAATCCCACCATTGCTTTTTCCCTGTAACTCATCAATGTTCAGCAATCCGGAATCGTTAGATATCTTCGCGGAAACATTATCAAAGGCCATTTTCCGCCAGAGAACCTTGTCCGCCTGCAATGTAATATCCGCAGAAAACCCCTTCAGTCCTTGATAAGATACGGCATCAACCTGCGAGGCGATGACCGGTCGAGCCAGCGTCGATTGACTCTGTCCCTGTTGCGCCCCACCGTTTGTTACAGCAGCGGCATCCTGTTGCACAATCAGGTTGTCGAGATTGAGCTGACCAAATCGCAGGTCGACCGACCATTCCGGCTTATCCGCCAGCGCGACCATAGCCTGCCCAGTCAGAGAGCTGTCATTAGCCGTCATCTTAATCTGGCTAAATGCGAGCTGTTTTTTATCTTCCTGCCATTGAGCCTGAAGCTGCCCCTGGCCGCGAATCCCCTGCTGCGGCAGGTCGGCGCCCTGTAACTGCCAGCTAAGCTGCTCAATATTAGCCGCGAGATTGTGCGGATAATCAGAAGCATCTACGGTGCCGCTAAGGGATAACGCAAGATCACGCTGATCGCGGTTCACGCGTCCGGTGAAGTCGAACGTACCGCGATGCTGGGCATCCTGTTCCATATTCAGGTGAATGTCACGAACCGTAATCTGTTCATCGTCTTCATGCTGAAATACCAGAACGCTGTCAGCAACCCGCAGACGAGCGATATCAAACGACCATCCGCGATCGTCTGCCAGATCAGGAAACGTATTATCTTTCGGAGCTACGGGCGCATCTTCTCCGCGCACCGCTTCGGTTTGTGGGGTCAGTTGGATCACAGCACCTTTGAGCATCACCTGCTTAACATCGAGCTGATGGCTCAGTAACGGCCACAACGCCACATCAAGACGCATATTGTCGGCACGTACCAGCGGTTCGCTGGCACCCTCAGCCGTTAACACCATGCGCCCGGAGAGGATGCTTAGCTGAGGCCATACATGCCAGCGCAAAGGACCATCCAACTGCAACTGATATCCGCTACGCGCAGCAACCTGCTTTACCATGTACGCGCGGAAATCATTCGGATTAACCAACAGTACTAACGCGGAAAAACCGGCCACCAGCACGACCAGAAGAATCATCAGCGTCGTCAGAAATCGTCTCATGCTATCCCCAATGGACTGACAAATACTCAGTCTTTATCAATCCGGCTGGCTACAGCGCCCTGCTGGTCGCGATATTTCGCATCCTGACGACGATTGTAAGGTCGCGCAGCCGGACCGGAAAGCGGCTCAAAACTCAGCGCGCCAATCGGCATGCCGGGGCGCAGGGCCAACGGTAATTTCCCGGAGTTGTAAAATTCCAGAACAATGCAACCCGACCAGCCCGGATCGATGCGGTGTGCAGTAACGTGTACCATCAGACCCAGACGCGCCAGTGACGAACGTCCGTCTAACCAACCAACGAGATCGGATGGCAGCGTAACGGACTCCAGAGTGACAGCCAGTGCTAATTCACCCGGATGCAGGAAAAACGCCTCACCATCATCGAGAACGATTTCATCACTCATCACGCGATCCAGCGCGGCACTGACTTCATCCTTCGGTCCGCTCAAATCAATATACGGTGCCGTATGACCGCGGAACGTACGAAATTTGTTTCCAAGGCGCACATCTACCGTTGCGCCATTGATTCGCTCGACAGGAGGGCGTGGATTGATCGACAGACGACCTTCATCCAACCAGGCTTCAATATCTCGGTCACATAAACGCATGGCACTTTCTCCTTTCGTGCTTCAACCCCTTAACACCAGACGTGCTAAGGGTGAACCAGGTTATCACTGAACGGTACACAATTCGCTGAACTTATTCAAAGAACTGACTGATTTTCGCCTTCAGAATATCAATTGCGATGCGGTTTTTACCCCCACGCGGCACGATGATATCGGCGTATTGTTTTGAAGGTTCAATAAATTGCAGGAACATCGGACGGACGGTTTTTTGGTATTGCGCCATCACTGAATCCATGGAACGGCCTCGCTCATTCACGTCCCGTTTGATACGACGCATCAGGCAAATGTCCAGTGGTGTATCAACAAAAATAGAGAAGTTCATCTCGTCACGCAAACGTGCATCCGTCAGCAGCAGAATGCCTTCCAGGATAATCACTTTCTTTGGTTCAATATGAATGGTGTCTTGCGTACGCGTGTGCTCAACATAGCTGTAAACGGGTAATTCAATCGCCGACCCGCGTTTAAGCGTTTGAAGATGCTGAAACAGCAGGCTGTGATCCATCGCGTTCGGATGATCGTAATTCGTTTTTACACGTTCTTCCATCGACAGATGGCTTTGATCTTTGTAATAACTGTCTTCGGGAATAACGCCAATATGTTCGTCACCCACTTGTTCGCGCAATTCGCGATAAAGAGTACTGGCAATAAGACTCTTGCCGGAAGCCGATGCGCCGGCAATGCCGATAATGACGCACTGATGAGACTGATCAGTCATAAATTTAGCGACCTGATTAACCTGGATGTAAGGAAGGGCGGCGTCGAAACGCCAAACGCGGCAATTATAGGGATTTCATTGGCGCGATGCCAGCCCAGGCTGCACCAATGCTGTCCCTGTCGCAAATTAAAATGGTCAGTTTTAAAGCAGGCACGCCATTTATTCTCCCGCCTTATGAATTAATAGCTTGGGAGTGTTAATTTATGAGCAGCTGGCGTATAAATTGTAAATTGTTTGTACTAGCATAATCTCAGATTAAACAGTACGCGCCCGGCATCTCCTCCAGGGCGACATCAGCTATTTGGGTAGAGTGGTAATGAGTAAACAATCCCAACATGTTTTAGTTACCTTACCTCATCCTCTACTGCGCCTGGCCAGTTTAGGTCTGGTGGCTTTTGTCTTTACGCTGTTCTCGCTGGAGCTATCACGCTTCGGAACGCAGCTGGCACCGCTTTGGTTCCCCACCTCTATCATGATGGTGGCATTTTACCGTCATGCGGGACGAATGTGGCCCGGGATTGCACTGGCTTGCTCCTTCGGTAGCATCGGTGCGTCTTTGCTATTTTTCCCTGGCGAGTCACTTAATTTTACCTACACGGCCATCAATATTATTGAGGCAATCACTGGCGCAATGTTATTGCGCAAACTGTTACCCTGGTACAATCCATTACAAAATCTTAATGACTGGTCACGCCTGGCATTCGGTAGCGCCGTCGTCCCGCCGCTGGTTGGCGGCGTTTTAATGTGGCTGCTGCTCCCAGGCGAAACATCGCTAAATACGTTTCTCATTTGGGTTCTGTCAGAATCCATCGGCGCCCTCGCGCTGGTCCCATTAGGTTTGCTGTTTAAGCCTCATTATCTGCTGCGCCATCGCGATCCCCGTTTACTGTTTGAGACTCTCATCACCCTGCTGGTGACCTTAACATTAAGCTGGCTCTCCATGATGTACGTTCCATGGCCGTTTACCTGCGTTATCGTTCTGCTGATGTGGAGCGCCGTCCGTCTGCCACGTATGGAGGCGTTTTTGATTTTCCTGAGCACAGTCATGATGGTTTCGCTGATGCTCGCCGCTAACCCATCGCTGCTCTACACACCAAAAACGCACATTATGACGAGCATACCGTGGCTGCCGTTTTTAATGATTCTGTTGCCTGCCAACATGATGACCATGGTGATGTACGCATTCCGGGCTGAACGAAAACACATCTCTGAAAGCGAATCACGCTTCCGTAATGCTATGGAATACTCGGCGATAGGCATGGCACTGGTCGGTACTGAAGGACAATGGCTTCAGGCAAATAAAGCCCTGTGCCAGTTTCTTGGCTATAGCCAGGATGAGCTGAGAGCGTTGACCTTCCAGCAGTTGACATGGCCGGAAGATTTGAACAATGACCTGGAACAGTTGAATATGCTGTCTCGTGGGGAAATCAATAGTTACTCCATGGAGAAACGCTATTACACTCGCGCAGGCGAAGTTGTCTGGGCGTTGCTGGCCGTTTCGTTAGTTCGCCATAGTGATAACACCCCACTCTACTTTATTGCGCAGGTTGAGGACATCAACGACCTGAAGCACACGGAGTGGATAAATAAACGACTGATGGAACGTATTACGCTGGCAAATGAGGCGGGCGGCATTGGTATCTGGGAATGGGATCTGCAGCCTGACGTGATCAGTTGGGATAAACGCATGTTCGATCTCTACGAAGTTCCTGCGCATATCAAACCGACCTGGCAAGTCTGGTACAACTGCGTCGTTCCTGAAGATCGTGAGTACGCCGAAAATGTGATTCGCGATTCGCTTGCGGCGCGGATCCCTTTCAAGCTCGAATACCGTATCGCGGTAAAAGACGGCGTGCGCCATATTCGCTCGCTGGCTAATCGGGTGCTGAACAAAGACGGTGAAGTTGAACGCTTACTCGGCATTAATCTGGATATGACCGAAGTGAAGCAACTGCATGAAGAGCTTTATCAGGAAAAAGAGCGTTTGCATATTACGCTCGATTCCATCGGCGAAGCAGTGATTTGTATTGACGTTAATATGAACGTCACCTTTATGAATCCAGTTGCCGAGAAAATGAGCGGCTGGCAGCAGGAAAGCGCAATAGGTATTCCATTGCTGACAGTGCTACGCATCACCTTTGGTGAAAACGGTCCGCTCATGGAAAACATCTACAGTGCCGACATGTCACGTTCGGCAATAGAGCAAGAGGTGGTCCTGCATTGTCGTAACGGCAGTAGTTACGATATTCAGTACAGTATCACCCCGCTCAGCACCCTTGACGGCGGTAGTATTGGTTCAGTACTGGTGATTCAGGACGTCACTGAGTCACGTAAAATGTTACGTCAACTCAGCTACAGCGCCTCGCATGATGACCTGACCAATCTTGCCAACAGAGTCAGTTTCGAGAACCATCTGAAACAATTACTGTACACCGTACAGGACTCACACCAGCGTCATGTACTGGTCTTTATCGATCTGGATCGTTTTAAAGCAGTGAACGATAGCGCTGGACACGCCGCAGGCGATGCCCTGCTGCGCGAGTTGTCTTCACTGATGCTCAGTATGCTGCGCTCCAGCGACGTACTGGCACGTCTTGGCGGCGATGAGTTCGGTCTGTTACTACCGGATTGCAATATTGAAAGCGCACGCTTCATCTCGGGCCGTATCATTAGCGCCATCAACGATTATCACTTTATGTGGGAAGGCCGCTTACATCGTATTGGTGCCAGTGCAGGGATCACGCTGATTGATGAAAAAAACCATGTCGCGACCGAGGTCATGTCTCAGGCAGATATTGCCTGCTACGCAGCGAAAAACAGTGGTCGTGGGCGAGTATGCGTGTACGAGCCAGAGCAGAGTCAAACGCATGATACACGAGGGCTGCTCTTGCCAGATGAACAGAAACAGATTATTACCCACAACCCGATACTCATGGTTGCCAGGGGTGTCGCATCCCCGCGCATTCCTGAGACATTTAGCTTCTGGCTTCTCTCACTACGTCTATGGAATAACGACGGCGAAGTCATCGAAGAACAGACCTTCCGCGCCGGTCTGGCAGATCCCATACTCAATCATGCGCTCGATCGGCGGGTATTTAATGAGTTTTTCTCTCATTCCGCCTCAGCTGTCGCCAGCAAAGGACTCAGTATTGCCCTGCCGCTTTCCGCCGCCGGACTGCTAAATTCGGAGATTGTGGATGAACTGTTGGAGCATCTGGAACAGAGTTCGCTGCCGCCACGGTTATTGCATCTGACCATCCCGGTGGGAGTGATGAATACGCATCCTACGCAGGCCGTATCAGCAATCCATCGCCTACGTCATGCAGGCTGTCGTATTATTTTAAGTCAGGCAGGTCGGGACTTAGAGGTCTTTGACAACCTCAAGTATCACGTAGCCGATTACCTTTTGCTCGACAGCGAACTAAGCGCCAGCGCTCACGGTAATCTGATGGATGAAATGTGGGTTTCCATTATACAGAGCCATGCACAGCGTCTTGATATCAAAACCATCGCTGGCCCGGTACAAATGCCACTTATCATGGATGCGCTTTCTGGCATCGGTATCGATATGATTTATGGCGATATCATTGCCGATGCCCAACCGCTGGATCTGTTACTCAACACCAGCAACTTTGCTATCAACTGACGGTTGCCAGCCTTCTGTATACCAGATATGCAACAGCGCATAGGAACGCCATGGCTTCCAGCGCTCTGCATATCGCCGGATTTGCGCAGGTGTCATGCCTGGAAAACGCTGTTTAATCAGGTAGTCATCTGGCAAAAAAATATCCTTCGCCTGCCATCCGCGCAGAGCAAAGTAGTTGGCAGTCCAGCGCCCAATTCCTGGAAAAGTTTGTAGATGCTTCACGCCTTGTTCAATATCAGACGGGGCAACAGATGCAAGCGTACCCTCCAGCGCGGACCGGGCCAGGTGGATCAACGCTTCAGCACGTTTCAGCGGCATACCTAACGCTTTCAGATGCAACGGATCGGCCGAGGCCAGCGCTTCAGGGAGGGGGAAACATACATATTCTGGAGCGTCTTCAAGTGTATCACCGTAGGCATGGGCAACTTTCGCCGTCAATTTTGCCGCCATCGTCACACTCACCAGTTGTCCTAAAATTGCCCGACCCCCCTGTTCGAAGGCATCGACCGATCCTGGTAGCCGCAGCCCAGGGCGAGCAGCCCCCAGATTACCCAATGCGCTGACAATATGTTGGGGACGGCAGGTAAGATCGAACAATCGCTCGATTTTCGCCAGACACTCGGAGGCCACGGGTTGTAACCCTGGACTCAACGTAATCTGCAGCAGGTTGGCTTCCGGATCAGGGGTGACGCTCACCAGGCCGCGATGCTCACCGATGGCCAGGCTTCTTTCATAATACAACTCCCCCACGGTTTCTACGCCATCCACCGCACGTGCGGCAAGAAACCCTAACATCCAGGGCCAGTCATAGGGTGGGTGCCAGCTCAGCGTTAACATCTGGTTTTCCTTTTTATTCAAACCTACAGCATAAACGGTATCCGAACGATGTGCCTTGCTTTCATATTCCAGTTGTCTGGACGGCAACATTTCGCTAAAGTCACGCCCCTTCTTCACTGGCATGGGGATTTTTACGGTGTTTATTGGTTTTGACTACGGTACGGCAAACTGTTCAGTGGCTGTAATGCGTGACGGGCAACCACAATTGCTCAAAATGGAAAATAACAGCACGCTACTCCCCTCTATGCTTTGCGCTCCAACGCGCGAAGCAGTAAGTGAATGGCTGTATCGCCATCATGATGTGCCAACAACAGATGACGAAACGCAGGCTCTGCTGCGTCGCGCGATGCGCTATAACCGCGAAGAAGACATCGATGTTAACGCCAACAGCGTGCAGTTTGGTCTGGCGTCACTGGGTCAGTATATTGAGGATCCGGAAGAGGTTTACTTCGTTAAATCGCCTAAATCTTTTCTGGGTGCCAGCGGCCTGAAGCCACAGCAGGTTGCCCTGTTTGAAGATTTAGTCTGCGCAATGATGCTGCACATCCGCAACCAGGCGCAAAACCAGCTACCCGAAACCATCACCCAGGCTGTAATTGGCCGTCCGATAAACTTTCAGGGGTTAGGCGGTGATGACGCCAACACTCAGGCCCAGGGCATTCTTGAGCGCGCGGCAAAACGTGCTGGTTTCAAGGATGTGGTCTTTCAGTACGAACCAGTAGCAGCGGGTCTGGATTACGAAGCTACATTGCAAGAAGAAAAGCGCGTACTGGTTGTGGATATCGGCGGCGGTACCACTGACTGCTCGTTACTGCTGATGGGACCACAATGGCACCACCGAGCCGATCGTGAAAACAGTTTGCTGGGGCACAGCGGATGCCGCGTAGGCGGTAACGACCTGGACATTGCGCTGGCATTTAAACATCTGATGCCGTTGCTCGGCATGGGTGGAGAAACAGAAAAGGGCATCGCTTTACCCATTCTTCCGTGGTGGAACGCGGTCGCGATCAACGATGTTCCCGCACAAAGTGATTTCTATAGTACCGCCAACGGACGGTTGTTAAACGATCTGATCCGCGATGCTCGCGAAGCTGACAAAGTGGCCCTGCTGCTTAAAGTCTGGCGCGAGCGCCTGAGCTATCGTCTGGTGCGCTGCGCAGAAGAGAGCAAGATTGCGCTGTCGGGCCAGACAAACATCACTACAGCACTCCCGTTTATCAGCGATGCACTGGCAACGGCTATCAGCCAGCAGGGGCTGGAAACGGCGCTGAATCAGCCCCTGGCGCGTATTCTGGAACAGGTACAACTGGCCCTGGATAATGCACAGGAAAAACCGGATGTCATTTATCTGACCGGCGGTAGTGCCCGTTCACCGTTGATTAAAAAAGCCCTTGCAGAACAGCTTCCGGGGATCCCGATCGCCGGTGGTGATGATTTTGGCTCTGTCACCGCGGGACTGGCTCGCTGGGCGGAAGTGGTTTTCCGCTAAGTGGCTCGCAGGCTGAAAAGCACGCGTATTGACATCATCACTACTGTGGCTTATTTTCAGGAGTGAGGGTTAGGGAAGGTTTCCCTTCCACCTGGTGTCTTAGTAAGCCGGTAAGCTAATCACTAAGAGTATCACCAGTATGATGACGTGCTTCATCATAACCCTTTCCTTATTTTGGCCCCTTCCTCGGGAGGGGCTTTCCCGTTCCAGCGTCCCGCTGAAATCTTTGGCTTTCCTCCTTTTTGCCGTGCCAGCACTCTAACGCACAATGACGTAATCGCTATTTTCACCGCTGATTGTTGCGTAATGCCTCGCAAGCCGCGTCAGCATTCAGACGAATCCCTACAGTGTTTCATAATTCCTCCATTTTTCTCCCTTGTTCGCTGGCTAAACTAGTATCATTCCGCGAAACGTTTCAGGATGAGAAACTTATAACAATGAAAGGCAGTAACAAAACCCGCTGGGTGATAGCAATCGTGATCGTCGTGGCCGCCATCAGCGCATTCTGGTTCTGGCAAAACCATAGCGATCGCCAGGGAAGCGCGCCTGGTGCTACCGGGCAAGCGCAGCACACCTCTGGCCCTGGTCGTCGGGGAATGCGTTCCGGTTCATTGGCTCCCGTTCAGGCAGCAACCGCCACCGAACAAACCGTCCCGCGTTATCTGACAGGGTTGGGAACAATTACTGCGGCTAACACTGCGACGGTACGTAGCCGCGTGGACGGTCAACTCATCGCGCTACACTTCCAGGAAGGACAACAGGTTAAAGCCGGAGACCTGCTTGCAGAGATCGATCCCAGCCAGTTTAAAGTTGCTTTAGCTCAGGCGCAGGGACAGTTAGCGAAGGATAAAGCCACGCTGGCAAATGCCCGTCGCGACCTTGCCCGTTATCAGCAACTGGTCAAAACCAATCTTGTTTCCCGACAGGAGCTGGATGCTCAGCAGGCTCTGGTCAATGAAACTCAGGGGACGATCAAAGCCGATGAGGCCAGCGTCGCCAGCGCACAATTACAGCTCGACTGGAGCCGGGTCACGGCACCTGTGGATGGCCGCGTGGGACTGAAGCAGGTCGATGTCGGCAACCAGATTTCCAGCAGTGACACCACAGGGATTGTCGTTATTACCCAAACCCATCCGATCGATCTGATCTTCACCTTGCCTGAAAACGATATTGCCACCGTGTTACGGGCGCAAAAAACGGGTGCTCCGCTGAAAGTCGAGGCCTGGGATCGCACCAATTCGCAGAAACTGAGCGAAGGCGTACTGCTGAGTCTGGATAATCAGATTGACGTCACCACCGGTACCATCAAAGCTAAGGCCCGTTTTAATAATCAGGACGACGCACTGTTCCCGAATCAGTTTGTTAACGCCCGCATGCTGGTCGACACCGAACAAAATGCTGTCGTGATCCCAACCTCCGCATTACAGATGGGCAACGAGGGTCACTTTGTCTGGGTACTGAACACAGAAAACAAGGTCAGCAAGCATCTTGTCAAACCGGGTATTCAGGATAGCCAAAAAGTCGTGATCACTGCAGGGCTGTCAGTGGGTGATCGCGTCGTCACCGATGGTATCGACCGCCTGACGGAAGGGGCTAAAGTCGAAGTCGTGGAGGCACACACCTCCTCAGCCACAGAAGAGAAAGCCACCGCTAGCGGGTACGGCAAAAAAGGAGCACGCTCCTGATGCAGGTGTTACCCCCAGGCAATACAGGCGGCCCATCGCGCCTGTTTATTTTACGTCCCGTCGCGACCACGCTGTTGATGGTGGCAATTTTACTCGCCGGGATTATTGGCTATCGCTTCCTGCCCATTGCTGCTTTGCCTGAAGTGGATTACCCCACTATTCAGGTTGTGACGCTCTACCCTGGCGCCAGCCCGGATGTTATGACTTCCGCCGTCACCGCCCCGCTGGAGCGCCAGTTTGGACAGATGTCCGGCCTGAAACAAATGTCCTCGCAAAGTTCCGGCGGCGCATCCGTTGTCACATTGCAGTTTCAGCTAACCCTGCCGCTGGACGTAGCCGAACAGGAAGTCCAGGCCGCGATTAACGCCGCCACCAATCTATTGCCGGGCGATCTGCCGAACCCACCGGTCTACAGCAAAGTAAATCCGGCAGACCCGCCGATCATGACGCTGGCCGTCACCTCTACCGCCATGCCAATGACGCAGGTGGAAGATATGGTGGAAACGCGCGTGGCGCAGAAAATTTCCCAGGTCTCCGGTGTTGGTCTGGTGACACTTTCAGGTGGGCAACGTCCGGCAGTACGCGTCAAGCTTAATGCACAAGCCATTGCCGCTCTCGGGCTGACCAGCGAAACCATCCGTACCGCCATCACCAGTGCAAACGTCAATTCAGCAAAAGGGAGTCTTGATGGCCCAACACGCGCCGTTACTCTTTCTGCCAACGACCAGATGCAGTCTGCCGATGAATATCGTCAGTTAATCATTGCGTATAAAAATGGCGCACCAGTGCGCCTCGGCGATGTCGCCACCGTCGAGCAAGGAGCAGAAAACAGCTGGCTTGGCGCCTGGGCCAATAAGCAACAAGCCATTGTGATGAATGTTCAGCGCCAGCCTGGTGCGAACATTATCTCCACAGCAGACAGCATTCGCCAGATGCTTCCACAGTTAACGGAAAGCCTGCCGAAGTCAGTCAATGTCACCGTGCTCTCGGATCGCACGACCAATATTCGCGCGTCGGTTTCCGACACCCAGTTTGAACTGATGCTGGCAATCGCGCTGGTGGTGATGATTATTTATCTGTTCCTGCGTAATATCCCCGCCACCATTATTCCCGCAGTCGCCGTTCCGCTGTCGCTGATTGGCACCTTCGCGGTGATGGTCTTTCTCGATTTCTCCATCAATAACCTGACACTAATGGCGCTGACCATCGCCACAGGCTTTGTGGTAGATGACGCCATTGTGGTTATCGAGAATATTTCACGCTATATCGAGAAGGGAGAAAAACCGTTGAGTGCAGCCCTGAAAGGGGCAGGCGAAATCGGCTTTACTATCATCTCTCTGACCTTCTCACTGATCGCCGTGCTAATCCCGCTGTTATTTATGGGAGATATTGTCGGGCGTTTGTTCCGCGAATTTGCCGTTACGCTGGCAGTAGCCATTCTGATTTCCGCCGTCGTGTCACTGACCCTCACGCCGATGATGTGCGCACGTATGCTCAGTCAGGAGTCATTGCGCAAACAAAACCGCTTCTCTCGCGCTTCTGAAAGAATGTTTGATCGGGTCATTGCCGGGTACGGTCACTGGCTGGCTAAAGTGCTGAACCACCCATGGCTGACACTCAGCGTGGCGCTCGGCACACTCGTCCTTAGCGTCATGCTGTGGGTCTTTATTCCGAAAGGATTCTTCCCGGTGCAGGATAACGGCATTATTCAGGGCACGCTGCAGGCTCCACAGTCCAGTTCATTTGCCAGTATGGCCCAGCGCCAGCGCCTGGTGACTGACGTGATCCTCAAAGACCCGGCGGTTGAAAGCCTGACCGCGTTCGTCGGTGTTGACGGTACTAATCCGGCACTCAACAGCGCGCGCCTGCAAATTAACCTTAAGCCACTGGATGATCGAGATGATCGCGTACAGAAGGTTATCGCCCGCCTGCAGGATGCCGTTGATAAAGTTCCTGGCGTAGATCTCTACCTGCAGCCAACTCAGGATCTGACCATCGACACGCAGGTAAGCCGGACACAATACCAGTTTACATTGCAAGCCACCTCTCTCGACGCGCTCAGCACCTGGGTACCACAGCTGTTGGAAAAACTGCAGCAGTTACCGCAGCTCTCAGATGTCAGCAGCGACTGGCAGGATAAAGGACTGGTAGCATGGGTTAACGTCAATCGCGACAGTGCCAGCCGTTTAGGCATCAGTATGGCGGATGTCGATAACGCTCTGTACAACGCCTTCGGACAACGGTTGATTTCGACTATTTACACCCAGGCAAACCAGTATCGTGTAGTGTTAGAACACGACACCGAAAATACGCCCGGGCTTTCCGCGCTGGACTCCATTCGCCTGACCAGCAGCGATGGCGGAATTGTGCCTCTGAGCACGATCGCCAGCGTTGAACAACGTTTTGCCCCACTGTCGATTAACCACCTCGATCAGTTCCCGGTAACGACCATCTCGTTTAACGTACCGGACAATCATTCGCTGGGTGATGCGGTACAGGCAATTTTGCAGGCTGAAAAAACGCTCAACCTGCCGTCGAATATTACTACTCAATTCCAGGGTAGCACGCTGGCATTCCAGGCCGCGCTCGGCAATACCATCTGGCTGATTGTGGCGGCAGTTGTCGCCATGTATATCGTGCTTGGCATCCTGTATGAGAGCTTTATTCACCCGATTACCATTCTCTCCACGCTGCCTACTGCGGGCGTCGGTGCGCTACTGGCGTTAATGATTGCCGGTAGTGAGCTGGACGTCATCGCGATTATCGGCATCATTTTGCTGATCGGTATCGTTAAGAAAAACGCCATCATGATGATCGACTTTGCCCTCGCCGCCGAACGCGAACAGGGAATGGCGCCGCGCGACGCCATTTTTCAGGCTTGCCTGCTGCGTTTTCGGCCGATCCTGATGACCACACTGGCGGCGCTGTTGGGAGCTTTACCACTCATGTTAAGTACTGGCGTGGGTGCTGAATTGCGCCGTCCATTAGGTATTGGTATGGTCGGCGGTTTGCTGGTCAGTCAGGTGTTAACGCTGTTTACCACCCCGGTGATTTATCTGCTGTTTGACCGTCTGTCGCTGTATGTGAAAAACCGCTTCCCGCGCCAGGAAGAGGAAGCGTAAATGAAATTTTTCGCTCTTTTCATTCATCGTCCTGTCGCGACCATTCTCATCTCCGTCGCTATTACCCTGTGCGGCATACTGGGCTTTCGCCTGTTACCGGTCGCCCCGCTGCCGCAGGTGGATTTTCCGGTCATCATGGTTAGCGCATCGTTGCCCGGCGCGTCGCCAGAAACGATGGCCTCCTCGGTAGCAACGCCGCTGGAGCGCTCACTGGGGCGCATCGCGGGCGTGAACGAAATGACCTCAAGCAGTTCACTTGGTAGCACGCGCATTATTCTTGAATTTAATTTCGACCGTGATATTAACGGTGCGGCGCGGGACGTTCAGGCCGCCATTAACGCTGCGCAGAGCCTGTTACCGAGCGGGATGCCCAACCGCCCGACTTACCGAAAAGCCAACCCATCCGATGCACCAGTCATGATCCTGACACTGACCTCGGATACCTACTCACAGGGTGAGTTGTATGATTTCGCATCGACTCAACTGGCGCAGACTATTGCGCAAATCGACGGTGTCGGTGACGTTGACGTCGGTGGCAGTTCCCTGCCCGCCGTGCGCGTGGGGCTGAATCCGCAAGCCTTATTTAACCAGGGGGTCTCGCTTGACGATGTGCGCAGTGCCATCAGTAATGCCAACGTGCGCAAACCTCAGGGGGCCATAGAGAGTGAAACACGGCGCTGGCAGGTACAAACCAACGACGAACTAAAAACCGCAGCGGAATATCAACCGCTGATTATCCACTACAACAACGGTGCGGCCGTGCGGCTGGGTGATGTTGCGTCGGTCAGTGACTCGGTACAGGATGTTCGTAATGCCGGTATGACCAACGCCAAACCGGCTATTTTGCTGATCATTCGCAAACTGCCGGAAGCCAATATCATCCAGACGGTCGACAGCATCCGGGCCAAACTGCCGGAGTTGCAAACCCTGATCCCGGCTACCATCGATCTACAAATTGCCCAGGACCGCTCTCCGACCATTCGCGCTTCGCTGGAGGAAGTGGAACAGACGCTGATTATCTCAGTCGCGCTGGTGATCCTGGTCGTATTTGTCTTCCTGCGCTCCGGACGCGCGACGCTCATTCCCGCCGTTGCGGTTCCGGTTTCGCTGATTGGCACCTTTGCCGCCATGTATCTTTGTGGATTCAGCCTCAACAACCTGTCGTTAATGGCACTGACCATCGCCACAGGTTTTGTGGTCGACGATGCCATCGTCGTGCTGGAGAACATTGCCCGTCACCTGGAAGCGGGGATGAAGCCATTACAGGCGGCATTACAGGGCACCCGCGAAGTGGGGTTTACGGTACTGTCTATGAGCCTGTCGCTGGTAGCGGTATTCCTGCCGTTACTGTTAATGGGAGGACTGCCGGGACGATTATTACGTGAATTTGCCGTCACCCTGTCGGTAGCAATCGGTATCTCACTTCTGGTTTCGTTGACGCTCACACCTATGATGTGCGGCTGGATGCTTAAGTCCACGCCTCCTCGCCAACAGTCCCGTAAACGGGGCTTTGGTCGTCTGCTGGTCGCTTTACAACAGAGTTATGGCACTTCACTGAAATGGGTATTACGCCACACGCGGCTGGTAGGCGTTGTTTTACTCGGCACGATCGCACTGAACGTCTGGCTCTATATTTCCATCCCCAAAACCTTCTTCCCGGAGCAGGATACTGGCGTATTGATGGGTGGGATCCAGGCCGACCAAAGCATTTCGTTTCAGGCCATGCGCGGCAAGCTTCAGGATTTTATGAAGATCATCCGCGACGACCCGGCGGTAGATAACGTGACCGGTTTCACCGGCGGTTCTCGTGTCAACAGTGGCATGATGTTTATTACGCTGAAGCCTCGTGGCGAGCGTCATGAAACCGCTCAGCAGGTAATCGACCGCCTGCGTGTGAAGTTAGCCAAAGAGCCTGGTGCGAACCTGTTTCTGATGGCGGTGCAGGATATTCGCGTCGGTGGAAGACAAGCCAACGCCAGCTATCAGTACACGTTGTTATCCGATGACCTTGCGGCACTACGTGAATGGGAGCCCAAAATCCGTAAAGCGTTAGCTGCCCTGCCCCAGCTGGCTGACGTCAACTCCGATCAGCAGGACAACGGCGCGGAGATGAACCTGACCTACGATCGTGACACCATGTCTCGTCTGGGGATCGACGTTGAAGCCGCCAATAGTCTGCTAAATAACGCCTTTGGCCAGCGACAAATATCGACTATCTATCAACCGATGAACCAGTACAAAGTGGTGATGGAAGTCGATCCACGCTACACCCAGGACATCAGTGCGCTGGATAAAATGTTCGTCATCAATAACGACGGGAAGGCTATACCGTTGTCGTACTTTGCCAAATGGCAACCAGCGAACGCCCCGCTGTCCGTAAATCATCAGGGACTCTCTGCTGCCTCAACAATTTCCTTTAACCTGCCAACTGGGGCTTCACTTTCTGAAGCGACAGAGGCTATCAACAGAACGATGACGCAGCTTGGTGTACCTTCCACGGTGCGCGGTAGTTTTGCTGGCACAGCGCAGGTTTTTCAGGACACGATGAACTCGCAGGTGATCCTGATTATTGCGGCAATAGCGACGGTTTATATCGTACTGGGCATGCTGTATGAGAGCTACGTTCATCCGCTGACGATCCTCTCAACGCTTCCCTCTGCTGGCGTTGGTGCATTGCTGGCGCTGGAGTTGTTCAATGCCCCATTCAGCCTAATCGCGCTAATAGGGATCATGCTATTAATTGGCATTGTGAAGAAAAACGCCATCATGATGGTCGATTTTGCGCTGGAAGCGCAGAGAAACGGTAAGTTGACGCCGGAAGAAGCGATTTTCCAGGCATGTCTGCTGCGCTTTCGCCCAATAATGATGACCACGCTGGCGGCGCTTTTTGGCGCACTACCTTTGGTGTTATCCGCAGGCGACGGCTCGGAACTGCGCCAACCTCTTGGGATAACCATTGTCGGCGGGCTGGTAGTCAGTCAGCTTCTGACGCTGTACACCACTCCAGTGGTATATCTCTTTTTCGACCGTCTGCATCTGCGTTTTTCGCGTAAAAACAGCAAACCGGTAGCAGATCTATGACAGAACTTCCTGACAGCACCCGCTGGCAACTGTGGATTGTGGCATTTGGCTTTTTTATGCAGTCGCTGGATACCACCATCGTCAACACCGCGCTTCCCTCAATGGCAAAAAGCCTTGGTGAAAGCCCGTTGCATATGCATATGGTCATTGTGTCCTATGTATTAACCGTGGCCGTAATGCTGCCCGCCAGCGGGTGGCTGGCGGATAAGATTGGTGTGCGTAATATTTTCTTCACCGCCATCATCCTGTTTACGCTCGGATCGCTGTTTTGTGCCTGGTCCAATACGCTCAATGAGCTGGTCATTGCCCGCGTTTTACAAGGTGTTGGCGGCGCAATGATGGTGCCGGTCGGCAGGTTAACGGTGATGAAAATTGTCCCCCGCGAACAATATATGGCGGCAATGACATTCGTCACCTTGCCGGGTCAGGTGGGTCCGCTATTGGGACCGGCGTTAGGAGGCATTCTGGTTGAATACGCCTCCTGGCACTGGATTTTCCTGATTAACATTCCGGTCGGCATTGTCGGGGCAATAGCGACATTGATGTTGATGCCCAACTACACCATGCAAACCCGACGATTCGATCTTTCGGGTTTTATGATGCTGGCAGTTGGCATGGCGGTGCTGACGCTCGCTCTGGATGGCAGCAAGGGAAGCGGAATTTCAGACATTACTCTGGCTGCGCTCGTTATCTGCGGCGTAGTGGCGGTCCTGTTATACCTCAAACACGCCCGGCACAATCCGCGGGCGCTGTTTAGCCTGAAGCTTTTCCGCACACCTTGCTTCTCCTTAGGCCTGTTTGGCAGCTTTGCCGGGCGCATTGGTAGCGGGATGTTGCCATTTATGACGCCGGTATTTTTACAGATTGGCCTGGGCTTTTCACCGTTTCACGCCGGTCTGATGATGATCCCAATGGTACTGGGCAGTATGGGAATGAAACGCATCGTGGTTCAGGTCGTTAATCGATTTGGCTATCGTCGGGTGCTGGTCGCAACGACGCTTGGCCTGTCACTGGTCAGCCTGCTGCTGATGACGACCGCCCTGCTCGGCTGGTATTACGCCCTGCCCTTCGTTTTATTCCTACAAGGAATGGTCAATTCAACCCGTTTTTCGTCAATGAACACCCTGACGTTGAAAGATCTACCTGACGATCTCGCCAGCAGTGGCAACAGTCTGCTTTCGATGATCATGCAACTGTCAATGAGCATTGGGGTTACCATTGCCGGACTGCTATTGGGTATGTTTGGTCAACAGCATATCGCTATCGGCAGCGACACCACGCATACCGTCTTTATGTATACCTGGCTGTGCATTGCTCTCATTATTGCGCTGCCAGCCATCATTTTTGCCCGCGTGCCGAACAACACGCAACCCAACGCGGTGATTTCACGACGCAAAAGGAGCACCTGATGAAGTTCTGGCGGCCCGGTATCACCGGCAAACTGTTTCTGGCAATTTTCGCCACCTGCATTGTGTTGCTGATTAGCATGCACTGGGCCGTACGCATTAGCTTCGAACGCGGTTTTATTGACTACATCAAGCATGGTAATGAACAGCGTCTGCAAATGCTGGGCGACGCATTGGGCGAACAGTATGAACAGCACGGCAACTGGCGTTTCTTACGCAACAACGAGCGCTTTGTTTTTCAGATCCTGCGCTCTTTTGAACACGAAAATGACGATGACAAACCCGGCCCGGGAATGCCCCCACACGGCTGGCGCACACAATTTTGGGTTGTCGATCAAAAAGCACATGTATTGGTTGGTCCGCGCGGCCCGGTGCCCCGTGACGGTATGCGCCGCCCTATAAAAGTTAACGGTGCTGAAGTTGGGGCTGTCATCGCCTCTCCCGTCGAGCGCTTAACGCGCAATACGGATATCAATTTTGATAAACAGCAGCGCCGAACCAGCTGGCTCATTGTCGCGCTCTCTACCCTGCTGGCGGCACTGGCAACATTTACCCTGGCGAGAAGCCTGCTGGCGCCAGTCAAGCGGCTGGTAGACGGCACGCACAAACTGGCGGCAGGTGATTTTACCACTCGAGTTACGCCCACCAGCACGGATGAACTGGGCAAACTGGCGCAAGATTTCAACCAGCTTGCCAGTACGCTGGAAAAGAACCAGCAGATGCGTCGTGATTTTATGGCCGATATTTCTCACGAGCTGCGCACACCACTCGCAGTTTTACGCGGAGAACTGGAAGCTATTCAGGATGGCGTTCGCCAGTTCACTCCTGACTCAGTTGCCTCGCTACAGGCCGAAGTAGGTACGCTCACCAAACTGGTGGACGATCTTCATCAGCTCTCGATGTCTGATGAAGGGGCTCTGGCCTACCAAAAAACCTCGTTAGATCTTATACCGTTGCTGGAAGTCGCGAGCGGAGCTTTCCGCGAACGCTTCGCCAGCCGCGGATTAACGATCCAGCTTTCGCTCCCGGACAGCGTAACGGTATTTGGTGACCGCGATCGTCTGATGCAGTTATTCAACAATCTGCTGGAAAACAGCCTGCGCTACACCGACAGCGGCGGTGGGCTGCATATTTCTGCCGAACAACGTGACCGGCTGGTGCTGTTGACCTTCGCCGATTCAGCGCCAGGGGTCAGTGAGGAGCAGTTACAGAAACTGTTTGAACGATTTTATCGTACGGAAGGGTCCCGTAACCGCGCCAGCGGGGGTTCCGGGCTGGGGCTGGCGATTTGCGTCAATATCGTCCAGGCGCATAATGGACATATCCGTGCCGCCCATTCGCCTTTTGGTGGGGTTAGCATTACAGTAGAGTTACCGCTGGAACGCGATTTACAGAGAGATGTATGACTGAGTTACCCATTGATGAAAACACACCACGTATTCTGATTGTGGAAGATGAACCCAAGCTGGGACAGTTGCTTATCGACTATCTGCGCGCTGCAAGCTATGCCCCAACCCTAATCAATCACGGTGATCTGGTGCTGCCTTACGTGCGCCAGACGCCACCCGATATGATTTTACTGGATCTGATGCTGCCAGGTACCGACGGTCTGACCCTGTGCCGGGAAATTCGTCGTTTCTCTGAAGTTCCCATCATGATGGTTACCGCCAAAATTGAAGAGATAGACAGGCTACTGGGGCTTGAGATCGGCGCAGATGACTACATTTGTAAGCCCTACAGCCCGCGAGAAGTCGTTGCCAGGGTGAAAACGATCTTGCGTCGTTGCAAGCCACAGCGAGAGCTGCAACAGATGGATGCTGACAGCCCATTGATCGTTGATGAAGGTCGTTTTCAGGCTTCATGGCGTGGAAAAATGCTCGACTTAACGCCAGCCGAATTCCGCTTGCTCAAAACGCTGTCGCATGAACCGGGGAAAGTATTCTCGCGCGAGCAGTTGCTCAACCATCTTTATGACGACTATCGCGTCGTCACTGACCGCACCATCGACAGCCACATCAAGAACTTGCGCCGCAAACTGGAGTCGCTGGACGCGGAGCAGTCGTTTATCCGCGCCGTTTATGGCGTGGGATATCGCTGGGAAGCCGATGCGTGCAGAATTGCGTAAACATCCCTCTCTAAAATGGCTCTGTCAGCTGGCGGAGCCTTCGTCACTAGCAACTCTGTGAATATCACCCATACTCTTACTGGCAATACACTGTCGTTAATAACTGTTTGATATAAAATTTTTAATCAAGGAGTTCATATGGCTGGTTGGTTTGAGTTAAGCAAAAGCAGTGATAATCAGTACCGATTTGTTCTTAAGGCAGGAAATGGAGAAACTATCCTGACCAGTGAGCTTTACGCCACAAAAGGTGCTGCGGAAAAGGGGATCGCTTCGGTCCAGGTAAACAGCCCACTGAGCGAACGTTATGAGAAAAAAACGGCGACAAACGGCAAATTGCATTTCAATCTGAAAGCGGCAAACCATCAGGTTATTGGTACCAGTCAGCTGTATGCAAACGAGCAGTCGCGAGATACCGGAATTGCGTCGGTAAAAACCAATGGCATAAGTCAGACGGTGAAAGATAAAACCTGATTATCACTTCATCAGCCGGGTAACGCCAAACTGTCGCCCGGCGTTTTTCTTTACCTGTCTTCCCCGCAGCGCTACAATGCCCGCCCTTAATATGGGGGCACTCCCCTAACCGCCTCATTGAGTGAGGCGAGTCTGACCTGTCATCAGAACGAGAAAATTATGTTTAAACCGGAACTCCTTTCCCCGGCGGGAACGCTGAAAAATATGCGTTACGCTTTTGCCTATGGCGCAGATGCAGTATATGCGGGCCAGCCGCGTTACTCGCTGCGCGTGCGCAACAACGAATTCAATCACGAAAATTTGCAGCTCGGAATTAATGAAGCCCATGAACTGGGTAAAAAATTCTACGTGGTGGTAAACATTGCCCCACACAACGCCAAGCTGAAAACTTTCATTCGTGACCTGAAACCGGTTGTGGAAATGGGACCGGATGCCTTAATCATGTCCGACCCGGGTCTTATCATGCTGGTACGCGAAAACTTCCCGGATATGGACATTCACCTGTCGGTACAGGCTAACGCTGTAAACTGGGCAACGGTAAAATTCTGGAAGCAGATGGGACTGACCCGCGTGATCCTGTCCCGTGAATTGTCGCTGGAAGAAATTGAAGAGATCCGTAATCAGGTACCGGATATGGAGATTGAGATCTTCGTTCACGGTGCGTTGTGCATGGCTTACTCCGGCCGCTGCCTGCTCTCCGGCTACATCAACAAGCGCGATCCGAATCAGGGCACCTGTACCAATGCCTGCCGCTGGGAATATAACGTGCAGGAAGGTAAAGAAGACGTGGTAGGCAACATCGTACACAAGTATGAGCCTATTCCAGTACAAAACGTCGAACCTACGTTGGGTATTGGTGCGCCGACTGACAAAGTGTTTATGATCGAAGAAGCTCAGCGCCCGGGCGAATATATGACCGCGTTCGAAGACGAACACGGTACTTACATCATGAACTCAAAAGATTTACGCGCCATTGCCCATGTCGAGCGTCTGACCCAAATGGGTGTGCATTCACTGAAAATCGAAGGCCGTACCAAATCCTACTACTACTGTGCTCGTACCGCGCAGGTGTACCGTAAAGCGATTGATGACGCCGCTGCCGGTAAACCTTTCGACACCAGTCTGTTAGAGACGCTGGAAGGTCTGGCGCACCGTGGATATACCGAAGGCTTCCTGCGTCGCCACACACATGACGACTATCAGAATTACGAATATGGTTTTTCTGTTTCCGAGCGCCAGCAATTTGTCGGTGAATTCACTGGCGAGCGCAAAGGTGAGCTGGCGGCAGTACTGGTGAAAAACAAATTCACCGTTGGTGATAGCCTGGAACTGATGACCCCGCAGGGTAATATCAATTTCACCCTCGAGCAGATGGAAAACGCCAAAGGCGAGGCAATGCCGGTCGCTCCAGGGGATGGCTACACTGTGTGGATGCCGGTACCGCAAGATATTGATCTGAACTATGCCTTGTTAATGCGTAATTTTGCCGGGGAATCCACGCGAAATCCGCATACTAAGTAGTTAATTATGGATATTTTTCGGCGTTCGGAAGATTCTTAGAAACCGATCACATACCGTTTCGTTCATTAAGGGTATTATCTGTTTCGCTGAAAAACATAACCCATAAATGCTAGCTGTACCAGGAACCACCTCCTTAGCCTGCGTAATCTCCCTTACGCAGGCTTATTTTTTGCCTCTGCTCCATCCGTTACCCAATTTCAGGCGAAAAAAAACCGGGCATTTACGCCCGGTCTGTTATGAGATAAGAATTTAATGTGCTGCTTCCGGTTTATGCTTTTGCGCACTCTGGAAGCCATACGTCAGCTCATTTTTCTCTTTATCCAGCGCGACTGTCACCTGCCCACCATCCACAAGCGAACCGAACAGCAGTTCGTTTGCCAATGGTTTTTTCAGGTTGTCCTGGACTACACGCGTCATCGGGCGTGCGCCCATGGCGCGGTCATAGCCTTTCTCTGCCAGCCAGTCACGTGCTTCCTGACTCACTTCCAGAGATACACCTTTCTGATCCAGCTGAACCTGAAGTTCGACAATAAATTTATCCACAACCTGGTGAATGACCTCAGTAGAGAGATGATCAAACCAGATAATATTGTCGAGACGGTTACGGAACTCCGGCGTAAATACTTTTTTGATCTCGCCCATCGCATCAGTACTGTTGTCCTGATGAATAAGCCCAATCGATTTACGTTCAGTTTCACGCACCCCGGCGTTAGTGGTCATTACCAGCACCACGTTGCGGAAATCCGCTTTGCGCCCGTTGTTGTCAGTCAGCGTACCGTTATCCATCACCTGCAGCAGCAGGTTAAAGACATCCGGGTGCGCTTTTTCGATTTCATCCAGCAGCAGTACCGCATGCGGATGTTTAATCACCGCATCCGTTAACAAACCGCCCTGGTCAAATCCAACGTACCCCGGAGGCGCACCAATCAGGCGGCTGACGGTATGCCGCTCCATATATTCAGACATATCAAAACGCAGCAGTTCAATACCCAGCGCTTTGGACAGTTGCACCGTGACTTCGGTTTTACCGACGCCAGTCGGACCAGCAAACAAGAACGAACCGACAGGTTTATGCTCGTGACCAAGACCTGCACGACTCATCTTGATCGCTTCAGTCAGTGCCTCAATAGCTTTATCCTGCCCGAACACCAGCATTTTCAGGCGGTTGCCCAGATTTTTCAGCGTATCTCGATCGCTCTGCGAAACACTCTTCTCCGGGATCCGCGCAATGCGAGCCACAACGGACTCAATATCCGCTACGTTGACGGTTTTCTTGCGCTTGCTGACCGGCATTAGTCGCGCACGGGCGCCAGCTTCATCGATCACATCAATCGCTTTATCCGGCAGATGACGATCGTTGATATATTTCACCGCCAGCTCAACCGCTGCACGCACTGCTTTTGCGGTATAACGAACATCGTGGTGCGCTTCATATTTGGGTTTCAAACCGTTAATAATCTGCACGGTCTCTTCCACCGACGGTTCAGTAATATCGATTTTCTGGAAGCGGCGCGCTAACGCACGGTCTTTCTCGAAAATATTGCTGAACTCCTGATAGGTGGTCGAACCGATCACGCGGATCTTCCCGCTGGACAGCAGCGGTTTGATCAGATTTGCGGCGTCAACCTGGCCGCCAGATGCAGCCCCCGCACCTATAATGGTGTGGATCTCATCGATAAACAGAATACTGTTGGTATCCTGTTCCAGCTGTTTCAGCAGAGCTTTAAACCGTTTTTCAAAATCACCACGGTATTTGGTTCCCGCCAGCAGCGACCCAATATCCAGCGAGTAAAGCGTGCAGTCTGCCATGACTTCCGGCACGTCACCCTGGACAATACGCCAGGCGAGGCCTTCAGCAATCGCGGTTTTCCCGACGCCAGACTCACCCACCAGCAGCGGGTTGTTTTTACGGCGGCGGCACAGTACCTGAATGGCTCGCTCCAGCTCTTTTTCCCGGCCAATGAGCGGATCAATACCGCCCACGCGAGCAAGCTGGTTAAGGTTAGTGGTGAAGTTCTCCATACGGTCCTCCCCGCCAGCTTGTTCTTCGCTATTTGGCTGATTACCTGAATCAGAAGACTGACTCGGTTCGTCTTTGCGCGTGCCATGAGAAATAAAATTCACCACGTCCAGGCGACTGACTTCATGCTTACGCAGCAGATACGCCGCCTGAGATTCCTGCTCGCTGAAGATGGCAACCAGCACATTTGCGCCAGTGACTTCATTACGCCCGGAGGACTGAACATGAAAGACAGCACGTTGCAGTACACGCTGAAAACTCAGCGTCGGTTGCGTGTCGCGCTCTTCTTCGCTGGCAGGCAATACGGGTGTGGTTTGTTCAATGAAGGCTTCGAGTTCCTGACGGAGCGCCACCAGATCCACAGAACACGCTTCCAGCGCTTCGCGGGCCGATGGGTTACTGAGCAATGCCAGTAACAAGTGCTCGACGGTCATAAACTCATGTCGGTGCTCGCGCGCTCTGGCGAAAGCCATGTTTAAACTGAGTTCCAGTTCTTGATTGAGCATAGGCACCTCCCCCAATATTTATGCCTGCATTCAGGCTTTTTCCAGCGTACACAGCAACGGATGCTCGTTCTCCCTCGCATATTTGTTCACCATCGCAACTTTGGTCTCAGCCACTTCCGCGGTAAATACGCCGCAGATAGCTTTACCTTGATAGTGAACAGCAAGCATCAGTTGCGTTGCACGTTCTACATCATAAGAAAAGAATTTTTGTAACACGTCAATAACAAACTCCATCGGAGTGTAATCATCATTGACTAATATCACTTTATACATAGATGGCGGTTTTAGCGCGTCGCGCAATTTGTCTTCCGCCAGCAGGTCGAAATCCAACCAATCGTTCGTCTTACCCATTGTCAGTCGTCATCTTCAGTTACGGTTACCGGCAGAATAACTTGCCGCTGACAAGAGCCTATGCGCACAATCAATCTACCTCAAGTATTAGATAATTATCATCTATCAGTGTCATTCGCGACATCTGTCACAGAACCGACAATAGCGTTAACTGCTTCAAATTTTGATGCATTTTTACCCTATTCCACTAGCCTGACGCTTGACGCCCCGCCTGATTTCTCTAAATTGTAGTCTCGAGAGTTGGCGAGGTTTTGAACAGCCCCCACTCCGCCACCGGTTCATTCCATCTTACTTATATAAGATTTACGAAGGATGTCGAAGCATGGAAACGGGTACTGTTAAGTGGTTCAACAATGCCAAAGGGTTTGGTTTCATCTGCCCTGAAGGCGGTGGCGAAGATATCTTCGCCCATTACTCCACCATTCAGATGGATGGTTACAGAACGCTAAAAGCCGGACAGTCTGTCCAGTTTGATGTCCACCAGGGGCCAAAAGGCAATCACGCCAGCGTCATCGTGCCTGTCATTGAAGCAGAAGCTGTCGCATAGCTCTTCTGTCTCATTGTGTACATCCCGCAGACAAAATGCCAGCCCCGGAGGCTGGCATTTTTATTTCTTATGCAATACAACACGTTATTCACGCGCCAAAGCATCGACGGGATCAAGGCGCGCCGCATTACGCGCAGGCAGCCAGCCAAACAAAACGCCGGTCGCCGTTGAGCACAGGAAAGCCGTCAGCAGGGCAAAAGGAGAGAATCCAATTTCCCATCCAGGCAGAAAAAGTTGCAACGTAAAAGCGATTAGCATCGACAGGCTAATACCTAACGCCCCACCGACCAGACACACCAGCACTGCTTCAATTAAGAACTGCTGCAGCACATCACTGGCACGCGCACCAACCGCCATACGAATGCCAATTTCACGCGTTCGTTCAGTCACGGAAACCAGCATAATGTTCATCACACCTATTCCGCCGACCACCAGGGAAATCACCGCAACCAGAGTCAGGAACAACTGTAAAGTACGTGTGGTTTTTTCGGCGGTTTTCAAGACGCCGTCCATGTTCCAGGTGAAGAAATCTTTTTTACCATGGCGCAACGACAACAGTCGGGTCAGTTGCTGCTCCGCCTGCGCGCTGTCGAAACCATCCTTAACACGCACGGTAATAGAGTTCAGCCACGATTGCCCCATGATCCGCCCGGACATGGTGCTGTAAGGCAACCAGACCCGCAGGATCTTGCTGCTGCCAAACATCGACTGCTTCTCTTCGGCGACCCCAATCACGGTGGCAGGCATATTTCCCACCAGGATAACTTCTCCCACTACCTGCGCTTTGTTGGGGAATAGCTGGCGTCGGGTATTGCTGTCAAGCACCACCACCTGTGCCCGACCATTTAACTGTTCTGCGTTAAAAGTGTTCCCTTCGCTAAACGTCATGCCATAAACGTTAAAGTAATCTCCACTAACGCCGTTCGCGCTGGCCGCCACGTCGATATTTCCATAACGCAGACGCAAATTCTTCGACACCGCAGGCGTAACGGAACTCACCCAGGGCTGCTTCTGAATAGCGACTAAGTCGTCATATTTCAGCGCCTGCTGATACTGTGGGTCATCATCACCGAAATCTTTGCCGGGGTAGATATCAATGGTGTTCGTCCCGATAGCGCGAATATCAGCCAGCACCAGCTGTTTTGCTGCGTCACCAACAACCACAATAGAGACCACAGAAGCAATACCGATGATAATGCCAAGCATGGTCAGCAGTGTACGCATCTTATTGGCGGCCATTGCCAGCCACGCCATGGTAAGCGCCTCACGAAAACCGCTGGCAAACTGACGCCAACCGGAGGCCGCCGTCACCGTCGGTTCCGCAATACCGCGCCCTGCAGAGGGTTTCTGTGACGGCGGATTACGCACGATTTCGCCATCACGAATTTCAATCACTCGCTCGGCCTGTGCGGCTACCTGCGGGTCGTGAGTTACGATAATCACCGTATGTCCACGATCGCGCAGCTGATGCAGAATAGCCATCACCTCTTCGCCAGAATGGCTGTCCAGCGCCCCGGTCGGTTCATCGGCCAGAATCACCTGTCCGCCATTCATCAGCGCACGCGCAATACTGACGCGCTGCTGCTGCCCACCGGAAAGCTGGGAAGGTTGATAGTCGACCCTGTCACCCAGTCCCAGTCGCTGGAGCAACTCCTGCGCTCGTGCCAACCGCTGCTTACGCTCGGTTCCGGCGTAGACCGCGGGTACCTCAACGTTTTGCGCTGCCGTCAAATGCGAGAGTAAATGATACCGCTGGAAGATGAAGCCGAAATGCTCACGCCGTAGTTGCGCTAACGCGTCGCTGTCCAGGGTGGAAACATCGCGCCCGGCAACCTGATACGTCCCGTTGGTAGGCTTGTCCAGACATCCCAGAATGTTCATCAGCGTCGATTTGCCCGAGCCAGAAGCCCCGACAATCGCCACCATTTCGCCGGCCTGGATGCTCAAGGAGACGTTCTTTAACACCTCGACCTGCCCTTCTCCTGACGGGTAACTGCGGCAGATATTGCTCAGCTCAAGCAATGCCGTCATTGCGCTGCTCCAGGTTTCGCCTCACCGATGATGACTTCATCCCCTTCTTCCAGCCCTTTTACAATCTCTACATCGGTGTCATTACGTGCGCCGATAGAGACCTCACGCTCCCGGGTCTCGCCGTTGCGCAACAGTCTGACGTTATAACGGTTGTTGCCAATAGGATCGCCAAGGGCCGCTAACGGGATTGTCAGCACATTTTTCACATCCGTTAGCTGAATATGAACCTGCGCGGTCATATCCAGACGCAGGATCCCTTTCGGGTTAGGCACTTCGAAGCGGGCGTAATAGAAAATAGCGTCATTCACTTTCTCTGGCGTTGGCAACACATCTTTGAGTGTACCTTCATAGCGCGTCTGCGGATCGCCCAGCACAGTAAACCAGGCCTTTTGCCCCGGATGCAGATGAATAACATCCGCCTCGGACACCTGCGCTTTTACCAGCATGGTACTCATATCTGCCAGAGTCAGAATGTTTGGTGCCTGCTGTGCAGCAATCACGGTTTGCCCCTGCAGGGTGGTAATTTGGGTTACCTCACCGGCCATAGGAGCCACGATGCGGGTGTAATCGAGGTTAGTCTTTGCCGTATCAAGCGAGGCCTGATTACGCTTAATTTGTGCATCAATGGTGCCAATTTGCGCCTGTTTAACCGCCATTTCGGTAGCAGCAGTGTCGAGATCCTGCTGAGAAACAGCCTGTGTTTTCGCCAACTGTTGCTGACGAGAAAGCGTTACCCGCGCCAGTTTCCATTCGGCTTCTGCCTGCAAACGCTGAGCGCGTAATTCCATGAGCGTCGCCTCAACCTCTTTGATCTGGTTTTGCGCCTGTTCAGGATCAATAACACCAAGCAGTTGATCTTTTTTTACTTTATCGCCAATCGCTACTGACAACGTTTTCAGTTGCCCGCTTACCTGCGCACCTACGTCAACTTTGCGTAACGCATCCAGTTTCCCGGTTGCCAGTACGCTTTGCTGGAGATCGCCAGGTCGAACAATTAACGTCTGATACTGAGGTAATGGAGCATTAAGTGTTCTCCAAAGTGCAATCATCACCACAATAATAATGATGGCGATGAGAAAATACCGTTTTTTAATTTTTCCCTTGAGCTTCATAAAAATCCCAGTTTCCCCCAATACGTCCACCAGAGTGGAGTGATAAACATCAACGATAAATTAACAGGCGTTGAAAAGTTCAAAGAATAACAGAGTTATTGATGAATCGTTAAGATCCACCGTGCTGAAATTAGTACCAGCGTATCAATTGGATTGTTATTATGAGCCAGCTAACTGAAAGCACTTTTCATTCTGCAAAACCAGCAACTGGTTTTGGCCTTTTTTGCAACCTGACTACCGGTCATTGGCGACCCGGTAATTGTTGGGAAAAGCGAAGTTTTCGCCGTAAGTTTATGTGGCGCTCATTGCTGATACCACGACTGACTCGAGAATGGATGACTGAACTGGCACAGTGGCCAGACCTTGATAATTTACTCTCCCGTCAGCCGCGCTTGCCGGTGCGTTTACATCGCCCGTATCTTGCTAAAAATTTCGACCTGAAAATGCGTTTAGACGCGGTGCGCTTTCATTACCATGTTATCCGTAACGCATTTTTGCCCGCGGAGTTTAGCGCATTTTTAAGCAATGATGGATTGCAACTGGCGAAAATTGAAGGCAAAGACGGTGAAATATTCACTGTCGACATGATGATGTTCACTGCACTGGATAAAGAAGGGGAAAGTACAATTCTCATGCGTAATAGCGCCGGGGACATCCTGATTAAAATGACGTTCACACTGTGTAAGTACAATAAGAAAAGTACGCTCTTTATTGGCGGCGTACAGGGTAATGCTCAACTGCCGCACGAAGAAATTCAAAAAGCGACCAAATCATGCCATGGAATTTTTCCTAAGCGTATTGTAATGGAGGCTATTTGCCGCTTTGCGGAACAGCTTAATATCGAACAAGTTCTGGCTGTCAGTAATGAGCAGCATATTTTTCGCAGCCCACGTTACCATGATAAAAACAAGGTTATTCTTTCTGACTATAATGCCTTTTGGGAGTCGGTAGGTGGAGAATGCGACAGCCACGGGTATTATCATATTCCACGCTCGTTGGCTCGAAAAAACGAGGCAGATATTGCCAGTAAAAAACGCGCGGAATACCGCCGCCGCTATCAGTTACTGGACAATATACACGCTCAGTTATCGCTGATGTTCCGCCACTAATCAGCCCGCCCGCGCGCCAACCACAGCACGCGCGAAAACATTTTCCTGAGCAGGGTTGGTACGGCTTCAACGCCGCGTCGCCCTGCTTCCATCGCCACTTCAATCGCCAGATCCGGTTTTGACGAACGATGAATAGCTTTCGATATAATCTTGCGCATATTCATTGGTACATTTTCCGGAATTTGTGCCACCCGATGAAAGACGTCAGAGAATCCCTGTCGGTACATAAAGTGTTCCATATCCAGCGCAGGCAGTATGGTTAAATGCTCGCGTTCTTCTTCCCGATCGTTATTCAGCAAGCTGCGTACGGTAGCGGCGTACTTTTTGCCCGCTTCATCTCCATCGACCAACACATGCCACTCTATCCCCATACGCCGGGCAAACTTAACCAACGGTTTAAGGCCTGACTGGGCGAACTCAATGACTTTAATGCCTTCGGCATCAAAGTGATGTCCGCACTGACGAGCCAGTTCGTTAATAACCCAGGTTTCCGTTTCCCCCTCCACCAGCAGCCAGCAGCGGGCAAACAACGACGACGCTCGATTAAAGCGAATATGAAACGCAATACGCCGTCCGTCTTCCGCACTCAAACCACCCGGCCCCAGCCGCCAGGCGGCAACGCGAGAGGATTCACGCACCAGACGGACAACATGCTCAACGGGCGTGAGAGACAACAATTCTCCGGAGTTGGTGGTCGCCACACGCTGCAGAGGAAGTAGATTCAGCAACTGCCAGGCGACAGAGAGCATAATAGGATGCAACCGTGTTTCTGGATCTTCTACCA
>NZ_CAWLWU010000002.1:2987505-3055296 GCF_963864895.1 Citrobacter sp. S-77
TCTTCTACCAGCAACAAAGGACGGGCATCTTTATCCAGCCTAAGTGTGCCTTTAGCCTGTAACAGGGTCGAAAAAAGCCCCAAAAGGATCACGCGGTGCGTACGTCCTCCAGGCTTATCAATCATGCGGTTAATAATGTCCAGATAACGCCAGCTACGTTGTTCGTTATTGGATCGCCGACGCATCAGACGATAACGTGACTGACTAGATCCCTGCTCAGAAAAATAGTGCTCCAGCAGTTGAACCATGGCTGAAAGCCCCTGGCGAATCTGTCCATCCGTCAAATTTTGTGGACGGTTAGCGAGTTCGCGCGCCAGAAAATCCAGTTGACGGGCGGTGACTTCAACATCGGCCATATCTGGCACCGTACCGTTGCGGATCCGCCGCATAAAACGCGCATCACGCAGACGTAGAACCGGCATCAGGCGGACGAGATGGCGGGCCTGGTCGTTAATATCGTCGATGGGTAAAGGATGGCCTGCGCCATCAAGGAAGCTGCGCAGCGTCAGGACACTACCATCATCCGCACACTCTCCTTCCAGCCGATAGAAAATACGGTGATAGTTATCCGAACATGGGGACCAGCATGCTTCCAGCGGACGGTACCGACGTACCCGATGGCGGCCCGGTTGAGATTCGCGAAACGTCAGAATAATGTGCAAATGATGTTCCCGCCCCTGGACATCACCCGGTGGGAACCAAAAGTCTTCGCGATCAAAATGGTATAAATCCGACTCAGGTGACAACAACAGGGTTAATGCATCCAGCAGGCTGGATTTACCCCACGCGTTCTCCCCAATCAGCACGTTGTTTTGCTCCAGCACCAACGACAGCCGATTAATACCACGAAACCCAACAATCTCAACGCGTTCGAGAATCATATAGCCTCCGGAAATGCTAACTTTTTCCTTCAAGTTATCAGGAGTATAACGGCAAGCAGGCACTCAGGACACCCGATATCACCCAAACCGAAACCGGGGGAACTAAAAAACATAAGAATATTCTTCTTAAAATTTACAATGAATATTATTTCAGGGCACAACAATCCGCTTAATGTAATTAAACGATACCTTATCTACATCAAATCCAAAAAGGATTGACGTCGCATTGCCTTAAATCAAATTTTTTTATTAATTTAAGTGGCGAAGGGATGATGTTTTTTTCTAAAATATACGCTCTTTAATCATCGCCCCTTTTAGCGATGAATAACCGGGTACGACAACGAACCCGGAACTTTTAATTGAGGTGGTTATGTTCAGGAAATTAGCAGCCGAATTCTTCGGTACATTCTGGCTTGTTTTTGGTGGATGTGGGAGTGCCGTGCTGGCCGCAGCATTCCCTGAGTTAGGTATTGGATTTGCCGGTGTTGCGCTGGCCTTCGGTCTCACTGTTTTGACAATGGCATTTGCCGTCGGTCATATTTCAGGCGGACATTTTAACCCAGCAGTGACATTCGGTTTATGGGCTGGTGGTCGCTTTCCGGCAAAAGACGTTATTGGTTATGTTATTGCCCAGGTCGTGGGCGGTATTGTTGCGGCAGCTGTGCTGTATCTTATTGCCAGCGGTAAAGCAGGCTTCGATGCTACAGCCAGTGGGTTTGCGTCAAACGGCTACGGTGAACATTCTCCGGGCGGCTATTCGATGCTTTCTGCTATCGTTATTGAAATCGTTCTGACCGCAGGTTTCTTACTGGTTATCCACGGTGCTACCGATAAACATGCTCCGGCAGGTTTCGCACCCATTGCTATTGGTCTTGCGTTAACGCTGATTCACCTGATCAGCATTCCGGTCACCAACACATCCGTAAACCCGGCACGTAGTACCGCCGTTGCCCTCTTCCAGGGCGGCTGGGCGCTAGAACAACTGTGGCTGTTCTGGGTCATGCCGATTATCGGTGGGGTTCTCGGTGGACTTATTTATCGCACCCTGCTGGAAAAACGCGATTAATCCCACGTAGGCCATAGTGTCAGGTGGCAGTGTCTTACCTGACCTACAGTTCACTGCAATATGTAAGCCGTGTAGGCATCAGCGCCACCCGGCTTTTTTTGTAACTTTACCTGAAAGCTTTTATTGGGTAGTGTCATTGCGCTGCTTCACATATAAAGGACCCGGTTGTTCATGTTTTCAGGACTGTTAATCATTCTGGTCCCACTTATTGTGGGTTATCTGATTCCGCTTCGGCACAGGGCTGCTTTAAAACTCATTAATCGCCTGCTGAGTTGGATCGTCTACCTTATTCTCTTCTTTATGGGCATCAGCCTGGCGTTTCTGGATAATCTCGCCAGTAATCTGTTATCCATTCTTCATTATTCTGCCGTCAGTATTACGGTCATTCTGCTATGTAACATTGCGGCGCTACTGTGGCTGGAACGTGCACTGCCCTGGCGACACAACCACCAGCAAGAAAAGTTACCTTCGCGAATTGCAATGGCACTTGAGTCGCTACAACTTTGTGGTGTCGTTGTCCTGGGTTTTCTGCTCGGGCTTACCGGGTTTTCAATGCTGCAGCACGCAACCGAAGCCAGCGAATATACGCTGATCTTTTTATTGTTCCTCGTGGGAATTCAATTGCGCAACAGCGGCATGACCTTAAAACAGATTGTGCTGAACCGCAGAGGCATGATTGTTGCCGTCGTCGTGGTTGCCAGTTCGCTGCTGGGTGGAGTCATCAATGCACTAATCCTCGGTCTACCGATGAAAACGTCACTGGCGATGGCATCGGGATTTGGCTGGTATTCCCTTTCCGGTATTTTGTTGACCGAATCGTTCGGGCCGGTTATCGGCAGCGCCGCTTTCTTTAACGATCTGGCGCGCGAACTGATTGCCATTATGTTAATTCCAGGATTAGTTGGCCGCAGTCGATCCACCGCCTTAGGACTCTGCGGTGCGACATCAATGGATTTCACCCTGCCCGTTTTACAACGTAGCGGTGGTCTGGAGATGGTTCCAGCTGCAATCGTTCACGGCTTTATTCTGAGTTTACTGGTGCCTCTGTTGATGGCATTTTTCTCCGCCTGATATACAGACAAATACCTCTCTGGCGGTAGTCAGCTACCGCCAAAATTGCGCTAAATCAATCTCCCTGCAAGTTGTATTAGAAATCCCTTTAATCCCTGCGCGCGCAGGCATAACCTTAAACATGTATATTAAATATAACTTTAAAAGGTGTGACCATGTTTTGTGTGCAATGTGAACAAACCATCCGTACTCCGGCAGGGAACGGCTGCTCTTACGCGCAGGGTATGTGCGGTAAGACAGCGGAGACCTCCGATCTGCAGGATCTGCTGATTGCTTCCCTACAAGGTCTGTCTGCATGGGCGGTTAAAGCGCGTGAATACGGCATCATCGACCATGAAGTTGATAATTTTGCTCCGCGCGCGTTCTTCTCCACGCTGACCAACGTAAACTTCGACTCCCCACGTATTGTCGGCTATGCTCGCGAAGCTATCGCCATGCGTGACGCACTGAAAGCACAATGTCTGAATATTGATGCTAACGCGACTGTCGATAACCCGATGGCTGAACTGCAACTGGTCAGCGACGATCTGGGTGACCTGCAACGTCAGGCAGCGGAATTTACCCCGAATAAAGACAAAGCGACCATTGGCGAGAACATTCTCGGCCTGCGGCTGCTTTGCCTGTACGGCCTGAAAGGTGCGGCAGCCTACATGGAACACGCACATGTTCTGGGTCAGTACGACAACGATATCTACGCTCAGTACCACAAAATCATGGCATGGCTGGGTACCTGGCCTTCCGATATGAACGCTCTGCTGGAGTGCTCTATGGAAATAGGCCAGATGAACTTCAAAGTGATGAGCATCCTGGATGCCGGTGAAACTACCAAATACGGTCACCCGACACCGACTCAGGTCAACGTGAAAGCGACCGAAGGGAAATGCATTCTGATCTCTGGTCATGACCTGAAAGATCTGTATAACCTGCTGGAGCAGACCGAAGGCACCGGCGTTAACGTCTACACCCACGGTGAAATGCTGCCAGCGCACGGTTACCCGGAGCTGCGTAAATTCAAACACCTGATCGGTAACTACGGCAGTGGCTGGCAGAACCAGCAGGTGGAATTCGCCCGCTTCCCAGGTCCAATCGTCATGACCTCTAACTGCATCATCGACCCGACCGTTGGCGCATACGACGACCGTATCTGGACTCGTAGCATCGTCGGTTGGCCGGGCGTGAGCCATCTGGAAGGCGACGACTTCGGTCCGGTTATCGCTCAGGCGCAGCAAATGGCGGGCTTCCCGTACAGCGAAATTCCACACCTGATCACCGTCGGTTTCGGTCGTCAGACGTTGCTGGGCGCAGCTGATACCCTGATCGACCTGGTGAGCCGCGAAAAACTGCGTCACATCTTCCTGGTTGGCGGCTGCGACGGCGCCCGTGGTGAACGTAACTACTTCACCGACTTCGCCACCAGCGTACCGGACGACTGCCTGATCCTGACGCTGGCCTGCGGTAAATACCGTTTCAACAAACTGGACTTCGGCGATATCGAAGGTCTGCCACGTCTGGTCGACGCCGGTCAGTGTAACGATGCTTACTCTGCCATCATCCTGGCGGTAACCCTGGCGGAAAAACTGGGCTGTGGCGTCAATGACCTGCCGCTGTCTCTGGTGCTCTCCTGGTTCGAACAGAAAGCGATTGTAATTCTGCTGACCCTGCTGTCCCTGGGTGTGAAAAACATCGTCACTGGCCCAACTGCACCTGGCTTCTTCACGCCGGATCTGCTGGCTGTACTCAACGAGAAATTCGGTCTGCGTTCTGTGACCACCGTTGAAGAAGACATGAAGCAGCTGCTGAGCGCGTAAGGAGTAGAGAATGACAATGCCAACCCATCAGTGCCCGTGGCGGATGCAGGTTCATCACATCCATCAGGAAACGCCGGATGTATGGACAATTTCGTTGCTATGCCACGACTATTACCCATATCGTGCCGGGCAGTATGCACTGGTCAGCGTACGTAACTCAGCGGATACGCTGCGTGCTTACACCCTCTCCTCAACACCGGGCGTTAGCGAATACATCACGCTGACTATTCGGCGGATTGACGACGGTGCAGGTTCTCAGTGGTTAACCCGTGACGTGAAGCGCGGCGACTACATCTGGCTGTCCGATGCCATGGGTGAATTCACCTGTGAAGATAAAGCGGAAGACAAGTTCCTGATGCTGGCTGCTGGCTGTGGTGTTACGCCAATCATGTCAATGCGTCGCTGGTTGGCAAAGTATCGTCCGCAGGCCGATGTACAGGTGATCTTTAACGTCCGTTCGCCGGAAGATGTCATTTTTGCCGACGAATGGCGTGAGTATCCGGTCACGTTAGTCGCCGAAAACAATGCTACCCATGGCTTTGTTTCCGGCCGACTGACAACCGAACTACTGAAGAGCGTACCGGACCTGACCGCACGTACCGTGATGACCTGCGGCCCGGCGCCGTACATGGATCTGGTTGAAAAAGAAGTGAAAGCGCTTGGCGTGACGCGCTTCTTTAAAGAGCAGTTCTTCACTCCGGTCGCGGAAGCCGCCACCAGCGGTCTGAAGTTCACCAAGTTACAACCGGCAAAAGAGTTTTATGCACCGGTTGGCACGACCCTTCTGGAAGCGCTGGAAAGCAACAGCGTGCCGATCGTCGCCGCATGCCGTGCGGGCGTATGCGGCTGCTGTAAAACCAAAGTCGTTGATGGTAACTACACGGTCTCCAGCACCATGACGCTGACTGACGCGGAAATTGCTGAAGGTTATGTACTGGCCTGCTCCTGCCATCCGCAAGGTGATCTGGTACTTGCATAATCATTAATAGCCGGATGACACTGAGCTTATCCGTCCTACAAGAACAACCGTAGGACGGACAAGCTGTTTATGTTGTCATCCGACTATTTTTTACCGCCAGGCCGAGTTGCCACCCAACGCATATCTCCCCGCACCTAAAAATGCCACTGCCAGCGCACCAATAAAAAAATACACCAGGCTTTCAATCGCCCATGCGCCGGTTTTGTCCAGCGACCAGGTCTCCCCCATCCCGACCATCAGCCATGCTACAACCATCGTAAACGCCAGCCCTAACGCCGCCGGACGCGTCAGAATACCGAGAATAATCAGGCAAGGAGCAACCACCTCCCCCAACAAAACACCGTAAGCGATGAAACCCGGGAATCCCTTAGCGATCAACATGCCGCTGATACCATCAATACCCGCAAAAAGCTTATGCAAGCCGTGAAACAGCATCAGTCCCCCAACGGCAAGGCGTAACAAAAACTTGCCAAAGTCTTCATGAGTCAGCATCCGATTCACTGCATTTAATAGGCTCGTAAACATTTGAATTTATTCCTTGTTTTACCATGTCTGCTCTCAAACTACGCTTTATCTATCTGAAAAGAAAGCTGCCGAAAATCAGGGGGAATGAGAAGCATAACTATTATCTTCATCTAAACTTGTAACCGGTATCACATTAAAGGAGATGGAAAACCATGAAACAAACGGTTGCTGCGTTTATTGCTAAAACCCTCGAACAAGCTGGGGTAAAACGCATTTGGGGTGTAACAGGAGACTCACTGAATGGCCTGAGTGATAGTCTGAATCGTATGGGAACGATTGACTGGATGCCAACCCGGCATGAAGAGGTTGCGGCCTTTGCCGCAGGTGCAGAAGCACAACTGACTGGTGAACTGGCGGTGTGTGCCGGTTCATGTGGGCCGGGAAACCTGCACCTGATTAACGGCCTGTTTGATTGCCACCGTAACCACGTCCCGGTGCTGGCGATTGCCGCGCATATTCCCTCCAGTGAAATCGGCAGTGGTTATTTTCAGGAGACCCACCCGCAAGAGTTGTTCCGTGAATGTAGCCACTATTGCGAGCTGGTTTCCAGCCCTGAACAGATCCCGCAGGTACTGGCAATTGCCATGCGTAAAGCGGTGTTAAACCGCGGCGTTTCCGTGGTCGTTCTACCAGGTGACGTGGCATTAAAACCGGCCCCTGAAAGCGCCAGTACACACTGGTACCACGCGCCGTTACCGGTGGTGACCCCAGCAGAAGAAGAGATTAAAAAGCTGGCGCAACTGCTACGCTATTCCAGCAATATCGCGTTGATGTGCGGCAGTGGTTGCGCTGGTGCGCATAAAGAACTGGTCGAGTTTGCTGCGAAAATCAAAGCACCGATTGTTCATGCCCTGCGCGGGAAAGAGCACATTGAATATGACAATCCGTACGATGTCGGCATGACCGGGCTAATTGGCTTTTCATCAGGTTTTCATACCATGATGAATGCCGACACGCTGATCTTACTCGGCACCCAGTTCCCCTATCGTCCCTTCTACCCAACCGACGCCAAAATTATTCAGATTGATATCAATCCGGCGAGCATTGGCGCGCACAGTAAAGTCGATATGGCGCTGGTGGGTGATATTAAATCCACACTTAGCGCCCTGCTACCGCTGGTGGAAGAAAAAACCGACCGGCAGTTTTTGGATAAAGCACTGGAACACTATCGTGATGCACGCAAAGGCCTGGATGATTTAGCCAAACCCAGCGATAAAGCCATACATCCGCAGTATCTGGCGCAACAGATCAGTCATTTCGCCGCCGACGACGCCATCTTTACCTGCGATGTCGGCACGCCTACCGTATGGGCCGCTCGCTATCTGAAAATGAACGGTAAGCGCCGTCTGCTTGGTTCGTTTAATCACGGATCCATGGCGAATGCTATGCCACAGGCGTTAGGCGCTCAGGCGACGGAACCAGGACGCCAGGTAGTCGCAATGTGCGGCGACGGTGGGTTCAGCATGCTGATGGGAGATTTTCTTTCAGTCGTGCAGATGAAACTGCCAGTGAAGATTATCGTTTTTAACAATAGCGTGCTGGGATTTGTGGCGATGGAGATGAAGGCCGGCGGCTACCTGACTGACGGTACTGAACTGCACGATACCAACTTCGCGCGCATTGCCGAAGCATGTGGGATCACCGGCATTCGCGTGGAAAAATCATCAGACGTAGATGAGGCACTACAAAGGGCAATGTCGATTGATGGCCCGGTGCTGGTTGACGTGGTTGTAGCGAAAGAAGAACTGGCAATTCCACCACAAATCAAGCTCGAACAGGCTAAAGGTTTTAGCCTGTATATGTTGCGCGCGATCATCAGCGGACGCGGTGATGAAGTGATCGAACTGGCGAAAACCAACTGGCTCAGGTAAAACAGAGGGCATTACCTCACACTACAAGGAATGCCCGTGATCGATTTACGCAGTGATACCGTTACCCGGCCGAGCCGTGCCATGCTCGAAGCAATGATGACCGCCCCGGTCGGGGACGACGTGTACGGGGACGACCCTACCGTCAATGCACTTCAACAATATGCCGCTGAGCTTTCAGGCAAAGAAGCGGCGATTTTCTTACCTACCGGCACTCAGGCAAATCTGGTTGCGCTACTCAGTCACTGCCAACGCGGTGAAGAGTACATTGCAGGCCAGGGGGCGCATAACTATTTATACGAAGCCGGTGGTGCCGCAGTGCTGGGCAGTATTCAGCCGCAGCCTATCGACGCAGCACCAGACGGCTCTCTTCCATTGGATAAAGTTGCTGCCAAAATCAAAGCAGACGATATCCATTTTGCCCGCACACGCCTGCTCAGTCTGGAAAATACCCACAACGGTAAAGTGCTGCCGCGCGAGTATTTAAAGGATGCCTGGGACTTCACCCGCGAACGAAATCTTGCGCTACACGTTGACGGCGCACGTATTTTTAACGCTGTCGTTGCCTACGGATGTGAGCTGAAAGAGATCACCCAGTATTGCGACTCGTTCACCATTTGCCTCTCCAAGGGTCTGGGAACGCCGGTCGGCTCACTGTTAGTCGGTAGCCAGGACTACATCAAACGCGCCATTCGCTGGCGTAAAATGACCGGCGGCGGGATGCGTCAGGCTGGTATTCTGGCGGCTGCCGGCCTGTACGCGCTTAAAAATAACGTTGCGCGTTTGCAGGACGATCATGACAACGCGGCCTGGATGGCAGAGCAACTACGAGAAGCTGGCGCTGACGTGATGCGTCACGACACCAATATGCTGTTTGTCCGTGTCGGTGAAGAGCATGCTGCCGCGCTGGGCGAGTATATGAAATCGAAAGACGTTCTGATTAACGCCTCGCCAATTGTACGTCTGGTAATGCATCTGGACGTCTCGCGTGAGCAACTTGCTGAAGTCGCCGCTCACTGGCGCACATTCTTAAACCGCTAAGGAGACAGGCGTGCCGCAACGGATTTTGGTACTTGGCGCCAGTGGTTACATTGGTCAGCATCTGGTTCAGGCGCTCAGCCAGCAAGGGCATCAGGTGCTGGCTGCGGCACGTCGCATTGAGCGACTGGAAAAACAGCAGCTGGCTAACGTCAGTTGCCATAAAGTCGATTTAAACTGGCCGGATAACCTGACGTCTCTTCTGGCTGGGGTCGATACTGTCTATTATCTGGTTCATGGCATGGGCGAAGGTGGCGATTTTATCGCTCATGAACGTCAGGTCGCGCTGAATGTCCGTGATGCGTTGCGTAACACCCCGGTCAAACAGCTTATTTTCCTGAGTTCATTACAGGCTCCCAAACATGAACAGTCCGATCACTTGCGCGCACGCCAGATAACGGCGGACACACTGCGAGAATCCGGTGTGCCGGTAACTGAGCTACGGGCTGGCATAATCGTGGGGGCTGGCTCAGCAGCCTTTGAGGTGATGCGCGACATGGTCTACAACCTGCCGGTGCTGACTCCCCCCCGCTGGGTACGCTCACGCACCACACCAATTGCACTGGAAAACCTGCTGCATTACCTGGTGGCATTGCTGGATCACCCAACAAGCGAACATCGTGTGCTCGAAGCCGCAGGGCCACAGGTATTAAGTTACCAGGAGCAATTCGAGCATTTTATGGCCGTCAGCGGCAAGCATCGCCTGCTTATTCCCATCCCCTTTCCTACCCGTTGGATCTCGGTCTGGTTTTTAAATGTGATTACCTCAGTTCCGCCGAACACCGCAAAAGCGCTGATACAAGGGCTGAAACACGATCTTCTGGCTGATGACACCGCGCTACGGTTGCTTATTCCGCAACAATTGATTGCGTTTGACGATGCGGTACGCAGTACGCTCAAAGAAGAAGAGAAGCTGGTCAACTCCAGCGACTGGGGTTACGACGCCCAGGCATTCGCACGCTGGCGTCCTGAATACGGCTATTTTGCCAAACAGGCCGGTTTTAGCGTCGAAACGTCTGCCAGCCGGAAAGCGCTGTGGCAAGTAGTAAACCGGCTCGGCGGTAAGGAAGGTTATTTCTTTGGCAATATATTGTGGAAAACGCGTGCAGCACTGGACCTGCTGGTAGGCCATAAGCTGGCGAAAGGTCGACCCGAACACCCGATTTTACAGGTCGGCGATACCGTTGATAGCTGGAAAGTCATTATTGTAGAGCCGGAAAAACAGCTCACCCTGCTGTTTGGAATGAAAGCTCCAGGACTTGGCCGCCTGAGCTTTACGCTGGAAGATAAAGGCGATCACCGCCGTATAGACGTTCGCGCCTGGTGGCATCCACATGGTATGCCAGGCCTCTTCTATTGGTTGCTGATGATCCCGGCTCACCTGTTCATTTTCAGGGGGATGGCGAAGCGTATCGCCAAACTTGCAGAACAAATCACAGACTAAAGACAAAAAGAGGCTGTATTCTTTCACGTTTCCCATTGCATACAGTCGTATTTCACGGAAGAATGCGCGTGAAGTTCTATTAAACACAGCGGATTGATATGAAGGTACTGGTTACCGGAGCCACCAGCGGCTTAGGCCGAAACGCGGTTGAGTTTTTACGCAACAAAGGCATCAGCGTCAGAGCCACCGGTCGCAACGAAGCGATGGGTAAGCTGCTGGAGAAAATGGGCGCAGAATTTGTGCATGCAGATTTGACCGAACTGGTCTCTTCGCAGGCAAAAGTGATGCTCGCAGGCATCGACACGCTGTGGCACTGCTCCAGTTTTACCTCGCCGTGGGGAACACAAGAAGCGTTCGATCTGGCCAACGTCCGTGCGACCCGTCGTCTGGGCGAATGGGCCGTCGCCTGGGGCGTGCGTAACTTTATTCATATCTCCTCCCCGTCGCTCTATTTTGATTATCACCACCATCGCGATATTAAAGAGGACTTCCGTCCACACCGTTTCGCCAACGAATTCGCCCGTAGTAAAGCGGCTGGTGAAGACGTTATTGCGCTGTTGGCCCAGGCCAACCCGCAGACCCGCTTTACAGTGCTTCGTCCGCAAAGCCTGTTCGGCCCTCACGATAAAGTTTTTATCCCCCGCCTGGCACACATGATGCATCACTACGGCAGCATCCTTTTGCCACACGGTGGCAGTGCGCTGGTGGATATGACCTATTATGAAAATGCGGTTCACGCAATGTGGCTGGTAAGTCAGGAAACCTGCGATAACCTGCCGTCGGGTCGTGCGTATAACATTACCAATGGTGAGCATCGTACCCTGCGCAGTATCGTGCAAAAACTTATCGACGAGCTCAATATTGATTGCCGTATTCGCTCAGTACCCTATCCGATGCTGGACATGATTGCCCGCAGCATGGAGCGTCTTGGTAACAAATCGGCTAAAGAACCTAAGCTCACTCACTACGGCGTTTCAAAGCTGAATTTTGACTTTACGCTGGATACCACTCGCGCCCAGGAAGAGTTAGGCTATCAGCCCGTTGTGACGCTGGATGAAGGAATTGAGCGTACCGCGGCCTGGCTGCGCGACCACGGTAAGCTACCGCGTTAATCCTGCCCGTATTTCTCCAGTAGCGCTTCGGCAATCGCCTGAGTTTCTGCATCCGCCACGCCGTTCCACAACGCCGGGCGGAAGTGCATCTGAAACGCCATAATCAACCGCTGCTGCTCGCGTGACGTCATTTCCGGTTTTACCTCATAGCCATAACGCGACAGCAGATCGAGTAACGATGCCGTTTCAACTAACTCATGAGGTGCGCGTCCGCCGAGATAAAACATCACGCGCTGCGCATCCGGCCATGCGCCAATCCCCTGTGCCGCCAGTTCACGCCACGGAAACAGGGGACCAGGATCGTCTTTGCGCTGCGGCGCAACATCCGCATGTGCCACCACGTTTTGTGGTTTGATGTCGTAGCGAGCAATGATTTCCTTCGCCAGAGGGATCAATGCCTGAATCTGCGCGGGCTCAAACGGGGCAAAATACTTTATGCCTGCCGATTTCTGCCAGCCACGGTTTTCCAGTTCAATACCAATCGACGTATCGTTAATACGTGTGGCGCCACGCCAGAAACTAATCCCCGCATGCCACGCCAGATCTTTCTCCGGAACCAGTTGCCAGATACGCGGCTTTCCGTGGTACAGCGGCGGTATCGCCGGGATCAGATAGTGCGAACTGACGTTTTTATCCGTCAGCGTCGCCAGAGAAGAGTCAAAATCGTCTGCCGTATAGTGGATAACCAGCACTTTTATCCGCGGATACGCCGCCTGAGCCTGACGGCGGGTATCCAGTTGATACCCGTCTTTATCAACAATACCTTTCTCACCGGCACACCCTGCCAATAGCAGGGTAAACATCAGCAGACATAACAAACGTTTCATCGGCGAGTTTTCACCGCAGTACCACTTACGCTCACCATCAACATGCTGCCGTCTTTACCTACAGTTTCGTAGTCAATATCGATACCGACGACCGCGTCCGCACCCAGCGCTTTCGCCTGTTCCCCCAGCTCCTGAAAGGCAATTTCTCGCGCTTTTCGCAACTCTTTTTCATACGCGCCGGAGCGCCCCCCGACAATATCACGAATGCCCGCAAAGAAATCACGGAAGATATTTGCGCCCAGAATAGCTTCACCAGTTACCACACCGCAGTATTCCACGATGCTCTGCCCTTCAAGCGTAGGGGTAGTCGAAAACTGCATGGTTAATCTCCTTAATGCGCTAAGCGTGCGATCTCAAAAGTATTCTCAAACCTATACACTATCATTGAAAATGATGTGATTGTATATTTTTCAAAACGACAAAAAGCACGTCCAGAAGTCGATTACCTTTCAGCAAATTATATAAATTTCAAATCAATATATTTGATTTTTTTGAGCTCGATGCTGTCTCAATAAACAATTTTCCTCCCAATAGTTTCCCTGTTTTTTTGTATTGATATCTTATGAAGAAAAAGCAAATGAGCTTATCTACCCAAGGGCCTTTCCCTGCTGTTGTAAGTGATACATAATTGACTGTTTTTCAAACACTACACCGTAGTCTTTATGGTAACTCTTCTGAAGCGAGAGGGAATTCTTTATGAGTGTGCCGCAAACCAAATCTGAACTACTTTTCGCTATTGATAAAAATTTCAGTAAATTAATGAGTTACCTTAGCGCAATCCCTCCCGAGTTAACTGCGGATAGCTCGATGGAGGGACATGCCAAAGGGACAGAAATGAGCGTTCATGACCTGGTTTCATACCTGCTCGGATGGAACGCCCTGGTTGTAAAGTGGATCACTTCTGACGCGAAAGGGATGCCCGTCGACTTTCCTGAGACGGGCTATAAATGGAATCAGCTTGGTCTTTTAGCGCAGAAATTCTACTCAGATTACAGTGAGTTGAGCTATAGCTCATTAGTAACCGAGCTTCAGGCCGTAAAAAATGAAATTGTGAAGCTTATTGATGAGCGCTCTAATGACATTTTGTATGGAAAACCATGGTACACAAAATGGACAATGGGAAGGATGATCTCCTTTAATACATCTTCACCTTATGCCAATGCTAATGGAAGATTAAGAAAATGGGCCAAAAATAAGAATATCAGCTTAAAGTAAACATCTGCGCAAAATAGCATGGATGAAAAATTATCCTGCCCCCCTATTTACAAATACCCAACTGGATGCAATATCAGTAACGTACACTTGCCCGGGTACCAAAGGCTGACATAATTTATATGTCGATTTAATTGATATGTAATGTTGTAACAGGTGAAGTAATGAGCAATCTGAACCCATGCATGACATGTGGCGCGTGTTGTGCATTTTTTCGTGTTTCTTTCTATTGGTCTGAAGGTGATGATGCTGATGGTGTAGTGCCAGCCCAATTAACCGAACAGGTATCCCCTTTCCTGCGCTGTATGACAGGCACTAACCAACCCCGCCCCCGCTGCGTTGCCCTTTGTGGAACGCCAGGACAATCTGCCCACTGTACTATTTATGAAAACAGGCCTACTACATGTAGAGAGTTTGCCATGACTGGTGAAAATGGTGGTGTGAATGAAGCGTGTAATCGTGCAAGGACATATTACGGACTCCCCCCACTTTGAACGTGGCTCCCCAGGGAGCGAGCAAAAACAATGCCTTAATCAATTATGCTATCATTGAAAAGATATGATTCATTATCGCTGTTGTAGAACGCTCATACTCTGAATCGTTCGAGCGCCGGTCACGCTGCTACGCAGTGACCGGGATGAGCGAGTATAGCCAACGCATCAGCAACTTGAAATATAACGAGTATATAAGGAAATCATTATGCGCTACTCAAAACTCTCTCTGCTGGTTCCATGTGCACTACTTCTCAGCGCCTGTACGACGGTGACTCCGGCCTATAAAGACAATGGTCCGCGTAGCGGCGCATGTGTGGAAGGTGGGCCGGACAGCGTGGCACAGCAATTCTATGATTACCGCATTCAGCATCGTAACAATGATATGACCGCCCTTCGTCCGTACCTGAGCGACAATCTGGCGAAACTGCTGACCGATGCCAGCCGCGACAACACGCACCGCGAACTGTTTAACAGCGATCTTTTCTCCAGCCGCACCACATTACCGGATAGCGCCAGCGTTGCCAGTGCATCGACCATTCCGAATAGTGATGCACGCAACATTCCACTGCGCGTAGAGCTTAAACAAGGGAATCAGACCTGGCGTGATGAAGTGCTGATGATCCGTGAAGGCCAGTGCTGGGTTGTGGACGATGTACGCTATCTCGGAGGCAGCGTACACGCGCCAGCCGGGACGCTGCGCCAGTCCATCGAAAATCGCTAATTACCACCATTCAACAGCTTAAATCATAACCCCCATAAATTGTCTGGCATTCTGCATAGAATGCCGACAATTATTCTTGCCCACTGGTGACCCCGCTATTTTGTGCTATGTTTAGATAAGAATGCGGTTTACATTTAACTTTTAACGCATAAATATTGCATAACTATTCTGTCAAAGGTAGTATCTGCGGCTTCAATAGCTATCAGACTGCCAGTATACGAGTGTCAATGAGTATTCAATTAAACGGCATTAACTGCTTCTACGGCGCCCATCAGGCGCTGTTCGATATCACGCTGGATTGCCCTCAGGGTGAAACACTGGTGTTACTTGGCCCAAGTGGAGCCGGGAAAAGCTCGCTACTGCGCGTACTCAATCTGCTTGAGATGCCGCGCTCGGGCACGCTCTCTATTGCGGGCAACCGTTTCGACTTCACGAAAACCCCTTCCGATAAAGCCATTCGTGAGCTGCGTCAGAACGTGGGTATGGTTTTCCAGCAATACAATCTTTGGCCGCATCTCACAGTGCAGCAAAACCTGATTGAAGCGCCCTGCCGCGTACTCGGTCTGACGAAAGAAAAAGCGCTGGCACGTGCCGAGAAACTGCTGGAACGTCTGCGCCTCAAGCCTTACAGCGATCGTTACCCACTGCATCTTTCCGGCGGTCAGCAACAGCGTGTGGCCATTGCTCGTGCGTTGATGATGGAGCCGCAGGTACTGCTGTTTGATGAGCCTACCGCGGCGCTTGATCCGGAAATTACGGCACAAATCGTCAGCATCATCCGTGAGCTGGCTGAAACCAACATTACTCAGGTGATCGTCACCCATGAAGTGGAAGTTGCACGTAAAACTGCCAGTCGTGTGGTGTATATGGAAAACGGTCATATCGTAGAGTTTGGGGATGCGAGCTGCTTTGCCAACCCGCAAACCGAAGCGTTTAAAAACTATCTCTCTCACTAAGATTCGGGACAATGACAATGAAAAAAGTTCTGATTGCCGCGCTAATCGCAGGTTTTAGCCTTTCCGCTACCGCAGCCCAAACTATTCGTTTTGCTACAGAAGCGTCTTATCCTCCGTTTGAATCCATCGATGCTAATAATAAGATCGTGGGCTTTGACGTTGATCTGGCGAATGCGCTGTGTAAAGAGATTGACGCTACCTGTACGTTCACTAACCAGGCGTTCGACAGCCTGATCCCAAGCCTGAAATTCCGTCGTTTTGACGCGGTAATGGCCGGCATGGACATCACTCCGGAGCGTGAAAAACAGGTACTGTTCACTACTCCTTATTACGACAACTCTGCGTTGTTTGTTGGTCAGCAAGGTAAATTTACCAGTATTGACCAGCTGAAAGGCAAAAAAGTCGGCGTGCAAAACGGCACCACGCACCAGAAATTCATCATGGATAAACATCCGGAAGTGACCACCGTTCCGTATGACAGCTACCAGAATGCCAAACTTGATCTGCAAAACGGTCGTATTGATGGCGTCTTTGGTGATACTGCAGTCGTGACTGAATGGCTGAAAGACAATCCGAAACTGGCCGCCGTCGGCGATAAAGTCACGGATAAAGATTACTTCGGCACCGGCCTGGGCATTGCTGTGCGCCAGGGTAATACCGAGCTGCAGCAGAAATTTAACGCTGCGCTGGAAAAAGTGAAGAAAGATGGGACTTACGAGACCATCTACAACAAATGGTTCCAGAAGTAATACTTGATGAATGAATTTTTTCCTTTAGCAAGCGCCGCCGGGATGACCGTCGGCCTTGCGGTTTGTGCGCTGATCATCGGCCTTGCGCTCGCCATGCTTTTTGCCGTCTGGGAGTCTGTAAAATGGCGTCCGGTGGCCTGGACGGGCTCAGCTCTGGTCACTATCCTGCGTGGGCTACCAGAAATTCTGGTCGTTCTGTTTATCTATTTTGGTTCCTCTCAACTTCTGCTGACGCTGGCCGATGGCTTTACGATCAATCTTGGGTTCGTACAGATCCCCGTTCAGATGCAGATCGAAAACTTCGACGTCAGCCCGTTCCTGTGCGGCGTCATTGCATTGTCATTGCTGTACGCGGCCTATGCCTCGCAAACGCTGCGCGGTGCGCTGAAGGCCGTTCCGCTCGGACAATGGGAGTCGGGTCAGGCGCTGGGGTTGTCTAAGACCGCCATCTTCTTTCGTCTGGTGATGCCGCAAATGTGGCGCCATGCTCTGCCAGGCCTGGGTAACCAGTGGCTGGTACTCCTGAAAGATACCGCATTAGTTAGCCTGATTAGCGTGAATGATCTGATGCTGCAAACCAAAAGCATTGCTACCCGTACTCAGGAGCCATTTACCTGGTACATCGTTGCAGCCGCTATTTACCTGGTGATTACGCTGGTGAGTCAGTACATTCTCAAACGCATTGACCTGCGCGCAACACGTTTTGAGCGGAGACCGGGCTGATGCTTGAGTATTTACCTGAATTGATGAAAGGGCTGCATACCAGCCTGACACTCACGGTCGCATCCATCGTTGTGGCTCTGGTTCTGGCGCTAATTTTCACCGTCATCCTGACGCTGAAAACCCCCGTGCTGGTCTGGCTGGTTCGCGCCTATATCACGCTGTTTACCGGTACGCCGCTGCTGGTGCAAATCTTCCTCATCTACTACGGGCCAGGACAATTTCCCGCGTTGCAGGAATACCCGGTACTCTGGCATCTGCTGTCAGAACCGTGGTTGTGCGCCCTGATTGCGTTGTCATTAAACAGCGCGGCCTATACCACGCAACTGTTCTACGGCGCTATCCGTGCGATACCGGAGGGCCAGTGGCAATCATGTGGTGCGCTGGGGATGAGCAAAAAGGATACGCTGGCAATACTGCTACCTTACGCCTTTAAACGCGCCCTATCCTCTTATTCAAACGAAGTGGTGTTGGTGTTCAAAAGCACCTCGCTGGCCTACACCATTACGTTGATGGAAGTCATGGGCTACAGCCAGTTGTTGTATGGTCGCACTTATGACGTGATGGTCTTCGGTGCAGCAGGCGTCATTTACCTGATCGTAAACGGGCTGTTGACTTTAATGATGCGCTTAATCGAGCGCAAGGCACTGGCGTTTGAACACAGAAACTAACCATATAATCCAGACCGTATAAACTGCATAAGACAATAACATCAAGACGGACAAGTCTCTCAACTGTCCGTCTTTTTTTATCTTATAAAAAATACTTAATCATTTTTATTGCATACAAATTCATTAAATGGCATTGTAAATCTATGCCGCAGACACGGTAAATAATCATAAGATTGACAGACGGGAGTTCCACCATGAAAAAGTTAGTACTGGCCGCATTACTTGCTACTTTCGCCACCGGCGCCTCAGCTGCTGATAAAATTAATTTCGGTGTATCAGCGACCTACCCGCCATTTGAATCGCTGGATGCGAGCAATAAAATTGTCGGTTTTGACATCGACCTGGCAACAGCATTGTGCAAACAAATGCAGGCTGACTGTACTTTTACCAATCATGCTTTCGACAGTCTGATCCCCGCGCTAAAATTCAAAAAATATGATGCGGTGATTTCCGGTATGGATATCACCCCAGAGCGTAGTAAGCAGGTCTCCTTTACTCAGCCATACTATGCAAACTCTGCGCTGGTGATTGCGAAAAAAGATACCTATAAAACTTTTGCCGATCTAAAAGGCAAACGTATCGGAATGGAAAACGGCACCACACACCAGAAATACCTGCAGGACAAACATCCTGAAGTAAAAACTGTAGCCTATGACAGCTACCAGAATGCGATCATCGACCTGAAAAATGGACGCATTGATGGCGTATTTGGTGACACCGCGGTGGTTAATGAGTGGCTGAAAACCAACCCTCAGTTAGGTACGGCAACGGCAAAAGTAACTGACCCTGAATATTTCGGAACCGGCCTTGGTATCGCAGTTCGCCCGGATAACAAAGCCCTGCTGGAAAAATTGAATAATGCGCTGGCCGCCATCAAAGCTGACGGTACTTATCAAAAAATCAGCGACCAGTGGTTCCCGCAATAATCTCCCCTTGTCAGAAAAGCCGCAATCGCGGCTTTTTTTTTCTCTTTACGCTTCCGCTTTCAGTCTGTTCCTGGGTCATATCCCGATTCCTGGCATACACTTGTTAAAACGATAAAAGTGAGGCAAAAGGATGATAGCGTTCCCTGCCAGCTTACTGATCCTGAATGGAAAAAGTGCTGATAATCTCCCTCTACGTGATGCAGTCGCCCTGCTTCGCGATGAAGGCGTGGAAATTCATGTTCGCGTTACCTGGGAAAAAGGTGATGCCCGGCGCTACGTTGATGAAGCCCGTCAACTGGGTGTCGCAACGGTGATTGCCGGCGGGGGTGACGGCACCATCAATGAAGTCTCCACCGCGTTAATTCAGTCGGAGGATAGCCACGCTATCGCACTGGGTATTCTGCCGTTGGGAACAGCGAATGACTTCGCCACCAGCGCAGGCATCCCAGAGGCGCTGGATAAAGCGTTAAAGCTTGCTATCGCCGGGAATACGGTAGAGATCGATATGGTACAGGTGAACGATAAAACCTATTTTATCAATATGGCGACGGGGGGTTTTGGAACCCGGATCACCACCGAGACACCGGAAAAACTCAAAGCCGCACTGGGAGGCGTGTCGTACTTTATCCATGGACTAATGCGAATGGATACCCTCAAACCCGACAGTTGCGAAATTCGCGGTGAGGGCTTTCACTGGCAGGGCGACGCGCTGGTGATTGGCATCGGCAACGGGCGCCAGGCTGGTGGCGGACAGCAGCTTTGCCCAACAGCACTGATTAATGACGGTTTGCTACAGTTGCGGATATTTACTGGAGAAGAACTGCTTCCGGCACTGCTTTCGACGTTAACGCAATCCGATGACAACCCTAACATCATTGATGGAGCATCGGCATGGTTTGCCATCCGTGCGCCACATGAAATCACCTTTAATCTCGATGGTGAACCGCTCAGCGGACAGGAGTTTCATATTGAAATCCTGCCCGCAGCGTTGCGTTGCCGGTTACCACCAGATTGCCCGCTGTTACGTTAGTACAAAGCAATCCGCAATGATTCAGGCAATTGTGACTTTGCTATCCAGATAAACATCCTGCACGGCGTTAATCAGCTTAACGCCGTCTGCCATAGTTTTCTTGAAGGCTTTACGACCAAGAATTAATCCCATCCCACCGGCACGTTTATTAATCACCGCTGTGCGCACCGCATCGCTGAGATCGGTTTCGCCCCCGGCGGCCCCGCCTGAGTTAATTAATCCAGCCCGGCCCATGTAGCAGTTCGCTAGCTGATAGCGCACCAGATCGATAGGGTTGTCAGTCGTCAATTTGCTATAGACGCGATCGTCGGTGTAGCCGAAATTAACCGCTTTATACCCGCCATTGTTTTCTGCCATTTTCTGCTTAACGATATCTGCACCGATAGTGGCAGCCAGGTGGTTAGCCTGCCCGGTTAGATCGGCGGAAACATGGTAATCCACGCCGTCTTTTTTAAATGCCGAATTACGCAGATAGGCCCACAGAACCGTCACCATCCCCAGTTCATGAGCACGCTCAAATGCCGCAGAAATCTCTTCAATCTGGCGACGCGACTCCTCTGAACCAAAATAGATGGTCGCTCCAACCGCTACCGCCCCCATGTTGAACGCCTGCTCCACGCTGGCATACAGCGTCTGATCAAAGGTATTAGGGTAACTGAGCGTTTCATTGTGGTTAATTTTCACAAGGAATGGGATACGGTGCGCGTAGCGGCGAGAAACGGAAGCCAGCACACCATAGGTCGATGCCACGCAGTTACAGCCCGCTTCGATAGCCAGCTCAACGATATTCTTTGGATCAAAGTACAACGGATTAGCAGCAAACGATGCCCCGGCGGAATGCTCCACGCCCTGGTCCACCGGCAAAATAGACAGATATCCCGTCCCGGCGAGTCGGCCTGTGTTGTACAGCGTCTGCATATTACGCAGCACGGCAGGTGGACGGTTATTATCCACCATCACTCGGTCGACGTAGTCATGTCCAGGCAGGTAAAGTTGATCAGAAGGAATGGTCATACAACGATGCTGTAAAAGGTTGTCGGCGTCTTTGCCAAGCAACTGCGCAATATCAGTCATAGCTATGCTCCCGTAAGTTCCGGCCAGATACCGGAATATGGATTGTCCTGACCCGCCTTGTTGCGGGCAGCAATAAGTCTGGTACTGACTGCGCATTTTTTCCATCTTTAGCGCACTTTTCAGCGGTTTCCGCTGGCTCGATTCAGGCAGAAAAAATGTTACAGCGGTCAAATTTAAGCCACAAAGGTATTTTAAAGGTATTATCAAGTGGTACTATCGAGGCGTACCTTACCTGTCATGAAGGATTTAAAGATGAAAACTACAGTTAAGCTGTCGTTCATGATGTTTGTAGAGTGGTTTATCTGGGGCGCCTGGTTTGTGCCTCTCTGGCTATGGCTGAGTAAAAGCGGATTTACCGCCGGTGAAATTGGCTGGTCCTATGCCTGTACAGCGATTGCTGCCATTCTCTCACCAATTTTTGTTGGCTCGTTAACTGACCGCTTTTTCTCCGCGCAAAAAGTGCTGGCCGTGCTGATGTTCGTCGGGGCAATTCTGATGTACTTTGCGGCGCAGCAAACGACATTTAGCGGATTCTTCCCGTTATTACTGGCGTACTCGTTAACCTATATGCCGACCATTGCGCTCACTAATAGCATCGCTTTTGCCAACGTACCGGACGTCGAACGCGATTTCCCACGCATCCGTGTTATGGGGACAATTGGCTGGATTGCTTCCGGTTTAGCATGCGGATTCTTACCGCAAATGCTCGGCTACAACGATATCTCACCAACCAATATTCCACTGCTCATCACCGCCGGAAGCTCTGCTTTACTCGGTGTTTTTGCCTTCTTCTTACCGGATACACCACCGAAAAGTACCGGCAAAATGGATTTCAAAGTCATGCTGGGGCTGGACGCATTAATCCTGCTGCGTGATAAAAACTTCCTCGTCTTTTTCTTCTGTTCGTTCCTGTTTGCTATGCCACTCGCGTTTTATTACATCTTCGCCAACGGCTACCTCACGGAAGTCGGGATGAAAAACGCTACCGGCTGGATGACGCTGGGCCAGTTCTCTGAAATCTTCTTTATGCTGGCGCTGCCGTTCTTCACGAAACGCTTTGGCATCAAAAAGGTATTACTGCTTGGTCTTATTACCGCGGCGATCCGTTACGGATTTTTCGTTTACGGCGGCGCGGAAGAATATTTCACTTACGCACTGCTGTTTCTCGGCATTCTGCTGCACGGGGTCAGTTACGACTTCTACTACGTGACGGCCTATATCTATGTCGATAAAAAAGCGCCAGTACACATGCGGACTGCCGCCCAGGGGTTGATCACTCTCTGTTGTCAGGGATTCGGCAGCCTGCTTGGGTACCGTCTGGGCGGGGTGATGATGGAAAAAATGTTTGCCTATAAAGAACCGGTAAATGGTCTCACTTTCAACTGGGCAGGTATGTGGGGATTTGGCGCGATTATGATCGCCGTCATTGCCGTACTGTTTATGATTTTCTTTCGCGAATCAGACAAAGAAATCACCGCAATTAAGGTGGACGATCGCGATACTGCGTTGACACAAGGGGAAGTAAAATGAAAGCAGAACGTATTCTCGGTGCTCTTTATGGGCAGGCGTTAGGGGATGCGATGGGTATGCCGTCGGAACTATGGCCAAGAAGCCGTGTTAAAGCACACTTTGGGTGGATCGACCGCTTTTTGCCTGGCCCTGCGGAAAATAACGCTGCCTGTTATTTTAACCAGGCAGAATTCACTGATGACACATCAATGGCATTGTGCCTGGCTGACGCCCTGCTTGAATGCAACGGGGAAATCGTACCAGACGTGATTGGACGCAATATTCTGGCCTGGGCCCAACGCTTTGATGCCTTCAATAAAAACGTACTCGGCCCCACGTCTAAGATTGCGCTAAACGCTATTCGCGATGGTAAGCCGGTCGCCGATCTTGAAAATAACGGCGTAACCAACGGCGCAGCGATGCGCGTTTCTCCGCTGGGTTGTCTGCTGCCAACACGCGATCTCGATGCTTTTATCGATGATGTGGCGCTGGCATCCAGCCCGACGCATAAATCAGACCTGGCGGTGGCCGGTGCAGTGGTGATCGCATGGGCGGTTTCGCGTGCGATCGACGGAGCGAAATGGGCGGATATTGTCGAGGCTCTCCCAGCCATTGCCCTGCATGCACAACAAAAACGGATCACTACCTTTAGTGCATCGCTCTGCGCACGTCTGGAGCTGGCGCTTAAAATCGTCCGCAACGCAGACGGTGCAGAATCGGCCAGCGAGCAGTTGTATCAGGTCGTTGGAGCCGGTACCAGTACCATTGAATCCGTCCCCTGCGCAATCGCCATGGTTGAACTGGCGGGGACCGACCCCAACCGCTGCGCCATTCTGTGCGCTAACCTCGGCGGCGATACGGACACTATCGGCGCAATGGCGACAGCTATTTGCGGCGCGTTGCACGGCCCTGACGCTATTGATTCGATGTTGAAACTGGAGCTGGATACCGTTAATCAACTGGACTTTACACGCTACGCCACGGAATTGACGCGCCTGCGCGAACAACGGGAGGCATTATGAGCATCACGCGTCTGCGAGATCTTCTTCCGCAATTACACACTCAGCAGCCGGTAACGGTGGTGGGCGCGGCGGTAATTGATGTGATTGCCGATGCGTATGCCCTTCCCTGGCGCGGTTGTGACATTGAGCTGAAACAACAGGGCGTTAACGTTGGCGGCTGTGCGCTGAATATTGCTGTAGCGCTCAAGCGTTTAGGTATCAACGCCAGTAATGCTCTGCCGCTAGGCCAGGGCGTATGGGCCGATATTATCCGCAACCGGATGGCAAAAGAGGGATTACACAGTCTGATCGATAATGCTGAAGGCGATAATGGCTGGTGTCTGGCACTGGTGGAGCCGGATGGTGAACGCACCTTTATGTCCTTCAGCGGCGTAGAAAATCAGTGGAATGCTGACTGGCTGGCACAATTGAACATTCCGCGCCAGAGCCTGGTTTACCTGTCAGGCTACCAGCTGGCCTCACCGTGCGGCGAGCTGCTTGTGCAATGGCTGGAGGGTCTGGAAGAGGTGACGCCGTTTATCGATTTTGGTCCACGGATCAGCGATATTTCTGATGCCCTGATGGCACGAATTATGGCCTGTCATCCGCTGGTGTCACTGAATCGCCAGGAGGCAGAAATCGCCGCCGGGCGGTTCAGGTTAAGCCCCGATGTTGAAGGTTTCGGCGCCGAATGGGTGAAAAAATTTACCACACCGGTTGTGGTCCGCCACGATAAAGAGGGTGCATGGTATTTCAGCGAGCAAACGTCCGGTTGCGTTGCCGCATTCCCCACGACGGTCGTGGATACTATTGGCGCGGGTGACAGCCACGCAGGAGGAATGCTGGCTGGACTGGCCTCGGGCTGGTCGCTGGCCGATGCCGTACTCCTTGGCAACGCAGTGGGATCGTGGGTGGTCGGTCATCGCGGCGGCGATTGTGCCCCCTCACGTGACGCGTTACTCCTCGCACACAAAGACGTATAGATCGCTTCGACAATAGCTAATACTGTACTCAATGGGCCGTTGCTGCTGGTCGAGCGCTACCTGCTTGATCACCAGTACCGGCACTCTGCTGTCCATCTGAATATGCGACTGAAATTCCGCATCTGGCATCCGCGCGCTGACGCGTGAGCGCGTACGCTGCGGGAAAATATGCTGGCTGCGGAAATAGTCATAAAGAGAAACACCGATGGAATCCACATCATGAATAAGATGCGCGGGAACCCACGATTCTTCAATTGAAACGGCATCTTCATCCACGTAGCGAATACGTTTGAGCAGGAAAACTTCACTTCCGACGGCAATTGCCAGTTGCTGCGCCACCTCTTCCGGGCATGCCACCACACGTTTGTTAACCCACAGCGTATCCGGCTTTTTACCGCGTAAAACCACCTGCTGCGAAAAACCGCGTGCTTCTTTTAGCGAATACTCGAAGATATTATTAATCTGCGTCCCGTAACCACGGGCGCGGGTTACCACACCTTCTTCTTCCAGCGCCTGCATCGCTTTGCGCACCGTAATTCGTGAAACACCAGTCAACTGGCTGAGATCGCGTTCACCAGGCAGAATATTGCCATGTTCCAGGATCCCGCTGCGCACAGCGTCCTTAACCGTTTGAGCGAATTTCATATACAGCGGCGTGTTATCTGCCGCTGAAATACGTTCATTCAGTTGCGCGATAAGCTGGGTATGCGCTTGTTCCATTTATCTTTTTCCTGGCTGCCAGTACTGCAGTCAGTATATACAAAAAATCATTCAAGATGCATCGTGGTGGCGAATGTGAAATCGACCGGGAGCAATATTGAAAGATAATCTGTGTTACCACCACGCATGGAAATGATGCACCGGACCAATCCCCTCCCCCACCTCAAGCGTATCCGCCTGAGCCAGTGCTGCAGAGAGCCACAACTTAGCCTCCTGTACCGTGTCGGCCCAACTGGAATGACGCGGACGCAGTGCCGCCAGCGCCGCCGATAGCGTACAACCAGTACCGTGGGTATTTTTGGTCATCACCCTTGGGGCGGTAAAACGCTGTTCACCATCGCGGGTAAAAAGCCAGTCCGGGCTTTGTTCGTCATCCAGATGACCACCTTTCATTAATACTGCATCACAGCCTAACGCACGAAGTGCACGCCCTTGTTCGAGCATTTCCAGTTCCGTTCGTGCGTGCGATGCCCCTAGTAACGCCGCAGCTTCTGGCAAATTCGGCGTGATAATTGACACCTGCGGCAACAAACGGGTACGTAGTGTTTCAACCGCAGAAGACGAAAGTAATGGATCGCCGCTTTTCGCCAGCATGACCGTGTCCAGCACCACGTTCTGCACCTGATGACGGCGCAGGCGTTCAGCGACCGCCTCAACAATGTCCGTTTCAGCCAGCATGCCAATTTTGGTGGTATCGATACGCACATCATTGAATACGGAGTCCAGCTGCGCGGCGACAAAATCAGGTTCGATCCGATAAACCGACTGCACCCCGCGCGTATTTTGCGCCACTAACGCCGTAATTACAGAGCAACCATATGCCCCGAGCGCTGAGAAGGTCTTCAAGTCAGCCTGAATACCTGCGCCGCCGCTAGGGTCGGTTCCGGCTATCGTTAATGCGTTAATGCGTTTCATGCTTGCTCCTGCATTTCCAGGTTATAGAGGGCATCGAGAAATGCCGGGATAAAACTTCCCGGTCCGGCTGCTTGTTCAGAGGCTATTTTTCCAGCCTGCTTCATCCAGCTACAGGCGGAAGCCACGTTATCAAGCCGATCACCATGCAGTGCGCAACTGGCTGCTACCACCGCCGACAGAGCACATCCAGTACCAACCACACGCGTCATCAGCGGATCACCTCCGCTCACGCTGACGGTGCGCTGTCCATCGGTGACGTAATCCACTTCCCCGGTGACCACAACAATAGTTCCAGCCTGGCGCGCCAGCGCCTGTGCCGCCGGAAGTGCTGCGACTGCCGTATCGGTGGTATCCACCCCTCGCCCACCGCTGTTCATCCCCGCGAGGGCAAGTATTTCCGAGGCATTACCGCGAATTGCGGCAGGCCGAAGCGGCAGTAAATCCAGACAAAAATAACGACGATAGTCCAGAACACCCACGGCAACGGGATCGAGAGTCCAGGGGGTTTTAGCAAGATACGCCCGCTCGGCTGCAGCACGCATTGCCGTGGCGCGACGTTGAGTGAGAGTACCTACATTAATCAGTAACGCACTGGCGATAGCTGCAAACTGGCTCGCTTCTTCCGGTTCAATCACCATTGCAGGCGACGCACCTAAAGCCAGTAATGTATTGGCAGTAAAACTCTGTACGACCTCATTGGTCATACAATGTGTGAGCGGGGAAAGTGTTCTAAATTGGTGAAGGGTATGGGCCGCGAGCGTGCGGCTGTGCAGGTCAGGCTGCATGGTTCAGCTCCTGCCCGCGCGAAGAAGGGACACGAGCAGTGTCAGACTTCCCTACGCTGGCATTATCCAGATCAGGTGGTACGGGTATTTCTCAGCCTTCACAAGGAAGGGCACCCCGAGTCAAATAAAACAAAATCAAAAGCTTGCGATTAACGTCCCGTTAATCCCTGTTCTGGATCATGCCAGCGGGAAGCCAAAGACTCAACCCTAAAAAATCCTCTGTGTCCCAGTTTGTGTCTCACGTTGTGTCCCACAGATAAATGGCAGGCACAAAAAAACCGCCCATAAGGCGGCTTAAGAAAATAATTTCAATCGTGATGATTTAAATGGAATCTATTTTCTGCATACGCTTTCTTCATGCAGTCGAAGTGCTTTTGCCAATTCCAATTGGAATGCAAAGGAAAGGCGGGAACGGCTGATCTTTATACCATCAATAATGATGTATGTAGGGTAAACAGTGACCATGCGGCCCAAGTATTGAAAGTGTTTAGGGTGGTTTGACTTATCGTTATTCATTGTGTGCCATCCGTCTGGGTGGGGGTATTCCCGCCAACGGATGATTGATCTAAAATCGATCAAAATCAATAACTTAACAGATCACCAAATCCAGGGGGTGTACACTGGCGAGCCTCCCTCAGCCTAACCTATACACGACCATAAAATAGGGGCGGATTCCTTCCAGTTGGGTGGGAAAATATCCGGGAGTTTGGATATTGTTGCTAGGCCCCTCGATCTGAGGCCCCGGGTGATGATAGTATTTTCACCAAATATCTGGGGGCACTCCCTACCGGATGGCCTGCATTCTGGTCAAACATTGTCCAACCTTCCGCTCTTACAGTGCGCCCACTCAGATATCCCTTTATTCTCAATCAATTAATAACAACACAATACCATTCTGTCCTTTTAACCTGTGGACCAGTGGCCCAGCCGGGCCACCCTGGAGGCGTCCGCCTCCCCTGTGCGCCTGTGGCGCGTTATCTTATGGCAAGCAATACAAACCCACAGGGTTAAGAGTGGTAGCGCCACAGGTGCATACAGAGAGCGGGCCTACAGAGGCCCTTTGAGGGGCGAAGGCTTTCGCCCCGATTGGTATTGATAATAACTATCGCTTACAAACGATATTGATTCTCATATGGCAAATAAAAAAGCTGGGGATTATTCTTGAGGGTAAATTGAAAATTTGCCAGGCAACACTATAACGAAATGATAATTAATTTCCCATAAATACAGTAAGTTAAAGGCGCTTAGGGAGTCAAATCACCTTACCCGCCTTGTGTTAATAGTACATTAAGCAACCATCTTTTACCCACATAAACAGCCCATTACCTCCCCTGCAGGGTCATTACTCTGCCATTAAACGCGATTAAACCCGATTTAATTCACTAAAAAGACACATCTTAAAATAAATCATTTTTGTCGTTTACAAATACATGTTTTTGATCAAATATTTATCATTGTTAGGATCTGGAGGGTACAGAATGAATTTCGTAGAAGGCTGTAAATCAGTTCAGGAAGTGAAAGCGGTAGCGACAGAGCTACTCAAACAGGGCAAGGGGTTGACGCTGTACCGTGACGCCTGGTTATTGGGTTATGAATTAATGCTGAGGGTGTCGGATCTGCGCTCCATCCGTTATGACGACATCAAAGGCGATCACCTTGTCCTGTCCCAACAGAAAACGGGTGAATCTATCCGGGCGAGGCTCACCGATACCGCTAAACGCATCATAGCGGCCCGGAGAGAGGTGAACCCTGATCATGTATACCTCTTACAGTTGGACAGCCACAGGAGCAAGGGAAAGCCTGTAAGCCGCTCCAAATTGCATGAGGAAATTAGCTACGCCGGGGAAAAGCTGGGGCTGAATCTTTCGACCCACAGCATGAGGAAGAGTAAACCAACTATCGGATATGACAATGGGGAGGATATAGCCGTAATCAGTAAGGCATTGGGGCACAAATCGTTATCCAGTACGCTCCATTACATTGGGGCCACACAACGCAAAGTAGATGATTTCAGTGATAAATATTCAATAGAGGATCTGTTATGAAAAGCCCGGATATTAGGAATTATAAAAGAGAAAAGGCTCCCACTAGGGGAGCCTTTTTGTATGGACGGTTAGTTCGGCCCGCCCTGCATCAGCATGTTGAAAGCCTGCTGGTTGTTGGTCTCAACTTCAGAGCGGACCAGATCCCTAACCTGCCCATCCTGCACTTTCACATTGACGTTCACGTTAAGCGGCTGGTTTAGCCACGCTGGCGGCGTCATCAGTGGATTACCTGCCATATCAACTTTAAGCTGTGGCGCTGTAATCGTCGGAGTAGGAGGTACATAACCCGGATTAGAGTAAGAGCTTACCCACCCTGTTTTATCTGCTGGTTTGGCAAAGTCTGGATTAGTCGGAAGGTCTGGGCTGTGGATGAAATCCCACAGTTTACCCAGCGGGCTATCTTTCTTCAGATTGCCCCCGGCGGCGGTGTCCTGTCCATACATGGCGTCGTTAGCGTCCATGACTTTATCCCAGGCATAATCCCCACCTACCGAACCGATCGCAATGCCCCAGCCAACAGGACCGCCAGAGAGAGCCGCCGCGCCGCCTACCTTACCAACTTTCGGACCCCGGCCCGGTTTGTTTGGCTTGTCTTTACCTTCCCCACCAGATCCGCCAGTTGTAGCGGCTTCAATACCACCAATAGCGGCGATCCCTTTCATGACCCCCAGCAATTTGGTTAGCGGGTTGAGCATGGTCAACAACCATTTAAAGGCCCCGCCCAACTTCCAGATAGAGCCAGCGAACAGAGCCACCCCGGCGGCGTATGCTGCCATTTCTCCCCAGGATTTAAGCTGCTCACCAGTGATCCCCATCTTAGCGGCGTAATACTCAATAATGCGGAAAGTCAGGATCACAGTGTCGTGCAACTCTGTAAACGCATCTGTAGCACCCTCAACGATTTTCCCGGCGATATGCCCGAACATCTCAAAGGCCCCACCAGAGCCGTTAACGGCGGCGCTAATAGCGTCGAAAGCGCTGGTTAAAGAGTCACCGAAACCAGAAGTAAAGAAGATATTCATAGCGTTCTGCATACTGGTTTGCAGGCGCTGCCAGCTTGCCCGGTTGGACTTCATAGCCTTATCCAGAGCGCCTCCGTTACGGGCTGCGGCTTTCATCTGTTTAGCCACGTGTGGGAGGATGTCCTTAGAGAACAGCTTCCCGTCTTCCATCAACTTAAATAGATCTTTCTCTGTCAGGTTGGTAACGCCTTTCATGTCGTTAAGAGCCTTAACGAACAGACCCACAGCGCCCGGGAGAGCCTCAGCAAGCTGGCCTTTGAGTTCTTCACTCATCACCGTTCCCTTAGACATCATTTGGTTCAAACTTTTCAAAGCGCGTGATTGGGATTCGGAGTCTGCACCAGTAACAAGCCCCCATTCACTGGCACCCTCAAAGATGGATCGCATCTGGTCTTTAGGGAGTTTGTCCCCAACAGCGGCGGCAAATTGAGTGTAATCACGGGAAGTCTTCAGGAGGTCCAGCCCCAAACGGTTTGATTGATCACGGAGATAATCAAACTCTTTAGCGGCCTTATCTGTGGAACCGGTGATCGCTGTCAGACCAGAAAGCGCGGATTCAAAATCCTGTCCGGTGGTCATGATCTTGCCGGAGAGCGCTACAGTTGCGGCAAGGGTGATCGCCCCGCCTGCCCCCTCGATCACGGAGGTGTCCAGTTTGTTAACTTTGGCGGTTACTGGAATTGTGGCTCCCCTCATGCCTACCCGCCCATGTTGGCGCATGGTTTGCTGAAGTTTTGACACACGGGCGTTATATTCCTGCAATGCCATAGCCCCGGCGTGATACTGGCGGGTAAGCTGTCCAAACTCCTGGAGGTGTCCAGCACGTTGGGCCGGGGTCACGTTGGCGTTAGCCGCTGCGGTATTAAAGCGGATGGCTTTAGCGCGGATTGTCTGGAGTTTGCGCTCCGCAGCGATCTGTGCTTTGGCTGCTTTGGCCTCTGCTGCCGCTTTGGCTTTGGCTTCTGCCAGTGCTGCTTTTGCGGCGGCGTCCTGCTGTTTGCGGCGGATCTTGGTGTAGGTGTTTTCCTCAAATTTGAAGCGTAGCGGCTTCATCTTGGACGCTACTTTGTCCCACTCTTTCCCCACACTGCGGATCTTGTCTACCGTCTTTTTGTAGCTTGAACCATCTACTGTAAAACGGGTTTTGTTAACAGTAGACGTAACAATCACGTTTCCACCTGCCATTATTCAGCCCCTTCCAGATTGATAGCTTTCAGGGTGCGCCCTGCTGCCTTGTTGATGATTACCCGGCGGTGACCTGCTGGCAGGTCTGCGGATTTGGTCAGGAGAGACACAGGGCGACCGTTGGCGCTGAATCCCTGATCCTTGTGACATAGGGCAATGCCCCGGCTCTTAATAGCGCGGCTCTTCTGGGCGCTGTCTGCGGCACCTGTGGAGGCTTCCAAATGGGTTGAGTACAGAGCGATAGCCTCATACAGTGACAGATCGGCCTGTGCCTTGCGGAGTTCGTTCTGTTTGGTTGCCTCTTCGGCTTCCCGGTAGCGCTGTTCTGCCTTCTGAATTTCCAACTGATTGAGGAGGTTCTTAAATGCTTCCATGTGAGAGGGTCCTTATAATGAAAGTGAGTACCACACCCCACAGGAGGAGGGAGGCGGGCTTAAAGGGGATATAGAGGAGTGAGGCGAGAAATTTAGAGAGTCTTGCCTGACGCTTAACCAGTTTGGAGCCCAAATAACCCTTTAGACCCCATTCCGTTGGGTTGGACATAATTACCGAGATTTAATGATTGCCTGGCGGGCCTGCTGACGAGCTTCAGAAACGATCAGCCGCACACGGCGCATACTCGTCCCCTCTTTGTATACAGGGCTTTCCACATAGCGGGCGCTGCGTAGATTCTGCAAAACCTGGTCATACGGGAGCATTTGCTCCACCAAGTAACGGGGTGAAGGTTGGGTAAGAAGTAGGGAGACAATCTTACTGTTGATCCCCAGAAGTTCCGCCATTTTGGAGAGGTTCAGGCTGTCGGCTTCCATCTGTTTAGACATGACGCCTTTTTCAGCCAAGTTAGCGAGGTCTTTTGGTACTAGCGTGGAGATTTTGTGTCGAGTGTTATATGTGGGAAATCAATTGCAGATTTTTAAAAGGCTCCGCCGAACTTGTCAACGTCGCTTTCTTCTGGCTCCAGATATTCAACAGGCAAGCCGTTGACCATCATCACATTAGAGCCAGCCACATAATCAATAGCAGGGTTGCGTAAATCATCGTTTGCGGCCCCCTGCTCTACTGGCACAGGGACAGGAGCGGGACGAACAGCGCCCCCGCTGAGGTCCACAGGAGCAACTCCAGACGCTGCCGGGCGGCTTCTATGTACGCTGTCAGATCCACACTCAATAATTCCAGGCTGGTGAGTTCCTGCATTCTCTACGATCTCCTTCGGTTGGGGTGCTGCGGTTGGTTTGGTTACTTCAGGTTTAGCGGCTTCAGGGGTTCCCACCATTTCCGGGATGATCGGGCAGGTGCGCCACTCTATCGTTTCGCCCTGCTTTCTCTCCACCTTCTGGATCAGTCCGATCTCTACCATCTCGTTTACAAGTCGCTTAACGGTAGAACGGGAGGCCCCGAGATAACGCTCTAGGGTGGCGCGGGAGAAATAGGCGGTCTGCCCGTTTCTTTCAAAGCCTTGGATCAGGCTGTAAGTGATTTTCATGTTCCCGGTGAATGGCTTCCCGGCGACCTTCTCAATATTCAGGAGGTCATTTTCCAACATTACAAATCCGTTACTTACTGCGTTCATCTTGCTGTTTTCCTTCTGCGGAAGCGACTAAAAGAGGGTGGTTTTCAAGGTAGGCGGCTAACGCCTGTTTAACGATGGTATGGGGAGCGCCACCACCCGCCCTTACCAGTGCATATAACTGATCGGCTTGTTCTTTCGGGAAGTCGATTTTCATAAAACCCCCTTATTTGCTGTAACCATGCCCATATTGCCGAATAGGTAATGTCTTGTAATTCAGGATGTCATTGCCCGCTACCTGTTCAGATTTCGCCAACAAGCCCATTTCTTTTAGGCTATTAATCACCTTCCCTATTGTTGGGCGAGTGACGCCAACCATATTCGCGAGATCCGTTTGGGAAATATGAATAACTCCGTCCGGGTTCTTATTGGCATCAAGAAAAAAATAAACAAGTTTCATCACAGGAGTAAAATTTACCCCGGCGATCTTGTTGGTCTGGAAATGTTCAAACGGAATAGTTAGACCGTTCATAATTAAACCTCCTGTAATTCTGCGATGTGTACAGCGGTGAGGTTGAGGCCGAACCAATCACCCCACCATGACGCCGGGGCGGTGATCGCCGGGTTGCCAATCGTCACCAACTTGGAGGGGCTAACCTGCGTCAACATTTCGTAAATGTCATCGTACAGGGTGGGGTCCAACTGGTTAATCGTCTGCTGTGCATACGCTGACAACACAGGGGAATCACTCAAATCTGCATAAGGCTGATATTTGCTCATTGTTTCCTCTCCAAAAAGTAAATGAATAATTAGTGAACGATAACGGGAAGCTCTCCGGTGATACGCTCAAACTGATCCGCCGCTTGCAGCATGATAAAGGCCATCACTTCGTCGTATTTCATCTGGACGCCTTTAGCCTCAAAGAGGGATTGGAACGCCAGCACAATGGAGGCTTGCATGTCTGTAGACTTGGAAGCGAACAGCGAAACGGCTGCTTTAACTTCAAGTGCTTTCTCTGCGTCCATCTCGGTGACCTTTGCAGCGATACGTTGAGACTGTCGCATGACGCCGGATGCTTTTGATTTGGTCAGTTCAAGGGCCTGCGTAATCGCTTCAACTTCTCCCATACGTCCGGCGGCTTTCATTCGGCTACGGGTTTCTGTCAGGGTCTTACGGGTCAGGTCACGCTGATCGACACGTTTAACCATTTTTTCTACATCGAGGTAAATACTCATTGCAATCTCCTTTCGGGTGGTTTATAATAAGATGGGATTCTTTATATCCAATTAATCACCTCATCACAATGTCTATTTTACACTATTTGACAATGATTCGCAACAATTTTCTTGATTTGTATTGCGCTCAGTTGTTTATTGTGCTAGAGGCATAGAAAGCCTCTGTAACGCTCTCAGTGAGGCGCAGGGCGTTTATAAGATGTTTCCCTGTCTACGTATGAGAAAGCGCCATAGCGGCGCGTTTAGGGGGGCTTCCTGCTGCTTGTGGTTCTGTACGCTGTACCGGGCCGGGGACCTACTCCCCAGCCGCCCAGATGTCACCTTACATCGTGCGGTGTTCCAAAGGGGTCTTGCTCGCTGGTGCGAGCGCTGCCAAAGAGGCGCGTCTGTAGGACGCTTAACAGAGATCAGTCTCTTACCAATCAATCTACGATTTCCCAACACTCCCTTATAGATCTTGACCTGGCCCTGGGAGTTAGAGTTATCGGTTAGTCTTATTGATTAGTATTATTGGGGTCCAATGTGAACCCCCTAGCGGGTCCAGCCTGACCCCCTACCGGGTCCAATATGACCCCTCCCCGGAGTGAGCCACACAGGCGAGACTCCACATTGTGGGAAAACAGGCCGACGGCCTAAAACCTGGTAAGGCCGCTCAGGCCCAGAAGGTTTTAAGATCGATAAAATAACGAATGAAATAATAACATTGCGTTAGCAATTTATTAATTGAATGAAGTTATTTTATGAGATCAATAAGACCATAGCCCGGAGGGCGAGCGTAGCGAGGTCTTATATCTAGTCTAGTATTGTGTGCCTGGCCGGGCACGGGGGTAAGGTTTTTATTATTACTTCGTGTGCCTTTCGCGGCTACATGGTCATGTTGTCTGAAGTGCCAACACGGGAATCATAACTTCCTCCCAACCACTCAATGAAAATTGACATACCTATCCTCCCAAGCGTGCAGACGTGCCAGCAATGCACAAGATGAAGGACAATACAATTAATTTTTATTGAGAATCATTCTCATCTATGATAAAATAATTGCATGGTTATGAGTGAAGAGGTGGATCTCCTAGAGACCATTACGCAACCTCCAATTCATCGCCGTATGCTTTAGCCAGCATCGGAGCCGCGAGCCTCTGATCCTCCCGGCCTCCACCCTAAGCGCTCTCCCGAGAGTTTTTAGGGTGTAGAGTACCACCGATTCCTTACACAGATATTTCCCTCCTACGAAATGTTGATAATGCCTCTAATCATAAGCCTCGTTCTACCGTGGCTTATTCTAAAGCGCCTTTGTGAAAGGGCTTTTTAGAATACATGCGATCTCCTCGTATGTGGGGCTGGTCCTTCACGGGGCCGAGTCATCCCGGCTGGTTACCGGGTGGCGATAAACCTTGTTTACTCAGGGTTTCCGGGGCGTTGGTAGCGTCCCGTTTTCTTATGGGGTTTCTTAGTTGAGCCATGAAAGCAAATCATGTAAGGCTTTGAGACCACACAAGAAAAAACTCTCCTTCAAGATTGTTTTAACGCTAGAGCTTTTGGTCGAGTGGATATCGGAAGTTACAAGCCTTTAAGGCCCGGTGGCTCTCCTTTCCGGGTCCTTTTTTATGGTCCTTTGCTCTGTGGCGCTTGCTCCCGTGACGCTATGGAGTGAGGGATCATAAAAAAGATGTTCTACATCTTCCCTACCCGTCGAGGGTGAGAGAGAGCCAGATTAGAGACGGGCGGCGCGGATTGCCGCCCTTTTCTATTCACCCCACGGCCTCCCATCTTCCAACAATTCGAGGTGTCCCTCTGTGGCGCTTCTTATATCCAGTGCAATGCCGGATCACCTGTGGACTCTCTCCACGTCTGACACCCTCCATAAGGAAAACCTTTATGAAAACTTCCGTGCGCTACCCGGTAACGCAAGGCGATGTAATCGTCAATGCGGCATCGCCTCTGTTTGATCGTACTGAACTGACCACCGACAAGGCTCTCCCGGCTGACGTTTACTGTGGTGACATTCTGGACAGCAAAACTTTTACACTGTTCGACGCTACCGCCGCTGACGCTGGTGAGCCAGTTATTAACCTGTCTGATATGTCCGCCGATGGACAGCATAAGACCCTAGTCATTGTGGATCGCCACGTTGTGATCACTGATAACTTCCTCCGCGCCAAAGATGACGCAAGCAAGAAAGCCGCACTTAAAGCGCTGACCGCTTCCGGCTCCATCCGTCTGGCAATTAATGCCGACTATTTCGCGTAAGATTAGGAGATCACACAATGGCTATTGATTTCAAAAAGTTTGAAAAGCTGGACACCGTTACCGCTGTTAAAGATGTGCCAGCAGGTAACCACCTGATCACTGATCTGAGTATCTTCTCCAGCATTACCTCCACCACCCCAAACGCTCAGATCCTGGACATTGTAGAAAGCCAAGTTGACGAACTGGAACAGGTGAGCCGCTACGGCACAGAGGTAAACTCCATCAAGATGGATAAGCCGCTGTTGCGTAACCAGGAGATCCCACACTACGCAACCGAAGCCGACGTAAAAACCGCCGATTGGCAAGCGCTGGTTAGCCCGGCTAACCCGGATCAGGAAGCCGCCTTGACAGAAGTCATTGCTGCAAAATCTATCCGTATGCGTAACTATCATCTGGAAACCGTAGAGGCCACCCTGGCCCGCGCCCTGTTCAAACAGGAAGCGAAAGCAGCTAAGACTGACGACGGCGACGTAGATTTTAACGCTGTGTTTGGTACTGCCCCGCTGGACTACACCCTTGACGCTGCTCTGGGTCAATCTGTTTACCAGCAACTGGCACAGATTCGCCGCATGTTGGTGAAAGAGTACGGCGCGAGCCGCTCCTACTTGGATCGCTTCTTCTGCTTCTGCTCTCCGGATCTGTATGATGCGCTGGCAGGTCACTCAGAAGTAACCAACCTGATCACCAATAAAGTGGCGGAAGCTGCAAAAGGCGTGTTTATCCCGGTTAACACTGCGGGTTATGACTCCTTCAGCATTGGCAACATTACTTTCATACTGGCGGACGATGACCGCTACGAGATTGAAGCTAAATCCGGCCTGTTCGTTCCTAAGTTCCAATCACCTGACCGTAACCCGTTCAAACTGGTTCGTGGCCCGGCGTCCCGTAATCAGGACATCGCCGCAAAAGGTGTTATCAGTCCGTACTACCAGAAAGTGATGGTTGACCGTTACAACATGGTAACCATTCACCAAGAGGCGAGCTTCATCCCGCTGAACTTGCGCCCGAACTACACGCTAAACGTCAAGCTGAAGTAATGCAGAATACCCCCGGATCCGGCTGGGGGTTATCTCTTCCGGTTATATTCATTTTTACTTTTACACTGAGGTATCACATGAAAGTTTCAATTAATATCCCCGGCGCTGGTCAAGTCTATGTATCTGGCGTGGCGGAAGTAATTAACCGTAAGGCGCTGTGTAAGGAGTTGGGGATCTGCAATATCACTCTATGCCGTCTGGAGGCGCAACACGGCTTTGAACATGCTTTGAGTGTGCTATTGTCTAAAAAGCGCACACTAGTAAATTAGTATTAAAAGGCGAGCCATTGGGCTCGCCTTTCTACTTTTGCATAATCCAATCACTAGCAATATGAACACGGCAAAAATATAAATTCAGGCGAAAATCGAATCAAAAAAAAATACATTACCGGGTGGCAATCACGAAGATAAATGTTTTTTCACATTACATTCACTCTTGATCATGTATTCATGCAGAGAAAATACAGAAGACTATTTTTCGAGTTTTAGACAAAATCAGACTTACGTCATATAGCAAGTCTGATTTTAAAATGAATCATTTTTTATCGGTTATAGCAGGGACACCTTTAATCGTAAATCTTTTTTCGCCACCATAATATAATGGTGATTTAAAATAAGGCCCTTTATTAACAATCACAGCAGTTTGGATTAAATCATCAATGGCATCAGCTAGGCCATCATCTAAAAAAGCGATAGAATCATCACCTTGTGGATATCCTTCTGTTATGACCTGACATTCGATATAATGATGACCAATACACTCAATTAAGAAGCGCTCAAAGACCTCTCGAGGGAGAGCTAATCCAAATTCACGCCAAGCATATTTCCGCCCCCAATAGTAGCCATCGGACTCAGAATGTTTGACCCTTGAATCATTTTTCCCTTTATTTTCATCATGTTTCTGTTTAGACATATTACGGGCATATTGATAGCTAAAGTCTTTGTCTAGAACAGATGACTTTGACAAACATGATGTATCAATAGTCTTTATACCATTATGCTCAGTGAATCCAATATTATATCTTTCTCCTTCGATGACTACATCCTCAATGTTGGCTTCAAACTGATAGGTAGTGTCAGTTGTTGCTGGCTGGAAAGTATGCAGATAACGGCCATTTCCTAAATCTTGTTTTTGATAATTTGTAATTATCAGATCATGGATAGTCTTTAGCTCTCGTGATTTCATAGAACACCCCCTAAGTTAAATCACTTTTAAACAAAACTTTAATTGTTATTCTGCTGAATAAGCAATCAAGGTCAATCTATTAAGATTTATCACGTGCACAAATTATCATTGTTCTTGATCGAGATATTACTTTTTCTAGTTCTTTTGTCTCTCGATCAACTTTGTAATGATCACAAATTATTTCTTTTGAACATGTAATTGCCAGAACCTCTGAAAATTCTAAGTTTGTTAAAAAATTTGGATGACTATTTTCAATATATTCATTATCAATCAGAAAATGATTTACTTCAGATAGAAAAATATCAGCTTGGTTGCAAACTGAATCAGGCAAATCAAATTCAACTATTTGATTGCTACATTCCCGGTCTCTCCATACGGAAATCTCAACAATTTTTTGATCTAACATAAAAACCTCTTTTAGACTGAAATGAATAATATTTTTAACACAAGAACCTCAAGCTATTTGTAATTTTCTAGATTACTGACTAATTCTTTTCGTTCTTGTAGCAAATCAGCGTGTATTTTTTGAGACATTGGGTCAGTCAGATCAAATGCACCTTTTCTCAAGTTAATATTTTTAACCCCATCAATAAGTGCAGTTCTCACAAGTTCTTTATCATCAGCATCATTTACATTATCCATCAATTCAAGAATGCTTTTATGTAATTCCAAGATTGAATTATATATTGACATGACTGAATTTTTTTTGTGAGTTTTTGTTTTATAGCTAATTTCATTTATTTTTTTATTAATATTATCAAGCGAACCAACAATACCCTTCCTAGCCTCAACTCTAATAATTTCTTTTTTACTCCTTGATTTAGTTTGGAACAAAACTTCTGCGTTGACAACATCACTAAGTCTTGCCACATCAGAAACTATTGTTTTAATTCCTTCCCTATATGAGGAATAGTTTGTCACAAAATTGCCGACTGGAGTAAGAGCATTTAATAAAACACAAACACTACCATATGCTGTAATACGAGCTTTAATAGAGCCATCTTCAAAGGAAACATCAATATCAACATCATCATAAAGAAAGAACTTCATCCTCTCTTCGGCATGTTTTTTGATTATATTTTTTATCCTTTCAATAGCCTCTTTTTTCTCTTTCCCTTTTACTGTCGCAAGCCACTCAGGCTCTACATGAACGTATGATTGGCTAAGAATGTTACTATTGATATAATCAGCCATGATATTCCTTTAAATGTAATAATTTAGATTGTAAACTATTTAGTCTTTCCCGCTGCTGTGCACCTAATTGTCTCAATAACCGTCTTGTAAACACACTAGGCAGCAAGATATTTTTGAATTAGTTCATTAGACCCAATTAAGTTTATCAATTACATAACATACAGTATGTAATGGGAAGTTATGCATGTATCTCTTTGTGATACCTGTCCCACTTTTTTCGTGACCAACCACCTGTTGCAAGTGCGCTAGGTTACTAACCCAGCCAGCTAAACAGGCTGAAATCATACTATGCCGGAAGCTATGCACCAATCGCCGCTGCCCATAATCATCAAGATAAGGAATACCAAGCTGGTCTCGAACATCTGCTAAAACTTTGCCGATCTTCGGCATGTTCTTGCCAGACACAGGCGAGAAGATTTTCTCTTTCCACTGCCGATTCACGAAATCAAGAAAACCCAACTCGATCAGTTTGGGATGGATCACTACCTGCCTTGTAGCGTTCTCAGTTTTACCCTGCCCTCCTTCCGCGATCAGAAGATAGTACCGCTGGCTATCTTCATCAAATTTGACCTGTGATTTCTCCAACTTGGCGATCTCCCCTCTTCTGGCTCCCGTATACGCCAACAACAGAGTAACCCACTTCTGCCAGCCGTCAGTCTGCTTGAGCGCCCAGCCCACAAACTTTCTCATTTCTGCTGTACTGTATGCACCAAATCTCGCTTTCGAGGGTGCGGCGACTACTCCATCAGTCGGAGACTTCTCCAGAATATCTTTATTGTCAGTCAGGAAGGTTTTGAACAACGATTTGTAAATTTTCAAATGCTTGTGGATAGACTCAGCACCAACCAAATCTTCAGGTGGCACATCATCACACTCGATCAGTTGCTGAACCGTCATTGACCGATAAGGCTGAACAACACGCTTAGGCAAGTTTTCAACGACCTCCATCACCTGTTTAATGTCTTGCTTGGTGATCGTAGTTACATTGGTTGATACACCAAGGACGATAAACATAACCTCCATAAAGCGCTCATTGGCTTGTGAGATAGCCTTAGTCCAGTTCTTGGACTTCTCCTGCTTGTACATGTTCCATGCGCCAGCCAGTGTTAACACGTCTTCTGGTTGTGCTTCAGTTTGTTCTTCCTCATCTCCCGAAGGAGTGACAACCTCGCGGTATTCTAGGGCAAGCATCGGCTGAATATTGCGCCGCTTATCATTCAGAAATTGGTGCGCTAGCCAGTGTTCATTCCGCTGCTTCAGGCTATTGCCATATTCAGAAAGACGCTTACCGAAGTGATCCGGTTGGATGGTTCCCCGTTGAACCAGAGGAATTACAGGAGAAGCAAAATACATGAGCATCTGCGCCTGGGTATGGCTGTCAGTCTCCAGCGACTTGCGAAAATATTTATTACCAGGCAGGCGAAAACGAACGTAATAGATCCCGTTACGTTTAATTGTGTGACGTATGGTTTTGTGTCCCATTTGGAGAGCCTCAATGTGTTACGGCTGAACAATACGGGACGAAAAGGAGTAATAATCTTTTGATTTATATGCGGATAATCGCCAGGACTACGCTGGCATTATCCAGATCAGGTGGTACGGGTATTTCTCAGCCTTCACAAGGAAGGGCACCCCGAGTCGTTGTCACATGAAATTTTGTAACACTGGCAGCGTAGAGGAAGTCGTTTGCTGATGCAAGCTCCCACTGCTTGCTCGCCAGTCTTCACACCTTATCTCTTTTCTGCCTTTGCATATCCACACCCAGTGCGACCTTACCTTCAGCGATGATAAAGGTAAGGCCGTGTACGGGTTTATCAGGCATGTTGTTTATTTACGTCATATTTACCACGTGTAACTGATACCTGCATTCAGTTGCCACGGAGATTCATTGCTGTCCTGACCCTTCGCGTAGTTTGCGCCAGCCCAGGAGCTAAGGTTTTTGGTGAACTTCACATCTGTTCCCAGTCCGACAATGCCTTCTGCACCATCGGTGCTGTCATCAATGTTCACACCGTTGATGTTCATGGTGTTGTCATTCTCGGTTTCACCCGCAGCCGCAAGATGCAGGTATGGTCTGATTTCTGCGCCGTTATGTAACGCAACCGATGTACCAATATTTGCACCACCTTCAAGGCGTACGGAGGTGTAATCATCATCTTTCGCACGCATGCCGTTTTCCAGGCTGTAGTCAACACCGTTGTAACGGGCATAAGAAACCTGAGTATACGGCTCGATATAGAACGAACGGAGCGCCAGATGATACCCTCCTTTAAACGCACCGCCGAAGCCGTTGGTCGAGTAATCCCCGCTGGTTTTACCGCCATCAACAGAGACCACGCTCAGGTCATTCTTCAGATGCGTCCCTTTTAGATTGGCATCCAGGAACAGGCCATTATTCATCCGGTATGATGCATAAATAGATGCACCGTAGCTGTCGATATCCGAGCCAACACTACCTTCGTCATGCATGTTCACATCAGAGAATCCGCGCATAACAGCCGCGCCAAACAACCACTCTCCGGAGGACGCACCGACTCGCTTATCCGCCCCGACCATAAACCCATTGTTGGTCTGGTCATAACTGGAGCTGGCCATATTCATCTGCTGACGATGGTAGCCGCCGTAGTAGCTGCCCCAGGCATTTAGCGTGCCGTCACTGCTGCCGGTTCGACGCTCGTTGTCCATACGCAGATTCAGCGCATCCTGTTCATCATTCCATAGACTGACTGCCGCCGCACGGGTATCAACCACAGCCTGGGCTGCGGTGGAAATTGTAGGCCCAGGGGAAATGTTGTCCAGAATCACACTGGTAGAACCGTCCGCATTCTCAACTGTCGCGGTCTGATAACGGTAAACACCGACATCGCTCTGCATGGCGTTAAAGGTCGCACCGGAGGCGTCATCAACATGGATGATAGTATCGCCGGTCATGTCACCGGCGGCACCACTGGAACTGGAGGTCACACCGGTATTGAAGGTTCCAATCGCGGTATCAGCCGTTAGAACATATGCCGAGCCAGCTGCTGCGTTCCAGGTGGAATAAATAGTGGAGGCTGCCGAATCTGTTGCTGCCAGAGGGGGGGTGGAAGACGATGAGCCATCGCTGAGCGTGGTGGTGTTGATGTTGCCGCCGTCCATGGTGAGAGCGCTCCCTCCAGAGAGAGTGACAGATGACACACTGGTATCGGCAGTATTGACCCACGCGGAAGCATTGCCAATCTTAAGATTTAAAGCGCCTGTACCGCTTTGCGATGCACTGCCACTCCAGGCGGTATGATCCATACTCACGGTTTGCGCGGCATCTGAAGCGGAGGTAATGGCGCCGTAGGCAATGGAATTTGTAAAGCTCACGTTATTAGTCGCATTCTGACCAGTGATAGCGAGCAAACTGGTGGTGCCATTAATCGTGGAATCCGTGATATCAACAGTTGCGGCATCGGCATTTCCGGCCAGGACAATGGCATTGTCGCTGTTGATAAGCGCCCCTGCGCTGATATTAAGCTGGTTGTTGTCCGTCAGAAGAATACCGGTCACACCCGCTGTAACCGTTGCCCCTGCAATATTTATTGTTGTATTCGGCGTCATTGAAGCATTGATTCCCGTGACGCCACCCGAAACGCCCGCACCACTGGAAAGATCAATCTCAACAGTCCCTGACCCCGCTTCGCTGGTTACAATACCCGTGTCATCACCGTGAACCAGAGCACCATCTGAAACACGCAGAACCACGTTCGAGCCGGGGCCATCCAGGTCAGTATCGCCGGTTCTGACACCTGTATTTCCCCCGCTGACCTGCGTTCCCGTACCACTGATGGTGATATCTGCTGCCATACTGTGATGGGTATCAATACCATCATCAGAACCGGTGACAATTGCACCATCAGTAACGGTAATCGTATTACCTGATAAATCACCCGCATAAGTGAAAATACCGTCACCCGCCGTTGCCTGTACTGTACTATCGCTAATAAGTAATGTTGTATTATTGCCAACAGAATCTAATCGAATTCCTGAGGAAGATCCCGTTATGGTTGAACCTCCAGTGACAGAAATATTGTCACCAAATCCATAAACATAAATCGCATCATCACCTGTTACTGTTGCACCATCGGAGATGTTTATTGTTGTATCCGTACCATTATAGAGATAGATCCCCTTCTCCTTCCCAGCAACGCTAGCGCCAGCAATATTGACTGTGGCACTGTCCCCGTCATTAATTTTCACACCCGCAGTATTTCCTGATACTTCTGCTCCATCGCTGATATTAATGGTGGTGTTACTGCTTTCAGCATCGGCAATAATGCCACTATTGATACCACTTACAGAGGTACCCTGACCTGAAACATTAATTGTCGAACCCGATGCGTCGGTTCTCACGCCATTATCCGTACCAGACACAGTGGAGCTACTGGATATATTGATCTCGCCAGTCCAGTTTCCGGTAGTCCCGATATTAATACCGTTGCCATTTGTACCTGTAACAGTACCACTATCAATATTGATGGAGCTGCCTGAATCACTGGCATTGAAAGTGATACCGGTGGTACCCGTCACAGTGGCCCCGTCATCAACATTAATGGTGGTGTTGCTGCTTTGAGCATCAGCAATAATACCGGAACCACTGGTACCAATGACGGAGGTTCCCTGACCAGAAACATTAATGGTTGTATTATCGGCGTCGGTTCTCACCCCAACAGCACCAGTAACAGTGGCACCACTGTTCACATCGACAGTAATATCGTTTCCACCATCAATAGCCACACCATCACGGGTAGTGCCTGTGACAATAGTACTCGCACCGCTTACAGACAGCGAAGAACCTGTACCAAGGCTAATACCGTTATATCCGCCGGTGATACTGGCCCCATCAGAAACAGTAATTTGAGCTTGAGCATTATTACCCCAAATACCATTAGAAGACCCATTTATGCTCGTGTCTTCACCGCTTACATTAAGAGTAGCGCTCTCGCCATCTGCAATGTTAAAAGTAACAGGATTACTTCCGCCGGTAATTGTACTTCCGCCATCAATATCAACAGTGATATCAGGGGCAGTAAAATGTACACCATCTGTAATTGTTTGATTTGTTATTGGTGTATCTTTATCAACATCCAGCGCGTAAACTGAAGGTGTACTTAAAACTCCCAGCACGACTAAACATACTGGAGACAGACGGCTAACTGTCGAAGTTGCGTGTTTAATTTCAAAAATTTGTCTCGACTTTTTTTGCATGGACTCTCACCTGTGGAATAATATTATTTATACATGGTATTTTGTTAGCGGATATATATTTAAAAAATCATCGCAGTCAATAAATAAAACAACCCAGCAATCAGGCATCGATGACAAAGCATGAAAAAACATAACATTCAAGCTCCTATCAAAAAGAACAGGACGTTTCAAAAAACAACCAAGCGCCCATCAAATTTAAATGATGTAATTTTCAATTGCGCATCGTATGTATTCAACAGAATAAAACCTAACAGTAAAACAATATTAAATTTTATCGATACATTCCACTTAAAAAATTAGCAAATTTAATACTATTATTGAGTGTAAAAATGGATTCAAAATTACATTTTTAATTAACTGCCAGACGTACAGGTAAGTCTGTTCAAAGGTACAAACGCTCAGGGCAGCTGGTTCTAGCATTCAGCTATGATTCATCATGGTCCAGATGTCTCAAATCCATCAGCAGACCTTTGTTAAGTGTAATTTTGCCATCATCCCTGAACTGAGCCAGCATTTTCATGACTGTACTTCGGGACAGACCACTTTTATCAACGATATAATCAGCAGCAGTGCGATGTAAACGGATGATATCTGGCTCTGCCTGCAACTGATAAAGACAGCTAATCACCAGGGTATAACTAGATACCCCGGCCATGTTATGTACGTATCTGAGCATATGAGAAGTAATCAGCATCTGATTGACAGAGACGTCTTTCCACAGTTTTTTCTCATCAATAACCTGTTCCGCTTCCGCCAAAGGTATAAATTCGTAGCTGATATCAGTACAGGCTCTGAAGTACATCAACTCAGTATCAACAAAATAATTGATACCGAAAATCCGGGGCGCAATAAAATTGACCAGCAGACGGTCATCGCTCGGTCTGCTACCTGATATAATGCCCTGATGGAAGATGAGAATATTTTTCTCAGTGAATCCATCCATTGTGACAATCTGATTTTTTCGTTTAGTAAAGATATGTTCACGTCTGGACAGGTTATCAATTAATCGCTGAATGCTTTCCCTGGATCTCACCATAAAATATCGTCCGTTCATTGATGTTACAATTAAAAGAAGTCTGAGTTTGAAGATAAACCTTTTTCATCATCGGTGGTCATAGTGGCGCACTTAACTACAACTGGATATGCGTACCAAGCGATTAGCTACCCCGGGTAAACTTCTCTGTTTTGGGCAGGTAGTAAACCATAGTATTTCAATACCGGAATTCCTTCATCCGGCATAATGATAAACAAACTGCTGCTCCGTTCAATGATTCATACATCCGGCAGTCGTGTTGAGCCATTACCCATCTCGCTATGCTCATCGAAATGAAATCATCCCAGATCTCCGTAGGTTAACCATAGAGAATCTCAAAATCACCACAAAGATGAAATAAAATTGTATCTAATTTTGCGACGAATTTATTTTAAGAAGTAAAAAATATACGTACAGGAGAGTTTTTTCTATGTCAAATCCGAAGAAAGAGAGATGGAGATCCGGGAAATAAAGATAGTAACAAAACGAGATAATTTGCAGTCGATAGAATTGCCTGGCTATCGACTGGCTAATCCTTCTTTTGAACAATCCGATATTGCGATACGAATCGACTCGCTGAAAGTCCGTTTTTTCTTCGCTTCAACACGAAAAATCCTTGCTTGCCGGAGTAATATTGCCAGGTTAGTAGCCCGCACCCTCTACATGATTACTAATAGAGCATTATCCAGAGCAGCTTAAAGGGCATTTCTCAGCTTTCACAAAAGGGTACCCCGAGTCATCATCAGATATACTTTTGTCACACTGGCAGCGCAGAGGAAGTCGTTTGCTGATGCAAGTCCTTGCCAGGTATCCCATCTTTATATCTGATACAAGCCAACAGCAGAAACATCAACACCTAATAATCACTTATTGTTAGCATTCCTGTTTCTGTGAAAATCGAGACGTGCCAGAAAAATTTCTTTTTGTTCATCGGTCATATTCCCGGCGACTTCCTCGGGACTCAATTGAGTCCCGTTTGATTCCATCATAACCAGGCTACGCGCGATGAAATCCAGCCCGGTAAAAGTTTTGGCACTGTCGAATTTTTCAGCGGTGAGCGTTTTTGACATTTTGGCAGTTTCCTTACATTTTATGATGCGTCTTAGTCTGATAGTACATCGTCAGGCTTAGAAAAATGCTCAGTGGCTCTCAGTTCTGTTCTACCGAACTCACTTTGATACTTAGTAAAGAAGCGAAATACCTAAATTTATCGCCCTGAACGTCAAAAATAACATTCGCAACGTCTCACATCTCCATTCATTCGTTTGAGATTAAAAACAACTCGCTTTTAAGTTTCCCACTGGTTCTGTCGTTTTACTTCCAGAGATAAATTGGAAATTTAAATCATGATGACACCACTTCGTCCAGCCAGAGCCATTGCTCAGCGTTTATTTGTTGGCTCACTGCGCTCGGCCTTTTTATCAGAAAATGCAAATGGCAATAAAACCGTACAAACTGACAGTGCCATCGTCACATCAGTTGTTGAGATAGCGGAATCTTCGCTACAACCGCCTCAACCGGAAACGATAAAAAGAGAGGTATTGCTGGCAGCGACAAAATATCTTCTGGATGAGGATATTCAGCCTGAACCTGAACCTGAACCTGAACCTGAACAGCATTATTCAGCATCTCCATCGCTGATAAAATCCACTCGTTTGCAATTAGCACCGCCGCCAACAGCTCCAACATTACCAAACCGGTCCCCAGCTCCTTCAGATAAAATATCGCCACAACCCGCAACGCCAGACCGCAGCCAACCCGCTGGCACTGAAAAACCTGGCATAGAGGGGGGCAAGCGGGAACAAACTGCGTCCCCCATTGTGTTAACGGGTAAAATCGGTACGTTGAGGTTACCAGATGAAACTCTTGCCGCTTCTCGCCGCTCGCCCGAACTCGTCACCACACAAGCACCGATGACTCGTATAGCCACTGACAGTTTGTCGGTGACAACAGAAAGTACTCAGAAGCTCCCCCCGAATGAGGAAAACCAGCAACCCATTCAATTTCCGGCACTATTTTCCAGAATAAAGGTTCATTCCAATCAGGAGGCATCCCCTTCAGCCAATCCTGAAAAAGCAGGAACGGCGGAATTTCCAGAGATAAAAGAACAAACGGTGCTGGTCAAAGAACGACGTGAAAGTACGCCATCTCAGCGCCCTAAAGAGTGGCTCGATATATTGGATAAGATGCAACAGGAAGAGACAAAAATGTACGAATCTCGCAATAGTGCCAAAAAAACGCGCAAAGAAGAGAACGCTCATAACGGTGAAATGCCCAAAGGCGAGTATTACCCTTATCCACCAGCAACGCAGCAGGAAAACACACTATCCCCTTCCAGTATGTTGCATCTTCCCATTATCGCCGGGTTCACTTTTTTAGTCGTGACGGTACTGTTTCTTATTCTGAATTAACATAAACCCCTGGTTATGCTTTCTCTGAGAATAAAATCGGCGTTACTTTCACTGAGAAATGAGGCCACAATTGTAGCCTCTTAAGTATATTAGTGGGTTGCCGGGAGCGTCACAAACCAGCAAGCAAGGCAAACAGTGTGGCACCAGTAAGAATGCAATTCTCATTAACAATAAAGGGATTAGAATGCAGCGGGTTGCTAATTCCTTTGCTGTGATCGCCACTGCCAAGAAAGAAAAAGGCACCTGGCTTTTCTTCCAGGAAAAACGAGAAATCCTCAGATCCCACCATTGGCGGATGCCCGGTCAGGACATTTTCACTCCCAAGGAACTGACGGGCAATATCTATCAATTTCTGGGCCTCTGCTGGATGATTACTGATAGCCGGGTAACCCTTCATTTCAAGTTCTGCGGTATACCCTCTCCGACGAGTCTCCTGAATTTCTTCCATAAAATGCCGAATCATTGTTTTTTGGACATCTTTATCAAATGAACGAATAGAACCCTGCAACTCTGCCGTTCGGGCTAAAATATTGGGCGCTTCACCAGCTTTAAGCATACATGTGGAAATCAGTGCGGCTTTGTTGGGATCAACGTGATCAGTAATAATTGCTCTGAACTCATTCAGCAGACGGACGGCTTCCGACAACGCATCCAATCCCAGATGGGGGGCAGAAGCATGAGCACTCTTGCCTTCAATCATCAACCTGAACTGATCGCCGTTAGAGGACATGATGCCCGGACTAATGGCTATCTGACCGCAATCTATCTGCGGGTCATTATGCAAACCGTAAACCTGATCAACTCCGTCCAGGCAACCTTTCTCGATCATTCCTTTTGCCCCTCCACGGAACATTTCTTCCGAAGGTTGGAACAAAAAGCGTATGTTAGCCTTAAGGTTCATCCGCTGATCGCTCATGATCTTCGCGGCAGTCAGTGCGATAGCCATATGCAGATCATGTCCGCACAGATGCGCAGCCCCAGGATACTGAGAGATAACCACCTCACCGGGTTTTTCTGTTGCCGGTAAAGCATCCATATCAGCGCGGAATGCAATCACTGGAAAAGCCGTATCGACATATAGGTCGGCATAAAAACCCGTATGAAAACAATCAGTAACTGTATACCCCATATCTTTGAGCTGATGAATACAAAAACTCCGGGTTTCACATTCCTCTCGGCCCAGTTCCGGGTACTGATGAAAATGTCGACGCATGCTGATGCCGTAATCAAGGTAGGTTTGATATTCCATAATTTACTCGCTTGTTAATCAGATAATGCCCTGGATGTTCAGGATGAACTGGGCCACAAAAGCAGCGCCGAAGAAGGCGGTGGTAAAGACCAGTAATGAAATGATGACAATGCGCCAGCTGAGAGATTTCAGTTTGTCGAGACTGTTTCCAACAGACAGTCCTGCGAACGCCAACAAGGGTGTAGTCGTGGCCAGAAAATCAATCCTGTTGGTGTAACGCATGAATATTTCACTCACTGGTGAGTATGGAATGCTGAGTAAGAGTGCAATCAGTGTGGCCCATGCAAATGCAGGAAGCGGCAGTCTCGGCAGCCAGGCTTTGATTTGCAGTGATACCAGAATAATGGCCAACATCATCAACGCACCGGGGATTGCAGCCAGTGGGGACATCCCTTTTCCAACCCACTGAGCGACCAGAACCAGGGCAATGCACGGAATAATGATGCGGGTACTCGCAAGGTGTTCTTTAAGTGTCATGGTTATTTCTCCGCTGGGATCTGGGTATTTTTATGAGGTAACACGCGATACATCAGGTTACTCAGGGGAAGAGCGAGAAAGATCAGTGCATACATACCCGTGAATGCGGCCAGCATGTTACTTGTTGCAGCGAATGCCAGAATTTGCGAGGACATTGCAGGTACGGCGGCGGCAAGTGAGGCGGAAGCTGCGGCCATCATACTTCCGGAGCCCAGTCCACAAGCGACAGCCAGAGATAAGGGGTTCAGTCCAATTTGCAGCCCTAATGGACTAATGATCCCGAAATAGACTGTTCCGATAACCGAGCCGACGAGGTAAGTACCAAGAACACCAGTGCCTTCCGGACTCTCGATACCATATTTTTCGCCAATAACGCCCAGTGAAGGTTCACGAGAAATACTTGAGCAAGCACCAATAGATTCCCGGCGCATCCCTAGCATCAGGGCAACTGGCATGGCGATTAACACTGAACCAAGGTTGCCAATTTCCTGGAGGATAAGAGCAGGCCCCGCATTAATCACCGCCCTAATGTTTGGTCCCACCAGAGTGCCATATTTAACGCCCAGGGGAAGCAATGCCAGCATCACCACATTGCCGGTGATGCTTATTTCTTTACGAGAAATAAATTTCCCGAGTGGTTTTATATAGTTGCCCAACAAATCAGGGGTTATTATAACGCCAAGGATAACGGCGTAGAGCATCGGTAAAAAATTAATAGTTGTTTTACCGATGTGTATTGAAGTCACTCCAATCCATTCAGATACAACCACGATAATTAACACTGCCATTATTATTTTAACCAATGAACGTTCATTTTCACTTTTATCATATGAACTCATGATCAGACTCCATGATAGAGAACTAAGGGGTACGGGTTTATCATGAAGTCAAATAATCCAGAGCATAAGACTGTGAAAAACTATAGTGATAAAAAAAAGTTATCACTGTTTCCGTTATTTTGATTTAAGTCAAAAACGAAGAAAAAATAGATATTATTTTACGTGTAAAATCAATGCTATAAAGCAAATCGTTATCTGTATCACAAAATAAAAAAAGCCATTTTTGCTTAGTCTGCGCATTTGTTTTATGGGAATATAAGTATAATTACTTTGTATGAGATCTTATTTATGCATGCCCTGCCAAAGACACAATATTTTATCGTGTTTCAGGAAGTCGTTCGCTGTGGGAGTATCCGGGCTGCAGCAAGATCGCTGGGACTCACACAGCCCTCGGTCACTAAAACCATTCATGATATTGAAGACTATTTTGGTACAGAGCTAATAATCCGAAATAACACCGGCATTGAATTAAGTGATGCTGGCAAAATATTACTTCCGCATGCCAGAACGGTTCTTAAAGATTTATCGCTGGCCGTCAATGATATGCGCAGGATCCTCGATGAACCGGTTATGGAACTCGCTTTTGGATTTTCATCTCTGATCGGTTTTACCGCAATGCCGGATATTATTACGCAGTTTACCCGGCGCTATCCGATTGCTCAGATATCAATGAAGGAAGCCCAACTCTCATCCCTGCTACCGGATTTGCGGGAAGGCAGACTTGATTTCGCTATTGGAACAGTGACACCAGATATGCCAGTTCAGAATTTGTATGTCTGGCCACTCTTTAGTGCAGAGTTTGCATTCATTTCCCGGCAAGATCACCCCCTTGCAGCATGTGAAACATTGAACGCTCTGCGACAAGCTCGCTGGGTATTGCCCCAGACAGATATGGGATACTACCAGGCGTTGTCCGAGTTGTTAGAGCATAACGTCGTCAACACTGACCGGGTAATACATACTGACTCAGTGATCACTATTTTTAATCTGGTGATGCATGCTGGGTATATCACGGTACTGGCGCGAGCAATGTCATCCCCTTTCGAAGGATTTCAGTTGCGTGAGCTACCTGTCAGGGAAATTCTTCCTCAGGCCCGTTACGCCTTGGTTTGTCCCCGGAATAAAAGAATGAGTCCAGGTGTTGAGGCACTGGTTTCCGTTATCCGAAATTATGACTGGTCGCGGTTTGCTGGACTCAATGTTACGGAGAATTCTCCCTCATCCTGATTAGCCCGATTCAACGCCTTACCGACCTACATCATGAGTGGCGTATCTCTACGTTTTTATTTACACTTTTTACGAAATTCTGGGAGTCATAACAAAATAGTGCTTGTCAGACGCCCTGTACGATGAGAATGATACACGACTGATTTTGACGACCCGAATAAGTAGAGAGGATGGGTATGAAGAACAAAATGTTGTTGGGTGCATTATTACTCACGACCAGCGTTGTTTGGGCCGCGCCAGCCGCAACAGCTGCCCCCAAGGGGATTGATAAGTATGAGCTAAGTGGTTTTATTGCCGACTTTACCCATTTCAAGCCAGGAGACACAGTCCCTCAGCTGTACCGTACTGATGAGTACGCCATTAAGCAGTGGAATCAGCGCAACCTGCCAGCACCAGCCGCAGGCACACACTGGACCTATATGGGTGGCGCATATGTACTGATTAATGATGCCGACGGGAAGATCATTAAAGCCTATGACGGCGAGATTTTTTATCACCGGTGATAAAATGCATACACGTACTTTCGGAATGAAAGTACGTGAGTTCACCAGACTGTCATAATAATATTAATTAATCATAGGATACAGCAAATATCACTTTGCTCTGCATTTCACCTGGTTGCAATGGTTCCTCTGCGACTCGCACGTATTTTGCGATAATCGGAAACGTGTACTGATTACTGATTGCTGCCATTTTAGCAATCCTGTTCATTAATATATCTCCGCGTCTTAATGGCGTAGTCGCAGTGCCATTATATATCTGGAAGCCAACGCCTTTCGCACCATTAATGAAGGTATTTTTCAATATTGTACCACTCTCGTTCCAGTCACCACGTGAAACGATAAAACTTACCGGATTAGTAGTAACGTTGTACACACTATCGCAGTTCAATACCAGATTTGCAGTACCTGATTTGGTATTAGTTGTGCCTACTATGTCATTTAATGTGGTCTCTGGCATTTGGATTTTGTATGTAGATTCTGAAAACCGGCAGGTTGTAGGTTTGTGTGTCACAGTAAAATTAATATTCTGAGTAAAGGCTGAAGAGTTTGACAATCGTCCTGTAATCCAACAATAGAGATAACTTAACCAGTTGGATGTACAGGTGTTTTCTGAGGTAATGCTCACTGCGGGATCACTCAGATTAAATGCATTGCCAGATACCGTCTGCTTTGCAGCTCCTGAATTTACATAAGACGCCGTCACTGTAAAAACTTTATCATTCAGTATTTCTCCGGCACTAACCGTTCTATTTCCTATGCTTACAGGAAAACCATCTCCGATTAAGTTAATCTTAATTAAAACTCTATTACCACTACTACCCTGAAAAGCAACAATATAGTCCTGCAATGGTGTGGCGTAATATAAATTATCACTATTGGCATTGCATTTTATATTACCAGTAGCGTTGATATTTAGTTTCACTACCGCAACTCCTGTAGTCATATCCAGATTAACAACTGGCGTTGCCGCGTTTGAATTATCAAAAGTACATTTCGCCTGTAACCCAAAGGATGACAACAGCAAAAATATTAGACATATATACTCTTTCATATTTATCATCCTTACTGGCAAATATAGACTTTGCTCTCATCAATCATCTTCTCAAAGATAATTGTGCAGAATTGTCCCTGTTGTTTATTAACCGCAACACGTACAGAAGCAGGAATGTCGTCGGTGCGAATAAATAATCGACTGCCCTGGCCGACCAAACCAACGTTATTGCCGGTATTATCCTCCACTTCATAGCCAAACGATAATGGAGAACCGTCCGTCCGTTGAGCACGGAAGTTCCAGGATTTACGCCGGTCAGTTTCAAACTCCGCCATCACAACCGCGCCACGATAAGGCACTGTGCCTTTGTGATTTCCCAGTAATGTCACATCGCTGTTGCTGTCGGAAAGATCCAGCATCAGCATATTTTCGCGGTATGGAGTCAGACTGTCATAAACAGCATAGCCTTTGCTGTCCGTCGTTAAATAACGCTGTCCCTGCACCGCCGCACCCTGCAGGCCTGGGGCTTTTATAATGGCGAAAGTATCTGAAAGTCGGGGAGTTAGGGCGACACCGTCAGACCACGCCACAATCCCTCCCTGAATATTGCCGCTGACCTGTTGATATTGATTCGATTGACTGTAACTGCCGCCGAGCGTCGCCACTGGCATGCGCCATACTAAACTGCCGCTCGCCGCGGTCTCACTTCCCTGCTGCTGATGACTGAAATTAGCACCGTAGCTGAATTGATCACGGTTACCCGCCACCCCACTTAAACTGGTGTTATTCGACTGATAGCCGTCATCATCGAACGTCGTTGAATTGGAAACAAACAGATCGCGCCGCCGAGTGGCAATCCCATCGCCCCAGGAGAATGGAATAGAGATATACAGGTTAAAACGTTTATCCTGACGGTTTTCTTCATCATACGTCTGGCTGGCAGATAAGGTATAACTGATACGTTGCCAAGTGTTCGAGTAGCTCAACTGATAATCTTTACCGGTTCCGCTACGGCCCCAGTAATCGCGCCACAGGCCGCTAACGGCCAGAAATCCCCAGCTATCAGGTAATGCCTGGTTGATGTTGAGGGAAAAGCTATTCTTACGACCAAAGTCATATTGGTAGTAGTCTGCAATGTCATACGCATCATTTTCGTCTCGATCATAACTATTTTTGTTATTCGCCCACACATGATCGTTGAAAGTACGGTAATCCCGCGAAGAGTAGCGATAGGCCGCCAGCGCAAACTGAGTTCCGGTCTGCGCGACATATTTGTTCCACGCGACCTGATAACTCTGCCCGTCAAAAACGCCGTTATCCTGTTCACTGTGTGAGCGAGTTCCATCTACCGAGATCGCACCAATCGGCGTGTTCCATCCAGTACCGAGCACAAATGAATAGTAGTTCTCCGACAACATTGAACCACCATATGCAGTTAGCAGATTATTCAATCCATACTGATAACTACCCTGGATAAAATCAGACTGATTGCTCGCACCTTCAATATTGCTACGTCCGGCAGCGAAATCATATTTCGCTACCCCAGCCTGCAACATATTGGGTACCGATGAATAAGGCACCAGATAATGTCTTATCGAACCATCGGCCTCTTTCACACTAACATCCAGATCCGCTCCACCACCGGCAAGCTGCAAATCATCAATAGCGAAAGGCCCCGGAGAGACCTCTTTCTGATAAATAACAAAACCGTTTTGTTCAATAGACACCAGCGCGTTGCTCTGCGCTATGCCACGTACCACCGGTGTAAAGCGCTGTTTCGAGTTTGGCAACATTTGCATATCACGCCAGATACGTACGCCGCGAAACCGTACAGCGTCAAAAATATCCGAACTGGTATACATGTCTCCAGCGCGCAACGTGCTAAGGATCGACGGAATACCACGTTCCACATATAAGGTATTACTTTTCCACTCACCTCTGCCCTCGTTGCCTTTCGTATAGTTAGCATTCGAATGCAGCTGCCAGTCCAGTACGTTCAATCCGCTGTTCAGACTCACATAACTGCTTTTATCATCGCCACCATGTTTATAATTACTGTAATACTGGCTGGCATAATAAGAAGTGTAAAATGCGTTAATCCCTCGTTCCCAGGTTTCGGGAGGCATATAACCCGACTCATATTCATTCACATATGCCTGAGGCACGTTCAAATTCAGTACAAATTGCCCGATATCATACCCAATGCTACCACCCTGTACTGCCGCACGTAGCGGTACGCAATCTTCATTTTTATCAGCTTTAATACCTTCAGTACGGATACCAATTTGCTGCAACTGCACCCATGATAAGCATGTCATCTCCGGGTCAGCTTTAATATTGATATCGTAATGCCCGCGCCACTGCTTATTTAGATAGACATCCATTTCATACATGCCGGGCATCGGCTTATCGCCATCAATCTGATAGTGAGAAATTTTCTCACCATTTAAACCGCCGATCATAAAATGAGTATCAAACGATTCCTCTTCAGCCCATACGGCTGGATTCGTTAGCACTGACAAAATGGCCAGTGTAATAGAATTTATCTTTGACATAGCCAGTCCTTGAGCTATTTATCGACTTTTATATTTTCACTCAAGTAATTGCCGTGATCATCAATAAGAGTAACTTTGTAATAATTAACAATAGTGGTGGTATTCAGCGTTTTATCCGACCATGGCGCCAGCATCAACGTTTCTGTATTGATTTTTTTATTTCCCATTAACTCAGGAATAGTTATCCAGTTAGCCGAATCATTTTTTATATTTAAACCAACACCGACATACCTGATCTTCAGATGGGCAAAACTATCTTTAGTTACACCAGCAACACTTTGTGGACGGTAAATAAATTTAATACGATTTTGCATAGCAAATTTAATTATATTCTTACTTTCGGAGTCTGATGAATTAGGAGGAATATCTAATACATTAAGGAAAAATAAGCTTTCTCGATCTTTCGGTAGAGTATTTGCCAGTTGTTTAATTTTCAGTTGCTGACCGGAACCGCCACTGACACGAACTACCGGCGGAGTCATCACAAACGGCACCTGAATTTTCTCTGGTGGCAGACTGGTATCACCATCGTCAATCCACGACTGGACAAGTGCGCTGCGATTACCTTCATTCATTAACTGTACAATAATCTCTTTTTTTTGCGCCGGATAAATAACACGGGTGCCGTAAATATAGATGCCCCCCCACGCTGGCAATACTGTGCCAAGCAACAATAAGACTAATATTTTTTTCATTATAATTATCCTTGCTACAGAAATAACCGGCGGCCATAGCCGCCGACAAAAAGGATATTAATCAATTAATCAGTAACAACGGTCATTGTCAGTGAAGAAGCAACATCACCAGCAGTAACAGCATTGCCAGCTTTCGCATAACGAGCTTTAAAGTTCAGAATATATTTGTTATCACTTGTCTTGGTTAAATTAATACCCGTGCCAGGGTTAACCTGTTGAGTAAAATCATTACCATAGTAAACTGCAAAACCAGCACCATTACTCGATGCCGTATTCCGTGTAATGTACTTATTTGCGCTGTCGAATTGAGAACTGGAGAAAGTAATTCTTGGCGCTTCAGTACCCGTACATTCAACTGTCAGAGGTGTTGTTGTCTGATTAGAATATCCATCATAAACTCCCCCCAGAGTCAGAGCATTCAACCGGTCAGCACCAATCTGGTTCATGCCGATTGTCGCAGTAGTATCTCCCACAAATTTACATGTCGTTCCTGTTACCTTACCGGTAATAATCAACTCGCCCTGGTCAGAATCAACAGCAAAAGCCCCAGCGCTCATAAATACAGCAGTCAGCACAGCAGCAGAAATAACTGAACGTTTCATAGTATCTTCCTTAATGAATTAATTTCTATTTGTAAGAGCTGTTAACTCCGGGAATTAAATTCTCATAGGAAGATCGTTAACGCAATGTAAACGCATTGTTTTATTGATTTAAAACAAATGAAATCCAGCAATATAATTGCAACAAATAAATTTCATTTAACAATATATTAAGAATTAATAAATCGATGCAATTAACTGTTCGTGATTATCCATTAAGCAAATAAAGAATACACACATCATTCATTGAAATAATATGTGCTGAATAAAATAGATATTAGTCATAACGATTTAGCACAATCTGTCGCGTTGCATCCCCCTGGACGGCAACGACTTCGGTCATCACGCCTCTGGCTGGCGCTGAAACCACATCGGATGTACTGGAAAGGTGGGTGGTATTACCACATCGCTGTTGGAGTTGATTTTCCACAACATCGGTACTGCAGGTGGGAGCGGTGACCGTTCCGCTAATGGTTAATGTCGCAGTATCAGAAGCAAAGGCAGGTGAGCCTATTCCATAACCCAGAACTATTATCCCCATCAGCAAACGGTTTTTCATTTTTAACGTTATTCCTGTAGTTAACGTAAAACGGCATAAACACAGTTTGTTCAGTGTCCTGTGAGCGAAAGTATCCGCCCCGACCAATAGAAATTGTAGATTAAGGGAATAGATTTGATCAATTTAAATGATGGGTTACAGATTTATTTTTGGATAAAATTGAGGTTTATTAACTCAGGGTAAACAATAAATCGCGACTATTTATTTAAAATATTCACCGCATCAATAATTCATTAATGCGGTGAATATGTGCAGCGTAAATTACACGGCGCGGAAAGCAATCTCACTCGGGATCACTTCTCCCTGCCAGTAAAGCTGTGCTGCCACACGTCCCGCCAGGTCGCGGTAAATCGCCGTGAATTCGCTGTCAGGGCGGCTGATAACCGTCGGCGTGCCACGATCGAGATCTTCGCGCAGGGTAATATGCAGCGGCATTTGTCCCAGTAGTTGGGTATGGTACTGTTCTGCCAGTTTCTGCGCACCACCAGTGCCAAAAATCGGCTCGTGGTGGCCACAGTTACTGCAGATATGCATACTCATGTTCTCAACAATGCCTAATACCGGCACTTCCACTTTTTCAAACATGACGATGCCTTTTTTAGCATCGATTAGCGCGATATCCTGCGGCGTAGTCACAACAACTGCCCCTGTCACCGGAATGTTCTGCGCCAGCGTCAACTGAATGTCACCAGTACCCGGCGGCATATCCAGTACCAGATAATCAAGATCCGGCCATAAGGTCTCCTGCAGCATCTGCAGCAGCGCCTTGCTGGCCATTGGGCCTCGCCACACCATCGCGTTGTCGTCCGTTACCAGATAACCAATGGAGTTGGTTGCCAGGCCATGAGACATAATCGGCGCCATATGAGTGCCATCTGGCGAGGTCGGACGCTGATTTTCTGCACCGAGCATGGTCGGAATAGAGGGACCATAAATATCGGCATCAAGAATACCGACTTTCGCCCCTTCTGCCGCGAGCGCCAGTGCAAGGTTAACGGCAGTAGATGATTTACCTACCCCACCTTTACCTGAACTAACGGCGATGATGTTCTTCACACCATTAATACCCGGCTGGTTTTTCACGCGCTTCAGCGTCGCAATGTTATGCGACAGCTTCCAGTCAACCGCTTTCGCACCAGTGATACGCAGTAAATCGGCACTGCACTGCTCTTTTAATACCTCAAACGCACTGTGCCAGACGAATGGCATGACCAGCTCTACGTGCAACGTGTCATCCATCCAGGCGACATGATGCAACGCTTTAAGCGTCGTCAGATTATGCTTCAGGGTTGAATGCTGAAAATTCGCCAGCGTCCCGGCGACCATGGCGCGCAGGGTTTCTGGTGATTTGGCCTGGGATTGTGGGTTCATCCCGACTCCTTTTTGTTGTTCTGAAAATACGATTGTCATCGGGTAGTTTACTCCAACCGTCGCAATTATTCATTTGTGGATAAATGTCCTTATCGCTTGGCGCAGTAATTACCATTTTGGTACTATCAAAGCCCTTTTCACTACAAAAGAAGTAATTGCCCACTATGACTCAAGTCGCGAAGAAAATTCTGGTAACGTGCGCGCTGCCGTACGCCAACGGCTCTATCCACCTCGGCCATATGCTGGAGCACATCCAGGCTGATGTCTGGGTCCGTTACCAGCGAATGCGCGGCCACCAGGTTAACTTCATCTGCGCGGACGACGCACACGGTACGCCAATCATGCTGAAAGCACAGCAACTTGGTATCACACCTGAGCAGATGATCGGTGAAATGAGTCAGGAGCATCAGACTGATTTTGCAGGTTTTGACATCAGCTACGACAACTACCACTCAACGCATAGCGAAGAGAACCGCGAGTTGTCCGAGCTGATTTACACACGCCTGAAGGAAAACGGTTTTATTAAGAACCGTACCATCTCCCAGCTTTACGATCCGGAAAAAGGTATGTTCCTGCCGGACCGTTTTGTAAAAGGCACCTGCCCGAAATGTAAGGCTGCGGATCAGTACGGCGATAACTGTGAAGTATGTGGCGCGACCTACAGCCCAACCGAACTTATCGAACCGAAATCCGTCGTTTCCGGCGCGACGCCGGTAATGCGTGACTCCGAACACTTCTTCTTCGACCTGCCGTCGTTCAGCGAAATGCTGCAGGCATGGACGCGCAGCGGCGCGCTGCAGGAACAAGTGGCAAATAAAATGCAGGAATGGTTTGAATCCGGCCTGCAGCAGTGGGATATCTCCCGCGACTCGCCGTACTTTGGTTTTGAAATACCGAACGCTCCAGGCAAATATTTCTACGTCTGGCTGGACGCGCCGATTGGCTACATGGGCTCCTTCAAGAACCTGTGCGACAAGCGCGGCGATACCACCAGCTTTGACGAATACTGGAAGAAAGATTCCGACGCCGAGCTGTATCATTTCATCGGTAAAGATATCGTCTATTTCCACAGCCTGTTCTGGCCTGCCATGCTGGAAGGCAGCAACTTCCGTAAGCCGACCAACCTGTTCGTACACGGTTATGTCACGGTAAACGGTGCGAAGATGTCCAAGTCTCGTGGTACGTTCATTAAAGCCAGCACCTGGCTGAAGCATTTTGATGCCGACAGCCTGCGCTACTACTACACAGCGAAGCTCTCTTCGCGTATTGATGACATCGACCTGAACCTGGAAGACTTTGTTCAGCGTGTTAATGCCGATATCGTCAATAAAGTGGTGAACCTGGCTTCTCGTAACGCAGGTTTTATCAGTAAGCGTTTTGATGGCGTACTGGCGGCAGAACTGGCCGATCCGGCGCTGTACAAAACCTTTACCGACGCCGCAGCAGTTATTGGTGAAGCATGGGACAGCCGTGAATTTGGTAAAGCCATTCGTGAAATCATGGCGCTGGCAGACGTAGCAAACCGCTACGTCGACGAACAGGCTCCGTGGGTTGTCGCGAAACAGGAAGGCCGTGACGCCGACCTGCAGGCGATTTGCTCTATGGGGATCAACCTGTTCCGTGTACTGATGACGTACCTGAAACCGGTTCTGCCAACGCTGAGCGAGCGTGTCGAAGCGTTCCTGAACACAGAACTGAGCTGGGATGCCATTCAGCAGCCTCTGCTCGGCCACAAGGTCAACACCTTTAAGGCGCTCTACAACCGCATCGACATGAAACAAGTTGAAGCGCTGGTTGAGGCGTCCAAAGAAGAGGTGAAAGCCGCAGTTGCACCGGTTACCGGTCCGCTGGCGGATGACCCGATTCAGGAAACCATCACCTTTGACGATTTTGCCAAAGTTGACCTGCGCGTAGCGCTGATTGAAAACGCTGAGTTCGTTGAAGGTTCCGACAAGCTGCTGCGCCTGTCGCTGGACCTGGGCGGTGAAAAACGTAATGTCTTCTCTGGTATTCGTTCTGCTTATCCGGAACCACAGGTGCTGATTGGTCGTCTGACCGTGATGGTTGCCAACCTGGCGCCGCGTAAAATGCGCTTCGGTATTTCGGAAGGGATGGTAATGGCCGCAGGCCCTGGCGGGAAAGATATCTTCCTGTTAAGTCCTGACGAAGGTGCAAAACCTGGTCAGCAGGTAAAATAATCCGCATAAAAAAACGCTGCTTCGGCAGCGTTTTTTATATCGCGGTTCAGTACAGATAAATACGCGCTACGCTTTCTTTGCGTGTTCGCGAATCACCAAACCACGCAGGAAATAACGCAGGAACTGATCCCCACACTCACGATAGTTTTTGTGGTCCGGCGCGCGCATCATCGCGGTGATCTCCGGCATCGACACGCGAAACTTCTGCTGGGTCATAATGGCCAGAATGTCATCGGTTTTCAGTGAAAAGGCGATACGCAGTTTTTTCAACACCGTGTTGTTATTAACGCGGCGCTCAAGTGCCAGTTCAGGTGCAGAATCATCTTTACCGCGCTTATGGTAGATAAGGCCGTTTAAAAAACCGGAGAGGATGATATCAGGGCAGCGAACAAAACCCTCTTCATCTTCTTTCGTCATCCAGGTGTCGAAACCTGCGGAGGTGGATTCCATGTCGGCGAGCGCAAGAATACGCACCATGTCATTATTATTCGCTTTCAGGGTGTAGCGCAGGCTACGAAGAATGTCGTTACTTAGCATAGAGTCTTCAACTGTCGGTGATGCAATGGCGCGCAGTGTATCAGTTTTACAGTCCAATCGCCTCTTTTAGACTTTTAAGATAACGACGACTTACCGGGACCGTCAGTCCGTTGCGTAAAATCAATTCTGCCTGGCCGTTATCTTCCAGGCGGATCTCCTGTAATTGCGCCATGTTAACCAGGTATTGTCGATGGCAGCGCAACAGCGGAGTACGGCTTTCCAGTGTTCTCAATGTAAGTTCAGTAAAGCCTTCTTTACCATCACTGCTGGTGACATAGACACCGCTCATACGACTGCTGATAAACGCCACATCATCCATTTGCAGCAGATAGATACGGCTATGGCCAGTACACGGAATAAACTTAAGCATCTGCTGGTTTTCCGGCAGCAGCGACACATCCTGCTTGGTACGTTCCTGACGTAAACGGATCAGCGTTTTCTCCAGCCGCGTTTCCTCTATCGGCTTGAGCAAATAATCAAAGGCGTGTTCTTCAAAAGCTTTAACCGCATATTCATCGAAAGCGGTCAGAAAAACGATATACGGACGATGCTCCGGATCAAGCATACCGACCATTTCCAGGCCACTAATCCGCGGCATCTGAATATCGAGGAACAATACATCCGGGCGCAATTTATGTACTGCACCGATGGCCTCAACCGCGTTCGAACACTCCCCCACAATCTCAATGTCACTTTGCTCCTGCAACAGGATCCGCAGATTCTCCCGCGCTAACGGTTCATCATCCACAATCAACACCTTGATCATGCCAGTTCCTCCAGAGGAAGTCGTAAAGTGATTCGGGTAAAATGGTCGGGTTCGCAGGCTACGCTGATGCCAAAATCATCACCAAACCGCTCCCGCAGTCGTTTATCTACCAGATTCATACCCAGTCCGCTGGCTTCTGTTGTGGGCTGATACAATCCGGCATTATCTTCGATATCCAGCATCAGATACTGCCCTTCTCGTCGGGCAGTAATCGACACCTCACCGGTATCAAGTAGCTGTGAAGTACCGTGCTTAATGGCATTCTCCACTATCGGCTGCAAGGTAAAAGCCGGTAATTGCTGGTGAGAAAGCTCTTCCGGAACCGTTAGGGTCACCTGCAAGCGTGACTGGAATCGCGCCTTTTCAATTTGTAGATAAGCATTAACGTGCTCAATTTCATCGGCCAACGTCACAATCTCTGATGGCCGTTTTAAGTTTTTGCGAAAGAAGGTCGAGAGATACTGCACCAGTTGGCTGGCCTGTTCGCTGTCGCGTCGAATCACGGCTTTAATGGTATTGAGTGCATTAAACAGAAAATGTGGATTTACCTGAGCATGCAAGAGCTTAATTTCTGACTGCGTGAGCATCGCTTTTTGACGCTCGTACTGGCCGGCCAGAATCTGCGCCGACAGCAGTTGGGCGATCCCTTCTCCCAGCGTGCGGTTAATTGAGCTAAAAAGACGATTTTTAGCTTCATACAGTTTAATGGTCCCCATCACCCGCTGATTTTCACCACGTAGCGGGATCACCAGCGTAGAGCCTAATTTGCATTGCGGATGCAGCGAGCAGCGGTACGGCACTTCGTTACCATCGGCATAAACCACCTCTCCGGTATCAATCGCCCGTTGCGTATACGAGGATGAAATGGGCCGGCCTGGCAGGTGATGATCGTCGCCAATGCCGGTAAACGCCAGGAGCTTTTCGCGATCGGTAATCGCCACTGCGCCGATATCCAGCTCTTCGTACAACACCTGGGCGACCTTCATGCTGTTAACCTCGTTGAATCCCTGACGCAAAATACCTTCCGTCGAGGCAGCAACTTTTAGCGCAGTAGCAGAAAACGCTGAAGTGTATTTTTCAAACATGGCTCGTTTGTCGAGCAAAATACGCATAAACAACGCCGCACCCACAGTATTGGTGACCATCATCGGTGCGGCAATGTTACTGACAAGGTGCAACGCATTTTCAAAAGGACGCGCAATCAATAAAATGATCAGCATCTGTACCAGTTCAGCAACAAAGGTAATCGCACCTGCCGTCAGCGGGCTAAATACTTTATCAGTGCGACCGCGGCGGGTAAGCACACTGTGTACCAGCCCTCCGAGCAGGCCTTCCACGATGGTCGAAATCATACAGCTGAGGGCCGTCATTCCGCCCATCGAGTAACGATGAAGGCCACCGGTCAGCCCAACTAAACCTCCGACAACCGGGCCACCCAATAAGCCGCCCATCACCGCACCGATAGCTCGGGTATTCGCAATCGAGTCTTCAATATGCAGACCAAAGTAGGTGCCCATAATGCAGAAGATGGAGAAGGTAACATAACAGAGGAGTTTGTGAGGCAGCCGGATGGTGACCTGCATCAGCGGGATAAACAGGCGTGTTTTGCTCATCAGCCACGCGATAACGAGAAACACACACATCTGCTGAAGCAGCAGCAACACCAGATTAAACTCGTACATACCCGCCAACCACACTTCACTTAAAAGGGCGTAACATACATGGGCTACGCTTAACTTTCTTTGAACTGTTGCAAAAAAAAAAGAATTTGTGAGAACGATCACTCAAAAGCGCCCGTCCGGACACAATATCACCCACATTGTGATCAAAAAACAATCAAAACTACCTGGTTCGCAAAAGAGCGTCTAAAGTAAAACTGGGACCTCGCGAGCATGAGTGAGACAACGATGGCGCTTTACACAATAGGTGAAGTGGCTTTGCTTTGTGATATCAATCCTGTCACTTTACGCGCATGGCAGAGACGTTATGGATTACTAAAACCGCAACGGACAGACGGCGGTCATCGCCTGTTTAACGATGCTGACATCGACCGGATCCGCGAAATCAAACGCTGGATAAATAATGGGGTACAGGTCAGCAAAGTAAAAATGTTGCTCAGTAATGAAAATATTGATGTGCATAACGGCTGGCGTGAACAACAAGAAACCTTATTGAGCTATTTGCAAAGTAATAATTTGCATAGCCTCAGAGTATGGATAAAGGAGCGTGGCCAGGATTATCCCGCGCAGACGCTTAACACACATTTATTCATTCCTCTGCGGCGGCGTCTGCAATGTCAGCAGCCTGTACTCCAGGCGTTACTGGGTATCCTTGATGGCGTCCTCATCAACTACATTGCTATTTGCCTTGCGTCGGCGCGTAAAAAACAGGGGAAAGATGCACTGGTCGTCGGCTGGAATATTCACGATACCACCAGATTATGGCTGGAGGGTTGGGTTGCCAGTCAGCAGGGATGGCGGGTTGATGTGCTGGCACATTCGCTAAACCAGCTACGACCGGAACTGTTTGAAGGTCGGACTTTACTCATCTGGTGTGGAGAAAGTCAAACCCCCGCTCAGCAACAGCAACTGGATGAATGGCGGGCGCTGGGCCACGATATTTATCCACTTGGCATTTAATATTCTATTAACAAACGTGTACAATCCTTTAATCAACATAAGGAGTGCATAATGAGCGCAGCTAAAATCGGTGTAATAACCCTCTTCCTGCTGATGGCCATCGGCGGTATCGGCGGTGTAATGCTGGCAGGCTATACCTTTATTTTACGTGCCGGGTAAGGTAGTGCGATAAGCGCTCAAACCCGCGATCGACAATGACTGCGGCCAACGCGACCAACAGCGCTCCCTGAATTACATAAGCAGTATTGAATCCGCTTAGTCCGATGATAATCGGCGTTCCCAGCGTGTTTGCCCCAACGGTCGAAGCAATTGTCGCGGTGCCAATGTTAATAATCACCGACGTGCGAATTCCCGCCAGAATGACCGGAGCCGCCAGCGGAAGCTCCACTTTACGCAGTCTCTGCCCATCGCTCATCCCCATTCCGCGGGCGATATCCATCACGCTGCCAGAAATTCCCCCCAACCCTGCCAGCGTTGCCTGTAAAATTGGGAGCACGCCATACAAGGTCAGCGCAATAATGGCAGGCTCCGGACCAAAACCCATTACGGGTACGGCGATCGCCAGTACAGCTACCGGTGGAAAAGTTTGCCCCACGGCGGCGATTGTTTCCACCAGGGGGCGAAACTCAGTCCCCCACGAACGGGTTACCGCTATCCCCGCACCTGTACCGATGATCACGGCAACCAGGCTGGAGCTCCCCACCAGCGCAAAATGGGCCAGCGCCAGTGCCATAAAACTTTCCTGCTGATAAACAGGACGAGGTAACTGTGGAAACAGCGCGCCAAACAGTGCCTGGCTGTGCGGTAAGCCTGCCAGCAGGAACAGAAAAAGCGCAATAAGCCAGAGCAGCGGGTCAGACAGACGTTTCACGGTACGGTATCTCCGTAAGCAAATCGTGAAAATGAAGCGTACCGCAGGCAACGCCCTGTGAATTAACCACCGGTAAGACTTCACAACCGCGAGCCACGAAAACGGAGAGCGCATCACGTAACGTCATCTCATCGACCAGTGGTTCCCCGCACAGTTGCGTATCATGTCGCATAAAATCGCCCACAGTTCGCAGCGACAGGAGCCGCACGCCAAGTTCGCTGCGACCAAAAAATGTTTGAACGAAATCATTAGCCGGAGCGGTCAACATCGACAGCGGTGTTCCTTGCTGCACGACCCCACCCGCATCCATCAATACCAGATGTTCCGCCAGCCTCAACGCCTCGTCGATATCGTGTGTCACCAGCACAATAGTGCGACCAAGCAAGCGATGAATACGGGTCATCTCTTGCTGCAAGGCACCGCGCGTCACCGGATCCAGCGCGCCAAAAGGCTCATCCATCAAAAGAACCTGAGGATCCGCCGCCAGAGCACGTGCCACCCCCACCCGCTGCTGCTGCCCACCGGAAAGCTGATGCGGATATCGGTGACGCAACTCTGCTTCCAGTCCCAGTAAAGCCATCAGTTCTTCTGTTCGTTCATCAATACGCGAACGCGACCATTTTTGCAGTTGTGGTACGGTGGCAATATTCTGCGCGACAGTCCAGTGTGGAAACAATCCGATAGATTGAATGGCGTACCCCATACGCCGTCTTAACTCCAGCACCGGCAGACTGCGGATCTCCTCCCCGGCAAAACGGATCTGACCGCTGTCATGTTCCACCAGTCGATTTATCATTTTCAACGTGGTGGATTTCCCCGAACCTGACGTGCCAATTAATACTGAAAAGCTGCCTTCGCGAAAATGCAGGTTAAGATCGTTGACCGCCGTTTGTTGACCATAGGTTTTACTGACATGGCTAAATTCAATCATCGTTTGTCACCTTCAGCAGAGCTAAGCCTAAATCAAACAGCGCATCAATCAACACCGCCAGCACAACTACCGGAATCACGCCCAACAGCACCAAATCTACAGCGCTACTGAGTAGTCCCTGAAAAACCAGCGCGCCAAATCCCCCCGCGCCAATCAGTGCGGCAATGACGGCCATCCCCACCGTCTGCACCATCACCACGCGCAAACTGCGCAAGAAAACGGGCAGCGCCAGCGGGAGCTGTACCGCGCTAAAACGTTGACGCGAACTCATCCCCATTGCCCTGGCGCTTTCCAGTACATCACGAGGAACCTGGTTCAGTCCTGCCACGACGCCGCGCACCAGCGGTAATAATGCGTACAACACCA
>NZ_CAWLWU010000002.1:3055420-3207263 GCF_963864895.1 Citrobacter sp. S-77
AGCGGTAATAATGCGTACAACACCAGAGCAATGAGCGCCGGTGTCAGACCGGTTCCCGCAATCCCAAGCCTGCCTAGCCAGGGAAAATGATTAACCAGACCGGCGAGCGGTGCGATCAGCAGGCCGAACAACGCCACAGAAGGAATGGTTTGAATGATGTTCAGTACGGCAAATACCGGCCCCTGCCGCGATGCAGATAAAGCGCACCAAATCCCCAGCGGCACGCCAATCAACAGCGCAGGAACAACGGTTCCAACCAGGATAGTCAGATGCTGCGCCAGTGCATCATCGAAGACGTCCTGGCGATTGGTATACTCTTTGAGCAGAGAAAGATCGTTGAATGTGCCGAAGAACAACAGCGCCAGCGGTACGACAGCAATTTGTGTATGCAGAATCCAACGCCAGAGTGGCTGAGATGTGATACGGCGAACGGCGTCACTGCATGCCAGCAGCATTAACCCCAGTCCAAGCCAGAACCCACTACCGAGGCTGGTTCTGGCCAGCGGGCTTCCCGTCTGAGCAAGCCAGGTTGCTATTTTCCCGGCGGTCATGAGTGCAGCAATCACCAGCAGTTGCATGACGACAAGCGTGAATACGCTGCCGGACTTACCGGGTTGCAAGCACAAAAAAAGCAGCAGTAAAAATAGAACCACCAGCCCCCACGCACTTGCGGGCCAGATATCCCAGAGCTGGCGACCTTCGCCGGAGACCAGGCGATTAGGGGCATAGCTGATGAAAGGAAGCGCCGCGGCAGCCATCATAAGAAGAACCAGCAGCAACAGCACCCGGTTGACTGATATCTTTGACACGACACTCACCTGCTGCAAAATCCGTTACTTCACCCATCCTTTTTGCTTCAGGTAGTCTGCTGCAACTTTTTTCGCATCCAGCCCTTCAACGGCGATACTGGCATTAAGTTGTTGCAGCGTTTTTTCATCCAGGCTGGCAAATACCGGTCGCAGCCATTCCTCTATTTGCGGATAAGTCTTCAATACCGATTCACGCACGACCGGCGCAGGAGCATAAATTGGCTGAACACCTTGCGGATCACTTAAAGTTTGTAATCCCAGTGCGGCTACGGGACCATCGGTTCCATAGGCCATTGCTGCATTAACGCCCGATGTCTGCTGCGCAGCGGCTTTAATTGTCACCGCCGTATCTCCCCCAGCCAGCGATAAAAGCTGGTTCTGATTAAGCTTGAAGTCATACGCTTTTTCAAAGGCGGGAAGTGCGTCAGTCCGTTCAATAAATTCCGCGGAGGCAGCCAGTTTGAATGTTCCGCCCTCTTTCAGGTAGCGCCCCAGATCGGCCAGTGAAACGAGTTTGTTCTTTTCAGCAACGTCCTGACGTACCGCGATGGTCCAGGTATTGTTAGCAGGCGCTGGTGTTAACCAGACCAGTTTATTCTGTTCTGCATCCAGCTTTTTGACCTTTTCAAATCCAGCCTGAGCATTTTTCCAGGCCGGATCATTTTCATCTTTAAAGAAGAAGGCACCATTTCCGGTATATTCCGGGTAAATATCCAGCTCACCAGACGTTATTGCCCCACGCACCACTGGTGTGGTACCCAGTTGCACTTTATTGACAGTTTTCACGCCGTGGCTTTCAAGTACCTGCAAAATAATATTGCCGAGCAGCGCCCCTTCGGTATCAATTTTTGAACCGACCGTTACGGGTGACGCGGCCTGCAAGGGTAAGCTCACCGCAGCTAACAACACCAGCGATCCCGCCCATACCTTTGAGATTGTCATGCTGCTCTCCTCATCCTTTTATTGCCCTTTTCAGAGACTTGAGGAAAAAGCATAGACGAAAAATCTGGCATTAACCTGCCAGCTAAGAGGTCACGAAGGAAATTATTCGCACTAACCCGGTGATTAATCCCCCCTGACGCAATATCTGCGCCCATAAAAAAGGCCGGTTTCCCGGCCCTTTATTCATCTCTAATGTTTACAGTAGCTCAAACTCACCCTGTTTCACCCGGGCGGAATCAACGCCGATGAAGACGTTAAATTTGCCCGGTTCAGCATCATATTTCATGCGCTGGTTCCAGTATTTCAGTGCCTCAATATCAATCGGGAAACTGACGGTCTGAGTTTCGCCAGGTTTAAGGTTCACTTTCTCAAACCCTTTCAGTTGTTTTACCGGACGGCTCATTGACGCGGTAACATCCTGTAAATACATCTGGATCACCGTCGCACCTTCGCGCTTACCGGTGTTGGTCACCTGCACGCTGGCCGTTACTGTTCCGTCACGTTTCATCGTCGGCGAAGAGAGCTTCACATCAGAAACCGTAAACGTGGTGTAGCTCAAACCATAGCCAAATGGATACAACGGGCCATTCGCTTCATCAAAATAGCGCGAAGTATATTTATTTGGCTTATCAGCGTTATATGGACGCCCGGTATTCAGGTGGCTGTAATAGACCGGGATCTGCCCGACAGAACGCGGGAAGGACATCGGCAATTTGCCAGACGGGTTGTAATCGCCAAACAGCACGTCAGCTATGGCGTTACCGCCTTCCGTTCCGGCAAACCAGGTTTCCAGAATCGCATCGGCCTGCTGATCTTCCTTCACCAGCGCCAATGGACGACCGTTCATCAGCACCAGTACCAGCGGTTTACCGATTGCTTTCAGCGCAGTAATCAGATCGCGCTGACTCTGCGGGATAGTGATATCGGTACGACTGGATGCCTCATGCGCCATACCCTGCGCCTCGCCGACCACTGCGACAACCACATCGGACTGCTTCGCCACATTGACTGCTTCATCAATCATCGCCTGCGGCGAGCGCGGGTCAACTTTCACCGCCTCTTCATACAGATTGAGGAAGTCCACAATACCTTTATCGTTGGTGATATTCGCCCCTTTGGCATACACCACTTTGCCCTTCTCACCCAGTGCATTTTTAATACCTGTCAGCACCGTCACGGACTGATCGGCAACACCGGCAGCGGACCAGCTTCCCATCACGTCACGTTTGCTGTCCGCCAGCGGCCCGATAACAGCAACGGTACCTGATTTTTTCAGCGGCAACGTTTCCAGACGATTTTTCAGCAGCACCAGGCTTTCACGCGCCACGTCACGCGCTTCTTTACGGTGTAAACGACTTTCGGCGTTTGTGTCCTGCGGGTCTGACTCTTTTGCCCCCAGATGGCTGTAAGGATCGTTAAACAACCCCATATCATATTTCACATTCAGCACGTGACGCGCAGCATCATCCAGTTCTGCCATAGTGACTTTTCCTGATTTAATCAGGCCTGGCAGATACTTACTGTAATACTCATCGCTCATGCTCATGTTAATGCCGGACTTGATCGCCACGCGCACAGCATCTTCAGGATCGGACGCGGTGCCGTGCTTTATCAGCTCTTTAATTGCACCGTGGTCGGAAACGGTGATGCCTTTAAAGCCCCAATCGTCACGCAGTACGTCTTTTAGCAGCCAGGCATCGGAAGTCGCAGGCGTGCCGTTAAGTGAATTAAGTCCCACCATCACTGCACCGCTCCCGGCGTCAAGTCCGGCTTTGTACGGCGGCATATAGTCGTTAAACAAACGCTGCGGACTCATATCCACGGTGTTGTATTCTTTGCCGCCCTCTACTGCACCATAGGCGGCAAAGTGCTTGACGCTGGTCATCACGGAATAGCGATCGGCCGGGCTTTTACCCTGCATCGCTTCCACCATGGTTTTCCCCATCGTGGCGGTTAAATAGGTATCTTCCCCAAAACCTTCAGAAGCGCGTCCCCAACGTGGATCGCGCGAAACATCGACCATCGGCGCCCAGGTCATATTCAGGCCATCGTCTGCGGCTTCATAGGCGGAAATACGCCCCACCGTTCTGACGGCATCCAGATTAAAAGACGATGCCAGGCCGAGGCTTATCGGGAATACGGTACGTTGGCCATGCAATACGTCATAGGCGAAAAAGAGAGGGATTTTCAGGCGACTGAGTTCCATCACCTGATCCTGCATTTTGCGGATATCCTGGCGCGTAACGGTGTTAAAAATCGCCCCTACCTGCCCGTCTTTGATCATCTCGCGGATGGCTTCTTTCGGGTTATCAGGCCCGACGCTTATTAAACGTAATTGCCCGATCTTCTCATCCACGGTCATCTGTTTGAGCAAATCGGTAACAAAGGCATCCCGCGCGTCAGGCGTCAGCGGATGGTTACCAAACAGGGAGCTCGCCAGCGCTGGCTGCAACGCCAGGCTCACCGCGACACCTACAGAACATAGCCATTTCATGTTGATTCTCTCTTTATTTTTTCCCGATGAGGCAGCGAAAATATAACAAAAACCGCAGTTTGCCGTAAGCCTAAACGTGAGAGGCAAAGAAAGCTAAGGTTATTCTCTGAATTTTCAAAATCGTGGTGAATGAACACGGCCAACCCAGAGACAAGCTGAATGAGAAAGCGTATTGTCATACAAAGCGCTATGCTTGTTCCTGATATTGAGTCCCACCACAAGGAGTGGAGAATGTCTTCCATTACAACAACTGAAAATAAAGCTTTTCTGAATGAACTAACCCGCCTGGTGGGTCATTCTCACCTGCTCACCGAACCTGCTAAAACCGCCCGCTATCGCAAGGGCTTTCGCTCCGGTCAGGGCGACGCATTAGCCGTTGTCTTTCCGGGTACGTTATTAGAACTGTGGCGTGTCCTGAACGCCTGCGTCAACGCCGACAAAATTATTCTGATGCAGGCCGCCAATACCGGTCTGACAGAAGGCTCTACGCCGAGTGGTAATGACTACGATCGCGACATTGTCATTATCAGTACCCTGCGCCTCGACAAGCTACACGTCATTGGCAAAGGCGAGCAGGTGCTGGCCTATCCGGGCACCACGCTTTACTCGCTGGAAAAAGCGCTTAAGCCTTTTGGTCGTGAACCGCATTCGGTTATCGGTTCTTCGTGCATTGGCGCATCTGTTATTGGCGGCATCTGCAACAATTCCGGCGGCTCGCTGGTGCAACGTGGTCCGGCATACACTGAAATGTCGCTGTTTGCACGCATTGATGAGCAGGGAAAATTACAGCTGGTAAACCATCTGGGTATCGAACTGGGCCAGACACCGGAACAGATCCTCAGCAACCTTGATGATGAACGCATCAAAGATAACGATGTACGTCATGATGGCCGTCATGCACACGATCATGATTACGTCACTCGCGTCAGAGATATTGAGGCCGATACCCCGGCACGTTATAACGCAGATCCGGATCGTCTGTTTGAATCATCCGGCTGTGCGGGAAAACTGGCGGTATTCGCCGTGCGTCTGGATACGTTCGAGGCCGAGAAAAATCAGCAGGTCTTTTATATCGGCACCAATCAGCCAGAAGTGCTGACAGAAATCCGCCGCCACATTCTGGCAAAGTTTGAGCATCTGCCGGTCGCGGGTGAATATATGCACCGCGATATTTACGACATCGCAGAGAAGTACGGCAAAGATACGTTCCTGATGATCGACAAGCTCGGCACCGATAAAATGCCGTTCTTCTTTACTCTGAAGGGCCGTACCGATGCGATGCTGGAAAAAGTGAAAATTTTCCGCCCGCACTTCACCGACCGGGCGATGCAGAAGTTTGGCCATTTATTCCCCAGCCATTTACCGGCAAGAATGAAAAGCTGGCGCGATAAGTACGAACACCACCTGTTGCTTAAAATGGCAGGTGGCGGTGTAGCAGAAGCGCAAAACTGGTTGACCGAGTTTTTCAAAACCGCCGAAGGTGACTTCTTTGCCTGTACACCGGAAGAAGGCAGCAAAGCCTTTCTGCATCGCTTCGCGGCGGCTGGCGCGGCAATCCGCTACCAGGCCGTTCATGCGGATGAGGTGGAAGATATTCTGGCGCTGGATATTGCATTGCGCCGTAATGACACCGAATGGTACGAACATCTGCCGGCAGAAATTGACAGTAAGCTGGTACACAAACTCTATTATGGTCACTTTATGTGCTACGTCTTCCACCAGGATTACATTGTGAAGAAAGGCGTGGATGCTCATGCGTTGAAAGAGCAAATGCTTGAATTACTGCATGCGCGCGGGGCGCAGTACCCAGCAGAACATAATGTGGGACATTTGTACAAAGCACCGGAAACACTGGCTCGTTTTTACCGCGAAAACGACCCTACCAACAGCATGAATCCGGGTATCGGTAAGACAAGTAAGCAGAAGTTCTGGAAAGAAAACGTTTCGGACGAAACAAAACTTTCTGATTGATTTTTCTGTAAAAAGGCCTGACAGCGTTATGCTATCAGGCCTCTTTTTATTACCATCCCACGCTATTTAATCGTTCTGCGCAGTTTGCTCGCCCGTTGCCGAACCAGTTGCCGCCATCTGTGCGGCTTTCTGTTTTTTATAGCTCAGCGCCGCCGCCGGAACCGGCATCACTTTACCGGTCTCGATCCAGGTACGTAAGCGGCTGGCATCGGCAAAGTGGGTATATTTACCGAAGGCATCCATCACCACCAGCGCAACCGGTTTGTTATTGATAACCGTACGCATCACCAGACAGTGGCCTGCAGCATTGGTAAAACCTGTTTTGGTTAACTGAATATTCCAGTTATCGCGATAAACCAGATGGTTAGTGTTGCGGAACGGCAACGTATAAGCCGGATTAGCAAAGGTCGCCATGTCTTCACGCGTCGTACTTAGCTGACCAATCAGCGGATATTGTTTGCTGGCAATCAGTAGTTTAGTTAAGTCACGGGCGGTCGAAACGTTGTGAATGGATAACCCTGTAGGCTCCACAAAACGTGTCTGGGTCATACCCAGCGCTTTTGCTTTAGCGTTCATCGCTTTGATAAATGCGTTATACCCACCAGGGTAATGATGCGCCAGGCTTGCCGCCGCACGGTTTTCTGATGACATCAGCGCCAGCAGCAGCATGTTTTTACGGCTGATTTCACTGTTCAAGCGCACGCGGGAATAGATGCCTTTCATTTCCGGCGTCTGGCTGATATCAACTTTTAGCTTTTCATCCAGCGGCAGTCGTGCATCAAGCACCACCATCGCCGTCATTAATTTGGTAATCGACGCAATCGGACGCACAAGATCCGGGTGGTTCGAATAGATCACTTTGTTGGTATTCAGATCGACAATCATCGCACTACCAGACGCAATCTCAGGTTGAGAGGCGCTCGCGGTAGTCGCCGTTTTCGCCACGGCTTGAGGTGCAAAAGGAACGGCCAGCACCAGGGCAAGACTTAATAATGAAACTCGGAATTTCAGCATGATGAGATTTCTGATAATGGTTCACGCACGTCACAACGCACACCGCCAGAAGTAAGGGTTACCTCTGGCTAGCTCAGGCATCATAACGACCCGACAGCGTCACCGCTACTGGATAATCATCTCGAAATGCTGCGTTGCTGGCTTTTACAGCAGCAACGCAGCGTAGACAGGTTTGAACGTCAGAATAACCGATAGCCGTAACCCCACAGGACCACCGTAATCGCCAGCAGAACTTCCAGCACCAGCACACCAATCGCCAGTGTCGAACTGGAAAAACTTAGTCCTTCCTCTTTGCTGATATTCAGGAATGTTGGAATGCCGAGATACAGTAAATATCCGGTGTAAAACAGCGCGATAGTCCCAATTAAGGCACACAGCCAGACCAATGGATAAAGCGCTACGAGCCCGCTTAAAAACAGCGGCGTGGCAACATATCCGGCAAAGACCATACAGTGCGCCAGCGATGGACGCTGCGGATAATTGCGCGCCATCCACCAGATCACCCGCCCCATAACGGCCACGCCCGCCAGCATCACACCGTAGAACAGAATTGCCATCGCAAATCCGGTAAACAGGGATAGTTGCAGTATGTTTCCGTCGCCAAAATTCCAGCCGATCTGTGTCGTACCAATAAAGGCACAAATAACCGGGATTGCCGCCATCAGCAGTACATGGTGAGTATAGTGATGCGAAACACTTTCGTTTTCGCTGTTGATCACGTGCATTTCACGATCGGGATGGGAAAACAGCCCCCAGACATGGTTCATACCGCCCCCTTCTTGTCAGCTCCGGACCTCAACACTTCAAGTATAATTCACCTTTTGATTATTTTATGTACACAACAAAAATACCGATGCGCTACGCTGAGGCTTTTCCGGCATCAACAATTTATAGGGTGTATGCTAAGAGTTGTGGAGGTCATACAGACGTATGGATATAAACAGTCTTATTGCGCAGTACGGCTATGCGGCGCTAACTATTGGCAGCCTGGCCGAAGGTGAAACAATTACCCTGTTAGGTGGCGTTGCAGCGCATCAGGGATTACTCAAATTTCCACTGGTTGTCATCTCCGTCGCGCTGGGTGGGATGATAGGCGATCAGTTACTTTATTTACTTGGACGGCGTTATGGCGGCAAAATTTTACGTCGTTTCTCGCGTCATCAGGCAAAAATTCATTACGCACAGAAAATGATCCAACGACGTCCCTACCTCTTTGTGGTCGGGACACGTTTTATGTACGGATTCCGCGTCATTGGTCCCCTGCTGATTGGTGCCAGCCACCTGCCACCAAAAATCTTTTTACCGTTGAATATTCTGGGAGCGCTAGTCTGGGCACTGCTGTTCACTTCGCTCGGTTACGTGGGTGGTGAAGTGATTGCCCCGTGGCTGCACAGCCTCGACCAGCATATTAAACACGGAATATGGCTGGTTCTGGTTGTCGGCCTGGTGGTGGCTGCCCGTTGGTGGATGAAGCAGCGAAATAAACAAAAAACGCAATGAAACTGGCCCGACAACAAATATCTGCCGGGCCGGAAAGTCAGGAGGCGTGGTATCCGCCACCCAGGGCGCTGGTTAACTGAATAGAAGCATCCAGCCACTGACCTTGTAAAATCAGAGCGTTACACTGCTCACGTAATGCCGGAATTTTTGCCTCGCTGACGCGGGACCCCGCAATGATACCGGCATTAAACCGTGCCTGGGCGAGTCCCACTATACGCTGCGCGTCATGTTCAATCTTTTGCTGTTGCTGATTCTTCTGCGCCAATGTTTCCACCTGCGTTGCCGCACGTGCCACATCATTCACCGCGTCCACTACGGCTTTGTTGTAACTGGCAACCGTCAGATTGCTTTGCGCGGTGGTCATATCGAGATTTGCATTCAGTCTGCCACTATCAAAGACAGGCAACGTCAGCCCGGCAGACACCCCCATTTGTTGCGCGGAATGACGGAACAGATCGCTCAGATGTAACGCGTCCTGCTGTAAAAATGCCATCAGGTTAACGTCGGGATAAAACGCAGCTTTCGCCGCATCAATACTGCTCATCGACGATTCAATATACCAGTGTGCAGCCTGTAAATCAGGGCGGCGAGCCAGTAGTGAGTAACCTAACCGGGACGGCAACTGGCTTTCCACCACCGGCATAGTCGCGGCATTAAGCTTCAGGGAGGTGGATTGTGTATTGGTCAGGGCGAGCAGTCGCGCCTCGATCACCTTCATTTTTCCACTGACATCGTTCAGTTGCTGCTCTGTTTTGCTGGAATCGATATCGGTTTCCACCCCCTCCACCGAAGAGGTAATACCGTTTTGATACAGTTGGCGATCCGCTGTGATGACATTCTGTTGCTCATTTTTAATCTGCGTTAGCACGGTTTTCAGCGCCGCCTGTGTCTGCCACTCCCAGTACAGACGAGACACACTGCTTGCCAGCAGTTGTCGGGTTTGCTCACGCTCGGCCTCACGCGCTTTAACCTCACCAATGCGCGCCGCGACTTCTGCCCGGTTTTTGCCCCATAGATCCAGGTCCCAGCCTGCGGTTAAACCAAATGTTCCATTGGTGTACCACGGCCCCGTAGTACCAGCAGCGGGATCGGTAATGGCAAACGGTCCCATCACACCTTCGGCAGACATTTTCTGACGCTCAACGCCTGCGGAAAAATCAATCTGCGGTCCATCCTGCGCTTCTATGGCCTGAGCCTGCGCTTCCGCCAGCTGAATACGCTGCTCCGCCACTTGCATATCAGGAGAGTTTTGTAACGTACTGTCAATCAACGCATTAAGCTGTGGATCGTGATACGCCTTCCACCACTGGCTATCTGGCCAACCGTTTTTCAATGCCGCTGGTAATGTGGAATCAACGTTTGCAGAGGGGGTCTGCTGTGACAGTAGCTGGCGGTTATCGTGCATAGGGGCGCAGCCCGCCATCAGAATAAAAAGCGGCAAACATGCCGTAGCGACAAGAACAGAATTACGATTCATGGAGGTACGCAGATAAGAAAAGAGGTGCAGAGATTACGACTTGTCGCACTCGCTTTTTTAGTTACGCGTGGCAATACATCTTTGGAAATTAAAATATATAATCAGAAAAATATATACCAGTTAAATATTATGGATAATATTATTCTAATAATTTATGAATGGAGCCGATATGTCACAAAATATCTATGATGATCCTGAGTTCTTTGCCGGATATGCCACACTGGATCGTTCAGTAAAGGGGCTCGACGGTGCACCAGAATGGCCAACAATACAAACGCTGCTTCCTCCGCTACAGGGTAAAAATATTCTTGATTTAGGCTGCGGATATGGCTGGTTTTGCCGCTACGCGAGAAATAACCACGCTGCAAGCGTTGTGGGTCTGGATATTTCAGAGAAGATGTTAGCCAAGGCGCGCAGTATGACCCATGGCGATGGGATCGTGTACCAGCGCGAAGATCTTGAAACACTCACACTCTCGCCGGGCTCATTTGATCTGGTCTATAGCTCACTCGCCCTGCACTATTTGCATAATATTGAACGATTACTGACAACGATTTATCAGTCACTAACACCGGGCGGAATGCTGGTATTTTCTGCCGAGCACCCTATTTATACCGCACCACTGACCCAGGGCTGGATCAAAGATAAAACCGGTCAACAATCCTGGCCGGTTAATCACTATCAGCAGGAAGGCGAACGCATCAGCAACTGGTTCGCCGAAGGCGTCAAAAAACAACACCGTAAACTGGCCACGTGGATTAATGCGCTGATTGCCGCCGGTTTTCAGATCATAAGCCTTAATGAATGGGGTCCGTCTGCTGAACAGATTGCCGCTAACCCGGCGCTGGATGAAGAGAAAGAGCGTCCAATGATATTTCTTCTCAGCGCACGTAAGCCGGAGTAATGAAACCGCCAGGCAGAATTGCTGATGCTTTCCTATACTCAACCTGAACTTACCAAAAATAAGGAAAGTTAATGAAAATTCTGCTGTGGGTTATTTTAATTATTTTTCTGATTGGGCTGTTGGTGGTGACGGGTGTGTTTAAGATGATTTTCTGATGTCGATTCCGGATCCAACACGCCTGATAAGCGAATTGCCATCAGGCAATATCTCAACTCTGATGCCGGATGGTGGCATAACCGCCATATCCGGCTTACTAAACAGAGGTATCAGCGCTCAGTTAACACTCAATGGCCTGAATCGCACGCGCGATATCCGGTGAATTATTTAATGCGCGAATTTCCTGAAACAGCGTTGTCGCCTCTGAATACTCTTTACGTAAATATCCCAGCCACTGTTTGATACGCGCCACGTGGTATAGACCGGTATCGCCCTGTTTTTCCAGCCGGGTATATTTTTTCAGCAACGTCACCACATCAGGCCACGGCATACGCGGTTCGTTGTATTTCACCACACGACTAAGATTAGGGATGTTGAGTGCACCACGTCCTATCATCACGGCGTCACATCCGGTAATAGCCATGCAATCCTGGGCACTCTGCCAGTCCCAGATTTCTCCATTAGCGATAACCGGGATAGTGAGACGTTTGCGAATTTCACCAATAGCCTGCCAGTTAATGTGCTCAGCCTTGTAGCCCTGCTCTTTGGTTCGGCCATGAACCGCCAGCTCGCTGGCACCTGCCTGCTGAACGGCATCGGCAATTTCAAACTGTCTGTCGCTGCTGTCCCAGCCGAGGCGTACTTTTACCGTCACCGGCAAATGGTCCGGAACGGCCTCGCGCATCGCTTTTGCCCCCCGGTAGATAAGCTCCGGATCCTTTAATAACGTTGCGCCGCCGCCACTGCCGTTAACCAGTTTCGACGGGCAGCCACAGTTCAGATCGACACCAAACGAGCCCAGTTCAACCGCGCGGGCCGCATTCTCCGCCAGCCACTGCGGATACTGCCCCAGCAGTTGTATGCGCACCCGTGTGCCGGATGTCGTACGGCTGGCGTTGAGCAACTCAGGACAAATGCGATGGAACACTTTTACCGGCAGGAGTTGATCCACCACCCGGACAAATTCGGTGATACAGAGATCATAGTCATTGACTTCAGTCAGCAACTCGCGAACCAGTGAGTCGAGCACACCTTCCATCGGCGCCAGTAAAACACGCATATTGTTACCCGCAAAAAAGAGAGGCGCTATGGTAACTTCTCTGAGATAGGGTTTAAAGCACAGAGAAGCGGTTACTTACCGCTATTCTGTATTCAGCGCAGAGTTTAGCCGATGTTCCCGTTATCTATTTCCACTATGCTTAGAATTCATGATGTGATCGGTAGCACGTTTTAAAGTTTAATTGTATGATGAATCAGTCTCGTCAAGGGTTTCTACTATGAGCAAGTCACTGAATATTATCTGGCAATATATACGCGCTTTCGTACTGATTTATGCCTGCCTCTATGCAGGTATTTTTCTTGCTTCCCTGCTCCCCATAACTATTCCGGGCAGCATTATCGGCATGCTAATCCTGTTTGTCCTGCTGGCGCTGCAAATCTTGCCTGCGAAATGGGTTAATCCGGGTTGCTATGTCCTGATTCGCTATATGGCCCTTCTGTTTGTCCCAATTGGTGTAGGGATCATGCAGTACTTTGACTTGCTCCGTGCGCAATTTGGTCCGGTGGTGGTGTCCTGCACCATTAGTACACTGGTCGTTTTCCTGGTAGTGAGCTGGAGCTCGCATCTTGTGCACGGTGAACGAAAAATCGTTGGGCAGAAAGGATCTAAAGAATGATGTCGTATATCTGGTGGTCGTTACCACTCACGCTGGCGGTATTTTTTGCCGCTCGTAAGCTGGCTATGCGGATCAAAATGCCGCTGCTGAATCCACTGCTCGTCGCCATGGTGGTCATTATTCCCTTTCTGATCCTGACCGGTATTCCCTACGATCACTATTTTAAAGGAAGCGAGGTTCTCAACGATTTACTGCAGCCTGCGGTGGTCGCGCTGGCCTATCCGCTGTATGAGCAATTGCACCAAATCCGCGCCCGCTGGAAGTCCATTATTGCTATCTGTTTCGCAGGCAGCGTAGTGGCGATGGTTACCGGCACATCTATTGCTTTGCTACTGGGGGCTTCACCGGAAATTGCCGCGTCTATCATGCCTAAATCAGTGACAACACCTATCGCCATGGCAGTAGGAGGAAGTATCGGCGGCATCCCGGCAATCAGCGCTGTCTGCGTTATTTTTGTCGGCATCCTCGGTGCCGTATTTGGCCATACTCTGCTGAATGCAATGCGGATTCGCACCAAGGCTGCACGTGGGCTGGCAATGGGTACTGCCTCGCACGCCCTGGGCACCGCACGCTGTGCTGAGCTTGACTACCAGGAAGGCGCATTTAGTTCTCTGGCGCTGGTCATTTGCGGGATAATCACTTCACTGGTGGCTCCGTTCCTGTTCCCGGTTATTCTGGCACTGTTCGGCTAATCCTGATTTTTAGGTCATTTATTTGCGATGCGTTGCACATTTTTAATTTAAGTTTCATAAGTTGCATACATAATGAGATATGAATCACATATAAAGGCGTAACAGGCCCGTAAACTACGATTCCATTACATTGTTATGAGGCATCGCCATGCATCCACGTTTTCAAACTTCTTTTGCCCAACTCGCGGATAACTTGCAATCAGCCCTGGCTCCCCTTCTGGCGGATGTTCATTTCCCCGCCATGTTAACTGCTGAGCAGGTCTCTGTGCTTAAACGCGAATCGGGACTGGACGAAGACGCGCTGGCATTCGCTCTGCTGCCGCTGGCTGCTGCCTGCGCTCGTACCGATCTCTCCCATTTTAACGTTGGCGCAATTGCGCGTGGTATCAGTGGTACCTGGTATTTCGGTGGGAATATGGAGTTCCTTGGCGCGACGATGCAGCAAACTGTTCATGCCGAGCAAAGCGCCATCAGTCACGCCTGGTTACGCGGTGAAAAGGGACTCGCCGCCATCACCGTAAACTACACCCCTTGCGGTCACTGCCGTCAGTTTATGAATGAACTGAACAGCGGGCTGGATTTACGCATTCACCTGCCAGGACGTGAGCCGCACGCCCTGCGCGACTATCTGCCGGATGCTTTCGGCCCGAAAGATTTAGACATCAAAACCTTGTTGATGGATGAGCAGGATCACGGCTTCGCGCTGGAAGGCGATACGCTGACCCAGGCGGCGATTACCGCGGCTAATCATTGTCATATGCCATACAGTCGCTCCCCGAGCGGTGTTGCGCTGGAGTGCAAAGATGGCCAAATCTTCAGTGGCAGCTATGCTGAAAACGCCGCCTTCAACCCAACTCTGCCTCCGCTGCAGGGCGCATTAAACCTGTTGAACCTCAACGGCTATGATTACCCGGACATTCAACGCGCGGTGCTGGCAGAAAAAGCCGATGCGCCATTAATCCAGTGGGACGCCACTTCCGCTACCCTGAAAGCATTGGGATGCAATAACATCAGTCGCGTACTGCTGGGTTAATTTCCTGATGGCTCGACGCTTATCACGGCTGGATTGTTGAAAATCCCCTCAATCAGGTTGCTGTTTCTTGCGCTACGCCGTCGGGTACAGTAGCCTGATTGAAATTCCATCCAATTATCGAGTTTTCCGCATGTTAAAGCGCGTGTTTTACAGCTTGTTAGTCCTGATCGGCTTGCTGCTGTTAACTGTGCTTGGTCTCGACAGATGGATGAGCTGGAAGACAGCACCTTACATCTACGACGAATTGCAGGATTTACCCTATCGCCAGGTCGGCGTGGTATTAGGCACAGCGAAATACTACCGTACCGGCGTCATTAACCAGTATTACCGCTACCGCATTCAGGGCGCATTAAACGCTTATAACAGCGGTAAGGTGAATTACCTGCTACTCAGTGGCGATAACGCACAGCAAAGCTATAACGAACCGATGACGATGCGTAAAGATCTGATTGCCGCAGGCGTCGATCCTGCCGACATCGTGCTCGATTATGCCGGATTCCGCACGCTCGACTCCATTGTGCGGACCCGCAAAGTGTTTGATACCAATGATTTCATCATCATTACCCAGCGATTCCACTGTGAACGCGCCTTGTTTATTGCACTTCATATGGGCATTCAAGCCCAGTGCTACGCGGTGCCTTCACCAAAAGATATGCTGACCGTACGGGTACGTGAATTCGGCGCCCGTTTTGGGGCGCTGGCCGATCTCTATCTCTTTAAGCGCGAGCCTCGTTTTTTAGGCCCGCTGGTGCCGATCCCGACAATGCATCAGGTACCGGATGATGCTCAGGGTTATCCGGCGGTAACGCCAGAACAGTTACTTGAATTACAAAAGAAACAAGGAAAATAAGCATGGATGTGCAAACACTCTTCGTCGTTTTGGCCTTTCTTCTCATCCCTGTGTTTTGCTTTCGTGAAGCATGGAAAGGCTGGCGCTCTGGGGCCGTTGATAAAATAAAGAAGAACGCACGTGAACCGGTATATGCCTACCGCAATGAAGATCCACTGCAATTCTGGTGTTACATTCTTGTTTATGCCGGGTGCGGATGCTTATCTTTTGGGATGGTTATTTATTTAGTCTTTTATCGATAAGGACATTTATGTAATATTAGTGTTTGAGAATAACTAATATTATGAGAACAATTGTTATTTCAACATAAGGGATAAATGCTGTCCACCAGCATTTCCCTGACACTGTCCTCTATTTGTGAATCCTTTCACAGAATACTCTTCCTGCAGTGCTAGCCTTGAGAATAGCCTTAGAAATTATTTTTTCTAATTTTATATTTTGTTATTAACGGTTCGCCTTAATTTACTCAAGCATTAAGGAAGAAAATATGCCACAACAAAATTATCTGGATGAGCTGACGCCTGCTTTTACGCCATTATTAGCAATAAAAGAGGCCTCCCGCTGTTTATTATGTCACGATGCCCCCTGTAGCCAGGATTGTCCGGCGCAAACCGATCCCGGGAAATTTATTCGCTCTATTTATTTTCGCAATTTTAAAGGCGCAGCCGAAACGATCCGTGAAAATAATGCGCTCGGAGCCGTATGCGCCCGGGTATGTCCAACCGAAAAATTATGTCAACGCGGGTGTACGCGTTCAGGAATTGATAAACCTATCGATATCGCACGTCTGCAACGTTTTATTACCGATTTTGAACAGCAGACGGCAATGAAAATTTATCAACCCGGAACGAAAACGCTGGGCAAGATTGCCATTATCGGCGCAGGCCCGGCAGGGTTGCAGGCCAGTGTAACCTTGAGCAATCTGGGTTACGACGTGACAATTTACGAAAAACAGCCTCAGCCAGGCGGCTGGCTGCGCTATGGCATTCCTGAGTTTCGGCTGCCGCAATCTGTTCTGGATGTCGAGATTGCTCGTATCGTTGAAATGGGCGTCACCATTAAATGCCATTGTGAAGTCGGCAACGCCCTCTCCGTTGAGCAACTTAAAGCGGAAAATCGCGCTGTACTGCTTACCGTAGGCATGTCCTACGGCTCGACCCTGCCATTGTTTAACAATGCAAATAATGTCGAGATTGCCGTCGATTTCCTGCAACGTGCCCGCCAGTCCGGCGGCGATATTGGCGTACCGCAAAGTGCGTTGATCATCGGTGGCGGCGATGTGGCAATGGATGTCGCCAGTACGTTAAAACTCCTTGGCTGTCCGTCAGTCACCTGTGTCGCACGTGAAGAACTCGCTGAACTCCCCGCCAGCGACAAAGAGTTCACCAGTACGCAAGCGTTAGACGTATCGATCATTGACGGCTTCACACCCGTAGAGGTTACCGGGAATAGAGTCACCTTTAAGCATGTTCGTCAGCCAGGAGAACTCACGTTTGAAGCCGAAAAGATTATTCTCGCCGTTGGCCAACACGCTCAACTTGATGGTTTCGCGGCATTAAAGCCAGAGCGTAATCTTATCGATACGCAAAATTATCAAACCGCCGATCCGGTTCTGTTTGCCGCGGGCGATATCGTTAAAGGCGATAAAACCGTCGTCTATGCCGTGAAAACCGGGAAAGAAGCCGCTCAGGCTATTCATCACTATTTAGAGGGAGCTTGCTCATGTTAACAAAAGATCTTTCTATTACTTTTTGCGGCGTAAAATTTCCCAACCCGTTTTGCCTCTCTTCTTCTCCGGTGGGTAACTGTTATGAGATGTGCGCCAAAGCCTACGATACCGGCTGGGGCGGAATTGTTTTTAAAACAATTGGTTTCTTTATCGCCAATGAAGTCTCCCCACGCTTTGACCATCTGACCAAAGAAGATACTGGCTTCATTGGCTTCAAAAATATGGAGCAAATTGCTGAACACCCACTGGAAGAGAATCTGGCCGCCATTCGTAGGCTGAAGCAAAATTACCCGGATAAAGTGCTAATCGCATCGATCATGGGGGAAAATGAGCAGCAATGGCAGGAGCTGGCACACCTGGTCGAAGAAGCGGGTGCGGATATGATCGAGTGCAACTTCTCGTGTCCGCAGATGACATCTCATGCGATGGGCAGCGATGTGGGACAAAGCCCGGAGCTGGTCGAGAAATATTGTCGGGCAGTTAAACGCGGTTCTTCACTGCCAATGTTAGCCAAAATGACACCCAATATTGGCGATATGTGTGAAGTGGCTCTGGCGGCTAAACGCGGAGGTGCCGACGGTATTGCCACCATCAATACCGTAAAATCTATCACCAATATCGACCTGAACCGGAAAATCGGCATGCCAGTAGTCAACGGCAAATCCAGTATTTCCGGCTACTCCGGCAAGGCAGTAAAACCCATCGCCCTGCGTTTTATACAACAACTGTGTACCCACCCTGAACTACAAGATTTTCCGATTAGCGGCATTGGTGGCATTGAAACCTGGGAAGATGCTGCTGAATTCTTGCTCCTGGGTGCCGCTACGCTGCAGGTCACTACCGGGATCATGCAGTATGGCTATCGGATTGTGGAGGATATGACCAGCGGGCTGTCGCACTATCTTGCCGATCAGGGCTTTGATTCGCTGGAGGATATGGTTGGCCTTGCCAATACCAATATCATTCCCGCCGAGGATCTTGACCGCAGTTATATTGTCTACCCACATATCAACCTCGATAAATGCGTTGGCTGCGGGCGCTGCTACATCTCCTGCTATGACGGTGGACATCAGGCGATGGAATGGAATGAAGAAACCCGTACACCACACTGCAACACCGAAAAATGCGTGGGTTGTCTGCTGTGCGGTCACGTCTGCCCGGTAGCCTGTATCGATTTAGGGGAGGTAAAATTTAAAGCCGGTGAGAAAGAACATGCGCTAACGCTGTAACACGAAGAACAGAAAAGCCCGGGGCAGATTTCTCTGCACCGGGCTTTTGCATAGTTACGTTACTTCTTACGTGCGTATTTCAGTGAGTCCAGCGCCACAGCGAAGATGATAATGCCGCCCTTAATAATGTACTGCCAGTAAGGGTTCACGCCGATATAGGTCAGACCGTAGTTGATAACGGTGAAGATAATAACACCGGTCACAACACCAAATACGGTACCGACACCACCACTGAACGACACGCCGCCGACCACGCACGCCGCAATCGCATCCAGCTCATACATAAAGCCGAGGTTGTTGGTCGCAGAGCCGATACGTCCGGCTTCCAGTAAGCCACCGAAAGCATAGAACACGCCAGACAGCGCATAGATAATCAGCAGGTTCAGCGCGACGTTAACGCCAGATACTTTCGCCGCTTCGGGGTTACCGCCGATAGCGAAAATGTTTTTACCAAAGCGGGTCTTGTTCCAGAGTACCCAAACAAAGGCCACTGCAATCAATGCGTAGAAAGTGATATAGGAGAGTCGGAAACTACCCAGCGCAATAAAGCCCTGCGCAAAGGTGGAGAATCCGCTGTCAAAGCCAGAAATTGGCGAGGCCCCGACAAAGTCGTAATACAGTGAGTTGATACCGTAAACGATGATCATCGTACCGAGAGTGGTAATAAACGGGGTCACATTCAGGTACGCAATGATGATACCGTTCACCAGACCAATAATGGCACCGATAACACAGACAATCAGCACCACCACAATGATCGGCATGGTGGCCATTTCCGGGAACACCTTATTGGCATTCTCCATCGACTGCAGCAAGGTAGCAGCGACCACCGCAGCCAGACCAACCTGACGACCTGCAGACAGGTCTGTCCCCTGGGTGACAATCAGTCCGGCAACGCCCAGTGCGATAATAATACGCACCGAGGATTGCGTCAGAATATTACTCAAGTTCAGCAAACTTAAGAAAGTAGGGTCCTGGAAAATAATAATCGCCAGCAAAACTAAAAGAACAACGTAAATTCCGCCTTCTTTCAGGTAAGTAAGAAAACTTTTCTTATTTAACGCACTCATGAGGAGCCCCTAATCTTAAAGGTGCAAAGACGCAAGACGGAGAATTTCGTTTTGCGTTGTCGTTTTAGTTTCAACAATTCCAGCCACAAGACCATTGCTCATAACCAGAATACGATCGGTAATACCTAACAGCTCCGGCATTTCGGAGGAAATAATGATAATCCCCTTCCCTTTTTTCGCCAGCTCCGCAATTAACTGATAAATTTCAAATTTTGCACCAACATCGATCCCACGTGTTGGCTCATCCAGCATCAGTATTTCTGGCTGTGTTAACAACCAACGGCCAATAACTACCTTTTGCTGGTTGCCACCGGACAGTGAACCAATTTGTGTACGGTGACCTGGTGTTTTCACCCTCATGGAGTCAATTACCCATTGGGTATCGCTTTTCATACGGGTATTATCCAACAGGCCAACTTTATTTTTATAGTTTTGGATATTGGATATTAACGAGTTAAAACCGATATCCAGATAAGCATAAATGCCCGTTGAGCGACGTTCTTCCGTCACCAGCGCAAAACCATGGTTAATGGCTTCATTCGCGCTGTGGTTATTAATTTTTTTACCGTGTAGCGTAATCGTACCTGATGATTTCTCACGAATACCAAAAAGTGTTTCAACAATATCTGTGCGTTTTGCACCAACCAGACCGGCAATGCCAAGGATCTCCCCTTTATGCAGGTCAAAAGAGATATCACGAATCGACGGCTGACGCAGAGATGTCAGGTTACGCACTTCCAGAATCACTTCGCCAGGCTTGTTCTCTTTATCCGGGAAACGTTGGTTCAGCGAACGTCCCACCATCATGGCGATGATCTTATCCATATCCAGCCCTTCCAGTGGCTGGGTCGCAATCCACTGACCATCACGTAGCACGGTAATTTCATCGCACAACTGGAAGATTTCTTCCATTTTGTGAGAAATATAAACGATACCGCATCCACGCTCTTTCAGTTTACGAATAATCGTGAACAGATGATTAACCTCTTTCTCCGTCAAAGACGAGGTAGGTTCATCCATGATGACGATTTTGGCATCGTACGAAAACGCTTTAGCAATTTCTATCATCTGCATTTGCGAAACTGACAATGTACCGACGCGCGCACGCGGATCGATATCAATATCCAGTTCATCAAATATCGCTTTGGTATCCCGGTACATTTTATCCTGGTCGACAAACATGCCTTTGGTGGGATAACGCCCTAGCCACATGTTGTCCATTACGGAACGTTGTAATACCAGGTTCAATTCCTGGTGTACCATCGAGATACCATTTTCAAGCGCTTCTTTAGCAGAATGAAAATCGATTTCTTTACCCTGAAATAAAATACTACCGGAATCTTTTTGATAGATTCCAAAAAGACATTTTAATAATGTTGACTTTCCAGCTCCATTCTCCCCCATTAAGGCGTGAATAGAATGTGGGCGGACTTTTAAATTGACATTATCAAGAGCCTTAACGCCGGGAAAGGACTTGTTGATGCCGCTCATTTCCAACAAGTATTCGCCTGACGACTGAGTATTAGTGCTGACCATAATTATACCTTGTTGGCCTTGCTGAGTGCGTAATTGAGGGCGCAACAGAATTGCGCCCACAGACATATACACTAAAAAATTCGAGTTGCAGGAAGGCGGTGAGTGAGTGAATCCCCAGCCACATAGATAACTATGTAACTGGGGTGAACGAGCACAGCCAACGCACAGGCAACTTGATGTATGGTGTGTATAGACTTATTTATTGGTGAACTCAGCCAGATTGTCTTTATCGACACCTACATACGGAACGCGAACAATTTTGTTCTCAATTTTCCAGGTTGTGCCGTCTGCCGCACCTTTGCCTTCAGCCAGGTTTTTCGCCAGATCGAAGGTTGCTTTCGCCTGGTTATTGGCGTCGTTCAGCACGGTACCGGCCATTGCACCAGATTTCACCAGAGCCAGAGCTTCAGGCAACGCATCCACGCCAAATACCGGAACGCTGGTTTTGTTGTGTGCTTTCAGCGCTTCAACTGCACCCATTGCCATTGCGTCATTATTCGCAATCACAACTTCAATTTTGTTGGCGTTTGGACCGGACATCCACGCATCCATTTTATCTTTCGCCTGAGCGGTATCCCACATGGCGGTATCTAACTGCAGCTGCTCAGTTTTAATGCCTTTGTCGTTCAGCTCTTTAATCACGTAGGTAGTACGTGCTTCAGCATCCGGATGTCCCGGCTCGCCTTTCAGCAGAACAAACTGAATTTTACCGTCTTTGTTCAGATCCCAGTTCGGGTTTGCTGCCCAGTGTTTAGCAATCAAATCACCCTGGATGATGCCAGATTCTTTAGAGTCGGTACCGACATAGAAGGCCTTGTCATAGCTGTCCAGCGCTTTACGTGAAGGTTCTTTGTTGAAGAACACAATCGGTACGTTCTGGCCACGAGCTTTCTCAATTACCGTGCCTGCTGCAGCCGGGTCAACCAGGTTGATAGCCAGTGCTTTAACGCCTTTTGCCAGCAATACATCAATCTGATCGTTTTGCTTGGATTGATCGTTCTGGGAGTCGTTCATCAGCAACTGGACATCTGGCGCCGCTTTGGCATCTTTCTCAATAGCCTTACGCACCACAGACATAAAGTTATCGTCATACTTATAAATCGTCACACCAATGCGGGTATCAGCAGCGTGCGCAGCCGCGCCGAATAACATGCTTGCCATTACAGCAGACAGGGTCAACACCTTCTTATTCATGGTATCTCCGGTTTTATTATGCAGGGTAGTACTTGAGATAAATACTCGGCAGGGCAGAACGTTACTAAACTGTTACTGAACGCCGAAGCTCACTTTTAAAAATATTTCTTCCGTGTCTGGCAACGCTCCAAAAACAGGCTTTAATTTTTGTTTAAGACGCCTATACCTCGATGAAAGTGATTATTCACCGTTACATAGTAGTTACAGCGCAACAAACAGTGTCATCATAGCTATGGCATTGTTAAGATACTGTGAATTTACTCACATATTGAAAACGGTTACATCGAGTGACATTATCAGTTAGTGATCGGTGCCGCATTCTGCCGCAACGCCACAGAATGACGACGCACCAGCGTTGGCATAAAGCAATGGGTCGCCGCAGGATCCAACGTACCCGCAGCGCCTTGTAGTGCGAGCTCTGTCGCCATTTTTGCCATTGATGCAATAGGATAGCGCACGGTCGTCAGCTGCGGATCGGTGTAACGCGCAATAGGGATATCATCGAAACCAATGATAGACAGATGTAACGGAATGGCGATACCGTTGTCTTTTAGCGCAGTAAGCGCCCCGGCGGCCATATTGTCGTTGTAAGCGAAGACCGCCGTCAGTTGCAAATTACGTCCCAGCAGTTCCACCATCGCTGATTCTCCGCCCTGCATATCGGGCGAACCGGTGCCAACCCAGCTTTCTGCCGGAGTAATTCCGTTTTCTTTCAACGCGCTTAGCCACCCTTCTCTACGCATCGCGTCATCTTCAATACGATGACTTGACGCCAGATACCCTATGCGTTGGTGCCCGTTATTGAGCAGCATGCGGGTCGCCATTTTGGCCCCGCTGATATTGTCCAGGCAGACACAACGGTGGGCGTAGCCCGGCACAATACGGTTGATCAATACCATTCCGGGGATCTGATCCATAAACTCCCCCAGTTCCTGGTCACTCAACGCTTTTGAGTGAACAATCAGCGCGTTACAACGCTGACGGATCAGGACTTCGATGGCATGACGTTCTTTTTCTGCTTCATGATAACTGTTACCAATCAGCACATACTTCTGATGCTGCTGGGCAACCATATCTACGGCTTTCACCAGCGCACCAAAGAACGCATCTGAAACATCCATCACCACTACACCAATAGTGTCACTCACCTGCGTGGCCAGCGCTTGCGCATTAGCATTGGGCCGATAGCCTAGCTGAGTCACTGCCTTCATTACCGCTTCGCGAGTATCTGGACTCACCAACGCGCTGTTATTCAGTACGCGGGAAACGGTCGCCACAGAAACGCCAGACTGACGTGCCACATCACGTATGGTGATCATATTCACTACCCTGTTTGAGATTGCGGTTGCCCACAGACACCCTGGATTGTGTATTTTGTCAGCACGATGAATAGCACTGCGTGAGTCATGTCACAGGAATGAAAACGCTTACATCCGTTTTGTTAATGAATGTGATCCAGATCGTTATCTGGATGTTCCCGGCAATGACGCCCCTGAGGCACGCAGGGTTAGTTGACGCCACAGCCACTCCACCGGACCTTGCCGATAAAAACGTAGCCAAATGACGGAGAAAAGAAGGTTTATAGCCCAAACAGGGATAACGAAATACAGCAGTTCCAGCCGGTCAAACTTCATAAACAGACCAAACTGATAGAACAGTGTGGTGCAGATGAGCGTTTGCAGAAGATAATTGGTCAATGCCATGCGTCCTACGCAGGCAATGGCAATAACAAATTTAAAGCGGTTAAGTTGCGGCCAGAAACCAAACATCAATGCGGCGTAACCGATAGTCTGAAACGGTGCGCTCAGTTCTCGCGGGGCTTGTAACAGAAAAGCACACCAGCGATATGCCCACTCCAGATGCCATTGGGCGACGATAGCCGGCAGGTTAATCGCCATTCCGATGATGACCAACAACGCGCCGGTACGACGATAATGCGACAAACTGTATTGTCCTTTCAGCCAGCCGCTGCGCATCAATGCCGCGCCGAGCAGCATCATTCCCGCAAGCTGCCAGCCGTACTGCGCCCCCAGTGCCAGCAGGCTGTTCGACAGCATATCCACGCGGTTACTGACCGCTTCCATACCGCCGTTAATCTTCCAGAACTTTTCATACAGCAGTGCAGAGGCATCCGGCGTCCAGGCCCGGCTGGTTTCGCCCCCGGAAATAACGCCAAGCAGCAGCAATACGCCGATACCTACGAGGTAGAGCAGCACACCGGTATTAAACAGGCTTTTGACCGAAGGAGCGTCGCGGATCAGCCGCCAGCAGATAAGACCAATTAAGCCGTATGCCAGCAGGATATCGCCATCCCATAATAATAAGCCGTGAATAAAACCCAGCAAAACTAGCAGAGTGAGTCGCGACTGGATCCAGCGTTTGCCGCGCGGCAATAACATTTGCAGGCCTGCGCCGAACAACAGCGCAAAAAGAGTAAGGAACTTCACCTGCGCGAAGAGATCAAGCACCGCCCAGGTCCAGGCATCCGACAGGGTAATGTTGCCGTACCAGGCAGGGTTCAGGTATGCCGCCTTCGGCAAACCAAAGGCGCTAATATTGAGAAGCAGGATACCAAGGATGGCAACGCCACGAATAAAATCCAGCGTGACATTACGCTCCATGGTTCCCTGCCCTAATCAGTTGTGGTGACGCACGGCGCGCAGGAATTCCTGACGCGTATTCTGGCTGGACTTAAACAGCCCGCCAAGCGAGGTGGTAGTGGTCGCACTGGTCGCATCACGGATACCGCGCGCTTTCACGCAGTAATGCACCGCATCAATTGAAACCGCAACATTATTAGTACCGAGCAGCGTTTGCAGCGCGGTCAAAATTTGCTGAGTCAGACGTTCTTGTACCTGTGGACGCTGCGCAAAGAATTGCACAATGCGATTAATCTTCGACAGGCCAATCACAGACTCTTTCGGGATGTACGCCACCGTCGCTTTGCCATCAATTGTGACAAAGTGATGCTCACAGGTGCTGGTCAGCGTGATATCACGAACCGTGACCATCTCATCAACCTTCATTTTATTTTCAATGACGGTAATTTTCGGGAAGTTCGCGTAATCGAGACCGGAGAAAATCTCATCAACATACATTTTAGCGATGCGATGTGGGGTTTCCATCAGACTGTCATCGCTCAAATCAAGATTGAGCAATTGCATAATCTCGGTCATATGGCCGGAGATAAGACGTTTGCGCGTTTCGTTATCCATCTCATGCACGGGCGGGCGCAACGGGGTTTCGAGACCACGTGCGACCAGCGCTTCATGAACCAGGGCCGCTTCTTTACTGAGTGATGACATTTCTTCTTCTCCTGCAGGTGTGGCGCCTCTGCCCTGCGTGGGGCAAAGTTTTTAGGCTGTGTCACAGCCAGAACATTGTGCGTGAGGCGGCGCACATAATCCAGTATTCACCGCGATAATTATTGAAATTGGTGCAGCCTGTTAATGCACAGATCCTACTTGCCGTTCAACCCGGTGAGTATGAGTGTTAATGTAAAGTTATATAGATGATGAAGTATGTTTGCCCAATGCGGAAGTGAAAGTTACTCACAGTGCAATGAATAATCTGTATTATGATTGGTTCGCAAACACATTCAGATTCGACACAACAAGGAGCCACGCATGGAAATGCTTGAAGAGCACCGCTGTTTTGAAGGCTGGCAGCAACGCTGGCGTCACGACTCCGCTACGTTAAATTGCACCATGACTTTCAGCATTTTTCTCCCTCCGCCGCGCGATAACACCCCGCCTCCGGTACTGTATTGGTTGTCGGGTCTGACCTGCAATGATGAGAATTTTACTACCAAAGCAGGCGCGCAGCGTATTGCAGCTGAGTTGGGGATTGTTCTGGTGATGCCAGATACCAGCCCGCGCGGTGAACAGGTGGCCAATGATGACGGGTACGATTTAGGTCAAGGTGCCGGATTTTATCTCAATGCCACACAGCAGCCATGGGCTTCGCATTTCCGCATGTATGACTACTTGCGCGATGAGCTTCCGGCACTGGTTCAGTCACAGTTTAACGTCGGCGATCGCTGCGCCATCAGCGGACACTCCATGGGCGGTCACGGCGCACTGATTATGGCACTGAAGAACCCCGGTAAATACACCAGTGTTTCCGCGTTTGCGCCAATCGTAAACCCATGCCGTGTTCCGTGGGGAGAAAAGGCATTTAGTGCCTATCTGGGCGATGATAAGACGACCTGGGCCGCATGGGATAGCTGCGCGTTAATGTTAGCCAGTAAGCCAGAAGATGCCATTCCAACACTCATCGATCAGGGTGACAGCGATCAGTTCCTTGCCGATCAACTTCAACCTGCGGTGCTGGCAGAAACGGCTCGTCAGACGGCGTGGCCGATGACGTTACGCATTCAGCCCGGATACGATCATAGCTATTATTTTATTGCGTCGTTCATTGAAGATCATCTGCGCTTCCACGCACAATATCTGTTGAAGTAACGCACTGAGGGCGTCCGCCCTCTTTGTTTCTCCATCATTTCCTCATTTTTTCTCCATTTTTATTTTGCCGCTATCTCATTGACTGAAAAAGCTTTTCCTTGCCAATTATATCAAACACAAATGATTCCAATTATCATTTGTGTTTACAAACATTCACACTTTTGTACAATCTCCTAGCTTCTTTACTTAAAAGAGTCCTTAAAAGACAAATACATATAATTGTCATGGCCTTTGTCATGACGAGTTGATCGTTACCCTAAGAATTCGAGTTGTAGGACAAAATGCAATTGCATTTTGAACAGTGCTGGCCCCGAAGGGGTGAGGCCCTCTTGCCGGATCATGCGGCAGGGGAGTAAATCCCAGGAACGCACATAAGTACGTTCCTGGGGTGAACGAGCTTAGTCAGCACACCTGCAACTTGAAGTATTACGGGTAAATTCATTTAAATGGAATGATACAAATGACTATACCTCACGTTAAGGCTGTTGCTGCCGCAGTATGCGTCGCCAGTCTCCCATCACTCGTCTATGCTGCTGACCAGGATACCGTCGTTGTTACAGCCACCGGGTTTGAGCAAAAAATTCAGGACGCCCCCGCCTCTATTTCTGTGATCACCAAGCAGCAGATAGAGGATAAAGCTTACCGTGATGTCACCGATGCGCTAAAAGATGTACCTGGCGTCGTCGTAACAGGTGGTGGTAGCAGTAGCGATATCAGCATTCGCGGGATGGCTTCGCAATACACGCTTTTCCTGGTAAACGGTAAACGTATCAGCACGCGTGGTACACGTCCCAACAGCGATAACTCTGGCATTGAGCAAGGCTGGCTCCCGCCGCTGGAATCCATTGAACGTATCGAAGTGATCCGTGGCCCTATGTCTTCGCTCTACGGCTCTGATGCAATGGGCGGCGTCATCAACGTAATTACCAAAAAAGTCTCGAATACCAAAGCCTGGACCGGCTCCTTGCATGGCGATGCCACTTTCCAGGAAGACCGGGATTCTGGCGATATTTACCAGACTAACGCTTATGCTTCCGGGCCGCTGATTGACGGGTTACTCGGCGCAAAAGTCACCGGTTTATTCTCTCACCGTGCGGAAGATGAAATCGTCAATGGTTACAATGAGCAGCGTATGCGTAGCGGGGGATTAACCCTGAACTTTACGCCGGATGATAAAAACGATATTGACTTCGATTACGCACGTGAACTGCAGGATCGCGACAGCACGCCAGGCAAGTCAATGGCCGCAGAGAGCTGCCGCAACGGCACCTGTAAGCCAAACAGCAAAAGCGAAAGCAAGTATGTGCACACCACCTATTCATTAACCCACAGCGGTTACTATGACGACTTCAATACCACCAGCTATGTTCAGCAGGAAGAGAGCGAGAATCCCGGTCGCCAGATGAAGTCCTACAACACCATCTTCAATAACCAGAACCAGATCTTCCTCGGGGCACATACCCTGACGGCGGGTGGACAGTACCGTTATGAAAAACTGCGCGATAACGGTAACCAGTTGCAAGCGGCAGATGGTCTGAATAAGCTAACTCGCTGGAGCTGGGCGCTGTTTGCCGAAGATGAATGGGCCGTTACCGATACCTTTACGCTGACCGGTGGTCTGCGTATGGACAAAGATGAAAACTACGGTGATAACTGGACGCCGCGTGGCTATGGCGTATGGCATCTTAGCGATCAATGGACCTTAAAAGGCGGTGTTTCAGCAGGCTATCGTGCACCAGACCTGCGTCAGTCATCTGCCAGTTGGGGACAGGTCACCGGCGGTGGTCGCCTGAACGGTATCATTGTAGGTAACCCGGATCTGAAACCGGAGAAAAGCCTGAGTGAAGAAATCGGGTTGCTGTGGGACAACGGTAACGACCTCAACGCAGGCGTCACTCTGTTCAACACTGACTTCAAAAACAAAATTACCGAAGTTCGCCGCTGTAACAGCAGTTCCGATCCTGCCTGCACCATCGGCACAACCAGTTACGATTTTGTCAGCGATCGGGTTAACGTTGATAAAGCCAACATGCGCGGCGTAGAGTCCACCTTCGGCTGGAAGATTACCTCTGACCTCAACTGGACAGCTAACTACACCTACACCGAGTCTGAGCAGAAAAGCGGTCAGTTCTCTGGTCAGCCGCTGAATAAAATGCCAAAACATATGTTTAACACTACGCTGGACTGGCAGGCTACGCAGGATGTCGGCTTCTGGAGCCGTCTGAACTTGCGCGGTAAAACATCCGAGTACCTGAGCCGTACCTCAATGGCACAAGGAACCCCTTCCTATACTCAGGTTGACGTCGGCTTGCGTTACTACGCCAACAAAGATCTGTTGTTGACTGCTGGCGTGTATAACGTTCTGGATAAGCAAATCAATTACGATACCTACGACACCGTTCTCGATGGTCGTCGCTATACCGTTGGCCTGACTTACAACTTCTAAGTACAGTGCAATAAAAAACCCCGGCACGAATAATGCCGGGGTTTTTGTTATTTTGTCTGCCGGATGACGGCATAAATGCTTGATCCGGACAGGTCTGTCTAACAGGTTATTTCTTCACTCGCCCCGGGAAGTGCATTTCGCTGTAGCGAACAAAATGGGTTCCTTTTGTCAGCTTGTAGCCAAACCAGATAATCAGGAACAGCGGGATACCGATATAGGTTGCCATCACACCGCCCCAGTCAATGGTATCTTTCAGGAATGCTTCGTAGTTTTGTCCCAGCGTAATAATCAGGCACAACACGAAAGCAAAGATCGGACCCAGCGGGAAGAAACCTGAACGATACGGCAGATCCTTCACATCATGCCCCTGCAGCACATAGCCACGACGGAAACGATAGTGGCTAATGGCAATCCCCAGCCAGGCGATAAAGCCCGTCATCCCGGAGGTATTCAGCAGCCACAGGTACACAGTCTGGTTGCCAAACATTGAAGTCAGGAAGCACAACCCTGCCACCACCGTGGTCGCATATAACGCATTACGCGGTACACCGCCACGAGACAGCTTAGCGAAAATACGCGGCGCTTTACCATCACATGCCAGGGTATAAAGCATACGCGTTGACGCATACATCCCGGAGTTACCCGCCGACAATACCGCTGTCAGGATAACAGCGTTCATCACCGCCGCCGCAGAAAGCAGGCCGGCGTGCTGGAATACCAGCGTGAACGGACTGACGCTGATGTCTTTAACATCATTGCGCAGCAGGCTTGGGTCAGTGTATGGAATAATCAGGCTGATGATCAAAATAGCGAACACATAGAACAACAGGATTCGCCAGAACACCTGACGCACAGCGCGAGGAATGTTCTTCTCAGGATCTTCAGATTCGCCTGCAGCGATACCAATCAACTCGGTGCCCTGGAAAGAGAAACCGACGATCATCGCCACGCCAATCATCGCCGCAAAACCACCGGCAAAAGGAGCCTCACCTGTCGTCCAGTTGCTCCAGCCCACCGGTTGAGCGCCTTTAAAGATACCGACGATCATCATCACGCCAACCACAATGAAGATAATAACGGTGGTAACTTTGATCAGCGAGAACCAGTACTCCGCTTCACCAAAACCCCTGACCGAGATGTAGTTCAGCAGGAAGATGACGCACAGGAACAACGCACTCCAGATCCAGCCGGGCGTATCCGGGAACCACCAGCTCATCACCAGTTGTGCAGCCACAAGGTCAACGGCAATGGTTACCGCCCAGTTGTACCAGTAGTTCCAGCCCAGCGCGAAGCCAAAGCCTTCTTCTACATAGTTCTGACCGTAGGTGGAGAACGAACCGGAAACCGGCATATACGCGGCTAATTCACCAAGACTGGTCATCAGGAAGTACACCATCAGACCAATCAGAATATAGGAAAACAGCGCGCCGCCAGGACCCGCCGCAGAAATGGTTGCACCAGATGCAACGAAAAGACCCGTACCGATGGAGCCACCAATGGCAATCATCGTCAGGTGACGCGCTTTCAGTTCACGACGTAGCGTGGGCGCTTCTGTGGTTTTAGTTTCGGAAACCATGTGAAAATGCTATCCATCCAAAAAATGAGGCGCGATTGTAGCAGACGAAACGGCATTCTTCCGGCACAAATGCGCTGTTATAAGAGACCTTCATGACTGGCCGCGGATTATAAGTAAAGCAGAGATTTGAAAGCGTGCAGGCCAGATAAACATAGCCCCATCAGGTAAGAGCGTGTCGGCACTACCTGCTTCCGCCACACCTGCGCCTTACCCGGCCTGTTCCACCTGATCGCTATAACGTAAAAAACGCAGCAGCGCATTGGAGAGGTGTTTTTGACGATGATGGACACGCCAGAGGGTGCGAACTAACCGCGGTAGTGGCACGGGAACTTCGCTCAGCGTTCCGGCCCGCAACTGTTCCTCAATGACACGACGCGACAGACAGCTAATACCTAATCCATGACGCACAGCATGTTTAATCGCTTCTGAATTACCCAGCTCCATGGCCATTTGAAACCTCGGCAAATGCGACAACAGCAGGTAATCAACAAGCTCACGCGTACCGGAACCACGCTCGCGGAGGATCCAAGGCGACGCTGCCAGTTGTTCCAGCGTAACGGGCCCCTTCGTTAATGGCGAAGACGGCGCAGCAAAGACCACCAGCTCATCTTCCAGCCACGGTTCAGAGATAATTTCCGTGCTGTGGCAAGGGCCTTCGATAAGCCCAATGTCTACCCGAAAATCCAGTACGGCGTTGATAACATCCTGACTGTTGCCCACGCTCAGCTCCAGTGGCAAATCAGGAAAATCCTGCCGGTAGCGGGCGATCATGGCAGGAAGAATGTAATTACCAATGGTGCTGCTGGCGTATACGCGAATAGCGCCATTATCTTCACGAAAAAGCTGCTCAATTTCAGTTGTTTGCTCAAGCAGCGCCAGCGCGCGAGGATAGAGTAATCGCCCGTGCTCATTAACGACCAGGCGCTTACCCACGCGGTCAAATAGCTGGACACCAAGTTGCCCCTCTAAATCGGTAAGCGCGGCGCTAACCGCCGACTGCGACAATGACAACATCACAGATGCCTGAGTCGTCGAGCCGCTTTTCAGTACCTCAGCAAACACTTCAAGTTGTCGTAGGGTGATATGCATAGTCGTTTTCCACCAGGTAGCCGTGCTTACCACTTATAAAGATTAATTATAAATATATAATCAATTTTATTTTTAAGCCACTTCACCTTACTATTTTGTCAAAGATTTCATTCCAATTCACAGGAGGGGTCATGACAGAACTCGCCCTACAGAATCATCGACGTACAGTGTGGCATTTTATTCCGGGGCTTGCCCTGAGTGCAGTTATCACCGGGGCCGCTTTGTGGGGTGGTTCCATTCCCGCCGTAGCGGGTGCCGGGTTCAGCGCCCTCACCTTAGCCATTTTATTGGGGATGGTTCTCGGTAATACCATCTATCCACACATCTGGAAAAGCTGTGACGGTGGCGTACTGTTTGCCAAACAACATTTATTACGCCTGGGGATAATCCTCTACGGCTTCCGCCTCACATTCGCGCAGATTGCTGACGTTGGCGTCAGCGGTATCGTGATCGATGTGTTGACGCTGACCAGTACCTTTATGCTTGCCTGTTTCCTTGGGCAGAAAGTGTTTGGCCTGGATCGGCACACCAGCTGGCTCATTGGTGCCGGGAGCAGCATTTGCGGTGCAGCCGCGGTGCTGGCAACAGAACCGGTAGTCAAAGCAGAAGCCAGTAAAGTGACGGTCGCTGTCGCAACTGTGGTTATCTTCGGTACGATTGCAATCTTCCTGTACCCGGCAATGTATCCACTGCTGGCGCACTGGTTTAGCCCGGAAACCTATGGGATTTACATTGGCTCTACCATGCATGAAGTAGCACAGGTTGTCGCCGCCGGACATGCAATTACTCCGGATGCAGAAAACGCGGCAGTGATTGCAAAAATGTTGCGCGTTATGATGCTGGCTCCATTCCTCATCATCCTGGCTGCCCGTGTGAAACAGCTGTCTCCGGCGACCGGAGGGGAAAAAAGTAAAATCACTATTCCGTGGTTTGCCATCCTGTTTATTGTGGTTGCGATTTTCAACTCGTTCCACCTGCTACCAAAGTCCGTAGTGGACATGCTGGTTACGCTGGATACAGTTCTGCTGGCGATGGCGATGGCCGCACTTGGGCTTACCACTCACGTCAGTGCACTGAAGAAAGCAGGTGCTAAACCCTTACTGATGGCGCTTGTTCTGTTTGTCTGGCTGATTGTGGGCGGCGGTGCGATTAACGTTGCCATCCACGCGCTGATGGCATGATCGATCACGACTAACCCTTGTTAACCCGCTATACTCTCCCCTTTTGAGTATGGCGGGTTTAACTTATGAAATATATTGGAGCGCACGTAAGCGCCGCTGGCGGTCTGGCTAACGCCGCTATTCGAGCCGCGGAAATCGAAGCGACCGCATTCGCCCTGTTCACCAAAAATCAGCGCCAGTGGCGCGCCGCGCCGTTGACGACAGAAGTCATAGATGACTTTAAGTCAGCCTGCGAGAAGTACCATTTTTCTCCGGCACAAATCCTGCCTCACGACAGCTACCTGATTAACCTCGGACACCCGGTGAGCGACGCGCTGGAAAAATCACGCGATGCCTTTATTGATGAAATGCAGCGCTGTGAGCAGCTTGGCTTATCTCTGCTTAACTTTCACCCCGGTAGCCATTTGATGCAGATCCCGGAAGATGAGTGCCTGGCGCGGATCGCGGAGTCGATCAATATTGCCCTCGCTCAGACTCAGGGCGTGACGGCAGTCATTGAGAATACCGCCGGACAGGGCAGCAATCTTGGGTTTAAGTTTGAGCATCTGGCGGCCATTATTGATGGCGTAGAAGATAAAACCCGTGTCGGTGTCTGCATCGATACCTGCCACGCCTTCGCTGCCGGATACGATCTACGCACTACTGCCGAGTGCGAAAAGACCTTTGCGGAATTTGAACGCATCGTCGGCTTTAATTATTTACGCGGGATGCATCTCAACGATGCCAAGTGCACATTTGGCAGCCGTGTTGACCGCCACCACAGCTTAGGCGAAGGCAACATCGGTCACGATGCCTTCCGCTGGATCATGCAGGACAAGCGTTTTGACGGTATTCCACTGGTACTTGAGACCATCAACCCTGATATCTGGGCAGAAGAGATAGCCTGGCTGAAAGCCCAGCAAACAGAAAAAGCAGTCGCGTAACATCGTTCCCGCGCGCCAGACTAACTGGCGCGCCTCAGAAGTGAAAATCAAAGCTCTGGCATATGGTTACGCAAGATGCCCCAGAAATTTTCAGCTGTTTTATTCAACCGGGTATCCATCCTGTAAATATAGGCCTGAATTGGCACCATTAGCTCCGGTACCGCCAGTGAAACCAACCGTTTTGTGCGCAGTTCGTTAACAATCGACCATGCGGGCAACCAGGCGATACCATGTCCATCAAGCGCCATATTTTTCAGCAACTCACTCATCGAAGACATAAATAACGTGCGTCCCGTAATACCGCCCACTTCCGCCAGATGGCGGTTAACCAACCGCCCCATATAAGATGTACTGGTGTAGTTCAATATCGGCACCTGCGGCTGCCAGATATCAAACAACGGTTTACCCTGCTCATCAGCAGCACAAACAGGGTACAGCTCTGATTCAAAAACTTTCAGACCACAAAAAGGTGACTGCATCAGGTCTTCATCGCGAAATGAGATAATAAAATCACTTTTCCCTTCTCGCAGGGTGTTAACCGCCTGCACAACATCAATGGCCTCAACGTGATAAACAAATTCTTCGCCGTAGGCTGCCATCGAGTGAACTAATCTGGGTAGCATGGTAAGCGACAGCGAATGTGCCGCCGCAACTTTAATATTCGGCACTCCTAGCAAGTTATGACCGCTTAGCTCATCCAGATTACATTCCAGCTGTTGCAATAAGCTTCGTGTCTGCGAGTGAAACAACTTCCCCTCTTCCGTAAGTTGCAACGGCGAAGTGGTGCGATCAAATAACATGACTCCTACCGCCGACTCGAGCGCTTTGATCCGTCGGCTAAATGCTGGTTGAGATATATTACGTTGCTCAGCAGCCTGGGAAAAATGACGACAGGCTTCCAGTGTCAAAAAATCATATAACCATTTTGTCTCGATGTTTTTCATATCGGTCACACAGGTATTTAAATATGTCCATGAGCATATAACATCATGCCTGAGAATTTCAGGACATATCATTGACTCTCAGCAATTAGTGATTCGTTTTTTGCATGACACCTTCGTTTTTGACATTAACCTCCTGATGGTTTCTCCCATATGTTCGCGCTCGATTCTGACCAGAACCCATACTCTTTGCCGGGCGCTGGCATTCTGCCCCTGACTCAACACTCACAATCATGCGGTTTTTGCATTACAGCAAACATTATTGCATTTCTCATCGCCGTCATCAGCTGTTAAACATTAGCGAAAGAAAAAATACAGATTATTTATTAACGGTTAAATGAGGTATAAATCGTGAAAGGTTTAATTGGCGTACTTGGCGGAATGGGTCCTGCTGCAACCGTCGATCTTTTTAATAAATTTGTCACTTATACGGCAGCACAGTGCGATCAGGAACATATTCCATTAATTATTTCATCTATTCCTGATATTCCCGACCGGACCGATGCTCTGATGCATCATGGTCGCTCCCCTCTTCCCGCTATGCGTGATTATCTGCATAAACTGGAAGATGCCGGGGCGGAGTGTATTGTGATTCCCTGTAATACCGCCCATTTTTGGTTCAACGAATTAAAAGATTCCTGCCATATAGACCTGCTAAGCATTGTTGATACAACGATGAATGAGGTTGAAAAATGCAGAAAAACCCGTATTGGGCTGCTGGCAACCAACGCCACACTCTACATGGGACTTTATCAAAAAGGTATAGAATCTCTTGGCTTAAGCTGCATCAGTCCTGATACGTCCAGTCAGGAAAAAGTGATGGAAAGTATTTATTGCTTAAAAGCAGGTGATCTTAAGCACGCGCAAAAAATGATGCTTGAACAAGCCGAAATACTTTTCTCACGCGGTGCTGAAGTTATCGTTCTGGGCTGTACGGAAGTTCCTGTGATCCTTGCCGAAGCGGTTAAACAGTCACCGGATAAATATATTGATTCAACCGGATCATTAGTTCGTGCAGGTATTAAGTGGTACGAAAAAAGAGTAGGAAAGCACCATCTCCTGGCGCAATAAAAAACAAACCTAACTAAATAAACATATTAACTAAACACTCACCTTTAACGACAAATTATTGTCTGGCGGAGATCATTATGATTTGGCTAGAAATTATCGTGGTATTAGGATCAATATTTTTTGGTATTCGTCTCGGCGGGATTGGCATTGGTTTATGCGGTGGACTGGGACTGGCAATTCTGACGCTGGGATTTGGTCTTTCCATCGGTTCCCCGCCCGTAGATGTTATTCTTATTATTATGACGGTTGTTGTAGCAGCATCTGCACTACAGGCCGCAGGAGGCATGGATTATCTGGTACGCATCGCCGGCAATTTTATGCGACGAAATCCAAAATATATTAATATTATTGCGCCAATTATTACCTGGTCGATGACCATTATGGCGGGAACCGGGTTTATCGTCTTTTCTACCTTGCCGGTAATTGCAGAAGTGGCAAAAGAATCCGGCATACGTCCCTCTCGCACGCTAGCTGGCTCCGTAGTCGCCTCCCAAATTGCGATATCTGGCTCGCCGATTAGCGCCGCCATGGCCGCGATGCTGACGATCATGGAAGGGAATGGCGTCAGCTTTATTCAGGTAATGGCGGTTTGTCTTCCGGCCTCATTCGTTGCCGCGATGGTTGCCGCATTAATCGCTTCACGCCAGGGATGCGAGCTGGAAGATGACGAAGTATATCTGGAGCGTCTGCAAAAAGGTCTGGTCCGTAAATATGAAGGGCAGCACAGCACTACGCCGGGAGCCAGGCTTTCTGTCGGCCTGTTTATGCTGGCAACAGTCGTCATCGTTATTCTTGCCGCATGTCCTCAGCTACGCCCCGGCTTCGACATCGGTAGCCCAATGAATACGCGGGATATCATTATTATCTGCATGCTGTCCGCCGCTTGCCTGATGGTAGTGTTGTGTAAAACATCCACAGATTCCATTGTGCTGACATCCACTTTTCGCGCGGGCATGAGCTCACTGGCAGTAATTCTCGGGATCGTAACGCTGGGCACAACATTTATTGATGCGCATCTGGCGGAGATTAAAAGTATCGCGGGCGATATTCTGCAGGCCTATCCGATGCTGTTGGCACTGGTACTCTTTGGTACCTGCGCGCTCCTCTATTCACAAGGAGCAACCACGCCACTGATTATCCCTCTTGCCGTCGCCCTCGGTGTACCAACCTGGGCCATACTGGCTTCGTACGTCGCGGTAACCGGGGTGTTTGTTCTGCCAACTTATCCCACGTCGCTGGCAGCAATGGAATTCGACACCACAGGGACAACGCGGGTTGGCAAGTATGTCTTAAACCATCCGTTTATGTTGCCAGGGTTAGGCGGCATTATTGCTGGTGTTGCCTTCGGCTTTATCATTGCACCCATGATTGCCTGAACCGCATAGCAAAAGGATTCGTTATGCCTCGCCCCATAGAATTTCAATGGATAACGCTTTAAGCATAAAAAAAGGGCAGAGAAATCTCTGCCCTTTGATGAGAGGAGGGTTATGCCGCTTTAGCGACAGCGTCCTCTTCCGGACGTTTCAGGAACGCATAGGCCAGACCCGCAACCAGCGTACCTGCGATAATTGCCAGCAGATATCCAAGAACCGGTGTAATTGCGCCAGGAATCAGCAGTACGAACAGACCACCGTGCGGAGCCATCAGCTTAGCACCTACCGCCATGGAGATTGCTCCGGTCAACGCACCACCGACGATACAGCACGGCAGAACACGCATCGGGTCACGGGCTGCGAACGGAATCGCCCCTTCGGTAATGAAGCACAGACCCAGAACCAGAGCGGCTTTCCCCCCTTCCTGTTGTGCTTTGTCGAATTTACGACGCGCAACAAGGGTAGACAGACCCAGTGCCAGCGGTGGCACCATACCCGCCGCCATGATTGCAGCCATTGGCGCATACGTTTGTGTACTCAGCAGACCCACACCGAAAGCATATGCGGCTTTGTTTACCGGTCCCCCCATGTCAGTACACATCATACCGCCAAGAATTGCACCGAGTAGTACCGCATTCGCCGTCCCCATGGTTTGCAGCCAGTGAGTCAGACCTTCCAGGATGCCAGCAACCGGTTTGCCAATGAGGTAAATCATCGCCAGACCCACCACCAGGCTCGAGAGCAGTGGAATGATCAGGATCGGTTTCAGCGCTTCCATACTTTGCGGCAGTTTCAGCTTAGTGCTGATTAACTTCGCCAGGTAACCCGCAAGGAAACCGGCAATGATCCCGCCGATAAAACCGGAACCGGTGCTTACCGCCAACATACCGCCGATAAGACCCGGCGTCAGGCCAGGACGGTCGGCGATAGAGAACGCAATGTAACCCGCCAGAACCGGAACCATCAGCGCAAAGGCTGAGCCACCGCCAATCTGCATCAACGCCGCTGCCAGCGTGTTAGGCTCTTTAAATGCTTCAATACCAAACGCGAAAGACAGCGCAATACACAAGCCACCCGCAACCACCATTGGCAGCATGTAAGAAACGCCCGTCAGCAGGTGACGGTATGCACCAGCACTCTCTTTCTTACCCTGTGTCGCTGTAGACTGTCCTTTCCCCGCAGGCTGGTAGAGGGTCGCTTCGTCGACGGCTTTATCCAGCTCTTGCTTCGTTTTCTTCAGTGCCAGACCGGTCGAGGTACGGTACATCGGTTTTCCGGCAAATTTCGCCAGATCCACTTCAATATCAGCAGCCACGATCACCAGATCAGCTTCGGCAACTTCTTCCGGGGTTATGGCATTACCCGCCCCAACAGAGCCACGGGTTTCAACCTTCACCCACCAGCCGCGTTTTTTGGCCTCGGTTTCAATGGCTTCAGCAGCCATAAAAGTATGCGCTACGCCCGTTGGACAGGCCGTTACCGCAACCACACGTTTCGGACCACTGCTTGCCACAGGTGCGGCAGCAGCTGGCGCGCTGTAGGGTTTTGCATGACTTTTCGCTTCGCTAAGGAATAACTCAGGATGAGCAACCGCACGACCAATATCACCCAACCAGACATTTTTTCCGTTCAGCGAAGTGTCATTCGGGAGTTTGTCGCCCAGAACAATCGCCAGCTCAGCATCATTAGGATTATCAATAATATCCAGATGCGCTTTATGCGCCGCCGCTCCAAGCAGGGTTTTCGCCATGTAAGCACGAGCCTGGCCGAGATTAGCGTCAATAATCAGCAGCGTTTTCATTATGCCTCTCCTGCTGTCAGTTAAACGGTTTTAAGTCGACACGCGCCATCATTGCGGCCAACTGAGGACGATCGGTAATACCCACATTACTTTGACTTACGGCCAGTGCAGCAACAGCGGTCGCCAGACGTAAGGTGTGTTCACTGGACTCACGCATCAGCAGGCCGTAAATCAGGCCGCCGACCATTGAGTCTCCCGCACCTACGGTGCTGACCACCTCAACGGATGGCGGTTTCGCAATCCATTCGCCTGAAGCGTTAACCCACAGCGCACCTTCCGCACCGAGTGAAATCACCACATGAGCGATACCCTGCTCGCGCAGTGCATGTGCAGCATCAATAACATCTTTCATTTCCGGCAGTTTACGGCCAGCCCAGATCTCCAGCTCGCGGCGGTTAGGTTTTACCAGCCACGGAGCCGCTTTCAGACCCGCAACCAGTGCTTCACGGCTACTATCAAAGATAATGCATGGACACTGGCTGCGCAGGCGCGTCATCCAGTCGGTGAATGCTTCCGGACTAACACCGGTCGGCAAGCTGCCGCTGACACACACCATGTCGAACTGGCCCAACCAGCTCAAGGAGTCATTCACAAAGCGTTCCCAGTCGGCTGGGGTGACTTCAAAACCAGAGAAATTGAAGTCTGAAACTTCGCCGTCTTTTTCAGTCAGTTTGACGTTAATACGGGTACGCCCCTGCACCACCTGAAAACGGTTAGCAATACCCAATTCGCTGAACAGTTGCTGAAAGCCATCCTGGTTGTCTTTACCCAGGAAACCGCCAACCGTAACGTCGATACCCAGATCTTTCAGAACTTTCGCGACGTTGATGCCTTTTCCAGCCGCGTGCAGACCGGTCGTTTTAACCAGGTTTACTTCACCGCGTTCAATTTCCGGGCAAAAACCGACAAGGTCGTAAGCCGGGTTCAGGGTGATAGTTGCAACACGTCTGCTCATTACGCGCCCTCCCCAAGACCTGCCGCGATAGCATCGCCAATCGCTTTTAGCGCCTGTTCAGCATCATCACCCTGTGCGGTAAAGCGCAGGTGATGTCCTTTCTTCACGCCTAAGGCAACGACTTTCATCAGACTACGTCCATTTGCCGGTTTTCCGGTTCCATCAAGATTTGTCACGGTAATTTCACTGTTAAATTGTTTAATCGTATTCACCAGCATGGTGCCCGGACGGGCGTGTAAACCATGCTCATTGCGCACCACAAACTCAGCGCTTAATACATCGTCAGTTAATGCGTCATCGCTGGTCAGCAGCGCCAGCACGGTAGCTGCGTCAGCTTTCAGTAAACGGTCAGCTTTATTGTTCAACAACAGATCGCCAAGGCGCTTCAGCACCGCGACGGGCTGCTCATCATTCATAGCAACGGTAATCAGTGCCGCAGCCGTTTCACCTTGAACCTCAAATGCGTTGGCCGCACGACTGACCGCGATAGCGCTGCGCACATTGCCTTCAGCACAGTCATTCAGCCAAATCCCTTGACCGAGATTCATCGGTTGTTCGTTAACCGCTCTGGTGACGAATGTCGCATCGACCGCTCCAGCTTCTTTCAGCCGTGCAGCATTCAGCGCCTGCAGCGTCATCAGAGAGTTGGCGGCAACGTCCAGCGTCAGCATGTCATTATCAAGCTTCAGCTGTTCACTTTGCTTTTCGCCCATCAGTAAGGCGCGCAGTTCTTCTGCTGTAGTGGCTGATTTCAGTTGCTCAGCCACCGAATCATCACTCAGCACGTGCGTCAGTTGGCGCAGTAAACCGAGGTGTTCATCCGAGCTGGCTGCAATACCGATAGCCACATACGCGACCTGGTCTTCACCCCAGGTCACGCCTTGCGGGAACTGAAATACCTGCACACCGGTTTTCAGCACGCGGTCGCGCGTATCCGTTGTACCGTGAGGTATAGCAATACCGTTGCCAAGGAAAGTGGATGTCTGTTGTTCGCGTGCCAGCATGCCATCGACGTAGCCCTCCGCGACGTTGCCCGCTTGTACTAACGCGGCTGCAACCTGACGAATGGCCTCTTCTTTGTTTCCGGCCTGCTCGCCCGGGTGTATATCCTGAACAGATAACTGGAACATGGTTCTCCTCCCCTGCCGAATTGAAACGATTCAGCTAACATGAGAAAAAAGGCGCCACCCGACTCCATCATTTAAAATCTGATAGCGCTGAAACGTTTCAAGAAGTTTTGATCTTTCTGCTTCAGCACGCAAGTAAAGTTGTAGATTTGCTTGCTGAATTTAGATGTAACGCACATTTTTTCTTCTATGTGTGAAAATTGCTGACGCAGAAATCAGGGTTACCCTATCAGGTTCAGCATCGTCAGCATGCTGTTTTCTCAGACTGAAATGCGATTTTGATTTTTCATGCTGATTTTGATTTAGCTCCTTGTTTGTTTTCTGACAAGCAGCGTAAACTCCGCCTCTCTTCACACCACTGATATCGAAACATGCATAACACCCCCGTAGCCGCCACACCAAAGGCGTTTGATTTAACGTCTTCGGCGTTTTTGCTTGTCGCTTTTCTGACGGGTATTGCTGGCGCATTGCAGACTCCTACACTCAGCCTTTTTCTGACCGATGAAGTCCATGCCCGCCCAGGGATGGTGGGTTTCTTTTTTACCGGCAGTGCCGTCATCGGCATCCTGGTAAGTCAGTTTCTGGCCGGGCGCTCTGATAAAAAAGGCGATCGCAAGAACCTGATTGTTTTTTGCTGTGTGCTGGGGATGCTGGCCTGCGTGTTGTTTGCCTGGAACCGTAACTATTTTATTTTGCTGTTTGTCGGTGTTTTTCTCAGTAGCTTTGGCTCTACCGCTAACCCACAAATGTTTGCCCTCGCCCGCGAGCATGCCGACCGCACAGGCCGGGAAGCCGTGATGTTCAGCTCAATTTTACGCGCACAGGTTTCACTGGCATGGGTGATCGGTCCCCCTCTGGCCTACGCACTGGCGATGGGGTTCAGCTTTACGGTGATGTATCTCAGCGCTGCGGTCGCATTTATTATCTGCGGCGTCATGGTCTGGCTGTTCTTACCGTCCATGAACAAAAACGTCCCACTGGCAACCGGCGTAGTCGAGGCTCCAAGGCGTAATCGTCGTGATACGCTTCTGCTTTTTGCAATCTGCACATTAATGTGGGGCACCAACAGCCTCTATATTATTAATATGCCGCTGTTCATCATCAACGAACTGCACCTGCCGGAAAAACTCGCAGGCATCATGATGGGTACCGCCGCCGGGCTGGAAATACCGACAATGCTGATCGCCGGATACTTTGCTAAACGGCTGGGCAAACGCCTGTTAATGAGGATCGCTGTAGTCGCCGGTTTTTTATTTTATGCCGGTATGTTGCTGGCGCACTCACCGATTATTTTGCTCGGTTTACAACTATTGAACGCGATTTACATCGGCATTCTCGGCGGAATTGGGATGCTCTATTTTCAGGATTTAATGCCGGGACAGGCTGGTTCAGCCACCACCCTGTATACGAACACCATCCGCGTGGGGTGGATTATTGCAGGTTCGCTGGCGGGCATTGCCGCTGAAATCTGGAATTATCATGCCGTGTTCTGGTTCGCGCTGGTGATGATTATCGCCACCGTATTTTGCCTCGCGCGCATCAAAGACGTTTAAGAGCCTGATGGGACTGGCTCTAGGGTGCGGTCAGCGCTTCGAGTTCAATAAGATACAGCATTGCCTGGTGCGTTGTTTGCCCGCACATTTCCGCGCTGGGCTGCAAACCTGCACACACTTTTGGGCGCAACTCAGAACCAAAGAGTTTACAGCGCAGTGATTCATCAAGCTGAACGCACGGTGTATTGGCAGGCTTGCCATCAGGCATGCCAGGGATAGGGCTGGAGATAGAAGGCGCAGTGCAACATGCACCACAATCCGGACGGCATTCCATACAGTATTCTCTTTAACGTAAACCATCGGATGGTGCAGGTAGTGAACAGTATACACACAATCACTCAATAAGCATCGGGGCAGCAAGTGAATGAGTCCCGGAAGCGTACACGTAAGACGCCCCTGGAGTTATAAGCGCAGCCAACAAAGAGGCAACGTCAAGGATGAAGTGTGTATCCCCTTTTTTGCACCAGCAAAAGTGACAATTCCGCTTGCCTGAATGGCCCGGCGCGAGTAGTTTGACGCGATATTTTAGACACTCCCCACTACAGGATTTTTTCGATGCCAAGAGCGAACGAAATTAAAAAAGGTATGGTACTGAACTACAACGGCAAACTGCTGATTGTAAAAGATATTGATATTCAATCACCAACCGCACGCGGTGCAGCTACGCTGTACAAAATGCGTTTTTCTGATGTCCGTACCGGTCTGAAAGTTGAAGAGCGCTTCAAAGGCGACGATATCGTAGATACCGTTACGCTGAGCCGCCGTGGCGTTGATTTTTCCTACGTTGATGGCAACGAATATGTCTTTATGGATAAAGAAGACTATACCCCGTATACCTTCACCAAAGACCAGATTGAAGAAGAGCTGCTGTTCATTCCGGAAGGCGGGATGCCGGACATGCAGGTTCTGACCTGGGACGGCCAACTGCTGGCGCTTGAACTGCCACAGACCGTAGATCTGGAGATCGTTGAAACGGCACCGGGCATCAAAGGCGCTTCAGCAAGTGCGCGTAACAAACCCGCCACTCTGAGCACTGGTCTGGTGATCCTGGTTCCTGAATATCTGAGTGCGGGTGAAAAAATCCGTATTCACATTGAAGAACGCCGCTATATGGGCCGTGCAGACTAACTTTTCGCAGCGACACAAGTTAAAAGGGACAGCATCTGCTGTCCCTTTGTTATTTTCAGCTCTGGCTGCTGAGGTAAAAATCGTCCATCAAAAGAGATTCCAGATACAACTCATCTTCACGCATAAAATGCGTTATGACATTAACCGCCTGAGGATAAAATCCCTCTTCGTCCCGGTGCAAGCAGCTTTCCCGTAACAGCGGTGCCCAGCACATGATGTGATGATGCAAAAAGTAATATTGCGCGGACAGCTTCTCTTTATTGGCAACCATTCTCGCCATCAATGACAACTGTACAGCAATATGGTCGGCAGTCTCATTTTCATGCGGTGTCAGCCCATACTCAACTAACAGCACATTCATTTCCCTGCGTTCTTCGGCCGCCGTCGTATGTGGATAATGTCCCGCATAGGGAGAAACACCGCCGGGAGGCGCCAGCAAAAACAACGAGGCAAAATCCGCCGCCAGCTCCAGTTGTCGGTCTTCACGGCGCAGCACCCGGGCAAGGCTGCGTTCCAGATTTTTGATATCAAAAGACAACCCAGGGATCGCCGTTAGCGACGCCAGCCACTTTCGGTTTTCCCCACTTTCCAGGCTGGTGAGTTGCTCCTCGTGCAGCTCACGGAACAGCAGTTGCGAAAACCACTGGTATACCGCTGCACGCTGCTGAAAAATGTGATTATGCTGCACTAACCTTCTCCTCTTTCATGACCTCCGGACCACCGAAACCCGTGACCTGTGGGGCACTCCCCTGGTATCGTTCCACCTCGACCAGTACCGTATGCGCTGAAGGTCCCTGCGCCAGTTGCGATGTACCGACATCCGCACTCAGCACATTCGGATCGCCATAGGTGCATAACGTGCCCGATTTCCCACCTTCTTGCGGCGAATACCACGCTCCCTCATGAATTCGGATAACGCCAGCCGCGTAGTCAGGGCTGATTACCACGCCCGCCAGCACCTGACCACGGGCATTAAATACGCGCGCAATATCCCCGGCTTTTAAGCCACGCGCACGGGCATCCGCCTCGCTCATGTACAACGGCTCTCTTCCAGCAACCGCATAGGTATTACGAAACGCATCGCTGGAACAGAGCTGGGAATGAAGGCGTTTATCCGGGTGGCAGGATTGCAAATGCAGCGGATATTTATCTTTCTTACCAGAATGGCTGCGCTCAAATGGCTCCATCCACACCGGATGTCCAGGACAATCCTGATACTGGAAACCAGCGATGGTTTTACTGTAGATTTCAATCAGACCGGAAGGCGTTCCTAACGGATTGATATCCGGCTGTTCGCGAAATTCTCCATGTCGCACCCACGGCTTCCCGACAGGATATTCAATGTATCCTTCGCCCTGCCAGAAGGTTTCAAAGTCCGGCATACTGACGCCAAGTGATGACCCGGTTTTCACGCCCTCTTCATAAATGGATTTTATCCACTGCATTTCATCGCGCTTTTCGCGATATGTCTCTTCCTGACCAAAGCGTTTGCACAGACCGGCAAAGACATCAAAGTCGTGTCGCGCTTCAAACTGGGGTTTGACAACCTGGCGGACGGCCATCAGCCCTTTATTCGAATGTGTACCAAACTGCTCAATGTCGTTACGCTCAAAGCGCGTTGTCACGGGCAGGACGATATCTGCAAAACGACAAGATGCCGTCCACTGATGATCGAGAACTACCACGGTTTCCAGCTTCTTCCAGGCATCGATCATCCGGTTGCGATCCTGCTGGGCATGGAACGGATTGGCCGCGCTGAAAATCGCCATTTTGATGTCAGGAAAAGTTAATGTTTCACCATTGAAAGCGATCTTCTTGCCCGGCTCCAGCAGACAATCGATCATTCGTGAGGTAGGAATATGCTCCGAAGCGCCGCGAAAGTCCGCTTTGTATTTCGCAGCAGGCGGGTTGTTGATACTGCCGAGGCCACTCAGTACGGGGCCAGCAGAGGTGACTGTACCGCCACCGTTGTAATGCCAGCCAAAGCCCACACCGCCACCAGGCAGCCCAATTTGTCCGGCCATGCTGGCCAGTACCACCAGCATCCAGGGATATTGTTCGCCATGGTGCATACGCTGCACGCACCATCCACCCATAAATTGTGTGCGCCCCTTCACCAGCAAACGGGCAAAATCGCGAATTTGCTCCGCAGTCAGGCCGCAAATTTCCGCCGCCCACTCAGCGTTTTTCGGCTGTTTGTCGCTCTCTCCCGTCAGGTACGGCAAAAACTGCTCGAACCCAACGGTGTAATCGCTGATAAACGCGGCGTCGTATAGTTTTTCTTCGTACAAGGTATGTGCGAGCGCCAGTAGCAAAGCAACATCAGTTTGCGGTCTTATCGCCAGTTGTTCACAGCCAAGATAGTTTTGCGATTTGCTGCGTACGGGATCGACGCTGATAACCCGCATTTTACCCTGCGCGACGGCCTCTTTAATCTGCTGCCAGTATCCAAATGCGTCGTGATCGGGAACGAGGAATTCGATCTGTAAGTTCTTGATAGGATCGCAACCCCATAGCACGATTGTATTGGTATTTTCGATAACCAACGGGAGCGAAGTTTGCTGTTCATAGACTTCAAGCGAGCCAATCACGTGAGGCAAAATCACCTGCGCCGCTGCAGCTGAATAGTCGCCAACGGTAGTGACATAGCTACCGTGCAAGCCAAGTCCCCGGTCCATCGCGCCGCCGGCCTTATGGTATTTTCCAATCATTTGCCAGTCCGCCAGTCCGGTAAATACGCCCGAAGAACCAGAGGTCTTTTGCACCCGCTCCAGCTCCTCATAGAACAGATCCAACGCCTGATCCCAGCTCACACGGACAAAACGGTTATCGCCACGTTGGTTGCGATCTGACTTTTCACGTTTGCGTAACCAGTCCAGCCGCACCATCGGATAGCGCACGCGCGATGGGTTATAAACCACTTCCCGAACGGCATTGAGCATATCGCAGGGATATTTATCATGTTTGAATGGACGGGTATCTATCCATTCACCGTTCACGACTTTGGCTTCAAAAGCGCCAAAGTGCGAACCTGACTGGATCCATTGCTCAGGATTTTCACCTGCAGCCCAGACCTTTAAGATCAGGGGATTCGGCCCTAATGCGCTGGCGGCGCCAACGGCTAACATTCCGGTCAAAAACCGTCGACGTGACGGGTTAAAATCATGAATATCCATAAATTATCCTTTTGTATTGTTAGATTCAGGTACATCGCTGGCGTGAGTCTGGAGATATTTCAACAGCGTGCGATCTTCCACCGGATTAAGCCGGTAGTAGGTGGACATGGATTTCAAGCCGGCGATCCAGCCATTAGCGGTATAACGACTCGTTGGCGGTGTGCTATGACAGGCGCTACAGGTGGACTGCAACATCTGATCGGCGTATTGCCAGATGGAGTCAACATTGTCGGTAAAACCATCCGCAGAACTCCAGGCAATCACGCTCACCAGTTGCCATTCCTGATGTGACTCAGGATCAACCTGAGTTTGCTGAATCTTCACATTATTCATCAGCGAAGCATCTAATACGGCAGCGAAAACGCGTTTGCCCATATACTGAGTTATCACCCGACCACGTCCTTTGCTTTCCCGCCAGCCGGTCAGTTCTATCTGAACGTTTTTCCCCTCTCTTTTCAGCACACGCACTTCCGTTGCCGGGTACAGCATGGCTTTACCTGCAGCACTCTCTGCTGTGGCAGCCAGTGATTTTTCACCTAACGAATACAGCGTCGTCGCCTTGGGTAATTGTTCACCCTGACTCTGCAATTGCTTGTAACGATCGCGAAAACCGCTGCTCATATCGGGTTTGTGATGTGCAATGCCTTTGTGGCAGTCAATGCAGTTACTGTTCTTTGCCGCAGCCGCCGTCATTTGTGCCACCGCATTAGCAGACTGTTTAGCGTGATCCATCGCTTCATAGCTATGACACGATTTACAGGCCGCGGAATTGTTAGCGCTCATGCGCGCCCATTCCCGTTGCGCCAGTTCCGCACGCTTAAGATTGAATTTCTCAGGCGTATCGATCGAAGGAGAGATAATGGTGTGGTATAGATCGTTTAACGCTTCCGTCTTACGTATCAGAGTTGGAACAATACCCGGTGGAATGTGGCAATCCTTACATTCCGCGCGAACGCCAGAGGCATTTCGAAAATGCACGCTGGTTTTATATTCCTCCCCTGCAGTACCCATCGCGTGGCACGATAAACAAAACTCAGTGGTGCTGGTGTAATGTACGCCCTGCCACGTTCCCCAAATGACGAAGGACATTGCTACTGCTCCGCCGAATACGCACCAAAGCGCGTTTTTTCTTATCCACGACATACTTGCCTCCATTATTTTAATAGCGACACGCTAAGGGATATTAAAAATCAAAAATAGAGACACTGAAGGTGGGGCGTAGGAACAGCACCGACTCTATGAGGCGCGTCAAAATAGTGGAAAGCCGAAAGTCGTAATATGCCAATAATGTTTTAATAAGGAATTTCTCATGCTGACACTGTCTCTCAACAGAGAAAGCCGTACTCCACTGCAATTGCAGATCTTTCAATTTTATTTCCAGGCTATTCAGCAGGGAGATTTGCTTTGCGGTGACAAACTGCCCTCTATCCGTGAGCAAGCCCAAACATTAAATGTTGCCAAGATTACGATAGTTATGGCGTATGAAAAGCTCATGACGGCGGGCTTTATTAAGAGCCGGCAGGGTATTGGTTATGAAGTGATCTTTACGGCTCCGGTGCGTAGCCCCCCAACACACGTGACCTCTGCAGAAGGCTCTCCGCCAGTAAAGCCCAAGCCTGCGGGGGCTTCCACCGATGTCTACGGTGAGATGGGCAGAGAGTTCTATTGCCGGATGGGCGTTCCCGATCCCAATGCCTTTCCCTGGGCAAGTTGGCGAAAATGGAATAATGCTCCCAGTGTACTTAAGGAACAATTGCTTACTCGTTATCATTCACCAAATGGATTATTTCCATTACGTGATCAAATGGTCAGATACCTTAATTTATCCCGAGGTATTAATACTCGTGCAGAGAACATCATTATTACCAATGGGATTCAGGAAGGATTATCTCTGCTTAGCCAAATATTTATTATTCATCATGCTGTATCACAGAAAAAAAAGTGTCATGTTGTGACCGAATCCCCTTGTTATTCTGGCGCATGGCACCTGTTTAATTATTACGGCGCGGATATTACCCCTGTTGCAGTCGATAGCCATGGCCTACGCACTGATAATTTACCCGAAGTTGAAACCCAGCTTTGTTATGTGACACCAGCTCATCAATACCCGATGGGAAATGTTCTGTCGTTAGAACGACGAAAGTCATTACTGACCTGGGCACAGCGCGTTGGAGCCTACATCATTGAAGATGACTATGATGCCGTTTTTACCTACGGAGAGAATCCTCTTCCGGCACTGAAAGCCATGGACTATCACGATCGGGTTATCTATATGGGGACATTCTCAAAAACGCTGGGGCCGGGGGTGCGTCTCGGCTATCTCGTTTGTCCCGATGAGCTTCTACCGGCTGTACAGAATATGAAAGCGCTAAATAACAACGGCAGCCAGTGGTTATTGCAGCAGTTTTTAGCTGAGCTCATGCAAAATCAGGTGTTTTATACCCATCTTGGCAAACTTGCCTGCAGCTATGCAGCACGTCTTACCCTATTGCGTGACGGCCTTTCAGTTTTGTTTCCTGAAGGGAAAATCGATGGTGCGACGGCAGGCCTGCACCTCTCTTTGCGCATAGCCAGATCACCCGAGGTTATCGCAAAACTGCAAGCGCGCTGTCTGCAGGCAGGTATCCGTTTTGATACGCTGGAGAACATTGAAAATGGTTCGGAAGATGCCTGGCGTAAAGAGAACAGCGACGCTGTCATGTTTTTCGGTTTTGGTGGGTTGCAAATACAGCAGATAAACAAGGTACTGACGGTGCTGGAGCAGGCATTATTGCAGCCCTGGTGATGAACAGGGATCGAGCCTGACGCTCAATCCCTGTTAGCGACATTACAACAGATCGCGGAACTGTGTTTGTTTCAGTGCCAGTTCAACACCACGAACTTCAGCCAGCCCTTTCAGACGACCAATAGCAGAGTAGCCTGGGTTGGTTTTTTTGTGCAGATCGTCAAGCATCTGGTGTCCATGATCCGGACGCATCGGGATTGGACGCAGATCGCCCGCCTTCTTACGACGCTGTTCTTCGGTCAGAATGGCAGCCACTACCGATACCATATCCACATCACCTTGTAAGTGTGCGCCTTCGTGGAAAGTTTTCGGGTTTTCTTCACGGCAGGTTGAGCGCAAATGCGTAAAGTGGATACGATCGCCAAAGGTTTCAATCATTTTCACCAGATCGTTATCCGCACGCACACCGTATGATCCGGTACACATGGTGAAACCGTTATAGATGCTGTCTACCGTTTCTTTCAGCCACTGCATATCTTCAATCGTAGAAACGATACGCGGCAGGCCGAGGATCGGGCGTGGCGGATCGTCAGGATGTACGGCCAGGCGCACGCCAACTTCTTCTGCTACCGGTACGATCGCACGCAGAAAAACAGCCATATTATTACGCAGATCATCTTTGCTGATGCCGTCGTATTCCGCCAGACGCGCGCGGAATTGATCCAGGGTATAACCTTCTTCAGCACCTGGCAGACCAGCGATAATATTGCGGGTCAGCTTTTCAATATCAGCGGCGCTCATGGAATTGAAATAGTCCCGGGCCTGGCGCTGCTCTTCCACGGTGTAATCCGCCTCAGCACCTGGACGTTGCAGGATGTGCAACTCAAAGGCTGCAAACGCTATCTGATCAAAACGCAACGCTTTAGAGCCGTCCGGCAACTGATATTCAAGGTCAGTACGCGTCCAGTCGAGAATCGGCATGAAGTTATAACACACGGTATCAATGCCGCAGGTCGCCAGATTACGGATACTTTGCTGATAATTCTCAATCCACGTTTGATATTGCCCGGAGAGCGTTTTGATATCTTCGTGAACCGGAATACTTTCCACCACCGACCAGGTCAGCCCCTTTTCAGCCAGAATGGCCTGGCGTTTTTGAATCTCTTCGACGGGCCACACTTCACCGTTGGGAATATGGTGCAAGGCGGTCACAACACCAGTTGCGCCAGCCTGACGCACATCATCAAGCGATACCGGATCGTTAGGTCCGTACCAACGCCAGGTTTGTTCCATTGGTTCACCTCATAAGTTGTTATACCAAATTAAGTTGCGCGAATGACGACTACCATACAGGCATCCGTTGAATGATCAACAGAACGCCGATGATTGATTGATCAAGCTCACATTCCCCGGATAAATAAGGCATACCAATTTAATTTGCTGTCATATAACTTTATACTGGCATTGTTAATTAATGGTTAATCAGGTGTATTTAATGAAAACTATTGCCTCCGCCCAACTCCCGGAAAATGTACTGATGCCTCAGTACGATCGACAACAATTAAAAACGCGGATCGTACATTTTGGTTTCGGGGCATTTCACCGTGCTCATCAGGCCTTATTGACCGATCGGGTACTGAATGCACAGGGTGGCGATTGGGGAATTTGTGAGATCAGTCTGTTCAGTGGCGATCGACTGATGAGTCAACTTCGTGAGCAGGATCATTTATATACCGTGTTAGAAAAAGGCGCGCATGGCAATCAGTCAATTGTTATTGGCGCCGTCAAAGAGTGTCTGAACGCTAAGCTGGATTCACTGGCAGCCATTATTGAAAAATTCTGCGAGCCACAGGTGGCTATTGTTTCCTTAACCATCACCGAAAAAGGTTACTGTATTGATCCGGCGACAGGGACGCTTGATATCTCCAACCCGCGCATTGTTCACGATTTACAGACGCCGGATGAACCGCACTCAGCACCAGGTATCATTGTTGAAGCCCTGCACCGCCGACGCGAGCGAGGAGTGCCACCTTTTACCGTACTCTCCTGCGATAACATCCCGGACAATGGCCATGTGGTAAAAAATGCCGTACTGGGAATGGCAGAAAAGCGATCGCCTGAACTGGCGCTGTGGATACAAGAGCATGTCAGTTTTCCTGGCACCATGGTAGACCGCATTGTCCCGGCCGCGACCGAAGAGTCACTGGATGAAATTGCCCATGAATTGGGCGTTGCCGACCCTTGTGCAATCAGCTGCGAGCCTTTTATCCAGTGGGTCGTCGAAGATAACTTTGTCTCTGGTCGCCCCCAGTGGGAGCGCGCGGGCGTACAGATGGTCGATGACGTTCTGCCGTGGGAACAAATGAAACTGCGAATGCTCAACGGCAGCCATTCGTTTCTGGCCTATCTCGGTTATCTGGCCGGATTTCAACACATCAGCGACTGTATGCAAGACAGTGCGTTTCGTAAAGCCGCTTACTGCCTGATGCTCAATGAACAGGCCCCCACGCTGCAAATCACCGACGTTGATTTAGACCTGTACGCCACCAGCCTGCTGGAACGCTTTGCCAACCCGGCGCTAAAGCACAAAACCTGGCAAATCGCGATGGACGGGAGCCAGAAATTACCGCAGCGCATGCTGGAAAGCATCCGCGTACATTTAGCGCGCCAAAGCGAATGGCCCTTGCTGGCACTCGGTATTGCGGGCTGGATGCGTTACGTTAGCGGGGTGGACGATGCAGGCTCAGCCATAGATATACGCGACCCGATGAGTGAAAAAATCCGCACAATTGTCGAGCGCAGTACGGAATCAGAGCGTGTCACCGCATTACTTTCCTTGCACGAAATTTTTGCCACCGATCTGGTGCAAAATTCGCAATTTGTCAGCGCCATTGAGCAGGCATGGCAACGTATTGCCCAGCACGGTGCGCACCAGGCAGTAATTGATACGTTAAAAAATTAACGATCTCTGCCATTAAGAGCCTATCCCATTAGGCGTAGATTGTTGCAGTCAGTTTGGATACGAACAGCGCGGAACAACCGAAGCGTGCATGCAGTACGTGAGGATTATGGGCACTGCCAGGATACAAAATGACAAATAAAATAGCCTAATGGGATAGGCTCTAAACAGGACGAAGCATTCCTTCGTCGTCTCTCCCCTTCTCTTTTTCATTTTTTTTCGCCAGGATTATTGAACGCTATCACGGCATTTTATAATTCTGGAGCAAACGTGACTAAAACCAACCTCATTACCGGTTTTCTCGGCAGTGGCAAAACCACCTCGATTCTTCATTTACTGGCGAACAAAGATCCCGCAGAGAAGTGGGCCGTGCTGGTCAATGAATTTGGTGAAGTCGGCATTGACGGTGCTTTGTTGGCTGACAGCGGAGCGCTGCTAAAGGAGATCCCCGGTGGCTGCATGTGCTGCGTTAACGGTTTACCGATGCAGGTTGGTCTCAATACGCTGTTGCGCCAGGGAAAACCTGACCGGCTGCTGATCGAACCTACCGGTCTTGGGCACCCAAAACAGATTCTGGACTTACTCACCGCTCCGGTTTACGAACCATGGATCGATCTGCGCGCCACGCTCTGCATCCTTGACCCACGCCTGTTACTGGACGAAAAAAGCGTCGCTAATGATAACTTCCGCGATCAGCTAGCTGCCGCAGATGTCATTGTCGCCAACAAATCAGATCGCGCCACAATGGAAAGCAAGAATGCCCTGCAAACCTGGTGGCAGCATTACGGCGGAAATCGCCAGTTGATTCATGCCGAGCACGGAAAAATTGACGGGCAGTTACTGGATTTACCGCGACTGAATCTGGCTGAACTTCCCTCCAGCGCAGCGCACACCCACCAACATGCTGACAAAAAGGGGTTGGCGGCGCTGAGTCTGCCTGCACAACAACGCTGGCGTCGTAGCCTGAACAGTGGGCAGGGTCATCAGGCCTGCGGCTGGATTTTTGATGCTGATGCCGTGTTCGATACCATCGGCCTGCTGGAATGGTCACGTCTTGCCCCGGTCGGGCGCGTAAAGGGCGTTATGCGTATTAAAGAAGGACTGGTGCGGATTAATCGTCAGGGCGACGACTGGCATATTGAGACACAAAATGTCGCACCGCCGGACAGCCGTATTGAACTCATCTCAGACACTGAGACCGACTGGAATGCGTTACAGAGCGCATTGTTGAGGCTTCGTTTAGACGGTTGCGCGTAAGGTTGCCTGCGTTTTTAGCAATGGAAAACGACGATGAAAACTCGATACCCTCTTATCCTTATGCTCAACATCGCTGGCCTGGCGCTGTTTCTGTCATGGTACATTCCGACCGGGCATGGTTTCTGGTTTTCTATTGATTATGGCGTCTTCCACTTCTTTAATCAGAAACTGGTTGAAAGCCCGCTCTTCCTGTGGATTGTTGCAATCACCAACAATCGGGCATTTGACGGCTGCTCATTGTTGGCGATGGGCGCACTAATGCTGAGTTTCTGGTTAAAAGAAACACCAACCGGGCGCCGGCGTATTGTCGCTATTGGCCTGGTGATGCTGCTCACTGCGGTGGTATTAAACCAGTTGGGCCAGGCGCTTATTCCGGTTAAACGCGCCAGCCCCACCCTGATGCTGGATAATATTAATCGCGTCAGTGAACTGCTGCATATTCCAACCAAAGATGCGTCAAGAGACAGTTTCCCTGGCGATCACGGTATGATGCTGCTTATTTTTTCCGCATTTATGCTGCGTTATTTCGGAAAAGTCGCAGGATTAATCGGCCTTATTATCGCTGTGGTTTTTGCATTTCCGCGTGTAATGATCGGCGCTCACTGGCTCACTGATATCGTGGTCGGTTCAATGACGGTAGTATTGATTGGACTGCCCTGGTGGCTAATGACGCCATTAAGCGACCGGATGGTGACTCTTTTTGCTAATTATCTTCCGGGTAAAAACAAACATTTTTTAAACAAATAACGCAAAGTAATTAACATCATCAGGGATACTTCTGATTCCCTGATGATGTTGAACAATAATTCATCATTTTAACTGTCATTCTCCTGTCATCTTATTCCTGTTGAAAATGAATGGATTGCATGTTTCCCACCCTGATTGTTCTTATTTTGACCAATGCCGTTTATTCACTTTCTGTATCACTTTTTCTTATAAAAAATCACATAAAATGACTCGCAATGACCGTAGCGATCGGGTAATCTCGAACTCGTTTTGCCTCGCGGGATAATTATTCTCTTTATGAATAAATTTGTGCGTTCTGCCACAGATTTGACCTTAAAGAATTGTCTCATCGTGCGTGGGTAATTAGTCTCGTCACGTTTGGCATTTTTTATAACGATATTTATCGTTAAGGACTTCAAGGGAAAACAAACAAAATGGTCAAATCTCAACCGATTTTGAGATATATCTTGCGGGGTATACCCGCGATAGCAGTTGCGGTTCTGCTTTCTGCATGTAGCACAACGAACACCGCCAAGAATATGCATTCTGAGACGCATGCTGTGGGCAATGGAGATAACTCTTCACTGCAAGCCTCTCAGGATGAATTTGAAAATATGGTTCGTAATATCGATGTTAAATCACGAATCATGGATCAATATGCTGACTGGAAAGGTGTGCGTTACCGCCTTGGCGGCAGCACCAAAAAAGGCATCGATTGTTCGAGTTTTGTACAGCGTACATTCCGTGAACAATTTGGTTTAGAGCTTCCTCGCTCAACTTACGAACAACAAGAAACGGGTAAATCCGTTTCGCGCACCAATCTGCGCACAGGCGATCTGGTTCTGTTCCGTGCTGGCTCCACTGGCCGTCACGTCGGTATTTATATCGGTAACAATCAGTTTGTCCACGCCTCGACCAGTAGTGGCGTTGTTATCTCCAGTATGAATGAGCCTTACTGGAAAAAACGCTACAACGAAGCTCGCCGGGTCCTGAGCCGCAGTTAATTTTCGTTTGGCAGCTATCCCTTGGCTATCCTGATGAGACTTTTAAAAAGCACTGCTTAGGCAGTGCTTTTTGCTTTACGCCTTCACTTAAGAAAAATCTCACTATGTGAGTCATTCCAGGTTATAGTCATACAGATTAAGCGGTTTAATAATAAGCGGTTACTTCGGGTAAACATCAGGAACTATGTTCAAACGCGCCTCTTCTTCCGGTCGGAAAATCCTGCTCACCTGTGTTTTAACGGGGTTAATCGTTGCATTATTCGTCAGCATTCTGCAATTTTTCATGTCATGGCATAATCGAGAAGTTAAGTACGATACGCTGGCGTCCGATATACAGCATCATGTGGAAAAATACTTCGCAGAACTCAGCTATACTGCCCAGGCACTACAGCCTCTGATCCCCAAAAGCTGTCAGCAAGTTTCATCTAAGCTCACTTCCAGCGCGGCTTTTAGCCTGAATGTTCGCGCTTTTTTGCTGGTAAAAGACGGCATCGCGTTCTGCTCGTCAGCAACCGGAGCGATGGACTCCCCTATTCAGTCATTGATACCCGGCTTGGATATCAGTAAAAAAATCGATATGGAGATCCAGTCTGGTACACCGATGATGCCGACCAAACCAGCCATAATGATTTGGTACCCTCATCCATCACTGGATAATAGTGGCGTATTTGCCTCTCTGAATATCAACCTGGCCCCTTACCTTCTCTATACTGCCCGGCAGGATGATTTTAAAGGTTTTGCCCTGCTCATCGGCAACACCGCAATCTCGACATTTTCTGCGCGATTAATGACGCTTGCCGATCTCCCCGATACCCCCTCACGTGAGGTGGCAATAGGTGACCTGCCGCTAAAGATACGGTTGTATACCGATGAGTGGACATACAACGACGTATGGTATGCCGTAATGTTGGGCTGCATGGGCGGGGTCATTGCCGCTTTACTCTGCTATTACATTTACTCAGTCCGTTTACGACCGGGTAAAGAGATCCTGGCAGCTATCAAGCACAATCAGTTTTATGTGGTCTACCAGCCCGTTATGGATATGCAGACGCTGGAAGTTAAAGGTGTCGAAATATTATTGCGCTGGCGCGATCCTACCGCAGGGGAAATTCCCCCCGATGCGTTTATTCACTATGCCGAATCACAGCAGATGATTGTGCCGTTGACCCAGCACCTGTTCGAACTGGTGTCCCGGGATGCGCCTGTGCTGCAAAAAGTGTTACCTGTTGGGGCCAAATTAGGGATCAATATTGCACCGACTCATCTGCACGACGAAAGTTTTAAAGACGATATTCAGCAACTGAAATCCTCGATGCCTGCGCAGCATTTTCAAATAGTCCTGGAAATTACCGAACGCGATATGCTTGATCAGCATGGAGCGACTCAAATATTTGAGTGGTTGCATTCCGCCGGTTTCGAAATTGCCATTGATGATTTTGGCACCGGCCATAGCGCACTCATCTATCTGGAACGTTTCACCGTCGATTACCTGAAAATCGATCGCGGTTTCGTCAAAGCTATTGGTACAGAAACCGTAACATCCCCGGTACTGGATGCCGTATTGACTCTCTCGAGACGCCTCAATATGCTGACGGTTGCTGAAGGGGTGGAAACCCTGGAGCAAGCCCGTTGGTTACGCGCCCATGGGGTTAATTTTTTTCAGGGATATTGGGTCAGCCGTCCGCTGACTCTTGATAATTTCGTACGCTGGATGGCTAAACCCGATATGCCAAAATGGTGATGGCGTCATGTAATGTGTACAAACACGATACAATAGCCGACGAATCCCTTATTGTTCAGGCATGATATCTGTTGGATAGCGACAGGTGACTGGAAAAGGAAACCATCTTCATATGATCCGACGCGTATTATTACTTTTCATCGCCCTGATTGGTTTTAGCGTACAGGCCCAAACCATCAAAGAAAGCTATGCGTTTGCTGTGCTGGGCGAACCAAAATACGCGTTCAATTTTAATCACTTCGATTATGTTAATCCTGCAGCTCCCAAAGGGGGACAGATCACCCTCTCAGCCATTGGTACATTCGACAACTTTAACCGCTATTCAGTGCGTGGCAATCCCGGTGCGCGCACCGAAACGCTCTATGACACCTTATTTACCACGTCTGACGATGAACCAGGCAGTTACTACCCGCTCATCGCCGATAGCGCACGCTATGCTGACAACTACTCATGGGTAGAAATCACTATTAATCCACGCGCGCGATTTCACGATGGTTCACCCATCACCGCCGCAGACGTCGCATTCACCTTCCAGAAATTTATGACAGAAGGCGTGCCGCAGTTTCGTCTGGTCTACAAAGGCACGACCGTCAAAGCAATCGCCCCGTTAACCGTACGGATTGAATTAGCCAAGCCAGGCAAAGAAGACATGCTCAGCCTGTTTTCATTACCCGTTATGCCAGAGAAGTACTGGAAAGATCACAAGCTCAGCGACCCTTTGCCCTCCCCTCCACTCGCCAGCGGCCCTTACCGCATCACCCAGTGGAAAATGGGACAGTATATAGTCTATTCGCGCGTCAAAGATTATTGGGCCGCTGACCTGCCGGTCAATCGCGGGCGCTGGAACTTTAATACCATTCGATACGATTACTATCTTGATGACAACGTCGCCTTTGAGGCGTTTAAAGCCGGGGCTTTTGACCTGCGCCTTGAGAGCGATGCTAAAAACTGGGCAACACGCTATACCGGTAAAAACTTTGCTAATCACCACATCGTCAAAGATGAACAAAAAAACGAATCCGCACAGGATACTCGCTGGTTAGCCTTTAATATCCAACGTCCGGTATTCAATGACCGGCGTGTGCGTGAAGCCATTACGCTGGCTTTTGATTTTGAATGGATGAATAAAGCTCTGTTTTATAATGCCTGGAGCCGAACAAACAGCTATTTTCAGAATACGGAGTATGCCGCGAGAAATTACCCTGACGCGGATGAACTGGTCATACTCGCACCAATGAAGAAAGATCTGCCAACCGAGGTTTTCAATCAAATCTATCAGCCCCCGGTATCTCAAGGCGATGGTTACGATCGTGAGAATTTGTTGAAAGCTAGTGCGTTACTGGATCAGGCTGGATGGGTGTTGAAGGGCCAGCGGAGGATTAACAGCACCAACGGCAAACCACTGGCATTCGAACTGTTACTCCCGGCAGGCAGTAACAGTCAGTGGGTATTACCGTTTCAACACAACCTGCAACGGCTAGGCATTACCATGAATATCCGCCAGGTTGATAACTCGCAAATCACTAACCGCTTGCGCAGTCGCGACTATGACATGATGCCGAGGTTATATCGCGCGACGCCATGGCCAAGTTCTGATCTGCAAATCCTTTGGGCCTCAGAATATATCGATTCCAGCTATAACGCCCCTGGCGTGCAAAGCCCGGTCATTGATAAGTTGATTAACCAAATCATTGCGGCACAGGGTGATAAAGCAAAGCTGATCCCTTTGGGACGCGCGCTGGACAGGGTATTAACCTGGAACTATTACATGCTGCCGATGTGGTTTATGGCAGAGGATCGCCTGGCCTGGTGGGACAAATTTTCACATCCGGCCATCCGCCCCATTTATACCATTGGTCTGGATACCTGGTGGTATGACGTTAACAAAGCGGCAAAACTTCCCGCAGCCAGACGACAGGGAGAATAAATGGGCGCTTATCTGATACGACGTCTGCTGCTGGTGATCCCGACACTTTGGGCCATCATTACTATCAACTTTTTTATCGTGCAGATTGCACCTGGCGGCCCAGTCGAGCAGGCAGTTGCCGCCATTGAATTCGGTCAGTCCGGAGCATTGCCAGGCGCGGGTAGTGAAGGAGTTCGCGCCAGTCATGCGCAAACTGGCGTCGGGAATATCAGTGACAGTAATTATCGAGGCGGACGCGGCCTTGATCCGGAAGTGATCGCCGAAATTACCCGCCGTTACGGATTCGATAAGCCCATTCACGAGCGTTATTTCAAAATGCTCTGGGACTATGTTCGTTTCGACTTTGGCGATAGCCTGTTTCGTAGTGCCTCGGTAATCACGTTGATTAAAGACAGCCTGCCTGTTTCAGTTACTCTGGGGTTATGGAGTACGCTCATTATCTACCTGGTGTCGATTCCACTCGGGATCCGTAAAGCGGTGTATAACGGTAGCCGCTTTGACGTGTGGAGCAGCGCATTCATTATTATCGGCTATGCGATCCCCGCCTTCCTGTTTGCTATTGTATTGATCGTTTTCTTTGCTGGCGGCAGTTACTACGACCTCTTTCCCTTACGGGGCCTGGTTTCCGCTAATTTTGACACACTGCCCTGGTATCAGAAGGTAACCGACTATCTCTGGCACATCACCTTACCGGTGCTGGCAACGGTGGTTGGCGGATTTGCCGCGCTGACCATGCTGACCAAAAACTCATTTCTGGATGAGGTTCGTAAGCAGTATGTTGTCACCGCACGAGCCAAAGGCGTTAGCGAAAAGAATATTCTGTGGAAACACGTTTTCCGTAACGCCATGCTGTTAGTGATAGCAGGCTTCCCAGCTACTTTTATCAGCATGTTTTTCACCGGTTCGCTGCTTATTGAAGTGATGTTTTCGCTTAATGGCCTGGGATTACTAGGTTATGAATCTACCGTGTCACGCGACTACCCGGTGATGTTTGGCACACTCTACATCTTCACCCTGATCGGCCTGCTGCTCAATATCCTGAGTGATATCAGCTATACACTGGTCGATCCTCGTATAGATTTTGAGGGACGCTAATGCCGCGATTAAGCCCCGTCAATCAGGCCCGCTGGGCACGTTTTCGCCATAATCGTCGCGGTTACTGGTCGCTATGGATTTTTCTGGTGCTGTTCGGGCTCAGCTTGTGCTCCGAACTGATTGCGAACGATAAGCCATTGCTGGTGCGCTATGAAGGCGGCTGGTATTTCCCTCTCGTCAAAAACTACAGCGAAAGCGACTTCGGCGGACCGTTGGCAACCAAAGCCGATTATCAGGATCCGTGGCTACAGCAGCGTCTGGAAAGTCAGGGATGGATCCTGTGGGCTCCCGTACGCTTTGGAGCCACCAGCATTAACTTTGCCACCGACAAGCCCTTCCCTTCTCCACCGTCGGTACAAAACTGGCTGGGTACGGATGCAAATGGTGGCGATGTGCTGGCGCGGATCCTCTATGGCACACGTATTTCGATTCTTTTTGGTTTGATGTTAACCCTGTGCTCCAGCGTCATGGGCGTTATGGCGGGTGCGCTACAGGGCTACTACGGCGGAAAAGTGGATCTGTGGGGGCAACGATTCATTGAAGTGTGGTCAGGTATGCCGACGCTGTTTCTGATTATTTTGCTATCAAGCGTCGTACAACCGAACTTCTGGTGGCTGCTGGCCATCACGGTACTGTTTGGCTGGATGAGTCTGGTTGGTGTGGTACGCGCCGAATTTTTACGCACGCGAAACTTTGATTACATTCGCGCCGCTCAGGCTCTAGGCGTGAGCGATCGCAACATTATCCTGCGCCATATGTTGCCGAATGCAATGGTCGCCGCCCTGACCTTTTTACCGTTTATATTATGCGCCTCAATCACTACGCTCACATCACTGGATTTTCTGGGATTCGGCTTACCGCTCGGCTCACCATCGCTAGGAGAACTCCTTTTACAGGGTAAAAACAATTTGCAGGCACCGTGGCTTGGGATCACAGCCTTTGTGTCCGTAGCCCTCTTACTCTCGCTACTGATTTTTATTGGTGAAGCGGTGCGTGACGCGTTTGACCCCAACAAGGCGATATAAGATGACACAACCTCTGTTAGCCATTGAGAATTTGTCGGTTGGTTTTCGCCAGCAGGAAACCGTGCGTACCGTGGTCAATAATGTCTCGTTGGATGTTGAAGCAGGTCAAACCCTGGCACTGGTGGGCGAATCTGGCTCGGGTAAGAGCGTCACCGCGCTGTCGATTTTACGTTTATTGCCCTCCCCTCCGGCGGTATACCTCTCCGGCGATATCCGTTTTCACGGTGAACCATTACTCCACGCTAACGAGCAGACGCTACGCGGCGTACGGGGAAATAAAATCGCAATGATTTTTCAGGAGCCGATGGTGTCGCTGAACCCGCTCCATAGTCTGGAGAAACAACTCTATGAGGTGCTGTCACTTCACCGGGGAATGCGTCGGGAGGCTGCACGGGCAGAAATCCTGAATTGTCTGGATCGCGTAGGGATACGTCAGGCGGCAAAACGTCTGGCGGACTATCCGCACCAGCTTTCCGGCGGCGAACGCCAGCGCGTCATGATCGCGATGGCGCTACTAACACGTCCGGAGCTGTTAATTGCCGATGAGCCCACTACCGCGCTGGATGTGTCCGTGCAGGCACAGATCCTGCAACTGCTACGGGAATTGCAGCGCGAATTGAACATGGGTCTGCTGTTTATCACCCATAATCTCAGCATTGTGAAAAAACTGGCAGATTCCGTTGCAGTTATGCAAAACGGTCAGTGTGTTGAACAAAATCAGGCCGGGATACTGCTTTCATCCCCTTCCCATCCCTACACGCAAAAATTATTAAACAGCGAACCTTCTGGCGAGCCGGTACCGTTACCGGCCGGACAATCTCCCTTGCTGGAAGTTGAGCGTCTCTGTGTCGGTTTTCCCGTTCGCAAAGGTATCCTTAAACGCGTCGTGGACCATAATGTGGTGGTTAATAACGTCAGCTTTTCTTTGAAAGCTGGGGAAACGTTAGGGCTGGTAGGTGAATCAGGCTCAGGCAAAAGCACCACTGGCCTGGCTCTACTGAGGCTAATCGCATCACAAGGGAGTATTGTATTTGATGGTCACGCGCTGCATACGTTAAATCGTCGTCAGCTGTTGCCGGTGCGCCATCGCATTCAGGTTGTCTTTCAGGACCCAAATTCTTCACTGAATCCGCGTTTGAGTGTTTTACAGATCATTGAAGAAGGATTGCGGGTTCACCAGCCAACCCTTTCGGCAGAACAACGCGAAGTACAAGTGAAAGCAGTCATGGCAGAAGTGGGGCTGGATTCTGAAACGCGACATCGCTATCCTGCGGAATTTTCCGGTGGTCAACGCCAACGCATCGCAATTGCCAGAGCCTTAATTTTAAAACCATCACTTATCATTCTGGATGAGCCAACATCCTCACTCGACAGAACCGTACAGGCGCAAATCCTGACGCTGCTGAAGTCATTACAGGAAAAGCATCGCTTGGCTTATATCTTCATCAGCCACGATTTGCATGTTGTACGTGCGTTGTGCCATCAGGTGATTGTGCTAAGGCAGGGAGAGGTCGTGGAACAGGGGCAATGCGAGCACGTATTTAACGCACCACAACAGGAATATACGCGTCAGCTGCTCGCGCTAAGCTGACGCTCAAAATGGATTGTTGTTTGAAAAAGGTTCCGCTATCGCCACACCGAAATTTTTCAGCCTGCAGGTTGCGGCAAATTCATCCTGGCGATTTACAAACAGGCACGGTTCCCCTTCACATTCCAGAACGGAACAAGGAACCTCAATGTCGCTGAGCGCCTGACTGAGTTTATGCATTACCGACCACGCGCTGTCACCGTCGGGACTGAGCAATTTGAGCGCCACCAGGCTGTTCTCCGTGCTCTGACCGTTTTGCGGAATCGGTTCAACCTTTGAACCTGCGAAACCCACCGACCAACGATAGCACTGCGGCAGACGATGAACGATTGAGAGTTGTAATGTAGTCACTTTTATTCCCCGGAAGCACAATTACTTCACAATTATTTTACACTAATATTAACACATCATTGACATCACGTCTTTAGAGAGTTAGTAAACGTTTACATCCAGTCCGTATGCGGCTTACTTAGCCAGGTATTTAAATTTATTTATCAATTCGGACATCTTTGCGGGCTATATGTACTCGTTTCTGCGATCTAACTCAACCTTTTTAACTACAATGGTGTGACTTTTTACATAAATTGATTTTACATAAAATAAACATAAGCTGGGGAAATGATAGATTTGCTGTTGATGTACATCAACTCTGAAGGCCTTGTGGCCTCCAGGTTGTGTATTAGATCACCGTTTTTTTTGCACGGCTGGCATAGAGATAGAAAAGAATTGAACTGGTAGCACAAAATGCTATCGACCAGATCATCGGCCAGGCTGAATTAAAGGTCGCCAGTGACAACAGCGCACCAACAATAGCGCCAATGCCAAAGCGGAAAGTCCCGGCCAGCGATGACGCCGTACCTGCCATATGCGGGAACTCATCCAGAATGACTGCCATCGCGTTTGATGACACCATCGACACGCAACCGACAAACGCAGCAACACCAACCACCAGCGCCCAGAACCCTAGCCCGAACAACGCGCTGAATACCATCCAGCCAGCCATAACGAACTGGATCCATAGCCCGGTGCGGAACATATTTAATGCCCCAACCCGACGGACAAATCGGCTGTTGATAATTGTCATCACAAACAGGAAGACGATGTTCAGCGCAAAGTAATAGCCGAAATTCTGTGGCGAAACATGGTTGATCTCAATGTAGACAAAGGGTCCGGCGCTAAGGAATGAGAACATCCCAGCAAAACTAAACCCACTGGCCAGCATGTAGCTCAAGACCCGCTTGTGTCGAAACAACGAGGCGAAGTTCCCCATTGTCGTGCGCAGGCGAAAAGGCTGACGGCGCTCGACGGGCAGAGTCTCTTTGATAAGGGTAAAAATCATCACCGAGGCCAGAATTGCTGCTACGGCCAGGATCCAAAAGATGTAGTGCCAGCTTAACCATACTAACACCCAGCCCCCCACAATCGGGGCCATCAACGGAGCAATTGTCGTGACCAGCATGACGAATGACATCATGCGCGAAAATTCTTCTTTCGGATAAATATCGCGCATCAGAGCATTGATAACCACGCTCGCTGCCGCTGCCGCCAGGCCGTGGAAGAAACGCATAATGATCAATTGATCGATAGTTTGCGCCAACGCACAAGCAACGGCCGCCGCGGCGAAAACCAGCGTTCCCCCCAAAATCACCGGCTTGCGCCCAATACTGTCTGCCATTGGGCCATAGAGCAGCTGCCCTACCGCGAATCCCAGAATATAGGTACTGAGAGTCATTTGCGCACTGCCCGCAGGCACGCCAAACTGAGCTGAAATCACCGGCAGAGCCGGAAGATACATATCGATCGACAACGGCATCAACATGGCCAACAAGCCAAGGATAAAAACAATGGCAATTGAAGAGTTCTGCCGGGTGGTCACATTTAGCTCCTGAAATTAACGAGGGGTTAAGTTAACGCTGGCAATTTCTTCTTCGGTCAATGGACGGTACTCACCAGGCGCAAGATCGTCATCAAGCTTGATGGCACCGATTCGCTCACGATGCAGCGCCACAACGTGGTTCCCCACGGCAGCAAACATACGTTTAACCTGATGATAGCGCCCTTCACTGATGGTCAAACGGACCTGCGTAGGCGTAATGACTTCCAGCACCGCCGGTTTAGTGAGATCTTTCTCATTATGCAGTTGAACACCCCGGGTAAACTGTTCGGCGGTATCTTCTGCCACCGGCGACTCCAGCGTCACCAGATAGGTTTTCTCACAATGGTGACGCGGAGAAGTGATGCGATGTGACCACTGTCCATCATCGGTCATCAGTACCAGCCCGGTCGTATCAATGTCCAGACGCCCAGCCGCATGCAGTTTGTAGGCAACAGGCTCATCAAGGAAATAGAGCACCGTCGGATGATCCGGGTCATCCGTTGAGCAAACATAGCCCTGAGGTTTATTAAGCATAAAATAGCGCGGGCCATTTTGTTGAACCAGGGAATTGCCGTCATATTCAACGTCATGTTCTGGCAGCAGTTTAAACGCGCTATTTCTGACGATTTCACCATCAACGGTAACACGGTTACCACGGATTTCACGCCCGGCAATAGCGCGGCTGACGCCGAGTTGCTGAGCGATAAATTTATCAAGTCGCATGAGTGTGATTTTGCCTGTAACAATACGGAAATCGAGCGTTATGCCCGAAAAGTGGAGCCGTTTTCCGCCCAGTATAACGAGCTAACAACTTCCCTCAAGGGAAAAAGATTCGTGGCATACTATTCATCGTTACCATTTATCACAGTGAGACCATGACTTTTACACTTCGTCCCTACCAAAAAGAAGCCGTGGATGCCACGCTCAACCACTTTCGTCACCACCGCACACCTGCGGTAATCGTCCTGCCAACCGGAGCCGGTAAAAGTCTGGTGATTGCCGAACTGGCTCGCGTGGCGCGTGGGCGCGTGTTAGTGCTGGCACATGTAAAAGAACTGGTCGCGCAAAACCACGCAAAGTACTGCGCACTAGGGCTGGAAGCTGATATTTTTGCCGCGGGTCTGAAGCGTAAAGAGAGTCATGGAAAAGTGGTTTTCGGTAGCGTGCAATCAGTCGCACGCAATCTTGAGGCGTTTCAGGCTGAGTTTTCCCTGTTAATCGTCGATGAGTGCCATCGCATCGGTGATGATGAAGAAAGTCAGTATCAGCAAATCCTTACTCACCTGACCAAAGTAAACCCTCACTTGCGCCTGCTCGGTCTTACCGCCACACCTTTTCGTCTCGGTAAAGGCTGGATTTACCATTTTCATTATCATGGCATGGTGCGCGGAGATGAAAAGGCGCTGTTTCGTGACTGCATTTACGAATTACCGCTGCGCTACATGATTAAACATGGCTATCTGACGCCACCAGAACGCCTTGATATGCCAGTAGTCCAGTATGACTTTAGTCGCCTGCAGGCGCAGAGTAATGGCTTGTTTAGCGAAGCTGACCTTAACCGGGAGCTGAAAAAGCAGCAGCGAATAACGCCGCATATCATCAGCCAGATTATTGAGTTTGCCCAGACGCGCAAAGGGGTAATGATTTTCGCCGCCACCGTTGAGCACGCTAAAGAGATTCTCGGCCTGTTACCTGCTGACGATGCGGCTCTCATTACTGGCGATACACCAGGAAGCGAGCGCGACGTACTTATTGAAAACTTTAAAGCACAACGCTTTCGCTACCTGGTCAACGTGGCGGTATTAACCACCGGATTTGATGCCCCGCACGTCGACCTCATTGCGATCCTGCGCCCTACCGAGTCAGTTAGTCTTTACCAACAGATTGTCGGGCGCGGGTTACGACTGGCACCAGGCAAGACCGATTGTCTGATCCTCGACTACGCAGGTAATCCACACGATTTGTACGCCCCGGAAGTCGGCGCGCCGAAAGGGAAAAGCGACAATGTCCCGGTACAGGTTTTCTGTCCAGCCTGCGGGTTTGCAAACACCTTCTGGGGAAAGATGACCGCCGATGGCACGCTGATTGAACATTTTGGCCGACGCTGTCAGGGCTGGTTTGAAGATGATGATGGCCATCGTGAACAGTGCGATTTTCGTTTCCGCTTTAAAAATTGTCCGCAATGCAATGCTGAAAATGACATCGCCGCCCGGCGCTGTCGTGAGTGCGATACCGTCCTGGTCGACCCGGATGATATGCTAAAGGCGGCGTTGAGGCTCAAAGATGCGCTGGTCCTGCGTTGTAGCGGAATGGTGCTACAGAATGGTCAGGATGACAAAGGCGAATGGCTGAAAATCACCTATTACGATGAAGATGGCGCAGATGTCAGCGAGCGCTTTCGCTTGCACACTCCCGCTCAACGCACTGCGTTTGAGCAGCTATTTATTCGCCCTCACACCCGAACACCGGGTATTCCATTACGCTGGATAACCGCCGCAGATATTCTTGCGCAACAGGCCCTGTTACGGTATCCCGATTTTGTGGTCGCACGCATGAAAGGTCAGTACTGGCAAGTCCGAGAAAAGGTCTTCGATTATGAAGGCCGCTTCCGGCGAGCACATGAATTACGTGGTTAATTGTACTTTTGATTGATGTACCAGCCGTTTGAGTATAGAATCTCGCCCGCTTTTGCATACGCAAAGCAGATCACTTACCTGTTGCTGGGTCGCCTGTAACAGGACTTAATTAAGAGAGATTTAAATGTTTACTATCAATGCAGAAGTACGTAAAGAGCAGGGTAAGGGTGCGAGCCGCCGCCTGCGTACCGCTAACAAGTTCCCGGCAATCATCTACGGTGGCGCAGAAGCCCCGATTGCTATCGAACTGGATCACGATTCAATCATGAACATGCAAGCTAAAGCTGAATTTTACAGCGAAGTTCTGACCATCGTTGTTGACGGTAAAGAAGTTAAAGTTAAAGCTCAGGCAGTACAGCGTCATCCGTTCAAGCCAAAACTGGCTCACATCGACTTCGTTCGCGCGTAATCGCCAACAAGTTGAAGAAAAACCCCGCCTCGGCGGGGTTTTTTTATGGCATCTTGTGAACGATGATGACACAGGCCGGGGAGATGTTTACATCACAGCCCGGCATCTACTTATTTTCCGCCCGAAGTCCGACGCTGTAACTGATCGCGCAGATTCGGTGGAGTACCTTTGATGGTTAAGGTATCCGTTGCCGGATCCCAGAAGATACGCTCACCCAACAGCATGGCATCAAAGTTAATCGTCAACCCACCGCCGCTCCCGGCAAACTTAGTTAACTGACGCAGTGTACTGCGATCCGCCGGGAAACTCTCTTCCAGCTCATACCCTTTATCAGCAGTAAACTCACTGAAACTGACTTCACTGACGCCGGAAAGCTCTTTCGACAGTGACTCCAGCTCAATCTCTTCACCCGCCTGGAGCTGCTCGTTACAGTAGCTGTAAACCTGCTGACGCACATTCTGGCGCTCGGCTTTGTCCAGTTGAGCTTCGGCGGTAAAGTCATCCACAGCTTGCAGCAAGCCTCGGTTTTGCGCTTTGGCGTTCAGCCCTTCGCTGGCACCAAGAAAATCCATAAAAAAATCAGCAACTTTACGCCCTACCCGACCTTTCAGGAAAGTCAGGTAGCGTGTGGACTCGGGATTAGTCTCCCACTCGGTTAAATCAATGCGTGCCACGATGTCTGCATGATTGATATCCAGATAGTGCGTCGGGTTGATATCCAGGTTTTCATTGACGCGCATGCTGCTCAAATTGTTCAGCACTGCGACCAGCAGGTACTCTACCGCCAGATAGCGATAATGGCAGAACAGTACGATCCCACCGTCGGCAAACGGATATTTCGCCAGTTCGTCACGCAAACGCCCCGTCGCAGCACGACTAAACGCCAGAAAATCCTCTTCTCCCTGGCGCTGCAAACGCAAGGTTTGCGCCAGTTCGCTCTCTTCGCTAAAGAGGCCATACGCTTTGTTCTTAGCGCTGTACACCCGATGCAGTTCAGCCATCATCTCGACAACGGTCGCTGTCGGTTCCAGTAATGAATCGCGCAAGACCAGCTCAAGGTTCTGCTCATCACGCTTGATAAGCTGGTGCAGGGCAATCTGGTTGATATCCAGACTCATGATAAACTCTCCTTTAAGACCGGGCGGTATTCAACCACCTGCCGGGCAGTGACGCAATAGAAGATAAAAAAGCAGAAAAAAAACTGTCGCTACGGTAATATGTTGCCCTTTCATGAACAGACTGATTTCGATTTATGCCACAAATTTCCCGCTATAGTGATGAACACGTTGAACAATTGTTGAATGAGATGCTCAACGTACTGGAAAAACATAAGGCGCCGACCGATCTTTCCCTGATGGTGCTGGGAAACATGGTCACTAACCTTATCAATACAAGCATCGCTCCGGCCCAGCGCCAGGCGATTGCAAACTCTTTTGCCCGCGCATTACAGTCTTCGGTAAACGACGACCAAGCGCATTGAGAGCCTGCTCCGGGGAAACGAACAACAGTTTATGCTAACTCATCGTCAGCGCTACCGTGAGAAAGTCTCCCAGATGGTTAGCTGGGGACACTGGTTTGCCCTGTTCAACATTCTGTTGGCCATGGTGCTCGGTAGTCGGTACCTGTTTGTCGCCGACTGGCCGACTACGCTTGCAGGTCGTGTCTATTCTTACCTGAGCATTGTCGGGCATTTTAGCTTCCTGGTGTTTGCCACCTACCTGCTGATACTGTTTCCCCTGACGTTTATCGTCATGTCCCAGAGGCTGATGCGATTCTTATCAGCCATCCTGGCAACGGTAGGTATGACGTTGCTGTTAATTGACAGCGAAGTTTTCACTCGTTTCCACCTGCACCTCAATCCCATTGTCTGGGAACTGGTCATTAACCCTGACCAGAACGAAGCTGCACGCGACTGGCAGCTGATGTTTATCAGCGTGCCGATAATTCTGCTAATAGAAATGCTGTTTGCGACCTGGAGCTGGCAGAAGCTGCGCAGTCTGACGCGTCGCCGTCATTTCGCTAAGCCGTTAGCAGCATTCTTTTTCGTTTCATTTATCGCCTCCCATGTGGTGTATATCTGGGCAGATGCTAACTTCTATCGCCCAATTACCATGCAGCGCGCTAACCTGCCACTTTCCTATCCGATGACAGCGCGTAAGTTTCTGGAAAAACATGGTCTGCTGGACGCGCAAGAGTATCAGCGCCGTCTGATCGAGCAAGGAAACCCGGAAGCTGTTTCTGTGCAGTATCCACTTAGCGAACTACGTTATCGTGATATGGGAACCGGCCAGAATGTCCTGCTGATCACTGTCGACGGCCTGAACTACTCACGCTTTGAAAAGCAGATGCCAGCACTGGCTGAATTCGCCGGACAGAATATCTCTTTCACGCGCCACATGAGTTCAGGAAACACCTCGGATAACGGTATCTTTGGCCTGTTTTATGGCGTTTCGCCAAGCTATATGGATGGCATTTTGGCGACCAGAACGCCTGCTGCGCTGATCTCCGCGCTGAATCAACAAGGTTATCAGTTGGGGTTATTCTCTTCTGATGGCTTCACCAGCCCGCTTTATCGTCAGGCGCTACTGTCGGATTTCTCCATGCCGAGCGTGCAAACACAATCTGACGAACAAACGGCAAACCAATGGATCAACTGGCTGGGCCGCTACGCGCAGGAAGATAACCGCTGGTTCTCATGGGTCTCCTTTAACGGTACCAACATTGACGACAGCAACCAGAAGAATTTTGTTAAACGGTACGCCAACGCGGCTCAGGACGTAGACGCGAACATTAACCGTATCCTTAGCGCCCTGCGTGAATCAGGTAAGCTGGACAATACGGTTGTCATCATTACCGCGGGTCGCGGTGTACCGCTGTCTCAGGAAGAGAACAACTTCGACTGGTCTCGTGGTCATCTACAGGTTCCGCTGGTGATTCACTGGCCTGGTACACCCGCACAGCGTATTAATAGCCTGACCGATCATACCGACCTGATGACCACGCTCATGCAACGCCTGCTGCACGTCAGTACGCCTGCGAACGAATATTCTCAGGGGCAGGATCTGTTCAATGCCACGCGCCGCCATTATTGGGTAACGGCAGCCGACGGCAATACGCTGGCGATTACCACACCGGAGATGACGCTGGTGCTCAACAGCAACGGTAATTACCAGACGTATAATTTGCACGGCGAGAAAATCAAAGATCAGAAACCACAGCTAAGTCTGCTGCTGCAGGTATTGACGGATGAGAAACGATTTATTGCTAACTGATTAATTATAAATCAGTTAGCAAGGTCTCCCCTTGCATTCGTGGTGGAAAGCAGTAGTATTAGCAGCCATAGCGTCGGCACGTAGCGCAGCCTGGTAGCGCACCGTCATGGGGTGTCGGGGGTCGGAGGTTCAAATCCTCTCGTGCCGACCAAAAATCCTCTAAGAACCAGCCTGTTACGGCTGGTTTTTTTATGCCTGTTTTCTGAACGGGGAAGCAATGGGGAATTACGGGGGAAAAACCCGTCAAATGTTGCCCGCGGATCGCCAGCACACAATGATTAAGTATCTTTTTCACTTTAGGAATTCATCAATTCACAAAACCATCATTCCGATTTACCTTACAAGCTCCTTTTAAATCTTTAACGGTGCGCACCACTTTTTCTTACTGCCCTATACTTTCAGTCTGACATACGGCTGGAGGTTTCTATGTGTGGACGCTTTTCACAGTCAATGACGCGTGAAGATTATCTTGCCCTGCTCGCTGATGAATCAGAACGCGACATTCCATACGATCCAGAACCCATCGGAAGATTCAACGTAGCGCCAGGAACAAAAGTTCTGCTTCTGAGCGAACGTGATGAGCAGTTGCATCTGGATCCAGTTATCTGGGGATACGGCCCCGGTTGGTGGGATAAACCGCCGCTCATTAACGCACGGTCTGAAACTGCAGCCACCAGCAGAATGTTTAAACCACTCTGGCAGCATGGTCGCGCAATTTGCTTTGCTGATGGATGGTTTGAGTGGAAAAAGGAAGGCGACCAGAAACAACCCTATTTTATTCACCGGGCAGACGGTAAGCCGATTTTTATGGCGGCGATCGGCAGCACACCATTTGAACGTGGAGATGAAGCAGAAGGTTTTCTGATAGTTACAGCTGCGGCCGACAAAAGGCTGGTAGATATTCACGACAGGCTGCCTCTGGTACTGTCACCAGAAGCAGCTCGAGAATGGATGAAGCAGGATACTGGAGGGAAAGAAGCCGAAGAGATAGCCTCCGACGGGGCTGTTTCGGCAGATAAATTTATCTGGCACGCCGTGACGCGCGCCGTTGGGAATGTTAATAATCAAGGATCACATATAATATGCCCAATCAAGTAATACATGTTTGGGGTAAAGCTCCTACTAAACTTCACTGAATTTTGAGCCATTCACTTTTAACATCCTTCCATTTAATCCTTGAATTGTTTTCACTGTGGGATAAGCCGTCATTAGAAAAAGCGACAGTAGAATACAAATAACTGAGAAAAATATAGCAAGCAAAATCTGGAACGTATCCAGCGCTCCATCATAATATACTTTTATAGGAGCCAGGGCATATGCCAAATAGGCTACTGCCGCAATCCAAGAAAAAAACTGTTTTATTCTGTATTTTTTATCTATTAAGAAATAGAAATACTTACCATCATATTTCAAGTAACGACTCAAGATCACCAACTTCCTAGTAGTAAGTCTCAAATCACATCTGTTTGAGATGTATAGCAATTTATTCCTGGTACTATCGTTGGATACTCCCATTAATTGAGTCATTATTTTATTTCTTAATAGCTTAGTAATGAATTGTTTATCTTCCACTCCTAAATGTTCGCCATACTCTTTATAATAATGCCGAAGTTTTAAGATTTTACCACTTCGTAAAAATTGATAAATATATTCGCAAGTTTTCCATAATGCGGCAATCACTGGCAATGCCGCGACAATTGTCTTCCACAGCTCATCCTTAAACACCCACTCTGTCATTATTTTCCTCACCATAACCATATGAAATATTTAAAAATATATCATGTGTTATTTACAATTCAACTAACGATGAGTAAATCCGAGAATCTTGTCGTGTACCGCGGCGAAAGCATCTCACGTTTCATCGCCCATTGCTGCTGGATGCCCTGTCCTGCAAAATACAGCGTCCCCCGCCCGCCTTTGGCGTTGAGTTGATCCAACACTTCCATCAATTTCTCACTACCCCGGCGAGGCGCATTATCATCGAACAGATTCAACTGGGCTATGCCCTGACTGAAGAAGTCCCCCAGCATTACCCCGGCTTTCTGATATCTGTGCCCGTCTTTCCATATTGCATCCAGACTCCTCGTCGCTGCTGCAATGATATCCCGGCTGTCCTGTGTCGGGGTGAGCAGCTTCACCGACGAGCTGTTACCGTAGTACGGTTCGTTCAACGCAAAGGGTGACGTTTTGACAAAAGTAGATATGAAGCGGCAATACTGATGCTCTCCACGTAGCTTTGCTGCGGCGCGCGAAGCATAGCTGCAGATGGCCTGGCGCATGGCATCATAATCAGTGATACGTTCCCCGAACGATCGGGAGCAGACAATTTCCTGCTTTGAGGGGGCAAACTCTTCAAGCTCCAGACAGGGCTCACCACGCAGTTCGCGCACCGTTCTTTCAAGCACTACATTGAAATGTTTACGGATAAAACGGATATCGGTACCGGCCAGTGCCAGTACAGTTTTGATCCCCATGGCCTCCAGCTTTTTACTGATACGCCGTCCCACACCCCAGACCTCATCTACCGGAAGGGCAGCCATGAGTTTACGCTGACGCTCGATGTTGGACAGATCAACCACTCCGCCAGTCTGCCGCTGCCATTTTTTTGCAGCATGATTTGCAAGCTTTGCTAGCGTTTTTGTCTGGGCAATACCGACACCAACCGTCAGCCGTGTGTTCTGGTAAACGGCATCCTTTAGTTCCCGTCCAAAATCCTCCAGCACACGGCAGTTTCTGACACCTGTCAGGTCGCAGAATGCCTCGTCTATCGAATAAATTTCACAGCGCGGCGACATCTCTTCCAGTGTGGTCATTACCCTGTTGGACATATCAGCATAGAGTTCGTAGTTACTGCTGAAGCACACAACCCCATAGCGGCGGAATAAATCCTTTTGTTTGAAGAACGGGTCTCCCATTTTCACCCCAACCTCTTTAGCCTCAGCACTCCTGGCAATCACGCAGCCATCGTTATTCGAAAGAACGACTACCGGCCTTCCCTTCAGGTCTGGCCGGAATGCCGCCTCACAGCTGGCATAAAATGAGTTCACATCAACCAGTGCAAACATACTCAGTCTGTCGATTTCACAATAAACGTCACCACGCCAAATATATCGAGCGTGTCTTCACTACCAATCGCAATGGGTGGATACACACTGTTTTCTGGCATGAGCATTACTGTCGGATGTAACTGCAGACGTTTAACCGTGAATTCTCCGTCAACGGCCGCTATGACAATGTCCCCATGAGTTGCTTTCCTGGAGCTGTCTATAATCAGCAAATCACCGCTACTGATACCCGCGCCGATCATCGAATCACCGGAGCTTTTCACAAAATATGTCGCACTGGGGTGCTGTACCAGCAGCTCATTAAGGTCGATACGTTTCTCAACATAGTCCTGTGCTGGCGAGGGAAATCCACAGGGAACGAGGTCGCTGAATAAGGGCAGTGCTACTCTCTGGTGGAGCTCAGTAGGTGAATAATACATCATGATAAACTCACTCTCATTGATACTGTAAATACATACAGTATATACTGTCACTATACACAGTAAAGAGGGGTTAAAGCATGTTTGTGGAACTCGTTTATGACAAAAGAAATTTTGATGGTCTGCCCGGCGCAAAAGATATCATTCTGGGCGAATTGAGTAAGAGGGTTCACCGGATATTCCCCGATGCTGATGTTCGGGTTAAACCGATGATGACACTGCCGGCGATTAACACTGACGCCAGCAAGCATGAGAAAGAACAGATAAGCCGGACTGTTCAGGAAATGTTTGAAGAGGCTGATATGTGGCTGGTTTCAGATTAAACACATTGATTCGTCATATTGCACAGGTACAATCCGATGCGACTGGGAACCACCCAATACTCGCTATATTGTAAGGTAACCAGCCGGCCGCAGTTACGTTCTTGCATACGACGTGACTGCGGCAATTCATATCACAAGAAAGGCATCACACACTGCTGTTCTGAAGTTCAGTAATTTGTTTCTGTAATGCCTGAATTGATAACGTCAGTTTGGCAATCATTGCTGTCTCATCCAGAGAATATGCGTCGGTAGTATCATTCTCATCATATCCATCTTCCAGACCTTTTCCCTTCACACACTCCGGGGACGTCACCACCAGGTCATTTGCGATAAATCCAAGCTTCGTTTCGCTCTCAGGAATAATACCTCGCTTCTTAAACCTGAACGTCGCGGGCTTCCATTCCATAACTTCATTCAGTGCTGTGGCAGATGCGGACAACTCACCCATCACGTTTTTATCCGAGAGATATTTTATTTCTTTTTTAAGATGTCTGTCGGATGTGGTTGTTAGCTGGAGTGCCCCCATTCGCGAATTATCAACCCACAAATCTACAGGCCCGCCAACGAAATTAAGGAAGGTTGAGTACATTTGCGGACCACCATAAATACCGGGCTGGCATAAAATGCCTCCGTTAGCGTAAAACACGGTACGCCTGTTCCCAACGGAATCAAGGTTCAGGATCACACGGTTAGTACCATCGGTGAAATCAGCACGTGACCCACGGAGTCTGGCCGCTTCCTGCCCGGGGATTACATCAAACCCCAGAGAGTGAGAGAAAACGCCATCCGTTCCCCATGCCAGATTCACACCACTATTAATTTGACCGCCGGTTTTACCATTTATGGTGTTCAGGCGCGAATCGCTGCCCTGACAAAACTGTCCCTCTTTATCGCCAAATGGTTGAGAAAGTCCGGTACCGCCCTGCTCTTTAGGAACAACACCATCAACCTTATCTGCTTTATCGGCCACACTATTGATCAACTTTTTCGCTGATGGGCCCGTAGTCTGACTGGTATCTGGAAGCTTAATGGTTACATCACCGTCAGCAGTGAAAAACTGCTGCCAGTTCTGCTTGTCGTAGTTCAGGCCGCGAAGCGCTTCTGCGCTCTGAGCCACCAGCGCGGCAGTAACCATGTTCAGCGCCACACGAGGAACGGCAGACCAGGCCGCACCAGATTGTGTTGGCCCGGTAAAGTTACTGACCAGCGTCAGTCCTGTATTGCTCTCGATTGTTTTGACCGGGAGCGTATAGGGAATACCACCGACAGTAACAACAATAAAATCTCCTGCCGCCACCTCAGTAGTAAACGCGGTCCCGCTGCCAGCGACCGCAGCAGAGTTATTCGTCAGGGTTAAGGTTCCTGCTGACATAGTTTTTCCTCAGTACATGTTCGGAAGAATAAGAATCGGCATGGCGATATTTCTGTTTCGGGTCATATCCCATGCGCCTGAATTACGGTTCGCAAACACTTTGTTATAGGCCGACCTGACGCTACCGCCTGACATGACCACGCCTTTGGTTCTTATATTTCCCCATCCACCACTCATTCGTACCTGAACGCCGGTATAGACTATCTGGCAAAACCCGCCGCCAATATCCTGAAAGGCATCAGTGATCTGGATTTGTCGGTCATAGACAAAGGGGCGCTTCAGCGTGGAGAACGTCACCTGACCTGCAGCGTTGGTCATCGTGATGCCGTCGCCGCCGACAGGTGCTGTCTGATTGAATATCACCAGGTCTATCGTCGCCGTTCCGGCCACATCGTCCCGCCCTGTGTAGGAAATATCGCGCACGATGATATTGCCGCCATCAAACCCCACCGACACATTCGGGTTATCCCATTTACCGAAAGGAATACCGCTCACCGGAAGCGCAGCACTGCCGTTAACCGTAATGCGTCCGGACCAGGCGCAGGTCATCAGCGCGGCCTGATTGGATATAGCAGTGAAGTCAGTCGAGTTTGAAACCAGTAATCCTTCGTTATAAGTCGCCGCAGGCAGCAGCTCCATGACGTAACCAGACCAGTCGGGGACAAGACTTTTTCCGCCGATGGTCTCAGCCCCGATAATTACCCCGGAATCACCGTTTCGGGTGACGCTGGTCATAATGGCCACATCAAATTCAGCAAAGGAATAGATGTAAATGGGGTTAGTTGGCACAACGATAGCCTGTGAGCCAGGAACGAGTGGCGTATTCACCGGGTACTGCATGAACTGGGATGACCATCCCGAGAACGATGTACAAAAACTCGGGGCACGCAGCCCCGCAGTAATTGCCATTGCCGGACGGCCATCGTTGTAATCAATCAGAATACCTTCCGGCATTATGACCACCTCCCGACGACAACCCGACCACCACCGGACAAATTGACCGTCAGCCCATTCCCGTTAATGACAACTGTGTTATTAACGCCGTTAAACGCAAATGCTCCGCCATCTGCGTACATGCTTCCATGAAACTCAGCATTCCCTGATTTTGGTAATTTCCATCCACGCCCGCCCGGACCTGCTATAAAGTTTGATGACTGTAGGCTGTCAGTAATTTTTCCGAAATCAATGGAGGCATCACGGAAAAACGCATCACTGATAAACACCTGACCATTCACCACAGCAAAGGGTGAATATTGCGTATCACCGCTGCCACTCATCAGGACGAACTGATTGGCGTTAAATCCGACACGAGTGACTACCGGCTTACCCGCTTCTGCCAGCACCGCGATCGACATCCCGGCGTTATACATCACACCGTTTATTCGAACCCCGGTTTTAAGGGTGTAAATTGCAGATGCCCCGGTCGCATCAACCACGGCGGTGAGCTTATCTTCCAGCGCGGCAGTCACATCATTGAACTGCGCCTGCACCTGCGTGGACATTTCAGCCATGGCCTTATCCACCTGCGCAATGGTCGTTTTAACCACCAGAATATCCGCGCGCACTTCGCCGTACTGCGCCCACTGGTGTTCCACGGTTGCATGGTTGGCCAGCGCGTTCTGCAATTCGGCTTCGAGGTTGGTATCAATGTCGCTTGTCAGGCGGTCACCGTCGGCAGACGTCAGGAAGTCATCAGCAATATCACCCAGGTAGTCGTCAACATTCGCATTAGATTCACCACGAACCCAGTCGGTCCAGCCTGATTCATTACCCGTTCTGTCTACCAGCTGCGCGCGGTACCAGAATTCCTGCCCCGCCTTCAGCCCCAGTTGGGTGTATTCGGCAGACGGATAAGGCACATCCGACAACAAAAGAGGATTCGAGAAATCACTGTTCGCGGTGTACTGAATTTCCGTTTTCAGTGTGTCCCCGGTGTTGGCTGGGAATCCCCAGTTCAGGCGAATACCCCAGTTGATCGGCGTTGTCGCAAAGCCGACAGGTTTCGGCGGATTACCCACCTTACCCGTCAGCGTTTTCTCTTCTGAGTAGCCCCAGCCAGAGGATATTTCAGAGGCGTTAATGGCGCGCACACGCACGAGATAGCGCCCGGCATAAATACCCGGAACGTCGAATGACGTGGTGGAGCTGCGCGGCACGTTTACCCAGTTACCATCATTGCGGCGCCACTGTGCTTCATAGGCGATAGCATTCTGCGCCTGGTCCCAACTCACACGCATGGTTTCGACGCTGATATTCTGCTGCACCACTGAAAACGAGCTGATCACAATGTTAGCCGGCGGCGACTGGTTACCCGGCGGGATCACACTCACCGGCCGCTGGTCAATGATGGCTCCGGTATCGATACGGGCATATTTATCCGGGTCGTGCCATGCGCCGGTAATCGAGAAGGTACCATCATTGTTATCGGAGACACTGACAACACGATACTGCTGGGCGTAGAGTTCATCTGACTCAACCACCCATACAGCTTCGGCCTGTGGTGTCTCACTGTATGCCGTGGTGACTGTGACTGATTCCCCGTTAATCGCCTGAATTGTCCTGCTCTGCGATGCGCCGGATGGTAGGTTGAGAATAAGGCGATCACCAGCTACTGCATCCGAAACACGATCAAGCTTTATAACTCGACCGTTAACGGCCCTGATACGCCCGCCCATAACTTTTCCGGACAGCAGTTCGTCTGACACGGCAATGATGTAACCCGGTTGTGGAATATTCCCGTCCAAGCCAACATCAAACGACACAACGCGATCCTTATTGTTGGTGAGAATACCCCAGCGCCCCTTTCGGTTCGCTTCTGACTGCCGGGTGCAGCCAATAGCGGTCATTTCAAGCTGATTAAAGCCGTAGCGCGCAACGAGCTGCTGCTCGAATACCGGCTCCATGGCGTCGGCGTAGGCGTTATCAGGGTCAGACCAGGAAACCAGCGCGGTGGTGTAACGGGTTTTGGTGGTGCTGCTGGCGTATGTAAACAAGCCGTCGACCACGTTTGCGCATGTGTAGGAAAAGTCGATATCCCGCGGCATGTCGGCCAGCGCAACAATTTGATCGCCACCCCAGTACGTCATACCCCGGAATATAGCCGCAAAGTCACGCAGCACAGTATAAGCGTCATTCCTCTCCTGAACATAGACGTTACACGTATAGCGTGGCTCTGTCCCGCTTCCACCCTTTCCATCCGGTACCGGCTGATCGCAATACTGCGATACCTGGTACAACGTCCATTTATCGATGTTGGCTGCACTTAGGCGATTACCCAGACCAAAGCGATCGGTAATAACCAGATCGTAAAATATCCACGCCGGGTTATCGGTCCAGGCCCACTTGAACGCGCCCTGCCACGTGCCACTATAAGTCCGCGTATCGGGGTCATAGTTATCAGGCACGCGGATCACCCGGCCACGTGGTTCACAGGATATCTGTGGAATTGAACCGTTAAACTGACTCGAGTCGAACTCGATGTACAGCAGCGCGGTGTTCGGATAGCGCAGCTTGGCATCAATCACCTCCGTGAAGCTTTGCAGCGTCATAGTGTCGCCGATCTTGGCGCTGTTTGCGTCAGCGGTAATCTTACGTAGTCGGATTGTCCAGGTGCTGCCAGCCTGCGGTAAATCAATACGGTGGCTGCGCTCATAACCAGACGTCGTTTTGCCGGTTACGCTGGTATTAAGAACGGTTTGCCAGGTCCCACCATCAGTTTGCAGGTCTATTGCATAATTGATGGAATACCCTACCAGATCGCCGTTGTCCTCCTGCTTAAACAGTGAAGGCCATTTCAGTCGCAGGTGAACGGCTGATAGTTGGGTGTTGGTAAATGTACGCGTCCAGGCTGTTGCGCTTGATACTTCTGTTCCAACGTTGATTTCGTTTTCGGTACCGGGAATACCCTGAATGTAATTTTGTACCTGCGTTCCCGCACGAAACTCCCACGTTACGCCGCTAAAGTTTTGGGAGCCGTCGAAGTTTTCCAACGCCGTGCCGTCCAGGTAGATATTTTTTCCGGTTAATTGCCCTGCAAATTCCCCTTCCCCAAGCGCAACGAGGATTTTAGCCTTCGCTACAGATTGCAGATCATCAGGCTGTTCGGTAGGGGTTCGGGAACTGGAACTGCCGCCCTTGCGGCCTTTAATCTGGGTTGTTGTAGCCATATTGCGCCCATAAAAAAGCCACCATCTGGTAGCCTGAGAGGAAGATTATTTTGGTTATTGCTGGTCTTCGACGTATATACCAGCAGAGATGATCGCCCCGCCAATGCGTCTGCGACCATAAAGAAGCGGGACCGGATAACCTTGTGCGGCAGTATTTGTCACCCCACCGAAAGCATATGAAGCGCGGTTATCTGCACTTTGCTTACTGGCAAGACCCGACGGTTGAGGTGAAAGCATTTGAACAACGCCACCAATGATCAACGCACCACCAGCCTGATAGAAGAAAGGCGAGGCCGCTGCAAAAGGCGTAAAATTTAGAACTACACCAACAGCTACTAATACTGCGCCTAGGATTGTCTGAAGGACACCGGATTTTTTACTACCTATAGTAACTGGAACAATTCTGATTACTTCACCAGTCACCGGGAAACCTAAATCATCTTCCCCAATATTTTTCTTTCCACGAAATACCGCAAAGGTCAGACCTCGCTGTTTACTGGTGTGCATGTACTGCTCGAAGCCTTTAATAGTGGCAGATAGCGCCCTGCATGCCTCGTGAGTAGTGCTAATCAATCGATGGTGAACCTTACCAAAGGTTTTTCCCAAAGGCCCATGTAGCTCAATTTGAGTCATTACTTCTTGCATTTGTTACTCCCATAAAAAAACCACCCGAAGGTGGTTCTACATATTTAATATATTTCAATTTACAGTCATTGGTAAAATATCAACATTACCACTTTGATCCGTGAATATTCTTAACACCCTCGGTGTGTCAGGTTTGATTATAAACTCCCGCTCTTTTTTTGGTGCTCCACTACATAGCCCCTTTCCAGCGAATCCAGCACCAATAATTATTTCACCCGCTGGTAAATAAGCTCTAACTTTTTCCCCTGTTTCAAGTTCAGCAACTGGCACGCCATTCACATAGGATGTGATAGCACACCCTCCAGCTACAAACCCTTTATCACGAATGATGGTAACTTCTGTCGTATTTGGTTTTTGATGAAATTCAACCGCGGCATCAACTTCTTTTGCATTTTGTGGAAGAACTGGTTCAGTTGAACAGCCCGCAACAGCTATTGCGATTAGAAGCAGCAAAGTCTTTTTCATATCCCTATCCCCTTTGGTTTTGCAAAAGGTTAGCACAGAGACATATACCGTAGAACCTTCATCGTCCGTTCCTGCCAGTAGCCGCCATAAGGCACACGCTGACTCAAATGGCCATAAAGATGGTGGAGTAGCATATTGCCTTCCAGCAGGATCCCTGCATGGTTCCACTTATTAGCCTGGACCTGCATGATAACCATATCACCTGGCTGCGGTACGCCACTGAATTCACGGAATCCGCATTCATACCAGCAATCGTGGTAGAAGTTTTCGGGGTAACTGTCCTCCCACCAGGGATAATCCACGCGGTAATCCGTCAGCTCAATGCCATGCGTTTGCCGGAAATAGCTCATCACCAGCCCCCAGCAATCGAAATGACCGAGCACAAATGGGCGCTCCAGTAGCGGCAGCTCGCCCCGCGGCTGAATGGTACGCAGATCCCCCTCCGGCCAGCTGACGATGTGCCACGGAAGTAACGTAGCGTCACACTGTGCCTTATCCAGTTCGCTCGCCTGCGTCGTGGCATCCGGGTGGCTGTGGACAATGGCAATCACTGTTCCCCAGTCTTCGGCAGCGGCGTAATCTTCCGGCGACAGGTGGAAATGCTCTGTCGGATCGGTTGCCAGATTACGGCAGGGAATGTACCGCTGCACCCTGCTTTTTTGCGCCACTACGCCGCAGCATTCGCGCGGATATTCAGCAGCAGCATGCGCCATAATGGCGTCGATAATTTTCTGACGCATATCAGCTCCTGATCAGGGATGTGCCAGGGAAACCACCGAACGGCAACTCGTTCCCCTCGCCATGTCTCAACTTGCACGCAGTGAGTGTACCGGGGCATTCATCGAGCGATGGATCGTTAACCGGGTTGTTGTGTTTGTCGAAATAACGCGTTCCGGCATAGTCACATCCATCACCGGAGCGGTATTTGTTACGGATACACCAGGTACAAAGCGAATGTAGCTGGCGCGTCGGGATCATCAGCCCCTGCAGGTCCATTGGACTGGACAACGTAAACGCCACCACTTCGTTGGTTTCAGTGCTCTTGGCGTCAATGTAAAACACCTTCAGCTTTTCCTGCTGCGGATCCGCCGACGGGTTGCCCTCCGGATAGTTTTTCGCATCCAGATACTGCGCCAGCGTGTCATGAATCGTGACCTTTGCCTGCAGCAGGTCATCATAAGCAAGACACAGCGCCGTAATGGAACTGTCCAGGTTAGCGACCGACAGCGTCGGCTGCGCGCTGGTCCCGTCGGTCGCCGTCTCAATACCCTCGATCTGGCAGGGCCAGGCTTTATATTCCTGCCCCTGCCACCAGATCGATTTCGCCGGTAGCTTATTGTCATCTCCACCAGCAGCAGCAATTTCATCGGGAGTGTGGGCAATATTGTGGGCGTGGAAGCGGAGAACGTCGGAAACACCAAATGCGGTGCCATCGACATCAAAAAGCCGGACAACATTGCCCGGCTCAAGTTTCTGATAATCACTGTTTAAGCTCATGGTGCAAACGCCTGTTCAAAGGTGGCTGATACGGTTTCCACCGTTTTACTTTTGGTGACGCGCTGCAGGCTGTCTACCTCAACACGCCACAGCGCAAGATCACCGCCTGGCGGGGTAAACGAAAAGGATTTCGTCTTATGGCGCCGCAGGAAAGCATAAATATCCCGGATGGTTTGCGGTTCGCCGGTAAATGAAAACTCATAACTGAGCGTTTCATCATTCATCCCAGCACCTGATACCTGCTTATAGCCATCACCAAACTGCGCCGTACGGACGGTATCCTTACTTTTCAGGGTCGGCTGGCTGGATGCTTTAATCCGCCATGCAAAATGCTCGATCGCCATTACTTACCTCTGTTTTGTTGCATTCCAGATGATGCCACCGGGCCGGACTTCTCTGGTGATACCTTCCCTGATTGAGCTATTGATCACCTGCTGATAGGCTTTCCCCAGCGCATCGCCGCTTCCTTTCTGTTGACCGGAATCCCCCTGGCCTGTTGTCACCGAAACCGGCGCATACACGCTGACGCCAAAAGGAGAAGCAACGCCACCGCCACTCACGCCGACCAGACCACCAGTCGCATAACCGCGCATCATGCGATAAAGGTTGCCGACACCTATTCGGTTGGTGGCCTCCTGCGTAAAGACAAACTCTCCACGGTGCACCACACCTGCTGGCTCATACTTGCCGCCGGATCCGGTATAACCACCGCCAGCAAAACCCAGCGCTGACGTGGCAGAACTGACCAGGCCGGCCATGGCCTGCTTCATCAGGATCTGCGTCAGCATCGACAACGTGGAACGGGTGAAATCTGCCCAGTTTGCTTTCCCTGTCGTCAGCATATCGGCCATATTCTGGCTGATGCCATCGAATGTGGCTGAAGCAGCGGATTTCATCGAACCATAGGCATCAGCCGCTGAATCGGCATAGTCAGCCCACGCTGATTTCGCCCCGGCCTGCCAGTTGCCGCGGAGCTCGTCCTGTGCGGCATAATATTTCTTCAGTGCATCCAGTTCGTTCTGATAACCCTGATCAGTGTCCGTACCGCCGGCATTCATCCAGCCCTGCCGCAGCTGCGCCTCTTCGTTTTGCCGCTGCGCGCCGCGACTGCTCATGCTGCCCCCGGCCACCAGCGCCCGGGTTTTCTCCCCAATCTGGGTAATGTACTTCTGCGAGCTGTCCTGCAGGCGGTTTAACCGTTCCTGGGCAACAATCTGATCGCCCAGCCGGGCATTCACTTCGGCCCGCGCCAGTACCTCGTCTTTGTTCGCCAGCACCGATTTTTCATCGGCGGTCAGCGCGCGCTTTTTGGCGGCCTCTTCCAGCACCGAAAAGCGGGATTGTTGTTTCCACAATTCCTGCCGCTGCTGGCTGATGGTATCCGTGATGCTCTTATGCTCCTGCAGAGTGCGTAACTGCGCCTCCAGCTCCAGCGTCTGCGCGCTGGCAGTATCGACACTTTTTACACCTGCAGGTGTTTTTACCGCTGAAGGGGCTTTGGGTTTCTTCAGCGAGTCGTCGTATTCTTTTTTCGCAGCTTCCAGATTGATGTTGTAGTCAGCCTGGAGGATCCGTCCGTCTTTAAGCGCCTTGTTCAGTTCATTCTGACGGGCCGTGTACTTCTCCAGCGCAGTCTGCGTCTTTGCATAATTCGACTGCGCCTGCGCGGCATACTTCTGGCGGTCAGATTCAATCACCGCCTCGCGGGCGGCGTTATCCTCAGTGGCCTTTGCCACGCTGGCCTGCTGCTGCGCCATTTCCAGTGCAAGGCGGGCAGACTCCCGATCGTTCCAGTAGCTGGCACGCGCATCATCATTGACATAACCATCACCTTTACGCAGATTCCAGATTTCATCCGCCCGCTTAAAGGCCGCTTCCGCTTTGGCAACCATCTCCTGCGTGGTGTCAGGCCGCCCGATATCGAGCGCCGCATCCCACATGGATTTAAAGGCGCGCTTCAGGCTGTCGGCAGCAGACTCAATCGACCCCATATTGTCGCGCAGACTCTTTGTCTGCTCACGAAAACCGTTCGTCGCCGCATCATTAGCTGCCTGCAGCGCCCCGGCTTCATCCCCGGCACGCTGCAGCTGCGCCACATAAGCAATCTGTTCCGCTGTGACGTTGTGAAACTGCTGCGCCATGGCAATCAGACCAGAGGTCGGATCGTTCGTCAGTTTGCCGAATGCCGCCGCCACCTTATCGACCGGCACACCCGACGCATCGGTAAATTTCGCTACCGCCTGACTCATCTCATCGAACCGGGCACCGGCACGCACTCCGGCGTTGACCAGCTCCGTCAGCGCGCTGCTGGTCTGGTTAAACGTGAGTCCCGCCTGCTCGCCGGATTTCGCCAGCACCAGCATGCGGTTTGAGGTCAGCCCGGCAGTGTTACCGGACAGGACCAGCGTTTTGTTGAAATCAGACAGCGTGGACGAGCCCTGATACCAGGCGTAAACCACCGCGCCAGTGGCGGCAGCCAGCGCGCCAACACCTACCATCACCGGCGATATGGTGCCCAGCAGCGCCCGAAAGGTCGGAATAATACCGCCGAAGGAGTCTTTCACCTGACCGCCCTGCTGCAGCAGGATAAGCCACGGACTCTGCCCACCGGCCAACTGGGTGGCGATATCCGTAAACTGCGCAGGCAGCATACGCATCGCCGCGTTGTACTGGCCGACTGAAATACCGGCCTTCTTCGCGGCGCTCTCCTGGCGGGTAAATGACTGCTGCACCTTCAGGGCAGAGTCATTCGCTGCGTCACCCGTCTGCTTAAACTGCCTTTTTACGTACTCCATCTGCTCGTTGAACTTTGACGAATTAACGTCAAGGTTAACGACCAGGTCACCCACTGCCGTCTGGGCCATAGCGAACACCTCCTGAAATGCCCTCGGCCTTTGCCATCAGCACAGCGTCACCAGGTTCATCATCGGCAATATCCTCCGCAGAAGGTGAAAGCAGGCTGAAGCTGGCAGGGGTTGATGTGGTTTTGGGGTCAAGCGCGGTAATGACGATATGCATCAGCGAGGAAAAATGTGCATCCAGTTGCGCATCATTAAAAAAATTGTCCTGGTAGAACGTTCGCCAGTCGGCGTATTCCGTTGACGACATACCAGCAAGCATGGCGCGCCAGTCCGGGCGGCGAAATTCACGCGCCAGTTTCAGGACGAATGTCAGCTCGCTGGCGAGGACTTTTCCAGACTGACCGGCTCAGTCACAGCGATATCCTCTGGATCATTCGCTTCCTGCAGCGGCACCATGCCGGATAACAGCTTCACGCTGTACTCTGCTGCGGAAACAATCTCCAGCGGCCAGGTCATCAGCACTTCATTCTGGATCTGCTCAACGTCTTCTTTCGGCGTTTTGTGCGTCCCTTTCAGGGGATGTCCATGCCATAAAGACATGGCCACCAACAGTGCGCCAGATTTAATCGTCATATCCATCGCCGCCTGCATGTCGGCATCGGTGATACTTTCCAGCGTCTTCAGGTGTTCAAGATGCTCAATACGCTGCAGCGCCGACAGTTCGTAGAGCGTGACGGTCTTACCGTTGCGTTCGAACGGCTCACTTTTTAAAAACATGGGTTACTCCAGAAAGCGGGGCCACAGCCCCGGAAGTCAGGAAACGGTGACTTTACAGGTCGCGACAAAAAGCCCGTCGTTGGTCATCACGATAATGTCGGCGGTTCCGGCGGCAATGCCGGTTACCGTCAGAACCGTACCAGCGACAGTCACTGTGGCTTTACCTGCATCCGTGGTGGTGGCCCGGAAAGATTGATCGCTTGCGCTGGCTGGCGCCACGGTGACATTCAGCGTGGTGGTGGCAGCAACCGCAACAGTGGTGGTCGATTTATCCAGGCTGACGCCGGTTACGTCAATCACTGCAGCAGCGCTGTCTTCAGCAAGACCTGGCTTGCCGTTGTTGCTGATTTTGACAGAACGGGTAATGGTGTCTTTTGCCGTCACCGTTTTACCCAGGCTGCTTACCCAGCCACGGAACACATCGATGGCGCCATTCGGGTATTTGATTTTGTACGCCAGCACGGTACCGTCATCAAACCAGCGAACCAGATCCTGCTGCCCGCTCTCGGCAGGTTTCCAGGCCAGCGTAAAACTGGCCTCCCCCGCCGATTTCTGGCCCTGTGAAGTGGACGTCCAGTCAGCATCCGCATCATCCAGATAGGTGTCGTCGTTTGATTCGGCAGTCAGTTCACCGGGCTGCAGGTCTTTAATCTTTGCCAGGCGCGTCCAGTCAACATCCGATAATGGGTTGGCGAAGGGGTTACCCGATCCGGAATAAATCCAGAGCGTGGTGGTGGCACCCTTTACCGGCGCCAGTGGGTTTGGTGTAGTCATTACGTCCTCACATTTCGTAAGTAATGGAATATTTCAGATCAGCCGAACTCCACAGCCCAAGATCGTCATCGCGCTGGTAGTCATACCCCTGCTGCACCATGTTAGTGATCAACGCGGAAAGTTCTGGCACATTGCCAAGCACCGGATAAATACGTGATTCCATCCAGTCATCGAGCTCGGAATCAGGTACCTGGGCCGGTAAAAAGATTTCGATATGCAGCGTGGCCTGCCAGATATCAGCATCCAGTTCTTCGCCGGTATACCCGGCATCCGTCAGGAAGACAGCGACCGCCGGGAAATCCCCCTCCTCCAGTACCGCAGGACGTCCGTCAAAATAGAGCGCGTCTTTACCAATATGGCTCTCCAGCGCATCAATAATCGCCTTTCTAATATCAGTGTGTTTCATCGTTTCAGAATAAGCCTGAGTTGGTTTTTAAGGGATGCCCGAAGTTCTTTAGGCATATCCGATTCCATGAGCTTCGGCAGCTCATCTTTAAATGCGGTCGTCAGTGGCGCTGCCAGTGGAATGCTGACCACTTCGATCGGATAGCGGGGTCTGGATGTCCGTCGCATCACATGCCAGCGACCATTTTCCAGTTGTTGAATAAAGGCCCCGGGGAAACGAAAAGGACCAATACGCAACACACTATTGGCCCCTTTTTTGTCCCGTTTTCTGCGGGATAACCGTACGCTGGCGGTACCGAGCTTTATCGCGGGCAGGTTGCCCCGGTTCACGCGGATCATTGCCATCGGCTTTTTCGCCGTGGCGCGTTTTATCCTCGCGCGTTGTTTTACCAGCTTGCGTGGCACCCGCGTATCTTTCGAGACAACGGCAACGCTTCGGCTGACTGCCCGGGTGGCGACACGGTTAACAGCCTGCGCCGAGGCCCGCGGAACCGCCGTATTGCTGATGCTGTTCAGGTTTGCTATAGCCTGTTCAAGCCCTTTTAAAGACATAGTTTCCCCTTAACGGCGCCGGGTCGCTGCGGGAGGAGAACCCGTACCAAGCCAGATATGGCAGGAGCCACAGTCATCAGGACCAATACGATCAACCCAGAAAGGCTTTCCGTTAATATCCAGCGAGTCCAGCCGTGCAAGCTGCCCAATCGTTGCTGATTTCACAAACAGCGACGGGCTGGTCCCCTCGACACGGATGCCGGGTGTGGCGTAACCGATATTTTCCGGATCATCGAAAACACCACTCAACGTGACACCAGAAATCGCACCGGACGTTACCGTTGCAGAAGTCCCCATAACCAGCCGAATAGTGTCATCGGCCTGTGTTATTGCAGCATCAAAAAGGTTATCGAAATCAGCCACACAGCCCCCTTTTAGTGCTTGCGGACCAGTCCGAGTGCAACCAGGCTGTCCGCATCCGCTTCTTTCACGCGGATCACGGTCCCCGCCTCGACAATAGATACCCGTTCATCGCGGGTCGCGTGCAGCGCCTCAATGTGCAGCGTGGCCAGCGCTTCGACGGCCATCAGCGCGTCATCTGTTCTACCGCTTAACACAGTATCCACTGGCGGTACGGGTTCTACGGCGCCGGTGGATGCACTACCATCACTCACGCCACCATTTTCAACACTATCGGTATCCGTGCCGTCATTCAGTTCTTCCTCCAGCTCTGCAATGCGCATAGAAAGCTCCTGAATGGTGCCACTGGTATTCACTTCCCGATCAAGCTGCGCGCCAAGCTCATTAAGCCGCGCAATCAACTTTTCTTTTTCAGTCATGAGAACAACTCCGGAACAGGGCCCCGCAGGGCCACAGATGAATATCAGGCGAGTTTGACAGACACGAACGCATCCGGGTCAGCCAGCAGCATCAGCGGTGCAGACTGAATCATGGTGAACTCACGCGCCGGATCGCCTGTCTGTACCCAGTTTTTCGGATAACGCGTGGAAGCGTTAATGCCTTCACGCTGGGCATCCACATCCTGAATGCAGCCGTAGGTGCGCAAACCGCGCGCCTGGGTATTACCCAGCACCATGCTCAAATCCGGCAGGTAGTTCTTTTTGGTGTCGTCTTCAATGTATTGCCCGGAGTAAACGACAATGGCCACATCGCCATACATTCCCTTATAGGAGACCGCTTCACCCAGATCTTTCAGCGCCGTTTCCAGTTCAGAGTTAGAACCTCGGCGGGTGTCGAGCTTCTCTTTTACCGCTTTGAATGAACGGAACAACGCCCAGCCCTTCGGATCAAAGACGATAATATTGACCACGCCGCTGGCGTTCAGCGCATAGGTTTCAATATCGTCAGTGGGATCATATGTTTCTTTGTCGCGGGAGCTCCATGCCGCAGCGCCTGCCTGGATGATGTTGTTTCCGGCACTACGTCCCATATCCACCTCAACCGGTTCAAACGCTTCGCCGGTCATGGTGTATTTACCGTTGAGAACAGCAGCCACTGCCTGTTTCTCTTCCACCTGGGCAATCGCCAGCTCTTCATCCTTCATGTTCTGCAGGATAATGCGACGTCGGCGGTAGGCCGGGTCAGCCAGATTTTGCGGGTCTTCATCCGGCAGGCGGCGCAGAGTCATCTGCGGGTTTACCTCGTGCTTTGGCTTGACGTAACCCGGCGTAAACTCTGACGTTGCGCCGCCGCGGGAGCGAATGACCTTGCCGGAAATAACAGGCGAGACGTACAGCGCCATGTTGACCATGCCCGGGATTTGCGACAGATACACCTTCTCGGTGCTGAAGGGGTAGCTTTCACGGAAGAAGATACGCAGGAAAAGCGGGTCGAACTTGAATTTCTTCTCATTGGCCGCCAGCAGTTGGGCAGTTGTGTAAATTGACATAGATTTTTCCCGTAAAAAAAGCCGCGATGGCGGCTTCTGTGGATGATGGTTAGTGTTAAGTCGGATGTCAGACGATACTGATGGCTGTACCCGTGAACGCGTTGCGCTTGATGTGTTCATCCGTCACCGCATCCGGCCAGAGCACATCTTCAATACGGAAAGAGCCGGACTTATAGAATGTCAGCTCGGTATTGCTCTGGTCGGCAGACACCGCCAGAACGCCACAGGCAGCCCCCGCATGCTGGCCATCCCAGACGGTCAGCTTGCCGGAAGTGGCATCCAGCATCAGGGGCGTCATCGCCGGTACTGCTTTCGTCAGTTCACCAGGTGCAAAACCGGTATGCGCCGGATCACTGTTCCCGAGGGGCTGATTGTGCGTAAATTGTTCAGTGTTAGACATGTTGACCTCTTAAACAGGTGTATTTAACAAATCGTCACCCGCTTCGGCAGAAGCGCTACCTGCCGTTACGGTGCCGGGTGCGGTTTCCATCAGACGATCCAGCGCGGTATCCGTACGCGCCTGAGCACTCTGAGGAGCCGCGGCAAGGATGCGCTGGGCACTTTCCACCGTCATCCCTGGCGTTTCCGCCAGCGCGCGCGCCTGTGATTCACGCCCTTTCGCCTCTTCACAGTTCAGGATCCCCATAATGCGACCGTTTTCGGCTGCGACCGCCGCTGCCACCTGGCTGCTGATATCAACAGTTGCGCCCGCTGCAGGGTCAGTAACGACCGCAGCAGGCACGTCAACGGTGGTCACGGTCTGGTCAGCAGATGCTGCTGGTTGAGTGGTATCTGCGGATGCAGTAGTACCTTTCATGCTTCCTCCTCGGGAAATCATCGTTCGTTTGTTAATTGCATCGCGCATAACGTTCAGCGCATCCATGTTGTTGACCAGTTGCTCCGCCAGGCCGTTGTCTACTGATTCCTGGCCTGAAAATACAGCGGCTTCAGTATCAAGAACGGCCTGAACCGACATGCCGGTATAACCCGCCACCTTTTCAGCGAACATCTGCCGGGTAGCGTCGATACGCGCCTGAAAATCTGCACGTACCTCTTTGGGTAATTTCTCGTAGGGGTTCCCGTCCACCTTGTGATCGCCGCTGTAAATCAACGTGACCTCAACGCCGCTGGTTTTAAGGGCGGCGCCGTAATTGCTGTGGGCCATCATGACCCCGATGGATCCCGTTCTGGCCGTCTGCGTCACAAGCCGACGCGATGCCGCACTGGCAATCAGCTGGCCAGCGCTGCAGTTCATATCGTTGGCTAACGCCCATATGGGTTTGATATCCCGCATGCGGGCGATGATGTCCGCACAGTCAAAGGCACCCGCCACCATTCCACCTGGCGTATCCATATCCAGAAGAATGCCGTCTACACCCGGGTCACTGATAGCCTGCTGGAGGCGGGCGATGATGCCGTTGTACCCCGTCATCCCTGAGTACGGCTGGAGTGAGCGGGTTTTACTGACCAGCGTCCCGGAAACCGGCAGCACCGCGATGCCGTTGGTAACCTGGTAGCTTCGCGCTGGTTTTGGGCCCATGTCCTCATCATCACCAAAGAGAGCCAGCGGTTCAGTCATCTGCTCTGCACCTAGCATCACGCCCGACACGGTGTCGGTCAGACGGGTAATACCTAACTGGCCAGCGAGCGCGCAAAAGAAAACCCGCGCATAGGCGGGTTCAAGTAAAAGCGGCTCATTGAAAGCCATACTGGCAATGTGCGGGAGATTACGCAGCTCTGGCGTCATCGGTCCCCTCCTCATTCGATTTTTTCAGTCCAGACTCAAAGGCCGAAGCCGCCCACGCTGGAGGTTTAAGTCCCGCAGCACGGCGCTCCATCGTTTCACGAACCTGCTGGGCAAAGATTTCCTGATAGTCTTCCCCGCGTTTGGCGCATTCCTTCTCATAGGTGCTCAGCCCCGCCTCAATGAGCATGACGGCCTCCTGCACCTCCTTCAGTCCGTCAATGGCCATTCGCCCGGAGCCGATCCAGTCAGCATTTCCCCAGGCGCTCCTCGCCTCCTGAAAGCTGAACCGGGCTTTAGACGGTAATGTCACCACCCGGCGAACAATGGCCTCTTCCAGCCAGCATAAAAACATCTGACAGGCCTGGCGGGAGGCAACAAATTTGCGGCGCCCCATAAAGTACGCCCAGGACTCGTTAGCACTGGCGCGGGCGGTGGAATAACTCATCTGCGAGTAGTTGCGAGAGAGTTGCTCATACGACACACCCAGACCTGCAGCAATGTAGCGCAGCAGAGATTGTTCAAACGTCGAATAGCCGTTGTCAGTATCCTGCGCTGACTGAAGATTCAGGGAGTCGCCCGGCATCAGGTGCGGCACCTTCGCGCCACCGAGACGAACCGGCGCCGCGGTATAGTACGAGGCCATCTCTCCCAGCCAACCAGTCATCTTGCTTTGCTGCTCTTTACTGTCTGAGCCGAGAATAAAGTCCATCGCGGTTTGCGTATCCAGCTCACTTTCGATCGTGGCGGCATACATCGCCTTAACGATCGCGCTCTGGAGCTGCGTATTCTGCAGTGTATCGAGCATTTTCATTTGCTCCATGACGCTGTAAAACACGTTGGCACCGCGTGTCTGCCCATCCTCCAGGGGTTCAAATACGTGGATAAATGAAGGCCGCCCGCCGGGCAGTTCACGCGGGATGTAGGTCCACTTCTGCGCCATCCACCCCGGATAGCCATCCTCGCTGACGTAATATCCCAGCGCGGCGCCACTGTCATTTGTTCTGACACCTGCCCGGCAGTTTCGCGTGTCTCCGGCGTTATTGGGGTTGCTGATGCGTTTCGGGCTCACCATTTTGAACTGTGTGCGGAAAAGACGCGTGGAATCACTGTCCCAGGTGGCCTGTGCACATAACTCACCGTTAAACGCATGCATGGAAACACCCTCACGGATCATCATGGTGAATGTACGCTTACGTTCCGCATCAATGCAGCAGCAATCATCCTCTGCAAATTCTTTCCAGGCCGCCTCAACTTCACGGGAGAACGCCCGGGCTTCTTCTTCTCCAATGCCCAGAAAACGCCAGCTGGGCCGATAACTGAGCCGGAAAAACGACCCGACAATGTGGTCCTGATGGAGCTGTACCGCGTTTGCCGCATAGCCGTTATTGCGGACCAGATCGTCAGCGCGTGCGTTACCACGGGAAAAATTAGGCAATAACGCAGCATCTGCGCTTTCACTCGGTGGATTCCAGGCGCGGAGCTGACCGCCAAAGCCACCAGCACCACCGTGATATCCGGCATAATCCCGCAGTGAGGTTTTACCGTCCGGTCCTAACAAAGCAGGTGTTTTCATGCGTAAAATCCTGCCGGTCCCCGGCGTCGTGGAGTGGTGCCAACCTGTGACTCAAGTTCGGCAATGTATTTTTTCAGGTCACTGACGGAGGTCGCGGTGAACTCAACCCGCCTGCCGTCTTTTTGCACCGTTGCCACCCGCTTTCCCATCATGAGATCGTGCAACGCAGCGCGGGCGGCATCCAGATCAGTCTGTGTCGCCATTATTCATCTCCAGATAATGCCCGGGCATAATCAGCCAGGGTTTTGTTATTGGTCCGGCTCCCCTCTTCCTCCTGCAGGCTCACGAGCAGTGAATCAAGATTCAGTTGCCATCGCGAAATACTGATCCGCAGGGCCGCCAGCGCATAAACGAAGCAGTCCAGCGCCTCATTTCGTCGTTTTTTGCTGTCCCAGACGATTTTCTTACGCCCGTCCACCCATTTTTCAACCTGCTCCTCAGCAGTAAGCTGCTGCGCCTCAGCCAGATCGTAAATTTCGGGGTTATTGGGAAAATGCACGGCACCGGCAAGAGGCTCACTCCCTTCCAGTTGAAGTGTGAAGCGGTTATAAATCTGCTCCTTTGCGGTATCAGTCCCCACTTCCGTCAGATAAACGCCGTTCTTGTTACGTTTACGCGGCATATTCGCGACAGGCTTACCGTAAACGGAAGCCCCTTTAATCGGGATCACGCGAAACAAACCATGCTTTTTTGAGCGATTGTAGACAATGGTGGGGTCAATACCGCCGATATCCCAGCAGATACGGGATACCGACATTTCCACGCCATTCTTTCGGGAATAGGTTCTGTTAATCGCCTCATCCACCCTGACGAGGGTCGTTTCATCATCATGACGGCCCATAATGATCTGCCGATCAATCAGCCAGCTTTCCTCACCGGGACCCCATCCCCAGACGCGCATTTCATAACGATCCAGTTGGGAATCGATCCCGGCAGTCAGATAAGCAACACGCTCCGGTACGGATGCCCCGAAGAACTCTTTGCGTTCGGCCATGAGCTCCGCATCAGGACGTTCACCAATTTTAGGTTCCCATGTTTCGCCCAGCGTCGTGTTCACGAAGGTTTTACGCTTTCCGGTATCCCCTTTCGTTTTTAGCCAGTCTTTGACGATCTGTACCCAGGTGGTAAACGGGCTGTATGCCGTCCAGATGTGAAACGTCACGCTGTCTGGCGGGTCGATTTCGGTGCCTGTTGATGAAAACCAGGATAAACCATCGCGCGTCCAGATCCCTGTGGTGTCGCAGATGTAACGAGCTTCAGTGAAATCCAGCTCCTGCTGCTTAATGACGCAGGCATTATGTTCACACAGGTAAAAGACGCTGGAGGGTTCGCCGGGTGTCCATTTGAACCCGAACGGGGTCTCTTTGTCGCCGAACTTAAGGTACTGTTCTTCACCACAGTGCGGACAGGCAACATGAAAACGCATGAAATGCCCGGATTCGCTGGCAGCACGCTCAATCTGGCAGGTTCCCTTTGTTTTTGGCGTTGAACCACGAATAGATTTAGGCCAGACAGAGCCCTCAATACGTTTATCACCCAGAAACGTCGGGGAACCCTCTTTCTCAATATCCTCATCAAAAGCAGCGAGTTCGTCATAGCCGGCAACATCCACTGACTTTTCACGATAGTTTTTCGCCGCTTTACCGCCCAGACACCAGAATCCGCGCCCGTTGGAGAAGCGTTTCATACTGAGCGTATTATCCCGGTGCTTTTTGCCATACCAGGGGGCCAGCGCCAGAAGTGACGGAATATCGCGAATCGTCGGCTCAACATGCGACTTCATAAAGTTTTCGGCGTCACCATCAGTAGGCAGCCAGATAAGGGAATTTCGCTGCTTGTGCTGAATAAAATACGCATAAACACCCAGCAACATTTTTGAATAGCCAACACGGGCAGACTTAACAACGTTGACCTCACGTATGTAATCGTTACCCATCGCATTCATGATCGCGCGCTGAAACGGCAACGTTTCCCAGCGCCCTTCCTGGTAGGCCGACTCTTTGGGGAGATAGTAATTATCGTCTGCCCATTCAACCGCCGTTTGCGGCTCAGGTCGGTACAGCGAAAGTAGCCCTGCGCGAGCAGAGTGCTGCAGCCCCTTAACCTGACTGTTCGATATATTCACTCAGCAACCCCGGTATTATTTCATCCAGCGCAGCTGCTTTGTTCATTGCCTTAATGATGTCCTTCTTGAGGAAATCAATATGTCGGTTTTCCAGCTCCGGGAAGCGCCGCTGAACCGACAGAGGAACTCCATCAAGAATGCTGGCTACTTCTCCGGCCATCCGCGACAGCACGAACGTGCAGAATGCGGTTTCCACCACCTCAGCGGAATCTTTTGCATTTTTTAGTTCCTGGGCATCTGCCTGCGCTCGAGTGAGGCGGTGACGCTCATAGTCAATCGTACCTGGCTGGAGGTCGGATTCCGATGCAAGACGAAGGTCTTCCACCTCCTTCCGTAATTTCTCATTCTCAATCGCCGCGTCGCGTGCGGAATACCATTCGATAGCCGCGGAAGATTCATAGAGGACCTCATTACCTTTTCCACCGCCACGTGCTACTGGCATTCCCTGATCCTGCCAGTTCTGAATGGTTCGCACGCTGACCCCAAATATTTCAGAAAGACGCTTTTTGTTAACCTCCATAGCCCACTCCATGCACAAAAACAGAGAAAGGAAACGCCCTCTGGCTATTTAGCCGTTTTTAAGGCTTATCGTTTCCTTTCTTTTCAGGGGGTGTTTGCAGTTAAAACAATGAATTAGCGAGAAGAAGAACGGAAATGGCAAATGCCTGAAAATTTTCATAAATAGCGAGAATCTGCGAGGTCGCCGCCCCGTAACAGACCGGATCGCCGGAAAGGACCCACAAACGATATTAATTATCAATTACATGTCATTATCGACGGCACTGCTGCCGTGATTGACCTAGCTTATAGGATTTCCAGCCTTCACCTTTGTGATTTTCACAGTAGCCTGATGGGTCTGTTGTGGTGTACCAACAGCCGCGTACGCGACAAGCCTTCGGTGTGCGCGGTGGCATAATTACTCCTACGCAAATCCTTTTTATACATAATGTTAAAGATTTACAGATTGGTTCAAAAAAGCTGAGCACTATCTTGATGATCACCTTAGGAAAACTCTGGTAATATCATCAAAGTTAATCTACTGAGGCATGAGAAATGACTGTAAAAATAGGCCGAATTGTGGCTAAGGATTGTGGTATTGGGCTTCGCATTTCTGGAGATAATATCGAAATAGGTTCTTTCCATGGCGAAGATATTAAAGGTGAAGCGGTTATCATAGAGTCGCACGCAGACACATTAATCAAAGACCTACTTGCAAATAAAGAAGCTGAGATATCGTTACTACTGGCAAAATCTGAATTAGAAAATTTACAACGCCAAGAAATAACGGTCAGTAGAGCACACGAAATATTCAACGCTGCTGGTTTATCAAAATGGCTTAAGGTAGGAACTGACCTTGTTCAACTTGCTACTGCGATAATTAAAATGTCGGCGTAATATGCACTCAGATTAAGCATAATTAGGCCTTAGAGAACCAGCTATAAGCCCACTAATCGAGTTGTAACACACCGTGCTCCAGTGACTCGGAATAGGCAATCAGCCCAGTGTGCTCAGGGATAACTTCGCCATCATCCGCTTCGAACGCAGGAATTGTTCCGGTAGTGATGGTGTATTGAGGCTGGCCATCTTCTTTCTCGAAGGCTGCCAGGTCTTCAATCTGCTTAGCTGTAAGAACTACTGTCATACTCATGCCTCTGTCGTTAAAAAGCCCCGCTATTGCGAGGCTACGGGATTGTTATTTGACTCTCTCATCGAGTCGTAAATACGTTCACACGTCATCCCGGCGGTGTAGCGTTCGTCAGCGATTCCAGCATAATATTTAGCTTCTGCTGCAAGTCTTCCGAGCATGTTGGCAAGCATTGCGGCGTTGGCGCTGGCTGTTTTGCTTCCGACGGCAGCGGCAAGATCTGAGGTGTGCTTTGCGGCGTCCAGGCGGGCGGCAAACTTTGTTGCTTCGGTGCGCAACTGGCTAACAGTGGCAGACATGCCAGCAGCAGTGGCAGCAGATTTAGCGGCTTGTGCTTGTGCATCTTTTACAGCCTCATCACGGGCAATTATGCGCCCTTGTTCAATCCAGCGTGCGGCAGTCTGCGCGTTCGCTTCCTGTGAAGATTCCATGCTATTACGGTCAGCCCACTTCTTTTGCCAGCCCCGCTCACTCCAGATATTCCCGGCAAGAAATGCACCAGCCAACATCAGCAAAACAATGATTGTTTTCCACCGCGCCTTAACAAAAGCAAAGACCGCTGTCATACCAGCAACGCCGCCCGCGCTTTGTTATAACGACTATTTCTGTCGGCCAGTCCATTCTGGCCACCGTTGATGATCTGCGTGACACGGACAACATCACCTGAATACATCAGGCAACCACGTAATGTGAAATACCATGCAGCAGAACGGGCTGCATGCTTCTCCTGTGTCAGCAACTCTGGTGTGCTGATCAGATCAAGCTTCAGCGCCGCACCGCATTTGGCGTAGTTCTCGCGGCCGGTGATTTGAAGCAGGCCACGACCGCGATATTTCCAGCCGTCACCCTGGCTGTTATTCCCCATGCGGTCACCATAAACCAGATTGGCTATTTGCGGCTGGTGGGCCACCTGCTTACCATCGACACGCCCCAGCATTTCACACTGATACGGCGTCAGGCGTTTACCAAAGGTTTTCTTCAGCCCGTCTACCGAGTAGTTGAAGCTCTCGACCAGCGAGGTAAAACCAGCAGATTCATGCCCAACCTGGGCGATGAACATAGCCAGATCGTTCGTAGCTGTAATGCCAAACTCTTTCATTGCCGCATCAATGTGCGGAAACCAGCGTGCAGAAAGCCCGGCGCTAATACCAGCCGCCTGCTGAAATTGTGATTGGTTCATATGGTTACCTGGTTGTCCCACTATTAATAGTAGGGGTTGAATTCACCCAAGGTGATGAAATGAAATTTAATTTAAGTCACAATGAAACATAAGATAAATCCTAATGATTTCATCTCTTTTGCGAGTTGTAGCGATGTCGTTGCGACTCGCTTTTTTATTTATGAACAGCATCGAGTAGCCGCGCCACGTTTCCACGAGCCCATAACACGGCAGCGCAAATAAGTAGGTTTGCGATAACCACCAGCCAGTGTGATTCCTGGTACAGACCAAACAAATAGCGGAATGGGATGCTGGCATAAACCAGCACGAAGAAGTAAGCCAGCAGAGATATAGCGGGGCGATATCTTGCCCCTTCACGCTGGTAGAACATCAGAACAAGGACGATGACCACACAAATACCTGCATTCACCATCGCAGACGGATCACTTGTTACCATTACTTGCCCCTCCTCCACGGAATCGCGAAAGAATACTGAACAGGCTCCCCAAATCCTGACTGTTGAAAAATGTGAGTACTTTGATTGTCATCGCAGCTACTAACACTGCACCAAGTGCGTCTAATGGTCTGTCACTGTACATTGTAATCTGAGCCAACTTTGAACCAACCAGACCAGCCGCAAGAACGCCAACAATGAATGACGTCATGAAGTAAGCAATCAATCTTACTCGTGTGATATTTGCTGCTGTTGCTACATAAAAAACTGCACCTGCGAATGCACCAAATACCACGCCGTAATCAATACCGGTTGCAAGACCAAATACGCTAGCCCCCATCAGGCCACCAGCAGCGACCGTAGTGCCAGAAACAGGATCGGACATTTAGTCCCCCCTCTTAATTGATATGAATCCTCTCGGAAATGAGGGGAAATAGGTTCACGATTCAGAGAATGAATTCATAAAAAAACTCGTAAGTGATTCCCTTAAACTTATAGGTAAATTCCTAGCTTGTAGCAGAAAGAAAAATTCAATTTCAACACGTAACCATCTGTTGAATATGGATAAAACATCATCACTCACCTGCATGAAGTACAACATCACTCACAATTCTTTGGTTACAACATGTAAATTCATGAAACATTTATCTACATTAGAATAACATTAAGTTTTTGCAAAAGAGAAACCTCACAATGTTCAACGTTAAATACAAGTGCCCCAAATGTGGCCACTTAACCGAGTTACCATGCGTTGAAGATATCTACAATTCACAGGATTTTTGCCCGGTAGAATGCAATGACTGTGGAACTAAGTTCCGAAAAGAGGAGTTGCTACGTTTTACCAGGCATAAAGCAGCACAGATGGTCAAAGAGGCATTAGCCAAAATGCAAAAACACATATCCAGCACATCAGATGAACCTGCTGCTACCATTTTACCTATAATGAAAAAAATGAAACGGTAGCAACAGTGGCATAGTGATATCTATGTTCGATCCATCTCCTCAACTTCGCTGACAGTTTGAAAAAATCTGTCTGCTTCCAGTTCTACACCGATCGCCCGACGGCCAAGTTCTATTGCAGCTTTCACAGTTGAACCAGAGCCCATAAAGAAATCGGCAACGATATTCCCTGGTCTGCTGCTGGCGCTAATGATCTGCTTCAGCATGCCTGCAGGTTTTTCGCATGGATGTTTGCCCGGATAAAACTGAACAGGCTTATGCGTCCATACGTCGGTATACGGAACAAGAGCGGAAACAGAGAAGCAGCGCCGGAGGGTTTTGTATTCCTCCAGCAATTCTGAATACTTGCGGTTTAATGACTGATAGGTAGCTACCAGCTGGTGGTGAGGATGTTCAAGCTTCTGCTGAATGTGCTTATCGATAGCGATCCGCGTGAACAGTTCCTGCAATTTTCTATAGTCCACTTCATTTGGTAGTTGCCATTGGCTTGCACCAAACCAGTGTGACGCCATGTTTTTCTTTCCTGTTGCCTCAGCTATTTCTTTCGAGCTGACACCCAGTGATTCACGGGCATTACGGAAGTAGTCAATCAGTGGCGTCATAATGTGCTGCTTTAGCTCTGTGCTTTTCCTTTCGTAAACATCCTCTTTACCTGTGTACGGCCCAAGATAGTGCTCAGCAAACAAAATCCGTTCCGTAGATGGAAAGTACGCGCGCAGGCTTTCTTTGTTACAACCATTCCAGCGGCCCGATGGTTTTGCCCAAATTATGTGATTCAAAACGTTGAACCGGGCACGCATCATAATCTCTATGTCTGAGGCCAGTCGGTGACCGCAAAACAGGTAGATGCTGCCAGCAGGTTTAAGAACGCGAGCATACTCAGCCAGGCAGCTATCAAGCCAGCGTAAGTAGTCCTCGTCCCCCTTCCATTGGTTGTCCCAGCCGTTGGGCTTCACTTTGAAGTACGGCGGATCCGTAACTATCAGATCAATAGAGTTATCCGGGAGGGTGGTGACGTAATGCAGGCTATCAGCGTTGATTAACTCAACACTGTTTATTTTTACAGTATTTTTCATAGATCAGTAAGCGTAACTCTGATAGGCTCACGTTGCTTTTGCGCTAAAGCAGTGGGCCTTGGTTAGCTTGTGACCTGAAAGCATGAGCTGATGGCTGGACGGGTGCGCTAACACCCACCAGCCGCCCATTTCCACAAAAGAAAAACCCCGGTTTTTGACCAGGGTTCGCATAAATAATTTACGTCTAAATCTGTTCAGAAAACGTTCAACTAATCATCATCTTTTTCAATTTTCGAAGTTTTAAACACGCCATTACTGCGGCGAGTAAAAGCTACCGTATAACAATAAGGGCACGAACAATCTTCACTTTCTTTAGAACCAGGCATGCGGCCACCGATCTCAACGTAACTGAACTTTTTGCCACATGCTTTATTAACACAAGTCTCAATATCCACTGTCTTCCTCTTTACGAAATTAGATATTTATAACAAGTGGTTAATATACATGAAAAACAAATTGGCTAACTGCGAGAACAAAAGAAGAAGTCCATTCTGCGATCAATAGCTCACCTTAGTGAATATCTATTTGCCATAAAAAAACCCGCTAATCGGCGGGTTTATAAAACTTTGGCAACATATCAAATATGCTTAAAATATGGCTTATTTTGTTGCATTTTGCAAGCTCATTTGAAGGAGATAGTGAAATTTACTTCACATCTCTGCCATTTTGAGGGCTTCTTCATCCTCATAGTATTCAAGAGCCATGACCAGCGCAGACTCATCAAGCTGGGTAAAAGCGGCCTTTAACCCAGCCCAATGCCCTGAATAGACACGCAACCATGTCGAACGGTCAACGCTAACCATGCGGGCCAACGCTGCACCAGCATAGTCTTTATAGGTTTCATTATTTCTGGTTGCGGCAATTTCCTGCCCTGCCAGCCATACCAGGCGTATCAGTTTCTTTACTACGCGCTCCTGAAGCGAGTTTTCACCCAGGCATTTCTGATAAGTTTTCCAGACGTATTCACACATCATCACCTGGTGCTTATAGCTAAGGTCAAAACCGTAGCAGTACCGCAACCAGGCCTGCTGGTATCCACTAAGCGCGGACACTGCCCTACGCCACGGCGCGGACTCAAATTCCGCATCTTTTATCGGCGGCATTGGCCTGCGGCGGCTGCGTGTTTCCAGCACATACAGTGGCGCGGAAAGCGAGTTAACAAAGCGTGGCCCCTTCTCTCCTTCGAGTTCGACGAGATGAATTCCACGGCGCGGGGTGGCATTTTTGTCTGCTGGTGGGTGTTCACTGAAAGCCTCAAGCTGCCCTTTTGTTCCACCAGAGAGGTCAGGTAGCGCGCGGCGCAATTCTATTCTTACAAAATTCAGGTCTTGTTGATCCATGCTTCTTTGCGCTCCATACACTTAAGCTTTCGCAATTACGCCGATAGCCAGCGCCCGATCCATAAAACGCAGTAGCAGCTCAAGCTGCGTACCATGCTTCTGCTCGAATGCCGGTACATCGGCGTGTAACTCGTCGTGGCACTCTCTGCACAGAGGGATCACGAAGAGGTCATGGGCTTTTGTTGCTGTACCACCCATACCGTGCCCTACGATATGGTGCGGATCATCTGCTGGCCGTCGGCAACACTCACAGGGTTGTGTTTTAACCCAGCGGGTGTACGTCTCATTTACCCAGCGGCGACGTTTTGGCCTGAGCATGAAAGATTCTGGCGACTCCGGATCAACAGAGAGCGTGAGGATCTTCTTCGCCTTCTCCTTCACGAGTCTGGTTGATGACGAGGAAGGCACTATGTCGCTTTCCCTCATGACAGAACGGATCTTCTCATCCGGAAGGCGCAGCCCTTTGTGCGCAACGCTTTCCGGAATAACATCAGCCAGGTCGTTTCTGACCATCCACCAGCACAGTTCCGGAAGCGTCAGGATATGCGACTCGGGAAAACCAGAATCACGCCGAATGACTTCCAGAATCCAGGATACCAGGTTTCCTGCCGCTATACCTTCAAGCTGTTCGGTATGCTGCCCGGACAAAGGGTGATCACAATGCCAGCACAAGCGAATGCTTCCTGGTGGGTGCCGCATTGTTGTGAAGTTCTTGTCGTGCCACGATGAATGTGGCCACTGGCATTCAAACCGAGAACTCAGCCACTGCTCAAGGGAGGGAAGCCCGCCGGCACGCTGAATAACCCGCTCATTCCCGAAGACCTGCCGCATTACCGGATCATCAGCCAGCGGCTGAATGGCGGCGGGAACAGCCCCTGTACTGAATGACGCCATTTCTTCTGGTTCAGGCTCGAGCAGAACGCGACCGCGCATGAAGAGGTGCATCAGTTCCGCACCGGGCCGAAACAACACAATCCCCATACGATGGGCTATTTCAGGAGTTAACAAAGCCCTCACGCCGCCTGCCCCCCTACAATATGTTCAGCCCACAAACCACCAATCCAGCGTACTCCCTTGGCAGTGAAACGCGTCTGGCTAAATGCGTGATTGGATGTGCTCGATGTTCCCGTCTTAACTTCAAATCTTCCCGCGGAAATGTGCTGCGCCATAGGGGTAAGTGTGCCGCCGAGGCGATACAGGATATTGCGTTCAATAAGGAACAGGCGGAACTCAGTTTCTTTTGCGTTGAGCAATTTGGCTACCTGCCGGAATGACATGGAGCCTTTTGCAGAGCAATAACGATCAACAAACTCCACTTTTGGCGCCGCGGCTGCCAGCTGGATGGTCAGTTGCTCTTTCTGCTCGGCTAAATCAGCAGCCAGGCGAAGCGCTTCAGGCAATGAGCGGGGAACACTGACACTCTGCCCTTCTTCCAGTTCCTGCCAGCGATCGACGACCGCGGCGGTAAATTCAGGTGATAATCTGGCAACAATCACCAGAGAGTCGCGTTTGTTAAAACGATACTCCTGGTAAACATTACCGTTATGCTCAAAATCGAACTGCGCCAACGGCGCGGTTAAAATTCCCGCAGCAACAAGACGCTCAGCCGAGCGTTTCACGTCACTGTGTTTACTCTGAACCAGATCCGCAATATCACGGCTGGACATTGTTACTACACCATTCACGATTAACTGGCTCATACTGTTCTCCATATCAGGCGGCTGCACCCGCCGGTTCATATCTGCTGATCGTTATCTCTACCCGACCTTTCGGCACAACGGGTCCCCATTCCACCAGCATGCGCTTAATCTGGCTGTCGTCTTCCCAGACCCCCGCATGCGTCAGCGCGTCAAACAGGGCTTTGTTGTAATTATCGATATCCCGGCGGCGCGCATCCGGCGGGTACAGAGTGATTTCTACCGCTGCTAGTTCAGTCGATGGCTTCGGGAGACGTCGTAATTGCTCAATGATCGCCACGCAGGCAGCGCTCTGGTATTTACGGCCATCAGCGCTAATGAGGTGACGACCGGCCAGCGGCCCCTTGTTAGGGGCGCGCCAGTAAGTGTTCACGCTCGGAGGGAACGGGAGCACAAGTTTCATGCCACCTCCTGCTGTTGCACTGCACACAGTTCCGGAAGATTTGCCTCCACCAGCGCCCTGGCAAATGGTGGTGGTACCGCATTACCGCAGCGGGCTACCTGCTTATCTTTTGCATAGCGATTTCCACGGTAGTCCTGATCAATAACGTATCCATCCGGGAAGCCCTGCGCTTTGTAGAGTTCATGCGGCTGCAACATGCGCATTCCGATATCAACGATCTGGTATTTAACCCCATCGATCGTTACCAGCCATTCATCGTCACTTTCCCCGCAATACGTCTCGAGAAATGTGCGAACCTCACCCACGTGTTGGCCACCAGCGGTGATTGTTGGCATGGGCACATCAAGGCGTTGCCCGTCGCGGCATGTTCCACGCAGTTTCACCAGATGAGAGGCAACTACCGCATGATGGTCGACAGTGGTCACTGAATGCGCGGGTTCATCCATACTGACACCAGGCCCCGTATAGTTACCGCCGTAGTGTTTCGCCAGGAACGCGCTCACCGTCGCAAATTTATTTCCGCCTGCAGTAACGGTCCCCAGCGGGTTATCCAGTCGCAGCACACGCGGTTCTTGTCCAGGTCGTTCGCCATAACCCATCTGAATCAGCGTAGGCGTTACCAGTTGAGATTTACCGCCACCACCAGCGGTGATGGTTGCGCTCGGTTCGTCTGCACGGTGGCCGACGCTGGCCCCAAACTGGCGGGCTATCACTGGCGCAACAAGACAGGCTCGGGATTGCTTCAGAATGGTATGAGCAGGTTTATCCAGCGGGCGCGGTTTAGCCTGGTATTCACTACCACCATTACCCGCCAGGAAAGGTGTCAGTTCAGCCTCAACAATCCCGAGTGCATGCCCGTTCCCGCCCGGGCGTTTTGATGTGCCAGCGGTTACCGTCGGGACAGGTTCGGTAACGGGCTGCCCGGTTGCGCCAGTGCGGAATTTTGTCAGGTGTGGAACGGCTAACGCGTAGCCGAGTTTTTTAGTAATGGTCTGTAATGGCTCATTCAGCGACTGCCCGCGAAAAGCGTCATACGAATTTTTTGAGCTTGTGTGGTTACACTTCACGATAAACGGCGACGCACTTTCGATAACAAAGCGCTGTATGCCGCGCGCGATCCGCTTCAGAGTGTTCTCCGCCAGCGGTTTTTTGCGGTCGAAGATGGACAGGGCCGGAACATTCCAGTCGATACATTCCGCAGCGGTACGCCATGGCATCAGCCTGCCGCTCTGAACCTCCAGAGACTTAGGATCCCCATGGGTAACAGCAGGCCACTGGATTGGGCAGCCATCGCAGCGCATAACCATGAAAAAGCGTTTGCGGATCGTCGGTGCGCCGTAATCACACGCGCGTAGTTCGCGATAATCAACATCATATCCAAGCCCATCCACCAGCTGTTGCGCCTGCTCGCTACCTCTTTCAATAGACAGAAACTCACAAACCTCTGACAGTGCCGGGTGCTCAGCAGGAATGCCAGTGGACAGCATGCCGACAAATGCATTGAATGTTTCGCCAGTGCGGGCAGGGTCCGGACGCATTTCATCGGCCAGCAGCGGTCCCCACGTTTTGAACTCTTCCACGTTCTCCAGCATCATCACGCGCGGTCTCTTCGCCAGTGCCCAACGCAGAACAATCCAGGCCAGACCGCGTATCTCTTTTTTCACTGGCTTTGCGCCTTTTGCCTTCGAGAAGTGTCTGCAGTCCGGGCTAAACCATGCCAGGCCGACAGGATTACCGCCGGTGGCAGCTACCGGATCCACGTCAAAAACGGATTCACAATAATGCAGTGTGTCCGGGTGGTTCGTCTTGTGCATCGCAATGGCGTTTTCGTCGTGGTTGATCGCAATATCCACGCTGCGCCCGATCGCCAGTTCAATACCCGTTGATGCGCCACCGCCACCAGCAAAGTTATCAACGATAATCTCACGCATGGGTTACCCCCTGCATGCTGCCGACAAGACCACGCGCAATTGTGATGATTTCGCTGGTGGTCGTTCTTTCCAGCCAGAGTTGATTGATGTTGGCTTTCAGCTTGTTCTGCTGAGCCTCGCTCAATACGTCAACGCCTTCCACCTGGTTAAACACCAGACCAACCTCGAGAGGCCAGATTCGTGACTCAGTTTCTAATGGCATTACAGGTTCCTGGGCTGTCCGCACTGCAATTGTTTGCTCTTTACCAACAGCGAATTGAGCCAGCGCCATAAATGCCCGACCTTTTGCCTCCAGTTCTGTGCGGTTGATATAGCTGAACCGCTCACCACGCCATGACTTGTCGAATACAGCTATGGCACCGGCAAAAAACGCGCTGGTGGGTTTCTGTTTTTCGTCAGCAGGTACAAACCACACAGGCAGATCGAACCCAATACGACCACGAATAAACATGATGTGATCGGCATCTTCCGGCCACCATGTTTCACTTGTGGCAGACTTCACCAGGTAAATATAGCGACCACCTCTTTCACGCATGTCCATGGTGTGATTCATGATGTGTGTCATACCCGTGATCGCCTGCTTGTCGTGATACTGCGAACGGCTATATGGAGGGTTGGCAAACGCCGCTCCGCCCAGTTCATCCAGACGTTCAGACCAGTTCTGTGTCAGCGCGTTATCTTCGGCGGTGTACCATGCTGGGCACTTCGCGTTGTCGTCGTCAGCAAACAAGTCCAGAACTAATGGACCAAATAGCGCGTTGATACCCCAGAAAAGCAGATCCGGTGTCCGCCACTGATCGCCAACCTCTTTCAATTCATGGGCTGGTTTGCTGCGCAGTGCTTCCAGCGCCTGGCAATATTTGTTTGTCATCATGAACGAAACCCCGAATTTTCTGGCAGTGAGTAATCAACGGTCTGGTAACTGGCCCGTGCTACTGGTGAATCACCTGTAGGCTGTTTCATGGACACGGAAAGCTTCAGACTTAATTCGTCCCACTTTTCGCGAAGTTTTGAAGGGCTGAGAACGTTTTTGCACCAGAAGGAATCCTGATTAGCTCGTTTGAAGAGTGCGCAAATTTGCTTATGCGTTCTGCCGTCCTGCGCCACCATCAGGCGCACTTCGTTTGCCCAGGATGCCCAATTAGGCTCTTTAGGTCGGACTACTTCACCGTCACTTTCAGCGGCCTGCTCGTACATCGCGATGATTTTTCCCCATAGGTATTCCGCACAAGTCAAATCATCCTGACTGCCCCACTGCCGCTTCGGTACATTCCAGGTCACTGCTTCAGGATGTTTAGCAAGAAACTGTTCAACAGGAGATGAACTTTCAGCGTCCGGTTGCGAAGCTTCCGGACAAGAAGGGTTACTGATCTGTTTGTGGTGATCTGAGTAATGATCTGTATAGAGAATAGGTTCCGCGACTTCGCGGTTAGGGTTCCGCGGTTCTACGTTTTCGGTTCCGTGATTCTGCGGAATGGGTTCCGCGACTTCACGTTTCCCGTTCCGCGATTCTGCGGAATCCAGCGTTACCGGGAATAAAACGTTGATTAGAGCTTCGCCATTGATACGGTAATGCGTCTTTTTAGTGCCGTTTACCTGTCGCTGGGCCTTCTCAACAACCCCTGGTAACCATCGGGTACAAATCTTGTTTACCAGACGCTGCACCTGATCTTCACTCACGCCGCGAATCTCTGCCGCCAGCTCACTGTGTTCTTTGTAAAACCAGCCATCATTCAGGTCTGATTTACCGGACCAGAACACAAGCTGGTTTAGCACAGCACCCAAAGCATGCGCCTGCTGATCGCCGGAGAAATAATCGAGGTACGGGACAGGAATGGTGATGCAATTCCTTTGCCCCGACAGCGATTGAACGATTTCAAATATCTGGCTCATGGTCGTCCGTTATCTCCCTGAACTTTTGCCTGAAATGCTCAAGTGGGCTGAAGCATTCGTGCGGGTAGCCATCACGCAGATAGATAACGCGCTGTGTTTCTGGCTCCCAGCGGATAACACGGACTGGCACTCCGCGGTGGTCTTTGAACCTTCGGTTAAGTTCGCGCACAGGCGTTTTGCCCTCCGGTTGTAGACCCCCACAATTGAAACCGCCCTACTGTGGTTACACGGAACCCAGCGGTTTGATAATCTGCGTTCATACCGAAACAACGGAGCACCCGAAACCGGGATCATCCTGAGTTGCGGTAGACGGTTAAAAGCCGTTAAACTGCTCATGCGGATTATTTCTCCATACTCGAAGAGTTGTTCGCCAAGGCGCCCGGAGCTGCACACTCGCGGGCGTCACTCTTTTCTGGAAGGCAATAAACTCGTGAAATCAGATTCAGAAACGTCATAAGCGTTACTCGGAACTGGTACGCTATTTCGTTCAGGCTGTCCCATTCCCCTTTATCAACTACACCATCATCGATGTATCGACGATATGCGTTAACCAGGTCACCAAGCCTGCCCACCAGCTCAGCCAGCTTTAAGCCAATCTCTTCGTTCTCGGTTTCTGGTGCCGCGCCGGGGATATGGATCCCGTTGTCTGTTTGACGAGAAAACGCATCAGCTATGTAGCTAACACCGGCGGCTTTCTGTAAAACCATCGCCCATCCCATAGGGAAGATCTGATCCCCGTCGACACGGAGGCGGTTAAACAATGCGTTTTCTGTTACCCCCAACCATTCCGCCGCTTCGGCGTAGCCACCAGGCAGGTCGGTAATCGTTTTTTTAATTGCGACCACCAGCCAAGCTGGCTGACGTTCGACTTTCCAAATAGGTTCGTTACCCACGGCTTGCCCCTTATTTCTGTGGTTTTCGTTAAGCAGCAGACTGGTTAATCTTTTGCGGACGGCTAATTTTTTTAATCAGCTCCGCTGAATATTTCCCGGAAGAAGCGACAGCGATCTGCTCTGCGTAATGGGTTTCTCCGGTGAAATCAGTGCGCGGGAGACAACCTTTTTCAATCCACTTATAGATCGCCCGTGGGCTGCATCCACATGCGGTTGATATAGATTGCACCCCTATTGCTTTGATTACTTCAGAGAGGCTGGGTAGCTTTTCTGTTTGCATAAACACCTCATTAAGTGAACTTAAAGTACATAATATGACGGAACTGATAGTTCATGCAAGTATGTCTATGATTGAACCTATGGTTCAAGAAGAAGAAGCGCGTAAACAGTTCTCCAAAAGGCTTGCGCAAGCCTGCGATAAAGCGGGGTTTCACTCTCATGGTCGTCAAGCTGAGATCGCGAAAAGAATGGGCCTCACACCAAAAGCCATAAGCAAATGGTTTAATGGAGAATCGATTCCCCGCAGGGGGCGACTGCAAGAGCTAGCTGCTCTTGTAGGGACTAGTTCCGCCTATTTACTTGGCGACACACAGGAAGACGGGATCCAGGAAGGATGCTTGAAGAACCGTAGCGACGTTTTTCGAATCGACGTTCTTGATATTTGTGTCAGCGCTGGGCCAGGTATTATTAATAGTGAATTTGTTGAGGTTTTGCGCTCAGTCGAGTACTCAATGGACGATGCACGCCGCATGTTTAATGGCAGAAATCCAGAGCAAATTAGAATTATCAACGTTCGAGGAGATAGCATGTCTGGAACGATTGAGCCTGGAGATCTTCTCTTCGTTGACATTAGTGTTCAACACTTCGACGGTGACGGAATCTATGCCTTCATTTACGACGATACCTCCCACGTTAAGCGTCTGCAAAAAATGAAAGATAAGCTGCTTGTCATATCCGATAACAAGACTTACCGCCCTTGGGAGCCGATCGAGAAAGACGAAATGAATAAAATTTTTGTTTTCGGAAAGATCATCGGCAGCATGCCCCAGACCTATCGAAAACACGGATAACCCCCAACTCCGTCAAATCCCTCCAAACAGCCATTGGTTTGAACATAAATCCCAATGGCTAAAATTAAATTACCTTTAAGTTCATAACGTTGCTTCAGCGTGAACTTTTCACATAAAAATAATGAACTTTAAGTACTTTACTAAATTGAACTCATGGTACATATTAGTCCCATAAACAGCGAACAGGCAGGATGCCCACGAAGTAGCCGCCGGTGGCGTATGAATAACCGGATGATTCGCTGACAGGTGTCTTCGGGAGGGGTTGCGAAGCTGGCTTGACCACCAGCAACAGAAACTCAGCCACGATACGGAGCCGTTAACCCACGGCGTGGAGTGTAAATACCATAGGGGTTGTAGCTGGTTGGTCGCCAGCGCCCCGCCCAAAGATACCTACCACCGCGCCTGATGTGGTTAAAAGCAGGCCAAAGCAATAACAAGTAACTCCCTGTTCTGGCGGCCCGGTGTTTTCCCGTTTGTCCGGTAACCGCCAGCCTTTTTCAGGGCACAACAGAAAAGGGCATCACCGGGCGACGGGCTCATAACCCAATCCACCCGGGCAAGAGGATGGCGGTTGCAGTCGCCTACAAATGCAGGTGCCCTTCTCTGTTGTGTATGGAGAAAGTTCGGCGGTTGCAGCCGCCTTAACGAGGGTAAAACCATGAGTAATGACCGCATGACCGTAGTGCCAGATTTTCTTGGCGAACTGGATGCCGGCGTGTTCATGAACAAAATCGCGGCAGCACTTAATACCACCGCGCTTGGGGTTCTGAACAACGGCAACAAAGGTAAAGTAGTCCTCACATTTGATTTTGAGCGCATGGGTAATTCCGTTGAAGAGAAGCGCGTCAAGATCAAGCACAAGCTGAACTACAGCACCCCAACACCACGTGGTAAAGCCTCCGAAGAGGACACAACCGAAACCCCGATGTGGGTCAACAAAGGCGGGAAGCTCACCATCCTGCAGGAAGATCAGGGTCAGCTGTTCGGGATCACTGGCGCGGTGGATGGAAAGCTTAAAGCGGCTCAGTGATCCGCAACAACAAACTCACTGATACCACTTTGATCATCAGTTAATAAGGAATTTTTATGTCCCAGTTAGACAGCGGTACCTTCAAGCAAGTCAAAGACCTGGTTCTTTCCGGTTATCACCTGAATGATATTCATGGCCTGGCTTGTCCGACCGCATTACTGCCAGAGGGTACTGGCATTGAAAGCCTCGAGCGCTTTTCTCTGGAACGTTTCCGCTTTCGCGGCGCAATGACCACAACCAGTATTGACGACTTCGCACGTTATTCTAAAGGCTATGCCAGCGAAAGTGAGCCAGCTCGTTGCTTCATTGACGCTGATAACATGACCGCCCGTTCAGTGTTCAACATCGGCACCCTGGATAATCCCGGTCACGCCGATAACGTTGCTTCAATCACCCTGAAGAAAACCGCCCCGTTCCGCGCGTTACTGCAGATCGATGGCCAACGTCTGAAGCAAAAACAAATCGCTGAATGGCTGGAAGACTGGAGCGATTACTTGCTGGCGTTTGATGCTGATGGCAAAACGATGCAGATTTCCCAGGCGGCTCAGGCTGTGCGTCGTATCACTATTCAGCAAGCAACACAGCAGGACCATGAAACTGGTGATTTCGCTGGTAAAAAATCGCTGATGCAAAGCGTTGAAGCAAGCAGCAAAGACGTAATGCCTGTGGCTTTCGAGTTCAAATGTGTGCCGTATGAAGGTCTGGGCGAACGCCGCTTTAACTTGCGTAACAGCCTGCTGACCAGCGATGAACCTTGCTTTGTTCTGCGCATCGTCCAACTTGAAGCCCAGGAAGAAGCGATCGCCAACGAATTCCGCGACTTGCTGATCAGCAAGTTCGAAGGTGAATCAGTGGAAACTTTCATCGGTAACTTTAAAGCCTAATTGCTCTGCATTAAATCCCCGGTGCCACGGGGATTTATTGAAGCGTAATTCCATTAAATATCGCCACCCGGCGAGGGATTCGTGCAACCAAAATCTGCGCGGTGCAGCGCGCCAATATGGAGAAAACCATGAGCTACATTCAGACATTGTCCGGTAAAAAATTTAACTACCTGACCGCCACAATCGACGATATCGATGTTGAGGATATCGCAACTGCTCTTTCCAACATCTGTCGATTCGCTGGGCATCTCCCAGAGTTCTACAGTGTGGCCCAGCACTCTGTGCTTGTAAGCCAGATTGTGCCGCCAGAGTTCGCCTTTGAAGCGCTGATGCACGACGCTGCGGAGGCATATTGCCAGGATATTCCTGCCCCGCTCAAAGCCCTGTTACCTGACTACCAACGCATGGAAACTTATGTTGATGGTCTTATCCGCTTTAAATTCGGTATCCAGCTTGAGCAAGCTACCGTCGTGAAATATGCCGATCTAACCATGTTAGCCACCGAGCGCCGTGATCTGGAAATCGATGACGGTTCGAAGTGGGAAATTCTCGAAGGTATTCCCTGCTCTGATCTCATTCAGGTTATCCCTCTTCGTCCTGGTCAAGCCTATGGCCTGTTCATGAATCGCTTTAACGAACTGGTGGAGCTGCGCCAATGCGCCGCATGAAGGTAAAAGAACTCGTAGCGGTGGCTTTTGCCTCCGTTGCTGAATTGCCACCAAAGCATGCACCGCTTATGCGCGAAGTCGCCACCAGACTGGAAGCTACGTTCGCAGCATTAAAAGAGTCTCTGGTGCAACTGGAACAGGAACGTAAAGGTAAAACGCCATGACCGTATTTGAATATCTCCAGGCTCATCCGAATACCACCAGCGGTGAAATCGCCAAAGGTATGAACAAAACGACGCCCGCGGTCGCTGGCGCATTATCGCAACTCTATGGCACCGGCCGGATCGTGAAGTCTGGTGTTCGCAAGGGCATTCCAACATACCGTGTTAACGATATGCCGTTTGGGTGTAGTAACAGCCTAACCACGATGTTTAACCAGCTATTAAATAGAGCCAGACAGGGAGCAGCACAATGAGCAAATCCCTTAACACACGTTGCATCCGTCGCTGGAGCGTCGAATTTAAAGGCCGCTGCGACTCGAAGCACAGCCCATACTGGCGCAAGCGCGACCTGCGCGGTTACATCCGTGAAGCGGCACTGACTACAGCTTATTGCATGGTCGAGCGTATGGCAGAGGATAATGCGATGGTTGATTTTCAGGGGGCTAACCGAGGGTGGTCGCCGGAGTTCTCTACCTGGTATCACGAACGCCGCGAACAGTATCTCAAAGAGGCGCGTGACTATCTGAACGAAGACGCCACCAATGACGAGATCGACGAGGAAATACAGAACGAGCTGGAGGCCTGGAATGACTAACTCACTCAACAAACAGGATTTAGACGACGCACTGGACTTTGATCTTTTCGAAGGTGATTTCGGTACGCCATGCGATACAGAACTATCGAACAAAATCGTTACCTCTCGAGGTGAATACAAATGCCACATTTGCGCTGGCGTAATTTTAAAGGATGAAATTCACCGTAGTACGGCGTGGAAATTCGACGGCGAACTTATGTCCTATCGCTGCTGCAACGAATGCTGCGTGGCGATGGTGAAAAGCGTCAATGGTGAATACGAAGAAGAAGACCCAATAGAAGCGCGCTACGCGCTGGGCTATCAACGTAGGGGGTGGGCAGCATGACAACTAACAACCACCCGGCGCACGGTCCTGTATCACTCGATCGCCTGCACCAGATGCGCGAACACCTTCAGCATGATACGCAGTACTCAAACGGCGGGAACAGAGCTTACTTTCTCGCTGATATGTTGAAGGTAGTAGATGAGGTGTTGGCAGGTAGGAACGCCGAGCCGGTAGCAGATGTTGTTGCCTGGTACAAAGAAGGTGAAGAAAGAACCTGTGATATTCGCTGGCGTCGTTTCGATGTTGCGCCAGGTCCCCTCTATGCTGTCCCACCTAAGCCAGCCAACAATAATTTATAATTTTGTAATCCCGGGTGCAGCTGGGCTGTATGGAGAATCTGTCATGGCAAAACTTATGAAGGCGAGTCAGTGGGGTAAACGCGAATTTACCAAAGACTCGATCCCGGATAATCGGACCATTAAACGTTGGGTTGAAAACGGACTTCTCACAGGCAAAATCGTAGACGGATCTGTTTGGGTCTGCGAGTCTGAAAAATGGGGGGTCGACTCAATGGTTAATCATACGGTTCACCAGCTTATCAGTGAGGGTTAACCATGGCAGCCAGGCCAAGAAAAAGAGAATACCGCCATCTACCCGAATATCTAATATTCGATAAAGATCGCGGCGTTTATAAATTTACGCTTATAACTGGGAAAAAAAAGAATATTGGTAAAGACAGGGCTGTAGCGATCGCTATAGCCCGTGAATACAACCTCAGAATGAGGCCTACAAATGTACCATCAGTAGAAATACTTGTCCGTGAATCTGGCGGTGTAACGGGGGAAGCAAAACCATTCGCTGAACACGTAGATCATATTATGGAGCGGGCGATTGAGAATGAGCGCCCTTCACAGAATACACTCGACGATTGGAACAACGATGCTCTGAGGGTGAAAGAATTCTTCATCAGCATACCAGCTTGCGATATTGAACTGGAGCATGTGAACGCCTATATAAACCACTACCATGCCGAAGCATCAGCAAACGTACAAAACAGGAAAGTCAGCTTTCTAAAAAAATTATTTTCCTATGCGGTCGATGAATCGCTAATGTTCGATAACCCGGCAACCCGTAAAAAAATGCGTAGGACAGAAGATAAGAAACGCCAGCGTCTCTCACTTGAAAACTTTAAAGCTATCAGGCGCGCAGCCGAACCATGGTTACGGACCGCGATGGATTTGGCATTGCAGACTACACACGCACGATTGGAAGTTTCACGGATCCGGTATTCCATAAAAGAGCCCAAAGACGGCATCTGCGGGTGCGTATGGTTAGCACAACCAGAAAACGGTATTTATGGGACGCTATACATCCATAGGCAGAAAGTACAAAAAAAAGAGGAATCACACGTTGCAATACCGATTGGTGAAGAGTTGAAACGGATAATTGACGATAGCCGCGATAATGTGGCCAGTCCGTTTGTCGTTCACAGAATCCCAGAACGGCAGGTTAAACGCAGTAAAGAGGTTTCACACCCTACTCAAGTTGCACCGGACTATTTGAGTCGGTCATTTTCAGCTACGCGTGACAAGCTAGGTTTATGTGACCACCTACCGATGGACGAAAGACCAACCTTTCACGAAATTAGAGCGCTGGCAGCGCATCTTTTCGATCAGCAGGGCATCGATCCGCAAGGACGAATGGCACATAGCGATGCGAAATCAACTAAAATTTACACGCAAAACCATATCGACTGGGTTGTCGTCCCACATGGAGAAATTAAAGCCAGTTGCTAAGTATCACCATTACAAATGAATTTAACGACTTCATTAAGTGATACCTATTTTCACAAAACCTTCATGTAATAGTATTACATATGGCCATCCCAAAAGATGGCCAATTATAACAAAGCAGCAATAAATTTATTTTTTAGAAATGCTGATTGTTGGCAGAAAATGTACTCACTAATTGATTAGCTTTTTCTTGAGACATAAAGCAAGCATAAAATAACTTCATTTTTTCCGCGTCATCATCATCGTCATCAGCAGCTATAGCCCAACTTAATCCTTCTTTTTTGCTTAATGCTTCAAAATCATGGATTAGCATTATATCACGCAAAAATCCGTAAATATTATTATCAGGATAGTATTTCATTGATGCTTCGACATAATTTGAAGGTAAGGCATCAGCAATTGCCTTAAAATCATTCAACCCTGAGCATTTTAACTCTTCAATAATTTCTTTTGAGCTTTCCCCGCCCCAATCTTTTACCTCATACAATTCAAGTCCAATATTTTTTGTTATCTCCTGAACAAATTTATAAAGATTTATCGAGTTAATCTCCTGTTGAAACAACTGATTTAAGTCATTATTCGCAATTGAATCTTTATACTCTTCAATAGATTTTACAATATCTGAAAATCCCTCATCAGCGATCTCAAGCATGCCTGAAAAAAGATTAATCTTCCTTTGTATCTGTAGTGGTAGATTGGCACCTAGTTTATAATTTCTATCGTGTGTTAATTCTGCCCAAGCATGCTGTAACATTGTCCTAACTTGAATCTCACAGGTTAGACCTGAAATATACTCATACTCTTTAAGTAAAGTTCTGTCTTCACCTATATCACATACATAATGTACAGATCTATATCCAATTTTATCCGATGAAAGTCTACTTTCATTGCTCATACTATTACTTTCGTCAATATTGAAAGTGGATTTAATAATATCACTCACTTTAGCTATATCTGATTCAAGATAAAGTATAACCCTTACTCCAGAAATATCCGTTAGTTCTTCAGTAGGTTTTTTATAATTTTTTCTATTAACTTTTTCGAGTATTCCTTCTTTAGTTTTCGTCCTGTAACTCACTGAAAGATAGTCTATTTTATTTTGCTGCAATAAGTTCTCAATTATAAAGGCAATATGCTTACCTAAAAGTTTAAACTTAGGTAAGCTAGAATCAATCCATTCATTAAAATCAGTTTCTTTCATATTTTAACCTTTATTTAGAAATATATATAAACTCTTTCATACTACTAAACATATTCTAGATTTCAATATCAAATCAGCTAAACCGTTTATGAAAAGTACTATAACTATAAATTATTCGATTGACAATCGATGTATTGTACAAAGTTAAATTCGAGTTAAAATACTACATACTTCTTGTTGTTTTTATCTTTCCGACACGACAAGGAGACCCTACTCACCAAATCGGCTGACCACATTAAGTTTACTGCTAATCATTACAAAACTAACATATTTAATCTGGTCTATATTATCTAAACAACATGGGGAGAAACTACTACCTAAGTCATTGATGTATATAGAGCAGATTTTGCTTAAAAAGCACTGTTTGTTTATACATACACATAGTATCTACGACTAGCAACGGTGCGGCTTCCAGCGTTTTATAGTCGGTGTCATGGGGTGTCGGGGGTCGGAGGTTCAAATCCTCTCGTGCCGACCAATCAAATTTTATGAACAAGTCATCAAAACTCGTTCATAGCCCCCCTAAAGCAGCGAGTTGCAAAACTCGCTGCTTTTTGTTGCCTATAGCCATATCAAACGCTCATTATTTCCAGTTGATGTAAGAGCATCCCTCAACTGTTGGGGTGTATCTGAGAAAAATTTTGGAAGAGCCTTTCTTAAGAGAGTTCTTTGATGTCTGCATCATCGTCCTCCCTCGTGCATACGAGAAAAATGAAGGGTGATACTGCGTTACATACCTGACAAATAAATTAGTGTCTGCACTCCCTTAAATTCGCTAAACAAGAGTCAACATAAAGCAATCGTCCACGTTTTATCATAACGCGTCCCTCTTTAGCTAGTCTTGCTAATATACTCATCACCAACGAACGAGATAATGTTGTTCGCGTAATAATATATTTGCTGAGCACGACTCTTTTTTTTATTTCTGAAGGTAATTTTTCATACTCTAAAATTGATAAGCAAACACGCTGATAGGTGGTCTTATTGAGCGTCTTGCTATCACGATGAATCGCTAAAGCGAGCATGTGGACAAGATTAATGGCTACTGCTTTCCACAACTTTTTCTCCTCCACTTTTTCACGCACAACATCAACATCAACCAAAACTATTTCTGCATCCGTCTCAGCCTTCAGATAGATACTGTCAACATCCGTAACTAACCCCAACAAACCGAAAATGGACTGCGGGGACTGATAAGCTATAAACAGATTGTCCTGCATATGATAGATTGAAAAAAATCCAGATATTAATAATACAACGGAACGTCCCGGCTGAGAAAACCTGATAATCTCTTCTCGTTTAATCTTTTTTGTTACCCCAAACAAAGATAACTCACCGATAAGAGAACTGACTTGAGATGCATACAGCAAATGAAATTCATCAGTGAAATGTGGCATAACCACCTCCAGATAATGGAAATAATAACGCTAGTACATTAGTCATTTAGATAAAGAGTCGATATAACAGTGGCTATAAGTGATATTCTGTAGAGAGCAAAGCCTGATTCCAGCAATCCGTCAGAGTTATTATATTGCTGGTTGGGTCATAAGCCCGAATAGCATTCATAGCGCAATGACGAAAAAAATCGGCTCGATGAAAAAAAAGCCACCCGTCATCCCCTGCAACTAATCCAGACAATGATATCTCTGCAGGAAAGAAACCCGGAAGGCGTTCACTTGTTGTTATCAGTACAGGCACATGGTCTGGAATATCGGCTGCAGCATACAGCGCCTGACATAGCGGTGTCATATTATTTGATGGTAGATAACATATGTTATCTATATTCTTATGGTGTACTCCAGTTTGAAACACGCAGTTAATAATCGAAGAAAATATATCTTCACTATTCATAGCGACGGTGTTAATACATAATAAAATAGGCTTCATTATCTTATAGACTCACATTGATTAATAAAGTTACGTACCAGATCTCGAGTAACATCTTTTGGTTCTTTAACGCTTAAAACGTGCGCCCCCGAAGCTTTCGCAGCCATAATACCGTGTGGATTATCCTCGACAATGACACACTCCGCGGGTGTAATCCCTAAAATCTGAAAGGCTTTGTTGTAAATTTCCGGATCAGGCTTTCCGCAGGTAACATCTTCATTTGACAGAAAAAAACTCAGATAGGGTAAAAGCTGGGCTCTCCTCATCATTGTTTCAATACTGTCGCGAATAGAATTAGACGCAACAGCCACCTGATAACCCTGACGCCTAAGCCAGGCTAACGTGAGCTGGTGTTCAAACACTGGCCAGCAATGTTGATGAATCAATTGCATGGTATAACGCTGTTTCATCTCATTAATAAAAGGATGCAATGACTCAGGTAACCCATAACGTTTTGTCAGCAAAGTCAGTTTATCTTTAGTCGGTAAACCATCAAATTCAAGCAGATGATCCTGATGGTTAATCGCCACCCCAAACATCGCTAAAATCTGGTTCAATGCCTGGTAATGCCAATCCCTGGCATCAATTAGCACCCCATCCATGTCAAACACTACGGCGCGAATCTGTGTCATTTTAATAATGCCTCTGCTTGCTCAGGGAAATCGGTACACAACATCATGTTAGGGTGACTGAGCAATTCTTCAGGCAATGATCTCAGACTTTTCCAAAAATATTCATGATCACGTTGATGTAGTTCTGGTGAAACAAAACTCACGCTCTTTCCTGACGCCAGCCATCTTTTAATAAGAACAATTTCGACTTTATTAGAGCTAAAACCATCCACCCATAAAACCGACGCACGCTGGCTCAGTTCTCCTTCAGGTTCATATTCACTAAGACGCGCAGCGGTGATCATATTTGCTGAAAAATAGTCCATAGAGTCCGGCACAGACATATCAAAACAGAAATAACGTGTGATCTGATACCGGGCCAGCAAAAATTTCAATTCATTCGCCAAGCCATCAGCCTTCATATTTAAAGCCAGTGTGCCTGAACAGCTATTATTCACATAATCTTTAAATAACGTTTCCAGAGGCAATACCCCTCGTCGGGGCATATCATGGCTGATCACCAGCTCTCCGTCTAAGTCACGAATATCTGTCTCAATTCCCCATCCTGACTTAAGCGCATACACTAACGCTCCGCGGGAGTTTTTTTCTGTGGATGTGAGCCAGGCCCCTCGATGAGCCAAAATTTGCATGTGAATATCCTTAATCTCTTTATAACGTTGAGTAATATTTCAAAGCGTCAGATAAGGAGCCATCATGTAGCAGATATCCCTTCTCAAGGACCAGACCCCGCTGACATACTGCACGTAATTGCTCAACATCATGACTGACTAACACTAAGGTTCCCCCTTCCTGCTGGAAGCTTTTTACCTTCTCAAGACAACGTTTTTGGAACTGCATATCCCCTACGGCCAGCGCTTCATCAATAACTAAAATATCGCAGTCCAAATGGATACCAACCGAAAATGCGAGACGTAAAAACATCCCCGAAGAATATGTTCTCACTGGTTGATAAAGTGCATCATTAATATCTGCGAATTCGACAATCTCTTTGATTTTTTTTTGCGTTTCCGATTTACGCATACCTAAAATTGCCCCTGCCAAGAAAATGTTCTCCTGGCCACTCAGGTCATGATGAAATCCAGCACCAACCTCCAAAAGAGAGGCCAGACGTCCGCGAACAAAAATGCGTCCTGACGAAGGGCGAGTCACTCGCGTCAGGAGTTTTAACAAGGTTGATTTACCTGAACCATTTCGTCCCAGGACACCTAAAGACTCACCCTGCACCAGATTAAAGCTGACGCTGGTTAACGCATTACAATACTCATGCTCGTTATTGCGCTGGAACGCCAGTGCCGTACGCAGCGAGTTTCCTTGTAGCTGATGTCGGAGATAACATTTACTGACATTTTCGAATCTGATCATTCTCTGTCCACAATTAATGCTTCATAGTGATTAAAACAAAAATAACCCGCCAGAATGATTAATCCGCACCCCGAAAAACTGATAATCAACAAGATAAAGGAAGGACAAGCCCCGCCAAGTAAGACATAACGAAAAAGAGAAATAATACCGCTCAGTGGGTTCAATACTGTCAGAAAGTAAAAACGTTCAGGCAATAAACCAGGCGTCCAGACAACAGGTGTTGCGTAAAACAAACACTGAGTTAACAGGGGGATAATATGGCGAAAATCGCGAAAACGAGTTCTCAGTATCGCCATCAAACACCCTACTCCCCACCCGGTTAGCACCATCACCCCACTACAAATAAACAATAATGGCAATTGATAGACAGACCAGTCAGTCCCTAAAAAAGGGAGCAAACAAATTAACCAGAACATAGTAATGAGAAAATCAATACTGTTAACACCTATGCAAGAAAATGTCAGTGCAACCCGCGGGAAATACACTTTCTTAACCAATTGTATATTATTAATAAGAGATTCGGATACGGCATTAAGCGTGGAGGCAAACAGCATCCATAAAATCAACCCACATAACAGCACCCAGCTATAAGATACTTGATATTCTGGTGGTGAAAACCGTACCATCACCCCAAAAATAGCGTAATACATTGCCATATTCATGGCTGGATTTAAAAAAGCCCATAACCATCCCAACAGAGTCTGGCTATAGCGAACGGATAAATCACGTATAATTAGTTGTACAATCAGGTGCCTCGACTGCCAGACCTCATATATCGTCGCTCTCCTGTTTACATCAGAAATAAAGCCATTAACGAGACTCATCTATTCGCTCCGATGAATAAAGACAGATAAGACTACGCGACGTATTGCTTCGCAGCAAAGCAACCTTGCACGTATAATATATCCCCAACGCCATACCCGTGTTATAAGATAACTGACAAGCGCTCGAGGAGTAAATGCCTTCACTCCATTATAGCGTTTATATAAACGTAACCATCGTGAATAAGAATATACACTGAAGGCACCTCGCCATTTATATTTTCGCTGAAACTTAGGCCAACGCAACCCAAGGTGTTCAGGATTATAAGCGATAAAATTTGCCAGAAAATATTGTTCCGAAAGAGATATTAATTGTTCCGAGCGCTGGGAATTGCCATCAAAAACAGACTTACCCGTAACTTTTTTAATGGCATGAACCCACAGCCATTGCTCAGGTACATAACGCCATGCGCACCACAGGCCCCCAGGAAATATAGTGGGCATGAAGAGATCTTGAGTGGCTAGTGGTGAATTAAAAAATACTTTAATATCTTCCGTGCGTCCTGCAAGAAAAATATCACCCGGATGAAACAGAAAAGGTAGGCTCCCTCTGGCATCACGAGCGATCCAACTGGCAGTAATAACGCGCTGAGAAAATACACTAAACGTATTATCACGAATGAAGCCATCATCCGCAGCAACATGCTGTTCCAGTAACCTCACAATAGATCGATCGGTGAGATAACAGTCAGTACGTAGCTTAATTACCAGTTCCCGGGTTGCAGCATTCAACCCCGCGCGAGTAGAAACTAGCTGGCGATTAACATTTGTCAAATGCTTACCTGCTGACTCCCAGCCGATAATGGGACCAGGATCGTCACTGAGAACCAACGTAATATCCATATGTGATAACAAGTCGGCGAGAAACTCGTTCCCGGCATCAGCCATATCCCAGGATGAAACAATAATTTCAGCTAAAGGAAATGTATCCCGCACTCGTTGCAGCTGCCATAAAAACTGCTCAAGAGTTTGTTCTTTAGTTTGCACTGGCCCCTGAATAACGAGGCTTAGTTGTTTCATTACATTTTCCTGAATAAGCGGGATACAAATTGTACGGCTCTATTTTGAATAAAAAACCCATTGCCATAGGCTATTATTTTCAAAACACTTAAGAGGAGCAGCCGACGCAATGGTAATGGTGTATCAGAAACAAAATTCAACCAGTTTACCCACGCAGCATACCGATGAGAGATCATTTCGCCTGTGAGAATGAGATCCACTTGCTGTGTATTGCGCGCGACCGCATTGATATAATGGAGACACATTGGCCAAATCTTTTCTGGTGCTTCCTGCATCCCATTCTGATAAATAATGAAAACCAGCGGATATGTAGGCCCGGCTTCCGTCATTTCTCTGGTTTCAACTATCCGGTCATCACACAGTGTAATCCAGACAGTACAAGTATCATTAATGCCAGATAATGATGACAGCGCTTCGCTATTTCCTTCTGCCCATGAATGTACGGTGGTAAGCGGTGCATTCAGTACATTAATTTGTGTCATACAACACCTCTGTGATTGCGTAAGATACGCCAGAGCTGCAGTAACGATATAGGGAAAGCCGTATGTCGACTAAAGAACTTCAACCAGACTGCGGCAATGAATGTTCCTATAAATTTATTGATCCCTGTTTTTTCTTGAGTTTTATCGGGCATAATGAAAGGTGAAGAGAAAAAATTATTAAATAACTGGCGCGTCAGGCTAATATGCTTAAGGAAAAAAAGCTTTTTATCCGCGACACTTGCTGCACTATTCAGTACAAACTGAAATGATTCTCTCGAGACCGGATCATAAGATTCACATAAAACCTCCTTGAACCAATCTTCTACCAGATGTTTGGTATTACCTTGCGTTTGCCACAATAATTTTGCTATCAGACAAAAGCGACGCACTCCAGTTAAGGGACGATGTTGTATCTGACGAACCAGAATATCGCTTCCCGTATAGCGTTGAGCAAAAGCCGCGAGACGCTTTATCCCTTCCTGATGAGTAATATCCAGTGCAGGTTTGCGTGTAAACCCCCACCATTCCATTGGAGATCGTTCTTGTCTGATACAACCATTTTTCACCACTCCAGATAGCACGCCATATCCATGCATTATGCTGCGATAGCGCTGCGATTCTGTCAGTGAATAAGGATTTACACGAGAAGGTATACCAGCTACTGCCGCTTGAATTCCCTGCTCTACGTCCTCAAACTCCCCCCAGAACAGGTTCTCATTCTGTGGCAAGCAATGCCAAGCGCTTCGCTTACACAAATAGAGGCTGCCAGTCAGATAATCATGACCAAAATGAGAGCGAACGGGATGTTGCGCAGCCATTTTCATCGGGTTAAATTCTTTAATTTCTGTGCGACGTAAACGCTCAGCTTTTATTAAAGCCTCAGGTACTGACGATATCGTACCAAAGTCGGAATAACGACGCGGTGTAGCCTGCCACTGATCAGCAAACCAGAATGACTGAAAACCAACGAAGGGATAATTATCACCAAAACGCTTGATTGCGTCTTTGAAGTTAACGGGCAACAGAACACGATCGTGAAGAATACATAAATTAGGTAAAGTAGCCGCTTTTACCAGCATATTTTTCTTTTTGGTAATATGTATTGGATATTCGGGTAATGCTTCACCAATAATTTTCACTTCACTAAAATAGCTAAAGTCTTCAGGTACCTGACCACAAAGAATGATCTCTTGTTGCTCCACCCCCAAAGAGAGAATCCGTTCCACACAAGCATTTAACATGTCTGCATCAGTGCCACCAACCGGAATACAGAAACTCCAGGCATCCAGACCACGATCATTTTCGGCTGGTAATAGACTCTTTTTTTGGAAACAACGAATACCCGGGATTGCTGATGTGATCTCAACGAATCTATTTTTATAATAGGACCTGGAGAGTAATTCCCCTACGCCTTCCGATTCAAGTAAATAGAGACAACCACCCACAGGAATAAGATGTGCAGTATCCCATAGTAACTGAGCCGCCAATGGGGAAAAATCCCAGTGTGAACAAACAACATTAGCGCTAGTGATGTCTAAAAAGCGATCTACTGCTGTCAGTTTATGTACTGGAGCACTCTTAACCCGCGCAAATGTAATGACGGTTGTATTCTCAGGAAGTCGGGAAAAACAGCGTTCAGGATCCTGCAATACCCGGCATACAGGCCAACGTAATCCTCTCCGGTGTACGCAGGCAATAAGTCTCATACCGTTGCCTCACATTTCTCCAGGGCATTTTTCAGGGCCTTACTCTTCATAAATTGCGCAAGATCTTCAGGTGTACCCAGACCATGCATCCCTTTCCCATTGCAGCCAATATTATAAGTACCGATACGGAATAACCCTTCACGATACATATGGGTATACACAGGGGCGACATAAAATTCCCCCTGGCTGCGTTCGTTGCGTGCAACCATCGATCGTGCCAGACGGCAGAAATCACGGCCAGAGCGAAAATTATAGATGCCAACAGTCGCCTCACTGGAAACAACTTCTTTTTCGACGACCTGAGATACCCACCCTTCTTCATCATAATTAACATACGACCAACGAGAATCAGTTGCCGACATTGTCATAATAAAGCCATCGAGGTCGCGGCGTTCGATTTCTGCTAAATAGTCGTCAATATTGATATTTACCCACTGATCGGAATTGGCAATCATCAAAGGGGAACTGTTATCAATTAACGCTGCGGCACTCAAAACAGAGCAAAGTGCGCCATCAGTAATATCAGCGACGCTGATAACCAGAGAGTCTGGAGCCAGACTTTCCAGACGCGCAGCAAAATCATAGCGTTCCAGATGTGCTTGCTGACAAATGAAAATAAACCGGTGTGGGCAGCTCGGGCGTAAATTATTAATAACCAGTTCAATCATCGGCACACCGGCAATGGAGATGAAGGGTTTTGGATCGGTAAAACCCACCTGCGCAAACCGGCTTCCACGACCTGCCATTGGAATCACAATATTCAGCATCACATTAACTCTCAAAATATTTGTCATTAAGCGCACCGGGATGTTTTATTACCACGGTAATACACGCTTCCAGAGCCTCGAATGCACTGGCGGTTCCCGGTGCCAGAGTGATAATATCGCCTGCGTTCAGTTCCCTGTCAGCCATCCGTGCTCGTCCCTGTAGCAGCAATGTTATTTCTGTAGCAATCCGGTGGACATGCGCCTTTTCAACCACTCCAGCAGGAAAATGTTTTACAGCAACTTCAACATCATTCGTCGAATAAGCAGCAGGTGTAAATGCACCAATAAACCAGCCGCCAACCATTTCATCCAGATGAGTAATTTGCACCGCTGATACGGGTTGTAGCGCTTTGGACTCATTCATTATTGTGGTTTCCCTTGCATTACAGCTGTTGTACATGAAAAGCGAGTATCCTGTGGAAAACTCAAACAACCACGATAATTCCAGTATTGCGCTTGTGGTGAATTATTAAAATACAAGGCAATTTTTCTCATTGAGTCCATCATGTTTGAATCGTTATGCCACTTCAGCCACTCTCCGGCCTGAGACTGAAACTGTATAAGTAACGAGACATCAGAATTAATATTGAAAAGCGCCAGGTCGCTAGCTGCCCGATCAAACAACAAATGGTCTGCCTGTGCATAATCATTACCAGAAACGGCCAATAATGAAGGATCGCTTAACCAAAAATCCTCTGCCTGACGCAGTTGTTTAGCAGACTGCAGTGCGGTCACCATAAATAGGGTGCCTGACAGACAGAGAACATAACTTGCTGCCTGTATTCCCAGGCGTAATGGAAATGAAGGTTGCCAGCGTTTCTCACTGTTTTTGATCGTCACTGGAAGTGCCAGCCACAGCAATATAACCAATAACACGCAATGTACAGCAGATAAATACAAGGGATACTCCGTCATAATATGTAGCAACAGAGGTAATAGTAATGCCCCACGCGAGCAGACATTACGTGCTTTAATTGCCCGAAACGGCGCAATCACAAGAGACAACCAAAGTAAGATCCCTGCTAATGCCAGTATTCCGCCTTCGCACCAGACATAAATTAATTCGTTATGTGGGTAACGAACCGTCACAGTAAAAGGATTGGTTATTCCCTCACTGGCCAAAGCCTTGGGGAAAGCAGTTTCAAAAGAAGAAAGTCCGCTCCCCTTAAAAATATGCGAATAAATCAGCGCCATCCCGCCTTTGAGTAAAGTGAAACGTTCAGCATCAGAATGCTGGCGATTCCAGTCTGTTCTCAAGTCGATATCACGAGGACGCTCGTCGTGGTTTGTCCCCGTTAAATTCCCCATAGCGGTATCTAGTGTTTGCGGTAACAGCTTGACGCGTTGATTGAGAGTTGCCTCACCCACGAATGACCCCAGCAAAATCACCACCAAAACCGCAAGGATAAAAGGCTTCTTGCGATTAAAAATGCACATCAAAACACCACCTGCTATGGCACTGAGCAGCGCTGAACGGGACTGCGTAATAATGACACCGGCACACAACAGCACAGAACACAGCATGGATGCTTTACGCAAACCTGGCGTCAGTCCTGAAGACATAAGCCACAGTGCACACAGGAAAGCGGTTGCTAAAAAAGAACCTAACAGATTGATTTGCAGAAAGGTGCCTGCAGGACGGCCATTTTGACCGGCAAAGGAATACTCCGTCCAGGCAGCAGCATTTTCCGGTGCCAGAATTTGCCAACAGGAAATCCCTGTTTGAATAATCCCTGCTGCAATAATAATCATATAAATACACTGACGTTCGCGTCCCCGCAGGGGAAACTGTAAAAGTAGCCCCATTAGCAGAGCCATTGCCCAGATCCCCCCCAGACGGGTAAGTGATTCTCCCCATGAACTCATTGGTGTCCATGCCAGTGGTACACTCATCAGGATCGCGCCCGCGAGCAGAAGTACCAAAGGCAGACTCCCCTTAATATTCTTACGCCATAGCAGAATTGAAAGAGCAGCTCCCCACAGAGCTACCCAGATCCAGACCAGAATATTGAGCGTGATATCCATTCCGTATCCAGAGAGCGTTTTCCATGGCCATGATAAAATTCCGACAAAAAGAATAAATAGCATCAGTAGGGAAAATTTTACAATCGTGCGAGAGTTCATACTGGCTCACAGTAATAAAAAACAATATTAATAAATAATAAAGATGCGACAGCCCTATATGCTACAGGATATCCGCACCCGCAAACAGAATCTATATAATCATCAGGCCATGATATAAAAAGACAATTATTAACATTTAAGAAACAAATAGAGTTAATATGGTTCCATTATCAATACGCTGCTTCCATAATAAATACCAGTGGCGCTAATATCAGATATTCGGCTAATTACTGGCAGGTCATTATTCCCAGCCTTTAGAGAAATAGGAATATTACGAGTGCTATTAAGCGCCTTATTATCAACAGAAATAAATGCTCTGCCAGATGGAGTTAAATTAATCGACTCAGATTCATAGCCACCAGTATCCGTATTCATCAGGTTAAAAGTCACCTGCATATCGGCAGTACAACTCACTCGAAGATTTGCCGTTTTATCAGCTATGTTGTTATCTTCAGCATCTTCCAACGTAGCTACCCCGTGATCGAATACCAGTTCTGGCGTTACTATCTTACACCACTCTTGTGCAGGCGGTACGCCCACACACCCTGCAGGCGCTTTAATCGCAGACGAGCCCATATTCGGGTCTAAAGACGGAGTAAAGAAATAGCCTATACAATCCTGGCCCGGTTTTAACGGTTCGGATACCGACGGTGAAATAAACGTAGTGATACCTTGTTGACTATTGTATGCTTCCAACGCTGATTCGCTGTAACTTTTGCTACTCGATGTTCTTACATAACCCGGCATCACTAATGTCTGAGGGTTACCATCATAGATATATTTTGGATGCTTCATTGCCAAAGTTGCATACATATAGCCCGCAGGCGGTATCGCATCAATCGCAGGGTCCGGGTAATTAATTAAATGCTGAGTAATATGGTAAACTATATGCTCAGCGTCCTGTGTATCAGTAGTGATAGAACTTATCACCGGGTATTGGCTTGCCGTCGCTGAAGAGATAATTAACAACAGGCTGGATAGTAAATAGCGCATTTAAACCTCGACGATAATATTTATTGGTAACCCAGAACAAAGGTGGCTGTCGCCGAAAATTCACCGACAACAAGGGCTTTATTAGCCATCGCTGTCGGCGTAGCCTGGACAAACGCCTGAAAATTTAAATCGTTATTTCCCGGTATCAGGTTAGCGTAGGGACTCGCCGTACTCAAAGGCAGTAATGTCCCATCATAGCCTTCAATACCAATCGCAATACCCTTTGCCGTACTGGCAGGATCTATCGCCAGCAAACCCGGTAACTCTGTTTCTTCTGTTCCCTGAAACGTAACGCTGACCGTCGACAATACAGACGGATCGCAATCTGCCAAATGAATCGTAAACGCACTGCTATCAGTACGCTCGTGCGCGTAGAGATCTTTATCCACCACGGTCCCGAAATTAAGCGGAATATTGTCACTACCGTCAGGCAGCGTACATGGTTCCGAAACCAGCGCCCCCGAAAGATGGACATTGCCATCAGCATAGAGCGGATTGTATTTCAACAGTAAAAGCACACTGAACAGAAGAATATTGAGCTTCATGGCTTACCTATATGTAATCCGTGCGTAGAGTCATGAAAGCTTCGAAGGCGCCCTCCTCCAGCGTAATAGCGGGATCTTTAACCGGAGCGACACTGATAACCGGCGGGGATGTGGGATCGTCGACAGCAATTGGTTGGGCAAAAGTAACTGGTTGCGTGCCGATCATCACCTTGATGCCAAGCCCGTTTTTGTCAGTTGCAACTGCCGACGGATCAAAAATGGTTGGACTCGTCGTCTCGATAACGATCGCCAACTGGTTAGCCACATAATCCTCGTCACAGTCCACCGTATAATCAACAGTCTTGGTATAATTCACGCCGTCAATTTTATTGACCCCCAGATCCTCACCAAAATCAACTTCTACCTTTGCGCCCTTACTGATGGTACAAGGGGGCATCACCAGGGTCCCGCTGAAAAACATATTAGGGCCAGCGGCCTGAGCCATTCCCCAGGGCTGGAGAACAAAGAATAATAAGAGTAACAGAGAAGATTTCATGGGTAGTCTACCGTCATTGTTGCTGATGCGCTGAATTGGCCTGTAGGCAGGTGTGAACCAGGTTCCTGAATCAACAATGCTGACAGAACAGGCTGGCTACCTGCAGTAAACGGCAGACTCTTGTTAAGCGGAAAATCTGCACCATCATGTTTTAGCTTAATCGCCAGTTCTGGAATTGATGTTTCGAGGCTTCCGCCATACTGATCGAAATCAACAATTGTCCCTGATATTTCCATGCTTAAATTGCTCGTGGAGCCAGCATTACTGCAGTCCAAGGTGTAAGTAATATCTTTCGTTACCAGACCAGCAGAGACATCTGTTGTAATAACATTATCACCGAAATCAACATTAATCTGCTGGTTGCCATTAATTTCACAAGGTTCTGATATTAATGCACCAGTAAAGTGTACATTATTATCAGCATTCACCACACCGCCCCTTGCACAAAGCGCTATACCGAACAGCCAAATATTTATTTTCACTTATCGCCTACATTTATTGGTGACACAAATAAAGGATTCTGATCCTCAGTTAAATATCAGAAACTGGTACCTGCTTTTACTTACCAACATGGTGAATCGTGTTATGGATAATATACTACCATCGTTGCTTCGGCAGTGAACGATCCCGTCGGCAACTCACGATTCGGTGCCTTAATTAAGGTGGCCGTCAACTTAGGATAAGGCCCACCCGAATTAATAACCAAATCTGTATTCAATGGAAAATCCACACCATCAGCTTTTATCCTTATAGCGAGAGAGTCCAATGATGTCTGCACGCTACCCTTATCAAATCCTTGCCCGTAACCATTAATATACATATTAACAGGCACCGACGACGGATTTGCATCATAACACTGCAGCGTGTACTCAATGTCTTTTACGGCCAAACCTGCCGCGACATCTGTCACAGCAACATGATCGCTAAAATCCACGTTGATCGGTTTGTTTTCATTCACCACACATGCCGGTTCTACAACTTTAACCGAAACCGTTATCATTGTGGTATATCGATCCGCATACGCCGAGTTCATTGTTAAAAAGACAATAAAAATTACAACGAGTCGAATTTTCTCCATAACTCCCTTCTGTGGCATTTATTTCAATAATTTTGCCGGGCATGTATTGCCACTGCAGGTATACTGAATTTGCGGACGTCCACCGTAATCATTAATATAGGTCAATACCGGATGGTTTCCCAACTCACTGGCCGATGCTTCCAGCGTTGCCTGTCCATGTGGATCAATCATTGTTGGTTTAAATTTAACCGTTTTCCCTTTTACAGTAGGTTGAGCAATAACTACTGTCAAAAAATAAGGACTGGGGTTATTCAAAATAAATTTGTCCCCCTGACGCTGCAGAGTTGTGCTCTCTACCCAATCACCATCCGCTGCCTGGGTTTTATCCATGGCGATCGCTTTTGGTCGGTAAAAAAGCTTGATTCTGGTTTGCAACGCAATTTGCAATGTATTCGGTGTTTTACTGCGCGGCGGTATTTCACGCAGATTAAAATAGAACAGCGATTCCCGATCCTGGGGTAATTGTGCCAATGCAGGAGAGGCTTGAATTTTTACCTGACTTTTCGCACCAGGTTCCACACGCTGAACAGGAGGTAACACAATTAAAGGAGAAGAAATCTTTTTCCCTTGCCGATCTTCAATCCATGCCTGAGCCAGGTAAGGTTGGTTTTTATTTTCATTGCTAATACTCAGGCTGATGGATTTATCATCACCATTAATAATCGCCCGGGTTCGATCCAGTGAAATAGCCGCATTTACATATGATGACAGCATTGAACAGGCGATACCCGTTAACGTAACGGCAAAATACATTCTACATCTTGATCTCTTCATCTTCTCAACCCAATTTAAATTAACGAAATTTATTTATCTCTAATGGATACACGGTAGAAGCAATGTATCGGTAAGATCCAATTGCCCCAGTTTTTCCGGAATCACTACTTTACAACTGTCGTCCTCACTCCATACTACCTGCAGGCTGGCTCCTGGGTTTAAACCACTCAGATAAACCTGACCATCTCCGCCAACAATACCAACTTCCTGATTCCCGTCATTGTGTACGCTGGCACCAAAGGGTGGAAAACTACCATCGACAAGGCGTATAACAGCCAATGCTTTCATACCCGATATCACGTTAAATTTGCGATACCCAATTGCCCCTTCAGTCAATGTTGCCGATGCAACAGAATACGTCGCTTCCGCATCATCCGGCATATTGTCGATATCGATACTTAAATTATTTTTGATATATTGTGTAACATCTGTAATAACCGCTTTCCCAAAATGGTTCGTTAATACCGTATCGCCATAACCATGGACGGGGACATTTGCAGCATCGACGGTATCGACCAGTACACGGGTAGCACCAAGTGAATTCACTCTGTGCAACGCAGCGCCTTTGGCTGTGGCAGTAATGCCTCCCCGCAACGTTAAGCCAGCTGAACGATACTGATTTTGCTCATAATCCAGGTTTGCAGTGACATCTGATAAATCTCCAGAATGATCATAATAGCCACTCACATTCATCCCTTCGTTACCACTCCCGGTAGCAATCTGGTAATTATCGCCATTTTCCAGACGGTCATAATAGCCAATACGATGCGAGTTACTCGAATCACTAAACGTTGAGTTATAACTTACGGTTGCGGTGTCGCCCCACGGTATTGACGCCGATATATAAGCGCCATCGTCATTATTGCCTTCAAATTTATTCCGATATGCCGTCAATGAAATATTAATATTCTTCCACTTATCCATATCAAAAAAACGCGACAACGAGAGATTATAGCGATCTTCTTCCGGGCTATTCCAGTAAGTCTGGTGTGAGTAGTTCACATACAGACTCGTTCCTGAATCAACAAACTGCTGGCTAAACGTCACCGTATACATTTCTTTATCTTCCTGAAATGCATCCGTTGTTGATACATAATTAAGAAAATCGCTAAAACTCATGAAATCTTTTTCTGCAAAACGATATCCCGCAAAGGTGATCTCGCTCCCTGTGTCGTCAAATCGTTTCGAATAACTCAGGCGATAGGAACGCCCTATTTTATCTTCGCTTTGATAGTTATTTAGCCTGGCATCTGCACGTGTAACATCAAATGAGAGCGCCCCCAACATCATAAGATCTCGCCCGACGCCAACAGCCAGTGAACGATAGCTATCACTAACTGTGGATCCTCCATAAAGCGACCATCCGTTATTAATCCCCCATGACATTTCACCAGAACTGAAAGTTTCACCTGCTGCCTGGTGACTTTCATTGGTCGGTCGACCTGAAAAAACCTTGAAACGGATACTTCCAGGGCGTGTCAAATAGGGTATTGATGCGGTACTGACTTTATATTGCTGCACCGATCCATCCTGTTCCTGAACGCGCACATCCAGCGTTCCTGATACAGCGCTGTTTAAATCTTGTATTGAAAAAGGGCCGGCAGCGACCTGCGTTTCATAAATAATTCGCCCTTGTTGTGAAATAGTCACCTTGGCGTTCGTTTTTGCCACACCAGAGACTTCTGGCGCATAGCCACGTAAATTGGGTGGCAGCATATTGTCATCAGATATCATACTGGCGCCAACAAAGCGAAAACTGTCAAACAGATCAGAATTCATATAGTCCTCACCTAATGTCAGCTTAGCGCCTAATTTAGGCATAGCACGATAGACATAGCTGCGATCCCATGCCCATTTTTTTCTTCCGCTATTTCCGCTTGAACCGCTAGCGTAATTCGTCTGCCAGTCTGCGCGTGCTCGCCATGCCCCAATATTTAATCCACTCGTTCCGTTACCCGACAACGTACGATCGGTGCTACCTTCACTCTCCTGTGTATTGCTCTGAAAGTTGAGGTTGTAATCTGTTAGCAACCCAGGAATTCCTTCATCCCACATACTGATTGGCACCCAGTCGTTGGAAACATACTCCAGATAGACCTGGGGAATACTGATATTCAGCACCCCAGTCCCCATATCAGGGCTGACAATTACGCCTTCCAGCGAAGTAATATCAGCACATTGCCCCTGGTGCCACATGCTAATTTTTTGTAAGAACTCTTCTTTTAGTCCGAATTGCTTCACCAGTTCACTACTGAAACAAGCTTCTGTCTCTTTTTTATCATCATCTTTGTTATAAACAGATATAGGCTGTTCATCTATTTCATTCTGATTGATTTTTAACTTAAAGCTGTAATCTCCCGGCATAATATACCCGCTGCTTTCAAAACGACTGAAGTCGATGTTTTTTTTATCATTAACGTCCAGAATATCAGTATTGAAATCAACATAATCAGCCGCGTATACACCGCACTGTAAAAAAACAAAAGACAAGCACACACCAAAAAATATGCGCCTGGTTAACGGCAACATTATAGAGCTATACATTCCAGTTCCATCGTTGTCAGTTATTCTTGCGAATGATTTATAAAAAACTAAAAGTAACTCACCTTATATTCAACGATAAATGAAGAAGGTATCAATGGCAGGTTATCCGCAGGGCCAAAGACATTTCTCTCTTTAAACGACAAGGCATAGTCAAGACGCATATCTGTATTGCTTACTTTTGTGTAATTACCAACCTTCTCACCCTTCTTACTTGCTCGCATACCTTTATTTAATAATTGCAAGACAATGTTTCCCGCGTTGATATCCGGTTCAGCCAAACTGTCTGCATCAACGCTATCTACCGTAACGCGAAAATACTGCCATGGCGTATCATTTTTTGAGTTAACATCAAATACACAATGATCAAGATGAATAGAGAATCGCTCTGAAAGAGTTTTCTTATTATATTCCAGCTGTTTTTCAATTAACTCACCCATATCAATCTGCTGTTCCCCCCCCGCCATAAAAATATTACATGTCCGAGCTTTAATAACCCCATAAAAATGCATTCTGTTATACCGGACGCTGCCCGCAGTAGCGATAGAGCAATATGCTAAAAGAAAAATAAAAATACAGGTATAACGTATTATTCCGATCATGAACTCACTTCAGTAAATTGGCCGCCATACGCCCGCACAGGCGGGCGTACAGTAACGACACTATACCAGGGAATGATTAATTGTAAGCCAAGGTGAAGTCTGCAATCGCAGTGAATTCCCCAGGGACTACGTTAGCAGAGGCACCATCCCCCTCCAGGTACGCAGAGAACAGCAGGCTATTGTTGCCATCCTGAATGCCCTGAGGAACTGTCGCCGTACCTAAGGTAATAGCTTTGCCCGCACCATCAGTTAATACAATACCCGCCCCGGAAGCCGTACCCGTGATACCTAGGTGATTGGTATCGTTTGTATCAGTTGCGCCAGTAAACGTTGTAGATACAGTAGTACTACCGGAACCGGTATCACAATTTTGCAGATTAATGGTGAAATTCACCGGTGTTGATCTTCCCGTGTTATCATTCGCCTTCAACGCCGCATCGGAGATTTCCCCCAGATAAACATCCTGCTTATCATTCGCAATAGAACACGCGGCAGAAATAATTGACCCCGTAAAGGTGACAGAACCATGGCCCGAATCAGTTGGTGCTGGCGTGGCCGCCTGCGCGAATGAAGACAGAGTGCCAGCCAGAATAACCACCGCTGCAATTTTTGTTAATTTCATTTATTCCGTTCCTAAAATAAAATGACTTAATATTGAATATATAAGCGCAACGGCAGGTGTCTTGAGAAACATCGACATATATAGAGAGTATCTACTCATGACATTTTTTATAGCACCAGCGCGTTACCGCAAGATTATCAGCTCAACGAACTTTAGAGCGCAATTCAAATAAACAATCATGAGAATAAATAAACAAAAACAACAAAAACATAACAAATAAAATTTAATTAAATTATTTATTTGTATAAAGCAATCAATAATCATTCATCAGCGTTATCATGGTACCAGTAAACTCACGGCGAGTATAATACCAGACGTTATTATTTGCACAGCGTTTTCCAGTAATTTTACGCTCAGCAACTCCATCTGCGTTAATTAATTGTAACGAGTTATCTTTATTACTCTTTTTTTGGATTATTACCACCAAATAATATCACTCTGTGATTATGCTATTGATTATCTGAATGTAATATTCTAAAACAGGATCTTATACTTGATTCGCTATAACCAGATGTAAGTGAGGACCTTTGAGCGATGAATTTATAACGCAACTGCTCAGGCTTATCGATGAAGGCCAGGATGAGAATATCAGCATCCCCTCCATTATATCTCGCTCAGGCTACAGCAGTGCTCAACTCCACAGGATATTTAGATCCAGGATGGGGTGTTCTATCAAAAACTATATTATGGGGATCAAGATGTACCGGTGTTCACTCGCCCTAAAATTCTCCGGTCTCTCCGTGAAAAAAATATCAGAGCTTTGCTTTTACTCAAGCCAACAAGCTTTCACTCGATACTTCAAAGAGTGCTTTGGTACAACGCCTGTTGAATTCAGAAGCAACAGTGAAGTTATATTTGGAAAAATTCCGGCCTGGGGTCATAAAGTAAACGGCGCACTCATGGATTTGGACGTGAGTTATATTTACATTCCGCACCTTGAACTCTATGGCGTCTCTGGAAAGTATGAATGTGATTTTTATCACATCGGTAAAGCCCATACCATGCAGAGAGCAGAACTTGAAAAAACATTCTCCAGTTTGCTCCTCACTATTCCCGACAAGGTTTATACATTGTGCAAACCCGTAAATTTGAAATGTGATAAAATTAGTTTCGACTACCACATTGGTGTCACTGCGGAGTTTAGCAAGGAGAAAGAACTACCCGCTTTACCGGTTATCTCCGGGGATTATCTGCGTTTTACATTTACTAAAAAAGTGGGTTCGACATCAGACAGAATACTCTACGTCTACAAGCAATACATGGCCCAACACTGCATCACCCGACGCGACGGCCATGATATTGAGCTTTTTGAATACACACATCCTCCTGATGCTTTAGAATATACTCACACTGTCTATGTCCCTGTTCTGTTCGATGAAAAGTTGATTGATATGCTGTTAACTCGTACGTCGGAACCCTCCTAGCTCGATGAGGGATGTCCAGCAAGGGAGCTGCTTACATAGCCACTGGCCAGTGGTATGTTCATTTTGCCATGCAGTTGGTCTTTATAGCAGCGCCCTGGCAGTAGACCTCATCTCTCTCCCACCTCTGCCCGTTTTAAACTTTGACGGTTTTGCTACTTACCCATGCACAAATTAGGGTAAAATTTATTCTCTCATCAGCTCGATGAATCTGGACGATTTACGTGCTGAAAACAATAATGATACTAATAAATACTCAGGAGAATAGTATGCCTGAAGCAATGCCTTTTCAGGTGCTTATTGTCGATGACCACCCACTGATGCGACGAGGAATTAGTCAGTTGCTACAGTTGGATAGCGCATTTGAAGTCGTCGCCGAAGCGGGTGATGGTGCAAGTGCAATCGATCTGGCAAACCGTCTTGACCTTGATGTGATCCTGCTGGATCTCAATATGAAGGGAATGAGCGGACTTGATACCCTGAATGCGCTGCGCCGGGATGGCATCACTGCGCAAATCATCATTCTTACCGTGTCAGATTCCGCAAGCGATGTATACGCATTGATTGATGCCGGCGCTGATGGCTATTTGTTGAAAGACAGCGACCCAGAAGTTCTGCTTGAAGCCATTCGCAGTGGTGCTAAAGGCGGTAAAGCCTTCAGCGCACGCGTCAGCGAATACCTGCGAGAGCGTGAACTGTTTGGTGCGGAAGAAGATCCGTTCAGTATACTTACCGAACGCGAGCTGGATGTTTTACATGAACTGGCTCAGGGCTTGTCAAACAAGCAGATTGCGTCCGTACTGAATATTTCGGAACAAACGGTGAAGGTGCATATTCGCAACCTGCTGCGCAAGCTCAACGTGCGCTCTCGTGTTGCCGCCACCATCCTGTTTCTGCAAACGCGTGGAATACAGTAATACGCAGAATGCCCGGTAGCGCTATGCTATCGGGCTTATGTGCAGGCCGGATAAGACTCTTAGGGTCGCTATCCGGCATCTTCCGCTCTTATTTCTCCTGCGGCGACAACTGCTCCATCGCCTGTTTAATGCTGCGTTCAATCACCGCCCGGCGAGTGTCGTTGGCGGGTAATAACTTCAGCATCATCTCCCAGGCCGCAACCGCCTCGCCGAAGCGCTGCTGCTCAAAGGCGTTAAAAGCATACATGCTCAGTACACGCACGTTAGCATGATCGCCCCTGACCAACTGACTCAATAACTCCCCTCCCCGACGGTTATCATTTGGATCGGAGGAACGGGTCAACGCTTCCGCATAACCCAGCGCCGCATCGCTATTTTTAGGATCCAGTCGGTAGGCGTTGGCATAGGCTTCTGTCGCCGTGCTGGCATTACCTAATACCATTCCAATGCGTCCGAGCATAATCCAGCCTTCAACGTTTCCAGGATCGGCCTGCAGTCGCGTACGCAGTCCCAGCGCAAGGCGTGTCATATCCTCTTCATTCAGTGGTTCAGCCTTCGGATCCAGTGCCCGTTCCAGCAACGCCGGAGCTTGTGCTGTAGCCTGTTGCCAGATTTTAACCTGCTTGTAATTACCCGTTTGATAATAGCTCACCGCGCCAACCACCAATGCGACTACAACGCCTGGCACATACAGCCACCATCCACCACGTTTTCCATCCGGAGTGATGTCGTCTGGAAATTCTTCCTGTTTCAATCGTATACGACGGCGTGAGCGGGCAAAAATAATCCAGCCCCCCAAGCCGATCGCCACGACGGGCATCACCCATAACAGAACCGTCAGCGGCGTCAGCGGCGGATCGTAAGTGACGAAGTTGCCGTAGCGCGCCACCATATAATCGACGATCTCTTTCTGGCTTTTCCCTTCCTGCATCAGCTCATAGACTTTCTGACGCAGGTCGGTAGCAATCATCGAGTTAGAGTCGGCAATGCTGTTGTTCTGACACTTAGGGCAGCGCAATTGCTCGGTAAGCTGGCGGAACTGTTGCTCTTGCGCTTCGTCTTTGAACTGCATTACGTCGATGGTGGCAAGCGCCGAACCAGAGATCACCAGCATCAATACGCCCAGTAAAAATCTCATTGCGCAGCCTCCTTACTGTACTTATCCCACAACGGTTTGATCTCGCTTGCCCACACTCTGGCATTCAAATCGCCAGCGTGGCGGTAGCGAATAATTCCCTTACCGTCGATCAGGAAAGTTTCCGGCGCGCCATATACGCCCAGATCCAATCCAAGCATGCCATCGCCATCAAACAGGCTAAGCGCATATGGATTACCCAGTTCTTTCAGCCAGACAATCGCTTTCTGACGATCGTCTTTATAGTTCAGACCGACCACCCGCACGCCCTCTGCAGACAGCTGATTCAGATACTGGTGTTCAGCACGGCAGGTCGGACACCATGTCGCCCATACGTTGAGCAACACCGGTTTACCCTGCGTCAGTACATCGGCCTGATAATGCTGTCCCGGATTCTCCAGCGACTCAAGGCGGAACGTCGGTACCGGTTTACCGATCAATGCCGATTCAAGATTGGTGGGATCATCTCCCTGGGCGTTACGCGCCAGTTGCCACAGCAGCGCTGCCGCAATAACGAGAAAAATAATAAAAGGGATTAAGAGTGCGTTGCGCTTCATACAGCCTCCGGCGCGTTTTTTTGCTCAGCTGTGCGTGGACGCACGCGCTGGCGATAGCGTGGATCAAACAGGCAGAACAATCCGCCCAGCGCCATCAGCAACCCTCCGGCCCAAATCCAGCGAATAAACGGTTTGTAATACAGACGCACAGCCCATGCGCCATTGTCCAGCTCTTCGCCTAACGCAGCATACAGGTCACGCGTAAAACCACCGTCAATTGCCGCTTCGGTCATCATGGAACTGGTGCTGTTATAAAAACGCTTCTCCGCATGCAGCGTCGCTTCCGGTTTACCGTCACGTGTTACACCAATAATCGCCACGCCACCACGGTAGTTAGGCCCGGTGATATCTTTAACTTCACGGAATGTAAACTGATAATTATGAATGCTCACGCTATCGCCAGCCTTCATACGCACATCACGCTCAACGCTGTAGTTCTGACTAAAGGCAATCCCCACGATAGTAATCGCCAGCCCCACATGGCCTGACACCATACCCCAGTAACTTGGCGTCAACTTCGTTCCGCGTGAAATACGCAGGAATGCTTCAGACATCGCTAGCACGAATATCCAGCATGCCATTGCCAGACCTACTACCGTCATCGCGGCAATGCGGTCTTCAAGCAGCCACGGCAGCAGCAGTGACAGTACAAATGTGGTGACAAACGCGATAATCAGCAATGTTTTTAGTTTACTCGGTCTGTCACGACCCCAGCGAACCAACGGTCCAATCCCCAACAGCAGTGCGAACGGTGCCATCAGCCACGTGAACATGGTATTGAAGAACGGTTCACCAATCGAAATACTGCCCAGCCCCAGCTGTTTATGCACCAGCGGCAACAATGTGCCCAGCAGCACCACCAGCATGGCGGCAATCAACAGAACGTTGTTCCCCAATAGCAGCGATTCACGTGACCAGAGGGCGTTATTTACCCTGGAGCGAACTTTATGACCACGCACGGCAAAGAGCAGCAGAGATCCACCGATCACCATGACCATAAAGGCAAGAATGAACATCCCGCGCGACGGATCGGAGGCGAATGCATGTACCGACACCAGTACGCCTGAACGCACGAGGAAAGTGCCCAACAGGCATAGCGAGAAAGCGCAGATCGAGAGCAGCAGCGTCCAGGCTTTGAAACTGGCGCGTTGTTCGGTAACCGACAGGGAGTGCATCAGCGCTGTGCCTACCAGCCACGGCATAAACGAAGCATTCTCGACCGGATCCCAGAACCACCAGCCGCCCCAGCCAAGCTCGTAGTACGCCCAGGCGGAGCCGAGCACAATCCCCAACGTCAAAAACACCCACGCCGCCAGCGTCCAGGGGCGCGAAAAACGGGCAAACGTGCTGTCCAGACGCCCGCTCATCAACGCGGCGATCGCGAATGCAAAAGCGACTGAGAAACCGACATAGCCCATATACAACAACGGGGGATGGAAAATAAGCCCCGGATCCTGCAACAGCGGGTTCAGGTCGCGCCCTTCGACAGGGAAATCAGGCAAGGTGCGAGAAAACGGGTTAGAGGTAAACAAGATAAACAACAGGAAGCCAACACTGACCATGCCCATCACAGCCAGTACACGAGCGACTATATCCAGCGGCATCCGCTGACTAAACAGCGCCACGGCAAACGTCCAGCCGCTCATTAGCAGCACCCACAGCAACAGTGAGCCTTCATGCGCGCCCCACGTTGCCGCTACCCGATACCAAACCGGGAGCTGAGTATTAGAGTTACTGGCCACATAGGTCACGGTAAAGTCATTGACCACGAATGCGTTTACCAACACCAGAAACGCACCCATCACGCAGATAAACAACACCCAGGCAAATGGCCGTGCAGAGGCCATCATCCGTACATCACCGCGCGCTACGCCCCACAGAGGATAGACTGAGAGCAGCAATGCAACGCCAAGTGCAAGACACAGAAGCCCATTGCCAATTTCAGGCATCATGACGTTTTATCCTTATAAACACTTTCCGGGCGACGGTGATTTTCCTGCATCGCTTTTTCGACTTCCGGCGGGGTGTAATTCTCATCATGTTTGGCGAGGACCTCTTTTGCCTGCACATGATTCCCCTCTTCCAGTTCACCCTGCACAACGACCCCCTGCCCTTCACGGAACAGATCCGGCAGGATACCTTCATACGTCACATCGACTACGCCCTCGGCGTCATAAATGCTGAAATTCACCTTCAGGGATTGCGGGTCGCGTTTAACGCTGCCAGGCATAACCATGCCCCCCACACGCAGACGTTGACCGACTTCAGGCATCTTCTGGGTTTCACGCTTACCGTAGAGTATTTCGCCCGGCGTATAGAACAGGTCGATATTGGAACGCAGCGCGTAGAGCACCAGCGTGATGGTTAATGCCAGACCCGCAAGCACCGCACAGGCAATCCAGAGTCGATTTTTACGTCGAATATTCACGCCGCCTCCCGTTGCGTTTGTGCCGCGCGCATACGGGCTTCTCTTGCCCGTTGCTGTGCTACACCGCGTAATATCGTCCGATGCTGTAACGCAGAGTGCAGCACCAGTACAATCATAGGGACAACGCTCATAGCCACAGCCAACCAGACATACAAGGCGTAACCGCCCATCGCGAAAAAATCACTCCATGATGCAAATGCAGGGGTCATTGGCGGCCTCTTTTTAAGATCAGTTCGCTCACCCACGGGCGGCGTTTTTCCATCAACAAAATCAGATTACGCATGCGCATCAGCGTCAGCGTGATAAACAGCAACAGATAGCCGACGATTGCCAGACGCAACGGCGTGCGCATCGCCGGATCAATACTTTGCTGCATACGGGTCGATCCCTGATGCAACGTATTCCACCACTCCACCGAGTAGTGAATAATCGGTAAGTTAACAACGCCAATCAGCACCAGAATACCGGCAGCACGCCCCGCCACGCGACGGTCATCAAATGCGTGCCACAGTGCGATAGCGCCTACGTAGAGAAACAGCAACACCAGTTCAGAAGTGAGTCGGGCATCCCATACCCACCAGGTTCCCCACATTGGTTTACCCCATGCCGACCCGGTCACCAGTGCGATAAAGGTAAACACTGCGCCAACAGGGGCCATCGCGGCTAAAGCCAGATTGGCCATTTTCATCTGCCAGACCAGGCCGATAAACGCCGCAACCGCCATCGAGGCATAAATCCCCATCGACCAGATTGCCGCCGGGACGTGCAGATAGATAATGCGATAGCTCTGCCCCTGTTGATAATCCGAAGGTGCAAAACCAAATCCCCAGATCCAACCCGTTGCCAGTATCACTACACTGGCAATCGCCAGCCACGGGATAAACCAGCCACAGATCTGATAGAGCCGTGGGGGCATCGCCAGTTGATGAAGTATTTTCCACATAGTTCAGTCACCAGACTCAAGCAAAACAAATGAAACTGCCGTTGTCCCTGATGGCGGAAAATCGCCTGATCAGGCACGCTAAAATAAAAATCGTGCTACTGCACACTGATGCGTAACGCAGCCGCCGTCGCAAAAGGACTTAACGTCGCGCTCCCCACCAACAGTGCGCCCAGAATCGCCATGTACCCTTCAACGGGTAAGTGCATAGAGGCCGCATCCATCGCAGCGGTCGCAAAAATCAGCAGCGGGATGGTTAGCGGCAGTACCAACACGCTTAACAACACACCGCCACGCTTCAGACCAACCGTTAATCCAACGCCTGGAGCCCCGAGAAAACCCAGCGTCGGCGTACCGAGCAACAGCGTCAGTGCCATAATCTGCCAACCGTACATATCCATTCCCAACAGCAACGCCACCAGCGGCGAGAGGATAAGCAACGGCAGGCCGGTCACGACCCAGTGTGCCATTACCTTCGCCAGCACCACCGCCGGTAGCGGCAATGGCAGTAACATCAGCTGTTCGAGGCTGCCGTCCTGAAGGTCATCGCGAAACAGGCGCTCCAGCGCCAGTAATGATGCCAGCAGTGCTGCAACCCAGATAATACCCGGCGCAATTCGCGCCAGCAGTTGTGGTTCCGGGCCAATGCTTAGCGGGAATAACGTAATCACAATCAGGAAGAACCATAACGGATTGGCAATCTCCGCACTATGACGGAACGCAACCCGCAGTTCTAAACGGAAAATTCGCCACATCATTGCGCAGCCCTCTCGCTGGTCAGCGCAATACGCCGCACTTTATTAGTCTCTACATTCAGAGGCTGATGAGTCGTGAGAATAACAATACCGCCCTGCTCCGTATGTTGTGCCATACGCTGAGTCAGGCGTTCAACGCCATTGACATCAATCGCAGTGAACGGTTCGTCCAGGATCCAGAGCCGGGCGCGGGTCAGCCACAGACGAGCCAATGCCACACGGCGTTGTTGTCCGGCAGAGAGTTGATTAACTGGAATGTCTTCATATCCGGCGAGCCCGGCCTGTGCCAGAGCGGCCAGGCACTGAGCAGTATCGCCATCATGGTGGAAGAAACGCAGATTCTCCAACGCCGAAAGCCGGGTTTTAATTCCCGGCTGATGTCCGATCCAAAGCAGTTCCTGATGGTAACTGTCCCGCACTTGATGCAGTGGTTGCCCTTGCCAGCAAACCTCTCCGGCATCAGGGCGAGCCAGACCAGTAAGTAAGCGCAGCAAAGTGGTTTTCCCTGCGCCGTTACTCCCGGTAATTTGCACCCATTCACCCGCAGTTACGCGAAATGACAGCTCACTAAACAGTATTCTGTCATCCCGCTCACAGAGCAGTTCCCTGGCTTCAAGCATTTGCACGCATCAACATCCTGTTAGAATCCCGGTTTAACTTCACGCATATCGGGGAGTTTGTGCGCTATCCCTTTATGGCAGTCGATACAGGTTTGTCCCTCTTTCACGGCCTGGTCATGCATTTTAGCCGCAACACCTTTCTGGGCGGTTAAATCCATAAACTCGAAGTTATGACAGTTACGACACTCCTGCGAGTTATTGTCTTTCATACGCCGCCACTCATTTTGCGCCATTATCAGACGGTGGTCTTCAAATTTTTGCGGTGTGTCTATCAACCCCAACGCTTTCGCATACAGCTCTTTGCTGGCTTTAATCTTACGAATCATTTTCGGGCCCCACTCATGCGGGACGTGGCAATCAGGGCAGGTCGCACGTACACCACTACGGTTGTTGTAGTGTACGGTTTCCATGTATTCCTGATAGACAGTGTTGCGCATTTCGTGACAGCTGATACAGAATTCTTCAGTGTTGGCCTTTTCCATACCGGTGTTAAAACCGCCCCAGAAAATAATGCCGCCCACAAAGCCGATTAACAACAGCGTGCCGAGCGCCAGACGGCTGGGGCGACGCCACCATTGCCAGACGCGCTTAATCCAGCCTGGTTTACGGTTAGAATTTTCCATAATGACCTCTTATTTCCCGTAACCTTTCGAGGGGGTGAAGGTATTTTCGACAATCGGAGCAGCATCAGCCTGCGGGACATGACACTGCAGGCAGAAATAGCGACGCGGCGCCACTTCCGCCAGCACTTTGCCATTGCTGTCCATAAAGTGCGTCGGGCTGATGCGCGGCGCGCCGGTTGTCCGATAGCTTTCCACGCCATGGCACTGCAGGCAGCGGTTGGTGTTAGTTGTAACCTGGTAACCATCAACGCTGTGCGGAACCATCGGTGGTTGGTTAACGTAGTTCAGCGGCATACGCTCCTGCTCTTTCGGCATGCGAATCGCCCCTTCCTGCGTCCCCGAGACTTCCGGTGACTGGCTCAGATCCACTCCGTTTGCAGCCCAAACTGCCCCACTGACTACCAGGGCCAGCGCTGCCGTCATTTGACTCAGCGCTTTAATCAGGTCATGGCTTTTCATGATTTCGCTCCCGAACTCCATCGTGTTGTTATTGTAAAAACATCCTCAGAACAGACATCCACACAGCGACCGCAGGCCATGCAATCGCGACTGGTCACCTGCACCGGGCTTTGCTCATCCAGCACCGGGGCACGTAGCACATGCGGTTCCGGGCAAACATGAAAACAATCCATACAGCGGTTACATCTCTCGCGTTCTTTCGCCGAAACGGTTAACGCCCCTTTACTTCCCAGCACGCTATACAGTGCGCCAAGTGGGCAAAGGTGCCCGCACCAGCCATGTTCAACGACCAGTAAATCAAATAAAAACAGTGCAATAATCAGCAGTATTCCGCTACCGAACCCCATCACCAGGCCACGTCCCAGCAGAGAAACCGGGTTTATCCATTCCCACAGCAACGTGCCTGTTACAGCAGAGCCCAGCAAAATGACAACCAGCAGGACGTAGCGTATATAGCGTGGAATTGTCGCTGACTGATTCAACTCAAACCTTCTGCGTAACCAGCTCGCAAAGTCGGTTACAGGATTCATCGGACAGACCCAACTACAAAACAATCGCTTGCCCGCAAGGGCATACAGCACCGTAATGATGGCCGCGCCCGTTAACGCCACCGTCGCAGGCAAATGCCCACTGGCCAGACTTTGCAGCGTAATGAGTGGATCGGTTAACGGAATGGTATCCAGCAACAGGCTGCTGCTGTAATTACCATGCAGGATCCACACACCGAGCCACGGGCCGCTGAGAAACATCGCCAACACCAGAAACTGGCTTAAACGACGCAACACCAGCCAACGATGACTCTGCCACCAGCCTTTTTTCGCCCGCGCTTCACGGCCTGCATCACGTTTACGATTTGCCATTTTGCCCCTCCAGCCAACCGAAGCGGTAATGGTGTCCCAACTCCCCTTTTGCCAGCGACAAAGGCAGCACTTTTATGGCTGGTTGCTCCAGCACACAGACCTTTTCGCATTTACCGCATCCGGTACAGGCATCGCTATGAACGGTAGGAATAAACCGCGCATGTTTACCGGTACGCATATTGCGATCGAGCTCCAGGGTGATGGCCTCGTCAATTTTCGGGCACTCGCGATAGCAGACGTCGCAGCGCAATCCCTGATAATTGAGGCAGTTCTCGTGATCCAGCAGCACCGCCAACCCCATGCGTGAATCGTCGATCGATTCAATTTCCCGATCCAACGCTCCGCTTGGACAAACTTTGGCGCACGGGATGTCCTCACACATTTCGCAGGGAATATCGCGGGCAATAAAATACGGCGTCCCCGCCGCCAGCCCGGAGGCCAGAGTCGCCAGTTTCAGCGTGTCATAAGGGCAAGCCTGAACGCACTGCCCGCAGCGTACGCAAGCGCTGGCAAATGCGTCCTCACTCAATGCCCCAGGCGGGCGTAACCGCACGCCGGTTGCACGTGCGGTTTGTTGTTGCAACCCCAGCGCCACGCCAACAACTGCCAGTCCGCCAGCTGCGCGAACCATATCGCGCAGAAAGCGGCGGCGGCCATTTTGGGGTTTTGCTGACCGGGACATAGCGACTTACACCTTCGCCAGTTTCACAGCGCACTTCTTGAAATCCGTTTCTTTAGAAAGCGGATCCGTCGCATCCAGCGTCAGGTTGTTCACCAGCTGTGCGGCGTCGAAGAACGGCATATACACCAGCCCCTGCGGTGGACGGTTACGCCCACGTGTTTCCACAATCGAAATGACTTCACCACGGCGGGAGACCACTTTGACTTTATCGCCACGACGCAAATCGCGTGCTTTCGCGTCCAGCGGATGGATAAACAGCACGGCTTCCGGAAAGGCACGGTGCAGTTCAGGCACGCGACGCGTCATACTGCCGGTGTGCCAGTGTTCCAGTACACGTCCGGTGGAGAGCCACAGGTCATACTCTTTATCCGGCGCTTCTGCCGCCGGTTCAAATGGCAGTGCGAAAATCACCGCTTTACCGTCCGGCTTGCCGTAGAACTTGTAACTTTCTCCAGCCTTCACGTACGGATCGTTACCTTCGCTGTAGCGCCACTGGGTCTCTTTACCTTCAACTACCGGCCAGCGTAACCCGCGCGCTTTGTGGTAATCATCGAACGGTGCAAGATCGTGTCCATGACCGCGACCAAACCATGCATACTCTTCGAACAGCCCTTTTTGCAGGTAGAAACCCAGCTCGCGGGACTCATCGTTAAGCTGATCTTCAGCCAGTTCGCTAACCGGGTATTTCGTCACCGCAGGCGTTGCAAACAGCACGTCATACAGAGTTTTGCCACGCAGTTCTGGTTTCTGCGCCAACAGTTCTTCCGGCCAGACCTCTTCTGTTTTGAAACGACGGGCAAACTGCACCAGTTGCCACAAATCCGATTTTGCTTCGCCCGGCGCTTTAATCTGCTGACGCCAGAATTGAGTACGACGCTCAGCGTTACCGTAGGCCCCTTCTTTTTCCACCCACATCGCTGTCGGAAGGATCAGGTCGGCCGCCAGGGCGCTGACCGTCGGGTACGGATCGGAAACGATGATAAAGTTGCGCGGATCGCGCCAGCCAGGCATACGCTCTTCGTTAATATTCGGTCCGGCCTGCATGTTGTTGTTACACATCACCCAGTAAACGTTGAGCTTGCCATCCTTCAGCGCACGATCCTGCGCTACCGCATGTAAACCCACTTTCGCCGGAATAGTACCGGTTGGGATCTGCCAGTGTTTTTCGCAGATATCACGGTGTTTTTCGTTAGTCACCACCATGTCCGCAGGCAGGCGATGGGAGAACGTCCCTACTTCACGCGCGGTACCACAAGCGGAAGGCTGGCCAGTCAGAGAGAACGGACCACAGCCAGGCTGGGAGATCTTGCCGGTCAACAGGTGCAGGTTGTAGACTAGGTTGTTGGCCCACACGCCGCGCGTGTGTTGGTTAAAGCCCATCGTCCAGTAGGAGATGACTTTCTTATTCGGATCGGCATACAGCTGCGCCAGTTGTTCCAGTTGATCTTTCGGAACGCCGGTCATTTCTGCGGTTTTATCCAACGTATATTCCGCAACAAACGCTTTGTATTCTTCAAAGCTGATCGGTTCGGATGCATCAGAACCTGGGTTTTTCGCCGCTTTCTCCAACGGATGCGTCGGACGTAAACCGTAGCCGATATCCGTCGCACCTTTGCGCAGGTTAACGTGCTTGCTGAAGAAATCCTGGTTTATCGCATTGTTTTGAATGATGTAATTTGCGATGTAGTTGAGGATCACCAGGTCGCTTTGCGGCGTAAAGACGATGCCGTTATCGGCCAGTTCAAAGCTACGATGCTGGAAGGTAGAGAGAACCGCCACATTGACATTAGGATCGGACAGGCGACGGTTGGTGATGCGTGACCACAGAATTGGGTGCATCTCCGCCATATTGGCGCCCCACAGAACAAAAGCATCCGCATGCTCAATATCGTCATAGCAACCCATCGGTTCATCCATACCAAAGGTACGCATAAAACCGACTACCGCTGATGCCATGCAGTGACGTGCGTTCGGGTCAATGTTGTTTGAACGGAAACCCGCTTTGAACAGCTTCGCCGCCGCATAACCTTCCCAGATGGTCCACTGACCGGAGCCAAACATGCCGATGGCATCTGGCCCTTTTTCTTTCAGGGACGTTTTGAATTTCTCTTCCATCACGTCGAAGGCCTGGTCCCAGCTAATTGGGGTGAATTCGCCTTCTTTGTGATATTTGCCATCCTTCATGCGTAGCATCGGCTGCGTTAAACGGTCTTTGCCGTACATGATTTTAGGCAGGAAGTAACCTTTAATGCAGTTAAGTCCACGGTTAACCGGCGCATCCGGATCGCCCTGGCATGCCACAACACGCCCTTGCTGAGTCCCTACCAATACGCCACAACCTGTACCGCAAAATCGGCACGGGGCTTTGTCCCATTTGATAGCTTCTTGCTGACCGACTACCGCGCGGGCTACGCCCGGCACGCTTAACCCGGCAGCCGCCGCAGCGGCCGCAACGGCGTTAGCTTTCATAAAGCTACGACGACTGAGTTTCATGGTGTTTCCTCACCTTGCTCATCCTGCTGGTGATAAACCAGCGACACCGCCAGTACGCCCGCAACGTTGCGTACCGACTCAATTGTTTTCATTAGCGTTTCACTTTGTTCAGCTTCTACCACCGCGATCAGTTGGCCGCTTTCCACATCACTGAGTGCAACTTCACAACCTGGAAATGTACTCAACTGCGTGGCGATATCGCTGATATGCTGACTTTTTGCCTGAACGACCAGGCTGCAGACCTGCCAGTTAGTGTCCATGGTTGTACTCCGCGTTAATAGCTGAAACCGGACAGGTAGCGACGCACGCTCCACATCCGTTACAGCCCTGATTGTCGAGCTGTGGCTGGTAAATACCAGACAGCGTGGGGCGAAAGGTAATGGCCATGGGTTCACAACTATCCTGACAGCGATGGCACTCAACAGACTGATTTGCGAGGCAGTTTTCACCGATCGTAAAGTTCAGTTCCCATGCCCTGGTGTGGCGCGGAAGAAAAAGTGATTCGGGACAGGCTTGTGCGCAGGCGTAACAAAAGCTGCATTCGCCGTGTTTGAAATTTACGCTCGGATACCCACCCTGGCCTCGCTGCAGGATGTCGGTTTCACACGCCTGGATGCAGGCGTCACAACGGAGGCAATGGGCCAGAAAGTGAGATTCTTCCTTGCTCCACGGCGGACGGATCCCAATGCCAGCGTTACGCCAGTTGCCTGTCAACATGCCTCGACGGGATAAATCAACCATGACATTGTCCTTCCATAATGACGCTCTCCCTGAGCGGGTTGAACGACAATAAAAACCGCACTATTTATGAGTAGTTATTTTTAACAGTAAGATATTTCAGGATGTGTTAGAGGTGCATACCCCAATCGGGGTAAATGCTGTTGCCGGATCAAAAGAGTGTGGGGTTGGTGGAAAAAAACGCGCTTTTGCTCACATTTCAATTAGTTATATACTAAATTATATAACGAACACCGCAAAAAGAGAATTATCTTATTTATGAGATAATTCTTAGGATATATCACCATATTAATAACAAACACTCAGCCAATACACTTAAAATATAAGTAAATTTAGATTAATAGATGATGTGAATATGCTAACCTGCCATAGATACGTTCAGAAGACAGAAGAAAGGAAAAACTGTGAACAATAAGATGAAGACTATTGTCCCTGCCATCCTGTTAGCTGCCGTTGCCAGCACCTCTGTGTGGGCTGCAAACAACGATGCCAACACTCAACCACTGGAAAAAACAGCGCCTTATCCTAAAGCCGACAAAGGTATGAAGCGCCAGGTTATCCAGCTCGCTCCTGAGAAAGATGAATCTACTCTAAAAGTGGAACTGCTGATCGGACAAACGCTGGAAGTTGACTGCAACAGGCATCGCCTTGGTGGAGAGCTGGAAAGCAAAACTCTGGAAGGTTGGGGATACGACTACTATGTTTTTGACAAAGTCAGCTCCCCGGTCTCGACCATGATGGCCTGCCCGGACGGCAAAAAAGAGAAAAAATTCATCACAGCTTATCTGGGTGATGACGGTATGGTGCGTTACAACAGCAAATTGCCGATTGTGGTCTACACTCCGGAAAACGTAGAAGTGAAATACCGAATCTGGAAAGCGGAAGAGAAGATTCAGGACGCAGTCGCGCGATAAGTGAGAATGTGCCGGATAGCGGCATACCGCCTTATCCGGCCTACAAACGCACGAAGTAGGCCGGATAAGCGCAGTGCCATCCGGCATTTTCTTTACAGTGCGATATCTGCGACAGCTTTCTGCTCAGGTTGCGATTGTGCCTGAGGTTTAAGCTGCGGTTTCGGTGCTTCATCAGCGACCTGCGGTTTATCGTACTTCAGACCCAAAACTTCACTGGTATATTGCAGCTCTTGTTCCGTGGCCTCAACGTTACCGTTCAGCTTCGTGCCATAGGACGGGATAATTGTTTTCAGTTTCGCCTGCCATTCCGGGCTGGCAACTTTATCTTTAAACACTTTTTCCATCAGATGCAGCATGATCGGTGCAGCGGTTGACGCCCCTGGCGATGCGCCCAGCAGTGCAGCAATTGTTCCTTCTTTGTCACTGACCACTTCAGTTCCCAGACGCAGAACGCCGCCCTTTTCTTCATCACTTTTGATGATCTGCACACGCTGACCTGCCTGCCACAAACGCCAGTCTTCTTTTTTCGCCTGCGGATAGTACTCCTGCAGTGCAGCAAAACGGTCGTCGTCGCTGAGCATGACCTGGCTTACCAGATATTTCACCAGATCGAAGTTATCCAGCCCTACATTCACCATCGGCATAAAGTTTGACGTGGTGGTAGAGCTGAGCAGATCCCATAAGGAACCATTTTTCAGGAACTTGGTAGAGAACGTCGCAAATGGTCCAAACAGTACCACGCGCTTGCCATCCAGAATGCGGGTATCAATATGCGGTACGGACATCGGCGGTGCACCAACGGACGCCTGACCGTAGACTTTCGCCAGGTGACGATTGACCACGTCCGGGTTTTCCGC
>NZ_CAWLWU010000002.1:3207409-3590292 GCF_963864895.1 Citrobacter sp. S-77
CCATCCAGAATGCGGGTATCAATACTGCGGTACGGACATCGGCGGTGCACCACGGACGCCTGACCGTAGACTTTCGCCAGGTGACGATTGACCACGTCCGGGTTTTCCGCCACCAGGAACTGACCACCAACCGGGAATCCGGCATAGCCTTTCGCTTCCGGGATATCGGTTTCCTGCAGCAGTTTCAACGCAGCGCCACCAGCACCAATAAAGACAAACTTCGCCTTGATGTCGTGTTCCGCTTCGCTGTTTTTCAGATCGGCAACCGTGACGGTCCAGCTATTATCCGCGTTACGCTTAAACCCACGCACTTCGGTGCTCAGCTGCAAAGCAAAATTAGGTTTTTTCTGCAACGATGCAATCAGCTGGCGCGTAATTTCGCCGTAGTTTACGTCAGTACCAATCTCAGTACGCGTTGCCGCAACTTTCTGTTTTGGATCGCGGCCTTCCATGACCAGCGGCGCCCACTCTTTAATTTGCGCGTGATCTTCGGAGTAACGCATGCCACGGAACAACGTACTCTGCTGCAGTGCGGTATAACGGGCACGCAGGAAATTCACGTTCTCGTCGCCCCAGACAAAGCTCATATGTGGCACGGTGGTGATAAACGAGCGGGGTTCATGCATCACGCCATTGTTGACCTGATACGCCCAGAACTGGCGGGAAATCTGGAAGGCTTCGTTAATTTCGACTGCCTTTTCAATGCTGACACTACCGTCGGCTTTTTTAGGCGTGTAATTCAGTTCCATGAGTGCAGAGTGTCCCGTTCCAGCATTGTTCCAGCCGTTCGAACTCTCCTGAGCAACGCCATCCAGTCGCTCAACCATGGTCATTGACCATTGTGGCTCCAGTTCCTGTAAATAGGTTCCCAGTGTGGCGCTCATAATGCCGCCGCCAATCAACAGCACATCCGTTTCCTGCTCTTCAGTCGCTTTCGCTTTTGCCGCCATAGAGACAACGTTCAGTCCTACGGCCAGGGTGAAGAGCATGGCAGTCACTTTTTTCATAATGTTAATGCCTTACTTTTAGTATCGCTTTTTAGCTTTTATTGCAGGTGAAAATAGAGCGGTACCAACGGTAACACTTAAGTAAAAATAATTAAATATTGTTTATAAATTATATTTAAATTTTAAAAATGTTATTAATAAGTTGATTCTTTATAGGGTTATTGACAATCATTTCTGGAAACCCTCCCACCAGACGGGTACTATGCTGCGCTTTGCTATTCACCGCACGGATGCTTGTCGGTCTGCTGTATCAGGCCATTTCCGACCTGAGAGTAAATATGTCTGCGCTCCATCCCTCCCCTGCCGCGACGGCAGATCATTCCGTTGGAACCGTATTGCGTAAGCCCCATTTACTGGTGCGCGAAATGTTGGCGGGCGTGGTTACCGCCCTTGCACTGATCCCGGAAGTAATCTCCTTTTCCGTTATCGCTGGCGTTGATCCGAAAGTCAGTCTTATTGCCTCCGTTGTACTGTGCCTGGCAATGTCCTTTCTGGGGGGGCGCCCGGCAATGGTTACCGCCGCTGCGGGGTCTGTAGCTCTGGTTATTGGCCCAATGGTGCACCTACACGGCGTGCAGTACATTCTGCCAGCGGTCGTGCTGGCCGGACTTATCCAGATCCTGTTTGGCGTATTAGGCATGGCACGCCTGATGCGTTTTATCCCCGCGGCCGTCATGACGGGCTTTGTCAACGCACTGGGCATTTTGATTTTCTTTGCTCAGGTCCCGCACTTCTGGGGAAAAAGCCCGTTAATCTGGGGATTGTTTATCCTGACTCTGCTGATCGCACTGTGGCTACCGCGATTCATTAAAAATATTCCCGCACCATTGGTTGCCATTGTCTTGTTGACGGTATTCACCGTGACCAGTGGACAACTGTTGCCTACCGTCGGTGACGAAGGTTCAATGCGCGGTGGACTACCTGGTTTAACCCAATTGCTGGTACCACTTAACGGGCAAACTTTTGCCATTATCTGGCCCTGCGCGCTAAGCATCGCCTTTGTCGGTTTGATGGAGTCGTTGTTAACCGCAAGACTGGTTGACGATCTGACGGTCACGCCATCGAATAAAAACCGTGAAAGTGCGGGACTGGGGATCGCTAATATTCTGGCCGGGTTTTATGGCGGCATTGCCGGATGCGCGATGATTGGCCAAACGATCGTCAACGTTGAGATGGGCAAAGGACGCAGTCGACTCTCAACGTTGGCCGCCGGATTAGTATTACTGCTGCTGGTCACCGCATTAAGTGAAGTAATGGCGAAAATACCCATGTCGGTACTGGCCGGCATTATGGTGATTGTGGCGGTGAAAACGTTCAGTTGGCACAGTATCACTCCCGCCGCGCTGGTGAAAATGCCAGTCACTGAAACGCTGGTAATGTTGATTACCGTTGCCGCGACGGTTTCTACCGGCAACCTGGCGATTGGCGTGGTTGCCGGAGTGATGATGATGCTGGTTCTGCCGCGTATCGTCAGATGCAAACAAGTGGTTACATCAGAAACAGCGTCGCCAGACCAAGAAAAATAAAGAATCCGCCGGTGTCGGTAATAGCGGTGATCATAACGCTTGAGCCGACAGCCGGGTCGCGCCCGAGTTTCACCATCGTCATCGGAATGATTACCCCCATCAATGCCGCCATCAGCAGGTTAAGCATCATCGCCAGGGTCATAACGCCACCAAGCGCCATATCATCATACAGCCACCAGGTAATCCCCCCCATAATCCCGCCCCAGACGAGGCCGTTGATCAACGCCACGCCCATCTCACGCAGGATCAGGAACGTCAGGTTACCGGGCTGAATATTTTGCAGCGCCAGCGCGCGGACGATCATGGTGATGGTTTGATTGCCGGTATTACCGCCGATTCCCGCCACGATAGGCATCAACGAAGCCAGCGCCACCAGTTGTGAAATCGTGTGTTCAAAACCGTCGATGACTCGTGAGGCGATGAATGCCGTGCAGAGGTTAATCGCCAGCCATGCCCAACGGGTTTTTACTGCTTTAGTGACCGGGGCGAACACATCCTCTTCGGCGCTTAACCCCCCCATCCGGCGCAGATCGGTGTCGGTTTCTTCATATACCACATCGACGATCTCATCGATGGTCAAACGGCCCATCAGCTTACCTGATGGATCCACCACCGCCGCACTGACCAGGTTGTCACGTTCAAACGTTCGTGCCGCGTTTTCTGCGATATCCTCCGGAGCGAAGGTGAGCGGATCGTCTTCCATCACCTCGCTGACTTTGCGCTGCACATCATTAAGCAAAATACAGGTCAACGTCAGTTCGCCTACGAGGACTTTATTGCGATCGGTCACGAAGAGTTTATCGGTGTTTTCCGGCATTTTCCCCAACCGTCGCAGATAGCGCTGTACCACTTCCAGCGTCACGTCCGGGCGCACGGTGATGACTTCGAACTCCATAATCGCGCCGACGCGATTCTTCTCGTAGTGCATCACCTGGCGCACACGCGCCCGCTCCTCTGCCGGCAGCGATGCCAGCAGTCGGCCTGTCAGGTTGCGTGGCAAATGCTGCACCAGATAAATCTGTTCATCGATATCGAGATATTGCAACGCGTCCAGCAACTCGCGGTCGGTCATCTCATCGATCAGATCGTCCCAGACGTTTTCTGACGCCTCAAGCAGCACATTTCCGCGTTTTTCACTTTCGACCAGTCGCCACAGGGCATGACGTTCTTCAGAGGGTAACGCTTCGAGGGTATCGGCCAAATCGGGCGGTGGCAGGTGGGCCACCAGTGCCCCTACCTCAGCAATATCGTCGGCTAATGTACCGACGTCATATTGCTCAGCCAGGGTAAGCTTGCCCAACAGTGTAGAAATAATGGCTTTATCAGTGGTCAGCAGCCAGATCAGACGCGCACGTTCTTCATCACGCAGCCTGGCGCTGTTTTTATTTATTACAGACATTAATCATAAATCCATGATTTGAAATATCGTTAATCATGATGCTGAATTATGTAAATAACAATAAACTGAGCCGCCGGTTGGATAAAAAAACGGCGGATGAGAGTGTTAACCGTAGGCCGGTAGCTCCTTATCCGGCCTATGGGATCAGGCTGTACGGGCTACTGCATCACGCGATGCGGCGTCGCGTTCATCACCCATTAACTCGGTAAGCTGCCCGTTGCGCATCTCCAGCAGACGATCGGCATGAATAAAGTAATGATCGTCATGGCTGATGGCGAAAATGGTTTTGCCCATTTCCTGCATTAATGGCAACAGCACCTGATAAAATTCACGGCGGAAGTGCGGATCCTGATCGGCAGCCCATTCATCCAGCAGAATAATGTCGCGCTCCTCCGCTAATGCCAGTAGCAGCGCCACACGTTTTTTCTGCCCTTTAGACAGCTTCAGATTGAGGATGCGACCATCATTCAATTCCAGCTTGTGCGCCATCTTCAGATGATCCAACCACTTCGCCACCAGTTGCGGATTTGCGTCTCTCCCTTCAGGGCCCAACAGTTTGTCGAACAACCAGACGTCGGTGAACACCGCCGAGAATAGCTTGCGATAATCTTCTGGTTTTTCAATCGCTACCGCCTTGCCATCCAGCAAAATCTCACCAGACTGCGGCTGGTACAATCCGGTAAGCAGCATCGCCAGCGTAGATTTTCCACTGCCGTTGCCGCCAATCAGGAAGATCAGTTCGCCACGATGGATGGTCAGATTAATCGGCCCAACGGAGAACGCATTATCCTGATAGTGAAATACCACATTGCGCATTTCCAGCGTTTGCCAGTTCGGAAACGCGGTTGGTCGCGGAAACTCTGCCTTGAATGGTGCCAGTGAGAACTTATTCAGTTTGTTGAAAGCCACCTGCGCGGTGAGCAATGTGGGCAGCGCGCCGACGGCAGAGAGTAACGGCGTACGCAGGAACAGCAGCGTCAGCGAATAGGTCGCCGCCACTGCGGTATCTGCCCAGCCCAGACTATTAGCCATCCAGAACACCAGGCCAATTGCGCCCAGCATCATAATGTTGGACCAGTTGACTGCGCTCAGGTGGAAGGTATCGGCACGGATAATATGATGGCGATACTCTTTGGCATCCGGGACGTACAACTGGTTAAAGATATGCTCGGCACGTTCACGGTTGAGCGTCAGTTCTTTGCGCCCTTCCAGCACCGTCTGATAATCGTTATACAACTTGTCTTCTGTTTCACGCAGGGTAGCCATATGTTTGTACACCCGCGCCACCAGTACAAACCCGCCCCAGATAGTGATCGCCATCCAGATTGCCGTTACCAGCAGCATTTTGGTCGACAGCATCGCCAGATACGCCGCCGATCCTACGGTCAAAATAATTCCCTGTACCAGCTCAGGCAGACGGACGAAAGCGATGGTAATGTTGCGGATATCACTGGTTAAACCGGCCAGTAATGAGGCGCTACCAAGCTGCTCGATGCGCTCAACGTGGGTATCCAGTATACGTTTGATAAATTCGCTACGCAGGCGGTAGACAAAGTGGTGGCCCAGCGTGGTCAGCGCCAGCTGTGAGCCAAGCGTGACGACCATAAGTAACAGCAGCAGGCCGAGAAACTCCGGCAGCACCATCAGCGTGGTGTCGACCGTCTCAATCAGGCGCTGATTTATAAACGCAATCAGCCCAATTCCCAGCGCAGCGCTGGCAAGGCTGAGCGCCATTACGCTGATAAATGGCCAGCGATACTGCCGCCAGACAAGAAGTAAAAGTTCCATGTGTACAACCCGGACAAGTAATAACAGCCCGCAGTTTAAACATCTCAACGCTTACAGCAATAATAATTCTTATTTTTATTCCGCTTTACCCGCCTGGCGAAATGTCAGATTGTAACGACAGTCGGCCGTCAACGGATGATACCCCGTCTTAAGCGGCTGGATACCATGGTAAAACAGACGCGATTTCCCTCCCCATACCACCACATCACCATGTTCCAGCAGCAAACGTTTTAACGGATCATTACGCTGCAAACCACCAAACTGAAAGATCGCCGGTAAACCCAGCGACACAGATACAATAGGCGCTCGCAGATCGGGTTCGTCTTTATCCTGATGTAACGACAGTTTTGCCCCGGGGTTATAGCGGTTAATCAAGCACGCATCCGGGTGAAAGTCAGGATAGCCTGCGGCAATTGCTGCCTGTTGACACAGGTCGACAAAAACGTCCGGTAATGGCGGCCAGCCTGCGCCAGTCAGCGGATCAACCGGAGAATAAAGGTAACCGTGCTGATCCGTCGTCCAGCCCAGATGACCACAGTTGGTCATCGCCACCGACATCGTATAACCGCCGGGCGTAACCATCTGGCGAAAAGGCGACAAGGTGGCGACGGATGAGATCGCCTGTAGTAAGGAAGGTGCGGCGTCAAACGCAAAACGTCGCAAAATTACCGCACCGGATGCCAGTGGCTCTTGCCAGGGTTTCGCATCTGCAAAGAGATCGAGCATTATGTTTCCTCGCCGGTAGTTTCACGTTGCAGGAGTTGTGCCTTACGCGCAACGCCCCAACGATATCCCGAAAGCGCACCATCACCGCGGATCACCCGATGACACGGGATCACAATCGCCAGCTTATTCGCCCCGCAGGCGCTGGCCACCGCGCGAACAGCCTTCGGTTTGCCGATTGCGCTGGCCAGTTGCTGATAGCTAACCGTCTCACCACAGGGAATAGCGCGTAGCGCCTGCCACACCTGCTGCTGGAATGCGGTTCCCCGGATATCCAGTGGTAAGGACAGTGGCCTGTTGCGCGTGTTAATCACGGCAATCACCTCACGCACATGCAGTTGGAATTGCGCATCTGCAGGTTCGTCAAGCGCGGTGGGAAACAGTTCACGGAGCTCCGCTATCAACGTGGCATCGTCATCGCCAAGTAAAATCGCACAGATACCGCGTTCACTTTCCGCCACCAGGCAGCGACCCAGAGCACAGTCCGTAAGCGCGTAGCGCACAGATACGCTGTCGCCGCCTTTACGAAATTGTTTCGCCGTCATGCCCAGCGCCGCATCCGCTTTACGATAGTAGCTGCTGCTGTCGGGGAACCCGGCGTTAAGGATCGCCTGCGTTATCGGCTCCCCTTTCGCCAGCGCATCGCGCAGACGGCGAGCGCGCCAGGACTGCTGCCACGCTTTCGGGGTCATTCCTGTTGTCGCTTTAAACAGACGATGTAAATGGAACGGGCTCATCGCCACCTGTTGCGCTAATTCATCCAGCGTGAGGGGGGACTCTTGCTCTAAAAGCTGACAGGCGCGGGTAATCTTATCCAACCGACGTTGTTGCGCATTGTCTTTGTCCGGCTGACAGCGTTTACACGGTCGATACCCGGCAGCCAGTGCCTGCTGTGCATCCGCAAAGAAGCTGACGTTTTTGCGCAGCGCATGTTTCGCCCGGCAGGAGGGACGACAAAAAATACCGGTAGTTTGAACGGCAAAGACAAACTGACCGTCGGCGTCTGTGTCGCGATCCAACACAGACTGCCAGCGGTCATCATCAGTCAGGCGTAAGATATTTTTCATTTTGGACTCCTTGGTTAAGCATAGCGCTTAGGCTCAGTGTGTCCGCATTGCATGATGCAAAAACCCGTATTCTTGCTTTTTAATTTTTGTCGCTGACCAGAAAGCTTTTAAACTGCGGCGACATCCAGGTTTTAAACTCATCGCCCTCTTTCACGATCATATAAACTGCCAGCCCTTCACGACGCACGACCTCTTTGGCTTTATCCGTCCCGAGAACCATCAGTCCGGTATCCCAGCCGTCGGCTTCAAGCGCCGTCGGAGCAATTACCGTCACGGACACCAGATTGTGTTCGATCGGTCGACCGGATTGCGGATCGATAACATGTGACAGACGCTTGCCATCCAGTTCGTAATAATTACGGTAACTACCGGAAGTACTGATCCCGTGCCCGTTAATATCCACAATCGCCTGCACCGCGTTTTCGCGATCGGTTGGTTTCTGAATCGCCACACGCCACGGATGCCCCTCGGCGTTCATTCCCCGGCTGTTCAGCGCACCGCCCACGGAGACCAGATAACGAGCGATCCCCTCTTGTTCCATCAGGCGGGCCAGATGATCAGCGGCATAACCTTCTCCCACGGTGGAGAGATCAACGTACAATTCCGGCAAATCTTTTTGCAGGTAGTTCTGATGGGCCTCATTAACGACCTTCAGATGCGAAAGGCCAGTCTTCGCTTTTGCTGCATCAATTTGCGCCTGAGCAGGAATATGTACAGGTTGCTGATCCGGACCAAACCCCCACAGATTGACCAGCGGCCCAACGGTGATGTCCATAGCCCCATCCGTTTTTGCGCCGATACGTAACGCAGACGTTACAATATCCGCCAACGCGTCATTTACCGGCCATGGTGAAAGGCTTTTCGACAGGTTAAAGCGCATCAATGCAGAATCGTTTTTATAGGTAGAGAGAAGCTGATCGTCAGCATCAAGCTGAGTCTGGATCTTCGCCTGCAATTCCCCGGCGCGTTTGGCATCTATTCCCACCACACTGACCCGCCAGAAGGTTCCCATTGTTTTACCTTCCAGTACCGTGGCGGTCGGTGACGGGAGCTGAGCCGATTTCGGGGCCTCATCGCACCCGACAAAAAAGATCGTTGCAGCCAACAGGGCTACACGACAAAAATTCATATCCATACGTGATTATCCTCATGCAAACGGGCGCAAGAGTACACCAAAAATAGTTGTTTGTACGTCAGAAAAACGGCATTAAAAAAGGGCCCGCAGGCCCTTTGACAGAGATAAATGCAGATTAGAACTGGTAAACCAGACCCAGTGCTACGATATCATCGGTAGCAATGCCTGCAGCCTGGGTGAACGCATTGTCATCCAGCAGGTTGATTTTGTAATCAACATAGGTAGACATGTTTTTGTTGAAGTAGTAAGTCGCGCCAACATCAACATATTTCACGATGTCCTGGTCACCGAAGTTAGTGAAGCCATTGCTGATGTCTTTACCTTTTGACTGCAGGTAAGCAACGGACGGACGCAGACCGAAATCAAACTGGTACTGAGCCACAACTTCAAAGTTTTGTGCTTTGTCTGCGAAGCCATAAGCAGCAGTCTGGTTGCTGCCATTAGAGGTACCGAAACGGGTAGCGTTGTAAGACTGGGAGTACTGTGCTGCCAAGTATACGTTGTTCGCATCGTATTTCAGGCCACCGGTATAAACCGTTGCACGATCGCCGTTGCCGTATACGCCAACAGCATTTTGGTCAGCAGTACGTTTAGAGGTAGTAATCGCACCACCGATACCGAAGCCAGCACCCAGATCATAAGTCAGTGATCCGCCGTAACCGTCACCATTCTGAGTCAGCAGGCTACGACCACTTACGTTTTCACCGCTTACGCTACCATTTTTACCCTGGTACTGCAGAGCAAAGTTCAGACCATCAACCAGGCCGAAGAAATCAGTGTTACGGTAAGTCGCATAACCGTTACCACGCTGCTGCATGAAGTTATCAGCACCGTAGGTGTCGCCGCCAAATTCTGGCAGGACGTCAGTCCAGGACGTAACATCATAAGTCACGCCATAGTTACGACCATAATCGAAAGAACCTGCATCAGCGAATTTCAGACCTGCGAATGCCACACGCGTCCAGGCGTCGTTGCTGGCTTCACTCTGGTTACCCTGAATCTGGTATTCCCACTGGCCGTAACCGGTCAGTTGATCGTTAACCTGGGTTTCGCCTTTGAAGCCGATACGCATGTAAGTTTTATCACCATCATCACCTTTGTTATCGGAGAAATAGTGCAGACCATCGACTTTGCCGTACAGGTCTAATTTGTTGCCGTCTTTGTTGTAAATTTCAGCCGCATTTGCTGCGCCTGCCACCAGCAGAGCTGGTACCAGGAGGGACAGTACTTTAACTTTCATGTTATTAACCCTCTGTTATATGCCTTTATTGCTTTTTTATGCCACTGCATACTGATTAACGTTCATTAACCAGTCGGCAACTTCATTCTCCGCAAAAACACAGAATAATCCAACACGAATATGATACTAAAACTTTTAAGGTGTTTCATTTATCACCATAGATGTTTCAAAATATTAATATAAGGGAACTTTTTTAAATGTAAAAAACAGCCAAAATAAGCACGAATAATCAAGATTCATTACAAAATGCTTAAAAATCAAATAATTGAGTTAGATTTACTCATAGCACTGAATGACAAAACAAAATCTTCACTCGCAACTAAAATAGTTCCGCTATCATCATTAACTTTATTTATTACCGTCATTCATTCATGAATGTCTGTTTACCCCTATTTCAACCGAATGCTCTGCGTTCGGTTTTTTTTTACCCTTCTTTACACAAAACTTACCATCCTGTGCTAACTCTCCTAAACTATAACGATTATTAACCCTCTCATCTCACATTCATCACGTATAAATTCATTAAATAATTTCTTGTTATTTAATGCTAAATTCTTAGGTCTTGCATTTATATTTGTACTTCACCCTGTACGCTGTACACCTTTACAGCACTATGGCAGCAGCGAAATGCGCGGTAAAAAATGCTGTACTACGGGCGTTGCGTTAGTATGGCAATTCATACATTACCCTTTATACTGCCCCATCATCTTTAGCGTCGTTTTAACAGGTCATAAACACGAATGAGTCAGTCAGACACAACGGTTTCTACCCGATTCTCCCTGTTGCCGGGAAGTATTACCCGTTTCTTCTTATTACTGATCGTTGTGCTGTTGGTGATGATGGGCGTGATGGTCCAGAGTGCGGTTAACACCTGGTTAAAAGATAAAAGCTATCAGATAGTTGATATCACTCATGCTATCCATAAAAGGGTCGATACCTGGCGGTACGTAACCTGGCAGATCTATGACAACATTGCCGCCACAACCACCTCCTCTACCGCCGACGGGCTACAAGAGACTCGCCTTAAACAAGATGTTTACTATCTTGAAAAACCCCGCAGAAAGACCGAAGCGCTTATTTTCGGTTCACACGACAGCTCGACGCTGGAGATGACCCAGCGCATTTCGACCTATCTGGATACGCTGTGGGGAGCGGAGAATATTCCGTGGTCAATGTATTATCTGAATGGTCAGGACAATAGCCTGATCCTTATTTCAACGCTGCCGCTAAAAGATCTCTCTTCCGGCTTTAAAGAGTCAACGATAGGTAATATCGTCGATTCACGCCGTGCTGAAATGCTGCAGCAGGCCAACGCGCTGGACGAACGTGAAAGCTTCTCCTCCCTGCGCCGCCTGGCCTGGCAAAACGGACATTACTTCACGCTACGTACGACGTTTAATCAGCCGGGGCATCTGGCAACCGTCGTCGCTTTTGATTTGCCAATTAATGATCTTATCCCACCAGGAATGCCGCTGGACAGCTTCCATCTGGAACCGGATGCCACCTCAACGGCCGAACATCTTAATGAAAAAGAATCACCTGACAGCGTCAGTATCAGCTTTAACAACAGTAAAATTGAGATCTCCTCTGCGCTGAACTCAACGGATATGCGACTTGTCTGGCAGGTACCGTTTGGTTCATTGCTCCTTGAATCTTTGCAAAGCATCCTGCTACCGCTATTACTGAATATCGCCCTGCTTGCCCTGGCGCTGTTTGGCTATACCACCTTTCGCCACCTCCCTGCCCGCTCGACCGACGTGGCGCCAAACCTTGCCGCCAATAATGAATTACGCGTTCTGCGGGCCATTAATGAAGAGATTGTTTCCCTGCTGCCTCTGGGTTTACTGGTACATGACCAGGAGGCGAACCGTACGGTCATCAGTAATAAAATTGCCGACCACCTGCTGCCGCATTTAAATCTGCAAAACATTACCAGCATGGCGGAACAGCATCAGGGCATGATTCAAGCCACTATTAATAATGAACTGTATGAAATCAGGCTGTTCCGCAGTCAGATTTCACCGCGTACACAGATCTTTATCATTCGTGACCAGGACAGAGAAATTCTGGTTAATAAAAAGCTGAAACAAGCACAGCGTCTGTATGAGAAAAACCAACAGGCCCGCGCTGCCTTTATGCAGAATATAGGCAGTGCTCTGAAAGAACCCGCCAGAATACTTGCCGTCAACGCTGCCGCGCTAAATACGCCTGACAGTCAGAAACTGGCAAATCAGGCTGATATTCTGGTTCGTATGGTGGATGAAATCCAGTTGGCTAATATTCTGGAGAGCGACACCTGGAAAAGCGACCCAACGCTGTTTTCCATTCAGACGTTAATTGATGAAGTGGTCCCTGAAGTTCTGCCGGTGATTAAACGTAAAGGGCTACAGTTGCTAATCAAAAATCACCTCAGCGCCAGTGACGAGCGCCGTGGCGACCGCGATGCTTTGCGCCGCATTCTGATGCTGCTGATTCAGTATGCGGTAACCACTACCCAAATTGGTAAAATTACCCTCGAGGTTGACCAGGACGAGTCGGAAGCAGAACGTCTGACCTTCCGTATTCTGGATACTGGTGAAGGGATCACGTTAAATGAAATTGATAATCTGCATTTCCCGTTCATTAATGAAACGCAGAGCGATCGCTACGGTAAAGCAAATCCATTAACATTTTGGCTGTGCGATCAATTAGCCCGTAAACTGGGCGGACACCTGAATATTAAAGCACGGGAAGAACTTGGAACACGCTATATAGTCCATGTTAAAATGCCACTGCATGACCAGCATGCTGACATTGAAGAACGCCTGTTGGATGACGTCTGCGTGATGGTTGATGTCACCTCTAATGACGTACGTAGCATTGTGTTACGTCAGTTAGAAAACTGGGGAGCAACCTGCATCACGCCCGATGAACGGTTAAATAGTCAAGAATATGATCTCTTTTTAACTGATAATCCGTCTAATCTTACTGCCTCGGGCTTGCTTTTAAGCGATGATGAGTCTGGCGTGAGGAAAATTGGCCCTGGTCAGTTGCGCGTCAACTTTAATATGAGCAATGCGATGCAGGAAGCTGTCCTGGCGCTAATTGAAGAACAACTGGCGCAGGAAGAGATCCAACAACTCCCTCTCGGCGGAGATGAAAACGCCGAACTTCATGCCAGCGGTTACTATGCGCTCTTTGTGGACACAGTACCGGATGATGTTAAGAGGTTGTATACTGAGGCAGCAACCAGTGATTTCGCTGCGTTAGCTCAAACCGCCCATCGCCTGAAAGGCGTGTTTGCCATGCTTAATTTGGTACCCGGCAAGCAGTTATGTGAAGCGCTGGAACATCTTATTCAAGAGAAGGATGCTCCAGGTATAGAAAAGTATATCAGCGACATTGACAATTACGTCAAGAGCTTGCTGTAGCAAGGTAGCCCAATACATGAACACTATGAACGTAATTATTGCCGATGACCATCCGATTGTGCTGTTCGGCATTCGTAAATCACTTGAGCAAATCGAGTGGGTGAATGTTGTCGGCGAATTTGAAGACTCCACTGCACTAATCAACAATTTGCCAAAATTAGATGCCCATGTGTTGATTACCGACCTCTCCATGCCTGGAGATAAATACGGTGACGGGATCACGTTAATTAAATACATCAAGCGTCATTTCCCGAGCCTGTCGATTATCGTTCTTACCATGAACAACAACCCGGCTATCCTGAGCGCAGTACTGGATCTCGATATTGAAGGGATCGTCCTTAAACAAGGTGCGCCAACTGACCTGCCGAAAGCGCTGGCTGCGCTGCAAAAGGGCAAGAAATTTACCCCGGAAAGCGTCTCTCGCCTGCTGGAGAAAATCAGTGCCAGCGGTTATGGTGACAAACGTTTGTCACCAAAAGAGAGCGAAGTCCTGCGCCTGTTTGCCGAAGGTTTCCTGGTCACTGAAATCGCTAAAAAACTCAACCGCAGCATTAAAACCATCAGTAGCCAGAAAAAGTCTGCGATGATGAAGCTCGGTGTGGAAAACGATATTGCATTGCTGAATTACCTGTCGTCCGTGACGTTGAGTCCGTCAGACAAAGACTAATTCACATAGAGCCTGGCTCTAAGCTCAGAAATGCCTGATAGCGCGTTACGCTTATCAGGCATTTTTTATACCCGCGTTTTTCTGACCCGCTCTGCGTAGACCGCCAGCGTTTGCTTCAGCACATCTAACGTCACAGGCTTGGACAGACAACTATCCATACCTGACTCCAGGCATCGCTGCTTCTCTTCTGCTAACGCATTAGCCGTCACACCGACAACCGGCAACGTTAAGCCCAACTGGCGAATGCGCTGCGTCAGACGATAACCGTCCATATTCGGCATATTGACGTCACTCAGCACAATGTCGATATGGTTTTTGCTCAATACATTTAGCGCATCCACACCGTCATTAGCAGTTTTACACTGATATCCCAGCGATCCCAGTTGATCGGCCAACAAACGGCGGTTTATCGGATGATCGTCGACCACCAGAATCATCATGTCATCGTTCGTGCTACCGATCTTATCCGGGGCTGGTAGCGCGCTGGAAAGTTCTTCATTGCCCAGTTCAACGCTGTAAATATGCGCCAATAGCACAGGCAACTCGTGCGGTGATGCCACACTGTGCACCCACTCACCCGGCGCTCTTTCCAGCGGAATACCAATATGGCGACGGCAGAAAATAACCGCTGCTCGCCCCTTCCAGGCCTGTTCCTGCGCATCATCAGCAATCAGTACATCATCCGCCTCAGGCTGCTGACCTTCATAGCGCAGTACTGTCATCCCCGCACTCGCCAGGCTGGTTTCGATAAAGTGATACAGCGAGGCGTTACGCACCGCCAGCCAGCAACGCGTACCCGCAAGGCCTTCAGCCCCTTTTTTCAGCGGGTATTGCGCACCATAAAGTGGAATACGCAACGTAAACTGGCTACCCATTCCCGGTTCAGAATCAACGGAAATATCTCCGTCCATCATGCTGATCAGTTTTTCACAAATTGCCAGCCCCAGCCCGGTTCCCTGGAAATTGCGCTGCACCCCTGTCCCCACCTGGAAGAAAGGATCAAACAGGCGCACGACCTCTTTGGCCGGAATGCCCACACCGGTATCACGCACGCGAATACTGAGGTAGTCCCCGCTGCACTGCACATGCAGCACAATACAGCCGGTATCGGTGAATTTAATCGCATTGCTCAACAGGTTAGAAATCACCTGCTGCAGGCGCATCGGATCACCATTTAACGCCACCGGCACATCCGGTTCGATAAAACAGTACAACCCAAGTTGCTTGCGAACCACCAGCGGCAGGTAGTTGGCAGTAATATGGTTCATCACTTCTCGCGGCGAAAACTCACGCGGCTCAATCTTCAGCTGTTCAGATTCGATTTTCGAGAAGTCGAGAATATCGCTAATAATTTTCAGCAACAGACTGGAGGAGTTATTCATCGCCGTCACCAGGCGATCCACCCCATCAGGAAGTTCCTTCGTTTGCAGCAGGTCGAGATTACCGATAATGCCATACAGCGGGGTACGCAGTTCATGGCTCACCGTCGCAAGGAACATCGATTTAGACTGGCTTGCCTGTTCCGCCGCCTGAGCCATCTCCTGCAACGACTCTTCCATTTTGACGCGAGCGCTGACATCCACCAGTACACAAATCGCTACGTTTTCATTGCGATAACGTGAGTGCACAAAGCTGATTTGCAGATTGGTATTATTGCTGGTTAGCACATCAACAAAATTAACCTGCTGGCCGCAGATAATTTGCGTTAGCCGTTGCCGGTCCTCATGCGTCAGCATGTTCAGGTAGGTATGAGCCAGCTCATTGCTCAGGATGTTAATGCCGTCTATGGTGCGCAGAATACAAATGCCGACCGGCGCGGAAGCAACAATTTTACGGTTAAACTGCTCATGTTCTTCCAGTCGCTGCGCGTCACTTTCCGCAGGAATGAAGATACGTCGCTCATACATACGCATGAGCATAAATAGTGCCGCACCCACCAGCACATTCAGCAGAATCGCGTTCAGGATCAGCATGCGGATCCGCTCCAGTACCATATCGACCGGAACGGAATAGACAATGCTGAGTGATGATGGCGGCAGATTTTTCTTCAACACCAGCTCACGAAAACCCGGCGTATAACCAAACCAGGAGCGTTCCTGCATCCAGCGCGGTTCAGCTTTGATATTGCCTTCTGGACCGGTCAGCGAAATCAGCGCATGACCATTTTCATCGAGGATTGTCACACCCATCGGCAAGTTGCCTGGTGTGAAGAAATTCTCCATACGAATCGGCTGCTCCACACCCAACATCGCCTGCAGGCGATTCGCCAGATAAACTGGTGTAAGCGCATAAAAATACCCTACGCCGGGACGCGGCCCCTGGCTTATCCAGAACAGGTTATTGCCGTTTTCTTCCTGTGGCGCGTTACGGTATTTGATGATGCGCTCATGCAGCGCTTTCAGAGCGACGTCACGTTCGACAGGCATATCGCGCAGGCCGAAATTGGCCATGCAGAGGTTATCACTGCCGATCAGGAACACACGATTCAAATCGTAAGCGGCAGAAAAATTGTCTCGCCAGTAGCGCATAAACCACGCCAGCGATTCCAGCGATCCGCGCCAGGTATTCCCCATTACCGTACAGTCGGAATCGGCAAACAACGGCTCAAAATTAGGCACGACGGTTTTATCATCCCGTGCCCGTTGGGACATCACACCGTTTTCCGCCGTTAAGCGATTTTCAGCAATATATTTCAGCTCTTTTATCACGTCAGAAGTGCGCTGAATGTAGCGTTGGGCCTGATCGGAGCTGAGGTTAAACTCCTGACGAATCTCAGACTCTCTCTGATGCAACGCATTCACAATGTAGAACACAGAAGCAAAAGCAATCAGAAGCCAAACCAGTAGCGCCAGCGCCCTGAACAGATAGCGTGAAACTTTTAGGGTTGCATGAACGGAAGCAAGGTATTTCAAAAGGGCGAAGCTCCGCCTCAGGGAATCAATAAAGTGTGGTTAAGGTAGCGGGAAATGCCCCGCATCGCAATGCCATCTCTTTGCGGGAGTATGATAGACCGCTGAGAAACCGTTGCCTCAACCCGTGATAATCGTGTTTGACCAAACACACTACATGGATGTCATGATGCGCAATCTGAAAGGGCTCATATGCCGCTTATATCCGCGACGTTTACGCAATCAGATGATCATGATGGCCATTCTGATGGTTATTGTACCAACAATATCTATTGGTTATATCGTAGAAACCGAAGGCCGTTCAGCAGTCTTATCTGAAAAAGAGAAAAAATTATCATCGGTAGTAACCCTGCTGAACGATGAGTTGGGCGATCGCTTTAGCCACTTCGATAATCTGCCGCGTGAAGCGCGTATTCGTGCGCTTAATGAAGAGCTGAGCTCCATTACAGAACGGATCACACAGGCGTTTCCCGGCGTGGGTGCAGGGTATTACCACAAAGCGCTGGATGCGATTATCACCTATGCACCCTCTGCGCTTTATCAAAGCAATGTTGGTATCACCATCGCGCCAGACCATCCCGGACATGAGGTGATGGACAACAACACCCCCGTGGTCTATTCAGGGCGACAAGTTCGCGGTGACATTCTCAACTCAATGATCCCAATAGAACGGCATGGCGAAGTCATTGGTTATATCTGGGCTAACGAACTGACGGAAGATATCCGCCAGCAGGCCTGGCGAATGGACGTCAGGATCATTGCCGTTCTGGCAGGCGGATTAGTCAGCAGCCTGCTACTTATCGTTCTCTTTTCACGCCGATTCGGCGCCAATATCGACATCATCACTGACGGGCTCTCGACGCTGGCGCAAAAAACACCAGCTCGTCTTCCCAACCTGCCCGGCGAGTTGGGACAAATTAGCCGCAGCGTCAATGCGCTGGCACAAACATTACGCGAAACCAAAACGCTTAACGATCTGATTATTGAGAACGCCGCAGATGGCGTCATTGCAATCGACAGACAGGGTGACGTCACCACCATGAACCCGGCGGCGGAGCAGATAACAGGCTATAAGCTACATGAGCTGGTTGGGCAATCCTATGCAAAGCTGTTTGCTAACACAGGGTTCTACAGCCCGGTGCTGGATACCCTGGAGTACGGTACCGAGCATGTCGCGCTGGAGGTCAGCTTTCCTGGGCGTGAACGAACTATTGAGATAAGCGTCACCACCAGCCGAATCCATAACGCTCATGGCGAGTTGATCGGCGCACTGGTGATCTTCTCAGATTTAACAGCCCGCAAAGAGACACAACGCCGGCTGGCACAAACAGAAAGGCTCGCCACACTCGGTGAACTAATGGCCGGGGTGGCCCATGAGGTACGTAATCCTCTGACGGCAATACGCGGGTATGTCCAGATCATCCGCCAGCAAACTTCTCAGCCGGAGCATCAGGAGTATTTATCCGTTGTGCTAAATGAAATTGATTCAATTAATAAAGTTATCCAGCAACTGTTGGACTTCTCACGCCCGCGGCAAAGCCAGTGGCAACAGGTTCGACTCAATGCGCTGATTGAAGAGACGCTGATCCTCGTGCAAACCTCCGGTATTCAGGCCCGTATCAGCTTTACAACAGAATTAGATGCCAGCCTGACAGCGATCGTCGCCGATCGAGAACTGCTCAAACAGGTGATCCTGAATATTTTAATCAATGCAGTACAGGCGATAGGCGCACGAGGTGAAATTCGGATCCGTACCTGGCAATACACCGCTTCGCAGCAGGCAGTAATGATTGAGGATAATGGCAGTGGGATTGATATCGCCTTACAGAAGAAAATATTCGATCCATTCTTTACCACAAAAGCGTCAGGCACAGGTCTGGGACTGGCACTGAGCCAGCGCATAATCAATGCTCATCAAGGGGACATCCATGTAGTCAGCATGCCTGGCTGCGGCGCAACTTTCACTCTTATTTTACCGATCAATCCTCAGGGAACCTCGTCAGAATGAAAACCACATACCGTATTCTCATCGTTGATGACGAAGAAAATGTCCGCCGTATGCTTACCACGGCCTTTTCGCTGCAAGGACATGAGACACACTGTGCCAGCGACGGCAAAGCAGCGCTTAGCCTGTTTGCTGACACACAGCCCGATGTGGTGCTGATGGACATTCGTATGCCAGAAATGGATGGAATCGACGCACTGAAAATCATGCGAACCCAGCAGCCACGGATCCCCGTCATTCTGATGACGGCCTACGCCGAAGTAGAAACGGCAGTAGAGGCATTACGTAGTGGCGCATTTGACTACGTGATTAAGCCGTTTGACCTGGACGAACTTAACCTGGTGATTCAACGCGCATTGCAGTTACAGGCGATGAAGCAGGAGATCCGCAGTCTTCATCAGGCCCTCAGCACCAGCTGGCAGTGGGGGCATATCCTGACGACCAGCCCGCTGATGATGGATATTTGCAAAGATACGGCAAAAATCGCGCTCTCACAGGCAAATGTACTGGTTAGCGGCGAAAGCGGCACGGGGAAAGAACTGATAGCCCGCGCAATCCATTACAACAGCCGACGTTCCAGCGGTCCGTTTATAAAAATAAACTGTGCCGCATTACCAGAATCATTGCTGGAGAGCGAGCTGTTTGGTCATGAAAAAGGCGCATTTACCGGCGCGCAGACATTACGGCAAGGATTGTTCGAACGCGCTCATCAGGGGACGCTGTTGCTTGATGAAATTGGTGAGATGCCGCTGGTTCTACAGGCGAAACTACTACGAATTTTGCAGGAACGAGAATTCGAACGCATCGGTGGGCATCAAACCATTCGCGTTGATATTCGTATTATTGCCGCCACCAATCGCTGCCTGTACACAATGGTAAAAGAAGGAACCTTCCGCGAAGACTTGTTTTATCGGCTAAACGTGATTCATCTGGCTCTGCCCCCATTACGTGAACGCCGTGAAGACATCGCTCTGTTAGCTAACCATTTTTTACAAAAATTCAGTTCGGAAAATCAGCGAGATATCATTGAAATTGATCCGACAGCCATGTCAATCCTCACGGCCTGGCCATGGCCGGGAAATATTCGCGAACTGTCCAACGTGATCGAACGCGCGGTGGTCATGAATACCGGTGCGGTAATTTTTGCTGAAGACCTGCCCGCCCAGTTCCGCTCTCCCGTAAGCGCAATAACGGAAGTAAAACCCGCCCAGACCGGAGAGCGGAACCTGAAAGAAGAGATTAAACGCGAAGAAAAACGGATCATTGTTGAAGTCCTCGAACAGCAGGACGGAAACCGAACCCGCACCGCGCTAATGCTGGGGATCAGCCGACGCGCCCTGATGTATAAATTACAAGAATATGGTATCGACCCGTCAGGTTCCTGAGACAAAATTTGCTATGCAGAATTTTGCACACTGCGCAAAACTCTGCATAGTTCATTGACTTCCCGCTCACATCCCGCTTAAAAATAATCAATATAACTCAATGAGTTAGAAATTTTCACATCTGTATTATCATTCTGGCACCCTGCTTGCAATTCCCTGAGCGTACCCAAAATGGAGTATGTCAAAGGGAAACATAATGAAAACAAAACTGATTACCTTACAAGACGCCGCAGGCTTCTTTCGTGACGGCATGACCATCATGGTCGGTGGCTTTATGGGTGTTGGCACACCGCCTCGCCTTGTCGAAGCCTTACTTGAATCTGGCGTCAGGGATCTGACGCTAATTGCCAACGATACCGCATTTGTCGATACCGGGATCGGACCATTGATCGTCAATGGTCGGGTAAGCAAAGTGATTGCTTCACACATTGGCACCAATCCTGAAACCGGACGCCGCATGATTGCAGGCGAGATGGACGTCCAACTGGTTCCGCAGGGCACTCTCATTGAGCAAATCCGTTGCGGCGGCGCGGGTCTCGGCGGTTTTCTGACGCCAACCGGCGTTGGTACCGTAGTTGAAGACGGCAAGCAAACCATGACGCTTGATTGCAGAACCTGGCTGCTCGAACGCCCGTTACGTGCAGACCTGGCGCTTATTCGCGCTCACCGCTCAGATATGCTGGGCAATCTTACCTACCAACTCAGCGCCCGCAATTTCAACCCACTGATTGCCCTCGCCGCCGACATCACGCTGGTTGAGCCAGATGAAATGGTCGAAACAGGTGAGCTTCTTCCTGACCAGATAGTCACCCCTGGCGCCGTTATCGACCATATCGTTATTCCACAGGAGAGCTAATCATGGATGCTAAACAACGTATTGCGCGCCGCGTGGCGCAAGAGCTTCGCGATGGCGATGTTGTAAATTTAGGCATTGGCCTGCCGACGATGGTCGCCAACTACCTGCCAGATGATATTCATATCACGCTACAGTCTGAAAACGGTTTTCTGGGACTTGGTCCGGTAACGACCGCGCATCCTGATCTGGTTAACGCGGGTGGGCAGCCGTGTGGAATTTTGCCGGGTGCTGCCATGTTTGACAGCGCCATGTCATTTGCGCTTATTCGCGGTGGCCACGTCGATGCCTGTGTACTCGGTGGGTTACAGGTCGATGAGCAGGCTAACCTCGCCAACTGGGTCGTCCCCGGCAAAATGGTACCAGGCATGGGCGGCGCGATGGATCTGGTGACGGGTGCTCGTAAAGTGATTATCGCCATGGAACATTGTGCGAAAGATGGCTCGGCGAAAATCCTCCGTCACTGCACGATGCCGCTCACGGCTCAGCATGCAGTGCACATGCTGGTGACCGAGCTTGCTGTCTTCCGTTTCCTTGATGGCAAAATGTGGCTCACGGAAATTGTCGAAGGCTGCGATATCGCTACTCTGCGTGAGAAAACTGAAGCGCAGTTCGACGTCGTCAGCGATCTGGTCATCCAGCGAGGTGACGAATGATTGGCCGTATATCTCGCTTTATGACGCGCGTGGTCAGCCGCTGGCTTCCTGACCCACTGATTTTTGCAATGTTGCTCACGCTGCTGACCTTTGGGATCGCGCTATGGCTGACGCCGCAAACCCCGATAAGCATGGTGAAATTCTGGGGGGATGGGTTCTGGAACCTGCTGGCGTTTGGTATGCAGATGGCGCTGATCATCGTAACCGGTCATGCGTTAGCGAGTTCAGGGCCGGTTAAAAGCCTGCTGCGCACGGCGGCCTCAGCAGCAAAAACCCCCGCTCAGGGTGTGATGCTGGTGACTTTTTTTGGTTCGGTTGCCTGTGTGATCAACTGGGGTTTCGGTCTGGTCGTTGGGGCGATGTTTGCCCGTGAAGTCGCCCGACGGGTCCCCGGTTCCGATTATCCGCTGCTGATTGCCTGCGCCTACATCGGTTTTCTCACCTGGGGCGGCGGTTTCTCCGGCTCAATGCCGTTGCTGGCAGCAACGCCGGGAAACCCGGTTGAGCATGTCGCGGGGTTGATCCCCGTCGGCGATACCCTGTTTACCGGTTTTAATATCTTCATCACGCTGGCGCTGATTGTAGTGATGCCGTTCATCACGCGCATGATGACGCCGAAGCCGTCTGATGTCGTCAGTATCGACCCTAAGTTACTGCTTGAAGAGGCGGATTTTCAGAAGAAATTACCCGCGGATGCCCCACCGTCAGAAAAACTGGAAGAGAGCCGTATTCTGGCCCTGATCATCGGTGCATTAGGAATTGCTTATCTGGCCATCTATTTCGCTGAGAAAGGCTTCAACATCACCATTAACACCGTCAATCTGATGTTTATGATTGCTGGTCTGCTGCTGCACAAAACGCCAATGGCCTATATGCGCGCCGTCAGCGCCGCAGCACGCAGTACCGCCGGGATCCTGGTGCAATTCCCCTTCTACGCCGGTATTCAGTTGATGATGGAGCACTCAGGTCTCGGCGGACTGATTACCGAGTTCTTCATCAACGTCGCCAATAAAGACACTTTCCCGCTGATGACCTTTTTTAGCTCTGCGCTAATTAACTTTGCCGTGCCATCAGGCGGCGGACACTGGGTTATTCAGGGGCCATTCGTTATGCCAGCTGCGCAGGCACTTGGCGCTGACCTCGGCAAGTCAGTCATGGCTATCGCCTATGGCGAGCAGTGGATGAACATGGCGCAACCGTTCTGGGCGCTGCCTGCACTGGCTATCGCCGGGCTGGGTGTGCGCGACATCATGGGGTACTGCATCACCGCCCTGCTCTTTTCCGGGGTCATTTTTGTTATCGGTCTGACCTTGTTCTGACGGCAACCACTCACTTTAAAGGAACAGAAGATGAAAAATTGTGTCATCGTCAGCGCGGCACGTACCGCTATTGGCAGCTTCAACGGCGCCCTGGCGACCACCAGCGCCATCGAACTTGGGGCTACCGTAATTAAATCCGCACTTGAGCGCGCCCACCTTGACCCGCAGCAGGTTGATGAGGTCATCATGGGTAACGTGTTGCAGGCAGGTCTCGGACAAAACCCGGCACGCCAGGCATTGTTAAGAAGTGGTCTCTCCGACACCGTTTGCGGTTTTACCGTCAACAAAGTGTGCGGCTCAGGTCTCAAAAGCGTCGCACTTGCCGCGCAGGCAATTCAGGCCGGGCAGGCACAGGCAATTGTCGCCGGAGGTATGGAAAACATGAGCCAGGCCCCCTACCTGTTAGACGCCAAAGCCCGCTGGGGGTATCGCCTCGGAGATGGACAGCTATCCGATGTCATCCTGCGTGACGGTCTGATTTGCGCCACCCACGGTTACCATATGGGGATCACGGCTGAAAATGTTGCCCGTGAATACGATATCAGCCGGGAGATGCAGGATGAACTGGCGCTGATTTCGCAGCATAAAGCAGTGGCTGCGATAAATTCCGGCGCGTTTCAGGCGGAAATAGTGCCCGTCAGCGTGACATCCCGAAAAAAAACCATTGTCTTTGAGCGTGATGAATTTCCAAAAGCTGACTCTACGGCTGAAGGTCTTGCCGCGCTGCGTCCGGCCTTCGACAAAGCAGGCACCGTCACTGCAGGTAATGCTTCGGGGATCAACGATGGTGCTGCAGCCCTGGTAATAATGGAGGAATCTGCGGCGCTGGCTGCGGGACTGAAACCTTTGGCACGTATTAAAGCGTACGCCAGCGGCGGCGTCGCACCAGCGATGATGGGAATGGGGCCGGTACCGGCGACGCAAAAAGCGCTGCAACTGAGCGGGCTGCAACTGTCCGATATCGATCTTATCGAAGCCAACGAGGCGTTTGCCGCGCAGTTCCTGGCGGTGGGTAAAACGCTGGGCTTTGATACGCAAAAAGTTAACGTCAACGGCGGGGCTATCGCGCTTGGTCATCCTATCGGTGCCAGCGGAGCACGTATTCTGGTCACGCTGCTTCATGCCCTACAGGCGCGGGATAAAACGCTCGGACTGGCAACGCTGTGTATTGGCGGCGGTCAGGGAATTGCGATGATAGTGGAAAGGATGAACTAAAAAAAAGGGCCGGATTTCTCCGGCCCTTCTCATAACAGCTTAATTACTCTTCTGCGTCATCCGCAGCATCGTCATCACTTTCCGCTTCAGGCGCGATATCATCGTCCCCTTCTGCGGCGCTACCGTCGATAGAATCAAGCTCTTCATCATCAACCGGTTCAGCAACACGTTGCAGACCCACGACATTTTCATCTTCCGCAGTACGGATGAGGATAACGCCCTGGGTGTTACGCCCTACCACGCTGATTTCCGACACGCGAGTACGCACCAGCGTACCGGCATCGGTAATCATCATGATCTGGTCGCTATCTTCAACCTGCACCGCGCCAACAACAGAACCGTTTCGCTCGGTGACTTTAATTGAGATAACGCCCTGCGTCGCACGAGACTTGGTCGGATACTCTTCTGCTGCGGTACGTTTACCGTAGCCGTTCTGCGTTACGGTCAGGATGGCACCTTCACCGCGCGGAACAATCAGAGAAACGACTTTGTCTTCTCCTGCCAGTTTGATACCGCGTACGCCGGTCGCAGTACGACCCATCGCACGGACGGCGTCTTCTTTAAAGCGCACCACTTTACCGGCGGCAGAGAACAGCATAACTTCATCGTTACCTGCTGTCAGATCCACGCCAATCAGCTCGTCGCCTTCGTTAAGGTTAACCGCAATGATACCGGCAGAACGCGGACGGCTGAACTCGGTCAGCGCCGTTTTCTTCACGGTGCCGCTGGCGGTTGCCATAAAGACGTTCACGCCCTCTTCGTACTCGCGTACTGGCAGAATAGCGGTAATACGTTCGTTAGCTTCCAGCGGCAGCAGGTTGACGATTGGACGTCCACGCGCGCCACGGCTCGCTTCCGGCAGCTGGTACACCTTCATCCAGTACAGACGGCCACGGCTGGAGAAGCAGAGGATCGTGTCATGGGTGTTGGCCACCAGCAGGCGGTCGATAAAGTCTTCTTCTTTAATACGTGCTGCTGACTTACCTTTCCCGCCACGACGCTGTGCTTCGTAGTCAGTTAACGGCTGATATTTAACGTAGCCCTGATGAGACAAGGTCACGACAACATCTTCCTGGCTAATCAGATCTTCGATATTGATGTCAGCGCTGTTGGCAGTGATTTCAGTACGACGCTCGTCGCCGAACTGTTCACGGATCAGCTCCATCTCTTCACGGATAACTTCCATCAGACGATCGGCGCTGCCCAGAATGTGCAGCAGTTCAGCGATCTGCTCCAGCAGCTCTTTGTATTCGTCGAGCAGTTTCTCATGCTCAAGGCCAGTCAGTTTCTGCAAACGCAGATCCAGAATCGCCTGGGCCTGCTGTTCTGTCAGATAGTACTGACCGTCACGCACGCCGAACTCAGGTTCCAGCCATTCAGGACGCGCGGCGTCGTCACCAGCACGTTCCAGCATGGCGGATACGTTACCCAGTTCCCAGGAACGGGCAACCAGCGCAGCTTTCGCTTCAGCCGGGGTTGGCGCACGGCGGATCAGTTCGATGATCGGGTCGATGTTTGCCAGCGCAATCGCCAGCGCTTCAAGGATGTGTGCACGATCGCGAGCTTTACGCAGTTCAAAAATAGTACGGCGTGTAACCACTTCACGACGGTGACGCACGAAGGCTGCGATAATGTCTTTCAGGTTCATGATCTTCGGCTGGCCATGGTGCAGTGCAACCATGTTGATACCGAAGGAAACCTGCAGTTGGGTCTGAGAGTAGAGGTTGTTCAGAACCACTTCCCCGACCGCGTCGCGTTTTACTTCAATCACGATGCGCATACCGTCTTTGTCAGACTCGTCACGCAGCGCGCTGATGCCTTCAACGCGTTTGTCTTTCACCAGCTCAGCGATTTTCTCGATCAGGCGTGCTTTGTTCACCTGATACGGAATTTCATGCACGATGATGGTTTCACGACCGGTTTTCGCGTCAGCTTCGACTTCCGCACGCGCACGAATGTACACTTTGCCGCGACCGGTACGGTAGGCTTCTTCGATACCACGACGACCGTTGATGATCGCGGCGGTCGGGAAGTCCGGGCCAGGAATGTGTTCCATCAGCCCTTCAATGCTGATGTCTTCATCGTCAATGTATGCCAGACAGCCGTTGATCACTTCCGTCAGGTTGTGCGGCGGAATGTTGGTCGCCATACCTACCGCGATACCGGACGAGCCGTTCACCAGCAGGTTAGGAATTTTGGTCGGCATCACGTCAGGAATACGTTCGGTACCGTCGTAGTTATCGACGAAATCAACCGTTTCTTTTTCCAGGTCAGCCATCAGCTCGTGGGCGATTTTCGACATACGGATTTCCGTATAACGCATCGCTGCTGCGGAGTCGCCATCGACAGAACCAAAGTTACCCTGACCATCCACCAGCATATAACGCAAGGAGAATGGCTGCGCCATACGAACAATGGTGTCGTAAACGGCGGTATCACCATGAGGGTGGTATTTACCGATTACGTCACCAACGACACGGGCAGATTTTTTATAGGCTTTATTCCAGTCGTTGCCCAATACGTTCATGGCGTAAAGTACGCGACGGTGTACCGGCTTCAGGCCATCTCGGACGTCCGGCAGCGCACGGCCAACAATGACCGACATCGCATAATCCAGATACGAGCTCTTCAGCTCTTCCTCAATGTTGACCGGTGTAATTTCTCTCGCAAGGTCGCTCATCTAACCGCTATCCCTCTACTGTATCCCGGATTCAAAGGTCGCAAATTATAACACACCCGTGCAGATTCAGGTAAATGGATTCCCCCAGAGAGAGGCTTTATTCATCCCGTCAGGCTGATATACTCGTTTGTATTGCTAATTCAGGAGTAGAAGCCCCAATGAATGCCGAAAAACCCCCGGTAACTCACAACGTTGACCATGAAGAAATTGCCAAATTTGAAGCAGTCGCGTCGCGCTGGTGGGATCTTGAGGGCGAATTTAAGCCTCTGCATCGCATTAACCCACTGCGCCTGGGCTACATTACCGAGCGCTCAGGTGGACTGTTTGGTAAAAAAGTTCTCGACGTCGGTTGCGGCGGCGGCATTCTGGCGGAGAGTATGGCGCGCGAAGGTGCTACGGTCACCGGTCTGGATATGGGCTTTGAACCGTTACAGGTAGCCAGACTTCACGCGCTGGAAAGCGGTATTCAGGTTGAATATGTGCAAGAAACCGTAGAAGAGCACGCCGCAAAACATGCGCATCAATATGACGTTGTAACCTGCATGGAAATGCTGGAACACGTTCCGGATCCGCAGTCAGTGGTCAGATCCTGCGCCAGGCTGGTAAAACCGGGTGGCGAAGTCTTTTTCTCCACGCTTAACCGCAATGGCAAATCCTGGCTGATGGCGGTGGTCGGGGCGGAATATATTCTGCGTATGGTGCCAAAAGGCACACATGACGTGAAAAAATTTATTAAGCCTGCTGAGTTGTTAGATTGGGTTGACCAGACTGTACTGAAGGAACGTCATATGACGGGTCTGCATTACAACCCGATCACTAACACCTTCAAACTGGGCCCAGGCGTCGACGTTAACTATATGGTACATACCACCGCACAAGCCGAGTAACACGCTCCATTACAAAGGCCGGATAAAGGGTTCTCCCCGCCATCCGGCATTTAGTTTGTTTGACCACGCTTTACTGCCATACCTACCAATCATTAGTAGCATCGCTAACGCAATTTTTGCGCCAAATCATAAGAACCTTCTGCACCTTCGACGAAGAAATCAGCACTCGATCAAATTTTCTATTTTTTTTCTCAATTATTGACATCCTCGCCAGGCCTTATAAGACGCGCACTTAGCGATTCTCACCCTTTTGCAACCTCAATTTAACCTCAAAATCAACTCTTGTGCTGAAAAGAATCCCTACTAGAATACTCACCATATAGCGTCTATTTTATCAAACAACCCCTATATATAGTATTTATCCACAGACTTAGTCACAACATGGCTCTGTGGATAATATGGGGGATATTTTTTCTTTCACGGACAGGTAAAAAACCACATGAATCAGAGTCTGCTGGTGACAAAGCGTGATGGTAGTACAGAGCGCATCAATCTTGACAAAATCCACCGAGTTCTGGATTGGGCGGCAGAAGGACTGAATAACGTATCGATTTCTCAGGTCGAGCTGCGCTCCCACATTCAGTTTTATGACGGTATCAAAACCTCCGATATCCATGAAACTATCATCAAAGCTGCCGCAGACCTGATCTCCCGCGATGCGCCGGATTATCAGTATCTGGCTGCCCGCCTGGCAATTTTCCACCTGCGTAAAAAAGCCTATGGTGAATTTGAACCGCCAAAACTGTTCGACCATGTAGTGAAAATGGTTGAAATGGGCAAATACGACAATCATCTGCTGGAAGACTACACGGAAGAAGAGTTCAAGCAGATGGACTCGTTCATCGTACACGACCGCGATATGACCTTCTCCTATGCTGCTGTTAAGCAGTTAGAAGGCAAATACCTGGTGCAAAACCGTGTTACCGGTGAGATTTATGAAAGTGCGCAGTTCCTCTACATTCTGGTAGCAGCCTGCCTGTTCTCTAACTATCCACGTGAAACCCGCCTGGAATACGTTAAACGTTTCTACGATGCCGTTTCTACGTTCAAAATTTCGCTGCCGACGCCAATCATGTCTGGTGTGCGTACTCCGACCCGTCAGTTCAGCTCCTGCGTACTGATCGAGTGTGGTGACAGCCTGGACTCTATCAACGCCACTTCCAGCGCGATTGTGAAATACGTTTCCCAGCGAGCAGGGATCGGTATCAACGCCGGCCGCATTCGTGCGCTGGGTAGCCCGATCCGCGGTGGTGAAGCGTTCCACACCGGCTGTATCCCGTTCTACAAGCACTTCCAGACCGCAGTCAAATCCTGCTCTCAGGGTGGCGTACGCGGCGGTGCTGCCACGCTGTTCTATCCAATGTGGCATCTGGAAGTTGAAAGTCTGCTGGTGCTGAAAAATAACCGTGGCGTTGAAGGTAACCGCGTTCGTCACATGGACTACGGTGTGCAAATCAACAAGCTGATGTACACCCGTCTGCTGAAAGGCGGCGACATCACCCTGTTTAGCCCATCCGATGTCCCGGGTCTGTACGATGCGTTCTTCGCCGATCAGGATGAGTTCGAGCGTCTGTACACCCAATATGAAAACGATGACAGCATCCGTAAACAACGCGTAAAAGCGGTCGAACTGTTCTCACTGATGATGCAGGAACGCGCTTCTACTGGCCGTATCTACATTCAGAACGTTGACCATTGCAACACCCACAGCCCGTTTGACCCGGCCATCGCACCGGTGCGCCAGTCCAACCTGTGCCTGGAAATCGCCCTGCCAACCAAACCGCTGACCGACGTTAACGACGAAAACGGTGAGATTGCGCTGTGTACGCTGTCAGCATTTAACCTCGGCGCAATTGAGAGTCTGGACGAACTGGAAGAGCTGGCTGTACTGGCTGTTCGCGCACTGGATGCACTGCTGGATTACCAGGATTATCCAATTCCGGCGGCAAAACGTGGCGCAATGGGCCGTCGTACGCTGGGTATTGGCGTGATCAACTATGCCTACTGGCTGGCAAAAAATGGCAAGCGTTACTCTGACGGCAGCGCAAATAACCTGACTCACAAAACCTTTGAAGCCATTCAGTATTATCTGCTGAAAGCCTCTAACGAACTGGCAAAAGAGCAAGGCGCGTGCCCGTGGTTTAATGAAACCACCTATGCCAAAGGTATTCTGCCGATCGATACCTACAAAAAAGATCTGGATGCGATCGTCAGCGAAGCACTGCATTACGACTGGGAACAACTTCGTGAATCGATCAAGACTCACGGCCTGCGTAACTCCACGTTGTCTGCCCTGATGCCGTCCGAAACCTCTTCGCAGATCTCCAACGCCACCAACGGCATTGAACCCCCACGCGGCCACGTGAGTATTAAAGCCTCTAAGGATGGGATCCTGCGCCAGGTTGTGCCGGACTATGAGCACCTGAAAAATGCCTATGAATTGCTGTGGGAAATGCCGAACAACGACGGCTACCTGCAACTGGTCGGCATTATGCAGAAGTTTATTGACCAGTCTATTTCAGCGAATACTAACTACGATCCGTCACGCTTCCCGTCCGGAAAAGTGCCGATGCAGCAGTTACTGAAAGATCTGCTCACCGCCTACAAATTTGGTGTGAAAACGCTGTACTATCAGAACACCCGTGACGGTGCAGAAGATGCGCAGGATGATCTGGTGCCGTCCATTCAGGACGATGGCTGCGAAAGCGGCGCATGTAAGATCTGATGAATGATGCCGGGTGGCGCTACGCTTACCCGGCCTACGATTGCACGGTTTGTAGGCCGGACGCGGTGCCTGCACCGCCATCCGGCGCTCATACCACAAAGGATTCACATCAATGGCATACACCACATTTTCACAGACGAAAAATGACCAGCTACTGGAACCGATGTTCTTCGGCCAGCCGGTGAACGTTGCACGCTACGATCAGCAAAAATATGACATCTTCGAAAAATTGATCGAAAAGCAACTCTCTTTCTTCTGGCGCCCAGAAGAGGTCGATGTCTCTCGCGATCGCATCGACTACCAGGCACTGCCAGAACATGAAAAACACATTTTTATCAGCAACCTGAAGTATCAGACGCTGCTGGACTCCATTCAGGGACGTAGCCCAAACGTGGCGCTGTTGCCGCTGATCTCTATCCCTGAGCTGGAAACCTGGGTTGAAACGTGGGCGTTTTCTGAAACAATCCACTCACGCTCCTACACCCATATCATCCGTAACATCGTTAACGATCCGGCGATAGTGTTTGACGATATTGTCACCAACGAACAGATCCAGAAACGTGCGGAAGGGATTTCCAGCTACTACGACGAATTAATCGAGATGACCAGCTACTGGCATCTGCTGGGCGAAGGTACGCACACGGTAAATGGCAAAACGATTGTCGTGAACCTGCGTGAGCTGAAGAAAAAACTGTACCTGTGCCTGATGAGTGTTAACGCACTGGAAGCGATCCGTTTCTACGTCAGCTTCGCCTGCTCTTTCGCCTTTGCCGAACGTGAATTGATGGAAGGCAATGCCAAAATCATTCGCCTGATCGCCCGCGATGAAGCGCTGCACCTGACAGGTACGCAGCATATGCTGAATCTGTTACGCAGCGGCGTGGACGACCCGGAAATGGCAGAGATTGCCGAAGAGTGCAAACAGGAGTGCTACGACCTGTTTGTACATGCTGCACTGCAGGAAAAAGAGTGGGCAGACTATCTGTTCCGCGACGGTTCGATGATCGGTCTGAACAAAGATATTCTGTGTCAGTACGTCGAGTACATCACCAATATTCGTATGCAAGCGGTGGGACTTGATCTGCCGTTCCAGACACGCTCTAACCCGATCCCGTGGATCAACACCTGGCTGGTGTCTGATAACGTTCAGGTTGCGCCACAGGAAGTGGAAGTGAGCTCATATCTGGTCGGCCAAATCGACTCCGAAGTGAACACCGACGATCTGAGTGATTTCCAGCTCTGATGGGCCGCATTACCCTGCGCATTTCTGGCACACAGTTGTTGTGCCAGGATGAACATCCTTCCCTGCTCGCTGTGCTCGAATCGCACAATGTTGAGGTCGAATATCAGTGTCGTGAGGGCTATTGTGGTTCCTGCCGTACGCGTCTGGTAGCAGGACAGGTGGACTGGATTGCAGAGCCTTTAGCCTTTATTCAGCCAGGTGAGATCTTGCCCTGCTGTTGTCGGGCAAAAGGGGATATTGAGATAGAAATGTAGTTTTGTCGGGTGACGGCGAAGCCGCCACCCGGCACATTTAGCGCTTCTCTTTCAAAAAGCTCACCGCTTTATCCGGGAAATCAGTAAACAGCCCGTCAACACCCGCCTTGTTATACAGAATGTCATACAGCTGATTCACGTCAGTCGCGTAATCCGGCAGTTGATCGGCACGAACGGTATAAGGATGCACAACCATCTTGTTCTGATGAGCGTCCTGAACCATTGCGGTTAATGAGATATTGCCTTGCTTAGATTTCTCATCAACCAGCATGTGGTAATCCGGCCCAATGCCGTCCGCATACTCTGCCACCTGCTTCATCGCACCCGGTTTAAACATCCAGTCGTAGTTGTAATTAACCCAACTACCGTCTGGTTTTTTCTCCTGGGTTTCATTCCAGTCAGTGTACGCAATCAACTGCACCAGATTGAGATCCATCCCCATCTTCGGTTCCAGTTCATTTTTAATGCGTTTTAGCTCTGCGACGTCAAAACACTGCAGATAGACATTGTCTTCCTTGCCGGTATACCCATACTTTTTCAGTACCTCCAGCGTCTTAGCCGCAATATCCTTCCCTTCCTGGTGATGGAACCACGGTGCTTTCATTTCCGGGTAAATACCGATGTTCTTACCGGTGGAATGATTTAATCCCTGAACGAACTCAATCTCTTCTTCGAAAGTGTGCACGCGGAAATCAGATTTACCCATCGGGAAACGCCCTGGATATGTCTGCACCTTTTTGCCGTTTTCGATATCGAAGCCTTCAGTAAATTTCAGCGATTTGATCTCATCCAACGTAAAGTCGATAGCGTAGTAACGTCCATCTTTACGGGCACGATCCGGAAAGCGTTCGGCAACATCGGTTACACGGTCAAGATAGTGGTCATGCAGGACGACCAGATGGTCGTCCTTAGTCATCACCAAATCCTGCTCCAGATAATCCGCACCCTGCGCATAGGCCATCGCTTTTGCGGGCAGCGTATGCTCCGGTAAATAGCCGCTTGCTCCACGGTGTGCAATCACAATCTTGTCTGCAGCGATGGCCGCACTGCTGACCACCATACCGGTCAACATCAGCGCTACGCTGAGACTTTTCAATGTCGTTTTCATCTATTAGCCCCCGTTACGCTTCAGTTCCATCTCTTTGTGATGACGTTTTTCACCAATCATGACGACCACCAGCAGAATAACCGCCAGCACGCTGCCGCCAATCATCACCATAAAGCCGCCATCCCAGCCGAAGAAGTCAACGGTGTAACCGACAATGGCGCTTGCCGCCACAGAACCGCCCAGGTAACCAAACAGTCCGGTAAAGCCTGCCGCCGTACCCGCCGCTTTTTTCGGTGCCAGTTCCAGCGCATGCAGACCGATCAACATTACCGGGCCGTAGATCAGGAAGCCGATGATAATCATACAAGCCATATCAACGTTCGGGTTTCCTGCCGGGTTCATCCAGTAGACGATCGTCGCAATAGTCACCAGCGTCATAAAGAACACGCCAGTTGCGCCACGGTTACCACGGAAGACTTTATCCGACATCCAGCCGCATAACAGGGTGCCCGGGATACCTGCGTATTCATATAAGAAGTAAGCCCAGGAAGATTTATCCAGCGCGAAATGCTTCACTTCTTTCAGATAGGTCGGCGACCAGTCAAGGATGCCGTAACGCAGTAAATAGACGAACACGTTGGCGATGGCGATGTACCACAACAGTTTGTTCGGCAGAACGTACTGCATGAAGATCTGCTTCGCAGTCAGCTCTTCTTCTGCTTTTTCGTTGTAATCATCCGGATAGTCGTTCTTGTACTCTTCAATCGGCGGCAGACCGCAGGACTGCGGGGTATCGCGCATCAGAGCAAAGGCAAACAGGGCAACAACAATCGCGCCAAATGCCGGCATGTACAGCGCCGCTTTCCAGTCGTTAAACCAGGCCATCCCCAGCAGGAACAGCAGCGGTGGCAGGCCACCACCAACGTTATGCGCGCAGTTCCAGACGGAAACGATGCCACCACGCTCTTTCTGTGACCACCAGTGCACCATGGTACGGCCACACGGCGGCCAGCCCATCCCCTGGAACCAACCGCAGAGGAACAACAGCACAAACATCACGGCAATGCTCGATGTCGCCCACGGTACAAAGCCCATAAACAACATCACTGCCGCAGCCAGAATCAAACCAGCGGGCAGGAAAACGCGCGGATTCGAGCGGTCCGAAACGGATCCCATGATGAATTTCGAAAAACCATAAGCGATGGAGATACCAGACAACGCAAAGCCCAGATCGCCACGAGAGAAACCCTGCTCAACCAGATAAGGCATCGCCAGGGCAAAGTTCTTACGTACCAGGTAGTACGCGGCATAACCAAAAAAGATCCCCAAGAAAATCTGCCAGCGCAATCGACGATAGGTCGGATCGATCTCCGCTGCAGGCAAACGCGCTTTGTGTGGCGCCGGTTTAAAAATGCTCAACATATTGTAGCCTCCGTGGCCGTCTTTCGTTCGAAGGAAACACTGCAGTTTGTCGTAACAACCCTACCGCTCCCAGTGTGGCCGCGATGTTAAGGAATCATTCGGTGCAATAATGTGAATTACAGCACATATTGTTACAGTTTTATGACAAATGTTCATAAAGACGCACGGAATCACGTTTCATTTTCGAATCATGAGCGATTATGCGCGAAATCAAACAATCCATGTTTTTTATGTGGCTAAATGATAAAAAACGAACTGTGAGGAAAAACAATGAAAACTCGCGACTCGCAAACAAGTGACGTGATTATCATTGGTGGAGGAGCAACAGGTGCAGGGATCGCACGCGACTGTGCCCTGCGCGGCTTGCGCGTCATCTTAGTAGAGCGCCACGATATCGCTACGGGCGCAACGGGGCGTAACCATGGTCTGCTGCACAGCGGTGCGCGCTACGCCGTCACCGACGCTGAATCTGCTCGCGAATGCATCAGCGAAAACCAAATTCTGAAACGTATCGCCCGCCATTGCGTCGAGCCGACGGACGGTCTGTTTATTACGCTGCCGGAGGATGAACTCTCCTTCCAGGCCACCTTTATTCGCGCCTGTGAAGAAGCGGGCATCCGCGCAGAAGCGATAGACCCGCAGCAGGCGCGCATTATCGAACCGGCGGTAAACCCGCAACTGATTGGCGCAGTAAAAGTCCCGGACGGTACCGTGGATCCCTTCCGTTTAACCGCAGCCAATATGCTGGACGCACGCGAGCACGGAGCCGTTATCTTAACGGCCCATGAAGTGACCGGACTGATTCGTGAAGGAGCGACCGTCTGCGGCGTGAACGTACGTAACCATCTTACGGGTGAGATGCAATCCCTGCATGCACCGGTAGTGGTGAATGCCGCCGGGATCTGGGGTCAGCGTATTGCGGAATATGCCGATCTGAGCATTCGCATGTTCCCGGCGAAAGGTTCGCTGCTGATCATGGATCATCGCATTAACCAGCATGTCATCAACCGCTGTCGTAAGCCGTCCGACGCCGATATTCTGGTGCCTGGCGATACCATCTCGCTGATCGGTACGACCTCACAACACATTGATTACGACGATATCGACAGCAACCGTGTCACCGCAGAAGAGGTGGATATTCTGTTGCGTGAAGGCGAGAAGCTGGCACCGATTATGGCGAAAACGCGCATTTTACGCGCTTACTCCGGCGTGCGTCCTCTGGTTGCCAGTGATGATGACCCTAGCGGTCGCAACGTCAGCCGCGGCATTGTGCTGTTCGATCACGCCGAACGCGACGGGCTGGATGGGTTTATCACTATCACAGGCGGGAAGCTTATGACCTACCGCCTGATGGCGGAATGGGCGACCGACGCAGTATGTCGCAAACTGGGTAATTCCCGCCCTTGTACCACGGCGGATACCGCACTGCCTGGGTCGCAGGAATCTACCGAGCACACGCTAAAACGCGTCATCTCTTTGCCAGCACCACTTCGTGGCTCAGCGGTATACCGTCACGGCGATCGCACCCCAGCCTGGCTTAGCGAAGGTCGTCAGCACCGCAGTCTGGTCTGTGAATGCGAAGCGGTCACGGCGGGAGAAGTGCAATATGCCGTCGAGAATTTAACCGTTAACAGCCTGCTGGATTTACGTCGCCGCACCCGCGTCGGCATGGGGACATGCCAGGGTGAGCTGTGTGCCTGCCGTGCCGCAGGTTTGCTGCAACGTTTTAATGTCACCACCGCGGCGCAATCCATCACTCAGCTATCCGAGTTCCTCAATGAGCGCTGGAAAGGCGTGCAACCTATCGCCTGGGGGGATGCGTTGCGCGAAAGCGAATTCACGCGCTGGGTTTATCAGGGATTGTGCGGTCTGGAAAAGGAGCACCAGGATGAAATTTGATACCGTCATTATCGGCGGCGGCCTCGCCGGACTGCTGTGCGGCCTGCAACTGCAAAAAAGCGGTTTGCGCTGCACGATTGTCACTCGCGGCCAAAGCGCGCTGCATTTTTCCTCCGGTTCACTGGATTTGCTCAGCACTCTGCCGGATGGTCAACCGGTCACTAACATTGAGACAGGGCTGGACGCGTTGTGCGCTCAGGCTCCTGCGCATCCTTATAGCGTTATCGGAACACAAAATGTGCTGGAACTGGCACAACAGGCACAGACTTTGCTGGAAGGATCCGGAGCACGTTTGCAGGGGGACGTTCACCAGGCGCATCAGCGTGTAACACCGCTGGGGACCCTGCGTTCAACCTGGTTAAGCTCGCCGGAAGTCCCGGTCTGGCCACTGTCAGCTCAGCGCATCTGCGTGGTAGGCATTAGCGGTCTGCTGGATTTTCAGGCACATCTCGCTGCCGCCTCATTACAGCAGCGCAACCTCAGCGTCGAAACGGCTGAAATCGATCTGCCGGAACTGGATGTTCTGCGCGACAACCCAACCGAGTTTCGCGCCGTTAACATCGCACGCCTGCTGGATAACGAAGACAAATGGCCGCTGCTTTACGACGCGCTGCTGCCGATAGCAAAAACCTGCGACATGATCATTATGCCAGCCTGCTTCGGACTGGCTGACTCCCGGCTCTGGCAATGGCTCAACGATCGTCTCCCCTGTTCGCTTAATTTACTGCCAACCCTGCCGCCTTCAGTCCTGGGCATGCGTCTGCATAATCAGTTGCAGCGCCAGTTTGTACGCCAGGGTGGGATCTGGATGCCTGGCGATGAAGTGAAAAAAATCACCTGCCAGAACGGGTTGGTGAGCGAAATATGGACCCGCAACCATGCTGATATTCCATTGCGTCCACGCTTCGCTGTACTCGCCAGCGGCAGTTTCTTTAGCAGCGGGCTGGTCGCCACTCGAGAGGCCATTCACGAACCGATTATGGGGCTGGATGTCCAGCAAACCGCGACCCGAGCAGAATGGTATCAGCGTGATGTATTCGATCCACAACCGTGGCAACAGTTCGGCGTGACAACGGATGACGCACTGCGCCCTGCTCTTGCGGGAAAAACAGTAGAGAACATGTTTGCCATCGGTTCTGTACTTGGCGGATTTGACCCTATCGCACAGGGTTGTGGAGGCGGCGTATGCGCAGTTAGCGCCTTGCATGCCGCACATCATATTGCGAAACGTGCAGGAGGCCTGCAATGAGCGACACACGTTTTGAAAGCTGTATCAAATGCACAGTGTGCACCACCGCCTGCCCGGTCAGTCGTGTAAACCCGAGCTATCCTGGCCCCAAACAGGCTGGTCCGGACGGTGAACGTCTGCGTCTGAAAGATGGTGCGTTATATGACGATGCACTGAAATATTGCATCAACTGCAAACGCTGCGAAGTCGCCTGCCCCTCAGATGTGAAAATTGGCGATATTATCCAGCGTGCGCGCGCCAAATACGACACGACGCGCCCGTCACTCCGTAACTTTGTCTTAAGCCATACCGATTTGATGGGCAGTGTTTCCACGCCGTTTGCGCCGATAGTCAACACCGCCACGTCGTTGAAACCGGTACGCCAGCTTCTTGATTACGCACTAAAAATCGATCACCGTCGTACGCTGCCGAAGTACTCCTTTGGTACATTCCGCCGCTGGTATCGCAGCGTTGCTGCCCAGCAGGCACAGTATCAGGATCAGGTCGCCTTTTTCCACGGCTGCTTTGTGAACTACAACCATCCCCAGCTCGGCAAAGATCTGATTAAAGTGCTGAACGCGATGGGTACCGGCGTACAACTGCTGAGTAAAGAGAAGTGCTGCGGTGTTCCGCTGATCGCCAATGGTTTTACCGATAAAGCACGTAAACAAGCGGTAAGTAATGTGGCCTCACTCAGAGAAGCCATTGACGGGAAAGGCATTCCGGTGATCGCCACCTCTTCAACCTGTACCTTTGCGCTGCGCGATGAATACCCGGAAGTGCTGGATGTCGACAACTCAGGCCTGCGCGAACATATTGAGCTGGCCACCCGTTGGCTGTGGCGCAAACTGGATGAAGGCAAAACGCTGCCGTTGAAAACGCTGCCGCTGAAAGTGGTCTATCACACTCCCTGCCATATGGAGAAAATGGGCTGGACGCTCTACACGCTGGAGCTGCTACGACAAATTCCGGGGCTTGAATTGACAGTGCTGGATTCTCAGTGCTGCGGGATCGCCGGAACTTACGGCTTCAAAAAAGAAAACTATCCGACATCACAGTCTATTGGCGCCCCCCTGTTCCGCCAGATCGAAGAAAGCGGTGCGGATATCGTCGTTACCGACTGCGAAACCTGTAAATGGCAGATTGAGATGTCTACAAGCAAGCGCTGTGAACATCCGATCACTCTGCTTGCCAAAGCATTGGGTTAACGCTGCTCGCTGCTGCCCGATGGTATTCCACCATCGGGCAAGCAAGTATCAATAACTGCTTTTGAGCTTTTGCACAGCCTTGTCAGATTTAAACATCGCCAACCTGCGATCCAGCGCTTCACTATAGAGCATCGTGTCCACGCCTACGGCAACAAAGTTCGCCCCCCACTGCAGACATTTTTGCGCCATCGCCGGATCGACAGCGAGAAATCCCGCTGCTTTTCCGGCTGCACGAATGCGGCGGATGCTCTCTTCAATAATTCGCTGCACCTCAGGGTGCCCGGCGTTATCCGGATAGCCTAAAGACGCAGAGAGATCTGCCGGACCGATGAAAACACCATCGATACCTTCCACATCCAGGATCGCGTCCAGATTATCCAGCGCCGTTTTACTTTCGACCTGCACCAACAGACAGAGCGACTCATTAGCCAGCGCCATGTAATTATCAATACGTCCCCAACGCGCTGCACGGGCCACGCTGGCCCCAACTCCACGCTCTCCCACCGGAGGATAACGCGTCGCGGAAACCACCTGACGTGCCTGTTCTGCGCTGTCCACCATCGGGATCAGCAGCGTCTGTGCACCGATATCCAGCACCTGCTTAATCAACGCCTTGCTGCCTTCAATCGGACGAATCACTGGCTGACTGGCATAGGGCGCAATAGCCTGAAGCTGGTGATAGAGGTCCTGTACCGTGTTCGGCGCATGCTCACCATCAATGAGCAACCAGTCATAACCCGATGTTGCTGCAATTTCCGCCATATAGGAGGTGGTCGAACTGAGCCACAAACCAATCTGGACTTCCCCTTTGCGCAGCGCTTCTTTAAAAGGGTTTGATAACAATGCGTTCATAACGATCCTTACAACGTAGATAAGATTAATGATGCACCGCGCCCATTTGCGAAGCAGGACGGCTGACTTTCAGGGTGAAGATAATGACTGAACCAATAACTGCGACACATGCCAGGGTCAGAAGCCCTGCTGCATCACTGGCAAAAACGGTTTCAGCTTTAACCCGCAAGATGGGGGCCAGAAATCCCCCCACCGCGCCAAACAGGTTTACAAAACCAATGCCCGCAGCCAGCGCGGTACCAGAGAGCAATTGAGTCGGCATTGTCCAGAACACCGGCTGGACGGCAATAAAGCCCGCGGCCGCCACACATAAAGCCAGAATAGCCAGCACCGGAGACACCAGACCGGAAACGCCAATCCCGATCCCGGCGGCTAACAACGTCAGGGCCGCCACATTGCGCCGGTCACCGGTACGATCAGAGTAGCGCGGGATGAGCCAGGTACCGAACAGGGCAACCACCCACGGAATGGCCGTCACCACGGACGCAGTAAAGCCAACTTTGGTTCCCAATAGTGCCGCAACCTGGGTGGGCAGGAAGAAGATCAATCCATAGACCGCTACCTGAATCGTCAGATAAATAATTGCCAGTTGCCAGACACGCCCATTGCGCAAAGCATCTGACAGTTTTGAGGTGACCTTTTTCTCTTCTTCGCTCGCCAGTTGACTGATGAGAACGGCTTTCTCTTCCGCATTAAGAAAGCGCGCCTCCTGTGGTGTGTCGTCCAGCCAGAAGAAGGTGAAAACGCCTGCACCAACCGCCAGCAAACCTTCGATAACGAACATCCAGAACCACCCCGGATGCCCCATAAAACCGTGCATTTCTAACAGCGCGCCGGAAAGCGGCGATCCCAGAGTTAACGCCAGCGGTGCCCCCATGTAAAACAGCCCCATAATGCTGGCGCGGTTACGCTGCGGAAACCATTGCGACGTCAGGTAGATCATGCCGGGGAAGAAACCGGCTTCCGCCGCCCCCAACAGAGTACGGATAATCAGGAACTTTGCTTCGGTATCCGCCCACGCCATAGCCGCAGAGAGAAATCCCCACAGCAGCGTGGTGGTGCCAATCCAGCTTCTGGCGCCAAATTTACGCATCAGCAGGTTGGCTGGTACGCCCAGGAACGCGTATACCACAAAGAAAATTCCCGCCCCTAGTGCATAGGCTTCATTACTCAGCCCGGTATCAATCTGATACGTCTCTTTGGCAAAACCAATGTTCGAGCGATCCAGAAATGCCAGCACATACAGCGCCAACATAAAGGGAATCAAACGCGCACGGTTTTTCTTCACTACACCGTCAAGTAAAGTGGTTGTCATCACAAGATCCTCAAAGAAATGAGGGCGTTGCCGTGGATAAGGCAACGCACTGGTCATTAGTGGCTGTAGGGGCGCTTCAGATTGCAGTCACGGTTAAGCTCGACGCCAAAGCCAGGCTTATCAAGTACCGACTTATGGATCCGTCCGTTCACCGGCACTGGCTCATCCAGCAGGATAGGGTCGAACTGCGGACGCATCGTTGAACAATCCGGGCTGGTCATCAGGAACTCACTAAACGGGGTATTCGTGAAAGTGATAACCGCATGGTGCGAATAGACCGATGAGCCGTGCGGCACCACCAGTTGTCCACGCGATTTGGCAATTGCGGCAATTTCCACCAGCGTGGTTAATCCACCACACCAGCCGACATCAGGCTGCATGATATCAATGCCGGTTTCAGACAGCGTACGGAAGGACTGCAGCGTGCCGTGGTGTTCACCGCTGGTTACCATCATGCCTGCCGGTGCATTGCGCTTCAGCTCACGATAACCTTCATATTGCTGTGGCGGCAGACACTCTTCGATCCATTTCAGGTTATGCGGCGCACAGGCATGCGCCAGTTTGGTGGCATAGTTCACGTCCTGGCTCATCCAGCAGTCGAGCATCAGCCAGAAATCCGGGCCACATTTCTCACGCATATCGGCCACCATCGCGGCATCTTTGCGAACACCCGCGTCCCCATCGTGCGGCCCCCAATGGGTCGGCATTTTTCCACCGATAAAGCCCAACTCTTTTGCCAGATCTGGACGTGCCCCAGTGGCATAGAACTGAATTTCATCACGAACCGCGCCACCCAGCAGTTTGTAGACCGGTAATCCCACGACCTTGCCAAACAGATCCCAAAGCGCGAGATCCACGCAAGAGATGGTGTTCATCACCAGACCGCCAGAGCCAGAATAATACATTGTGGCACCAATCATCTGATCGTGAATGAGTTTAATATCACTGACGCATTTGCCTTCGATAAAGCGGTTAAGATGCTTTTCGACAATAAAGCAGCCCATCTCTCCAGCCGTCGAGACTGCAAACCCCGTCTGACCGTTTTCTGCCTCCACTTCGACAATCAACGTCCCCAGCACGTTTATGCCGAAAGACTGGCGCGACTGTTCATACTCACGGTATTTGCTCATTGGCGTAGCAATGTGATCGTCAATCCAGTGATGAGCGCCCTGGTCATGATAATCACCACCGCCCGCTCCTTTCTCCGCCGTAGCACCGCCGGTAAACCAGGCACGAACATGTTTAATTTTTGGTAGGGTCATGATGTTCTCCATTATTATGATGCGAGTGAATCGAAGGGACTTTTCCAGCCCAACAGACGTGAAATATCTTTGGCGCAGGCAATTGCCTTCCCGGCCAGGTAATCACGATTCTCTTCGTTGATTTGTAAACGAGTGCCAACCACTGAAATCGCGGCAGTCAGCGTATTACTGGCATTAAAAACGGGAGCGGCAACACAGCGAACATCCGGGTAATCCTCGCCATTATCAAAACTCCATCCACGCTGGCGAATGCGCTCCAGTTCATCATTCAGTTGCTGAGGATCAGCAATTGTGGTCGGCGTCGCCTTCTCCCATACCAACTGGTCAATAATGGTTTTGCGTACTGCAGCAGGCTGCCAGGCCAGCAAACATTTGCCGATGCCAGAGCGATACAGAGAAAGACTTTTTCCCTCATGAGAACGCACGCTGATGGTGGACGAGGATTCCACTTTCAGAATGTAATACGCGCTTTCGTGGTCGATGAGCCCCAGATGACAAAGCAGATCGGTTTCATCCATAAGCTGTGTCAAGCGCGGACGCGCCAGCTCACGCAGATCCATTTTGCTCAACGCATGCCCCGAGAGTTCAACCAGTTTGGTCCACAGGCAGTAGTTCTCCTGATGATCAATACTGAGAAAGCGCTGACGCTTCAGTTCGTTTAACAACAAATAAGCGGTGCTTTTCGGAATACCCAACGTATCCACAATCGTTGCGGCGCTGCACGGGCCGATACGCGCAATAAGATTGAGAATTTCTATCGCTCTGGTAAGCGCGGGGACTTTGCTTGATTCCAACATACTGGACTCCGGTCTGAGATACTGGAATCAGTGTGTTCGGTCAACAGGGTTAAAATTGTGAAGCACATCAAATCCCGCCTTTCTTCCAGCAGGCTGGAAAGATTACGTATAAAAATGTGAACCACAGCACGGATTTTTCCACAGGGAGTACAACAGGTTGGACAATAATGCAGGAGAAATTGCCGAATGGCGGGGGAACGTCTACTCACACACATAAGCAGACGTTCACTTAAAGCCCGATAAGCGCAGCGCTACCGGGCAATTTACAGGCTAGATCGTCAGCGACTCAACCACTTCAATCCAGCCGTGTTCGCTGGCAAGATCCTGCCCGTTTAGCCAGCGACGCAGCATATTTAGCGCCATCATCGCGCAGACTTCCTGACGAACCGGCAAGCTATAGCGATTCGCATTCAGTCGCACGCGCAAGGCATATGTACCATCGGGCGTTGCCAGGGCAAAGTTAATATGTTCGTTTTCGAAACCCGATACCGCCAACGCCAGCTCAGCATAATGGTTGCCGCGTCGTTCAGTTATCCAGTGCGCCGTTTGCGCCAGCGTTTCTTCCTGAGAGGGGACCACCTCGCTGGCCAGCAGTGGGGCGTTAGCACGGGAAAGTTGCAGAGCAACCAGACCACCGGTGAACTGTTCGCTCAACGTCAGGCTGTACTGGCGTTCCTGTAACTTACGGGCGATTTGCGCGGGTAATCCTTCCGTCCCCTCAAAAATCATGTTCTGTCCGGCGACCCGTTTAACTTCCGGCCACAGCGCCATCATCGCTTCACGTTGGGAATCCGGCCCGGTGAGTTTCAACTCGATAATCGGCATGGATGAGCGATACCCCATTGTCACTCCCGCCGGTAGTGACAGAGAATCCAGGCTCTGTGCCAGATCGCTTTCAGAGCGGCCAAAGGTGGTTAATCGCAGACATAGAGGGGGCTGAGAGAGCGAGAAACGCTCACGCAAGCGCGGCAGGATCTCATGCTCGATCATGACTTTAAATTCTGACGGCACGCCCGGCGTAAAGAACATCAGGCAGCGGTTTAGCTTAACGGCAAAGCCACATGCAGTGCCCACCGGATTATTAATAAACTCCGCGCTGGCAGGAAGCTCGGCCTGCTTGCGATTGCTCGGTGCCATCACGCGGCCGCGCTCGCGGAAAAAGCTCTCCATCTGGGCCAGCCATGGCTCATGCAGCACCAGTCCCTCACCTTTTGCCGTTGCCGCTGCCAGTGCACTCAAATCATCGCTGGTTGGCCCTAAGCCGCCATTGACGATCAACACATCGGCGTGTTCACTACGCTCACGCAAGATAGCGACCAAATCGTCAAGATTGTCGCCTACCGTGTTACGGCGCGTTAACGGTAATCCCTGATTAAAGAAAAAATCGGCCAGCCAGGCAGCGTTGGTGTCGACGATCTGCCCGTGCAACACTTCATCCCCGGTGGATAGCATCTCCACATTTAACATTGTGTTCTCCTGCTTTTGTAATAGAAACACTATAACGCAATGCAGGGGGAACATGGAGAAGGAAGAGGAGTAAAACAGGCGCAGCAGAACGCCGCGCCAGGAAGATTAGAAGCTGGCGCTAACCCCAACGTACGGGCCGTCAGCAATCGCGTTATCACGGTTGCCATCTTTACCGGCCAGATTCAGGTAGCGATAACCCGCTTCAATGCTCAGTGGACGCATAATCGTCAGGCGCGCACCGGCATTCGCTTCTTCAAAGCTGTCGATACCGCTGGAGAGCGAGTCCGGAGAGTAATAGTATTCGCCAAACAGACGGAGGCTGTCGCCAATCGGCCACTGCAGACCACCACCAACAGCCGCCGCATAACCTTCATCACCATCCTTCGGATTGGTGTAAATACCTTTGCCGCCAACAGTAGCCAACAGCGGTCCAAGCGGGATATTCAGACCAAGACCCAGACCAGCCGCGTCGCCATCGTCATCGTTGTGCATCCAGTTGCCGCTTACCGCTAATCCGGTTGACTCGGTGCCAAAGCCGACGCCAATGTTGGTGTAATCTTCACCAGCCTGACCATTGATGCTGATGGCATTAGCCGATGCGGAAACAAACAGCATTCCGGCAAGTCCTAACAGTACGCTTTTTTTCATTTTTACCCTTTCCAGCAAGCAAGTAATTAATGTGCCCCAAAACCGCAGGATTGTACTGCCAACAGCAAAGGAATCAATGAGCTAAAAAAGCGATCTAATAACATATTGTAACGAAATACTACCCGAAACCGTTTCAATAAGTGACGATGGAATTGACAATAATCACTTTAACCAACGCGTCAGCTCCCGTATTCTTTTGCCTCATCTCAGTACATTAAGGAACATAACCGTGCGTCAAAGGACAATTGTTTGCCCATTAATTCAAAATGAAGGCTGTTATTTGCTGTGTAAAATGGCCAACGATCGCGGTGTTTTTCCCGGTCAGTGGGCGTTATCGGGCGGTGGCGTGGAACCTGGCGAACGTATCGAAGAAGCCCTGCGACGGGAAGTAAGGGAAGAGTTAGGCGAGCAGCTTGTGTTGACCGATATCACCCCCTGGACCTTCAGCGATGATATCCGCACCAAAACGTATGCTGACGGCAGGCAGGAAGAGATTTACATGATTTATCTGATCTTCGACTGCATTTCTGCCAATCGCGAAGTGAACATTAATGAAGAGTTTCAGGATTTCGCCTGGGTAAAACCAGAAGATCTTGGACATTACGACTTAAACATCGCCACCCGAAAGACATTAACATTAAAAGGATTACTGTAAGTACAACGCTGCTTCTTAGAATCACCTCGCTGACTTAATATCTTTATGCACCAGCCCTTCGGGGCTGAGCAAACAAAATGTTTAATATCAATTAAATAACCATTAATCTCTTCTGCATCGCTCTCTTTTCTCCACCTTAAATCCTTAAGGATAAATTAACCTTCGATCATTAACCTTTGTAGCCTGATGAAATAATTAACGCGCGCTTGTTTGTCATAAAAATAAACCTACGACTGCGTTTAATGGCTTGAAGGAATAATGATGTCTGACTTTTTGCCCTTCTCTCGCCCGGCAATGGGTACTGAAGAACTTACCGCAGTTAAGGCGGTTCTGGATTCAGGATGGATAACCACCGGCCCTAAAAACCATGAGCTGGAGGAGGCGTTCTGTCGGCTTACGGGAAACCAACATGCCGTTGCCGTCTGCTCTGCCACCGCAGGTATGCACGTCACGCTGATGGCGTTGGGTGTGGGTGAAGGCGATGAAGTCATCACGCCTTCAATGACGTGGGTTTCTACGCTCAACATGATTGTCCTGCTGGGAGCCACGCCGGTCATGATCGATGTCGACCGCGATACGCTGATGGTAACACCGGAGCAAATTGAAGCCGCTATTACGCCACGAACCAAAGCTATTATACCGGTGCATTACGCAGGTGCTCCCGCCGATCTTGACGCGATTTACGCTATCGGCAAGCGCTATGGGATCACGGTGATAGAAGACGCAGCCCATGCCGTGGGAACGTTATATAAAGGTCGTCATGTTGGTGCTCGCGGCACGGCAATCTTCTCCTTTCACGCCATCAAAAATATTACCTGTGCGGAAGGCGGGCTGGTTGTTACTGACGACAAACAGCTGGCTCAACGGTTACGCAGCCTGAAATTTCACGGCCTGGGAGTGGATGCGTATGACCGACAAACCTACGGCCGAGCCCCGCAGGCAGAAGTTCTCACGCCGGGATACAAATACAACCTCACCGACATCAATGCGGCTATCGCCCTGACGCAACTGGGCAAACTGGCGCAACTGAACGCGCGCCGTGCGGAAATTGCCCAACAGTACCAGCAAGCGCTAGCTGATTCGCCTTTTCAGCCGCTGAACCTGCCGCGGTGGCCGCATGTACACGCCTGGCACCTGTTTATTATTCGTGTCGATGAAGCACGCTGCGGTATAAGCAGAGATGCGTTAATGGAAGCGCTTAAAGCCAGAGGTATTGGTACCGGCCTGCATTTTCGCGCCGCACACACGCAAAAATATTATCGCGAACGTTTCACTACCCTTTCGCTTCCTGATACGGAATGGAATAGCGCGCGCATCTGTTCGCTGCCGTTATTCCCTGACATGACCGCCGATGATACCCGGCGCGTGATTACAGCACTTCGCCAGATAGCAGGACAATAATCATGTTTGAAGCCACGCCGATTAAGAAAGTCTCGGTGGTTATTCCCGTGTTTAACGAACAGGAAAGCCTGCCAGAGTTAATTAAACGTACCTGCGCCGCCTGCGAAAAGCTGGGAAAAGAATACGAAATACTGCTGATCGATGACGGCAGCAGCGATAATTCCGCTCAACTGATGATGGAGGCTTCTCAGGCGCAGAACAGCCATATTGTCTCTATTCTGCTCAACCGAAACTACGGGCAGCACTCGGCAATTATGGCCGGTTTTAGCCACGTTACCGGCGACTTGATTATCACGCTGGATGCCGATTTACAAAACCCTCCGGAGGAGATCTCCCGGCTGGTTGCCACAGCTGATGAAGGTTTCGATGTCGTCGGAACGGTGCGCCAGAACAGGCAAGACAGTGTGTTTCGTAAGACCGCCTCACGGATGATCAACCATCTGATTCAGCGAACCACCGGAAAAGCGATGGGAGATTACGGCTGCATGCTGCGTGCTTATCGCCGTCACATCGTTGATGCCATGCTGCATTGCCAGGAACGCAGCACCTTCATTCCGATTCTGGCCAACATTTTTGCCCGGCGTGCGACGGAAATCCCGGTGCACCACGCGGAACGTGAATTTGGCGATTCTAAGTACAGCTTCATGCGCCTGATTAACCTGATGTATGACCTGGTGACCTGCCTGACAACCACACCACTGCGTATGTTGAGTCTGCTGGGCAGCGTGATTGCCGCCACGGGTTTCACTCTGTCCGTCCTGCTGGTCATTCTTCGCCTGACGCTAGGCCCACAGTGGGCTGCGGAAGGGGTATTCATGCTGTTTGCCGTACTGTTCACGTTTATCGGCGCGCAGTTTATAGGCATGGGATTACTCGGCGAATATATCGGTCGCATCTATAACGATGTCCGTGCCCGCCCCCGTTATTTTGTTCAACACGTTATTCGTCCACAAACCACGCACTCAACCGAGGAACACCACGCATGAAAGCCGTCGTATTTGCTTATCACGATATGGGATGTCAGGGAATTCAAGCCTTGTTGGATGCAGGTTATGAAATCGCAGCTATTTTTACCCACGCCGATAACCCTGCTGAGAAAGCATTTTTCGGTTCGGTTTCCCGGCTGGCGGCCAGCGCAGGCATACCGGTTTACGCCCCTGACGAGGTCAATCATCCGCTATGGATTGAACGAATTAGCCAGCTCGCGCCAGATGTTATCTTCTCGTTCTACTATCGTCATTTACTGAGCGATGACATTCTGAATCTTGCGCCTGTGGGTGCCTTTAACCTGCACGGCTCGCTGCTGCCCAAGTATCGTGGCCGCGCACCGCTGAACTGGGTTTTGGTCAACGGAGAAACAGAAACGGGCGTGACGCTTCATCGCATGGTAAAACGCGCGGATGCGGGCGCTATTATTGCTCAACAACGTGTTGCCATTTCCCCCGACGACGTAGCCTTAACGCTGCATCATAAACTGTGCCAGACTGCCCGGCAGGTTCTCGAACAGGTGCTGCCGGCTATCAAAACGGGTGACTTTCAGGAACGCCCTCAGCGGGAAACAGAAGCCACCTGCTTTGGTCGACGGACACCGGACGACAGCTTCCTCGACTGGCGTAAACCTGCAGCGCAGTTACATAACATGGTACGTGCCGTATCCGATCCCTGGCCGGGCGCATTCAGCTACGTGGGAACACAAAAATTCACTGTCTGGTCATCACGACTGTCTGCTCATCGCGCTGCAGCCCAGCCAGGGACCGTGCTTTCAGTGTCACCATTACTGATTGCCTGTGCTGATGGGGCGCTCGAAATCATCACCGGGCAAGCTGGCGATGGTATCACTATGCAGGGATCGCAGTTGGCGCAAGTGCTGGGTCTGGTTGCGGGGTCTCATCTGAACAGCCAGCCGCTTTCCACCCGCAAACGTCGTACTCGTGTTTTGATCCTCGGCGTTAATGGTTTCATTGGTAATCATCTGACAGAACGCCTGCTGCGCGAAGATAACTATGAAGTCTATGGGCTCGATATTGGTAGCGATGCGATTGGGCGTTTTCTGCAACACCCGCGGTTCCATTTTGTGGAAGGCGATATCAGTATTCATTCCGAATGGATTGAATATCATGTGAAAAAATGCGACGTCGTGCTGCCGCTGGTGGCGATTGCCACGCCGATTGAATACACCCGTAATCCGCTGCGCGTCTTTGAACTTGATTTTGAAGAGAACCTGAGGATCATTCGCTACTGCGTGAAATATCAAAAGCGCATCATTTTCCCCTCCACCTCAGAAGTTTACGGGATGTGTAGCGATAAGGTCTTTGATGAAGACAGCTCAAACCTTACCGTTGGCCCGGTCAATAAACCACGCTGGATCTACTCAGTGTCCAAACAGCTTCTGGATCGCGTCATTTGGGCGTATGGCGAAAAAGAGGGATTACGCTTCACGCTGTTCCGTCCGTTTAACTGGATGGGACCACGTCTGGACAGCCTCAACGCTGCACGTATCGGTAGCTCACGCGCCATTACTCAGCTGATCCTGAATCTGGTGGAAGGGTCACCGATTAAGCTGATTGAAGGCGGTAAACAGAAGCGCTGCTTTACTGATATTCGCGATGGTATCGAAGCTCTGTTCCGTATCATTGAAAACGACGGCGGACGCTGCGACGGCGAGATTATCAATATTGGTAATCCGGATAATGAAGCCAGTATTCAGGAACTGGCGGAAATGCTGCTGGCCTGCTTCGAAAGACATCCGTTGCGCCAACACTTTCCACCATTTGCCGGTTTTCGTGACGTCGAAAGCAGCAGCTACTATGGTAAAGGTTATCAGGACGTTGAACACCGGAAACCCAATATTCGCAATGCCAAGCGCTGCCTGAACTGGGAGCCCTCCATCGAAATGCTGGAGACTGTGGAAGAAACCCTGGATTTCTTCTTGCGCAGTGTGGATATCACGGAACAGAGATCATGAAACAGGTAGGCTTGCGTATTGATGTCGATACCTTCAGGGGGACGCGCGAAGGCGTACCCCGCCTGCTGGAGACATTGAACCGACATAACGTTCGGGCAAGTTTTTTCTTCAGCGTTGGGCCTGACAACATGGGACGCCATCTCTGGCGTATGGTAAAGCCGCAGTTTCTATGGAAGATGCTGCGCTCAAACGCTGCCTCCCTCTACGGATGGGATATTTTGCTGGCAGGTACCGCGTGGCCTGGAAAAGAGATCGGCCAGGCCAATGCGGCAATTATTCAGCAAACGGCTCTGGTTCACGAAACCGGGTTACATGCCTGGGATCACCACGCCTGGCAGGCTCGCAGCGGGAACTGGAATGACAAACAGCTGATCGATGATATTTCCCAGGGTATCACCGCTCTCGAAGCCATTACCGGACAGCCTGTCACCTGTTCTGCCGTTGCCGGCTGGCGTGCCGATGCACGCGTTGTCCACGCAAAAGAAGCGTTCAAGCTGCGTTATAACAGCGACTGTCGGGGAACATCGTTATTCCGCCCGGTGCTTGAGACAGGCAAAACAGGCACGCCGCAAATTCCCGTTACCTTACCGACATGGGATGAAGTGGTTGGCGGGGAAGTGCAAGCTGTCGATTTCAATTCCTGGATCCTCTCCCACATGCTGATGAACAGAGGAATATCTGTGTACACAATTCATGCGGAAGTCGAAGGTATCGCATTTCATCAGGATTTTAACACTCTACTGATTCGCGCAATTGATGCGGGGATTACGTTTTGTCCACTTGGCGATCTGCTGCCGGACGACATTAACACGTTGCCATCAGGACAAATCATACGTGGCAAAATACCCGGCAGAGAGGGATGGCTCGGCTGCCAGCAACCAGTGAGCGCGACATGATGAGATCCATACGCAACATAATGGCATTTATCGCCTTTATTGCGCTGTATTACGTTTTACCCATCAATAGCCGCATGCTCTGGCAGCCTGACGAGACGCGCTATGCTGAAATCAGTCGGGAAATGCTGAACGCGGGCGACTGGATAGTCCCGCACTTTTTAGGGCTACGCTATTTTGAAAAACCCATTGCCGGATACTGGCTAAACAGCATCGGGCAATGGCTCTTTGGTGCCACCAACTTTGGCGTCAGGGCAGGTGCAATTTTTGCTACACTGCTGACCGCACTGCTGGTAGCCGGATTTGCAATGCGGTTATGGCAGGATAAACGCACAGCCTTACTCTCTTCAGTCATTTTCTTAACGTTTTTCTCCGTTTACAGCATCGGAACCTACGCGGTTCTTGATCCTATCATCGCACTCTGGCTCATGGCGGGCATGTTCTGTTTTTGGGAAGGCATGCAGGCCACCAGTAAAAAACGCAAAATCATCGCTTTTTTACTGCTAGGGTTAACCTGCGGTATGGGAGTAATGACCAAAGGTTTTCTCGCGCTGGCCGTCCCGGTGCTCAGCGTACTGCCATGGGTCTGGGTGCAAAAACGCTGGAAAACGTTTTTTATCTACGGCTGGCTGGCAATTTTAGGCTGTATAGCGATTGTTCTACCGTGGGCGATGGCCATTGCACAACGCGAACCTGACTTCTGGCATTACTTTTTCTGGGTCGAACATATTCAACGGTTTGCGCAGGCGGATGCCCAGCATAAAGCGCCGTTCTGGTATTACCTGCCTGTGTTTATCGCAGGCTGCCTGCCCTGGCTTGGTCTGCTGCCTGGTGCACTGCGTACGGGCTGGCGTGAACGTGATTTTCCGCGCAGTGCCTTGTACCTGCTGAGCTGGATAATCATGCCGATACTGTTTTTCAGTATCGCCAAAGGAAAATTGCCGACCTATATTCTTTCCTGCTTCGCACCGCTTGCGATCCTCACTGCGCGTTTCGGCCTGCAGGCAGCACAAAAGGGTTCCATTGCCTTACGTGTTAATGGCTGGATTAACATCCTGTTTGGCGTGCTCGGCATTGTCGCAACTTTTATCGCGTCCACGTTGGGGCCGTTAAAGTCGCCTGTCTGGACGCATATTGAAACCTATAAGGTTTTTTGTGTGTGGGGCATTTTTATTAGCTGGACTTTTTTTGGCTGGTATACGCTGAACAGTACCGAGAAAAACTGGAAATTCGCAGCGCTTTGTCCACTGGGACTGGCGCTGTTGTTTGGCTTTTCAATACCCGATCGGGTCATGGAATCTAAGCAGCCTCAGTTTTTTGTTGAGATGACCAAAGAGTCGCTGGAGTCGAGTCGTTATATTCTCTCCGATAACGTAGGCGTCGCTGCGGGCCTGGCCTGGAGTCTGAAACGCGACGACATCATCATGTACGGACAAGCGGGCGAGTTAAAATACGGACTCAACTACCCGGATGCCAGAGGCCGCTTTGTCAGCCGGGATGACTTTGCAAACTGGTTAGCACAACATCGTCAGGAAGGAAACATTACCCTCGTGTTGTCAATTTCGAAAGGTGAAGATATTAATCAACTTGCCATTCCGCCTGCTGACTATATCGATAATCAGGGACGCCTGGTTTTGATTCAGTATCGACCAAAATGATCTGGATAATCCTGGTTCTTGCCAGCCTGCTCAGCGTTTGCGGACAACTATGCCAGAAGCAGGCCACTCGCCCGGTACCCGTCCACGCGCGAAAACGTCATATTACGCGGTGGGTTGTCCTGGCTCTGGCCTGTCTGGGTCTGGCTATGCTGCTCTGGATGGCAGTATTGCAGAACATTCCCGTCGGCATCGCCTATCCGATGCTGAGTCTCAACTTTGTATGGGTCACACTGGCTGCATGGAAAATCTGGCGCGAACCTGTCACAAGGCGTCACTGGCTGGGGGTTGGGCTGCTCATCACCGGCATCTTTATTCTTGGGAGCGCAGTGTAATGGGCATATTTTGGGGTTTGTGCAGCGTTTTCATTACTTCTGCCGCTCAACTAAGTCTGGGTTATGCGATGGATAGTCTGCCGCCGATACAATATCCGCAGGCGTTTATATCCGCTTTATTGTCCACCAGCATCGGGGCGCTAGCCCTGTATGCCGGTCTGTTGGGGTATTTACTGTCAGTTATCTGCTGGCATAAAGCCCTGCACCAGCTGGCTCTGAGCAAAGCATATGCCCTGCTCAGCCTCAGCTATGTGCTGGTATGGGTAGCATCAATGATTTTACCCGGCTGGCAGGGGACTTTCTCATTGAAGGCGTTTGCTGGAGTGTTGTGCATCATGGCAGGGCTAATGATGATTTTTCTGCCTTCTCCCGGACAGGCTTCCTGAGGTTATTTGCCCTCAGACAGATGCAACAGACGCTGCCAGTCGTCACAGTGGTATTGTCTGGCATCTATTATTTTAATCACCCGTGATGTATCACGATTAATACAATACAAAGCATCTTTCAGCGGTGAAAGAAGATCGCCGACATTAACCCGCTCAGAGGTTTGCGCCTCAGCCAGCATCTTCAGTGAGCCGCCGCTATCGCAAATTACGATATAAATTTTCCCTGTCTTTTTGAGACAGCAAGACTTCTTCACATGCCATTCCATAGCGCACCTGTTTGTTAATAAATATCATAACAAGTTACGCTTTAGCAGATAAACAAAACAACAATGGGTATGGAATGGCAAAATGAGATGTAAAATGAATGCGGCCTTAATCTTTATCGTTGGCACGAACCCAGTCAAGCAACGCACGGCGAGAAACTTTAATACCACCGGTTTTCAGCTCTGGCGGTAATGTCAGCCAACGCACCGGCTGCTGAAAACGCGCCAACTTATCGTTAACCCATTCGGCAAGGTCAATTTTTCCAGCGTCAGCGTCATATTCAACGACTGCTACCGGGCGATGCCCAAACTCTCTGTCTTCTACCGGAACAATAAAGGCTTGCAGAACCTGCGGATGCGACGTAATCACGCGCTCCACCTCTTCCGGCTGGATACCTTCCCCACCGCTAAAGAACAGATTATCCAGGCGGCCGACAATGGTTAACTTACCGTCATTTAATACCCCACGGTCGCGGGTGGCAAACCAGCCTTCAGCATTAACCAGTGGGTTAATTTTCCCGTTACGCCAGTACCCTTGGGCCATACTGGCGGCTCGCAGCCAGACTTCATCATTAACAATTCTGACTTCTCTGCCCGGCAAAGCGGAGCCTACATCGCCCAGACCATCCGCTTCTTTTGCGCAAACCGTAGAGGCAAATTCCGTCAGCCCGTAACCGCACCAACAACGAATCCCGTGCTCGCGCGCCTGTTCAGTCAGTTCAACGGGTATTGCCGCACCTCCCAGCAATACGGCTTTCAGCGTTACCGGTGTTTTATTCACCAGCAAACGCCAGAGTTGTGTGGGCACGAGCGAGGCATGGGAACAGCCAATCAACATCTGTTCCAGCGGCTGCTTGTCACGCACGGTTATTCGCGCGCCCGCAAACAGCCAGCGCCACAGAATACCCTGACCAGATACATGAAATAACGGCAGTGAGAGCAGCCAGTCATCTTTTGTACCAAACGGGATAAGCGACAGCACGCCCTGTGCGCTAGCCAGATGAGCCTCGCAGGTATGGACGGCCGCCTTAGGTAATCCGGTTGAACCGGAGGTTAACGTCATCGAGCTCAAACGCTGGGGCAGCCAGGCGACAGCATACTCGCCAGACTGTTCGCGCATTCGCAGTGGCGTCAGCGCTGAAAATGTATCGTCGCCTTCCAGATTCAGCGCAAAATGCAGCGTTAAATCAGGTACCAATGTCTCCAGCAATGACCGAGGCAGTTGTGGATTCACAGGTAAAACCCGGGCTCCGCACTGCAACAATGCCAGCCAGGCCATCAGAGACCGGGGATGATTCCAGGCTCGCAACAGTACGCCATCGCCCTCTTCCACGCCCTGAGCGGCAAACCCTGTAGCCAGAGCGTCTACCCGGGTGCAGAGATCTCGCCAGCTTAGCACCTCATCATTGAGGCGTAAGGCTGGCGCATCTCCCCGAACCTGCCGCCAGTGACGCCACGGCCAGTCAGGGAAGATCATAACAACCGTTCCAAAGAATCAACGTCGACACACGGCAACATGCTGCCCGGCCAGCTGCGTACCTGCTGGCATTGCATCAGACTAAGCGTATCCAGACCAGGAATGGTCTGTGGCGTCAGCCAGGCGGCAATCCGCGCCAGCTGGGTTAACCCCAGACTCGACTCAATAGACGAACTGATTACTGCAGTAAGCCCCAGCGCGTGCGCCGCCTCAACCTGTTCGCGAACCTTATCCAGACTGCCGGTGAGCGTTGGTTTGATGACGACCGCACTCACACCCTCTTCAGCTATAAAGGTAAAGTCTGCTTCACGCAGGCTTTCATCCCAGGCGATGCTAATCCCGGTTTCGCGAGCAAACGCGCGCGAATCGTCGCGGGTTTTACACGGCTCTTCGAGAAAAGCAATGCGCGCGCGATACTCCGGATTAACATATTTCGCGAACTGCTGCGCTTTAAGCGGCGTCCAGGCACGGTTAGCATCAAGACGCAGATGTAACGTGGGGATCGCCTCAAGCAACAGGTTGACGACCATGCCATCGCGTACCGCTTCATACAGACCGACTTTCACCTTCGCGACCTTCTCGCCCGGCATGTCTGCCAGCTGCAAAACCAGATCGTCAGGATCGCCCGTACACAACGGCGCAGCGCGATAGTCCGCCGCATCAGGCAATGCCCCCTCAAGTTCAGCCAGCGCACAACTTGCACCAAAGGCCACCGAAGGCATCGACGGTAAGGTTGAATCCCCCTGTAACCAGCCGTTTACCCAGCTCAGCAGCGCAGTTTGCGCCTCTTCCCAGGTTTCCTGGCTGAAGCCCGGCAGTGGGGAGATCTCTCCCCACCCTTCGTGCTCGCCGTCACGAAGACAAACGTACAGCCCGTCACGCGTTTTTAACCGCCTGTCGCGCAGAATCACCCCCGCGTCCATGGGGATCTGCCAGCGGTATACCTGCGCGCTACGCATTACGGATTCCGTTTGAATTTGCTGAAGTCAGGCTGACGTTTCTGGTTAAAGGCGTTACGGCCTTCCTGTCCTTCTTCCGTCATGTAGAACAGCATGGTGGCGTTACCAGCCAGTTCCTGCAGACCCGCCTGACCATCACAATCAGCGTTCAGCGCAGCTTTCAGGCAACGCAGCGCCATCGGGCTGTTTTGCAGCATTTCGCGACACCAGCGTACGGTCTCTTTTTCCAGATCCGCCAGCGGAACCACGGTATTGACCAGGCCCATATCCAGCGCCTGTTTTGCATCGTACTGACGGCACAGGAACCAGATTTCACGCGCTTTTTTCTGGCCGACAATGCGCGCCATGTAAGAGGCACCCCAACCACCGTCGAATGAACCGACTTTTGGTCCAGTCTGACCGAAGATGGCGTTTTCTGCTGCAATAGTCAGGTCACACATCATGTGCAGCACGTGACCACCGCCAATGGAATAACCCGCAACCATCGCCACAACAGGCTTCGGACAGGTACGAATCTGACGCTGGAAGTCCAGCACGTTCAGGTGATGCACTCCGGAGTCATCCTGGTATCCGCCGTAGTCACCGCGCACTTTCTGATCGCCGCCCGCGCAGAACGCTTTGTCGCCAGCACCCGTCAGGATAATCACGCCAATGTTATCGTCATAACGTGCATCCGCCAGCGCCTGAATCATCTCTTTAACGGTAACAGGGCGAAATGCGTTGCGTACCTGCGGACGATTAATGGTGATTTTTGCGATACCGTCGGTGGATTTTTCGTAGCGAATGTCGGTGTAGCCTTCAGAGCAATCGAGCCATTCTACCGGTGCGTAAAGCATTGTTTCATCAGGATAGATCATAAAATGTCCTTTAGTCAGCGACGCAGAATCTGAGCCAGACAGTCCACCACGCCTGCGGGATTATCCCGATGCGCGTTGTGTCCGGCGTTACGAATCACATGGTTCGGTACAGACATTTCCGTCGCCAAAGCGCGGAATTTATCGTCACGTTCACCACATAAATAATAAAACGGAAATGTGCGCGTAGTGAGTTGCGCACGTAAATCAGGTTGGACGGCAAGCGAGGTAGCCTCCAGCATTGCAGCCAACGTAACACCATTATTATGGCTGCGCAGCGCCACGAGCGCCTGTCGTTGTACAGGGCTTAACGAGGCGAAAACTGGCTGTTGATACCAGTCATTAAACACATCACGCAACGGTTCCCGGCGAAAACGTGCGGCCCAGCGGCCATCTGAGAGACGACGCTGAATCCGCTCATCTTCGCGTTGTAGCCCAGGATGTCCACCTTCAACAACCAATCCGCAAAGCCCCGGCATCCCCTGGCAGGCCGCCATCATCGCGACTCTGCCGCCAAGAGAATATCCCACCAACCAGTAGTTAAGTATGTTGTAACTAAATAAAGTATTACGCAGCAATTCACTGACGTCATCAAAGCCCCTCACGCGAATGTCAGCAGAACCGCCGTGTCCTGGCAGATCGATGTACAATCGCGAGTAGTTTTGAAACGTCTCGCCGACCGTTTGCCATTCCTGACAATCACCTGAGAATCCGTGCAGGAAAACCAGCCAGGGATAACCCGCCTGGCCCTCATTCGCCTGCGCGTGCAGGATCATAGATGGCTCACCTGTGCCAGCAGTTGCTGCAGAGTTTGCGCCCCGTCAGTTTCATTCACTACCAGCTCAATCACCGTTGCAGCAGGGGTTCGCCAGGCATTCGCCAGCGCGCTTTCCAGTTGCTCCCAGCTTTCCGGTCGGTGATATTTCAGGTTGAACATGGCTGCCGCGTGATCAAAGTGGACGTTCTGCGGCATCAGATAGAAGCGTTCGCGTTCGCTTTGTGGCGTTGGCAGTAGTGAGAAAATCTGACCGCCGTTATTATTCACCACAATCAATACGAACGGAGCAGAGACCTTGCGTAATAACGCCAGTGCATTCAGGTCATACAGCGCGGATAAATCGCCGACAATAGCCAGCGTCGATTTCGCGCTGGCGCGTTGTACGCCCGCGGCTGTAGACAACAAACCGTCGATACCGCTCGCCCCACGATTGCTGTAAACCGGATAACCGACAGGAAGCTGCGACAGTGCGTCTATCAGACGCACCACCAGACTATTACCCACAAACAGCTGTCCCTGTTCAGGTAGATAATCCCGAATGCGGTGCGCCAGTTGTGCTTCTCCGAAGGTATCACGACGTGCCACCACCGCTTGCCAGGATTGTTCTGCGAGACGTGGAATCTCCACGCACCAGGGCTGACGCTTCTCAGCCGGATGCAGTTCCAGCCAGTCATTTATCTTCGCGACTAACCGGCGTCCACGATGATGAGCCGGATCCAGACGTCCTTCGATATTATCGACAATCCAGTATTCCTGCGGATCGCAACTGGCCTGCCACTGCAGCAGACGTTTCCCGGTCAGGCTACTGCCGAGCTGCACCACAATCTGCGCCTGCTGTAACTCAGCCACCGCTTTTGCATTACCCAGCCACAGATCGGCACATGGCAACGGTTGCCCGGTTTGCGACAATACATCGCCAATCAGCGGCCAGCCTAACGTCTGCGCCCAGAGTGCAACTTTCTTGCCCTCTTCCGCACTCATGCGACCGGCAATCACCACGCCACGTTTTTGTCGCCAGAAAAACCAGTCACGCTGCTTATCACTTTCCAGCCGACGTGATTCGCTCAGCCACGGTTTGTCATCCTGCCACCAGTCACCAAGGCGCTGTTGCCACTCAACGCCAGTTTCGTCCATATCGCCATACAGCGGTTCTGCAAACGGGCAATTTATGTGTACTGCGCCGCTATGCAGTGAGGCTAATGCGTTATCAATGGTGGAAACCAGCCAGCTTGCCGGAATATCCTGCGTTGGACGTGGTAAAGAGAGCGTTTGCGATGGATGTGAGGCAAACATACCCGCCTGGCGAATCGCCTGATTCGCCCCGCAATCAATCAGTTCTGGCGGCCTGTCCGCCGTAAGTAAAATCAGTTTTTCACCGGTCAGACCCGCTTCGATCAGCGCCGGATACAAATTCGCCACTGCCGTGCCGGAGGTCACAATCACTGCAACAGGTTGTCTGCTGACCTTTGCCAGCCCTAAAGCCAGATGCCCAAGCCCACGCTCGTCAAAATGCGTATGGTGTATAAAAGCAGAGTTTTCCGCTGCAGCCAGAGTCAACGGCGTCGAACGTGAGCCAGGCGCAATGCAAACATGCCTGACGCCGTGGCGAGTGAGTGCTTCCAGAATGACCGCCGCCCAGCGTCGGTTAAATGCGCTTACTGACATGAGATTGTCCGGTATCAATATTGCGACACAGTATAAAGAATCGAATAAATGGATTTTTGATATGAGTCGGGAATATACACGAAATCATTATCCTTCCATCTGTAATAAAGTACGTAACCCTGCCGCTTTATTGTCTATTTCCTGCCATTCCTGCTCTGGATCTGAGCCACGCACGATCCCCGCCCCGGCATACAGGCGTACCACGTTTGCGTTAATTTTCGCAGAACGTAACGATACGCAAAACTCGCTTTGGCTCAGAGAGAGATATCCCGCAGATCCGGCATACCATTCGCGTTCAAAAGGTTCATGATGCTGGATAAACTCGCGCGCCAGCTCGCGCGGAATACCTGCCACGGCGGCCGTCGGCTGTAGCTGCATCAGGCAAAGCGCGTCATCTGGCTGATTCAATGCCGTCCAGATACAACGCCGCAAATGCTGCACTTTGCGTAATCTAAGCACCTGCGGGGGAAGCACGTCGAGCGTTTGCGTGCAGTTCTGTAACCGCTGGCAGATATCTTCCACCACCAGCATATTCTCACGCTGGTTTTTATCATCTTTCATTAGCCATTCGCCAAGCTGCCAGGCCCGGTGATCGTCAGGATGATTAGCGACAGTTCCGGCCAGCGCTTCGGTGCGCAAAGCGGTGTCACGCCGCCGCCACAGGCGTTCGGGAGACGAACCAAGAAAAGCGCATTCGGCGGAGAATGCCATAAAGAAATGGTAGCAGTTGAGGTTTAAACGACGGCTTGAAGCCATTACCGCTGCGGCATGCACCGGATGAGAGAACTGTAAATCGGTGGCCCTCGCCAGCACCACTTTATCGAGATCTTCTCTGGCGATGGTTTGCGTGGCAAGTTCAATCAGGCGTGTCCAGCCAGCTTTATCAGGCCAGTGCTGTTCACCGGTCAAATTCAGGCGCAATGTGGGAAGTGGCTTAACACTGGCAAGTGCTGAGAGAAATGCGCCAGCACGCGCAGCATCTTCGCGCAGAGAAACATCACTATAAAGATGTAACCGTAAAGTCGCCATTCCTGCGCAGCGTCGCCACTCCAGACGGGGTAACAGTAGATTACCGCGTTGAGGCTCGAACGCATTCAATCCCCAGATCCGTAGTTCTGGATTATCTTCATGCTGGCGTAAAAACTGCTGGGCAGATTCGAGAGAAGAGAATGTGGCGGTAGCTCCCAGCACAGCAGCTTCTTCATCACCGTTACGCTGCTGCCAGTAAAACTGCGGCCAGACGGGTTGGCTGGCCAGCCATCCTAAAGCGTCAAATGCATCGTTCAGCGGGAAAGGTATATCGTAAATACGAATTCCAGGTGCTGCTGGTATCTCTTGCGACAAATGGCGCATCAGACTTTCCAGCGCAGTAGTGATTGAATGCACGCGGACCTCTCCCTGTTAAAAACCTCTCATTATACGGGGTACTGAACAGAAAAAGCAGTACCCCCGTTTAGGGAGTACTTACTATTGCGAAGAGGGTGCTGAATTTATCGCCGTGCCAACAATAAACCCATCACTAAACCGACCGTTGCGCCGACGCCAATCCCACGCCAGGGCTTTTCATGTACATAGTCATCAGCCCGGCAAACTGCCTGCTTCGCGCGATAATAATAGCTGTCAGAGGCATGGCTTACGCGATTTCTCACATCCTCCAGCGCCTGCTCAGCGCGCGCTTTTAACTCAAGATACTTCTGGTCAGCAGGATCACCCGATGAACGCAGCACTTCTTCCAGCGTTTCACTGAGTAGTTCCAGGTCGTCGTCAATACGTGATTCATCAGAACGAAAAGACATTATATTCTCCCTTTCTATTTACGTATCCACTAACTATAGACAACAGTGGCTATTTACGCCTCACGCGCCATGCCTATGTGTGGGATACCATCTTCGTCATAGATATCCGTTACCGGCATAAAACCAAAGCGTGCGTAAAAGGATTGCAGATGTGCCTGTGCGCCGAGATATAACGCCTTGTGCGGCCAGTGCTGCGAGCACGATGCCAACGTCTGCGCCATCAGCTGTTGACCCAGTTTTTCACCACGTAACGCTTCGCTTACGATCACTCGACCAATCACTACCGGCTCCAGATCCTCGTCACTTTTCAGAATCCTCGCATACGCTACCAGTTGACCGTTATACCACCCCAGAATGTGACGGTTTTCACCCACCAGATCATCGCCGTCCACATCCTGATACGGACACTGTTGCTCAACGACAAACACCGCGCAGCGAAGCTGAAGAATGGCATACAGTTGCTGGACGTTCAGTTCTGTATGGTGGAGATCTTGCCAGTGAATCATTGTCTGCCCCTTTGTTGTGATAACCTGAACACCCTGCCTCAATGATGGCGAAAAGTGTAACGCAAAAGATGGAATTACTATTTTTAGGCACGTCTGCGGGTGTTCCCACTCGCTCACGCAATGTAACGGCAATACTACTGAATCTGCAACATCCCACGCAGGCGGGGCTATGGCTTTTCGATTGCGGCGAAGGGACGCAGCACCAGATGCTTAGTACACCGTTTAATCCGGGAAAGCTCGAGCGAATTTTTATCAGCCATCTGCATGGCGATCACCTCTTTGGCTTACCCGGGCTATTGTGTAGCCGTTCGATGGCCGGAAACGTTCAGCCACTGACACTCTACGGTCCGAAAGGATTACGGGAGTTTACCGAGACCGCATTACGCCTTAGCGGCTCCTGGACCGATTATCCGCTGGAGATTGTGGAAGTTACCGCGGGTGAAATTCTGGATGATGGCTTGCGGAAAGTTACTGCGTTCGCACTGGAACACCCTGTGGAGTGTTACGGCTATCGGGTCGAAGAACATGACAAACCCGGCGCGCTTGACGCTAAAGCACTAAAGGCTGCGGGTGTGAAACCGGGTCCCTGGTTTCAGGAACTGAAAGCCGGAAAGAGCATCGTGCTGGAAGATGGCCGCTCGATTAACGGTGCAGATTTTCTCGCGCCGGCAATACCGGGCAAATCTGTTGCTATTTTCGGCGATACCGCACCGTGTGCTAACGCCATCGAGCTGGCAAAAGGTGTGGATGTCATGATTCATGAAACCACGCTGGATTCGTCGATGGAGGAAAAAGCCAACAGCCGTGGGCACAGCTCTACCCGACAAGCCGCTCAGTTGGCTCTGGAGGCCGGAGTGAGCCGTTTGATAATAACCCACGTCAGCTCACGCTACGATGAAAAAGGCTGCCAGCGTTTGCTCGAAGAGTGCAGGACCCTGTTTCCGGCGACCGAACTGGCTCACGATTTCACCATTTTCACGGTTTAGTGCTCTATTTTTTCGCCTCAGTGCCGATAACAGAGAAAAGCTGGCTTTCACACTGAGGACAGGATGAACAATTTTCAAAAAGACATCGACGACAGGACAAACCTAACCCTGTCTAACCGCTTTGAACTGTTGCTGTTTCGTCTGGGCACATCACTGGATGAGCAGAAATCGGAGCTGTTTGGCATCAACGTATTCAAGCTGCGTGAAATCGTCCCGATGCCCACGTTTACGCGTCCGGCTGGCATGAAAGCCCCGCTGTTAGGTATGGTGAATATCCGTGATCAGGTGATCCCGGTAATTGACCTGCCAGCCGTTGCCGGATGTAAACCAGAAACCGGTCTTAATATCCTGTTGATTACTGAATACGCCCGCAGCGTACAGGCATTTGCGGTGGAATCCGTGGAAAACATTATGCGCCTGGACTGGCAGCAGGTGCATACTGCGGAGAAAGCTGTTAACGGTCGCTATATCACCAGTATCGCCTGTCTGGACGACAATAAAGAGACCAACAACCTGGCGCTGGTACTCGACGTTGAACAAATCCTGTATGACATCGTGCCGTCAAATCACGATCTGCGTGCCACCAATCTTAAAACCAGTAAGTTCAATATCACACCGGGTGCGGTAGCGATTGTTGCAGAAGACTCAAAAGTCGCCCGCGCGATGCTGGAGAAAGGGCTTAATGCCATGGAAATCCCCCATCTGATGCATGTGACGGGCAAAGACGCGTGGGAAAAAATACAGCAACTGTCTCAGGAGGCCCTGGCGGAAGGTAAACCCATCAGCGAGAAAATCGCCCTGGTGCTCACCGATCTGGAAATGCCGGAGATGGACGGTTTTACACTCACCCGCAAGATTAAAACCGATGAGCGTCTGAAAAAGATCCCGGTAGTGATCCACTCTTCACTCTCCGGTAGTGCAAATGAAGATCACGTTCGCAGAGTAAAGGCAGATGGCTACGTGGCAAAATTTGAGATTAACGAGCTGTCTTCTGTGATTCAGGAAGTGATGGAGCGCGCGGCGAAAGACGTCAGCGGACCGCTGGTAAGTCGTCAGCTTTCAGCCTGATATTTGCTGCATAAAAAAACCCGCCTCGGCGGGTTTTTTCGTTTCAACTTGTCGCTTACATCAGCGGTGCTGCCAACTGCACGATGCTGATCAACGGTTGCGGGTAGACACCGAGGATCAGAACCAGCAGAGCAGAGATCAGTACCACGATACCACCAGCGCTGTACTGCCAGTTAGACGGTGCATCACGGTTAAGCTGCTGCGGTGCGCTCAGGTACAGGCTCACGGCAACGCGCAGGTAGTAGTACAAACCAATCGCGGACCCGACGACTACTGCGGCAACCAACCACCACAGGTTGGCCTGCACACCAACTGCCAGTACGTAGAATTTACCGATAAAGCCCAGCGTCATCGGGATCCCCGCCAGAGACAACATCATCACCGTCATCACTGCCGCAAGGATCGGACGATGCCAGAACAACCCACGGTAAGAGAACAGAGAATCGGCATCCGGGCCGCGGTACGGGCTGGACATCAGGCTGACCACACCAAACGCACCCAGGCTGCTGAACAGATAACCAGCCAGGTAAACGCCGACCGCTTCCATCGACATCTCACCGCTTTGCAGAGCAATCAGCGCCACCAGCAGATAACCGAGGTGAGAGATAGAAGAATAACCCAGCAGACGTTTGATGTTGGTCTGGCTCAGCGCCATCAGGTTACCGAAGATAATGGAAGCAAAGGCGATGACACCCAGCACGATACGTACCGCTTCGCTGTCACCCACCGGCGCGTACAGGAACAAACGCATTACCACGCCGAAGATAGCGATTTTGCTCGCCGTCGCCAGGAAGGTGGATACTGGAGCAGGAGCGCCCTGGTATACGTCTGGCGTCCACAGATGGAACGGCACCAGCGAGAGTTTAAAGCCCAGACCAACGATCATCAGACCAAAACCGGCCAACAGCAGCGGTTCGTTCAGCATACCATCGCCGAGACTCTTACCGAGCGCAACAAACGACAGGTTGCCTGACTGCGCGTACACCAACGCCATACCAAACAGCAGGAATGAAGAGGCTGCGGCAGACAGGATGGTGTATTTGATACTGGCTTCCAGCGAACGCTTCTGACGGAACGCATAGCCAACCAGACCAAACAGCGGCAGAGAGATCAGTTCGATACCGAGGAACAGCGCCGCCAGATGGTTGGCGTTCGCCAGCAGAATGCCACCCAGCGCGGCGATCAACACCAGCAGGTAGAACTCTTCCCGGTTATCGTCATAGCCTTCCAGCCACGGGTAGGCAAAGGTACAGGTGGCAAGGCTCGCCAGCAGCACCAGCCCGGTGTAGAGCATAGCGAAACCGTCAACCCGCATCAGCGGGGTGACATCCATTGCGCCCGCCTGGCCAACAAACCAGAGCGAAACCAGCGCGGCGTTAAGTCCAATGACCGACAGCGTGGCATTGAGGAAGTGATTGCGTCGCCACGCAATGGAGAGCATCACAACCACCACCGTCAAGCCGACGATCAGCAGCGGTAGCAGCGCAATCAGGTGTTGTGGAGTTATTGTCATGGCGATTTACGGCCTTGTAGTAGTAACGGAATTAACAAACCACTGCTGGATGTTGCTCATCGCAGAATGCGAGGTATCCAGAATCGGCTGCGGATAGAAGCCAAGCAGTACCAGAAGCACGACCAGCAACAGGATGATAAACAGCTCACGCAGCGACATCCCTGGCAGTTCAACACTGGCAATCTGGCTTTTCGCCTTACCGAAGTAAGCGCGATGCAGCATCGCCAGCGAGTAAACAGAGGCAAATACCAGACCAAAGGTCGAGATCACCGTAATGACCGGAACCACCTGGTAACTGCCGAACAGAATCATGAATTCGCCAACGAAGTTACCGGTGCCTGGCATACCCAGCGTACATACCGCGAAGAACATCGACAGCGCTGGCAGCCATTTCATTTTGCCCCACAGACCGCCCATCATACGCATATCACGCGTATGCAGACGTTCGTACAACTGACCACACAGAATGAACAGACCGGCTGCGGACAGGCCGTGAGCGATCATCTGGATCACCGCGCCCTGGTAAGCCAGTTGGCTGCCGGTGTAGATAGCAATCAGCACGAAGCCCATGTGCGATACAGAGGTGTAGGCAATCAGACGTTTGATGTCGTACTGATTAAAGGCCATCCACGCGCCGTAGAAAATACCGATAACGCCCAGCCACATGGCGATAGGTGCGAACTCCGCCGACGCATTCGGGAACAGCGGCAGGGAGAAACGCAGCAGACCGTATGCCGCGGTTTTCAGCAAAATCCCCGCCAGGTCAACGGAACCTGCGGTCGGTGCCTGGGAGTGCGCGTCCGGCAACCAGCCGTGCAGCGGAACCACCGGCATTTTCACCGCGAAGGCGATGAAGAAGCCCAGCATCAGCAGATATTCCACGCCGTGGGACATCGGGGTATTCAGCAACTCTTCATAGTTGAAGGTCCAGACACCGGTTGCTTTGTAGTGCACAAATACCAGAGCCAGGATGGCGATCAACATGACCAGGCCACTCGCCTGGGTATAGATGAAGAACTTAGTGGCCGCCGTGATACGCGTTTTACCGTCAGAAGCTTTATGCCCCCACAGCGCGATCAGGAAGTACATCGGCACCAGCATCATTTCCCAGAAGAAGAAGAACAGGAACATGTCGATGGCAAGGAACACGCCAATTACGCCGCCGAGGATCCACATCAGGTTCAGGTGGAAGAAGCCCTGGTATTTTTCGATTTCATTCCAGGAACACAGTACCGCCAGAACGCCGAGCAGACCGGTCAGCACTACCATCAGCAGCGACAGACCGTCGATAGCCAGATGAATAGAGATGCCAAAGCGCGGGATCCACGGCACGACGAACTCAGACTGCCACTGCGGAATGCCAGCAGATTGCGTCAGTGAATAGCCGCCCTGCAACCACAGTTGCAGGCCAAGCGCCAGCGTCAATCCCATGGTAACCAGCGCGATCCAGCGCGGCACCTTCACGCCAAAGCGTTCGGTCTGCCAGCACAGGAAGCCACCGATAAAGGGAATTAATATTAGCCAGGGTAGTAACATGGCGATCTTTATTCCTTGTTAAAGTCCCAACAGGACCTGATTTTCAACGAATTCTCACGACAGAAAATTCACTTCGGATTGCGGTTTTAACGCCACCGGGCAAAACAACCGCAATCCTCAAACTCAACGCAGTACCATCAACAGTGCCAGCACGACAACCGCGCCAATGCTCATGGATGCAACATACCAGCGCAAATAGCCATTTTCGCTCAACAGCAGGCCTTTACCTGCGAAGCGAGACAGGATCGCCGGAATGTTCATCATCGAGTTCATTGGATCGCGTTTCAGCAACCAGGCTATGCCCAGGAACGGCTTGACGAATACTTTGTCATACAGCCAGTCAAAGCCCCAGGCGTTATACCACCAGGTTCCCAGCAGGCGACCCGGCGCACTGTTGGCAATTGAGGTCACCAGAGTACGTTTACCCAACCACAGCCAGGCTGCAATCAGGATGCCCGCAATCGCTACGATGCCGGAGGTAATTTCCAGCGTCATCACGCGACCATGCTCAAGCTCAGTTGTTGCCGGGAGCACGCCATGCAGCGGAGGCACAATCAACGCACCAACGAAGGTGGACAGGATCATAAGTACAATCAGCGGCAGGTGGTGGGTAATCCCCTTCCCTGCGTGAGCGTGAATTTGTTCTTTCCCGTGGAACACGATGAAAATCATACGGAAGGTGTACAGAGAGGTCATAAACGCGCCGACCAGACCTGCAACCATCAGATTGATATGACCGTTCGCCATAGCACCGGCAAGAATCTCATCCTTACTGAAGAAGCCCGCGGTAATCAGCGGCAGAGCCGACAGCGCTGCGCCACCGACCAGGAAGCAGAGATACACCAGCGGAATAGACTTACGCAGGCCGCCCATCTTGAAGATGTTCTGTTCGTGGTGGCAGGCAAGGATAACCGAGCCGGATGCCAGGAACAGCAGTGCTTTAAAGAAGGCGTGCGTCATCAGATGGAAAATCGCCGCATCCCACGCCTGAACACCAAGCGCCAGGAACATGTAGCCAATCTGGCTCATGGTGGAATAGGCGAGAACGCGTTTGATGTCGGTCTGCACCAGCGCCGCGAAACCTGCCAGCACCAGCGTGATAGCTCCGATAATCCCAACCAGGTGCAGGATTTCCGGCGTCATCAGGAACAGGCCGTGGGTACGCGCAATCAGGTAAACACCCGCGGTAACCATCGTTGCGGCGTGGATCAACGCGGAAACAGGCGTCGGGCCAGCCATCGCGTCAGCAAGCCAGGTCTGCAACGGCAACTGCGCCGATTTACCGACCGCACCGCCCAGCAGCATCAGCGTTGCCCACATCAGCATGTTATTGCCATCTGCAAAGTGCGCAGGCGCCAGTTCAACCATTTCGCGGAAGTTCAGCGTGCCCAGCTCGTTGTAGAGGATGAACAGCGCGAACGCCAGGAACACGTCACCGACACGGGTCACCACGAAGGCTTTCATTGCCGCAGCGCCATTCTTCGGATCGGTGTAGTAGAAACCGATCAGCAGATAGGAGCACAGGCCCACGCCTTCCCAACCGAGGTACATCAACAACAGGTTATCAGCCAGTACCAGAACAACCATACTGGCGATAAACAGGTTGGTGTAGGCGAAGAAACGAGAGTATCCCTCTTCACCGCGCATATACCAGGAAGCAAACATGTGGATCAGGAACCCCACGCCGGTCACAACAGAAAGCATGGTCAGTGACAGGCCGTCCAGCACCAGGTTGAAACCGATGTTAAAGTTGCCAACAGACATCCACGTCCACAGCGGAACGCTAAATGCCTGTTTACCGTTGGCGAAGAAATCCACGCCAACAAACGCAGTCACCAGCGCTGCCAGGCCAATCGACCCAACCCCTACGGTAGCGGACAGATTTTCTGACCAACGACCACGAGAAAACGCCAGTAATACAAAGCCAATAAATGGCAGAAGAATGGTTAAGGCAAGCATGTTCATCCACGCATCTCACTTACTGAATCGATGTTCAGGTTCTGGCGACGGCGATGAAGTTGCAGTAACAGCGCAAGTCCGATGCTCGCTTCAGCAGCCGCGAGACTGATGGCGAGGATATACATCACCTGACCATCGGTCTGGCCCCAGTAGCTACCCGCGACCACAAAGGCCAGCGCAGAAGCGTTAATCATGATTTCCAGCCCGATCAGCATAAACAGCAGATTGCGGCGGATAACCAGACCGGTTAAGCCCAGCACGAATAAAATCGCAGCGAGGATCAATCCATGTTGTAAGGGGATCATGCGTGCTCCTCCGTTTTTCTTTTCGCGCGATCGTCGGTGCGGTTGCTCAGCACTTCACCCATACGCTCTTCGCGACCGACGTGGAAGGCCACAACCAGACCAGCCAACAGCAGCATCGAAGCCAACTCAACCGCCAGAACATAAGGTCCGAACAGGGAAATACCGACTGCTTTCGCGCTGATTGGCGTACCGTCGATGCCCTGATCATTAACACCCAGAATGGCGTAAACGATGACCACCAGCATGATGGCCGACAGAATTGCCGGGCCAATCCATACTTGTGGTTTCAGCCACTGACGTTCCTGTTCAATTTCAGAACCGCCGAGGTTCAGCATCATTACCACGAACACGAACAGCACCATGATGGCGCCCGCATAAACGATAATTTCCAGCGCACCCGCAAAGTAAGCACCTAACGAGAAGAACACCCCAGAAATCGCCAGCAGCGAAATAATCAGATACAGCAGTGCGTGTACCGGATTGGTATGGGTGATCACCCGCAAGGTTGCGAGAATGGCTATCAGGCCACAGATATAAAAAGCGAACTCCATTGCCCCTCTCCTTACGGTAACAGGCTCTTGACGTCGATAGGCTTGGCTTCGTTCTCAGCTTCGCCTTTATCTTTGCCGTCGATTGCCATACCTGCCATCCGGTAGAAGTTATATTCCGGGTATTTGCCCGGACCGGAGATCAGCAGATCCTCTTTCTCGTAAACCAGGTCCTGGCGCTTGTACTCACCCAGTTCAAAGTCTGGGGTAAGCTGAATTGCCGTTGTCGGACAGGCTTCTTCGCACAGGCCGCAGAAAATGCAGCGTGAGAAGTTGATGCGGAAAAACTCCGGATACCAGCGTCCGTCTTTGGTTTCTGCTTTTTGCAGCGAGATGCAGCCCACCGGGCACGCTACCGCACACAAGTTACAGGCCACGCAGCGTTCTTCACCGTCAGGATCGCGCGTCAGCACGATACGTCCGCGAAAACGGGGTGGTAGATAGACCGGCTCTTCCGGGTACATCTGCGTTTCGCGTTTCGCGAACGCATGCAGGCCGATCATCCAGATACTGCGTACCTGGGTGCCGAAGCCTACTAACAATTCTTTTAAGGTCATGGTCTTTGTGTCCCTTATTGCGCCTGCCAGAGAATGACAGCCGCCGTTACCAGCAAGTTGACGAGCGTCAGCGGCAGGCAGACTTTCCAGCCGAAGGACATTACCTGGTCATAACGAGGACGCGGTAACGACGCACGAATCAAAATGAACATCATCATGAAGAACGCGGTTTTCAGCGCGAACCAGACGAATGGCGGTAAGAACGGGCCATGCCAGCCACCGAAGAACAAGGTAACCATCAGCGCAGAAATGGTGACGATACCAATGTACTCACCCACAAAGAACAGACCGAATTTCATACCGGAGTATTCAATGTGGTAACCATCGGCCAGTTCCTGCTCGGCTTCCGGCTGGTCAAACGGATGACGGTGACACACCGCCACACCCGCGATGGCAAAGGTGACAAAACCAAAGAACTGCGGAATAACGTTCCAGATATCAGCCTGGTTATTGACGATGTCGGTCATATTGAATGAACCGGCTTGCGCCACCACGCCCATCAGGGAAAGTCCGAGAAACACTTCGTAACTGAGCGTCTGCGCAGAAGCACGCATCGCACCCAGCAGCGAGTATTTGTTGTTGCTTGACCAACCGGCGAACAGTACCGCGTAAACGGCCAGACCCGCCATCATCAGGAAGAACAGGATCCCGATGTTCAGATCAGCAACCACCCAGTTCGGGCTGACTGGCACAATTGCAAAAGCCAGCAACAGAGAGGTGAAGGCGATCATCGGTGCCAGAGTAAAGATGACGCGATCCGAGAATTTCGGGATCCAGTCTTCTTTAAAGAACATTTTGATCATGTCCGCGACCAGCTGGAGCGAACCGCCCCAGCCAACACGGTTCGGTCCGTAACGATTCTGGAACAGACCCAGCAGACGACGTTCACCAAAGCTCATGAATGCCCCGCAGGTGACCACCACCAGCAGGATCACTACCGCTTTGAGAATGCTCAGCAGGATCTCAATCAGATCGGGTGTAATCCAACTCATTGTTGTGCCTCCTGCAGATCCTCAAGACGCGCGCCTGCCAGTACCGGTGCGATGCCAGGCATCCCCATCGGCAAACCAACCTGCCCTGCCGATAATCCCTCAGAGATTTCAACCGGCAGTGTCACCGTATTGCCATCGTAGCTAAAGGAAACTCGCGTACCGACATTTACGCCCAACTTCGCGGCATCCGCCGGGTTGAGTTTAATGTACGGCTGCGGCATGCGCGTCTGGAAGACCGGTGCGCGCTGGGACATTTCGTCGCTGCCAAACAGATGATAGTAAGGTGCAATACGCCACTGACCATCCTGCGCCTGGAAGCTCGCCGGAACGGTAGTGAAGTAGTCCAGACCGCCTTCTGACGCTTCAATCAGACGCACACCCGGATCGCCATGACGCAGTTTACCGCCCACTTCATCCTGGAACTTGTTCCACGCTTGCGGGGAGTTCCAGCCTGGAGCCCAGGCAAACGGAATCTGTGAACGCGGCGCATCCGGCTGGTTGTTCCCCTCCATTGAGAAAGCGAACATGGTGTCTTTATCCTGCGGCTGACGCGGTTCGTGTACGCTGATGTTGGCGCGCATTGCGGTACGACCGCTGTAACGGTGCGGCTCACGTGCCAGTTTCTGTCCACGGATGCGGAAGCTCGCGTCCGGCGCAGCATCTTTGATGCCTGCCAGCTGCGGCAGTGCGGCAACGGCAGCGTCAATAACGTGATCGAGTTGCGTCCAGTCCACTTCGCGGTTTTGCACAGTGCTGTGCAACGAATGCAGCCAACGCCAGCTCTCCAGCATAATTGTTTTGCTGTCGTAGTAGGACGGGTCATACACCTGGAAGAAGCGCTGTGCGCGACCTTCGTTGTTGATGACCGTACCATCGCTCTCAGCAAAGCTTGCGGCAGAAAGCACCAGGTGAGCATTTTCCATGATCGCCGTACGTTGATGGTCAACAACCATCACCAGAGGCGCTTTCGCCAGTGCGGCGTTAACGCGAGTCGCACTTGCATGACGATGCAGGTCGTTTTCCAGCACCACCACCGCGTCAGCACGACCGGTTTCCAGCTCAGTCAGCGCATCCTCAAGAGATCCGCCGCCAATCATGCCCAGACCCATACTGTTCACGGAGCGAGCAATCATGGTAATGCCTACGTCAGCGCCGCGACCTTTCAGCGCCTTCGCCACGTTAGCCGCCGCCTGAATCACTTCTGCGCTACCGGCGTTAGTACCGGAGATAATCAGCGGTTTCTTAGCACCAGCCAGAGCCTGAACGATGACGTCGATTTTGTTCTGCAGGTCACGGTCGATGCCCTCAACCGCTGGCGCGTTGTTGTCCAACGCATGAGCGATAGCAAAGCCTAACCGCGCCTGATCTTCAACCGGCGCACGGTAAGTCCATGCTGCGATATCATCCAGACGAGTGCTGTCAACGTTGGTCACGAACAGCGGATGCTTGGCTCGCTGACCAATATTAAGGATTGCCGCAATCTGCCAGTCAGCGACTTTTTGCGCCGCAGCCATCTCACGTGCTTTGCCTTTCACAGCCTGACGAACTGCCAGCGCAACACGCGCGCCGGTCTGGGTAACATCTTCGCCCAGTACCAGTACCGCATCATACGATTCGATATCGCGCAGTGCAGGCGTATGAATACCACCGTCACGCAGCACGCTCAGTGCCAGTTGCAGACGTTCCAGTTCGCCCTGAGCAATACCGGTATAAAAGTTTTCCGCACCCACCAGTTCACGCAGCGCGAAGTTGCTCTCGACGCTGGCTCGTGGGGAACCGATGCCGATGACTTTCTTCGACTGACGCAGAATATCTGCCGCGCCCTGCATCGCCTGCTCGGCATTAAGGGTAATCAGATCATCGCCGCGACGCTGTACCGGCTGACGCGGACGGTCTTTCAGGTTCACGTAACCATAGCCAAAACGACCACGGTCGCAGAGGAAGTAGTGGTTAACGGTACCGTTGTAGCGGTTTTCGATTCTACGCAGTTCACCGTAGCGCTCACCCGGGCTGGTGTTACAGCCAATGGAGCATTGCTGGCAGATGCTTGGCGCAAACTGCATGTCCCATTTACGGTTATAACGCTCGGAGTGCGTTTTATCAGTGAATACGCCGGTCGGGCAGATCTCTACCAGGTTGCCGGAGAATTCGCTTTCAAGCGTACCGTCTTCCGGGCGACCGAAGTAGACGTTGTCATGTGCGCCATATACGCCCAGATCCGCGCCATCTGCATAATCTTTGTAGTAGCGTACGCAGCGGTAGCAGGCAATGCAGCGGTTCATTTCGTGAGAGATGAATGGCCCCAGATCCTGGTTGCGGTGAGTACGCTTAGTGAAGCGGTAGCGACGGAAGCTATGACCTGTCATTACGGTCATATCCTGAAGGTGGCAGTTCCCCCCCTCTTCGCAGACCGGACAGTCATGTGGGTGGTTAGTCATCAACCATTCCACCACGCTCTCACGGAACTGTTTCGCTTCTTCGTCGTCAATAGAAATAAAGGTGCCTTCGGTGGCCGGTGTCATACAAGACATCACCAGGCGACCACGCGTGTCTTCCGCGTTTTGGTATTGCTTCACCGCACACTGGCGGCAAGCACCGACGCTTCCCAGCGCCGGGTGCCAGCAAAAGTACGGAATATCAAGGCCGAGAGACAGACAAGCTTCCAGCAGGTTGTCCGCTCCGTTGACCTCATATTCTTTGCCGTCTACATGAATCGTAGCCATAGTCAGCATGCTTCCAGTTGGCCTAAATAACCTTCATCCTTCACACTCTGGCTGTATTGGCTGCCATCGCTCCCCCAGTCATTTAGTTCACTAAACTCCTGGGACTCGCTCTGTTGCTGCCTTGCCACAGCGCGAAGGTCTCGGTTATTTTTTAGGCATTAATCGAAATTTTTTCTCAGGTATCGCAAAACGCCAATACCGCTATTACCAGCGCTCTTTAAGCAGGTTCGGCTGAATACCACCAATTGCATGGGTATTGCTGAAGGTCTGCTTGATGCCAGCTTCGAATTCTTCGCGGAAATATTTAATGGCGCTCTGCAGCGGTTCGACCGCACCCGGTGCGTGTGCACAGAAGGTTTTACCCGGACCGAGGAAACGACACAGTTGCTCAAGTGTCTCGATATCCCCAGGCTGGCCTTCACCACGCTCCAGCGCACGCAGAATTTTCACACTCCACGGCAGACCGTCACGACACGGCGTACACCAGCCGCAGGATTCACGGGCAAAGAACTCTTCCAGGTTACGCACCAGCGGTACCATGCCAATCTCGTGATCGACAGCCATTGCCAGCGCGGTACCCAGACGACTCCCCGCTTTACCGATACTTTCGAATTCCATCGGCAGGTCAAGGTGTGCTTCGGTCAGGAAGTCGGTTCCCGCGCCGCCCGGCTGCCAGGCTTTAAACTTCAGGCCATCACGCATGCCGCCAGCGTAGTCTTCAAGAATTTCACGCGCGGTGGTGCCGAAGGGCAGTTCCCACAATCCCGGGTTTTTCACGCGACCGGAGAACCCCATCAGCTTGGTGCCAGCGTCTTTGCTCTTCGAAATGTTCTGGTACCACTCCACGCCGTTGGCGAGAATTGCCGGCACGTTACATAAGGTTTCGACGTTGTTAACGCAGGTCGGCTTACCCCATGCGCCAGAGCTTGCCGGGAACGGCGGCTTCGAGCGCGGATTAGCACGGCGACCTTCGAGGGAGTTAATCAGTGCGGTTTCTTCACCACAGATGTAACGCCCTGCCCCGGTATGCACGAACAGTTCGAAGTCGAAACCGGTGCCCATGATGTTCTTGCCAAGCAGACCCGCTTCGGTTGCTTCGGCAATCGCACGGCGCAGATGCACAGCCGCTTCAATATATTCACCGCGCAGGAAGATGTAACCACGGTACGCTTTCAGCGCAAACGCAGAGATCAACATACCTTCCACCAACAGGTGCGGCAGTTGTTCCATCAACAAACGGTCTTTATAGGTACCCGGCTCCATTTCATCCGCGTTACACAGCAGGTAACGGATGTTCATGGATTCGTCTTTCGGCATCAGACTCCACTTAAGACCTGTGGAAAAGCCCGCGCCGCCGCGCCCTTTCAGGCCAGCGTCTTTTACCTGGTTGACGATTTCATCCGGTGACAGCCCTGTCAGGGCTTTACGCGCACCTTCGTAGCCGTTTTTGCTACGGTATTCGTCCAGCCATACTGGCTGTTTGTCATCACGCAGACGCCAGGTCAGCGGATGTGTTTCGGGAGTACGGATAATGTCTTTCATTTATACCGCTCCAGCAGTTCGGGGATGCCTTCCGGGGTCAAGTGAGCGTGAGTGTCCTCATCGATCATCATGTTTGGCCCTTTATCGCAGTTCCCCAGGCAACAGGTTGGCAGCAGCGTAAAGCGACCGTCAAAGGTCGTCTGCCCCGGCTTGATGTTGAGTTTTTTCTCAAGCGCGGCCTGGATCCCCTGATAGCCGTTGATATGGCACACCACGCTGTCGCAATAGCGGATCACATGGCGGCCAACTGGCTGGCGGAAGATCTGGCTGTAGAATGTCGCAACACCTTCAACGTCGCTTGCCGGGATACCCAGCACGTCAGCGATCGCATAGATCGCCCCATCCGGCACCCAGCCACGCTGCTTCTGAACAATTTTCAGCGCTTCAATGGACGCCGCACGCGGGTCTTCGTAGTGGTGCTTCTCGTGCTCAATCGCTTCACGCTCAGCCGCACTCAGCTCAAAAGCCTCGGTTTGTGGTTGTTGATTCTCGTGCATAATTAGCGGTCCACATCTGACATAACAAAATCGATACTACCCAGATGGACGATCAGGTCGGACACCAGGCTGCCACGTACCGCTACCGGGATCTGCTGCAGATGCGCAAAGCTCGGCGTACGGATACGAGTACGGTAACTCATGGTGCTGCCATCGCTGGTCAGGTAGTAACTGTTGATACCCTTGGTCGCTTCAACCATCTGGAAGGACTCGTTCGCCGGCATGACCGGACCCCACGATACTTGCAGGAAGTGGGTGATCAGGGTTTCGATATGTTGAAGCGTGCGCTCTTTCGGTGGCGGCGTGGTCAGCGGGTGATCCGCTTTGAACGGGCCTTCCGGCATGTTGTTGAGGCACTGCTCAAGGATGCGCAGACTCTGACGCAGTTCTTCAACTTTCAGCATTACGCGGGTATAGCAGTCGGATACACCACCACCAACCGGCACTTCAAAGTCAAAGTTTTCGTAGCCAGAGTACGGACGTGATTTACGCACGTCGAAATCAACACCTGTCGCACGCAACGCGGCACCGGTACAACCCCAGTCCAGCGCTTCTTTCTTGCCGTAAGCGGCAACGCCCTGCGAACGACCTTTCAGGATGGTGTTACGCAGCGCCGCTTTCTCGTAAGAATCCAGACGCTTCGGCATCCAGTCCAGGAAATCACGCAGCAGTTTGTCCCAACCGCGCGGCAGATCGTGCGCAACACCGCCAATACGGAACCAGGCCGGGTGCATACGGAAACCCGTGATCGCTTCCACCACGTCATAGATTTTTTGACGGTCGGTAAAGGCGAAGAATACCGGAGTCATTGCGCCGACGTCCTGAATAAACGTCGAGATATACAACAGGTGGCTATTGATACGGAACAGTTCGGAAAGCATTACGCGGATCACGTTGACACGATCCGGTACGGTAATGCCCGCCAGTTTTTCTACCGCCAGCACATAAGGCATTTCGTTGACGCAGCCGCCGAGATATTCGATACGGTCAGTGTACGGAATGTAGCTGTGCCAGGACTGACGTTCACCCATCTTTTCAGCACCACGATGGTGGTAACCGATGTCAGGCACACAGTCGACAATTTCTTCGCCATCAAGCTGCAGAACAATACGGAATGCACCGTGAGAAGACGGGTGGTTAGGACCGAGGTTGAGGAACATAAAGTCCTCATTTTCGGTACTACGCTTCATGCCCCACTCTTCAGGTTTGAAGGTCAGTGATTCCATTTCCAGATCCTGCTTGGCTTTGGTCAGCTCAAACGGATCGAATTCAGTGGCACGCGCCGGGTAATCTTTACGCAGCGGATGTCCCTGCCAGGTATGAGGCATCAGCAGGCGAGTCAGGTGCGGGTGGCCTTCGATATCGATGCCAAACATTTCCCAGGTTTCGCGCTCATACCAGTTAGCGTTCGGGAACAGTTTAGTGAAAGTCGGTACGCGTAGATCGTTTTCAGACAATGCCACCTTGAGCATGATATCGCGATTGCGTTCAATGGAGATCAGGTGATAGAAAACGGAAAAATCCGCGGCAGGTAACCCTTCGCGGTGCGTACGCAGACGTTCGTCCATGCCGTGTAAGTCAAACAGCATGACGTAAGGTTTCGGCAGTCTCTTTAAGAAATCGCCAACTTCCAGTAATTGTTCACGCTTGACCCAAACAACGGGTACCCCGGTGCGAGTCGCCTGAACGGTAAAGGCATCCGGCCCAAAACGGTTGCGCAGTTCGCCAATGACCGGGTCATCGAGATGATCCCGTGTCTGCCATGCAGCTTCTTGCGCGGTTAAGTCGGTCATATTGTTCACCATTGCAAATGGTCCGTGGTGGTCGGCAGTGCTTCGCGCTATTTATGTAGTAATAAGCGAAGGAAGTGCTGCTGCCGACAGGCGCATATTAAATCTCGTCTGGTGTACGAAGATTCGTTACAGCAATACGTTCGCCGCGCTTACGCTCGCGCTCTGACTGCATATTGGCGCGATAAACGCCCTGATCGCCAACCACCCAGGAGAGCGGACGGCGTTCTTTGCCAATGGAGTCTTGCAGCAGCATTAGCGCCTGCATATACGCTTCCGGGCGCGGCGGACATCCCGGGATGTACACATCTACCGGAATAAATTTATCAACGCCCTGCACGACAGAGTAGATATCGTACATACCGCCGGAGTTAGCGCATGCGCCCATGGAAATAACCCATTTTGGTTCCAGCATCTGATCGTAGAGGCGCTGAATAACCGGGGCCATTTTGGTAAAGCAAGTTCCGGCCACAACCATCAGGTCAGCCTGACGCGGAGAGGCACGCAGTACTTCCGCACCAAAGCGGGCCACATCATGCACGGCGGTAAACGAGGTCACCATCTCAACGTAGCAGCAGGAAAGGCCAAAGTTGTATGGCCAAATTGAGTTTTTACGGCCCCAGTTAACCATGTCATGCAGTTTGCCCATGAACACGTTTTTGTTAACTTCTTGCTCCAGGGGGTCGGTTACGATCTCCTGTTTTTGCAGGGGGTAACGGTCGTTCTCACCGTTAGGATCTATGCGGGTGAGCGTATAATCCATCTTAATGCCTCGCGGTTAGCGTTGACGATTAGCGATACTGTTCGTTTCCGGGTTCATACGCTCGCGGCGTGAACGCGCGGGCGTCCAGTCCAGCGCGCCAATACGCACCAGATAAACCAGACCTGCCAGTAACACAAAAATAAAAATTGCAGCTTCCACAAAGCCAATCCAGCCGCTTTCACGGATAGAAGTTGACCATGCGAACAGATACAGCGCTTCAACGTCGAAGATAACGAAGAACATGGCTACCAGATAAAACTTGGCAGACAGGCGCAGGCGGGCGGTGCCGACCGAGTCGATACCTGATTCAAACGGCACGTTTTTAGATCTCGCGCGCGCGCGACCACCTAAAAACCAGCCGCCAACAAGCATCAGGCAGCACAGGCCAATGGCAACAATAAGAAAGATAGCGAATGCCCAGTGATGAGCGATGATTTCAGTGGATGTTGACATACTCATTGCTTACTCATCAAAAGTAGCGCCAAATTCTCTGCTCTTTTCGGCAGATGAACGCCACATCGATTCATGGGGAGGAATAAAAAAAACCTTACAATCACTGTAGAAAATCATTTAAACAGCCAATTGATGGGGTTTTTTACTCCTTTCTATAACCTTTTGTCAACTTTAACAAAAGTTCCCTCACATTATTTTACACCAATCCAATTTCATTAACATAAAGTGCTGTTTAGACTAATTTCGATCGTTTCATTAGTCATTTTCAATGTTGTTGAATCGTGTCCGTAGTGAAGTAAAAAAGATAATACTGCTCTATTTTGACAGGATTTCACTCAGATGCCTCCCCCTAAATGGGAGTATTTTCTTGATCTGTGACACGCTTTTGTTAATTCACCATAAAAAACAGCAACAATTTCTCTAGTTTTTTAACATAGAAACAGATGACACTCCTGTTGTTTGTTTTTTATTCAATTTTAAGGCAGGTTTTTTACCGGCTGATTTTGTTAAGTTTTAGTATACAAAATGGTATCAAGCGCCATTATTTGTATAAAAAAAGAGCCGCTGGATGTTTTTTCACCATTAGCGGCTCTTTTTTACACTTACATTTTATAACGATTATTTGTGACACATTACTCAAAGTCACCTTCAACGATCAGCGAATCATCTCCCCCTTCGGGAGTAAACTGGTTGTATTGCCAGGGGTTTTGATATGTCTGCATCGACTTAAAGATAACCTGAGCCAATTCATTTTTCGTGGTGGGATCGCAGCACAACAGGTATTCCGTTTCAGGTAACGGCGGTAGCCCGTCCACAGCCCCGAGAACGCGCAGGTCCGGACTCATCATTTCTACCGGACGAGCAGTGACGCCCAGTCCCGCTTTCACCGCAGCACGAACCGCTGGTAATGTTGATGCTACATAGGCCAGACGCCACGGGATCTGTGCGGCATTCAGTGTCTCCAGTACGATATCCCGAAACGGACTAGGATCGTCGAGCAGAACCAGAGGAACTGGTTCGCCTTTTTGCAGGATATACTCAGCCGCGCAATACCAGTGTGTCGGTGAGGTACGCAGATTCAGGCACTCAAAATCACCTGGACGGTTGGTGGTGACCACCAGATCCACTTCCTGCGACTTCAACATATCCACCATGTAAGCGTTACGCTTCACTCTCACATCAAGAGCAAGCTTCGGATATACCGAGCTTATTCGATTGAGCAGGAAAGGCAGTATTGTATCGGCCGATTCATCGGAAGCGCCGATAGTTAACACTCCCTGAAGATTGTTAAACATTAATGATGAGCAGGCCTCATCATTAAAACGCAGTATTTTTCTGGCGTAACCCAAAAGCTGAATACCATGTTCAGTCAGCAGTTTGTTGCGACCATGGCGCGCGAACAACTCTTTCCCCACTAGTTGTTCAAGGCGTTGCATTTGCTGACTCACCGCAGACTGTGTGCGACATACCGCAGCAGCCGCAGCCGCGAAGGTATTCAGGTCGGCAACAGCAACGAAGGTTCTCAGCAGATCGAGGTCGAGGTTAATTATCGGACGATTTGCATTTATCATAATTTTTCACTTACTCGCGGGTCATACCGGGTTAATGCTGTGCATTCAGAAACAAACAATTCCATTTGTAATGTGCTTCCCTCGCAGTTTCACTTAGTGTAACCAAGTGAAAATAAGGATGTATTTGGTGTACAAACGAAACAATTCTCTTTCTGCGCTTTATAATATCCGGGACTCTAATCGGAATATAGTAACGAGAAACAGTCAATTTTTTAGCTTTTGAATGATTCTGACTAATGGGGAAACATGTAAATTTTGTAAATATTGAAAATAGTTAGCAAACATTAATTTACACATTAAAAGCCAAATTTTCAGTATGTTAGAAACAATCAACCAACATGAGAATTATCGCAAAACACGTACCGCACACCATTTCATGAGACTTATCTTAACCTAAAACCACTATATTTATAAGTGTTATCGTGAATAATTCGAAGCAAAATGGTGTTATCTTGAACTTGCGCTTTTACTATTATTAACGCATTCAATAAATGCTGTTTAAATATTAAATAATAATTAATTAAGACTGACACTATTCATTAATTATACTTAACAATAGATTCACACCCTGCCGTTGGCGGATCATACCGATAACAGTCGGACAGCATCAGGACTCAGTATTTTCGAATTACGCCATTTGAGTGATGAGACGATTGCAGACCGCCTGGCCCATCTAACTATTTTTAACCAGACAAATCACCATCACCAAAGGATAACTACAAAATAAAAACCCATTAAATACATTATTAATAGAATTAAGCACTATAATTAATATATTAATTAGTCGTTAACAGTGAATTATAACTTCATGCCGGATCGAAATCTTCTACTAAAGACCCTTCAAAACTCACCGTCGTGGGAGTACATTGTTCTGTGCTGACTTCCACGGCAGGGAGTGGCATTCACAGCTAAAAAGGTCAAGATTCATGTCCCCCATTGAAAAATCCAGCAAATTAGAAAATGTCTGTTATGACATTCGTGGCCCGGTTCTGAAGGAAGCAAAGCGCCTGGAAGAAGAAGGCAATAAAGTTCTGAAACTGAATATCGGCAACCCCGCGCCATTCGGATTTGAAGCGCCAGATGAGATTCTGGTTGATGTGATCCGCAATTTACCAACAGCGCAGGGATATTGCGACTCCAAAGGCCTTTATTCCGCCCGTAAAGCGATCATGCAACATTACCAGGCTCGTGGGATGCGCGATGTTACCGTCGAAGACATCTATATTGGTAACGGCGTTTCCGAGTTGATAGTCCAGGCGATGCAGGCGTTGTTGAACAGTGGGGACGAAATGCTGGTACCTGCGCCCGATTATCCGCTGTGGACAGCTGCGGTATCGCTCTCCGGCGGTAACGCCGTGCACTACCTGTGCGATGAGTCTTCAGACTGGTTCCCGGATCTGGATGATATTCGCGCCAAAATCACCCCACGCACGCGTGGGATCGTCATCATCAACCCGAACAACCCCACCGGTGCCGTTTATTCCAAAGAACTGCTGATGGAGATTGTTGAGATTGCTCGCCAGAACAATCTTATTATCTTTGCCGACGAAATTTACGACAAGATCCTCTATGATGACGCCGAGCACCATTCGATCGCCGCAATGGCTCCGGACCTGCTGACCATCACCTTTAACGGCCTGTCAAAAACCTACCGTGTTGCTGGTTTCCGCCAGGGCTGGATGGTGCTGAATGGACCGAAGAAACATGCCAAAGGGTATATCGAAGGTCTTGAAATGCTGGCATCTATGCGTTTGTGCGCCAACGTTCCTGCACAGCATGCCATCCAGACCGCACTGGGAGGCTACCAAAGCATTAGCGAATTCATCATGCCGGGCGGACGCTTGTACGAACAGCGCAATCGTGCCTGGGAATTGCTGAACGATATTCCCGGCGTCTCCTGCGTCAAACCGCGCGGCGCACTGTATATGTTCCCAAAAATTGATGCGAAGCGGTTCAATATTCATGACGACCAGAAGATGGTGCTCGATTTCCTGCTCCAGGAAAAAGTCCTGCTGGTACAGGGAACCGCATTCAACTGGCCGTGGCCGGACCACTTCCGTATCGTAACGCTGCCGCGTATTGACGATATCGAAATGTCGCTGAGTAAATTCGAACGTTTCCTGTCAGGCTATCGTCAATTGTAATAACGTTGAGCGCCGCCGGGATTTGCATCCGGCGGCACTCTCTGCGCACAATACCTTTACTGAAGTCACTGAGTAAGGGTCGTTATGAAGCAGAGCCATTTTTTTGCCCACCTCTCCCGTCTGAAGCTCATTAATCGCTGGCCATTGATGCGCAACGTGCGCACCGAAAATGTGTCTGAGCATAGCCTGCAGGTTGCGATGGTTGCTCATGCGCTGGCCGCTATCAAGAATCGTAAATTTGGTGGTCAGGTTAATGCCGAACGCATTGCCCTGCTGGCGATGTACCACGATGCTTCCGAAGTGCTGACCGGTGATCTCCCTACCCCGGTTAAATATTTCAACTCGCAAATCGCTCAGGAATATAAAGCCATTGAGAAAATTGCCCAGCAGAAGCTGGTCGATATGGTCCCAGATGAGCTGCGTGATATTTTTGCGCCATTAATTGATGAACACGCTTACAGCGATGAAGAGAAATCTATTGTTAAACAGGCCGATGCCCTTTGCGCTTATCTGAAGTGTCTGGAGGAACTCTCGGCCGGTAACAACGAATTTTTGCTGGCGAAAACACGACTGGAAAAAACACTGGAGTCACGTCGTAGCGAAGAGATGGATTATTTTATGGATATGTTCGTGCCAAGTTTCCACTTATCTCTTGACGAGATTAGTCAGGATTCTCCGCTATAAGACGCGTTGCCAGATAGCGTAAAGGCGTTGTTGGCCCGGTAGCGCAACGCCACCGGGCCATACCATCCGTCAAAACGGGAACAGCATCGGGATCATTACTACGCACACCGCCATGACAATAACCGTAAATGGCACACCAATCTTCACGAAGTCGCTGAAAGTGTAGTTTCCCGGTCCCAGCACCAGCGTGTTGACCGGTGAGGAGACCGGCGTCATAAAGGCCGCGGATGCCGCCATCGCAACCCCCATCGCAAAAGGATACGGCGAAACCCCCATAGACTTCGCTGCCGCCAGCGCAATTGGTGCCATCAGAACTGCCGTCGCGGTATTTGAGATAAATAATCCAATGGTTGCACACAGTACGAACAGGCAACCCAGCATCATGTACGGGCCATACCCTCCACCGACGTCCATCAACCCTTTCACCACCAGATCGACACCGCCTGTTTTTTGCAGGGCCAGCGCAAAAGGCATCATCCCGACAATCAAGATAATACTCGGCCAGTGAATCGCTTTATACGCGCTCTCAGCATCAATACAACGGAATTTGCCCATCAGCAGGCACGCGATGAGAGCGGCAACCGTGTTAGGTATTTCATCGGTCAGCATCAGAGCGACCATAAGAACCAGGCAAAAAATCGCATGCGGTGCCTGACTGTGTGCCGGGGAAGCTTCACTCACTTCCACTGGCATATTCAGCACCACAAAGTCACGCCCCTTTTTCCCCATCAAGGCAATGACCTTCCAGTTTCCCACTACCAGAATAATATCCCCCATCAGCAGCGGCTCATCCACAACCGCCCCGGCAAGCGCAGTACCATCACGCTTTAATCCAACAACATTCAGCCCATAACGGGTACGAAATCCTATTTCCCGTACCGTTTTACCAATTAACTCCGATTCCGGGATCAGTGAAATCTCAGCCATGCCAACATCAAGCGCCTGTTCGGAGAAATATTCACCACGCAGCACCATTGGCTCCAGCAGTTGTTCGCTACAAAATTCACGCAAATCCACATCGGCAGCGGACATGTCTATCAACAAAACATCACGCGCCCGAAACTCAGAAACCCCGTTAACGTCCACGATAACGCGACGAAAGCGACGCCAGCGTTCAACGCCAATCACATTCGCCCCGTAACGTTCACGTAATTTAAGGTCATCCAGGCGCTGGCCAATCATCGGCGATCCAGGACGAATAGCCAGCCGACGGGCACGCCCGGTGAGGCGATATTCTTTAATGAGATCGCGAAAGGTCCGGCGTTTCCATCCGTCACCCTGCTGCCCGGCAACGTCCCCTTTGAGCATAAAACGCATCAACAGCATATAAATAATGCCGAGTACGAGAACAACCAGCCCCAGAGGCGTAACGCTGAAGAAACTGAAGCCGTTAAGCCCTTCACGCAGCAACTCACTGTTAACGACCAGGTTAGGTGGTGTTGCCACCAACGTCATCATCCCGCTGATCAATCCGGCAAAGCTCAGCGGCATCATCAGGCGTGAGGGGGATATTTGCATGCGCATGGATACGCTTAAGACAACCGGAATAAAAATGGCGACCACGCCGGTAGAGCTCATAAATGCCCCGAGACCGGCAACGGTTATCATCAACAGCACCAGCATTTTGACTTCGCTACTGCCGGCGACCTTAACCAACCAGGCCCCCATCACCGTCGCCACCCCGGTACGCACCAGGCCGTCGCCAATAATAAATAAGGCCGCTATCAAAATAACGTTAGGATCGCTAAAACCGGAAAAAGCTTCTGTGATGCTCAGTGTTCCACTCAGAACAAAGGCAATAATAACCAGCAAAGCGACCGCGTCCATACGCACTCTGCCAGTTGCAAACAAAACGACGGCGATAGCCAACAATGAGAGAACCCATACCAATTCACCGTTCACAACATATCCTTGTTAAATGAGAGGGATAGACCGATTCTGCCATAAAAAAGCCCCAACAATCTGGGGCTAAATCACGATCAGGTATTTCTTACAACGCTCACATTTCCGTTAGGTTGTTTGGTCACGGAAATATGTTCCAGACTGGTCAGCGAAAAGTCGACCTCATCCAGACGCGGTGTGTCTGCGGGGGCATTCACGGCAATAACATGACACCCTGCCGCCAGACCAGAGAGCACACCAGCTGGCGCATCCTCTACAACAGCACACTCTCGCGGTGCAAGGCCGAGCAGTTGCGCTCCCAAAAGATATGCATCTGGCTCCGGCTTACCTCTTTTTACCCGTTCGGCAGTGACAAACACTTCAGGGGCCGGCAGACCCGCGACACGATGACGTGCCCGCGCCACCGGCATTGATCCGGAGGTCACTATCGCCCACGGGATCCCCGCTTTATTGAGGTGATTCAGTAAATCAACCGCCCCGGGTAGTGCGATGATCCCGTCAGTCTCAGTCGCCTCTATTTGCTCCAGGCGCGTAAACTCCGCTGCGATCTCCGCTTCGGATTTCCCGACCATAAAGTGCCGCAGAGAGGTTATCGCCTGCTTGCCATGAATAAAGCCCAGCACTTCGTCGTGATCAAGGCCAAAACGATCGGCCCAGTTACACCATGCACGTTCTACTGCTGGTAAGGAATCGACAAGCGTTCCATCCAGATCAAACAGAAAGCCTTTGCACTGCACGCTCGCCCCCTCAGGCATTAATGATTTGGTTAATTTCGTTCGCGCTCAGGTGATACTGACGCGGGCAAGAGTGCCAGACATTCAGCATGCGCTGATATTTTTCCCACATTGGCGTCTGGGCGTTGAAGCCATGCGTACCCGCATCAAAATGGGTATAACGCCCTTCTACATTGACCATAAAACGAACGTATCCCAGGAAGCGCGCTTCCGTTGCGGCATCAAAGCCGAGGAACGTGACGCGACGTTCGTCAATAGTCTGCGCGTCTTTAAGGTTAGTCCAGGAGACGTGCAATGCATGATACATCTCCATAATATCGATAATTGTGCGACAGGTTTCTTCCGTCAGCTCGCCAAACTCACGATCAAGCTCGCGCATCTGCAAACCGTAACCGCGCTCAATAATCGTCTGCAAACGACGATAGCGTTCGGCATTACCAGGATCGAGCATAGTCATCATTTTGTACTGGTTGGACAAAATAAGACGTTGAGCGTTGGTCATTTCCATTTGGGACTCCTGTACCACTACTGCTGCAATGAAAAAAAGAAGGCATCTTGTGCCTTCTTTTATATGCGTAATCCGGGGTCAATTACAAATCATCAAGAAAAGTTTTATCCAGTTGTTTGAAGGCGCGCTTAAGCGTGTCAGCTAGCGCCTGATAATCCGGCTTTCCTTCCACCGGTGCCAGCGCTTGTCCGGCCTCTTGTAATTTTCCCCGAACCTCATAGAACCAGTTGAGTATGGATGGTGGCAACGGCGTGACAGAACGTTTACCTAACCACCACATACCCTGCATCGGCAGGCTAAGCGCAAACAATGCGGTCGCCACAGCCGGTCCCAACTGCCCCCCCAGCGCAATTTGCCAGCATAAGGTAAATACGGCGATAGGCGGCATAAAACGGGTAGCATAACGCGTCATGCGAATCACGCGGTTCTCAACAAATACTGGCGCAAGGCGCTTTTCCATCGGCCACGTCTTTGCGTAGTGCTGCCCCCGGCGAAACAAACTGAAAAAATTTACGGAGCGATTATCCGGTGTCGACATGGCGGTTACCTCAACTTCACATATAAAATTTAAAAAATTTGTGCAAAACAACAACTACAGAGGACATCGTTCAAAACATTTTGTCTTCGATACCCACAATCAGGTATCCTGTGTCGGCCTGTAAGGCCTTTAGTCCAAAATCATTGAGTCGTCAAACTGGCATACAGTATGCCATTGGCTGAAAATTACGCAAAATGACATAGACTCAAAGGTATTTATTCCATCGTGCCCAAAAAGACAATGGTGCATGATGTTAATCATAAACGTCGGTGTCATCATGCGCTACGCTCTATGACTCCCTGACGTTTTTTTAGCCACGTATCATAAATAGGTACTTCCATGTCGAGTAAGTTAGTACTGGTTCTGAACTGCGGTAGCTCCTCACTGAAATTTGCCATCATCGATGCAGTAAACGGTGAAGAATACCTTTCTGGTTTAGCCGAATGTTTCCATCTCCCAGAAGCACGTATCAAGTGGAAAATGGACGGCGGTAAACAAGAAGCGGCTTTAGGTGCAGGCGCCGCTCACAGTGAAGCGCTGAACTTCATCGTTAACACTATTCTGGCACAAAAACCGGAATTGTCTGCGCAACTGACCGCAATTGGTCACCGTATCGTACACGGCGGCGAGAAGTATACCAGCTCCGTGGTTATCGACGATTCCGTTATCCAGGGCATCAAAGATTCTGCCTCTTTCGCACCGCTGCATAACCCGGCTCACCTGATCGGTATTGCTGAAGCGCTGAAATCCTTCCCGAATCTGAAAGATAAAAACGTGGCTGTGTTTGACACTGCGTTCCATCAGACTATGCCGGAAGAATCTTACCTCTACGCCCTGCCGTACAGCCTGTACAAAGAACACGGCGTTCGTCGTTACGGCGCGCACGGTACCAGCCACTTCTTCGTAACTCAGGAAGCGGCAAAAATGCTGAACAAACCGGTTGATGAACTGAACATCATCACTTGCCACCTGGGCAACGGCGGTTCTGTTTCTGCTATCCGTAACGGTAAATGTGTTGATACCTCCATGGGTCTGACCCCGCTGGAAGGTCTGGTGATGGGTACACGTTCCGGTGACATCGACCCGGCGATCATCTTCCACCTGCACGACACGCTGGGCATGAGCGTTGACGCTATCAACAAAATGCTGACTAAAGAGTCCGGCCTGCTGGGCCTGACCGAAGTCACCAGCGACTGCCGTTATGTTGAAGACAACTACACCACCAAAGAAGACGCTAAACGTGCAATGGACGTTTACTGCCACCGTCTGGCGAAATACATCGGTTCTTACACTGCGCTGATGGATGGTCGTCTGGATGCAGTTGTCTTCACCGGTGGTATCGGTGAGAACGCAGCGATGGTTCGCGAACTGTCTCTGGGCAAACTGGGCGTTCTGGGCTTTGAAGTTGACCACGAACGTAACCTGGCCGCACGTTTCGGCAAATCTGGTTTCATCAACAAAGAAGGTACCCGTCCTGCGGTGGTTATCCCAACCAACGAAGAACTGGTTATCGCGCAAGACGCGAGCCGTCTGACTGCCTGATTTCACACCGCCAGCCTAGCTGGCGGTGCTGTTTTGTAACCCGCCACATGTCGGCGGTAACGAAAGAGGATAAACCGTGTCCCGTATTATTATGCTGATCCCTACCGGAACCAGCGTCGGCCTGACCAGCGTCAGCCTTGGCGTTATCCGCGCAATGGAACGCAAAGGCGTTCGTCTGAGCGTCTTTAAGCCGATTGCTCAACCGCGTGCCGGTGGCGATGCGCCAGACCAGACCACCGCTATCGTACGTGCTAACTCTTCTTTGCCAGCTGCTGAGCCGCTGAAGATGAGCCACGTTGAATCTCTGCTCTCCAGCAATCAGAAAGATGTGCTGATGGAAGAGATCATCGCGAATTACCACGCGAACACCAAAGATGCAGAAGTCGTACTGGTTGAAGGCCTGGTCCCAACCCGTAAACATCAGTTCGCACAATCTCTGAACTACGAAATCGCGAAAACGCTGAATGCGGAAATCGTATTCGTTATGTCTCAGGGTACTGACACCCCGGAACAGCTGAACGAGCGTATTGAACTGACTCGCAGCAGCTTCGGCGGCGCAAAAAATACCAACATCACCGGCGTTATCGTTAACAAACTGAACGCACCGGTTGATGAGCAAGGCCGTACTCGCCCGGATCTGTCCGAGATTTTCGACGACTCTTCCAGAGCGAAAGTGATCAAAGTTGATCCGGCTAAACTGCAAGAGTCCAGCCCGCTGCCGGTTCTGGGCGCGGTGCCATGGAGCTTTGACCTGATCGCTACTCGTGCAATCGATATGGCGCGTCACCTGAACGCTACCATCGTTAACGAAGGCGATATCAACACCCGTCGCGTGAAGTCTGTGACTTTCTGCGCACGCAGCATTCCACACATGCTTGAGCACTTCCGTGCTGGTTCTCTGCTGGTGACTTCTGCCGATCGCCCTGATGTGCTGGTTGCAGCATGCCTGGCGGCAATGAACGGCGTTGAAATCGGTGCCCTGCTGCTGACTGGCGGTTACGAGATGGACGCACGCATCACCAAACTTTGCGAACGTGCATTCGAAACCGGTTTGCCGGTATTTATGGTGAACACCAACACCTGGCAGACCTCTCTGAGCCTGCAGAGCTTCAACCTGGAAGTTCCGGTTGACGATCACGAGCGCATTGAGAAAGTTCAGGAATACGTTGCTAACTATATCAACGCTGACTGGGTTGAATCCCTGACCGCGACCTCTGAGCGCAGCCGTCGTCTGTCTCCGCCAGCGTTCCGCTATCAGTTAACCGAACTGGCTCGTAAAGCCGGTAAACGCGTTGTTCTGCCGGAAGGCGACGAACCGCGTACCGTTAAAGCGGCAGCCATCTGTGCTGAACGTGGTATCGCAACTTGCGTACTGTTGGGTAACCCGGATGAAATCACCCGTGTTGCAGCCTCTCAGGGCGTTGAGCTGGGTGCTGGCGTAGAAATCGTTGACCCGGATGTGGTTCGCGAAAGCTACGTTGCTCGTCTGGTCGAACTGCGTAAAAACAAAGGGATGACCGAAACCGTTGCCCGCGAACAGCTGGAAGACAACGTGGTTCTCGGTACCCTGATGCTGGAACAGGACGATGTTGACGGTCTGGTTTCTGGTGCTGTTCACACCACAGCGAACACCATTCGCCCACCGCTGCAGCTGATCAAAACTGCACCGGGTAGCTCTCTGGTATCTTCTGTGTTCTTCATGCTGCTGCCGGATCAGGTATACGTTTACGGCGACTGCGCGATCAACCCGGATCCGACTGCAGAGCAGCTGGCAGAAATCGCAATTCAGTCTGCAGATTCCGCAGCTGCTTTCGGTATCGAACCGCGCGTAGCGATGCTTTCCTACTCCACCGGTACTTCTGGTGCAGGTAGCGATGTTGAGAAGGTACGTGAAGCAACTCGTCTGGCGCAGGAAAAACGTCCAGACCTGATGATCGATGGCCCGCTGCAGTACGATGCCGCTGTTATGGCTGACGTTGCGAAATCCAAAGCGCCGAACTCTCCGGTTGCGGGTCGCGCTACCGTGTTCATCTTCCCGGATCTGAACACCGGTAACACCACCTACAAAGCGGTACAGCGTTCTGCCGACCTGATCTCCATCGGGCCGATGCTGCAGGGTATGCGCAAGCCGGTGAACGACCTGTCTCGTGGCGCGCTGGTAGACGATATCGTCTACACCATCGCACTGACCGCGATCCAGTCTTCTCAGCAGCAGCAGTAATCTGCTTTGTACGCCAGATGGTGACGTGAACGCGTCCAGTCTGGCCTACAGATAGTGGTTCTTTAAACCGGAAATAGCTGATATTTCCGGTTTTTTTATGCCTGTTATTCCAATTAGTAATTTCTGAAATATTTGCTTAACTGCGCTGCATCAATGAATAACTATTCTCCTGTTTGCATACTTAGCCTCTTTGCTTTGCAACAGGGATAGCTCTTCATGTCTGCAGTAACAGAATCACAACCCGCTAAGAAATGGGCAATGCCCGATACGCTGGTGATCATATTTTTCGTTGCCATTTTAACCAGCCTGGCGACCTGGGTTGTACCCGTCGGCATGTTCGACAGCCAGGAGGTGCAGTACCAGGTTGATGGGCAGACCAAAACCCGGAAAGTGGTCGATCCCCACTCGTTTCGTATACTGACCAACGATGCGGGTGAAGAGCAGTACCATCGGGTTAAGTTTTTCACCACCGGCGATGAAAGTCCCGGACTGATGAACTTTCCGTTTGAAGGTTTAACCTCCGGCTCAAAATTTGGCACTGCCGTTGGCATCATTATGTTTATGCTGGTAATTGGCGGCGCATTTGGCATTGTTATGCGTACAGGAACCATTGATAACGGCATCCTGGCGCTTATCCGTCATACGCGGGGTAACGAGGTCTTGTTTATCCCGGTGCTGTTTATTCTCTTCTCATTAGGTGGTGCTGTATTTGGCATGGGAGAAGAGGCTGTCGCTTTTGCCATTATCATTGCACCGCTCATGGTACGCCTGGGTTACGACAGTATCACCACTGTGCTCGTTACCTACATCGCCACCCAAATTGGCTTTGCCAGCTCGTGGATGAATCCGTTCTGTGTGGTTGTCGCGCAAGGCATTGCGGGTGTACCGGTGCTCTCCGGCTCTGGCCTGCGTATCGTGGTATGGGTCGTTGCGACCCTGATTGGTCTCACTTTCACCCTCGCCTACGCATCACGCATCAAAAAGAATCCTCTACTTTCACGCGTTCATGAATCCGATCGTTTCTTCCGCGAGCAGCAGGATGACGTCGTGGAGCGGCGTTTCACTCTGGGCGACTGGCTGGTATTGTTAGTACTTACCGGCGTGATGATTTGGGTTGTCTGGGGCGTGATTGTCAACGCATGGTTCATTCCTGAAATCGCCAGCCAGTTCTTCACCATGGGTCTGGTGATAGGCATTATTGGCGTTATCTTCCGGCTCAATGGTATGACGGTCAACATTATGGCCTCGTCGTTTACCGAAGGTGCGCGGATGATGATTGCCCCTGCCCTGCTGGTTGGTTTTGCCAAGGGTATTTTACTGCTTGTGGGCAATGGAGAGGCGGGGGATGCCAGTGTGTTAAATACTCTCCTGCACAGTATTGCCAACGGTATCAGCGGTCTGGACAATGCTATCGCTGCATGGTTTATGCTGCTATTTCAGGCAGTATTTAACTTCTTTGTCACCTCCGGCTCAGGCCAGGCGGCGCTGACTATGCCGTTATTGGCGCCTCTCGGTGATTTAGTCGGTGTAAACCGCCAGGTTACCGTTCTCGCTTTCCAGTTTGGTGATGGTTTCAGCCATATTATCTATCCAACATCCGCGTCACTTATGGCGACATTGGGCGTTTGCCGGGTGGACTTCCGCAACTGGTTGAAAGTGGGAGCAACGCTGCTGGGGCTGCTGTTTATTATGTCCAGCGTGGTGGTGATAGGCGCACAGATAATGGGATATCATTAAAAATAAGCCCCTTGTCACCTATGACAAGGGGCGTTCCTTCACATTAATGATTTCGCTGCCTCAACAATCGCCGCGGCGGTGAGTCCATATTCTTCCTGTAAAAAATCCTGTGTCCCAACCTGACCATAACGTTCTTTGACACCAACCCGACGCATCGGTACCGGGCACGTTTCCACCAGCACTTCAGCCACTGCAGACCCCAGCCCATTATGAATACTGTGGTTTTCACAGGTCACAATTCGTCCCGTTTTCTCGGCATAGTTCTTCACCAACATCCTATCGATAGGCTTCAGAGTAAACATATCGATGACTGCCGCATTTACCCCTATGTGCTCCAGTTGTCGTGCGGCTTCCAGCGCTTCTGCAACCATAATCCCGTTGGCTATTAGCGTGACATCTTCGCCTTCGCGCAGAACATTCCCTTTGCCGATCGTAAATGTCGATCCTGGCGCGTAGATACTCGACGCCTGCTTACGGATTGTGCGTACCCAGTAGAAGCCCTCAAGCTCCAGGAGCTGGCGTAAGATATCGTCGAACATCACCGCATCCGTCACTTCCAGTACCACCGAATGCGCCAGGCCGCGCACAATCCCCATATCTTCAAAGGACATGTGCGTACCTCCGTTGTGACAAGCGGTAACCCCGGCATCTGAAGCGATCACCTTCACGTTATTACGCTGATAGTCCAGTGACATAAACAGCTGATCGAAACAACGACGGCTGGCAAATGCAGTGAAAGTGTGCACAAACGGTTTACGCCCCGTTAATGCCAGTCCAGCGGCAGTACCAATCACATTGGCTTCCATGATGCCGCAGTTAATAACATGCTGCGGGTAATCCCGCGCCACACTGTCCATTGCCATCGAACTCATCAGATCGGCTTCAAGAGCAATAATCGGGCTTCCTGCTGCCACTTCTTTCGCCACGAATCCGGCATATACCTTACGCATCTCTACGTTATCTTTTTGCCCTGCGGGCGCGAGCTTAATCATGCGTGGCCTCCAGATGATGAACGGTTTCATTCAACGCCTGTCTCATTTCTTCCGTCAGACGCAGGTGATGGGAATTGCTGAGATGTTCCAGATATGGCACACCCTGTCCTTTGATACTGTCGAGAATAACAATCCGAGGTCGAGTCTCTTCATTCAGACGCGACTGCACTGCAGTCAGCAGGCCTGCAATATCATCCCCTTTCACCGTGATCGCCTCAAAACCAAAGGCCGTGAATTTGTCCTCCAGGCTAAACGGGCGAATGATGTCATCCAGTTCGCCATCTAACTGTTGTTTATTCCAGTCAACAAACACCGTCAGGTTATTCAGCTTATGGTGCGCAATAAACTGAAACGCCTCCCAGCACTGACCTTCGTTCAGTTCGCCATCGCCAACAATGCAAAATACCCGATTCGGACGCTTTGCCAGCTTATGGGATAACGCCATCCCAGCGGCGATAGATATGCCCTGTCCTAACGAGCCAGTGGTAGCGTCTACACCACGCGTTTTAAGCCTGTCCGGATGGCTGGGCAAACGAGTACCGTTTTGGTTCAGCGTGCTCAATTCTTCAATCGGGAAATACCCCTTGATCGCAAGAGTACTGTACAGTGCCGGCCCCGCATGACCTTTGGATAAGACGAAATAGTCACGTTCCGGCCAGTCCGGATCGGCGGGGTCGATTTTCATCACTGCACCATACAGGACGGCCAACGTTTCCACGACCGACATACTGCCGCCGAAATGGCCAAACCCCAGATGCGTCAGCGATTTCAGCGTGGCGATGCGGATCTCTTTCGCCAGTTGTGTAACTTCATTCACATTCATGATTTGGCTCCATTATTTTCCGGCGCATTACCCGCTGCCGTTCTGTTTTTAGCGAACACGTTCCAGGCAACCAGTAACGCAAAGAGCGCGACAACCAGACCAGTGATAGCGAGAGGGGACAAATAGCGAGCAAGGTTGCCAAGGACAATGCCTACCACACCAAAGTCAGCATCTGAAAAGGTCGTGTTGGCAAAGCCGATTGCACCCAGTACAGGTAGAAGAAGTACGGGCAGGAAAGTGATTAGCAGGCCATTAGCAAAAGCGCCAATCATTGCCCCACGACGCCCACCGGTGGCGTTACCAAATACCCCCGCAGTTGCCCCAGTGAAAAAGTGTGGCACCACGCCCGGCAAAATTAACACCAGCTTCATCTGCCCAAGCAAGAACAGCCCCACCAGACCACCGAGAAAGCTGAACAGAAAACCAATTAATACAGCGTTAGGGGCGTAGGGATAGACTACCGGACAGTCAAGTGCAGGCCGGGCATTAGGCACCAGTTTTTCAGAAAAACCGGTAAAGGCCGGCACGATCTCCGCCAGAATCAGGCGCACCCCTTGCAGAATGATAAACACCCCTGCAGCAAAGGTAATTGCCATGATGATGGCGTAAACCAAATAGTTCTGCCCACCACTGAAGGTACTTTCAACGTATTCCCGCCCGGCGCTAATTGCCATAATCAGGTAGATGATCATCATGGTCAGGGAAATAGAGATAGAACTGTCACGCAGAAAGCTTAAATTCTTCGGCAGATTCATCTCTTCTGTTGAGCGAGAGCCTTTACCGCACACGCTTCCAATCCAGCCTGAGAGCACATATCCCAACGTGCCGAAGTGACCGAAAGCAATCTCATCGTTGCCTGTGATACGGCGCATATAACGCTGCGCCAGTGCAGGGAAAAAGGCCATGACCAGCCCGAGAATCAGTGACCCCGTAAAGACCAGCCCCGCCCCGTCAAATCCTGCCACAGTCAGGATTACGCCGATCATACAGGCCATATAAAAGGTGTGATGCCCGGTCAAAAAGATATATTTCAATCGAGTAAAACGGGCGACAATAATATTGGCCACCATCCCAAATGCCATAATAAGCGCCGTCGAGGCACCGTATTTTTCTAGCGCAATAGAGACAATCGCTTCGTTATTGGGAATAATACCCTGGATATTAAAAGCGTGCTCAAACATCCCGCCCAATGGATTTAATGAACCAACCAATACGGTAGCCCCACCACCAAGCACAATAAATCCAAGAATAGTTTTAATGGTACCTTTAACAACATCAGAAAAAGCCTTTTTCTGCGCAACCAGGCCAATTAAGGAAATTAATCCTACCAGCACAGAGGGTACTTTCAGTATATCAACAACAAAATTTAGCGTTTCAAGGATAAACATATCCACCTCGCTTTATGCACATGGGCAGTCAAACTGCCGAAATGCAGTCTGAGTGATTACGCACATATACAGTTATTGTTTATCGAACCATGCGCATAGCTGCGCTTCGAGTTCATTGATATCGATAATATTATTAATCACTACCAGTTGTGCTTCTGGTACGCTGGCGCTGGCAGCAATATCTTTAGCCATGACGAACAGGTCGGCGGCCCCTGGCGTGGCGGAGGAGAGATCGGAGTGTTCGACTTCCGCCTCAATATTGAGTTTTTTGAGGACTTTTTTAATATTCATTTCAACCATAAAACTGCTGCCCAGGCCAGAGCCACAAATAGCCATGATTTTCATTGTTATCACCTTTTTAGTAGAGTACACCCGCATCACGCTCACGCGTAATGTTTCATAACATTCAATCTGGACTTAAATCAGAAGCGTGAAATAATTTTTTTAATTTCCTCCCGTGTTGTAGCACTATGTAATTGCGCAAGTTCTTTATCACTTGAAAATAACTCAGCAAGGGCAGAAATCATGGCAATATGGCTGTGTTTATCTGGAGCGGCCAGCATAATAATAATATCAACTGGATCAAACTCTCCTGCACCAAATGAAACACCTTGCTTTAATTTCAGCAGCGACAAACCTAAGTCTTTCGCTCCTTCTTCTGGCCTGGCATGGGGCATCGCAAGACCCGGAGCCAGCACATAATAAGGGCCTAACTTATGGTGCTGCGCGACAATGGCAGTGAGGTAATCAGACGTAATGACTCCCGCATTCAGCAAGGGTCTGGCACAAAGCTCCAGAGCCTGCGGCCAATCCTCTACGCTTTCGCACAGCATAATGGTTCTATCCGTTAACCAGGTACTCAGCACTTTTCCTCCTTAGCATTCGCTCAATATGGACAAACTTTATTCAACCACTGAAACCATATCTGCGATCGTAGTCACAAAGATAGCGCTATCAAAAGATATCGTTCGGTTATGTGATAGCGCTATCAAAATACGATTACTGAGTGAAATCACAGCAAAAAAAATGATTTAAGGCGTATACTGCCCTTTACGCGAAGCAAAGAATGACAATAAAAAAACAGCTCAACTGGTTGTAATTAAGCAGGAATTTGTATGTCTCTAACTCGAAAACGGCGTAGTACAGGAAAAGTGACCATCGCCGATGTTGCTCAGCTTGCTGGTGTTGGCACTATGACCGTCTCCCGTGCATTACGCACCCCTGAACAGGTATCCGATAAACTCAGAGAAAAAATTGAAGCGGCGGTGCATGAGCTCGGGTATATGCCTAATCTTGCGGCAAGTGCGCTGGCATCAGCTTCATCACGCACAATTGCCATGGTGGTGCCTAATCTGGCTGAGGCAGGTTGTTCAGAAATGTTCGCGGGGTTGCAGGAAATTTTACAGCCAGCCGGATACCAGATAATGCTGGCAGAATCCCGCAATCGTCTTGAGCAGGAAGAAAAACTACTGGAAACACTGCTTGCCTCAAATATTGCAGCCGCAATATTGCTTAGCGTCGAACACAACGACACCGTGCGGCACTGGCTGAAAAATGCGTCTATTCCGGTTATGGAAATCGGTGCCATTCGTAGCGACCCCATCGATATGAATATCGGCATTGATAACGTCGCGGCTATGTTTGAACTGACTGAGATGCTGATTCAGCGTGGCTACCAGAACATTGGCCTGTTATGTGCCAATCAGGAGCAGTGGATTTTTCAGCAACATTTACAAGGCTGGTATAAAGCGATGTTGCGTCATCATATGTCACCAAATCGGGTGATTAATGCCGCATTACCCCCGGTTTTTTCTACCGGAACGTCACAACTTCCCGAATTTATTCTCGCCTGGCCGGAACTGGACGCGCTGGTCTGTGTGTCAGATGAACTGGCCTGCGGCGTATTGTACGAATGTCAGCGGCGACGTATTAAAGTTCCTGATGATCTTGCTGTCGTGGGGTTCGGCAATAGCGATGTGAGCAAAGTCTGCCAACCGCCACTGACAACAATGGCTGTACCACATCGTAAGATTGGTCTTGAGGCCGGGCGCGCATTGCTGGCGAGAATTCAGGATGGAAACTGGAGCGATCAAAAACAGATCGCCTCCAGTTTATGCATGCGAGATAGCTGTTGAGGTTCTACTCCGCCTCTTCCTGCTTTTCTTGTTGGGTCTCTGACGACTTAGTCGCGGACTCATTCTTGGCGTTGCGGGTCATCCACAACGCCAGCGCCTTCAGTGAATCCGGCGTGAATTCGTCGCAGCGCGCCGTAATTTCTTCCGGTGTCAGCCAGCAAACCTCGCTAACCTCTTCTTCCTGCAACGCGAACGGCCCATGAGATACACAACTAAACAACGCCCCCCAAACCCGACAATTTTTATCTTCAAAATAAAACTGCCCGTGGTCGGCAAACGGTACGCCCGCGATGCCTAACTCTTCTTCTGCCTCGCGACGGGCCGATTCGAGAAGTTGCTCATCTGCCTGAACGACGCCACCTGCTGTGGCATCCAACATGCCAGGCAAAAAGTCTTTTGTCTCGGTGCGGCGCTGAACCAAAATTTTACCCATACCATCATGCACAACGATATACGTTGCACGATGACGTAAGCGTTCCGCCCGCATCTGTTCCCGGCTGGATTGTGCGATGACTTCGTTGTCTTCATTCACAATATCCACCCATTCCGTACTTGCCAAACGACGCTGTTCCACCATCAGGAAACCTTCTTTTTTCTAGCGCTCTTACGGCGCGTTTACGTTTGTGGGGTAAATTACGGATTAATCTCGACCTGCGCAATGATACTTTGATCATTGAGTGCCATTACTCTGAGAACATTATCATCCAGAATCCCGTAGCTTGCCGTAAAACCCCCTTTCGGGATGCTGACCGAACCAGGGTTAAAGTGATAAATCTCCCCACGCTGTTCTGCAACCGGCAAATGAGTATGCCCATAAACCAGCACATCTCCGGCACTCAGGGGCGGAAGATTTTCCGGGCCAAAAAGATGTCCGTGCGTCAAAAAGAGGCGCTGATTATCTGTCAGAATTTGCTGCCACGGTGCAGTTATCGGAAATTGCAGGAGCATCTGATCCACTTCGCTGTCACAGTTGCCACGCACCGCAATAATACGCGATGCCTGCTCATTCAAACGCTCGGCAACCTGCGCCGGCGCGTAGCCTTCCGGCAACGCATTACGCGGCCCGTGGTTTAAAACATCACCCAATATCACCAGCCATTGCGCACCGCTTTGGGTAAACCTCTCGAGTACGCGCTCCGTGGCTGGCAACGAACCATGAATGTCCGATGCGAACATCAGTTTCATCACTCACTCCTCGTTGAAAATTACCTTTCAATGATACTGGATTACGCCCCGATGATCAGCAGGAACGCTTCGCGGAAAGCGCGATAAAACGTTGTACCGATGCACGCTGCCACTGGAACGCTGCATATTCCGCTAACTGCTCAGGAACATCATCTCCGTTAAGGACCAGACGATTAAGCATGAGCGCTAAATCGCAATCTGCAATACACCATTCACCAAATAAATTCTGTTTCCCATGGGCCAGTAAGTTGCCCGCTGTGGCAAACAATTTTTCCGCACTCGCCTTCCCCGCTTCACTCAACGGCGTTTTTTTTACACCGGCAAAGACCACGTCCGTTGAACGCTCTTCACGAATCGGCATGAGATCGCTACGGATCCAGGCCTGAACCTGGCGGGCGCGAGCGCGTTTCTGGATATCGTGAGGGTAAATCCGCTCCCATTGCGGCGGCGCGAAGCTCTCTTCAAGAAACTCGGCAATTGCCGATGATTCACTCAGTTCAAAACCGTCGATCTCGAGAACCGGTACACGGCGCGTGAGGGCATACCCTTGCCATGAAGGCTGTAAGTGTTCGCCATGGTTGAGATCTACTGTTTTCAGCGTAAAAGGCAGCCCTTTCTCTTGTAGAGCAACATATACGGACAACACGTACGGGGAGAAAAAGTTTGCATCTGACCACAGCGTAATTGCAGGTTTGCTCATAATATCCTCAGAGATGTATTGGCTTACTTTCAAAATATAGAGTCTTTCTCACTCTGTCACTTGATGAAAACTCACGCTCGTCAGCAGGTTCTATACTTGTAGTGACCAGGTGACAAAACGGACGCTGAAAATGATCGACCTCTACTACACACCAACGCCCAACGGACATAAAATCACGCTGTTTCTGGAAGAGGCGCAGTTGAAGTACCGTTTAATTCATGTGGATATCAGCAAAGGTAATCAGTTTCATCCCGATTTTCTGGCTATTTCGCCAAATAATAAAATTCCTGCAATTGTCGATCATGCCCCGGAAGATGGCGGAAGACCGATCAGTCTGTTTGAATCTGGTGAAATTTTGCTCTACCTGGCGGAGAAGAGCGGAAAGCTGCTAAGTGGTGAATTGCGAGAACGCCATACCACGCTACAGTGGCTCTTCTGGCAGGTCAGCGGATTAGGTCCTATGCTAGGCCAAAATCACCACTTTAATCACTTCGCACCGCAGACGATCCCTTACGCCATTGAACGATATCAGGTTGAGACCCACCGATTGTATAACGTGATGAATAAGCGTCTGGAAACTTCACCCTGGCTGGGTGGCGATCATTATAGTATTGCGGATATTGCTTGCTGGCCCTGGATTAACGCCCACCAGCGGCAGCGTATCGATCTCGATACTTATCCGGCAGTCAATAACTGGTACGAGCGTATCCGTACGCGTCCCGCCACGGAACGCGCGATGCAGCAAACTGCTCAGTGAGAAGAAGTAACGCGATTAGGTTCTCGTGTATCATGCAGAGGTTCATACATGGAGGAAACCTGCAATGTCACAACCTGACGCTATTATTCGTATAAAAAACCTTCGTCTGCGCACCTTTATTGGCATCAAAGAAGAGGAGATCCTCAACCGGCAGGATATCGTCATCAATATCGCCATCCACTATCCGGCAGACATAGCCCGTACCAGTGAAGATATCAACGATGCGTTGAATTACCGCACGATCACCAAGAGCATAATTCAACATGTGGAAAGTAACCGCTTCTCATTATTAGAAAAATTAACTCAAGATGTGCTCGATATCGCACGCGAACATCACTGGGTCACTTATGCTGAAGTAGAGATCGATAAACTTCACGCATTGCGTTATGCCGACTCCGTTTCCATGACGCTGAGCTGGCAGCGCTAATCGTTACCCGGGAGGCGACATGCAGATTCTGATTACTGGCGGTACTGGCCTGATTGGACGCCATCTGATCCCCCGTCTGCTGGAATTGGGGCATCAGATAACCGTAGTGACACGTACCCCCGATAAGGCCCGCCAGATCCTGGATTCACGGGTCACGATTTGGAAAGGACTTGAGGACCAACACAACCTCAATGGAATTGAAGCAGTCATTAACCTTGCCGGTGAGCCTATCGCGGATAAGCGCTGGACTGCTGAGCAAAAAGAGCGACTGTGCCAGAGCCGCTGGGTTATTACACAGAAACTGGTCGATCTAATCAGGGCCAGCGACACACCACCAGCGGTATTGATATCGGGTTCCGCGGCAGGATATTACGGTGACCTTGGCGAGGTAGTCGTCACAGAAGAAGAGCCACCGCATAACGAGTTTACCCATAAGTTGTGCGCTCAATGGGAAAACATTGCCAGCAGTGCGCAAAGCGACAGAACACGCGTGTGTTTACTACGTACAGGGGTTGTGCTGGCTCCTGCTGGCGGGATCCTGGCAAAAATGGTTCCACCATTTCGTCTTGGCCTGGGCGGTCCTATCGGTAACGGACGCCAATATCTTGCCTGGATCCATATTGACGATATGGTGAACGGTATTATCTGGCTGCTGGATAACGATCTGCACGGCCCCTTCAATATGGTTTCACCATACCCGGTACGTAACGAGCAGTTCGCCCACGCGCTGGGTCATGCCCTGAACCGACCTGCTATCGTGCGCGTCCCTGCGACGGCCATGCGGTTACTGATGGGGGAATCATCGGTGCTGGTCCTCGGCGGGCAGCGAGCGTTACCCAAACGCCTGGAAGCCGCTGGTTTTGCATTTCGCTGGTATGATTTGGAAGAAGCGCTGGCGGATGTCCTTCGATAATCTCTGCTGACTGTTCACTGTCGCTATTGTGGTGGTAAGGTTATAAAACTGACTACCTCAATGGCGACATTTAATAGCGACTTTATGGCGATAATAACGACTCCCCGACTTATCCTCTCTGCATATCAACTCTCTGACTGGTCATTTTTCCTCAGGCTGCGTGAAAGCCCGGAAATAATGCGTTATATGGCTGACATCTCCACGGCAAAAGAAACGCGCTTACTGTTTGCCAGACGCCTTTCCGCTAAGCATTCCTTCGTTATCCGTGAACATAATAACAATACGCCGTTGGGCGATATTGGCTTACAAATTAGTCATCTTTATCCTCAGGAAGCAGATATCGGCTACGCCGTCGTCCCACAGGCACAGGGAAAAGGTATCGCCAGCGAGGCAGTCCGTGTTGTGTGCGATTACGCCTTTCAGCAGGCAGGAGTCACCGCGATAAACGCATATGTGTTAGCCGAGAATACGGGGTCAGTACGCATTTTGGAAAAGACAGGTTTTGTACTCACCCAGGTACTCGAGCAAGCATACGAAGTGAATGGCATACGGTATGACGACTGTGTCTATCGTCTGGAGTGTCCAGCACGGGGTTTATAAGCCCGGAAGTGAGGTGCCCCCGGGCATTTTGGACGGTACAGCAGTACTACTTCAATGACCCTTTCAGGAACTGCTGCAAACGTGGACTCTGCGGATTGCCGAATACCTGCTCCGGATCGCCTTCTTCTTCGATTTTCCCCTGATGCAGGAAAATAACGTGCGTGGAGACATGCCGGGCAAATCCCATTTCATGGGTGACGACCACCATGGTTTTTCCCTCTTCGGCCAGTTGCTGCATAATGCGCAGCACTTCACCGACCAACTCCGGATCAAGGGCTGAAGTCGGCTCATCAAATAGCAGCACTTCCGGCTCCATTGCCAGCGCGCGAGCAATAGATACACGCTGCTGTTGTCCACCGGACAGATGTACCGGATATTTACCCTGGGCGCGTTCATCAATACCGACTTTGGCCAGATACTTCACCGCGCGATCGCGAGCTTCCTGTTTGCTTAAACCTAACACCTGAATCGGCGCTTCCATGACGTTTTCCAACACCGTCATATGGCTCCACAGGTTGAAGTGCTGGAAGACCATAGTCAGTCGCGTACGTAACAGACGAAGTTGGTTTTTATCCGCCACCTTGAGCTGACCGTCTTTGTCGCGTACCAGGCCAATATTCTGACCACTGACCACAATCGACCCGGCGCTCGGTTTTTCGAGAAAGTTAATGCAGCGCAGGAACGTACTTTTACCGGAACCTGACGAGCCAATAATACTGATAACATCACCCGCGTTGGCCTGCAGCGATACCCCTTTCAGCACTTCATGTTCGCCGTAGTGCTTATGTAAATCGATAACGTTTAATTTATTTTCAGACATCGTGTTACTCGAATCATTTAGAGGAGACATGCTGCAACCAGCGTTTTTCCGCTTTACGGAACAGACTGATCAGGACATACGAAATCATCAAATACAGTACGGCGGCAATACCGAATGCGGTAAACGGCTGGTAAGTTGCCGAGTTGATATCGCGGGCGATTTTCAACAAATCCGGCACCGTCGCCGTAAATGCCAGCGCCGTTGAGTGCAACATTAAAATGACTTCATTGCTGTATGCTGGCAGCGCAATACGCAATGCTGAAGGCAAAATAATACAGCGATACATTTTAAATGAAGAGAAGCCATAGGCACGCGCGGCTTCAATCTCGCCATGAGGTACCGAACGGATTGCCCCGGCAAAAATCTCTGTGGTATAGGCACAGGTGTTTAGCGTTAGCGCCAGCACGGTACAATTAAGGCCACTGCGGAAAAAAGCGTTGAGGAAGTCTGTCCCTTTAACGATTTCCAGCGTGTACATTCCGGAATAAAACACCAGCAACTGAACGTAAAGCGGTGTTCCACGAAAAATATAGGTAAATAGCCAGATGGGAAACTGGATAAACTTATTGCTGGAAACACGACCAATCGCCAAAAACAGCGCCAGGATGCCCCCCATTACCACAGATGAGATCAGCAACCACAGCGTTATCGCCACGCCGGTGAAGCGATAGCCGTCGGTCCATAGCAGGGATTTCCAGTACTCCTGAATAATCTCAATCACAGGTCAGCCCTCTTCACACCCACGGAGTAGCGGCGCTCAAGGTACAGCAGCACACCGTTAGAAACAGTGGTAAACACCAGATAGATAGCGCCGCACACCACGGCAAAGTAGAACGGCTCCCAGGTGCTCTTACCCGCAAGCTGAGTGGCTTTCACCACGTCTTCAAGTCCGAGCAGAGAAACCAGTGCCGTGGCTTTAAGAATAACCTGCCAGTTATTACCAATTCCCGGCAATGCATAGCGCATCATCGCCGGAAACATAATGCGGCGGAATATCTGTGAACTGGTAAAACCGAATGCAGTTGCCGCTTCAATATGGCCTCTGGGTACAGCCATAAACGCACCGCGAAAGGTTTCGGTAAAATAGGCCCCGTAGATAAAACCGAGCGTGATAATACCCGCCACCATCGGATCGATATCAATCTGGCTGATACCAATTGCGTCGGTTATGGTGTTAAGCGCAATCTGCAACCCGTAGAATATGAGCAGCATTAAGACAAGATCGGGTACTCCACGTATTAACGTCGTGTACCCTTCGAAAATTAGCCCCATTGCCCGACTTTGCGAAAGCTTCGCTCCCGCGCCGACAAGACCTATCAGGACCGCCAGCACTACTGAGCTGAGAGCCAGCTCGAGCGTAACAATCGCGCCCTGTAAAATAACACCTGAAAAGCCATACAACATGCTGCCTGTCCTGTTGTGTGTGGTGAAGTAATGAGCCTCTTTTGATATGTTGTCTCGACACGTTTTATGCCTGATGTCGCTTCGCTTATCAGGCCTACATGCTTTCGTCGTAGGTCTGATAAGGCGCAGTCGCCATCAGGCAATAAGTCGATCAACAATCTACGGGCTTTATCAGCACCTGCGGTGATTAACCGCCGTAAACATCAAAATCAAAGTACTTTTTCGCCAGTTTCTCGTAAGTACCGTCAGCACGCATTTCTGCAAATGCTTTATTCAGTGCTTCGCGCAGTTCGTTATCGTCTTTGCGCAGCCCCATTCCGGTACCCACGCCGAACAGTTTCTCATCTTTCACAGACGGGCCACCGAATTTGTAATCTTTACCTACGGGTTGCTTCAGGAAGCCTTCACTGGCAGCGACTTCATCCTGGAACGCGGCGTCGATTCGTCCGGCAGTCAGGTCAGAATAGATATTGTCCTGCCCCTGATAGGAGACAATTTCAATGCCTTTTGGCGCCCAGTGCTCGTTACCGAATGTTTCCTGGGTAGTGCCCTGCAGAACACCGACACGTTTGCCTTTCAGCGACTCGATTGTCGGCTGGATATCAGAATCTTTAGCAACTACCAGACGAGAATCCGCTGCATAAAGTTTGTCGGTAAAAGCAATTTCCTGCTGACGTTTTTCAGTAATGGAAAGCGAAGACATGATAGCGTCGATTTTCTTCGCTTTTAACGAAGGGATCAGCGCATCCAACGGGTTTTCCACGAAGGTACATTGTGTATTAATGCGTTTGCAGAGTTCTTTTGCCAAATCAATATCAAAACCAACCAGTTCACCCTGCGCATTTTTCGATTCAAACGGGGCATAAGTAGGATCGGTACCGATACGGACTTTTTGCGGAATGGCTGCAAATGCTGCGGTGGCACTGGAGAAAGCCAGGACCAGAGAAAGAGACAACACCAGTTTTTTCATAACTATCCTCAACAGACTGTCTTTTATAGGGGATCTTTACAGGACCAGGTGCAGTTATCGTGCCATTAATCAGGCCGACAAGGCAAAGCATTCTACCTTGCCGGCAATATTTTTTTGCATGAAAAGCGCTTAAGTATGCAATCATGCTCATTAAGACAGCGATAAAAGCACCAAAACAGTGCACTGGATTTATTATGCACCGTAATGGTTAGCCTCTATGGTGCAATCAATTCCCGTTTCAGCGTATCAGTCGCCGTAGACATTAAAGTTAAAATACTTTTTCGCCATTTTGTCGTAGGTGCCATCCTGACGCAGCTCACCCAACGCTTTATCAAAAGCAGCTTTCAGTTCCACATCATCTTTGCGTAAACCAATTCCGGTTCCGTCACCGAAATACTTTTTATCTTTTACCGAAGGACCAGCAAACACATAGTCTTTACCTGCTGGCTGTTTCAGGAAGCCTTCGCTGGCAGCAACTTCATCCTGCAATGCCGCATCGAGGCGCCCTGCTGTCAGGTCAGAATAGATAAGGTCCTGGTTCGCGTATGCCACTACATCCACGCCTTTGCTGCGCCAGGTGTCATTGGCATAGGCTTCCTGTGTGGAGCCTTGCAGTACCCCAACGTGTTTACCTTTCAGAGAATCCAGAGTCGGCTGGATTGGGGAACCTTTCGCCGCGATCAGACGTGAGTCTGCTGCGTAGAGTTTGTCTGAGAAAGCAATCTCTTGCTGGCGTTTCTCGGTGATAGAAAGCGAGGAGATGATGGCATCAATTTTTTTCGCTTTCAGCGATGGGATTAGCGCATCAAAGTCACTGGCAACCCAGGTACATTTGATTTGCATACGCTTACACATCTCATTTCCGAGATCGATATCAAACCCGACAAAATCCCCTTTCGCATCTTTAGAGGAAAAAGGGGCGTAGGTTGTATCTGTACCAATACGAACTGTCTGCGGAAGTGCTGCGTAGCTGGCCGCGGTTGCGGAAAGTCCTACCAGCAAAGACAAAGCAAGAACCGTCTTCTTCATACATAACCCTCAAGTGGCGTAATTTTATTATGTTTTACGTTGTGTTGTGTGTTTGCAGACTTTTTCATGCAGGTCTTATGCCATTTTCGCGTCGATGAGGATATTCGACGTTAAATATGTTAATAAAACGTTGCAATATTGTCCTGATTTTGAAGATAGCAGGTATGACGGTTGAACCGCAGCGTTTCGTTGAGTTTTAACGAATTAAATGTTGAGGATATGATCGCGGTTACAAAATTGCCCTGAAACAGGGCAACGAATACAGAGTTGCACGCTGACAGAGCAGCTTATGCCCCCTGCCAGCGGGTAAACAGGTCCTGAGGGAGAGAGATATCAAACTGGTCTAACACACGGTTAACCGTTTGATTAATCACGTCATCAAGCGTCTGAGGGCGATGGTAAAACGCCGGTACGGGCGGCATAATCACAGCACCAATTTCCGCCGCCTGCGTCATGAGACGCAGATGTCCCAGATGCAGAGGTGTTTCACGCACGCACAGCACCAGAGGGCGGCGCTCTTTTAGCACAACATCAGCTGCACGGGTGAGCAGCCCATCGGTGTAGCTGTGGACAATGCCAGATAGCGTTTTAATTGAACATGGCAGGATAACCATTCCAGCCGTCTGGTACGAGCCGGATGAAATACTGGCGGCGATATCACGCGCATCATGATTTACATTCGCTAATGCCTGCACGTCGCGTACAGAGAGGTCCGTTTCAAGTGCCAGCGTCTGTCGCGCCGCCTGGCTCATCACCAGATGGGTTTCCACATCAGCAACGTCACGCAACACCTGCAACAAGCGCACGCCATAAATTGCGCCGCTTGCGCCGCTGATCCCTATGATGAGTCGTTTCATGTTTAACCGCCCTTTCTTGTTTCAGGGCTGACTTTGCAGGATTTTACGGGGAGTTGCAAGCAAGGGAACTTCTCCCCCTTGCTTGCTGTAGAGCATTAACCTTCGTTGTGCATCTCGAGGTTTTCAGCTTCGTTCTGACGCAGTACTGCTTTGGCGTCATCATTACGCAGGGAATCAAGAAAATCGAGGTACTTCTGGTCGACGTCTTTAGTGACATACACACCGTTAAACACCGAGCATTCAAACTGCTGAATATCCGGGTTCTCAGCGCGCACGGCTTCAATCAGATCGTTCAGATCCTGGAAGATAAGACCGTCAGCACCAATTATCTGGCGGATCTCGTCCACTTCGCGCCCGTGAGCAATTAGCTCCGTCGCCGTTGGCATGTCAATACCGTAGACGTTCGGAAAGCGGATTTCCGGTGCGGCAGAGGCCAGGTACACCTTCTTCGCCCCGGCTTCACGCGCCATCTCGATAATCTGTTCTGAGGTGGTGCCGCGCACGATAGAATCATCCACCAGCAACACGTTCTTATCACGGAATTCAGCACGGTTAGCATTCAGCTTGCGGCGTACAGATTTACGGCGCAACTGCTGACCCGGCATGATAAAAGTGCGCCCCACATAGCGGTTTTTCACAAAACCCTGGCGATACGGTTTGCCAAGAATACGGGCTATTTCCAGCGCGATGTCACAAGAGGTTTCTGGAATCGGGATGACGACGTCAATATCCAGATCTTCCCACTCGCGGGCAATTTTTTCGCCAAGCTTAGTCCCCATATTCACACGGGCGCTGTAGACGGAAATTTTGTCGATGAAAGAATCAGGACGCGCAAAGTAGACGTATTCGAACAGACACGGATTACTGACCGGATTATCCGCACACTGACGGGTAAACAACTGGCCTTTTTCAGTGATATACACCGCTTCGCCAGGTGCAACGTCACGCAGGAATTCAAAACCCAGCGTATCCAGCGCCACGCTTTCGGAGGCAACCATGTATTCGGTACGACCATCGCCAATATCGCGTTTGCCAAGCACCAGTGGGCGAATACCGTTAGGATCGCGGAAAGCGACCATCCCGTGACCGATAATCATAGCCACGCAGGCATATGCGCCGCGGATCTGGCGGTTAGTTGCTGCGATAGCCGCAAAAATATTATCGGCTTCCAGCGGATAGTGACGGAAGTTATCCAGCTCGCTGGCGAAAATATTCAGCAGAATTTCAGAATCTGAAGTGGTGTTGATGTGGCGACGCTTTTCTTCAAACAGCTTTTTACGCAGCTCATGCGCATTGGTCAGGTTGCCATTGTGGGCAAGCGTAATGCCATATGGTGAGTTGACGTAAAAAGGTTGAGCTTCGGAGGCGCTGGAGCTGCCAGCCGTTGGGTAACGCACATGGCCAATGCCCATATTGCCCTGCAAACGCTGCATATGGCGAGCTTCAAAAATGTCGCTCACCATTCCGTTTGCCTTTCGCAAACGGAAGCAGTTGTTGGCATCAATGGTGATGATGCCAGCGGCATCCTGACCACGATGCTGGAGCACCGTTAACGCGTCATAAATCGACTGGTTTACCGGCATAACACCGGCGATACCGACAATACCGCACATACGTCTTTTCCTCGTTAAGCCACATCTCAGAACCGTTAGGGTCTGGGCAAGAAACTTGACGAGCTTTGCAGATAGTCAAAAAACCATCTGATGATAAAACTGAACTGCGGGATCAACTGTGACTTGCTCCAGTCTTCACTTTTCGACACACCGGTAAACGTATCGAGAAAAAACAGAATGGCGGCGACGATCAACGCTCCTCGCAGAGCACCAAAGCAAATCCCCAACACCCTGTCGGTACCCGACAGGCCTGTTTTCTCCACCAGTTGGCCTATCACAAAATTAACGATAGCGCCGACGATAAGTGTCGCGATAAACAGTATCGCGATAGCAATCCCATTTCGAACCAGTTCGTCTTCAAAGCCCGTAAACCAGACAGACAGGTAAGTGTAGTAATGGCTGGCGACAAAGAAAGCACAACCCCAAGTCACCAACGATAATGCTTCACGAACAAAGCCACGGATCAGGCTAACCAGACAGGAAAAACCAATCACCGCGATAATGGCGTAATCAATCCAGACCATAAGTGTCCCACGATTTTACGCCCTGTCGTCCTGTTCGGGGCGCATTCTAACAGAAAAAGAAAACGTTTGCGTAGGGATTTCCTTTCCACGCGTAAATAAAAATGGCGCTGAAAAAATCTTCAACGCCATCGAACTTTTTGCCTCTTCGGGCACTGCCGGATGGCGGTGCAAGCACCTTATCCGGCTCACAACACAGTAACACTGTAAGCCTGCCAGCACACCGCCATCAGGCACAATCCCGTGCAGGATAGCGATGCTGGCACCACGGTTTAGTTCGGGGTGTAACCCATCACGACCCCACTCAAACCGGAGATCTTTTGCAGTTCGCCGAGCGAGTTTTTCAGCTTATCTCTGGAGGCGTCAGGCCCGACAAGAATGCGGGTTATTTTACCCTGTACTGGCGTTGACGGGGAAGTATATACCCGGAAGCCAGCTCCCCGAAGTTTACCAACGATCTCATTGACCTTATCGGCGTTTTTCAGCGCACCGAGTTGCACGACGTACGCTTTCCCGGTTGGGGCCGGAGCCTCCGCAACTGCTGGTTTAGGCGTTGGCGCAGGTGCAGGTGCGGGTGCAACAGGCTGTGGTTGCGGCTTCGGTTTTGGTTTCGGCTGTTCGACAGGCGCAGGTATGGGATCAAACTCCGCACTGTTTGCCGCAGTCAGGCGTGACGGATCCAGTGACGGCGCAGCAGCATCACCTGCACGCACCTCTTCTGCCGCGCCTTCTGGCGGTTGCGTCGGCAGCGCCTGCGTTGCCGCAGGCATCATGTCTGGCTCATCGCGATCGCCAGGTTTAGGCACCAGAGGGATCGCCGCAAACTCATCCTGATAATGTTTTTTTTGCCCGTCAAGCAACCCGGGAAGCACAATCACCCCAAGCGCCACCAGCACAATTGTGCCAACTAATCGATTCTGAAACTTACTCGCCACCGCTTCTCCCCACGTCTATCACTTCCATGACATGTGCGACAGTGTGAAACGATCCACACACCAACACGGTATCTTCTGGTTTTGCATCTGCCAGCGCAGCATGCCATGCCTGAGCAACGCTGCCATAGGCTTCGCCTTTGCCCAAATGCTCCAGCAGTTGTTCTGCTGTCGCGCCCCGCGGACCTTCCAGGGGAGCACAATACCAGGCGTCAACCACGCTTTTCAACCAGGCCAGCGTACCTGCAATATCTTTATCATGTAGCATACCGATAACCGCCAGTACGCGCCCGTTTTTCACTAACTTTTTCAGACACCCGGTCAGATATTCCGCCGCATGAGGATTATGGGCGACATCAAAAATAACACGTGGCGACTCGCTCACAATCTGGAAGCGTCCCGGCAAAATAGCCAACTCGATACCTTCACGAATCGCCTGCTCGCTCACATTAAGTCCACTTGCCCGCAGGGCAGCCAGTGCAGTTGCGGCATTTGGTTGTGGAACCTGTGGTAACGGCAGGTGCGCCAGCGTACCGTGACAGTCCGTAAAGGACCAGTCATTGTCCGTTACAGCATAGCGCCAGTCCACGCCATATCGTTGCAAATTCGCTCCGGTCTCTTGCGCGACATCTGCAATGGTGTAAGGCATTTCAGGTTCGCCAACAATAGCCGGTTTTTCGGCACGGAAAATGCCGGCCTTCTCACGACCAATACTTTCACGATCAGGTCCCAGCCAGTCAGTATGGTCGAGCGCAATACTGGTAACCACCGCGACATCGGCATCGACAATATTCGTGGCATCCAGACGCCCACCCAGGCCAACCTCCAGAATCACCACATCAAGCTGTGCCTGTTTGAACAGCCACAGCGCCGACAGCGTGCCATATTCAAAATAGGTCAGGGAAATGTCACCGCGTGCGGCTTCAATCTCAGCAAATGAGGCTGTGTGGGCCGCTTCCGGTAACTCATTTCCCTGCACACGAACACGTTCTGTGTAGCGCACCAGATGGGGAGAGCTGTACACACCGACTTTATATCCGGCTGCCGTCAGTACGGACTCCAGCGTGCGGCAGGTTGTACCCTTACCGTTGGTTCCCGCCACCGTGAAGATGAATGGAGCCGGTTTAAGAATACCCAGCCGCGCCGCAACCTGGCTGACACGCTCAAGGCCCAAATCGATGGTTTTACTGTGCAGGTTTTCCAGATAAGAAAGCCACGACGCCAGGGGCGACGTGGCTTGAGGGATACGTTTATTGTCCATGATTTATGTAATTCGCTACGGTGAGAAAAGAAAAAGGCAGCGCCGACCGGCCCTGCCCTTTTATACTCGTCGCCTTTCAAGTTGCAGGGATATTGGCTGCACTCGCTCACCCGAATCACTTACCAGTGTAAGTTCATCGGGATTCACTCTCTTGCCGCCTTCCTGCAACTCGAAATCCATAGAGTAAACTATCAGGCCTCTGATTCCTGATCGGGTACCGGAGGTACCACCACGCCTTCACGTGGCTCATCCGGATTCGGCGCAGGAAGATTCATTAGCTTCGCCAGGATGCTCGCCAGTTTCAGGCGCATTTCCGGGCGGCGAACGATCATATCGATAGCGCCTTTTTCAATCAGGAACTCACTGCGCTGGAATCCCGGCGGCAATTTCTCACGTACGGTTTGCTCGATAACACGCGGACCAGCAAAGCCGATCAGTGCTTTCGGTTCAGCAACGTTGAGATCGCCCAACATCGCGAAGCTTGCTGAAACCCCACCCATGGTTGGGTCGGTCAGTACAGAGATGTACGGTAAACCACGTTCCTGCATTTTCGCCAGTGCAGCAGAGGTTTTTGCCATCTGCATCAGTGACATCAGCGCTTCCTGCATACGCGCACCGCCGGAAGCGGAGAAGCAGATCAGCGGGCAGTTGTCTTCCAGCGCCTGTTCAACGGCACGGACAAAACGGGCACCAACCACAGACCCCATGGAACCGCCCATAAAAGCGAATTCGAATGCTGCAGCAACGACCGGCATACCGTGAAGTGTACCTTTCATTACCACCAGCGCATCTTTCTCGCCGGTTTCTTTCTGCGCAGAAGCCAGTCTGTCTTTGTATTTCTTGGAATCACGAAACTTCAGCACGTCTTTCGGCTCAAGCTCGCTACCCAGCTCCACAAGAGAACCTTCATCTAACAGGCTATGCAGGCGATTGCGCGCCGACATGCGCATATGATGGTCACACTTCGGACAGACCTCAAGATTACGTTCCAGCTCAGCACGGTATAAAACCTGACCGCAGCTATCACACTTGGTCCACACCCCTTCAGGAATGCTTGCCTTGCGGGTGGGAGTAATGTTGCTTTTAATTCGTTCAATCCAGCTCATTGGTGACCTTTCTGCCTGAACCTTAGTCAGCTTTGTTATAAGGGGCGCATAATGCCATTTTTGCCCCCAACAGACCATGAATGTTGCACATTAAAACATAACAGCCCGAAACTTTGGATAAAAAAGTGGTCGAACCGCTGAGTTACTTTCTATTTTGCAGCACGTGACGCAGCACGCTTGTGACGAATCACTTCAATAACGCCGGGCAATACGGAGAGGACGATAATCGCCACAATCAATAATTTCAGGTTCTCCTGTACCACCGGCAGATCGCCAAACAGATAGCCTGCATAGGTAAACAGCAATACCCACAGCAGCGCGCCTGCGACGTTATACATTGCAAAATGGCGGTAGGACATATGCCCCATACCTGCCACAAACGGCGCAAATGTACGCACGATAGGGACAAAACGCGCCAAAATAATTGTTTTGCCACCATGACGTGCATAAAAAGCATGGGTTTTATCCAGGTAGCTGCGGCGAAAAATTTTGGAATTCGGATTGCTAAAAAGTTTTTCGCCGAACAGTCGACCGATAGTGTAGTTCACCGCATCGCCAACAATCGCCGCCACAATCATTAACGCCACCATCAGATGAACATTCAAATCATTGGTTGGCAACGCAGAGAGCGCTCCGGCGACAAACAGCAGAGAATCGCCCGGCAGGAACGGCGTCACTACCAGTCCTGTTTCACAAAACAGAATCAGAAACAGAATGGCGTAAACCCAAACACCGTATTCCGCTACCAGTTCAGCCAAATGCACATCTATGTGCAGGATAAAATCGATCAGAAAGTAAATCAGGTCCATATTTATGCCTTTTACGACTCGAATTAGTCCGCCAGGAACAGCGGGCCCATTGGCGGTTTAGGCAGGTCAAACCGATCTGGATAATCTACCGCAACCAGATACAGTCCTTCCGCCTTCGCCGTTGCCGCTGCCAGCGTTCTGTCCTTCGCCGCTAACAACTCTGCTATCCAGCTCTCCGGCTGGTTGTGGGCACCTACTTCCATCAGGCTACCAACAATATTCCTGACCATATGATGTACAAAGGCATTTGCTTTGATATCGACCACCACATATGGGCCGTGACGCGTGACGTTGATGTGCATCACGTTGCGCCACGGTGTGCGCGACTGGCACTGCACTGCCCGAAACGAAGTGAAATCATTCTCACCAATCAGACACTGAGCCGCACGATGCATACGTTCAGCATCCAGCGGTTCATAGTAATGCGTCACACCGTTCCCCAGAACCGCCGGGCGTAACCGATGATTGTAGATGATGTAGCGATAACGGCGAGCCGTGGCGCTAAATCGTGCATGAAAATCATCCGGCACAGCCTTCACCCAGCGCACGGCAATGTCACCAGGTAAATTCGCATTTACACCCAGTGTCCATGCCGCATCTTTACGTTGCGCGGTGGTTTCAAAATGCACCACCTGCCCCGTTCCATGAACGCCTGCATCCGTTCGCCCCGCACAAAATACATTAATGCGTTCATTGGCGACTTGTGAGAGCGCTTTTTCCAATTTTTCCTGAACGCTACGCACTTCGTTCTGGCGCTGCCAGCCATAATATTTGCTGCCATCATACTCTATACCCAGCGCAATTTTATGTGTTGGCAGTTGTTGCAGGTCAGACATTAGTACAGATACTCCTGCACCAGTTTTTCAGCAATTTTTACCGACATTAACGCGCCACCAAAGCGCACATTATCGGCTACAGACCAGAACTGAATCTGCTCCGGCATACCATAATCGTTATGTACGCAGCCGACCGAAAGATGGGGAGTACCAGAAGCATCGCCAACCTGAGTAGGATAATCCGTCTCTTCCGACAGAACGATGTCTTCGCCGCGGGTAAACGCATCACGAGCCTCTTCTGCCGCCAGCGGCCGCAGGGCTTCAAAGTTCACCATTTGTGCATGGCCGTAAAACACTGGCGACTGCACTATGCTTGCGGAGACCAGCAGACCATCGTCCTGCATAATTTTCCGCACTTCATCGACGATCCGACGTTCTTCACGCACGCTGCCTTCACGATCCGGCAGTAATGGCAACATATTGAACGCCAGTTGACGCCCGAAGAAATCATCGTCATCGACAGGGATCCCGTTGAGCAGCTTCGCACTCTGCCCTGCCAGCGCATCCACCGCCTTTTTACCGCGTGCAGAAGCTGAAATAATATTGGTGACCGTTATACGAGAAAGCCCACCGTCATCAATCAGTGGTTTCAGCGCAGTCAGCAACTGGCTGGTCAGACTATCCGGGACGGCAATCACATTGCGGTTGCGATAATCCGCCAGTACGAACGGGTTAACATCCGGTACGACCAGCGGGACATCCGGCTCAAGAGCAAACAGCCCGCTACTGTCAATAACCAGGCAACCTGAGTTGGTTGCTTCTTCCACCCACGCGGCTGTTGCCTCCACTCCAGCAACAAAAAATGCCAGTTGCGCTTGTGTCCAGTCAAAATCAGCAACATCCTGAACAACGATCGATTTACCATTAAAACGCAGGTGCTCACCGGCGCTTTCGTTACGTGCCAGCGCATAAATCTCACCGACCGGGAACTGGCGTTCAGCCAGTGTATCGAGCAGGGCTTCGCCGACGGCGCCCGTTGCGCCCAGAATGGCAATATTCCAGCCTTCAGACATGGTGATTTACTCCAGAAATACATAAGCGTCCCTGTCGTATTATTCGACAGGGAGCATTAAGAAGACATTAATGTGCCGGGTGATGAACAGCGTTAAAACCCAGCTTACACAACAAGGTAGCTGCAGCAGCGTCATCACACATTACGTATAAAGACGACCATTCACGGCGCTCAAGGTAATTCTTACGCAGTTTATCAAACTCACCCGGAATTCCAGCGACTTTACGCAGCGGCGCATCATCGCGGCGCACATCATACACTAAATGCACCAGCCTTTTCAGCGTTGGCTGATCTAACGGACCATGCAATGTGATACGACCGAATTCCGGCGCGGGTAACAGGGTGTTCAGCGCTATGTGCTGTTCGCGACCAATAAACTTGCTGTAGGCCTCAAAGACCTGCGTGGTCCCACGCGCTTTTCCTTCAAGGGTATAACCGGCAATGTGCGCCGTGCCGATGTCGGCTTTGTCCAGCAACGCCACATTCAGATCCGGCTCACCTTCCCAGACGTCCAGCACAACGCTCAACGACTGCCCGGCATTCAGACAATTCAGTAATGCGCCATTATCAATGACCGGCCCACGGCAGGCATTAATCAGTATGGTTCCCGGCTTGAGTCGGCTTATGAGCGCCTCATCAGCCAGATGCAGCGTTTTGTACGGACCGTCTTTAAACAGCGGCGTATGGAAAGTCAGTACATCAGCTTGCTCAACCAGTTCCTCCAGCGAACGAAAGTCGCCCTCATCCCCCCGGTCAGCACGCGGTGGATCGCAAAGCAAAGTACGAATTCCCAATGCTTCCAGTCGCGCTTGCAAACGCGCCCCCACATTACCGACGCCCACGATACCTACGGTCCTATCGCGTAATGCAAAACTGTCGCGTTCCGCCAGCATCAACAGCGCAGAAAAGACATATTCAACCACTGCAATGGCATTGCACCCAGGCGCTGCGGAAAAGCCGATCCCCGACTGCGCAAGCCAGGCTTCATCCACATGATCAGTACCTGCAGTTGCCGTCCCGACAAATTTTACGGGTTTTCCGCTGAGCAGTGATTCGTTTACTTTCGTCACCGAGCGCACCATTAAGGCATCCGCATCTTCGAGTTCTGAGACGGGAATCGGGCGACCGGGAACCGCTTTGACCTCCCCCAAACGACTAAACAGTTCGCGGGCATAGGGCATATTTTCATCAACGAGGATTTTCACGTCTTTCGCACCTGTTTGAGAACGAGAGTTAACCGGGCAAGTGTGCCATAATCTCGCCGCCAGGCATACTGCGAGACCTGGTTAGCTCAGATTTAAGGAATAGAGATGATGCAGCCCATTTCTGGTACTCCCGCGCGCCCTCCCGGTGAAGGCCCAAATGCCCCTGCCGTTGCGGGTGAGCAACCGTTATCCACGCAGCAACGTACTGTGCTGGAACGACTTATCACGCGTTTAATTTCACTCACTCAGCAGCAAAGTGCCGAGGTATGGGCTGGAATGAAGCACGATCTGGGGGTCAAAAGTGATACACCGTTGCAGTCGCGTCACTTTCCTGCCGCTGAGCAAAACCTGAACCAACGGCTTGGCATTGCTCAGCAGAATCATGCTAACCGTCAGGTACTGTCACAGCTCACAGAATTGCTGAGTCAGGGGAATAATCGCCAGGCTGTGAGTGATTTTATTCGCCAGCAGTACGGACAAACAGCGCTCAGTCAACTCACACCAGAACAGTTAAAAAATGTGCTGACACTGTTACAGCAGGGGCAACTTTCGATCCCGCAGCCACAACAGCGCCCGGCAACCGATCGCCCTTTGCTCCCGGCAGAGCACAACACGTTGAATCAACTGGTGACAAAACTGGCTGCGGCCACCGGAGAATCCGGCAAGCTAATCTGGCAATCCATGCTGGAACTGTCCGGCGTAAAAAGCGGAGAACTGATCCCCGCGAAGCAGTTCACCCATCTGGTGACCTGGCTGCAAGCGCGTCAGACGCTAAGCCTGCAAAATGCACCAACGTTGCAAACGCTTCAGGCAGCGTTGAAACAACCGCTGGAACCGAATGAGTTCGCGGCGATAAAAGACTACGCGCAGCAGACCTGGCAGATCCAACCGCAAACAATTTTGACCACTGTGCAGGTACAGGATTTGCTCAATCAGATCTTCTTGCGGCGCGTAGAGCGGGACAAAGAATTAAACGATCCTCGACATCTTCAGCCGATTTACAGCCCGTTCACACCGGTGATTGAAAACATTAAATCACTGTCGGCGCGACCGGGGCTGATGTTTGTGGCGTTGATGATTGCATTAGCCATTTTCTGGCTCGTCACTTAACCTTTTCGCAAGGTAAGCAGCGTAACGACAATTCCGACCACCGCAGAAATCGCCCCGGCAAGAAATACCGAGGGATAGCCATAAGCGGTGGCCAGAACCCCAGCTAAAGGACCGCTTACGCCGTAGGAGATATCCTGGAATGCGGCGTAACCACCCAGCGCCGTACCACGAACCTGTGCAGGAACACGCTTCACGACCTCCACACCCAGTGCCGGGAAAATGAGCGAACACCCTGCCCCGGTTAATGCCGCCCCCAACAAAGCAAACCAGGCCGTTGGTGCCAGCCACAGCAGTACCAGACCCGCTGTTTCAACTAGCAAAGAGACAACCGCGACCTTAACCCCGCCAAACCTGTCCGGCATCCAGCCAAACAGAATACGCATCAGCACAAAAGCACCACCAAACGCGGTCAGGGTGAATCCTGCCATGGTCCAGCCGTTGCTGACAAAATAGAGGGAGATAAAGGTGCCAATCACAGCAAAACCAACGCCCTGTAGCGCCAGACCCACACCAGGTTTCCAGATAAGCCCCACAACGCTCCACAAAGAAGGCCGTTCTCCAGCGTGAGCAGGCACTTTACGGACGGTACCATTGAATGCCCATGCCAGCAGCGGTAATGCCATCGTGGTTCCCGCCAGCGCGGCGAAACCAAAGTGGCTGTGGATCAGCAGCCCCAACGGTGCACCGGCGGCCAGTGCGCCGTAAATCGCCATCCCGTTCCACGACATCACCTTACCAGAACGCGTTGGCCCAACCAGCCCCAGCCCCCAGGTCAGGGTTCCGGTAAGTAACTGGCTTTCACCAAAACCGAGGATCAGACGTCCCACAATTAACAACGCGAACTTAACGGGAACAGAGACTGGTAATAGCGCAGCCAATAGCCACGCCGCGCCCGCCAGCGCACAGGCAAACATCCCCTGTAGCGCAGAACGTTTGGCACCATACTGATCGGCTAACCGTCCCGCGTAACCACGCGTTAATACCGTCGCCAGAAACTGAACGCCCACAGCAATGCCAACCATGGTGTTGCCATAGCCCAACTCATGGTGGACAAACAGCGGGATGACAGGCAAAGGCAGGCCGACCGTCATATAGGTCAGGAAAACTGCAAAAGCGATACGAAATAGCGAAACATTCGCCGAAGATGTTTTTTCTTGTTGGGTTACTGCTGTCATGCGTTACTCCAGAATGCAGAGTAAGGCGAGGAAATGCCACGCCCCCTCTACCTGACTATCAGGATTAAGGTGCGTTGGATAACGTTAAACGCTTACGCATTATCATGAGGATAATGTTGAGCGGGGAGTCTGCCTGTAAATTGCCCCCATTGTCAATGCCATAAAAAAGGGAGCCTGTTGGCTCCCTTTTAACCCGATCAGCGAAACGCCATCAGGCAATGACTGGTATTAGTACCAGACTTACGCTTTCAGCTTACGCATCACCAGCGTGGCGTTAGTCCCGCCAAAGCCGAAGCTGTTGGACATAACGGTAGTCAGTTCTTGCTCAGTCGGCTTGGTCACGATGTTCAGACCAGCAGCTTGTTCGTCCAGCTCTTCAATGTTGATGCTTGGCGCGATAAAGCCATGTTCCAGCATCAGCAGAGAGTAAATAGCTTCCTGCACACCCGCAGCACCCAGAGAGTGACCGGTCATTGCTTTGGTTGCAGAGATTGCCGGGCTGTGATCGCCGAACACTTCACGGATTGCACCCAGCTCTTTCACGTCGCCTACCGGTGTAGAAGTACCGTGTGAGTTCAGGTAGTCGATTGGTGTATCAACGCCGTGCATCGCCATCTGCATGCAGCGCACTGCGCCTTCACCTGACGGAGCAACCATGTCTGCGCCATCAGAAGTTGCGCCGTAACCGACGATTTCCGCGTAGATGTGTGCGCCACGAGCCAGAGCGTGTTCCAGCTCTTCGACAACAACCATACCGCCACCGCCTGCGATAACGAAACCATCGCGGCTTGCATCATAAGTACGGGACGCTTTGTCCGGAGAGTCGTTGTATTTGGTAGACAGCGCGCCCATTGCGTCGAATTCGCACGCCATTTCCCAGCACAGCTCTTCGCCGCCGCCAGCAAAAACGATGTCCTGCTTGCCCAATTGAATTTGTTCAACAGCGTTGCCGATACAATGTGCAGACGTCGCACAGGCAGAGCTGATGGAGTAGTTTACGCCGTGGATTTTGAACGGTGTTGCGAGGCAGGCAGAAACGCCGGATGCCATCGCTTTAGTCACCACATACGGACCAACGGCTTTCAGACCACGCGGGCTACGCATTGCGTCAGCGCCGAAGACCTGAAAACGCGGGGAGCCGCCGCCAGAACCTGCAATCAGGCCAACGCGCGGGTTGTTCTGGTAAACTTCTGCAGAGAGGCCAGCATCAGCAACTGCCTGCTCCATAGAAAGGAATGCATAGATGGATGCGTCGCTCATAAAGCGCACAACTTTGCGGTCAATGAGGCCAGTGGTATCCAGTTTTACGTTGCCCCAAACGTGGCTACGCATGCCGGAGTCCTTCAGCTCCTGAGAGAAAGTGATCCCTGAACGTCCTTCACGCAGAGATGCCAGGACTTCCTGCTGGTTATTACCGATGCTGGAAACGATGCCCAAGCCAGTAATCACTGCACGTTTCATTCAATACCTCTGTAGTTCGCACTATTTTAAAGTTTCGAGTGGCACAATAGCGTACACTTGTACGCCGAACAAGTCCGATCAGCCATTTAATGTGGAAATTTGCGCAGTCAGGCACTCATCGTTAAGATCGGGACACAGCCTGCCAGACGAGTAACTTACGTGAAACAATACGCTATACAACCTGCCGACCTCGAATTCAACGCTGAGGGTACACCTGTTTCCCGAGATTTTGACGATGTCTATTTTTCTAACGATAACGGGTTGGAAGAAACTCGTTATGTTTTTCTCGGCGGTAATCATCTCGCAGAACGATTTCCCACTCATTCACGGCAATTATTTGTAGTAGCAGAAAGTGGTTTTGGTACCGGACTTAACTTCCTGACGCTATGGCAGGCATTCGCCACTTTTCGCGACGCACATCCTGACGCTATCCTGGAAAGGTTACATTTCATCAGTTTTGAAAAATTTCCTCTGACGCGTGAAGATCTGGCCTTAGCCCATCAACACTGGCCTGAACTCGCACCATGGGCAACAGCGTTACAGGAGCAGTGGCCACTACCACTGGCGGGTTGCCATCGGCTGCTTCTTGATGAGGGGCGAATTACGTTGGATCTCTGGTTTGGCGATATTAACCAACTCATCAATACACTGGATGAATCATTGAATCAGCAGGTCGATGCCTGGTTTCTGGATGGGTTCGCGCCGGCAAAAAACCCTGATATGTGGACGCCAACGCTGTTTAACGCAATGGCCAGACTGGCTCGCCCTGGCGGCACGCTGGCGACCTTTACCTCCGCTGGTTTTGTACGTCGTGGGTTGCAGGAAGCTGGTTTCAGCATGCGTAAATGCAAAGGTTTCGGTCGCAAACGCGAAATGTTATGTGGGGTTATGGAGCAAAATATTACCCCCCCTTCCCCAGCGCCGTGGTTTGCACGCACAGGTACGAAAAAACGTGAAACGGCTATTATTGGCGGAGGTATTGCCAGCGCCTTGCTGTCGCTGGCTCTGTTGCGTCGGGGCTGGCAAGTGACGCTCTATTGTGCTGACGACAAACCAGCCCAAGGCGCTTCCGGCAATCGCCAGGGGGCGCTCTATCCTTTGCTCAATAAACATGATGCGGCTATTAATCTTTTTTTCCCTGCTGCCTTTACCTTCGCACGACGTCTGTATGACGCGCTACCCGTAGATTTCGCACACGACTGGTGCGGGGTGACTCAGTTAGCCTGGGATGAGAAAAGCCAACAGAAAATCACCCAAATACTGTCACTTGACTTACCCGACGCACTCGCGGTCGCGGTTGATGCAAAACAGATCCTGCAAACGGTGGGCGTGGATACCGAATGTGATGGCATTCAGTATCCTGCCGGAGGATGGCTGTGTCCTGCGCAGTTAACTGCTGCTGTGCTGGACTATGCCACAACGCTGGGATTACGCACGCACTACCAGCACGATCTGGTTTCACTGTCGCATCAGGCGGATAGCTGGCAGTTGCAGTTCGCTACTGGCGAAACCGCTACGCACGAAGCGGTGGTGCTGGCAAATGGCCACCGCATTAACCGCTTTAATCAGACGCAGCCGTTACCGGTTTATTCCGTTGGCGGTCAGGTGAGCCATATTCCTACCTCGCCTTCACTCTCTGCTCTGCGTCAGGTGCTGTGCTACGACGGCTATCTCACACCGCAAAATCCGGTGAATCAGCATCATTGTATCGGGGCGAGCTATCATCGCGGTTGTGAAGAGACGGTTTATCGCGAGGACGATCAGCAACAAAATCGCCAGCGTTTAATCAACTGTTTGCCAAATGCCGGATGGGTGCAAGAGGTGGATATCAGTGACAATGCCGCCCGCTGTGGCGTTCGCTGCGCCACACGCGATCACTTACCGATGGTCGGCAATGTACCGGACTATCACGCCACGCTCAGTCAGTACGCACATCTTGCAGAAGACAAAGAGACTGCTGCGAGTGCGCCAGTTTACCCTGACTTATTTATGCTGGGCGCACTGGGTTCGCGAGGACTGTGTACCGCCCCGCTGTGCGCAGAAATCCTTGCGGCGCAAATGAGTCATGAACCTATCCCGATGGATGCAGGAACTCTGGCTGCGTTAAATCCGAATCGTTTATGGGTGAGAAAATTATTGAAGGGAAAAGCAATAAAGTCATGAGGTAATGATTGTGCCGGATAAGACACTCCTGCGTCAGCATCCGGCACAATCCACCGTAAATTATTTTACTGTGGCCTTCTGGAACAGAGCATCCCACATCTCTTTCACTAGCGCCTGGTCACGAGGCGAGAGTTCGCCAGCACCGATAGCTTTTTCCAGGCTGCTGGTGACATTGGCGTACAATGCCTCAGCGGAATGGTCCTCGCCACCGTCCAGTTCAGCAACGGCCAGCGTCAGGTGCCCACGCAAATACCCACTGGCAAAAAGCTCATCATCGCTGGCGTGCTCTACCATATCGTCGATTAATGCCAGAATGCGTGATTCAAACTCCGCGATCATCTTCTTTCCTCATTGTAAACGTGGCATCGGCTTCAGTTGAGCGCTTCGGGCCACGGGAATTGTTCCGCCTTAAGCTCAGGCGTGTGATAATAATTTTGTAACGCTTTAATGAAGCGCGCCGGACGTTCGGGGATCCCCTTTTCCAGATACTCCATCACCTGGGCATGAACACGACGCTGGAATACCACGCGATCCGGCTCAAAGTCCCCTTCCAGGTTGTCGCAACTGACGTTAAACGGATACCCCGCCGCCATGCAAAACAACCAGTCAAATGCCTGTGGCTTCACTTCTACATCTTCAAACTGACACTGTGTCTTCGCATCCCGCCCGTCCGGGCAGTACCAGTAACCAAAATCAACCAGCTCACGACGCGCTTTTCCAGCAATACACCAGTGTGAAATTTCGTGTAACGCGCTGGCGTAAAAACCATGGGCGAAAACAATACGGTGATACGGTAATTCCGCATCAGCTGGAAGATAGATGGGTTCATCGTCGCCTTTAATCAGACGGGTATTAAATTCATCGGCAAAGCAGCCGTTAAAAATATCAATTAACTGTTGGTAGTGATGGGTATTGTTCATTAGTTCATCCCCAGCCAGTGGAGAATCTCCTGTCCATGATTATCGTAAATTAGCTTGGCACTCATCACTGCAGAGACAATGACGATCATTGGTCGAATGAGTTTCTGTCCCTTACTAAGCACCAGTCGAGATCCCATCCGCGCACCAAGAAACTGGCCGATAAGCATCACAAAACCGGTCGCCCAAATCACTTTGCCGCCAAGGGCGAACAGTAACAGCCCACCGAGATTAGAGGTGGCATTGAGTACTTTGGCATGCGCCGTTGACTTCGCCAGGTTGTAGCCACACAGCATGACGAAGGACAGTGCGTAAAACGACCCGGCTGCCGGCCCAAAGAAGCCATCATAAAAACCGACACAGCCCCCGGCAACCAGTGCAAACGGCAAGCCATAAAGCCGACGCTGCCGGTCTTCTTCGCCCAGTTTAGGCATCATGAGAAAGTAGAGGCCAATACAGAGCACCAGAACCGGCAGGATTTGGCGCAAGATGTCCGACTGCATATGCTGAACCAGCAACGCGCCGCTCATTGAACCGATAAAGGTCATGGCGATATTGAGCTTCTGCTCCGCCAGATTGACCACGCCACGACGAATAAAATAGAGAGATGCGGAGATCGATCCCCCACAGGCCTGAAGCTTATTAGTTGCCAGCGCTTGTGCTGGCGGCATGCCTGCCGCCATTAACGCAGGGATAGTGAGTAAGCCACCGCCCCCCGCCAGCGAGTCAATAAATCCAGCCAGAATTGCCACAAAAAAAAGTACGCCCAACAGCAGCGGAGACACCATAAACAGATCGGCGAAAATATCCATTAGAGTACATGCTCGTCCAATAGCGCCTGGCAGGAAGGCGGCAACGGAGGCGGTGTCTTCTTCTCAGGCTTTGTTGTTCCAGGTTTAGGAGGTTCGAACCAGCTTTGCAGCTCCGCGCCACAGCCATCACCTGGTGGAGGTAAAGGTTGGTCTTCGCACTCAAGACTGTCGGCAGGGCAACGTAACCGCACATGCATATGAGCACGATGCTGGAACCACGGTCGCACTTTACGCAACCAGTCCCGGTCAGTTCCCGCATCCAGACAAAGTTGCTGTTTAATCGCCGGATTCACGAAAATACGCGTTACATCATTATCTTTTGCGGCCAGCCTGATCAGGCTGAAAATCTCCGGCTTCCACAGTGACGATACAACACGTTTACCGTCCTGAGAGACCAGATCCAGCGCCTGTGGTCGCAGCAGTTGCGACTGCGTCCAGCGCGTTTTTGGCAGTTGCAGGAAAATATCGACATCCAGTCCTGTCTGGTGACTGGCGTGCCCACCATTGAAACGTCCGCCAGCAGGCATTCCCATATCACCAATTAACACCGTGCCCAGCTCCAGATTATTGGCCTGGGTACTCAGACGCTGAATAAACCTCACCAGATCAGGATGACCGAAATAGCGCCGCTGATCGGTGCGCATCACCTGATAATGTTCTGATTGCACGGGCAGTGTATCTGCCCCGACAATGCAACCATTCGAGAAAGCACCGATCGACTGTGCGCTACCCGCAACCGGGTGGGTAATTTTCTGCCAGGGCGTCGCCGCCAGACAGGCGGAGCTGGCGAACAGAGCCAGTGCCGCAAGTGCCGTTTTTTTCATGTCTTACCAGCGTGGAATGTCAGTCTTCACATCCGCATTTTGCGCCCGCTGACGCAGCAGGTGATCCATCAGTACAATCGCCAACATCGCTTCTGCGATCGGCACTGCGCGGATCCCAACGCACGGATCGTGACGTCCTTTGGTTACCATTTCGACTTCTTCGCCAAATCGGTTAATAGTGCGCCCAGGAACGGTAATACTGGAAGTCGGTTTCAGCGCCATATGTGCAACAATTTGTTGCCCGCTGCTGATCCCCCCCAGGATGCCACCAGCATGGTTGCTCTGGAAACCTTCTTTGGTGATTTCATCACGGTTCTGACTACCACGCAGTGCGACAACGTCAAAACCATCGCCAATCTCCACGCCTTTTACCGCGTTAATGCTCATCAGCGCATGAGCGATGTCTGCATCCAGGCGGTCAAAAACAGGTTCACCGAGGCCCGCTGGCACACCACTGGCGACAACGGTCACTTTTGCCCCGATGGAATCACCCTCTTTTTTAAGCGCGCGCATCAGTTCATCCAGCGCTTCAATTTTATCCGGATCCGGGCAAAAGAACGGGTTAAGTTCCACCTGAGACCAGTCTTTAATCTCCAGGGGAATATCGCCCATCTGGGTCAGACAGCCGCGAATTTCGACACCAAATTTTTCCGCCAGGTATTTTTTGGCTATAGCCCCGGCCGCCACGCGCATCGCCGTTTCGCGAGCGGATGAACGCCCGCCGCCACGGTAATCACGCAAACCGTATTTCTGCTCGTAGGTATAGTCAGCATGACCCGGACGGAAAACATCTTTAATCGCGCCGTAGTCCTGCGAACGCTGATCGGTATTTTCAATCAACAAACCGATGCTGGTCCCGGTGGTTACGCCTTCGAACACGCCAGAGAGGATTTTCACCTGATCCGGCTCACGGCGCTGGGTCGTGTAACGCGAAGTTCCTGGACGGCGTCTGTCGAGATCGTGCTGCAGATCGGCTTCGGTCAGAGAAATACCAGGCGGAACACCATCAACAATACAACCGAGCGCCAGCCCGTGTGATTCGCCGAAGGTCGTTACGCGAAAGAGTTGTCCAATTGTGTTTCCTGCCATCACGGCTCCGTTATGAATGTTGTGTTTGTGCGCGTGTATTAATCTTTATAGATGCTGAAGTGTTCGCGAGCGGCAATCAGCTGCTCTTTAGTCAGCATAAATACGCCGTCACCACCGTTGTCGAATTCCAGCCAGGTAAACGGTACATCCGGGTATTGTTCCATCAGATGTACCATGCTGTTTCCGACTTCACAAATCAGAATACCGTTATCCGACAGGTAGTCTGGGGCGTTACCCAGAATGCGACGGGTAAGTTTCAGCCCATCACTACCGGATGCCAGACCCAGCTCCGGCTCGTGACGATATTCGTTAGGCAGATCGGACATATCTTCTGCGTCGACATACGGTGGGTTGGTCACAATCAGGTCATACTGGACTTTCAACAGGTCGCGGAACAGATCGGAACGGATCGGCGTGACGTGATGGATCAAGCCATGCTCTTCAATATTGTGTTCAGTGACTGCCAGCGCATCAGTGGAAATGTCCACAGCATCCACTTCAGCTTCCGGGAAGGCATACGCACAGGCGATAGCAATACAACCACTGCCGGTACACATATCCAGAATATGCTGCGGCTGTTCGTTGATAAGACCAGCAAAGCGATTGTTGATAAGCTCGCCAATCGGTGAGCGAGGGACCAACACGCGTTCATCGACATAGAATTCATGTCCACAGAACCAGGCTTTGTTGGTCAGGTAAGCAACCGGGATACGTTCGTTGACGCGACGAATAACACGCTCAACAATACGGTGGCGCTCGCTGGAAGTCAGACGCGCAGTACGCATATCTTCAGGAATATCCAGCGGCAGGTAAAGAGACGGCAGCACCAGCTGTACCGCCTCATCCCATGGATTATCCGTGCCATGGCCATACCAGATATTCGCCGCGCTAAAACGGCTGACCGCCCAGCGCAACATGTCCTGAATGGTATGCAGTTCACTCACTGCTTCATCAACGAAAATTTTATCCACGTATTCCTCCAGGGCATGCTCGCATTAAATTCGGCGGCTAGTTTGCCACGAAGACGGCGATAAATCAGCATTCACACAGAGCCTGAGCGTTAAAATTGCGTTTTAAGCGATCGGATGCCTGTCGAGTCGGGTTAAACTAACGAAAAATAAAAGATGAGACTCTCGAATGAAAAAGAAAACATCGCTTAGCGAGGAGGATCAGGCGCTGTTTCGCCAGCTGATGACCGGCACTCGCCAAATAAAGCAGGACACTATAGTCCATCGGCCACAACGTAAAAAAAATACCGAAGTTCCGGTCAAGAGACTGCTGCAGGAACAGGCTGATGCCAGCCACTATTTCTCTGATGAGTTTCAACCGCTGCTGAATACGGACGGTCCGGTGAGGTACCTGCGTGCCGATGTCAGCCATTTTGAGCTGAAGAAAATGCGCCGTGGCGATTACTCCCCGGAGCTGTTTTTAGATTTACACGGACTGACGCAGCAGCAGGCTAAGCAGGAGTTAGGCGCGCTTATTGCCGCCTGTCGTCGTGAACATGTGTTTTGCGCCTGCGTAATGCACGGTCACGGCAAGCACATTCTTAAGCAGCAAACGCCACTATGGCTGGCGCAACACCCGCATGTAATGGCCTTCCATCAGGCGCCAAAAGAGTATGGCGGTGATGCCGCACTACTGGTACTGATTGAAGTGGAAGAGTGGTTGCCGCCAGAACTTCCCTGACCAACAGAAACAGAAAGAGCCGCATCTGCGGCTCTTTTTATTTTTCCAGATGGCGACTTCGCCTTATGCGGCTTACGACACCTGACACGACTTCGGTTAAATCGCTTTTGCCATTTTCAAATTACACGGGCTCATTTGCCAGTTGAAAATGCCTTTACCGCTCTCATCAAGCGTTACGCTGGCAATCGCAGATGTGGTAAACATCGGCGGTGTTTCACCAGGGCAAAGCTCAGACACGAGGTATCCCACTAAAGGCAAGTGAGAGATCACCAGCGCCGTTGCGATACCTTCGTTGGCCAGTGCCTGCAAATAGGCACTGACCAGACCGACATCGCCACAGGGAGTCAGCTCCGGCAAAACATCCACACTAGCTGGCAGGTTCATACACTCCCCTACCACATCCAGCGTCTGTTCGGCTCGTAGAAACGGGCTCACCAGAACACGTTCGATATCCACTTTTTGACCTTTCAGCCAGTTCGCCATCAGGCGAGATTCGTCACAACCACAGGAGGTTAAGGGACGAACCGAATCACTGGCGGCATCGAGGGCCGCGTCGCCGTGACGCATGATAAAAACTTGCATATTGCACCGCTTTTGTTAACCAGAATCACCAACACGTTGACGCAAAGCCCCTATTGGCCGTCGCAACTATGTGGTGGCCGGCATTGTGCCTTATCCATTCACTGAATGAAACGCTGTTTTTTACCTCAACGGCGTAAGTATAGTCAATCTTTGTTTACATTTTGAGCACGACCCATACATTCAGTGCGGATTCATCCTACCTTTGACCTCAAGTATTCAGGTCAGTTTCCCCATACTTCCAGAAACCTTCACCACGTTCCGACATCTGCAATAACTGCTCACACGGTGTAAACCGGGAGCCATATTGCGTAGCCAACCGTTGCAGAGTTGCAACCACTTCACCCGCCCCGAGAGAGTCCATATACCGGAACGGGCCGCCGAGGAATGGCGGGAATCCAATACCAAATACAGCGCCGATGTCACCATCACGCGCACTGCGGATAATCCCCTCACCGAAACAGCGCGCTGCCTCGTTGAGCATTAACATGACGCATCGCTCTGCAATTTGCGAGGCGGTATGTCGACTCTGCCCCTGCGCACCAATAAGCTCATAAATGGCAGGGTCAACCTGTTTTTTGCTTTTACGCCCTTTCGCACCATAAAGATAGAAACCTCTACCATTTTTTCTACCTTTGCGATCGTCATTCAAAATTGAAGCGACAACATTTGCAGGTGCGCTAAAACGTTCACCGTAAGCAGCTTCCAGCACTGGTATAATTTTAGTGCCTGTATCTATTCCGACCTCATCCAAAAGTTGGATTGGTCCTACCGGGAAACCAAATTTCACCAGCGCGGCGTCAATATTATCGACACGCTCACCTTCGGTCAGCATACGAATCGCTTCGTTGATATAAGGCGCTAAAATACGGTTAACGTAAAACCCGGCCTTGTCCTGAACCACAATCGGCGTTTTGCCCTGTTTTTTCGCTAATTTAACGGTCGTGGCAATCGTCTGCTCAGAGGTCGTGGCATGCGGAATGACCTCCACCAGCGGCATTTTTTCCACCGGGCTGAAGAAGTGCAAGCCAATAACCTGCTCCGGCCTGGCGGCATTTGCAGCAATGTCGCCAATCGGTAAAGATGAAGTGTTAGAGGCAAAAATAGTATGAGGGGCACAATTCTTCTCAACTTCTTCCACCATCTGTTGTTTTAACAACAGATCTTCAAACACGGCCTCAATAACAACATCGCGATGAGCAAAACCGTGAAAATCGGTTGAACCCGAAATCAGCGCCAACTGTTTGTCACGTTCACCCGCTTTGATATGCCGGCGGCGAACTTTTGTATCAAGTTGATCCCAGCTGTACTTCAGGGCGTGATTGATTCCTTTAGTATTGATATCTTTAATGCGCACTGGCAAGCCGCCCTTACAGGCTGTCACGTACGCAATACCACCGCCCATCAGACCGCCTCCCAGGATCCCAACACTGTTCAACGGGCCGGGCCGGGCATCGCTACCAGGATCTTTTTTCACTTCAGTGTTAGCAAAAAAGATATTACGCAATGCCTGTGACTGCGACGTCATCGCCAGCTCACCAAACGCACGGGCTTCAGCGTCGTACCCGCTACTGCTCCCCTGAGCCAGGCCAATTTCTATTACCTCGAGGATTCGATCCGTCGCGGGGTAGTTGCCTGACGTTTTTTGCGCCGTTTTTTTACTTACCATACGAAACAGCAGCGTCCGACCCAACGGCCCAGCTAAAATTCGTTCGCGCACAGGCAAGTTTCGGTGCGCCAGACTGTCCTTTTTAGCCCGTTCAACGGCCGCTTCAAGCAGAATAGTCTGCGGCACGACTTCATCCACTAATCCAACTTTCAGCGCCTGTTTTGCACGTAACTGTTTACCCGTCAGGATCATGTCCAGCGCGGTGCTTACGCCAATCAGACGTGGTAATCGCTGCGTACCGCCAGAACCCGGCAGCAAACCCAGTTGAACTTCTGGCAGCCCCAGTACAGTTTTTGCGTCATCAGTACAGATGCGACTGTGGCACGCCAGAGCCATCTCGAGGCCGCCCCCAAGACACGCACCGTGAATGGCGGCGATAACCGGGATCGGCAACGCATTAATTTCCGCCATAATCTGCTGTCCCTGACGGGCCAGTGTTTCAGCTTCCTGCGCACTGCGGCAGTTACCAATCATGTTGATATCCGCCCCGGCGATAAAATTATCGGGTTTCGCTGAAATGAACACGACACCGCGCAGATCTTTGTTTTCGCGAATTTGTTTCAGGATGGCCCTAACCTGAGTAGCAAACTCAGCTTTCAGGGTATTCATTTTTTCTCCGGGCACATCAATGGAGACAACCGCCACGTTATCCAGACGTACATGTAGCGTAAAAGCCGATGTCATTTCCATTATTCTGCCTCCAGAACCATTGCTGCACCCAGACCACCTGCCGCACACGCGGTCACTAAACCAAATCCACCGCCACGACGTCGTAACTCATGGAGGGTTTGGGTGATCATCCGTGCACCGGTGGCGGCAAAGGGGTGCCCGTAAGCAATAGAGCCGCCCAGTACATTAAATTTGCTGTCATCCACTTCACCTGTCGCATGCGATCGACCCAGTACTTCCCGGGCAAAACGTTCACTACCCAGAAGCTGGATATTCGCCAGTGTTTGAGCGGCAAAAGCTTCGTGCATGTCGATAAGCGTCAGGTCGGCCATTGTCAGACCCGCCCGCTCCAGAGCCAGTGGCGTTGACCATGCCGGACCAAGCAGCATGTCCTGCCAGACATCGATGGCAGTGAAGGCAAAACTGCGCAAATAGCCCAGTGGCACCAGACCCAGCTCTTTTGCCCTGGATTCCGTCATCAAAATCACGGCGGCCGCACCGTCAGTCAGCGGCGTACTGTTTGCTGCCGTTACGCTGCCATGTTTTCTGTCAAACGCGGGGCGCAATTTCGCGTAATCCGCCAGTGTAGAGTTACCACGAACGTTGTTATCTTCTGAAATGGGATCTTTAAACGGTGGGACATAGGCGGTCATCACTTCCTCCGCCAGCTTACCTTCCGCCCAGGCCTGAGCAGCTCGCTGATGGGAACGATGCGCCAATGCATCCTGTTGCTCACGCGTAATGCCATAGGTTTTTGCCATTTGTTCAGCCGTGTCCCCCATGCGTAAGCCAGTGGAATACTCAGCGACAGCTGGTGGAACCGGCATCAGATCACGCAAACGCAGTCGGGAAAAGAGTTTAAGGCGCTGACCGGTGGTTCGGGCTTTATTGACATCCACCAGCACCCGCGCCAGCTTTTTACTCACGCCAATAGGCAGGACTGACGAGGAGTCCGCGCCGCCGGCAATTCCCGCACGAATCGTGCCCGCCATCAGACTTTCCGCGACATTCGCCACCGCCTGGAAACTGGTAGCACAGGCTCTGCTTACGCTATAAGCATCCGTATGAACATTCATTCCGGTGCCTAGCACGATTTCCCTGGCAATATTGGGCGCTTCAGGCATTTGTACTACCTGACCAAAAACCAGTTGCTCAATGACATCTGCAGGTATTTCGCTACGTGCCAGCAGCTCACCTACGACCATTTTCCCCAAATCAACGGCGGGAATGCCATGAAACGCAGTCGCCTGACGGGCAAATGGCGTGCGCAGTCCGCTTACAATGGCGATGCGATCGCCCTGACGGGTAACCAGCGGTAAAGCCTGACTCATAACACTCCCCTGTAAAAAATAAAAATAAGTGGTCTGACCTGATCACAGTCTTAACCAATTTTTTACATTTAGCCAAGCGGAGAAAAAAGAAAGTGGGAGCTATGACACAGTGAATAATCACTGGTTGTTACGAAAATGCCCTTGTCTGGAGGTGACAAGGGCATTTGAAGAAGGGATTAACGCAGACCCAGCTGGAAGATCAGGGTTTCGGCCTCACAGGCGAAGACAAAATCGATATCCAGACGTACACCTTCAGCCTCTTCAGTAAAAGTAGAGGTGATTTGGCAAGGTTCAGATTCTACACCACGGGCCTTCTCGGTCAGAGCGGCCAGCGTTTCTTCTGCCTGAGCGCGATTCGCGAAAACACGGCTGTATGACGCGGTGCAATCGGAGTTGTCCATGATGGTGCCAACATCCATACAGCAGCAAACCGGGGTTTCATCAGCACTGCATTTACTCATTGTAGATTTCCTCTGTATTCGCACCTGAGGTGCCAGATAAACGATGGGGATATTTTACGCTCCCATTATTCACCTCTCCAGTCGTTAATTGTGCGAAATGAGATAAGTGACCGAAATCACACTTAAAAATGATCTAAAACAAAAATCGCCCAAACAGGTGAGTGCGCATCTCCGCATTTTTGCCAGCTGGATCGCGTTTTTAAGATCATAATTGAAAAATTTTATAAACATACTTGCAACATTCTATCTGGTCAGACCTATACTCACGCCACTGGTCTGATTTCTAAGTAGTACCTCAGACCCTACACTTCGCGCTCCTGTTACGGCATGTAACATTGTTTGTATAAAAATAAATCGATGAGGTTATGGTCATGAGCCAGAAAACCCTGTTTACAAAGTCTGCTCTCGCAGTCGCAGTGGCAATTATCTCCACACAGGCCTGGTCTGCAGGCTTTCAGTTAAACGAATTTTCTTCCTCTGGCCTTGGCCGGGCATATTCGGGTGAAGGCGCTATCGCAGATGATGCAGGCAACGCCAGTCGTAACCCGGCACTGATTATGATGTTCGATCGCCCCACTTTCTCAGCGGGTGCGGTGTATATCGATCCTGACGTTAATATTTCAGGTAAATCACCGTACACCGGTCGTAGTACCGACGCGGATAATATCGCCCCTACGGCTTGGGTCCCCAATGCTCACTTTGTGATGCCTATTAACGAACAGTTTGGTTGGGGGGCTTCTGTTACATCAAACTACGGCCTGGCGACTGAATTTAACGACAGCTATATCGTTGGTGAATACGGTGGGAAGACCGACCTGAAAACGGTCAACCTTAACCTGAGTGGTGCCTACCGTCTGAATGATAGCTGGAGTTTCGGTGTCGGCTTTAATGCCGTGTATGCCGACGCAAAAATTGAACGTTATTCCGGTGAGCAGACCGCTGCATTGCCGAAGGTCAGCAACAAAATTGCCAGCCTGAAAGGGGACGAATGGGGTTATGGCTGGAACGCCGGCATCTTGTATGAGCTGGATAAAAATAACCGCTACGGTTTAACGTATCGCTCTGAAGTCAAAATTGATTTCGATGGCGATTACAAAAGCGGCATTCGCACCCAGGCAAATGCTTTACCTGGTGCAGGCACCGCGTTCCCATGGGGAACAACCAATGCTACCGTCCCAGGCTCTCTGACACTTAACCTGCCGGAAATGTGGGAACTGTCTGGCTACAACCGTGTTGCACCACAGTGGGCTATCCACTACAGCATGGCTTATACCAGCTGGAGTCAGTTCCAGGAACTGAAAGCGACAGGTTCAAATGGACAGACCCTGTTCTATAAAGAAGAAGGCTTTAAAGATTCTTACCGCATCGCGCTGGGTACCACATACTATATGGATAAAAGCTGGACCTTCCGTACCGGTATTGCCTATGACGATAGCCCGGTTCCTGCGAGCAAGCGTTCCATCTCCATTCCAGACCAGGATCGCCTGTGGCTGAGTGCGGGAACGACTTATGCATTCAATGACGATGCCTCTATCGACGTCGGCGTTTCTTATATGCACGGACAGAAAGTGACCGTCAAAGAAGGCCCGTATACTTTCGACTCTGAAGGTAAAGCCTGGCTGTTTGGTACCAACTTCAACTACGCATTCTGATTCTCTTCAGACGTAAAAAAGGTGAGCTTTTTAGCTCACCTTTTTATTTGTCTCATTCCTACTCGGAATCAATGTCTTTTAAGTCATCCTGAATGTCTTTCGCGTTCGGGTTTTCTTCTGGTTTGAGTTTCCCACCGTTAGCGATAAAGTCATGACGCTGGAAGTAAGCTTCACGCACCATGATGTAAGGATCAGAAGACTGGCGCAGCAGGCCGTCGGAATCGAGCAGTTGCGCACGGGTTTCAATCCCTTCGATTGTCCATTTACCCACCGACAGCGGCCAGGTCAGCCAGGACAGTACCGGATACAGGGTATCGACCATATCACCACCATCATCACGAACGGTGAAACTTCCGTAGAACGGAAGCTGCATATACGGTCCGTAACCGACGTCATAGTGGCCTAATGTACTACCGAAACGATGTGGTTCAACGCGCTGCAGTTTTGGATTCGCCATACCCGCAACATCAATAAACCCACCCATACCTAACAAGGTATTCAGGAAGAAACGGGTAAAATGCACCATTCCCTGATAGGGGTCGCCTTGCAGGAAATAGTTGACCATTACGGCTGGTTCTTCAAGGTTGCCAGTAAAGTTGCTTAAACCATTTCGTGCCGGCTGAGGAACATAATCACGCCAGGCGACTGCCACCGGTCTAACAACATACGGATCCAACACATTAAAGTTGAAGTTGTACATGGTGCGGTTGAACCCTTCAAACGGATCCGAGCGCCCTTGCTGTTCTGTACCGGAGCTCGCACACCCCACCAAAAGTGTGGTTCCCAGCGCAAGCGCCGACAGGCGAAGCTTCATAAGTGTCTCCCTGTATATTATGGCTATCGCTGATTGCCATCCGTGACGGAACGATAACGTATCCGCCTGTATAGATGTGAGCGATTGTAACAGCACGTCAAACGATGTCTATATACCCTATCTTACTGATTTGATCATAGCCTGGTAACACAGACACCGGGCCTTCTATTCTATCGAACCCGATAAAAACAAACGTTACCATTTTTGCGATTTCAGATTTTCTCCCGCGAATAACAGGATAAAACCGCTACGCTTTAGCTATACGTGCTTTTTCAGGATCCTGGTATGAATGACATCGAAAAAGAAAAAATCGATCGACACAGTGACGAACTCGAAGTTGAAAGCGAAGAAAAAATGAGTGGTAAGAAAATCGAACTCGATGAGGATCGACTTCCCTCCCGCGCAATGGCAATTCACGAGCATATCCGCCAGGACGGAGAAAAAGAGATGGAACGTGACGCGATGGCGCTGCTGTGGTCAGCCATTGCGGCCGGGTTGTCGATGGGCGCCTCATTACTGGCAAAGGGTATTTTTCACGTACAGCTTGAGGGCGTTCCCGGTGGATTTTTACTGGAGAACCTGGGCTATACCTTCGGGTTTATCATCGTAATTATGGCTCGCCAGCAGCTCTTTACCGAGAATACCGTTACTGCCGTATTACCGGTAATGCAAAATCCCACCATCGGTAATTTTGGCCTGTTGATGCGCCTGTGGGGCGTAGTGCTACTAGGTAATATTCTCGGCACAGGGATTGCGGCGTGGGCGTTTGAATATATGCCAATTTTTGATGAAACCACCCGCAATGCCTTCGTCAAAATTGGTATGGATGTGATGAAAAACAGCCCCGGAGAGATGTTTGCTAACGCAATTATTTCCGGCTGGCTAATTGCAACGATGGTCTGGATGTTCCCCGCAGCAGGAGCGGCAAAGATTGTGGTCATTATCCTGATGACCTGGCTTATTGCACTGGGTGATACCACGCACATCGTCGTTGGCTCAGTTGAAATCCTTTATCTGGTCTTTAACGGTACGCTGCACTGGGGAGACTTCGTCTGGCCCTTCGCCTTACCGACGCTTGCCGGAAATATCTGTGGCGGGACATTTATCTTCGCACTAATGAGCCACGCACAGATTCGCAATGACATGAGCAATAAGCGAAAGGAAGAGGCCCGAATGCAGGCCAAACAGCGAGAGCAACAGCAGAAAAACCAGAAAAAACAGTCTTAATGGCGACTGTTTGAGCAGTCGGGCGGCCTGAGACTTACCGTTGGAAGTAAAAAACGCTATACTCGTGCCGCTTCGTCCCCTTAGTTAAATGGATATAACGAGCCCCTCCTAAGGGCTAGTTGCAGGTTCGATTCCTGCAGGGGACACCAGAGACTCCTCTTCACTATCTCCCCCAGTCCCATTACCCAGCGTAATAAACTCTTGCAGTAGCGCGGTAAGTTGTCGCATTTTTTCGACAGTAAATCCAGCTTCGATCAGGCGATAGGCCTCTTCCACCTCGGACCTCGCACTTTCATACAGCGTCGAACCCGCAGGCGTGAGCGAAATGTACAGCTTGCGCTGATCGTTCACCGGCTTTAAGCGCAACACCAGACCATCGCGTTCCATGCGGGTCAGAATACCGGTCAGGCTCGGGCGTAAAATACAAGCGCGAAAGGCCAGATCGTGAAAATCCATCGACGGGTTTTCGGCAAGGATACGCACGATACGCCACTGCTGCTCGGTAAGATTATGGCGTTTAACGATGGGGCGAAAGTGTGTCATCGCCGCTTCCCGCGCCTGCAGCAGCGCGATAGTTAATGAATCATGCATGACTTACCTCTGAACCTCATACCTGTTTGTTAATAAGTTAATAAATAGCGTTAATTGCACCAGATCGCAACCAGCTTCTATCCCTGAAAAGTACAACACAACACACAAAATAATTTATCCATTGATTTATATGGAATAAATTTTATTTGTGTAAATTTATTGTTAATCCGCTCACAAAACATTCACTTCTGTTTGCCAAACCTTTCCACAAAGCATAAAAGATAATCGTTAACATATTAATGAATTTTCTTTGATTCCTGAATCCATACCAGAGGAGTGGTAAATGAAAGGTACCATCTTCGCCGTAGCCCTTAACCATCGCAGCCAGCTTGATGCCTGGCGCAATGCGTTTCAGCAGGCTCCCTACAAAACGCTGCCGAAGACCCCGGTCTGGTTTATCAAACCGCGCAACACCGTTATCGGTAACGGCGAGACCATCCCCTACCCGAAGGATGAAACAGTACAGAGCGGTGCGACCGTGGCGCTGATTGTCGGCAAAACCGCCCACAAAGTAGCCGCAGAAGAAGCTGCTGCTTATATTGCAGGATACGCGCTGGCTAATGACGTCAGCCTGCCGGAAGAGAGCTTCTATCGCCCGGCAATTAAAGCCAAATGCCGCGATGGTTTCTGTCCGATTGGCGCTCTCGCTACGCCGAGTAACGTCGATGAACTGATCATCATCACTGAAATCAACGGTCGCGAAGCAGATAGCTGGAACACCGCAGACCTCCAGCGCTCCTCCGCCGAGCTACTGAGCGCCCTGAGCGAATTCGCCACCCTTAAACCCGGCGACGCTATTCTGATCGGGACCCCGCACAACCGCGTAACGCTGAGACCCGGCGATCGCGTACGCATTCTCGCCGAAGGCTTCCCGACGCTGGAAAACCCGGTGGTTGCTGAAGGAGAGCCGGCATGAAACAAGCACGTATTGAGTGGCAGGGACAACATCACGATGTTCAGGTTGATGAACGCGGCCAGGTACAGTTAGAGAACGGCAAGCTGCTAAATGAGGGCGAATTCCGCTGGCTCCCCCCCGCCGACGGCACGCTGTTCGCGCTGGGTCTGAACTACGCCGATCACGCCAGCGAGCTGGAGTTTAAGCCACCAACCGAACCATTGGTGTTTATCAAAGCGCCAAACACCTTTATCGGCCACCAGCAGGAGTCGGTGCGCCCGGATAACGTCGAGTACATGCACTACGAGGCTGAACTGGTCGTGGTGATCGGCAAAACTGCGCGTAAAGTCAGTGAAGCCGACGCCATGGAGTACGTCGCCGGATACACCGTCTGCAATGACTACGCCATCCGCGACTATCTGGAAAACTACTATCGCCCCAATTTACGGGTAAAAAGCCGCGATACCCTGACGCCGATAGGTCCCTGGATCGTCGATAAAGCGGATATTCCAGACCCACATAATCTGGCACTGCGCACCTGGGTCAACGGTGAACTGCGCCAGCAAGGCACCACCGCCGATCTGATCTTCAGCATTCCATTTCTGATCGCTTACCTGAGCGAGTTTATGACCCTGCAACCTGGCGACATGATCGCTACCGGCACCCCGAAAGGGCTGTCGGACGTAGTACCGGGTGATGAAGTGATCGTCGAAGTGGAGGGCGTCGGCCACCTGGTCAACCACATCATCAGCCAGCAGACATATGAGGAGAAGCTGTCATGAAAAAGATTAACCACTGGATCAACGGCAAAAATGTCGCGGCCACCGAGTATTTCCACACCACTAACCCGGCGACCGGCGAGGTGCTGGCGGAAGTGGCCTCCGGCGGTGCAGACGAGGTGAATCAGGCAGTTGCGGCGGCAAAAGAGGCATTTCCGAAATGGGCCAACCTGCCGATGAAAGAGCGTGCGCGTCTGATGCGTCGTTTGGGCGATCTGATCGACCAGAACGTGCCGGAGATCGCTGCCATGGAAACCGCCGATACCGGTTTGCCTATCCACCAGACCAAAAACGTACTGATCCCGCGGGCGTCGCATAACTTCGAGTTCTTCGCCGAAGTATGCCAGCAGATGAACGGCAAGACCTATCCGGTCGACGACAAGATGCTGAACTACACGCTCGTGCAACCGGTCGGCGTCTGCGCGCTGGTGTCACCCTGGAACGTGCCGTTTATGACCGCCACCTGGAAGGTCGCGCCGTGCCTGGCGCTGGGCAATACCGCAGTGCTGAAGATGTCTGAGTTATCACCGCTGACCGCTGACCGCCTGGGCGAGTTGGCGCTGGAAGCCGGTATTCCGGCGGGCGTACTGAACGTGGTTCAGGGCTATGGTGCAACGGCGGGCGATGCGCTGGTTCGCCACCACGACGTACGCGCGGTGTCGTTTACCGGCGGAACCGCCACCGGTCGCAATATCATGAAAAATGCCGGGCTGAAAAAATATTCCATGGAATTAGGTGGGAAATCGCCGGTGCTGATTTTTGAAGATGCTGATATTGAGCGTGCACTCGACGCCGCACTGTTCACTATCTTCTCGATCAACGGTGAACGCTGCACCGCTGGCTCGCGTATCTTCATTCAGCAGAGCATCTACTCCGAGTTCGTTAAACGCTTTGCCGAACGCGCAAAACGTCTGCGCGTCGGCGACCCGAACGATCCGAACACCCAGGTGGGCGCACTGATTAGCCAGCAGCACTGGGAGAAAGTCTCCGGCTATATCCGCCTTGGTATTGAAGAAGGGGCGACCCTGCTGGCAGGAGGCCCGGATAAACCCACTGACCTGCCTGCACATCTGAAAAACGGCAACTTCCTGCGACCAACTGTGCTAGCGGACGTCGACAACCGCATGCGCGTGGCGCAGGAAGAGATTTTTGGCCCGGTAGCCTGTCTGCTGCCGTTTAAAGACGAGGCGGACGGTCTACGCCTGGCCAACGATGTGGAGTACGGCCTCGCCTCTTATATCTGGACCCAGGACGTCAGCAAAGTGCTGCGTCTGGCACGCGGCATCGAAGCCGGAATGGTGTTCGTCAACACCCAGAACGTCCGCGACCTGCGTCAGCCGTTTGGCGGCGTGAAGGCTTCCGGCACCGGCCGCGAAGGCGGCGAATATAGCTTTGAAGTGTTCGCTGAAATGAAAAACGTCTGCATCTCGATGGGCGACCATCCGATCCCAAAATGGGGAGTCTGATATGGGAAAGTTAGCATTAGCAGCAAAAATCACTCACGTGCCGTCAATGTATCTCTCTGAACTGCCGGGTAAAAACCACGGCTGCCGTCAGGGAGCTATCGATGGGCACAAAGAAATCGGCAAGCGGTGTCGTGAGCTGGGCGTCGATACAATCATCGTTTTTGATACCCACTGGCTGGTCAACAGCGCCTACCACATTAACTGTGCTGACCATTTTCAGGGCGTCTACACCAGTAACGAACTGCCGCATTTTATCCGCGACATGACTTACGATTACGACGGCAACCCGGCGTTGGGCCACCTTATCGCCGACGAAGCGGTCAAGCTCGGCGTGCGTGCCAAAGCGCACAACATCCCAAGCCTTAAGCTGGAGTACGGCACGCTGGTTCCGATGCGCTACATGAACAGTGATAAACATTTCAAAGTAGTGTCGATCTCCGCGTTCTGCACCGTCCACGATTTCGCCGACAGCCGCAAACTGGGCGAAGCCATTCTGAAAGCGATTGAGAAATATGACGGCACCGTGGCAGTTCTGGCCAGCGGCTCACTGTCACACCGCTTTATCGATGACCAGCGCGCCGAAGAAGGGATGAACAGCTATACCCGTGAGTTCGACCACCAGATGGACGAGCGCGTAATCAAGCTGTGGCGCGAGGGCAAATTCAAAGAGTTCTGCGACATGCTGCCGGAGTACGCCGACTACTGCTACGGCGAAGGCAATATGCACGACACGGTGATGCTGCTCGGTCTGCTGGGCTGGGACAGCTATGACGGCAAAGTAGAGTTTATTACCGAGTTATTCGCCAGCTCCGGTACCGGCCAGGTCAACGCCGTATTCCCACTGCCCGAACAGGCATAAGGAGGATTCAGAATGCCGCATTTTATCGCCGAATGTACCGATAACATCCGCGAACAGGCCAACTTACCGGGACTGTTCGGCAAAGTGAACGAAGCGCTGGCGGCGACCGGCATCTTTCCCATCGGCGGCATTCGCAGCCGCGCCATCTGGCTGGATACCTGGCAAATGGCAGACGGTCTGCATGATTACGCCTTTGTACACATGACGCTAAAAATCGGCTCCGGACGCAGCCTGGAAAGTCGTCAGGACGTGGGCGATATGTTGTTTACGCTGATTAAGGCCCATTTCGCCACGCTGATGGAGAGCCGCTACCTGGCGCTGTCGTTTGAAATCAGCGAGCTGCACCCGACACTGAATTACAAACAAAATAACGTACACGCATTGTTTAAATAGTACGCCTTTTCGCCCGGTGGGGCTGCGCTTACCGGGCCTGCAAAAGGCAAAAAAATACGAAGCAATATCAAACCGTAAGCCGGATAAGACACACCTGCGTCTTATCCGGCGCAGCAGCACCGAATGACGTAACAGGAAGCAATTATGCTTGATAAACATACCCATACTCTAATCGCCCAACGGCTAAACCAGGCGGAAAAACAGCGCGAACAGATCCGTGCTATCTCGCTGGATCACCCGACGATCACCATTGAAGACGCCTACGCTGTGCAGCGCGAATGGGTAAACATGAAAATCGCCGAAGGTCGCGTGCTGAAAGGACATAAAATCGGCCTGACTTCAAAAGCGATGCAGGCCAGCTCACAGATTAGCGAACCAGACTACGGCGCACTGCTGGATGATATGTTTTTCCACGACGGCAGCGATATTCCTACTGACCGCTTTATCGTCCCACGCATCGAAGTCGAACTGGCCTTCGTGCTGGCAAAACCATTGCGCGGGCCAAACTGCACCCTGTTCGACGTCTACAACGCTACCGACTATGTGATCCCTGCGCTGGAGCTGATCGACGCCCGCTGCCACAACATCGACCCGGAAACCCAGCGTCCACGCAAAGTCTTTGACACGATTTCCGATAACGCTGCTAACGCCGGGGTGATCCTCGGTGGTCGCCCCATTAAACCCGACGAGCTGGATCTGCGTTGGATCTCCGCCCTGCTCTATCGCAATGGCGTGATCGAAGAGACCGGCGTCGCTGCTGGAGTGTTGAATCACCCGGCCAACGGCGTGGCCTGGCTGGCGAATAAGCTGGCACCGTACGACGTCCAGTTGGAAGCCGGGCAGGTTATTCTCGGCGGCTCCTTCACTCGTCCGGTACCCGCGCGCAAGGGCGATACCTTCCACGTCGACTACGGCAACATGGGCGCGATTAGCTGCCGCTTTGTTTAAGGGGAACATAATGAATAACGCTTTTAAAGAAGCCTTAAAAGCGGGCCGTCCGCAGATTGGCCTGTGGCTGGGGCTAACCAGCAGCTACAGCGCTGAACTACTGGCCGGGGCCGGATTCGATTGGCTGTTGATCGATGGCGAACATGCACCGAATAACGTGCAAACGGTATTGAGCCAGCTTCAGGCGATCGCTCCCTACCCCAGCCAACCGGTGGTGCGACCATCGTGGAACGACCCGGTACAGATTAAACAACTCTTGGATATCGGTGCGCAAACCCTGCTGATACCGATGGTACAGAACGCCGACGAAGCCCGGCTGGCGGTGAAAGCCACCCGCTATCCGCCCGCTGGCATTCGCGGCGTCGGCAGCGCGCTCGCCCGCGCTTCGCGCTGGAACCGCATCCCGGATTACATCCATCAGGCCAACGACGCGATGTGCGTACTGGTGCAAATCGAAACCCGCGAAGCGCTGAAAAACCTGCCGCAGATTCTCGACGTTGACGATGTCGATGGCGTGTTTATCGGCCCGGCAGATCTTAGCGCCGATATGGGTTTCAGCGGCAATCCGCAGCATCCGGAAGTACAGGCAGCCATTGAACACGCTATCGCACAAATTCGCGCTGCGGGTAAAGCACCAGGGATCCTGATGGCCAATGAACAGCTGGCAAAGCGCTATCTGGAGCTTGGCGCACTGTTTGTAGCCATCGGTGTCGATACCACCCTGCTGGCACGTGGCGCAGAAGCCCTCGCCATGCGATTCGGATTGGAAATAAACGCGCCAGGTTCATCAGGCGTCTACTAATGCCAGGTGGCACAGCGCCCCCCGGCAACCCGCAGTACCCTACAAAATTCCCATTAGAGGAAAATGATAATGAGCGACACATCATCTGCCATCCCGGAAAAGTTTGATCCGGCAAATCAGCACAAGCAGCTGACTGCGCAACAGCAGTCGGTTATTAACAAATTGTTTCGCCGCCTGATCGTATTTTTGTTCGTGCTGTTTATCTTTTCATTTTTAGATCGCATCAATATTGGATTTGCCGGATTAACCATGGGGCAGGATTTGGGTCTTAACGCCACCATGTTTGGCCTTGCTACCACCCTGTTTTATGTCACCTACGTGATTTTCGGCATCCCCAGCAACGTGATGCTTAGCATCGTCGGCGCTCGCCGCTGGATTGCCACTATTATGGTGCTGTGGGGCATCGCCTCCACCGCCACCATGTTTGCCACCGGCCCGAACAGTCTCTATCTCCTGCGTATGCTGGTGGGGATAACCGAGGCCGGTTTCCTTCCCGGTATTCTGCTGTACCTGACTTTCTGGTTCCCGGCCTTCTTCCGCGCTCGCGCCAACGCGCTGTTTATGATTGCCATGCCGGTCACCACCGCACTGGGGTCAATCGTCTCCGGTTATATTCTGTCGATGGACGGTATGCTCGATCTGCGCGGCTGGCAGTGGCTGTTCCTGTTGGAAGGCTTCCCGTCAGTGCTGCTCGGTATTATGGTCTGGTTCTGGCTTGATGATTCACCGTCGAAGGCAAAATGGCTGACGTCAGAGGACAAAAAGTGCCTGCAGGAGATGATGGATAACGATCGACTCACGTTGGTACAACCGGAAGGGGCGATCAGTCATCACGCCATGCAGCAGCGCAGCCTGTGGCGGGAGGTGTTTACGCCAATCGTGTTGATGTATACGTTAGCCTACTTCTGTCTGACCAATACGCTCAGCGCCATCAGTATCTGGACACCTCAGATCCTGAAAAGCTTTAACGAAAGCAGCAGCAATATCACCATCGGCCTGCTGGCGGCGATCCCGCAGATTTGTACTATCCTCGGGATGATCTACTGGAGCCGCCACTCCGATAAACATCGAGAACGTAAGCATCATACCGCCCTGCCGTTTCTGTTTGCCGCTGCGGGCTGGCTGTTAGCTTCTGCCACCGATCACAACCTGATCCAATTGCTGGGGATCGTGATGGCTTCTACCGGATCGTTTAGCGCAATGGCCATTTTTTGGACCACTCCGGATCAGTCGATCAGCCTGCGCGCCAGAGCTATCGGTATCGCGGTAATCAACGCTACCGGCAATATCGGATCGGCAATCAGCCCGTTGATGATCGGCTGGCTGAAGGATGTTACCGGCAGCTTCAGCAGCGGCTTGTGGTTCGTTGCCGCCCTGCTGGTCATTGGCTCGGTGATTATCTGGCTTATTCCGATGAAAGAATCGCGTCCTCGCGCGACGCCGTAAGGAGCCACTATGTGCCAGAGCCCTGTCGCCAATATCGATATCAACAAAGAGTACGATGAGAGTCTGGGGACGGAAGATGTGCATTATCAGTCGTTTGCCCGCATGGCCGAGTTCTTCGGCCGCGATATGCAAGCGCACCGTCATGACCAGTATTTTCAGATGCACTTCCTCGATACCGGGCAGATTGAACTGCAGCTCGACGATCATCGTTACTCGGTTCAGGCACCGCTGTTTGTCCTGACGCCGCCCTCGGTGCCGCACGCCTTTATCACCGAGCCTGATAGCGACGGTCACGTGCTGACAATGCGGGAGGATCTGGTCTGGCCGCTTCTGGAAGTACTTTACCCCGGCACGCGGGAAGCTTTCGGCCTGCCGGGTATCTGCCTGTCGCTGGCCGATAAGCCCGACGAGCTGGCGGCACTGGCGCACTACTGGCGGTTGATTGAACGCGAATCAACCTCGCAACTGCCGGGACGTGAACACACTCTGACGCTGCTGGCGCAGGCGGTGTTCACCCTGCTATTACGTAATGCGAAACTTGACGATCATGCCGCCAGCGGGATGCGCGGCGAGCTAAAACTATTCCAGCGTTTTAACCAGCTTATCGATACCCACTATCACCAGCACTGGACGGTGCCAGCCTACGCCTGTGAGCTGCATCTTACCGAATCAAGGCTGACCGATATCTGCCGACGCTTCGCTAATCGCCCGCCCAAGCGACTGATTTTCGACAGGCAGCTGCGCGAGGCCAAGCGGCTGCTGCTGTTTTCCGATAGCGCGGTAAACGAGATAGCCTGGCAGTTGGGTTTTAAAGACCCGGCTTATTTCGCCCGTTTTTTCAACCGTCTTGTCGGCTGTTCACCAAGCGCGTTCAGAACAAAAAAAATACCGGTGTCGTGATTCCCTTCGCCCTAACAAACTAAACGACACCCGGATCACAGAACGCTATCTCACCTGAAAAGTACCCACTGTTGACTTAAAAGTCTCTTCACGAAAACCTCGTTAACCGCCTTAATTGAGCAACAAAAATAAAACATAAATTTAACACTCCGATTAATACTGAAGAGGTCCCCTATGAAACCTGAAAATTTCCGTGCAGACGTTAAACGCCCGTTAACCGGTGAAGAGTATTTGAAGAGCTTGCAGGACGGTCGCGAAATCTATATCTACGGCGAACGCGTTAAAGATGTGACCACACATCCAGCTTTCCGCAACGCCGCCGCTTCCGTTGCCCAGATGTACGATGCGCTGCATAAACCCGAGTTACAGGACACCCTGTGCTGGGGTACCGATACAGGCAGCGGCGGCTACACCCACAAGTTCTTCCGCGTCGCGAAAAGCGCCGACGATCTGCGCCAGCAGCGCGACGCCATCGCCGAATGGTCACGTCTGAGCTACGGCTGGATGGGCCGCACCCCGGACTACAAAGCCGCATTTGGCTGTGCGCTAGGCGCGAACCCAGGATTTTATGGGCAGTTTGAACAGAACGCCCGCAACTGGTACACCCGTATTCAGGAAACCGGCCTGTACTTTAACCATGCCATCGTCAACCCGCCTATCGACCGCCATAAGCCAGCCGACGAAGTGAAAGACGTCTACATCAAGCTGGAGAAAGAGACCGACGCCGGAATCATCGTCAGCGGCGCGAAAGTCGTGGCCACCAACTCAGCGCTGACTCACTACAACATGATTGGCTTCGGATCTGCACAGGTGATGGGCGAAAACCCGGACTTCGCGCTGATGTTCGTCGCGCCAATGGATGCTGAAGGGGTCAAGCTTATCTCCCGCGCCTCCTATGAGCTGGTGGCCGGAGCAACCGGATCGCCATACGATTATCCCCTCTCCAGCCGCTTCGACGAAAACGATGCGATCCTGGTGATGGATAACGTGCTTATCCCATGGGAAAACGTACTTATTTATCGCGATTTTGACCGCTGCCGTCGCTGGACGATGGAAGGTGGCTTCGCGCGTATGTATCCGTTACAGGCCTGCGTACGCCTGGCGGTGAAACTTGATTTTATCACCGCCCTGCTGAAGCGCTCGCTGGAGTGCACCGGTACCCTGGAGTTCCGTGGCGTACAAGCCGAGCTTGGCGAAGTGGTAGCCTGGCGCAATATGTTCTGGGCGCTGAGCGATTCGATGTGCGCCGAAGCAACGCCGTGGGTCAATGGCGCGTATCTGCCGGATCATGCTGCGCTGCAAACCTATCGGGTGATGGCGCCGATGGCCTACGCCAAAATCAAAAACATTATTGAACGCAGCGTAACCAGCGGTCTGATCTACCTGCCGTCCAGCGTACGTGATCTCAACAACCCACAGATAAACGAATACCTGGCAAAATACGTGCGCGGTTCGAACGGCATGGATCACGTCGAGCGCATTAAGATCCTCAAACTGATGTGGGACGCTATTGGCAGCGAATTTGGCGGTCGGCATGAGCTGTATGAAATCAACTACTCCGGCAGCCAGGATGAAATTCGTCTGCAGTGCCTGCGTCAGGCCCAAAGCTCCGGCAACATGGACAAAATGATGGCGATGGTGGACCGCTGCCTGTCTGAATACGACCAGAACGGCTGGACAGTACCACACCTGCACAACAATACCGATATCAACATGCTGGATAAACTGCTGAAGTAACCAGCAGCGGGAGGTCACAATGCAATTAGATGAACAACGTCTGCGTTTTCGCGATGCCATGGCCAGTCTGTCGGCCGCCGTTAACGTCATCACCACCGAAGGCGAGGCGGGCCGTTGCGGTATCACCGCCACAGCGGTCTGTTCGGTGACCGATACGCCACCATCACTAATGGTCTGTATCAACGGCAATAGCGCGATGAACCCGGTGTTTCAGGGCAACGGTAAGCTGTGTATCAACGTGCTGAACCACGAACAGGAAGTGATGGCCCGCCACTTCGCCGGGATGACCGGTATGGCGATGGAAGACCGTTTCAACCTTTCATGCTGGCAGAAAGGCACACTGGGCCAGCCGGTTCTGAAAGGCTCGCTGGCGAGCCTCGAGGGTGAGATTAGCCAGGTGCAGACCATCGGCAGCCATCTGGTCTATCTGGTGGAAATCAGGAACATTACCCTGGGCCAGCAAGGACACGGTCTGATTTACTTTAAACGCCGTTTCCATCCGGTGAAGATGGAAATGGAAATGGTGGTGTAGTTTCCGCCGCCTTAGCCCTCTCCCACCGGGAGAGGGTACTGTATGGCATCCTTCACAAATCCCACGCCTTATTTATCACTCAGTTTCCAGTCATCTCAATCACATAATTACGCCTACTCACCCTCATACCTGACAGCGTACTCCGGCAAATGGGATTGAGGTGAGAAGATCTGCAGGTTACCTGGCTCTGGCCTCCGCTTCAGAAGCGGACTGGCGAAGCTACCGCATCTGGCATCCCGTCGAACGTTGAGGTTATAATCCTGACAACGATTTTATTGGATTCAGAAACGAACATGACAAAACTCACCCTACAAGAGCAGATGCTGAAAGCTGGCTTAGTCACCAGCAAAAAAATGGCGAAAGTGCAAAGAACGGCTAAAAAATCGCGTGTTCAGGCTCGCGAAGCCAGAGAAGCGGTAGAAGAAAATAAAAAAGCGCAAATTGAGCGTGATAAACAGCTTAGTGAACAGCAAAAACAAGCTGCCTTATCTAAAGAATATAAAGCGCAGATTAAGCAGCTTATTGAGATGAACAGAATTACCATTTCTCATGGCGATATTGGCTATAACTTTACCGATAATAATCTTATTAAAAAAATATATGTTGATAAGGTTACCCAAACCCAGTTGATCAAAGGACGTCTTGCCATTGCACGTCTGGTTGCTGAAAGTGACCGCGATAGCGAATACGCGATTATACCAGCAGTTGTGGCTGATAAGATTGCGCAGCGCGATGCAAGCTACATTGTATTAAATTGCGAATTGAGCCAGGAAGCGAAAGACGAGGACGATCCGTACGCTGATTTTATCGTGCCTGATGATTTGATGTGGTAAACCCAATACTCAGATATTAATTCGCAAATCTGGCATATTTTGGTGATCATTAAAACGATCACCAAAATATGCCAGAAGATAGAACCAGAGACCGGCAGGTCAAACCAACAATACGTTAAAACTTATAGTGTTCTTTGCTAAGTCCATATTTCCTCATCCGCAAATACAGTTTCTTACGCGGTATTTGCAGATACTCTGCCACCTCATTAATTCGCCCCTGATGAATATTTAACGCTTCGGTTATTATTTGCCGTTCGTACTCTTCGATCCGACGGTCCAGGGGTGTCGGTTCAGACATGTGCATCTGCGGATTGGCGGTTTCTGCCAGTGGGAGCAATCCAACGGCAAAAAGCTCCGCGGCATTCGCCAGTTCCCGGACATTACTTAGCCATGCTCGACGCCGCATAGTTTTCAATAGCTCGGTGTCTACCTGTGGAACAGGATGGTTCAGCCGCAGGCAGGCTTTATGCAGGTAGTGGCGAAACAATGGCTCGATATCGTCCGGGCGCAATGACAGTGGCTGGCAACCAATTTGCGTCATGGCAAAACAATAATAGAGCTCCGCGACAATTTGGTTTGTTGCTGCCAGTTCTACCAGCGATGTCGCCCCAATGCCAATTAAGCGAAAAGGACGCTGATCCTGACTTTGCAGGTGAACCAGATGGTGTTGTTGTTCGCGCGTCAGACACTCAAGATGGCTCAATACCAGCGTCCCTCCCTGCGCCCTGGCGATGAGTTCATTAAGTTGATCCGCTTTCCCGGATGTCAGCTCTTCCCGAATGAATGGTCCCTGGGCGTTACGCCCCAGTTGATGCAAATACCGTGCACCCGTCATGCGACCCGTACCAGGCTCACCATAAAACCAAACGGCAATATCTGTTTCTGCCAGTTGTTGTAAACGCTGCCGATACTGATTTGCCCAGTCACTGTACCCGACCAGTTCAACCTGTAGCTTTTGCTGGCAATAGTGACGACGGGCAATCACCGATTGCCGGTGCCGCAAGGCCTCCTCGACCTGCACCAGCAGTTTGCCGGGATCGATCGGTTTTTGCAGGAAATCCCATGCGCCTTTTTTCACTGCATCCACCGCCATCGGCACATCTCCATGTCCGGTGATCAACAGAATTGGCAGTTGATTATCATCCTGATGAAATAAGGTCATCAGATCGATCCCGGAACACCCCGGCATACACACATCACTTAATACGACCCCAGGCCAGTCAGCCGGTACCCAATTTCTTGCGTCAAAGGGATTATTACAGGCTTGTACGCGGTAACCCGCCTGTTCAAGCAACAGCGTGTAAGCGTCAAGTACATCGGCATCATCATCAATTAGCAGAACAGAATATTCATCACTCAACATCTTTTATATCCGTCAGGTTGAATTGCAGTACTACGCAGGCATTGCGCCTCAACGTCGACGCCAGGCGCAACTCGCCTTTCATCTGCGTCATCAACGATACACAAATCGATAAGCCAATCCCGAGTCCAACATCCTTACTGGTGGTGAACGGCTTCAAAAGAGACGGCAGCAACGCCGCAGGCCAGCCGGGACCATTATCACTGATAATTACGCTCAGCGTGTCGCCCTGCACTTGCCAGGACACCTCAATTTCGGCGGCTATCGGGCAGGCATCCAGCGCATTTGCCAGCACGTTAACCAGCACTTGCTGAATTCTCACTTCATCACCCAGTACCCATATGGTTTCTTCAGGCAGTGTAAGCGTGCCCTGCTGTGGCTTATGCCGCATAGCTAACAGCTCCCAGGCTGCACTGAGATTTTGGCGCAAATCGACCGGATGTAGCGGCGCTCCCGGTTCAGCCCGCCGCGCAAACTGCCGCAGTGAGCGGATAATGGCATCAATACGGGTAATCAGCCCTTCTGCTTTGGTTAAGGTGCTCCTTGCCTGGGCTAACTGACCTTGTTCGATAGCCCTTCCCGCGGTAAACAGATACATCGACAGCGCGTTCAGCGGTTGGTTAATCTCATGCGCCAGCGTGGTCATAGTCTGGCCGACCACCGCCAGTTTTGCCGTCTGAATAAGCTCGTCCTGCGTCGCGCGTAAATCGGACTCAATCTCCTTACGCTCCGCGACTTCCTGCTCAAGCTGCCTTTTTTGCGTCCCAAGCTGACCCAGCGTGTGACGCAGTAAACGCGCGATGCGTCCTAACTCATCACGCCCATAAACCGGGATGGTCGCATCGGTTCTACCCAGACCTATTTGCACCACAGCCTGATTGAGCGCAGTAAAACGCTTCACCAGTCGCGAGCGGATAAAATAGTGGTTTAATCCCCAGGCCAGCAGCAGCGCCAGAAGAGTCGCCAGCAGAATAATTCCACCGCTGACGCGAACAATCTGCTCCAGCCGCTGGTTAAACATCTGCATTTGCTGATGGCTGCTACCCAGTTGTGCTTCAAGCAGCGTTCTGAAGCGTCCGAGCGTAGCTTCTCTGGCGTGACTGGCATCCACGAGTGCTTTCTGCGCGGCGACATAGTCGCGCATGGTATCGGGCATTTTATTTTTCATCATCCCGATCTCCAGCAATTCATCGATAGTTTGCCGCAACGTTATCGTACTGGGCCAGTCATCAAGGGTTCGAATATTTTCATCTGCCGTTTTCTTCAGATTCTCCAGATAGCGAATGTGAGTCTCCACCAGCATTCCATCATCGCTACCTGACTTCAGCTCATTCAGCCTGTCGCGCAAGTCATCAACGATTTGATTCTCAATTCTCGCCAGTGTGTAAACCTGCTGTTGTTCATTTTGCACTTCCCTGGCGCGTTTCAGATATTGAGCCTCATCACCGTTCTTCGCTTCAATCTGATCCAGCAGTGTTCCTTGCTGCCAGGTAAAATCCTGCACCAAGGAATTCAGCTCCGTCGTAAAATCATCATGCAGCCAGTCAATGCGCGCGGAAAGTTCGCTAACTTTTTCGCGAACCAGGAACATGTTGTAGAGCACCCTGTCCAGCTCCGCCATCAAAGCACGGCTGTCCTGCAAAATAACGACCAGTTGCTGTTGCTCCTCTGACTGTAACCCCTGGCTCAACGCCTCAATCTTATCCAGATGCTGAATTATCTGGTTGCGCAGTTGTAGTCTTACCGTTGTGTTGGGTGCCAGCAGGAACTCATTAAGCTGATCAACCACCAGATTGAGATTCCCTTCAATCAAAAAAGCGGAATGGACACGCGGAAAATAGTCATTAAGCGAATAACGGATCTGCGAACTCTGCTCGTGCCAGGAATACAAACTGACACAGCTCACGCTTAACGTCAGCAGCGCTCCTGTCAGGAAAGCGCCTCGCAGACTGCTGCTGATGCTGAGCTGGCGAAGGCGTTGTAGTATCGAGCCGGTTTTCATTTTAATTCTTCCAGTTTCGATATGGCCTGACGCTGATTTTTAAGAAACCAGAGTTGCCACTCCATCATCTGCTGTTCCGCAAAGCTTTTATTATCAAACCGGGCAAGCCATGCTTCATCTTCGCTACTCTGCGGATCGATCGGAACACTGGTCAACAACGCTCTAATTTCAGGTAGCGGGTGTTTCAGGCGCGCTTCCGCACTGTATAACGCCCGCCAGGCATCCTTCAGTTGCGCGAGACGGAAACTAATAGCGGTATCAAACATCCGCTGTACCAGCTGTTGTCGTTTCAGGATAAGACGATAATTTAACGGTGACTGATTCAACAGGAACGCCTGCTGACTCGCGCGCGGGTTATCAGCAGCCAGCTGCGTTACCGGATATTTCCCCGTATTGGCATCCGCGAGGATCCTTTGTCCTTCCGGACTCAATAGATAGCGAATGAAGCGGCGTGCTTCATTCGCGTGCTGACTGTTCTTCAGCACGGCCACGTAAGTAGGCGAAACCGCAGAATGCGGGAAATAGGTAAAGGCCAGATGCGGATCGTTAAGCAGCAAATTAGCGTAGTTATCAATGACCGGCCCAGCGACGCCCAGTCCGCTCTTAATTTTGTCTGCGACACCAAAACTCCGTGACGAAATTGTCACCAGATTTCCGGCACTTGCCAGCAACGTCGCCCACCCCTGCTCCCACCCTTTTTGCTGAAGCAGTGATTCTATCATCAGGTGATTGGTATCGGAGCGCGACGGGCTACTCATCAGCAATGCCCCCTGATATCTGGGGTGCGTTAAGTCCCCCCAGTCAGTCGGGGGCGGCAGGTGTCGCGCAGCCAGCGCAGAACGGTTAATCAGCAGACCAAAGCCCGATATTGCCACCGCCACGGACGTTGAGCGGATCGACTCTGGTACCAGCCGCTGGCTTTCTGGTAGCGCATTATCAAAAGGTGCAAGCTTTTGATGCTCCTGAAGATGCTGCAAAAGCATGGGAGATGAAGTCAAAATAAGATCGACATTTTCCGCATTCGCGGTATCAAGCAGTTGCTCAAGAGAGGAACTGGTCCGGTTGAGCGTACGAATCATCACCGACCCAGGCTCCGTTTGCCAGCGCTGGATAATCCAGGCCGTGGCCCCTGGCGAGAACGTTGTCGCCATTACCAGCTCTTTCCCCTGCGCAAGGCTGGCCGCCAACAACGGTATAAAAAAGAGCGAGATGGCAAAAATCCATCCCCGACAGAAAAACCTGTTTGTGATCCCGTTCATAAATACCAACATATTCGAAAAATAATATTGAGACAAAAGTTACCCGTTTGATAGCACCGCGAAGGGAGGATAAGATTGTTATCAAAATAACCAATCAGTAAGCTAAAACATGAGCAAAGAATACCTTAAAACACCTGTCAATTTTGTTAATACCCGCACACGCTGATAATAAAAACCAACTGAAAATAACAAAAATAAAGACCACTTAATTTAAATGGGTCAAATCCAGTCGCATTCCCAACAAAATGAGTCAATATTGACACATTTCATCAACTTGAGTTTCTTCATCATCTATTTCACTCTTCTTGCCGAACCTCCCTGATATTCACATCAATATAAATTTAGGTGATGATATGTTTTCAATATTCAAGACAGGGCCATCGGCAAATAAAGTCCCGACGGAAAAAATCCACGAGACATATAGTCGATACCGAATGCAAGCTCTACTTAGCGTATTTCTCGGTTATCTTGCGTACTATATTGTACGTAATAACTTCACGCTCTCCACTCCATATCTGAAAGAGCATCTGGATCTCAGCGCAACGCAGATTGGTTTACTCAGTAGTTGCATGCTTATTGCTTACGGGATCAGTAAAGGCATTATGAGTAGCCTGGCTGATAAGGCCAGTCCTAAGGTCTTCATGGCATGCGGCCTGATACTGTGCGCGATTGTGAATGTAGGGTTGGGATTCAGCACCGGATTCTGGATTTTTGCCGCGCTGGTTGTCTTCAACGGATTATTCCAGGGGATGGGTGTTGGCCCATCGTTTATTACCATCGCAAACTGGTTCCCGCGTAAAGAACGTGGACGCGTTGGCGCATTCTGGAATATCTCTCATAACGTTGGCGGTGGTATTGTCGCGCCTATTGTTGGCGCAGCCTTTGCCATTCTGGGCAGCGAACACTGGCAAAGCGCTAGTTATATCGTCCCTGCCTGCATTGCTGTACTGTTTGCCTTTATTGTTCTGATGCTGGGAAAAGGTTCACCGCGCGAAGAAGGTTTGCCAACGCTGGAACAAATGATGCCGGAAGAAAAAGTGGTGCTCAATACCCGGCACGTTACCCAGGCTCCGGAAAATATGAGCGCCTTCCAGATCTTCTGTACCTATGTTCTGCGTAATAAGAATGCCTGGTATGTTTCACTGGTTGACGTGTTTGTCTACATGGTGCGCTTTGGCATGATCAGTTGGCTGCCTATTTATCTGTTAACCGAAAAACATTTTTCGAAAGAACAAATGAGCGTTGCTTTTCTGTTTTTCGAATGGGCAGCAATTCCTTCCACGCTACTGGCAGGCTGGCTCACCGATAAACTGTTTAAAGGTCGTCGTATGCCGTTGGCAATGATTTGTATGGCGCTGATATTCGTCTGTCTGATCGGCTACTGGAAAAGCGAATCCCTGCTGATGGTAACCATTTTTGCCGCAATTGTTGGTTGCCTGATTTATGTTCCACAGTTCCTGGCATCCGTGCAAACCATGGAAATCGTCCCCAGCTTCGCAGTTGGCTCTGCCGTAGGATTACGCGGATTTATGAGCTACATTTTTGGCGCTTCACTGGGAACCAGCCTGTTTGGTGTGATGGTTGACAAAATGGGCTGGCATGGTGGTTTTTATCTGCTGATGGGCGGGATAGTGTGCTGCATCCTGTTCTGCTATCTGTCTCACCGCGGTGCGCTAGAGCTGGAGCAACAGCGAAAAAATGCCCAGCAAGAAGAAGCGTCATTACAGCTTGCTGATGCCCGCTAATCCACTTTAGATCGGCAAAAAAAGTGCCAGCAATGCTGGCACTTAAGAATCATCGCATGAAAGATCAGAAAAACCATCAACGTGATACTAATTTTATTTTCAATCGTGTCGCATCAAGCTAATGCTTACTGTCTCCCACCATAAAGCGAATGATCAGACCACATGTTGGGGCAAGAAAAAGAAATAACCCAGTGACCATTTCATCACCGGTAGTCAACCACATGGTAACGAAATATATTAATGCCGAAAGGATGGTCATACCGATAAAAGAACTGATTGACGCCCAAACGCCCATAACCTGCCAGATGTAGCAGCTGACGCTCAGAATACACAATACGAGAAAGGTCCAGAAATAGAGCATAGCGGTACCTCCTGTCTGCCGTAAAACTTCACGTAAGTCCTTACGCTCCTTGTATTTATATTCTAAGACAATTCCTATCGGCACGCAATTCAGGCAACAATTATGTAACAATGATTGCATCATCCCTTGTTGAATGTAGTTTCATCGTATTTTATTTAACCATCATAAAAACAACGCATTATATCTGGCTTCATTGTTCTTCTTGTCCACCTGAAAACATTTACTCTTCTTGATTATTTATCTCTGGCTGACATTAATCTCCAGGTGGTACATTATACGTCCGATCATTAATGCTCCCCGTGGTTTTGTCCTGACTCAGTTTTACACTCTTTACAGGAACCATCGTCGCTCATGGTGGCCTAACGATCAGTATCAGAGTGTACCGCTGTAGATAAAGAATCTTCGCGATACAACATTTTCGTATCAACAGCAGGTGCTTATGTTCCCCCAATGTAAATTTTCACGCGCGTTTTTGCATCCGCGTTACTGGCTCACATGGTTTGGTGTCGGTGTGCTCTGGTTACTGGTGCAACTCCCCTATCCGGTTTTGTGCTTTCTGGGCACTCGCACCGGTACGCTTGCACGCCCGTTTTTAAAACGTCGTGAATCTATTGCACGTAAAAATCTCGAACTCTGTTTCCCGAATTTATCCCAGCAAGAGAGAGATAAACTGGTCGAAGAAAACTTTCGCTCACTCGGGATGGCTTTGCTTGAAACAGGTATGGCCTGGTTTTGGCCTGACAGCCGGGTACGTAAATGGTTTGACGTTGAAGGGCTGGATAACCTGAAACGTGCTCAAACTCAAAACCGTGGCGTGATGGTAGTAGGCGTACACTTTATGTCGCTGGAGCTGGGTGGTCGCGTAATGGGACTTTGCCAACCGATGATGGCAACCTATCGCCCACACAACAATAAGTTAATGGAGTGGATACAAACTCGTGGACGTATGCGCTCAAACAAAGCCATGATCGGCAGAAATAATCTGCGAGGCATTGTCGGTGCACTGAAAAAAGGAGAGGCCGTATGGTTTGCTCCCGATCAGGATTACGGTCGCAAAGGAAGTTCGTTCGCCCCATTCTTCGCGGTGAAAGATGTAGCAACGACCAATGGTACCTATGTACTGTCACGGTTGTCCGGTGCCGCAATGCTGACTGTCACGATGGTGAGAAAAAAGGATAACTCCGGTTACCGTCTGTTTATTACGCCAGAGATGGAAGGCTACCCGGCTGATGAGAACCTGGCGGCGGCTTATATGAACAAGATTATCGAAAAAGAGATCATGCGAGCACCCGAGCAGTATCTCTGGATCCACCGTCGTTTCAAAACAAGGCCCATGGGCGAAGCTTCGTTATATATCTAAAAAGAAAGGCCATTCGGCCTTTCTTTTTTTCTGCGACGGAATTACCTGACACCCCATTTGTTCTGTAATTCAGACATCCGCTGGCTATATTCGCGGGAGAGACAGGCAGGCTTATCCTGCTCTTTCCAGCACTCGTTGCGTCCTTTTATCCAACCGCGCTGCTCCGCTTTCAACATCGGATCATTCTTCGATTTAACCAGCGCCTGCTGGTATACAGCATTCAACTTCACATCCATCGAGGAAAGTGACGGGCTGTGGCAAATAATCTCTTCCATGCTTCCCTTGTCGACTGCAGAACATGAAAAGGTCGGGCCAGCATTAGATGATTTTTTTACCGGAGCATAACTCTTATTATCTTCCGGCAGACAGACCCCGTGTTTACGATTAGGACCAGTCCAGGAAACATCCGGGTTCCCGTCATCTTTACGGGAAATGGAGACGGTATTTTTACCGCTTTTTGCCTCCCAGTAATTTTCATTGAATTTTTTAACGATCGCTTTTTCGCCGTTAATCCAAACATTACCTGTACCGTCACTATTCACGCCACCAATACTTGCACAGCTGAAATTCAGTGCCAGCGGAGCCGCTGCCATCGACGTCAGTGGCGTAATAATGAGTGCTAACATCATTAGTCTGGTCATATCTAACCTTTCTTATCGAAATTTTCGCAAAAAATATCCGCATTTATATCATGGGGATATGAGAATTATCTGAGTAAACATTGCGTCGCCCAATAGCAATTCATTACAGATAGAAATCAAACTGTCGCCGAATCACGACACTCGTAAGTTACTAAAATTAAATAAAAAAATGCCTCTTGTCTCACCTCATTTTTAGGCGTACATTAGCGCCGTCTGGAGCATTTAAGCTCAGAATTCTGAGGTGATGCAGCGTAGAAAACGAGGGGTATTCTCTGGTTTGCTCACAGTGGCATCAGCTCTCTGTCAGGTAAGTGTATGTTCATTTAGGCGTGCTTTTGGTACGCGGAGAGATGAAAAGTGAAATATTTCTTTATGGGCATTTCATTTATGGTCATCGTTTGGGCCGGTACTTTTGCCCTGATGATCTAAATAAAAAGATGCAGCAAAAAAACAGGAGCCATCAGGCTCCTGTTTGCTTTTGTATCTGAACGATCTTTAGTCAGCGTTTTCAGTTGCTGATTTCGTACCGGCAGGCAGTAAGCCATCCGCACGGAACATCGCTTTAATTCCTCTGATCGCCTGGCGAATACGATCTCGGTTTTCAATCAATGCAAAACGCACGTGAGTATCGCCATAGTCGCCAAAGCCAATCCCCGGCGAAACACATACTTTTGCTTCGTTCAGTAGTTTCTTGGCAAATTCCAGTGACCCCATGGCGGCATATTGCTCCGGGATTTTCGCCCAGACGTACATCGACGCTTTTGGCATTTCTACCATCCAGCCAGCTTCGTGCAGCCCTTTGACCAGTACGTCACGGCGCCGCTTATACTGCTCAGCGATATCACGCACACACTGCTGGTCGCCTTCCAGCGCTGCAATCGCCGCAACCTGTAACGGCGTGAACGTGCCGTAATCGTGATAGCTCTTAATGCGTGCCAGCGCGTTAACCAGCGTTTTGTTGCCAACCATAAAACCAATGCGCCAGCCCGCCATGTTATAGCTTTTCGACAAAGTGAAAAACTCAACCGCTACGTCACGCGCCCCCGGAACCTGCATGATCGACGGCGCTTTCCAGCCATCATAAACAATATCAGCATAGGCCAGGTCGTGAACCACCAGCACGTCGTAACGTTTAGCCAGTGCAACCACTTTTTCGAAGAACTCCAGCTCCACGCACTGCGCAGTCGGGTTGGACGGGAAACCCAGAATCATCATCTTCGGTTTCGGGTAGCTTTCGCGGATCGCACGCTCCAGCTCATTAAAGAAGTCGACCCCTTCCACCAACGGCACAGAACGCACCTGTGCTCCGGCAATCACGGCACCATAAATATGGATTGGGTAACTTGGGTTTGGTACCAGAACTGTATCACCGTGATCCAGTGTCGCCAGCATAAGATGCGCCAGCCCTTCTTTGGATCCAATGGTCACAATGGCTTCGGACTCAGGATCGATATCAACGTCATAGCGTTCCTGATACCAGCGGGAAATCGCCCGACGCAGCCGTGGAATACCGCGAGAAGTTGAATAACCGTGCGTATCCGGGCGCTGAGCCACGGTGCACAATTTTTCGACAATGTGAGGAGGCGTAGCCCCATCCGGATTCCCCATGCTGAAATCGATAATATCTTCGCCACGCCGACGCGCAGCCATCTTCAGTTCAGCAGTGATGTTGAAAACGTAAGGGGGAAGGCGATCAATACGCGTAAAGCGACGTTCAGGGCGGGAGTCAGCCATAATATCCTCAGGATTAACGTTAGCGCCCGGACCGTCCGAGCGACGCTGCCACGATGGTGGCACGTTTAGAAAATAGCCTGAATAAATTCCATCTGTCGAGAGGCAAACAAAAATATTTTTTACTGACGTAAAAGAGGAACTGAAAAAATAAAAAGGGAAATGGACAGTTTTGACTGATTGACAAAATCACCATCCATTAACATTTTGATGTTATAAATTTTACCTCGTAAATCAACCAATCCTCGATATGTATTGTAAACTCACCTCTTCTTTACAATCCCCTTTTAATATTATGGTTTTTCCTCATTAGACGGGTCTTACGGGTATGCTGGTCATCCAGCCTCAGGTTACCTATCATAGAGGTTTAATCCTTTCGCAAGAGTCACCCGTGCACGAAATATTCAATATGCTGCTGGCGGTCTTTGATCGGGCAGCGCTGATGCTGTTTTGTCTGTTTTTCCTGATTCGTATCCGCCTGTTCCGCGAACTGTTGCACAAGTCTGCACACTCCCCGAAAGAGCTACTCGCCGTTACCGCGATTTTCTCCATGTTTGCCCTGTTCAGTACCTGGTCCGGCGTACCGGTAGAAGGTTCTCTGGTTAACGTACGTATTATCGCTGTAATGTCAGGGGGGATTCTGTTCGGTCCGTGGGTCGGCATCATTACAGGTGTTATCGCGGGTATTCATCGCTACCTGATCGATATTGGCGGCGTAACCGCCCTTCCGTGCTTTATTACCAGTATTCTGGCGGGCTGTATTGCTGGCTGGATCAACCGTAAGATCCCCAAAGCGCAGCACTGGCGCGCAGGTATTTTAGGCGGGATGCTGTGCGAAACGCTGACTATGATCCTGGTCGTCGCATGGGCCCCCACCACCGAACTGGGGCTGGATATTGTCTCAAAAATCGGTATCCCAATGATCCTTGGCAGCGTCTGCATTGGCTTTATTGTCATGCTGGTACAAAGCGTTGAAGGAGAGAAAGAGGCCAGCGCCGCAAAGCAGGCCAAGCTGGCACTGGATATCGCTAACAAAACCCTGCCACTCTTTCGTCATGTGAACAGCGAATCGTTACGTCAGGTGTGCGAAATTATTCGCCATGACATTCATGCAGATGCGGTCGCAATTACCAATACCCAGCACGTTCTGGCCTACGTTGGTGTTGGGGAACTAAACTATCGCGACAATGATGATTTCGTCAGCCCCACCACTCAACAGGCGATAAATTACGGAAAAATCATCATAAAAAACAATGATGAAGCACATCGTACACCAGAAATACACTCCATGCTGGTGATCCCTTTATGGGAAAAAGGTGTTGTGACCGGCACGCTGAAGATCTACTACTGTCACGCTCACCAGATCACCTCCTCGTTACAGGAGATGGCAATCGGTCTGTCGCAAATCATCTCCACTCAACTCGAAGTATCCCGTGCAGAGCAACTGCGCGAAATGGCAAATAAGGCAGAGCTACGGGCGTTGCAAAGTAAAATCAATCCCCATTTCCTGTTTAATGCGCTAAACGCTATTTCCTCATCCGTGCGGTTAAATCCGGACACCGCACGCCAGCTCATTTTTAATTTGTCACGTTATCTTCGCTATAATATTGAATTAAAAGACGATGAGCAGATTGATATCAAAAAAGAGCTGTATCAAATCAAAGATTACATCGCCATCGAGCAGGCCCGTTTTGGCGACAAGCTGACTGTTATTTATGATATTGATGAAGAGGTCAGCTGCTATATCCCCAGCCTACTGATTCAGCCGTTGGTAGAAAACGCCATCGTCCATGGCATTCAACCCTGCAAGGGGAAAGGCGTGGTTACTATCAGCGTCGCAGAGTGCGGTAATCGGGTCCGGATCGCCGTCAGGGATACAGGCCATGGTATTGATCCGAAAGTTATTGAACGGGTCGAATCCAACGAAATGCCGGGCAATAAAATTGGTCTGTTGAATGTACATCACCGCGTGAAGCTGCTCTACGGCGAAGGATTACATATCCGCCGCCTGGAACCAGGCACAGAAATAGCGTTCTATGTGCCCAATCAACACTCGCCCGCCGCAGCACCGGCTACCTTATTGCTTTAACCAGGAGTGAAGTTGTGAAAGTCATCATTGTTGAAGATGAATTCCTGGCCCAACAGGAACTTAGCTGGCTGATAAAGGAGCACAGCCAGATGGAGATTGTCGGGACGTTTGACGATGGTCTGGACGTGCTGAAATATCTGCAGCATAACCGCGTCGACGCTATTTTTCTGGATATCAATATTCCCTCGCTGGATGGCGTACTACTTGCGCAAAATATCAGCCAGTTCGCGCATAAACCCTTTATTGTGTTTATTACCGCCTGGAAAGAGCATGCCGTTGAAGCGTTTGAGCTTGAAGCGTTTGACTACATTCTGAAACCATACCAGGAATCGCGGATCGTTGGCATGCTACAAAAGCTGGAGGCGGCCTGGCAGCAACAGCAAGCAGGTACGACGCTCACCAGTCCCGTAACACGTGAAAATGACACGATCAACCTGATCAAAGATGAGCGGATCATCGTGACTCCAATCAACGACATTTATTACGCTGAAGCCCATGAAAAGATGACCTTTGTCTATACACGGCGCGAATCGTATGTCATGCCGATGAACATCACCGAATTTTGCAGCAAACTGCCCGCTTCACATTTTTTCCGCTGTCACCGTTCTTTTTGTGTAAACCTCAACAAAATTCGCGAGATCGAACCGTGGTTCAATAACACCTACATTCTGCGGTTAAAAGATCTGGAATTTGAAATCCCGGTCAGTCGGAGTAAAGTGAAAGAGTTCAGACAGTTAATGCATTTATAGCGCTTATCCTACAGAGATAGAGTGATGAAAGAACCAGGCTTGCCCGCAGACCAACAGTTTTTTGCCGATCTGTTCAGCGGCCTGGTGTTAAACCCACAGCGGTTGGGTCGCGTGTGGTTTGCCACTCAGCCAGCCAATTTACCGACCAGCAGTTTGTGCATTGACCTCCCGCGCCTCGATATCGTGCTACGTGGGGAGTACAGCAATCAACTGGAAAAAAAACAGCACAGTCTGCCGGAAGGCGACATGTTGTTTATCCCTGCCAGAGCGGCTAATTTACCCGGAAGCGATAAACCGGTTATGTTGTTGAGTCTGGTGTTTTCTCCGGCGTGGCTGGGGTTGTCTTTTTACGACAACCGCACCGCCTCACATTTGCGTCCGATTCGCCGCATTGAGTTGCCACATCCACAGCGTGGTGAAGGTGATGCAATGCTTACTGCATTAACCCATTTGAGCCGCTCTCCTCAGGCACAGGATATCATTCAGCCCCTGGTGCTCAGCTTGCTGCATCTGTGCCGAAGCGTGGTCAATACCCGCCCGGACACACAGCGACCGCGCTCAGAATTTCTCTATCACAGCATGTGTAACTGGGTACATGACAACTATACTCAACAGTTGACCCGGGAAAGCGTGGCACAATTTTTCAACATCACTCCGAATCACTTATCCAAGCTGTTTACCCAGCACGGCACGATGGGATTTGTCGAGTATCTCCGCTGGGTCAGAATGGCGAAGGCACGCATCATCTTACAGAAGTATCATCTGCCAATTAGCGAAGTGGCACAGAGGTGCGGATATCATGACAGTGACTATTTTTGCCGCCTGTTCCGGCGTCAGTTTGGCATAACTCCAGGAGAATACAGCGCGCGTTTTCAGTAGTTCGGGTACGAATTAAATGTTGAAAGAAGTTCACTGTACAATTCTGCTGATAAAATCAGCAACCAGATCTCTGGCAATTTCCGCGTTCCTGCAGTCAAAGTTTTCCCCGTAAGGATCACTAAAGCCATGGTGGCTGTTGAGTATATGACATGTGACGGATGCTTTGTCGCTCAGTTGACGTTGCACTAAAACAGGATCAAAAGACTGTTCAAACTCAGCAAAAATAACCAAACAAGGACAAGGTGGAATAATATCAGCATAGTCCCTGATGCGAGAGCCATAGTAACAAACAACACCATCACACAATTTACTTTCAGCAGATAACCAGGCAATTGTGGCCCCCACGCTGAAGCCTATTACTATGATTTTCCTGTAGCATGGGCGAATCGTACTGAGCAAAGAAACGACTCCTGAAGGATTAAACCCAGAATGGTTTATAAAGTATCTGTAAGCTTCATCTTGTTGTGAGTATAAAAAAGGTGCTTTATTTTCCAGTAGAGAGGGGCAATAAACATCAAATCCTTTGTTATGATACTCATTACATACCTTTTTTATATGATCGTTAACACCATATATCTCATGCAAAACAACGATGGCATTTTTTTGTTTTTTAATGAATTTTAACATTACCCCTCACTACCTATTCTTAGCTAAAGATTCTCAACTGCAGTTTAAAGTCGGGTATTGGGTGAGATTTCAGCATGACTTGTCAGATGTAAATACATTTTCCCAGTCATAATCACCTGATTCTTCATATGAGTGTGGCCAGTGACGACACCACTCTGGGACGTTTGGAATTTCGACTCTATCAATACCCGGTATATAAGGTTTGATATCCAGTATCGGAGAACCATTAAAAGCATCCAGCCATGCTAAACCAATGACTCCTTTATCATGATCTATATATGTCACTTGTGAACAATCGAGTGCGACAGGGTTTGGACGATAAGGAGACCGTGTTGCAAATGTTCCTAATACATCAGGACCATTTTTATAGGGCTGATGCTCTGTCATTTTACTTCGGTCCATAGGATTGTCACAGAAGGATAGCCACCATAGGACCTGTATGTGACTAAACCCATCAAGGCCAACGAGGGCAGGAATATACTTATGTTCCAGTACCAACTCCACTGTGCCATTTTCAATGCTGATGACTCCAATTGTATCCAATCTAAGGTTTGCCATATCAAGCTCCATTTTTAGCATTGGTTTACGAAAACATCACAACATCCATACCCATAGTGGCAGTACTTTTTTTATACTTAAAGGACTTTTTTCGAGATCGTTTAGCTTTTGATCCATATCTTTTTACCCAGGTTATGTAAGCACAATCATTCAACTTTATTTTGACGAATTTCAGGAATTTATTGGAAGATGCCATCAATAATGATGGCAAAAAGAAGAATTAGATGCATAGCTAACATCAGCATGTCATGCTTTCATAAAAATAATCAGTTGAGGATGTCGTCAGTAACTTTTCTTTAGAGTAGCTTTGTAAGTCATTGCTTGTTATAACCACTACGACCAGTTGAGGAAATGGAAGATAAGAATGAATAATATCAATTGTGTTTTAGAAAATTATCTCAATACATACAGCACATTGCTTACAAAAATATTTCTTGTACTCCTTCTGATACTTTGGTTCCGCACTCTTCTATTAAGACGAAGAAAAAAACAAAGTTCTGTAGCTGCAATCGCGGCAGCCGACGCCAGAGAGCGTTACCAGTGGCGTTATTTTCGATGGTCATTACAATCAATACAGATCGCATTCTATCTGTATCTTACTTGGTCAATAATCAAGTATCTATTGACATGATTAATCCATCTATTAATGGATATGATGAGAATCAGACACTGCAATGCTTGCAGTGTTGTTAACCAATACCGTAAACAGCCAATGTAATTTTGGCTGTTTACGGTTTGTTCATAAACGATACTGATGAAAAAAACCACTAAAAATAGTGACTGGCTCTATTTTGTATCTTCACTTTGGTTCTCTGAACGCTCTATCTCACGATACCAGCGTGGATGGTGCTTCTTCGCCCAACGTCGGCTGACTTTTCCTTCGATCATGCCTTCTATAGATCCTTTCACCCAAAATGCCATATACATGTGGATTAGAATAGCGTGGATCAGAACGATAGCTGCCGTAGCGTGAATAAGTAAGCTCCAGCGAACAACGTTAATCGGGAAATAGTGGGCAAAGTAGGGCCGCCAGATAATGACCCCAGTGGCCAACAGCACAAAGATCAGACTCATTATGCTCCAGAACATCATTTTCTGACCGGCATTATATTTGCCGACATCAGCGACTTTATGTTCATTCCCCTTCAGTACTTCAACAATACCTTTAATCCAGGGAAGATCCTGTTTATCGGGGATGTTGTGATGTACAAAGCGAACGAACATAAACATCAGCACGATAAAAATCACCACTCCAAAGAATGGATGTAGGATCCTGCCCATTTGCGGCGTACCAAAGGTTTCGGTGAGCCATTGCAACGTCGGGAAAAACAGCGCAACACCAGAGAGTGATACCAGGAAGAAGCTAATTACTACCGTCCAGTGGCAGGCACGGTCGATAAATTTAGTACGAAGTATCATTTTGCTTTTACTCATGACCGCTATCCTCCTCATCATCAACCTCTTTGTTCGGTCCGACACCTATGTAGTGGTAAATCAGTCCAGCAAAAGTGGCGATAAATCCAGCAGCGGAGAGTGGTTTGAGAATACCTTTCCAAAGGTTCACCGGCGCGGCAATTTTCGGGTCATCCGGCAGATTGTGGTAGAGCGAAGGATGGTCTGCATGGTGCAGAACGTACATCACATGAGTGCCGCCCACGGATTGTGGGTTGTACACCCCCGCCTGGGCATAACCACGTTTTTTAAGCTGCATCACGCGGGTTTCTGCCACATTGAGCATCTCTTTTTTGGTACCAAACTGGATAGCGCCGGTTGGACAGGTTTTCACGCAGGCTGGCTCCTGACCGACACTAACCCTGTCGACACACAGTGTGCATTTGTAGACGCGATTATCCTCTGGATTGAGTCGCGGAATGTTGAACGGGCAGCCGGCAATGCAGTAGCCGCAACCAATACAGTGCTCAGACTGAAAGTCGACAATTCCGTTAGCATACTGAATGATAGCTCCGGCAGACGGACATGCTTTCAGGCATCCTGGATCCTCGCAATGCATACAACCATCTTTGCGAATCAACCATTCCAGCTTGTCGTTATGAGTGGTTTCACTAAAGCGCATCACCGTCCATGACTTGGCGCTGAGATCAGTTGGATTGTCATAGACGCCGTTGCAATAGCCCACTTCATCGCGGATATCGTTCCATTCTGAGCAGGCTACCTGACAGCCTTTGCAGCCAATGCAGGTGGTGACATCAATTAATTTTGCTACTTCTGCACGGTAATCGCGTGCGTGCGGCGGCGGCGTGATGCGATTTGTCGCCGAGCGTTTGATAATATCTTGTGATTGCATAGCCATGAGTTCTTTCCCTTATGCCCTCTCGATGTTGACCAGAAACGCTTTATATTCCGGCGTTTGCGAGTTGGCATCACCAACAGATGGCGTTAACGTGTTGGCGAGGAAACCCTTGCGCGTTGCACCTTCAAATCCCCAGTGGCAAGGGATACCAACGGTATCGACCTGCTTACCATCTATCGTCAGCGTTTGCAGGCGTTTAGTTACCACCGCCTTCGCTTTGATAAAGCCTCGTTTTGACATCACTTTCACAGTATCACCCGCTGCAATGCCTTTTTTGCTCGCCAGCGTTTCACCAATTTCGATGAACTGGTCAGGCTGGGCGATAGCATTCAGCAATGCATGCTTGGTCCAGTGGCGGAAAAGTTCAGTAATGGAATAAGTCGTGGCGACATACGGGAAGGCGTCAGCTTTACCCATATTGTCGATATCGCCACGGTAGATACGCGCAACCGGGCTGGAGATAACCTCAGGATGCAGCGGATTGGTGCCAATAGGTGACTCAATGGGTTCGTAATGTTCCGGGAACGGCCCATCGTTCATTTTGTCTATAGAAAACAGACGCGCGACGCCTTCCTGATTCATAATAAACGGCCCGACATTGCTGCCCGGTTCGGCCTGACTGTAATCGGCAACGTCCATACCTGCCCACTTTTTGCCATCCCAGTGCAGCAACGTACGCTTTGCATCCCACGGTTTTCCAGCGGGATCGGCAGACGCACGGTTGTAAAGAATACGGCGGTTCGCTGGCCACGACCATGCCCAGCCAGGGGTACACCCCAAACCATATGGATCGCTGTTATCACGGTTAGCCATCTGGTTGCCCTGCTCCGTCCAGCTTCCGCAGTACACCCAGCAGAAACTACTGGTAGAGCCATCATCGCGAAGCTGCGCAAAGCTGCTGAGCTGCTGGCCTTTTTTAGCGATGAGTTGCCCTTTATCGTCATAGAGATCCTGAAGTGCCATCCCATTTCCCTCGCGGGCAACTTCTTCCGGATGCGGGTCGTACGGATCTTTATAGTCCCAGCTCATGTTCAGCAACGGTTCGGGATTGGCTCCGCCTTCTTGCTGATAAAGTTCACGCAAGCGCATAAACAGGCGCCCGAGGATTTTTGCATCATGCAATGCTTCGCCAGGCGGCTCTGCTGCCGCCCAGTGCCACTGTAGCCAGCGCCCGGAGTTGGCAATAGAACCGTCCTCCTCCGCAAAGCAGGATGATGGCAACCGGAAGACTTCAGTCTGGATATCTTCCGGCTTCACGTCATTCATCTCACCGTGATGCTGCCAGAAGTTCGACGATTCGGTCGCCAGTGGGTCGATAACCACCATATATTTCAGTTTCGCAAGCGCACGGGAGGATTTGTTTTTATCAGGAAACGCCGCCAGCGGGTTGAAACCTTGTACGATGTAGCCGTTAATCTTGCCTTCCAGCATCAGCTCAGCCTGGGTCATCACGTCATATAGACGATCCCATTTCGGTAGCCAGTCATAGCCCCAGTTATTCTCAGCAGTAGCGCGATCGCCCCAGAAACTTTTCATCATGCTGACGAAGAATTTTGGTGTATTTTTCCAGTAATTCACTTCATTCACGCCAAGCGCAGGCGGGGTAACCTGCGAGATATAGGTCTGGTAGTCAGGTTGTTTTTCGGAAGGCAGCGGCATATAGCCAGGAAGGTTAGTCGAGAGCAAACCGAGGTCGGTGTAACCCTGAATATTCGAGTGGCCGCGCAAAGCGTTGACACCGCCGCCCGCCATACCGATATTGCCCAGCAACAACTGAAGCATCGCTGCTGCGCGGATAATTTGCGCTCCGGCGGAATGGTGCGTCCAGCCCAACGCATACAGGATTGTCGCGGTGCGATTCGGAACGCTGGTACTGGCGAGGATTTCACAGATTCGGTTGAAATCTGCCACCGACGTACCGCACAGTCGGTTAACCATTTCAGGTGTGTAGCGGTCGACGTGATTTTTCAGCAAATTCCACACGCTGCGTGGGTGAGTCAGCGTTTCATCGCGCAGGGCATTGCCCTGTTCATCCAGTTGATAGAACCAGCTGGATTTGTCGTACTGCCTTTTTTTCGCATCATAGCCGCTAAAAAGGCCATCGTTGAACTGATAGTCATCGCGGATGAGCAAACTGGCGTTGGTGTAGTGCCGCACATACTCATGTTGCACGCGATCATTTTCCAGCAGATAACGAATCACGCCAAGCAGGAATGCAGTGTCGGACCCTGCACGGATCGGCGCATAAAGATCGGCAATAGCGGCGCTACGGTTAAAGCGCGGGTCAACCACCACGACCGTAGCGTCGTTTTTAGTTTGTGCTTCTATCACCCATTTAAAACCAACCGGATGTGCTTCGGCCGCGTTGCCCCCCATAATCAGCACCACGTTGGCATTTTTAATATCGACCCAGTTATTGGTCATCGCCCCACGACCAAAGGTCGGTGCCAACGCAGACACGGTTGGGCCGTGGCACAGCCGGGCCTGGCAATCGATAGCCACCATTCCCAGGCTACGGGTAAATTTGCCGTCGAGAATTCCGGTTTCATTACTTGCCGCCGAGGAGCACAACATACCGGTTGTGGTCCAGCGGTTAACGGTCACACCCTGGGGGTTTTTCTCAATAAAGTTTGCGTCACGGTCATCTTTCATTAATCGAGCAATTCGATTAATCGCATCTTCCCAGCTGATTCGCTGCCATTTATCAGAGCCCGGTGCACGATATTCAGGATACTGCAGGCGCGTTTCGCTATGAATATAATCCAGAACGCCCGCACCTTTCGGGCACAAGGAGCCGCGACTTACAGGATGATCCGGATCGCCCTCAATATGGTAGATGCTTTCTTTGACATTTTTGGCCGTATCGCCAAGGCTGTACATCAACATGCCGCAGCCCACTGAACAGTATGTACAGTTATTCCGCGTCTCTTTTGCTTTTAAGAGTTTATATTGACGGGTTTCCGCGTGAACGGAAAAAGATGATAAAAATCCGAGGGATGCAACAGTGGTTCCTGCCATACCGCCCGCGCAGATTCGAAAGAACTGCCTCCGGCTTAACTCCATGTGTCCTCCAGCTTAAACTTAAGACATGAAAAGGGATGATTATTATAAGGTTAATATGCCGTATAGACCATTGTTATTATATGGTTATAACAAGCAAGAGAAGCCACTATCGGCGGTAGAATGGAAATGGTTTACTGCGTTTGGGTATCTGAAAGGCGGAAATGTGATCAATGGGTCGTTAAACGCTATTTCATGTGCCACTGCCTGCTGAATCCGGCCTGCAAACGTACCCGTCTGTAGACCGGATTCGACGTCGTTTGCGTCTCTACCCGGCATTTATCACAAACTCAAAACGTCAATTCGGCCTCCAGCAAGGCCAGAATGCTTTCGGCATCTTGCGCTGCAAACAGTGACTGGCGAAACTGCTTATTTACCAGCTTGCGCGCCAGCTGCGAAAAGACCTTCACGTGGTTAATACCCTCATCGGCTCCCAGCGTTAGCATGATCACCAGTTCAACGTCCCCCATCTCCGACTGCCAGTCGACCGGCTGCGCAAGCCGGACAATGCTGATGCTGGAGTGACGGATCCACTGGGATTTTGTATGTGGAATAGCCACGCCAAAACCAACGGCGGTCGTGACAATCTCTTCCCGCTGCCAGACATCCTCTTCAAGCTCAAACGGGTGTTCCGTTCGCCCATTTACGCCGAGATTGCCGCACAGGAACTGAATCGCCTGTTCTTTATTGCTCAGTGGTTCGCCTACAAAAATGTTCTCCAGCGCCAGCAACGGACGGACATCTTTTTGCGGTGCAAACTGATTCAGCAACGCTTCGATCTCCTGCGCGCTGCGACATTCGCAGGCCCGCAGAGCGAGCTCCCGGCACGCCTGGCTGTCCAGTTCACGTAGCTGGCTTTTCACGGCCGGAATACGCGGGCTACTCATACTCAATTCGTCGAGTCCTAAACCCAGCAACAGCGGTAAATAGCGCCCTTCTCCGCCTAGCTCACCACAGATCCCCACCCATTTGCCGCGATCGTGCGCCACGCTGACGATTTGCTGCAGCATCCGCAGAAACGACGGCGTAATCGGGTTATACAGCGGCGAAACTCGCGGGTTATTACGATCGACCGCGTACAGATACTGGGTCATGTCGTTTGAGCCGATGCTGAAGAAATCAACTTCGTCACAGAAGTGATCGATGATGTAACACACTGACGGCACTTCAACCATAATCCCCAACGGAATGGCCGGGGCATGGCGTAATCCCTCAAGTTTCAACTCAGTTATCGCTTTTTGCAGTTCACTTTTCACCCACAGGATCTGGTCAAGACTGTGCACCATCGGAATCATCAGTTGCGCGTTACCAAAGGCCGCTGCACGAAAAATGGCGCGTAGTTGAGTACGGAACAATCCGGCAAATTCGGGATAAATTCGCACCGCGCGATAACCAAGGAACGGATTGTCTTCCTGAGGAATATTGAGATAACGGATATTTTTATCGCCACCAATATCCATGGTGCGAAAAATGACCGGTTTGTCGCCAGCGGCCAGTAACACCTGCTGGTAGGCTTCAAACTGCTCCTGCTCGTCAGGCGCGCTGTCTCTGTCCATAAACAGCATTTCAGTACGAAACAGCCCAATACCCTCCGCACCATTAGCAAACGCTCCTGGCGCTTCCAGCGCAGTACCGATATTCGCTGCGACATCAATGCGCTGATTATCTTTGGTGAACGCAGGCTGTGCGGCATCAAGCGCCTGCCTCCGCTGGCATTCATCCGCCAGCTTTTGTGCAATCCCATAATACCCACGCACAGCATCGTTTGGGTTAATCGCCAGTACACCGCAGCGGGCATCCAGTACCGCATGCTGACCCGTATAGCGGCTAATTGCCTCCAGAGGCAGGCCGCTGAGCACAGGGATCGCCGACGCGCGAGCCAGAATCAGGGTATGCGATGTGCGGCCCGTTTTCTCAAGGATCATGCCGGACAGATGCTGCAAATTGAGGCTTAAAAACTGACTGGGGGTCAGGTCTTCGGCAACCAGTATTGTCGGTTGTTCCAAAATCAGTGCATTACGCGGACGTCTTTCGGGCCAGGTAATGTGCAGCAACTGCTCGCTGATATCACGGATATCGCTGACCCGTTCACGCAGGTAGTCATTGCCGGAGGCTGACAGCTTGTCACACACCTGTTCCATATTGGCGATAATCGCCGCGCCTAATCCCAGATGCTGCTCAAGCATCAGGCGACGGATATTGCCGGCAAACCCATCATCCTGAATCAAGGACAGGTGTGCACTCAGTATGGTTTTACTCTCACCGTCACGCTCTCGCAGCTGCTGATTAAGCTGTTCAGCCAGCGTCACCAGGCTATGCTCCAGCCGGGTATTATCCTCCGCGCTCGCCGCTATTGCCCGATAGACTTCCAGATTATCGCTCTGCCAAAGTGTTAACGAACCAGCCCCTACGCCACCAGCCAGCACATTGCCATACAGCAAATCCGGGTTAAGGCGGATCAGCGAACGTGGCAACGGATGAGCTGCCAGCTCTGAGAACGTGGGCTGGACACTGTCACTGTCAATAAACCGGTGCTGGAGATACTCTTCCAGCGCCCGCCTGGCCTGTTCTTCATCGCTACCGGTGATGGTTAAACTGCAACTGTCGTTAAACAGCGTTCCGGTGCCAATCAGTGCCAGCGAACTTTTCGCATCTGCCCGGGTATTCTGGCGATGATTGATAAATATCACCTCACTTTGCCACTGGCTACAGTGCTCTTTTAGCTCCCATGCCGGACGTGCATGCAGGCCATTGGGTAACGGGCAAAAAAATTGAATCGTGAGCATAACAACTCCTGGTTAGCGCAAAATCAGCACCTGAAATCCGTCAGATGAACAACGGTTTCGCGCGTAAGATGTGAAATAAGAGCCGACAGCAGTTGTTGCGTTTGGCTGATGTCACGGCAATCTGCAATCGACGCAGCGCAGTGCCCATGGCGTGTAGCTGGCCCCAGCACAACCGTCGGGATCCCTGTGCCGCTGACATGAACAGCCCCACCGTCGGTGCCACCGTTACTGAACATATCCAGCTGTAGCGGTATACCCGTTTCATAAGCGACGTTTTCAACCCATGCTGTCAGTTTTGGTGGGGCAATAAGTGACTTATCGCTCAGCACCAGCATCGGCCCTTTGCCGAGCTGTCGATGATTCGCCGCACCATAATCAAAGTTTTTTGCCCAGCAGGCCGTGTCCAGCACAATGGCTATGTCCGGTGCAACCGCACGCGCCGCCGTTTGTCCTCCACGTAACCCAACCTCTTCACTGGAGCTGGCCACCAGCCAGACTTCACAAGGCAGTTCAGCGCCATGCCATTCACGTAACAGCGCTATCAGCAGATAACACCCGAGCCGATCATCAAAGGCTTTTCCCATTACCCGCTGGTGTGGCAAAACCTGAAAAGTAGTGTCATAAGTGACGCGATCGCCCGGACGGACGCCAGCCTGAATGACCTCGTCATATGAGCGCGCGCCAATATCCACCCGCATCGCGCTAACATCATTGCCACTACGTTCTCCGTCAAGCAGCCCAGGGATTTTGCTCTCCTCTCGGGTGGTAATCCGCACCAGTTGCAGTTGCCTGGCCGCCATCCGCACATTTCCTACCGGTAAAACATCAATCGCCCCTTCGCTGGAGATACTGCGTACAATAAATCCCACTTCATCCATATGCGCGCAAATCATCACTTTCGGACCTGTCGATTCATTGAGTCGAATCAGTACCGAGCCAAGGCCATCAAAGCGCACCTCTTTATGCAGACGATCAGCCTCATCAAGTAAGATCTGACGAACCTCTTGTTCTGAAGACGCGATGGCATCCGCCTCACTCAGCGCTTTCAGCAGCGATAAATCCATTACGCCTCTCCCGTATGTAACAATGTTTTCGACATGCTGTAGAGCACCTCACCGCCGTCTGGCGTAACCAGCACAACATCCTCAATACGCACTCCCCCTTGCCCCGGCAGGTAGATACCCGGCTCAACGGTAAGCAACATGCCAACCGCCAGTGAAGTCGTATCTGTCGGGGAGAAGCGAGGGTTTTCATGGACCTCAATACCGATAGCGTGTCCGGTGTTATGCCCAAAGTAATCACCATACCCCGCGTCGGTAATGACCTGGCGAGCGGCGGCATCCACCTCATGGCAGTGCACTCCTGGGCGAATTGCCGCCACCGCTGCACGGTGTGCGGCCAGAACAATTTGATAAACGGGAAACAGAGCGCTTTCTTCTGCCGGTCCCGCACCAGGGACGCGAAACGTTCGCGTCATATCCGAACAATATCCCTGGTACTGTGCGCCAAAATCCAGCGTGATAAATTCGCCCGCTTCGACAAGCTTGTCGCTGGCTTTTCCATGTGGCAACGCGCCGCGCCAACCGCTGGCGACAATGGTGTCAAAAGAGATCTTTTCCGCACCAAGTGTGCGCATATACCATTCCAGCTCAGCGGCAATGGCTCGTTCACTGAGGCCTGGCTGAATAAAACGACGAATGTGTTCAGCACCGAGATCGGCAATCCGGCAGGCCTCGCGGATACAGGCAATCTCCTGTGCCGTTTTAACCTGCCGAAGAACATCCGGTACCACGCTCACCAGTCGGGCGCGCAATTTACCTGACCACATGTGCGCCGTTTGCCAGCTAACCTGCTCTCCTTCGAAGCCCAGCGTATCCAGGTTTTCGTCATCAATGATTTGATTCACCCGCGAATACAGCGTCTGCGCCCCATCCAGTAAATGGAGCTGGTAGCCACATGTACGCGCCGCGATATCGGTGTAGTAACGGGAATCCACCAGGATATGTGCTTTTTTATGGCTGATAAGCACAAACCCAGAACTGCTGGAGATACCCAGATGCGGCTGTTTATTCTGCCGCGATGAAAGCAGCACGGCGTCCAACCTTTGCGCCGTTAGCCATTCGCGCAATGAGGCAAGTAAACTCATGATGACAATCCTTATATTCAGAGGCTTTCAATCAGCAGTTTGCCTTTGCGATACATCATGTGGCGCAGGAACACGACCATTAGCGCCGTAATAACCGCCCCTAATAAGATCCCCGCCATATAGACGCCGAGATTAGTAACCAGAGGCCATGCCCAGATGGCGGATTCAGGGAACCACTGTACTGCGCCCAGCCAGACAGCAGCCGTCGAGCCGACAATTGCTCCAACCATATATGAAGGGATCGCCGTAACAGGGCTTTCCAGCGCAAAGGGGATCGCGCCTTCGCTAATGCCCATAAACGCAAGGAACATCGCCGTTTTCCCCTGCGGGTAAAGCTGCGCACTAAACAGTCGTTTACCGGTTAAACGGCGGTCGATAAGCGTTGCCAGCCCAAGACCAATAGGTGGAATGACAATCGCAATAGAGCGTGCAGTCACCGGCAGGACGTGATCGGTGGTAAAGCTAAAGGCAACAAATCCTGCGGCCTTATTGATAGGGCCACCGAGGTCAATTGCAGTCGCTGCGGAGATGCCCATCGCATACATCAGCGTACCTTTCTCTCCCGCGGCCGTCAGCAGAGTACGGATACCACCGTTAATCCAACCTCCGAACGGGGTTATCACGTAATACATCGCCAGCATGACGAAAATCGCGGAGAGAATCGGCAGTAAAAAAGTGGTTTTGAATGCCAGCAGAAAATCAGGAAGCTGGATTTTCTGGTTCATCCACTTCACCAGATATCCGGCAACAATCGAGATAATCAGCGCTCCGATAAAGGTCGAAGGTACCGGAGCGGCCGTCGCCCATTGCAGAGTGGTTGGGTCAAAATTCAGCACCTGCGTGGGCTGAGTAGACATCAGCCCGCCGATGAATCCTGCCGGAAACGCCAGCTTACCGCCGATAGAGTTAGCAACGAACGCTGCAAACATGGGTATAGCAAAACCAAACAGCACGCCGCCAAAAGACTGTGACAGCCAGGCAAACTTCAGTAATGAAAGATTAAAACCATCGAACTTCCCGCTATTCAGCGCATCCATGATGCCGGTATCAGCAGGAATTTTTAGCCAGCTATAGGCAATCAGTTGAGAGAAAGCGAGGATCACCCCACCCATGATTAACGTGGGTACCATACGCGAAATACCCGACATTACATGCTGCGGGAGTTCGCCCCAAAAGCTATTGCGGGAGGCCTGAGGATTTTTTATTACCGCTGCCGCACCAGATGCGCCAGGCACAACGGTTGCACTGCGTTTTTTAATGGCCATACGTGTTTCCCTTCGACAATTATTGTTGTTCTGCGGCAACCATTTCTTCGATCTCTTTAATGATGCCAGCAGCGTTTTTTATTGCGTCCTGCAAAGTAATTTCGTACACATCGCGTGTTTCAAACCGCTCGTTATCTTCCGGTGTGACGGCAACGGAGTGGATAATTAACGTCGCTTCGGCAATGTCCTGCGCCGTCAGGCGGTTTTGAATGCCATCTGCGCCCTGCGTTTCAATTTTCACTTCGTATCCCGCTTCAACCGCCGCTTCTTCCAGCGCCTGAGCTGCCATAAAGGTGTGAGCCAGCCCCATCGGGCATGCACAGACTGCAATCAGTTTTTTACTCATAACAGACTCCTCGTAATAGTTAACGAGTGAAATTATGGATGCAGGAAAGCAACGACCGTTACCAGATAAATAATGCTTCTACTGGATAAATAATCCCGCAATTCGGAAATGTGACGAGCGTCGGAATGGCTGGCAACAGACGAAAAAAAACCGCGTGATTAGCGCGGTTTCGCAGGGTATAGCAGTGTAGTTACAGAACATGCCCTAAAGTCTGGCGCAAATGCGCACCTGAGCCAAGCAGTCCTGGATTATCATGTACAATCAGATACACCGGAATGTCCTGAACATAGGATTTAAACCGCCCTTTATCTTCAAAGCCGCCGCGAAAACCAGACGCTTTAAAGAACTCGAGGAAGCGCGGCACGATGCCACCGGCAATATAGACACCGCCAAAGGTGCCCAGCGTTAGTGCCAGATCGCCGCCAAATCGCCCCATAATGACGCAAAATAGCGACAGCGCGCGGCGACAGTCGATACAGGAATCGGCCAATGCACGTTCAGTGATATCTTTCGGCTGCAGGTTTTCCGGCAGGCGCCCATCTGACTTCACAATAGCGCGGTACAAATTCACCAGCCCAGGGCCGGACAGCACGCGTTCCGCTGAGACATGACCAATCTCCGCGCGCAGCACTTCCAGAATAATGCCTTCTTCTTCACTATTAGGGGCGAAATCCACATGCCCCCCTTCTCCCGGCAGGCTCACCCAGCGTTTATCCACGTGCACCAGATGCGCAACGCCTAAGCCAGTACCCGCACCATAAACCGCAATAGGTTTCCCTTCGACAGGCTCTGCACCACCAAACTGAATCAAGTGCTCTTTTTTCAACATGGGGATCGCCATCGATACAGCGGTGAAATCGTTGATGATTTCCAGATGACTGAAGCCAAGATTCTTTTTCATTTCAGCAATAGAAAATGCCCAGGTATGGTTGGTCATTGCCACCCAGTCACCGGTGATCGGGCAGGCAATGGCAATACACCCGTCTTCAACGCTAACGCTATGCTCATCCAGGTAAACACGCACAACGGCTTCAAGGCTTGGGTAATCCAGCCCGGAATAGGTCTTTGCCTGCGAAATCTCACCACTGGCAATGTCACACAGAGCAAGACGCGCGTTAGTGCCGCCGACATCACCTACTAAAGCATATTTTGTCATTCTTCTACTGCTCCGCTAAAGTCAGAATAAATCTTTAGCACACTGTAAATTCATGGGGGCATAACAACAACGCCCCAAAGGCTGATGCCCGTGGAAAATCGATCCAGGTCACATAATTACTTTATCGTTTCAGCACCATTTGCAGCAATGCCACAAGGCAGGCTGTGCAAACTACCTCTATGACTCTGTTTGAAGGAATAGAAAATGCTCCATCCGCGTGCCAGAACGATGCTGTTATTATCAACCCCCGCGCTGATTATTGGCATCGCCTCCAGTCTGGTGTTGATCGCAGTAATGAAAGTGGCCTCTGTTTTACAGCAATTTTTATGGGAGCGTCTGCCCGTCAGTATTGGCATTGCCAATGACTCTCCGGTTTGGATCATCGGCATGCTTACGCTTACCGGGATAATGGTCGGCTTAGTGATTCGCTACAGCCAGGGTCATGCAGGCCCGGATCCGGCCTGTGAACCACTGATCGGTATGCCAGTATCAACTTCAGCACTGCCGGGCCTGCTGGCCGCACTGATCCTCGGCCTCGCGGGCGGGGTCAGTCTGGGGCCAGAGCATCCGATTATGACCGTGAATATCGCGCTGGCAGTGGCCATTGGCGTTCGGCTGTTTCCCCGTGTTGATAAGCTGGACTGGACCATTCTCGCTTCTGCTGGCACCATTGGCGCGCTGTTTGGCACCCCTGTCGCCGCAGCGCTGGTGTTCTCGCAAACATTGAACAACTCTAACGATGTTCCCTTGTGGGATCGTCTGTTTGCGCCATTGCTGGCCGCAGCAGCGGGATCACTGACAACCAGCCTGTTCTTTCATCCTCATTTTTCGTTGCCCATTGAACACTACTCACAGATGCATCTGACCGATATTTTTAGCGGTGCCATTGTCGCCGCCATTGCTATTGCGGCAGGTATGGTGGCGGTCTGGTGTTTGCCACGTTTGCACCAGTTGATGCATCAATTGAAACACCCGGTGCTGATCCTCGGTGTTGGGGGATTTATCCTCGGCATATTAGGCGTTATTGGTGGGCCACTTACTTTGTTTAAGGGGCTGGATGAAATGCAGCAAATGGCGTTTAGCCAGACTCTGGGTGCCTCAGACTATTTTATGCTCGCGGTGATTAAACTGGCCGCGCTGGTGGTTGCCGCCGCCAGCGGTTTTCGCGGTGGGCGTATTTTCCCGGCGGTATTCGTGGGTGTGGCGCTGGGACTTATGCTACACGCCCATGTTGAAACCGTACCGGCAGCAATCACCGTCTCCTGTGCCATTCTGGGGCTGGTCTTGGTTGTCACACGCGATGCCTGGCTGAGTCTGTTTATGGCCGCAGTGGTGGTGCCAGACACCACCCTGCTGCCGCTGTTGTGTATCGTTATGCTTCCCGCCTGGTTGCTGTTGGCAGGTAAACCGATGATGATCGCCAATCGCCCGGATAAATAGCTATCCGCCGTTACGGGCTTCCAGCGCACGGGTCACCGTGCGCAACAATTCAGGCAGATCGGCTTTCGGCAACACCACTTCAATCAACGAAAGCCGTTGCGGTGATGCCAGCCGAGCCAGAACTTCCTCCAACTGTACGGCCTGCGCCACGCGCCAGCATTCCGCCTGACATTCCCGACTCAGAGCCTGCGGCACCTGCGTCCAGCTCCAGCCGGCAATATCGTTGTAACGCTGATTCGCCCCGTGAATAGCACGCTCTACGGTATAACCGTCGTTATTGAGCAGTAAAACAACGGGTGACTGACCCTCTCTGAGCATTGACCCCAGTTCCTGAATTGTCAGTTGCGCCGCACCATCACCAATAATCAGGATCACCCGGCGGTCCGGGCAAGCCATTTGTGCACCGAATGTGGCAGGTAAAGCATAGCCAATAGAGCCCCACAACGGTTGTACCAGCACCTCAGCCCCGGAAGGTAACGAGAGCGCCGCAGCACCAAATGCGGCAGTCCCCTGGTCTACGAGGATAATGTCGTCAGGTGCCAGATAATGCTGCACCGTATGCCAGAAGTTTTCCTGTGTCAGCGGCCCCTTTTCAACCGGAATACGATTAACAGGAGGACGTTCAGGTGGGAGAGAGAATGACAATTCCAGGCATAATTCTCGTAGCGTGGTGACCGCCTGTTCCATGGGGACGTTAAACCAGCTTGTTCCTACGCGCGAAGCATGAGGCTGGACCTCAATAGTGCGTTCCTGCGGTAGCCGTTGCGTAAAACCGGCAGTCAACGTGTCAACAAACTGAGTGCCAACACAGATGATCGTGTCGGCATCCTCTATCGCCTGGCGTACATAATCATTGCTGGCCCCAGCGCTGTAAGTGCCAACAAACGCCGGATGACGCTCATCAAAAAGCCCTTTGCCCATCAATAGTGTGGCGTGGGCCATCGGCGTTTCCGCCATCCAGCGCTGTAAAACCGGCTGTAAACCAAAACGCTGCGCGAGAAAATCAGCCAGCAGCGCCACCCGCGGACTGTCGATTAACCGTTCGCGGGCCTGAAAACGAAACGCGGCAGCCACGCTGCTTTCCGGTTCGTTCAGGGGAATAATGAGGATATCTTGCGGGGGCGTGGCGGGGTGTTTGGCAATATCAGCAGGTAGCATCAGATAACCTGGTCTGCGCTCGGACAACATTGCCCGCAGAACCCGGTCAATTTCATAGCAGGCGTTTTGTGCATCCAGCACCGCACTGGCAGAGGTAATCGCCTGGTGCATACGGTAAAAATGCTGAAAATCACCGTCACCAAGGGTGTGATGCATCAGTTCCCCACGCCGCTGAGCACTGCTACACGGAGCCCCCACAATATGCAGTACAGGAACATATTCTGCATAGCTTCCGGCTAATCCATTGATTGCGCTTAATTCCCCAACGCCAAAGGTGGTGAGAAGCGCTCCTGCCCCCGCCACCCGGGCATATCCATCCGCAGCATAAGCCGCATTCAATTCGTTCGCGCACCCGACCCAGCGCACGCTGGGATGTTCAATCACATGGTCCAGAAACTGCAAATTATAATCACCCGGCACACCAAAAAGGTGGCCAATTCCACAACCTGCCAGCCTGTCCAGCAGATAATCAGCAACTGAATACGGGGTTTGCATGACAGCTATCCTTCTGACGGTAACCTCATGTTGAGTATCGAAGAACTGTGATACCTGTCCAGAAAACTCGCCGTGAAGGGGGTGGAAAGCTGAATTTACAGTTTCGGCGGTGAAATTTCATTGAGGCCTGACTTGTGTAAACGTATACACTGAAACTCTCACTATCTGGAATGGGGGCTACATGGTTTATCGCGCTGATGAAAATCGCTATCAGACAATGGAGTACCGCCGCTGCGGTCAAAGCGGGTTAAAACTACCGGTTATCTCTCTTGGCCTGTGGCACAATTTTGGTGACACCACGCAAGTCGAGAACAGCCGGAGCCTGTTACAGCGCGCTTTCGATCTGGGGATCACCCATTTTGATCTCGCCAATAACTACGGGCCGCCACCGGGCTCAGCTGAGCGAAATTTCGGACGCATTCTGCAGGAAGATTTTTTGCCGTGGCGGGATGAACTCATCATCTCCACCAAAGCAGGCTACACCATGTGGGATGGTCCCTACGGCGACTGGGGTTCGCGTAAATATCTTATAGCCAGCCTCGACCAAAGCCTGAAACGCATGGGTCTGGAATATGTTGATATCTTCTATCACCATCGTCCCGATCCTGAAACACCGCTTACAGAAACCATGAAGGCACTGGATCATATTGTCCGGCAGGGCAAAGCGCTGTATGTCGGGCTGTCTAACTATCCTGCCGACCTTACCAGACAGGCCATTGAAATCCTCAACGATTTAGGGACTCCATGCCTTATCCACCAGCCCAAATATTCCATGTTTGAACGCTGGGTTGAAGGAGGTTTACTCTCACTGCTGCAGGAGAAAGGAGTTGGCAGTATCGCCTTCTCACCGCTGGCAGGTGGACAATTAACCGATCGCTACCTGAACGGTATTCCTGCGGATTCTCGTGCAGCAAGCGGCAGCCGTTTTCTTAATCCGGACCAAATTACTGCGGAAAAATTAAACAAAGTTCGTTTGTTGAATGAACTGGCTGAGCGGCGAGGACAAAAGCTCTCCCAGATGGCGCTGGCCTGGGTGTTACGGGAAGACAAAGTCACCTCAGTGCTGATTGGTGCCAGCAAACCGGCGCAAATTGAAGACGCTGTCGGCATGCTGGCAAACCGTCATTTCTCACCGGCAGAATGTGCAGAGATTGATGCCATTCTGGGTCGGTTGAAATAAAAACACATTTATTAACAAAAAGTGCTCTCTCTCAGGATTTAAGAGTTAAGGCGATGAAACGGGGCTTTACTGCCCCGTAATATTGCGTTAACAGGCCGGCTACGGCTCGATCGTGAAGGAGAGAAAGAATGTTCAGGTCACTGATTCTGGCGGCAGTCTTAATGGCTTTTGCACCGCTGGCCGCAAACGCTGGCGAAATCACCCTGCTACCGTCGATTAAATTACAAATTGGCGATCGCGACAATTACGGCAACTACTGGGACGGCGGGCGCTGGCGCGACCGGGATTACTGGCACCATAATTATGAGTGGCGCAAAAATCGTTGGTGGCGTCATGACAATGGCTACCATCGTGGCTGGGATAAACGCAAAGCTTACGAGCGCGGTTATCGTGAAGGCTGGAACGATCGTGATGACCATCGTGGTCGCGGGCGAGGCCACAAACACCATCATTAATGTAACAAATCCCCCATCATCCGGGGCAGTATTCACACAAACCATCGATATACATAGGGTTCATGTTTGTACATGGACCCTTTTTGCGTAACACTTTCCCAAACGCTGGATTACGTACAGCCACAATAACCCCCCCAGAGCGTCCTCCATCTTTCCGGTTCATTTCACAAATTCACAAAATCGGAAAAAAAAATTCCGATTAATCGTGTTTTTTTTGAACTTTACGCGATAAACGTTAACATTAATTTAATAATATAAAACCTGGGGTGAGCGCCAATGAAAAAACAAGAAAGACAAAAGGCCATTCGGGTTAAGCTGGTAACCGATAAAAAGGTTTATGTTAGCGAATTAGCAAAGGAATTATCAGTTACGACTCGCACGATCCGTAATGACTTAAATGAGTTAAGTCAGAATACTCTTTTTTCATTATTCCATGGCGGCGCGCAATTAAACAACACACCTGATGAATCTTTATTTGAACAATCTTTCACAAATACAATATTGAACGGGTTCAAAAGCCATAAGGAAATCACAACGATTTCTACCCGTACCAAACAAAATAACTATATTGATGAAAGCATTTACATACTGGGTTCATTTAATATAGATATTGTCTCTGAAACTTCAACATTCCCTCAAATTGGCCAGACCATACGCGCCTCTGCAACCCATTTTTATGCCGGAGGGAAAGGTACAAACCAGGCGGTTGCTGCAGCCAAAATCAATAACAATGTTCATCTTACTGTTAAATTAGGTACAGATGAGTTTTCGAAAAAAGCAAAAAGATACTTAACGAACACTGAAATTTCATCTTTCTCTTTTTTTGAAAATGAAATGTCCTCCACTGGAATTGCAATGGTTTGGGTTTCAGGTGCCACTGGAGACAATATGATCAGTATCGATCTTGGAGCCAATGAAACTTTCACCCAGGAAGATATTTTATTGGATATAGATACCATTCGTAATTGCAAAGTTTTTTTAACCCAACTGGAAAATAATTTTCCTATCACTCGCTTTGCCGTCATGCAGGCAAAACTTGGAAAATCTCTGGTTGTTCTGAATCCCGCTCCCTATGTTTCCGAGATCAAAGAAATATTGCATTTAATCGATATTATCACACCGAATAAAATTGAAGCTGAAGCGTTGTCAGGTATCAACATAGTTGATATTTATTCAGCAAAAAATGCCGCCAAAAGCATTCATATCCAGGGCGCAAAATGCGTCATTATCACGTTAGGTAGCGACGGTTGTCTGATCTTTGATGGCAAAACTTATACTCATATTCCGGCCTATAAATCAGCCGTTGTCGATACCAGTGGAGCAGGCGATGCCTTTACCGGGGCACTGGCTGCATGTATTGCAAACGGTAAAGGACTCATCAATGCAGCGCAATATGCTTCTGCGTTTGCATCGTTGAAAGTTGAACGTAAAGGTGCATCAAACATGCCCAGTAATTCGCTCGTTTATCATCGTATGCAGTAACTGTCTAGAGCATTATTTAGCCCCCTACACCTATAGGATAATTTCATGAAAAATAAAATGTTTTATCGTGTGATCGGTGCAACTGTCGGCTTAGCGCTTTCCGCCACCTTCACCGTACCTGCTTTTGCCGCCGATACGCAGACACATAAACCTAAAGTCGCGCTGGTCATGAAATCACTGGCAAATGAGTTTTTCCTGACAATGGAAACAGGAGCAAAAGATTATCAGAAAAAAAACGCCGACAAGTTTGACTTGATTTCTAACGGCATCAAAAACGAAACGGATACGGCAAATCAAATCCAGATCGTAGAGCAAATGATCGTCTCTAAAGCCGATGCTATCATCATTGCGCCATCAGACTCTAAAGCCCTTGTGCCTGTCATTAAAAAAGCGATTGATGCAGGTATCATTGTCATCAACATTGATAATAAATTTGATGACGGTGTACTCAAAGATAAAAATCTCAACATTCCTTTTGTTGGCCCGGATAACCAAAAAGGCGCAAAAGAAATTGGTGATTATTTAGCGAAGCACCTTAAACCAGGCGATCAGGTCGGTATTATTGAAGGCATCCCAACCTCCAGTAACTCTCAGCAACGTACCCTCGGCTTCCAGAACGCAATGGCACAAGGCGGAATGAAAGTAGTTTCCGTTCAATCTGGTCAATGGGAAATTAACAACGCTAATGCAGTGGCCGCTGCAATGCTGAGTGAATACCCCGATATCAAAGCTCTGTTGGCAGATAACGACAATATGGCATTAGGCGCAGTTTCTGCAATTCGCTCTGCCGGGAAAAAAGGCCAGGTTCTGGTGGTTGGTTATGACAATATCGAAGCGATTAAGCCTATGTTAAATGATGGCCGTGTTTTAGCAACCGCAGATCAATTTGCTTCGCAACAAGCCGTATTTGGAATTGATGCCGCACTTGATGCGTTAAAAAATGGCAAAAAACAGAGTGAGCTCTCCAGCAACGTTGAAACGCCAATAAAACTTATCGTTAAACAATAAGTTAATAACCGTAAAACAGTGTGCCGCTGTGGTATTGCAATTATTTGGGTATCAGAGCGGCTTACCGGATAAGGCCAGAATATGAAAAGTGGGCAAGAGATCCTCACAATACAGGGAGTAGGTAAAACCTATAGTGAACCTGTCCTGGTAGATGTGACGCTAGCATTATATCCAGGAAAAGTATTGGCCCTGACGGGAGAAAACGGTGCCGGGAAAAGTACATTATCAAAAATTATTGGCGGACTAACTAGCGCAACTACCGGGCAGATGATTTATCAGGGTCAACCTTACGCCCCCGCTACCCGAAAAGAAGCAGAAAAGTTGGGTGTTCGCATGGTTATGCAAGAACTCAATTTGTTGCCTACATTGTCGGTCGCGGAAAACCTGTTTCTCGAACAACTTCCCCATCGGTTCGGCTGGATCGATCGGAAAAAGTTAACAGAAATGGCTCGCCCGGTGATGGCAATGGTTGGACTTCAATCTGTCGATCCTAATACGCTGGTAGGTGAATTGGGTATTGGTCATCAACAGATGATCGAAATCGCACGAAACTTAATTGGTGAAAGTCGGGTGCTTATTCTGGATGAACCGACGGCCATGCTCAGTAGTCGTGAAGTTAAACTCCTGTTTAAACAGATAGCGCTGTTTAAAGCCCGTGGGGTTTCAATCATTTATATTTCTCACCGTCTCGATGAGTTAGCGATAATTGCTGACGATATTGCCGTACTCCGAGATGGCCATTTGGTTTGCGTGGACGATATCAAACGTTATACCAGCGATCAGCTTGTTTCGCTGATGGTCGGGCGCGACTTAGAAAGTTCATTTGATTTAAGTGGACGTCAGGCAGGTCATCCCATCCTGAAAGTGGAAAATTTTAAGCGTGGGAAAATCATTCGGGATACGTCATTTACATTGTACAGCGGTGAGGTGTTAGGGATCAGCGGTCTGGTCGGCTCCGGCAGAACAGAGCTTCTGCGTGCTATTTTCGGCGCTGATAAAATCGACAGTGGCACCTTGCTGATTGGCTCCCCATTAAAGCCCGTAGCGATCCGTTCTCCTGCTGAGGCTATTCGACACGGTATCGCATTAGTCACGGAAGATCGTAAAGGTGAAGGGCTTTTATTACCCCAGTCGGTTGCAGCAAATATTTCATTGGGCAACAGCGACAAAATAAGTCATCTGTCGGTCGTTAACGCATTGAGTGAAACCACGTTAGCAAATAAACACATCAAAAGTTTAGCGGTTCGTACAACAAACACAGCACAGGCAGTGGAGAGTTTATCGGGCGGCAACCAGCAAAAAGTTTTGATTAGCCGATGGCTGGAACGAGACTGCGAAGTTGTCCTATTTGATGAGCCCACTCGCGGTATTGATGTCGGCGCTAAACAGGATATTTACCAGTTGCTGAATACGTTGACGTCTAAGGGAAAAGGCGTTGTTGTCGTTTCCAGTGATCTGCGCGAACTCATGCTCGTTTGCGATCGTATTGCGGTAATTTCAGATGGCAAGTTAGTGAACACATTTACGCGTGATGACTGGAGCCAGGATCGCATTTTAGCGGCAGCATTTTCGGCATATCAACATGCAGAAGATACCGTCAGCGAGTAGCCGGGGATAAAAAATGAAAAACAACTTTGCGACAAAACAAGCAGCAGCAGAGAAAGGTAAGGCCCAGACGTCATGGAAAGGATTAAGTAGCTACATCGGGCTGCTCGGAGCATTATTGGCGATGATAGTCCTGTTTTCATGCCTCAGTACACATTTTCTGAGTATGAATACCTTTAGTACTATTGCGAATCAGATCCCCGATTTAATCGTCATGTCGGTAGGGATGACGTTTATCTTAATTATTGCCGGTATCGACCTTTCGGTTGGCTCGTTGCTGGCTCTTGCCGCAGCGGTCGTCAGCGTCACCTATTTAAATTTCCAGTGGTCGCCATGGCTGGCCGCGCTTTCTGGCATAGCACTCGCTACATTAGTTGGAGCACTGACGGGACTGATTACCGTTGCCTGGCGTATTCCAGCCTTTATCGTCTCACTGGGCGTACTGGAAATGGCCCGCGGGGCGGCATACCAGTTAACTGACTCCCGAACTGCCTATATCGGTTCTATTTATGATTATTTAGCCGACCCGATTCTCTTTGGCGTCTCCCCTTCTTTTATTATCGCGATCGTCGTCATTATTGTCGGACATTTGGTACTGACCCGAACCGTTTTTGGCCGCCATTTAATTGGTATTGGTACCAATGAAGAAGCTGTCCGGTTATCAGGCATCAATCCCGGGCCCTACAAGATCGCAGTCTTTGCCCTGATGGGTGGATTATCTGGTCTGGCATCACTCTTTCAGGTGGCCCGTCTCGAGGCCGCAGACCCGAATAGTGGCGTGGGGATGGAGCTACAGGTTATTGCTGCTGTCGTGATTGGAGGCACGAGTCTGATGGGGGGACGCGGCTCGATTATCTGTACTTTTCTTGGCGCGTTGATTATTTCCGTACTGGCAGCAGGGCTGGCGCAAGTTGGCGCCAGCGAGCCCACAAAACGTTTTATCACAGGAGCCGTTATTATCGTTGCAGTGGTACTTGATACCTATCGTAGCCATTTAAATAAAAAATAAGCGAGATGGTTACCCGGCGCGACCGGGTAACCGCAGGAAATGATAACCGCTACAATCCGATCGCGGTCCCTATCAGCAGCCAGATATTCAGTGCCACAACCAGCAGCACAATCACCCAGCCAACCTGTTTTACCCAACGGCTGTTAACCAAATCGCCCATCAGTTTACTGTCGCTGGTAAATATCAGCAGCGGCACCAGAGCCAGTGCAATCCCAAAACTGAGCAATACCTGGCTCATCACCAGAATACGGGTAGGATCAAGTCCCATCAGGATAACGATAAACGACGGCATCATGGTGACGGTGCGGCGTACCCAAAGCGGAATGTGAAAGCGAATAAACCCTTGCATCACAACTTGTCCCGCCAGTGTTCCGACAACCGTAGAGGAAAGCCCAGCAGCCACCAGACTCAAACCAAAGACCGTCGCCGCAGCGTGACTCAACAACGGTTCAAGCGTCAGGTAGGCCTGATCGAGGTCAGCAATACCGGTATGCCCGCTAAAGTGAAATGCCGCTGCCGCCGTCGCCATCATCGCCAGATTCACAAATCCGGCAATTGTCATGGCGATAGCTACATCCCATTTGGTTGCCGTGTATCGCTGCTGGCGTGTCCCACCATGCAGATGCTGGGTTAAGGATGAGTGCAGATAAATAACGTGCGGCATAATGGTGGCGCCGAGCACACCGGCCGCCAAAAATACCGCTTCAGAATTGGGCAGGCTGGGGATAATCATTCCCTTACTCAGCTGTGCCAGGTTCGGCTGAGAAAAAACCAGTTCTACAATGTAAGCCGCAGCAACGAACAATAATAATCCGCCAATCACTTTCTCCAGCGGCTTTTGCCCACGACGTTGCAGCATCAGGATCAAAAAAGTCGCAATCCCAGTAAGCACAGCCCCCTGCAACAGAGAAACACCAAGGATCAGCTTGAAGCCAATTGCAGCCCCAATAAATTCGGCAAGGTCTGTCGCCATGGCGATAATTTCAGCCTGCACCCAGTAGAACCAGACCACGGGGCGCGGATAATGATCGCGAATTTGCTCCGCCAGATTTTTGCCAGTGGCAATGCCCAGCTTAGCTGATAGCACCTGAATCAACATTGCCATCAGGTTTGCCCAGACAACGACCCAGAGCAGTTTATAGCCAAAGCTGGCACCTGCCTGGATATTCGTAGCAAAGTTACCCGGGTCGATATACCCGATAGCCGCGATGAACGCAGGTCCCATTAATGCGAGCTTCAACTTGCGCGCTGCCCGTCCACTGCTACTCTCAACGCGATCGTTCGTCATTTTAGTGCCTCAGAAACATAGCCTTTGCTATGTTTTAAGCTACGCTTATTGAGAATGATTATCAAATTCATTTTGATGGGTTGAATTGATTTCTCTGATAGCGTTGGTCTATGGGTTGATAAGAAATCTGGAAATACCGGCGAGATGTTTAATTATTGTTATGAGATTAGCACAATGACATAACTTTTCACTTCCATACTAAACATAACGGAAGTGTATCGCGGATCACTAATTTTGAATCTCGTCACAGGTCCTTATTATAGTGTGTGTTTGATCTCGTTTTCTTTGGTGTTGTTACATAGAATGTGCACGGAAACTAAACCTGCCTCATATTTGGAGCAAATATGGACCGCGTTCTTCATTTTGTCCTGGCCCTTGCCGTCGTTGCGGTACTCGCACTGCTGGCAAGCAGTGACCGTAAAAAAATCCGCATTCGTTATGTTATTCAATTGCTTGTTATCGAAGTGTTACTGGCATGGTTCTTCCTGAACTCTGATGTCGGCCTGGGCTTCGTGAGAGGCTTCTCCGAAATGTTTGAAAAACTGCTCGGATTCGCTAATGAAGGGACAAACTTTGTCTTTGGCAATATGAACGACAAAGGTCTGGCATTCTTCTTCCTGAAAGTGCTTTGCCCGATTGTCTTCATTTCCGCCTTGATCGGTATTTTGCAGCATATCCGTGTTCTGCCAGTTATCATCCGCGCTATTGGTTTCCTGTTATCCAAAGTGAACGGTATGGGCAAGCTGGAATCCTTCAACGCCGTCAGCTCCCTGATCCTGGGTCAGTCTGAAAACTTTATTGCCTATAAAGATATCCTGGGCAAAATGTCACGCAACCGCATGTACACCATGGCTGCAACGGCGATGTCTACCGTTTCCATGTCTATCGTGGGCGCGTACATGACCATGCTGGAACCGAAATACGTCGTTGCGGCGCTGGTTCTGAACATGTTCAGCACCTTTATCGTACTGTCGCTGATCAATCCTTACCGTGTTGATGCCAGTGAAGAAGATATCCAGATGTCCAACCTGCACGAAGGGCAGAGCTTCTTCGAAATGCTGGGGGAATACATTCTGGCGGGCTTCAAAGTGGCGATTATCGTTGCAGCAATGCTGATTGGTTTCATCGCGCTGATTGCAGCTCTGAACGCCCTGTTCGCCACCGTTACCGGTTGGTTTGGCTACAGCATCTCCTTCCAGGGTATTCTGGGCTACATCTTCTACCCTATCGCATGGGTAATGGGTGTTCCGTCCAGCGAAGCACTGCAGGTAGGTAGTATCATGGCGACTAAACTGGTTTCTAACGAATTCGTTGCGATGATGGACCTGCAGAAAATCGCTTCAACGCTCTCTCCGCGCGCTGAAGGCATCCTCTCTGTGTTCCTGGTATCCTTCGCTAACTTCTCTTCAATCGGTATTATCGCAGGCGCAATCAAAGGCCTGAACGAAGAGCAAGGCAACGTGGTCTCCCGCTTTGGTCTGAAACTGGTATACGGCTCCACGCTGGTGAGCGTACTGTCCGCTTCCATCGCAGCACTGGTGCTGTAAAACAGCCACGCAGTGACAAAGCCGGGGAGATTCTCCCCGGCTTTTTTATGCCTGTTACTCAGCAATCTGAATGGAAAAAAGAGAAATCGGGCTGGAAGTAGAAACAAAAAACCCCCGCTTTTCAGCGAGGGTTTCAATTTTGGTGGAGCTAAGCGGGATCGAACCGCTGACCTCCTGCATGCCATGCAGGCGCTCTCCCAGCTGAGCTATAGCCCCACGATGCTTTTACGTACCAAATTTATTGGGATTAAATTTGGTGGAGCTAAGCGGGATCGAACCGCTGACCTCTTGCATGCCATGCAAGCGCTCTCCCAGCTGAGCTATAGCCCCGTCACGTAAAGCTTGTCGAGTTGACGGGCGGCATCATATGAATTCCCTTCGCATGTGTCAACGGCAAAATCAATTCACAGAATTCAATCGCTGAAAAAGCAGTCAAATGAAGAACATTGCGCAACAACTCGCATTCAGTAGTTAAACGCGTCACGGTTTCGACTAAAATGGTGCTATAAAATGAACCACTAATTAACCCCACGACTATTCAGGGAATCGTTATGTTCAAGGAACGGATGACGCCAGAAGAACTTGCTAATCTGACCGGTTACAGCCGACAAACCATCAATAAATGGGTGCGCAAGGAAGGCTGGGCTACATCACCCAAACCAGGCGTTCAGGGTGGTAAAGCCCGTCTGGTTCACGTTACCGAACAAGTTCGTGAATACATCCGCAGTGCCGAGCGTTCAGCTGAAGGCTTATCAGATAATTTATCTTTATCAGGTGACACCTCTATCGAAGCACTGCTGATAAGGCTGGCTAAAGAAATGACGCCATCAGAACAGAAAATGTTTACGTCACTGATCCTGCGTGAAGGCATTACGGGTTTATTACAACGCTTAGGGATCCGCGACAGTAAATAATATGAAAAAATTACGCAGCAAAATGACCACCGAAGAACTGGCTGAATGTCTCGGGGTCGCCAAACAAACCGTCAATCGCTGGATCAGAGAACAAAACTGGAAAACCGAAAAGTTTCCCGGCGTGAAGGGTGGCCGCGCAAGGCTTATTCATATTGATGGCGGTGTGCGAGAATTTCTTCTCAATATTCCTGCATTTCGCAAAGTCCCTGAGTTTTATCAGGCAGAAGAACCCATTGCTGAATACACACACGTTACTCGCAGCCCTGCATTTCGCCAGATAATTGGTGCAGTAGAAAACATGTCCCCGACGGAACAAGAAAAGCTGGCGCTTTTTCTTTCACGTGAAGGCATCCGCAGTTTTCTCGCCCGTCTCGGCATTGATGAATCGGAATAAGCACAAAAAAAAACGGCAGGATATTTTCCTGCCGTTTTTCTATGTATCAACCCGCCTTACTGCTGACTTTCACGCTCAGCAATAAACGCCAGGGCTTTGTTAATACGTTCAATGCTACGAGATTTTCCAATCGCATGCACCGTTACGTCTAACGCCGGAGACTGGCCTGCGCCGGTTACTGCAACGCGCAGTGGCATACCCACTTTACCCATACCCACTTCCAGCTCATCAGCGGTTGCCTGAATCGCGTGGTGGACATTTTCAGCCGTCCATTCGCTAATTTCAGCCAGCTTGTCGCGAACCACTTCCAGTGGCTGACGTGCAACCGGACGCAGGTGTTTCTTCGCCGCATCAGCATCGAACTCGGCAAAGTCTTCGTAGAAATAGCGGCAGCTCTGCGCCATCTCTTTCAGTGTTTTGCAACGCTCACCCAGCAGTTTCACCAGTTCGGAAAGTTGCGGACCAACGCGAGTGTCGATATTTTCCTGCTCAATGTGCCATTGCAGATGCGTTGCCACATATTCCGGAGCCAGGGCGTTAATATAGTGATGGTTCAGCCACTGCAGTTTCTCAGTGTTGAATGCACTCGCAGACTTGCTCACCGCGCCAAGAGAGAACAGCTTGATCATCTCTTCGCGGGTAAAGATTTCCTGATCGCCGCTGGACCAGCCCAGACGCACCAGGTAGTTCAGCAGCGCTTCCGGCAGGTAGCCATCATCGCGATACTGCATTACGCTGACTGCTCCGTGACGTTTGGAGAGCTTTTTACCGTCGTCGCCGTTGATCATCGAAACGTGTGCGTAAACCGGCACTGGCGCGTTCAGCGCTTTCAGGATGTTGATCTGACGCGGGGTGTTGTTGATATGGTCTTCTCCACGAATAACGTGGGTGATTTCCATATCCCAGTCATCGACCACAACACAGAAGTTATAAGTCGGAGAACCGTCGGTACGGCGAATGATCAGATCGTCCAGCTCCTGGTTACTGAATTCGATCGGCCCACGGATCTGGTCGTCAAAAATAACGGAACCGTCCTGCGGGTTAGCAAAACGTACCACGCAAGGCTCATCGTCCGCATGATGTTCGTGACCATGACGGCAGCGACCGTCGTAACGCGGCTTTTCACCTTTCGCCATCTGCTCTTCACGCAGTTGCTCCAGACGCTCTCTGGAGCAGTAGCATTTATAGGCTGTACCCGCTTCCAGCATCTCATCGATAACTGCGTTGTAGCGATCAAAACGTTTGGTCTGGAAGTACGGACCTTCATCCCACTCAAGGTTCAGCCAGTTCATGCCATCCATAATGGCTTCGATAGCTTCCGGTGTGGAGCGTTCGAGATCGGTGTCTTCAATACGCAGCACAAACTCACCGCCATGGTTACGTGCAAAAAGCCAGGAATAAAGAGCAGTACGCGCACCGCCGACGTGCAGGTAACCTGTCGGGCTTGGCGCGAAGCGAGTTTTGATTTTCATGAAATGGCCTTACGTTTATAAAGATGCCGACAACCGGCAAACCTGGGAAGATTATCAGGGTGGTATTCTATCACCGTAGTCTGATTCCTCAATGTTGATCAGGTTGGAACATCACGCTTTACCATTTTCGTATACAAATCATGCCGCATGGCCTGTTTTGCGATCGTTTTGTTTAAATTTACGACGAACGAACAATTTCTTTTGAAAATGCGTTGACTCATTTTCAACTCTCCCTATAATGCGACTCCACACAGCGGGGGTGATTAGCTCAGCTGGGAGAGCACCTCCCTTACAAGGAGGGGGTCGGCGGTTCGAACCCGTCATCACCCACCAACTACTTTATGTAGTCTCCGCCGTGTAATGTAAGAAATTGAGAAGTGGGTGATTAGCTCAGCTGGGAGAGCACCTCCCTTACAAGGAGGGGGTCGGCGGTTCGATCCCGTCATCACCCACCACTTTCTCGCCAGCTGGATTTCTTACAACAAAATGAAGTATCGAAGTGGGTGATTAGCTCAGCTGGGAGAGCACCTCCCTTACAAGGAGGGGGTCGGCGGTTCGATCCCGTCATCACCCACCACTTCGGGGCGTTAGCTCAGTTGGTAGAGCAGTTGACTTTTAATCAATTGGTCGCAGGTTCGAATCCTGCACGCCCCACCAATGTAAAAAGGCGCCCTAAAGGCGCCTTTTTGCTATCTGTGATTTATAAGATTCGAACCTGCAGCAGGTTCGGGTCTCACGTAGTGAGAGAACGGATCCGTTTGCGGCGACGGCCCGGAGGGTGAGCGAAGCGAGTCATCCTGCACGCCCACCAGTGTAAAAAGGCGCCTTTTTGCTATCTGCTATTTGAAAAATCCTGATAAGCGCTTCACTCGCCATCCCTACTAAATGATATGTTTTAAGCCGGATAAGACATTCGTACTACCATCCGGCAGAAATATCACATCGTCAGTGCCCCCACCAGTTTCTCCAGCGCAGGCGTCGCTTGTTGTTGGTCATACACAATATACAAATCTGCCGGAATACGTTCTTCTAACGCCCGAAATACAACACCCGGCCAGTTCATCTGAGCGTAGCTATCTGCAATTAACGTAATACCAATTCCCATGCTAATCATCGCCAGCACCGTTTGCGGTTCCCGCACTTCACGAATTATCATCGGAGAGAATCCAGCACTCTGGCAAACACGTTGCAGAAATGCCCAGTCAGTATGAACTGAAGGCATAGTGACAAAATATTCGTTACGCAGCGCTTCCAGCGGTACTGCATCATAAGCAGTAAGTGGATGCTCTTCCGGCATAGCCACCAGAAAAGAAGATTCATGCAAACGCAGGCTGGTAAATCCGGGAGAAGGCTCAGTTGCCATCCGCCAAACACCCGCATCCAGTTCACGCCGCTCCAGCATGGTCATTTGCATTGCAGGCATGTTTTCACGAAACAGTACTTCGACGTTAGGGTTATCCTTCAAAAAACACCGCATCACCGGACGCATTTTTCCCCACATTGCGGTGCCAATAACGCCGAGCTCGATCCGCCCTGCCTCGCCACGACCAATCTGTTCAACTCTTGCCAGCGCCTGATTCGCACTGGATAACAGACGGCGTGACTCTTCCATCAAAATTTTTCCGGCATGGGTTAACGCCACACTCCGGGAATGGCGGATAAATAAAAGCGTACCAAGTTGCTGTTCCAGCTCTTTAATATGAGTACTGAGCGGAGGTTGTGACATATTCAGGCGAGCAGCAGCACGTCCAAAATGCAGTTCTTCTGCGACAGCAAGAAAATAACGCAGTAACTTCAGATCGATACGGTGCGTGCGTTCCATGTGTAATGCGCTCCTGAAGCGAAGGATAATGCGCAAAGTTACCACATTGCATCGCAGAACATGAAACGGCAGGCATGAGCGCCTGCCGTTATGATGGTCAATGTGCCAGCGATTTCTGCACTGGTTTTTCCGGCTGATGTTTATAGCGGAAGAACAACGCAAAGATAACAGCTAATAGCAGAGAATAAGCAGCAAATACCAGCCAGATAGTCTGCCAATCCTTGATACCATCAACAGAGAAATAATCCACTGCCATACCGCTCAGGATTGAGCCAACCCACGCCCCAACACCGTTCACCATTGTCATAAACAGGCCCTGCGCACTGGCACGAATATTGGAACTCACCTCCTGCTCAACGAACACTGATCCTGAGATGTTGAAGAAATCGAACGCACAGCCGTACACGATCATCGACATCAGCAGTAGAACAAAACCAAACGGTGACGGATCGCCAAAAGCAAAGAAACCAAAGCGCAGCGTCCACGCCAGCATACTCATCAACATCACCGTTTTAATGCCAAAGCGTTTCAGGAAGTACGGGATGGTGAGGATAAAACCCACTTCCGCCATCTGTGAAACCGAAAGCAAAATAGACGGATACTTAACGACAAAGCTGTCAGCAAACTCGGGGCTACGAGCAAAATCATGAAGGAATGGATTGCCAAAAACATTAGTGATTTGCAGCACAGCGCCAAGCATCATCGCAAACAAAAAGAAAATCGCCATTCGCGGATTTTTAAACAGGACGAAAGCATCCAGCCCCAATTTACTGGCGAGCGTCGTGGCGGTTTTCTTCTCTGCAACAGGAATTTTCGGTAACGTAAAAGCGTACATTGCCAGCAACAACGATGCACCAGCCGCGATATACAGTTGCGCACTACTGAGTTCCAGGCCCATCAAACTTACTGTCCACATGGCAACAATAAAACCAATAGTGCCAAATACGCGAATCGGCGGGAAAGCGGTTACTGGATCCTGACCTGACTGTGCAAGGCAGGAGTATGAAACGCTGTTCGATAACGCAATCGTCGGCATATAAGCCATCGCGTTAGCTAACATAACCCAGAACATGGTCTCAGGGTCAGTCACGGTTGTCGCGTATAACAACACACCTGCGCAAACCAGATGGCAAAGCATGTAGGCACGTTCTGCACGAAGCCATTTATCAGCGATAATCCCCATAATGCCTGGCATAATAATCGCAGCCAACCCTTTCGAACTGTAGACCATACCGACATTAGCCCCAGTGAAATCCAGGGTGTTAATCATGTAAGAACCCAGGGTCACCAGCCAGCTTCCCCAGATGAAGTATTGCAAAAACGACATGAGCTTTAAGCGAGATACGATACCCATATTTCCGTTCCTTGCCACTCAAAGTAAGACCCCGCAAGCGGGGTCATTTTTATTATTTATTCAGGCCAGTTTGCGTAAGAAACCGCAGATCAGATTGATGAAGTTCTGCCGGGATAGCTCAGCGGCAGCCAGTGTCTGCGCGTGAGATAATTTCACATCCCCCAGTCCTTCAGCCAGATTCGTAATGGCTGCAACCGCAACCACTTTCAGGCCACAGTGACGCGCAGTGATAACTTCGGGCACGACTGACATCCCGACGACATGACCTCCAATGATTTGCATCATGCGAATTTCTGCTGCTGTTTCAAAGTTTGGTCCCGGATAGGAAACAAATACGCCTTCACTAAGCGGGAAACCCTCTTCTGTCGCGACGGTTTGCAGGATTGCACGATAGTCTGCGTCATATGCATTCGCCAGCGAGAAGAAGCGCTCTCCAAAACGCTCATCGTTAAGCCCAACCATTGGCGTACCCGGCATAGTATTGATGTGATCGCTAAGCGCAACCAGACTACCTGGTCCTACTTCGGGACGCAGAGAACCTGCGGCATTAGTGCAAAACAACAGTTCGCAACCAAGCAGTTTCAGAGTGCGAATGGCATCGGTCATCACCGTCATGCCGCGACCTTCGTAGAAGTGCCCGCGCCCTTTCATACACGCAACGGGAATCCCCGCCAGATTCCCCAGCACCAGCTCACCAGCATGGCCATGTACGGTACTAACCGGGAATCCCGGCAGCTTCTCGTAAGAGATCGCCACCGCGTCCTCAATTTGATCTGCCAGCGCGCCAAGGCCAGAACCGAGGATAAAAGCCACGCGCGGCGTGAAATCAGGTTTGTAACCACGAATGATATCGGCGCTATACCAGGGATTCTGTGAAAAAAGTGAGGCGTTCATGGGATATCCTTAAAACTGAGTAATCGAAAATATCGTAGGGTGCTGTGATGTTATAGCGAGACTACGCAATCGATTACCAATACACTTTTCCCCGACTATCGATAGCAAATCTGTATTGATAACGTGGGCTAAATCGGTGCGAACTCACATTATTTCCCCGCCAGAAATGGCAGACAGCGCTCAAGCACGAGCAACAGCAGCCCTTTTATAAGGTGAGGTTTATATCTGATAGAGCGGATCGCGGACTCGACCCGCGGTTAGTTCACTGGCCTGTGTACGTACCACGTCCCACAAAGCCTGAGCGGCGGTCGATAACGACCGATTTTTGCGTCGAGCCAGCATCAACTGTCGTTCAACCACGGGTGTCAAACGTTTGACCTGCAGATGACTCCCCTGCGGCAAGGGTAACGCCAGCGCGGGCAACACACTAATACCAATCCCCGCTTCGACCATCGGAAAGAGCGTCGCCGGATGGCCAATCTCCTGCACAATATTGGCATCTATGGAAAAATGGGCCAGCGCTGCATCAATCAATGGCCGGCTACCGGACGCATAATCCTGTAATACAAGCTTCGCGCCCTGTAACGCCTGCCAGGGCACATAATCCTGCGCTGCAAATGGATGTTCGCGATGACACAAGAGAAAGAAGGGCTCGGAGAGGATCGACTCACACTGGAGATCGCTCGCCGCACCAGGATCGATAACGATCCCAAAATCAACATCGCCCTGCCGAATGCTTTCCATCACCCATTGCTGTGGGCGATCGTGCAGAACAAACTGGATATCAGGGTAGCGCCGGTGGCTTTCAGCAATGCACTGTGGAATTAAATGCGCAGAGATGGTCTGGCTGGCGGCAACCCGAACTTTACCACTCAACTGCTGCCCCATACGTCCGGCTTCGCGCAGCGTGCTGTGCAGCTCATCCAGGATGCGCTCCAGTCGTGCCGCCAGCTGTTGCCCGGCTTCCGTCAACACAACCTCTCGTGTTGTGCGATCCAATAGCCTGACACCTGTCTGCCCTTCCAGCTCTTTAACGCTGTGGCTGACCGCCGACTGACTTAAGCCAATAATTTCCCCCGCCCGACTGAAGCTTTTAGCCTGAGCGACGGTGACAAAGATGCGTAGCTGACGTAGTGAGTAATTCATTTATTCAATTCATATATGGATGCAATAAATCAATTTTATTTCTCAAACAGAAAAACGCAAAATGTTGATACCGAATCCCAGGAGCTTTTATGAAACTTTTTCGTATCCTTGATCCGTTCACCCTGACGCTTATTACGGTCGTTTTACTGGCATCCTTTTTTCCAGCCGAAGGCGGTTTTGTGCCCTTCTTTGAAGGTCTAACCACCGCCGCTATTGCCCTGCTGTTTTTTATGCACGGAGCAAAGCTTTCGCGTGAAGCCATTATTGCGGGCGGTAGCCACTGGCGTTTACATCTGTGGGTAATGTGCAGCACCTTTGTGGTCTTCCCTGTGCTGGGTGTCTTGTTCGCCTGGTGGGCACCGGTCAACGTTGATCCGATGCTATACACAGGCTTCCTGTATCTGTGCATTTTGCCGGCCACAGTGCAGTCGGCTATCGCCTTTACATCGCTGGCTGGCGGTAACGTAGCTGCCGCAGTTTGCTCCGCCTCGGCCTCCAGTCTGTTGGGTATTTTCCTCTCTCCGTTACTGGTAGGCCTGGTAATGAATATGCATGGTGCAGAAGGCAGCCTGGAGCAAGTTGGTAAGATCATGCTGCAATTGCTGTTACCTTTCGTACTGGGACATCTCTCGCGTCCATGGATTGGTGCCTGGGTGTCACGCCATAAAAAATGGATCGCTAAAACCGACCAGTCCTCCATTCTGCTGGTGGTTTACTCTGCATTCAGCGAAGCGGTCGTTAACGGTATCTGGCACAAAGTTGGAGTCGGCTCACTGCTGTTTATCGTTGTGGTCAGCATCGTATTGCTGGCAATTGTGATTGGTATCAACGTCTTTGTTGCGCGTAAATGCGGCTTCAACAAAGCCGATGAAATCACCATTGTTTTCTGCGGATCGAAAAAGAGCCTGGCGAACGGGATCCCGATGGCGAATATCCTGTTCCCGACGTCAGTGATAGGAATGATGGTGCTGCCGTTGATGATCTTCCATCAAATTCAGCTCATGGTGTGTGCCGTGCTGGCGCGTCGCTATAAACGACAAACTGACGAATTACAGGCGCAGCGAGAAAGCCGCGCAGCAAAGGCTTAAAGCGGACGTTTCAGGGGCTGCACCAACTGCGTCAGCCCCTCAGTTTTAATCAGCAGCGTGATTTGCATCAGTTCACCCAGTTTGCCCGGTGGAAACTCATCCTTACGGGCAAACCACAACAGATACTCTTCCGGCACATCAATCAATCGCCGCCCTTTGTATTTACCAAAGGGCATCACGGTATTGGCGATGTCAATAAGCTGCTCTTTTTCCATTTCAGGCACCCAGTAAACGAATCATTTCGGCTTCATCAATCACGGCAATGCCCAGTTCCTGGGCCTTCGCCAGCTTCGATCCTGCCGCTTCGCCAGCAATCACCAGGTCGGTTTTCTTCGATACGCTTCCCGCAACTTTCGCACCGAGTTCGCTCAGTCTGGCTTTAGCATCATCACGGGACATCTGGCTCAGACTTCCTGTCAGCACCACCGTCTTACCGGCGAAGGGACTGTCTATCTCCTCTGCATTGATAACAACAGGAGCGGGCCAGTGAATGCCTTGTGCCAGCAGTTGGCCAATGACCTCGCGGTTACTCTCTTCCGCAAAGAAGTTAAACACGTGCGTGGCCACCACGATGCCAACATCCGGTACTTTTTGCAGTTCGTCAATGGACGCTGCTTCCAGCGCATCCAGGGTACCGAAATAAGCAGCCAGTCCCGCAGCAGTCGCTTCACCAACCTCACGAATACCAAGCGCATAGAGGAAACGGGCAAACGTCGTTTCTTTCGCTTTCTCCAGTGCATTCACCACATTTTGCGCCGACTTTGGCCCCATACGATCCAGTCCGGTCAGCTTACCAGCAGTTAACTGGAACAGATCGGCTGGCGTATGGACATACTCTTTCTCAACCAGTTGGTCGATAATTTTATCGCCCATGCCGTCAACGTCCAGCGCCCTACGCGAAACAAAATGTTTGAGAGATTCTTTACGCTGTGCACCACAAATTAAACCACCGGTACAGCGGGTAACAGCCTCACCTTCAACACGCTCAACGTCAGATCCACATACCGGGCATTGGGTAGGGAATTCTATTTCACGCGTCTCTTCCGGGCGCTCGGAAAGCACCACGTTCACGACCTGCGGGATCACATCACCTGCACGGCGAATCACTACTTTGTCACCGATGCGCAAACCAAGACGCTCGATTTCGTCGGCGTTATGTAGCGTGGCGTTACTGACCAGCACGCCGGCGACCTGTACTGGCTCAAGACGGGCAACGGGCGTAATCGCACCGGTACGTCCAACCTGGAATTCGACATCGCGCACAAAGGTCATCTGTTCCTGCGCAGGGAATTTAAACGCCACAGCCCAGCGCGGTGCGCGGGCAACGAAGCCCAGTTGCTCCTGCAGCGCCATTGAGTTGACCTTAATGACCACACCGTCAATGTCAAAACCAAGCGACGGACGGTCCTCCTCCACCTTGTGGTAGAACGCCAGAACAGCTTCTGGTGAATCGCATAGCGTCACTCTGTCGCTGACCGGAAGCCCCCATGCTTTAAATTGCAACAAGCGGCCCAGATGGGTATCAGGCAGTTCGCCTCCTTCAAGCACGCCGACGCCATAACAGAAGAAAGTAAGTGGTCGCTTCGCCGTAATACGTGGATCAAGCTGGCGCAACGAACCCGCCGCCGCATTACGCGGGTTAGCAAACACTTTATTGCCAGTACGACGCGCTTCTTCATTGATTTTTTCAAATCCGGCCTGTGGCAGGAACACCTCACCACGCACTTCCAGACGGGCTGGAATATTTTCGCCACGCAATTTTAGCGGGATAGCGCGAATGGTGCGCACATTAGAGGTAATATCTTCGCCAGTCGTACCATCACCGCGTGTCGCAGCACTCACCAGCACACCATTTTCATACAAGATACTTACCGCCAGACCGTCCAGCTTCAGCTCGCAGCACCAGGTCAGTTTGTCGGTACTCTTCAGCCTGTCCTGCACGCGTTTATTGAAGGCCAGAAAACTCTCTTCATCAAAGACGTTATCCAGCGACAGCATTGGGACTTCATGGCGTATCTGGCTAAACGCCGCCAGCGGGGCTGCTCCTACGCGTTGAGTTGGCGAGTCGGGCGTAACCAGCTCCGGATGCTGCGCTTCCAGTTCACGCAGTCCACGCATCAGGCGGTCATATTCCGCATCGGGAATTTCCGGCGCATCCATCACATGGTAGAGATACTCATGATGGCGAAGCGTGGTTCGCAGTTCTGTCAGTTGTTGTTCGATTGATTCCATATCGCACCATCAATGATAAAAAACCCCCGACAGGCGGGGGTTCAGAAAGGAGATGTCACGCCAGAAGAAGATCAGGCGTGTGATTCTTTAACTTCGCGGATGCGGTCCTGATACTCGCGCAGTTTCTGCGGCGTCATCATTCGACGCTGATCATCAAGCACCACACCGCCGACTTCATCAGCAATGTGCTGTGCAGACTGCAACATCAGCTTAAAGTTTTGCAGCTCGTCCCCATAAGAAGGCACCTGCATAAAGATGGTGACACCAGGGGTGGTAAAATCGCCGGTCATCTCAGGATCAAACGTTCCGGGGTTCACCATATTCGCAAGGCTGAACAGCGACGGACCGCTGCCGTCCGGGCTCAGATGACGATGGAAAATATTCATATCGCCAAACTTGAAGCCGGCCTGCTGAATGCTGTTGAGCAGCACTTCACCATTAAGCTCGCTGCCATGATGAGCCGCGACGTTCATAATGATGACCGCTTCTTTACGCTGCGGTTTTTCAGCAACAGGCTCTTTTTCAACAACGGGTTCAGGCTGCGGTTGATGCTCCACGGCTGGCTCCACAGGCTGGAAGGTCTGCGGTGCAGGTTGCGGGGCTTGCTGCACGGGTTGCTGAACCTGCGGGGCCACTGGCTGAGGCTGAACCGGCTGGTGTTGTACAGGCTGTTGCTGTTGTACAGGCTGCGGCGGATGCTGAACATGCGGCGGCGGCACCGGCGCTTCAGCGGGCTGCTGCGCGGGTTGACGCGGCTGAGCAGACGCATAAGGCGGCTGGTACTGGTGTTGCGGCGACTGAGGAGGAACCCCATGTTCCTGAGCGTTGCCGGGAGCATGATTCACACGATGAACGCGAACTTCGCCCACACCTTCGTCTTCCTCGACGTTATCGTCGAACGAATCCTCATCGTCACGTTTAGACTTCATGCGTTTAAGTGGGCGATCGCGGAATATAGAAGACCGCTCTTTACGGCTAGTCCAGAAACCATGTACCAGTAAAGCGATTATGGCGATCGCGCCAACAATGATTAATATCAGACGCAAATCCTGCATCATTATATTCTCTGTTGTTCTAACACCTTGCCACCACGGCAAACATTTACTTACTAAGAGTATTTGTCGATTACGCCAAGTGCAAGTGCGCTCTCAACTTTCACAGCATAAAGATGAACAAAATCGTGCTTTTTGCTGTTTTTTCGAACATTTCCGAACTGGTCTACGCTCAACAACCGAGTAAGATAGGTAAAGTTTACCCAGGGTTTATATAATACGGAGTACGTCCTGACTATGGTTTCATCATCTGCAGTTATATCACGCAGCGGTTTTTATTACTTTTCTCAGGGATGGAAACTCATCACCCAACCGGGGATCCGTCGTTTTGTTCTCCTGCCTTTGCTGGTGAATATTCTGCTGATGGGGGGAGCATTCTGGTGGTTATTTACGCAACTGGATAGCTGGATCCCCGCACTGATGAGCCATGTCCCGCAGTGGCTACAGTGGCTCAGTTATTTACTCTGGCCTATTGTGACCATTTCCGTACTGTTGGTATTTGGCTACTTTTTCTCCACGATTGCTAACTGGATCGCCGCCCCCTTTAACGGATTGCTGGCAGAACAACTGGAAGCGCGCCTGACCGGCGCAACCCCGCCAGACACCGGGGTGCTAGGCATAATGAAAGATGTGCCGCGCATTATGAAACGCGAATGGCAAAAGCTGGCATGGTATCTTCCGCGCGCCGTTGTGCTTCTGCTTCTCTATTTCATTCCCGGGATTGGTCAGACTGTCGCGCCGGTGCTGTGGTTTTTGTTCAGCGCGTGGATGCTGGCTATTCAGTACTGCGACTATCCTTTTGATAACCACAAAGTTCCTTTCAAAGAGATGCGCACCGCCCTGCGCACGCGCAAAGTCACTAATATGCAGTTTGGCGCGCTGACCAGTCTGTTCACACTGATCCCGGTACTGAATCTGGTGATCATGCCAGTCGCGGTTTGTGGAGCCACGGCGATGTGGGTAGATTGCTATCGTGATAAACACGCGTTATGGAAATAATGCAAATATGTGTAAAACACGAGTGGCTTAGATCCACTCTTATTCCATACTGGAACGCATTATTTCTCATCAGCATATAGATATGCGAATTCCTTACTTCCCCATACTTTTTCAACAGGTATGCTGAAGCGGTATCCCAATTTCATACAGTTAAGGACAGGCCATGAGTAAGATTTTTGAAGACAACTCGCTGACTATCGGTCATACGCCGCTGGTTCGACTGAACCGTATCGGTAACGGACGCATTCTGGCGAAGGTGGAATCACGTAACCCAAGCTTTAGTGTCAAATGCCGTATCGGTGCCAATATGATTTGGGATGCCGAAAAACGTGGGGTACTGAAACCGGGCGTTGAGCTGGTCGAACCAACCAGTGGTAATACCGGGATTGCGCTGGCCTATGTCGCCGCCGCTCGCGGTTACAAACTGACTCTGACGATGCCGGAGACCATGAGCATTGAGCGTCGTAAGTTGCTGAAAGCACTGGGTGCGAACCTGGTACTGACCGAAGGCGCAAAAGGTATGAAAGGCGCCATTCAGAAAGCGGAAGAAATTGTCGCCAGCGATCCGGAAAAATTCCTGTTGCTTCAGCAGTTCAGCAACCCGGCAAACCCGGAAATCCATGAAAAAACCACCGGCCCGGAAATCTGGGAAGACACCGATGGTCAGGTTGATGTGTTTATCTCTGGCGTGGGTACCGGCGGTACATTGACCGGGGTAACACGCTACATTAAAGGGACCAAGGGCAAAACGGACCTCATCACCGTTGCTGTTGAACCTACAGATTCTCCAGTTATCGCCCAGGCTCTGGCAGGTGAAGAACTTAAACCTGGTCCGCACAAAATTCAGGGTATTGGCGCAGGCTTCATTCCGGGTAACCTTGACCTGAAGCTAATCGATAAAGTCGTGGCGATCACTAATGAAGAAGCCATCTCTACAGCGCGCCGCCTGATGGAAGAAGAAGGTATTCTGGCAGGTATCTCTTCGGGTGCTGCGGTTGCTGCTGCACTTAAGCTCCAGGAAGATGAAGCCTTTACCAATAAGAATATAGTGGTTATTCTACCGTCATCGGGTGAGCGTTATCTGAGCACTGCACTGTTTGCCGATCTCTTTACTGAGAAAGAACTGCAACAGTAATGCCAGCATGTTAAAAACGCGTAAAAAAGCACCCTTTTGGGTGCTTTTTTGTGGCCTGCTTCAAAGTTTCAACCCACCTGGCATTGATTCAGCCTGCCGGAACTGGTATTTAACCAAACTAATTATTTTGATGCGCGAAATTAATCGTTACAGGAAAAGCGCTAGCTGAATCGATTTTATGATTTGGTTCAACTCTTCCTTTCGCGGCATAATGTTTAATGACGAACGAAACGTCAGCGGCAAGAAGTTGCCAGCAACGGATTGCACCGAACTCCTTTTGTGTCGCGTCCTGTTTACGTCGACGCTAACAATACAGGCTAAAGTTGAACCGCCAGGCTAGACTTTAGTTCCACAACACTAAACCTATAAGTTGGGGAAATATAATGTTCCAGCAAGAAGTTACCATTACCGCTCCGAACGGTCTGCATACTCGCCCTGCTGCTCAGTTTGTTAAAGAAGCAAAAGGCTTTACTTCTGAAATTACTGTGACTTCCAACGGCAAAAGCGCCAGCGCAAAAAGCCTGTTTAAACTGCAGACTCTGGGCCTGACTCAGGGCACCGTTGTTACCCTTTCCGCAGAAGGCGAAGACGAGCAGAAAGCAGTTGAGCATCTGGTTAAACTGATGGCTGAACTCGAGTAAGTTCAACGAGTTCTTTTCAATATCAGTCACAAGTAAGGTAGGGTTATGATTTCAGGCATTTTAGCATCCCCGGGTATCGCTTTTGGCAAGGCACTGCTGCTGAAAGAAGACGAGATCGTCATTGACCGGAAAAAAATTTCTGCCGACAAGGTTGATCAGGAAGTTGAACGTTTTCTGAGCGGTCGTGCCAAGGCATCTGCGCAACTGGAAGCGATCAAAACTAAAGCTGGTGAAACGTTCGGTGAAGAAAAAGAAGCCATCTTTGAAGGGCATATCATGCTGCTCGAAGATGAGGAGCTGGAGCAGGAAATCATAGCCCTGATTAAAGATAAGCACATGACGGCTGACGCAGCTGCGCATGAAATTATCGAAGGTCAGGCCACAGCCCTGGAAGAGCTGGATGATGAATACCTGAAAGAACGTGCGGCTGACGTACGTGATATCGGTAAACGCCTGCTGCGTAACATCCTGGGTCTGGCAATTATCGACCTGAGCGCCATTCAGGAAGAAGTTATTCTGGTTGCCGCCGATCTGACTCCGTCAGAAACCGCACAGCTGAACCTGAACAAGGTGCTGGGTTTCATTACTGACGCAGGTGGCCGTACTTCCCACACCTCAATTATGGCGCGTTCCCTCGAACTGCCTGCCATCGTGGGTACCGGTAGTGTTACCTCTCAGGTTAAAAACGACGACTATCTGATTCTGGATGCCGTAAACAACCAGGTTTACGTCAATCCAACTAACGACGTTATCGAGCAACTGCGTGCCGTTCAGGAGCAGGTGGCGACCGAAAAAGCGGAACTCGCTAAGCTGAAAGATCTGCCAGCTATCACGCTGGATGGACATCAGGTGGAAGTTTGCGCCAATATCGGTACCGTTCGTGACGTTGAAGGCGCTGAGCGTAATGGCGCTGAAGGTGTTGGTCTGTATCGTACCGAATTCCTGTTCATGGACCGTGACTCGCTGCCGACTGAAGAAGAACAGTTTGCCGCGTATAAAGCCGTTGCAGAAGCATGTGGCTCTCAGGCTGTCATCGTACGTACCATGGACATTGGCGGTGATAAAGAACTGCCGTACATGAACTTCCCGAAAGAAGAGAACCCATTCCTGGGCTGGCGTGCCGTGCGTATCGCTATGGATCGTAAAGAGATCCTGCGTGACCAGGTTCGCGCTATCCTGCGTGCTTCTGCTTTCGGTAAACTGCGCATCATGTTCCCGATGATCATCTCTGTTGAAGAAGTGCGTGCACTGCGTAAAGAGATTGAAATCTATAAACAGGAACTGCGCGACGAAGGTAAAGCATTTGACGAAAGCATCGAGATTGGCGTAATGGTGGAAACACCAGCTGCGGCAACGATTGCGCGTCATTTAGCCAAAGAAGTTGATTTCTTTAGTATCGGCACCAATGATTTAACGCAGTACACCCTGGCAGTTGACCGTGGTAATGATATGATTTCACACCTTTACCAACCGATGTCGCCATCTGTTCTGACGCTGATCAAGCAAGTTATTGATGCTTCTCATGCTGAAGGCAAATGGACCGGCATGTGTGGTGAGCTTGCAGGCGACGAACGTGCTACACTTCTGTTGCTGGGGATGGGTCTGGACGAATTCTCTATGAGCGCCATTTCTATCCCGCGCATTAAGAAGATTATCCGTAACACGAACTTCGAAGATGCGAAGGTGTTAGCAGAGCAGGCTCTTGCTCAACCGACAACGGACGAGTTAATGGCTTTAGTTAACAAGTTCATTGAAGAAAAAACAATCTGCTAATCCACGAGATGCGGCCCAATTTACTGCTTAGGAGAAGATCATGGGTTTGTTCGATAAACTGAAATCTCTGGTTTCTGATGATAAGAAAGACACCGGAACTATTGAGATTGTTGCTCCGCTCTCTGGCGAGATCGTCAACATCGAAGACGTGCCGGATGTAGTTTTTGCTGAAAAAATCGTTGGTGATGGCATCGCTATCAAACCAACCGGTAATAAAATGGTTGCCCCGGTAGACGGCACCATCGGCAAAATCTTTGAAACCAACCATGCGTTCTCTATCGAATCTGATAGCGGCATTGAGCTGTTCGTTCACTTCGGTATCGATACCGTTGAACTGAAAGGCGAAGGCTTCAAGCGTATCGCTGAAGAAGGTCAACGCGTTAAAGTGGGCGACCCGGTTATTGAATTCGATCTGCCTCTGCTGGAAGAGAAAGCCAAGTCTACCCTGACTCCGGTTGTTATCTCCAACATGGACGAAATCAAAGAACTGATCAAACTGTCCGGTAGCGTAACCGTGGGTGAAACCCCGGTTATCCGCATCAAGAAGTAATTCTTACGGTAGTGAAGAATGGCGCCTGATGGCGCCATTTTTTTATACACTTCATCCGGCATTACAATACAGAGGTCACCGGTCGGTAACACGCCTCGCGCATCAGGATTTTCATCCCTTCCGGACCACTTTCCAGCATGCGTCTTTCTGAATCTGACACCAGCAATTCGCAATCATACCCACCAGCAATACCGAACATTGCACGAGCCACACAAATATTTTCCAGTGCTTCCGTCCCGCTGGTATCAAAATGTCCAATCATACGTCCATGCTGGCAAACCACCAGCCGATAACTCTTCATCGCGCCTCCCCTGCTGGTGGCAGAATTAATTCGTCACAACCGCACCGTTGCGTCCATGTCATCACTTCCAGTACGCGCTGTGCGGCATCGTGTGTCGCAGCGGTGAGGGGTTTCCCTAAAACAATACCGCTCACCAGTTCAGCGCAAAACAAATCGCCAGTTCCCTTTAGATCCGTCTTTACTCTGGGGTGGGTTAACACTTCCACCGTATCAGCCGTTACCACTGCAACATTGATAACCTCCGGGGTTTCGCCCGGTGCGCTGGTGATCACAACCCATTTTAGCGTCTCGGTGAGCAAAGATTTTGCCGCAGTTATCGCTTCATCCAGCGTACGACACGGTTTTCCACTCAACATTTGCAGCTCAAACACATTTGGCGTCAGTCCTTGCGCCAGCGGCATCAAGTGTTTGCGGTAAGCATCCGGGATTTCGGCCTTCACATACATTCCGCTATCCGTATCACCGATCACCGGATCGACTAAAATACACAGGTCCGGGTGCGTGACGCGAACAATTTCCAGCCACTGTGCCAGCAAGGCGATTTGTTCCGCGCTCCCCATATATCCCGTGGTCACCGCCTTTAGCTCACGCAAAGCATCACGCTCATTTAAGGCCCTGAGATAACCACTAAACCAGTCTGCAGGGATTATCCCACCGTAAAAGGTCTCATAATGTGGAGTATTACTGAACAACACCGTGGGGATCGCCGTCACCCGTAACCCCTGTGCTTTGATGGCTGGCACGGCGATACTGTTACCGACACTGCCATACACCACCTGTGACTGGACGGCGACGATATCGGTCTGTAACGCCCGATGCGTGTCGTCGAAGAGCACTGACTGTATTTCACTCTCCTGCTCCATAAACCTCTCCTCTCGCTGGACAGCGGGCTTTCACCTCACTATTATCGTCATATGCTAAAATTCATTTTGTCATAGGTCAATAATGATCGACGGAAAAACCGCTAACGAAATTTTTGACAGTATTCGTCAACATGTCGCTACAGGCACATTTATGCCTGGCGAAACGCTGCCGCCGGTAAGGGAGCTGGCCGCGGCATTAAACGTCAATCGCAATACTGTCGCAGCGGCATATAAACGGCTGGTCACCTCCGGGCTGGCAATCAGCCAGGGGCGAAATGGTACCGTCATCAAGGGATTATCCTCGCCCGTCGCGCTGGAGGGCAGTAATCCGGATACCCCTCTGACCGACCTTTCCGGCGGCAATCCTGCAGCGCATCTCCTGCCCGACCTGAGCCGTTATTTCGCGAAGATAAATAAGACTCCGCGATTGTATGGTGATGCTGCAGTATCGCCGGGTTTGAAGACGTGGGCGACACAATGGATGCAGGATGCCATACCCTGTACGGGCGAAATTGATATCACCAGTGGCGCAATTGATGCTATCGAACGACTACTGTGCGCCCATTTACTACCGGGCGATAGCGTCGCAGTAGAAGATCCTTGTTTTTTGAGTAGCATCAATATGTTGCGTTATGCTGGTTTTTCCGCCAGTCCAGTCAATGTGGATAGCGAAGGCATGCAACCTGAGATGCTGGAACTGGCGCTACAAAAAGGGGCCCGGGCGGTTATCCTTACCCCGCGCGCGCACAATCCGACGGGGTGTAGTCTGAGCGCAGTTCGCGCTACCGAATTGCAGAATATTCTGGCTCGTTACCCGCAAACACTGGTGATTATTGACGATCACTTTGCCCTGCTTTCCGCTTCCCGCTGGCATCCAGTCATTGCGGAACAGACACATCACTGGGCGGTCGTCAGATCCATGTCTAAAACATTAGGTCCTGACCTGCGACTTGCCATCGTGGCCAGCGATCCGGCTACCTCCGCGAAACTCCGTCTACGGCTCAACTCCGGTAGCCAGTGGGTCAGCCATCTGCTACAGGATTTAGCCTGCGCCTGCCTGAGTGACAATGAGTACCAGCGCACGCTGACACTGACTCAGCAGTTTTACGCCTCTCAGCAACAAAAGCTCGTCCTGGCCCTCAAACAACATGGTATTGAGCTTCATGCTGGTGATGGCCTGAACTTCTGGCTACCGCTGGAAACTCACAGCCAGCCACTCGCCTTTGCGCTAGCTAAGTTTGGCTGGCTGGTACGTGAAGGTGAAGTTTTTGGTGTCAATGCGCCTTCACATGGTCTGCGAATTACGTTGTCAATGCTGAAAGACAGCGACATCAACAAGCTGGCGGCTGATATTCATCAGACGCTGAAGCGCTAACAGGAGAGAAAACGTGCGAGTTCATTTTGTTATTCATGAGTCATTTGAATCTGCTGGCGCTTACCTGCCATGGGCCGAAGAGCGTGGTTATACCATCACCTGGTCGTGCGTTTACGCTGGAGAGTCAATACCAGCCAGTGCTGATAGCTTCGATATGCTGGTCGTGTTTGGTGGCCCGCAGTCTCCACGAACCACGCTCGCAGAATGCCCGTACTTTGACTCTCTGGCCGAACAGCATCTGATTAACCAGGCGATTTCTGCACGTAAGATTGTGGTGGGGATCTGTCTGGGATCACAACTGATTGGCGAGGCGTTGGGCGCAAAAGTGTGTCAGAGCCCGGAAAAAGAGATTGGGCATTCCCCCATTACGCTGACTGAGGCTGGCAAACAGCATCCGTTCATTGCCCACTTTGGATCGCCGCTGATTGTCGGCCACTGGCACAACGATATGCCAGGGTTAACCGACCAGGCAACAGTCCTTGCCACAAGCGTTGGCTGCCCGCGACAAATCGTGCAATACGGTAACTTTGTCTACGGTTTCCAGTGCCATATGGAATTTACCGCCGAAGCGATTGAGGGACTGATTCAACACTCAGAGCAAGAACTTGCTGAGGCAAAAGGAAAACGCTTTATCCGTTCAGTTGCCGAAATGCGCGAGTGGGATTACCAACAGATGAATGAGAAACTCTGGCAGTTCCTCGATCTGCTGGTAGAGAAACACCGCGGATAATATACAGAGAGGCCGGATAGCGCCACGCTTGTCCGGCCTACAAGCTCATTGGCATCCCTACAACAACACCCTTAAATCCCTGCCCCCTGATTAAAGTGTTCTTCGCCAAAGACTCCGGTTGAAAGATAGCGGTCGCCACGATCGCAGATGATTGCTACCACCACCGCACCCGGTGTGGCATGCGCCACGCGTAACGCCCCTGCCACAGCCCCGCCAGAGCTTACTCCGCAGAAAATGCCTTCGCGAATCGCCAGTTCTCGCATCGTGTTTTCGGCGTCGTCCTGATGAATATCTAAGACCTCATCAACCAACGAAGCGTTAAAAATTCCTGGCATATATTCCGCAGGCCAGCGTCGAATACCGGGAATGCTGCTCCCTTCCTCCGGCTGCAGACCAACAATTGTCACCGGCTTTTCCTGCTCACGCAGAAAACGTGACACGCCGGTAATGGTGCCGGTGGTCCCCATGCTGGAGACAAAATGCGTAATGCGACCTGACGTCTGCTGCCAAATTTCCGGCCCGGTCGTTGTGTAATGCGCATACGGGTTATCGGGATTATTAAACTGATCGAGCAGTTTTCCTTCACCGCGTTCGGCCATTTCCAGCGCCAAGTCACGCGCCCCTTCCATCCCCTGTTCTTTGCTGACCAGAATAAGCTCAGCACCGTAGGCACGCATCGCCGCACGCCGCTCCTGGCTCATGTTGTCAGGCATCAGAAGCTTCATGCGATAACCTTTCAGTGCGGCAATCATCGCCAACGCAATTCCGGTATTACCACTGGTTGCCTCAATCAGCACATCACCGGATTTGATTTCCCCACGTTTTTCCGCTTCGACAATCATTGATAGCGCAGCGCGGTCTTTCACCGAACCTGCCGGGTTATTCCCTTCCAGCTTAACCCAAATTTCACTGCCGTTATCCGGCGCAAGGCGTTGCAGTTTGACCAGAGGCGTATTGCCAATCGTTTGTTCTAATGTATTCACGTTTTCTGCTCATAAAAAAGCCGGGTGGCGCTACGCTTACCCGGCCTACAAGTGACGACTAGAGACTGTAGACCCGGCAAGCAGTACGCCACCGGGTGATAAACATATAAATTAAGCTATCAGGCTGATTCTGCCAGAGCAAGCTCCGCTTCGCGTGTTTCAATGCGTTGCTCGCCGTTATACAGACGCGCATTTTGCAACCCAACAAACAGGCGTTCACCACGGACAGGGGAATCATCACCTTGCATCACAACCGTCAGCGGCTCGTTATACCACCCCAGCGGCTGCACAACTAATTGGGTGTAGTGGCCTTTCGGACTGGCCTCCAGCACCTGCACCGGTAGAGGAGAATCCAGGCTGGTACGGCGACTGACATCCACTTCCCACGGACGCAAGAACAGATCAACCGCTCCCTGATACGCAGGCGTATATCCCAGCGGCCAGCGGTGAGCTCCAACGTGGAACTGCCCGCCGCGAATAGTACCCTGCAGACGGTTAACCTCACCCATGAACTCCAGTACAAAGCGGGTTGCTGGTTCGCGCCATACCTGGTCCGGCGCATCTGCCTGCTCAATATGTCCCTGGCTCATCACTACCACGCGATCAGCAACTTCCGTCGCTTCTTCCTGATCGTGAGTGACAAATACACTGGTGAATTTCAACTCTTCGTGAAGCTGGCGCAACCAGCGACGCAGCTCTTTACGTACCTGAGCATCGAGCGCACCAAACGGTTCATCAAGCAGCAGGATCTGCGGTTCTACCGCCAACGCACGTGCCAGCGCTACACGCTGCTTCTGCCCGCCGGAAAGCTGCGCCGGGAAACGGTCCGCCAGATGGGCAAGTTGCACCATCTCCAGCAGCTTAGTCACTTTCGCTTTGATAGTCGCCGCATTCGGACGCTCACGGCGTGGCAATACCGTCAGACCAAAGGCGATATTGTCGAATACGGTCATATGGCGGAACAGGGCATAATGCTGAAATACGAAACCGACTTTACGGTCGCGGGCGTGCAGACGACTCACATCCGTACCGTGAAAACGAATATGTCCGCTGGACTGATGCTCCAGCCCGGCAATAATGCGTAGCAATGTGGTTTTACCCGAGCCAGAAGGCCCCAGCAGCGCGACCATCTGACCTGAAGGAATATCCAGTGAGATATCATTCAGCACCTGGGTGCGACCAAAAGACTTCTTAATATTGGCAATCTCAATGCTCATGATTTTCCTCCTGCTGCGCGCGTTTTTCCTGGTTCTCCAGACGCCATTGCAACATGCTCTTCAAAAACAGGGTAACAATCGCCATCAGCGTCAATAACGCGGCGGCGGTAAAGGAGCCGACGGTGTTGTAGTCCTGCTCCAGTAATTCAATCTGTAACGGCAGCGACAGGGTTTCACCACGAATCGAACCGGAAACTACCGATACTGCTCCGAATTCCCCAATTGCACGGGCGTTGGTCAACACCACGCCGTACAACAGCGCCCAGCGAATATTCGGCAGAGTAACGCGACGGAACATCTGCCAGCCCGATGCGCCCAGCAGAATCGCCGCCTCATCTTCATGACTGCCCTGGCTCAGCATGACCGGAACCAGCTCGCGTACTACAAATGGACAGGTAACGAAAACCGTGACCAGCACCATTCCCGGCCAGGCAAACATAATTTGCAGATTATGTTCATCCAGCCAGCCACCCAATGGGCCGTTAGAACCGTAAAACAGCAGATACACCAGACCAGCCACAACAGGCGACACGGCAAACGGGATATCCAGTAACGTCAGCAGCAACTGGCGTCCAGGAAAGTTAAAGCGGGTTACCAGCCAGGCCAGTAGCACGCCAAAGACCAGATTCACCGGCACGGCAATCAACGCAATCAGCACCGTCAGCCAAATGGCGTGCAGCATGTCCGGATCGGCCAGATTCTGTAATACCGGCATTAATCCCTTGCTGAACGCCTGAACGAAGATATAAATCATCGGTACCAGCAAAATAAATGCTGATACCAGCATGCCCGTGCCGATTAGAAACCATTTACCCCAGTTGATGCGGGATGCGCCATAGCGTTTCAATTGAGTAATTTCTGCCATCAGTGACCTACCACGCGTCGACCAAAACGACTTTGCAGGGTGTTAATCGAAAACAGCAGCAACAATGAAGCCCCGAGAATAACCGACGCAATCGCGCTGGCAGCGGGATAGTCAAACTCCTGCAAGCGGACAAAAATCATCAGTGAGGTCACTTCTGTTTTCCACGCGATGTTCCCGGCAATAAAGATAACTGCGCCAAACTCACCCAGGCTGCGGGTGAAAGAGAGTGCCACGCCCGCTATCAGCGCGGGAGATAACTCCGGCAGCACCACTTTACGAAAGCTCTGTAACCGTGTAGCACCGAGTGTTTCAGCGGCTTCTTCATACTCCGGCCCTAACTCTTCCAGCACCGGTTGAACGGTACGCACCACGAACGGAATGCTGGTAAACGCCATAGCGACTGCAATTCCCAGCCAGGTGTAAGTCACTTTGATATCGAACTTCGCCAGCCACTCGCCGTAGAAACCGTTGACCGAAAACAACGACGCCAGCGTCAGGCCCGCCACCGCCGTTGGCAGGGCAAAAGGCAAATCCATTAACGCATCCAGCAACGTGCGGCCTGGAAAGCGATAGCGGGTTAAGATCCACGCCATCAACAGACCAAATACACCGTTAAAAATCGAGGCCACAAACGCTGAAATCAGCGTCACTTTATAGGCCGCCACAACCTGCGGATTAGTAATCACATCCCAGTATTGTGCCCAGCTCATTTGCGCCAGTTGCATCACCAGCGCACTGAGCGGCAGCAGCAATATCAGGCACACAAACAGCAAGCTGGTGCCCAGGCTTAAGGTAAAGCCAGGCAGCACGCGTCGGGAAGAAACAGCAAACATTTACTTACGCCCCGCCGCCAACAGTTTGTCCAGCTCACCACCGCTGACAAAGTGCGTTTTCATCACCTCAGGCCAGGAGCCAAAGTGGTCTTCCACGCGGAACAGTTCGGTCTGCGGGAATTTATCCTTCAGCTTGTCCATGACCTCAGGATTGTTCACACGATAGTAATAGTCGGTGATGATAGTCTGTGCTTCAGGGCTGTAGAGCCAGTTCAGATAGGCCTTAGCCGCTTTTTCTGTGCCATTGGCTTGCACGTTTTTGTCTACCCACGCCACCGGGAATTCAGCGAGAATATTGGTTTTCGGAATAACAACTTCAAATCCCTGCGCTTCATACTGCTTGCGGATGTTATTCACTTCTGATTCAAAGCTTATCAGCACATCGCCCAGGCCACGTTCAGCAAAAGTGGTGGTGGCGCCACGACCGCCGGTATCAAATACCTCAACGTTTTTCAGGAATTGCGTCATAAACTGCTCGGTTTTGGCTTTGTCGCCACCGTCAGCTTTATCTGCCGCACCCCACGCTGCAAGGTAGGTGTAACGGGCATTACCGGACGTTTTCGGATTCGGGAAAATCAGTTTTACGTCGGAACGAACCAGGTCATTCCAGTCGTGGATATTCTTCGGATTCCCCTTACGTACCAGGAAGCCCATGGTGGAATAGAATGGCGAGCTGTTATTCGGCAGACGGCTTTGCCAGTCGGCCGGGATCAGCTTGCCTTTATCGTGCAGGATCTGCACATCGGTGACCTGGTTATAGGTCACCACGTCAGCTTTCAACCCCTGTAAAATCGCCAACGCTTGTTTTGATGACCCGGCATGGGATTGTTTAATGGTCAGCTTATCCCCGCCGTTATCCTTCGCCCATTGCTGCTCAAACGGTGGATTAAGGGCGGCAAACAGCTCGCGGGAAACATCGTAAGAACTGTTCAGTAGTTCCGTTGCCTGCGCCTGACCTATCAGTAGCAGAGACGCGACCAGCGTCAGAGAGCTTTTTTTCAGGAAATTAACGGCCATTGCGCACCCTTATAAATTTAATGACTTTCTTATGGCCATCATATTTATAACCAGTGCTAAAGGAGTAACGGTTTTATATACCGTTTGATGATTTGAAAGTTGAAAAGAGAATAAGGGGTACCTCCCCTCCATATCGCGGAGAGGAGGATGGCATCGGTCAGACGCCTACGCTGACGCTTTCAGGCAAAGTGCTACCGCCATCAATCACGTTTTGCGTGCCGGTCAGGTAACTGGACTCATCGGACGCCAGGAACGCCGCCAGTTCGCCAACCTCAAGCGGACACGCCAGACGACGCATCGGGATCGCTTTCGCCATTTCAGTTAATACAGACTCTGGATCATCCGGGTTAGACTGACGTGCAATATTTTCTGCCATCGGCGTACGTACATAGCCCGGACAAATAGCATTCACGCGAATACCAGACTGCGCGTATTCCACCGCCAGGGATTTGGTTAAGCCGATAATTGCTGCTTTCGACAGCGCGTACGCCGTTTCGCCCGGATCGGCAACCATATCGCCGGTTACGGATGACATCATCACAATGCGTCCGTCTTTACGAGCAATCATCTCCGGCAGAACGGCTTTCGTCACGTTCCAGACGCCTTTAATATTGATATCAATATGGAAGTCGCGATCTTCATCGCTCATATCAAGGAAGCTGCCGAGGCGACATACGCCCGCATTGTTGACCAGAATATCGATTTTTCCCTCAATCTTCTTCGCACGTGCTACCGCCGCCGTGACAGAAGCAAAATCTCTGACGTCCGCATGAACTGCCGTGCAACGGTGACCGCGTCCACTCAGCTCATCTGCCAGTTTTTCAATCTCATCGGAGATATCCAGCAAGATTAGGTTCGCGCCATGGCGGGCAAACGTTCTGGCAATACCTTCGCCAATGCCCTGAGATGCGCCCGTAATCAATGCTGTTTTGCCCGTGAGTTTTCCCATTTCAATATTCTCCTTTTGAATATGGAGCCTTACACTCCATTCACGCAGAAGATACAGCAATAACAAATTAGTGCTGAGGAATAGCTCACTAAATCAGGTTAATGTCAGGTAAAAAAAATCCCCGACGACGCGGGGATTAGCTTATTTCTCTGGATTTTGTCGGAAAGCGGCTTCGTCTCAACAAGCCTGCACGATTGCTATCTGTAGTCCAGGCACCCGGCAATAATCACAGGGCGAGCAGACGATCCAGCGACGGAGCAAAGTAATAGCCGCCGGTCACCGGTTTGGTAAAGCGCAGCATGGCGTCACGTTTACCATCAGTATCGCCAAACATACTCAGCAGTTGCTGCTCAATATTATGCAGACGCGCACAGTAAGCGCAGAAATAGAGACCGTGTGTGCCGCTGGCGGTACCGTACGGCAGGCTCTGGCGAACAATTTTCAGCCCCTTGCCATCTTCTTTCAAATCCACACGGCTCAGGTGAGAAGTTACCGGGCGATCATCACCGTCAATCTCTTCATTGGCTTCTTTGGTGCGACCAATCATCATTTCCTGATCATGAATGCTCATGCGGTTAAGCTGCTTCAGGTTATGTTCCCAACGCTGTACAAATACATAGCTGCCACCGGCATCAACGCCATCTTTGATGACCGCGACTTCACGGCGCGTTTCTTCTCCGGCCGGGTTTTCCGTACCATCCACAAAGCCGCTAAGATCGCGCTCTTCAACCCAACGGAAACCGTGGATCTCTTCTTTCACTTCGATGCAGTCGCCAAAGGCTTCCATCGCTGCCTGCGCAACGGAGAAATTCACGTCATGACGCAACGAGAGGATATGGATCAGCACGTCATACTGGGTCGCCGGTGCCAGACCTTTACCGTAAGGGATAAAGTCTTTCAGTTCTTCAGCGCCCACGCCGCCGCTCAGTGTGCGCCAGGTGTTGTTGCCGAAAGCAACGACCGCGCCAAGGTGCGCATCCGGGAATTTCGCTTCAAAGGTCGCCAGTTTATCCGCAAAGGTTTTACTGGCCGCACGCAAAGCCTCAACGTCGCCCTTAACATTGGCTTCAATCCAAATCGCCGCACGGCAATGTTCTGGCAAAATGCCACTCTGAACCTGAGACATTGTTCCTCCTGAAAAAAAGATGCCACGACATCGTGGCATTGATAGGCGTTATTCTACCTGTTTTTTTAGTCCGTCGATTTGTTCAGACGCAAATTAACGCCGCCAGATAATTTTGCTCACTTTCCAGTCTTTCAGCGTATCGTCAGACGGCATTATGCCTTCAGGCCCGCTCCACTCGCCGGAAAAAATATAGCTAATATGTTGACTTCCTTCAGCTTTACACTCAACACCCGCACTATCATCTCCGGTAGCTTTCTGGCAATTACCGAAAGCTTTAGTGTAAAGGTCGCTAAACGGTGTACCGATTTCTGCACCGGATGCTGATGAAATATCGCTGTCCAGCACATCAATGCGGCTGATCGTTCCCTGATCACCGTTGATAATCATCGCAACGCTGCTATCTTTCATCACCTCATAAAAGCGTACAACATTGCCATTATTGGTTTTCATCCCGCTACGCAGGCGATAGTCCCCATCCAGCGCATCGGCAATCGATTTTTCATTCAGCGGTGTGGCGGCGGTGAGTTTTCCCACACCCTGCTCAGTGACCTCCGTCGAAGAACCAAACCAGTTCCACGGATTTGCAGCAGACCAGTTCACCGACGACAGCGTTGAACAACCAGTCAGTACCAGCGGCATCGCGCATAAAATCAAACGCAGTGATTTCATTTCACCTCCTCCCTTATTTATCAACGTTGCTTGGAGTTCACTTTCGAAAAAAAGTGCCGTTATTCTTTTTCAACATAAAAACAGGCACGCAGACGTTGATTAGTTAATAGCCATACCAGCGCGACGATATCAGCCACCAGCAGCGCCAGCCCGGCACCGTTGACAGGATCTCCTTCCAGCCACAGAACAGGCTGCCAGCATAGCAGCACCAGTTGGGCCAAAATCAGCAATGCGCGCAGCCAGCGCCATAACGAAGGAAACGCAAAACGTCGCCCGCTGAGCAAAAACGCCAGCACTGCCGGAACGCCGGGAAGCAATCCCAGCCAGAAAGAGTCATGATCGGGATAAAACAGATTCAGTAATGTGTTGCCCTGCTCGCGGGAAGATCCCGCAATCACAAACAGCACCCAGGTGCGCGCCTGAAGCAGCAGCACACACCAGAACAAAAAAGGCAGGCGTAAGCGACCATGACCATCATAATCGGCAGGATGGAACTCAGTACTCTTCATCTTCGATCAGACGTTTGCCCAGATTGAGTACATCAGCATGTTCATATCCCAGACGTTCATACATACCCAGCACAACGTCATTATCATCACGCACCATGATTTGAATCTTCGGGCAACCGCGGGCTATGAGTTTTTTCTCCAGACGGTTGAGCAGTGCATTGGCAATGCCGCGCCCCCGAAACTCAGGATGCACGCCAAGGTAATAGGCAGAACCACGATGACCGTCGTAACCTCCCATCACCGTGCCAACCACTTCGCCGTTCACTTCCGCGACCAGAAACAAGCTGACGTCGTGATTTACTTTACGCTCGATGTCCATTTCCGGATCGTTCCATGGACGCAACAAGTCACAGCGCTCCCAGAGGGTGATCACCTCTTCGAAATCTTCCTGGCGAAATACGCGTATTTCCATGGTATTGGTTACCTTTTCAGGACGTTAAAAACCGATTATGGCGCGAACAGCTGATTTAGCCAATATCTGACGCGAAGCAGCGGAAAAAATGGCATAATACTGAACTGTCACGTATTGAAATGAAAAGTAAAACAATTCTTATCCCGATCCGTCGCAACGGACTACGCGATACGATATAACGTCTGGAACCTTTTTTTACAACTCAGGCCGTATGAGCACTTTTAAACCACTAAAAACTCTCACATCGCGCCGCCAGGTGCTGAAAGCCGGGCTGGCCGCCCTGACGCTGTCAGGCATGTCGCAAGCCATCGCTAAAGAAGAAGCGCTAAAAACCAGCAATGGTCACAGCAAACCGAAAGCTAAAAAAGCAGGTGCTAAGCGTGTTGTGGTACTCGATCCGGGACACGGCGGTATTGATACCGGAGCGATTGGACGCAACGGTTCGAAGGAAAAACACGTCGTGCTGGCGATTGCCAAAAACGTACGATCCATCCTGCGCAGTCAGGGGATTGATGCGCGGCTGACCCGTTCCGGCGATACATTTATACCGCTGTACGATCGCGTCGAGATTGCGCACAAACACGGTGCCGATCTGTTTATGTCCATTCACGCCGACGGCTTTACCAATCCCAGTGCCGCTGGTGCATCGGTCTTTGCCCTGTCAAACCGCGGCGCCAGTAGCGCCATGGCAAAGTACCTTTCCGATCGTGAAAACCGCGCCGATGAAGTTGCCGGGAAAAAAGCCACTGATAAAGACCATTTGCTGCAGCAGGTACTGTTCGATCTGGTACAGACCGACACGATAAAAAACAGTCTGACCCTCGGTTCGCATATTCTTAAGAAGATCAAGCCAGTACACCGTCTGCACAGTCGCAGTACGGAACAGGCCGCCTTCGTGGTGCTAAAATCCCCTTCTATTCCTTCGGTGCTGGTCGAGACTTCGTTCATTACCAACCCGGAAGAAGAACGGCTGCTGGGGACGACGGCATTTCGTCAGAAAATCGCCACCGCTATCGCCAATGGCGTCATCAGCTATTTCCACTGGTTTGATAACCAGAAAGCACATTCGAAGAAGCGTTAATCATGAAGCCCGATACGCAGCGCGTAAAACAGTTCCTGCTCAGCTTGCAGGATGATATTTGCCAGCAGCTATCCGCCGTGGACGGTGCTGATTTTGTTGAAGATAGCTGGCAGCGTGAAGCGGGCGGCGGCGGACGCAGTCGGGTATTGCGCAACGGCGGTATTTTTGAACAAGCGGGAGTAAATTTCTCCCACGTTCACGGTGATGCGATGCCTGCTTCAGCTACCGCACATCGACCAGAGCTTGCCGGACGCAGCTTTGAGGCGATGGGGGTGTCGCTGGTTGTGCATCCGCTTAATCCTTACATTCCTACCAGCCATGCCAATGTGCGGTTTTTTATTGCTGAAAAACCAGGGGCAGACCCGGTCTGGTGGTTTGGCGGTGGTTTTGATTTAACGCCCTACTACGGCTACGAAGAAGATGCCGTTCACTGGCATCGCACGGCCTTTGATCTGTGCCAGCCGTTCGGTGATGACGTCTATCCGCGGTATAAAAAGTGGTGTGACGACTACTTCTTCCTGAAGCATCGTAACGAGCAGCGTGGTATTGGCGGACTGTTCTTCGACGATCTCAATACGCCCAACTTCGACCACTGTTTCGACTTTATGCAGGCGGTTGGCAAAGGCTATACCGACGCGTATCTGCCTATTGTGGCGCGTCGTAAGGCGATGAGTTGGGGCGAGCGTGAACGTAATTTCCAGCTTTATCGTCGCGGTCGCTACGTGGAGTTCAATCTGGTGTGGGATCGCGGCACGCTGTTTGGTTTGCAGACCGGTGGGCGCACCGAATCCATCTTGATGTCAATGCCACCGCTGGTGCGTTGGGAGTACGACTGGCAGCCGGAAGCGAACAGCCCGGAAGCTGCCCTTAGCGAGTTTATCCAGGTCCGCGACTGGGTGTAGTTGCCTGATGGCGTTACGCTTGTCAGACCTACAAAACGGCAAAACCCGTAGGCCGGATAAGGCGCGTTAGCGTCGCATCCGGCACGTCACAGGCTCATACCATCACGCCCACTGGCGCATGCGCTGATGCAGCGTCAGTGACGGCTTCTCCGCAAACAACTGCTGGTAATCAGTAGCGAACTGCCCTAAGTGCCAGAATCCCCACTGCATTGCAGCATCTTTTACCGTCGAGCTCTGCGACCACGGGCTGATAAGCTCCCGACGCACGGCATTCAGACGAATGCGCTTCAACCATGCATTCGGCCCGATACCAAGAATCGCGTGAAACGCGTTTTGCAACGTACGGCGGCTCACATGCAACTGATTACACAAATCGAGCACAGTCAGCGGCTCCGACATGTTTTCCAGCACATATTCGCGCGCGCGCGACAGCAGACGACGATAACTCTGATGGCTGATACTCTCGGCGGTTATTATCGGCTGAGCTTCCTCCAGCATCGTGCCCATCGCCAACAGCAGGTTATCACCTAACACTTTGCGCACCGCGGTCTGGCGAAGATCCTCTGGATTCTCGCTGAACGTTGCCAGCGCCTGCTGCACAAATCCCCACAGTGCCGCTTTATGCTGCTCTTTTACTTCCAGCGCTGACTGGTTACGCAGCATATGCAGCACCCGCTCCGGGTTATGCAGGAAGTTAGCCTGACGAGCAATGGCCTCTTCAGATATAACCACACCAAGAATGGTGTAATCGTCTGGCGTACTCAGTTCAAACTCAGTCCCTCCCGGGCGAGTTGCAATCTCAGCACTGCCAAGGCATTGGGTGCCAATAAATCCCTGCTCACCACGCGTAGCCGGAATGCCAAACCAGAATGAATTCGGCCAGACCAGGCATGACTGGCGCAGCGCCAGACCGGTGTATTCACGGAACACCTGAATGTCATCGAGCAGGATTTCCGTGAACTCGCCATGAAATTTACCCGGATGGAGCTGATCGTATATCTGCTGCCAGGCGGTAATAGTCAGGGCGTGCTCATAGACATCTGTTGTTCGCCGCTGGTGAACGTTATCCACCTCTACTATCGGCGTAAGTTTAACGTCTTCGGGTAATGCTTCATGATAAAGATGGTGCAGGTTTGCAGTACGTTTCTTTTTCATGATCTTTTAAGCCGGAAGCTTCATTGAAGCCCCCGGCCCTCCGACAGGTTAATTTTTTAAGCGATAGCGACTACTGCGTTTACGCAACGCTCCGTCAGAAAAGAGCTGTTCCAGCGCATTTCTGGCTTTTTCAAGTGACCAGCCAAAGTGCGCAGCCACTTCCCCTGCCGTCATTCCCTGACGGACCGATGTTAACAGTGCCAGTAATTCATCAGAGGATTCAGTCGCCACAGGAGTTTCCTGTATCTGCTCTGATTTCACTTCAGATTTCACTTCAGGCTTCTGTTCTGGTTTCTTCGGTGCGCGCTTAAAACCGCCAATCAGCCACTGGGTGTCATCGTCCGGCCGCCCTATCTCCTTGCGGCTAATAACACGGCCTGTACGCTGTGCTGCGGCACTGCCGGCATCCAGCGCCGCACGACACGCCGCCAGATCGCCTTCCACCACCAGCGTCAGCCTGCCAGGATCGAGCACTTCGTGGCTTAGCAGACGCACGTTCGCGGCTTTTAGCATGGCATCTGCCGCGTCCACGGCAGCGACCATGCCATCCACTTCCAGTAATCCCAGTGCATTGATCATCACAACCTCTCTTACGCGCGCTGTACCGGATTACGGGCAATATCCAGAACGGCATCGGCAAAGGCGTTACAGGCAGCTTTACAGGCAGCCTGGCTACCGGTCAAAAACGCCGCCGAGTAGTTGGTTTCTGACGGCGGCGGAACGTAGGTCACCAGTTGTACATCGGCAGATTTCAGCGCAGCATCAATACCAAATGTCGCTTCCAGCGGCGGCGCCACCAGATAGGCCATCGGATCGCCAAGCGCGCATCCTGCCGTGGCTGAAAGATACGAACCGGTACGCGAGACCACATGCGCCAGGAACGCGGTGTTTTCTGCATCATTCGCCCACTGGAACGCTGCGCCACTTTCAATGTTAGCGACCATCGCATCCAGACCCGCGCGAACTTCCGCCGGGTTAGGACCACCCAGCATGATCATCACTTCACCGGCCGTCGGTGACGGTCCATGCGCGGCTCCCGCATACAGCGATCGGCCATATACCACTTCAACCATCGCCTGTTTTGTCGCTTCGTCAGCGGCAATATACGCCACGTCATCAGAGTCTGCCGTGATGAGTCCGAGGCTACGTATATGTGGCGGTAATTTAAGTTCACGTGCAAACTCCGCGTTAACGGAGGCAATCACGCGCATCGCGGTGACTGAAGGTCTAATCAAATCTAATGCTGGCATGCTGCCTCCTTAACGGGTCATATTGATGCCGGACGCTTTTTGCTCCAGCATGCGCTTGGCCAAATCCACAATTACCGCAGCCGCTTCAACCGGTGGCGTGCCGCCCTGGTGAATGTTCGAAATACAGGTTCTGTCGGCCTCAACGGTGGTCGCCACACGTGGCGAATAGACGGCGTAGCAGGAAAGACTCTCCGACTGGCCTAAGCCCGGACGTTCACCCACCAGCAGAATCACCGCCTTCGCCCCCAGAAGTTCGCCAATCTGATCTTCAATTTTCACGCGGCCATAGCGTACAAAGAACGGCGTACCCACCTTCAGTCCGGCCTGTTTTAAACCAGACAACAACGGCGGCAGGATCTCTTCATAGTTCGCAGTAATAGCATCTGTAGACAGGCCATCAGAAACGATCACCTGCACATCCGGGTTGGCCACGCACTGCGATTTCAGTGCTTCTATCGCTTCCGCACTCAGACGACGACCCAGGTCCGGGCGAGTCAGGTACAGATTTTTGTCACTGATTTCTGAACGGACTTCCAGCAGCCCTTGTGCTTTCACCCACTCTTCCGGTACCTCTTTCAGCACGGTGTCTTTCGAACGAGAGTGGTCAGCCAGGAAGCGCAGCAGCGCCTGAGTGCGTGGACGTGGACCGGCACGACCGGTGCATACGCGCGCTGCAGTACTACGACGCAGCTCTGTCAACACTTCAGCACGGTGCGGATTTTCAACGCCAATCCACGCTTTGGCTTCCGGTGAACCCAGGTCCATCGCACAGCTTTCCCCCGTCGGTGCGGCACACTGTGTGGTGCTGCATTTCGCTTCCGGTGACGGCGCTTGAGCCTGCGGCTGTGACTCACCCATTGACGCCATTACGCTGCGTACAATTTCTTCAATCTGTTTTTGATCCATCGTGTGTCATCCCCGCGTCATCAGAAGAACAGTGACGGATCGCCCGCCCGTTTGGTCAGGCGACCGTTTGCCATAATGCCCATGTTTTCCAGCCAACGTTCAAACTCCGGCGACGGACGCAAGTTCAGCAACTGGCGCACGGTCGCGGTGTCGTGGAACGCGGTGGTCTGATAGTTGAGCATGATGTCGTCACCGAGCGGCATGCCCATGATGTAGTTGCAGCCAGCGGTGGCGAGCAAAATCATCAGGTTTTCATTGAGGTTCTGGTCAGCGTCAGCATGGTTGGTGTAACAGCAGTCACAACCCATTGAGATGCCGCTCAGTTTACCCATGAAGTGGTCTTCCAGACCGGCGCGAATAATCTGACGGTCATTGTAGAGATACTCCGGCCCGATAAAGCCCACCACGGTGTTCACCAGGAACGGATCGTAGTGACGCGCCAGACCGTAGTTACGCGCTTCCATCGTCACCTGATCGGCACCGAAGTTAGCGCCTGCGGAAAGCGCAGAACCTTGCCCGGTTTCAAAGTACAGGCAGTTTTCACCGGCAATACGGTTGAACTCAGCACCCACTGCGCGTGCCTCATCCAGCATCGCCAACTCGACACCAAACTCTTTCAGCCCTTTTTCGCTACCGCAGATGCTCTGGAAAATCAGTCCGCCCGGCGCGCCGCGACGAATCGCTTCGATCTGGGTAGTGACGTGCGCGAGCACGCAGCCCTGTGTAGGAATATTGAATTTGTCGATCACACCATACACGGTATCGAGCACGCGGCTTAAGTTCTCCACGTCATCTGTCACCGGGTTAACACCGATAACGGCATCGCCCGCACCGAAGGAAAGCCCTTCGTAGATTTGTGCGGCAATACTCTGCACGTCGTCGCGGGTATCGTTCGGCTGCAAACGGCAACTGAAGGTGCCCGGCAGACCGATAGTCGTGTTAGCCTTTTTGATCACCGGCATTTTTTTGCCGCCGTAGATCAGGTCCGCGTTGGAACAAATTTTTGCAACGCCTGCGACCACTTCGGACGTTAACCCTTTGCGCATAAACGCAATGTCATCGACAGAGGTTTCATCACTCAACACGTACTCGCGCAGCTCACTGATGCTCCAGTTTTTGATGCGGTTATAGGCCGTTTCGTTGACGTCATCCTGAATCAGACGCGTGACGCAGTCCTCTTCATAGGAAATCACCGGGTTGTTGCGGATATCCGCTACCGTCATTTCCGACAACACCTGTTTAGCAGCCACGCGCTCCTGCGAGCTTGTCGCGGCCACACCAGCCAGCACATCCCCCGAACGCAGTTCGTTGGCTTTTGCCAGCACCTCTTTTACATCCTTAAACTGATAAACATTGCCGAACAATGTGGTCTTTAGTTTCATAAGTCGTTCCCTCAGGAAGGAAATGCGAGTGATTTCACCGTCACCGGCACAACCGATCCGCCAAAAAGAGGCGTACCAATGTCGATATAGTCACCCGCCCGAACAATCACCTCATCGATGACCGCCAGCGGGTGTTGCTGTAACTGTGGGCGTAACAGCATGCCCAGTGCTTTACCAAAATCCTGCTCGGCTACCACCAGCAGGGGATGCGGATTCGGATAACGTGCGACAAAGGCCAGTAGCGCGTCGATGACCGTTAACAGCGCGGCGTAGCGCACTGGCAGCGACCCGGGCAGCGCAAGGACATAGGCGTCAGTTTTCGGGTCGAGATCGAGCTGCATCAGCGCCTGCTGCCAGGCCGCGACCAGATCAGCTTCATCAACCGGGATAGCCACTGGCAGGTTGCGCAGCGGAAGCGCAACGCCTTCCAGCCAGATGGTGCTGCCTGAAAGCGATAGCGTATGTGCTCCTGCGCCAATGACCGTGGCACGTACTGTTTGCGCCGGGAACTGCACGTTCATCTCACGCAGACGCGGATGTTCATGTAGCGCCGTTGCCAACAGCGGTCCTATGTCAGAAAAACAGAATGGATCGGCAGGCTGGTTGCGGTAGCACTCACCCACCCCACCCGAAAGCGTAATCACCTCTGGCTTAATGCCCACAGGCAATAAACCGGTTTGCATCAACGCCTGAGCCAGCGGCGAAAGTTTGCCGTCAATAACCTCGACGATAAGCGTAGCCATCCGTCGCGCCACCTGAATCAGTTGCGCCGCATTAAGCGAACGGGCATCTGTACCTGCGCCAAAAACATCATCGACAATCATTTGCCCCGGCTGGTGCGCATGAACTACACGCCCCTGGCTATCGGTCTCCAGCAGTCGCCCACCAACATTCAGGCAGGCTGAACCGCTAACTTTTCCGGCGTCGAACAGAACATAGTTAGACGTACCACCGCCGATATCGATATTCAGTACGCTGCACAGTCGCTGCTCAGACAGGGTTTGCGCACCCGCGCCGTGACCGGCAATGACCGATTCAAGATGTGGACCTGCGCTGGCAACCACGAAGTCACCCAGCGACTGGGAGAGCGCCATCACCGCCGGACGGGCATTGCGGGTTTTCGCACTTTCCCCGGTAATAATGATTGCGCCAGAATCAACGCTCTGTGGCTCAATACCTGCTGCCTGATACTGAGCCAGAATCAGCGCCTTAAGTTCGGCCTCTTTTAACCCGCCTTGCTTATCAACGGGGGTAAAGAAGACCGGGCTTTGCCAGCTAATTTCACGTTTGATGAATTCGTAACGCGGCACCTGCGACACTGCCGCACGGTTAACCAGCTCAAGGCGGGAGAAGATCACCTGAGTGGTGGTGGTGCCGATATCGATACCGACGCTCAATAGCTGGCGAGTATTCACGATTGCGCCTCCGCTTTCGTTTCTGTTTCGGCTTCCACTTCTGCCGGAACGTTTTCGTCTTTTGGTACCAGCAGCATAGCCACACCAATCGCCGTTACACCGCCGATCAGCTTGCCGACAATCATTGGGAAGATCATGGCGTTCATGTTTGCGGCAGCGAAACCTAAGTGGTCACCCAGAGCGAAGGCAGCAGAGACGGCGAACGCACAGTTAATCACTTTGCCGCGGGTATCCATGTGCTTCATCATGCCGAACATCGGAATATTGTTCGCCAACGTTGCGACCATGCCACCAGCTGCCATATTGTTGATTTTCAGGAGATTACCAACTCGCATCAGCGGTTTTTCAAACCAACGGGTCAGTAACAGAACCATTGGATAAGCGCCGAGCAGTACGCAGGAGATAGAACCGATAACTTCGATGGCGCGCATCACTTCACCAGGGTTATCGCCAGGCGCCATGAAGATAGGATCGAGACCCGGGATCAGATCCCAGCCGAGCAGGAACTTGATAACCGCAGCGGCCAGCCCGATTGTGATCAATGCCACCAGGAACTTAGCGAAGATCTGGAAGCCGTTGATCATTTTTTCCGGGATGAATTTCAGCCCCAGCGCCACCAGCACGGCAACGATCAGCACCGGAATCATGTTCATCAGGATCAGCGCGAAGGTAAATTCCACCGGCTGTCCGTTGATTTCAACGCCGGAATACATCGCTACCAAACCACCCGCGATACAGCCAATTGGGATCGTGACAATACCAGCCAGCACGCCCAGTGCCAGATAACGACGGTCAGAGGGTTCAATAATCCCCAGTGCTACCGGGATGGAGAAGACCAGCGTCGGCCCCATCATCGCACCCAGAATCAAGCCAGAGTACAACCATGCCGCAACATCACCGCCCGCCAGTTCTTTCGCCAGGAAGAAGCCGCCCATATCACACGCCAGCAGCGTTCCGGCAAACATCGACGGGTTCGCGCCCAACATTTCATACAGCGGAATAATCACCGGCCCGAGCACTTTTGCTAATACCGGCGCCAGCGCAGTCATACCGACCATTGCCAGACCGAGCGCGCCCATCGCCATAAAACCTTCTTCAAACTGACCACCCGATCCCTCGATGCTTTTACCAAACTTACCGAGGTAGCGCGCTGAACCACCGAACTGCGACAGGATCCTGTCCACGGCGGCAATCAGCATAAAGAACATCATGATGTACATGATGATTTCGTTAATTCCCATACCCTTCACTCCCTGTCATTTGTGTATTTATTGTGCCGCCGCATACAACGCGATAATTTCTGCCTGCGTGGCGGTTCGTGGATTGCTGCGAATACAAATATCGTCCATCGCAGCTTGCGCCCATGTGCTGTATTGCTCAGGCTTCGCCCCCACGTCAGCGAGTCGTTTGGTCTGGCCCACTTCGGTAATCAGCTCGATGACAGCGTTGATTGCGTCACGATCGTCTGATTTCTTGTTGGTTAACGCCCTGCCGATATGGCTAAAGCGCTCACGGCAAACCATGCGGTTAAACCCCATTACTGTCGGTAGCAGCATGGCGTTAGCCTGTCCGTGCGGAATGTGCAGCGCCGCGCCCGGCTGGTGAGCCATCGCATGACACAAGCCCAGCCCCGCGCTGGAGAAAGCCATCCCCGCCATACAGGAAGCCAGCAGCATGCTTTCCCGCGCAGCCAGGTCGTGACCGTAGCCCACCGCTTTCGGTAACGATTTGCCAATCATCGCAATCGCGCCAATCGCCAGGCTGTCGGTAAATGGCGTAGCGTTCAGGGCGCTATAAGCCTCAACGGCGTGGGTCAACGCATCGATTCCGGTCATCGCCGTAACATGCGCAGGCACCCCTTCCGTCAATGCGGCATCAAGAATGGCCACATCCGGCATCAGCGTGGCGTGAGCCAGCACTTTTTTCAGTCCAGTCGCGGCGTCAATAATCACCGTGACGTTGGTAGTTTCCGAACCTGTTCCGGCGGTGGTTGGTACGGCAATCAGCGGCAGACGCGGGCGTAACGTGCTGTGTTCCGTCATATCGGCCAGCGTCTGCGTCGGATTAGTCACCAGCAATGCCACCGCTTTGGCGGCATCCAGTACAGAACCGCCACCAAAGGCCACAACGCCATCACACTTTGATTCACGCAGTTGCGCTACCGCCGCGCAAACGTCCGTGATACACGGCTCACCAACCGGGCACGGCCACAACGTCATCGCCACGCCTTTCATCGCCAGGCTACGTTCAAGTCCGGCGGTCATTCCGGCCTGATGCAGAAAGCTATCGACCATCACGAACATATGCGTCAGTCCGCGTATTTGCGCTTCCTGTCCACAGGTGCTGAGCGCCCCAAGTCCACATAACGTGACTGGTGGAACGCTAAATGTTTTTACGCGTTGCAGATTCAGGGTATCGAATGCCTGAAAGAGCGCCGTTTGCAATTCAGCTTGCATAGATTCCCTCCGCTTTTTCTCTCCCACTGTTCGCGATTGCCAGCGGGGTCATAAACAGACTGTGCTGTGGTAAATGCACCTGCAGTTCCGGGAAACGCTTACGGAACAGCTCATCGACACCCGGTTGCATACAGGAACCACCGGCCAGCCATAAATCTGTTACTCCATGCCCTGCAATATGATGAGCGACGATTTCCGCCATCTTTTCGTAGACCGGCTTGACCACCGGCCAGATTTCTTTTCCATTGCTGCGCTTGTACTGCTCGGCTTCTTCAAGCTGAATACGACGATTCCCCGCAAGGGTCAGAGAAATGTGGTGCCCGCCGGTAGCTTCATCGGCGGAATAGGTCACTAAACCCCGCTTCACAATAGCAATACCGGTCGTGCCCCCGCCGATATCCACTACGCCTGCGTTATCCAGTTTCAGCAGATCTGCCACAGCGGTTGGTTCGTCCAGCACATGGCTCACTTCAAGTCCTGCTGATTCCAGCACATTGATGGAAATACGCGGGTCCGTTCCCGGCGGGAACGAGGTTGCCGCATGGGTAAAGCGGCAACCCAGCTGTTGCTCAAGCGTATCGAGATGGCGACGGACAATGGTCACCGCACCGAAGAAATCCCAGACGATGCCGTCACGCACGACATCGGCCCAGTCCAGGCAGACTGCAACCGGCTGTCCGTCACTGTCGACAACCATCGACACCACATCACACGTCCCCAAATCAACACCCAGCCACAGCGGTGAGTCGCTGGCTGTGGGCGTCTGGTTACATAGCGTTGCCGCTTTTTGCAGTCTGGGTGTGAGCCAAAGTTGTTCGTCGTGCGCCATCTCTTTATCTCCTTAGAGCGCTCTTAAACGATGCGGAACGCATCCACCAACACACAGCGACGCAGACGCACAAACGTGCGCGCACTGGTCACCCCTTCCCCGGTCGGCGTAGTAATGGTCATGGTGGTCCAGCCCTCACCGCCAAGTCCGAGACCCGCAATGCACGGTCCATTTTTGACGAAGATGCTGGTATCAATGGCGTTAGCCATACGGTTCATATTGTCGATATTGCGTGAGTGCATCGCCGCCGTATGGTGACAACCACCTTCAAGCGTTACCGCCAGTTCAATGGCCTCATCGACGTTGGCAACCCGCACCACCGGCAGCACCGGCATCATCAGTTCAGTTACGGCAAACGGATGGGTGGCGGAGGTTTCGACGAATAACAAGCGGGTCTGGTCTGGTACATTCAGACCAATTGACGCTGCGATTTTTCCCGCATCACGTCCAACCCAGTCACGGCTAACCGTGCCTTTGCCGCGCTCGTCGACATTTTTCAGCAGCACTGGCTGAAGTTGCTCGGCCTGGGCCGCAGTGAGTTTTACCGCATGCTGGCTTTCCATCAGACGCATCAGTTCGTCGGCAACGCTATCCACCACGATCAGCACTTTTTCGTCGGCGCAGATAATGTTGTTATCAAACGATGCACCTTTGACGATGGACTGCGCGGCGCGTACCAGATCGGCGGTTTCATCAACCACCACCGGCGGGTTACCCGCACCAGCAGCAATCAGGCGTTTATTGGTGTGTTTACGCGCAGCGTCAACCACCGCTTCGCCACCGGTAACGACCAGCAGGCCAATGCCTGGGTACTTGAACAGACGCTGAGCGGTTTCGATATCCGGATTGGCAACGGTAACCAGCAGGTTTGCCGGGCCGCCAGCGGCAACAACCGCCTGGTTAAGCAGAGTTATCGCGCGCTGAGAAACGCCTTTTGCCGCCGGATGTGGCGCAAATACCACGCTGTTGCCTGCGGCAATCAGGCTGATGGCATTATTAATTACGGTTGCTGCCGGGTTGGTGGACGGTGTTACCGAAGCCACCACGCCCCACGGCGCGTTTTCAATCAGCGTTAAACCATTATCGCCGGTCAATACCTGTGGAGAGAGGCATTCCACGCCCGGCGTGCCGCGTGCCTGCGCTACGTTTTTGGCAAATTTATCTTCAACGCGTCCCATGCCGGTTTCAGTGACGGCAAGTTCCGCTAATTCTCTGGCGTGTTTTTCGCCTGCTTCACGAATGGCGTGAATAGCTAACTGGCGCATAGCGACGCTTTTTAACCCCTGCTGGGCCAGTTTTGCTGCCGCCACTGCGTCATCCAGGGAGGCAAAGACGCCCATTTCTTGAACCGCGCTGACGGGCTGACTGCTGTCTTTCATTTTCAGCAGTACCGCTTTCACGACCTGTTCAATATCCTGTTGATTCATGATTTTCTGCCTTATTTATGGAAGATCACCTGACCACCGGCCACCACTTCATCGACAATGCCAATAACACACAGATCGACAGGCGATGATTCGTTGCGGTGCGCCTGACGGGCTGAGCTTCCGCTGACCAACAGCACCCACTCTCCGGTTCCCGCCCCGATGCTGTCGATAGCAACAGCACACTGCCCGTCGGGATTTCCGCAGGCGTCAATCATTTCCACCATCAGCAATTTGTCGTGCGCTAGCCCCTGATGGCGTACGGTACAAACAATTTGTCCTGTGACGATTGCCAGTTTCATACCCGCCTCCGTGGCATATTTCAGGTAAAACCTCCCCCTACCCTCCGCAGAAGGTAATGTGAAAAGGAGAGAGGGTGACGCCAGCTTTTATCAATCATGCAGTGGCGTCACATGGGCTACTTACATGTCGTTGCTGTCGCCTTTAAAGCTGATCGGGAACACTTCTTCCAGATCGCCATGCGGACGCGGGATAACATGTACAGAAACCAGTTCACCAATGCGCTGGGCAGCGGCAGCACCGGCATCCGTTGCGGCTTTACAGGCCGCCACATCGCCACGTACCATTGCGGTAACCAGGCCACCGCCAATCTGCTTCACGCCAACCAGTTTCACGCGTGCCGCTTTAACCATTGCGTCAGAAGCCTCAATCAGTGCAACCAGGCCCCGGGTTTCAATCATTCCTAATGCTTCCATTGTGCTTTCCTCTTAGTAGAAGGGGTCCAGAACGGGACCTAAACAACCAGTGTTTGTGAGGCGCGTTCACGACTCACGTCAGTCTGGCGCGGCACTGCTGCCACCAACGCCAGTTCGATAATTTCCTGTACGCTGCAGCCGCGGGAGAGATCATGGAGCGGTGCGGCAAGCCCCTGAATCAGAGGCCCTACTGCTCGATACCCTCCCAGACGCTGGGCGATTTTGTAACCAATATTGCCTGCCTCAAGCGATGGAAAAACCATCACATTGGCATTGCCCTGCAACGGGCTGGCCGGTGCTTTTTGCGCCGCAACATCCGGTACAAAAGCGGCATCAAACTGCAATTCACCATCAACGGTAAGCTCTGGTGCACGTTCACGAACAATGTCCGTAGCCTGCTGCACGTTAGCAACGTTGGGATGACGGGCACTGCCATTACTTGAAAACGAGAGCATTGCGACGCGCGGCTCTTCGCCGGTAATCGCTTGCCAGGTCTGCGCGCTGGCGATGGCAATATCTGCCAACTGGGCTGCAGTGGGTTGCGGCACGACACTGCAATCAGCAAATCCTAATGACGGTCCGAGATACTGCGGCAGCATCAGGAAAATTGACGACAGCGTTTTACAACCCGGCTGTAATCCGATAATGCGTAACCCCGCACGCAGCACGTTCGCTGTTGACGAGAGGTTGCCCGCAATACAGACGTCGGCTTTACCCGCGCTAACCATTGCGGCAGCGAACATCAGCGGATCGTTGAGTTTCTCAAGCGCATCCGGCGGCGTTTTTTCACCAGCACGCGCCAGCCAGCGCAGCGCAAATTCTTCACGCATTTGCAGGTTGCTTTGCGGGTCGATTACCTGAATGCCATCCATTGCCACGCGGTGGCTGAGAGCAAACTGGCGCAACGCAAACGGACTGGCGACGAGAATGGGATGTGCCAGACCGTGCTGATGCAGGTAATTCGCAGCTTTCAGCACCCGAACATCCAGCGCATCCGGGAACACCACCCGCGCAGGTGAGCGCAAGGCGAGCTGGCGAGCACGTTCAATGATCATTGCTTCTCCCCCAGTCGCTGTTGGATTTGGCTGATACTCAGCGGATGCTTCGCCACGCTCAGGATCATCATCACGTAGACCGTGCTCGACAGGCGGTTCAACGCTTGCAGAATGTCCGGTCGCAGTACTTCAAAACTGCGGGTGATAAATACCTGGGCCGCCACTGTTTCTGTTTCACGGACTTTGGTTCGCAGCAAATTGAGCAGCGCAGCATCACGACCGTGGCTGGCTTCAGGCACCAGATGGTCGTGGTCGAGATAGCGCAGCGGCTGATGCGAAAGCCGGTGCAAATCTTCATCGCTTAAACCAACAATGGCTTGTGCTGCCAGCGGCTCATCCATGGCGTCTGCGCGCATAATGTTGCCCAGACGCGAGCGAATATCCGCCAGCCACGGCTGCCACTGTTCAGACAGTTCAATCTGTAACCACACCGCCAGGCCGATGGTGCTGTCCAGCGCCGCGCGAAATCCCAGGCGCGGGTCACTTTTGGCGACCATCTTGTCCGCCGTCAGATGCGTCAGCGTGTCAGGTTTCTTCGCCACCGGTTGATGACACAGTTCACAACTCGCCAGTGAGTGCGTATCACTGCTGGTTAAACCATGCACCGGTTGCAGTTGCTGTTCTTCGCCATCAATAAACAGGCTTCCCTGCTCGTCGATAAACTTAATCCGCAGATGTCGGCCTTCCAGCAATTCCCGGGCAGATGGCGTCAGGCGAGCGTCAGCGGGGAGATGAATTTCTGCCCCTTCGCTGAGCGTATGATTTGCTCTGAGCCATGCTTCGGTAATGAAATCCTTCATACATCCGCCTTAGCAGGACTGCCAGTTCGCAGGCCATGCCACATACAGGAATTTCACCGTTGATGGCGTACCGAACTCAATGCTGGAGCCTTTCGGAATAAACATCACATCCCCAGCCCTGGCAATCATGGTTTCGCCTTCATGACGAACGTGCAGTTCGCCTTCCAGAATCATGTCGATTTCGTCGTAGTTCAGCGTCCATGGGAAAAAAGCGTTATCCCACTGCATGAAGCCAGCGGCCATGCTGCTTCCGTCCTTGTCGGTCACTAAGTCGGTTAAGCCGACGCAATGCGGCTGTGCGCCATCAAAACGACCAAACTTCACGCTGCTGCCATCAATGACTTTTACGCCGCCTTTGCCAGTAACCGAGGTAAAACTTGGCTGCATTCCGCCCTGCTCCAGCGACTGTTTTTCCTTCATGACTTTGTCCATCAACTGCGCGACCAGGCTTTCGGTAAACTGCCCTTCCGGCAGTTGCGCAATGATGGTCTCGCGAATGCGCTGGCTTTCCGTTTTGCCATCATCCACCGAAGCGGGTGCAGGCGAGGCTGCCGGAGCGGATTCGTCGCATTCAGTGATTGTGACGCCCAGCAGCTCCGCGACTTCGCGAGCCTCTGGGGTGATGATGCTGGCGCGCAGAACAACCGACATTTCCTGTTCGCCGCGTGCGTGGGCCGCACGAATATCATTAGCTGTGATGAGTTTTTTCACCTGCCCTTTCCTCCTTTTGGCTGAGCTCAGTCAGATAATCCACCAGGTGCTGCACGCTGCGCGGGTCATGGCTATTGAGTTCGAAAATCGGCTCCTGGAACCCTATCCCGCGAAGTAGCTGTCGCGTTGCGGCGACGTCGGCATCCGGCATGTCCGTTTTACTGATAACGGCGATTTGTCGTTTACTGGCGCCGATATCCAACAGCCCGGCAGGTAAGCGACTTTCTTGATCATTTGCCGCGTGTATATAAATCAACGTATCAACATCCTGCAGCGTGGTAATTAAGGCGTGATACCAGCGCGGATGGCTAAAATATTCTCCCGGCGTATCGATATCGCCGTTTTCATTAAACTCAACGGCCTGCGTTTTCCTGGCGAGAGAATAATTTCCCTGTAGCGCATTGAAGAGCGTTGTTTTCCCCGCCCCAACCGTACCGACAAAAGCAATACGTTTCATTGCCGCCTCTGATTAACTTTTTGTCAGGTTGCACAAAGTGAAATTTAATAACCGACCCAGACCACTCACCGTCTGCAATAATGCCTCTTCCACCGCGCCTACCGAGCCGTAGATCACCAGTGCGCCGCTAAATCTATCGAGAAAACCGATGTGTACATCTGCGGCCTTCATGGCTAAATCACCGGCAATCATTGCCGTTTCGCCTGGCGTTAAGGTCATAATGCCGATAGCGCCCGCTTCGGGAACGCCGATCTTTTTCGCCAGTTCTTCGCCTGGGTGCGCAATCAGATGCGCCAGCGTGACCTGTTTCCCCGGCACAAATTCCTGAATGATGCGTTCTTTTTCCATTGCTCACCGCCTCTGCTGAAACTGTCCTCATCGTGGCAATTTTTCGTCAGAGTAAATAACAAAATTCGGCAAGGTGGTTTAAAAGGTGAAGTAGATCACTAAGAGAAGAGAAATAAAAATGCCCGTCATACTTCAAATTACAGGTTCGGTGGCTTTCTTACTCATACCAGCCACTTACTTTAGTAAGTTCATGGTATTCGCTGCATCGTCGCCTTTCTGGAATTCGAATTATTTAGAGTATGAAGGCGCGGGAGAAACCCGCGCCGAAAATAATTAAAGTGAAATTACAACGGTTGTGTTTGAGCTTCGACTACTGCCAGCGCCACCATATTAACGATACGACGAACAGAGGCGATTGGAGTTAAAACATGTACCGGTTTAGCTACACCCATCAGCACCGGTCCTACCGTCACGCCTTCAGAGCTGGAAACACGCAGTAAGTTGTAACTAATACGCGCGGCTTCCATATTCGGCATCACCAGAATATTAGCGGAGCCTTTCAGCGGGCTGTCCGGCATCCGGTCATTACGAATACTTTCCACCAGTGCAGCATCGCCGTGCATTTCACCGTCAATCATCAGATCGGGTGCGCGCGATTTAATAAGCTCGAGCGCTTCACGCATTTTGTTGGCCGACGGACAGTTTGACGAACCAAAGTTGGAGTGCGACAGCAGCGCCACTTTCGGTTCAATGCCAAACCGACGCACTGTTTCTGCCGCCATAACTGCAATTTCCGCCAGTTGCTCCGGCGTCGGGTCATCGTTGACGTACGTATCAGCGATAAAGGTGTTACCGCTTGGCAACAGCAGCGCGTTCATTGCACCTGCCGTATGAACACCTTCACGGTGACCAAACACCGCTTTCACCACGCTGAAATGCTCGTGATAGTCGCCGATTGTTCCGCAAATCATCGCATCCGCTTCACCGCGTTGCACCATGATCGCGCCGATCACCGTAGTGTTGGCGATCACCGCACGTTGCGCCTGCTCCTGAGTAATTCCACGACGCTTCATGATCTGGTAATACTCACTCCAGTACTCTTTAAAGCGCGGATCGGATTCATTATTGACGATCTCAAAATCGACACCCGCTTTGATCTGCAGTCCTAACTTCTGGATACGCATTTCGATCACGCTCGGACGACCGATCAGGATCGGCTTCGCCAGACCTAAAGTGATCAGTTCTTGCGTTGCATGCAGAACACGAGCCTCTTCCCCTTCGGTCAGCACAACGCGCTTCGGCGCTTTGCGTGCCAGAGAGAAAATCGGCTTCATAAACAGGTTGGTTTTGTAGACAAACTCGGTCAGCTTATCGATATAAGCGTCAAAGTCGGCAATCGGGCGCGTTGCGACACCAGAATCCATCGCCGCCTTCGCCACCGCCGGTGCGATCTTGACGATCAAACGCGGGTCGAACGGTTTAGGAATAATGTATTCCGGGCCAAAGCTCAAATCCTGATCGCCATAGGCGGAAGCCACCACTTCGCTCTGCTCGGCATGCGCCAGTTCAGCAATGGCATGTACAGCGGCCAGCTTCATCTCTTCGTTGATGGCGGTAGCCCCGACGTCCAGCGCACCGCGGAAGATGAACGGGAAGCACAGTACGTTGTTGACCTGGTTCGGGTAGTCGGAGCGACCGGTGCAAATGATGGCGTCGGAACGCACCTCTTTTGCCAGTGGTGGCAGAATTTCCGGTTCCGGGTTTGCCAGCGCAAGGATCATTGGCGCACGCGCCATCTTCTTGACCATCTCCTGCGTCAGCACTTTCGGGCCGGAGCATCCGAGGAAAATGTCTGCGCCGTCAATCACATCATCAAGAGTACGCTTACCGTCATCCACCACCGCGTAAGCTGCTTTGGTTTCCGCCATATTCGGTTCGCGATCTTTATAAATCACACCTTTGGAGTCGCAGACCACGATGTTGTGCTTCTGCATACCCAGCGCAACCAACAGGTTCATACAGGCAATCGCCGCGGCACCTGCGCCAGACACCACCATGCGCACATCAGAGATATTCTTTTCCACCACCCGCAGGCCGTTCAGGATGGCTGCAGTGCTGATGATCGCCGTTCCGTGCTGATCGTCATGGAACACCGGAATATTCATGCGTTCACGCAACTTTTGCTCAATGTAAAAACACTCTGGTGCTTTGATGTCTTCGAGGTTGATGCCGCCAAACGTCGGTTCAAGGGCTGCCACCACGTTGATAAATTTGTCCGGGTCGAGTTCATCGACTTCAATGTCGAACACGTCAATTCCGGCAAATTTCTTAAAGAGAACGCCTTTACCTTCCATCACTGGTTTGCCAGCCAGCGCACCAATATTGCCCAGCCCCAGTACCGCAGTACCGTTGGAGATAACCGCGACCAGGTTGCCGCGCGCGGTATATTTGTAGGCCGCTAGCGGATCCTTTTCAATCTCCAGACACGGAGCTGCAACACCTGGCGAGTAGGCCAGCGCAAGATCACGTTGGGTGGCAAGAGGTTTGGTCGGAGAAACCTGAATTTTACCTGGTACTGGAAATTGGTGGAAATCGAGGGCGCTTTGTTTTAACTGGTCATCCATCTTGTTGTTCCTTTCACGTATCGATCAAAAAAGTGGCGCAGGTAACCCTTCTATACCCTAAATAATTCGAGTTGCATGAAGGCGGCAAGGGAGTGAATCCCCAGGAGCATAGCGAACTATGTGACTGGGGTAAGCGAGCGTAGCCAACGCACATGCAACTTGAAGTATGACGGGTATATTGAGCCGCACATTATCGCCTCAGTCAGCGGCATAAACTTTGAAGGTCGCCAAACTCTCACTACTCAAAGAAAGAATTTGTTATCAATTTATAACAACCATGTTACCTGCTTAAACCAGCAATACCATGCTTGTCTGCTATGCTTTTTGCGTATTCGCCCGCAATTTTCCCAAAAGTGTGAATTAACACACGCATCTAACGCTTTACTTTTCAAGGAGTATTTCCTATGACCCGTAAAGAGCTTGCCAATGCCATTCGTGCGCTGAGTATGGATGCCGTCCAAAAAGCTAACTCTGGCCATCCCGGCGCGCCGATGGGTATGGCCGATATTGCCGAAGTACTGTGGAACGATTTTCTCCGACATAACCCAACCGATCCCACCTGGTACGATCGTGACCGATTTATCCTGTCGAATGGCCACGCCTCAATGCTGCTTTACAGCCTGCTGCATCTTTCCGGCTATGACCTGCCGTTAGAGGAGTTGAAAAACTTCCGACAACTGCACTCAAAGACACCAGGGCACCCGGAAATTGGCTATACGCCGGGCGTGGAAACGACCACCGGACCGTTGGGTCAGGGATTAGCAAACGCGGTCGGGATGGCGATAGCCGAGCGTACGCTGGCGGCACAGTTTAATCAGCCGGATCATGAGATTGTCAGCCACTTCACCTGGGTTTTTATGGGTGACGGTTGCCTGATGGAGGGGATTTCTCATGAGGTGTGTTCACTGGCGGGAACGCTGGGACTTGGCAAGCTGATTGGCTTTTACGATCACAACGGTATTTCTATTGATGGTGAAACCAAAGGTTGGTTTACCGATGATACTGCAAAGCGCTTCGAAGCATATCACTGGCATGTCATACACGAGATAGACGGTCACGATCCTGAGGCGGTGAAGAAAGCCATTCAGGAAGCACAAAGCGTAACCGATAAGCCGTCACTAATAATCTGTCGGACTATCATTGGCTTTGGCTCACCGAATAAGGCCGGAAAAGAAGAAGCACACGGCGCAGCACTGGGGGAAGAAGAAGTTGCGCTGACCCGTCAGAAGCTGGGCTGGCATCATCCTGCTTTTGAGATCCCTAAAGAGATTTACCGGGCCTGGGACGCGCGCGAAAAAGGTGAAAAAGCACAGCAGAGCTGGAACGAGAAATTCGCCGCCTATCAACAAGCCCACCCGGAACTGGCCGCAGAGTTTACCCGCCGGATGAGTGGCGGGCTGCCAAAAGAGTGGGAAAAAACCACTCAGAAATACATCGCGGAATTGCAGGCTAACCCGGCCAAAATCGCAACCCGGAAGGCGTCGCAAAATACCCTGAATACTTACGGCCCGATGTTGCCTGAACTGCTTGGCGGTTCAGCAGATCTGGCCCCCAGCAATTTGACCATCTGGAAAGGTTCGACATCCCTGAAAGACGATCCAGCCGGGAACTACATTCACTACGGCGTGCGCGAATTTGGTATGACCGCCATTGCCAACGGTATTGCCCACCACGGTGGTTTTGTCCCATATACCGCGACCTTCCTGATGTTCGTTGAATATGCCCGTAATGCGGCACGAATGGCTGCGCTGATGAAAGCGCGGCAAATCATGGTCTATACCCATGACTCCATTGGGCTGGGGGAAGATGGTCCCACCCATCAGGCCGTCGAGCAGCTTGCCAGTCTGCGCCTGACGCCTAATTTCAGCACCTGGCGTCCATGCGATCAGGTTGAGGCGGCAGTCGGCTGGAAACTGGCGGTAGAGCGCCATGATGGCCCAACGGCGCTAATCCTCTCCAGGCAGAATCTGGCACAGGTTGAACGTACCCCGGAACAGGTAAAAGAAATTGCCCGCGGTGGCTACATACTGAAAGACAGCGGCGGTAAACCGGATGTGATCCTGATTGCCACCGGTTCAGAAATGGAAATTACGCTACTGGCAGCAGAAAAACTGACGGGAGAAGGCCGTAACGTTCGTGTCGTCTCCCTTCCCTCAACAGATATTTTCGACGCCCAGGATGAGGCGTACCGGGAATCAGTCCTGCCTGCAAGCGTGAGCGCGCGCGTGGCGGTGGAAGCAGGAATTGCGGATTACTGGTACAAGTATGTCGGTCTGAAAGGTGCGATTGTCGGCATGAGCGGCTACGGAGAATCTGCGCCGGCGGACAAGTTATTCCCCTTCTTCGGCTTTACGGTCGATAACATTGTCGAAAAGGCGCACCGCGTACTTAACGTGTGATCCACAGCGTGGGCCAGGCATCAGGTCCATGCCAGTTATCACAGCTGGGCTCCTGCGCATAGCGCACCAGACGAAAACGCTGGCCGTCAAAACGCCAGCGCGTCTGGATCCCACAGTCCGACATTCCACGTCCCTTAGCGAGAGTGACCAGTTCGCGCGATTTTTCATCAAAAACAGCGTTCGTCAGCTCCATATCGTTACTTTCAGCGTCCGTCCTGAAAGGCAAATTCAGACGTACCGCGCGCGAACTCAGCGGCTTTGTACGCGAAACAATCCATGCCAGATCGATAGTGTTATATGCACCCGCTTCACAGCCGATCATCAGCAGAGCTTTGTCATCGGTTAATGCCGAAACCCGCACTTCACGGCGCATAGGGTCGAGCGAACAGCGGATACCGTTTATCCGCCAGTTCCCGTAATCCAGCAGTTCACTGCGCTCTTGTTGAGAAAGCGGTGTTGGTGTTGGGTTGACGACGGCTACCCCTTTCAGGGCCGGAGCTGGAGGTACGCTAAGCGGCGGCTCGTTACCCTTTTCGATCCAGGCAGTTTCACTTCCAACGCGTTTTTGCTGGGCGTCAATAAACAACAGCGCGGCTTTCAGCCCTGCCAGCGAAATGGTTTGCACGCCTTTTTGCAGAGTAATCGCCTGGGCGTTCTGAACTGTCTGTAAAAAGGCGCTAATGGTGGCAGGATCATCGGTCATGAGTTGCCAGGGGGAAATGCGCCAGTGTTCGCCAGTCAGCGGTAGCGGTTGGCCGTCCATCAGCAGGCGTGGCGCAATATCAGCTTCTTTGGCATCAGGGGTATCCAGACCGCCCAGCTCAATACGCAAAACCGCATCGGTATGCGCTCCGGCACTCCGACTGAGGGTCATCACCAGGCCATGATGTTCACCGGTGTTTCGCGCCACGCAAAAATTCTGGTTATTGCAGGTTACCTGCCAGTCGGAAAATACCTGCTGTGCAGGTGCCGCCCACAGAAAGTGGGCCGGTAGCAGACCAAGCAGAAAGATGAAAATAACGCGATAGCGCATGGACGGTACAACCCCGAAATCAAAACAGACAGCCTAATCGGTATCTTCCTTGCGCTACTGATGAGGCTCAATAAGAATCGTCGGATTGGACTGTTATTTTGTAAAGAAATATAAACCCCGTAACCTAATCCATCAGATGCGACGATTGCAGATAGTTAAGCAATAGCACCGTTTTGCCGTCACGGATCTCCCCGGTTGTGATCATCTCTAGCGCTCGGGTGAATGGTAGTTCCAGGACTTCGATATCCTCGTCTTCAACGCCCCCGCCCGCATTGGCACGCTGGTTGTCACTGTACTGCGCGATAAAAAAGTGGATCAATTCCGTCAAGCCGCCTGGCGACATGTAGAGCTCAAAGAGTTTACGCACCTCACCAACTTCATATCCGGTCTCTTCGATCGCTTCTTTGCGAATACAGGCTTCAGGTTCATCGTTATCCAGCAGCCCGGCGCAGGTTTCGATCAGTTGTCCGCTTTCGTTACCGTTCACCCAGGTGGCGACGCGAAACTGACGAATCAGCACGACGGTTTTTTTCTCCGGGTTATACAGCAGAATAGTGGCGCCATTACCGCGATCATAAACCTCGCGTTTGTGACGAATCACCTCGCCATTGCTGCGGGTCAGATCGTAAGTAATATTGCGCAGGATGAAGTAGTTATCAGAAAGGACTTTATCTTTGATGAGGGTAATTTGTTGCGACATACCGGCTCCACGGCGAGAAGTGAGAAATAATACTACGCCGTGAAACCGGGTTTGTCTTGACCCCAGGCTAGTGAGATTTGACTGATTTTATATCCGTCATACTTCAAGCGACGGGTTTGTTGGCTGTACTCAGAAACCCCGGTCACATAGCTCTCTATGCATCTGGGGATTTCTTCTTTTGCCGCCTTCCTGCAACTCGAATTATTTAGGGTATATGCCCAGCCAGTCGACGATCCCCTGCGCTGCATGTCGCCCTTCTGCCATTGCAGTGACCACCAGGTCCGCACCACGTACCGCATCACCACCAGCAAAGATCTTCGGATGAGTCGTTTGATAACGATAAGCGCTCTCGACATCAGCAGCAATCCGGCCCCAGTCATCAACCTTCACACCATGAGCCTCCAGCCACGGCATACCATGCGGATGGAAACCAAACGCCATAATGACTGCATCAGCGGGCATCACAAATTCACTTCCCGCGATCGGTACCGGGCGACGACGTCCCTGCGCATCAGGCTCGCCGAGCTGTGTGCGTAAGAAACGTACGCCACTGACGCCCCCATCGGCATTCAGCATCAGCTCAACGGGCTGGACGTTAAATTCAAAGTTCGCCCCCTCTTCGCGTGCGTTTTTTACCTCTTTTTTCGAGCCAGGCATGTTGGCTTCATCACGACGATAAGCACAAGTCACCTGGCTTGCACCGTGGCGTAGCGCGGTACGTACGCAATCCATCGCCGTATCACCGCCTCCCAGCACCACAACGTTCAGCCCGGCGGTATCAATAAACGGCTCCTCCGGTAGTTCATCCAGCCCCATCACCTGCTTGGTATTAGCAATCAGAAACGGCAACGCATCATAAACGCCCGGCGCGTCTTCGTTCGGCAGATCCGCTTTCATAGAACGATAGGTCCCTACGCCCACAAACACGGCGTCATAATCGTCCAGTAGTGATGCCAGCGTTACGTCCTTACCCACTTCACAGTTAAGCTGGAAATTAATCCCCATAGCGCTGAAAATTTCACGACGACGCACCAGTAACGATTTATCCAGTTTGAAGGCCGGAATACCAAACGTCAGTAAGCCACCAATTTCAGGATGGCGATCGTACACGGTGACGCTGACGCCGTTGCGCACTAACACATCCGCACAAGCCAGACCGGCAGGCCCTGCGCCAATAATAGCGACGCGCTTATCCACTTTTTGCACATCGCCTAAATCAGGCCGCCATCCTTTACTCAGCGCCCGGTCAGAGATGTAACGTTCAATATTCCCGATAGTGACCGCACCATGCTCGTTACGCACCGTACATGCCCCTTCACAGAGCCGGTCCTGAGGACATACCCGCCCGGTAATTTCCGGCAGACAGTTGGTCTGGTGAGAAAGCTCCACTGCTGCATCAATATTTCCTGCTTTCACCAGCTCAATCCACTGGGGAATATGATTGTGCAGTGGACACGTCCATTCGCAGATGCTGTGTTCACCACACTTCAGGCAACGGGAGGCTTCCCGCTCGGCCTGTGCCGTACGAAATGGCAAATAGATTTCATCAAAACTGGTTTTACGTGCCTCAATCGCCAGCTTATCTGGCTCGCCGCGCGGCGGAGTAGCCTGCATCTGCTCGCGTTTGGTGATCATGTGGGAGGTAAAATCGGTCGCCCTGGCATGCCAGGGCTGGCTCTCCAGACTGGCCGTGCGCAGTCGACGTGCTTTTGACAGACCAGTGAGCGAAGTTTGCGTCACCAACTGTAGCGCCTGCGCCGGACAGTTTTCCACGCAGGCCGGTCCCTCTTCACGTCCCTGACACAGATCGCATTTATGCGCTGTCGCTTTCACCTTTCCTTTCGCAACGGGAGTAAGTACGATCTGCATCGTGCCAAAGGGACAGGCAACGACGCAGGATTTACAGCCGATACACTTTTGCGAATTTACCTGAATGCTGTCATTGTCATGGCTGATTGCACCGTTTGGACAGCTTCTGGCGCAAGGTGCATCCTCACAGTGGTGGCAGGTCACCGCGCTGCGTTGATGCTGATGTTTAATGACCGTAATTCGGGGCTGAAAATGCCGTTGGCTCAGGACATGCTGCTCACCATTATGGGCCATGACACAGGCGACTTCGCAGGCATAGCATCCCAAGCACTGTTGGCTATTGACCATAATAAAACGATTCATGGCTTCCTTCTTTTTTGGTTGCAAAAACCTTATTCTTTATATGACTGTTGTTATTAACCGACCCTGAAGAGGGCGGCAATGTTCATTTGCCCAGGAAGCACAACTATTTATCCAGAACCTGTGGCAGATCAATTTATTTCATCGCATATGAAATTGCGTTTCAGTTACCATCCTGTTTCAGGCGATTTTATTAACATTTATCAAATACATTGAATCGTTTTAGCTGTATCAAAGCGCTACATGTATTGTGTGAGGATGCGCAAGTGACGGTAAAACGTCCGGTATCGGCCAGCCTGGCCAAGGCTTTTTTCTACATTGTGCTGCTGTCAATTCTCTCAACGGGCATTGCACTGCTCACACTGACCAGCAGCTTGCGAGATGCGGAAGCCATCAATATTGCCGGTTCATTACGCATGCAAAGCTATCGGCTGGGTTACGATCTACAAAGCAACAGCCCGCAACTCAGTTCACACCGTGAGTTGTTCCAGCAGGCGCTAAACTCTCCAGCATTACAAAATCTGAACGCCTGGTATGTGCCGCAAACGGTAAAAAGCCGCTATGGACATCTGCATGCAAACTGGCTGGAAATGAACTCCCGACTGATAAGTGGCGATTTGAAATGGTATCAAACCAATATCAACAACTATGTTGATCAAATTGACCTCTTCGTGTTGGCGTTACAGCATTATGCCGAGCGTAAAGTGAAACTGGTTTTTGGGATTTCACTGGCGGGCGGGATCGGAATATTTACTCTGGTGTTCTTTACCCTACGGCGTATTCGCCAGCAGGTAGTTCGTCCACTCAATAAGCTGGTGATGGCCAGCCAGCACATTGAACACGGTCAGTTTGATATCCCGTCGCTGGACACTGATTTGCCTAACGAACTGGGATTGCTGGCTAAGACCTTTAGCCAGATGTCGAGTGAGTTGCATAAGCTGTATCGTTCGCTGGAAGCCTCTGTGGCTGAGAAAACGCACGATCTCCACGAAGCAAACCGCCGCCTGGAAGTGTTGTACCAGTGTTCTCAGGCGCTGAATACCAGCCAAATCGATGTACACTGCTTCCGGCATATTTTACAAATTGTCCGCGAACACGACGCTGCGTATTTCCTGGAACTCACCGTCGGTGATAACTGGCGTATCAGTGAGGGGACGGAAAGCCACGACCTGCCAATGCAGATCCTGCCGGTCATGATGCAGGATACCGTTTACGGTGAACTTCACTGGCAAAGCCCCAATGTGCATGCCTCCACACCGCTGTTGAACAGCGTTTCGACCATGCTGGGGCGCGGGCTGTACTTTAATCAGGCGCAGAAACATTTTCAGCAGTTATTGTTAATGGAAGAGCGAGCGACCATCGCACGCGAACTCCACGACTCGCTGGCGCAGGTACTCTCCTATTTACGCATTCAGCTCACGCTGCTGAAACGCTCGATCCCGGAAGATAACGCCCCGGCGCAGAGTATCATGGCGGACTTTTCTCAGGCGTTGAACGATGCTTACCGCCAACTGCGCGAGCTGCTCACGACCTTCCGTCTGACCTTGCAGCAGGCCGATCTGCCCTCCGCCCTGCATGAAATGCTGGAAACCCTGCAAAACCAGACTTCGGCTAAACTGACTCTCGATTGCCGATTACCAACGCTGGCGCTGGATGCGCAAATGCAGGTGCATCTGTTGCAGATCGTGCGTGAAGCTGTGCTTAACGCCATTAAACATGCCAGTGCGACCGAAATTGCCGTCAGTTGCGTGACTGCACCGGATGATAACCACACTGTGTATATCCGGGATAACGGCATCGGAATTGGTGAGCCTCATGAGCCTACAGGACACTACGGTTTGAATATTATGCGTGAGCGGGCAGAAAGACTTGGCGGCACGTTGACCTTCTCCCAGCCCTCCGGAGGCGGAACGCTGGTGAGCATCAGCTTTCGATCGGCATAAAGGGAAAGACAACTCATGTAAACAACGATAAAACGCCGGATAGTCCAGGTGCAGGCCAGACGGCGTTGGCACAAAAGGTACGCTGTAAACGCGCATGATAATTTACATTATCTTCTTTTTTTCTCCACGTTTGGCCCGTACCTTGCCGCTACAGTGAAGCAAGTCATACCCATTATTATATGCAGAAACACGAGGTCCCCTTTTAATGGCGAATTTTTTTATCGATCGCCCCATTTTTGCCTGGGTGTTAGCTATCCTGTTGTGCCTGACAGGAACCCTGGCTATTTTTTCGCTGCCCGTTGAGCAATATCCCGATCTCGCTCCGCCAAACGTGCGCGTGACTGCGAATTATCCTGGTGCATCAGCACAAACTCTGGAAAACACCGTGACCCAGGTTATCGAGCAGAACATGACCGGCCTCGATAATCTGATGTATATGTCATCACAAAGCAGCGGGACGGGTCAGGCGACGGTAATGCTTAGCTTTGTAGCAGGAACCGATCCTGATGAAGCCGTGCAGCAGGTACAAAACCAGCTGCAATCGGCAATGCGTAAGTTGCCGCAGGCGGTACAGGATCAGGGGGTAACCGTGCGTAAAACCGGGGATACCAATATTCTGACCATCGCTTTTGTCTCTACTGACGGCTCAATGGACAAGCAGGACATTGCAGACTACGTCGCCAGTAATATTCAGGATCCGCTCAGCCGAATTAACGGCGTGGGAGATATTGACGCCTACGGGTCACAATACTCCATGCGTATCTGGCTCGACCCGGCCAAACTTAACAGCTTCCAGATGACCGCCAAAGATGTGACCGATGCTATTGAGTCACAGAATGCTCAAATTGCCGTTGGCCAACTTGGTGGTACACCTTCAGTGGACAAGCAGGCGCTGAATGCGACGATTAATGCTCAGTCATTGCTACAAACGCCACAACAATTCCGTGATATTACGCTGCGCGTCAATCAGAACGGTTCAGAGGTTAAACTGAGTGATGTGGCAACGGTCGAAATGGGGGCCGAGAAGTATGACTACCTCAGCCGGTTTAACGGAAATCCCGCATCTGGTCTTGGCGTTAAACTCGCCTCTGGCGCCAATGAAATGGCAACGGCCGATCTGGTTATCAATCGCCTCAATGAGCTGTCTCAGTACTTCCCTCATGGTCTGGAATACAAGGTGGCATATGAAACCACCTCTTTTGTAAAAGCTTCGATTATTGACGTGGTGAAAACGCTGCTGGAAGCCATTGCGCTGGTATTCCTGGTGATGTACCTGTTTTTGCAAAACTTCCGTGCGACGCTTATTCCCACGATTGCTGTCCCCGTCGTCTTAATGGGCACCTTCTCTGTGCTCTATGCCTTTGGCTACAGTGTTAACACATTAACGATGTTTGCAATGGTGCTGGCAATTGGCCTGCTGGTTGATGACGCCATTGTGGTAGTGGAAAACGTCGAGCGAATCATGAGCGAGGAAGGTCTCTCGCCGCGTGAAGCAACACGAAAATCGATGGGGCAGATTCAGGGGGCGTTGGTTGGTATCGCCATGGTGTTGTCGGCAGTGTTTATCCCGATGGCCTTCTTCGGCGGCACGACCGGGGCAATTTACCGTCAGTTCTCGATTACGATTGTCTCAGCGATGGTGCTCTCGGTACTGGTGGCGATGATCCTGACTCCTGCTCTGTGCGCCACGCTACTCAAGCCGCTGCATAAGGGCGAACACCACGGACAAACCGGATTCTTCGGCTGGTTTAACCGCATGTTTAACCACAACGCCGAACGCTACGAGAAAGGTGTCGCCAGAATCTTACATCGCAGCCTGCGCTGGATACTGATCTACGTGTTGCTGCTCGGCGGAATGGTGTTCCTGTTCCTGCGGCTGCCAACCTCTTTCCTGCCGCTGGAAGACAGGGGTATGTTCACCACTTCAGTACAGTTGCCCAGCGGCTCCACCCAGCAGCAGACGTTAAAAGTGGTGGAAGAAGTGGAGAAGTATTACTTCACCCATGAAAAAGACAACATTATGTCAGTCTTCTCCACGGTCGGTTCCGGCCCTGGCGGAAATGGACAAAACGTAGCGCGAATGTTCGTCCGCTTAAAAGACTGGGATGAGCGTGGTACCACTACCGGAACCTCATTTGCCATTATCGAGCGCGCCACAAAAGCCTTTAACCAGATTAAAGAGGCCCGCGTCTTCGCCAGTAGCCCTCCGGCCATTAGCGGCCTCGGTAGCTCTGCCGGTTTCGATATGGAATTACAGGATCATGCCGGTGCGGGTCATGATGCGTTAATGGCGGCGCGCGACAAGCTGATTGAGCTTGCAGCTAAAGACACCTCCCTGACCCGCGTACGCCATAATGGTCTGGACGACAGCCCGCAGTTGCAAATTGATATCGACCAGCGTAAAGCCCAGGCGCTGGGGGTTTCGATTGATGATATCAACGATACATTGCAGACGGCCTGGGGCTCCAGTTACGTCAATGACTTTATGGACAGGGGGCGCGTGAAGAAGGTTTATGTACAGGCGGCAGCAAAATATCGCATGCTTCCTGATGACATCAATCTCTGGTACGTGCGCAATAATAGCGGCGGCATGGTGCCCTTCTCAGCATTTGCCACCTCGCGCTGGGAGACAGGTTCGCCGCGCCTGGAACGCTATAACGGTTACTCTGCCGTCGAGATCGTAGGGGAAGCCGCGCCCGGCGTCAGTACCGGTACAGCAATGGACGTAATGGAATCCCTGGTCCATCAGTTGCCGACTGGATTCGGCCTCGAATGGACGGCAATGTCATATCAGGAACGACTTTCTGGTTCCCAGGCCCCTGCTCTGTATGCCATTTCACTGCTGGTGGTATTCCTGTGCCTCGCCGCGCTGTATGAAAGCTGGTCTGTTCCATTCTCCGTCATGCTGGTCGTACCGTTGGGGGTGATTGGCGCCCTGCTGGCAACCTGGGCGCGGGGTCTGGAAAACGATGTGTATTTCCAGGTCGGGTTATTAACAGTTATCGGGCTTTCGGCCAAAAACGCGATCTTGATTGTTGAATTCGCCAATGAGATGAATGAAAAAGGGCACGATTTGCTCGACGCCACGCTGCATGCGTGTCGCCAGCGCCTGCGTCCGATTTTGATGACCTCTCTGGCGTTTATATTCGGGGTGTTACCGATGACCATCAGCAGCGGTGCAGGCTCCGGCGGTCAACATGCGGTTGGTACCGGCGTGATGGGCGGGATGATTTCAGCCACGATTCTGGCTATTTACTTCGTCCCACTGTTCTTTGTACTGGTGCGCAGGCGCTTCCCTCTGAAGCCAAAACCGGAATAACACACAAAAAAGGCGACTTACAATAAGTCGCCTTTTTTTATCCTTTTCAGGGTTGTCTGCCAGAAATTTATTTACGAAGCATCACTTCGATAAAGTCTTTCCAGTTCCCCAGTTCACGTTCAATCATAACAACCTCTCTTATTATTATGGATATTCTACAAAATCATTCTCTTTCAAAGAAGATAATTTAATCGATAGTTGTGATTACATTCTCCAGTGCTGGGGGTCATGTCATCACTATGCGCCATACCCATAAATTTTATGTGACTTACTGCAATATTTTGAAATATTCATACATCATCTACTACTCTGGCAATTCTGATGGAAAAACAGTCTGATGCAAAGAGGTAAAATCTTAATTCCAGTTCAGTGAGAGTTTCGGAACTTTCAGGAATCATTATTCACTGTTGTTCAACAATGTTATATTTTTCTATAACGATTGAATGACAATATGTATTATCTGGGATCACAAAGCACAAGAATAAATATTCAAATTACGTTAATAAGGATTCAAATGATCACCCTCTACGGCATTAAGAATTGCGATACCATTAAAAAAGCCAGGCGCTGGCTGGAAGCTCACGGGATCGACTATCGTTTCCATGATTATCGCGTCGATGGTCTCGACAACGCGCTACTACAATCCTTTATCAGCGAGTTAGGCTGGGAGTCACTGCTCAATACGCGTGGGACCACATGGCGTAAACTCGATGAAGCAACGCGTAATCAAATTACCGATGCGGATGCCGCCGCCTCGTTGATGATTGAAATGCCAGCAATTATCAAACGCCCATTGCTCTGCGCGCCGGGTAAGCCTATGCTGCTGGGTTTCAGTGAATCCAGTTATATGCAGTTTTTTAATGAGGTGTAGTCTATGTCGTGCCCGGTTATTGAGCTGACACAGCAGCTTATTCGCCGTCCTTCCCTGAGCCCGGATGATGCCGGGTGCCAGGCGTTAATGATTGAACGCCTGCGCGCGGTAGGTTTTACCGTTGAGCGTATGGATTTTGGTGACACACAGAATTTTTGGGCATGGCGCGGACAAGGTGAGACGCTGGCATTTGCCGGTCACACTGACGTAGTGCCCGCTGGCGATGTTGATCGCTGGATTAATCCGCCATTTGAACCGACGATCCGCGACGGTCTGCTGTTCGGGCGTGGCGCTGCTGATATGAAAGGCTCGCTGGCGGCGATGGTTGTCGCAGCCGAGCGCTTCGTCGCCCAACACCCTAACCACAGAGGCCGTCTGGCGTTTTTAATCACTTCAGACGAAGAAGCCAGCGCCAAAAATGGCACCGTTAAGGTTGTTGAAGCGCTGATGGCGCGCAACGAGCGGCTGGACTATTGTCTGGTCGGCGAGCCGTCCAGTACGGAAATCGTCGGTGACGTGGTTAAAAATGGGCGTCGGGGTTCACTGACCTGCAACCTGACCATTCACGGCGTGCAGGGTCACGTAGCCTACCCGCATCTGGCCGATAACCCGGTTCACCGCGCAGCGCCAATGCTGAATGAACTGGTGGCGATCGAGTGGGATCAGGGCAATGAATTCTTCCCGGCAACGAGCATGCAAATTGCCAATATTCAGGCAGGAACCGGCAGCAACAATGTTATCCCTGGTGAACTGTTTATCCAGTTCAACTTCCGTTTCAGCACTGAGTTAAATGACGAGATGATCAAATCCCGGGTGCTGGAATTGCTGGATAAGCACCAGTTGCGTTACACCGTTGACTGGTGGCTCTCCGGCCAGCCATTCCTGACCGAGCGTGGCAAACTGGTGGATGCAGTGGTGAACGCCATTGAGCACTATAATGAAATTAAACCGCAGTTACTGACTACAGGCGGAACGTCCGACGGGCGTTTTATTGCCCGCATGGGGGCGCAGGTGGTTGAACTTGGTCCGGTCAATGCCACCATTCATAAAATAAATGAATGCGTTAATGCCGCCGACCTGCAACTGCTTGCCCGAATGTATCAACGTATCATGGAGCAACTCGTCGCCTGATGAGTGGCCCTGTAAGAGGAAATGAGCATGGACTGGCTGGCTAAATATTGGTGGATTTTAGTGCTGGTGTTTCTGGTAGGCGTATTGCTGAATGTAATTAAAGATCTCAAGCGCGTCGACCACAAAAAATTTCTCGCGAATAAACCGGAGCTTCCCCCGCATCGTGACTTTAACGATAAATGGGACGACGACGACGATTGGCCGAACAAAGACCAACCGAAAAAATAACCCGTAGGCCGAATTATACGCGTAGCGTTGCCATCCGGCACCCGCGCCTGATGGCGCTACGCTTATCTGGCCTACAGGGTTACATCATCTCAATGACATCATCATCGTTTGGTTTCCCCCCACTTAACGCTTCATCGAAATAGTGCTTCGGCACAGTAAAGCGCAAATGGTCGAGAGCAAACTGCATGCTGCGATCGTCAATGGCGTGACCCAGGTTTTCAACGATATCCAGCGTCACATCACCGCCCGCGCGAATTAACGCGTCCTGAGCCGCAACGGCGTGAGATAACTCAATCACCCGGTCTTCACCACCGTGAATCAAATGTACTGTCGTGGCAGTCGTTGCCACTTCCGGCAAACTGGCGTAACGACCATTAAAGGCAATCACCCGTGATGCCAGTCCAGGCTCGGCTTTGATGCTTTCAAGCGACATAATAGCCCCCTGCGAAAAGCCTATCAGTGCAGTTGCCCCAGGTGCGACGCCGCTCTGTTTTTGCCAGTAGCGAACGGTTTCGATAAATACCGGCATGATAGCGTCAACACGTTCCTGACGGTTCTCTTCCGTTACGCCCTGAACGGAAAACCATTGACGCCCGGAGGTTGAAGCATATGGCTCAGCACCGCCTATACTCACTATCAGCGCATCCGGAAACAAAGGTGCAAACCAGGATCCTATCTCTCCCATGGCAACAGGGTTATCGCCTACGCCATGAAACAACAGCAGCAACTGTTGCGCGGGTTTATCGGGGCTTTGAACAACAAAATGGTCATGTTTCATGGCGATCTCCTTAACTGATGAGCGTCATTCTACGCCGCTTAATCGCAATGACCATGCCAGGAAATTGAAGAAGTTAGTGAAAAAATTACCATTGCATAATGCGATTATGTAGCCGTTGTTCGCGTTTATTATCCAGTTGCGCTAACGCCTGCGCCGCCTCTGCACGCTGAAGCAGTAACAATGCTTTACGACCAGAAACGTTCAGTCGCTCGCACAGTTGTGCGTCAGTGCATTGCTCTTGTAAACGTCCTCGCAGCGCCGGGAGAGGAAGCGTACTGTTCTGAAGCAGGCGACTCAGACAACCCAATGAGGTAAGTAGTGGCCGATGTGCAAAGGCAAATCCCGCCAGTTCTTCCCAGTCATCATCATTAAGCGTAGTTTCTTTCAGTGGGGATACCGGAATGGCCTCGTCATTCCACTGAGCCAGAATCACAGCGTCACGACGCAAGCGCAGGTTCTCCCTCTCAGCGAGACGCCTCCCCGCCTCACTGATGGGCAGTAAAGCCATTGCGGTGTAGCACCCGCTGCTGGCTTCCCGGTGGTTCCCCATACGAACCAACACAAAGCCACAACGCTGCCAGAAACGCCATAGCTCTTGCGTATAACCAAAACTGACGGAGAGGTAATCACACTGCGTGGAATAGCGATGGGCCTGCATAATCAGCTGTTGCCCTATACCTTCCCGCTGGCGCGCAGGGTGAACCGCGATACGGCTGACCCGACGTCCAGTGAGCGTCGCCGCCAGCGGATAACATCCGTGGGCAGCCAGAGACTGAGCCACCAGATTCCCTCTTGGTCGACGGTGCCCGGCAAAGACAGCCTGACTTAATTCTGCGGATAATCCTCCTTCGTCCACCAGCCAGACGGCACCAGCCACCGAGTCCGAGGCCGATGCCTGAAGAAAATGCTGACCTGGCGCATCCATCATCCGGCGAAGATCCAGCGGTGAGGTGCGATAATGCGCCCCGGAAAGCAACTGATATACCGCCAGCGGCAGATTCGGCCTGGTGCGCCAGGCATTCGCTTCAAACGTGGAAAAACGGATCTCTCCCCGAGGCGAATGCATAAAAGTTTCGTCATCGAATACCAGTGCATCGCTGACGACTTTTTCCAACGGACACCCCTGCGCCCACCGGACGGGCTGCTGTAACTCATATCGGCGCAGCGCCGGGAAACGGGCGCAGAATTTTAACAAGAACCCTCTGCCGGTTCCCTCATAACCCTGAACCGTAGTCGTTAACAACGTGCGGGGAAAACGCGAAACCAGTTGATGCAGCAACGGTGCGGGAATGGCAGCGGCCTCATCAACAATAAGCCAGTCTGCGGTTTCAGTCCCGGCTAACAGCGCATCCGGGGCCATAAAGCGGTAACGCTCACCGGCAAAGCGTGCCAGCACATCGGTTGCCGCTTTAGCGGGCGCAGTAACAATTGCCGTTCCCTTCATGCGTGAAATCAACTGCCCTGCTAAGGCTGATTTACCCCGACCACGTGCTGCAGTCACTGTTACCACACCACAGGGCATAGCCAACAGATGTTGTAAAATCGCCGCCTGCTCAGGCTGAGGTTCCCCATTCGCGGCTTGCCAGTCAGCGCGTTCAGGGAAATGCGGGCATGAAAATAACTGATTCTGCTGCCAGTGCAGAGCTTGTCTGTCGCGAGTGATGACCCGTTTGAAGTGTTCGACAAAGTGTGGCGTTGGGATGGGTTGCGCGCAGTCACTCCAGCGCAGCGAATCTACATCCGGATGTGTCTGCCAGCTGTTCCAGGGGGGCGTCAGCAACACCAGCCAGCTCCCGGCATACAGCGTACCACTTAATGCGGCAAACGCTGCGGCGTCAAACCCAGACCGCGCATCAAAGACTGCATGACGAAATTCACGTCCCAGTAACGTTTGCAACGCCTGTGGCGTACAGCCCGGCTCTGAGGGAGGCTCTGCACCAACCCACAGCCAGTCGCCGGGTAATGTATCGCGCAGCGCTAACGCCTGCTCCTGACACCAGAGTCCCTCGCCACTGATAATCAGCAAACGGCGGATCCCTTCCCGGGTCATTTGTTCAGTTAGCGCACGCAGCGCGATGTAGTCAGACATCCCTGCCTCAATATCTTACATGCCTTTACCAAAGGTATTGCATTGCGCCGGATCGCCGCTATCAAAGCCACGCTTAAACCAGGTAAGACGCTGTTCAGAGCTCCCGTGCGTAAAGCTGTCCGGCACCACCCGTCCTTGCCCCTGCTGCTGCAGGCGATCGTCGCCAATGGCCTGTGCGGCGTTCAACGCTTCTTCCAGATCACCTGATTCCAGCACACCTTGCTGTTGCATACTGTGCCCCCAGACGCCGGCAAAGCAATCCGCCTGCAGTTCCATACGCACGGAAAGTCGATTCACTTCAGCCTGTGAGGCGTTCTGTTGCATCTGGCGAATCTTTGGCTCGATACCCAGCAGTTTCTGCACATGGTGACCCACTTCATGCGCAATGACATAGCCCTGAGCAAAATCACCATCAGCGCCCAGCTTATTTTTCATGTCGTCATAGAATGAGAGGTCGATATAAACAGTACCGTCAGCCGGGCAATAAAACGGTCCCATAATGGACTGACCCACTCCGCAACCGGTACGCATGGAACCACGATACATCACCAGCCTGGGTTGCTGATAGGTACGGCCCATTTTTTCAAACTGCTGCCCCCAGGTATCTTCCGTTGTCGCCAGAATCACCGAGGTAAATTTGGCTGCTTCATCATCGTTGGGACTGATGGAGCGCGTTGATTGTTCTTGTGAAACGGGTTGGCCTGTCATTAATCCGGTGAGATCCACGCCGTAATACCCTGCCACGAGCACCACAATCAGCAGGATGATGCCGCCTTTACCACTTGGCAAACGAAAACCTGGCCCGCCCATAGAAGGACCGCCACCAGAGCTATTACGTCTGTCTTCTACATTGTCACTTTCACGACGCCCTTGCCAGCGCATAATCACCTCAACTTTTTATTCATTATGATGATGATCGTAGGCGGTTCGGAACAGGATTACCATAAGAAACAGTAATCAAATAGGTATGATTGATGAGCCGGTGAGCGATCGCCGGCTCGAAGGAGGGATCAGTCTAACTTCACGCCCAGGCGATGCGCGACGGCTTCATAGGCTTCGATCAGGCCGCCCAGACTCTGGCGGAAGCGATCTTTATCCATTTTATCCAGGGTTTCTTTATCCCACAGGCGGCTACCATCCGGAGAGAATTCATCACCCAGAACGACTTCGCCTTTATACAAGCCAAACTCAAGTTTGAAGTCGACCAGAATCAGGCCTGCGTCATCAAACATTTTCTTCAGCACGTCATTGGCCTTGTAGGTCAGCTCTTTCATACGTGCCAGATTCTCTTTGCTCACCCAACCAAAAGTTTCGCAGTAAGAATCGTTAATCATCGGGTCGTGCATTGCATCATTTTTCAGGAACAGATCAAACAGAGGCGGATTCAGTTCAATACCTTCCTCAACGCCTAAACGCTTCACCAGAGAACCTGCCGCACGGTTACGCACCACGCACTCAACCGGTACCATCTCCAGTTTTTTCACCAGACATTCGGTATCAGAAAGCAGTCGCTCCATTTGGGTAGGAATACCCGCTTCTTCCAGCTTAGTCATAATGAAATGGTTGAATTTATTGTTCACCATACCTTTACGATCAAACTGTTCAATGCGCGCGCCATCCCCTGCTGACGTATCATTGCGGAATTCGAGCACCAACAGGTCCGGGTTTTCCGTGCTGTATACGGTCTTCGCTTTACCACGATACAACTCAGCTTGCTTTTGCATCTTTATTACTCCTGGGTGTGAATTAACGATAAATATTGCGCTTTTCTGCTGACGCACACGTTTGCGTATCATATCAGAAAAAAAGGCTGGATTACTCCAGCCCTTTATTTTTACTTACTGAAAGCTGCCTGGAAGACGGCAACCAGCGCGTCGTTCTGGCTTTGCGTCAGGGTGTGTCCCTTCGGATCGATAAACTGCATACTGCTGCGGTTGTCTAAATCACCGACCTGCAGTTTGTAGTCACCGGATACCAGACCCGGATCGGTTGCGCCCAGTTCCTGCCAACCGCTGTCAGACAGTGGTTTGTAGGTCACGGCGAAACTGCCCTGAGAACGGGTGCTGTCGGTCACTTTCATGCCCACTTTCTCAAGAGCCGCCGGCAGACGTTGCCACACCACGTTGAACGGTCCACGAACGACCAACATCGGTAAACCGGTGTCATCGGCAGCACTCTGAACATCCATAGTTGCTGCAGAGCGGTTCTGCGCGGCATTCGCAGCATCGGTGGCGTTCTTATCCAGACCCGCAGAGATGACGTTCATCATCTCAGCGCTATAGCGCTGCATTGACGCCGCATCTGCGACTGGCTTACCGGCCTGTTCGAGGTTAACCAGTTTCACCGTCACCGCTTGCTGATAGCCCTGCGGTTTAACCGAGATTTGATAACGTCCACGGTACTGTTCGTCTTCATCCAGACGGTTCCAGTCAACCCAATCGGTAGTCAGCGTCTGGCTGGCATCATCGCGTTTGGTGATAGTGTAATTTTTAGACTGAATCACGCTGACAACCTGCGGCCACAGAGTGTTGGCACGGCCATTTTCCACCAGCAATGTTGCCGTATCACCCGCAATCTGGGTACGTGCGCCACTGACTAATGCTAACGGCTGAGCCGGTGGGCGAATATCCAGCGCTTTACCTACGGCACCACTGCCGTTAGTAACCGGGATATTATAGTCACCTGCGGTTATCGGCAGAATCATCCCAGCTGGCGCGTGAAGCTCAGCAAGCGGTGCAGCCTCCAGATAGGATTCGTCACCGCTCACCTGGCGCTTATAGCGCGAATCAGAACTACAGGCCGCGAGCAACATAACAAGCGAAACACCCGCAACCTTGGCCAGGCGCGACTTTTGTACTGAGTAAGCCATCAAATCTCCCTAAACTTTACAGCAAACCGGCATGCTTAAGCGCCGCTTTGACGATATCACGAGCATTGTCCGTGATTGGCGTCATCGGCAGACGCAGTGTATCGGTCGCCACAAGTCCCAACTCCTTACATGCCCATTTCACCGGGATAGGATTGGGTTCGACAAATAGTTTGTTGTGTAACGGCATCAGACGCTGATTGATCACCCGCGCCTCGGCAAAGTGCCCTTCTGCCGCCAGTTTGCACATTTCAGCCATATCACGTGCAGCTACGTTAGACGTAACAGAAATCACGCCATGACCACCAAGCTGAATAAAGTCCAGCCCGGTCGCGTCATCACCGCTGAGCAGAATAAAATCGTCTGAAACCAGCTCTTTGATCTGGTGAACACGACTTAAGTTCCCTGTGGCCTCTTTGATAGCGACAATATTTTTTACTTTCGCCAGACGACCAACGGTTTCCGGCAGCATATCGCAGCCAGTACGGGACGGCACATTATACAGAATTTGCGGCAGGTCAGTATGTTCAGCGATGGCTTTGAAATGCTGGAACAGGCCTTCCTGGGTTGGGCGGTTGTAGTAAGGCGTCACCGTCAGGCAGCCGACAATACCACTGTCGTTGAAACGCTGCGTCAGACTAATGGCTTCTGCGGTCGCATTGGCGCCGGTTCCGGCAATCACCGGAATACGCCCGTCGGCCAGCTCCAGCGTCATCATTACCACGTCGCCATGCTCATCATGACTCAACGTGGCGGACTCACCGGTGGTGCCAACCGAAACGATCGCCGAGGTGCCGCTGGCGACATGATAATCAATCAGTTTTTTCAGGCTCGACCGGCAGACTTTACCTTTCTCATCCATCGGCGTAATAAGCGCGACAATACTTCCCGTGAACATGGGCCATCCTCTGTGCAAACAAGTGTCTCAATGGTACGTTTGGTACGACAATAAAAGCAAGCGACCATAGCCCTTCTGATTGTTGTATGCATGTTTTTTTTATGCTTTCCTTATGATTACCTCACCTCTCAAAGGAAGAACAGGTTTGACACCGTCATCGCAACACTATCTGGTCATTACTGCGCTGGGTGCTGATCGCCCGGGAATTGTGAACACCATCACTCGTCATGTCAGCAGTTGTGGCTGTAATATTGAAGACAGCCGACTGGCCATGCTGGGTGACGAGTTTACTTTTATTATGCTGTTATCCGGTACCTGGAATGCCATAACCCTGATTGAATCAACCTTGCCGTTGAAAGGTGCAGAGCTGGATTTATTGATTGTGATGAAGCGAACGACTGCTCGCCCCCGTCCGGCGATGCCCGCCACGGTATGGGTGCAGGTCGATGTCCCCGACTCTCCCCATCTGATAGAACGCTTTACCGCACTTTTTGACAGTCACCAAATGAATATCGCGGAACTGGTTTCTCGCACACAACCGGCTGAAAACGGAAAGTCTGCACAACTGTTTATCCAAATCACGGCACATAGTCCCGCGTCACACGATTCGGCAAATATTGAGGATGCCTTTAAAGCACTCTGTACAGAACTCAATGCGCAAGGCAGTATTAACGTCGTCAATTACTCACAGCATGATGAACAGGATGGAGTTAAGTAATGAACCCACTGAAAGCCGGTGATATCGCACCGAAATTTAGCTTGCCGGACCAAGACGGAGAACAAGTAAATTTAACCGACTTCCAGGGACAGCGTGTTCTGGTTTATTTCTACCCGAAAGCCATGACGCCGGGCTGTACCGTGCAAGCCTGCGGCTTACGCGATAACATGGATCAGTTAAAAAAAGCAGGTGTTGAAGTCCTGGGGATCAGCACCGATAAACCTGAAAAGCTTTCCCGATTTGCTGAAAAAGAAGTGCTTAACTTCACGCTCCTGTCCGATGAAGATCATCAGGTATGCGAGCAGTTCGGTGTCTGGGGTGAGAAATCGTTTATGGGAAAAACCTACGATGGCATCCATCGCATCAGCTTCCTGATTGATGCCGAGGGTAAAATCGAACACGTGTTTGATGATTTCAAAACCAGCAATCACCACGATGTGGTCATGAACTGGTTGAAAGAAAACGCCTGATGTACATTGTGCCGGATTAGGCTTTTACACCGCCATCCGGCACAACCGCTATCTACTCAAATGTACCTTTAACGCACGCTTTCTTCTCTCTCACTACCGCAACCCCCTTCGCCCAGAGGTGATAAACTTCCAGCTCGTCGTTTAGTACCAGAATATCCGCATCACATCCGACCGCCAGACGTCCTTTATGCTCAAACCCAAGGAACTCCGCTACTGTGCGTGTCAGCGGACGTAGCGCCAGCTCCAACGGTATGGCATGAACCTTCACCAATTGGCGCACCGTATCAGCAAGTGATTCGAATCCGGCTACACCAATCCCCGTCAGATTACCGTATTCATCAAATTCCGGCTGGCTGCCATTACCATCCGAACTCAGGGTAATACGCGACAGTGGAACTTCATGGCGCAGCGCGGTAGCAATAGCCATTGCCGGGGAGACAGGCTCATCAATACTGCTGGTGATGTCGATATAACCGCCTTTGCGGGCATACTCTAACGCGGCCTGAAACAGCGGCTCCGCACGGTTAACATGCGTTGGCAACAGCTTGGTGACAGGTACATCACTGCTGTTCAGAATGTCATACAACGGCTCCAGCATGCGCGGACTGTCACCCATATGGAATACGCTGATCCCTGGTTTTTGTCCCAGCAATCCGCCTACGCGCGACTGAGCCGCCATATTCGCCAGCACTGCTGTATTTGGGGCAGATGATCGATGGTCGGAAACTGCACATTTCACCCCAATCACTTTATCGATCAATGCCACATCGCGTTCAATACTGCCGGTAATAGTCGGCGAAGGTAAAGAGTAAGCGCCGGTTAGCATCCAGGCACTGATGCCTTCATACTCCAGAGCTCGGGTTTTAGCCAACAGCGACTCCGGGTGGCGGGTGATGCCGTCAGTTCCCAGTAATCCCACAACCGAAGTAATACCTGCTTCAACCAGGCGCGACAGACGCACCTCCGGCGTGCGGGTATGTGGCCCAGCTTCCCCGCCGCCACCGATCAGATGGACGTGCTGATCGATAAACCCCGGACAAACAATAGCACCATCAAGATTGATACACTGGCAGCCAGGAAAATCTTCTGCAGCGATTGTGGGCGCAACAGCAACAATTTTGCCATCAGAAACCAGTATATCCTGTAGTCCCAGATCTTCAGGTGCGTAAACGTGTCCACGTTGGAACAGCGTCAGATTAAGAATTGAACAGTTCATAACCTTCCTTGTCATGCAGCAACCTGCATAATTCAAATAGAGAATATGGATACCCGGCGGCATTGCGCCGCCACAGCATCCTGATTAGGATTCGTCAATCGTCTGACCATCCGGCCAAGCATGAACTACCGCTTTAATTAGCGTCGCCAGCGGAATAGCAAAGAATACGCCCCAAAAGCCCCACAGACCGCCGAAAATAACCACTGACAGAATAATCACCAACGGATGCAGATTTACAGCCTCGGAGAAAAGTACAGGGACCAGCAGATTGCCATCCAGCGCCTGGATTATCAGGTACACGGCAAAACAGCTCCAGAATTCGGTCCCGAGACCAAACTGGAACAGTGCCACACCAACCACCGGAATCGTCACCACAAAGGCGCCGATATACGGGATCAGGACTGAGAACCCGACCAGCACCGCCAATAGCAGAGAATAGTTGAGGCCAAACAGCAGGAAGCCAAGCCAGGTCGCAACCCCCACCACCACCATTTCGAGCACTTTGCCACGAATGTAGTTAGTGATTTGCTGATTCATCTCTTTCCAGACCTGCCCCGCCAGCCCGCGATTACGCGGCAACACCCGACGCACAGCATTCAGCATCTGCCCTTTGTCTTTCACCAGGAAGAACACCATCAACGGCACGAGAACCAGATACACCGCCAGTGTCAGTAATCCGACCAGGGAGGCCACAGAATATTTCACCACCGAGTCGCCCATCGTTAGCATCCGCGAGCGCATATTCTCCGCCATCGCATCAATAATGCCAGCGTCCATCAGCGCCGGATAACGTCGTGGTAAGGTTGCGGCAAAGTCAGAAAGCTTATTCAGCATGCCGGGCATATCACGTATCAGATAAATCCCCTGCTGCCACGCGACAGGCATCACCACGAACGCCATCAGTAGCAAGATACCGACAAACACCACCAGCACAATGGATGTCGCCCAGGGTCGGGAACAGCCGATATTTTCCAGACGCACTGTCGGCCATTCAAGCAGGTAAGCCAGCACAATCGCGACCAGCAGCGGTGCTAACAGACCGCTAAAGAAAAAAAGAATACCAAAACCGGCAACCAGGATAACCAACAAGGCAATAGCCTCTGGGTCGCTAAAGCGGCGGCGATACCATTGCATCAGCATTTCGAGCATAAAACCCTTCCATGAACCTCAATAGCGGGATTGCGATCCCGAATTGTATCGAAATGTCACAAAAAAGACTTCGCTTTTTATGACTCATTCCGCAAAGTGAAAAGACATTCTTCCTGGGTGTTCATCGCAGGATTTCGCAGTTACACTCCGAATGCTGCCGGAGTGTGAACGATACTTCGCAGCACGGGTCAAAATGGCTATCTCCATGAATACAGGACAGAGGTTATGTTCAGGCAGTTGAAAAAAAACCTGGTTGCTACCCTCATTGCTGCACTAACTATCGGTCAGGTCGCGCCCGCATTTGCTGATACTGCGGACACGTTACCCGATATGGGGACCTCAGCAGGGAGCACACTCTCCATCGGTCAGGAAATGCAGATGGGCGACTATTACGTGCGCCAACTGCGCGGCAGTGCGCCGTTAATTAACGACCCGCTGCTGACCCAATATATTAATACTCTGGGGATGCGCCTGGTATCCCACGCAGACTCAGTAAAAACCCCGTTCCATTTCTTTTTGATTAATAACGACGAAATTAACGCCTTTGCTTTTTTTGGCGGCAACGTTGTTCTGCACTCCGCACTCTTTCGCTATTCCGATAACGAAAGCCAACTGGCCTCGGTAATGGCGCACGAAATCTCTCACGTCACGCAGCGCCACCTGGCGCGCGCCATGGAAGATCAAAAACGTACCGCCCCGCTGACATGGGTAGGCGCACTGGGTTCAATTTTATTAGCAATGGCCAGTCCGCAGGCGGGGATGGCAGCCCTTACCGGCACCCTGGCGGGAACGCGTCAGGGGATGATCAGCTTCACCCAACAGAATGAACAGGAAGCGGATCGTATTGGTATTCAGGTACTGCAGCGCTCAGGTTTTGATCCGCAGGCAATGCCAACGTTCCTGGAGAAACTGCTCGACCAGGCTCGTTACTCCACACGTCCACCTGAAATTCTGCTGACTCACCCCCTGCCAGAAAGTCGTCTGGCGGATGCACGTAACCGAGCTAACCAGATGCGTCCAGCCGTGGTGCAATCGTCTGAAGAATTTTATCTGGCAAAAGCACGAACCCTGGGGATGTATAATTCTGGCCGCAACCAGCTAACCAGCGACCTGCTGGACAACTGGTCGAAAGGCAATGTCCGTGAACAACGGGCTGCACAATATGGTCGGGCGCTACAGGCGATGGAAGCCAGTAAATATGACGAGGCGCGTAAAGCGCTGCAGCCTCTGCTGGCTGCAGACCCTAACAATTCCTGGTATCTCGACCTGGCTACGGATATCGATCTCGGCCAGAAGAAAACCAGCGATGCCATTAATCGCCTGAAAAATGCGCGCGACCTGCGCGTAAATCCGGTATTGCAACTCAACCTGGCGAATGCGTATTTACAGGGCGGACAAGCCAAAGAGGCCGCAACCATCCTCAATCGTTATACGTTTAACAATAAAGATGACGCTAACGGCTGGGATTTATTAGCACAAACGGAAGCTACCTTGAATAACCGCGATCAGGAGCTGGCGGCACGTGCGGAAGGCTATGCCCTGGCGGGGCGTCTTGACCAGGCCATCTCTATGCTCAGCAGTGCAAGCTCGCAGGTGAAACTGGGAAGCCAGCAACAGGCCAGATACGACGCCCGTATCGACCAGCTACGCCAGTTGCAAGAGCGTTTTAAACCGTATACGAAGATGTAACAGGAAAACACAATGTCAGACGCGATTAAAATCTACCATAACCCACGCTGCTCAAAGAGCCGCGAAACGCTGGAGTTACTGAAGTCCAACGGTGTAGAACCGGAAGTGGTGCTTTATCTGGAGACACCTGCTGACGCAGCAACCCTGCGTGAACTGCTGCAGATGCTGGGAATGTCCAGCGCTCGCGAATTAATGCGCCAGAAAGAAGATCTCTACAAATCACTTAACCTGGCGGACAGTAGTCTGAGTGAAGATGTGTTGATTGAGGCGATGGTGAAAAACCCGAAATTGATGGAGCGCCCGATTGTGGTGGCAAACGGTCAGGCGAGAATTGGTCGTCCGCCGGAACAAGTACTGGAAATCATCGATTAACATCAAATAACACCGCAGCTTTTCCGGTTGCGGTGCTTACAGTTTTAAAATCTCTTTGACGAACGGAATAGTTAGTTTGCGCTGAGCGGTGATCGATGCGTGGTCGAGTTGATCCAGTGTCATAAACAAAGTGCGCATTTCCCGATCCAGTCGTTTTAACAGAAAGCGCCCCACATCTTCCGGAAGTTCGAACCCGCGTAATCTGGCACGTAGTTGCAAAGCCTGAAGCTTGTCTTCATCCGAGAGCGGCTGCAGCTTATAGATTTGCCCCCAGTCCAGGCGCGAAGCAAGATCCGGTAGTCCCAGATTCAGCTGTCTTGGCGGGCGATCGCCGGTGATCAGCAGCCGGGTTTTCCCTGACTCAAGAATACGGTTGTAGAGATCAAAAATAGCCATTTCCCACAGGGAATCCCCGGCAACGCATTCGATGTTATCAATACACACCAGTGACAGATGTTCCATACCGTCAAGCACTTCCGGTACGAACCAAGTACGTTTGTCCAGTGGTACATAACCTACCGCATCGCCGCGCTGAGACAACTCGGCGCATGCTGCATGCAGCAAATGGCTACGGCCCGCGCCTTCGCGCGACCAGAGATAGATATACCCGCTATGTTCCTGACGCAGCACGTTTTGCAGTGCAGCCAGTAGAGAGGAGTTATCCCCCGGCCAGAAACTCGCGAAAGTTTCATCGTCAGGAAGATAAAGTGGCAGAGAGAGCTGTGCCGGTGTGTTCAGAGATACCTCAACCCAGGATTTCATAAAATCGCGTTGAGTTTACCACAGAAATGCGTCGTGATAGAACCGGGCAGCGTCGCTGCCCGGTCAAAGACTTAGTGTTGCGGGGTGTCTTCTGCATCTTTGGCGTCGAGGACAACTTCCTCCGGACGCAGCAAGCTAATCGCTTTGAAGATCAGGCTCAGGCATACGCCGACAATAGTCGCCAGTGCCATCCCTTTCAGTTCAGCGGCACCAATGTGAACCTTTGCACCACTCACACCGATAATCAAAATAACCGACGTCAGGATCAGGTTTTGCGCTTTGTTGTAATCAACTTTCGATTCGATCAACACGCGAATACCAGATGCGCCGATAACTCCGTACAGCAGCAGCGACACACCGCCCATCACCGGTAGCGGGATAATCTGAATCGCGGCAGCCAGTTTACCGACGCAGGAGAGCAGAATGGCAAAAATAGCCGCACCGCCAATAACCCAGGTACTGTATACACGGGTAATGGCCATCACGCCGATGTTTTCGCCGTAAGTGGTGTTAGGCGTGGATCCAAAGAAGCCAGAGATCACCGTCGACAGACCGTTGGCGAACATCGAGCGATGCAGTCCAGGATCGCGAATCAAATCTTTTTTCACGATATTCGCCGTTACCACCAAATGCCCTACGTGTTCAGCAATAACTACCAGTGCCGCAGGCAGGATGGTCAGAATGGCAACCCATTCAAAGCGTGGTGTGTAGAAGGTCGGCAGAGCAAACCAGTGAGCCTGAGCAATCGGCGTGGTATCCACAACGCCCATCACAAAGGAGAGCGCATAACCCGCCAGTACACCAATCAGAATGGGGATAATGGCCATAAAGCCACGGAACAGTACTGAACCAAAAACCGTTACCGCCAGCGTTACCATAGAGATGATAATTGTTTTGGAATCTGGCATTTGCCCCTCTGCAGGAAGCAAACCAGCCATACCAGCTGCAACGCCAGCCAGTTCCAGACCGATAACGGCAACGATTGCGCCCATGGCCGCAGGCGGGAACATCACATCCAGCCAGCCGGTCCCTGCTTTCTTAACGATGAAAGAAACCAGGCAGAACAGAACGCCGCACATAATAAAACCACCGAGCGCCACTTCATACCCAAGCGGTAGCAACAGCAATACCGGAGAAATAAACGCGAAGCTGGACCCCAGATAGGCAGGAATTTTGCCTTTACAAATGAAGAGATACAGCAGTGTACCAATACCGTTAAACAGCAGGACAGTTGCCGGGTTGATATGAAACAGGACAGGCACCAGTACCGTTGCACCAAACATGGCGAACAGGTGCTGCAAACTAAGCGGGATCGTCTGTAAAAGCGGCGGTCTTTCACTCACCCCGATAGCACGGCGCGTCATAGTGTTTTCCTCTGAGTGTTGTTTGTTATTAGTGATTAGGTTGTTTTATTCAAAAAAAAGCCGACTATTAAAGTCGGCTTCTTTTTATTTATTCATTTACTTAGTACCAAAAATCTTATCGCCGGCATCGCCGAGCCCCGGAATAATGTATCCTTGCTCGTTCAGCCCCTGGTCGATAGATGCGGTATATAGCTCAACATCCGGGTGCGCTTTTTCCAGTGCCGCGATACCTTCCGGTGCGGCTACCAGCACCAGTACTTTAATGCTGCTGCAGCCCGCATTTTTCAGCAGGTCGATGGTGGCGATAACGGAACCGCCAGTGGCCAGCATCGGGTCGACGATCAGCGCCATACGCTCATCAATATTAGAAACCAGCTTCTGGAAGTACGGTACCGGCTCCAGAGTCTCTTCGTTACGGTACATGCCAACTACGCTGATACGCGCACTCGGAACGTTTTCCAGTACGCCTTCCATCATACCCAGGCCCGCACGCAGGATTGGTACAACAGTGATTTTTTTACCTTTAATTTGGTCTACTTCAACCGGGCCATTCCAGCCTTCGATGGTTACCTTTTCGGTTTCCAGACCAGCGGTTGCTTCATAGGTCAGCAGGCTGCCAACTTCCGAGGCGAGTTCACGAAAGCGTTTAGTGCTGATGTCATTTTCACGCATCAGTCCCAGCTTGTGTTTGACGAGTGGGTGTTTGACTTCCACGATCTTCATACTCTTCTCCTTTCCTCAGACGAGTGGCAACCACAAAAAAAATCGCCGGATTATACCGCTTTTCCTCTCTGGCGCAACACTGCATACGCTTGATATGGATCAACCAAAGTCATTTGCGTTCGGGAGATGAGTATAAAACAAGGCCACAGTCTTGACGGAAAATAGTATCAATATATTGAATTATATAAGCATTATCTTCTGGTCTGTATGACGTATTGAAGCCACAAAAAAGATTTTCTGAATATTGTTCATCAGACTCACACCCGTTAACACATATCCAGCATCGTCGGGTTGCGGTTTATTGTGCTATTGAAAAGGTCAAACGCTGAAAAAAACAGCAGAAAAAAGTCGTTGCAGAGCAGGCTCGCAAACGTTTGCTTTCCCTGTTAGAATTGCGCCGAATTTAATTGCTACCGCAAGTTAACGCGTGGGGACCCAAGCAGTGACCGATAAAACCTCTCTTAGCTATAAAGATGCCGGTGTTGATATTGACGCAGGTAATGCTCTGGTTGATCGAATCAAAGGCGTAGTGAAGAAAACTCGTCGCCCGGAAGTTATGGGTGGATTGGGTGGCTTCGGCGCGCTGTGCGCATTGCCGCAAAAATATCGTGAACCTGTACTGGTTTCCGGCACTGATGGCGTAGGTACAAAACTGCGTCTGGCAATGGATCTAAAACGCCATGACACCATTGGTATTGACCTGGTGGCGATGTGCGTTAACGACCTCGTGGTTCAGGGCGCTGAACCGCTGTTTTTCCTCGATTACTACGCTACCGGCAAACTGGATGTGGATACCGCTGCCAGCGTGATTAACGGTATTGCTGAGGGATGTCTGCAGTCTGGTTGTGCGCTGGTCGGCGGGGAAACCGCTGAAATGCCGGGGATGTATCACGGCGAAGATTACGACGTGGCCGGCTTCTGCGTTGGGGTAGTAGAGAAATCAGAAATTATCGACGGTTCAAAAGTAGCTGATGGCGATGTGCTGATTGCACTCGGCTCCAGCGGCCCACACTCCAACGGTTATTCCCTGGTGCGTAAAATCGTGGAAGTCAGCGGTTGTGACCCGGAAACGACCGAACTGGAAGGAAAACCACTGGCCGACCACTTACTGGCGCCGACACGCATCTATGTGAAATCCATTCTGGAACTGATCGAGAAGGTCGATGTGCATGCTATCGCACACCTGACCGGCGGCGGTTTCTGGGAAAATATTCCGCGCGTACTGCCAGATAACACGCAGGCGGTCATCGACGAATCCTCATGGCAATGGCCAGCCGTCTTCAACTGGCTGCAAACCGCAGGTAACGTCAGCCAGCACGAGATGTATCGTACCTTCAACTGCGGCGTAGGTATGGTCATTGCCTTGCCGGAAACTGAAGTGGAAAAAGCACTCGCCCTGCTGAATGAGAAAGGTGAAAACGCTTGGAGAATCGGTATCATCAAAGCTTCTGATTCCGAACAGCGTGTGGTTATTGAATGAAAAACATCGTGGTGCTCATTTCCGGCAACGGAAGCAATTTGCAGGCGATAATTGACGCCTGCAAACAGAAAAAAATCAATGGCACCATACGTGCAGTATTTAGTAACAAGGCCGACGCGTTCGGCCTTGAACGTGCACGAGAGGCAACTATTCCGGCACATTCGCTGGAAGCAGGCCAGTTTGCCAGCCGAGAAGCATTCGATCGGGAACTGATAAAAGAGATAGATGCTTATGCACCGGATGTGGTGGTGCTGGCCGGATATATGCGCATCCTCAGCCCGGCATTTGTCGACCACTATGCCGGACGCTTACTCAATATCCACCCTTCCCTGTTACCTAAATATCCCGGCCTGCATACCCACCGTCAGGTGCTGGAAAACGGGGATGAAGAACATGGAACCTCCGTTCATTTCGTGACCGATGAACTCGACGGTGGCCCGGTTATTCTGCAAGCGAAGGTTCCGGTTTTTGACGGTGACAGCGAAGATGATGTTACTGCCCGCGTTCAGGCGCAGGAACACGCCATTTATCCGCTGGTGGTGAGCTGGTTTACCGACGGTCGCCTGAAAATGCGCGATAACGCGGCCTGGCTGGACGGCAATCGCCTTTCACCACAAGGCTATGCCGCTGACGAATAAAAGTCCCTCACATGGCCGGATAGGACGCAATGATGTCACCATCCGGCCATGAAGCCCCAGCTTGCCCGATGGCGCATCTACTCTTCCCCTTTCTCTTTGCTACCAGACGGTTTATTGTCATACTTTTCTGGCACAGTTGGACATCTGAGAGCAAAGCTCGCCATAATAAATCGGTAGTGTCCCGTGAATGAAACGGAGTAAAAGTGGTAATGGGTCAGGAAAAGCTATACATCGAGAAAGAACTCAGCTGGTTAGCGTTCAATGAACGTGTACTCCAGGAAGCTGCTGATAAATCAAACCCGTTGATTGAACGGATGCGTTTCTTAGGCATCTATTCCAATAATCTTGACGAGTTTTACAAAGTTCGTTTTGCCGAACTGAAGCGCCGTATCATTATTAGCGAAGAACAGGGTTCAAACTCCCACTCCCGCCATCTGTTAGGCAAAATCCAGGCCCGCGTATTGAAAGCCGATCAGGAATTTGACGGCCTGTACAATGAATTACTGCTGGAGATGGCGCGCAACCAGATCTTCTTAATCAATGAACGCCAGTTATCAGTGAATCAACAGAGCTGGTTACGCCATTACTTCAAGCAATACCTTCGCCAGCACATCACGCCGATCCTGATTAACCGCGAGACAGATTTAGTTCAGTTTTTGAAAGACGACTATACCTATCTGGCCGTGGAGATTATTCGCGGCGATACCATTCGTTATGCTCTGCTGGAAATTCCGTCCGACAAGGTTCCCCGCTTTGTGAATTTGCCGCCGGAAACGCCGCGCCGCCGCAAACCAATGATTTTGCTGGATAACATCTTACGTTATTGCTTGGATGATATTTTCAAAGGGTTCTTTGATTACGATGCGCTGAATGCCTATTCGATGAAAATGACCCGCGATGCCGAATACGATTTGGTGCACGAGATGGAATCCAGCCTGATGGAACTCATGTCATCCAGTCTGAAGCAGCGTCTGACCGCAGAACCCGTGCGCTTTGTGTATCAACGCGATATGCCGAATGCGCTGGTTGAGGTTCTGCGTGAAAAACTGACCATTTCTCGCTATGACTCGATAGTTCCCGGTGGTCGTTACCATAACTTCAAAGACTTTATTAACTTCCCTAACGTTGGCAAAGCCAATCTGGTGAACAAACCGCTGCCCCGGCTGCGCCATATCTGGTTTGATAACGAGAAATTTCGTAACGGCTTTGACGCGATCCGTGAACGCGATGTTCTGCTTTATTATCCGTACCACACTTTTGAGCACGTACTTGAATTACTGCGACAGGCCTCCTTCGACCCGAGCGTGCTGGCGATAAAAATTAACATCTATCGCGTGGCAAAAGACTCTCGCATCATCGACGCGATGATTCATGCCGCTCACAACAGTAAAAAAGTCACCGTGGTGGTGGAATTGCAGGCGCGTTTTGATGAAGAAGCTAACATTCACTGGGCCAAGCGTCTTACCGAAGCAGGCGTACATGTTATCTTCTCCGCGCCAGGGCTGAAAATTCACGCCAAGCTATTCCTGATCTCACGTAAAGAAGGCGATGAAGTCGTGCGCTACGCGCATATCGGGACGGGTAACTTCAACGAAAAAACGGCACGATTGTATACCGACTACTCTTTACTGACTGCCGATTCGCGCATTACCAACGAAGTCCGCCGGGTATTTAACTTTATTGAAAATCCGTATCGTCCGGTAACTTTCGATTACCTGCTGGTTTCCCCGCAAAACTCACGACGTCTGCTGTACGGAATGATCGATAAAGAGATTGCCAATGCACAGCAAGGTAAGCCTTCCGGCATCACGTTAAAACTGAATAACCTGGTTGATAAAGGCCTGGTTGACCGCCTCTATGCGGCATCAGGCTCAGGTGTGCAGGTCAATTTGTTGATCCGCGGTATGTGCTCCCTGATCCCGAATCTGGAAGGTATCAGTGACAATATTCGCGTCATCAGTATCGTTGACCGCTACCTTGAACACGACCGGGTCTATATATTCGAAAACGGCGGTGATAAACAGGTTTACCTCTCCTCCGCAGACTGGATGACGAGAAACATCGATTATCGTATCGAAGTTGCCACACCGCTTCTCGATCCACGCCTTAAGCAACGCGTGCTGGATATTATAGAGATCCTGTTCAGCGATACGGTGAAAGCCCGTTACATTGATAAAGAACTGAGTAATCGCTACGTGCCACGTGGAAACCGCCGTAAGGTTCAGTCACAATTGGCGATTTATGACTACATCAAATCACTCGAGCAACCTGACACTAGCCTAAATAATTCAAGTTGTGGGAAGGCGGCAAATGAGAGAGTCCCCGGGAGCTTACGCCGGTAAGTGACTGAGGTGTACGAAAGCAGCCAACACAAACACAACTTGAAGTATGACGGATAAACGCTATGCCAATACACGACAAGTCACCACGACCGCAGGAGTTTGCTGCGGTCGACCTTGGTTCAAATAGTTTTCATATGGTCATTGCCCGGGTAGTCGATGGCGCGATGCAAATTATCGGACGCCTGAAACAACGCGTACATCTGGCGGATGGGCTCGGCGAAGACAACAAGCTGAGCGAAGAGGCGATGGAGCGCGGATTAAGCTGTCTGTCATTATTCGCGGAACGTCTGCAGGGCTTTCCACCATCAAGCGTATGCATTGTGGGAACTCACACTTTGCGCCAGGCGCTGAATGCGACTGATTTTCTGAAGCGAGCAGAAAAGGTCATCCCCTACCCGATTGAAATTATCTCCGGTAACGAAGAAGCCCGACTGATATTTATGGGCGTTGAGCACACACAGCCGGAGAAAGGTCGCAAGCTGGTTATCGACATCGGCGGCGGTTCGACTGAACTGGTTATTGGGGAAGACTTCGAGCCGAAACTGGTCGAAAGCCGCCGTATGGGCTGCGTCAGTTTTGCTCAAATGTATTTCCCTGGCGGCACAATCAGCCGGGAAAATTTCCAGCGCGCGCGCATGGCGGCCGCGCAAAAACTTGAAACGTTAACCTGGCAGTTTCGTATTCAGGGCTGGAACGTGGCGCTGGGAGCCTCAGGCACGATCAAAGCGGCGCACGAAGTACTGCTGGAAATGGGTGAAAAAGATGGTTTTATCACCCCCGAACGTCTGGACATGCTGACCAGCGAAGTGCTGAGACATTCCTCATTCGAAGCGCTCAGTATGCCTGGGTTATCCGAGGACAGAAAAGCTGTTTTTGTACCGGGCCTGGCTATCCTGTGTGGCGTTTTTGATGCGCTGGGTATCCGTGAACTTCGACTTTCTGATGGCGCACTGCGTGAAGGCGTGTTGTATGAGATGGAAGGACGTTTTCGCCATCAGGATGTACGTAGCCGCACCGCCAGCAGCCTGGCGAACCAGTACAATATCGACAGCGAACAAGCTCGTCGCGTGCTGGAAACCACCATGCAGATGTACGACCAGTGGCATGCACAGCAGCCCAAACTGGCCCATCCGCAACTGGAAGCATTGCTCAGATGGGCAGCCATGCTGCACGAGGTTGGGCTGAACATCAATCACAGCGGCCTGCACCGTCACTCGGCTTACATTCTGCAAAACAGCGACTTGCCAGGTTTCAACCAGGAACAGCAATTGATGATGGCGACGTTAGTTCGCTACCATCGTAAAGCCGTAAAGCTGGATGATTTACCACGCTTTACGTTGTTCAAGAAGAAACAGTTTCTGCCGTTGATCCAACTATTACGACTGGGTGTATTGCTGAATAATCAGCGTCAGGCGACCACAACGCCGCCGACACTTACGCTGGTAACTGACGAAAATCACTGGACATTACGCTTCCCGCACGACTGGTTCAGCCAGAACGCGCTCGTCCTGCTAGATCTGGAAAAGGAGCAGCAGTACTGGGAAGCCGTAACAGGCTGGCGTCTTAAGATCGAGGAAGAAAGCTCACCCGATATCGCAGCGTGAATTTTCAGCAGGTGTCAGCGCGTCTGACACCTGTTCCTCCAGAATCTCATTCAGCGGCAACGGTTTGCCAATCAGATAGCCCTGCATGTAATCAATGCCCAGAGAAATCACAGCGCTGCGAAGCTCTTCGGTTTCGACATACTCCGCAACCACCATCATTCTTTTCATCCGCGCCAGATGACAAATCGAAGCAACAATTTGGTAATCAAGGCTGTTCGAGACAATATTACGAATGAAGCTGCCGTCAATCTTCAGGATATCGGCACTCACGTCTTTAAGCCGCGCATAGCTGGCATAACCAGTACCAAAGTCATCAATCGCAATCTGACACCCCAATACCTGTAATTGCAGCAATGTTGCCTGGGCCTGTTCCGCATTGGTTAGGGCGTTACTTTCCGTTATCTCAAAAACCAGTTGCCACGCTTCAATCTGATATTTCTCCAGCAATTTAGCGATATCGGATGGAAGGCGGGCACGACACACTGATGTTGGAGACAAATTGATAGCAAAACGACGGGCTGGAATGCTTTCCCGATTTTGAGCCATAAATTTCAGTGTGTTTTCAATTACCCAAAGGTCAATACTGGATGACAGCCCAAACTCATGAGCTGCGGGTAAAAAACAATCAGGAGGAATGGTTTCCCCCTCCTCCCCCTTAAGCCGTAGCAAGATTTCATGATACATATCACCGCGTACACCCAAAATCGGCTGCGCCATCAGGAAAAAGTGATCATGCTCCAGCGCCTGCTGAAGTCGGTTCATCATTGCTACTTTATCTTTCAGGTCTCGCTGCAAATTCATGGCACCACGTCGCTGCAAATTTTCAGGCGCATTGGTGACAAGGGAGAAATCGGCAATGGTACTCAGTTCGCCTAATAGCAGGTAGATATGACTGACCGGAGAGCGTACATAACAGTAGCTCATCCCGACCTGCGGCTGTAGAGCCATACCATCCCAGATAAAGCGGAATTGCTTAATATGCTTATCAAGTGCCTCAATACGTCGCTGGTGTGATTCGGTAGTAAGACGCAAAACAAGGTCGTGTCCGGACATCTGGTATACACATTCATCGGGTGCCAGTTGTTCGGTGATCCAGTGAGAAAGCTTCTGCTTGTACTGGATGCGGAGCATAACGCCATAGTTTTTCCCGAGTAGCTCTAACCCCGGCACGCGCAAATAGCAGAGTGCTGACCATGGCGTACTCTTTAACGCCCGATTTAAAGCTCGAAGATTAGGGATATGTACTACAGGATCCAGATAAGCAAGGCGGCGGGCCCGAGCGCTGACAATTCGCTGACGTGTCGCCAGCACTGCCATGTAACATACCATAAAAGAAAAAACCAGGTAGCTCGAGGAGGTGATCGCAAGCTGTGTATCGTAGCCGGGATACCAAGGCATATAGCGCTGATAATAATGAATTGCGGCAATCAGTATTACAGCCCAAGCTAACGAAATAAATCTATAACCGTAACGCATTGCCCCCCACAACATAACAGGCAATAAGAGCGACAGGGTATAATTCGTGCTAAATATTGAGCTATTATCATTTAATGGCATACACAACAATACCATTAACGCAGCCAATATTATCAACCAGATAGCGAACTCTTTTTTTGATACTTTAGTATCAAATTGCAGCTTTAACTGAGAAAAATAGCTACGCAAATACAGTGGATTACGCGCAGTTCGGATAATAAAATAACACATTGGAACACCGATGAGATTCCCCACCAGCAATGCCTGATAGTTAATGAGTGTCGTAATATTAAAAGGCATAACTCCCATCATGCCGGATTTACTTTCATACACGCCAACAAACGCAGCAAACTGAAAGAGTATCAGGAATAACGTAGCCGGGCAGAAAACCTGCCAAAACATGCGCGGGAGCATCAGATGAGAGTCACCATGAGCAACATTGTTGCGTCGTGGGGAAAACACCCGATACCCACCCCAACTGAGTACAACTGTGATTATAAAGTGCGTGATAATTGAAAACGTTTCAGACAGACCTAACTGTGAATATTTAGACCAGAAAATAGCAATGATAATTCCCGGCAATGCTGCCAGGCCAAAAAATAGCATCAGACTAATCATCAGTGCTAGAGGCAGATAAAAAAGGACAATATTACCGGTACTAATATGTGCGTAAGTATTTGCTGAGCTCAATAAAGGCAGCAGCAAGGAAGGTAAGATGAGAGGTAATGCCCACCATTTATCTCTAATGCGAATATAGTTTTTATTGAGTTTCATAGATGCTCAGTAGGATCCTTCACATCCTGAAGGAGTTTCAGACAGGTATCCCACCTGACTTTAAAAAATGATGTTTAGTTCATCACAGCGGCCCTCAATTTTAGTTATCGCTTACGGAGGGCATTTGATATGTATCAAAAAAAATATCCCTCATTAATCATTTATTACTTTTTTTCTTTTTTATTTTCGTTAATTCATTATTAATGCAAATAATAAAATTATGTTCCATAACATAAAAAGATAAAACAACCGATGCGTTTTTACATTTTACATAATGATGAATTGACCATTCCCTCACAGTGTGCCTTAATGTAAGTATCGCCCACACTGTTGGGTACATTTGAAGGAACCTTTTGTGAGTCAGGCTACCAGTATGCGAAAACGACATCGATTTAACAGTCGCATGATCCGTATCATATTGCTTATCAGTTTTCTCTTCTTCTTCGGACGCTTCGTCTACTCTGCCATCGGTGCCTGGCATCATCACCAGGATAAAAAAGAAGCGCAACAGTCTTCACTCTCCGTAGAAACGCCTGCTCAACGCTAACTTTTGTTGACTGCCCCCCGTGAGAAAATTGGCGGCTTAATACCGCCTGAACACTTTTTTGTTACGCCTTTCAGCCTCAACCAGCACCAGACGCCAGCGTTACTAAATGCTCACCCCCTGTGAATCTACTCCTCATATTTCGATGTGGTGTTGCTATTACGACGGCAACGAAGGCGCGCTGAAATTAAAAAGCCCTCTGTAAAAACAGAGGGCTTTAAGCGTGTTACTACCTGTTCAGAATCAGGTAAAAGTAGGTGTTATTCCCACTCAATCGTAGCTGGCGGCTTACCGCTAATGTCATACACTACGCGAGAAATACCGTTCACTTCGTTGATGATACGGTTGGAAACACGGCCTAAGAAATCATACGGCAGGTGTGCCCAGTGAGCGGTCATAAAGTCGATAGTTTCAACAGCACGCAGGGAAACAACCCAGTCGTACTTACGGCCATCGCCCATAACGCCAACCGAACGAACCGGCAGGAACACAGTGAACGCCTGGCTTACCTTGTTGTACAGGTCAGCTTTGTGCAGCTCTTCAATGAAGATAGCATCCGCACGACGCAGCAGGTCGCAGTACTCTTTCTTCACTTCGCCCAGTACGCGCACGCCCAGACCTGGCCCCGGGAACGGGTGACGGTACAGCATGTCGTACGGCAGACCCAGCTCCAGACCAATCTTACGCACTTCGTCTTTGAACAGCTCTTTCAGCGGTTCAACGAGGCCCATTTTCATCTCTTTCGGCAAACCGCCCACGTTGTGGTGAGATTTGATAACGTGTGCTTTACCGGTTGCAGAAGCGGCAGATTCAATCACGTCAGGGTAGATTGTCCCCTGCGCCAGCCACTTCACGTCTTCCAGACGCAGGGCTTCTTCGTCAAACACTTCGACGAATACGCGACCGATGATTTTACGTTTAGCTTCTGGATCGTTCTCGCCTTTCAGCGCGCTCAGGAAGCGTTCTTCTGCCGGGACGTGAACGATATTCAGACCAAAGTGGTCACCAAACATGTCCATCACCTGCTCAGCTTCATTCAGGCGCAGCAGGCCGTTATCAACAAATACGCAGGTCAGGTTCTTACCGATTGCACGGTGCAACAGCATTGCGGTAACGGAGGAGTCAACACCGCCGGACAGGCCGAGGATCACTTTATCGTCGCCAACCTGCTCACGAATACGGGCAACGGCGTCATCAATGATTTTTGCCGGCGTCCACAGAGCTTCACACTGGCAGATGTCGCGAACAAAACGCTCCAGCATACGCAGGCCTTGACGAGTGTGGGTAACTTCCGGGTGGAACTGCACGCCGTAAAAACGTTTTTCTTCGTTTGCCATAATAGCGAACGGACAGGTTTCAGTGCTGGCAACGGTGACGAAGTCAGAAGGAATTGCCGTCACTTTATCGCCGTGGCTCATCCACACGTCCAGCAGCGGTTTGCCGTCTGCTGTCAGGGAGTCTTCGATGCCGTGGATCAGGGCACTGTCGGTCTTCACTTCCACCTGCGCATAGCCGAACTCACGCTCGGTTGAGCTTTCTACATGACCGCCAAGCTGCATCGCCATGGTCTGCATACCGTAACAGACACCAAATACCGGTACACCAGCTTCGAACACGTACTGCGGCGCGCGCGGACTGTTGTCTTCGGTGGTGCTCTCAGGCCCACCAGAAAGAATAATACCGCTTGGGTTGAATTCGCGAATTTGTGCTTCCGTAACATCCCATGCCCACAGTTCACAGTAGACGCCCAGTTCACGTACGCGACGAGCCACCAACTGAGTGTATTGCGATCCGAAATCCAGGATGAGAATGCGATGTTTATGAATATTGTCTGTCATTGACGCTAATTCCGAGGCAAGTGAAACAAATTCGCCTGGCATATAGCCAGGCGCGGAAACATATCAGGAGCCCATGCGGTAGTTAGGGGACTCTTTGGTGATGGTCACATCGTGAACGTGACTTTCCTGAATACCGGCACCACTGATGCGTACAAATTCTGCTTTAGTGCGCAGCTCGTCGATAGTACCACAACCGGTCAGGCCCATACAGGAGCGCAGGCCGCCCATCTGCTGGTGGATGATCTCTTTCAGGCGGCCTTTATAGGCTACGCGACCTTCGATACCTTCCGGAACCAGTTTGTCAGCGGCGTTATCGCTCTGGAAATAACGGTCGGAAGACCCTTTGGACATCGCCCCCAGAGAACCCATACCACGGTAAGATTTGTAAGAACGGCCCTGGTACAGTTCAATCTCGCCCGGGGATTCTTCAGTACCTGCCAGCATGGAGCCAACCATGACAGCAGCAGCACCAGCGGCGATAGCTTTGGCGATATCGCCAGAGAAACGGATACCACCGTCGGCGATAACCGGAATACCAGTGCCTTCCAGCGCTTCAACTGCGTCAGAAACCGCAGTAATCTGCGGAACACCTACGCCGGTAACAATACGAGTAGTACAGATAGAGCCAGGACCGATCCCTACCTTCACTGCGCTTACTCCAGCCTCTGCCAGGGCGCGTGCACCTGCGCCAGTCGCTACGTTACCGCCGATGATTTGCAGATTCGGGTATTTGGCACGCGTTTCGCGAATACGCTGCAACACACCTTCAGAATGGCCGTGAGAGGAGTCAATCAGCAGAACGTCAACGCCCGCGGCAACCAGCGCGTCAACACGCTCTTCGTTACCTGCGCCAGCACCTACTGCAGCACCTACACGCAGACGACCATGCTCATCTTTACAGGCGTTAGGTTTACGCTCAGCTTTCTGGAAATCTTTTACGGTGATCATGCCAATCAGGTGGAAACCATCGTCAACAACCAACGCTTTCTCAACGCGTTTTTCGTGCATTTTGGCAAATACAACATCACGCGCTTCACCTTCGCGCACAGTCACCAGACGCTCTTTCGGCGTCATGTAAACACTAACTGGCTGGTTGAGGTCGGTTACAAAACGCACGTCGCGACCGGTGATGATACCGACAAGTTCGTTATCTTCAGTCACAACCGGGTAGCCCGCAAAACCGTTACGCTCAGTCAGTTCTTTCACTTCGCGCAGAGTTGTGGTTGGCAATACAGTCTGAGGATCAGTCACTACGCCTGATTCATGTTTCTTCACACGGCGAACTTCTTCCGCCTGGCGCTCAATGGACATGTTTTTGTGGATAAAACCGATGCCGCCTTCCTGTGCCAGTGCAATTGCAAGGCGCGCTTCAGTCACGGTATCCATGGCTGCGGAGAGCATAGGAATATTCAGACGAATGGTTTTCGTCAGCTGCGTGCTGAGATCAGCAGTATTCGGCAGAACGGTGGAATGAGCGGGAACGAGGAGGACGTCGTCAAACGTCAGGGCTTCTTTGGCAATACGTAGCATGGGCAATATCTCGACCAGAGTGGTTAATAAATATTGCCGTGGCATTATACAGAGCGTAACCGATTGCATCCACACTTTTTTGCAAAAAAACCTTGCGATCCCCTGTGGGCGGGTTACTATCGATTGAATAACCTGCTGATTTAGAATTTGATCCCGCTCACATGTTATCCTCCCAGACCTCTTCAATTTTTACCGTAAGTCGCCTTAACCAGACGGTGCGTCTGCTGCTCGAGCAAGAAATGGGGCAGGTATGGATCAGCGGCGAAATATCTAACTTTACCCAGCCCTCATCAGGTCACTGGTACTTCACCTTAAAAGACGATGGTGCCCAGGTACGCTGTGCGATGTTCCGCAACAGCAACCGCCGTGTAACCTTTCGCCCGCAGCACGGACAGCAGGTGCTGGTTCGCGCCAACATTACGTTGTATGAACCGCGCGGCGACTATCAGATTATTGTTGAAAGCATGCAGCCTGCGGGTGAAGGCTTGTTACAGCAAAAATATGAGCAACTCAAAGCCAAACTTCAGGCTGAAGGGCTGTTCGATCAGCAGCATAAGCAACCTCTGCCCTCTCCGGCCCATTGCGTCGGCGTGATCACCTCGAAAACCGGGGCCGCATTGCACGATATTCTCCACGTGTTGAAACGACGCGATCCTTCCCTGCCCGTTATCATCTATCCGACTGCCGTTCAGGGTGATGAAGCGCCTGCTCAAATCGTTCGCGCCATTGAACTGGCGAATGCGCGTAGCGAGTGCGACGTATTGATCGTTGGCCGGGGCGGCGGTTCGCTGGAAGATTTATGGAGCTTTAACGACGAACGTGTAGCACGGGCAATTTTTGCCAGCCGCATTCCGGTAGTTAGCGCCGTCGGCCATGAAACCGATGTAACCATCGCCGATTTTGTTGGTGACCTGCGTGCGCCAACGCCGTCAGCCGCCGCCGAAGTGGTAAGCCGCAACCAGCAGGAATTACTACGCCAGGTGCAGTCCGCACAGCAGCGTCTGGAAATGGCAATGGATTATTTTCTCGCTAATCGCAGTCGTCGCTTTACCCAGATTCATCACCGCTTACAGCAACAACACCCTCAGCTACGCCTGGCACGTCAGCAAACCGCGCTGGAGCGCCTGCAAAAACGCATGAGTTTTGCGCTGGAAAACCAACTCAAACGCGCCGGTCAGCAACAGCTGCGACTGGCACAGCGACTGAACCAGCAAAACCCGCAGCCGCGTATTCATCGCGGGCAGACGCGTATCCAACAGCTCGAGTATCGTCTGGCAGAGCTCGTCCGCGCACAAATGAGTGCAACACGCGAACGTTTTGGCAATGCGGTAACACATCTGGAAGCCGTCAGCCCACTGGCAACGCTGGCGCGAGGATACAGTGTCACTACCGCAACGGACGGAAAGGCTCTGACAAAAGCGAAGCAGGTAAAACCCGGCGAAACGCTCACAACACGCCTTAGCGATGGCTGGGTGGAAAGCGAGGTGAAAAAAATCACCCCGCTCAAAAAACCACGTTCGCGCAAAGTAAGCTAAATTCACTGACCGTAAACGTTACTGTATGCAGGTGGCGAAACCTTTGTCCGTTGCCGGATGAACAATGCAGTTCTCCGTCCCGTTGGATTCATTGTATCCACAGAAGTAACTCGAACTCGTCGTATTAGATAAATAGAGATAGCTCGGCGTTGTTGGCCAGCCAGTGCTACTCATCTGGTTGTGCAAGGCGTTCAAGTCGTTGATATCAGGTGCATCGCTCAAGCTGCCACATTGCGCAGCCAAATCGTACTGACCGGTATTGTGGGTATAGGCCAGCACCCAGTGCTCATTATCCAGATTCAGGCTGAGCGGTGCGGTAAAGCCTGAGCGCATTTCAGAGGTCAGTAATGGCCGATGCAACTGTTTGCCATTTACTGTAACCGTATCCGGCATGTGTCCCCAGAAATTTGCCGACGCTACGTTCGGGCTGGTGACCACGGTAAAAATGGCGTCCAGCGTCGCGTTAATACTGGCGTTATTATCGAGCGTAACTTTCAGCGTCGTTTTATACCCCGGCGTATTGTTCTGCTTAATCGTAAAGGTCGCCGTACCGTCTGCTCCGGTAGTACCTTTTACTGAGTTACCGCTGTCGGCAAGTGTAACCGCAGCACCGGATGGCGGCTGAACGGTGAGATCGTCCATCGCATCTACGTCGCCGTACAGCGTTTCTCCCACATTTCGGGGCAAGGCATCACCACGCGTCAGAGTAAAGGCGACATTTGGCACCGTTTTCCCGGCACTATCTTTCACCGTCACGGTGACAGGCAGAGCGTCTCCTTTTTTCGCTTTCGCAGCCTGAGTACCTGTATCAAACGCCGTCGAGGTCAGTTCAATCATTTCCGCTTTAGGATGTGGATCCACCAGACAAAGAATCAGGTTTGTGATTGTCGTACTGATATCCCGCCGCCACTTACCGTCAATGAAACTGATAGACTGGTTATCCCATTTACTTCCCGATTGCATCTGGTCATACGCCCACCAGTTAGCGCCTGTGAAAAGCGGTAACCCCAGGTCAGTTTCTATCTTCGAGTTCGGGTGATCGTTATACAAAACCTGTAGTTCACTGCGCAGCGGCTGATACTCCTCGCTACACCCTGACTGGCTGCTGTCTGATTTATCGACTCCCGACGGCTTCGCCCAATCCTCACGATTAATAGTGATAAAGGATGCCCCCGACAGTTCAGCTTTAAGCTGCGGACGTCGGAACTTCACGCCAGCGCTACTGGTGAACGTTTCCGGCATATGACCCCAGAAGTTCGCTTTTGGGGTGTCCGGGCTTGTGAGCGTGGTAAAAACGGCGCTTAGTGTTTGCGATGCAGCACTTCCATCATCCAGTGTCGCCTGCAGTGGTATTCTGACACCCTGCCCCCTGCCAGTCTGGTAAACGTCCAGCATGACGGTACCGTCGGGGCCGGAAACACCGTAAAAATTATCGTCGGTCAACAATCCAACGATCTGACTGGCATTATCTGTGACCCAGATAAGCACTGACTGATAATCATGCCATTCAACGCCCTGGCGGTTTACCGCTACGCCATGATTAATCATGAAGGGCGCATTTCCCAAAAGGTTGCCCTTACTGTCACGCGTGGTCACCTTAAAGACTGCGCGCTCATGGTTGTCTGGTTCATCGGTTTTGACTTTAACCACATCGTAGCCGTCAATTTTAACCGCATCACTCGAAGTCAGCTCAACCTTTGCCACCATCAAATTAGCGGTGGTCTGGCAGGTCATATACCTCATGTCACTTGCAGACAGGACGGTACTGGTTGCATTACTGAGCTGGACACTTTTGTATCGACGATCCCCTGAATTTGCGGGATTCGCCGAGCTGGAGCCATAGCTTTTCAGGACAGGCCAGCCATCAACCTCATGCCCTCTCCAGCTACCTGATAAACCTGACAGCGAATCCACATTGGGAATATATGCCGCCCCGCAGCCACCATTGCTGCTCTTCTCCGCCTGCGCTTCGGTAAACAGCGCCCAGATTTCGTTATCTTCCTCCGGCCCTTTACGTTTATTGCCGGGATTACCCGTAAGTTCAGCAAATAAGATTGGGCGCTTAAAAGTTATACCGTCTGCCACTAACGTTTGCGGCATATGGCCCCACATTTTCGCTTTACTGGTATCCGGGCTGGTGGGCACGGTGAAAATAGTATCTATGGAGGCTTTTTTGGTCGGATCAGAGTAAAGCGTAGCAGTGATAGCCGTTTTGGTGCCGTGGGTGTCTGGCCGGGTAATAGTAAGAATTTTGCTGCCATCATTGCCAGTTATGCTGGTGTAGAGCGTTGCAACATCGTTCAGCGAAGTTCCTTCCACCACCACCGGAGCAACAATGCCGTCACCGCTACCGGCAATGTGTTTTTCATTGGATCGGGTATATCCATCGCCACGATTAAGGGTAAATGGCATATCCGGCATCGGATTGCCTGCCGCATCTTTTATCGTCACCTTCACCTGTAACGTTTCGCCCTTTTTAAGCTTCGCGGCGTTCAGTGAACTACTCCACTGCGCCTGATCCACCACCTCCAGGGTGATGTTCTGAGCAGAGGGATTCGCGGTGGTCAGACAGCTCATATAGACGGGTGAGCTGTTGTTATTTACCAGCGTGCCGTTGTTCAGCCAGGTGGCGTAGAGATGCGGTACTTTATCGGCTGGTGTGCTACTCCAGTATTCCTCGCGTTGGGTCGGCCAGCCGTGTACGGCCTGAATGGCGTTATTGCTGTTGGCATCGTATAGCGCGGCCAGCTGCGTTCTGCCCGGTACCTTATTCGGTTCGCAACCGCCTGCAGAGATATCGTCGATATCTGCCTGCGCAACACGCGCCCAGATTTCATTATTTTCGGTTAGCGAACTCTGCTCGCCTGCCACTTCTGAGGCTAATTTCGGGCGTTCAAAGGTCAGGGAGCCGACATGAATGGTGTCATCCATATGCCCCCACATTTGCGCGCCGGAAACATCCGGGCTGGTTGGGACGGTAAAAACGACGGAGTAATTAACGGTATTCGGCAGGGAGGAATTGACCGGCATAACGGTAAGCGGTGTTCTTAAACCCACCCCCTGCGGCTGTTCAATTTCTATCGTAGCGATCCCCTGCGCATCTGTGGAGCCGGAATAGACTGTTGATGTCTCCCCGGTACCGTACTGTGTGCCGTTCACGGTGATAACACCACTGGTCGGATCGGTGTAGCCTGACGCCTGACCAGCCCGATCAAGCCCCATTCCTTTGGTAATCGTAAAAGCAGCATTAGGGACTGGCGCATTATTGGCAGCATTGACGGTATGCACCGTCATAGTGATTTTTTCACCGACCTTCGCTTTGGCAAGTTTTGAGTCCGGCGCAGTGTCTTTGTCGGTATCGACGACCACTTTCGCTATCAGCTCGTCGGCAGAACAGGTGAGGTAGTTTGGCTTAAGCCCTGAATAGGAATCGACCGCCCCGCTCCCCAGGTCAACGGAGACATGCGTGTCAGGTTGCGCCACGGCCGTCAGATAATCCTGCTTTGCCGTCGGCCAGCCGTGTTCGGTACTGATGGTGTTTTCCTGGTGATCTGCATATAAGCTTTCCAGAGAGCGTTGTTCAGGAATATGTCCGGCACCGCATTCTGTCTCCATGCTGGTGCCTTGATCAAACAGCGCCCAGTCCTCGTTATTTTCACGCACCGAACCGACTTCGTTAGTCGTTTCATCCACCAAACGTGGGCGTTTGTAGAGATGACCCGCTTCCATAATCCCATTGCTCATATGTCCCCACATTCGGGCATATGAGCTGTCCGGGCTGGTGACGACGGTGAAGATCACGTCTTTTACGTCCGTGGCGGTAAAGTTGCTGCGCATCTTCGCCGTGATATGCGTTTTTACCCCAGCGCCACCGGCGTTCGTCAGCAGCACAGTCGCCTGGCCATTGACGTCGGTCATCCCCTCATAGTTGTGCTCGTCCATCTTCCGCAAATTACTGTCGCCCGTGAGCTGTACCGGGTGAATCTCCCAGTCCGGACTGGTTTCGCCCTTGCGGTTGACGCCATCATCCAGATGCAGCGAGAAGTAGTAGTATGACAGCGGCTGATTATTATCTTTCTTATCGGTAATGGACAGACGCATGGCAACCTGTTCGCCCACCTGCACTTTCGTCGCCTGTAAACTCTTATCATATTGTTCCAGCGTCAGCGTAAGCTCCGGCTCGACATCAGGCTCTGTTTTATCCACGCAGCTCACGATGAACTTTGTGCTGTCCGGCTTTTGCGCTTCGCTGCGGTCAGACACGTCTGCCGCATGATGCTGCCCGGTCATACCAGCCAGAGATGACCAGTAGTAGTTACCCTGCATCGGCCAGCCTGCGACTTCCTGAATGGAGGTCGGAACCACCGTTGCCAGCGCGCCGAACTGGCGCATCCCTGGCAGAATAGCGCAGTGTTTATCAGCCCCGCTCCAGATAAATGTCGACCAGGTTTCGTTGTGATCCTCAACCGTACCGTCTTCATTGCTCACTTCAGCCGCCAGTTTCGGGCGGGTAAAGGTGTACTGCTGCGCCGTCAATGTGTCTTCCATATGGCCCCACATGTTAGCCTGCGATACATCGGGGCTGGTAAGGACGGTGAAGATCACTGCTGTTTCGCTGGTCTGTGCGATCCCCGGCAAATGGACAGTCAGAGATGTTTTAACCCCCGGACCATTCTGCTGCGTCACCTTCACCATCGCCACACCACTGGCATTGGTAGTGCCATGATATTCCGTCGCGGAGGTGGTCAGCTCCGTGGTCTCCAGCATTACCGGCCCGGCATTGTTCACCACACCCTGACGGTTTTTTGCATCACCGCGCTTGATGATAAATGGAATATTGCCCGCGGGATTTCCCTGGCAATCTTTCGTGGTGACGATCAACGTAATGGCATCACCGACTTTGGCTTTCGCAGCGTTAAGCGTGTCGTCATAGCCAGCAACGTTCACGGTAACCAGATCGCCCTGCGCTGGCGCAATATTCAACGTCACCAGCTTTTCGCTGAGTACAACCGGACCTTGATTTGGTGTACCGGTCAACGTGAACAGATCCAGCGAGGGTAAGCTTTCATTCGGATCAAACTGTGGGATCGCTGCCAGTTTATGTCCTGCCAGATTTTGTGCGCAGAAGGAACGATCCGGCCGGGGTTGCGGGTTGAGCGGTACATCCGGCGTAGCGGCTTCAGTCCAGACCAGTGAAACAGCGGGCAGAGTCTGATTTGCCCAACGTAGTATGGGTGGACTACCGAAGATGTCGCCCTCCGTATCGCGCGGGTTAATAAGCACCATACTGGTAGCTGTTGCATCCACGCTAAAGTCCCTGGGCATTGCATCAAAAGCGACCGCGTGCTCTGTGGTGGGATCAAGTTGGACGCTGCCCTGATAGACCGGCACGCTGGCACTATCGGCAAAGGGGCTGGTGCCGTTGATCACCCCGGTTGAAATCCCTGGTTGTATCCATTGCCCTCCTTTTAACGCCGCCTGTGCAGGGAATATCACCGCAGGAGTAAGCAACAAAAAAATCATCCATTTAGCAAGCTTCTGATACCCATCCATGAGTAAAAACCACCTTTTCATCATCTTTTTTCAATACGTTTTGATTAGAGGCTTTCGCTAAGCAAAACGTATGGAAAATGCCATCCCATAAGGGATGACATTTATTGATGTTACTTGCGCTGGAAATCGATAGACAAACCGTAGCCCTGAACACCGTCGTTGCCAATGGTGATGCCATCTCCGGTATAATCGAAAGCTGCCTTCGCTTCGGCATTGGTAAGCGGAATAACCAGATCCTGGTTGTTGTTGCCAGGATTGACCAACCCACCCGCTGTACCCAACTGCAAGCTGGTGCCGGTGAACCGCCAGCGATAGTTATACTGGTTGGTAACCTCTTCGCCCGTATCGTATTTATCAGGTGTTCCCCCCGCTTTATCTTTCCACAGCAGGACCTTATAGGTGGTATTGGTTTTAAGTTTGGTGGTTGTGCCAAGCAGGTTGGTGGTTGAGCCGGTTTCATAGATAACAGCATGCACTGCATCATCAAATACCGGGCCCTCTGGGATATCATCGCTGTCCGATCCCCCCCCCGTATTGGCTGACAAATCGTTCAGCAAAATCTCCTGTGCCACATTAGGATCGCCGGTGGTTGTTGTCGGTGTTATTTTGATACCGATATAGCGATCTGCATCCGCGTCTACAATCGTGTAGCTATCGCTGCCTTTCGAACCGATCTCCTGAGGATCTGCACCAGACTGATCGCTGTAACTCATCCACTGCACGGTTGCTTTTGTCGCCGTGTTATTGTTATCCAGGTCACCCTGCTCATCGCCAATGGCCCAGTTTATCGTCACTTTGTCGCCGACATGGAACTGCCTGTCACCTTCAGAGCTGACTGTACGACTGCCGCGATCAACAGTAACAGTGACATGCGCTTTATCAGTATCGGCAATATCTGTCGCGCTTCGGGTGATCCACGGCACCGTCCCTTGAATGCTCCCGGTATTCTCTGTTACTGACTGCCATTGCCCGGCTTTCAGTTGCCCATCTGCCGCTATCGCTGGCACTGCACAATAACCCGCTAAAGCCAATGCCAGCGCGACTTTGGTCAAATGCTGTTTTGTTTCCTGCTGCATATTTACTCTCCTTAGTTAAACTTCAGCTGCTGGCCGATCGGCCATTACGCCCATTTCATCTCTTGCGATACATGACGCGCAGCCCATAGCCTTGCACCCCATCACCGGCCTCCGCACCAAACATCTGTGCTGCCTCTCGATTGCTGGCAGGAATAACCATATCTTTATTATCGGTATTAGCCTGGGCTCCCGTTTCACCATGCGCGCTCTGTCCGGTGAATTGCCAACGGTAGTCATATTGCGCCATTTCGTTGTCGCTTAATTTTTCTGACTGCTGGAAGTGACTATCTTTGTTGGCATCGCGCCAAAGAATAAAACGGTAGGTACTATCGAGAAGAAGAGGCTCTTTACTGCCGATTAAATTCACAGGTTTAGCCGCGCCAATCCGATAAATAAGCGCATTTAATTCCCCTGAGCCGGCATCAAAAAACGTCACATTGATATAGTTACTGTCGTTGTAAGGCTGTGCTTTAACTTTCCAGCGGAAAGTACCCGCCAGCGTACTGGCCAGCGTGAGAGTACCTTTCTCTTTATCTTGTGCCGCAATAAATACACAGGGCGTTTCACCTGGACAGGATTTCTTCGCCAGGCTGATTTTTTTATCGTTCGCGTCATACAGTTCCGGACTAAGGTTATCATCCGGCAAAGGATTCCCCTTGCTGTCAGTGCCATCACCAAAACTGTCGGTAACGTCAAGATCAACCACTACGCCATCGACACCATCTGCCTGAGCACGGGCATCATGGTTGTGATTGTTCTCATCCGGTACGCTGGAAATGTTATTGACGATAAGTTCGATTTTGCGATCCTGTTGAACGGTTATGTCAACCACGCCGGAGTTTTGTCGGTTGCCCTTTTCATCTTCCAGCGTCAACCGTACTCGCCAGGTATTGATCCTCTGCTGTTCCGCTTCGTCAGAACTGTACTGCCAGGCAGGCAGCGTCAAATTCCAGTGGTTATTGTTACCTTCGGTGATCGCCTCTTCTTTAATGACTGGCATAACCAACGTACGCGCGGCGTTGTTTTTCGCTTGCCAGGATGCAGCTATGATTTTGTAGTGATGGTTAATAAGCGCGTTGATCGTCCATTTGCATTTCTCCAGCCCGATGGCCTCTTCCGGGGAATCCTTAATCACACACTCCGGATGCGCATTAGTTGCATCAGCTTTCAGCCATAACGTGACGTCTAGTGGTGCTTTCTCACGATATTCCAGCACAATAAAATTGTTACGTTCGACAAAATCATGACGGCTCCCCTTTAGCGAATGCGATGCTTTTACATTGTCTGCATTGAGTTGATCTTTTAGAGGCACGCCGAACTGGTAGCTCAGTGCAGCATTGATGGCGAGATCGTTGTTGTCACCCGTACCGGCTTTGTAATCCGTACTGATGGTCAGTAATGGAACAGGTTGATAGTTCAGGCCCAGCGTAATAGCCTGAGGATCCTTTTCTAAATTGTCGCTCCCGAAAAGGGCAACTTCATTACCGTAGTACTGCTCATAAATAATATTGCCGCCAAACTGAGGATACGCGGGCAGCCAGGCTTCTGCGCGAACATCCCAGCCACGCGCCGGTCGCTCTTCATAGAAATCCAAATCTTCAGAATCTTTCCAGTCTGAAAGCGGGTGATAATAATTTCCGGAGAGTTTTAAATAATCTGCCCATGCTTCTGCGCCTAAACCAAGTCGACGATGCCCACGGGTAAAATCATAATCATAAAATATATTTGCACCCAGCAGCCATTCATTTAAATCATGTCTTACACCAAACCCCATATTTCCAATAGTACGATCATCTTTTCGCTGGGTTGAAAATTGACTGAAATAAACAGTACGCCGGGTCTCATACCAGGGAACGAAATAATCGATTGAAGAACCGTCCAGATCACCGCCTTCTCCAACAGACAAATTGGTTCGCACCTTACCATAAGGAGACATCAGCCCCTCAAGAGAGGATTGAGCCGTTGAGGTTATCTGCCCTTGCAGATAGCTTCTGGCCTGCGACTCCAGCGCTTCAGGAGTAAGGTTCGTAAATCCCTGTGTCGCAGACCCCATGACATAGTCGGCACTTTGCTCTTTAAGTGAACTTTTTTTGTGTTCTTGTTCTTCCTGCGTGGATTCACTTGCCAAATCGGGAAATGAATTATCAGAAGAGGACTCACCCTTGTTCGCAGATGTCTCCGGTACTGCATATGCCGCACCAGAAATGAGCATAAAAATAATAAAGCGCATCCATTGCACCATAATATATCCCTATGAATTAAGGCTTCCATTATTAATATGAAATTAATCAGCCTCATTAATATTATATTATGGAACTACGAAAACATGCACTTCAGAAAACCTAAATTAATTCTTAAAAATAACTAAACACGTTTTTTAAGATTATATTCATCCTTGTCCCGAAATATTCATAAAATGAATATTTCGGGACATAATGACATCTGATTAAAATCATTCAGTCAACGTGCAATAAACTCCACACGTTTTTTAGAGATGAGCCCATGGCCATTCTGGCAAAAATAATCCACTGCACCGCAGGCTTTTAGTACCTGGAGTGGCTGATGGCACTCCGGGCAATGCGCCTCCAGTTGGACATCTTTATTGCAGCGCTCACAGTGTGCCACACCGTTTTGTGGTTCCAGTTGAGCATGACAATCCGGGCAGTTAATCGACATGGAGACTCCTTACAGGGAATTCATTATTGCTTTGATATTAACACGATACACTTAATGTGGCCCACGCAACTGTTGCTGCAACGTTAGCAAGTGCTCGACTTCTTCAAGCCTGCGTTGTGTCGTGTGCCCCACCTCTTGCGGGCTGCGTTCAAACAGACTTTGCGCCCCCAGAATGTGCTCTGCCAGGCAATGAGCGTAAATCGTACCTGGAAGACTCCAGCGCAGCACAGTGTCACCATCAATAAGTTCAAGTACATCTTCTGCGCCACGTCGGTCATAGCTGATGATTCGTCCATCACTTAAATGAAGTCGCAAACCTTTTTGTCCACCAGCCGGACCCGCGTATTTGTTTAGCCAGATATCCAGCGCAATACCGCTAATTTGCCCCTGGATATGAGCCTCTCCCTCTGCGGTGTGCAGATCGCCCAGGCTGATATCACGTCCAGGACGGTCTTTGGCCTTCATAACTTGCAACGTGATGTCGTCATTTCCCCCCAGGTAACGCACTGTTTCACGCAGCATCGCCAGCACATGCGTACCAATATCCAGTATCACGCCATCCGGATGGCGAAGTTCGCGTGTATCCGGCTCACCAGTAGCAAAGTTGAGCGCTATTGGCTCCCCTGTTGCGTTAAATCCACTCGGCTCCTGCAAAAAACCTTCGATTCTGACGATGTCGGAAAAACGAGAGATAAGAGCCTGCGGGCGGTTATCACCGCGCCACTGCGGATCGAGTTTCCCCAATGCCAGTTGCATCGCGCCGGTGCGTGCCATCCAGTGATCGAGCGCCAACACACGAGACGCGACGCCGGGCACCGCAAGTAACGTTTTCAGTTTTTCTATTTGAGGAAGCGTAGCGACAATCGGTTTTTCGACCACTATGCGTGATATGGGTGAGGCCAGCGCCAGTTCAAGAACGTCAAGATGGTGAAGGGATGCGGTCGTGACAAACAACGTATCAAGAGGCTGGGTTAAAAGTTCAGCGAGTGACGAGCAACGTGTCACACCTTCTGGCTGCTTTACAGGTTGCAGATCAAATCCGAGACAACTGGCTGAATTCCCGAAGAGGTTTCGTATTGCGGGCAAATATGCCGTTTCAACCACTGCGCCAAGCCCAACAAACCCTAACAGCATGTACTCACCTCATCGATTGAATTGCCGGGGCATAACACCTGCCCCGACAAAGTTGAGGTTTTATCAGGTGTTGGTTGCCGGTTTAGTCTGCACATTCTCCAGCATGCGGCGTACCGGAACAATGAGAACAATCAGTACTGCGGCACAGATAAGCAGCGCAATGGAGCAGCGCGCAAACAGATCCGGCAGCATATCTAGCTGATCGGCCTTCACGTGACCACCAATCAGGCCCGCCGCCAGGTTACCCAGCGCACTGGCGCAGAACCACAGTCCCATCATCTGACCACGCATTCTTTCTGGTGCCAGCAGCGTCATAGTAGCCAGACCAATCGGACTCAGGCACAGTTCGCCGAGAGTCAGCATCAGGATACTGCCCACCAGCCAGAAAGGTGAAACGCCCGCACCGCCGTTACTCAGCACGTTTTCCGCCGCCATCATCATCAGACCAAAGCCCGCCGCAGCACAGAGAATGCCAATAACGAATTTGGTGATACTGCTCGGGCGAATGTTCATGCTGGCCAGCTTCGGCCACGCCCAGCTGAACACGGGTGCCAGCAGGATGATAAACAGCGCATTGATCGACTGGAACCAGACTGCCGGGATTTCAAAATCGCCAATCATACGGTTAGTGTAGTCGTTGGCGAACAGGTTGAATGAGGTTGGCTTTTGCTCGAACGCCGACCAGAAGAATGCAGCAGAAATCAGCAGAATAAAGCAAACCAGCAGTCTGGCACGCTCTTTACGGTTCAATCCGGCAAAGAAGAACAGGTAGATAAAGTAGAGGGCAACGGATGCCGCAATCACGTACACCAGCATGCTGGCTACTGCGACCGGGTTAATCACAATCACGCCCTGGGCGATCAACGTAACAACAATTGCCACACCTGCTGCCAGTGCCAGCAACCACGCGCCCACACCTTTTCTCTTCACCACCGGACTGTTCCAGGTGGAATCCAGTCCGACTTCACTGTCGTAACGTGTCATTGCTGGCACAGCAAAGATACGGAAGATGAGCAATGCTACCAGCATCCCTATCCCGCCAATACCAAAGCCCCAGTGCCAGCCATGGCTTTTAATCAGCCAGCCGGAGATCAATGGAGCAATGAAGGAGCCTATGTTGATGCCCATGTAGAACAGTGAAAAACCGCCGTCACGTCGCGCATCGCCTTTTTTGTACAGCGTACCGACCATAACAGAGATACAGGTCTTGAACAGGCCGGAGCCGAGCACGATGAACATCAGGCCGATAAAGAACAGGTTGTCACCCATTACGGCTGAGAGCGCAATCGACAGGTGGCCAAGCGCAATCAGGATAGAACCATACCAGACTGCTTTCTGCTGACCGAGCCAGTTGTCCGCCAGCCACCCGCCAGGCAACGCGGCGAGATACATGGTGCCGGCAAAGATACCGACAATCGCTGAGGCATTTTCACGTGCCAGCCCCATGCCGCCATCATAAACGGTGGCGGCCATAAACAGGATCAGTAGCGGACGAATACCGTAAAACGAAAAACGTTCCCACATCTCAGTGAAGAACAGTGAGCCGAGCGGATAAGGATGACCGAGGAACGTTCGGCTTTCTTTTTGATTAACAGAGGATTGCATAATTCTCCCGAAAAGGTATGTCGTTGTGCTTATAAACACCGCGATGTACGCCAGCCAGTTACTTATCTGGCCGATTTTTTACATGCGGTGAAGAATAATTTAACCATTTGATAACCTGATGCTAGTTTTGTCTAGTACCAACCCCAGGACTTTAAGATGAAAATTCGACAATTGTCTACTTTCTTAGATTTAAACTTGGCGAATGAAGAATAGTGTTTGACATCGCGTAGACAAAAATACGCTTTAAAAAAACAAAAAAAAACCGCGACGAGCGCGGTTTTTTCGAACTCAGCAAATATTATTTGCTTTTCTTAATGTGCTTAATCAAACGCTTACGTTTACGCATCTGGGTTGGGGTCAGTGTATTACGTTTGTTCGCAAACGGGTTTTCCCCTTCTTTGAACTGAATACGGATCGGCGTCCCCATCACTTCCAGTGACTTACGGAAGTAGTTCATCAGATAGCGTTTGTAAGAATCTGGCAGATCTTTCACCTGGTTGCCATGAATCACCACAATCGGCGGGTTATAACCACCGGCGTGAGCATATTTCAGCTTCACACGACGTCCACGTACCAGAGGTGGCTGATGATCTTCTGCCGCCATGGTCATGATGCGAGTCAGCATTGCGGTACTGACGCGACGCGTTGAGCTGTCATACGCTTCACGTACGGATTCAAACAGGTTACCCACACCGCTACCGTGTAGCGCAGAGATGAAGTGTACGCGCGCAAAATCGATAAAACCCAGACGGAAGTCCAGCGTCTCTTTTACCTGCTCTTTCACTTCCTGCGTCAGGCCGTCCCATTTGTTGACGACAATGACAAGTGAGCGCCCACTATTGAGGATAAAGCCGAGCAGCGACAAGTCCTGGTCAGAGATACCTTCGCGTGCGTCAATCACCAACATCACTACGTTGGCGTCTTCAATCGCCTGCAGCGTCTTGATAACGGAGAACTTTTCTACCGCTTCAGTAATTTTACCGCGCTTACGAACACCCGCGGTGTCAATCAGCACATATTCACGACCATCACGTTCCATCGGGATATAAATACTGTCGCGCGTCGTTCCCGGCATGTCGTAAACCACAACGCGGTCTTCGCCCAGAATACGGTTAGTAAGTGTGGACTTACCTACGTTAGGACGGCCAACAATCGCCAGTTTAATCGGCAAATCTTGCGGGTTGAAATCATCTTCTGGCTCCTCTTCACCGTTTTCTTCAGCTTCGAGTTTTGCCCAGTACTCCGCATCTTCATCGACTTCTTCCTGAGGAGCTACGTCATCCATCCACGGCAGCAGAACATGTTCCAGCAGACTGAGAACACCACGACCATGGGAAGCCGCGATCGGGTGGATTTCACCCAGGCCCAGCGAATAGAAATCGACAACCGCCTGGTCCGGATCGAGCCCGTCAGTCTTATTGGCGACGAGGAAAGTGGGTTTCTGGCGGGAACGCAGATGTTTGGCAATGGCTTCGTCTGCCGGCATCAGTCCAGCACGAGCATCCACCATGAACAGCACAACGTCAGCTTCTTCAATGGCTAACAATGACTGTTCAGCCATTCGGGTTTCGACACCGTCTTCAGTGCCGTCAATACCGCCGGTATCAATACAGATAAACTCGCGGCCTTCAATTTCCGCACGACCGTACTTACGGTCACGAGTCAGACCCGGGAAATCCGCAACCAGCGCATCTCGGGTGCGAGTTAGACGGTTAAATAACGTGGATTTGCCAACGTTAGGGCGCCCGACAAGCGCGACCACAGGTACCATGTTTAAAGCCTCATTTAAAAAATCATCAGACAACGGACGCATTTTTGCGCCGTTGTTAAAAACAGTAAAACGGCCCCTGCACCAGGAGCCGTTTTTCAAAGCGAGCGGCCGGGACGATTAACGCGTAATGGAATACAGCGTACCGTCTTTCGCCTGGATGAGCAGTTTACCATCAGCCGAAACAGGTTCGGTCAGGAAGCCTGAGCTATCAACTTTCTGCTGGGCCACAAAACGACCGTCATCAACGTTAATCCAGTGCAGATAGCCTTCGCTATCACCCACGACTAAGTTGCCATTGTACAGCACCGGAGACGTCAGCAGACGGTGCAGCAGATCGCTTTGCGTCCACAGCGTTACGCCGCCGTCAGTAGTTAACGCCAGCACGCGGTCATTCTGATCAACCAGATAGATACGGTTTCCATCAACGATGAAGTCATTCACTGACCCCAGTTCGCGTTTCCACATAATCTGACCGCTGCGCAGATCAAGCGCCGTCAGGTTACCATTATAAGCCAGGGCGTAAACAACGCCATTGACGATAACCGGCGTGGTATCAACGTCACTCAGACGATCGATTTCAGTTGGACCCGTTGCCTGAGAAATACGCTGCTGCCAAATCATCTGACCTTGCTGCATCAGCACGGCACTCACACGACCGTTATCCCCACCCACAATGGCTGCGCCAAAAGCGGTTGCTGGGGCTGACTCGCCGCGTAAAGAAAGGGAAGGCATGTCCAGGTTAACGGTCCATTTAATGGCACCATCCGCTTCATTTAACGCCTGTAGCTGACCATTACTGGTATGAATCAGCACCACGCCATCGCTGACAACCGGACGAGACAGGGCTTCACCGGCGACTTTCGTCTGCCACGCCGTAGTACCATCGCTGGTATTCAATGCGTAAACCTGTGCTTTTTCGCTACCGATATAAACATGACCACCGGATACCGTCACACCACCGGAAAGCTGTGCTGACGTTCTGGAGAACCAGCCGTCTTTCTCCGCCAGATTGACGGACCAGACTTCTTTACCATCGGCCGCGTTCAATGCTTTAACTACACCAGTACGATCGGCAGCATAAACGACGTCATCCGCCAGCGCAGGATGAAGATTAGAATAGAAATCACCAATACCGTTGCCTACAGAGGTACTCCAGGCTGTAGACGGAGTAAACTGATTTTCGACCACCGGTAATGGGGACATCTTAACGACATCTTCTTCGCCACTAAACAGTGAACAGCCGCTCAATAGGGTAACGGAAAGCAGCCCTGGCAGAAGTAATTTACGCAATTGCATCGGGTCCCTCTCAGATGGACAAATTATTGATTTTCATCTGCATCATTTCGCTCAGAGCAGGAGAGGCATCGCTTTTCACGCCAGCTTCCCATGCGCTACGCGCACCTTGTTTATCGCCTTTGCTCAGCAACGCTTCACCACGCAGATCGGCCACGATAGCCACCCACCCTTCGCCTTTAACAGCATCGAGTGTTTTCAGCGCAGTATCGGCTTGTTTAAGCTGAACCTGCACGCGTGCAAGACGCAGATTAATCACCGCTTTGAGATTCTCATCGCTGGTGGCCGCCAGTCCTTGTTGCAACTGGGTAGCGGCTTTCTCAAGTTCATTTTGGTCAACAAACTGCTGCGCAAGTTCCATTGAAGCTAACGCGCCGTATGTATTTTTGTTCTCCGCGGCAAATTTCTCTGCTGCAGGAATACTATCCGGTTTACCTGCGCTTACCGCAGTCACCGTATTTTGATATGCCAGAGAAGCAGAGCGTGCGGACTCCGTCTGATGGCTGGTCCAGTAACGCCAGCCGACCAGCGCGCCAACCCCTAAAATTACCCCAACAGCCAGTGCTTTGCCGTTTTCAGCAAAGAAGCGTTTAACCGCATCAACCTGGTCGTTTTCGTTCTCGTAAATTTCCACGCTGTCCTTCTCCTTAGCCCAGTAAAGTGCGCAAATGCGTGGCAACGCTATCCTGCGCTACTGCCGTTTGCTCACCAGAGCGCAAATCCTTCACTACAACAGTACCGTCAGCCACCTCGGACTCACCCAGTACCAGTGCAACGCGGGCGCCCCACTTATCGGCGCGGGCAAACTGTTTCTTAAAGTTGCCGCCACCGTGGTTGGTCATCAGTTTCACACCGGGAACTTCATCACGCAGACGTTCAGCCAGCGTCATTGCCGCCGACTGTGTATCCACGCCCGAAGCGACCAGGTATATATCGACAACAGGGGAAGCAATAAATTCCGGATTAACTGCCTGAACTAACAAAACAAGTCGTTCCAGACCCATGGCAAAACCCACTGCCGGAGTCGCACGTCCGCCAAGTTGCTCTACCAGGCCATCATAACGTCCACCCGCACACACGGTACCCTGCGAACCCAGGCTGCTGGTTACCCATTCAAACACGGTGCGGTTGTAGTAGTCGAGGCCACGAACCAGGCGCTGGTTAACGGTGTAGGCAATTCCAGCAGATTCAAGCAGCTTGCACAGACCCGCGAAATGCTCGCGAGAGTCGTCATCCAGGTAGTCACCCAGTGCAGGAGCATCATTAAGCAGGGCCTGTACTTCAGGGTTTTTAGAGTCCAGCACGCGCAGCGGATTGGTATACATGCGACGCTTACAGTCTTCGTCCAGCTTTTCTTTATGCTGCTCCAGGTAGGCCACCAGTGCATCGCGGTAATTTGCACGCGCTTCGAGTGAACCGATAGAGTTCAGCTCCAGGCTAACATGCTCGGATATACCCAGCGCGCGCCACCAGCGAGCTGTCAGCATAATCAGCTCTGCATCGATGTCCGGACCTTGCAGGCCAAACACTTCGACACCCAACTGATGGAATTGGCGATAGCGTCCTTTTTGCGGACGTTCGTGACGGAACATCGGCCCGATGTACCACAGACGCTGTTCCTGATTGTACAGGAGACCATGTTCGATGCCGGCGCGTACGCAGCCCGCGGTTCCTTCAGGACGCAGAGTCAGGCTGTCGCCATTACGGTCCTCAAAGGTATACATCTCTTTTTCAACCACGTCGGTAACTTCACCGATCGCGCGTTTGAATAACGGGGTCTGCTCTACAATCGGCAAGCGGATTTCACTGTAACCGTAGCTACCGAGCACGTTTTTGAGTGTGCCTTCAATGCGCTGCCAGATGGCGGTTTCGCCAGGCAGATAATCGTTCATGCCGCGAATGGCTTGAATGTTTTTTGCCACGTTTATTCTCTTTATGAATATAAAAATGAACCCTCAACGCTAACCCGAATACTACGGGCGCCATGCGGGTTCAATCATACACGGGAAGCACGCCGCTTCCCATCACGTTATTATTTTTCAACCTGCTGCACATCAATTCGACGCGTTTCATCCAGAATGCAGGCTTTGGCACGAATGCGGGCTTCAAGCTGCGTAATCATATCGTCGTTATCGATACGATCCTTACGCACGCCGTCTTCATACAGGCCGCTTTTCTTGTTGCCGCCGGTCACGCCCAGCGTCGAAACCAGTGCTTCACCAGGTCCATTTACCACACAACCGATAATCGAAACATCCATTGGCGTGATGATATCTTCCAGACGTTGCTCCAGCGCGTTAACCGTACCAATGACGTCAAATTCCTGACGGGAACAGGTTGGACAGGCGATAAAGTTGATCCCGCGCGCGCGGATGCGCAGCGATTTCAGAATATCGAATCCCACTTTGATCTCTTCGACCGGATCGGCTGCCAGAGAGACTCGCAGCGTGTCGCCGATCCCTTCGGACAACAACAATCCAAGTCCGATCGCAGATTTAACCGAACCACTGCGCGCGCCACCGGCTTCGGTGATCCCAAGATGCAACGGCTGATCGATCTGTTTCGCCAGCAGACGATAGGATTCTACCGCGAGGAAAACGTCCGAAGCTTTAACGCTGACCTTGAACTGGTCGAAGTTCAGACGATCGAGATGATCCACATGACGCATAGCTGATTCCAGCAACGCCTGCGGCGTAGGTTCGCCGTATTTTTCCTGTAGATCTTTTTCCAGCGATCCGGCATTTACGCCAATACGGATAGGAATATTTTTATCACGAGCGCAATCCACCACCATGCGGATACGCTCTTCGTTACCAATATTGCCAGGGTTGATACGCAAGCAATCGACGCCGTATTCCGCCACCTTCAGCGCAATGCGATAGTCGAAGTGAATATCGGCAACCAGCGGGACAGATACCTGCTGTTTGATGAGCTTGAACGCTTCGGCGGCATCCATTGTCGGTACTGAGACACGAACAATGTCAGCGCCTACGCGTTCCAGCGCTTTGATTTGATTGACCGTCGCCGCCACATCAGTGGTGCGTGTGTTCGTCATAGACTGTACGGCGATGGGTGCGCCATCGCCAATCGGCACATTCCCAACGTAAATGCGTGTCGATTTTCTACGTTGAATTGGAGCCTGGTTATGCATTAAAAAATCTCCCGCATTGCCGTCTGTTACTGAGCCGGTGATTGTTCGGCATTAACGGTCAGACGCGCAACCTGGTTAGTTCTGATAAAACGACTCAGGTCGACAGGTTTACCCTGATACTGAATCTGCACTGCTGCCGGAGCACCAATTTTCAGTTTGTACGGTGCCTGGCCAGTAAGATTTAAATTGCCATCTTTACGCTGCATGCCGCTAAACAGTTTTTTACCGGTCGCGTCCGTAACTTCCAGCCAGCAGTCGGCGGTAAAGTTCATTACCAGGGCATTAGCATCAGCAGCAGGTGTTGTGACACCCGCCTGATCAGTAGGCAACGGCGCAGCTGTATCTGGCGCAGCAGGGGCTGTGGTCGCAGTATCAACATTCGCCTGAGAAGGTGCCACAACAGCATTTTGCGAAGCATCTGTAGCAGGTGCTGGTGTCGTAGCAGCATCAGGCGTTTGCGCTGAACCGGCTACTGCACTCTCTTCCTGAACCGGGGTATTATCCTGGCTTGCTGCTGCGCTGGTATCCAGCGGCACGCTTTGTGCATTATCTTTACCGGCATTCAACTCAGCAGAAGACTGATCGGCCATCGTGGTGATCTCTTCCTGCTGCGCTTTATGGTTCTGCCACCACCAGGCACCTGTCAGTCCTACAACGACGAACAGCACCAGCCAGGTAAAGGTCATTAACCAGCCGTCACGTTTTTTACGACGTTTACCCAGCGAAAAGCTTTGCATCGGGGCAACTTTGGCTGGGCGAATCGGAGCCTGTTTTTCCAGCCCTGGCAACAGTTCTTCTTCAGGAATATGCACCAGACGCGCATAGGAACGGATATATCCACGCAGGAATGTTGAAGCAAGATCGGCTGGCGCCTTATCTTCTTCAATATCACGTACCGTGGAAACCTTCAGGCAAAGTCGCTCCGCGACTGCCTGCTGGCTGAATCCGAGTTGTTCACGGGCATTGCGCAGACGAACGCCGGTGGTTAGTGCTTCATTTTTGTCGTGCGTGGCTTCAGTATTCATTCGCTACAGCTGCGTAAATTGGGGTTCTGATGCCGGTGAGTCACAATGCTCACCCACACCGCGAAACATCTGGTCAGTTAACCTTAGTCTGACAGTATAAAACGGTCTGACTATCAATGACAAAACAGCGTAAACCTGAGGGCTAAACTCTTGTTGCGCCGCTACATACTGCCTTAAAGTCGACAAAAACGCACCGTTATTATTGTCGAGGCAGCGACAACAAAGAACCTCATGTACTTATATCGCACTACGGCACATTAATTATACCGTAGTGCGCTCAACATCAAACGGTCTTGATATCGATAGACTCACCCTGCATACGCTTACGCAGAGTACGCTTGGTGCGGTCAATAACATCACCCGCCAGCTGACCACAGGCTGCATCAATGTCGTCACCACGTGTTTTACGCACAATGGTCGTGAAACCATAGCTCATCAACACTTTGGAGAAACGATCGATACGGCTATTGGAGCTACGGCCATACGGCGCGCCAGGGAACGGGTTCCATGGGATCAGGTTGATCTTACACGGCGTATCTTTCAGCAATTCGGCAAGCTGATGGGCATGTTCGGTACCATCGTTGATGTGATCCAACATCACATACTCAATCGTAACGCGCCCCTGGTTCGCATTGGATTTCTCCAGATAACGACGCACAGCCCCCAGGAACGTTTCAATATTGTATTTTTTGTTGATCGGCACAATCTCGTCACGAATTTCATCGTTCGGCGCATGCAAAGAGATCGCCAGTGCAACGTCAATCATATCACCCAGCTTATCCAGCGCAGGTACAACGCCTGAAGTAGACAGCGTCACGCGGCGTTTTGACAGGCCAAAACCGAAGTCATCAAGCATGATTTCCATTGCCGGTACCACGTTAGTCAGATTGAGCAGCGGTTCACCCATGCCCATCATCACTACGTTGGTAATCGGGCGCACGCCCGTCGCTTTCACCGCCCCGACGATCTTCGCCGCGCGCCAGACCTGACCAATGATTTCCGATACTCGCAGGTTGCGGTTAAAGCCCTGCTGAGCCGTAGAGCAGAATTTGCACTCTAACGCACAACCAACCTGTGAAGAAACACACAGGGTAGCGCGGTCATCTTCCGGGATGTAGACCGTTTCAACGCGCTGATCGCCAACCGCGATGGCCCATTTGATGGTGCCATCAGACGAACGTTGTTCTTCAACAACTTCAGGCGCACGAATTTCAGCCACTTCTTTCAGCTTGTTACGCAGCACTTTATTGATGTCAGTCATATCATCAAAGTTGTCGCTGCAATAGTGGTACATCCATTTCATGACCTGATCGGCACGAAACGGCTTTTCGCCCATCTCTTTGAAGAATTCGCGCATCTGCTGACGGTTCAGATCCAGCAGGTTAATTTTTCCATTTTTATTTGGAACCGCAGCAATGGCGACTTCAGAGGTGTTAACTAATTCAGACATAATATTTTCCGGCCTCGTTGTTACACGTTATGGCCCGTGGAGGGTTAAAAAGAAACGCCCCGGCAAGCGGTCTGCTCTTCCGGGGCGTTGCATTGTACAAAGTCTGGCGCAGGGATGCCACGTTTGCACGAAGCATTAGCGAAAATAATATGTAAACGAACCCGTTAAATTAACGAGTACGAGCGCACACTTCGCCTTCACCGAAGAAATAGGCGATTTCGCGCGCGGCAGATTCTACCGAGTCGGAACCGTGAGTGCCGTTCTCGGTGAAACTGTCAGCGTAGTCCGCACGCAGGGTACCCGCCAGCGCATTCGCCGGATTGGTAGCGCCCAGCAGATCACGATGACGCTGAACGGCGTTCTCGCTTTCCAGCACGGAAACAACAATTGGACCAGAGGTCATGAATTCAACCAGACCGTCAAAGAACGGCTTACCGTCGTGCTCGGCATAGAAACCACGAGCCTGCTCAACGGTCAGGTGCAGCATTTTAGTACCGACAATTTTGAACCCTGCAGCTTCAAAGCGCGCAAAGATGTTCCCAATAACGTTTTTTGCCACCGCATTTGGTTTGATGATGGAAAAAGTACGTTCAATAGCCATGATTACCTCTGAAAAAAGATGTTTTGTTGTGGTTTACCTGGCGCGGATTATAAAGAGCATCCCGGCGGTTGACTATTGACGAAGGTAACATTTCTTTAAAATAAGATGAATTTTAGCAACAACCGCTATCAAACGAATCTATTGCAAAGAAAATCTCACCGCCGTAACCTGCCCGGCATCATCCATGACCAGCAACTGATATTCCCCTTTAACCGCCAACCGCAAGGTAAGAGAGCGTCCTCGCTCCTCCAGTCGCTCGCCGTTAAGAAACCACCAGCGCTCACCTGCTCCACCGCTGATATACACCGGTACTGAGACCTCCGGTGAACCGGGTAAGCGCTTCACAATCGCGCCATCACGCACACCTGTCAACTGGAGCGGTAACAAAGCGTCCTGTCCCAGCGGAGGACAAATTGATGAAACTGGCGGTAGCCGCGCAGTACGGCGTTCAGAAGGTGGTAGCCAGGATTCCAGTGGTAAAGGCCAGACGATTAACGTTTGTTCATGCGCCTGTTCGCAATCCGCAGCCACTCGTTTTCCCGCCTCATCTAACCAGACTGGAAAACGGATACCACTGACCCCTTCCTGCTCAGGTAATAACAGCGTGGGCGGTTGGCTGCCATCCAGTAGCCAGGTGGCTAAACGACGACGACAGTTGCTATCACCGGCTGGAAGCGATTGCCCCCCAGGCCAGCACACCACACCACGGCTGACAGAATCTGGACGTGGATCTTCAGGCTGATTCGCCCCGCGCGCCAGCAGCAGATTATTAACCTGATTCAGCAAAGGCACTGCACTGGCAAAACCGAATTGCCCGACCACCGGAGTACCATCCGGTCTGCCAGTCCAGATACCCATCACATATCGCGCGTTAACACCAATCGCCCACGCATCGCGATAGCCGTAGCTGGTACCGGTTTTCCATGCCAGCGGCACAACTCTGCTCAGGGCATTATCCGGTAACGGCTGGGCTTCATCCGCCATAATCCGACGAATGATCCATGCCGCCCCCGGTGACATCAGCGGACGTTCCAGCAGTGGGTCGTCTGGTTGCAAGCGCAATGTCCCCGCTTTGCCATGCCGGGCAAATGCGCTGTACGCCGCCGCCATGTCATCAAGCCTTGCACCTGCACCTCCCAGGATCAACGAAAGATTCGGCACCGCTCCGGTTGGTAAGTACAACGGTAAACCGACGTTACGCAATTTAGCGGCAAATCGCTTCGGGCCATAGGCTTCAAGCACCTGGACAGCAGGTAAATTCAGCGAACGTACCAACGCCTCGCTCATGCTCACTGGGCCATGAAAACCGCTGTCAAAATTACCGGGACGATAATCCCCTGTACGTCGCGGTACGTCCTGCAACAGGGAAGCCGGATGAATCAGTCCCTCATCCAACGCCAGACCATAGACAAAGGGTTTAAGCACCGAGCCTGGCGAGCGAATCGCATTCACCATATCCACATGACCAAAGCGGGCGTCGTCATTCATATCCACTGACCCCACCCAGCCACGGACGCTCATATCGGTATGATCAACGACAATCATTGCCAGCGAACTGCGCGCCGGAAGCCGTCCTTTCCAGTTTTGCGCCAGTTCTTCCAGTTGGCGTTGCAGTCCTGCATCCAGCGTGGTCACAATTTTGTCACGCTGACTTTTGCCCAACATCATGCGCGAGAATAATGGTGCTAATTGCGGCATCTGTCTTGGTGCCAGCCAGACCGGTTCTTCACGGGATTCCTGCACCTGCTTAGCTGACCAGATACCCTGCGTCGCCATGCGCTCGAGCACTTTATTGCGCGCGGCTTCGGCACGATCCGGCCAACGATCGGGGCGCAGACGACTTGGTGCCTGTGGCAGAACAGCCAGTAAAGCAGCGTCGGAGTAACTCAGTTGCGCAGGTGATTTGCCAAGATACGCCCAGCTTGCCGCGCCGACCCCCTGAAGCGTGCCGCCAAACGGCGCACGGTTCAGATACAGTGTCAGAATGTCATTTTTGGAGAGATGCCACTCAAGCTGGAGTGCGCGCCAGAGTTGGCGAAACTTGCCGCCAAAGGTGCGCGGATGAGGATCGAGCAGCCTGGCCACCTGCATGGTGAGCGTGCTGCCACCAGAAATCACTCGCCCCGACGAGAGATCTTGCCAGGCAGCGCGGAGCACTGATAACGGATTGACGCCGGGATGTTTCCAGAACCAGCGATCTTCATAGTTGATCAACGCCTCAAGGTAACGGGGCGATACTTCATCAATGGTTACCGGATAACGCCAGATACCCTCAGCGTCGGCAAAGCGCCACAGCGGCGTACCGTCATGCGCCACCACCACGCGTGCCGGGTTGACCTCAGTGAGCGGCAGTGGCCAGATTTTGTCTGCACCCCAGACAACTGCCGCCATCAAAAGCGGTGCGGCTGCCAGCCAAAGCCAGCGGCCGCGTTTACCAACCCAGCGCATCATTTACGGTCTGACAATCAGTGGTCCCTCTGCCGTACCGGTGGCTCGCCATTGCGGAACATACATCGATTCCACCTGCGGGACGGGAACCTGATACGTTCCCGGCGTTACCGCTCGCGCCAAATACACCAACGTGACCGGTTGCCCTTCGTTGACAGCCACTGCAGCGACAAAGCGATCGTCACGGAATTCAACGTGCTGGATATCCGCCTGCTGCATCTGATTAAGCAGATTCTGCACTTCGCTTGCGCTGTCCTGCAGACTCGCGCTGCCGTTAGCCAGATTCTGGTTTTCCAGCTCCAGTCCGGCAGGCAGTAAATCAACCACCAGTGCATCCGGTACATTCTGGTTAGCTTTCACCGTCAGCCATACCAGCACCAGTTCCCCACTACGCAATGTCGAGAGTGATTTACTTTGTCCATCCGTACCCAGCACCTGACGCTCAATACTCAGCACATTGCTTGCCGGCAGCGGTGAAGTTTGCGGATAACCACTCACATCCAGGCGCAGCCACAGCGGCAGATTCCCCGTATTGGTTACCGTCAGGGTGGATAACTGGTCGGCATCCAGATTATGGGTTTTCGATTTTTCACCTGCCAACGGTTGTTCAGAGAGCGAGGTCTGCGCCTGCCAGGTTCCCGGCAGATCCTGTAGGGTACGCGCGGCCAGGAACAGCGCGTTATTTTCCTGAGTTGAGAGCCAACGCTGACCAAAGGCCTGTTCCGACAACGTATTCAACAACGTGTTCTGCACATCAGGTTTAAGCTTGTTCTCTTCCAGCAATGCCAGCATCAGTGCATTATCACGAAGCTGACTGCCGTAATCCGCCATCCACTGTTGTGCATCGCGACGCGGAGTATTCAGCGCCAGCGTCAACGCCTGTTCACTGCGATTCGCATCACCCATGTTTTTCAGCGCAATCCCCAGTTGCAGCAACGGTAAACCGGAAGCGGCCTGAGCACGACGCTCCCAAATCTCACGCAGTGCGCCAAGCGGTGCTTTTTGCTGACGAGCCAGTACCAGCGCGGCGTATGCCTGCACGGCAAATTTGCTTGCCGGTGTATCGTCGGTGTAGCGAATCGACATCATGCCCGGATCCTGCAAATAGCGCAGCAGTCGTTCGTTACCCCGGTTAATCACTTCTGCCGGAACGCTGTAGCCTTGTTCGTTAGCGCGAACGAGGAAATCCATCACATACGCGCTCAGCCAGTACTCTTCAGGACCGTTCTTGTCCCACAGAGCAAAACCTCCGTTGTCACGCTGCATTTGCAGTAACCGGGAAATACCAATCTCAACCGCTGCACGACGCTTCTCATCACTATCGCCAGCAATCCCTAACGCCTTCAGTTGCGCGGCATTGGTATACAAAGACGGGAATAATCCGCTTGCCGTTTGCTCCAGGCAACCGTACGGATAGGCTTTTAGTTCACGGATGTAGCGTGCCAGATTTAGCGGCGGCTTACCGCTGAACAGTAGTTGCCCCTGCATGGTTACAGGGGAAAAATTGATCAGTTCCTCCCCTGGGATCTGCCACGTTTCACCAGGTTGCAGCGCCACGCCATTATTGATGGTCTGCGCCGGGAATGCCGGACGAACACCAATCTTCCACTGCTTATGCTGAGCCGGGAGCGTTTCTCCTGGCAACACCAGACCACTGATAACCGCCTGAATATCGCCATCGCCAAACCCTTCCAGCGCCCGCACCGGGATAAACAACGTAGTACGCACTCCCGGGGCAAGATTCACCGGCGCAGGGGCCTGACCAATCAGCTCCAGTAATCCACTGGCGGTAAGCTTGATATTCAGCGTCTGCGGCCTGTCAGTCAGGTTAGTCACATCCAGCGTCAGGCGCGAACTATCCCCTCCGGCTAAAAAGCGCGGCATATTCAGTTCGGCAATGACCGGCGCGGCGACAATCACTTTACTTTCGCTACTGCCAAAATCATCCGCCGTCCAGGCCTGGGCCATCACCCGCAGTTCACCGTTAAAATCACCAATCGGCAACGTCACCGTGCCTTCACCCTGATCGTTGAGTATTACCGGCAACGCCTGTTGTGCCACGATATTTATGTGATTGACCGGCGGTTTACCGCCACGTTTTAACTCATCGCCATCGCCACCAAAACGCAGCGCCGCCAGACGGCCCTGCCCTTCGATCACCTGACCATAAATATCGTAAATATCCGCCCCATAGCGTTTCTGCCCGAAAAACGCCTGCCATGGATCCGGCGTGGTGTAGTCCGTAATATTCAACACTCCGCTGTCCACCGCAGAAACCAGTACGTTAACTTGTTTTGGCACTGCACCGTTTTTAACACTGGCCTTCACTTTAACGGTCAGAGGCTGATTTGGACGCATTTTGGCAGGGTTATCCAGCGTCAAATCAAGACGGCGGTTTTCATCACCCAACGGCAGATGCAGCAATCCGACTGCGCGTTTGGGTGTTGCAGAACGCGATTTGTCACCAGGACGAATTACCAGTGCACTGAGATAAAGGTCGTGTCGATTCCAGGTTTTATCGACCGGGATAGAGAGATCCAGTCCATCAGCAGGTACATCTATCTCTTGCCACCACAGTGGCCCCTCGCTGGATTCCACCATCGCGTAGCCTTTGCCAGCGGTTGGCGCAGCGATGTGTAACTTCATGGTATCGCCAGGACGATAGTTGGGTTTATCCAGTTTCAGCGTTACGCGATCGGGACGCACCGCACCGCTACCATCGCTGTTATCCTGCCAGCTGTATCCGGCCCAGAAGCGCACGCTGCTCACCGTATCGTTCGGCGCTTTGACCTCCAGACGGTAAGCCCCCCACTCAACCGGGAAGCTAACCTTACCGGTTTCATCGGCCTTAAGATCCAGCGTCTGTTCACCTTCAACCAGATCCTTTTGATCAAATTGTGATTGCCACCCCTCGCCTTCTGACCAGTTCCAGTAGTAATCCCGGCGTTCACGAATCAAACGAACCTGTAAACCTGAAACGGCTTTTTTCGATCCCTGGGCATCAGCATACACAACATCAAAAGCTGCATTGCTGTCTTCATCAACAATGGGCTGATTAACGGTGGTATCCGTACGGTAGTCATATACAGATTTCGCTGCGAATTGTGGCCTGATGCCCGGCAGAATATCGGCAGGCCAGACAGACTGTTCGACCCGGCGCGTCACCGGACGACCGCCCGACTCCAGCAAACTCGCCTGCAAAATAACCTGTAGAGGGGAGTGCGCTTCTTGCCACTGGCTATTCGTTACCACTTCACCACGACCGTTTTCATCCAGCGTGAGCTGAACTTCATCCAGGCTGCGGGAGAGGTTTTCTTCGGCAATATTACCAAACTGGAATCCTGGCAATGCCGGCACCGCCTCACGCAGTGGCCGCAGGAAAAGCTGTCCCTGCAAGGCATTGCCATTCGCTGGCGCACCGTACAGATAGTAACCAACAACCGAGAACTTCACGTCGTCAGTCGGCGCTATCGGCATCTTGCTGGCGGTGAGATTGAGCGCCATCCGCTCTGGCATAAAATCTTCGACGTGGAAATCCCACATCCGCGCATGGTTATCCCCGGTGTTTGCCCGGATATGCCACATTCCGGTTGGCGCGCTACTGTCCAGCGGCCAGCTCAGACGGTAAAGACCGTTCTCTGGCTGGCTGACTACGGTGCGTAACACCTGTCCATCGGGTTTTATCACTTCCAGTTTAATCGGTTGATCGGGCAACGTTTTGCCGTCGCTGTCGCGCAGCAATCCATTAAGTATCACCGTTTCACCAGGACGATAAAGATCGCGCGGGCCGAACATGAAGAACTGTTTGCTGTATCCCGGCGCGCCCGCAATATCAAATTCAGCCAAATCCAGAGCGGGCAACTTCAGATCCAACAGCGTGGTTTGCCCGTCTTTGCGCGCCAGCAGTAACGCCGCTTCTTTATCGGTCTCAAGCTTAACGTGTCCCTGTACATCAGTGGTCGCCTGCGCCAGCGTCTGCCCTTTCTCATTCAGCAAGGTGACATCAATTCCCTCCTGGGAAGCTCCATTTTCCAGGCTCTGGGTAAAGACATCCAATTGGTTGTGGTAACGGTGTGCGGAAACACCAATGTCGCTGAGGGTGAACAGCGTGGCGGCATTGCTGTAGTTGTAATGCCCGGCCCGATTCATCACCGCAACGTAAACGCCTGCCTGCTGCAACGGTTTGATATCGCCCAGCGGCAACAACAGTTTCTCACGGGTATTGCGCGCAGGATTGAGGTCAAAGCGCCCGGTATAGACCAGTTCGGCCATCTTCAGAAGATTGTCTGACTCCCAGTTGGACAGGGAGTTGCGGTATTCCCACTGGCTGATAAACGCACCGAGCGACTCCGGCTTCACGCGAAAGAAGTTCACGTCCACACTATCGACATTCAGCGCCATCACCGGCAGCCCTTCGATAACTTTACCCGGCAACAGAGAACCACGACTGGCAAATCCTACGCTCGGCTGGACGTCGCGCGTGGTGATGTTTTTTTCATAATCGATGCCAAATGTTGCCTTATTCAGCGCCAGCAAATTACGCTCAATGGTCACCACCAGTTCGCGGTTAGGTTCCAGATGACGTAAACGTAATTCTTTCAGATTTGGCGCCAGTTCCCAGGCACCATCTACTTTGCCGTTTTTCTTATCAACAACGTGCACGACACGGGAAAAATCCTGCTCTGGATCGAGCGGAATGGAGAAGGTCAGCACCAACGTCGCCGCACCGTCTAACTGAACTTCAGAGGCATCGAGCAGCGTCAGCGCCTTACCCTGACTTTGCTGCGTCAGTTTCTGTAACTGGGCCTTATCTTTTGCCGGGGCGGTTTGCGGGGCTGGTGCATCATTTTTCCCGTCCGTCGGCGGCTTATCGTTATTATCACACCCCACCAGCGCCAACATCAGCATACAGGCCGCTACGCGTATATATTTCATTTTTCATCCCTGGCCGTAGTGGCCTGTTAGCTACGTAGAACAACTATTATGCGTGAGATTTCAGGTTGTGGAAGCCAGTAACTCGTCCGCGTAGTCTAAATTTTCGTGATTAATGTGGATCCGCCTGACAAATCAGCCTCTTTTACTTGTCCCTTTCAGGTAAACATCCGACAATTTGCCGAAACCTGGTAAAAATGGAGATGCCTATGACCACCGCCTTCTTTGTCGCTGCCGACTGGCTTATCGAACATATTGACGATCCGGAAATACAAATTCTTGATGCCCGTATGGCACCGCCAGGACAGGAAGATCGCGATGTTGGCGAAGAGTATCGTTCTGGCCATATTCCCGGCGCGATCTTTTTTGATATCGAAGCACTCTCCGACCATACATCACCGTTACCGCATATGATGCCGCGCCCGGAAGCTTTCGCCGTCGCCATGCGCGAGTCTGGTATTCATCAGGATAAACATTTGGTGATCTACGACGAAGGCAATCTGTTCTCTGCCCCGCGCGCATGGTGGATGCTGAGGACATTTGGCGTAGAAAATGTCTCTATTCTGGCGGGCGGGCTGGCGGGCTGGCAGCGTGATGAGCTACCGCTGCAGGAAGGAATCGTTGATTTACCAGAGGGTGAGTTTGACGTGGCGTTTACACCAGAAGCTGTAGTTAAGGTGACCGATGTCCTGTTGGCCAGCCATGAAAAAACGGCACAGATCGTGGATGCCCGTCCGGCTGCACGTTTTAATGCACAGATTGACGAACCGCGTCCTGGCCTGAAGCGCGGCCATGTTCCCGGTGCACTGAACGTACCGTGGACAGAACTGGTTCGTGACGGGGAATTAAAAACAACCGACGAGCTGGATGCCATTTTCTTTAGCCACGGCGTCAGTTTCGACAGACCAATCATTGCCAGTTGTGGTTCCGGCGTTACGGCTGCCGTGGTGGTGCTGGCACTTGCCACGCTGGGTGTCCCCAACGTCGCATTGTATGACGGCGCGTGGAGCGAATGGGGAGCGCGCAACGATTTACCAGTAGAACCGGCATAACGTTTGAAATGCCGGATAACACTTCGCTTATCCGGCAACATCTTTTAGATAATTCGATTCTGTTTAAAATCGCGCAGGAAACCGCCCCAGCGGCGCTCGTAGAACGGCGCGATGTGCTCGGTAATAAAGTGGCTGACCCCTTTTTCACCTTTCACCACCTGGCAGATATCAATCGGTTCATCACCCGGTAACGTATCCGTTGCTACACTGCCTGTGGCATGAATAATCTCTTCAATATCACCATCGGCTTCAATGCCAATCAGCAGGTTCGGCTGAGCATCAGGACTCTCTTTAATCGAGCAGATAAATGCCCGTTTAACGGGTTTAATGGTTTTAAACAGCGTGGTCAGTGAGTCAATCATCTGCGCAGGAGGCTCCGCGACTTCAGAGAGGATCAGCGATTCACCGCCTTCCAGTACTTCCTGGGTACTCAGTGGATTGCCTTCCTCTCCCATCAACAAGCTGATCTCGCGCGGCATAAACTCTTTGCCGGTTGGCAGTTTGGCGTTGAGAAACAGCGTCTCGCCCAGCGTCATTTCAAACAGTGTACGCACCGGCATGACGACAAACGCCTGCTCATCTTCAACGGCCTGTTGCAGCGCTTCAAGGGAGGTGAAAAACGGGATTACAGTAGTGCCGTCTTCTTTTTCCCAGTGCTGCAAATCCAGCGCACTGTCTTCAACCACCGCCTCACCTTCTGCGGCTGTACCCGGTACCCAGACGGTAGACTCCAGCAAAGTGCGAAAAAATGCCGGACGATGCGCAGGCTCTGTCGCGGCTTTTTCCAGCAACGTTTCTAATTCGTTTTTTGTTTCAGACATAAGAACCACAAATTGGATGAATACGTGCAAGCCGGATGCGCGAAACGCCATCCGGCAATACAGTCATAAGTTACGCGGTTAACAGGTTAGCAATCGTGCGTACACCCAGCCCGGTCGCACCCGCGGACCACTGCTCAACGGGCGCTTTGCGATAGGTTGCAGAGCAGTCGATATGCAGCCAGCCTTGCTGATAGTTTTCCACGAAGTGTGACAGGAACCCCGCAGCGGTACTCGCACCTGCTGGATAGGCAGCACTACCGGTATTATTCAGTTCCGCAAAATTAGACGGCAACTGACTCCGGTGGAATTCCGCCAGCGGCAGACGCCAGAACGGTTCGTTTTCCTCAGCAGCGCTTGCCAGCAGGCGAGCCGCTAACTTGTCATCAAAGCTGAATAGCGCGTGATAATCATTACCTAACGCCGTTTTCGCTGCACCTGTCAGGGTAGCGGCATCAATAATCAGCTCCGGCTTCTGCGCACTGGCGTCAATTAAACCATCCGCCAGTACCAGACGCCCTTCAGCGTCAGTGTTCATCACTTCAACATTTTTGCCGTTGCGATAGCGAATGATATCGCCCAGCTTGAACGCGTTACCGCTAATCAGGTTATCCGCACAGCACAGGTACAGCTTCACACGTTTGTTCAGACCACGGGTGATTGCAAACGCCAGCGCGCCGGTCACCGTTGCCGCACCGCCCATGTCAGACTTCATGGAGTCCATAAACGCGCTTTGTTTGATGCTGTAACCACCGGAGTCAAAGGTAATCCCTTTGCCTACCAGGCAGGCATAGACAGGCGCTTCTTTATCGCCTGTCGGGTTGTAGTCCAGCGCCAGCAGTACCGGCGGGCGTTCAGAACCCCGGCCAACCGTATGTAGTCCCATATAATTCTGTTCGCGCAGATCTTCACCTTTGGTGATGCGATAAGAAACGTTATCACACGCCACGCTGCACAGCAGGTCAACAGCACGCTGCGCCAGTTGTTCCGGGCCAAGCTCTTCTGCCGGGGCATTGATGGTGTCTCGTACCCAGTCAATGATTTTCAGGCGGCTGTCCAGCTCTTTGCGCTGCGCCTCATCCAGGGTTGCCCATTCAACTTTGCGGCTGCCTTTAGGCCCTTTGTAGCCTTGCCAGAATGCCCAGCTACGCTCGATATCCCAGCCTTCGCCGTCAAGTTGGGCATGTTTGATACCCAGACCATCAATTTTACGCGCGGCACGCTGAATAAGCCCCAGATCATCTTTTCCATTAAGGTGCAGGGTAATGCCGTCATTATTAATACTGTATGTCGCCTTTTCACCCCAGCGAGCATCGGCCGGTTGCGTGGAAAGCGTAATTTTCATGGCTTCTGTCATTTTATTTATCCTTATTAGCAAACGGGCCGCCATATGGCAGCCCGTTATGTGACTTACTCTGCTTCATCTAACCAGACTAGCAGAATCGCCTCCAGAATTTTTTCATTGGATGCGCCAGGGTCGTCATCAAATTCCTCAAGATCGCAGATCCACTGATGAAGATCGGTGAAACGAACGGTCTTAGGATCGAGATCGGGGAACGCATCATACAGCGCCTCACCGATTTCGCGGCTATCGGTCCACTTCAGTCCCATACTACCCTCTGTTAATGCTCACGCGCATGATTGATTGTGTAACGTGGGATTTCGACCACTAAATCATCCCCGGTGACGCGCGCCTGACAGCTTAAACGGCTCTCCGGCTCCAGCCCCCAGGCTTTATCCAGCATGTCGTCTTCTTCTTCCGTACTTTCCGGTAAAGAGTCAAAACCTTCACGTACGATGCAGTGACAGGTAGTGCAGGCACAGGATTTTTCACAGGCGTGTTCAATCTCAATGCCGTTACGCAGGGCAACGTCGAGAATAGTTTCGCCGGTCTCAGCTTCCAGAACTGCGCCATCGGGACAGAGATCCTGATGAGGCAAAATAACAATCTTTGGCATATTAAACCTCGTCCACGGAATGGCCTTTCAGCGCGCTACGGACGGATTTATCCATACGGCGAGCGGCGAATTCCTGGGTTTGTTTGTCTACGTTTTTAATGGCTTGTTCGATAGCGTCAACATCGTCGCCCTGTGCAACCTCGCTCAAATGCGCGGCGGCGGCGTCGATAGCCTGACGTTCTGCGGCGCTTAACAGCGCGGCATCAGCAGCGAGCGCACCGGATAAACTTTCCAGCACACGTGCCGCTTCGACTTTTTGTTCTGCCAACATGCGGGCTTTGACATCCTGCTCGGCAAAACTCATCGAATCCTGAATCATTGAGGCGATTTCACCGTCGGTCAATCCGTAGGATGGTTTGACCTGGATGGAGGATTCCACTCCAGTGGATTTCTCCATGGCGGTCACGCTTAGCAGTCCGTCCGCATCGACCTGGAAGGTGACGCGGATATGCGCGCCGCCTGCTGGCAGCGCCGGAATACCACGCAGCGCAAAACGCGCCAGTGAACGGCAGTCCTGCACCAGCTCACGCTCGCCCTGCATCACGTGGATGGACATCGCGGTTTGACCGTCTTTAAAGGTGGTGAAATCCTGTGCGCGCGCCACCGGAATAGTGGTGTTACGCGGGATCACTTTTTCCACCAGACCGCCCATGGTTTCAAGCCCCAGGGACAGTGGGATAACGTCCAGCAACAGCATTTCGCTGTCTGGTTTATTCCCGACCAGAATATCAGCCTGGATTGCCGCGCCGATGGCGACCACTTTATCCGGATCAATAGAAGTCAGCGGCGTACGGCCAAAGAATTCACCCACGCGCTCACGCACCAGCGGTACGCGCGTTGAACCACCGACCATCACAACTTCCAGCACGTCCTGCGCCTCAACGCCGGCATCTTTCAGTGCGCGACGGCAGGCTAGCAGCGTGCGCTTAACCAGTGCGGAAATCAGTTCATTAAAGGTTTCGCGGGTGATTTCACCCTGCCAGCCCGCCACGTTGACCGTCACGGACCCGGCGTCGCTGAGCGCAATTTTAGCGGCAATGGCGGCATCCAGCAGTTCACGCTGCACGCGATTATCGCTGCGATCGGCAACGCCCGCCTGCTCGCGAATGTAATCAGCCAGCAGGTGGTCGAAGTCGTCGCCGCCGAGCGCGGAATCACCACCGGTCGCCAGTACTTCGAACACGCCACGGCTCAGACGCAGAATAGAAATATCAAAAGTACCGCCACCGAGGTCATAAACGGCAATCACACCTTCCATACCGGAATCCAGGCCATAGGCGATTGCCGCAGCTGTCGGTTCGTTCAACAGGCGCAGCACGTGCAAGCCAGCCAGGCGCGCGGCGTCTTTCGTCCCCTGACGCTGAGCATCATCAAAGTAAGCCGGAACAGTGATCACCACGCCATCCAGTTCGCCGGACAGCGCTTCGGTCGCCCGCGCGGCCAGCGCTTTCAGTATGTCGGCTGAGACGCGTACCGGATTGAGCAAACCGGCAGCGGTTTCGATCATCGGCAAGCCGTTTTCGCTCGCCTGGAACGAATAAGGTAGATGCGGGTAGCGCGCCTGGATATCCGCCAGCGAGCGGCCCATCATACGTTTTACCGAGCTAACAGTGTTTGCCGTATCAAGCGCAGCGTTGGCACGAGCATCGTAACCAACCGAATACCCCTGCTGCTGATAGTGAACCACTGACGGCAACAGGTGGCGACCTTCGTGGTCAGCCAGCGTTTCGGCCTGGCCGCTGCGTACGGTCGCGACCAGAGAGTTGGTGGTGCCTAAGTCGATGCCTGCCGCCAGACGACGCTGGTGTGGCGCAGCGCTCAGACCAGGCTCACTAATTTGTAATAAGGCCATTTTCGCTTCCGAAATTAAAAATCGAGCAGTTTTTCTTCGAGTTGTTCTGCACTGCTTCGCAGTTTATCGAGAAAACGCAGTTTACGCACGGTATCTGCCGCCACGTCCCACGCCTCGCTATCCAGCTGTTCCACCATCAGTTGATGACGAACGGTGTACATGTCATTGATGCGTTTCATCAATGCATCCAGACGTTCACTGTCTTTTGCCTGTTCAATTTCATCCAGCTCTTCGCGCAGTTCGAGCTGCTCCATCAGGAACGCGGTATCACGCACCGTATGCTGCTCGCTTTGGATATCAAAGCCGTGTAAAGACAGTAAATATTCGGCGCGCATCAAGGGATGGCGCAGCGTTTGCCAGGCCTGGTTGATAGTGGCGGACTGCGAAACAGCAGCGAGTTGTTCCGCCTGGGAACCGCTGGCGAATTTATCAGGATGATACTGACGTTGTAGATCCTGAAAACGTAGGCTCAGCGCCTGAGTATCGAGCTGATAACGGGCCGGTAAGCCAAAGAGGGTGAAGTAGTCCATAACATTCTCAGGGCATCGATTCTCTGTTGTTCGATGTGGCAAAACCAGAGAGTCAGGTAAAACAAACCCCACGCGCAGGCGACCACGGTGGGGTTATCGGTAAGCGCGTTACACGTGGAAGCTTTCGCCGCACCCACATTCGTCTTTCACGTTCGGGTTGGTGAACTTAAACCCTTCGTTCAGACCTTCTTTGACGAAGTCTAACTGCGTACCGTCGAGGAATTGCAGGCTCTTGCCGTCGACCACAACTTTAACGCCTTTGTCTTCAAACACGGTATCTTCAGCCGCCGGCTCGTCAACAAATTCCAGTACATAGGCCATACCTGAGCAGCCGGAGGTTCTCACGCCCAGACGCAGACCAAACCCTTTACCGCGGTTTGCCAGGAAGGTATTTACACGCGCTGCTGCACTGTCGCTTAAGGTAATCGACATAATAAAACCTCAACTCTTAATTATTTTGCTTCACGTTTGCTTTTGTAATCCGCAATCGCGGCTTTGATCGCGTCTTCAGCCAGAATAGAACAGTGAATTTTCACTGGTGGCAGTTCAAGCTCGTCAGCGATATCGGTATTTTTAATCGCCTGTGCTTCGTCCAGTGATTTCCCTTTCACCCATTCGGTGACCAGAGAACTGGAGGCAATCGCGGAACCGCAGCCATAAGTCTTGAAACGCGCGTCTTCAATGATACCCTCATTGTTGACTTTGATCTGCAACTTCATCACGTCGCCACAAGCAGGTGCACCCACCATGCCGCTGCCCACGTTCTCGTCGCTATTGTCAAAAGAGCCCACGTTACGTGGATTCTCGTAATGATCGATTACTTTTTCGCTGTAAGCCATGATGAATTCTCCTTATCTACCGATTAGTGATGTGACCATTCAATGCTGTTCAGGTCCACGCCCTGTTTGAACATTTCCCACAGCGGAGAAAGGTCACGCAGACGGCCGATGGAGTTGCGAACCAGATTGATGGTGTAGTCAATCTCTTCTTCGGTAGTAAAACGACCTAAAGAGAAACGGATTGAGCTGTGTGCCAGCTCGTCAGTCATACCCAGCGCACGCAGCACATAGGAAGGTTCCAGGCTTGCAGACGTACAGGCAGAACCGGAAGAAACAGCCAGATCTTTCAGCGCCATAATCAGCGATTCGCCTTCAACAAAGTTGAAGCTGACGTTGAGAATGTTCGGTGCGCCATGCTCGAGATCACCGTTGAGGTACACCTCTTCCATATCTTTAACGCCGTTCCACAGACGGTTACGCAGACCGCGCAGACGCGCCATCTCGGTTTCCATCTCTTCTTTCGCGATACGGTAAGCTTCGCCCATACCGACGATCTGATGAACAGGCAGAGTACCGGAACGCATGCCGCGCTCGTGACCACCACCGTGCATCTGTGCTTCGATACGGATACGCGGTTTACGACGAACGTACAGCGCACCGATACCTTTCGGACCATAGATTTTGTGGCCAGAGAAGGACATCAGATCCACTTTCAACTGACTCAGATCGATAGGCAGTTTGCCCACGCTCTGGGTCGCATCAACGTGATAGATGATGCCGCGCGCACGGCACATTTCGCCGATAGTCGCGATATCCTGTACCACACCGATTTCGTTGTTCACGTGCATGATAGAAACCAGAATGGTGTCATCGCGCATTGCCGCTTCGAGTTCTTTCAGATCGATAATGCCGTTACGTTGTGGGGCGAGGTAAGTCACTTCAAACCCTTCACGCTCCAGTTGACGACAGGTGTCCAGCACGGCTTTGTGTTCCGTTTTGCTGGTGATGATGTGCTTGCCTTTTTTCTGATAAAAGTTGGCAGCACCTTTAATCGCCAGGTTGTCGGATTCAGTCGCACCAGAGGTAAAGACGATTTCACGCGGATCGGCACCGACCAGATCAGCAATCTGATTACGGGCGATATCTACCGCTTCTTCTGCTTGCCAGCCGAAACGGTGTGAACGAGAGGCCGGGTTACCAAAGGTTCCGTCCAGGGTCAAAAACTGCATCATTTTCTCGGCAACACGCGGGTCCACCGGCGTGGTTGCGGAGTAATCGAGATAGATCGGTAATTTCATTGCTCTATAAACTCCGTACATCGCTTCAATGCAAGGAATCAGGCAACCGGCTGGATGTACGACCGAGTTAACGGGGTGTGCAACACCCCGGCCTGATTCTGAAATACTATTATTAAGCGCGTAACTTAACGTCGATCGCGTCTTGTGCACGGTTAGTGCGTGGAGCGTCATGCGTGTGCTGGCGACCAGACACATCCAGTACTTCCTGGTTATTCACCAGTTCACCTAAGGTTATGTTGTTGAGGAAACCGGTCAGACGGTCACTCAAATCACGCCACAGCGCATGTGTCAGGCACTTATCACCACCCTGACAACCACCTTTGCCCTGGCAACGAGTGGCGTCAACCGACTCGTCAACAGCGCTGATTACTTCACCTACTGCGATGCTACCTGCATCTTTACCCAGCAGATACCCGCCTCCTGGTCCACGTACGCTGGAAACCAGACCGTTTTTACGCAAACGGGAGAACAGCTGCTCCAGATATGACAGGGAAATTCCCTGACGTTCAGAAATATCAGCCAACGGTACCGGGCCCGTTTCGGAGTTGAGCGCAACGTCCAACATTGCGGTCACGGCATAACGCCCTTTTGATGTCAGTCTCATGTCTTACTTAGCCTCAAACTCGCCCCTGCCCGGGGTTTTTATTGTAAAATGGGGGTATTGCATAGCAGGGGCAAGTCTGACATTCCCGACTAAATCAGTCAACTATTTACTTGACTAATTTAGTCAAGTATTTAACTTTCAGTGCGCTATTCTTAGCGCCGGATAAGCGCAGCGCCATCCGGCATTAAAGCGGTCTATTTTCCTTTATTCTGCTGCTCAATAGATGCAAGCATTCCACGCAGAATATTCAGCTCCTGGCTCTCCGGGCGCGCACGGGTAAATAGACGGCGCAGTTTATTCATTACCTGCCCCGGATGGTTCTCACGAATAAAGCCCGTCGACAACAGCGTCTGTTCCAGATGACCGTAAAAACGTTCTAAATCATCCACCAACGGATACTGAGTTTCTTCATAGTCCGCAGCCTTACCGCTTTCCTGCGTTGCCAGCCAGGCCATACGCACTTCATAAGAAATGACCTGCACTGCCATCGCCAGATTAAGCGAACTGTATTCCGGGTTAGCAGCAATGGCGACGTGATAATGGCATTTCTGCAGTTCGTCGTTGGTCAACCCAACGCGCTCACGACCAAAGACCAGCGCCACAGGAGTATTCGCCGCTTCAGCGACGCTTTTTAATCCGCATTCGCGTGGGTCAAGCATCGGCCACGGTAATGTACGCGAACGCGCACTGGTACCGACAACCAGACTGCAACCGGCCAGCGCTTCATCAAGCGTGTCAACGATTTGCGCACTGCCAATCACGTCACTGGCACCGGCCGCCAGGGCGATGGCCTGGGAGTCCGGTTTTACCAGTGGATTTACCAGCCACAGATTGGTTAAACCCATGGTTTTCATGGCACGGGCGACAGAACCCATATTGCCAGTGTGAGAAGTCTCCACCAGCACAATTCGAATATTTTGCAGCATTGTATTTCTTCAGCTTAAGATTATTCGGCCATATTATCATAAAACGAAGACATATTCCGAACTCGCTGCTATACTCTGCGCCGTTTTCCCGTTCTTTAACATCCAGTGAGAGAGACCGATGCATCCGATGCTGACCATCGCCGTGCGCGCAGCGCGCAAGGCGGGTAATGTAATTGCCAAACACTACGAAACGCCTGACTCTGTAGAAACCAGCCAGAAAGGCAGCAATGATTTCGTGACTAACGTCGATAAAGCCGCAGAAGCGATTATTATCGAAACGATCCGCAAATCTTACCCACAGCACACCATCATCACCGAAGAAAGCGGTGAACATGTTGGTGAAGATCTGGATGTTCAATGGGTTATCGATCCACTGGATGGCACTACCAACTTCGTAAAACGTCTGCCGCACTTCGCGGTATCCATCGCAGTACGCATCAAAGGCCGTACTGAAGTCGCTGTTGTTTACGATCCAATGCGTAACGAACTCTTCACCGCAACTCGCGGTCAGGGCGCACAGCTGAATGGTTACCGTCTGCGTGGTAGCACCGCTCGCGATCTGGACGGCACTATCATCGCTACTGGTTTCCCGTTTAAAGCGAAGCAACACGCCGCCTCTTACATGAAGATCCTTGGCAAAATGTTTACCGAGTGCGCTGACTTCCGTCGCACCGGCTCTGCTGCGCTGGATCTGGCCTATGTTGCCGCCGCTCGTGTTGACGGTTACTTCGAAATCGGCCTTAAGCCGTGGGATTTTGCCGCAGGTGAACTGATTGCTCGTGAAGCAGGCGCACTGGTGTGCGACTTCACCGGTGGTCATAACTACATGTCAACCGGCAACATCGTTGCAGGCAATCCGCGCGTCGTTAAAGCTATGCTGGCGAACATGCGTGACGAACTGAGTGATGCGCTGAAGCGTTAATCTCAGCAGTGCCCGGTGGCGTTACCGCCTGCCGGGCCTGAAAACTATCCGGCACTTTTCAAAACGGTCTTAATCCCCTGCCAACCGGTACTGCACTTACCCACATCACCACGGCAGCAACAATCAACACCGCCCCCCCGGCTAATGCCAGCGTGCTCCAGCCGACCTGACGCCATAACACCGGTGCCTTATTTCTACTGAGCCTCACCGCCAGCGTACGGAAAAAGTGTACCAGTAATGCCAGAGAAGAAATGGTAAGGGATGTTCCCGCCGCCATTGCCAACGCCGATGCCATTCCCCAGCTAAATACACCAACCACTTTACTGAACAGCAACACCATAATCGCCCCGGAACACGGGCGCATACCCATTGAGAGAATAATCATCATCCGGGCGCGCCAGTCATCACCGCTCTGTATCTGTTCAGGGTCAGGTAAATGCTGATGCCCACAACCACAACCGTCGTGATGTACATGATGGGCCGTGAAGGAGGTAAATTTGGGGCGACGCAACAGCTTGCTTAATTTTTTCAGCGCCCGCCAGCACAGCAAAACGCCCAGTATGCCCACCAGCGCATAACTCCCCTTTTCCAGCCAGAAACTGCTCATGTGTAGCTGTCGAGCCGGCAATTGCAGAACTGTCAGCACCGCAACCACCAGCCCAATCGCTACCAGCCCCTGTAATAAGGAAGAGGCGAGCGTCAGTCCGATACTCGATTTAAGCTTAGAAGGGTGCGTCGCCAGCCAGGTGGTGATGACGATTTTTCCATGCCCCGGCCCCAGCGCGTGCAATACTCCATAAACAAAACTAAACAACAGCAACGAACCACCTGCCTGGGTGGGGCTGGCGGCGACGGCTTTAAGCAAGCCACTCATTTGCTGATTGACCTCACGCTGCCAGAGAATACTTTTCACCATGACCTGCGGCCAGGCATGCCATAACCACAGCCCACCGCCTGTCGCCAGCAGCAAAAACACGACCAGCGGCCACAGTGTCAGCCAGCGGCGGCCGGATATGCGTTGTTGCCAGATTACTGACATTCCACCGTTACCTTCTGTGCAAACTGTTTACCCAAATCCATATCCTCCGGCGGCGCATCTTCTTTATCCAGCGACTGCGCAAAACTCAGCGTTTCTTCATCAGGCGTTGGCGTGTGCACGCTAATCCGGCATTGCTTGCTTATGGCCGGCGCCAGGGTGGCATCGCTGTCTTTGTCGTAGCTCATATCCACGTAATAGGTTGGATCAAACGTGGATATGACATAGGCCTGTCCACCCAGCGGCTGCGGTTCGGCCAGCGGCAAAACAAACGTCAGCACCGCCTGGTGTTCCTTACGCTCCATGCCATATTCTGTCGGGCGATTTTTAAATTTTACCTTTTGCCCGGCATGCCACACTTCGGTGAAGTAGTGTTGTCCGAGTACATTCGCCATCACTTCTGCCGCCAGTTTTTTCCACACTTCATCTCCCGGTTTGGCATTGCCCGCGTCATATAGCAGGTCGGCCGAGGTGATTTCGTCCATTGTCCAGCGCATTTTCAACGCCACAAACTGGTTATTTTCGCTGACTATCTCGGTTTTCAGATGAATAAAGCTATGCGGATGCGCGCCAGCACTAAAGGACAGAACAGCGAGAAGCAACGTTATGACAATATGTTTAAAGCGTTGCATGAGTTCTCCACGATAAAAATACAGGCCGCCACAATCGCAATGATGACGTCTTTGGCGAAAGTGTGGTGAGCATACCATTGAACGGAAGAATATTTAGCCCCTCTTTGTGGTCTCGATTCAGTTCTCAATTTTGAAATTTTGTTTCCCGACGATAAAGGCAAAAATGCTTCCATGAGGCATTAACTTAAGGGAGATGATAATTAATTGTTAATTAATGGTTTCATTTTAATTGTTTATTAACAAACAATTGAAGTGCATGAATGCTCAACCATTCATATTTAACTAAAATTTAACCATTTTTTATCTAAAAAATCACAAAAACGGGCACAGATCACATTTACCAAACTTATGATTCATTCCCTCTTCCATTCGTTGTTAACTTCACGCCGTGACATGCCCTGCCCCCTACTAAAGGTACAACTATGAAATTCAAACTCGCATTACTCAGTGCAACCCTGGTTTCTGCATGCATGTTGTCCGGTACGTCCTTTGCGGCGGAAAAATATGAGATTGCTGTGGTTGCTAAAGTCACCGGTATTCCATGGTTTAACCGCATGGAAACCGGCGTCAATGAAGCAGCAAAAAAATTGGATGTAAATGCTTACCAGACCGGTCCTTCTACGCCGGATCCGGCTCAGCAAGTAAAAGTGATTGAAGATCTGATCGCCAAAAACGTCAACGCGATAATCGTAGTGCCGAATGACGCCAAGGTCCTTGAGCCTGTCCTGAAAAAAGCTCGCGAGAAAGGCATTGTCGTTCTGACCCACGAATCCCCGGACGAACAAATTGGTCAGTGGGATATCGAAACCATCGACAGTGAAAAATACGCACAGGCCAACGTCGATGAGCTGGCAAAAAATATGGGCGGCAAAGGCGGTTATGCCATCTATGTAGGCTCGCTGACGGTGCCGCTGCATAACGCATGGGCTGACTACGCGATTAAATATCAGAAAGAAAAATACCCTGAGATGTTTGAAGTCACTTCGCGCCTGCCAGTAGCGGAGAGTATCGATAAATCCTACTCCACTACGCTGGATCTGATGAAAACCTATCCGCAGATGAAAGGCATCATTGGTTTCGGCTCACTGGGTCCTATCGGAGCAGGTCAGGCCGTTCAGAAAAAACGCGCTAAAGACAAGATTGCCGTTGTTGGTATCGCCATGCCAGCACAGGCTGCACCTTACCTGATGCGCGGCGATATCAAAAAAGCGCTGCTGTGGGATCCGAAAGACGCTGGCTACGCACTGGTCACGGTTGCCGATCAACTGTTGCAGGGTAAAGAAGTCAACGCCGATCTAAGTATCGATAGTTTAGGGAAAGCCGATGTCGACATGGAGAAGAAAGTGATCCGCTTTAACAAGATCCTCGAAGTCACCAAAGATAACGCACAATCACTCGGTTTCTAAGGCCTTAGCCAACACCAGGGAACCTCACGCCGACCGCCTGGTCGGCGTTATCCACAAAACTAACACTCAGCGTCCAGCAGGACGCTCGCAGGGGTATTGTCCATGACAGACACCACCGCATTTATCACTCTTGAGAATATCAGCAAACAATTCCCGGGCGTGCTGGCGCTGGATAACGTGAATCTGACGCTGAAAAAAGGCGAAGTTCACTGTCTGGCAGGTCAGAACGGCTGTGGCAAAAGCACCATTATTAAAGTGATCTCCGGGGTTTATCATCCTGAAAAAGGTGCGCAGATTTTACTCGACGGCAAATTGTTCCACCACCTGACGCCACAGCTGTCTTCACATTACGGCATTCAGGTTATTTATCAGGACCTGTCGTTATTTCCAAATTTTAGCGTCGCGGAAAATATTGCGGTCAACCGCTACCTGCCGGGTGGTGATATCTGGGTGCGTCGCGGGTCCATGAAGCAACAGGCTCTGGCCGCAATGAAGCGTATCGGTGTGACCATCGATCCTGATAAAAAAGTCGAAAAACTCTCTATTGCCGATCGCCAGTTAGTGGCTATTTGTCGGGCAATTGCTGCCGACGCCCGTCTGGTGATCATGGATGAACCAACCGCCTCCCTGACCCGCCAGGAAGTGAATGGTCTGCTGCGGGTAGTCAACGAATTAAAAGCAGCCGGGATCTGCGTTGTCTTTGTCAGCCATCGCCTTGATGAAGTGATGGAAGTCGCAGACCGTATCAGCGTAATGCGCGACGGTAAGCTGGTGGGGACTTTCCCTGCCAGTGAACTTGACAGTCACGAACTGGCCTTCCTGATGACCGGGCAGCGCTTCCACTACAGCCCGTTGCCAGAGAAACCGCCCGTCGAACAGGAACCGTTACTGGAACTGCGCGATCTCAGTCGTAGAGGAAAATACCAAAATATCAATCTGTCTCTGCGTAGCGGTGAGATTGTTTCCATTGTCGGCCTGCTGGGAGCCGGGAGAACCGAGCTATGCCTGAGCCTGTTCGGCATGACGCATCCTGAAAGCGGTGAGATCCGTATTAACGGTCAGCCGGTTCAGCTTCGCAATAACCACGACGCTATTAAACACGGGATCGGCTATGTCTCGGAAGATCGCCTGACGCAAGGGCTGATCATGGAGCAGTCAATCTACGACAACACCATCGTCACCGTATTTGACCAACTGCACACTCGCAGCGGTCTGCTCGATCATCGCAAAGCGCAGAAGCTGGTCTCTGATTTGATCCGCGAGCTGAACATTAAAGTCTCCGATCCGCATCTGCCAGTGAAAACACTTTCCGGCGGCAATGCCCAGCGCATTGCCATTGCCAAATGGGTGGCGACTAATCCGCGCATCCTGATCCTTGACTCACCAACCGTTGGCGTGGACATCGCTAACAAAGAGGGCATTTACCAGATCGCCCGCGATCTGGCCGAACAGGGAATGGCTGTGCTAATGATTTGCGATGAAATTCCGGAAGCGTATTACAACAGCCACCGCGTGCTGGTGATGCGCCGCGGCAAGCTGGTGGCGGAATTTAATCCTCATCACTGTAGTGAAGAGGAGATTGCTGAAGTGGTTGAGGTAATCAATGAATAGTATGCGTATCTCCCGTTTGATCGGGCAACATGAGTTCTGGCTGGGGCTGCTGGTGGTTGCCCTTGCCGTCGGACTGAGCGTCAGCACCGATGAGTTCCTGTCACTGGGGAACCTGACGGACGTCGCCACCAGCTACGCCATTCTCGGCATCCTTGCCTGTGGGCTGTTTGTAGTACTGATTTCCGGCGGAATCGATATTTCATTCCCTGCTATGACCGCCATTGCCCAATACGCGATGGCCAGTTGGGTTATCGGCCACGGCGGCAACTTCGCGCTGGCGCTGGTTATCGCGATTGCTGTCGGTCTACTGCTCGGGCTTATCAACGGTTTTCTGGTCTACTGGCTGCGTGTTCCGGCGATCATCATTACCATTGCCACGCTGAACGTCTACTACGGTCTGCTGGTTTACACAACGAAGGGCACCTGGCTGTACGGTTTTCCAGACTGGTTTATGAACGGTATCAACTGGTTCTCGTTCACTGCTGCGGACGGTTACGACTACGGCCTTACTCTCCCTTTGTTGTGTCTGGCAGCAGTGATTATTTTTACTGCCGTGCTAATGAACTATACCCGCCTCGGTCGCCAGGTTTACGCCATGGGCGGCAACCGCGACGCGGCTTCACGCCTGGGGCTGAACCTACTGAAGCTGCATTTCTACGTGTATGGCTATATGGGTATTCTCGCAGGCATCGCCGCAGTGGTTCAGGCACAAATCACTCAATCGGTCGCCCCCAATTCACTGCTCGGCTTTGAGCTAACCGTTCTGGCGGCGGTCGTTCTCGGCGGAACCAGCATGAGCGGCGGGCGCGGTACGCTGACGGGAACTCTGCTCGGCGTTGTCCTGTTGGCTTTCTTACAAAATGGCCTGACGCTGCTGAGCGTCTCCTCTTACTGGCACACTGTTTTCAGCGGCGCCATTATCCTGGTCAGTATTAGCGCCACGGCCTGGAACGAAAAACGCAAACTGGCAAAGGAGCTTTGAGATGAAAACATTCGCCAGATTTTTACCCGGTGATGCCATCATTCGCCTGCAATGCGTCATTATTGTGGTCGTGGCGCTGGTTTTCTCGGCCCTGCTGGGTAGCCGCTTTTTCAGCGTCGCTAACTTCCAGTCTATTGGCTCACAATTACCGATCCTCGGGATGCTGGCGCTCGGGATGGGCATGACCATGCTGACTGGGGGCATTAACCTGTCGATTATTGCCGGTGCTAACGCCTGCTCGCTGGTAATGGCTGCGGTGATTGTCACCCACCCGGATAATCCACTATTTCTGGTTCTCGCTCTGCTGGCGGGCGCCGCGGTAGCAGTTGCCATTGGCACACTGAACGGCGCGCTGATCGCCTGGGTGGGCGTTTCACCGATTCTCGCCACCCTCGGCACGATGACGCTTATCTCAGGGCTGAATATTCTGCTCTCCAACGGGACGGTGATCTCCGGATTCCCGCCGGTCATTCAATATCTCGGTAATGCCACCATTGCCGGTATCCCCGTGGCGCTATTGCTCTTTTTCCTGGTTGCCATATTGCTGTGGGTACTGCTGGAGCACACCACGCTGGGACGCAGCCTGTATCTTGTCGGCTCCAATGAACAGGCTACCCGCTACAGCGGTGTGAATACCGTTCGCGTACAAATTTCCGTGTATGTCATATCTGCTCTGCTCGGCTGGGTAGCGGCCATTCTGATGATGGCGAAATTCAACTCGGCAAAAGCCGGATACGGTGAATCATACCTGCTGGTAACCATCCTCGCCTCCGTGCTTGGCGGTATCAATCCGGATGGTGGCTTTGGGCGCATTATCGGCCTGGTGCTGGCGCTCATTGTGCTGCAAATGCTGGAAAGCGGCCTTAACTTGCTGGGGATCAGTAGCTATCTGACGATGGCTCTCTGGGGCGCAGTACTGATCCTCTTTATCGCATTACAGAATCGTAAAGCCTGATTTCAGGAGAAAAAATTATGGCAAGTTACTTTATTGGTGTGGATGTCGGAACCGGAAGCGCCCGCGCAGGGGTATTTGATCTCAACGGCAGGATGGTCGGGCAGGCCAGTCGGGCCATTGAGCTCTACCGTCCGCAAGCTGATTTCGTTGAGCAGTCCTCTGATAATATCTGGCAGGCTGTGTGTAACGCGGTTCGCGACGCGATTAACCAGTCAGATATAAACCCTATCCAGGTTAAAGGTCTGGGTTTCGACGCTACCTGTTCACTGGTGGTTCTGGATAAAGAAGGTAAGCCGCTGACTATCAGCCCTTCCGGGCGCAGCGAGCAGAACATTATTGTGTGGATGGATCACCGGGCCATTACCCAGGCCGAGCGTATTAACGCCCTGCACCATCGGGTGCTGGACTACGTCGGAGGAATTATTTCTCCGGAAATGCAGACCCCAAAACTGCTATGGCTGAAACAGCATATGCCCAACACCTGGGCAAACGCGGGTTACTATTTTGATCTGCCTGATTTCCTGACCTGGCGCGCCACCGGAGATGACACGCGCTCACTGTGTTCAACCGTGTGTAAATGGACCTACATGGGTCATGAAGACAAATGGGACGCCAGCTATTTCCGCCAGATTGGGCTGGAAGATCTGCTGGAGCACGATGCCGCCAAAATTGGTCGTTACGTGAAAACCATGGGCGAACCGCTCGGGCACGGGCTGTCAGCACGTGCCGCCAGCGAACTAGGTCTGATCCCGGGGACTGCGGTCAGCGTATCAATTATCGATGCGCACGCTGGTACGCTCGGCACGCTTGGGGCCTGCGGCGTTTCTGGAGAAGTGGCTGATTTTGACCGCCGCGTTGCGCTAATTGGCGGCACATCTACCGGGCATATGGCGATTTCCAAAGAGCCGCGTTTTATCGGCGGCGTCTGGGGGCCTTACTACTCTGCTGTGCTGCCGGAATACTGGCTCAACGAAGGCGGGCAGTCTGCAACAGGAGCGTTAATCGACCACGTCATTCAGTCGCACCCATGCTACGAAACGCTGCTGGCACAGGCAAAATCTCAGGGACAGACTATTTACGAAGTACTGAATTCATTGCTACGTAAAATGGCTGGCGAACCGGAGGACATCGCGTTCCTGACCCGTGATATGCATATTCTTCCCTATTTCCACGGCAACCGCTCACCGCGCGCGAACCCGACACTCACCGGCGCTATCACCGGGCTGAAGCTGTCCCGCACGCCCGAGGATATGGCGTTGCAGTATCTGGCAACCATCCAGTCCATTGCCCTGGGAACGCGTCATATTATCGAAACGATGAATCAAAGCGGTTACAACATCGATACGATTATGGCCAGTGGCGGCGGCACGAAAAACCCAATCTTTGTTCAGGAACATGCCAATGCCACCGGCTGCGCCATGCTGCTGCCGGAAGAGAGCGAAGCCATGCTGCTGGGCAGCGCAATGATGGGAACTATCGCGGCAGGGGTATTCGAAACTTTCCCGGAAGCAATGTCTGCAATGAGCCGCATTGGTAAAACAGTCACGCCACAGACCAACCGGATTAAGCAGTACTACGACCGTAAATATCGCGTCTTCCACGAGATGTATCAGGATCATATGAAATACCGCAAGCTGATGCAGGAGGACGCATGAGTGATTCATGGTCTCAGGCCACCCACGTGTGGCATCTCTACAGCGATGCCCTCGCAGGTCTTCAACATCATTTGAATGAACAGGTCTGGCAAGATCTGCTGACAGAACTGCGCAGTTGCAAAGGTAAAATAGTGGTAACCGGCGTGGGTACTTCTGGCATTGCGGCGCGCAAAGTGGCGCATATGCTTGCCTGCGTTGAGCGTCCGGCGATATACCTCAATGCCACCGATGCAGCTCATGGCGACCTGGGTTTTTTGGATACTGGCGATCTGGTCATTATGCTGTCGCGCGGAGGCAACTCCGATGAACTCACCCGACTGCTGCCTGGGCTGGCAGCGAGAAAGGTACCGATTCTGAGCGTAACTGAAAACGCGAATTCAGCCATCGCCAGCGCTTCCAGACTGGTGATTTCCACGGGCGTGCAGCGCGAGGCCGATCCGCTGAATATGCTGGCAACCACATCTATTATTTTGGTTCTGGCTATCTTTGATGCCGCCTGTGCCTGTCTGATGAGCGAGAGTGGATACTCAAAAGAAACCCTGCTGGCGGTGCATCCAGGCGGTGATGTAGGATTAACGCTAAGTCAGAAGCAGAAAGTCTAAACCGCGCATTTCCGCTCACTTTTCCAACCCCGTCACCCGCTGGCGGGGTTTTTGTTGTTTAAACAAAGATAAAACAGCGAAAAAACAGGTTAACGCGCTGCGTTTAACTACGACCTTCTGTTCCTTACGTTAAAAATTCTGTGACGTCTCCCAGCATTCCTGGCGGAAAGGATTCCATTCTCCATTTCTATCAGCAAACTTTAGCTATTCTTATCAAAAATACTTTCGGGAGACCTTACAGATGATGTCAACGCTTGCCCCGCCATCTGTACTTTCTGCTCCCCAACGTCGCTGCCAGATGTTGCTGACGCTTTTTCTGCCGGGACAAAGCGCCACCGCGCAGACCTTCAGCAGTCTCAATGGCGTCGATGACAATATTGTCCGCGAGGATATCATTGGCGCGGGCCTCGAAATCCAGCGCTATCACCGGCTCGCGATTACCTCGACTCAAAACGGTCGCTATCAAATCGAAGGGACCCCGCTGAATCAACGCCTGTGCCTGTTACATTGGCTTCGACGTGGACTGCGCCTGTGTCCGACGTTTATCAACCAACAATTTACACCAGCATTAAAAATGGAGCTGAAACAACAGGGTATCGCACGCCAGCTGTATGACGATACTAATTTGCAGGCGCTCATCAACCTCTGTTCCCGTCGGTTGCAAAAACCATTTGAGTGTCGTGATATCCAGTTCCTGCGGCTTTTTTTGCAGTATTGCCTGCTGCAACACCATACAGGGATCACCCCGGAGTTTAATCCGGTACAGCAGGTCTGGGCGCAATCTTGCGCCGAGTATCCGCTCGCCGAAGAAATTGGCCGTCACTGGCAACGCCACGTAATGCAGACTGCCCCCCTGGGCGAGTCGCTGTTCATGGCGCTGCTATTTTCGATGATCCGTATTCCTGACCCTATTCGTGATAACCATCAGCAGGACCGCCGTCTGCGTCTGGCCATCGCCCGGCTGGTACTGCGTTTTCGCGAGTATGGCAACGTTCGCTTCAGCGACGAGCAAGGACTGAACGACCAGTTGTATATACACCTTGCTCAGGCGCTTAACCGAAGCTTATTTGCCATCGGTATTGATAACACCCTGCCGGAAGAGTTCAGCCGGCTTTATCCCCGACTGGTGCGCACCACACGCGAGGCATTAAACGGGTTCGAAGCGGAATACGATGTGCAGTTTTCAGAGGAAGAAGCGGGGCTGGTCGCGGTGATTTTCGGCGCATGGCTGATGCAGGAGAAGGATTTACACGAGAAGCAAATTATCCTGCTGACGGGCAATAATGAACGGCTTGAGACGCATATTGAACAACAGCTACGTGAGCTGACCCTGCTGCCGCTGAACGTAAAACATATGCCGATGCAGGATTTTCAGAAACAGGGTTCACCGCGTGGCGTGGCGCTGATTATCACACCGTACACCACGCCGCTACCGCTGTTTTCACCGCCGTTAATTCATGCGGACCTGGCGCTTACGCCTCATCAGCAACAACAGATCCGCAAAATACTGGAATCATAACGCCGGAGATTGCGCCTGCACTTTAGGTCGCAAGACGATGGCAGGCAGAGCAACCAGCGCCATCACCCAGAATACGCCGCTACCCAAATGCTGATACAGGAAGCCTGCGAACACTGTCATGATGGCGATACTCCCCCCCATCGCAATAGCAGAATAAACCGCCTGCAGGCGAATCACTTCACTGCCCTGGCGCGCAGCAATATAACGCATGGCCGCCAGGTGGCAGACGGTAAACGTACCGCAATGCAGGATCTGCACCACAATCAGCCACGGTAATTCTGTGCTCCAACCCATCAGTCCCCAACGTACAACGCCACAAACAGCAGAAAGCAGTAGCAGATCTCGAGCGCTAAAGCGGCGGAACAGCTTGTGGCTCAGTGCGAAGATAATCACTTCGGCAACCACGCCCAGCGACCATAAATAACCGACCGCCGAGGCGGAATACCCGGCGGACTGCCAATAAATTGCGCTAAAACCGTAATAGGCAGCATGTGCGCCTTGCAGCAGGCTCACACAGGCAAGAAAACGCCAACTCTGCGTGATCAGCAAACGCCAGGCAGGCCATCCGGCACTCTCCTGTTGGCGGTTTTCACCCTGCGGCTGCACGCTCGGTCGAATCATCATACCCAGCAGCATTGAAGCCATCCCAAGCGTCAGCAGCACCAGGATAACCCGGTAATCAAACAGGCTCACCAGTTTACCGGTTAGCGCCGAACCAATCACAAAGGCCACCGATCCCCACAAACGTACCCGACCATAATCCATGGTGATCTGTTTTTGCCAGGTGTTAGCCAGCGCATCCGTTAGCGGCACCAGCGGTGAGAAAAACAGGTTAAACCCGACCATCACCACCATCAGCCATGCCACATGCGTACCCGCCCAAAATGCCAGAGCAAACACCAGCGTCAGCAGCGCCAGAATACGTAAAGCGGTAATCAGACGAGAGGGATCACTCACGCGCGGCGCAATCAGCAAACTACCGAGAAAACGTGCAATCAGCCCCGCGCCCAGCAGCAAACCGATGGTTTCCGGCGTCAGCCCCAAACCTTTGAGCCAGACGCTCCAGAAAGGCAGAAAAATACCGTAGCTAAAAAAGTAGGTGAAATAACCGAGCGCCAGCCAGCGCGTGGAATGCAAAGCCATGATTCCCTCCCGTTTGGTGGCGATAGTCTGGCGATAAACACGGGCTGGCGCAAGAGAGCATTAACAGGCAGATAACATGATTCTTGCCCTACTCTACGCAAATTTGCATCGAAAAATGGCACTGTTCTCCCTGGCCTAATACCCTTAACCCCGGCAGTCCCTGCATGTTGTGGGCATTCACCGGATGCGTCTGCGGCTCAAGGCAAAGGAACTCGCCACCCGACATTCTGAACAGCATCAGCCAGGGAGTTTGCGCTAAAAGCGTGACCTTCATCACATCATGTTGGATAACAGCCCGTCCGCTCCAGCCGGAATATCCCACATTTAACCAGTCATCTTCGCCATATTGCGCGTGTATGAAATCTGCAGGCGGCGGAATATCACTTTGCCAGCTCAGTGGCAGGTGCTGCTCCCCCTCCGGCCAGTAACCACCGGCGGTAAACTGCGCCGTACTGTGCGAATCAAAGGCAAAAAACGGATGGAACCCACAGCCATAGATCATCGACTGCACGCCGCAATGGGTTATCATTAACGAGGCGTAAAGGCTTGACTCTTCCAACTGATAGCAAAGATCCGCTATATAGTCATAGCCACATGCGTGCTGGCTGCGCAACCGCAGTAAACAATGACTTTCGGTAGCAGCAACAACCTCCCAGCGTTTCAGCCAACCGTCACCATGTAAAAAGAAAACATCGTCCGCATCATGTTGGGGTAAAACCACCCGGTTTCCACACAGCAGAAAACGATTGTCCGCCACACGATTAGCAACAGGTAGCATAGGGAACAGGCCGCAATCACCAGGCTTCTTGCCTTGCCCTTCACGTAAGACAGGTTGTTGATGTTGTAACGAAACCAGACTCAGCAACGAACCGCCCTGAGGGTCAACGCACATCCGCAGATGTGCGTTTTGCAACGTCAGCGCGTCGTTCATTATCGGGCGCTTCGTTGTTGGGCTGATGCACTAACCTTCGTATGCTGCGCCGCCAGTTTTTCTTCCAGTGCCTCCAGCGTTACGCCTTTAGTTTCCGGCACATTGCGTAGCACATAAACATAACCCATGGCACAAATAACACCGTAGAGCAGGAAGCTTCCTGATGCGCCGAGACTCGCATTAAGCAACGGGAAAGTGTAAGTCAGCAGGAAACAGGCAATCCACAGCGCCAGTGTGCCCAGCGACATTGCCAGCCCACGCACACGGTTTGGGAAAATTTCTGACAGTAATACCCAGGTAACCGGAGCCAGCGTCAGGGCATAAATGGCAATCGCTGCCAGCACCAGGACCAGTACCGGCCAGCCGAGAATACCTAACCCATACGCACCGGCAATCAACACGTAGATGACCGTAAGTCCAGAGGCCCCAAACAGCATCAGTTTACGGCGACCAATTTTATCCACCAGCGGTAACGCGGCCAGGGTAAAGACCAGGTTAATAATCCCCGTCGCCACAATAGATTTTAGTGTCCCATTGATATCGAACCCGGCGGACGCAAAGATCTCCTGGGCATAGTTGAAGATAACGTTGATCCCACACCATTGCTGGAATACAGCCAGTACCATTCCAATAATGACGATCGGTTTGATCTGCGGTTGTAATAGCGTTGACCAGGCCACCCTATGATTATCTTTTTGCAGAGTATGTTCGATCTCTTGCAAAGTTTGTCCGGCATATTCGGCAGAACCAATCCGTTGCAACATAGCTCGCGCACGCTCGACCTTCCCAGCCTTCACCAGCCAGCGCGGTGATTCCGGTACAAAGAACATCAAAACCAGGAACACCACCGCAGGCACTAACTCGGCGCCAAACATCCAGCGCCAGCCCATCTGGCCATTCCAGCTTTCAACAATCGCCTGCTGCGTGGCGCCGGTTGCAACCGGTTCCGCAATCATCAGGTTGATCAGTTGTGCTGCCAGCACGCCAATTACGATGGTCAGTTGGTTGACCGCCACAAAGCGACCGCGCTTTTCAGCCGGGCTGACCTCGGCGATATAAAGTGGGCTGAGCGCCGACGCCAGACCAATCCCTACACCACCAACAATTCGATAGACAATAAACATGTCAAAGTTGCTGGCTACGGCGGTACCCCAGGCCGAAGCGCTGAAGAGTATCGCTGAGAGAATAAGCGGCATTTTGCGGCCGAACTTGTCGGCGCACCAACCGGAAATCAACGCACCAAAGATACAGCCCACCAGCGCCGAACTCATCGCCCAACCAGACTGTGCCGGATCGGTTATAGAGAAGTAAGCTTCATAGAAGGGTTTTGCCCCGCCAATCACCACCCAGTCATAGCCAAACAGTAAACCACCGCAAGCCGCAACCAGGCAGATAGTCCAGACATAGCCAATCTTTAAATGTGTCTGCGCGTTATTCATTATGATTCCTCTTTCAGGGAAACGCAGGGGACAGAAGGTTTCGGGTGGAGTCGCCCCCACCCGATCAGAGCGTTACAGGAATAGCTTTACGTTAATGGCGTGACGCAGCAGTTGCGCCTTGTCATGCGCCGGATTGAGTTGCAGAAGCGCATCCAGGAAGTGCCGGGAGTCAGGAATATTTCCCAGTCCCAGATGCCCAAGCGCATTGATGAACAGACAGTGTTGCTGGTGTTTCGCTTGTGCAGAGGTGTCCAGCACTACAAGATCGGGAAGCGATACTGCAAAGAAATCGACTTCAGGAACCTTGTCGTGTTGCGACTCGACCCATTGCAGGAAGCTGTGAAACAGGTTGTCTGCTTCTGCGTTATCGCTCAACGCTCTCAATGCCATACCCTGCCAGAAGAGATAATCCACCGGCTGATCGTTGTAATAGCGTCCGGCATCAAGCGAACTGCCACCGCGAGTTGCTCGCACAAAATACTGCCGGGCTTCTTCGATATATCCCTGCTGTTTGGTGCAATAACCCAGCAAATACCAGATGTCATTATCCGTTTGTCCGGGTAAACGTCCTTCCCCCAGGTTCTGCGGGTAGTGCAATGCCTGCTGCAACAAAATGATGGCAGTTTGGTAGTCGCCTGCCTGAATAGCAGCCAGCGCCCGATGTTGTTGATTAAGCAGATATTGTCCGGTGGCTTTGCCTTCACCACCTTCCCAGGGGTGAAATACGCGCTCACTCAGCACTGCCGCAGCAGCATCATAGTGCCCCAGCCCATTCCACAGACTGAGCAGTTCTACCGTCAGATCATCGCGATGGAATACCACGTCTTTACTGGCTTCAAGTTTTGCTAAACGCTGTTCAGCCGGTTGCGCCATCAGCTTATTGAGATAATCGAGTTCAAACAGGAAACGCGCATTTTGTGGCTCCAGCGCCACAGCCTGAGACAGATAGCGTTTCGCCAGCGATGCATCGTGCTGTTTGTTCCAGGCGTAAATCCCCAGTAATCGGTGCACCGGGGCAAAATCCGGCTCCTGCTCAAGGGTAAATTGCCAGCAAGAAACCGCTTCGGTATAACGCCGTTTGCTGTACCAGAAACACCCCAACAAGTAGCGGGCAAAGGCACTCTGCGCCAGCGTTTGCAGCATCTGCACTTCATCCAGCGTATTAGGGAAACGCACGCGTTTTTGCAGACACTTACGGGCACGGTCAATGAAAGGCTGCGGATCCTCGCTCAGTGAGGCTCGCCACAACATCGGTAATGTTTCCTGGCTGTCGAGCAGTTCCAGCACATCACGGGCGGCATCCTGCTGACCAAATGAGGTCAGCCATCCTGCCAGCTCGCAGGCATTCGTGCCACGTCGACCGGTAATGGAGATAAGCGCTTGTGCTGAGTCATCATCCTGGCTGATTGCCCAGCGCGCGTAGTGCAGGGTATAACTCAGCGGATAATCAACAAGCTGTTGGGTAATATAGTCCAGTGCTTTCGCAGGAAGATTCAGTTTCGCCAGCGCGAGGGCTTTCAACCCCATGGCGAGGTTATTACTACCGTTAAAACGCAGGCTCTGTTCTACCTTTTCCAGCGCACCGGCGTAGTCCTGGCGTTTCATCGCCAGGCGTGATAATGACCAGAACGCCGCATCGCGACAGTTGCCGCTCCAGCTTGCCTTATAGTAATTTTCCCAGGCGCTGTCATCGTCACCCTGACGCTCCAGCGCAGCGGCCAGCAACATGCTCGCTTCACCATCGCGCGGATTCTTATTAAGCTTATGCGCACGTTCCAGCGCCTTGCGCGCGCAACGTTCGGCCAGGATCCAGTCAGCACGGTTTAGTGCCAGCGTTCCCAGCGCCACATTATTGCGATAGTCCTGTGGGTCTACCTCGAGCGCACGGCGATAATAGTCCTCCGCATAGCGGCTGGCGTGGTTGTACTGTTCCAGATGCTGCCCAATAAAATAGAGTTCATCGGTATTGGACAATGCTTCTGGTTGCGCAGGGGCAACAGCCGCCTTAGGCAGTGGTAGCTCTTCGGCAATGTGCTCTTCATAATCCAGAAGCGTAACACCATCAGCCCGCGTCACGCTCATCATCACCCGAGTATGACCGCCATCAGACACGTCAACCAGCCAGCTTTGCCCCGGCGCCAGGGTCAGCGTATTTTCATAGAATGGTTCTCCCTTTGCAGAAAGCGTAACCTGCACATCCCGCAGCGGCGCAATGGCATAGACACCAATAGAGAGCTGGCTGCCATCACGCTCCAGACGAAGCGCCAGCTGCGTGCTGGCGTTTTGCACCATGCCAAGTTCACTGTAGGGCAGAAAATTTTGTACGAAGACTTTCTCTTCGTACGGAGCAAGCCAGGTAAAGTCAGGCTGGTTATCGGTAAAGACCCCTGTCATCAGTTCAATATACGGACCGTTGTCATCGGTGAGGTTACGATCCCAGGCGACGCCAAAATCACCGTATCCCCAGGTCCACTGCTTTTTCCCCGGTGAAACGTGGTGATCTGCAACGTGCAACAATCCTCCACGTTCCCCGTGATGCCATGCGCCGACAAAATCATAGTTTGATTTTTCAGCCATATAGGAGGTTGGAACCGGGACGTTTTTGTAGCGGGAGATATCCACGCCAGCGGAGTAATCCACTTTGTAGTAAGTACCGGTAGCGATAGGGAACGCAGACACATCGCGCTTACCATGATCGAAAACTGCGGTCACATCCGGCGGGAAAACGCTCTGGTGATCGTCACCGCCCTTCACTGCCGGATTCGCCCACCATAAAAAGTGGCGCGGAGTGGCATTGCCATTAAACACCTTACCGGTTATTTCAATCAGAGCGCGATCCGGGTACAGCGTGAATCCGGTCATGACCTGTAAACCACGCATGGGTTCAACTTCTCCCATCCACACGGTGTATTCACCCTGCTCACCTTGCTGTTGCGTAAAATCAACCGGCATAAACGTGGTTGGGCGGTGGTGCTGCGGCCAGTTAAATTCAATACCGCCAGAAATCCATGGCCCGAGCAGCCCTACCAGCGCAGGTTTGACCACTTCGTTGTAGTAAACGAAATCGCGCTGCTGCACTTTGTCATATGCACGGTGAATGCGCCCGCCCAGCTCCGGTAACAGCATAATGCGAATGAAATCATTCTCCATCCACACCGCCTGGTAATCGCGCATTTCACGCTTACCAGTCAGCGTATCAATCACGCCATAGGGATAAACCGCGCCTGAAGATCCCTGATAAACCCGTTTCTCCAGAAACATCGGGTTAGCGTCTTCCTCGCCCGCAGTCCATGTTGGAAGGGTGATCGTTTCCTGCCAAACCTTAACTGAACCGTACATGCCGCTCTCCACTCAATAAACAAAAGTAAAAACTTAACCTGATGCTATTCTGCGGCAGTTAAGTGGCGTTAAAATGCGCAATGCTCACGCAATACAGTTAAGGGAGTTAAGTGAATGCAGCGACCGGGATTCAATAACGCCAGAGTTCGCCAGGCGAATAAACAGATTTTTTTGTCGCATCTGTGGCGGGAAAAACAGCTCAGTAAGTCACAGCTGGCGCAGCTCACCAGTCTGTCGATCCCGGCGGTGAGCAACATCCTCGAAGAGTTAATGGATGAAGGGAGAATCAGCCACTCCCGGGAAACGTTAAGCCAGCGCGGTTTGAGCAGCGGCAGCTATCATTTGCCGGAAAAAGGCGCCTGGACGTTGTGTATTAACGTCACTCCCACCAGCATCATCAGCCAACTGGCGGACGCACGGTTGATGGCCGTCGGTGACTGGCGACATGAAGTTATCACTCCAGAGACGCCAAAAGCGTTACTGGCTGCATTAGCGACACACTGGCGGGAGTATCGTCGGCAGTATCCCGAGGTGACCATTAACCTCGCTCTGGGCGTTCACGGGCAGGTTGATCCTGTTACCGGTGCCTCCAAAACGATGCCGCAGGCACCGTGGAAAACACCGGTTGAAATAAAATATCTGCTGGAGGAAATGCTGGGCGTACAGGTACGTCTGGATAATGACTGTGTCATGCTGGCACTGGCTGAAAAGTGGCAGAATCCGGCAGCTAACGGCGACTTTTGTGTCATTAACGTCGATTACGGGATTGGTTCATCGTTCGTGATCAACGACAGTATCTGGCGTGGCAGTTTGTATGGCAGCGGCCAGATTGGTCATACCATCATTGATCCCGATGGGATTGCCTGTGACTGTGGGCGTTACGGTTGTCTGGAGACAGTGGCATCTCTTAGTGCACTGAAAAAACAGGCCAGAGTGTGGATGAAATCTCAACCGGCACCCCATTATGATCCGGAAACACTGACTACCGATCAACTAATTGATGCCTGGAAACACGGAGATGTGCGTATTCAGGCCTGGGCCGAACACGCAGCCAGTGCAATTGGACTAAGTCTGTATAACTTTCTGAATATATTGAATATTAATCAAATATGGCTGTACGGCCGTAGCTGCGCCTTTGGTGATAGTTGGTTACATACTCTGGTACAGCAAACCGGATTTAATCCGTTCGACCACGGCGATAATCCGCGCGCCAGAGCAACACAGATAAGCTTCGGTCAACTTAACCGCGCTCAGCAATTGATGGGAATTGGTTATCTGTATGTGGAATCACAGCTTAGCGAGCTGTAGTCATTACCCGTCATAGTCACTACCAAACATCCCTGTACCGTAGCGATAAAATCCGCCAGCGCAGATTTTATCGCCGACTTTTGGCCTGAAAACCACCAGCTCGGTATTAAAATTATTCATATAACCGGGCATCAAAGCCTCTCCTGTACCGGCCAGGCTCATGATCACCTGAATATTCGTAGAGACCTGAACAATAATGGGCTAACTTTGTTGCTGTTTAAACCACGCCTTCACAGCTATCGCTAACGAGCCGGAACAGGGCGGAGCAATACTGACATAGCTCAAAAATCAGGGGCGTAAAATGCAATTACTGAGGCAGTGGATTCAGGCAGAAAAAAAGCCGCAGATAGCGGCTTTATTAGATGAGTCAGTGACGCTTAAATCGATATAACTACCGGATGTGATGTTAAACCACCATCCGGCAATAAAAATGACTTACGCGTAAACAGGGAAGCGTGCGCAGATATCCAGGACTTTCGCTTTGACGCGCTCGATTACAGCTTCATCATTGATGTTGTCCAGAACATCGCACATCCAGCCAGCCAGCTCTTTCACTTCGGCTTCTTTGAAACCACGACGGGTCACAGCCGGGGAACCGATACGAATACCGGAAGTGACGAACGGGCTCTTCGGATCGTTCGGTACGCTGTTTTTGTTAACGGTGATGTTAGCACGGCCCAGCGCAGCGTCAGCTTCTTTACCGGTCAGGTTTTTGTCTACCAGATCCAGCAGGAACAGGTGGTTCTCAGTACCGCCAGAAACCACTTTGTAGCCACGGTTCAGGAACACTTCCACCATCGCTTTGGCGTTTTTCGCAACCTGCTGCTGGTAGACTTTGAACTCTGGCTCCATCGCTTCTTTCAGTGCCACCGCTTTCGCCGCGATAACGTGCATCAGTGGGCCGCCCTGCGCGCTAGGGAATACAGCAGAGTTCAGTTTTTTGTACAGCTCTTCGCTACCGTCTTTTGCCAGGATCAGGCCGCCGCGCGGACCCGCCAGGGTTTTGTGGGTAGTAGTGGTAACAACATGAGCATGCGGAACCGGGTTCGGGTACACGCCTGCGGCAATCAGACCGGCAACGTGCGCCATGTCGACGAACAGGTATGCGCCAATGCTGTCGGCGATTTCACGCATTTTTGCCCAATCAACAACTCCGGAGTAAGCAGAGAAGCCACCGATAATCATCTTCGGTTTGTGCTCCTGAGCCTGCTTCGCCATGTCTTCGTAGTCAATTTTACCAGACTCATCGATGCCGTAAGGGACGATGTTGTACAGTTTACCTGAGAAGTTTACCGGGGAACCGTGAGTCAGGTGACCGCCTTGCGCCAGGTTCATACCCAGAACGGTATCACCCGGTTGCAGAAGAGCAGTGTAGACAGCGAAGTTAGCCTGAGAACCGGAGTGCGGCTGGACGTTAGCGTAGTCTGCGCCAAACAGCTCTTTGGCGCGATCAATCGCCAGTTGCTCAACGATATCAACGTATTCACAACCACCGTAGTAACGCTTGCCCGGATAACCTTCAGCGTATTTGTTGGTCAGCTGAGACCCCTGCGCCTGCATCACGCGCGGGCTGGTGTAGTTTTCGGAGGCGATCAGTTCGATGTGCTCTTCCTGACGTACTTTTTCCTGCTCCATAGCCTGCCACAGTTCGGCATCATAATCGGCAATGTTCATTTCACGCTTTAACATCCGCATCTCCTGACTCAGCTAACAATAGAATTTCGGCCTAAAAAGGCAGTCCCGTTGGACTTCGGCCAACAGTATAACCGAATCATTCTTCGATAACAGGTCTTGACAAAGGATTTTACGCAAACGATTACCTTCAGAGCACGCAAGGCTTTGGAGAACAAAGGTCTGCTTAATTTCAACGGATTTCTTTTCAGGTTTGTGATGCAGATTTTTCACGTTGTAACCATTACAACGCAAAGTTACAAAGAACCATTTACAATGCAGGGGTATTTTTTATAAGATGCATTTGACATACATCATTAAAGTCTCAGATAAAGGAAGACAGTATGCTTGACGCACAAACCATCGCTACAGTGAAAGCCACCATTCCCCTGCTGGTTGAGACAGGCCCGAAGCTGACCGCCCATTTCTACGATCGCATGTTTACGCATAACCCCGAACTCAAAGAAATTTTCAACATGAGTAACCAGCGTAATGGCGATCAACGTGAAGCGTTATTTAACGCCATCGCCGCTTACGCCAGCAATATCGAAAACCTGGCGGCGTTGCTGCCTGCGGTTGAGAAAATAGCCCAGAAGCATACCAGCTTTCAGATTAAGCCCGAGCAGTACAACATCGTGGGCGGTCACCTGCTGGCAACGCTGGACGAAATGTTCAGTCCAGGTCAGGAAGTACTGGATGCCTGGGGCAAAGCGTATGGCGTGCTGGCTAACGTCTTCATCAACCGCGAAGCACAGATTTACAGTGAAAACGCCAACAAAAATGGCGGCTGGGAAGGTACTCGTCCGTTCCGTATCGTGGCAAAAACCCCGCGTAGCGCGTTAATCACCAGCTTTGAGTTTGAGCCGGTCGATGGCGGTGCGGTGGCAGAATACCATCCGGGGCAATATCTGGGCGTCTGGCTGAAGCCGGAAGGTTTCCCGCATCAGGAAATTCGTCAGTACTCTCTGACCCGCAAACCGGATGGTAAAGGCTATCGTATTGCCGTTAAACGCGAAGACGGCGGCCAGGTTTCTACCTGGTTGCATAACCACGCGAATATCGGTGACATCGTTCATTTAGCCGCACCAGCGGGCGATTTTTTCATGGATGTGGCAACCGATACGCCAGTATCTCTGATTTCTGCGGGTGTTGGTCAGACGCCGATGCTGGCCATGCTGGATACGCTGGCAAAATCCGGGCACACCGCACAGGTTAACTGGTTCCACGCGGCAGAAAACGGCGATGTGCATGCTTTTGCCGATGAAGTAAGTGAACTGGGTAAAACGCTGCCGCGCTTTACCGCACATACCTGGTATCGTGAGCCGAACGAAGCGGATCGCGAAAAAGGTGGATATGACAGCGAAGGACTGATGGATTTAAACAAGATGGAAGGTGCAATCAGCGACCCGTCAATGCAGTTTTATCTTTGCGGTCCGGTTGGCTTTATGCAGTTTGCCGCGAAGCAACTGGTCGGTCTGGGCGTGAAGAACGAAAACATTCACTACGAATGTTTCGGTCCACATAAAGTGCTGTAATTCGTTATAAAGCAGGCCTGATGGCGCTACGCCTGTCAGGCCTGCTAAGCAGACCCGACTTAAATTGCCGCGTCGTCTTCTTCACCGGTACGAATACGAATAACGCGTGCCACGTCAAAGACAAAAATCTTGCCGTCGCCAATTTTACCCGTTTGTGCAGTACGAATAATGGTATCGACGCAGGTATCAACAATATCGTCAGTTACCACAATTTCAATTTTCACCTTCGGCAGAAAATCCACCATATATTCCGCGCCGCGATACAGTTCGGTATGGCCTTTCTGACGGCCAAATCCTTTCACTTCCGTCACAGTCATACCGGTAATGCCGACTTCTGCCAGCGCTTCGCGGACGTCGTCCAGCTTGAAGGGTTTAATAATCGCATCAATCTTTTTCATGCTATTCCTTGAAAAGGTCGCCTGTCTTTTGATCGGATAAACCTAACACATTAAACGATTACACAAAATCATTCATGATGCCTGGCAGCAGCTTGAATGATGCAGTGTAAAATTATTCTTTGAAATCGTTCGCATCCAGTTCGTGTCGAGAGAGCAACTTATAGAACTCCGTCCGGTTGCGCCCCGCCATTCTCGCCGCATGAGTAACGTTGCCTTTGGTAATTTGCAACAACTTACGCAAGTAGTTGAGTTCAAACTGGTTACGCGCTTCGACAAAGGTTGGCAGCGCAGTATTTTCGCCTTCCAGCGCCTGCTCCACCAGCGCATCGCTGATTACCGGTGAAGAAGTTAGCGCCACACACTGTTCAATCACGTTGACCAACTGACGCACGTTTCCTGGCCAACTGGCTGTCATTAAACGTTTCATCGCGTCAGTCGAAAATGCACGCACGAACGGTTTGTGCCGCTCAGCAGACTGGCGTAGCAGATGGTTTGCCAGTAGTGGGATGTCTTCAGTACGCTCGGCCAGCGTCGGGATCTTCAAACTCACGACATTGAGGCGATAGAATAAATCTTCGCGAAACTCACCCCGCGCCATCGCTTTGGGCAGATCACGGTGCGTCGCAGAAACGATCCGCACATCAATGTCGATATCACGATTGCTGCCAAGGGGGCGGACTTTACGCTCTTGCAACACGCGCAATAATTTGACCTGTAATGGCGCGGGCATGTCACCTATCTCATCGAGAAACAGCGTCCCGCCTTCAGCGGCCTGAAATAACCCTTCACGGTTGCTCACCGCGCCGGTAAAGGCGCCGCGCGCATGACCAAACAGTTCAGACTCGAGCAGTTGTTCCGGCAACGCGCCGCAGTTAATCGCAATGAAAGGTTTGTGGCTTCGCGGGCTGGCGTTGTGAATAGCCTGAGCGAAAACCTCTTTCCCGGTACCGCTTTGACCGTTGATCAGTACGCTGACGTCTGATTGCGCCACCATCCGTGCCTGCTCCAACAAACGCAACATCAGAGGACTGCGGGTAACGATTGATTCACGCCAGCGGTCATCAGTGGCGGGCGCAGACTGTTCCAGCGCCCCGTCAATGGCATTGTATAACGCGTCTTTATCGACCGGCTTAGTGAGAAAACTGAAAACACCCTGCTGAGTAGCGGCAACAGCATCAGGAATAGAACCATGAGCCGTAAGAATAATAACCGGCATCCCAGGCTGGACTTTCTGGATTTCAGTAAACAGTTGCATACCGTCCATTTCATCCATGCGCAGATCGCTAATAACCAGATCCACCTTTTCACGGTTCAGGATCCGCAGTCCTTCCAGACCGCTTTCCGCCGTTACGACACTGTAACCTTCGCTGGTCAGTCGCATTCCGAGCAATTTCAACAACCCAGGATCGTCATCTACAAGCAGTAAATGCGCGGGTTTACGGCTTATCATGGCGTTACCTCATCAGATGACGACACCGCACCATCCCCGTTGTCAGGTGTGGTGAGTTTATCACTCCCATGCTGCGTATCGGGACTGTAGTTACCGGCAGGTTTGCGGGTAGAAAGCTGGCGTTCAATATCCGTCAGATTCTCCAGTTTGCGGGTAGTCAGATCGAGCTGGGCTTGCAAATGCTGTTGTTGTAAACGCAGCGTATCAAGATCGCTGTCTGATGCCTGCTGGAGTTTGCTATAGCGCATGCGTTCTTCTGCAAGCTGTAACTGCAGCGTTTGGCTGCTGCGCCAGACCTGATAAAGCGGTCGTACCTGAGCGGGGATTTGCGGGCTTAACGCATCAAGGCGCGTAATCGCGTCCCGCCGTTCTGGTGGGGTAATATTGGCACTGCCTAGCAGGATCCCACGTTTGAAAGCGCCCTGCCAGGTATCCGCCAGCAGGGCACTGGCTTCACTGCGCGCCTGAACCGCCATCATGCGATCGGCACAATCCATTGCCCGCAGCCAATACAGCGGATTAGATTCTGTGGACTGACCCTGTAGTGACCAGATATCCGCACATTCTGTTGAAAGGTAATCGGCCAATTGATGAGGAGGAATTTTCTCCTGCGAAGGATCACCGATAATATGATTCACCGCATTCGGTACACACCCTACCAGCGCCAGGCACGGCAGGCTCACCCATAAGGCGCGGCGGAAAAAATGTCGTTTAAGCATTCGGACAACAACGTGTGGCATACTCACCAGACTTAGGTTGATTTTAGTGTTTTTTCGTTGCAGATAGCGGCAGTTCTATGCGAAAGCAAACACCTTGCGCATTATCATCGACCAGATACAGTTTTCCCCGCATACGGCGGATGCAATCTCTGGCGATACTAAGCCCCAACCCGCTTCCTTTTACCGCCCCTTTCCGCTGATGACTCCCCTGGAAAAAAGGCTCGAAGATCATGGTCTTTTCTGCTTCTGGAATCGGTGTGCCGGTATTCACTATATCTATATATACCGTAGAGCCATGCAAACTGCTGCGGATACAAATGGTACCGGATTCAGCCCCATAGTGCACCGCATTGGAATAAAGATTGTCCAGCACGCTCATTAACAGCCCAGGCTCTGCCAGACAGGAACTCGCAGCCAGCGCAACATCAGTATGTATCATTTTTGAGCGAGCGGGCAGGCTATGTGCAGAAACAACGCCATCCACCAGCGGCGCTATCTCAACGTTCTTAAGCTCAATCACCTCATCAGCCAGTTTCCGGTTGTAATCCAGCAACTGCTCAATCAGTTTCTGCAGATTGCGGCTGCTGTCATCCAGAATACCGACAACCTCTTTCTGCTCCGCCGTCAGAGGACCAACCACCTGGTCTGCCAGCAGTTCTGTTCCCTCACGCATACTTGCCAGCGGTGTTTTCAGCTCGTGTGAAAGGTGGCGTAAAAACTGATGCCGCTGAGACTCCAGCCATGAAAGGCGCTCGCTCAGCCAGATAATTCGCTGACCAACCGAGCGCAGTTCCCGAGGGCCGGTGAACAGTACGCTATCACCCAGCGAGCGCCCTTCCCCCAGGCGGTTGATCATCCGTTCTATACCTTTGACTGGTCCGATAATCATCCGCGTGAACAGCAACACCATCGCCAGGCTGACGAGAAACAGCACCAGTGCCTGCCAGCCAAAGAACTGCCCACGCTCCGCTATATCTTGTTGTAATTGTTGCCCACGAGAGAAAACCACCGTACGCGTTGCCTGAACCATCTCCGTATTGGCGCTGGCAAAAGCTTCAAGTCGTGCCGCCGCCACGCTATCAGGGCCGCTATTTTTACACTGTAGCTGTGCGAGGTCGTTTAAATCCTGGCGCAACGCCTGATAGAGTTTGTCATCCGGTAAAACGCCCGCATGCGCATCCAGCATATCGCTGTAGCGTTTGCGCTGACTTTGATAGACCTTCGCCAGGGTCGGATCATCAAGCACGCAGTATTGCCGATAGCTGCGTTCCATCTCCAGTGCCGCATTGGTCATCGCCTCGCTTCGTCGGGCATCAATCAACGTCGTTCGGTTCGTTAACGCAGCCTGGGCGCTAAGCACGTTCAGACTCTGCCATGCCTGCCAGGCCAGCACTAACAAAGGCAGCAGGATCAGCAAAAAAGCCAACGTCACCAACTGGCGTAAAGAACGGGGGAAAACAGACCAGCGCTTCAAGGCGTTACCTCAACGGACACGAATAAGAAGATGCTAACTGAGGGAAACGCCAGATACAACAAAGCCGGGATTAACCCGGCTTTGTTATGGAATAAGGCGGTGCCTAACTCGACGTTTCGCCCGGAGATTGATATGAGCAACGCTAATATCAGAAGTTGGACGGCAGGCACCTTGTTGTGCGTCATTCGAAGTTTATGTAGCACGTCCCGAAGGGGCTGACATAAGAGGGTGAATGAGCCACTGGTTATTATTATGCAGCAACTGTGCCAACAATCAAAACATTTTATTAACACAATGATAAATATAAGAAATATGTTTAAATATGCTAAAAATTCTTCCGTCTGTTTTTTGCACCTTTTGTCGCTAATTAGCAACACATATAACACTAAAAAATAAATAATATATAAATCAATTGATTAGCTGTCTCCTTTAGGCGACATCCTGGTCGTGCCATTGTCGGCATTTGCCGACACCCTGGAGGTGTAAACGCCTCATCCCCTAACAGGATTTACGTCGCTCAACTGGACCAGACAAAAAAAACCCCTCACGAAGAGGGGCTTGATGTCTATCGTTATGATTAGCCGAGTTGCTTACGCGCATTGCGGAAGATACGCATCCACGGGCTGTCCTCGCCCCAGTTTTCCGGGTGCCAGGAGTTGCTCACAGTACGGAATACTCGTTCCGGATGCGGCATCATAATCGTCACACGACCATTTTCGGTCGTCACCGCAGTGATCCCGTTTGGCGAGCCATTCGGGTTCGCTGGATAGGTTTCAGTCACCTTGCCAAAGTTATCAACATAGCGCAGCGCTACCAGACCTTTGCTTTCCAGCCCCGCCAGATGTGCATCATCACGTACTTCCACGCGCCCTTCACCATGAGAAACGGCAATCGGCATCATTGACCCGACCATTCCCTGCAACAGCAGAGACGGGCTTTGCGTCACTTCCACCAGGCTAAAACGAGCTTCGAAACGATCAGAGTGGTTACGTACAAAGCGCGGCCACAGTTCGCTACCCGGGATCAATTCGCGCAGGTTGGACATCATCTGACAGCCGTTACATACACCAAGCGCCAGCGTCTGTGGGCGATGGAAGAAGGTTTCAAACTCATCACGCACACGGTTGTTGAACAGTATTGATTTCGCCCAGCCTTCACCGGCACCCAGTACATCACCGTAAGAGAAACCGCCACAGGCAACCAGCGCCTGGAAATTCCCCAGGCCGATACGTCCGCCCAGCAGATCGCTCATGTGAACGTCGATGGCGTCAAAGCCAGCACGGTGGAAAGCCGCGGCCATCTCAACGTGGGAGTTAACACCTTGCTCACGCAACACAGCCACTTTTGGACGCGCACCGGTGGCAATATACGGCGCGGCAACATCTTCGTTGATATCAAACGACAGTTTTACGTTAAGGCCTGGATCCGCATCGTTCGCCTTGGCATCGTGTTCCTGATCGGCACATTCCGGGTTGTCACGCAGACGCTGCATCTGCCAGGTGGTTTCTGCCCACCACATACGAAGCGTAGTGCGGCTTTCACTGAATACGGACTGGCCGTTGGCTGTCAGAGTGAAACGATCACCTGCGACTGCCTGTCCGAGGTAATGTACACAATCTGTCAGACCGTTAGCTGCGAGAACAGCCTCTACTGCATCGCGATCTGTCGCACGCACCTGAATCACTGCACCCAGCTCTTCATTAAACAGAGCAGACAGAGCGTCATCGCCAAGTGTGCTGATTTCAGCCTGAATACCACAGTGACCGGCAAATGCCATCTCAGCCAGAGTCACTAACAGACCGCCGTCTGAACGGTCATGGTAGGCCAGCAGCTTACGCTGCGCCACCAGCGCCTGAATGGCGTCATAGAAGCCCTTCAGTTGCGCGACGTCGCGTACATCAGCCGGTTTGTCACCCAACTGGCGGTAAACCTGCGCCAGTGATGTCGCACCCAGTGCATTGTGGCCAAGGCCCAGGTCAATCAACAGCAGCGCGTTCTCTTCGGTCGAGAGCTGCGGTGTAATGGTATGACGCACATCTTCCACGCGGGCAAAAGCGGTAATCACCAGCGACAGCGGCGAGGTCATCTCACGCTGTTCGTTACCTTCTTGCCAGCGGGTTTTCATCGACATGGAGTCTTTGCCCACCGGGATGGTCAGACCAAGTGCAGGGCATAATTCTTCCCCTACCGCTTTTACCGCTTCGTACAACCCGGCATCTTCGCCAGGGTGACCAGCGGCCGCCATCCAGTTTGCGGACAGTTTGATACGTTTGATATCACCTATTTGCGTTGCCGCAATGTTGGTCAGCGCTTCACCTACCGCGAGGCGTGCCGAAGCGGAGAAGTCCAGCAGCGCAGCCGGTGCGCGCTCGCCGATTGACATCGCTTCGCCATAGTAGCTGTCAAGGCTGGCAGTCGTCACCGCGCAGTTCGCGACCGGGATCTGCCACGGCCCCACCATCTGATCACGTGCAACCATGCCGGTAACGGTACGGTCGCCAATTGTCACCAGGAAAGTTTTTTCTGCAACTGCGGGCAGGTGCAGCACGCGTTTGACCGCATCTGCAATCGTGATATCGCTTCGATTTAACGCATCGCCTTTCGCTTTCAGCGTCTGTACATCGCGGGTCATTTTCGGTGTCTTGCCGAGCAATACATCGAGTGGCAGATCGATCGGCTGATTGTCAAAATGACGGTCATTCATAGAAAGGTGCTGTTCTTCGGTGGCTTCACCGATCACTGCATATGGTGCGCGCTCACGCTTACACAGCTCGTCAAACAACGCTAACTGGTCAGCGGCAACCGCCAGCACGTAACGTTCCTGAGATTCGTTACACCAGATTTCCAGCGGGCTCATGCCCGGCTCATCGCTGAGGATATCACGCAGTTCAAACTTACCACCGCGCCCGCCGTCGCTGACCAGCTCAGGCATAGCATTAGACAGTCCGCCTGCCCCCACATCGTGGATAAACAGAATCGGGTTGGCATCGCCCATCTGCCAGCAACGGTCAATAACCTCCTGGCAACGACGTTCCATTTCCGGATTGTCACGTTGCACGGAAGCAAAATCGAGATCGGCGTCGGACTGGCCGGAAGCCATCGAAGAGGCCGCACCGCCGCCAAGACCGATGTTCATTGCCGGGCCTCCGAGGACGATCAGTTTCGCACCCACGACGATCTCACCTTTCTGTACGTGATCGGCGCGGATATTACCGATCCCACCGGCCAGCATGATTGGCTTGTGGTAACCGCGCAGCTCTTCGCCGTTGTGGCTGTTAACTTTTTCTTCGTAGGTACGGAAGTAACCGGTCAGCGCCGGACGACCAAATTCATTGTTAAACGCCGCGCCCCCCAGAGGACCATCGGTCATGATATCCAGCGCGGTAACAATACGTTCTGGTTTACCGAAATCTTCTTCCCACGGCTGTTCAAAGCCAGGAATTCGCAGGTTGGAGACGGAAAAACCAACCAGGCCCGCTTTCGGCTTTGCGCCGCGTCCGGTTGCGCCTTCATCACGAATTTCGCCACCGGAACCGGTCGCCGCGCCCGGCCATGGCGAGATCGCCGTCGGGTGGTTGTGTGTTTCTACTTTCATCAGGATATGTGCCGGCTCCTGATGGAAGTCATAGCGACCCGTTTGATGGTCGGCAAAGTAGCGGCCCACTTCAGAACCTTCCATCACCGCCGCGTTGTCTTTATAAGCAGACAGCACGTGATCCGGTGTGGTTTCGAAGGTGTTTTTAATCATCTTGAACAGCGACTTCGGCTGTTGTTTTCCGTCGATAACCCAGTCGGCGTTAAAAATTTTATGACGGCAGTGCTCAGAGTTGGCCTGCGCAAACATATACAATTCGATGTCGTTCGGATTGCGTCCCAGTTTGGTAAACGCATCCTGCAGATAATCAATTTCGTCGTCCGCCAGCGCCAGACCCAGGCGCAGGTTAGCGTCAATTAGCGCCTGGCGGCCTTGACCCAGCAGATCGACACTAGAAACCGGTGCCGGCTGGTGATGCACAAACAGTTTTTCTGCTTCGTCCAGCGAAGAGAATACCGTTTCCATCATGCGATCATGCAGTACGGCAGCAACGTCCTGCCACTCTTCTGCAGTCAGCGTAGAGGCTTCTACATAATAGGCGACGCCACGTTCCAGACGGCTAATCTGCTGCAGACCGCAGTTGTGGGCAATATCAGTCGCTTTAGAAGACCAGGGGGAGATGGTGCCAGGGCGAGGCGTTACCAGCAGCAGTTTGCCCTCAGGGACATGGCTGCGAAGAACAGGACCATACTTCAACAGGCGTGCAAGTTGCGCATGCTCATCCTCGTTTAACGGGGCATTCAGGTCAGCAAAATGGACATACTCGGCGTAAATATTGTGGACCTGAAGATTGGCCGCCTGAAAACGCGCCAGCAGTTTGTTAATACGGAATGCAGACAGTGCAGGCGAACCACGCAGAATTTCCATCATAAGTCTCTCGTCTTCGAAGCGCCTGAGGCGCTTATAAGTGTGCGCAAGGGGGGAAACGGGCGTCATTATAAAGAATCTACCGCAGAGACGAAACCGTTTGCGTCGAAATAAAATCACGACTTTCTCTTATCATCAAATGCGGTCAGTTTTCTGAATAAGTTGCCAACTGGCGCAAGTTTAAGCAAAATGCCGCTCATTAATGACTACTTCACTTCTTAATCAATATCACAGCAGGCTAAGATTACGCACGATTCAGAGAATTAACTAATTGAAAAAATTAAAGATTAATTATCTGTTCATCGGCATATTGACGCTGCTGCTGGCAGCGGCCCTCTGGCCATCTATCCCCTGGTTCGGTAAAGCCGACAATCGTATCGCCGCGATTCAAGCTCGGGGAGAATTGCGCGTCAGTACAATCGACTCGCCTTTAACGCACTCCACCCTTAACGGGAAAACCTTTGGTCTGGATTATGAGCTGACCCAACAGTTCGCCAGCTATTTAGGGGTGAAGTTAAAAGTCACTGTACGTCAGAATATCAGCCAACTTTTTGACGACCTGGATAACGGCGATGCCGATCTGTTAGCCGCAGGCCTGGTCTATAACAGCGAACGCGTTAAAAACTACCAGCCGGGTCCGACTTACTATTCGGTTTCGCAACAACTGGTGTATCGGGTCGGAAAATATCGCCCCCGCACCCTTGCCAGCGTGAATGAAAATCAGCTGACTATCGCCCCCGGACATGTCGTGGTGAATGATTTGCAGCAGCTGAAAGCGGAAAAATTTCCCGAACTGAGCTGGAAGATCGATGACAAAAAAGGAACGACAGAACTGCTTGATGATGTCATCTCCGGTAAGCTCGACTATACCATTGCCGATTCAGTCGCTATCAGCCTGTACCAACGCGTGCACCCGGAGCTTGCCGTGGCGCTGGATGTTTCAGACGAACAGCCAGTAACCTGGTTTAGTCCTCTGGATGACGACAACACACTCTCCGCTGCCCTGCTGGATTTCTTTAACACCATTAATGAAGACGGTTCACTGGCGCGACTGGAAGAAAAGTATCTCGGACATGGCGATGATTTCGATTATGTCGATACCCGCACTTTTTTACGCGCTGTAGATAGCGTACTGCCGGATCTCAAACCATTGTTTGAAAAATATGCACAGGAGATAGACTGGCGGCTGCTGGCGGCTATTTCCTATCAGGAATCCCATTGGGATGCGCAGGCTACTTCCCCGACCGGCGTACGTGGCCTGATGATGTTAACCAAAAATACCGCCCAAAGCCTGGGGCTGACCGACCGGACCGACGCTGAACAGAGCATCAGCGGTGGAGCGCGTTATCTACAGGACATGATGAGTAAAGTGCCGGATACCGTACCGGAAGGAGAGCGCATCTGGTTTGCGCTTGCCGCATATAATATGGGATATGCACATATGCTGGATGCCCGGGCGTTAACGGTTAAAACCAAAGGCAACCCGGACAGCTGGGCCGATGTGAAGCAACGCCTGCCACTGCTCAGCCAGAAGCCATATTACAACAAGCTGACGTATGGCTATGCTCGTGGCCACGAAGCCTACGCATATGTAGAAAATATTCGTAAATACCAGATAAGCCTGGTGGGATATCTGCAAGAGAAAGAAAAACAGGCGACAGAAACGCAGCAACTGGCACAGGATTACCCGGCGGTATCTCTGGCAGAATTATTAGACCAGGAGAAATTTCCTCTCTCTGCGTTTCTGTCTCAGACATCGTCTAATTACCTGACGCACTCCCCTTCACTGCTGTTTTCCTCACAGAAGAAAGAGGAAAAATAGCCGCATCCGGCTTGCTGGAACACGTAATCACTCACTTGCAGACTTTTTCAGTTTTTTGATTTCCTGACGACGCATGCGGAAGAAATCACTAAGCAGCGTGGCACATTCATCCCGTAGTATACCCTCAGTGACCTCAACCCGATGGTTCATTCCCGGATGATGTAGCACATCCATCAGCGAACCTGCGGCCCCCGTTTTCGCATCGCGCGCACCAAATACTACGCGTCCGATACGACTATGTACCATCGCGCCAGCGCACATAACGCACGGCTCCAGGGTGACGTACAGAGTGGCGTCCAGTAAGCGGTAATTTTGTAGCACCAGACCGCCCTGACGCAGCGCCATAATTTCAGCGTGGGCTGTTGGATCATGGTGACCAATCGGCCGGTTCCAGCCTTCGCCAATAACGCGATTGTTATGTACTAATACCGCACCTACCGGGACTTCCCGCTCATCCCAGGCGCGTTTAGCCAGCGTTAAGGCGTGGCGCATCCAGTACTCATGGCTAAATTCAACATCAGACAAAGGCAGAACTCCGGTAATCAAAGCGGGCGCATTATACACAGACGCTATCGTTTACTCTATTCGAGTTGCTGAAGCTCACCGCGTGGCGTAACGCGCCAGCGATGCTGGCAAAATGAAAGCAGCGGATTGTCCTGTTTGCTATCGCTATAGCCACTGTAAAGGCGCAGCGGAGCGCCAATATGACGTTCCAGTTGCGTCACTTTCTCATGGCCCAGGCAGCGCAGAGGTAGCACCCAACCGCCGTACCCCCGCTCAATTTGGCTGGCGATAAGATTAACGCGCGGTAGCCATGGGGTGTCGAAGTAGACCTGTTCGACCAGTGACCTTGGGGATCCGGTAATCAACCAGATATCAGCGTCAGAGCTTAACAGGTAAGTCGTTAGACGCTGTTGCACGGCCGGAAAAGCCGTTACGTGCTGTCGAAACCAGCGCACGAAATCGGTCTGATGGGATTTCAGGCGCGCTTCACTCCGACCAAAAGTGCATCCCCAAAGGAGCAGGCTCATCGGCCAGCGCGCGGCGCGCCCCTGAATCAACAACCCCAGCGCAATAATCGGTAGCAGGGGCAGCACAAGCAACGCATTCAGCGGTTGGCGACGTAGCAGGTAGCGCAGAAAACTGCCGAACATATCCTGCTGGTGTAACGTACCATCCAAATCAAAAAAGACAACGCGACGCTCGTGATTGGTCAAACCTTATTCCTCTGGATCGTTGAACCCCAATAGCCAGGTAAAAAGAAACCCGGCGATAACCGCTACCAGATAGCCTAACAGATAGAACATCACTTTTCCGGCAACAATCGTCAGAGCCAGCGGTAATCCTGAGATCCCAAAAGTAATAACCGTCGCGACCTTCCAGTAACTGATCAGCGCCCCGCCGACCGCTCCGCCAAGACAAGCGCCAATAAATGGCTTACCCAGCGGCAACGTCACACCAAAAATCAGCGGCTCACCGATCCCCAGTAATCCTACTGGTAACGCACCTTTAATCACTTTTTTCAGCCGTGCGTTACGGGTTTTCATCAGAACAGCAATCGCGGCGCCAATCTGCCCCACTCCCGCCATCGCCAGAATGGGAAAGAGCGCGTTATAGCCATGTGCCTGCACCAGCTCAACATGGATGGGCACCAGCCCCTGATGCAAACCGGTGAGTACCAGCGGTAGAAATGTTCCCGCCAGTACCGCGCCGACGAGGAAACCGCCGCGATCGATAGCCCAGGATGCGCCATGAGCAATGGATTCCGAAATCCAGCCACCGAGCGGTTGCAGTGCCACAATCGCGATTGTCCCGGTGATGATAGTCGTCAGCAAAGGGTTCAGGATAAGCTCCAACGAGCCCGGCAGCACCTCACGAAATTTACGCTCAATCCAGCACATCAGCGCGACCACTAACAACACCGCGATAACTCCACCGCGGCCAGGCTGTAGTGCTTCGCCAAACAGAGTAATCTGTGCCAGCTGCGGACTGGAGAGGATCCCAGCCATTACGCCGCCCATCGCTAACGAACCGCCAAACACTTTGGCGGTGTTTACCCCGACCAGGATGTTCATGATGGCAAATACGGCGCTACCGAAGATACCCATCAACCCCAGCATATTCGGATAGTGAGTAGCAAAATCACCCACAATATCCGGTCGCTTGAGGATGTTAATGATGCCGGTAATCAAACCGGAAGCAATAAACGCCGGGATCAGCGGAATAAAGACATTCGCCAGCTTGCGCAGCGCATCGCTCATTGGCGCCTTGTACTTCGCTTTCACCTGAGACTTCGTGCGTTCAATGTCATTTACATTCGGACGTTCGCCGTCATCAGCAATCAGAGAACGCATGGCATCCACCACTTTGGCGGCCTTACCGGGACCAACAATAATCTGATGCTGCGCCCCCTGCTTCACATAGCCACTGACACCGGGTAACTGCTTCAGCCGGGAAATGTCCAGTTGGTCGTCATCCTGCACTTCCACCCTGACGCGCGTCATACAGTTTTCCAGGCGCAGAATATTTTTCTCTCCGCCAATCCCCAGCAGGATGTCGCTGGCAAGAACCGCCGTTTTGTCCATATGCACCTCTAGTGTTCTAACGCCGCGCGCAAAAAACCCTGGTGAGTGGAAAGTTTGGCTCTGGCTGCGGTAGCATCCAACCCGGTTAGCGCCATCAGTATGGCGGGTTTAACATCAAAGTCAGTCTGTTTCAGCAGTGCCTCGGCCTCTTCACGCGCAATGCCGGTAGCTTCCACCACCATGCGACACGCCCGGTCTACCAGCTTGACGTTGGTCGCTTTCATATCCACCATCAGGTTCTGATATACCTTGCCAAATTTCACCATTGCCCCGGTGGAGATCATATTGAGCACCAGCTTTTGCGCAGTACCTGACTTCAGACGCGTTGACCCCGTCAGGGCCTCCGGACCTACAACCGGAGAGATGGCGATATCAGCTTCACGGGCGACAGGGGAATCCGGATTACAGGAGATCGCCACCGTCGTGCAGCCCACTTTGCGAGCATATTGCAGACCGCCTATCACGTACGGCGTACGTCCTGACGCCGCCAGACCAACAACCAGGTCCTGCATGCGAAGATTGAGTGCCCGAAGATCATCTTCGCCCAACTGAGGGTTATCTTCTGCGCCTTCAACCGCCTTCAGCAACGCGCCCGGACCTCCGGCAATAAGCCCGACAACCAGACCATGTGGCACACCAAAGGTCGGTGGACATTCAGAAGCATCCAGCACGCCAAGACGACCGCTGGTGCCTGCACCCATGTAAATAATCCGCCCGCCTGCTTTTAACGCGTCAGCTGCCGCATCGACCGCATGCGCAACTTCAGAAAGCGTTGCTTTTACTGCTTCCGCTACCAGCGTATCCTGTTGATTAAAACGATGAACCAGCTCAAGCGTGGATAAAGCATCGAGATCCATCGTCTGTGGATTGCGGGTTTCTGATACTAACGCACCGAGATTCATTTTTTGTTCCTTAGGAATTTTTAATTCATAATAATCAGCCATAATGGAATATTATATTCACCCAGGCGAGTGAAATTTTGTTTTGTAATCGCCATCACGTTTTCGCCAGGAGACAGCATGAACTGTTTGATTCGCATTCGTCAGCGTTACCCGGACCTCGCGCAAAGCGATAAAAAGCTTGCGGATTACCTCCTTGCTCATCCGGATGATGCGCGTCATCTCAGCTCACAGCAACTGGCCTGCGAGGCAGGCGTCAGCCAGTCCAGCGTCGTGAAGTTCGCACAGAAAATGGGATTCAAAGGATTTCCGGCACTAAAACTGGCGATCAGCGAAGCGCTGGCCAGTAATCCCAATCCACATTCTGTTCCAGTGCACAATCAGATCCGCGGTGACGATCCCATGCTTCTGGTCGGAGATAAACTGATTAAAGAGAATGTGGCAGCAATGCATGCAACTCTGGATATCAACAGTGAAGAGAAGCTGATGGAAAGCGTTACAATGCTGCGGTCTGCCCGTCGCATTGTACTGACAGGTATTGGCGCATCCGGTCTGGTCGCGCAGAATTTTGCCTGGAAGCTGTTGAAGATTGGATTTAATGCGGTAGTTGAACGCGATATGCACGCCTTGCTGGCGACCGTACAGGCAATGTCACCAAACGATCTCTTGCTGGCAATTTCGTATACAGGGGAGCGACGCGAGCTCAATCTGGCTGCCGATGAAACATTACGCACCGGAGCAAAAATCCTCGCCATCACCGGATTTACCCCCAATGCTCTGCAGCAACGTGCAACCCGTTGCCTGTACACCATTGCAGAGGAGCAGGCCACCCGGAGCGCTGCGATTTCATCCACTCATGCGCAAATGATGCTTACCGATTTGTTGTTTATGGCGCTGGTTCAGCAGGATCTGGAGCACGCGCCGGAGCGTATCCGTCACAGCGAAGCGTTGGTAAAAAAACTGGTCTGAGCAAAGAATGCGCGTATAATGCCCGCCCGATTTGTGATGTTTTGAGAGTTTCCTGATGGCCCTGTTAATCACTAAAAAGTGTATCAATTGCGATATGTGCGAACCCGAATGCCCGAACGAGGCGATTTCGATGGGTGACAGCATCTACGAGATTAACAGCGACAAATGTACCGAATGTGTAGGACATTACGACACGCCGACCTGCCAGAAAGTGTGCCCAATCCCCAATACTATTTTGAAAGATCCGGCACATGTCGAAACAGAAGAACAGCTGTGGGATAAGTTTGTATTAATGCACCACGCAGACAAACTTTAACTCTCGATAATCACCGTGGCACAGGCGTAGTGACGTTCATCAGCCAGCGTCACATGCATATGCGCCACACCGAGCTTTTCTGCCAGCTTTAACGCCTCTCCCCACAACCGCAGACTCGGTTTGCCAAGTTCATCGTTAAACACCTCGAACTGATTGAACGCCAGTCCGTTGCGGATACCGGTACCAAAAGCTTTTGCCGCCGCCTCTTTTACCGCAAACCGCTTTGCCAGAAAACGCACCGGCTGCTGATGCGTTTCCCAGATAGCCCATTCGTTATCGCTCAGAACCCGTCTGGCAAGACGATCGCCGGTACGAGAGATCACCGCCTCAATGCGAGCAATCTCCACGATATCCGTACCTAATCCCAGAATTGCCATTAGCCACGCGCTTCCAGCATCAGGCGTTTCATTTCCACAACCGCATCTTTCAGACCGCTCATTACCGCGCGTCCGATGATCGCATGGCCGATGTTCAGTTCGTGCATTTCCGGGATCCGTGCAATCGCTTTGACGTTATGGTAAGTCAGACCGTGACCAGCATTAACCTTCAGCCCCAGACTGGCTGCGAAGGTCGCAGCCTTAGAGATACGCGCCAGTTCATTGGCCTGTTCCGCGTCGTTTTTTGCATCGGCATAGCAGCCAGTATGAATTTCAATGTACGGCGCGCCCACTTCGGCGGCTGCTTTAATCTGATCTTCGTCGGCATCAATAAACAGCGATACCAGGATCCCCGCATCCGCAAGTCGTTTGCAGGCATCACGCATTTTGTCACGCTGACCTGCTACGTCCAGGCCACCTTCGGTGGTGACTTCCTGGCGTTTTTCCGGCACCAGGCAGCAAAAATGCGGCTTTGTCTCAACGGCGATGGCCAGCATCTCTTCCGTCACAGCCATTTCCAGGTTCATGCGCGTATCCAGCGTTTGACGCAGTATACGCACATCTCTGTCGGTAATATGGCGTCGATCTTCACGCAGATGTACGGTAATACCATCCGCACCTGCTTGCTCAACGATAAACGCCGCCTGAACCGGATCCGGATATGCGGTGCCGCGTGCATTACGTAAAGTGGCAATATGGTCAATGTTGACGCCTAACAGTAATTCAGCCATGACAATCCTCGTTAATCATTATTTGTTTTTACTGCGCGTTTTGGCATAAATTGCCGGAACAGTTCCCGGCTTTTTAACGGTTTACCACCAAGATACGGCTTTAACGCCATGCGGGTAAAGCGTTTCGCGGCACGTAGCGTATCAGCATCCGGAAATTCTCGCGACTCAAGTGCTTTCAAATGCCGCCCGGTAAAGGTGCTGTTATCGATCACCACACTGGCGATAAATCCTTTTTCTTCACGATAACGGTAGGTCATGGTGTCTTCGACCGACTCGCCGCTACCGGCACAGTGGGTGAAATCCACGCCATAGCCCAGATGACCAAGTAAAGCCAGCTCAAAACGACGCAAGGCGGGCTCAGGTGAGCCAGTCGCGCCAGCCAGCGCCTGAATGCAGTTCAGGTAGTCGAAGAAGAGTTCGGAAAAGCGGGTCTCGTACTCAAGCACCCGAGAAATGAGTTCGTTGATATAAAGACCGCTGTAAAGCGTGATACCACTTAGAGGAAGCGCCAGAGAGACGGCTTCAGCGCTACGCAGGGTTTTGACCTCACCACGTCCACCAAAGCGAAGTAATAGCGGCGTAAAAGGCTGAAGTGCGCCTTTAAGATTGGAACGTTTGGAACGTGCGCCTTTAGCAACAAGGCGCACGCGACCCGACTCTTCCGTGAAGACGTCCAGCACCAGGCTGGTTTCGCTCCACGGGCGGCTATGTAAGACAAAGGCTCGTTGCCATCCTTCCATCATACCCGCCGTCTTTTCAGAACAGGGAATTAAACGTCGTCGCCGTAACCGAGACTGCGCAGTGCTCGCTCGTCATCAGCCCAGCCAGATTTTACTTTCACCCACAGTTCAAGGTGCACAGGCGCTTCGAACATCTCCTGCATGTCTTTACGCGCTTCGATACCGATGGTTTTGATTTTGGCTCCTTTGTTGCCAATCACCATCTTCTTCTGCCCTTCACGTTCAACAAGGATCAGGCCGTTGATATCGTAGCCGCCACGTTCGTTAGAGACAAAACGCTCAATCTCAACGGTAACGGAATACGGCAGTTCAGCCCCCAGAAAACGCATCAGCTTTTCGCGAATGATTTCTGAAGCCATAAAGCGCTGAGAGCGATCGGTAATGTAATCTTCCGGGAAGTGATGAATCGCTTCTGGCAGATGCTTACGCACGATACCTGCAACGGTATCGACATTCATGCCGGTTTCGGCAGAAATGGGGACGATATCCAGGAAGTTCATCTGGCTTGCCAGGAACTGCAGGTGCGGCAGCAGATCGGCCTTCTCCTGTACGTTATCAACTTTGTTGATCGCCAGGATAACCGGTGCTTTACCGTCACGCAGTTTATTCAGCACCATCTCGTCGTCCGGCGTCCAACGAGTGCCTTCCACGACAAAAATAACCAGCTCAACGTCGCCAATAGAACTGCTGGCAGCCTTGTTCATCAGACGGTTGATGGCTCGTTTCTCTTCCATATGCAGGCCCGGGGTATCAACATAAATAGCCTGATACGCGCCTTCGGTATGGATCCCGACAATACGGTGACGTGTTGTCTGCGCCTTACGTGAGGTGATGGAAATCTTCTGCCCAAGCAGATTATTCAACAGGGTGGATTTACCAACGTTCGGACGACCGACGATGGCAATAAATCCGCAATAGGTTTTTTCTTCGCTCATTCCAGCTCCAGTTTTTTTAACGCCTGTTCGGCGGCAGCTTGCTCAGCCTTACGACGGCTTGAACCTGTGCCAACCACCGGTTCACTCAGGCCGCTAACCTGGCAGTGGATAGTAAATTCTTGATCGTGCGCTTCGCCCCGGACCTGTACTACCAGATAAGACGGCAGCGGCAGGTGGCGACCCTGCAAATATTCCTGCAAACGCGTTTTCGGATCTTTTTGTTTATCGCCGGGACTAATTTCATCCAGACGGGTTTGATACCAGTTAAGAATAAGTTGTTCAACAGTCTGAATATCGCTGTCGAGGAAGACACCGCCGATCAATGCTTCGACAGTATCCGCCAGGATAGATTCACGACGAAAACCGCCGCTTTTCAGCTCACCTGGCCCCAAACGTAAACATTCACCGAGGTCAAACTCACGGGCTAATTCCGCCAGCGTATTACCACGTACCAACGTGGCACGCATGCGGCTCATATCACCTTCGTCCACACGAGGGAAACGATGATATAGCGCATTAGCGATAACAAAGCTCAAAATAGAGTCGCCTAAAAATTCTAAACGCTCGTTATGTTTGCTGCTGGCGCTACGGTGAGTTAATGCCTGCTGCAACAGCTCCTGATGATTAAAAGTGTAGCCCAGCTTCCGTTGAAGCCGATTAATTACGATGGGGTTCATGCGATACCAATAAATGAATGCGTCAACAATCCAGCACACGAAACAGACCTGATATACACAATTCGGGTAGCCGTTTCGGCATAGCCAGAATGCTTATGTATACGAACCAACGCTGTTTCGTGTGCCGTGGCAACCTAACGCTGCCAACCTAAAACTTCGGGGGAATATTCTATACACAACGACAAGGGATGTCGTTAGTCTGCGGGAATTTATCCAAGAAATAATTCACGCTGTCGCCATAATGACGACAACGTGAACGATTATCAGAGATTAGTGAATACCACCAATACGGCTTAAACGAACACCGGTCGGCCACTCACCTTCCTGCTTATCAAAGCTCATCCAGATAGCTGTCGCTTTACCCACCAGATTCGCTTCCGGTACAAATCCCCAGTAACGGCTGTCCGCGCTGTTATCACGGTTATCACCCATCATGAAGTATTGTCCCGGCGGGACTATCCAGGTCGCGAGTTGCTGCCCTGGCTGACGGAAATACATCCCCACCTGATCCTGCGCGATCGGCACGGTCAGAATGCGATGCGTTACATCACCCAGAGTCTCTTTACGCTCGGTCAGACGAATCCCGTTTTCTTTTGTTTCGTTCAGCGGAACCTCGAAGAAACCACTGGTCGCTTCTCCGCCATTACGACGAGCAAACGTCTGCACGAAATCACTCGGCTGAACATCAGAATACGTTACCGGCAATGCGTTTTCACATGCCTGACCGGAGCTGCACCCGGGCTGAATGGTGACCTCTTTAGCCACTGGATCATACGTCACTTTGTCTCCCGGTAAACCGACAGCGCGTTTGATGTAATCCAGACGCGGATCTTCCGGGTATTTAAACACCACGATATCACCACGTTTCGGATGGCCTGTTTCAATTAACGTTTTCTGATAAATCGGATCTTTAATTCCGTAGGCAAATTTCTCTACCAGAATAAAGTCGCCAATTAACAGTGTCGGCATCATCGAACCCGACGGGATCTGAAACGGTTCATAAATAAACGAGCGCACCACCAGCACAATCGCCAGCACCGGAAAAACAGATGCCCCCGTCTCCAGCCAGCCCGGCTTAGGGGAGACTTTTTTCAGCGTTGCGTTATCCAGTGAATCACCCGCTGCAGCTTGTGCCACCGCCTGACGCTCCCGGCGTTTTGGTGCAAAGACAAATTTATCAATACACCATAAAATGCCCGTCACCAGTGTGGCAATCACCAGAATCAGGGCAAACATATTCGCCATGCCAACTCCTTAGGATTATTTACTGTCTTTACCGACATGCAGAATGGCGAGGAAAGCTTCCTGCGGCAGTTCGACGTTACCGATCTGCTTCATGCGTTTTTTACCTTCTTTCTGTTTCTGCAGCAGCTTTTTCTTACGGCTGATATCACCACCGTAGCACTTCGCCAGAACGTTTTTACGCAACTGCTTAACCGTTGAACGCGCGATAATGTGCGTACCAATGGCCGCTTGAATCGCGATATCAAACTGCTGGCGAGGGATCAGATCTTTCATCTTCTCTACCAGTTCGCGACCACGGCTCTGAGAGTTATCGCGATGGGTAATCAGCGCCAGCGCATCGACACGTTCATTGTTGATGAGTACATCAACACGCACCATGTCAGAGGTCTGGAAGCGTTTGAAGTTATAATCCAGCGACGCATAGCCGCGAGAGGTCGACTTCAGACGGTCGAAGAAGTCGAGCACCACTTCTGCCATCGGAATTTCATAGGTCAGCGCAACCTGGTTACCGTGGTAAACCATGTTGGTCTGTACACCACGCTTCTCAATACACAGTGTAATAACGTTGCCCAGGTAAGCCTGAGGCAGCAGCATGTGACACTCAGCGATCGGCTCACGCAGTTCGTAAATGTTGTTCAGCGGCGGCAGCTTGGACGGGCTATCGACATAGATAGTTTCTTTCGACGTGGTTTCCACTTCGTAGACTACAGTCGGCGCGGTGGTGATCAGATCCAGATCGTATTCACGTTCCAGACGTTCCTGAATGATCTCCATGTGCAGCAGGCCAAGGAAGCCACAGCGGAAACCGAAGCCCAGTGCGGTAGAGCTCTCCGGCTCGTAAAAAAGCGAAGCATCGTTCAGGCTCAGCTTACCAAGCGCATCACGGAAGTTTTCGTAATCGTCAGAGCTGACCGGGAACAAACCGGCATATACCTGCGGTTTCACTTTTTTAAAACCTGGCAACGCTTTGTCTGCCGGGTTACGAGCCTGTGTCAGCGTATCGCCAACCGGTGCGCCGAGAATGTCTTTAATTGCACAAACCAGCCAGCCCACTTCACCACATTTCAGTTCGGTACGGTCAACCTGTTTTGGTGTGAAGATCCCCAGACGATCGGCGTTATAAACCTGTCCGGTACTCATCACTTTGATTTTGTCACCTTTACGCATAGTGCCGTTTTTAATACGCACTAGCGAAACCACGCCGAGGTAGTTATCGAACCAGGAGTCAATGATCAGCGCCTGTAACGGACCTTCCGGATCACCTTCCGGCGGTGGAATATCTCGTACCAGACGTTCCAGAACGTCTGTCACGCCAACCCCGATTTTCGCTGAGCAGCGAACGGCATCAGTCGCATCAATACCGACGATATCTTCAATCTCTTCCGCCACACGCTCAGGATCAGCGGCGGGCAGGTCAATTTTGTTTAATACCGGCACCACTTCGAGATCCATTTCCATGGCGGTATAGCAGTTAGCCAGCGTTTGCGCTTCAACACCCTGCCCGGCGTCGACAACCAGCAGTGCGCCTTCACAGGCAGCAAGCGAGCGGGAAACTTCATACGAGAAGTCAACGTGTCCCGGGGTGTCGATAAAGTTAAGCTGATAGGTTTCACCATCAGATGCTTTGAAATCGAGCGTCACGCTCTGCGCTTTGATAGTAATACCGCGCTCACGCTCAAGATCCATCGAGTCGAGAACCTGCGCTTCCATTTCACGGTCAGACAGGCCACCGCAGATCTGGATAATACGGTCAGACAGCGTCGATTTACCGTGGTCGATGTGAGCTATGATTGAAAAGTTACGTATGTTCTTCATATAGAGTAGTTATTGTGCCTTACGCCTGATTCGACAGGCTCTGAGAAGTCGCTGTTCTGAGCTTAACGTCTGTTTAAGTGAAACGCCGCATTCTACACTACAACGCTGAGGCGAGGAAATGTTCATAGAGCAAGGATAGCGGGAACTGGAAACAACTTCGCTTTTCTAATGCAAAGCTCGCAAGGGTAACGATATGCCCGATGGAGCAAGCTTATCGGGCCGACAAATACAATATGTACATTATTGCCACTTGCAGGCCAGATCAGACGAAGATATCACTGGCTTGTTTCGGTAGAGGATGTGTCGACACGCAGTATTCCAGGCGGGAGAGCAACGTTTAAAATAACCGGTTGCCAGGCTTCACGTACTGCCAGTTTTCGTGAAAAACCGCGTGCAATCAGAAATCCACCCACGCCGCCCAGTATCGCACCGCTTAACGCTGCGATATCACTACCAAACAGCACCTGAAACAGCGCTGCAAAAACAAAAAGCCCCGCCAATGGTGACATATAGACCAACATTGCCGAGCCCAACAGGCTGCCTTCCGCAATCCCAAGTTCAACTTTCTGACCTGGAGCCAGTGGTTCGTCGCTGGGCACCACAATAGTATGCGTCGTCTGCGGCCCCAGTTTGTTCAACACACGGCTTCCGCAGCCTGCTCGTGAGGCACAACTGCTGCAAGACGCTTTAACGTCACAGCTGACCGTTGCCAGACCGTTCTGCCAGGAAACAACCGTTGCCCACTCTTTAATCATTGTGCAGCCCTGAACTTAATATTGTCCGCAATACGCTTCGCCGTCTGTGGCGGAAGCTCACCCACAATGGTGATTTCGGCATTATCACGCACGCTGGTGCTGACTGTCCGGCGTCCTGTACGCAGCAGTTGATCGGCACTGTTTTGCATTGCACGGTTAACGTTCACGGAGAAACTGAACAGACCATCAGAGTAAAGACGAGATTCAATAGGCATATTATCCATCGTCGGTAGCGGACGACGGCTGCTGGATACTTCACTGAATCCTTGCGGCAACCACGACGGGCTCCAGTTAAAATTCGTTTTCTCGCCCGCAGGAACGGACAGCAGCGGTGGCAGGTTCGCTTTCGCCAGCGTCTGCATACTGTCACCGACACCGCTATTCACGGTAAAGGAGATAACACGGAACTGTTCGAGCGTTTCACCATCACGATCGAGCAGATCGACACGCATCGGCAACTTGGTTTCGGTGTCCATCCAGACAATGTAGCTATAACGAGTACCGTCACGCGCCACAACGCGGATCACTTCACAGAGTCTGTCGGCAATACGGGTGCGGCCTACTGAAATAAAATCATAGTAGGGCGAAAGGCGTTTAAAGTCGGTATAAATCAGAGACGGCAGGGAATCAACGATATAGTCACCGTTCAGCGTGAACGGCTCCAGCCCAGGCTCAAAATAGCTGATTTCGTTCCCACGCTGCACCACTTCCCGGCGCGGTCCATCCATTTGCAACAACTGTGCAAGAGGACGGTTGTCCAGGCGTGCATGGCGATAACGTAGGGATTCAACACCCTGCTTATTGATGCTGACAAATGACAGCTCATAGGTTAGCGACTGGCTGGCCAGATTCATCTGCTGCAACAACGCCCCGGACGCAGGATTGGCCGAGGCGTTTACAGAGAAGAACAGGCTACCAGCCACAAGTGACATGGCAAACCAAAGTTGCTTCATTACTGCGATTGCGTTCCTAAAGTTTGAATTCCTGGCACCTGTACAGCGGCTTGCTGTGTTTGCGCCTGCTCAAACTGAAGCTGTTCGGAGTGCAGTCGGCGTTGCAGTTCGTAATCCTGCAACATGGCATTGATACGACGACGCTGCTCCTGTACCTGCTGTTGCTGACCGCCGCTGGCCGTCGCGTCAGAAGGTACACCCAAGCTCACCGGACTGGCTTTACCCATCATCGGTAATGTATTAAATACCGGCGTTTCGGGCTGCTGGGACATTTCAGATTGTCCATTATAGTGCTGGACGCCAACAATAACTGCAAGCGATACGCACGCAGCCACGCCCATTTGGGTGAGCTGCGCGGCCCACGGACGCATTTTCTTCCAGAATGGCATTTTCTGCCACTGATGCGGTGCGGGCTGGGCCTCAGGGATCAACGGCGCCGTCTGGCGTACTGGCTCAGCTTCAATAGCAGCCATAACGCGGGCGGAAATATCGAAATGGAGAACGTCGGCAGTATCACCTCGCATGGAATCGCGGATCAGGTGATAACTCTCCCAGGTTTTTTGCATTTCCGGGTTGTGAGTCAGCTCTTTGAGTAACTCAGTGTCCAGCGTTTCGCCATCCATTAAAGCGGAAAGTTTTTCTTTCTGCATGCCTAATACCTTTTCCAGTATCCCGCTATCGTCAACGCCTGATAAGCGGTTGAACTTTATTATCAATAGCTTCCCTCGCTCGGAAGATACGTGAACGCACCGTACCTACCGGACAATCCATGATAGCGGCTATATCTTCATAGCTCAGGCCATCTAGCTCCCGCAAGGTTATTGCCATGCGTAAATCTTCCGGGAGGGACTCAATAGTTCGGAAAACTATCTGTCTCAGTTCTTCTGACAACATTAAGTTCTCAGGGTTCGAAATTTCTTTCAGTGCTCCGCCACTTTCGTAGTTTTCAGCTTCAATCGCATCTATATCACTGGAAGGTGGACGACGCCCCTGAGCGACCAGGTAATTCTTCGCTGTATTGACTGCAATACGATACAGCCATGTATAAAAAGCACTATCTCCCCGGAACGAATCCAGCGCACGATAGGCCTTAATAAATGCTTCTTGTACCACATCAGGAACATCGCCCGATGGCACATAGCGGGAAACCAGACTCGCCACTTTATGCTGATAGCGTACTACCAGTAAGTTAAAGGCTTTCTGATCTCCCTTCTGGACCCGTTCAACCAGGACCTGGTCCGTTAACTGCTCGCTCATCCGAGGTAAAGTCTCCCCAAACCAAATTTCCACGCGCTTTCGAAACGCCACTCCATCAGCTGCACTATGAGCAAGCAACGAGTTAGAGTGCTCAAGTTTCGTAAAGTTCCGTTACGCATTTGTTTTTGTTTGTCATGTTGTAGACAGGTCTTATCTATCATTATAAGTCTACATAACCCGATCAACGCACTATCTGTTCAGAAATGCCCATTAAACCGCTTGCAGAGTAACCCAACGGCTACTTTATTTCATCACCTAATCTGTTGCTAACGGCCTGCTTCGCAAAATATTTTTCGTATTTTACTCCTCATCGTACATTTCTTTAATGTTTAGTCATTGCAACACAATCAAAAATAAAACGTGCAGTATCGCGCAATGTGGTGCTATGGTGACCAAACACTGTTTAGTAAATTAAACAAAAATCATGAATACGACCCCTGAATTATCCTGTGATGTGTTGATCATTGGCAGCGGAGCTGCCGGACTCTCGCTGGCGTTACGCCTGGCTGAAAAACATCAGGTCATTGTGCTGAGTAAAGGGCCGGTAAGTGAAGGCTCAACGTTCTATGCTCAGGGTGGCATCGCCGCTGTTTTCGATGAAACTGACAGTATCGACTCCCACGTTGAAGACACGCTGGTTGCAGGGGCTGGTCTTTGCGATCGACATGCGGTTGAGTTTGTTGCCAGCAATGCCCGCACGTGCGTCCAGTGGTTGATTGATCAGGGCGTCCTTTTTGATACCCAGGTTCAGCCCAACGGCGAAGAGAGCTATCACCTGACCCGAGAAGGTGGCCATAGCCACCGACGTATCCTGCATGCCGCCGACGCTACTGGCAAAGAGGTCGAAACCACGCTGGTCAGCCAGGCACAAAATCATCCCAATATTCAGGTTCTGGAGCGTAGCAACGCCGTGGACCTGATTATCTCCGATAAAATCGGCCTGCCGGGTACGCGTCGCGTTGTCGGTGCCTGGATCTGGAACCGTAATAAAGAAGCCGTCGAAACCTGCCACGCTAAATCCGTGGTACTGGCAACCGGCGGCGCATCCAAAGTTTACCAATACACCACTAATCCGGATATTTCTTCGGGCGATGGGATCGCGATGGCCTGGCGCGCAGGTTGCCGCGTTGCCAACCTCGAATTTAACCAGTTCCACCCAACTGCGCTATATCACCCGCAAGCGCGTAATTTTCTACTGACTGAAGCGTTACGTGGCGAGGGGGCACATTTGAAGCGCCCGGATGGATCGCGCTTTATGCCCGACTTCGACGAGCGTGGAGAACTGGCTCCGCGAGATATTGTTGCTCGCGCCATTGACCATGAAATGAAACGCCTTGGCGCGGACTGCATGTTCCTTGACATCAGCCATAAGCCGGAAGAATTTGTCCGCCAGCATTTTCCGATGATTTATGAAAAATTATTGGGCCTGGGGATCGATCTGACAAAAGAGCCGGTTCCGATTGTGCCTGCTGCACACTATACCTGCGGTGGCGTCATGGTCGATGACTTTGGCCGTACCGATGTCGACGGTCTGTATGCCATCGGAGAGGTCAGTTATACCGGGTTGCATGGCGCAAATCGCATGGCATCGAACTCACTGCTGGAGTGTCTGGTGTATGGCTGGTCTGCGGCGGAAGATATTGATCGAAGAATGCCTTACGCGCGCGGCGTAAGTACGCTCCCAGGGTGGGACGAGAGCCGGGTAGAAAACCCTGATGAACTGGTTGTTATCCAGCATAACTGGCATGAGCTACGGCTCTTTATGTGGGATTACGTTGGCATTGTACGTACAACAAAACGTCTGGAACGCGCCCTGCGGCGTATCACCATGCTTCAACAGGAAATTGATGAGTATTACGCCCATTTCCGTGTGTCAAACAATTTACTGGAACTGCGCAATCTGGTGCAGGTTGCCGAATTAATTGTACGCTGCGCGATGATGCGTAAAGAGAGTCGGGGCCTGCATTACACACTGGATTATCCTGAACAACGTCCCGAGTCAGGCCCTTCTATCCTGTCGCCGTTAAGCCATCACATAAACAGATAAAACGCCTGGGTCAGCGCCGTATAGCCTTCTGAATAGCGCTGGTCTGGCCCACGAATCACCAGCCTGTCAATAAAACACTCCCCGGCCTGCGGGGAGAAAGCCAGCAATACCCTGTGCGGTAGACGAGCCTCAGTTTCTGCAACATCCGTACGCAGACGCAGATGCCAGCCCATACCCAGAGCCTGCTGGGTAAATGCGTTACCAATCTGCTCCGGCAGCACCACACAAAAAAAGCCTTCTTCTGTAATACTGTTCGCCGCCAGTGTTAACAATGCTTCGTGATCGAGTGTGGTGGTATAGCGTGCCTGCTCACGTTGCGGCGTGGCACACTCTACCCCCTGTTCATAATAGGGAGGGTTACTGATGATCAGATCGAAACGCACGGTCTGGCGCGGTACCCACAGCTGCGCATCTTCTGAATGCACTGTCACACGATGCATCCATGGAGATTTTACAATGTTTTCCTGAGCCTGCAGCGCGGCATCGACATCAAGCTCCACGGCATCAATAATGACGCTTTCATCCGTGCGCTGGGCCAGCATCAGCGCCAGCAGGCCACTCCCGGTACCGATATCAAGGATCCGTTTTACACCCGCGACGGGCGCCCAGGCGCCTAATAAAATACCGTCCGTTCCGACTTTCATTGCACAACGATCGTGTGCCACAAAAAACTGCTTAAAAGTAAATCCATTACGTCGAAGTACGGATGTAGACTGGGGCATGAAGAACAACCTTCCTGGAAAAAAAACGATAACATTGGATAAAAACAATACCTGAGAAGGTATATCCATACAAACAGATGAAGATTGCAGCCGTAACGTCTATAATCAGCGCCCCACACAGAGGTAGAACATGACTGTAACGACTTTTTCCGAACTTGAACTCGATGAAAGCCTGCTGGATGCCCTCCAGGAAAAAGGTTTCACTCGCCCGACCGCCATTCAGGCTGCCGCCATTCCGCCTGCGCTCGATGGACGTGATGTACTCGGTTCTGCGCCGACAGGCACCGGTAAAACGGCGGCATACTTGCTGCCAGCGTTGCAGCACCTGCTCGACTTCCCGCGCAAAAAATCCGGTCCACCGCGCATTTTAATTTTGACGCCGACGCGCGAACTGGCGATGCAGGTTGCCGAACACGCTCGTGAACTGGCCAAAAATACGCATCTGGATATCGCCACTATTACCGGCGGCGTGGCTTACATGAACCACATGGAAGTCTTCAGCGCAAACCAGGACATCGTGGTCGCAACCACAGGCCGCCTGCTGCAATATATTAAAGAAGAGAACTTCGACTGCCATGCAGTCGAAACACTGATCCTCGATGAAGCCGATCGCATGCTGGACATGGGCTTTGCCCAGGACATCGAGCACATCGCCGGTGAAACACGCTGGCGCAAGCAGACCATGCTGTTCTCCGCCACGCTGGAAGGTGATGCGATTAAAGATTTTGCCGAGCGTCTGCTGGAAGATCCGGTTGAGGTCTCAGCGGATCCGTCAACGCGCGAACGCAAGAAGATCCATCAGTGGTACTACCGCGCCGATGACATCGAGCATAAAACAGCTCTGCTGATCCATCTGTTAAAACAGCCTGAAGCGACCCGCTCAATTGTCTTTGTACGCAAACGCGAGCGTGTGCACGAACTGGCAGGCTGGCTGCGCCAGGCGGGGATTAATAACTGCTATCTCGAAGGCGAGATGGTACAGAATAAACGCAACGAAGCGATCAAACGACTGACCGATGGTCGGGTGAACGTACTGGTTGCGACCGACGTGGCCGCACGTGGTATTGATATCCCAGACGTCAGCCACGTGTTTAACTATGACATGCCGCGCAGTGGCGATGCCTATCTGCACCGCATCGGTCGTACCGGTCGTGCTGGCCGTAAAGGTACCGCGATTTCTCTGGTTGAAGCGCATGACCACCTGCTGCTCGGCAAAGCAAGCCGTTATGTAGATGAACCACTGAAGCCGCGAGTTATTGACGAACTGCGTCCAACAACCCGTGCGCCAAGTGAAAAATCTAACGGCAAGCCATCCAAGAAAGTGCTGGCAAAACGCGCCGAGAAGAAGGCGAAGGATAAAGAGAAGCCGCATGTGAAGAAACGTCACCGCGATGCCAAGAATATCGGCAAGCGTCGTAAGCCGAGCGGATCTGCCTCACAGCAGTCCGACAAAGAATAAACCGAATGCCGGGCCAGTCAGCCCGGCATTTTTTCATGCCTCGCAAAGCTCTCTACAATACAATCCATGAAAACCCGCATAGCCGGGCTGACGACTTTTCCGGCATGATGCGCGCACAATGCGGTAATCAACTCAGGATCTTCACCAAACGGTAACGCTATCAATTCTCCTGAACGCAACTCCTTCTCAACGGTAAATCGCGGTAAAAAGCTAACACCAAGATTAGCAGATACACACCGCTTGATGCTCTCAATACTCCAGAGTTCAATGGTATTTTCCAGTGTAATCTGTCGCTTTCGCAGCAGACTTTCAAAGCGTTGCCTGAAGATACATTGCGGTTCATTAATGATAAAGCTGCAGGGTATGTGCTGGTTATGCTGGGTGAAATTAACGTGCTGAAGAACCGGAGAAGCAACCAGGACAAGAGGTTGTTCGCCTAATGGCAGCATCTCAAGAGCATCGTCATTACCAACCCGATAAAATACTCCCAGATCAACATCATCACTCAGCAAAGCATCACGAATGACATAACAATTGAGTGACTGTAAGAATAAGCGAACATTGGGCGCACGTTGTTTAAACCGTTGTAAAACCTGAGGCATTTTATAAGCCAACAGCGTTTCTCCGGTTGCGACGCGGAGATCGCCGCTCGGTTGTGCATCTTGTTGTGCCGTTTGCCGGATCGATGCCATCACGCGCGTCAAGTCATGTATATGCGGCATCAGCCGTTTCCCTTCACTGGTCAGGCACATCCGGCGACCAATTTTTTCGAACAACTGCACCGAGAGTTCTTGTTCAAGCTGTTGAATATGAAACGTAACGGTTGACTGCGTACAACAAAGTTTTTGCGAAGCCCGAAGAAATGAGCCCTCTTCTACCACCGTTTTTAGCGTAATAAACCGACGTAAATCCATCTTCACCAACCCATCGAAATTATCGAACTTAGAATGCAAAAACATTCATTTTTTTAAATGTTCTGTGTCGGGTACTGTCTGCTAAAACAGAGGAGATAACAAGTGACCCCCACGCTTTTAAGTGCATTCTGGACCTATACACTGATTACTGCGCTAACCCCCGGCCCGAACAATATCCTCGCGCTTAGTGCAGCGACATCACATGGCTTTCGTCAGAGTACGCGTGTTCTGGCGGGAATGAGCCTGGGCTTTTTGATAGTCATGTTGCTGTGCGCCGGGATTTCATTCTCGCTTGCAGTCATTGATCCGGCTATCGTCCACTGGCTCAGTTGGGCGGGGGCAGCATATATCTTATGGCTGGCCATAAAAATCGCCACCAGCCCGACCTCAAATGATAGCCTTGAGGCAAAACCGATTAGCTTTTGGGCAAGTTTTGGCTTGCAGTTTGTTAATGTCAAAATCATTTTGTACGGCATTACCGCGTTATCCACGTTTGTTTTGCCGCATACAAAAGAGCTGAGTTGGATAATTGGTGTTAGCGTATTACTGGCATTGATAGGAACATTCGGCAATGCCTGCTGGGCGCTGGCTGGCCATCTTTTCCAACGCGTCTTTCGCAGCTATGGGCGGCAATTGAATGTCATTCTGGCATTACTGCTAGTGTACTGCGCTGCGAGGATCTTTTATTAAATGATGTAAAAAAGCGGAAGATGCACTGACATCTTCCGCTTTTTGATTATTGATTTAGCGGGGTTGATTCCCCGTAAGCCTTACAGGCTCTCAGTAAAGGTACGAGCAATAACGTCGCGCTGCTGTTCTGGTGTCAGTGAGTTGAAACGCACTGCATAACCAGAAACACGAATAGTCAGCTGCGGATATTTTTCCGGGTGCTTAACCGCATCTTCCAGCGTTTCGCGACGCAGAACGTTAACGTTCAGGTGCTGACCGCCTTCCACGCGCACTTCTGGTTGCACGTCTACTGGAACTTCACGGTATTCAATTTCACCCAGTTTGCTGACGGCAACGACTTCATCGGCATTGAAACCTGCTTTCGCAACGATGCAGCGTGCTTCACCTTTTTCGCTGTCCAGCAGCCAGAAAGAGTTCAGCAGGTCGTCATTTGCAGCTTTAGTAATCTGGATACCTGTAATCATGTTGATGCCTCCCCGGCAAAATTATTTGATTTCGGTCAGCCGTTTCTCCGGCCAATTGGTAAAACCATTGTTGCTTGAGTGTATATATACCCCTCACACACCCTTGAATCTTTGATTTAAATCAACAAAAACCACACATCAAAAGTGGTGATGGGTGGATTTTATTGTTTTACATCAACTTACGCCAAGTGCTCAGGTAAACTTTTTACATAAATTTTCAACTATCTTTAAGGGGTAGCCCATTGAGAAACGTACAGAATTTTGCGCCTCATAAAGAAGCAGTTAAGCTATAGCGATTGCAAATTCGCAGGAGAGCGAGATGGCCACCGAATTAACCTGGCACGATGTGCTGGCTGAAGAGAAACAACAGCCCTACTTTGTTAATACACTGCATACTGTCGCCGGCGAACGCCAGTCGGGTATGACAATTTACCCACCACAAAAAGATGTGTTTAACGCATTTCGTTTTACCGAGCTGGGCGATGTTAAGGTCGTCATTCTGGGGCAGGATCCTTACCATGGGCCAGGTCAGGCACATGGTCTCGCCTTTTCTGTCCGTCCTGGCATTGCCATTCCGCCATCATTACTGAACATGTATAAAGAGCTGGAAGCCACAATTCCAGGTTTTACGCGACCTGCACACGGATATCTGGAAAGCTGGGCACGCCAGGGTGTTCTGTTACTTAACACCGTCCTTACCGTTAGGGCTGGTCAGGCGCATTCACATGCGAGTCTCGGCTGGGAAACCTTTACCGATAAAGTCATTAGCCTGATCAATGAACATCGTGAAGGGGTGGTATTTTTGCTCTGGGGCGCGCACGCGCAGAAGAAAGGGGCAATTATTGATGCGCAGCGTCACCATATCCTGAAAGCGCCGCACCCTTCACCGCTCTCGGCACATCGAGGTTTCTTTGGCTGCAATCACTTTGTACAGGCAAATACGTGGCTGGAACAACGAGGTGAAAAAACAATTGACTGGATGCCGGTACTGCCGGCTGAGAGTGAGTAAAAAAATGCCAGCGATTCGCTGGCATTTTTATTATCAGGCTTTGTTCTGACGCCACCACTCCGCAAGCAGTACGCCTGTCGCCACGGAGACGTTGAGTGTCTCTACGTTGCCTGTGCCGTCAATCGCGACGCACAGGTCGTCTGCTGAGCATGCCGCTTCCGGCAGAGCTTCGCGTTCGCGGCCTAATACCAGCACCATTTTTTCCGGCAGCGTTGTGTTAAACAACGGCTTACCTTTGTCGCTGGAGGTCATGACGACGGTATAACCTGCCTGGCGGAAATCATCCAGCACATCGACAATACTGTCACCAGTAATTGGTTGAACGTGCTCTGCCCCACCTTCCGCGGTGCGAATCGCTGCACCAGATTCCAGCAGAGCTGCGTCCTGCACTACCACGCCTTTCACACCGAAGTGCGCACAGCTACGCATCATACCGCCCAGGTTGTGCGGGTTAGCGATATCTTCCAGCGCCAGTACGCAATCCTGCGCGCCCGCCTGACCGACCCATTGCTTAACGGTAGTACCATTACGTTTCTTAATCAGGAAGCAAACGCCGCCATGGTGCTCGGTACCAGAAGCTTTCGCCAGTTCGGCCTCGTCAACCACGTGGTAGGCTTTGCGATTTGCCGCCATCCAGCGTAACGCTTCTTTGAATCGTGGTGTCACGCTCTGAATAAACCAGGCACGGACAATTGCATCCGGACGGCTCTGGAACAGAGCCTGACAGGCATTTTCACCGTAAACGCGGGTTTCTTCCGCACGCTGACGACGTAATACTTCAGGATCGATAAAACTCTTGCCGCTAATACCACCGTGATCGGCCTTTTCCGCGACATCATCACTCGGCGCGCGGGATACGGTACGCCATGGTGAATCTTCACGTTTGCGGTCACGGTCACGATCGCGGCTCTGATTATTTCTTTCATCGCGGGCGGGGCGACGGCCACCGTCTGCACGAGACTTTCCTGGACGTCCTCCCCCTTTCCCGGTACGCGGGTTCTGGGTACGTTTTTCAGAATCATCATCACTGCGGACATACATCACTTTGACCTTGCCGCTTTTATTCTTCAATTCATCGTTCATGCTTTTCTCCACCAGCGCTGCGCGAAGCGCGCAGATTACCCGATGTGCACGTCGTTAGCCATTATTTCATTTAAAAGCTTATGACTATTGTACTCATTGAATAAAACGCATTGTTGTTTAAAACAGTCTCTCCGATAATATGTAACATAATAGAAACATACCGGCGTCATTGCCGCGAAGTCCATCCTACTCATCCAGAGGTTAGTTATGAATACCGTTTGTACCAGCTGCCAGGCTATCAACCGCATCCCTGAAGATCGCGTTCAGGATACGGCCAAATGCGGACGCTGTGGTCACGATCTGTTTGATGGTGAGGTGATCAATGCGACCGGAGCTACACTGGATAAGTTATTAAAAGACGATCTTCCGGTGGTAGTCGACTTTTGGGCACCATGGTGTGGCCCATGCCGTAACTTCGCCCCAATTTTTGAAGATGTTGCCGAAGAGCGTAGCGGTAAAGTACGCTTTGTTAAAGTGAATACGGAAGCTGAACGCGAACTCAGCGCACGTTTCGGCATCCGCAGCATCCCGACAATCATGATTTTCAAGAAAGGTGAAGTCGTCGATATGTTAAATGGCGCCGTACCAAAAGCCCCATTTGATAGCTGGCTTAACGAATCACTATAATCTATCCGGGGCACGTCTTGTGCCCCGTTTTGTCCTCTGCGACAATAACGTTTTTCAACGTGCTTCCCCATGACAGATAACGCCGTTCTTCAGTTACGTGCCGAGCGCCTTGCGCGCGCCACGCGCCCTTTTCTTGCCAGAGGTAATCGCATCCGTCGCTGCCAGCGTTGCCTGCTGCCACTAAAGCTCTGCCTTTGCGAAACGCTCGCGCCCTCTCAGGCAAAAAGTCGCTTTTGTCTGGTGATGTTTGATACCGAACCTATGAAGCCCAGCAATACGGGGCGTTTAATTGCCGATATTTTGCCAGATACCGTTGCCTTTCAGTGGTCACGAACCGAACCGCCGCAGGCATTACTTGAGCTGGCACGAAATCCAGATTATCACCCCATGGTAGTGTTCCCCGCTTCATATGCAGGTGAGGAACGTGAAGTAATTTTCACGCCACCAGCAGATAAACCGCCGTTGTTTATTATGCTCGATGGTACCTGGCCGGAAGCGCGCAAGATGTTCCGTAAAAGTCCGTACCTGGATAACCTGCCGGTGATTTCCGTCGATTTATCGCGCCTTTCCGCCTACGATCTGCGCGAAGCGCATGCTGAGGGGCAGTATTGCACTGCCGAAGTGGCGATAGCCTTACTGGATCTGGCTGGTGACAGGCAAGCAGCAGAAGCATTAGGTGGGCACTTCACACGCTTTAAAACACGCTATCTGGCAGGAAAAACTCAACATCAGGGAAGCGTCACAGCAGATTCAGCAGAAAGCGTTTAAAATCATTCGGTCACTGGTGTCATTAAGGAAGCCGATATGAGTCAACGTGGTCTGGAAGCGCTACTGCGACCGAAATCCATTGCGGTGATTGGGGCATCAATGAAACCCAATCGTGCAGGTTACCTGATGATGCGTAACTTACTGGCTGGGGGTTTCAATGGGCCGGTTTTACCGGTGACACCTGCCTGGAAAGCGGTTTTAGGTGTTCTTGCCTGGCCCGATATCGCCAGCCTGCCTTTTACTCCCGATCTTGCCGTTTTGTGCACCAATGCGAGCCGCAATCTGGCATTGCTTGAAGCGTTAGGTGAAAAAGGCTGTAAAACCTGCATTATTCTCTCGGCACCCGCAGCACAGTACGCTGAACTGTTAGCTTGCGCATCACGACATAAAATACGTCTGCTCGGTCCCAACAGTTTGGGACTTCTCGCCCCCTGGCAGGGGCTCAACGCCAGTTTTTCACCGGTACCGATTAAGCGCGGTAAGCTTGCATTTATCTCTCAGTCTGCCGCTGTATCCAATACTATTCTCGACTGGGCGCAGCAAAGGGAAATGGGATTTTCCTATTTTATCGCGCTTGGCGACAGCCTGGATATTGACGTTGATGAGCTACTTGATTACCTGGCCCGTGACAGTAAAACCAGCGCAATTTTGCTCTATCTCGAACATTTGAGTGATGCCCGACGCTTTGTCTCTGCGGCACGTAGCGCATCGCGCAATAAACCTATTTTGGTGATTAAAAGTGGTCGAAGTCCGGCAGCCCAGCGTTTACTTCATACCAGTGCGGGAATGGACCCTGCCTGGGATGCCGCCATCCAGCGTGCCGGTCTGTTACGCGTACAGGATACTCACGAGCTTTTTTCTGCAGTAGAAACCCTGAGCCATATGCGCCCGCTACGGGGCGACAGGTTAATGATTATCAGCAACGGTGCCGCTCCCGCTGCTCTGGCATTAGATGAGTTGTGGTCACGAAACGGCAAGCTGGCCACGCTGAGTGAAGAGACCTGTCAGAAATTACGCGATGCCTTACCTCTCCATGTTGATATCGCAAATCCACTGGATCTGCGTGACGACGCCAGCAGCGAACACTACATCAAAACACTGGATATTTTACTCTCCAGCCAGGATTTCGACGCCCTGATGGTGATTCACTCGCCCAGCGCTGCGGCTCCAGGCACCGAGAGCGCACATGCACTGATCGAAGCAGTTAAACACCACCCCAGAGGGAAATTCATTTCCTTGCTGACGAACTGGTGCGGAGAATTTTCATCCCAGGAGGCACGCAGGCTGTTTAGTGAGGCTGGATTACCCACCTATCGCACACCGGAGGGAACCATCACCGCGTTTATGCATATGGTCGAGTATCGGCGTAACCAGAAGCAATTGCGAGAAACACCAGCGTTGCCCGACAGCCTGACCGCCAATACCGCCGAAGCACATAATCTTTTGCAGCGGGCGATCGCTGACGGGGCGACATCTCTCGATACACATGAAGTACAGCCAATTTTGCAAGCCTATGGCTTACACACACTGCCGACCTGGATTGCCAGTGACAGCGCAGAGGCCGTGCACATCGCAGAACAAATCGGCTACCCGGTGGCATTAAAACTGCGTTCCCCTGATATTCCGCATAAATCGGAAGTTCAGGGGGTAATGTTATATCTGCGTACAGCAACAGAGGTGCAGCAGGCCGCTAATGCGATTTTTGATCGGGTGAAAATGGCCTGGCCGCAGGCGCGTATCCACGGTTTATTGGTACAAAGTATGGCCAACCGCGCTGGTGCTCAGGAGCTTCGCGTAGTTGTTGAACACGATCCGGTATTTGGGCCATTGATTATGCTGGGCGAAGGTGGAGTTGAGTGGAGGCCTGAAGAACAAGCCGTGGTGGCATTACCGCCATTGAACATGAATCTGGCACGTTATCTGGTGATTCAGGGGATCAAAAATAAAAAGATCCGCGCCCGCAGCGCACTACGACCATTAGATATCGCCGGTTTAAGTCAGCTTCTGGTCCAGGTATCCAACCTGATCGTCGACTGTCCGGAGATTCAGCGTCTGGATATCCATCCGCTTCTGGCCTCTGCCGGTGAATTTACTGCACTGGACGTCACGCTGGACATTGCCCCTTTCACTGGCGACAACGAAAGCAGACTGGCTGTACGCCCCTACCCCCATCAACTGGAAGAGTGGGTTGAGATGAAAAACGGCGAACGCTGCCTGTTCCGCCCTATTTTGCCGGAGGATGAGCCTCAACTGCAGCAGTTCATTTCACAGGTAACGAAAGAAGATCTTTATTACCGCTACTTCAGTGAGATCAACGAATTTACCCATGAAGATTTAGCCAATATGACGCAGATCGACTACGATCGGGAAATGGCCTTTGTCGCCGTACGTTGTCGAGATAACCATGAAGAGATCCTCGGTGTTACGCGAGCTATCTCGGATCCTGATAACGTAGATGCAGAGTTTGCTGTACTGGTTCGATCCGATCTCAAAGGACTGGGACTCGGCCGTCGATTGATGGAAAAGTTAATTACGTATACCCGAGATCACGGACTCAGGCGCCTGAATGGTATTACGATGCCAAACAATCGTGGGATGGTCGCCCTGGCCCGGAAGCTCGGGTTTGATGTTGACGTCCAGCTCGAAGAGGGGATTGTTGGGCTAACGCTTAATCTGGCCCAATTTGAGGAATCGTGAGTAAGGTACTGGAAATGTTGACCACATTAATGGGTACTGGTGGTATCATTGCTCGCTTATGTCGTCTGCATAGCACAGAGGACCCTTCAATGAACAGAGAAGAAATGCACTGTGATGTTGTCAAAATTTAAGCGTAATAAACATCAACAACACCTTGCCCAACTACCTAAGATTTCTCAGTCAGTTGATGATGTAGATTTCTTTTATGCTCCCGCTAATTTCAGGGAGACTCTGCTGGAGAAAATAGCCAGCGCGACGCAACGGATCTGCATCATAGCTCTGTACCTGGAGCAGGATGACGGTGGCAAAGGCATACTCGACGCGCTCTATGCGGCTAAGCGGCAGCGTCCCGAACTGGATATTCGGGTACTTGTTGACTGGCATCGTGCCCAGCGAGGGCGTATTGGCGCAGCGGCCTCCAATACCAACGCTGACTGGTATTGCCGAATGGCGCAAGAAAACCTAGGGATCGATATTCCGGTCTACGGCGTACCGATTAATACTCGTGAAGCGCTTGGCGTCCTGCACTTCAAAGGCTTTATCATCGATGATAGCGTCCTGTATAGCGGAGCAAGCCTGAACGATGTTTACTTGCACCAGCATGATAAATACCGCTATGACCGCTACCAGCTGATTCGCAACGCGCAAATGGCCGATATCATGTTCGACTGGGTAACGCAGAACCTGATGAACGGTCGCGGTGTTAATCGCCTTGATGATATCCATCGTCCTAAAAGCCCGGAAATTAAAAACGACATCCGTCTGTACCGTCAGGAACTGCGTGATGCCTCGTTCCATTTCCAGGGGAATGCTGATAACGAACAGCTTTCTGTTACTCCTCTGGTTGGGCTAGGAAAATCCAGTCTGCTAAATAAGACCATTTTCCACCTCATGCCTTGTGCGGAGCAAAAGCTTACGATCTGCACCCCTTATTTCAACCTGCCTGCTGTGCTGGTTCGCAATATCATCCAGCTACTACGGGAAGGGAAAAAAGTAGAAATCATCGTGGGCGATAAAACCGCCAACGACTTTTTCATACCTGAAAATGAGCCGTTTAAGATCATCGGGGCACTTCCCTACCTTTATGAAATTAACCTGCGCCGCTTCCTGAGCCGTCTACAGTATTACGTTAATACCGATCAGCTAGTCGTTCGCTTATGGAAAGATGATGACAATACCTATCATCTGAAGGGTATGTGGGTTGATGACAAATGGATGTTGCTAACCGGCAACAACCTTAACCCCCGAGCCTGGCGCCTGGATCTGGAAAATGCCATTCTTATCCACGATCCTAAGCAGGAGCTAACCCTTCAGCGCGAAAAAGAGCTTGAACTCATCCGTACGCATACTACCGTCGTTAAACACTATCGCGACTTACAGAGTATTGCCGACTATCCGGTAAAAGTACGTAAGCTTATCCGTCGACTACGCCGTATTCGAATCGACAGATTAATCAGCCGTATTCTGTAACCAAAACCCCGTCCAGTGACGGGGTTTTTCCTGTGGAGGTAACGGTGCGCCTGTTTATCCTTGCCTGTATCCTGACACTTTCTGGCTGTAGCCATATGGCGAACGATAGCTGGAGTGGACAAGACAAAGCCCAACACTTTATTGCCTCCGCCATGCTGGCTGCAGCCGGAAACGAGTATGCGCAGCACCAGGGAAATAGTAACGACCGCAGCGCTGCTATCGGTTTTATGTTCTCAGTCAGCCTCGGTGCATCAAAAGAACTGTTGGACAGCCGCCCCTCAGGAAGCGGCTGGAGTTGGAAAGATTTTGCCTGGGATATAGCCGGAGCATCCACCGGCTACGCTGTCTGGCAAATGGCCCATCGCTAGAGGCGCAGCCCTTTCCCTTTACGGTGTAGCATTAGCGAGACAAAAAAAGCGACCACCGCCATAGCGGTAACGTACCAGAAGAATGTCGTTTCCATCCCGACCGACTTTAGCGACAGCGCAACATATTCCGCAGAACCACCAAACAAAGCATTTGCCACTGCATAAGATAACCCAACCCCTAGAGCACGAACTTGTGCCGGGAACATTTCGGCCTTCAGGATCCCACTGATAGAAGTGTAAAAACTCACAATTAACAAAGCACACATCACCAAACCAAATGCCATAAATGGAGACGTCACATTCTGTAGCGCCGACAAAATAGGAACGGTGAACAGCGTAGCCAGCACCCCAAAGCACAACATCGAAGTACGTCGACCAATTTTATCTGACAAAGCACCAAATAACGGTTGCACCAGCATAAAGACACACAGCGCTGCTGTCATAATACCGCTGGCTACATTGGCATGCATACCTGCTGTATTTACCAGGTATTTTTGCATATAGGTAGTAAACGTATAAAAGCAAAGTGAGCCAGCGGCGGTAAAGCCAAGCACCATAATAAAAGCTTTACGGTTGCGCCATAATCCTTTCAGGGAGCCCGCTTCTTTCAACGCACGAACATCCTGTTTCGATGTTTCATCCAACTGACGACGTAACCATAATGCGACAATCGCCAGTACTGCCCCCAGCGCAAATGGGATACGCCATCCCCACGCTCTGAGTGCAGAGTCTTCTAACGTTTGCTGCAGTATCACCACAACCAGTAATGCCAGTAATTGTCCGCCTATCAACGTAACGTACTGGAATGAAGCATAAAATCCTTTCTTACCTTCAACGGCCACCTCACTCATGTAGGTTGCGCTAGTTCCATACTCTCCACCAACCGACAGTCCTTGGAATAATCTGGCAAGCAACAGCAGTGCGGGTGCCCATGTACCGATAGTTTCATACCCCGGCAGACAAGCGATCACCAACGACCCCATACACATCATGCACACTGACAACAGCATGGATTTTTTACGCCCATGTTTATCTGCGATCCGGCCAAAAAGCCATCCGCCTATCGGCCGCATCAGGAAGCCCGCAGCAAAAACGCCGGCGGTTTGTAGGAGTTGTGTTGTGGTATTTCCGGAAGGAAAAAAGATATGAGCAAAATAAAGAGAACAGAAAGAATAGATGTAAAAATCAAACCATTCGACAAGATTCCCTGATGACGCCCCTACAATTGCCCATATACGACGACGGGTATCGCTGTCGGTCAGCGCCCCATTCTCAGTTACACTGCTATCAGCCATTAGAATTGTGCCCCTGCCAAGGATCTGTTGAATCTTACAATGATGTATTGTGTTTTTAGTGAAAAATATGTTACATAATTGTTATACATCATTGCGAGAGTTAGATCACGATTTTAATTAGCAGAGAAAGGAATCAGATTTATATGATGGAGGGTAAGAAGCCTGAGTCTCATAGAACTACGCTTGTCAGACCTGAAGTCCGC
>NZ_CAWLWU010000002.1:3595396-4041567 GCF_963864895.1 Citrobacter sp. S-77
GTTAAAAATATAAAAAACCTATCAATCGATTACTTTTCAATCAATATATGTGATACAAATCCATTAGAGCCTTCTTTTTAAACAAAAACGGGTCCTGACGGACCCGTTTTTGATGTTTTGCGGCTTACTGCACTGCCACAATACGATCGTCATTCACTTCCAGGCGAATCGTTTTGCCCGGCATCAGCTCACCAGACAGGATTTGCTGTGCCAGCGGGTTTTCGATCTGCTGCTGAATAGCACGTTTCAATGGACGCGCCCCGTAAACAGGATCGTAGCCATTCGCACTCAGCAGTTTAAGCGCCTCATCAGAAATGTGGATTTCATAGCCACGTTCTTCCAGACGTTTGTACAGACGCTGCAACTGAATCTGGGCAATAGATGCAATGTGTTGTTCCCCAAGAGGATGGAATACAACAACTTCATCTATACGGTTGATGAATTCCGGACGGAAGTTTTGGCTCACAACTCCCAGCACCAGATCTTTCATATGGCCGTAATCGAGTTCACCGAAACGTTCCTGAATCAAGTCTGAACCGAGGTTAGAGGTCATAATCACTACCGTATTACGGAAGTCAACCGTTCTCCCCTGCCCGTCAGTCAGGCGGCCGTCATCAAGTACCTGCAGCAGAATATTGAACACATCCGGATGCGCTTTTTCAACTTCATCCAGCAAAATGACCGAATAAGGACGACGACGCACTGCTTCCGTCAGGTATCCACCTTCTTCATAACCGACATATCCCGGAGGCGCCCCTACCAGACGAGACACGGAGTGTTTCTCCATAAACTCGGACATATCGATACGTACCATTGCGTCATCGCTGTCGAACATAAAGTTGGCCAGCGCTTTGCACAATTCAGTTTTACCCACACCGGTTGGTCCAAGGAACAGGAACGAACCAATCGGGCGATTAGGGTCGGACAGCCCAGCACGGCTACGGCGAATAGCGTTAGAAACAGCTTCGACCGCCTCATTCTGCCCAATGACGCGACTATGCAGTTCCTGCTCCATCCGCAGCAGTTTTTCACGTTCACCTTCCAGCATTCTGGCGACCGGGATCCCCGTCCAGCGCGCCAGCACTTCAGCAATTTCCGCATCAGTCACTTTATTACGCAACAGACGCATCGTTTTGCCTTCGGACTGGGTGGCTGCTTCCAGCTGTTTTTCCAGCTCAGGAATTTTACCGTATTGTAATTCGGACATCCGCGCCAGGTCGCCAACACGACGAGCCTGTTCAATCGCGATTTTCGCCTGCTCCAGTTCAGCCTTGATGGTTTGCGTTCCGGAGAGTGACGCTTTTTCCGCTTTCCATTCTTCCTCTAACTCAGAATACTGACGTTCTTTCTCGTCCAGCTCTTCGTTGAGCATATCAAGGCGTTTCTTGCTCGCCTCATCAGACTCTTTCATCAACGCCTGCTGCTCCAGTTTCAACTGGATAATTCGGCGGTCGAGTCGGTCCAGTTCTTCCGGCTTGGAGTCAATCTGCATACGAATGCTGGACGCGGCTTCATCGATTAGATCGATGGCTTTATCCGGTAGCTGACGGTCAGCGATATAGCGATGGGACAGCGTCGCTGCTGCAACAATTGCTGGGTCAGTTATCTGCACGTGGTGGTGCAGTTCGTAACGTTCTTTCAAACCACGCAGAATGGCAATGGTGTCTTCTACTGAAGGCTCAGCGACAAACACTTTCTGGAAACGACGCTCCAGCGCAGCATCTTTTTCGATATACTGACGATATTCATCGAGCGTCGTGGCACCCACGCAGTGAAGTTCCCCACGCGCCAGCGCTGGTTTCAGCATGTTCCCGGCATCCATTGCGCCATCCGCTTTACCTGCACCTACCATAGTATGCAATTCATCGATAAACAGAATGACGTTGCCTTCCTGTTTCGAAAGATCGTTCAGAACACCTTTCAGACGTTCTTCAAACTCACCACGATATTTCGCCCCAGCCACCAGCGCGCCCATATCCAGCGCCAGTACGCGACGGCCTTTTAAACCTTCTGGCACCTCACCATTAATGATTCGCTGAGCAAGGCCTTCAACGATTGCCGTCTTACCGACACCAGGCTCACCAATTAATACCGGGTTGTTTTTAGTACGACGTTGCAGTACCTGAATGGTACGACGAATTTCTTCATCACGCCCAATAACCGGATCGAGCTTGCCCTGTTCGGCACGTTCGGTCAGATCAACAGTATATTTTTTCAAGGCTTGACGTTGGTCTTCAGCCCCCTGGTCGTTCACGCTTTCACCTCCACGCATCTGTTCAATTGCCTGAGTGATATTGGCGGTCGTCGCCCCCGCTGATTTTAATAAATCTGTCAGCGTACCGCGCGACTCAAGCGCCGCCAGAACGAACAGTTCTGACGAAATAAAGTTGTCCCCACGCTTTTGCGCCAGCTTGTCGCAAAGATTCAGTACACGCACCAGTTCTTGAGAAGGCTGCACATCACCGCCGGTACCTTCTACCTGCGGTAAACGGCTCAACGCCTGATCAATAGCTGTACGTAACTGGCCGGCATTAATGCCAGCAGACGTTAATAAAGGACGTACCGATCCCCCTTCCTGATTCAGCAAGGCGCTCATTAGATGAAGTGGTTCGATGAATTGGTTGTCGTGCCCCAATGCGAGTGACTGGGCATCGGCAAGAGCAAGCTGGAATTTATTAGTAAGACGATCCAGACGCATAACTCCTCCCATAACAGGTCAAAATTGCTACTGGAGATTAAATGAGGTCATCCCTCAATTATTCAAGGTGAATGACCTGAATTATGTGAAAAGAAAATTACGCGTACCGGATCGTCTTGATTCTTTAGGTTATATCAGCCAAATAAAACTTGCCATACGACCCGTGGTATTGTCGCGACGATAAGAGAAGAAAGTCTCACTTTCGCTGAAGGTGCAATGGTCGCCTCCGTAGAGGTTCTCAACCCCGACATTTGCCAGACGCTGGCGCGCTAGTTGATAGATATCTGCCAAATACTTTTCACCGCGAGCCTGAAATGCGCTTTCCGCTTGCGGATCTATTGCCATAAACGCTTCGCGGACTTCTGGTCCCACCTCAAAAGCGTTCGGGCCAATCGCCGGCCCTAACCAGGCAATAATGTTTTCAGGTTTATCAGTAAAACACGACACCGTCTCTTCCAGGACACCCGCACATAGCCCGCGCCAGCCCGCATGGGCCGCCGCGACTTCCGTTCCTGCTCGGTTACAGAACAGCACTGGCAAACAGTCCGCCGTCATCACCGCACATACGGTGCCTGGCGTATTGCTCCAGGAGGCATCTGCACGCTTTGAAGAGTAAGGCCCGCCGCTAAGCTTGAGGACATCTTTACCATGAACCTGTTCTAGCCAGACGGGTTTCGAAGGCAGATTGCCCGCAGCAAACAGCCGATTGCGGTTCTCTTCAACATGCTCCGGGTTATCGCCGCAATGGGCCCCCAGATTCAGCGAATCATAAGGCGGCATACTGACACCGCCAATACGTGTAGAACTACAGGCTGCGACGCCTTGTGGCAGCGGCCACTGCGGGACAATTAGCTTACTCATAACCAGGCAACATCATCCTTATGTTCTTCGAAATCGGCACGCATCACCGCGATCAGATCAACCATATCTTGTGGAATCGGCGCGTGCCATTCCATTTCGATACCAGAGATCGGGTGATACAGGCGCAGCATGGTGGCATGCAGTGCCTGACGATCAAATTTACGCAGCGTAGAAATGAATTCGTCCGATGCGCCTTTCGGTGGGCGTGGACGACCACCGTAAACCTGATCGCCCACCAACGGATGGGTGATATGCGCCATGTGCACGCGGATCTGGTGCGTACGTCCGGTTTCCAGACGCAGCCGCAGACGCGTGTGCACACGGAAGTGCTCCATAATACGATAGTGAGTCACCGCCGGTTTACCCATTGGATGGACTGACATATGCGTACGTTTGGTTGGATGACGACTGATCGGTTCTTCAACCGTACCACCCGCAGTCATATGACCGATTGCCACAGCCTCATATTCACGCGTGATTTCACGCAGCTGCAACGACTCTACCAGACGCGTTTGTGCCGGAACGGTTTTTGCCACCACCATTAATCCGGTCGTGTCTTTATCCAGGCGGTGCACAATACCGGCCCGCGGAACATCCGCTATTGGCGGGTAGTAATGCAGTAACGCATTCAGTACCGTACCATCCGGATTACCGGCGCCCGGATGTACCACGAGGTCACGTGGTTTGTTGATGACAAGAATGTCATCATCTTCATAAACGATATCCAACGGGATATCCTGAGCTTCAAAACGGACTTCTTCATCAATTTCAGCATTGATGGAGACTCGTTCTCCACCTAACACTTTTTCTTTCGGTTTATCGCAAAGATGACCATTTACCAGCACGCGCTGATCGAGGATCCATTCTTTTATGCGTGAACGCGAATAATCAGGGAACAATTCGGCCAAAGCCTGATCTAAGCGTTGACCGAGCTGATTTTCGGAGACTGTTGCGGTGAGTTCTACTCGTTGTGCCATAAACTGCTTCTTCGTTTAACGTTGGGTTTTACGGCTTTGCCGTTTAATATAGTGTGCTATTGTAGCTGGTCTTAACCGGGAGCAGGAACAGAGAATCTCCCGTAAAACATTTTGAGGAAAGTCAAAACGTCATGACGCGCATGAAATATCTGGTGGCAGCAGCCACGTTGAGCCTGTTTTTGGCGGGTTGCTCTGGTTCAAAGGAAGAGGTGCCCGATAATCCGCCAAATGAAATCTACGCGACTGCTCAGCAAAAGCTGCAGGACGGTAACTGGAAACAGGCAATAACGCAATTGGAAGCGTTGGATAACCGTTATCCATTTGGACCGTATTCTCAGCAGGTGCAATTAGATCTCATCTACGCCTACTACAAAAACGCCGATCTGCCACTTGCTCAGGCTGCTATCGATCGTTTTATCCGCCTGAACCCGACACATCCTAACATTGATTACGTCATGTACATGCGTGGCCTGACCAATATGGCGTTGGATGATAGCGCACTGCAAGGATTCTTTGGTGTCGATCGCAGCGATCGCGATCCTCAGCATGCCCGAGCTGCGTTTAATGACTTTTCCAAACTGGTACGCGGTTATCCGAATAGCCAGTACACGACGGATGCCACCAAACGACTGGTCTTCCTGAAAGATCGCCTGGCTAAGTATGAGTACTCCGTTGCTGAATACTACACTGCACGTGGCGCATGGGTTGCAGTTGTGAACCGAGTGGAAGGAATGCTGCGCGATTTCCCGGATACACAGGCAACACGTGATGCTCTACCGTTGATGGGAAACGCCTATCGCCAGATGCAGATGAATGCACAGGCCGAAAAAGTGGCGAAAATTATTGCCGCCAACAACAGCAACACCTGATTTATCTGTAAATGCAAAACGGCAGCCTTTGGGCTGCCGTTTTTTTATCCGTTGACGCTGTAACTGAAGCGGTTTAGCTGCAACGCATCCAGTCAAATATGGCCTGCTTTCAGGTATTCCTCAAGTAATAAATCACCTGTTCCTGCGGTGCCTCACAAAAAGGTTTTCTTGACAAAAAGCGACAAAAAAATGTGATTTAAATCACACATTTTGACATTAGGAACGGTATGCTGGAATCACCAAGACGGGAAAGACAAGAGGTAAAATTTATGACAATGAACATTACCAGTAAACAAATGGAAATTACTCCGGCAATTCGCCAGCATGTCGCAGACCGTCTCGCCAAATTAGATAAATGGCAAACTCATCTGATTAATCCACATATCGTCCTGTCCAAGGAGCCACAGGGTTTCATTGCTGATGCCACCATCAATACACCGAACGGACATCTGGTCGCCAGCGCAAAACACGAAGATATGTACACCGCAATTAACGATTTGATCAACAAGCTGGAACGGCAGCTCAATAAAGTGCAGCACAAAGGCGAAGCCCGTCGTGCAACAACTTCAGTAAAAGACGCCAACTTCGTCGAAGCAGAAGAAGAGTAGTCCCTTACATTGAGTGTATCGCCAACGCGCCTTCGGGCGCGTTTTTTGTTGACAGGGTGAAAACAGTACAGGTACTTTACTGTCGTAGCCAAAGGAAAATTACATGAAACTTGTCCCGTTCTTCTTCGCATTCTTTTTTACCTTCCCCTGAATGGGAGGCGTTTCGTCGTGTGATAAAGAATGCGAAGACGAACAATAAGGCCTCCCACAACGGGGGGCCTTTTTTATTGATAACAAGAAAGGCAACACTATGACATCGGAAAACCCGTTACTGGCGCTGCGAGAGAAGATAAGCACGCTGGATGAAAAATTACTGGCTTTGCTGGCTGAGCGACGTGGACTGGCCGTAGAAGTCGGCAAAGCTAAGCTGCTTTCTCATCGTCCGGTACGCGATATTGACCGCGAACGTGATCTGTTAGACCGGTTGATTCAGCTTGGTAAAACACATCACCTCGACGCACACTACATCACCCGACTATTCCAGCTCATCATCGAAGACTCCGTACTCACCCAACAGGCGCTCCTTCAGCAGCATCTGAACAAGATCAACCCACACTCAGCACGGGTCGCTTTTCTGGGGCCAAAAGGCTCTTATTCTCACCTTGCAGCACGTCAGTATGCTGCACGCCACTTTGAGCAGTTTATTGAGAGCGGCTGCGCAAAATTTGCCGATATTTTCAACCAGGTAGAAACCGGGCAAGCCGACTACGCGGTGGTACCGATTGAAAACACCAGTTCCGGTGCGATTAACGATGTCTACGACCTCCTGCAACATACCAGCCTTTCTATCGTGGGGGAGATGACGATCACTATCGACCACTGTGTGCTGGTTTCCGGTACTGCGGATCTAAATAGCATTGAAACCGTGTACAGCCACCCGCAACCGTTCCAGCAGTGCAGCAAGTTTCTCAACCGCTATCCACATTGGAAGATCGAGTATACAGAAAGCACCTCTGCAGCAATGGAAAAGGTCGCGCAGGCCAACTCACCACACGTAGCGGCTCTTGGAAGCGAGGCCGGTGGCGTACTGCATGGTCTGCAGGTCCTCGCACATATTGAAGCCAATCAGTCGCAAAATATTACCCGTTTTGTCGTGCTGGCACGCAAGGCAATAAATGTTTCCGACCAGGTTCCGGCGAAAACCACGCTGCTAATGGCGACGGGTCAGCAGGCTGGTGCGCTGGTTGAAGCGCTCCTGGTGCTGCGTAACCATAATCTGATAATGACTAAACTGGAATCACGCCCGATTCACGGCAATCCGTGGGAAGAGATGTTTTATCTCGATATACAGGCCAATCTGGAATCACCAGAGATGCAAAAAGCATTGAAGGAGCTGGGGGAAATTACCCGTTCGATGAAAGTACTTGGCTGTTATCCAAGTGAGAATGTAGTGCCGGTCAATCCGAGCTAAAGTGTGACAATGCCGGATAGCGCTACGCTAATCCGGCCTACGATTCATACGATTTTGTTGGCCGGATAAGACGCGTAAGCGTTGCTATCCGGCATTTTACTTACTGGCGACTGTCGTTAGCCTGGCGCAACAGAGTACGGCTTTCACTCTGAAAACGTTTAGCATAATCACCAAACCAGTGTTCAACCTTACGGAAGCTGTCGATAAAGGCCTGCTTGTCCCCCTGTTCCAGTAAACCAATCGCTTCGCCAAAACGTTTGTAATAACGTTTGATCAGCGCGAGGTTACTCTCTGAAGACATAATAATATCGGCATACAACTGCGGATCCTGGGCAAACAGCCGTCCTACCATCGCCAGTTCAAGGCGGTAGATCGGTGAAGAGAGCGCCAGCAACTGCTCCAGTTGCACATTCTCCTCTGCTAAATGCAAGCCGTAAGCAAACGTCGCAAAATGACGCAACGCCTGGATAAAGGCCATATTCTGGTCATGCTCAACAGCGCTAATCCGATGTAGACGCGCGCCCCAGACCTGAATCTGTTCCAGAAACCACTGATAAGCTTCCGGCTGACGTCCGTCACACCACACAACCACCTGCTTTGCCAGGCTGCCGCTGTCCGGGCCAAACATCGGATGTAAACCCACTACGGGACCATCGTGCGCCGCCAGCATCGCCTGCAGCGGGCCATTTTTCACCGAGGCCAGATCGACCAGGATACAGTCAGCAGGCAAGCGCGGTAATTTCGCAATAACCTGCTCCGTGACGTGAATTGGCACACTGACAATCACCATTCCGGCGTCAGCCACAATTTCCTGCGCACGATCCCAGTCCTGCTGTTCGAGAATACGCACCTGATAACCCGACAGGGTGAGCATTTTTTCAAACAGCCGCCCCATCTGACCACCGCCACCGACGATCACCACCGGACGCAGAGAAGGACAAAGCGTTTTAAAGCCTTTGTCATTCTCGCTGGAGTAAGACTCGCGCATTACCCGACGTAAAACATCTTCAATAAGATCTGGAGGGACTCCGAGCGCTTCTGCCTCCGCACGGCGCGAAGCCAACATAGATGCCTCGCGCTCAGGTACGTAGATCGGTAGCCCAAAGCGGCTTTTAACTTCGCCGACTTCAGCAACCAGTTCCAGACGGCGTGCAAGTAAATCCAGTAGCGCCTTATCCACTTCATCAATTTGATCGCGCAACGCGGTCAATTCAGCAACCATAACTAACCTCTTAAACCAGGCGCGTCGCCAGATGGCCGTTCAAGTCTTTGCTAATTTCACGCAACAACGCGTCCGTCATTTCCCAGCTAATGCAGGCGTCAGTTACAGAGACGCCGTATTTCATTTCACTGCGCGGTTGCTCGGAAGACTGGTTGCCTTCGTGAATATTACTTTCAATCATCAGACCGATGATTGAACGGTTGCCATCTTTAATTTGAGCAACCACAGACTCAGCCACGGCTGGCTGACGACGGTAATCTTTATTGGAGTTACCATGACTGCAATCTACCATCAGTGAAGGCCGCAGTCCCGCCTGCTCCATCTCTTTTTCGCACTGTGCTACGTCTGCCGGACTGTAATTCGGCGCTTTACCGCCACGCAGGATCACATGGCCATCCGGGTTACCCTGGGTTTGCAGCAATGCAACTTGCCCTGCCTGGTTAATGCCAACAAAGCGGTGCGACTGCGCAGCTGCGCGCATGGCATTGATTGCTGTCGCCAGGCTGCCGTCAGTTCCGTTTTTAAAGCCTACCGGCATGGACAAACCCGAAGCCATTTCACGGTGAGTCTGCGATTCAGTCGTACGCGCACCAATAGCTGACCAGCTAAACAGATCGCCCAGGTATTGCGGACTGTTTGGATCTAATGCTTCCGTTGCCAGCGGCAGCCCCATATTAACCAGCTCAAGCAGCAGTTGACGCGCAATCTTCAGGCCTGCTTCTACATCAAAAGAGCCATCCATATGAGGATCATTAATCAACCCTTTCCAGCCGACGGTGGTACGGGGTTTTTCAAAATAAACGCGCATCACCAAATAGAGGCTATCGCTGACCTCTGCGGCAAGGGTCTTAAATCGACGAGCATATTCAAGAGCAGTTTCAGGGTCGTGAATTGAGCAAGGACCACATACCACCAACAGACGCGGATCGCGACCCGCTATAATGTCAGAAATGGTTTTGCGCGATTGAGCAATTTGCTCCTCTTGCGCCAGGCTCAACGGGAATTCCGTTTTGAGTTGTTCCGGGGTCATCAGAACCTGTTCGTCGGTGATATGTACGTTGTTCAGCGCGTCTTTTTGCATGGTGGTGATCCTGTTTAGCTCGTTTGCGATAGTGTCCTCTGCGAGGAGGAGATAACGATAACATAACAGGTAAAGATTTCAATCCACAATCCGTAAATTTTAATTTACACCACTACATTTTAACGCAAAAACTGGCCTATAGATGTACATTTTAATTTACACCCCTCATGCTTCAGATCCACTATGCTTTTTTAATAAACCCAGGGAGTACAGGCAATGAAGCAACTCATCAGCACCCTATTTGTATTATTTCTTAGCGGCTGCCAGATAGATCCTTATACCCACGCCCCCACATGGACCAGCACCGACTGGTACGATGCGGGGATACAAGACTCTATTTCGGGTAATGTCATTAAAGATAATGAAATACTTGCCGACAACTACAATGATCCAGAGGTCGATCGTCCACAATATCTTAAGGGTTATGCCGAGGGACAAAGAAAAATCTGTCAGCCAGACTTTGTCTATGCACGAGGATTGAGCGGAAAAACCTTCCCCCCAGCTTGCGATACTGTCGAGAATGTCAGCCAATTACACAGTGCCTGGCAAAAAGGAGCAAACGAGGGAGCCGCCTCAACAAGATTAAATTAAACAAAGACTTACAATTCAACAATCACTGAGGTTTAGCTTAGGTCGTCAATATTAGCCCTCCAGATATAATGACGCCCTGAAAAAATAATGTTATTTTGCTACAAACAATCGCCAATTTATTTCGACGTATACAGCTGACGCTAGTAGGTAACATCTCATGAGCTTTTCTTATCGACTCATACTTCTACTGGCACTGCTCATGACCGGGTTACCGTTGTTTGCCCAAAGCATGACTGAAGAAGCAAAATCTGTACGTTCAATGGTTGCCGGCATCGTCAGTTACACTCGCTGGCCAGCACTTTCAGGTCCACCAAAACTGTGTATTTTCTCTTCATCACGTTTTTCCAGCGTACTGCAAGATACCAGTTCTGCGGCGTTGCCTTATCTTCCCGTCATTGTTCATACGGACCAGGAAGTTTTAGTTGCACAGTGTGATGGTTTTTATTTTGGTAAAGAATCGCCTACATACCAGGTGGAATTAAAGAATAAATATCCATCTAAGGCATTGTTATTAATTGCTGAACAGAATACTGAATGCGTTATTGGTAGCGCCTTCTGCCTCATAATTAATGATAAAGACGTAAGATTTTCCGTAAATATGGATGCCCTGTCGCGCAGCGGTGTAAGGGTTAGTCCAGACGTATTGATGCTGGCACGGAATAATAAGCATGGATAAGGGTATTTCTCCCATAAAACGCCCGACGTTTAAACGGACATTACGGCGTATCAGCATAATCAGCGTTCTGGTAACAATGACGCTGATCTGGCTGCTGCTTAGCATTTCTTCCGTGTTAGCTTTGAAGCAATATGCGCAAAAAAATCTGGATTTGACCGCCGCGACTATGACTCACTCGCTTGAAGCCGCGTTAGTCTTTTCTGATGGCTTTGCCGCAACAGAAACACTGGCTGCACTGGGGAAACAAGGGCAATTTTCAGTTGCCGAAGTACGCAACCAGGATCAAAAAGTGATCGCCACCTGGCGCTATGACGCACAGGATACAACAGACAAAATCAGCGGACTGATAAGCCACTGGCTTTTCCCACAACCGGTTACTCAGCCCATTATGCACAATGGCAACGTTATCGGTGAAGTATGCGTGGTTGCGCGCGATAGCGTGATCAGCCATTTTATTTATTTGTCATTAGCCGTTCTTACCGGATGCATTTTATTGGCATCGGGTATTGCATTAATGCTCACTCGCTATTTACACAACGGCGTTGTGGAGGCTCTGCAGAATATTACTGAAGTGGTGCATGATGTTCGTACTAACCGTAACTTCTCGCGACGAGTTTCAGAAGAACGTATTGAAGAGTTTCATCTTTTTGCTCAAGACTTTAATAGTCTGCTGGATGAGATGGAAGAATGGCAGCTACGGCTCCAGGCCAAGAATGCACAACTATTGCGTACCGCACTGCATGACCCTCTTACCGGTCTTGCTAATCGGGCCGCATTTCGTAACAGCATTAACGCCCTGATGAACGACAAAGACGCTCACGGTAGTTCGGCGTTGTTATTCCTCGATGGTGATAACTTTAAATTTATTAATGACACCTGGGGGCATGCTGCAGGCGATCGGGTTCTGATTGAAGTCGCCAAAAGACTGGCCGAATTTGGTGGCAATCGCCATCAACCGTACCGTCTGGGAGGGGATGAATTTGCCATGGTGTTGTACAGCGTTCATTCAGAACACGAAGTTGAGCACATTTGTACCGCACTGTCGCAAGAGTTTAACCGACCTTTTGACCTTGATAATGGTCATCTGGCAAGCATGACGCTAAGCATCGGTTTTGCGCTGACGTGGGAACATGCCTCTGCTGAAAAATTACAAGAACTGGCCGATCACAATATGTATCAGGCGAAACATTTGCGTTCTCAACGCATAATTAAAAAATAAGGAATTACACACATGCTGAAACGTCTATTATCCCCGTTTATTTTGATAATGCTGATTCTGGCAGGCTGTCAGGCTCCTCAGGGTAAATTTACACCTGAACAAATTGCAGCCATGAAATCATACGGGTTTACTGAAGCTTCGGGAGACTGGTCTCTGGGTCTGTCCGATACCATCCTGTTTGATAAAAACGACTATAAACTCCGCCCTGAAAGTGAAAAACAGATCCAGGAGATGGCATCCAAACTGGCAGCTACCGGCTTGAACCACGCTCGTCTGGATGGTCATACCGACAACTATGGTGAAGACAGCTACAATGAGGCTCTGTCACTCAAGCGTGCTAACGTAGTTGCAGATGCCTGGGCTCAGGGTGCTAACATCCCCAGAACTAATCTGACGACGCAGGGACTGGGTAAAAAATACCCGATCGCCAGTAACCAGACGTCAAAAGGTCGTGCCGAAAACCGCCGTGTTGCGGTGGTTATCAGCACGCCTTAATCATCACTCGGCTGACTGCGCCAGAACAGTATGCGAAGCACTGAACCAGCGCAGCCAGTCAATTGCTATAAAAAACAAAAGACTAATACCTGCAACTGGCATCAAGGCCCCCAGAACAATCGCCACCGCCAGCACAGCAAATCGCCCTTTCCCATTGAGCATCAGCCAGCACTGAACCAGCGTCTGTGCCGGGTTAACCTCTGAACGAGCGGGTCGACGAATCCACCACAGTCGATAGCCAATCACAATCATCAGGCAAAGCCCTGCACCAAAGATAATCAACAACCATTGATTCACTTGACCAAACAGGATCCCCATATGGAAATCAACGCCCCAACGCGTCAGTTTCGCGATTAACGGGAAATCAGCAAATCGCGTCCGGTCGATTACCTGCATCGTTGTCGCATCAATAGAAACCGCATCGACCTGAGTAGGCCAACGGCGGTCAATCTCAGTGACGGTCCAACCATGCTGTGTATCTTTTGCCGGGCGGATCTCCAGCTTTTTAGCCTTTATCCCCGCAGCCTGCGCCACACGTAAAACGACATCAAACTGGTTACCGTCAATGACACTCATTGCGGGCATCACCATTTCAGCGTGATGCCCGGCATGGTCATGGTGAGATTCTATGGCGCCATGGAGTTGAGTATTGACCTGCGGCGTCAGCCAGCCAAAAGCCGCGCGCATTTTATCCACATTCCCCCCAGCCCATTGTGACCAGGTCAACCCTGTAGCGGAGAACAACAACATTCCCCCCAACAGAAACCACCCCAGCACTACGTGTAAGCGACGGCTGTTTTGCACACGATTATTCAGCCTGCGTTTTGGTCGCGTAAAAAACCAAAGCGCGATGCCGCCCAGGGCCGCTATCCACATCCAGGATGCCGCCAGTTCACTATACAGACGCCCTGTATCGCCCAGCAGCAAAGAACGGTGAGCATAGTCGATCCATTGTCGCAGAGGTAAGATCCCACTGGTGCCATATACGGTCATATCCCCATTTACCGACAGCGTAACCGGGTCGATAAAAATCGCCCGGTTTTCTGAGGGGGCCAGTGTCGGATCAGCAAACATGACCCGGGTTGTTGTCCCTGACTCCAGAGCAGGCCGTACCGCATGCACACGCAACTGATTGCCGGTTATCTGCTGCGCTTTTGCAACTTGAGCCGCCAGCGATTGCAGCTCCCCTGGTCCTGTTCCCTGAAGCGCTCGTGAGTAAATCGCCTCTTCCAGCTGAGGCGTGGCGACATAGAGTGTACCGGTAAGCGCCGCTACAAAGATAAATGGTCCGACGAACAGACCGATATAGAAATGAAGGCGTCGCAGCAGGGCTACCCATGCCGCACGCGGGGTGCAGGTTGTCATACTTTTCCTTAGAAAAAGCAAAAGAGTGTCGTAGCGCTTATGCGTACAAACGTATTGTTAGAATCAGGAAAAAGCAGGCCTGCGCGGCGGCGCACGGGTATCGGGATAAAGCCAGGGGAAAAAGTGCCAGAATGTCGCTGTAGGATGCAACGGCATTTTTTTCTGAATAAGTAACACACCACACAGCAGGATCACCAGCGCCAGTATCAGCCCGGGGACATGAGCCAACAGGACACAATAGCCGCACGCTTCTCCGTGATCAACAGGCATCGTCATCGGTGCTGCACTCGAATGAGTTTCAGCGTGCTCCGCCATCATGCTCATGTCATGGTGCATACCCGGCATAGTGCTCATGGGATCTTGTTGCAAAGAGACAGAAATCAGCGGCGCAACGACGATCAACAGGATCGCAAACAACGCAAACCATGCCGCGTATCGTTGATTAATTGACTGAGAAGTTACACCAATAGCCACTGTTCCTCCGGCAACGAAGAGTCATTGTAAATGATTTATGAACTAATGGTTAACAATGTGAGTTTCAACGATATAAAAAAAGGGGCCAGCCAATTGGCCAGCCCCTTCTGTCAGGATGTCGCCTGAGCGATATCTTAGTTAAGACGCTCTTTGATACGAGCAGACTTACCAGTACGCTCACGCAGGTAGTACAGTTTAGCTTTACGAACAGCACCACGACGTTTGACAGAAATGCTGTCAACTACCGGAGAGTGAGTCTGGAAGACACGCTCAACGCCTTCGCCGTTGGAGATTTTACGAACAGTGAATGCAGAGTGCAGACCGCGGTTACGAATAGCGATAACCACGCCCTCGAATGCCTGCAGACGTTTTTTGGAACCTTCAACAACCCATACTTTCACTTCCACGGTATCACCCGGACGGAAGGAAGGTACGTCCTGCTTCATCTGTTCTTGTTCAAGTTGCTTAATAATGTTGCTCATAATTTAATCTCTTATCCTGGGTAAACTGATATTGGGGGCTTACGCCTGCCCATCATGTTTATGTTGCTGTTGTGCGTGTTCCTTTTTGAACTCCGCCAGCAACCTTGCTTGCTCTTCAGTCAGAGCCAGGTTTTCCAGAAGTTCAGGTCTTCTAAGCCAGGTCCGGCCCAGCGACTGTTTCAAACGCCAGCGACGTATCTCAGCGTGGTTCCCCGACAGTAACACTGCCGGTACTTCCATCTGTTCTAACACTTCAGGTCGGGTATAGTGTGGGCAGTCCAGCAACCCGTCAGCAAACGAATCTTCGATTGCTGATGCTTCATGACCCAGAACTCCCGGAATAAACCGGGAAACGGAGTCGATCAGCGTCATTGCTGGTAACTCACCACCGCTGAGAACGTAATCGCCGATTGACCATTCTTCATCAATTTCGGTTTGAATCACGCGCTCATCTATTCCTTCATAGCGACCACACACCAGAATCAGCTTCTGATTCGTGGCCAGTTCGCTAACGCCCGCTTGATCAAGCTTGCGTCCCTGAGGTGACAGATAAATCACCTTTGCGCCTTCACCAGCCGCAGCTTTTGCTGCATGAATGGCGTCCCGTAAAGGTTGCACCATCATTAACATCCCCGGTCCGCCGCCGTAAGGACGATCGTCCACGGTACGGTGTCGGTCATGAGTAAAGTCACGAGGACTCCAGCTCTGGATGTTCAGCAGACCATTTTTTACTGCCCGGCCAGTTACCCCGTAATCGGTAATTGCGCGGAACATTTCTGGAAACAGGCTAACGATACCTATAAACACAAGCCAATCCCCATAACGCCGACTTTTACCGTTTATCCGGTGGTTTAAAAACCAGGATCCCAATCTACTTCGATAGTACGAGTAGCGAGATCGACTTTCTTGATAACCTGCCCATCGAGGAACGGTACTAAACGTTCCTTGATACCAAACGCATCTTTCAGGTTTGCCTTAATGACGATTACGTCATTCGATCCGGTTTCCATCATATCGACGACTTTACCGAGATCGTAGCCTTCAGTGGTCACTACCTGACAGCCCATAAGGTCTTTCCAGTAGTAAGAACCATCTTCCAGCGCTGGCAACTGCGAGGAATCTACGACAATTTCGCAATTCGTCAGTAGATTCGCCGAATCACGATCGTCAACACCTTTCAGCTTGATGATCAGATCCTGATTGTGGTGCTTCCAGCTTTCCAGCTGTACTTGCTGCCACTGACCCGCCTTCTGGATAAACCAGGGCTGATAGTCAAAAATGCTTTCGGCGTCTTCAGTGGAAGAAAACACTCTGAGCCAACCACGGATACCGTAAGAAGACCCCATTTTACCCAAAACGATGGGTTCCACGGGTGCCTGTGCGGCGAGTTGCTTGCTCATCATGACCACCGTGACAGATTAAGCTGCTTTGTTTGCTGCTTTGATCAGCGTAGCTACGCGATCAGAAATAGTCGCGCCCTGGCCAACCCAGTGAGCGATGCGATCCAGATCCAGGCGAGTGCCTTCTTCTTTTTCGCTAGCGATTGGGTTAAAGAAGCCAACGCGCTCAATGAAGCGACCGTTGCGTGCATTACGGCTGTCGGTGACAACAACCTGGTAGAACGGACGCTTTTTAGCGCCGTGACGAGCTAAACGAATAGTTACCATAACATCCTCTTGTGTGAATAAAACACCGGGCCCCATCGAGGGAAGGGACCCGGTGTCATATTAAAAGCCCGAAAATTTTACTGATTTCTGGGAAAAAAGCAATCAGCATGTGATGAAGCTTTATGCCAGGGCGTTACCGTTGCAGCCAGTTTGGCGTCGGCGTGCACGCAGAAAGCGGAGCGTACACGCAGTTCGTGAGCATTTACTCGCTCCGCTCGCCCTGAAGTGCGTTCAAAACACTATAGTGTTTTGTTGAGCACACTCCGGCGTCAAAATGGCAAATAAGGTAGCCCGATATATTTATCTACCAGGGAAGCCTGGCGGCATCATGCCCTTCATATTCCGCATCATCTTCGCCATTCCGCCCTTCTTCATTTTCTTCATCATGCGCTGCATGTCGTCGAACTGTTTCAGAAGACGGTTAACATCCTGTACCTGCATACCACAGCCCAGTGCGATACGGCGTTTGCGAGAACCTTTGATAATTTCCGGCTTGGCGCGTTCTTTCATCGTCATTGAGTTGATGATGGCTTCCATACGCACCAGCACTTTATCGTCCATCTGCGATTTCACGTTGTCAGGAATCTGACCCATACCCGGCAGCTTGCCCATCAGGCTTGCCATACCGCCCATGTTTTTCATCTGTTTAAGCTGCTCTAAGAAGTCGTTCAGGTCGAAACCGTCGCCCTTCTTCAGCTTGGTCGCCAGCTTTTCAGCCTGCGCGCGGTCAACCTTGCTCTCAATATCTTCAATAAGCGACAACACATCGCCCATACCGAGAATACGCGAAGCAATACGATCCGGATGGAACGGCTCCAGCGCTTCTGTTTTTTCACCCACACCGAGGAATTTAATCGGCTTACCGGTGATATGACGAATAGAGAGCGCAGCACCGCCACGGGCATCACCATCGACTTTAGTCAGAACCACACCGGTTAACGGCAGTGCTTCGTTAAACGCTTTTGCGGTATTCGCGGCGTCCTGACCAGTCATGGCATCGACAACAAACAGCGTTTCTACCGGATTGATAGACGCGTGGACCTGTTTGATTTCGTCCATCATGGCTTCGTCAACGTGTAAACGACCAGCGGTATCCACCAGCAACACGTCGTAGAACTTGAGTTTGGCTTCTTTCAGCGCGGCGTTAACGATATCAACCGGCTTCTGACCAACATCAGACGGGAAGAAGTCCACACCGACCTGCTCGGCCAGCGTTTCCAGCTGCTTGATCGCCGCCGGGCGATATACGTCAGCGGATACGACCAGCACTTTCTTCTTGTGCTTCTCGCGCAGGAATTTACCCAGTTTACCGACGCTGGTTGTTTTACCCGCACCTTGCAAACCCGCCATCAGAACGACGGCCGGAGGTTGCGCAGCCAGATTCAACGTCTGGTTTTCTTCGCCCATTGCCGCAACCAGTTCGTTACGGACAATCTTGACGAACTCCTGCCCTGGCGTCAGGCTTTTGTTAACTTCATGACCAACCGCTTTCTCTTTTACGCGATTGATAAACTCACGCACTACCGGCAGCGCAACGTCAGCCTCCAGCAGCGCCATGCGCACTTCGCGCAGCGTTTCTTTAACGTTGTCTTCAGTAAGGCGTCCACGGCCACTGATATTGCGCAGCGTGCGCGACAAACGATCGGTTAAATTATCAAACATTGTCTCTCGCCTGGGGTGGAAACGGTCGGTCGCGACAGCGACACATCAACAGAAATTTGTCGCAGTATAACATGAAGCCGCCTTTGTTGTTATGCAACGGTTGGAGCAGCGGTCACGTAACGCTATACTGCTTTTCTTTATCACTGGCCAAACTGTCGACACATATATGCCCGTTTTTGCTCTGTTCGCCCTTGTCGCCTATTCCATCAGCCTCGCGCTGATCGTTCCCGCCCTGCTGCAGAAAAACAGCGGCTGGCGGCGCATGGCTATTCTTTCGGCGGTTATCGCGCTGGTATGCCACGCTTTTGCCCTGGAAGCTCGTATTCTGCCCGGAGGCGAAAGCGGACAAAACCTGAGCCTGCTGAACGTTGGTTCACTGGTCAGCCTGATGATTTGTACCGTAATGACCATCGTAGCCTCACGCAATCGTGGTTGGCTATTGCTGCCGATTGTTTATGCCTTCGCATTGATCAATCTGGCATGCGCCACGTTTATGCCCAACGAGTACATCACCCATCTCGAAGCCACGCCGGGTATGATGATCCATATCGGACTGTCGCTATTATCTTATGCAACGTTAATCATTGCCGCACTGTATGCACTGCAGTTGGCGTGGATCGATTATCAGCTCAAAAACAAAAAACTGGCTTTCAACAACGAAATGCCGCCGTTGATGAGCATTGAACGTAAAATGTTTCATATCACCCAGATAGGCGTAGTTCTGTTGACGCTGACCCTGTGTACTGGCCTGTTTTACATGCATAACCTGTTCAGTACGGAAAATATAGATAAAGCCGTTCTCTCTATCGTGGCATGGTTTGTCTATATCGTTCTGCTGTGGGGGCATTACCATGAGGGCTGGCGCGGACGTCGTGTCGTGTGGTTTAACGTCGCGGGCGCAGGCATTCTGACGCTGGCCTATTTCGGCAGCCGCATACTGCAGCAGCTTGTGAGTTAAGTCTTTAAGGAACCCTACGTGGAACATATCTCCACCACCACGCTCATTGTCACTCTTCTCATCATGGTGGTTATTTCTGCCTACTTTTCCGGCTCTGAAACCGGAATGATGACCCTGAACCGCTACCGTCTACGTCACCGGGCAAAACAGGGTAACCGTCAGGCAAAACGCGTTGAAAAATTACTTCGTAAGCCAGACCGCCTGATAAGCCTGGTGCTCATCGGTAATAACCTGGTAAATATCCTGGCCTCGGCGCTCGGTACCATTGTCGGTATGCGCCTGTATGGCGATGCGGGTGTGGCGATTGCCACCGGTGTTCTGACTTTCGTCGTGCTGGTGTTTGCCGAAGTGTTGCCGAAAACTATTGCCGCGCTGTACCCGGAAAAGGTCGCCTATCCCAGCAGCGTATTGCTTGCCCCATTGCAAATACTGATGATGCCACTGGTCTGGTTGCTTAATACCATCACGCGTCTGCTGATGCGCCTGATGGGCATTAAAACGGATATCGTGGTGAGCGGTTCGCTGAGTAAAGATGAACTTCGTACCCTGGTGAATGAATCGCGCTCGCAAATCTCTCGCCGTAACCAGGATATGCTGCTGTCAGTGCTGGATCTGGAAAAAGTCAGCGTTGACGACATCATGGTACCGCGCAACGAAATTATCGGTATTGATATTAACGATGACTGGAAATCAATCGTGCGCCAGTTGTCGCACTCCCCGCACGGTCGCATTGTGCTGTACCGTGACTCGCTGGACGACGCCATCAGCATGCTGCGCGTACGTGAAGCCTGGCGCCTGATGGCCGAGAAAAAAGAGTTTACCAAAGAGACTATGCTACGCGCCGCCGACGAAATCTATTTCGTCCCGGAAGGCACACCGCTCAGCACCCAGTTGATTAAATTTCAGCGTAATAAAAAGAAGGTGGGTCTGGTGGTCAACGAATATGGTGATATTCAGGGACTGGTCACGGTCGAAGATATTCTGGAAGAGATTGTCGGCGACTTCACCACCTCAATGTCACCAACGCTTGCAGAGGAAGTCACGCCGCAGAATGACGGTTCAGTGATTATTGACGGCAGCGCCAACGTTCGTGAAATCAACAAAGCCTTTAACTGGCACTTACCGGAAGATGACGCGAGAACGGTGAACGGCATTATTCTTGAAGCGCTGGAAGAGATCCCGATTGCCGGTACGCGAGTGCGCATTGGTCAGTACGATATCGATATTCTCGACGTGCAGGACAATATGATTAAGCAGGTACAGGTATTACCGGTAAAACCGCTGCGCGAGAGCGTGGGAGACTAGGAAGATGATTGTAGGCCGGGTAAAACATCTGCATTACCCGGCACTACAGGCTGGTTAGCCTTTGGCTTTTGCCACAGACACCATCGCTGCACGAATGGTACGTCCGTTCAGGGTATAACCCTTCTGCATCACCATCAGTACATTACCGGCAGCCACTTCGTCAGACTCAACCATTGCAATAGCCTGATGCACGTTCGGGTCCATCGGCACATCAATATCCGCAACCACCTGCACACCAAACTTCGCTACGACATCCAGCATCGACTTACGGGTCAGCTCAATACCTTCAACCATCGCCGTCATGGAATCGCTGTCTTTGTTCGCCACTTCCAGCGCACGATCCAGGCTATCCAGCACCGGCAGCAGTTCGTTGACGAATTTTTCCAGCGCGAACTTATGCGCCTTTTCTACGTCCAGTTCGGTACGACGACGCAGGTTTTCCATTTCAGCTTTGATACGCAACACGCTGTCACGCTCACGCGTTTCGGCCTCGGCAAGCTGAGCTTCCAGATTCGCAATTTTTTCATCGCGCGGATCCACCTGCTCAGCAGAAGCGTCTGGTTCAACCGCCTCAACTTCTTCGTGCTGATCCATGATAATTTCTTCCGGGGCTTGCCCCTCAGGCGTTTTCTGTTCTTTACTACTCATGAATTTCTCCGCGTTTTTTTCGCATTCATCTCGCTAACTTGGCTTATTATGGGGATCAGATTCAGGGATTCAAGGGAAGTACTCACATTGTCACTAATCTTCGCTACAAGGACCTCGAGAAAATGAACAAACATTTCAAGTGTATTGGCATTGTGGGGCATCCACGTCACCCCACTGCACTGACGACACATGAAATGCTCTACCGCTGGCTGTGCACGAAAGGTTATGAGGTTATCGTGGAGCAACAAATCGCCCACGAACTCCAACTGAAAAATGTGAAAACCGGCACTCTGGCGGAGATAGGCCAACAGGCGGACCTCGCTGTGGTTGTTGGTGGCGATGGCAATATGCTTGGTGCAGCGCGCACACTGGCACGCTATGACATTAAGGTTATCGGGATTAACCGTGGCAACCTCGGTTTTCTGACAGACCTTGACCCGGACAACGCCCATCAACAGTTAGCCGACGTGCTGGAAGGCCACTACATCAGTGAAAAGCGCTTTTTGCTTGAAGCCCAGGTCTGCCAGCAGGATTGCCAGAAGCGCATCAGCACCGCCATCAACGAAGTTGTTCTGCACCCTGGAAAAGTCGCGCACATGATCGAATTCGAGGTCTATATCGATGAGACCTTCGCCTTCTCCCAACGCTCGGACGGGCTCATTATTTCGACGCCAACCGGCTCAACGGCCTACTCGCTTTCCGCCGGCGGTCCGATTCTGACGCCATCGCTCGATGCCATTACGCTGGTACCGATGTTCCCGCACACATTGTCGGCACGCCCGCTGGTGATTAACAGTAACAGCACAATTCGGTTGCGCTTCTCCCATCGCCGGAATGACCTGGAAATTAGCTGCGACAGCCAGATTGCGTTACCTATACAGGAAGGTGAAGACGTATTGATTCGTCGTTGTGATTACCACCTGAACCTGATTCACCCAAAAGATTACAGCTATTTCAATACATTAAGCACGAAACTGGGTTGGTCAAAAAAATTATTCTAATTTAACACCAGCCTCTTTACTGTATAAAAAACCAGTTTATACTGTATGTAATTACAGTTATGGTTTTTCATACAGGAAAACAGCTATGTTGGCACAACTGACCATCAGCAATTTTGCTATCGTTCGTGAACTTGAGATCGATTTCCAGAGCGGAATGACCGTCATCACCGGTGAGACCGGGGCGGGTAAGTCCATTGCCATTGATGCCCTCGGTTTGTGCCTGGGTGGGCGTGCAGATGCCGACATGGTGCGCACTGGTGCCACACGTGCCGACCTGTGTGCCCGCTTCTCTTTGAAAGACACACCTGCGGCGCTGCGCTGGCTGGAGGAAAACCAGCTTGAAGATGGTCGTGAGTGTTTGCTTCGTCGCGTGATCAGCTGCGACGGACGCTCCCGCGGCTTTATCAACGGCACCGCAGTTCCACTGTCACAGCTTCGCGAACTGGGCCAACTGCTTATTCAAATCCATGGCCAGCACGCACACCAGCTCCTGACTAAACCTGAGCAGCAAAAATTCCTGCTCGATGGCTACGCCAATGAAGCCTCACTGACTCAGGAAATGGCTGCACGCTACCAGCTGTGGCACCAGAGCTGCCGTGACCTGGCGCATCATCAGCAGCAAAGCCAGGAGCGCGCCGCACGTGCGGAGCTATTGCAGTATCAGTTAAAGGAGCTGAATGAATTTAACCCTCAGGCCGGTGAATTTGAACAAATCGATGAAGAGTACAAGCGTCTGGCTAACAGCGGGCAATTACTCACCACCAGCCAACAGGCGCTGGCTATCATGGCAGATGGCGAAGACATTAACCTGCAAAGCCAACTGTACACAGCAAAGCAGTTGGTTGGCGAACTGGCGGAAATGGACAGTAAGCTCTCCGGTATTCTGGACATGCTCGAAGAGGCCACCATCCAGCTCAGCGAAGCCAGCGACGAATTGCGCCACTACTGCGACCGACTGGATTTAGACCCAAACCGTTTGTTCGAACTTGAGCAGCGGATTTCTAAGCAAATATCTCTGGCGCGCAAACATCATGTCGCACCGGAAGCGCTTCCTCAGTTTTACCAGTCTCTGCTGGATGAACAACAGCAGCTTGACGATCAGGCCGACTCGCTGGAAACCTTAACGCTGGCGGTGAACAATCACCACCAGCAAGCGCTGGAAACAGCTAAAGCACTGCATCAGCAGCGGCTGTATTACGCTCAGGAGCTTGGGCAACTGATTACAGAAAGTATGCATACCCTCTCTATGCCGCACGGCCTCTTTTGTATTGATGTAAAGTTTGATGAACATCATCTGAGCGCAGACGGTGCCGATCGCGTTGAATTTAAAGTCACCACGAACCCTGGTCAACCGATGCAGGCCATTGCGAAAGTTGCTTCTGGTGGGGAACTGTCACGTATCGCTCTGGCTATTCAGGTCATCACTGCGCGTAAAATGGAAACCCCGGCACTGATTTTCGATGAAGTTGACGTCGGTATTAGCGGCCCTACAGCCGCCGTCGTGGGGAAAATGTTACGCCAGTTGGGTGAATCAACACAGGTTATGTGTGTCACACACCTCCCACAGGTTGCTGGTTGCGGCCACCAACACTTCTTTGTCAGCAAAGAAACTGACGGCGCGATGACTGAAACGCATATGCAACCGCTCGACAAACGCGCGCGCCTGCAAGAGCTAGCCCGCTTGCTTGGCGGTAGCGAAGTGACACGCAATACCCTGGCAAATGCAAAAGAACTGCTGGCAGCGTAAACTTTTTTCCCTTGTAACGGTCTGAGTTCAACATAAAATCGCCAGCCGACCCGACAGCAAAAGGTTTTAAAGTGGTGAAAGGTCTATTATCATCGGCATATTACATATGAGCCGCGTACTGCTCGGGCCCGAAAAGGAATCAAATCACTATGCGCTGTAAAACGCTGACTGCTGCTGCAGCAGTACTACTGATGTTGACTGCAGGCTGTTCCACTCTGGAGCGAGTGGTTTACCGTCCTGACATCAACCAGGGAAACTATCTGACCGCTAACGATGTATCCAAAATTCGTGTGGGTATGACGCAACAGCAGGTTGCTTATGCTCTGGGTACGCCGATGATGTCCGATCCTTTTGGCACCAACACCTGGTTCTATGTGTTCCGCCAGCAACCAGGACATGAAGGCGTAACGCAGCAAACGCTGACTCTGACCTTTAACAGCAGTGGTGTATTGACCAATATCGATAACAAACCAGCGCTGACTGACAATAAATAAGGTTCAGAACGCAGGTTTCAGAGATCAAAAAAGGTGCTCAGTGAGCACCTTTTTTATATCTGCTACTTTTTAGCAGATTTCTCTGCCCGCTGTCTGCGCAGCTCTTTCGGGTCAGCAATCAATGGTCGATATATTTCTACCCGATCACCATCATGCACGATATCGGCAAGTTTTACCGGACGACTGTAGATACCTACTTTATTTTTGCTGAGATCGATATCGGTGCGTAATTCCAGCAACCCGGAGGTGCGAATGGCCTCTTCAACCGTAGCCCCCTCTTGCAGCGTTACGCGTTGCAGGTACTGTTTTTCCGGCAGCGCATACGCGACTTCGACGACAATCTTAGCCGACACTGACACTGTAAACCTCTTTTGCACGAACGGTGAAGGCCTGTACCATGTTAGACGCCAGCTCTTTGAAGATCCGGCCAAACGCCAGTTCAATTAACTTGTTGGTGAACTCAAAATCAAGCTGAAACTCAATGCGGCACGCATCCTGGCTGAGCGGCGTAAATTTCCATCCGCCGATCAGTTTTTTGAAAGGGCCATCGACCAGATGCATCAGGATGCTCTGGTTATTGGTCAGTTGATTGCGCGTGGTGAACGTTTTGCTGATCCCTGCTTTAGAAACATCCACAGCCGCCGTCATCTGTCCTGGCGTTGACTCCAGGACACGACTTCCGGTGCAACCGGGTAAAAACTGGGGATAGGATTTAACATCATTCACTAACTGATACATCTGTTCCGCACTGTAAGGTACTAAAGCGGTCCGGCTAATCTGAGGCATAACAATTTCCATCAATATCAATCGTACAAATAATACCATTTATCATCCGCTAAAAAAAACGCTATAGCCTAACTCGTGCTAAGATAGCGCCTTACGCCCCGCTGGATGAAATGGGGTGTTTTTCGATTCCAGATTACCTATACTGAGCGGCATTATGACGAAGAAAAAAGCACACAAACCTGGCTCAGCCACAATCGCGCTTAACAAACGCGCACGACACGAATACTTTATCGAAGAAGAGTTCGAAGCCGGACTCGCCCTGCAAGGCTGGGAAGTTAAATCCCTGCGCGCAGGCAAAGCCAATATTAGCGATAGCTATGTCATTCTCAAAGACAGTGAAGCTTTCCTGTTTGGCGCAAACTTCACCCCGATGGCGGTTGCCTCAACACACGTTGTTTGCGACCCCACCCGTACCCGGAAACTGCTGTTAAACCAGCGTGAACTTGACTCTCTTTATGGTCGAATGAACCGTGAGGGTTATACCGTGGTTGCACTTTCGCTGTACTGGAAGAATGCCTGGTGCAAAGTGAAAATTGGCGTCGCCAAAGGTAAGAAGCAACACGATAAACGCTCCGATGTGAAGGAGCGTGAATGGCAGTTGGATAAAGCTCGTATTATGAAAAATGCAGGCCGATAAATCTCCATACTTTGTGATCAGTCTCTCCCGCGGAGACTGGTCGTTATTGTTTAGTTATTGAAACCACCCCAATACATTCACCGTATTTATAGTTTATTTTTGCTGAATCGTTAAAATCCCAAATACACCGTTCTCTTTTTATTGCCCCTCATAGCTTAATAAAATAAAACATCAAGCCACCACCATCTTATTTCCACCGATGAATAACATTATTATTACTGGTGTTTATTACATATCTTTCCGACTCAGCAGATAAAACCAAAAAACCTTAAAATACAATGCAATATGAAAACATCCGTACTCAAACAACCTTTAATTAGTATCTACCTGAATTATCACCATATGTTTTTAATATGTAGAAGTTGCAGAATACTTTCTTTGTGACTATATCATCTAATACGAAAGAACTATCTGACCACGGGGCCAGGATTAATTTTATATAAGCAGCTGACATCATTACGACCTAACCAATGAAATTACATGTGTAAATTCATCTTCATGATGAACGGGGCACCTGTCTGCTCATTATTCCCAGCGCGCCGTTGCGAATTAATACTCCCGGCCAGCCATCAGGAGTGAACATATGCGTCTACTCGCCGTTGTATCAAAATTGACTGGTGTCTCCACAAATATTGAAGCCTCTGAAGTTACGCTCAGTACACCGTCTGTCGTGAAGCTGTCCGTTCAACGTGAGGACATCAGTCAACTGACTCGTATTAATCAGGATCTGGTTGTCACACTCCGCTCAGGCGAAACCATCACGATTAAAAATTTTTACGTCGCAAACGGTAATGACAAAAGCCAGCTCGTTCTCGAAGATAACAACGGCGCACTGTGGTGGGTTCAGGATACCGATGGCGCATTCCACTTTCAGCACATTGATGACCTGACACCGCTGATGACAGCGGAAGGCAGTCATGAAGGCGGAGCTGTCTGGCCCTGGGTTCTCGGCGGCGTCGCGGTTGCGGGGGGCATCGCCCTCGCTGCAGGCGGAGGCGGTGGTGGAGGTGGCGGCGGTGATAGCGGGAATAACGCTGGCAACGGAAATGGCAACGGCGGTAATGGTGACAGCGATGGTGATGGCGGTGCGCCGCCGACAACGACGCCAGCAACACCAGATGTGCCCGTTATTACCAGCGTAACAGATGATCAGGAGCTTATTACTGGCATCGTAAATCAGCAGGAATCCACCAACGATAGTACCCCTACTCTTCAGGGAACCGGCCCCGCGAACACTACTTTGCATATTTTCGACAACGGCACTGAAATTGGCCAGGTCACTATTGATGCCAATGGTAACTGGACATTTACGCCTTCATCTCCTCTCGCGGATGGTACTCACGAGTTCATGGTCAGTGCATCGAACAATGCGGGCAGCAGTGAAATGTCTGAAGTCTGGGAGATTATCATCGACACCGTCTCCCCTGATGCGCCAGTAGTCAGCCAGGTAACCGACGATGCAGATTCCATTACCGGACCTGTCAACAATAACGCCGTGACTAACGACGACACGCCAACCCTCTCCGGTACCGGTGAAGCCGGCAACTTCATCAGCATTTCTGATAATGGCATCCTGATTGGCATGACCCAGGTTGATGAGAATGGCAACTGGACTTTTACGCCGGATATACCGCTGAGCGAGGGCATCCACAATCTGACGGTCACGCAAACCGACGCTGCAGGTAACGTGAGTACAGAAACCTCCGTACCAACATTTACCGTCGATATCACCCCACCGTTAGCCGCAACAATTTCCGGTATTAATCCTGAAGGTACAACGGTAACCGGCAACGCGGAAGCCGGTAGCAAAGTCATGATTATTGGTAGCAATAACCAGTTGCTCGGCTCAGCCATCGTCGAGCCAGGCGGAAATTTCTCTATTAATATTTCACCATCGCAGACACATGGCGAATCACTTACGGTCAGGATTCAGGACGAAGCGGGCAACGTTGGTCCGGAGACGCAATTCAACGCTCAGAACTCTGGCTATCCGGGTGTACCGGTTATCGTCAGCGTGATGGATGACGTCGCACCGTCTACCGGAACCTTGAGCAACAATCAGGCTACTAACGACGCTACACCTACCCTTTCCGGAGCCGCAGAAGCCAACAGTACAGTTAAAATTTATAACAACGGTACGCTTATCGACAATGTGCTTGCAGACGGTAGCGGCAACTGGAGTTGGACGTCCGGCATGCAGTTGCCAGATGGTCCGTACGCTTTCACTGTCACCGCGACTAACCAGTCGGGTACAGGGGGAATGTCGCCAGCATTCAACATAAATATCGACACTCAGCCACCATCACCTCCGGATGATCTGAGCGTATCAACTGATGGATCCGTCGTCACAGGAACGGCCGAGCCAGGCAATACTGTGGTTATTACCGATGGCAACAGTAATCAGATAGGTAGTGGCGTCGCCGGACCGGATGGTTCTTTTACCATTACGATTACCCCGCCGCAGACCAATGGCGAAACGCTAACGGCCATCGCAACCGATCCGGCAGGAAACCCGAGCCAGCCAGAAACCGCGCTTGCACCGGATACTACCGCCCCACTGCCGCCTGGCAATTTGCTGATCACTCCTACTGGCGACCAGGTCTCCGGCACGGCAGAGCCCAACAGTACAGTGCATATACTGAATCCGGCCGGCGACATCATTGGTACAGCAACAGCCGGCGTTAACGGGGAGTTTACCGCAACGCTGGTTCCGCCACAGATTAACGGAGAGAAGCTTGCCGCTAACGCCACTGATGCGGCTGGCAACACAGGTGAAAATGCTAATGTCACCGCGCCGGACACCACGGCGCCTGATGCACCAACAGGTGTAACCGTCGCCGGGGATGGTGGTTCGGTGAGTGGTCACGCTGAGGCGGGTAGCACCATCACCATCAAAAACAGCAATGGCATTGCTATTGGCACTGGCCAGGCAGACAGCGGGGGGAATTTCACCGTGCCGATCTCGCCGTCACAAATCAACGGTGAAACGGTAAAAGCCACCGCAACGGACAACACAGGAAACGAGAGCAAGCCGACCACTGCGCTTGCCCCGGACCTCACTGCGCCAGACCAGCCCGTTATCATTGCCGTCATAGACAATGTTGCCGAGATCGTCGGCAACATCGATAACAATACGCTCACTAACGACGACAAACCGGAAATCAAGGGCACCGCCGAGGCCGGTTCTCAGGTCAAAATATATGATAATGGCGTACTGCTGACGACCGTTACCGCCGATATCAACGGTAACTGGAACTACACACCAACCACCTCACTGGGTCAGGGTGCGCACGTATTTACAGTGACGGCGACGGATGCCGCCAACAATACCAGCAGCGCCGCAAGCTGGAAAATTATTGTTGATAGTGTTGCTCCAACCGTACCGGTCATTACCCTCATAAGCGACGACGTCGGCACTATCACCGGTAACATCGCGAATAACGGCTGGGTGACCAATGACAGTACACCCACTATCTCTGGGACCGGTGAGCCTGGCTCTCTGGTGACGCTGTATGATGGCAGCCTGCTGATGACAGTGATACTTATCGATAAATCAGGTACCTGGAGCTATACCGTACCAGCGGACAAAGCGCTCAGCGACCGCGATCACCATTTTAAGGTGACAGCCACAGATGCAGCCGGTAACGTCGTCACCTCACAAACCATCGTCACTGTTACCGTTGATACTCAGGCCCCTGGAGCCCCCACTATTTCGACCGCCACAGACGACGTCGGAAATGCGCCAGTCGATCTGCCTTCTGGTAGCCGTTCAAACGACAACCTGCCGCTACTGAAAGGCACCGGAATAGTTGGATCCACCATCACTATTTACGACGGTGCTACCCCGATTGGAACGGCGACAGTCATCACGGGAGGGAGCTGGAGTTTCCAGGTTAGCCAGCCTCTCAGTGAAGGCCCCCACAATCTGTCTGCTATCGCGACAGACACAGCGGGCAATGCCAGTAACGCCGGAAATTTCACGCTGACTATTGATACCACACCACCCGCAGCCCCCGTCATCACTTCTGCGGAAGGCCTGATTGGCAGTGATACGAAAACGTTGAGTAACGGGGGCAGCACGAAGAGTACCGAACCAAAACTGTCCGGAACCGGTGAGGCTGGTGCGACAATTACTATTTTTGATAATAGCGGTCCCATTGGCACCGCCCTCGTGAAGCCCGATGGAACCTGGACATTTACGCCTCCCACTCCCCTGTCGGATGGCCCACACAAATTCACCGCAACGGCTACCGACATTGCGGGCAACTCGGGGATCCCGTCAGCAGGCTTTACTCTGACGGTGGATAATCAGCCGCCGGTGAGGCCCGCTCCACCGACGATGACTGATGATACCAACCCGATAACCGGAATTATCACCAACGGTACCACTAACGATACCACGCCAACCTTCAGCGGGACGGGGAGTGCCGGGGATCGTATTTCCATTTTCCTTAATGGCAATACTACACCGCTGGGTGAAGTGACGGTCGGTGCAGATGGCAGCTGGAGTTATACGCCAACCACCCCAGTCGCTCAGGGTAATTACCAGGTGACTATCACGGCAACCGATCCGGCAGGAAATGTCAGCTTACCATCGGATCCTGTCCTACTGAACATCGATACAACACCGCCTGCACCTCCGGTGATTATCGCCGCCAGTGATGACGTCGGTAACGTCAAAGGCGATATCGGTCCCAGTGCCGTGACCGATGACACGACACCGACCATTCGTGGAACCGGTACTACCGGAGACACCATCACCCTGTATAACGGCAGCACGGTTATCGGCACCACTACTGTCGTTAACGGCGAATGGAGCATCACTCCCGGAATGGCGCTGGCAAACGGAAACTATACCCTGAACGCCATCGCAACCGATGTGGCTGGTAACGCCAGCGGCAGCTCAAACAGCATCTCGTTTACGGTAAACAACACAACATTGGCCTCGCCACTGGTAACAGATATTCAGGATAACGCCGGCGTTATTACGGGTTCGCTTGGTAACGGAAGCGTCACGGATGATACGACCCCCACCATTAGCGGAACCGGCACTCCCGGCAGCACCGTATTAATTTATGATGGCAGTAATCCTGTCGCTATTGCTACGGCAACTGTTGGCGCGAATGGGAACTGGAGTGTTGAAGTTACTCTCTCCGCTAACGCCTCTCACACACTGACTTTCGGCGCACAGGATGCCGCAGGTAACGTGCTACCAGCAGGGAACGCTGTCACCTTAACTGTCGACACTCTGGCACCCGACGCACCTACAGTCACCAGCGTAGATCCAAACGGTACGCTGGTTATCGGTAAAGCCGAAGCGGGCAGTACCGTTATCATTCGCAGCGGTACTACGGTTCTCGGCCAGGGGATCGCAGACGGTTCCGGAAATTATTCCGTCACCCTGTCACCGGCGCAAACAACAGGTCAGGCATTGAACGTCATCGCCCAGGATCCCGCGGGTAATCAGAGCGGTCCAACCTCTTTTGCAGCCGCCACTTCCAGTGTACCGCACCCGCCAACTCTTGAAATCGTAGATGATATCGCTCCCGGCGTTGGCGTCATTGGTAACGGTAAAACCACCAACGATACCCAACCGCTACTGCAAGGAGGCGCGACTGCTGGCGCAACGGTCAATATATTTCAAAATGGGATCCTGCTGACCACAGTGACTGCCGATGCCATTTCTGGCGCATGGAGTTATCAACTGCCTACAATCCTGGCGGAAGGTACAACCTATAATTTTACTGTGTCACAAACTGTTGGCGGTACTGACAGCGGTCTGTCACCCAACTACGCCATCACCATCGACAGCACCGCCCCGCTGGCGCCGACCATCACCAGCATCATAGACGACATCTCACCGGGCGCAGGATCGTTAGATAAGGGGCAAATGACTAACGACTCGCGCCCAACCTTAAACGGAACCGGTGAAGCTGGCGCCACTATCACCCTCTATGATAAAGGTGTTGCGATTGCCACAACCACGGTAAACAGCAGCGGATTCTGGAGCTTTACCCCGACAAACTCGCTGGGAGAAGGCGAGCATATTTTTACCGTGCGCGCGACTGACGCAGCAGGCAATCAGGGAGATGAGTCTACGGACTTCCGGATTATTGTTGATACTTTGATCCCGGACGCCCCATCCATTGTGACGGTAACGGACGATGTTGGCACTCCCCAGACGCTTACATCAGGACAGTCAACCAACGATAGTACGCCAACGCTCAACGGCGTTACCGAGCCTTATTCCATTGTCACTATTCGCGATAATGGCGCGGTAATTGGCACTGCCACCAGCGACGAAAACGGCAACTGGAACTTTACGCCGCCATCTTCACTCAGCGAAGGCAGTCATTCGTTGACCGCAACCGTCACGGATGGTGCTGGTAATATCAGCCCGGCGACGCCACCGTTCGTCCTGATTGTAGACACACTACCACCCGCCGCGCCGCTTATTACCTCAGTAATTGACGATCAACCCGGCAGCACATCGCTGACAAACGGGCAACTGACCAATGACGCGCAACCTACGCTGAACGGTACAGGGGAAGTTGGCTCCACCATCACGATCCGCGATAAAGGCGTTGATATCGGCACGGCCCTGGTCGATGAGTCAGGTAACTGGAGCTTCACACCGGATAACGCGCTGAGTCAGGGGCAGCATGTATTTACCGCCGTTGCTACTGACAAGGCGGGTAATACAGGCGGTTCCTCCTCGTCCTTCACCCTCGAACTGGATTCCCTTGCCCCGCAGGCACCGGTCATCAGTACAGTGCAGGATAATACGGCTCCCACAACAGGCCCGATTAATAATGGTCAGACAACGAACGAAACCCGCCCGGCATTGAGCGGTACTGGCGAAATTGGCGCAACTATTACTGTCCTGAGTGACGGTCAGCCAATCGGCACCACCACCGTAGGCGCTGGTGGGACCTGGAGTTTTACCCCCACAATAGCGCTGGGCAATGGTACGCATACGCTGACCGTAACCGCCACCGACAGCGCAGGCAACACCAGCCCTGCATCTAACAGTTTTACGCTCACGGTTGATACCGTATCGCCAACCATGCCCGCCATCACTCAGGTCGTCGATGACGTCGGCCCGATAACCGGTATTCTGAGCAACGGCCAGGCCACAAACGATGCACTCCCCACACTTAGCGGCACCGCTGAGGCCAATTCAACGGTCAAAATTTACGATAACGGATCGCTTATCGGTACGGTTTCGGCAGACGGGAATGGAGTCTGGAATTTCACCCCCGGGACCGCACTTGGTAACGGCAATCACACACTGACCGTGACTTCAACGGATGCCGCCGGAAACGTCAGTCCCTCGTCGGCCGGGTTTGGTATCATCGTTGATACCATCCCCCCTCTTGCGCCCACGATTATTGAAGCTTTCGATGACGTGCAGCCAGGAACCGGTACGCTGTCGAGCGGTGCGTTTACCAATGACACTCGTCCTGTTCTGAGCGGTTCAGCGGAGGCCAGTGCGCGAGTCGCCATTTACGACAATGGCACACTGCTGTTTACGGTAACAGCGGCAATAGATGGCACCTGGGAATATCTGCCAGCTACCCTGAGTAATGGCCAGCACGTATTTACCGCCATCGCCACTGACGCCGCCGGAAACGTCAGCTCTGCCTCCGCCGGGTTTATTATCAATGTCGACACGGTCCCGCCTTCAATACCACAGCTAATCACGGTGGTGGATGATGTTGCAGGCGGTGCGTTTAATGTGGCGCTGAGCAACGGGCAACTGACTAATGATGCCCGTCCAACGCTAAACGGCACCGCCGAAGCGGGCAGCACCGTTAGTATCTATGACGGTGGTACACTGCTCGGCACCGCGCTCGTGCAAAGCAATAACAGCTGGTCGTTTACGCCAGGCACACCGCTTGCTAACGGTTCACATACCTTCACTGTGACCGCCACCGATGCCGCGGGAAATACCAGCGGCGCGACAGCCGGGTTTACCGTTATCGTGGACATTACTGCTCCGGCGCAACCATCAATTAGCAGCATTATTGATGATGTGGGACCAAACACAGGGGTAATTGGCAACAACCAGGTCACCAATGACGCGCGCCCGACATTAAACGGCACCACGGAAGCCAATGCCCGGGTCGATATTTATGACAACGGCAACTTTGTCATCAGCGTGACGGCAGACGGAAACGGCAACTGGAGTTACACCCCACCCACAGCGCTGACTCAGGGTGCGCATGCCTTTACTATCACGGCAACGGATACCGCAGGAAATACCAGCGGGACATCGTCTGCCGCCGCGATAGTGGTCGATACCCTCGCTCCGGGCATTCCTACCGGACTGGTGATTAACGCCAACGGCACCACGTTAACAGGTGTTGCTGAAGCAAACAGTACAGTAATCATCACCTCAAGTAGCGGAACCGTACTCGGCACCGCAACGGCCAATGCATCCGGCAACTTTACTTTCATCCTTAACCCACCGCAGATCAGTGGGCAAACGCTGCTGGTTAGCGCACAGGATGCGGCAGGCAACATGGGTTCGCCAGGTAGCGCGCTGGCTCCGTTTACAGGCGTGCCACCTGCTCCTGTTATTTCCAGCGTATTTGATGATATAGGTACGATAACTGGCGCAGTCGCCGCCGGGAAAACCACCAATGATACCCGCCCGACGCTTAGCGGAACGGCGCAGGCTAACGTCGTCGTCAGCCTCTACAATAATGGGGTATTGATGGGCACAACGACTGCTGACGGTAACGGACTCTGGAGCTTTACCCCTGGCAGTGCACTCAGCGAAGGCAACCACGCATTTACCGCCAGTGCGGCAAATGCCAACGGTTCAGGCGGTTTATCCGGCGCATTCAGCGTCATCGTGGATACCACGCCACCGCCAGCACCAACGGTCCTGATCAGTGCCGATGGCGGAACCATCAGTGGTATCGCCGAAGCGGGAAGCACCGTCACCATCTCCCTGCCTGGTGGTGGCAGCGTAACGGCTATCGCCAACAGCAGCGGTGTATACAGCGTAACCCTGCCGGTTCGCCAGATTGAGGGCCAGTCGTTGTCCGCCACCGCAACCGATGCGGCTGGCAACACCTCATCACCGACAAGTGTTATCGCCCCGGTATTGCCACTGTTGGCCGAAGACAACGTCACCCGGCTGGCATTACAAACCGATGTCACCATCACCAATGAGCACAAAAGCGATTATGGTTTTCTGTTGGTGGATGCACTGGGAACAGTGGCTAACGTGCTGGGGAACAACACGGCCGCCGTCAATTTCAGCATCCAGTCTGGTGGCAGTGGTTCCGTCACCATCAACGCTGCCGCAACCGGCATTGTGCTGTCACTGCTGAGCACCATGGAGATCGTTATCCAGCGCTTTGACACCGCGCTCAACGCCTGGGTTACGGTAGTCGATACCTCAAAACCCCAGTTTGCCGATCTGCTAACGCTCGGTGCTTCAGGAGTGACGCTCAACTATGATGGATTGACAGGCGGGGATTACCGCGTAGTCAGCTACAACACCAGCCTGCTGGCTACCGGTGCCTATACCAGTCTGGATGTTGCGGTGGTGAAAACCAGCGCCGGAAACATCACCGGTGGCTTGACGGAATCCGGCAACATCATCACAGATACCGACCCCACCAACGGACAGGATAACGCCCCTTCCGGTACCCGGGTGACCTCGATTACCGATGGCAACGGGAATCTGGTGAACATCCCCGCGGGTGGAGCCGATATTCAGGGTAAATACGGCATCCTGCATATTAACCAGGACGGTAGCTATACCTACACTCTCACCAACACATCGGCATCGGTCTATGGGCGTTCCGAAAGCTTCACCTATACGCTGACTCACGGTAATGATCACTCTTCGGCAAAATTAGTGGTCACACTAGGTCAAAGCCCTGCAACCAGCACCGTAACGGCTGCGGATGATGTAGCCTCACTGACCTACGGGACGGAAGTCAGCGCGGTCGACCATGGACCGTCAAAACAAACCGGCTTCACACTCGCGAATATCGGCCTGGGTAATGTTCTGGACGTCAGTCTGGTAAACGGCCTGACCAACCCGATCAAATTCAACGTTGATGACGGTGCCACCCGCACGCTGACGATTCAGGCTGATGTTCTCGGCGTTACGCTTGGCGGTTTTGATCTCTACGTCTACCGTTTCAATGAGACAATCCAGCAGTATGAGCAATATCGGGTACAACCAAACTGGGTCACCGCGCTGTTAGGCGGCAGCTCTACGGCATATACCATCACGCTGCCTGGTGGCGACTATTTGTTCCTGCTTAACGCCTCAGGCGGCCTGACCCTGCTGACAAGCTATACCCTGAATATTCAGGCGGATCACACCTACGCAGTAGACAGTCTGAGCGCCTCAACCAACGGCAACATTCTGGCTAATGACTCGGCTCCGGCCAATACGGTCATCACTGAAGTGAACGGCGTCACGGTCAATGCCACGGGCACCACGCGCATTGACGGGCAGTACGGTACGCTGATAATCGATGCGAAAGGCAATTACACCTACACGCTGAAAAGTGGATTGGGCGCAGACAGCATCAATACGCCGGACAGCTTTGTCTATACGGTAAAAGCACCAAACGGCGATACCGGCAGCGCGTCGCTGAACATCAAGGCGACGCCACAGGCGCTGGATGCCGTAAATGACATCAGCAGCCAGATGGCGGTCACCACACTGCAGGACACCTCTCAGCCGTTTACTGATACCAGCGTAGGGAATGCCAGTTGGAACACTTTGCTGGTGCCAAGCTCGAAAAGCGGCACTGGCACCATCGAGGTGGCAGCGGGTACAGCGGTGCAGAACGTCGTGCTGCACTTTAACGTGGCATCCGGGCTAACGCTTGGCGGGCTGAATGTCGTCTGGGCGTTGTACGACAGCAAAGGCGTTAAGGTGGCCGGGGATTCATTCAACGGTGGGTTGTTGCTCGGCGGCAACATTGATATCGCCCTGAACGGGCTCGTGCTGCACGCAGGGAACTATCGTCTGGACTATACCGGTAGCGTCGGTGCACTGGGTGTGGGTTCCATTACCATCACGCCGAGTGTCAAAGGCTCGGTAGTCGACCTCGATAACTTCGAAACTTCCGGCGTGAATAACGTCACAGGCAATATCTATGACGGGGACCATATTGCCAGCGTGCATACCCTGCTGACGGTGAATGGCGCAGGCGGCAGCACCGCTACGCTGGATCCGCTGGGAAGCAGTACCGCCAGCGCTACCATCAATGGATTGTACGGCAAACTGACCATCGGGATTGACGGCCATTACACCTATACCCTCAACAATGATGTCTCTCTTGCGACGATCACCAACAAAGAGACATTTACCTACACCCTGAACGACCAGAAAGGCCATACCGATACTGCCACGCTGACCATCGACATGAATCCGCAGGTCGTGAGCACCGCCGATGCCGATCGTCTTATCGGCAGCGCATATGGCGATACGCTGATTTATCACCTGCTCAGCGCCAACGATGCGACCGGTGGCAACGGAACAACGGACACATGGACTAATTTCTCACTGGCGCATGGAGACAAAATCGATATCGGCGACCTGCTGGTCGGCTGGAACGGGCAAAACGCCACGCTCGGCAATTATCTCTCCGTTTCCACCAATGGTAACAACACGGTGGTTTCTATCGACCGCGACGGTACGGGCGCAACGTATCACTCGACTAATCTCATTACTCTGGAGAACGTACACACCACGCTCGACGAGCTGATCCAACAAAACCACATTGTGACCTGAAATCAGTACCGTAACGCCATAACTACAGCCCCGGATGCCATGACGTCCGGGGCAATAACAGCCGTCACAGCCGTATTTTGAAAGGGATAAACTATGAGACGTGTCGCCCCTGTCGCTTTACTGCTGGCATTAACGCTCTGTTCCTTATGGGTTAATGCCGAAGATGAACCTCAAGTTATTACGCCGGAAGGGCTGGCCACCAGCCAGATGCTTCCCTCTCTCGATGGTTCCATGGCCGAACTACCGCTTAGCGCCGCCGCGCCCGGCAATCTGACGCTTAGCGATGCGGTAAGCCGCGCTGTAAGCTGGCACCCCTCTATTCGTGAATCCATCGGTAAACTGCTCTCACAGAATGAGCAGATCGACGTGGCGAAATCGAAATATTATCCGCAGGTCACTGCCGGAATGAACAACGGATACAGCAATACCTATAACGATCACGGTTTCAGCCCGTCACTGGTGATCTCGGTATCACAAATGCTGTACGACTTCGGCAAAGTAGCAAGCCAGGTCCGGGCTGAAACCGCCGGGGCCGCTCAACAACAGGCAAACGTATTACTCAGCATTGATACCGTCGCCCACGCCACCGCAAACGCCATTGTCCAGGTTCAGGCGTGGCAGCAAATGGTCGATGCCGCCGAAGAGCAGCTCGTCGCCCTGAACGGCATTGGCAGGCTGACCCGGGAACGCAATAATGAAGGGGCGACGTCGCAGTCAGACGTGGTACAAACTGACGCGCGTATTGAGTCTGCTCGCTCACAGCTGGCGCAGTATCAGGCTAACCTCGACAGCAGCAAGGCGACGCTGATGAGTTTTCTCGGCTGGAACTCACTCAACGGCATCAGCAATGAGTTCCCGGTCAAACTGGACAGCAGTTGTGATGTGGCAAAACCGGATGACCGGCTGGTTCCAGCCGTACTCGCGGCATGGGCACAGGCAAACATCGCACAGGCAAACCTGGACTACGCCAATGCGCAAATGACACCGACCTTCTCTCTGGAGCCCTCTGTTCAGCATTACCTTAATGACAAGTATCCCAGCCATGAAGTACTCGACAAAACACAGTACTCAACGTGGGTAAAAGTTGAGATGCCGCTGTATCAGGGCGGCGGCCTCACAGCCCGGCGCAACGCCGCCAGCCATGCGGTAGAGTCCGCACAATATTCCATCCAGCGCACCCGACTCGACGTACGTCAGAAATTACTAGAGTCCCGTAGCCAGGCGATGAGTCTCGCCAGCGCCCTGCAAATTCTGCGCCGCCAGCATCAGCTGAGCGAACGTACGCACGAACTTTATCAGCAGCAGTATCTCGACCTCGGTTCACGTCCGCTGCTCGACGTACTGAATGCAGAACAGGAAGTGTATCAGGCCCGTTTTGCCGAGCTACAGACCCAAAGTCAGCTTCGTCAGCTTCAACTGAACTGCCTCTACAACACCGGATCGCTACGTCAGGCGTTCGCCTTAAATAACCGCAGCATCCAGTCGGTGGAGATACAGCTATGAGCCAGGTCGACCCGCATACCGAAGATGTCATTGGAGAACCGACTCTCAGCCAATGGGCGCAGGCGATTACCCACATTGCCGGCCACTACCGCGTGACCTGTTCACCCGGTGCAATTCAGGCCAACGCCCCGTGGTTTGCTGGTAAAAACAGGTCTCTCGCCCTGACGCAACTGGCCCGACAGGCGGGGTTGTCATTTCATACACTGGATACCACAAAACAGGTATTCAGCCAGTGGCGTTTACCGGTAGTGGCTGAACTTCGCGACGGCCAAATTATGGTGATAGAACATTTCAACGGCGAAGATACGCTGGATGTGTTTATCATTGCCGAAGAGGGACAGCGCAATCGGTTGACTGTTACGGAACTGCTGCCGGAAATCCACACCATCACCGCATTGCGCCCATTATCAGCGCTGAAAGACAGTCGGGTAGATCGCTACATTTCGCGCTTTAAGCCTGACTGGATGCGTGAACTGGTGTTAAAGGACATCCGTCCTTACCTGCCGGTAATGATCGCCGCATTTCTGATTAACGTCCTGTCGCTCGCCGGGATTATCTTTTCCATGCAGGTCTATGACCGGGTGATCCCTGCCCAGTCATATCCTACGTTGTATGTTCTCTCAACCGGCGTACTGGTCGCGGTACTGTTTGGCTTTTTACTCCGCGAAGCGCGCACCCATATTATGGATCTGCTCGGTAAACGCGCTGACATGCGGATTTCAGATCGCGTGTTCAGCCATGCCTTGCGGCTGCGCAACAGCGCAGTGCCTCGCTCAACGGGAAGCTTTATTTCCCAGCTACGCGAGCTGGAGCAGGTACGTGAGATGATCACCTCCTCCACCATGTCGACCATTGTTGATCTGCCCTTTTTCTTTCTGTTTATTGTCGTGCTGGCATGCATTGCCCCACCGCTGGCGTGGATAGCTCCTGTCGCCGCCATTCTGATGATCCTGCCGGGATTGCTGTTACAGAAAAAACTGTCGGTGCTCGCCAACCAGGCTGCTCACGAATCCACTCTACGTAACGCCGTGCTGGTCGAGAGCGTACAGGGGCTGGAAGACATCAAACTGATGCAGGCGGAGAACCGCTTTTTGCAGCAGTGGAACAGCTACATCCGCATTACCGGAGAGTCCGGTCTGCGCACCCGCAAGCTGACACAGGGACTGATTGGCTGGGGAATGTCGGTACAAAGTCTGGTCTACGCGGCAATCATTATGTTCGGCGCACCGATGGTCATTGAAGGTACGATGACCACCGGGGCCGTGGTGGCGGCCTCCATGCTCGGCTCACGGATGATCGCCCCAATGGCTAACCTGTGCGGCGTGCTGGCACGCTGGCAGCAGGTCAAAGCGGCGAAGATGGGTCTGGACAGCATTATGCAGTTGCCCACTGAAACCCAGCACGATGAAAACCGGGTACATCAGGAGATCTTTCATGGCCACTATCTGTTTGAAAATGCGCATTTTCGCTACCACAGTGAGGACCAGCGCGTACCGCTGCGCATCTCTCGCCTGGAAATCATGCCAGGAGAACGGGTCGCCATCCTCGGACGTAACGGCGCAGGGAAATCCACTCTGCTACAGGCAATGGCAGGCGGCATAGACATTATTCAGGGCGATGTCCGGCTTGATAACCTGAGCCTGGCGCAAATCGATATGGCTGATTTACGCAGAAACATCGGATTTCTCAGCCAAAACGCGCGACTGTTTTTCGGGACGCTGCGCGAGAACCTGACCCTCGGCGCACCACATGCCAGCGATGCGCAGATATTTGACGCACTGGAAGTCAGCGGCGCAGCAGCATTTGTGAAGCAGCTCGCCAAAGGGCTGGCTCACCCTATTATGGAGGGTGGCAACGGTCTCTCCGGCGGGCAGCGACAGTCAATTCTGCTGGCAAGAATGCTTCTGAGATCCCCCAATATCGTACTGCTCGACGAGCCAAGCGCATCGCTGGATGAACACACCGAGCGAGAGTTTATTCAACGACTGAACCTGTGGCTGGGCAACCGCACGCTGGTTGTCGCCACCCATCGCGTTCCGGTTCTCGAACTTGTCGAACGCGTGGTGGTGTTAAAAGAAGGTCAACTGGTAATGGATGCCCCGAAAGCACAAGCGCTGAATGCAAGCCGGGCTCCCACACAGACTCACGGTCGGGAGTGGAAAAATGAAAACCAATCCGCATGATGCCGCCATGGACGACCTCGATATCCGCCGCGAACACCGTTTTTCCGGTGCCAGCAGTATTATTCTGCTCAGCACACTGCTGTTTGCGGTATTAGCGATATGGGCGTATTTCGGCAAACTGGATGAAGTTTCCACCGGTAGCGGGAAAGTGATCCCCAGCTCGCGTGAGCAGGTGTTGCAGTCGCTCGACGGCGGTATCCTCGCAGAACTGACAGTGCGCGAAGGAGATAAAGTGCAAGCCAATCAAATTGTGGCTCGTCTCGACCCGACCCGTTCTGAATCAAACGTTGGTGAAAGCGCAGCCCGATTCCGCGCCTCGCTGGCCTCCAGCGCAAGGCTCAATGCCGAAGTCAACGATCTACCGCTGACATTTCCCGACTCGCTAAAAGCCTGGCCGGAGCTTATCGCCACCGAAACCCGCTTGTATAAAAGCCGTCGGGCACAACTTGCCGACTCGATGGTGGAACTGCAGGATGCGCTGGTATCAGTGAATAAAGAGCTGGCGATCACCCAACGACTGGAGAAAAGCGGAGCCGCCAGCCATGTGGAAGTGCTGCGCCTGCAGCGACAAAAAAGCGATCTGGGGCTGAAAATCACCGACCTGCGCTCGCAATATTACGTGCAGGCGCGTGAAGCACTGTCAAAAGCGAACGCAGAAGTGGATATGCTCGCATCTATTTTGAAAGGACGCGAGGATTCTGTTACCCGCCTGACGGTGCGTACCCCCATGCGCGGCATCGTGAAAAACATCCAGGTCACCACCATTGGCGGCGTAATTCCGCCTAACGGCGAAATGATGGAGATCGTGCCAGTGGACGATCACCTGTTGATTGAAACACGCCTGTCACCGCGCGACATCGCATTTATCCATCCCGGCCAGCGGGCGTTGGTGAAGATCACAGCCTATGACTACGCCATTTATGGCGGGCTGGAAGGTGTGGTTGAAACCATCTCACCGGATACTATCCAGGACAAAGTAAAACCGGAAATTTTCTACTACCGTGTTTTTATCCGCACCCACCAGGACTATTTGCAGAACAAACTGGGACGTCATTTCTCTATCGTTCCGGGTATGATTGCCACAGTGGATATAAAAACAGGTGAAAAAACCATCGTCGACTATTTAATCAAACCGTTTAACCGCGCAAAAGAAGCGCTGCGCGAGCGGTAAATCGTTGAGGATAAGGGGTTGCAGGGGCTGGTCACGCATGTCACAAGTCTGTTATACTTACTGCAACACATTGGGGCTGATTCTGGATTCGACGGGATTTGCGAAACCCAAGGTGCATGCCGAGGGGCGGTTGGCCTCGTAAAAAGCCGCAAAAAAATAGTCGCAAACGACGAAAACTACGCTTTAGCAGCTTAATAACCTGCTAAGAGCCCTCTCTCCCTAGCTTCCGCTCTTAAGACGGGGATCAAGAGAGGTCAAACCCAAAAGAGATCGCATGGATGTCCTGCCTGGGGCTGAAGTGCTAAAACTAATCAGGCTAGTTCGTTAGTGGCGTGTCTGTCCGCAGCTGGCGTGCGAATGTAAAGACTGACTAAGCATGTAGTACCGAGGATGTAGGAATTTCGGACGCGGGTTCAACTCCCGCCAGCTCCACCAATTTTTAGTAAAATGACGTCTACTAAGGCCGCATTCCACAAGGGTTTGCGGCCTTTTTCATGTCCAGTGAAGTCTACTGAGAATTGCTAGAAACCACTCCTTATGGCACCCTCCTATTATCCCTCGTCGATGAGGGAGTAAAAACGAGGGAGCAAAAATGCCGAAGGTAGCAACAAAACTCACTGACACAGAGATCAAAAAGGCCAAGCCCACAGAGAAAGAGTTCACGCTATGGGATGGAGATGGCTTGTTCCTGCGTATCAAACCAAGTGGCAAAAAAATCTGGCACCTCGGCTATACCGTTCCTTTAACCAAGAAACGGGCCAAAATGAGTCTTGGGTTCTATCCCTACCTGACACTTGCTCAAGCAAGAGCGCTACGGGATGAATACCTCTCTTTGCTTGCACAGGGTATCGATCCCCAATCCCACAATGAGCAAAAAGCTCAAGCGCTCAAAGATGCCACTGAACACACATTCCAAACAGTAGCGAAAAAGTGGCTTGATGAAAAAATTAAAACATCAGGCATATCGCAAGATCACGCCAAGGATATCTGGCGTAGCCTTGAACGAAACATCTTTCCCACTTTAGGGGATATTCCCATTAAAGAGATCCGCCCCAAAATGTTAAAACAACATCTTGACCCCATAGAACAAAGGGGCGTACTCGAAACCTTACGGCGTATAATTTCCCGACTCAACGAAATTTTTCGCTATGCCGCGACAGAAGAACTCATCGAGTTCAACCCTGCAGATAACCTCACACAGCGTTTCAGCAAGCCAAAGAAGCAAAACATGCCAGCTCTCCCCCCCAGCGAGTTACCAAGGTTCATAGTGGCTTTAGCAAACGCATCTATACGCTTAGAAACACGCCTGCTAATTGAATGGCAACTTCTTACATGGGTTCGCCCCGGAGAGGCTGTCCGTGCTCGTTGGACTGACATCGACGAAGAGAACCGATTCTGGAACATCCCCGCTGAGTTCATGAAAATGAAACGGCCCCACAAGGTTCCATTGAGTAAAGAAGCTATGCGTATTCTTGAATCCATGAAACTAATCAGCGGTCATCGTGAGTGGATTTTCCCCAGCATCAAAGCTCCTCTTAGCCATATGCACGAGCAAACAGCTAACGCAGCGATCATCCGCATGGGTTTTGGCGGTGAACTGGTGGCACATGGTATGCGTTCTATTGCCAGAACAGCCGCAGAGGAATCCAGTAAGTTCAGAACAGAAGTTCTTGAAGCAGCCCTCGCTCACTCTAAAAAAGATGAAATCATTGCGGCATACAACCGTGCAGAATATTTAGCCGAGCGTGCCGAGTTAATGCAATGGTGGAGTGATTACGTCCAATCCCAAAAATACAAAATCATTGCAGCATAGATTTTATTGTCCCATACTTACTATGTATCTTTGCTACTCTGATCTTTACAGAGTCTGACACTCAGCAGTGCTGCTGAAAAGGTCTGAGGTAAGTATCAAACATGTTATCATTCACGCGCATGCAAAATTTTAATCTATTTATTTAAAGGTATAAATTGTGCCTGAATTTAAAATACTTAATCATGTAATAGATTATATGGAATCAACAGGTTCAACGAGTAAGTTAGTGACTTTATCTGTTGACCAAGAGCTTTTAGAAGAGATAAACGCAGAAAACAAAACTTCATATACACTTTCCGACTTAGAAAAAGCTACGGATAAATGCTTGGCGCATGAGTGGCTTGAGCATACATCACTTGGAGGTAAAAAATACGGACATTTACGAATCACTCCAAAAGGTGTTGGTGCGGCAAGGTCAAAACGTAAGTCAGAAGAACAAAAAGCTTCTCGGAGCTTCTTTAAAAAGGTATCTGATTACGTTGAAGATCATAAAGGGTTATTTGTTGTTTTAGGGTTTTTATTAGCCTTAGCAACATTTTCACTAAAATTTTTGGGAGTAAATTAATGAAAGATAAAAGTTTCTCTGTAGAACTCAAGTGTTTATTTTGTGATTGCCCTTTAGAAGGAGATGCTACAAAAGAATATGTTTCTGGGGACATGCTTGAATGTCAGAATTGCCATGAACTTAATGATTATGATGCCTTAATCGACGTCGCAGCCGAAGAAGGTAAAGGGCTCGCAACTGAATATGTAAAGAAAGAGATGGAAAAGATTCTGAAGGGTGTATTCAAAAAGTAAATGTTAAGTTGTATTAGTTCAGATTTGACCTAACAGAGTTATAGCAGAGAGCAGAACCTAATCTGACAGGCAGTTCTGTGCCAGAAGCAGGTGTTAAACATTGTCAATTGGCAGTAGTAGAATAATTGGTATGTTCAATGACTCCCATTAGATTATGTCCAAGAGAATTAAAAAGTTAACTTCAGTTATAGGTTGATTTTGATGTATAGTTATATCCATATTTTTGTAAATTTACTAAGGGATGAATTATAATGGCTTTTTTGATCGAGATTAGTAATTTTTTAAATAGCATTCCTGAATGGTTGTCATCGTTTATTACTGCTTTAATTGGCGCGTTTGTTGGTGGCTGGTTTACTCTAAGAGGCGTTGACCGCGAGGCAAAGATTACCCGTGCAGAGGCTGAAAAGAACTCTCTTGAGTTGCAGTTGTCTGTATTAAAAGGAATTAAGGGAGAGATTTTTACTTTAATCAGTTTGTATAACAAAAGAATGCAAAATCATATTGATAGCATTGGGCCGGGAAAAACACTGCTTATTAATTTCCCTGTTGGAGATGATAACTTTACATTTTATGAGCAAAACGCAAAGATCATTGCAAACCTTAATGACGCAGCAAGAGATTCAATAATTAATATTTACACATATGCGCGTTCATTAATACAGTCCTTTAAAGGAAACAACCAGCTTGTTGTAGACTACGAAAAAATCCTTTTTGACATGGCTGATAATAATAAAAATAAAGATATGTATGAAAGATTGTACGCTGCAAAAATTGAAGTAATGGTGGATTATGCGCAAGGAATAAAAAATATTGATGCAGAGCTTAGGCATGCTATCAATGAGGGATTTAATGTTATTAATCAAGAAATAGCTGCACTACAAGTAAAATTAACAAATTTAGAGCTATAATAATTACTTCCGCTCCTCGCTCAAAGCAGACTGCCAGATTTGATTGTGTGCTGTCAGTGAAAACAGTCAGATCAAGTCTGAGCTAATACAGTTAAGTACAAATTTTTGTATTCATTTTTCACTTAGACTCAGCACATATCGAAAATATTATTATAAAGAGTTTATCAGGTGGGATGGCTCACTACGTGAACCACCCACCTATGCAAAGGTTATTTTTCAACGTGTCATCAAGAACAATAGCGGAACCCTTAAAAGGGAACCCCCGCCATTCTTCTTGACGTCCTAAATATAGGAGTTGTCATTTAGCCTTATTGGAGACATTGCGGCGTTCCATGAATAATTTATAACGTTCATCAACTTCCTTTTGAAACTTTTCAGCGTCAAATGTATCAGTCTCTATTTTTATTTTTTGTTTTACCCCTTCATCTAATCTTTTGTTCTCTTTCAACCTTTCCTTTTCTGCCAATATAAGCTTATAGTATTTCAGTTTAATATTAAAACTTCCTTTTACTAACTCATTAGCATCAAAGTCTATTTTGTACTTTCGTAGAAGCCTCAATATATTATCTATTGTCATTTTTTTAGCTTCCTTTTGTATTCTATCTCCTTCATAATCTTTTTTCCTTCTTCCATGCTTTAACCAATGTTTAAATTTATACATATTGTAATGTTGCCACTGATAGATCTCAGCGGCATATATTACGGAAAGCATACAAGCAATAAAAAATACAATCATAAAAACGGCACATATTAAATAATACATATACTAACCTCTGCCCTTTCTTCTATACTGCTCCTTTATTAAGGCTATGTTATATTTTTTAGCATTCTGTATGCTTACACTCGCAGACTCTTTAGCCGCGACGAAACAGCAAGATACAACAGCAGAAATAAGAGCAACAAAAAAAGCAACAACAGCAAAACCCCATAACGCCCCCATATATCACTCCTCTTTAATATTTTTAATAGCCATATCTATTCTTTGTTTAACAAAATCTTTAAATACATAAGATATTATTTTTGCGTCTTCATTAATATCTAACTCGTCTTTTTTTTCGAAATATAGATCAGCACCTATTAGTTCATCGCTTTGTATATCTAACATTTTGCTAGCCAATGATATTTTAATAATGTTTAATATTTCAAAATCAAGGCTTGGTCTTTCGTGTTTATTTAGAAGAATCAAAGGATGAAAATGTTTTTTCCTTTTCATTTCTTGCATGTCATTATCAAAATCTATCATTAAAAAATGCAAGCAAGTAAAAGACGTATCATAGAAATTCAGGCGGTTCATCATATCCGCCGAACCCTCGCGTAGAGGGTTCGGGTTAGGTCTTATGTTATTCATCCGTTTTACTCCTTTTTTTATTGTTTTTTATCTTCCATTCGTTAAGCTTCTTATCTCCTTCCGCTCTCAAAAACTCGCGCTGATCATATATTCTTTTTAAGACCATATTATTAGTTAACGCGCCAACTAATAAAGGAATATCATTAGAAAAATCTAACTCGGCAGATAACTCTATTCTATTTTCTCTAACTATTCTTAGTAGTTCAGCGCCAAGCTTTATTTTTATAGCTGCATCAGCTTTTCTTTTTTCAGCTCTCATCTCTTGTTCCATCCTATTTAATAAGTTAGATTTTTGTTCAAGTTCTTTTTTTACTTTATTATACTTCTCTATATTAAAAGCCATCTTTAAACCTCTCTTTTATTTCAGTAATCATTATAGTTAAAAACATAATCAATAAAATCGGTGATGTGATTACAAAACCTATTAATAAAACTATCACCGCGCCAACTACAGACATTAAATCAAACACATTACTAAATATATTTTCCCTTCCTTTATATTCAGTTAAACCATTCCAAACGCTTCCATTTACTTCATTTCCATCATCTTCACAACTTAAAGGAATAGTTATTGTGCCATTATCTAAATCATCGTAATCATTGTTATTGTCATTCATTTTATCAGTCATCTCCAAGAGTGCTGTAATAAACAGTAAAATCACTCTCATAAGAAAAAAGATCATAAGTTATAAATAAACTCGTACTATAAACAAGATTATTATTTTCACTCTGTAGCTTTTTAAGAATCAACTTAACAAGATCTGATGCTGCAACTTCTATCTTTTTATCAATATTATTCATATTCCACCTCTTTTATTTCCTTTTTTTATGTTATATGTATTTTAAGTAATATACTTATTTATTAATGTAAAGCGCATCTTTGGATTATTTATTCATTAGCGCACCTTTCCAGATAATAGGTCTATGTGCAGCGGCTATTTGAGTTTTGCTAAAAACTACAATAGCGCACTTATACATTCTTCGAATGTGTGCGCCCCATTTCATGGGGTTTATTAACTCATAAAATGAAAAGTGGCATTCGCTTCATGATTAATATTACTTAATGGCTTTAAAAAAAAGCAAATATATTTTTGATTTTTATTTAAATATATGTGATTTCAGATAAAGAGGTAAAAAATGGCAATATTTCATATGAGCGCCCAAACCATAACCCGCGCAAAGGGGCATAGTAGCGTAGCTGCGGCAGCTTATCGCCACGGTGAAAAATTAACAGATGAACATACCGGAGAGATCCACGACTACAGCATAAAGAAAGGCATTTCGGATAGTGTGCTATTAATCCCTGATGGCGCAGATCAAAGATTTTTGAAAGCAGAATATTTATGGAACACTATAGAGAAAAGCGAAAAAAGAAAAGACGCGCAGTTAGCACGTGAGTTCAATATTGCTCTCCCTTCTGAAATGAGTAATGAGCAAAAAAAGGCGCTGGCAATAGATTTTTGTAATGAAAACTTCGTTAAAAATGGAATGATTGCTGATATAGCCTTCCACAAACTCGATAGCGACAACCCGCATTTTCACGTAATGCTAACTACTCGCCGCCTTACTCCTGACGGTGCGGGATTCGGTCAGAAGGAAAGGAAATGGAACGATAAAGAACTGTTAGAGCAATGGCGCAAAAGCTGGGCAGACACGACGAATGAGCACCTGCGCAAGGCTGGCATCGATGCACGTATCGATCACAGATCATTGAAAGAACAAAAAGCAGAGCTTGATGCTATCCTCCCCCCTCTCAGAACGGTTGAGCAAGAGGCGCAGTCTATCAGCTTAGACAGACCGCCGACTATCCATAGAGGCCATAGCCGCAATCCAGAGCGACAAGCACGCTTTGACGTGCTCCAAGAAATGAAAGTATCACAAGAGGTAAAAGCACTTAACCACATTGAACAGAAACAGCTTAAGCCCTCGCCGCTGGCTCCTGCTTCCTCCCCTGCCGCATCTTTGCAAGATGCTACACAAGGAGGCAATGAAAACAACCCGCAAAATAAACTCGACGAAGTTAACGAATATCTTCAATCTGAACTCAATAAAGCAGATCTTAATGCGGATAATGAAATCAAAGTTCACACTACTAAAAATAATAGTAAAAGTAGTTCAGCAGCAGCTATAGGTTCAACATCAAATATTAATTTAACCGATGAGAAGGTAGATAAGAATCTACACTTAACAGAAGCACAAAAAGAAGAGTTAGAAGATTTAGAAAATAAAGAAGCAGCAGCTAAGAAAAAGGCTTATCTGATGAGTAGCGCTGCTGTGCATGAACTTTCTCAAGATAACAAAACACAGTCAAAAAGTGAGTTTAAAAATAAGCTTCATACAGCTAAACAGTCATTATCATTCACTGAACAGCGATTTAATGAAGAACGTGAAGCATATGAGAACAGAAGAAACAGACCAATACCGCTCTAAGTATTTTGCTCACTTTTTATACTCAATGAATATTTCAGCATTAGATTTTTTTTAACTAATTGATAGGTTTGATTTATTTTCACTTGTCATCATATTGTTTATATCGATCAAAACCCAAAAAAATGATAGTCAAAAACTATCACAAACAACTTATCGATCGATTATAACAATTAAAACACCGATCGATAAAGGCACTTCAATCGATAAAAACTATCAAAATAAGATAATTGATCTATTTTACCGATCATTTTGCTTGAGAGCTGTTTCGCTCATGGTATGCTCATGGCGTAGAAGACCGGGCCACTCACCTTGGTATCTTCATGATTAAACTAAAAACTATCGCTCTATGAGGAATGAAATTTTATGAAAACAGAAAACATTATTTTTCTTTTTTGGGCAGTGATTTTTATCCTGATCTTCTGCCAACTTTTTTACTTTGGCCCTAAAAAAAGAAGATACCTCAATACTTACACAGAGGTATTAGATGGTGATGTCCTCTCATATGAATGTCAAAATACCGGTGTAGTCATTGATACTAAAAAACACACAGTACGTATTTTCAATACAGATAAGGACAGCACTTTCAAATACGACAACATCAGGGAAATAAATTATACGCTATCCGAAGCCGGAAAAATTTATAACACAGGTAATAATCTAAACTCTATGATAAAGTCCGCTGGAGCTAACAGTAATGAACAAATGTTAGCTAATCAGCGTTCCGGTATTTTTATACTGACAGATGATATAAAGAATCCTTCATGGAAAATCAATCTACCAATGAAAAACAAAACATCATCGACCAATCAGGAGATCTGTGATCGCTGGCTTCTCATTTTTAATAAATATATTTTATAAATTTATTGTATTTTATTATTTATCTTCGGGGTTGATATGAAAAAATTGATTGCGGCAGTATTTATTATTCTTCCTTTGGCGAGTTGTACTGTTTATGGAAACAAATCCATTAAAGACGAAACGCAGCAAAATATTGCCGCTAAAATTATCAAAGGTAAAACTACTCAACAAGATATCCTTCATCTTTATGGGGAACCTCAGACTAAAGAAACTAACGATGGCAAAGAAATGTGGGGATATTCCGTTATGTCCGGTGAATCTCAGATTTCAAATTACATACCGGGATTAGCGTTATTGAAGAATAGCAGCACAGCGCACATGAAAGAACTTGAGATCTGGTTTAAAGGTGATGTGGTTGAACGCTATACCTTTAGACAAACAGCAAGTAAAGCTTCTCGCGGGTTGCTGGATTAATTTAAATCCAATACCATTTATCTTTAAAAAGAAGTTGGCGTAATCCGACTTCTTTTTTTATTTTATTACTAATCTTACATTACTTATATTTCTATTAGTGCCTCATGAAATAGCACCTTACTTTTATATTTAACCATCTGGGGGGGGGGTTAACCTTTATTTTTATTAAAAAATTTGTACTAGTAGTACTAATTAATTAATTTAAAAGTTTTTGGTTTTAAGGTTTTGGGGTTTGTGTTTTAGCGGGGCGGCTTTCAGCCGTAGTAGTTTTCCTCCGAAGGAGGAAATAGTTTTTCTTTAAGCATTCCCCCCCTACCCCCCACGCCAAAAAGGCTGAAATAGAGAGACAGGAGATGCTCATTGCGCCTTGAAAATATTCAGAACATTTCCATCCTGATATTTCCCCCACGACCCGCGCAAACACAAATCATGAAACTTTCAAACAACTCTCGTTTTACTAAAGAGCCTATACTACCGTCTGTAAATTTTTTAGATTGTGCGATTCAGGTTGGCAGCTACGCGTCATCCGGCACTGCCACAATAACATAAGAATTGCCAAACACTTGAGGAACCTTCATTCTTATACCCGATACACAGGATTAGCGTTATTGCTTTATTAAAGATTAAAATCTTCTGGAAGTGGTATTTAACATGAGTTAAAAGTCGGCGAAGAGTTTTTAATATTCTGTATCTTTATATTATATAAATCTATATATAATATCAGTCAATAGATAAAATCAAAAATATTTTAAAAACACGATTAGATAAAAAATAAAAAAGACCAGTTCAAAAACCAGTCTTTTATTTTAAATAAATAATATTTTTCATATGTGGCTCTAAAACGCTCTATACGCGATTTTGAGAGGTTTTCTACTTTTAATGACTAATCCCGTCAGGGATAAATCAAAAAGCATGCAATAACATTCAGGCGGCTTTATTTCTTGAGAAATAAATCTTTTCATCAATCCACGCATCTATTTCACTTTCAATAAAGCCGATTGCACGATCACCGATTTTTATAGGTGAAGGGAATTCGTCACGACTAATCAAACGATAAATCCAAGCTTTACAAAATCCTGTTCTTTCCAGAACTTCAGGTAGACGTATAAAGTTGTTTTTTTCTTTCATTTATCTCTCCCATTGTTTTTCGACAGAAGCTATTATTCGAATATCGCTTATGACGATCAACAACTTTTTTAGCAAAAAGTGCTTTTTTAGTTGACTATTTTAAATTGACAGTCATTCAATCCCCTTCGGAAGTTGAACTCATGAGTTCAACTCCTCACCGCTAGTCATGACATTCAAAATGTGACTGATTTTTAGCCACAATACTTTTTTTATCCCTTTATTGCACCTCAATGTAAAATACAAATCATTAATATATATAATAATCAAATAATTAAAGAGTGGATTACAGGGACCCCAGCACCAAAATTCTCCATCAGTGATTACCAGAGTCATCCGATGAAGTCCTAAGAGCCCGCACGGCGCAAGTCCTGCGGGCTTTTTTGTGCCTTGAATTTGTCCCGCGAAGTCTGATGCCAACTAATTAAATCCGAACCTTTTAGGCCCATTGATAGGCCCAACGAAAAGCTCTATTGTTTTTGAGGGGCCTAAAACTACGGAAACCCGGCAATGGACAGACAAATCACTCTCCGTAAAAGAAATCGAATCTGCCTGATTCGGGGAAACGAATCACGTTTTCTACGATGGCGATGCGCGGGGCTTTCGGGCAGAGTCCAGCACTTTTCTGGCGAAACAAATTGATCAGCAAGAACAACTCCGCTGTTCGTTTGAAACCAAAACCAATACTTTCCAACTTGCACCTGAAATCACATAGGCTGGAAGGCTACATCAGTCGCCGTTTTAGCTGTTACGACAACACAATTGCGAAAAACTTATTCTTGTTACTGAAGCGTGAACGGATACATAAAATGATCTACGGAACGCGAGAAGAGACCCGGAGCGATATTTTAAATTTCAACAACCAAAAATCCAAAATAAGATTCATTCTTTTCTGGACTCGCAATTAATCGGCATGTTACTTTAAAATGAATTGATTAATTCCTAACCGTTTCACTGCATCGTGCTGAGATGAGTGTCATTTTTTAAGAAAAGTAACCACATGAACACTGTCACCAGGCTTATTCTGGCATTCAATTTATTTATACCATTAGTGTCTCACGCTGAAATTCCTGACAAATTTAATAGCAGTTATCTTCTCGAGGGTTATCAGCTTTATAAAAAGGATCATAACACTATTTACCAACAATCCGCTCCAGCCGCATTTTCAGGATATGTAAGAGGAATAGCAACAGTTCTGACGGCTGAGAAAGAGATTTGTATTTCGGATACATTCGATATAAACCAGGTTTTCGATACCGTAGGCAACTGGCTTAAAAACAAACCAGAAGAAAGAAATAATCCCCCAGCAATGATAGTTGCTGAGGCATTGGTTGAAAAATACCCCTGTTCTTCTTAACTCATCAAAAGACGGGTTTATACGTTGACGCCAGGTTTATAAACCAGTCGTTCGTTTTTAATGAGCGACTGCTAATCTATATTTCATATTATCTGACCCTTGACTTTAACTGCAAAAACCGCCTTTCTACTAAATACCACGATCCACTTGCCACAAAAAAAGTCAGTATCAATGACAACCCGAATGATAAATATGGATGCGTGTTATATAACCCTAAAGAATAAAGGAGCTGGATTACAGGGAAGTTATACAGATAGATACCATATGAAAAATCCCCTATTTTTTCAAAATTGAATCCCAAAGGGATATTCAAACAACAAAAAAGCACAGAGGATACAACAAGAAAATATTCACTCAAAAACCTCAACTCTTTCCCTTCCGCCAGCATATAACAAACAGCAGAAACAACTGCAATTGGTGGGATGAGTTTTATAAAATTTTTAACAATAGCAAACAATGCACCGCCGAAAAAATATGCCGCCATACCGACAAACTGTAACGACATCATCCTGGCATTAGGTGAATCACTGATACACCGGAAGTAAAACAGCCACGGGACAGAAACCAAACAGACCAAAGTAAAAGCGAGCATCTTATTCCGCACGTATATATAAAAAAAGATCGGCACAGATAAGTACAGGATGATTTCCGTTTTAAGCGTCCACAATGAACCATTGACAGCAGTTAATGGATTATCGACAAATATACCGGGCAAAGCCGGATGCAGAAAGTTCATAAATACTGCATTTGCCAAAATATATTTTAATAAATCAAGGTTAAAAAAATGTTCTCCGACACTATACATCGCAACTACACAGGCACAAAAAACAATAAAAGAAAGACAAAAGTAATATGCAGGAAGTAATCTTAGAGCACGCCTGTAGAAAAAACCACGCTGATTCCTCATGTAGCTTTTTACTATCAGATAGCCGCTTATCACAAAGAAGCATTCAACAATCACATCACCACTAAGGTAAGACAGGATCGGCTTTAACACATCTGAATTTGTAATACCTCCATTATGTACAAGTAGTACACCAACAGCCAGAACCAACCTGATTAGGGTAAAATTATCACTGCATTTAACATTCATTTCATTATAACCTCCTGATTTTTTCTCTAAAATATTTTACTTTACATTTAAATAAACTCACCTTCATATATGAAACAAAAAAACACAACAGAAATATATTTATAGGCATCATTAATCAGCCAATAAACATAATAAAAATGAATAATAAACCCAGGACACACAACTTTTCTCGTCGCATCAATACCCTGTTTATTTACGCCTATGTGAATTTGACCGATTGCCATAATACGGCCTTAATCAGTCATTACATCGGCAGTTCTGGCTTCATTGCCCGTCCCGTCGATCGCATTTCCGTTCTTGAGAAATTATCGCCACGCTATAGGAGAGTTAAGCTCTACGGTTTGTGAATCCGCGATCCAAACTCTTTATAAAAGCCCGTGCTCTACGGGCTTTTGTTAATCCAGACTGGGCTACATTTTCGGCTGATATCGATACTGCTCGAAATATTTCCTCGCCTTCGAGTCCGCTTCCTTTAGAGCTGTTGGAGTCAGGTTCTCCCGGGTAATATCAAGCCCGGTCAGCGCATCAAAGTTCCCGTTAGCTACGGCCACAGCATTCCAGATATAGGCTTGCGCATAGTCTTTATCGACGCCTTTCCCCTCGAGGTACATCCTTCCCAGCATTCCCTGCGCTTCCGCGTTGCCCTTTCTGGCTGCCTGATCAAATTGTTCAACAGCTTTCTTGTCATCCTGGGCAACACCTTTACCTTCTAAGTACATCAACCCAAGCTCCTTGTAAGAGCCAGCATCTCCCTGTGCGGCGGCCTGTTCATACCACTCGACGGCTTTCTTATCGTCCTGTGCCGTTCCCTCACCCTTTGAATACATCATGCCGAGCATACCCTGAGCCAGCACATCACCGTGGGGAGCTGCTTGATTAAATAACTCAAACGCTTTCTTGTGATCCTGCGCCACACCGACACCTTCACCAAGGTAATACATGGCCCCCAGCATGCTCTGAGCCAGAGTATCTCCGTGGCTGGCAGCCTGATTAAACAATGCGAAAGCTTTGTTGTTATCCATACCAACGCCATCACCTTCCAGGTATTTTCGACCGAGCAGGCCCTGCGCCCTGACATCCCCTTGCTCAGCCGCTTTGCTCAATGACTGAACGGTGTAGTAGCCATCTAACAGTGACTTCTTACTTTCAAGAAAATGCTGCGCGTCAGGATTCCCTTTCTCAACAGCCCGGTGTAACCACTCTATCGCATGATAGTTTCCCCGTTCGGCAGCAATACTTAGCCACTCAACCGCCTTCTTATTTCCTTGTTCGGCCTGTTTGTTAAACCAGTCGATAACCGTTTCGTCATACCAGCGCCTCCCTTCGCCATCAAAATAGACTAAGGCAAGAAAATAGCGCGCATCGAAGTTCCCTTGCTCAGCTGCGCGGGTAAGCCACTCAACGGCTTGCTTATCATCTAGGGCAACCCCCTGACCTTCGAAATACCGTATTCCAAGACAGTACTGCGCATCTACATCCCCCTCCCCGGCACCCTGCTGTAATACCGCTACAGGCTCCTTTTCCCACTCTTTTGCCTGTCCTTGTGATGTTCCCACGCCCCATAACAGGCCAATGAAAGTTAAGGCGAGGAGAGGCCGACTGTTCATAAAACGTAATCCTTGTTAAGAAAATGCACATAATGGAGATGACACTTGCACAATCCAACCGGTTTGACTGGCGGTTGTGATCCCTATCAGAACTATTAGACATCGGCTGGACAAAGCAGGAAAAACAACTTCCTGATAATTCAGGTGATTCTGACAATTATATTTTCAGCGACATAACAATTATTGCGCCAAATAAAAAACATATCTCATCACACATCGTGGCCTTTTGTCTTCAGACTGCTATTGAATGTTAATCAAACACATCATTAATACCCGGGATAATATGGAAGCAGATTCAACATAGAGGTACAGGAGGGAGTGGCTTTCCCCGCGCCAGATCATTTGCAATATTGGCAACGTATTGCCAGGTTAAATTCTGCGATTCCCGATAACTCAGATCTTCGAGTAACAGACTGAGGATCTGAGTTTTTGGGAATAACTTCGCGAAAACGGAGAGAAAACGGTGTTTTTTTTCAGTTAAGCTATGTTCATGCTTTGGCGCTACTACTCGGTCAGTCTCACAATCCAGGAACGCAACCTATAATGGCAAAAAGTATCCCGCAGCTGCCACATGACCCTCACATGTGCCGCAGTTATGAAAAAAAGACTCGCAGCCCACTGGCTCTCTATTCAGAGTATCAGCGGATGGATGTCGAGTTGCGGGCACCGCTGGCGATGACCTACAGCCACTGGCATGGTCAGGTTGAGGTCAATGTGCCATTTGATGGCGATGTGGAATACCTGTTTAATGACGAAGTGGTACGCAGCAAACAGGGTTATATCACGCTATTCTGGGCCTGTACGCCTCATCAACTCACAGATGCCGGGCACTGTAAGCAAATGGCAATCTTCAATTTACCCATGCATCTGTTTTTATCCTGGCCTCTGGATCGTGAACTGATTAACCATGTGACACACGGGATGGTTATTACCTCGTTAGCCTCACAGCAACTCAGCGCTTTTGAAGTTCAGCGCTGGCAGAACGAACTCAACAGCGATAACGAGCAGATTCGCCAGTTGGCCATTGATGAAATTGCCCTAATGCTCAAGCGCTTTAGTCTTTCAGGCTGGAAGCCTGTACTGGGTCATAAAACATCACGAACCCAGAAGAACAGTATTTCGCGGCATTCACAGTTTTACGTCAGCCAGATGCTTGAATTTATCGCCGCCAACTGTGACAAACTGCTCACAGTCGATGCCATAGCCGAGCACGTTAAACTCAATCCAAACTACGCGATGGGTATATTTCATCGGGTGATGCAACTAACCATGAAACAGTATATTACCGCGATGCGCATCAACCACGTGCGAGCGTTACTCAGTGATACTGATAAGACAATACTCGATATTGCCATGCTTGCGGGTTTTCGCTCCAGCAGTCGTTTTTACAGCTCATTTCATAAATATGTCGGTATGCCGCCGCAACAGTACCGTAAACTCAGCCAACAACGGCGAAATCATCAACCCTATGTGGAGGGATAATTTATTAGCAAAAACGCCGCTTATATTACTACCGGGATATGAACAGCAGAGTCACGATCAAATTAGAGAACCCGATACAGTTAATAAAAATAGCGTTTTTCCGGAAACACTAGCCACTATGTCACTCAATAATTGAATGACCTGTAGCAGGTATTTATTTGATTCGTTCAGCCATTAACGATTGGGATGGAATTATGCAACAGAATAGCTGTACCTCACACAACAGAAAACCATTATCTTTCTTATGGTCAGTATTACCAATGGTGGTAATGCTGAGCGGAATTAGTATCGGGTATTTTATATTTGGTATTCGCGCAGAACCTATGATCCTGATGGGGACAGCGACCGCCTCATTTATTGCTATCGCTCATGGCTACACCTGGGATGACATTCTAAAATCCATTTGTAATAAAATATCGGAAGCGCTACCTGTAATATTGATTGTCGCCAGTATTGGTTTTTTAATTGGCTCATGGATGGTGTCAGGAACTATCCCCATGATGATCTATTACGGTCTGAAGTGGATTAATCCGCAATATTTCTATATTTCCGCTTTTATGCTGGGAGCACTGATCTCTGTCTGCACCGGTACGTCCTGGGGATCTATCGGTACCGTAGGGATTGCCATGATTGGCGTGGCGATCGGCCTCAATGTTTCACTCCCGGTTGCTGCCGGAGCCATTGTTTCGGGGTGCTGGTTCGGCGATAAACTCTCGCCGGTCTCTGATTCAACCAATATGGCGGCACTGGCTGCCGGTGTAAACCTGTACTCACATATCGGCCATCTGCTATGGACCACAGGACCTGGATTTATTATCTGCTGTGTCGTTTACAGTTATATGGGGATGGGTATTGATGCGACCAGCAGTGCTCCAGAAAATATCACTAATTTAATGAGCTCTATCGGCCAGATTTATCACTTTAATATTCTGTTGCTGCTACCGCCGATTATTGTTTTATACGGTTCATTATCAAAGAAACCACCTATTCCCATGTTATTTCTGTCGACCTTAGTCTCGATGATTCTGGCATTAGTCTTTCAGGCATTCACGGCATCCTCTGTCGGTGAATCCGTAGTCAGCGGCTTTAAGCTCGCTATGATCACAGGAGATGCCCTTCCGGCACTATCATCTGATGTCTCTCGCTTGCTGGAGAGAGGTGGCGCAATTTCTATGTTTAGTAGCTTTGTGACTGTTTTCAGCGCCTTTAGTTTTGCCGGTGCCATGAGCGCAACAGGTTCTCTGCATACCGTGATTAACGCACTGACAAAAGGCGTTAAATCCACATTCCGTCTGGTTGCCACCACTATTGTTACGACATTCACCATCTGTGCCTGCACGGCAAATGGTACCTTACCGCTGCTGTTATGTGGCGATGCATTTAAAGACGAGTATAAAAAACGGGGACTTGCCGCAAAGAATCTTTCGCGAACCACCGAGGATGCCGGGACGGTCGTCGAACCTATTATTCCGTGGTCTGCTTCCGGCGTTTATTGTGCAACTATGCTCGGAGTCGCCACCCTCGATTATTTGCCGTGGGCAATCTTATGCTACAGCGGCGTCATCTTCGCACTACTGTGGGCGGCGACAGGTATCGGCATTGCTAAATACGAGCCAGACAATGTCGCTGAGAATATGGCCGAGCAAAAATCACCGGCTAATTAAAAAATCAATATCGATATTCACCAGGGTTAACTATTCGATATTTAGCTGACATGCAGATTATATGCATATAAATATTCTGCATTTATATTTCATTGTTTAAATAATAATTTATAGAGACTGACCAGGAGTTAACAATGTCTTTGTTTGACGATATTGTCATAAGGGATGATAGTTGCCGTAAATACGGGCAATTACAACAGATGTTTGGCACTCATGATGTATTGCCGCTATGGATTGCAGATATGGATTTTGTCACTCCAGAGCCGATTATGAATACGCTACATGCTGTGGTTGAACAACCCGTTCAGGGATATAACCTGGATTATCCGCACTGGAAGGAAGCGGTTATCCACTGGTATGCGAAACAGTATGACACCGACATCAAACAGCACTGGGTGCATTTTGTCCCAGGGGTCATTAAAACGATTGTGTTATCTCTGATGGCGCTCACCCGTTTGGGCGATAATATATTGACCTGTACCCCAATATATGACCCTTATCCAAATCTTGTAAAGACCAGCGGCAGAAACCTGATCCAGACACGCCTGGTCGAGATGAATGGGGGCTATAAATTTGACTGGCATGATTTCCGTGAGAAGCTAAAACAGTGCAAAATGTTTCTTTTTCCTTCACCACATAATCCCGGCGGGATGATATGGAGCCGGGAAACGCTTGAGAAAATTAGCCTCTATTGCCAGGAGGCTGGCGTTATCGTTGTATCGGATGAAGTCCACGGTGATTTAACCTTACCGGGTAAGCAACATTACCCGTTTTTTACCATTGATGAAGGTCTCAACGCTAAATCAATCGTATTGACTTCGATCAGCAAGACCTTCAATACCGCGGCAATCCAGGGCGGGATAGCAATTATTAAAAATGATGAGCTGCGCAGTCAGTTTTATGGTTTTCTCGATAATTGTTATCTTGCAGAGACAAATTCATTACAGCAGGCAGCCATTTATAGCGCCTATACTCACTGCGCTAACTGGCACCAAAATTTATTAACTTATCTGTCTGATAACGTCGCGTTTGTAAAAAGCGAAATAGAGAAAAACTGTCCTTTAATATCAGTTACCTATGGTGGTGCATCCTATCTGCTTTTTCTTAATGCTGAAAAAATGGAACTCAGCGATAAGCAGCTCGCTTCATTTTTTGTTCATGAAGCCCGACTGGGTCTTTCTCCTGGCGCACAGTATGGCCCAGGCGGAGAGGGACACATGCGATTAAACGTTGGCTGTCCACGCGCCGTTCTGGTGGAAGCGATGAACAGGCTAAAAGCGGCTTACCAAAGGCGCTACGCAAGCTAATCTTGAGCTTATCAGCGTACTTTTTCGCTGTCCGCTATCGATATTATGTTGCCCTGCAGCGATGGGGCAACCATTGGCCTTACAAGGTAAATACCTGCCATTTATTACCCAAAGATATTGGTTTAACGGCTATAAAGTCTTTCTCTTCTGTCTGCTGGTGTTAAACTGGAAAGTGTGATCTTCATCATAACCTGCTTAAACAGAGAAAAGAGACACTGCTATGCAACATATCATTGAGGGCTTCCTCAACTTCCAAAAAGAGATTTTCCCTCAACGTAAGGAACTCTTCCGCAGCCTGGCATCCAGCCAGAATCCTAAAGCGCTTTTCATCTCCTGCTCAGACAGTCGCCTGGTACCAGAACTCGTCACACAGCAAGAGCCAGGGCAGCTTTTTGTTATCCGCAACGCCGGTAATATCGTGCCTTCCTTTGGCCCGGAGCCAGGTGGGGTATCTGCGACTATCGAATACGCGGTTGTCGCATTAGGCGTGACGGATATCGTTATCTGTGGCCACTCCAATTGCGGCGCGATGAAAGCCATTGCCGAAAGTCAGTGCCTGGATCCGATGCCTGCGGTCGCCCACTGGCTGCACTATGCCGATGCCGCTAAAGCGGTGGTCGATAAAAAAACCTGGGATAACGAAACCGATAAAGTTAACGCGATGGTAGAAGAGAACGTTATCGCTCAGTTGAACAATATTAAAACGCATCCTTCAGTTGCTGTTGGGCTACGTAATAATGCACTGCGTCTGCACGGCTGGGTGTACGACATTGAAAGCGGCGAAATCCGTACTCTGGATAAAAACAGCAAAGCCTTTGTTTCGCTGGCAGATAATCCGCAGGTACATTTCGAATAAATCCTCAACTGGAGCAGGGATGCTCTGGCAACGTCATACCTCCCCCCCACTATCTCTGCTAGTGGACAAAAATCACTGTTGCTACTAGCTTTTACACTGGCGATGAGTGTAGCCGTATTGGAACCAGCAGCAAATTAAGCGATAAAAAGGAGCAGTTGCGAATGCGAACGAAAAATAACAGACTTATTAATATGTTATTCTTTCATGAGTCGTGGGACACTGTGATCATTAAAAATGACGGCCCTCATACATTCCCCACCAATACGCTGGACATCCTTACTAACACCAAGGGACAACAACTCAAAAAAAAATATACCTTCCAGGCCGATCCTTTCATTATTGAAAGGGACAATAAAGTATATGTTTTTTATGAAGCATTAAGTTTTCGTAATTCTAAAGGAATATTACGATGTCGCATACTTGATGCTAATTTGGTTGAGCTTGATGATGTAAAACTCGAAGGTTTTGATAACCTAAAGTGCCATTTATCATTCCCTTTTTTATTTTACAGTCATGATCAACTCTTCATGATCCCTGAGTCCTCCGAAAGAAAAGAAGTTATCTTATTCCAGTCCATAGATTTCCCCGTACGCTGGCAGCAAGTAAAAGTATTACTGTCTGACATCGCATTAACAGATAATGTTCTTTGTTCGCACAATGGGAATCTCTATCTTTTATCCACCACGATGGATGATGAGTTAACGATTCATACAGCCGCGGCGGTAAATGGGCCATGGCAGAAAATAACGCCAGCATTACACGTATGTAATCAACACCATCGGGGAGCGGGTTCGCCACACTGTATAAATAATAAAATGTACATCCTTACCCAGGAGTGTACGCCAGAGACTTATGGAAAGTCAGTCTATATCAAAGAGTTAAACACTCTTGACGCTGCCACATTTGATGAGAGTCTGGTTGTACAAATAAACGCCAGCATCAACCAAAGCGAAGGGGTACATACATTAAATTTCACTGGCAACTATATTGTTTATGATACCAAGATAAACCGGTTTAGCTTTTTAGCCATACTTAAAAAAATATCATATAAGTGCATGGTGAAATACAGGAATTTTTACCTTACCAGACGCCACCAATAGCGTTTTATTTATGGCAGTGGCATTGGTAAATCAATGGTCGTTTGCATAAAATTTATCTGGAGACTGTATGGCAATTCTAGTCACAGGTGGCGCTGGTTATATTGGTTCACATACCGTGCTAACCCTTCTGGAGAGAGGAGATGACGTCATCGTCATCGATAATCTCTCGAATGCCTCTCAAACATCACTGAACAGAGTCGCAGAACTCACCGGAAAAGAACCCGTCGTTTACATTGCTGACATCCTGGATCGGGATACTTTGAAAACAATTTTTTCCCGTCATAGCATCACCGACGTTATTCATTTTGCGGGACTAAAATCGGTTTCAGAGTCAATAAAAGAACCTCTCGCCTACTATGAAAACAATGTCACAGGAACGCTGGTTTTGCTTTCTGAGATGTTAACCGCAGGAGTTAAGAACTTTATATTCAGTTCTTCCGCAACGGTATATGGCGAACCGGAAAACGTGCCACTAAGTGAAAAGTCACGTACAGGCGGTACAACTAATCCGTATGGCACATCCAAATTTATGGTCGAACAAATTCTGACGGATTTTTCGCGCGCACAACCCGAGTTTCGCATCACCTGCCTACGCTATTTTAACCCCGTGGGAGCTCATCCTTCAGGCCGGATTGGTGAAGATCCTAATGGGATACCTAACAACCTGGTACCCTACATTTCACAGGTTGCGATTGGCAAACTTGAAACCGTGTCTGTATTCGGTAATGACTATCCGACCCCTGACGGAACAGGCGTGCGTGATTACATCCATGTTATGGATCTGGCAACAGGTCATTTAGCGGCACTGGATTGCCAGGATAAAGGCGAGTCATTCAAAGTTATCAATCTGGGTACCGGAGTCGGTTATTCCGTCATTGATCTCATTGAAGCCTTCGAAAAAGCGGCGCAAACAAAAATCAATTATAAGATTGTAGCGAGAAGACCCGGTGATATCGCCGAATGTTGGTCGGACCCGTCGTTAGCACGAGCAGAGCTAGGCTGGCAGGCCATCTACGGACTTGATGAAATGATGCGTGATACGTGGAACTGGCAAAAAAACAATCCTAACGGATATCACGAGTAATATTTAACCCGCAATGCGCCTTACTATTGGGCGCATTGCGGCTGCAGGCTAACGTGCGGTAATCGACGACACTCGATACCAACCGCTGCTCTGTTTTCCTTCATTGGCAAAGCTAATTCTGGCCATGCCAGACTTGTCCACAATAGCAACCTCAAGATGGTACATCCCTTCCGGCAACGCACCTGGCATTGGCAACTGATAATTCAGCAGATGTTTTCCGGGCAACCAGCGACGAATATCTTCCGGCACATTCCCTTGTGCAATAACTTTATTGGCATCATTAATAATGCGAAATGACAGGGTGTAAGGAAGATAAATAGGCGCGATACCATCGTTATACCAGGTGCTGGTCAGTGCCAGGCTTTGTCCATTTTGCCATACTGACTCGTGGCTCAGGGAGGCTAAACGAAACCGGTAGCCCAGCTTTGTCAGCGCATCATCGACAATCGGCCGATATTCACTGGGGACCGCTCTCGATTTCAGGTTGATCGTACTGGCGTGCTGCTTCACCGCCCAGTCAAAAATCCCCTGCACTTCAGCCCGCGTATAATGGTAGGTCTTCTTCCATTCCGGCATATATGAACACATTTCCAGACTCACTGGCGCTTTCTTCCAGGCATCATTAAATCCTGAAAAACTTGTCTGCGCCGCCAGCAATCGTTGTGGATAATCATCGTGCATATGATTCCAGGTATCGGAAAACACGCGCAGGTCGCCCCAGCAGTCCGCGCGCCATCCAGCACCTCGCGCCACCGCATTCGCCAGGCTTTGACCGCCACTCATCAACATAATTTTCGGGGTAACGGGAAAAGCAGAAAAATGCATGGCGACGTAACGATCCAACTGAGCCGTCGTGTACCTCTCCAGCAGCGGTTTCAGCGTCGGAAAGTTGCTGTTATGCCACTCTCCCCATGCCCCTACCATGCCAATATCCACAAAAGCCAGATTCTCATTACCATCGTAACGCTTACCAAAGGCATTCAGCAGTCGCTGACTGTATTCAATAAACAGGGGATCATCTAAATCAGGGGCGAAGGTTTTATGATCGGGCGTCCATGTTCCTTTCACTCCTTTTTCAATCAACCAGTCAGGTATTTGCGGACCACTTTCCGGCTCTGCAAGCGCCATAAACCGCAGCCCTACATTCATCGCTGGCCGATGTGCGGCTGCGTATTTGAAAGCATCATCAACAAGTGCAAAATTGTACTGACCTTCGACGGGCTCCAGTTCTCGCCAGTAAAAACGCTCATATTCAAATCCGGTATCAGGGTAATCAGCCAGGCCCAGCTTTTCGCCATATCCCTGATGAAAACTGGCAACCCCAATACCAGGATTCGTCAAAGGGCCGGTCAGTGCTTGGGGCGTTACGGTCGTTAATGCAGCCATTGCCGCCAGCGGAAAGAACAAACACAACAGTGCAGAAACCCATTTACACTTCATCGCAGCAACGCCCTCAGCAGTCTGTTAACGCTAGCGGTCTTTCAGGCTTAACCACCAGTCCCAAATACCAACGTGGAAATTGTGGAAAATATCGATACCCAATGCAGATTTGATCATATACAGCGTCAGCAATATACAGCTGGTGACAAACAGCACGGCAATCAGCAGCAAAAAAGTGAGCAAGATTCGCGACAACGTCGACTCCTGGCGATGCTGCTGACGTAAATCTCTGCCAAGCAAAAAAACCAGATAAAAACGTTTACCGAAAAAAGGGAAACTTCTGCGGATATCAACCTTGTGCCTTGCGCCCAGGGTAATGGCGAGGACCGCTTTCTCTACCCCCGCTTTTTGTTCCGGAGTTAACTCTTCCGATATCTGCGGATCAAGCTGAGCATAAAATCTCTCGATAGCGGGGGGACGTGTTTGAGGACTGGTCAAAATTAACCTATATCTTTATCGATTGAGTGATAGACATTGACTGTTTTTCTGGCGATTTCGTGCCAGTTATAATTTTGCAAATATACACTATAGTCAACGCTATTAGCTGCTGCCCACACAGCCATTTTCTCAGCCAGATTAGTCAGATTCCCCACCTTAAAATACGCATCTGGAGGCAATTTGACCTCGAGGTTAGCAGGAATATCGCTCACCACAGCTGGCAGGGAGAATGACATAGCTTCCAATAACGCTATCGGCAATCCTTCATGGTACGAAGGCATCACGAACAGTTTTGCCTGCGAAAACACCGCCTGCAGCTCATCACCTCTTAAAAACCCAGTCATTACTACGCCAGGAATATCGGCAGCAAGCTGCTTGAGTCGAATGCTGTATTCGGTCGGATGATCCGCATCACCAATTAATACTAATGGCAGTTGCAAACCGCTTTGTTGATAAGCGGAGATAGCATCATGCATCCCTTTTTCTTCAACGAATCGTCCAACCACAACTAAATAGTTTTTCGCTTCGAGTCCAAAGCGGGAAAGCGTGGTGTGAAGAGTGTTATCTGATAATAACCGGGGTTCATTGACGCCGTTGTAAATCAAATGTGCATCATAGCGGCCATGTTTTTTCTGGATCAGTTGGTTAATAACCTCAGAAATAACAATCACCTCGCTGGCATATTTCACCGCCCAGCGCTCACCGAGCAGCAATATTTTTTTGGCGACATATCCCCATTTCTGCCGATCGTAGTCAGGCCCATGATGGGTGAAAACTACCCTCTTACCTAACAAACGCAATAAAGGAATAACTAGTCCAGGACCAATAGCATGTACGTGCACAATATCCGAGCGGTCTATGCAGGTTCTGAACGCCGCTAAAACGGAATGGACAATCGCTTCCAGCGAGCGTTTTTTAGGTGCCCACAATGCATAAGTTTCGACTTTCTTATAGGAAGACCGTTTGTAATTCACATACGGCGAGCGGGCGATGACACAAATATCAACATCAAACTGCTGTTTAATAGCAGGATAAAGATTCTGGCAATGCGTTTCCACACCGCCCAATACATCTGGGATCCCACGAGTACCAAACACCGTTATTTTTTTGCTCATCTTATGGCCTGCTTAAAAGTTCTTTATATAACGTCTGTAGCGTCTCCATATGCTTGTCGAGAGCATATTTTTCACTTAGACGTTCACGGCCATGTAAGCCCATCACCCGAGCTTTCTCAGGATCCTCTACAAGGGTATCCATCGCTCCCGCCAGCTCCTGTGCATTGCCCGGCTCAAATAAGATCCCTTCAATACCATCGCGAATTTGTTCTGGAATGCCGCCAATGCGCGACCCAATCACCGGCTTCGCAAATGCCATCGCCTCTAACACCGCCATCGAGCAGTTTTCATAACATTCAGAAGGGAGGATCACCACCCTGGCTCGTTTAATTAGATTATCCAGCGCCTCTCCCTGCTGCACGTAACCTAAAAATTCAACATCCGGGTATTTAGCAACCAACTCGTCATACAGCGGACCGTGACCGACAATTTTCAGTGTGGCTTTGTTACGCATTTTTTGATGAGCCTGCAGCAACGTTGCCACCCCTTTCTCACGACTCAAGCGACCAAAGTACAGCACGTAACCCTCATCGTTTATCTCACCGACAGGCTGGCTGTCATCAACGCCATTGACGATCACATCAATACGGGAATTCGGCAGGGTACGCAGCAAAATACCGCGCAAGAACTTACTGGGTGACACGATCACATCCAGTGCCTGATAGTTTTGCGCAATATATTGCCAGGTAGCCTCTAAAGAGAGCAGTAAACTCTTCGAGGCAGAGCCTTCCTGGCAGCGATATCTGAAAGCATTAAAAACTGTCCCGGTGATGCAGGCATCACAAACCTTACCCTCACGTAACATTGAATACGAGGGACAAACAATCTTATAGTCGTGCGCAGTCAACACCGTTTTACAGCCAAAATTGCGCGCCACTTTAATCAATGCCGGCGTCAACTGGTGGTAGATATTATGAAAGTGGACGATATCCGGGCGTTCTTTTTGTAATAACGCCAGCATTTTTTTACAGGCTTCAGCGTTATGAATAAAGCTAACTGCCGTTTTGATACCGCCCAGAAGACTACTGTCTTTATGATAATCCACATTACCGACGAAAAAATCCGCATAATCAGAAGGGAAATTCTTTTCATGCTGCATGGAAAAATCAATCACCTGCACGCCAGCTTTTTTCAGCATGCTTCGTTCCTGAAAATAAACCGTTTCCGCCCCACCCTTAATGAAGAAAAACTTGTTAACCAATAAAATTTTCATCACATCTGCCCTGTTTATTCATGAATGATTTTACTGTTGGGCGGAGTCAGCGGATCGCGTACCGGATAAATACACCCTTTGAGCAACCCCGCTGAACGAACAACCATATTTATTACGCTTTGTAACCCATCGCTTAGCGAGCGGTTTTTCACTATTTTCAACAGGGTAAATACCAGTAATGGCAGAAGTGCAACCGCCATGACTTTACCGTTAAGAGTGAGCAGTGCAGCGAACAACAAAATAAGATAGAGGGCAAATACGGCCTCATTCCTGACTATTTTTAGTGCCCCCATAAACCAGGGTTTCCCCCAGCTACAGCGCAACAGCTCGCCTGGCGCCTGGTAATACCTTGTTTTCCACCGATGCATCAGCATCTTAAACGTCGGCATGGTATGTGAAGTATGGCTAAAATACGGAATATCCAGACGACGCAGTTTGTAACCTGCGCCAGTAATGCGCAGACCCAACTCAGCCTCTTCATAAGCATGTAAATTCCGGTTTGTCAGATAGCCTATTTTTTCTATCGCAGAACGGCGATACAACCCACCGCCACCTAAATGATCGCAATCCCCAATGGGATAAATTTGATTAATTCGTTGCTTACGGGATTTAAATTCATAGTTAACGGCATCATCCATTTCTACGGTCCCGGCAACACCCGCATATTCCGGTTCAGCCTGTAAAAATGCGATGGCCCGATCGATAAATCCTTCTTCCAGCTCCATATCGCCATCCATCAGCAACAGGTAATCTCCTTCACTAAAAAGATAACCCAGTTGATGCCCCACACCGCAGCAGCGATCGCCAGGATCGGTTAATGACACCACCGTCACCCCTTTATTTACCGCCAGTTGCTGGGTGTTATCGGTCGACAGGCTATCGGCAACAATAATTTTATGTGGGTAGCCTACGAGCTGTCGCCGGATACTATCGATCGTTTTCTCAATACCTTTTGATTCGTTGAGAGTCTTAATACTTACTGAAATAAATGGTTTATTGTCCATCCCATCCCCCTGCGCTGCGAAGAACGGTTCGACGAATCACTAAGCTTGAGCCCAGTGACAAATAAAAAAGGAACTGTAACATCGGCGTTATCATCAGTATTTGGCTGTAAGGTAAGCTGATTAAACAACTAATAGCAAAAGCGTTGAACGCTGGCGCGAAGCTCAACAACTGGAGATCCTGCTTGTCCAGTTGCTCAAGCACCAGCAATGGTTTTGGCTGGCACACTTTCAGAATATAAATAAACAGACTAATAAAAAGCAGTGTGCCGATGACACCAATTTCCCAAAGAAGCATACTCAGAGAAGTGGAATCGAGAATTAAGTTATAAACAATATTCAAAAACCCAGGGGAGACTGTACTTCCGCTGTTTGTCGCATTAAGTCCGTAGCCAAATAACGTGCCCGACAGCCCCCACAGATCGTTATTTTTTAGCCAGAACAGAAACGTCGTAAAGCGCCCCAACTCACCGGTAGACATGACGTAGTTTGGGTCAAAAATATAGCTCAGAGAATCGATGAAAATGCTCAATGAGCTTTTCGTTGGGTCGGCGCCAAAAGCCGAAGTATAGTACCAGGCAAGAATCACAACCGACAGGCAGATAAGCAATAGCATACCCGCTACGATCAAAATCAACGTCTTGAAGTTAATCTTACTGACGTCTTTAACATAGCTCGGGGAGAGCCATACCCATACCAGGAATAGAGGTGAAAGCAGGATGACAAACTTCACTTCACCAATGATGCATAACCCTAGCCCGAGCACAATATGCAGCGCCATAGATTTAAACGTCGTCAGCCCGTGCTTATACTCCGAGAGTTTTAGCAACATGATTAACAGGCAAAACAACCCCATTGCTGCTGTATTCCCGCCGCCCATTGGGTCGCCGCCAAATGTACCCACTACGGAGTCCCATTTTTCATCTTCACCACGCTGAGCAACGCGCTGAGGAACCACCAGTAACACCTGATATATCATTACCGGAATTTGTACGTAAAACACCCAATACAAATATCGCGTGGCCCGATAAATCTGCGATTCCCGGCAAAATCCCAGTAGCAAACAGATCATCACCAGCGACAACGCAATTTCGTTTTTAAACGCGACAATCGCGACGGTTACTCCCCCCTGGAGCAGAGTTGAGGCCCCGGCCAGCACCAGAAAAGAGAAATACAGTGCCAGGATTATGGTTTCCTGCGCATCCAGTTGCAGCGGGGCATCCCGTGTCTGCATGACCATTAATCCGACCATCAGCAGCGTCAGAAAAAATGGGATCCACAGCACCGACTGCATACCAGTGAAATACTGCACCAGACCACACAGTATCAACGTAATAAAGGTATAGGCCTGTAAATAATATCCGGTATTCAATGTCATAATATCACCGGCTTGTCTTTCAGGAGATTGGCACGTTTGTTCATTTTGAGATAAATGAACGTATAACGAATAAAGGTCAGTGAAGAAAATAATATTACTGACGCTGCATAGTCATGATAAAAATAAGGCGTCACAACAAAAGCAATCAACACAATGGCCAGCTGTTCAAGCTGGATCCTGAGAAAATAGCGATGGGAACCAAATATCAGCTCAATCACCGTCAAAGGGCTGATCGCCAGCGCCGGAAACAAATAGGGCAACATGTAGCGCGAAGTCTCAATAGAGTTAATCCAGTCTTCGCTAAAACCAAGCCGCATCACAATCGGATAGAAAATAAACACCCCGAGAGTGCAAACAACCCCAAGAACCAAAAGCAGCATCCTTACTTTAGTATACTCTTGATAATTAAAGGTGTTATTCCGGAAATCCATAGACCACTTTGAGAAAATCGTATTGCGTACTGCATTACCGATGATCACGACGGGTGCCAGACAGAACCGACTGACGACTGAAAAATAGCCCGCTGTCAGCGCCGAGAACCAGAAGTTAATTAACATGATCGGCAAGTTGCTGCTTGCCATCGCCAACACCTCGGCACTCCCGACCTTAGTGATGTGATGAATATGCTGTTTAAAAAATAGCAGGTTACTGGATGGGCGCAGATGCTTAACAGTCACTGAACGAATATCAAACGAATGTAAAATGCAGCTCGTCGTCAGCAGCATCATCGCACATGCCCACGACCAGTAGAACATCTGTACATGATGAGTGAGCAGCACTGAGAGCACCACTACCACTGAGACAGAAATTCGCTGAAATATCAGAAAAGAAAAATTTGCCGTCCGCAGTGACAAATTCTCTGATATTAAAACCCACGCATTTGAAAGCGACAGCAAATAGAGAAACAGGACGTTCTGATGAAATAACCATGCTGTTAATGCGGCATACGGCAGCGCAATTACCGCACTTTGCAGCAGACAAAACACCACATTTTGCGCCAGGTCCTCATCCTGCTGTTTAGGAATCAACAGCTGTGAGGCAAAGGTACACACCTGTGCCCCAACCACCGCAATGCTGTAGTTGAGCGCATAAAGCCCAACCTCAGCCATATCATACTTGTGTGAGATCAACCAGATAGACAGCGCACCAATCAACTGCGAGATGACTGATGAACCGGCTATCGTGGAAGCACTCTTCAGTAGACTCATACACGACCTGGCGTAGTCATCAGTTGGTCAGTATTAAAGTTCAGTGAACGCAGTCCCTCTTGCGTTTCAAGATTCTTTTCCTCGACCGCATTTAATACCGCGCCAATCACAACGCCCTGATTATCTTCAATCTTATCCAGCGCGCTGGCAATTGTCTCCGCTGAACCACTCCCGGCTTTCACGATGAAAACAACGCCGTCAACCGCCCGTTTAAGCAGTTGGATATCCTGGCTCTGATTCACCGCGGCAACATCAATAATAATGCGCTGGTATTGCGACTTGAGTTCGCGCATTAAGGGTTCAACACGTTCAGACGACAGCATCAATAAAGAGGAGATCGTGGCCTTGCCGTGCGGAATAAAATCAAGATTCTCATTAATCTTAATACGCGTATTTTCCAGTACGGCTTCACCCCGCAGTAGTTCCGCCATGCCAGCCGATGCCGGGGTAGCAAGCTCAGTAGACAGACCATCATGATTAAAGAAGTCCGCATCAATAAGCAGTGTTTTCTGATCGAAGCTAAATGAACTCGCCAGCAGATTAGCTAACAGAGAGCGCCCTTCACCATGCTCCGCCGATGCCATCGCGACCGTCTGTAACGCGCGGTTATCTAACATTATCCGCGTGCGAATACCGTGAATAATATCGGCGTTCAACGGGTTCTTGAGGATCAGGTCGCGAACCTGTGCTCGTCCCGTTATACCGATGAAACGACGGATCTCACCCAAGGGTTCGATATTAAGGCGTTTTTTCATCCGGCTAAGGGTGCTAATCGAATTATCCATTGCCACTTTAACGATGAAATACATAATGCTGAAAACGACCACCAGCATGACAATCATCACCAGCAGTAACGACTTATTCGGCTTAGCAGGCTTTAGCGGAGGAACTGCAGGATCATACAGCACCGCGTCAGCATTTACGCCGGAAAGCGACAACTCCTGAGTACGCTGGTAAAGCGTTTTATACAGATCTTCCATTTTATCCAGTGACAGTTTTTGGCTGTTGTAGATATCCCGTTTTGACGCCATTTTTTGGAATATCTCTTTCTGCTGCGCCAACTGCTGCCGGTAGTTATTTTCATCTGTCACCGCAGCCAGATATTGCTGACGTAACCCAGCTTTCAGTTCACCCAGTACCCGTTGCGTTTGATTTTGAATCGACTGAACGTCGGCTTCTGCTTTTAAGATGGTTGCGTGCTTAGGCCCATACAATTTTCTCTGTTCAGACAGCACGCGCTGTGCCTGAATCAGTGCAATACGTAAATCCTGAATCTGTGCATGGTCAGAAACAGAGGGCAGAGAAATGATATCCCCGGAAGACTTTCCGCGACCATTCACTTCGTTATAAACAGATTCCGCGGCGACACGACGTTGAGTCGCATCTGCCAGACGATTGGTTACAATACTTAATTGCTCTGTTTCAAAACCATCAATACCGCGGAACGTTAATAGCCCCGCATTTTTCAGGTAGTCATCCATCTCCGCTTTTTGTTTAGCAATTGACTTCTGCACCTCTTCCATCTTTGCAGCATTTAACTCTTTCGCTTTCTCTGCTTTCTCGCGCTTTTGCTCAACGGTGTAGTTGATAAAAGCCTGAGCCACGCCATTGGCTATCTCAGCCGAAAGCTGCGGAGAGGTAGATTCATAGGAAATGGACGCCAGATTAGTCGTGCGAATACCGACGATCTTCAGGTCTTTCGACAACGTCTTCAGCGCCTGTTCGCCCCTCAACTGCCGACTCTCACTGCTGTCAGCCCCGCCAGTACCCGATTTCTCACCATTGAAGTCCGGATTTTCATCCAACTTCAGATCGCGCACAGCCTGCTCCAGAATGATTCGTGACTGCATCAGAGCATATTGGGTTTCGTAGTAGCCACTGCGCGTTGAATCAAAACCATCAACCTGTGGAAACGGCGAAACATTATCAGCCTGGGCCTTAATCAGCACAGTCGCCGTCGAAACATACTTTGATGACATCATGCTGATTAATGGATAGGCCACCGCCCCCGCAACGATACCGGCAAGTGCGATTTTCCAGGCATTCTTTTTAAGTTCTTTGGCAAAGCGTGAGAAATCGACTGAGTTCTCTCTTTTCTTGCCGTTTTCCACTATAGATAGTTTCATCGTTAGAAGAACCCCATGCCAATAATCACGACGTCCCCAGGACGAACAGAGTGCGTTAAATCGACATTCTCAAGGAGCTGATTGCTACCAGCCAGTCGAATGTTGATATCTTTGCGGTCTGCACGGTCAGTAAATCCCCCCGCCTGGGCAATAGCTTTTTCTACGGTAAGTCCCGGCTCATAAGCGAATGCATTCGGGCTTTTCACTTCACCTGAAACGTAGAATTTACGGAATTCAGCAATGCTTACGGTCACCATAGGATTAACCATATAACCATTGCGTAAACGTTGAGATAATTCCGCACTCACCTGTTCAGGCGTTTTGTCTTTCAATGCGAGTACGCCAATATAGGGGAAATTTATTGAGCCACTCTTATCCACAATAAACTTCATCGTCATCTCCGGTTCCCCGTAAACAACGATATTGACAGTATCCCCGGCACCAAGTCGGTAATCCTCTGAGGTGACAGCAGGATCGTCCGTTAATGGTGGTCTGGACGTTGCGCATCCGACCAACAGGATACTGAATAGAAAAAACGCGCACAGTTCTATTATTTTCATTTTAGATCTGAACCTTAGCTTTAAGCATAATCATCGAATTATCATAACCTAACGTTCTTATGACTTCCTGATTGTCATTGGGACCGATAAAGAACGAGTCAGTATCCTTATTCGAATTTAATGTATCTAACTGATATTTAATCTCAAAATTAACAGACGGTGTGTAGTCATAGCTCATGGTTACACTGAAGACACCATTTTTATCATGTCGGTCCTTGTTTTGTTTCTTATAGTCTTCCATGGTGTAGGCATAGTCGAGAATGGTTGAAAAGCGTTCACCTAACCAAAAATGCTGGTAAGAAACCCCATACTCAGTCACTAAAATATACCCCCCAACTTCCGATGGGTCTTTAATGCTTTGCGCGGTACGAGCGGTAAAAACAGACTGTTTTAACGGTTTCCACTCTCCCTTAATATCCCAGTTTAGACCATTAAAATCATGCGAGTTTGGGCTGTTTTCAAATGTTTTGTACAACCAGGCGATATTCATATCGACATTGGTTTTCCCCGTCAGCTGCGATTTCAGACCGTAAAGCAAATAATATTCATTACTGTCTTTTTCTGAGTTGTTATCATAGTGACGTTGGTTAGTAATAAAACTATAGCGAAAACGCGTTCTGGATGTGTATTGATCAAAAATCTCTGCAACCAGGCTATTTTCATGCCATTCCTGATCAAGGATGTAATTGTAAAAATCCTCACTGGTATCTTGCGTATCCTGCGTGTTACCGAAAGTCAGTTTTTTATATAACAACGCCAACTCCGCTTTACCACGTCCATCTGGCGCACCGTAGCTATAGCGTAATTCACTGTTGATAAAATTTGTCGTCAGCGGAGATGTAATTCCGTACTGCCGAAACTGGCCCGGCAGAAAACCTTCAGTGATATCACGACCACGATTTTCATGCCCAAGAGAATCTTCCAGATTGAGAGTTAAACCGTGCATTTGCCCATAACGCCAGGCACCGTTAAAACGGAAAAAATGATCGTTGTAGTTATCAGCGGAATCGCTTGAATAGTTACGGTAATCGCCGGAATACATCAGTAAATACTTATCCTGACCGCGCTCTCCGATCATACTCAGCACTGGCGCTGCGCTCTGAAATGAGGAACCAATAGCATCACTGTTATGTGGCTGATAAGTCACGTTATCATCATAACCGTAGTCCACAGCAACCTTGCCCTGGAAGTCGATCCCGGCAAAGCCAATGTGTGATTTCGGTGTTAAATCAGCCCATGCGGACTGCGATATCACGATTCCGGTAATAACTATTAATTTAGTATGCATTCTTACCGACAAATCCTTTGAAAATAGTTTTAATAATAATTTTTATATCCAGCCATAACGACCAGTTTTGAATGTATTCGATATCATACTGAACGCGTTTTTCCATCTTGTAGAGCGCATCAATTTCCCCACGAAACCCGTTAATTTGCGCGAGGCCAGTGATCCCAGGCTTAACTTTATGGCGGATCATGTAATTTTCTACCTGCTTACGGTATTGCTCATTATGCGTAACCGCATGCGGTCTTGGACCCACAATCGACATGCTGCCTTGCAACACATTAATAAACTGAGGTAACTCATCAAGCGACGTTCGACGCAAAAAACTACCAAATTTCGTCACTCGCGGATCGTTCTTCGTGGCCTGAATCACCGTGTCGGAATTCTCCATTACCCGCATAGAGCGAAACTTCCAGACTTTAATTTTTTGCCCACTCAAACCATAGCGGTCTTGTTTAAAAAATACTGGCCCACGTGAAGTGAGTTTGATACCAATAGCGATCGCTAACATTAGCGAAGAGATCATCACCATAATAATGCTGCCCAGCACCAAATCTTCAGCCCGCTTAATAAACGATCCGGCCCCTTCAAACGGGGAACTAAAGATACCGATAGTTTGCAGATTATGGATAGATCTCAACTTAGACATATTGTTACTGTAAGTATAAAAATCAGGCACAATATAGGTATCAACCGTGGTATCAGACATCATGGCCAAAAAATGACGAATACGTTGTAGCGCCACCATCGGCAACGCAATATAGATTTCATCTATATTTCCCAGTTTAGCCTCTTCAACCAGGTTGATCACCGGCCCTCTAAAGGGGCTTTTAATTCTGTTAACAAAATCACCGCAGCGGGATAAGCTGCGTTCATCATAAAAGGCCAAATCTAATTGGATATTGGAATATTCATTCATCAATGCATTTTCTGCAGCGAGGCCATTATCGGTAAGACCAATAATCGCTACGCGAACATTTTTCTTGGTTGAATATTTAAAAATGAAAAAACGAATGTAATATAAAAAAGGTAAGGGAAAGAGATACCAAAAAATAATAGCTGAACAAACTGGGTTGTCCAGTTTACTTAAGTATCCTAATGTCTGAGGTTCAGCCACCGCAACGCTGACTATCTCAATAGAAATAATCGCCAGCAAGGTACAAGAAAGCAGTCGTTTTTGATTACGTAAGCCAATGGTCTTTATTTTTTGCTGATACATTTTAGTATATTCAGCAAACAGCAGAAAAAAGGTAGAAAAAAGAACACTCAAAATAGCAACTGTCTTAAATGGCGCCATATTCAACAGATGTGCGCTAACAATCAACGTTAAGTTGATAACAATAAAATCGACCAGTTTTATAAATACTGGGTATCCTTGACTGCTAATCTTTAGCGAATTTTTCAGCATATCCCAGCCTATTATCTATTGATCTTTAATTATTTTTTGCTCTTTTCATGTTGCTAATTATATCACAAGTCAAAAAAACGCAATGGTACATTGTCAGTAAATGTAAAAAATAATGCTACACAATGTGACTCTGGCTCCATTGATAGTATGTATTTATATGATTTTTAAGGTTATTAAAAATATCAGCACTTGATTATCATTATCAAAAAAAATGATTATTAGCAACAAAGCGACTATTGACAGATAACAATCCATAGACTATGGAATACCCACTTATGTATGATAAATATCATCTGTTTTTCCTTTTTTGCCCACCATTACTGCTAAGTTAATGCTCAACACAGAGAGAGTTATAAAAATATTCTCCACACATCCATCCAATAAATAACAAAATGAAACCATTAAAATTCTAATTAATAATAAAGTTAATTAATTGGAATATATACCCAATAGATTTCGAGTGCATTGAGGCAGCTTGAAAGACCAGGGGTACAGACAGACGATAAACAGCATCTGTATCTCTTTCTTAGCACGATACGCTCAAAAACCGTACCCGTACGCTCAACCCTCCTAACGTCTCACTGCGAGACAGGTGTGGACGCGTATGGTGCAAACGCGCGATGTCATTCACCAGCGCCAGACCGATACCCGCTCCGGGAACATTGCCGACATTATCCAGGCGATGAAACGGCAACAGCGCCTGATGCATCCGATCATCATCAATACCGGGACCGCTGTCTTCAACCACCAGCACCACCGCTTCCCCTTCTCGTAGTAGTCTGGCGGTGACTATTTCCTGCGCTGGCGTATATTTCAGCGCGTTATCCAGTAGATTCCCGCACAGCTCACCAAGCAGAACCTCATCTCCTTCAATCCATACTGCGTCCTGTTCACCTTCATAACCCAGATCGATGGCTTTACTGCGCGCCTGCGCCAGACGAGTAAAACAGCTGGTTTGCACGACCTCATACAGATTGACCGGTGAAAAATGTCTTTCCCCCTGCTCCTTACGCTTTACCGCGGAAAGCTGCAGTAGCCTTTCTGTCAGTTGAATGGTGCTATCCAGCGTCGAACTCATCGCTTGTAAACTCTCATACCACTGCTGCGGCTGTGGGCTGGCGAGGGCTACCGCCGCCTGGGTTTTAAGCACCGCCAGCGGAGTTTTAAGCTGATGAGATGCATCTGCGCTAAAGCGTTCCTGACGCGAAATAAGCGCGCGTAGCCGGTCGATATAGCGGTTGAATGCCACAATCAGCAGACGGGTTTCCGACCATGGCAGCAGCTCCGGCAACGGCGTCAACAGCCCCGGTTCACGGCGTACCATCAATGATGACAGCTGGCGCATGGGGCGTAATACCCGACGAAGCAGCCAGCCGACCAGCACCAGCGTCAGTAACACCAGCAACCCTTGAGAAACCCATGAGGAAAAGAGCAGTTGCCCCGCCAGATAGCGCCGCGATTGCAGCGTTTCAGCGACATAAATCTCCGCCATACCAACGATTCCCCCTTCGTTCACCGGCTGGAGAAGACGCGCCACGCGGATAGCCTCCCCGCGATACTCAGTGTGATAAAACCACGCCAGCGCCGGATAAAGCCGGGTGCGCGATGTAGCTGGCGGCATCGCAGGTAAATCGTCATAGCCGGAAATCACCTTCCCCGCCGGATCAACCACTTTGTAATACAGCCTGTCATTCATGTTCAGTTCAAAGCTGTCCAGCACCACCCATGGCACATTGACTTCGAGCTGTTTATTACGAACCACAAGTCGCTCAGACACCGTTCTGGCCGATGAGAGCAGCGTCCGGTCATACGCCTGCGTCGCTGCCTGTAGAGCGCTAACGTAGCTGTTAAACGCCGACAGTCCCCACAGCAGCAACAGCGGCAAGCCAAGAAACATTAATAACTGCAGGTACAGCGACTGGGGCTTAACCCACTTCATCACAGCACTCCAGCACATAACCCAGGCCGCGCAACGTCGCGATCCTCACATCGCTCCCCTGCAGTTTTTTACGCAGGCGATGGATATACAGTTCAATGCTTTCAGGGCTGACCTCATCGCTCAGACTGAAGACCTGTTCAAACAGTTGCTGGCGCGAAACCGGGCGTAATCGCCGGTACATCAACACCGTCAGCAGCGCCTGTTCACGCGGCGTGAGCGCCAGCGGCTGCCCCTGCAACAGAAAATAACCTTCATCATGAAATGCCAGTTCCCCCAGTTGCTGTATACCTTGCACCTGGCCTGCGCTACGTCGCAGCAGTGCCCGCAGTCGCGCATCAAGCTCTTCAATTTCAAACGGCTTCGCCAGATAATCATCGGCCCCGACGTTCAGCCCCTTCACTCTGTCAGCCACTGCGCTACGCGCCGTCAGCAGCAGAACCGGGAGCGTCTGCCCGCGTTTGCGCAGTCGCTGAACGACTTCCAGACCATCCAGCCCCGGCATATTGATGTCCAGAACCGCCAACGCATACGTTTCGCTATGCAAGAGATGATCGGCGGCCTGCCCATCAAAGACGCAATCGACAGCAAAACCGTTTTGTACCAGCGCTTTCTCCAGCCAGTGAGCCAATTCACGGTTATCTTCCGCTAATAAGAGACGCATATCACATCCTGTAAAGTTTCTGCCGCATTGAAAGGGAATTGAAAGGTTAATGTTTTAACAATCATGCAACCGAACTGCTACACATCGGCTCACATAATCACAAAAATCTTCTTTCGTACCCGAAACTCCGATCGCCCGGCGCGAGGATAAATAATGAAAAAACAATTACTTCGTACCCTTACTGCAAGCATGTTACTGATGAGTACCGCTGTTCTGGCTGAACAAGCCCCCTCACGCACTGAATGTATCGCTCCGGCGAAACCCGGCGGGGGATTCGACCTCACCTGTAAGCTGATTCAGGTGAGCATGATGGAAACGGGTGCTATCGAAAAACCGATGCGCGTGACCTACATGCCCGGCGGGGTGGGCGCGGTAGCCTATAACGCCATCGTCGCGCAACGCCCTGCCGAGGCGGGAACCGTGGTGGCCTTCTCTGGCGGCTCGCTGCTGAACCTGTCGCAGGGCAAGTTTGGTCGCTATGGCGTCGATGATGTGCGCTGGCTGGCAAGCGTGGGAACTGATTACGGCATGATTGCCGTACGCAACGACTCACCGTGGAAAACGCTGAAAGATCTGCTGACGGCCATGGAGAAAGATCCCAACAGCGTGGTGATTGGTGCTGGTGCTTCTATCGGCAGTCAGGACTGGATGAAGTCAGCGCTGCTGGCACAAAAAGCCAACGTCGATCCGCACAAGATGCGTTACGTGGCGTTTGAAGGCGGCGGCGAGCCGGTGACTGCGCTGATGGGAAATCATGTGCAGGTAGTGTCTGGGGATCTCAGCGAAATGGTGCCCTATCTCAGCGGCGACAAGATCCGTGTGCTGGCAGTGTTCTCTGACGAACGTCTGCCTGGCCAACTGGCAAATGTCCCTACAGCTAAAGAGCAGGGCTATGACCTCGTGTGGCCGATCATCCGTGGCTTCTACGTCGGACCAAAAGTCAGCGATGCTGAATATCGGTGGTGGGTTGAAGCATTTAACAAGCTCCAGCAGACCGATGAGTTTAAAAAGCAGCGCGAACTGCGCGGTCTGTTCGAATTCAACATGAGCGGCAAGCAGCTCGACGATTACGTGAAGAAGCAGGTCACCGATTATCGTGAGCAGGCGAAAGCCTTCGGCCTGGCTAAATAACCGCAGGGACATTGATGATGAGCGATCGTATTTTTGCGGGTATCTGGCTGTTGCTCTGTATCGCCGGGCTGTTCATAGCCTGGCAAATCAGCAGCGAATACAGTTATGAACCGGTTGGGCCGCGTCCCTTTCCACTTGGCATTATCAGCCTGATGCTCCTGTGCGCCGTGGCGCTGCTGTTGCGTCACCCGGACACCATCAGTTGGCCTCGCCGCCACGTGCTGCAAAAACTGCTCACGATGGTGATTGTTCTGTTGATGTACGCCTGGGGGTTTGAATGGCTGGGCTTTCCGATCGCCACCGCCATTCTCACCGTGGTGATTGGCATGTTGTTCGGTGCCACCATTCCGGCTGCGGGTATTTCAGGCTCTGTCCTCGGCATTCTTCTGTGGTATGCCTTCGATCGGCTGCTTGACGTCACCTTACCACTCGGCGCCTGGCTGGGTTAACGGAGAAACGATGGATACCTGGATATATCTTTCTCAGGGCTTTGCGGTGGCGATGACGCCGGAAAACCTGGTTATCGCCTTGATCGGCTGTTTTGTTGGCACCATCGTTGGGCTGCTGCCGGGCCTCGGGCCCATCAACGGCGTGGCGATCCTGCTGCCGCTGGCCTTCGCATTGCATCTGCCAGCAGAATCTGCGCTGATCCTGCTGGCCACTGTTTATATCGGCTGTGAATACGGCGGGCGCATCTCCTCGATTCTGCTCAATGTTCCCGGCGATGCAGCCGCCATTATGACCGCGCTTGACGGCTACCCGATGGCGCAGCAAGGGCGCGGCGGCGTGGCGCTCTCTATCTCGGCGGTCAGCTCCTTTTTCGGCTCACTTATCGCTATCGGTGGCATCATTCTGTTTGCCCCGGCGTTAGCGCAATGGTCGCTGGCTTTCGGTCCGGCAGAATACTTTGCCTTAATGGTCTTCGCCATTGCCTGCCTCGGCAGCATGATGGCGCAAAACCCACTGAAATCATTTCTGGCAGCGCTAATCGGTCTCGGCCTTGCGACCGTCGGCGTAGATGCCAACACCGGGGTCTATCGCTTCACCTTTGACAGTGTCCATCTCTCCGACGGCGTGCAGTTTATCGTGGTGGTGATTGGGTTGTTCTCTGTCTCAGAAATACTGTTAATGCTGGAACATACCAGCAGTGGCCAGACGCTGGTGCGTAAAACAGGCCGCATGTTGTTTAACGCCAAAGAAGGTATGCAGTGTGTGGGCGCGACACTTCGCTCGTCGGTGATTGGCTTTTTTGTCGGTGTGCTACCAGGCGCCGGGGCGACCATCGCCAGCGCAATCACCTACATGACTGAGAAAAAACTCAGCGGTAACAGCGACAGCTTTGGTAAAGGGGATATTCGTGGCGTTGCCGCACCAGAAGCGGCGAACAACGCCTCGGCCTGCGGATCCTTTATTCCGATGTTGACGCTCGGTGTGCCTGGCTCCGGTACCACAGCGGTGATGATGGGTGCGCTGACGCTGTACAACATCACGCCAGGCCCGGCAATGTTCACCGAGCAACCAGATATCGTCTGGGGGCTGATTGCAGCGCTGCTGATTGCTAACGTGATGCTGCTGGTGATGAACATTCCGCTGATAGGTTTGTTTACCCGCATGCTAACCATTCCGCTGTGGTTCCTGGTTCCGGCCATTGCCGCAGTCTCCGCAGTAGGCGTTTATGCAGTCCACAGTACCACTTTCGATCTGGTGCTGATGGTCGCCCTCGGCGTACTGGGCTACATACTGCGAAAAATGCACTTCCCGATGTCACCGTTGATTCTCGGGTTTGTACTGGGGGAAATGCTGGAGCAGAATCTGCGTCGCGCGCTGTCTATCAGTAATGGCAACATAGATATTCTGTGGGCAAGCGGGGTGGCAAAAGTACTGCTGGTACTGGCAGTGATGGTTATCGTGATCCCACCCGTGCTGCGTCTGATCCGTAAGCGCCACAACAAGCCGCAGGTGGACATCGGTTAGTAAAATGACGCGCCTTATCCGGCCTACGATTGATCGCCACTGTAGGCCGGATAAGCGCAGCGCCATCCGACATTTTTATTTTGAGCGTAAACCCTGAGTTCCTGCCAGGACATGCTCGACAAACTGCGTCAGCTTTGGCAGCGGGCGTAAATCCTGCCGCCACAGCAGATGTATCGGGCGCGGTTCAGGTGTAAAGCCCTCCAGTACCCGAACCAACCTGCCACTTGTGAGTTCTTCGGCCAGTAAAACCTCGGGCTGCAACAGCAGACCCGCCCCTGCGACCGCCGCCATACGCAGGCCGTGGCCATCGTTACAACGCAGGATCGCATCGCGTTTCCATCTGACCTCCCCCTCCACGCCCGGCAGCTTCCATTCGTTGCGGGCCGTCCACACCGTGTGGGATAAACACAAATGATCCACCAGATCTGCCGGCGTTCGGGGCGTACCGTGACGGGCCAGATACTCCGGTGAGGCGCAGATCGCCATACGGTACGGACACAGGTATTTCGCCACTACATCAGTCTGATGAATATCACCAATCCGGATCGCCAGATCCACACCCTCATCTACCAGATCAACCATCCGGTTAGTCAGATCCAGTTCAAGACGTACCTCCGGCCAGGTCTGTAAAAAAGCAGCAGCCAACGGCGATACCACACATGCGCCAAATGAGGTTGGTGCGCTGATGCGCAGCGTGCCAGCAGGTACCAGCCGCAAGCGCTCTACCGAGCTTTCAGCTATTGCCACCTGCTCCAATACTCGTCTGGCTTCTTCAAAGTAAACCCGCCCGGCATCGGTCAAACTCTGGCGACGGGTATTACGCTCCAGCAGACGCGTACCGAGCTGAACTTCAAGCTGGGCGATATATTTCCCCACCATTACCGCCGACATCTCCAGTCGCGTTGCCGCGCCGGTAAAGCTACCGCTCTCCACCACGGCGATAAATGTTTCCATGCCGCGCAACTTGTCCATATTACAAACCTCTGGTTAGCAATCATCTAACTTTTAGCCAGTTTATCTGATTTAATTTTCATTAAAGAATGGTGGCTCACACTATTCAGGAGGTGGTTATGAAAATCGTCGTTATTGGTGCCAGCGGCACAGTCGGTCGCGCAGTCACAGAAGTATTGAGCCGTACACATGACGTTGTTCGCGTGGGCCGCACACAGGGTGATTACCTGGTTGATATCACTTCTCAGGAGAGCGTGCAGGCGTTGTTTGAAAAAATCGGTCGGGTAGATGCGATCGTGTCCGCCACCGGCAACCTGTTCTTTGGCCCGTTGTCGACAATGACCGACAACGAGTTTAATCAGGGGTTGCAGGATAAGCTGTTAGGTCAGGTGCGGCTGGCATTAACCGGGCAACACTATCTGAATGATGGCGGTTCAATTACGCTTATCAGCGGCATCATCGCTCATGAGCCGATTGCGCAAGGGGCAAGCGCTGCAACCGTCAATGCCGGGCTGGAAGGTTTTGTTCGCGCTGCTGCCTGCGAATTAGAGCGCGGAATTCGCATTAATCTGATCAGTCCCACCGTGCTGAGCGAATCCGCCGACGCTTACGATAGTTTCTTCCCTGGTTTTGAAAGCGTGCCCGCCGCTACGGTGGCAAATGCTTTTCGCCGCAGCGTGGAAGGCATACAAACTGGTCGCGTCTATAAAGTCGGCTACTGATATTTTGCTGCCGCTGCATCCTTTATCAGCGGCAGCATTATTAACTCATTGTTTTAAAACATTCCCTTCTTGATTTTCTTCCCTGCATCACACTTACCCTCACCTTTTATATTGTTAAATAATTGTTGCTTTTGATCACAAATAACAAACAAAGCAGTCCATTTTGTGCGCACTTTTCAAAAATGTAGATATTTTTAATTTATGGCTACGAAACGAGCATCGCCATGTCTCCCTGACAATCTACTGAGAGGATCGATTCTGATGAACGCACTGACTGCCGTAAAACCGAACGCTGAAGATCCAGCCCAGCACTACAGCGGTTTCACGCTGAAACCATCAGCCCAGTCTCCACGCCTGCTGGAACTGACTTTCTCCGCCGAGACTACGGAGCAATTTCTGCAAGCTGTGGCACAGTGGCCGGTGCAGGCACTGGAATACAAATCTTTCTTGCGATTTAAAGTGAGCAAAATCCTCGACGATTTGTGCGGTAATCAGTTGCAGCCTCTGCTGCTGAAAACGCTGCTGGATCGTGCTGAAGGCGCACTACTGATCAACGCCGTGGGTGTTGATGACGTGGCGCAAGCAGAAGAGATGGTCAAGCTGGCAACGGCAGTCGCACATCTTATCGGACGCTCCAATTTTGATGCGATGAGCGGTCAGTACTATGCGCGTTTTGTGGTTAAAAACGTTGATAACTCAGACAGCTATCTGCGCCAGCCGCACCGTGTAATGGAGTTGCATAACGACGGAACCTACCTCGAAGAAATCACCGACTACGTGTTGATGATGAAGATCGACGAGCAGAACATGACCGGCGGTAACTCACTGCTGCTGCACCTTGATGACTGGGAACATCTGGATCAGTACTTCACCCATCCGCTGGCACGCCGCGCTATGCGCTTCGCCGCGCCACCAAGCAAAAACGTCAGCCAGGACGTGTTTCATCCGGTGTTTGACGTCGACCAACAGGGTCGCCCGGTCATGCGCTACATCGATCAGTTCGTCCAGCCAAAAGACTATGAAGAAGGTGTCTGGCTGAGCGATCTCTCAGACGCGCTGGAAACCAGCAAAAGCATCCTGTCTGTTCCGGTTTCTGTCGGCAAATTCCTGCTGATCAACAACCTGTTCTGGCTGCACGGTCGCGATCGCTTTACGTCGCATCCTGATCTGCGCCGTGAACTGATGCGCCAGCGTGGTTACTTTGCTTACTCCACCAACCACTACCAGACCCATCAGTAAGCGCGAAGGAAAATAGCGGATGTATGATTTTGTGATTATTGGCGGCGGCATTATCGGCATGTCGACCGCCATGCAGCTGATTGATGTCTATCCGGACGCCAGAATTGCGCTGCTGGAAAAAGAGTCCGGCCCGGCCTGTCACCAGACGGGCCACAATAGCGGCGTGATCCATGCCGGGGTTTATTACACCCCCGGCAGCCTGAAGGCACAGTTTTGCCTGGCCGGAAATCGTGCTACCAAAGCCTTTTGCGACCAAAACGACATCCGCTATGACGTCTGCGGAAAAATGCTGGTTGCCACCTCTGAACTGGAAATGGAGCGGATGCGCGCCTTATGGGATCGCACCGCCGCCAACGGATTAGAACGCGAGTGGCTGAACGCTGAAGAACTGCGTGAGCGTGAGCCGAACATCACCGGACTGGGCGGTATTTTTGTCCCGTCGAGCGGGATTGTCAGCTACCGTGAAGTGACGGCTGCAATGGCGAAAATCTTTCAGGCCAGAGGCGGTGAGATTATTTACAACGCCGAAGTCAGCGCGCTGAAAGAACACGCTACAGGTGTAATCGTGCATACCCGCCAGGGTCAGGAATATGAGGGCGCGACGCTGATTAGCTGCTCCGGGCTGATGGCTGACCGACTGGTGAAAATGCTTGGCGTCGACCCCGGCTTTATCATCTGCCCGTTTCGCGGTGAATACTTCCGTCTGGCGCCAGAGCATAACCAGATAGTCAACCATCTGATCTACCCCATTCCCGACCCGGCGATGCCGTTTCTTGGCGTTCATCTCACCCGCATGATTGACGGCAGCGTAACGGTAGGTCCTAACGCAGTACTGGCGTTTAAACGTGAAGGTTATCGCAAACGCGATATTTCCCTCAGCGACACGCTGGAGATATTAGGTTCCTCCGGCATCCGCCGGGTGCTGCAAAATAACCTGCGTTCCGGCCTTAGTGAGATGAAAAACTCACTGTGCAAAAGCGGCTATCTGCGGCTGGTACAAAAGTACTGCCCGAGCCTGACGCAAAAAGATCTGCAGCCGTGGCCCGCGGGCGTACGTGCGCAGGCGGTATCGCCTGACGGTAAGTTGATCGACGACTTTCTGTTTGTCACCACGCCACGTTCAATTCATACCTGCAATGCCCCCTCTCCGGCGGCGACGTCGGCAATCCCTATCGGCGCACATATCGTCAGCAAGGTTCATGCGCTGCTGGAAAACCAGAGCAACCCCGGACGCACGCTGCGTGCGGCACGTAGCGTGGAAACATTACACGCCGCATTCACTCGTTAAACATTTTATGACAGGAAGCAATCATGCAACTTAACGATCCAACCTTGTTTCGCCAGCAGGCATTGATCAACGGCCACTGGCGTGACGCCAACAGCGGCGAGACCATCGCGGTGACCAACCCCGCAAATGGTCAGCAGTTAGGTAGCGTACCGAAAATGGGTGCGGATGAAACCCGCGAGGCCATTGAAGCCGCTAACCGTGCACTGCCCGCATGGCGGACGCTGACCGCCAAAGAGCGGGCGAATATTCTGCGCCGCTGGTTTAACCTGATGATTGAACATCAGGACGATCTCGCCCGTCTGATGACCCTCGAACAGGGGAAACCGCTGGCGGAAGCGAAAGGTGAAATCATTTATGCCGCCTCCTTTATTGAGTGGTTTGCCGAAGAGGGCAAACGTATCTACGGCGACACCATCCCAGGTCATCAGGCCGATAAGCGCCTGATCGTCATTAAGCAACCTATCGGCGTGACCGCCGCGATTACGCCGTGGAACTTCCCTTCGGCGATGATCACCCGCAAAGCCGGTCCGGCGCTGGCGGCAGGCTGCACGATGGTACTCAAACCGGCCAGCCAGACGCCTTACTCAGCGCTGGCGCTGGCGGAGCTGGCCAATCGCGCCGGGATCCCGGCGGGCGTATTCAGCGTCGTCACCGGCTCGGCTGGCGCAGTTGGCAACGAGCTGACCAGCAACCCGCTGGTACGCAAGCTGTCGTTTACCGGCTCTACCGAGATTGGTCGTCAGTTAATGCAGCAATGCGCTAAAGACATCAAAAAGGTGTCGCTGGAACTGGGCGGCAATGCGCCGTTTATCGTCTTTGACGATGCCGATCTCGATAAAGCGGTGGAAGGCGCGCTGGCATCGAAGTTTCGTAACGCCGGGCAGACCTGCGTCTGCGCCAACCGTCTGTATATTCAGGACGGCGTGTATGAACGTTTTGCTGAGAAACTCCAGCAGGCCGTGAGCAAGCTGCACCTCGGCGACGGCCTGGAGCCCAACGTCACCACCGGGCCGCTGATTGATGAGAAAGCGGTTGCCAAAGTGCAGGAGCACATCGCAGATGCGCTGGAGAAAGGCGCTCGGGTTATCACGGGTGGCAAGGCGCATGCGCTGGGCGGCAACTTCTTCCAGCCCACCATTCTGGTGGAAGTACCTGACAACGCAAAGGTCGCCAAAGAAGAGACCTTCGGCCCGCTGGCTCCGCTATTTCGTTTTAAAGATGAGGCTGACGTCATCGCACAAGCCAACGATACCGAGTTTGGTCTGGCGGCTTACTTCTACGCCCGCGATTTAAGCCGCGTTTTCCGCGTCGGCGAAGCGCTGGAGTACGGCATCGTCGGGATTAACACCGGCATCATCTCCAATGAAGTCGCCCCATTCGGCGGAATTAAAGCTTCTGGCCTTGGTCGTGAAGGCTCTAAATACGGCATCGAAGATTACTTAGAAATCAAATATATGTGCATTGGCCTTTAATAAAACAAATACTGGAGAACACCTGATGAGCACCAATAAAGAACTTATGCAACGTCGCAGCAATGCCGTTCCTCGTGGCGTAGGACAGATCCACCCTATTTTTGCCGAACGCGCAGAAAACTGCCGGGTCTGGGACGTTGAAGGCCGCGAGTTCCTCGACTTTGCTGGCGGTATCGCGGTGCTGAATACCGGTCACCTGCATCCACAAATTGTCTCTGCGGTAGAAGCTCAGCTGAAAAAGCTGTCGCATACCTGCTTCCAGGTGCTGGCTTATGAGCCGTACCTGGAACTTTGCGAAATCATGAACAAGAAGGTGCCGGGCGATTTTGCTAAGAAAACGCTGCTGGTCACTACCGGCTCTGAAGCGGTGGAAAACGCGGTGAAAATTGCCCGAGCCGCCACCAAACGAACCGGCACCATCGCCTTTAGCGGCGCCTATCACGGTCGTACCCACTACACCCTGTCATTAACCGGGAAAGTCAATCCGTACTCTGCCGGAATGGGACTAATGCCGGGCCACGTTTATCGCGCACTGTATCCTTGCGCTCTGCACGGTATCAGCGAAGACGATGCTATCGCCAGCATCCATCGAATCTTTAAAAACGACGCCGCCCCGGAAGATGTCGCCGCCATCGTGATTGAGCCGGTACAGGGCGAAGGCGGTTTTTACGCCGCTTCCCCCGCCTTTATGCAACGCCTGCGCGCAATTTGTGATGAACACGGGATCATGCTGATTGCCGATGAAGTGCAAAGCGGCGCGGGCCGTACCGGCACGCTGTTTGCCATGGAGCAGATGGGCGTCGCGCCAGATATCACCACCTTCGCTAAATCCATCGCCGGTGGCTTCCCGCTGGCAGGTGTTACCGGACGCGCCGAAGTGATGGACGCCATCCCCCCAGGCGGTCTGGGTGGCACTTATGCCGGTAACCCGATTGCCTGTGCCGCTGCGCTGGCGGTGATGAACATTTTCGAGCAGGAAAACCTGCTGCAAAAAGCCAATGAGCTGGGCAAGACCCTGCGTGATGGGCTGCTGGCAATCGCCGAAACACATCGCGAAATCGGTGATGTTCGCGGCCTGGGAGCGATGATTGCCATCGAACTGTTCGAAGACGGCGACCACAACAAGCCAGATGCCAAACTGACTGCTGAGATCGTTGCCCGGGCCCGTGATAAAGGGCTGATCCTGCTCTCCTGTGGGCCGTACTACAACGTACTGCGTATCCTCGTGCCACTCACCATCGAAGATGCGCAAATCCGCCAGGGACTGGACATTATCGCCCAGTGTTTTGATGAGGCGAAGCAGCACTAATTGCCGGATGGCGCAATCTGTAGGTCGGAGAAGGCCTTTACGCCGCCATCCGACAAACAAGCAAAACAAAACGGATAAGGCCGTCCGGTAAAAATATCCAATAACAATTATACGCGTGCCCCGGCGCGGGAATGCCGGGGTGCTCTCCCAAGTGAAATACTTTCGAGAGGTTTAAAAGATGGGGCAAGTGTCACAATCACATGATTTAGGGGGCGGGCTGAAATCACGCCACGTCACCATGTTATCTATTGCCGGGGTTATCGGTGCAAGTCTGTTTGTAGGTTCAAGCGTAGCCATTGCAGAAGCAGGACCTGCGGTATTGCTGGCCTATCTGTTCGCCGGATTACTGGTGGTGATGATTATGCGCATGCTGGCCGAAATGGCCGTTGCCACCCCAGATACCGGTTCCTTTTCTACTTACGCCGACAAGGCTATCGGGCCGTGGGCTGGTTATACCATCGGCTGGCTGTACTGGTGGTTCTGGGTATTGGTGATCCCACTGGAAGCTAATATTGCCGCCATAATACTGCACTCATGGATCCCGGGCATTCCTGTCTGGCTGTTCTCGCTGGTTATCACGCTGGCGTTAACCGGCAGTAATTTGCTGAGCGTCAAAAATTACGGTGAGTTCGAGTTCTGGCTGGCGCTGTGCAAAGTGATTGCCATTCTGGCGTTTATCGCCCTGGGCGCGGCAGCGATTAGCGGTTTCTATCCCTACGCTGAGGTCAGTGGAATTTCACGGCTGTGGGATCACGGCGGCTTTATGCCTAACGGTTTTGGCGCGGTGCTCAGCGCGATGCTGATAACCATGTTCTCCTTTATGGGCGCGGAGATTGTTACCATTGCCGCCGCGGAGTCCGACACCCCGGATAAACACATCGTGCGCGCCACGAACTCGGTTATCTGGCGTATCTCTATTTTCTATCTGTGCTCAATTTTCGTGGTGGTGGCATTGATCCCGTGGAACATGCCGGGGCTTAAAGAGGTTGGCTCTTACCGCTCGGTGCTGGAATTACTGCACATCCCGCACGCGAAACTGATCATGGACTGCGTCATTTTACTGTCGGTAACCAGTTGTTTGAACTCTGCGCTGTATACGGCATCCAGGATGCTCTACTCCCTGAGCCGTCGTGGAGATGCCCCAGCTTTTATGGGCAAAACTAACCGTAGCAAAACACCCTATGTCGCGGTGCTGCTGTCGACTGGGGCCGCTTTCCTCACCGTGATCGTCAACTATTACGCGCCAGCAAAAGTGTTTAAGTTTCTGATCGACAGCTCTGGCGCCATCGCGCTGCTGGTCTATCTGGTGATTGCTATTTCCCAGCTCCGGATGCGCAAGATCCTGCTGGCACAAGGCGGGGAAATTAAGCTGAGAATGTGGCTCTATCCGTGGCTGACCTGGCTGGTCATCGCCTTTATTATCTTTGTATTAGTGGTGATGCTCTTTCGCCCGGCGCAACAGTTGGAGGTTATCTCAACCGGGCTGCTCGCCATCGGGATTATTTGCACCGTGCCAATTATGTCACGCTGGAAAAAACTGCTATCGTGGCAAAAAGCACCGTTGCAAAATACGCATTAAATCCGTTCCCGGCACAGGCCGGGAAACCTTTTCAGGAGTATGACCATGACCGCCATTTCCCAACCGACGGCCATTGATGGGTACCGCTGGCTCAAAAACGACATCATCCGTGGTGTGTATCAGCCTGATGAAAAACTGCGAATGAGCCTGCTGACCTCGCGCTATGAACTGGGAGTCGGGCCGTTGCGCGAGGCGCTTTCGCAACTGGTAGCAGAACAGCTGGTCACGGTGGTCAATCAGAAAGGGTATCGTGTGGCATCGATGTCAGAGCAGGAGCTGCTCGATATTTTTGACGCCCGCGCTAATACGGAGGCGATGCTGGTGAGTCTGGCAATTGAGCGCGGGGACGACGCCTGGGAAGCAGAGATTCTGGCGCGGGCACATATGCTGAGCAAGCTTGAAGCTGTTGACGCCAGCGAGCAGATGCTGGATGAGTGGGATCAGCGACATCAGGCGTTTCACACGGCAATTGTTGCCGGGTGCGGTTCACACTATTTGCTGCAAATGCGCGAACGGTTGTTCGATCTCGCAGCACGCTACCGGTTTATCTGGCTGCGTAAAACGGTGCTATCCGTTGAAATGCTTGAAGATAAACACGATCAGCATCAGACGCTTACCGAAGCAATTATGGCGCGCGATGCAGAGCGCGCCAGCGAATTAATGCGCCAGCACCTGCTGACGCCAATTCCTATTATTCAGCAGGCCATGTCCGGAAAACTTCTGACGGAATAAACCTGTTCTTCTTTACTCTTCCGGAATACGTAAAACCTGCCCGGGATAGATTTTATCCGGGCTTTTCAGCATCGGTTTATTCGCCTCGAATATCTTATTGTACAGGTTAGCATTACCATAAACCTGTTTCGAAATAGCGCTCAGCGTGTCACCGGACTTCACCGTATAAAACTGACTTTCATTCGCCGGCGCAGAAGTTTTGACCTGGTCATCCACACTACCAATACCGGAGATATTACCGATCGCGATCAGAATTTTTTCTTTCGCTTCCTGGCTTAACCCATCTCCAGAAACGGTCGCCTTACCTTCGGCAATTTGGACGTTCACTTTATCTGCATCTGGAATACCGGTTTTACTCAGGTGTTCCTGCACCTTTTTCGCCAGTTCGTCACCACCATGATTTCCTGTAACCGCATCCCAGAGTTTTTCACCCGCATCTTTCACAAAATTGAAGAGACCCATATTCACCTCGGTTATTAACAATCAACACCAAGAAGTGTAGCAGAGGGGAAGGATCGATCAGGAAAGCGGCGCAGATGCGCCGCAATAGTGGAAAAGATTAGTTACGCGTCTGTACCCAGAATGCATGAATAAGACCGGGGATGTAACCCAGCAGTGTCAGTACGATATTGAGGATAAACGCCCAGCCAAATCCTTTCCCCAGCAGTACACCAAGCGGAGGCAAAATAATAGTTAAAACAATTCTCCAGAAACCCATACACACTCCATACAAGCAAAAAATTAATCATTGTGTATACCCAAAATAATTTGAGTTGCAGCCAGGCGGCAAAAGAGTGAGTCCCGATGAGCTTGCTCTTGCAAGTGATTCGGGTGAGCGACAAATCTGTCAGAAACAGATTTGAGCGCTACGGAACAACCGCCCGTAAGGCGAGACTCATGGATGAGTCGTGTAACTCGTAGCCAACGCGCATGCAACTTAAGTATGACGGGTATAAAAAGAGATTTCGTCTCTAAGCATAACCAGTGTACTCAACTCTGCCAGCCCTCCCCTGCGGTTTTACCCTCCTTTACTCTCTTTACGCTGGCGTACGATGATTGTTTATTTTAGAATGTGCTTAATTTAGAACTCACTTAAATAACTATGACTGAACTTGAACAACTCCAGGCCAGCGCTGAAAAAGCGGCCGCCCTGCTCAAAGCGATGAGCAATCCGAAACGGTTGCTGATTTTGTGCATGCTCTGCGGTTCACCGGGTACCAGCGCGGGTGAATTAACCCGCATTACCGGCTTGAGTCCTTCCGCGACCTCCCAGCATCTGGCGCGAATGCGCGAGGAAGGTCTGATAGAAAGCCAGCGAGATGCTCAGCGCATCCTCTATTTCATTAAAAATGCGGCGGTGAATTCACTTATCGCCACATTAAAAACACTGTATTGCCCATAAGGAACCATCATGACCATTGGGATAATTTCCCCGCGCGAAGCACAGGCGCTCCTGGCACAAGGGGCAAAACTGATTGATATCCGTGATGCAGATGAGTATCTGTACGAGCATATCCCAGAGGCGCAACTGGCCCCGCTATCCACCCTGGAACAGAACTCACTACCCACAAATTTGCGGGCCGAGCGCATTATTTTTCACTGCCAGTCGGGCAAGCGCACACAAAACGCCGCAGCCAAATTGCATGCCACCGCCGCGCCTGCACAGGTCTGGCTGCTTGAGGGCGGAATCGACGGCTGGAAAGCTGCAGGTTTGCCGGTAACAAAAGATAACTCACAGCCGTTGCCGCTGATGCGTCAGGTGCAGATTGCGGCTGGTAGCCTTGCCTTACTCGGCGTCGTTCTCGGTTACACGGTCAACAGCGGCTTCTTCTTACTCAGCGGTTTTGTCGGCGCTGGTCTGGTTCTTGCTGGCGTTACCGGCTTTTGTGGCATGGCACGGCTACTGGATAAAATGCCGTGGAACCGACGTACTCATTAAGCGGTAATAACCGAAACAGCGCTGTACCCGCCAATTGACGTGCTCTATGGTGGACCATGTGATAAAGAAAGGAGCGCAGTATGTTTAAACCTGGCGATTTGGTGCAACCACGTATGGGCGGACCAAAACTGAAAGTTGTCGAAGTGAATGGAGATCAGATTGTGGCCGTACAAGCCAGTAACGAAAGCGGTGAGAAATTCACACTGAAAGCTGCTGATGTTACGCGATATTCCGAAGACGGTGATTTCGGCGTTTGCTGAAATAAGCGGTGAGGATCTCCTCACCGCATTGCTATCAGATTAAAAAATCGTCGAGAGATTTACCAGCAGCCAGTGCCTGAGCAATGGGCTTCGGTGTACGTCCTTGTCCGGTCCATGTTTTCGTTTCACCATTGGTATCAGTAAAATGATATTTCGCCGGACGCGGTTGGCGTTTTTTTCCGCCCCGTGACGTGGTTGGCACCATACTCAGCAACTCTTCTGGATTAATTCCATCAGCTTGCATCAGCGCCAACAACGTATTAATTTTTTCCTGCTGCTCTGCACGCTGACGCTGTAGCTTTTCTTCTTCATCGCGTCTTTCTTTGGTAACTACCCTGAATTTTTCCAACATATCTTCAAGAACCTCGATGGGAAATTCACGGGCCATAGAACGCAGTGTGCGGATATTATTTAAGTTTTTTAACATTAAGCTCATATTAATAAAACCTCTTTAACGCAGAAATCAAAAACAGTAATACGGCAGGAAGTGTATTCGATTGTTTTTTCTATTTCCAGTATATTTTGTCGCAAAGTATTAAGCTAACAACGTTTCTTATTATTTACCTGTTGGTACGGGTGAGTCGATTTTCCGATATTTTATATAACGTGAGTATTAAAATAAATATGGCTGACGGCCTCTTAAATCATATACCCACAATACAGAAAATCACAACGTACAGTCTGGTCTGGCAGACATACCCAACATCAATTCACATTCAGAAAGGAGCTCAAAAAATTCAGAAAAACAAGTCAAAATAAGACATTGATTTAAAATAGTTTTAACCAATACAGCAACGAAAATGCCAAAACGAACAAAAAACGAACCAACACAGAGCATTTTATCGACAAAAAGACAATAAATAAAAATTTTAAGCTAGTTGCCAGTTATTATGTAGCCATATATCCTATTAAAACGCGAAAGCAGCAAGATAAAACACTAGTTAAAAGGTATTCAAAACCTTTTCTTCCCTTTTTACAAGGAGCATTAACATGTTCTCTCCGCAGTCACGCTTGCGTCATGCTGTAGCAGACACGTTCGCGATGGTTGTTTATTGTTCTGTCGTGAACATGTTGATCGAAGTATTCCTCTCTGGAATGACCTTTGAACAATCGCTTTCTTCCAGACTGGTGGCTATCCCTGTTAACATTCTGATCGCCTGGCCCTATGGTATGTACCGTGATTTATTCATGCGCGCGGCGCGTAAAGCCACGTCAGCCGGATGGGCTAAAAATCTGGCAGATGTGCTGGCGTATGTAACGTTCCAGTCTCCGGTATATGTCGTTATTCTGTTGACGGTTGGCGCTGACTGGCACCAGATTACAGCTGCAGTAAGTTCAAACATCGTGGTATCAATGCTGATGGGGGCTGTGTATGGCTACTTCCTTGATTATTGCCGCCGCCTGTTTAAAGTCAGCAGCTATCACCAGGCTAAAGCCTAAATACATCTTCTTCGCGACTGGCATCGCCAGTCGCGCCTTTAGTTCGAACTCACGTCACCAAACAACCCATTTAAATAACGCTCAAGCGCAACACGCGAGCTAAAGCCGTGCGGAATACCATAATGTTCATGGGTTTCTCCCGCTAAATAAAGCGGAAATTGCTGATAGTGATCGCAGGTTTTAATATCTGTTGCGGGATCAGCCAGCGATGAACTGCGCTCTTTTAGCGTGGGATGGATAACTAAAGCGGTACGTCCCATGCGTGCTTCCCGGTTAACGTACACATAATTTTCACCACGTCGATAGCCATAAGCTTTCTGTGTGACTACATCGACGGTAAAGCCCACTTTTTCAAGTACGCGCGCCACCTCATCTGGTCGTAAATACATATTATTTTCCTCGTTATCTTTTACTGCGGGCTTACCTTACCTGATTCAGCATTAGCAACGCTTTCAGAAAAGTCCATAAAGAAGTGAATATGACGGGATAAATATCTACAGAACGACTGACAATCAGGCCATTGCCAGCCGAAGTTGATATGCGGCCTGCTGCGCCATTTCCACAGATCTAATATTGGTAAATGACAGCAGTATTCCGCCCTTTCCTGTCGATGTTATTCGCCAATCAGTTAAAGCCTGAACTGCCAGACCCGCGAGGTTAGCTTTACGTACTAATACTGTGTCCTCTCCGCTAACCGACATCACCAGTTGGATCCCGCCGTCCTGAGGAACTACGGTAAATCCTTGCTCTGTCAGCGCAGTTTCCATCCATTGACGTCGTTGAGCGTAATGTTGTCGCATCTTCTTCAGATGCCGCCAGAAATACCCCCCGTGGATAAAATCAGCCAGCGTTTGTTGCCATAAAACCGGAACACTACAGGCCGTTAGCGCCGCTTGCTGGCGGAACCGCGACACCTGAGTCAGGGGGACCACCAGCCATGCCGTGCGCAGTGCAGGAAACAGCGATTTACTGAACGTTCCGGCATAAATAACCCGCTGTGGCGCATCCAGGCTTTTTAGCGGTGGCAACGGTTTTCCGTGGTAGCGAAATTCACTGTCGTAGTCATCTTCAATGATCCATGCCTGCGCACGGGCGGCCCACTCCAGCAACTGATGTCGACGGGCTAACGAAAGCGATACCCCCAGCGGACTTTGGTGAGCTGGCGTGAGGAGCGCAAAGCGCGCATGTGGATAGTCACGGATCCCGACGTACACATCCAGTCCCTCTTCATCGACCGGAACAGGCATCATTTCAACCCTTTCCTGCGCCACTACTGGCCTGATTAACGGAAAACCCGGATCCTCTACCCACATTCCATCACCAGGTTTTGCCAGAGCGCGTAGGATTAATGTCATCGATGCCGCATATCCAGAAGTAATAAACACCTGCTCCGGCAGGCACTCAATGCTGCGTGAAACGCGCAGGTAATCGACAATAGCCTGGCGTAACGTCAGTTCACCGCAAACATCTCCCAGCGCAAGGTCAAAACGCGTCTGTGTGCGCAAACGCCGCCCCATTACCCGCGCCCAGGTTTCCCGGGGGAAAAGATCGAGAGCGGGCAGCCCCATCTGAAACAACTGCGGCGTTGGACTTTCTCCGGCGTATACAACAGGGGCAGCAGACGTTGTATCCAGCCGCAGTTGTCTACTCACAAACGTTCCGGCCTGGCCACGTCGCACAAGCCAGCCCTGAGCCACCAGCTCAGCGTATGCATTTTCCACCGTCGAACGTGACACGCCCAGCTCCTGAGACCATGTACGGCTGGAGGGTAATCTTGTGCCAGGCTTAAGTTCACCTTTCTCAATAGCGGTTTTTAACTGGCGGGCGATTTGCTGGTAGCGTGGCATTTATGGTCTGCTTTTTTAGTGAAAATATGGCTCTCTTTTGCAGACCATTATAGTGCTACATTGCTGGTCATCCAAACGAGGAGAAATACCATGAATATGTTACGCCAGCCCTACTATGAACTCAGCCCTGAAGTCTATAACGCCCTGGTTCAGGCCAGCAAAGCGCTGGAAAACTGCGCTCTGGACACCACGCTGACGGAACTGATTTATCTGCGCATTTCACAAATTAACGGCTGTGCATTTTGTCTGGAAATGCACAGTAAAGCGCTGCGCAAATCTGGCGTTGAACAAACCAAGCTGGACGCACTGGCGGGATGGCGTGTAAGTCATCATTTCAGTGAGCAGGAACGTGCGGCACTGGCGTGGGCCGAGTCTGTCACACACATCGTCACAACTCATGCCGAAGATGATGTTTATCTGCCGCTGCTTGACCATTTTAGCGCCAAAGAGATTAGCGACCTGACATTCGCAATTAGCCTGATGAATTGCTTTAACCGCCTGGCGGTAAGCATGCGTATGTAATTGCGGGCTGCCCGATAAACCGCCTTATCGGGCCTCTCCATGCTTGTCAGTAAGCCCGAGAAGCGTAGGCATCGGGCAATTTATACGTCACTCATCCTCTTCCCCCGCTCCGCTCGTTACTCTGAACACTTTCAATCTAAAATTCCCATATCTTGTATGGTTGAATCTTTTTAAAACTACATCTAGTATCTTCTGTATCAAGACACACACAACCCGACGCCTGTTATCGCGCCGTTCTTTTATTTTTAGATGGAAATACGAATCATGCGCATTATTATTTACACTCGCAACAACTGTGTTCAGTGCCATGCCACTAAGCGGGCAATGGAAAACCGCGGATTTGATTTTGAAATGGTGAATGTCGATCTGTTGCCAGACATGGCAGACACGCTGCGTGAACAAGGTTTTCGTCAGTTACCGGTGGTAGTCGCAGGTGAAACCAGCTGGTCAGGATTCCGCCCGGATATGATTAACCGCCTGCGCCCGCAACCCCATGTGGCCAGCGCATGAATACCCTCGTCTACTTCTCCAGCAGCTCCGAAAATACCCATCGCTTTATGCAGCGTCTGGAGATGCCCGCTATTCGTATCCCACTTAATGAGCGCGAACGAATCCGGGTAGACGAACCTTACATTTTAGTCGTGCCGTCTTACGGCGGCGGCGGTACGGCTGGTGCGGTCCCACGGCAGGTGATCCGCTTTTTAAACGATACGCACAACCGGGCATTAATACGCGGCGTGATCGCCTCCGGCAATCGCAATTTCGGCGAAGCCTATGGCCGCGCGGGTGAGGTTATCTCACAAAAATGCGGCGTGCCGTGGCTCTATCGCTTTGAGCTGATGGGAACGCAAAGCGATATCGACAATGTCCGAAAAGGAGTGAGTGAATTTTGGCAACGACAACCGCAGAACGCGTAATCCCGCAAACGCTGGACTACCACGCCCTTAACGCCATGCTGAATCTGTACGATAAAGCCGGGCGGATTCAATTCGATAAAGACCATCAGGCGGTGGACGCTTTTATTACTTCCCACGTCCGCCCCAACTCGGTGGTGTTTGCCAGCCAGGATGAGCGTCTGAATACGCTCATCCGTGACGGTTATTACGACGAAAGCGTTTTAACTCGTTACGATCGCGCTTTCGTGGTGAGGCTTTTTGACCACGCCCACGCCAGAGGATTCCGCTTCCAGACCTTCCTCGGCGCATGGAAGTACTACACCAGCTATACGCTAAAAACCTTTGACGGTAAGCGCTACCTTGAAGATTTTGCGGATCGTGTGACGATGGTGGCGTTAACGCTGGCGCAGGGTGACGAAACGCTTGCCATGCAGCTTACCGATGAGATGCTCTCCGGGCGCTTTCAGCCTGCTACACCGACATTTTTGAACTGCGGTAAACAACAGCGCGGTGAACTGGTCTCCTGCTTCCTGTTGCGAATTGAAGACAACATGGAGTCAATTGGACGGGCGGTAAACTCCGCGTTGCAACTCTCCAAACGCGGCGGTGGCGTGGCGTTTTTGCTCTCTAACCTGCGGGAAGCTGGTGCACCTATTAAGCGCATTGAAAATCAGTCTTCCGGTGTGATCCCGGTAATGAAAATGCTGGAGGACGCATTTTCTTATGCTAATCAACTGGGTGCACGTCAGGGTGCGGGGGCCGTGTATTTGCATGCACATCACCCGGATATTCTGCGTTTTCTCGATACCAAACGCGAAAACGCCGATGAAAAAATTCGCATCAAAACGCTCTCTCTCGGCGTGGTGATCCCGGATGTCACCTTCCGTCTGGCCAAAGAAAATGCGCAGATGGCGCTGTTTTCCCCTTATGACGTGGAGCGCATTTACGGCAAACCGTTTGGTGATATCGCCGTCAGTGAACACTATGACGAACTGGTTGCTGATGCGCGCGTGCGCAAAAGCTACATTAATGCCCGCGATTTCTTCCAGCGGCTGGCGGAAATCCAGTTTGAGTCAGGCTACCCGTACATCATGTTTGAAGACACGGTGAATCGTGCCAATCCGATTGCCGGACGCATCAATATGAGCAACCTGTGCTCCGAGATTTTGCAGGTCAATAGTGCCTCGACGTACGACGAAAATCTTGACTATGTGCAGATCGGACACGATATCTCCTGCAACCTCGGCTCGCTCAACATCGCTCACACTATGGATTCACCGGACTTTGGTCGCACGGTTGAAACAGCGGTTCGCGGCTTAACCGCGGTCTCTGATATGAGCCATATCCGCAGCGTGCCGTCTGTTGAAGCCGGAAACAACGCCTCACATGCCATTGGCCTCGGACAGATGAATCTGCATGGTTATCTGGCGCGAGAAGGCATTGCCTACGGTTCACCTGAAGGGCTGGATTTTACTAATCTCTATTTTTACACCATCACCTGGCATGCGCTGAACACATCGATGAAACTAGCCCGCGAACGCGGTAAAACCTTTGCCGGATTCAAACAGTCCCGTTACGCCAGCGGCGAATACTTTACGCAATATCTGCAGGGAAACTGGCAACCGAAAACCGAGAAAGTCCGCGCGTTATTTGCCCACAGCGGCATTACATTACCGACGCGCGAAATGTGGTCACAACTGCGTGACGATGTGATGCGCTACGGCATCTATAACCAGAATTTACAGGCCGTTCCACCGACCGGCTCTATCTCCTACATCAATCATGCGACCTCAAGTATCCACCCGATTGTGTCGAAGGTGGAGATCCGTAAAGAGGGTAAAACCGGGCGCGTTTACTACCCGGCCCCGTTTATGACCAACGACAATCTGGACATGTACCAGGATGCTTACGAAATCGGTCCGCAAAAAATCATTGATACCTACGCCGAAGCGACACGACATGTCGATCAAGGTCTTTCACTGACGCTGTTTTTCCCTGATACCGCCACCACCCGCGATATCAATAAAGCGCAGATCTATGCCTGGAAAAAAGGGATCAAATCGCTGTACTACATCCGACTACGCCAGCTGGCGCTGGAAGGCACTGAAATCGAAGGCTGCGTGTCATGCGCACTGTAAGGAGAGCAGGATGAGATTAAATCGCATAAGTGCCATCAACTGGAACAAGATCCAGGATGATAAAGATCTCGAGGTATGGAACCGCCTGACCAGTAACTTCTGGCTGCCGGAAAAAGTCCCGCTGTCGAATGATATTCCTGCCTGGCAGACGCTGAATGCGGCCGAGCAGCAACTGACCATTCGCGTATTTACCGGGCTGACGCTACTCGACACCATTCAGAATATTGCGGGTGCGCCAACGTTAATGCAGGATGCACTAACCCCGCATGAAGAAGCCGTGTTGTCGAATATCAGCTTTATGGAGGCGGTACACGCCCGGTCATACAGCTCTATTTTCTCCACTTTATGCCAGACCCAGGATGTGGATGCGGCCTATGCCTGGAGTGAGGAAAATGCCCCTCTCCAGCGCAAAGCACAAATCATTCTTGAACATTACGCCAGCCATGATCCGCTGAAGAAGAAAATTGCCAGCGTATTTCTGGAATCTTTCCTGTTCTATTCCGGTTTCTGGTTACCAATGTATTTCTCCAGCCGTGGCAAGCTGACCAATACTGCTGATTTAATCCGTCTGATTATTCGTGACGAAGCGGTACATGGTTATTACATCGGTTATAAGTATCAAAAAGGTCTGGAGGCCATTACAGAATCGGCACGCGAAGAACTGAAGAATTTTGCGCTCGATCTGTTAATGGAGTTGTACGATAACGAAGCACGCTATACGGAAGAGCTCTACGCAGAAACGGATTGGGTGGAGGACGTCAAAGCATTCCTTTGTTACAACGCCAATAAAGCGTTAATGAACCTGGGTTATGAGGCGTTATTCCCGGCTGAAATGGCGGATGTAAATCCGGCGATCCTCGCCGCACTGTCACCTAATGCCGACGAAAACCACGATTTCTTCTCCGGTTCGGGGTCGTCCTATGTAATGGGAAAAGCCGTCGAAACCGAAGACGACGACTGGAACTTTTAACACACATTATTGCGGAGAATATCCGACTGTTTTCCGCAATAATATTTTAACTGCATCACACAATTATGCATATGTGATCTACACTCAATCTCAGTCACATTATTCGTCTGCATTTCAACAATTCAGACGTCTTTTCGGTGTTCCTTACAAAAAATATCATCTTGCTGTTATCAGCGCTCAGCCCTTATATCATGGGAAATCCCGCCTCCTGGCCTTCGGCAATATTCATGCCATTAACAAATTCAGGGTTGTCTCAGATTCTCAGTATGTTAGGGTAGAAAAAGGTAACTATTTCCATCAGGTAATATATCGATATAAACAAATAACAGGAATCATTCTATTGCATGGCAATTAAATTAGAAGTTAAAAACCTCTATAAGATATTTGGCGAGCATCCACAGAGAGCGTTCAAATATATTGAAAAAGGACTTTCAAAAGAGCAAATTCTGGATAAAACAGGGCTATCGCTTGGCGTTAAAGACGCCAGTCTGGCCATTGAAGAAGGCGAGATATTTGTCATCATGGGATTATCCGGCTCGGGTAAATCCACAATGGTACGCCTTCTCAATCGCCTGATTGAACCCACCCGTGGACAGGTACTGATTGATGGCGTAGATATTGCCAAAATATCAGATGCCGAGCTTCGCGAGGTGCGCAGAAAAAAGATTGCGATGGTTTTCCAGTCCTTTGCATTGATGCCGCACATGACGGTACTGGACAATACAGCATTCGGTATGGAATTAGCCGGTATTGCCGCAGATGCTCGTCGTGAAAAAGCGCTGGATGCGCTACGCCAGGTCGGATTAGAGAATTACGCTCACGGTTATCCGGATGAGCTTTCCGGTGGTATGCGCCAGCGTGTTGGCCTTGCCCGTGCATTAGCCATTAACCCTGACATCTTATTAATGGATGAAGCTTTCTCAGCGCTCGATCCGTTAATTCGAACTGAGATGCAGGATGAACTGGTAAAACTGCAGGCGAAACATCAGCGTACCGTGGTCTTTATTTCCCATGATCTTGATGAAGCTATGCGCATTGGCGACAGAATTGCCATTATGCAAAATGGCGAGGTGGTACAGGTCGGTACACCGGATGAGATCCTGAATAATCCGGCAAATGATTATGTGCGCACTTTCTTCCGTGGTGTTGATATAAGCCAGGTATTCAGTGCGAAAGATATTTCACGCCGTAGCCCTGAGGGCTTAATTCGTAAAACACCAGGCGTAGGTCCACGATCGGCCCTGCAATTATTGCAGGATAAAGATCGTGAATATGGTTACGTAATTGAACGCGGTAATAAATTCATTGGCGTCGTCTCCATCGACTCATTAAAAGCAGCCTTAAGCCAGTCACAAGGTATTGAAGCAGCTTTAATTGATGAACCGTTAGCTGTAGATGCACAAACCCCTCTGAGCGAGTTGCTTTCTCATGTTGGTCAGGCGCCATGCGCCGTACCGGTTGTCGATGAGGAACAGCAGTATGTGGGTATTATTTCAAAACGCATGCTGTTACAGGCTTTAGATCGCGAGGGGGCAAACAATGGCTGATCAAACGAATCCGTGGGATACCACACCAGCGGCCGATAGCGCCGCACAATCCGCTGATGCCTGGAGTACGCCGTCTGGTGCGCCTGCCGACGGAGGCAGCGCAGACTGGCTGACCAGCGCACCCGCACCAGCGCCTGAACATTTCAACATTATGGATCCATTCCATAAAACGCTGATCCCACTGGATAGCTGGGTTACCGAAGGGATTGACTGGGTAGTAACCCATTTCCGTCCTGTCTTCCAGGGCATTCGTGTTCCGGTAGATTACATCCTTAATGGCTTCCAGCAGCTGCTGCTGGGTATGCCTGCACCTGTAGCGATTGTTCTTTTTGCACTGATCGCATGGCAGATTTCCGGCGTCGGGATGGGTGTTGCCACCTTAATCTCATTGATTGCTATTGGCGCAATTGGCGCATGGTCGCAGGCGATGATAACCCTGGCACTGGTACTGACCGCGCTGCTGTTTTGCGTGGTGATCGGTCTGCCAATGGGAATATGGCTGGCGCGTAGTCCCCGAGCGGCAAAAATTGTTCGCCCCCTGCTGGATGCAATGCAAACCACGCCTGCGTTCGTCTATCTGGTGCCGATTGTTATGCTGTTCGGTATCGGCAACGTACCGGGGGTAGTCGTGACGATTATCTTCGCCCTGCCGCCAATCGTGCGTCTGACCATTCTGGGGATTAACCAGGTGCCAGCCGATCTGATTGAGGCCTCGCGCTCATTTGGCGCCAGTCCGCGTCAGATGCTGTTTAAAGTACAGCTGCCGCTGGCGATGCCGACCATCATGGCGGGGGTTAATCAGACACTGATGCTCGCCCTTTCCATGGTCGTTATCGCTTCGATGATAGCGGTCGGTGGGCTTGGTCAGATGGTCCTGCGTGGTATCGGTCGTCTGGATATGGGACTGGCTACCGTCGGTGGGGTCGGGATTGTTATCCTCGCCATTATTCTGGATCGTCTGACACAGGCTGTCGGTCGCGACTCGCGTAGCCGCGGTAACCGTCGCTGGTACACCACCGGACCTGTCGGGCTTTTCACCCGTCCTTTCATTAAGTAATTCACCCATTGCCCGGTGGCATTGCGCTCGCCGGGCCTGAAACTCATAAACTTTGCACAAAATCATTTAAGTTGCACCGCGGCAGCAAACGAATGTATCCCGGAAGCGTACAAACAGTATGTGACGAGTACATAAGTGCAGCCAACAAAGAGTCAGCTTGAAAGATGAAGTGTAATAAGGAACAACGATGCGACAGAATATAATCCTTGCCACAACGTTTGCCACCCTTGTCTCTACCAGCGCTTTCGCTGCCGACCTGCCGGGCAAAGGCATCACTGTACAACCTATCCAGAGCACCATCTCTGAAGAGTCCTTCCAGACGCAACTGGTCAGCCGCGCGCTGGAAAAACTGGGGTATACCGTCAACAAAGCGAGTGAAGTTGACTACAACGTCGGTTACACCTCCATTGCCTCTGGCGATGCGACTTTTACCGCCGTGAACTGGCAGCCGCTGCATGATGATATGTATGCCGCAGCAGGCGGAAATAAAAAGTTTTATCGCGAGGGGGTATTCGTAACAGGTGCGGCGCAAGGGTATCTGATCGACAAGAAAACCGCTGAGCAGTACAAAATCACCAATATCGCCCAACTGAAAGATCCGAAGATTGCCAAAATCTTTGATACCAATGGCGACGGTAAAGCCGACATGATGGGCTGTTCACCAGGCTGGGGCTGTGAAGCCGTTATCAACCACCAGAACAAAGCATTCGATCTGGAAAAAACGGTCGATGTCAGTCACGGTAACTACGCGGCGATGATGGCCGATACCATTACCCGCTTTAAGGAAGGCAAACCGATCCTCTACTACACCTGGACACCGTACTGGGTGAGCGACGTAATGAAGCCGGGCAAAGATGTGGTCTGGTTGCAGGTACCGTTCTCTTCCCTTCCGGGTGAGCAGAAAGATATTGATACCAAACTGCCAAACGGCGCTAACTACGGCTTCCCGGTAAACACTATGCATATCGTTGCTAACAAGGCGTGGGCCGAAAAAAACCCGGCGGCGGCAAAACTGTTCGCGCTGATGAAGCTGCCGCTGGCAGATATCAACGCGCAGAACGCGATGATGCATGACGGTAAATCTTCTGAATCAGACGTACAGGGCCACGTTGATGGTTGGATTAAAGCCCACCAGCAGCAGTTCGACGGTTGGGTGAAAGAAGCGCTGGCCGCGCAGAAGTAATTCCCCTTTATGCCGGATGGCGGCGCGACGCCACCATCCGGCCTGGTAACCAGCGCACTTCTCTCCCTTCCCCATAACCGCACAATCTATCACCTAACAAATCTGCAACATGTAGCTGCTTCCGTTATGATTGTTTTCTGAAACCCATTATTCAGTTGAAAACAATGACTAAAACCACTCATGGACTTAGCCCGTCGCTGATCCTTTTAATGTCCATCGCAACCGGTCTGGCCGTCGCCAGTAACTACTACGCGCAACCGCTACTCGACACCATTGCGCGTAACTTTTCGTTGTCGGCCAGTACTGCGGGCTTTATCGTCACCGCCGCGCAGCTTGGTTATGCTGCAGGCCTGCTGTTTCTGGTGCCGCTTGGCGATATGTTTGAACGTCGGATGCTCATTGTCTCCATGACGCTGTTAGCGGCTGGCGGCATGTTAATTACCGCCAGCAGTCAGTCATTGACAATGCTGATCCTCGGTACGGCGCTGACCGGACTCTTTTCCGTGGTGGCACAAATTCTGGTTCCGCTGGCGGCAACGCTCGCCACGCCGGACAAGCGCGGCAAAGTCGTTGGCACAATTATGAGTGGTCTGTTGCTGGGCATTCTGCTGGCGCGTACCGTCGCCGGATTACTGGCCAATCTGGGCGGCTGGCGCACTGTGTTTTGGGTGGCGTCGGTACTGATGGCGCTGATGGCTATCGCGCTGTGGCGCGGCCTGCCGAAGATGAAATCTGAAACCCATCTCAACTATCCGCAACTGTTAGGTTCCGTCTTCAGCCTGTTTATCCACGACAAGCTGCTGCGTACCCGTGCGATGTTGGGCTGCCTGACCTTTGCCAACTTCAGTATTCTCTGGACATCAATGGCCTTTTTGCTCGCCGCGCCGCCATTTAACTATTCAGAAGGCATGATCGGTCTGTTTGGTCTGGCTGGTGCTGCCGGTGCGTTAGGCGCTCGCCCTGCTGGGGGATTTGCCGATAAGGGTAAATCACATCTCACGACCACCATCGGTCTGTTATTACTGTTATTCTCCTGGCTGGCTATCTGGTTCGGGCATACATCAGTGCCAATGCTGATTATCGGAATCCTGGTGCTGGATCTCACCGTGCAGGGTGTTCATATCACCAACCAGACGGTTATTTATCGCATCCATCCGGATGCGCGTAATCGGCTGACTGCCGGATACATGACCAGCTATTTTATTGGCGGAGCGGCAGGTTCGCTGATTTCTGCTTCTGCCTGGCAGCATGCCGGCTGGGCTGGCGTTTGCCTGGCGGGTATGACCGTTGCCGTACTCAACCTGCTGGTCTGGTGGCGAGGTTTTCACCGCCAGGAAGCCGTAAATTAAGCGGATACAGCTCGTTTATCTCTGATTAAGCTCCTCAGGGTGTTAAGGAGCTCATCAGTCTGCTAAGGTTATAACTCATTGAGCCAGGTTATTTTAATTTCGGTAATGAAGCCTATAATCCTATGGAAAGCCCTGTTCCCCAGTCTGACCCCAGCCCGGCAACGTTAACGGAAGGGGTCAAAGACAGCCTGCCGATAGTCATCAGTTATATTCCGGTCGCATTTGCATTTGGTCTCAATGCAACTCGCCTGGGCTTTACTCCCGTTGAAAGCCTCTTTTTCTCCTGCATTATTTACGCGGGAGCCAGTCAGTTTGTCATCACCACCATGCTCGCCGCAGGAAGCTCACTGTGGATCGCCGCGCTTACCGTGATGGCAATGGATGTTCGCCACGTTCTGTATGGCCCTTCCCTGCGTAGCCGTATCGCCCGACGACTCAGCAAACCCAAAAGCGCGCTGTGGGCCTTTGGTCTCACCGATGAAGTGTTCGCTGCTGCAACGGCAAAGCTGGTACGGGATAACCGGCGCTGGAGTGAAAACTGGATGATCGGCATTGCGCTGTGCTCATGGATTTCCTGGGTATTCGGCACGATTATTGGCGCATTTTCTGGCAGTGGTTTACTGAAGGACTTTCCGGCGGTCGAAGCGGCTCTCGGATTTATGCTCCCGGCTCTGTTTATGAGCTTTCTGCTCGCCTCTTTCCAGCGTATACAGGCGCTATGCGTCACTGCGGCATTAGCCGGAGCGCTGACGGGGGTAATATTGTTTTCTATCCCCGTCGCGATCCTGGCAGGCATTGTCTGCGGATGCCTGACGGCGCTCATCCAGTCATTCTGGCAAGGGGGTCCTGATGAGCTATGAAGTTCTGCTGCTCGGCCTGTTGGTCGGTGGCGTCAATTACTGTTTTCGCTATTTGCCACTCCGTCTGGGGATGGGAAATGTTCGCCCGACTAAACGCGGCGCGACAGGCATACTACTCGACACTATCGGCATTGCATCAATTTGCGCCCTGCTGGTGGTGTCTACCGCACCAGAAGTGATGCACGACGCCCGTCGGTTTGTGCCTACACTGGTGGGGTTTATTGTACTGGGCGCAAGTTTCTATAAAACCCGAAGCATCATCATTCCGACATTGTTGAGTGCTCTGTGCTATGGATTAGCATGGAAAATGCTGGTTGTTTTATAGATAAAAATAATCATTTTAATTAAATAATACATTTACTTTATTTGTCACTGTCGTTACTATATCGGCTGAAATTAATGAGGTTATACCCAAATGGATAGTTCGTTTACGCCCATTGAACAAATGCTAAAATTTCGCGCCAGCCGCTACGAAGAGTTCCCTTATCAGGAAGTTCTTCTCACTCGTCTTTGCATGCATATGCAGGGCAAGCTGCTGGAAAACCGCAATAAAATGCTGAAAGCTCAAGGGATTAACGAGACATTGTTTATGGCGTTGATTACGCTGGAGTCTCAGGAAAACCACAGTATTCAGCCTTCTGAACTGAGTTGCGCGCTTGGCTCGTCGCGGACTAACGCCACCCGCATCGCGGATGAGTTAGAAAAACGTGGCTGGATCGAACGTCGCGAAAGCGATAACGATCGCCGCTGTCTGCATCTGCAATTGACCGAGAAAGGCCATGCATTTTTGCAGGAAGTATTACCGCCTCAGCATAGCTGCCTGCATCAACTCTGGTCCTCTCTCAGCGCCACCGAAAAAGATCAGCTTGAGCAAATCACTCGTAAGCTTCTGACCCGTCTTGATCAGATGGAACAAGATGGCACGGTATTAGAAGCGCTGCGCTAATGCGCTGACTCGCTCAAAAATCCAGATTTATAAATGAAAAACCGACAGGCCAGCACGTCATACTGCTGGCCTTTCTGATAAACAGGTCGGCTCAGCCGATGTGAAAAAAATAAGATCGTGGAGAACAACATGAGCGCAAATGCGGAGACTCAAACCCCGCAGCAACCGGTCAATAAGAATGGCAAACGTAAAAGTGCGCTGCTCCTTCTGACCTTGCTCTTTATTATCATTGCCGTGGCATATGGGATTTATTGGTTTTTAGTACTGCGTCATATCGAAGAGACTGACGATGCCTACGTGGCAGGGAACCAGGTTCAAATCATGGCTCAGGTATCAGGCAGCGTGACGAAAGTCTGGGCTGATAACACTGACTATGTCAAACAAGGCGATGTGCTGGTCACACTCGACCAGACGGATGCTAAGCAGGCATTTGAAAAAGCCAAAACTGCGTTGGCCTCCAGCGTGCGCCAGACGCATCAGCTGATGATCAACAGCAAACAGCTACAGGCCAGCATTGAAGTGCAAAAAACGGCACTGGCCCAGGCCCAGAGCGACTTTAATCGCCGGGTTCCACTGGGTAATGCCAACCTGATTGGTCGCGAAGAGCTGCAACATGCCCGCGATGCCGTCGCCAGTGCTCAGGCTCAGCTTGATGTCGCAATCCAACAATATAATGCGAACCAGGCAATGATCCTCGGAAGCCGACTGGAAGATCAGCCTGCCGTACAACAGGCAGCCACCGAAGTGCGTAATGCCTGGTTGGCGCTTGAACGTACCAAAATCGTCAGCCCGATGACCGGTTATGTTTCCCGCCGTGCCGTGCAGCCTGGCGCGCAGATTAGCCCGACCACGCCGCTGATGGCGGTCGTACCAGCCACTAACCTGTGGGTTGATGCAAACTTTAAAGAAACGCAATTAGCCCATATGCGTATCGGCCAACCTGCTACGGTTATCAGTGATATTTACGGCGATGACGTTAAATACACTGGTAAAGTTGTCGGCCTGGATATGGGGACAGGCAGCGCCTTCTCCCTGTTACCTGCACAAAACGCGACCGGTAACTGGATCAAAGTGGTACAGCGCCTGCCGGTTCGCATCGAGCTGGATGCGCAGCAACTGGCGCAGCATCCACTGCGTATTGGTTTATCTACGCTGGTTACGGTAGATACCTCAAATCGTGACGGACAGATTCTGGCAAGCCAGGTCCGTACGACACCGGTAGCTGAAAGTAATGCACGTGAAATCAACCTTGATCCGGTCAATAAGATGATCGAAGAGATCGTGCGGGCCAACGCGGGTTAATTCAAAGGTGCGTGTGATGCAACAGCAAAAACCGCTGGAAGGCGCGCAGCTCGTCATCATGACGATCGCGCTTTCCCTGGCGACATTCATGCAGGTGCTGGACTCCACCATTGCGAACGTGGCGATCCCCACTATCGCCGGGAACCTGGGCTCTTCGCTGAGCCAGGGGACCTGGGTGATCACCTCTTTCGGTGTGGCGAATGCTATCTCCATCCCGATCACCGGCTGGCTGGCAAAGCGCTTTGGCGAAGTCAGACTCTTCATGTGGTCTACCATTGCCTTCGTTATTGCGTCATGGGCATGTGGGATGTCCAACAGCCTGACCATGCTGATTTTCTTCCGTGTGATTCAGGGGATTGTCGCCGGCCCGTTAATTCCACTGTCACAAAGCCTGTTACTGAATAACTATCCTCCTGCCAAGCGGTCTATCGCCCTGGCACTTTGGTCGATGACGGTGATTGTCGCGCCTATTTGTGGCCCGATTCTCGGAGGCTACATCAGCGACAACTATCACTGGGGCTGGATATTCTTCATCAACGTGCCGATCGGCGTTGTGGTGGTGTTGATGACGCTGCAAACCCTGCGTGGTCGGGAAACTCGTACCGAACAGCGGCGCATTGACGCGATTGGTCTGGCACTGCTGGTTATCGGTATCGGCAGTTTGCAGATCATGCTCGACCGCGGCAAAGAGCTGGACTGGTTTGCCTCGCAGGAGATTATCATCCTGACGGTAGTCGCCGTAGTGGCCATCAGCTTCCTGATTGTCTGGGAGCTCACCGACGATAACCCAATTGTCGATCTCTCCTTGTTTAAGTCGCGAAACTTTACCATCGGCTGTTTGTGTATCAGCCTTGCCTATATGCTCTACTTCGGTGCAATCGTCCTGTTGCCACAGCTGTTGCAGGAAGTCTACGGATATACTGCGACCTGGGCGGGTCTGGCATCCGCACCGGTTGGGGTGATTCCGGTGCTCCTGTCGCCGATTATTGGTCGCTTCGCGCACAAGCTGGATATGCGTCGACTGGTTACGTTCAGCTTTATTATGTACGCAGTCTGTTTTTACTGGCGTGCATGGACGTTCGAACCTGGTATGGATTTTGGCGCGTCAGCCTGGCCGCAGTTTATTCAAGGGTTCGCCGTGGCCTGCTTCTTTATGCCACTGACCACTATCACGCTGTCAGGTTTACCACCTGAGCGTCTGGCGGCGGCATCAAGCTTGTCTAACTTTACGCGAACACTGGCGGGTTCTATCGGAACGTCGATTACAACGACAATGTGGACTAACCGTGAATCGCTCCATCACGCGCAGTTGACGGAGTCAGTCAACCCATACAACCCCAACGCACAGGCTATGTATGACCAGTTGCAGGGGCTGGGGATGACCCAGCAGCAGGCTTCCGGCTGGCTGGCGCAGCAAATTACTAACCAGGGCCTGATTATTTCTGCTAACGAAATCTTCTGGATGTCGGCGGGGATTTTCCTGGTGCTGCTCGGGCTGGTCTGGTTTGCCAAACCGCCATTTGGCGCGGGCGGTGGTGGTGGCGGTGCGCACTAACAGAACGTAAAAAGGGCCCGTGTGGGCCCTTTTTTATTGCCCGGTAGTTCGTTGCTTACCGGGCCTGCACTCAGCACAATTCTGTAGGGCCAGATAAGGTGCGTAGGCACCATCCTCCGGCGCGATAACTAGATATGCAGTTCCTGCAGCTTCTCTTTCGGCAACGCCAGCTCTTCATTGCTGTTGACGCGCACATCATGCTCAAGAATATGGCGTGCAATATCCTGCGCCTCACTGAGGGAGTGCATCTGATACGTACCGCACTGGTACACGTTAAGTTCCGGGATCTGATTCTGATCCTGCACTTTCAGCACATCAGCCATCGCTGCTTTCCAGGCATCAGCCACGCGCTGCTCGTCAGGCGTACCAATCAGACTCATATAGAAACCGGTACGACATCCCATTGGAGAAATATCGATAATCTCGACACCATTACCGTTGAGGTGGTTACGCATAAAACCGGCAAACAGGTGTTCCAGAGTGTGGATGCCTTTCTCAGGCATCACCTCTTTGTTTGGAATACAGAAACGCAGATCAAACACGGTGATTGCGTCGCCATGCGGGGTGTTCATCGTTTTTGCGACCCGGACTGCAGGAGCTTCCATCCGGGTATGATCGACAGTAAAACTATCTAACAACGGCATTTAGCCACCTCCGATAAATTTTTTAAAAATAATCTGAACTCTTTGTTCCGGGGCGAGTCTCAGTATATGAAAGACGCGCATTTGTTATCATCATCCCTGTTTTCAGAGATGAAATTTTGGCCACTCCCGAGTGGCCTTTTTCTTTTGTATCAGGCGTGCTTTTCCAGCCACACGTCAAACGACTCAGTATCGGCCGCTTCAATTTCCTGCTGACGACGCTTTGATGCCTCGGTTTCAGCAATAAACTCTTCTTCCTGCAACATTTCCAGCGGCTCTTCACGCAGCAGATTACGGTAAGCCTCTCCCAGCGCTTTGCCAGTGCCGCCAATGCCTGTATCAATCATAGACCGCAGGATCCGGGCTGAAAATGTCAGTTCAGGGTTGTCAAAGCACGCGACCAGTTCATCACAGACTTTTTGATATTCCTCTCCGCCGTGGATGCTGTCCAGCGTTTGTGCTACGCGTTTCAGATCACGGAACAGATCTTTGCCCACTTTAGGCAGTGGGAACTGGGCAGTTTCGCAGCCAATGCCTAACGTCAGGCCCGGCTTACGTCCTTCCAGAATCACACGGTTCCAGTTAGTACGAGTGCATAACAGCTCATCGCTACTCATCTCCGGCGCATCAGCCAGTACGCACCAAACCATAAACAGATCGAGGAAACGCACTTGCTGCTCATCCACGCCAATGGGTGAGAATGGGTTAATATCCAGCGAACGCACTTCAATGTACTCAATGCCGCCGCGCAGAAGCGCATCAGACGGCGATTCACCACTGCGAGTAACGCGTTTCGGGCGAATAGGTGCATACAATTCGTTTTCAATCTGCAGCACGTTGCTATTGATTTGCAGCCGCTTACCGTCTTTCTCCAGACCGATCGCCGCGTACTCCTCGGAAGGGGTTTTAATCGCGCGCTTCAATCCTGCCACATACTCATGCAGATCGTTAAACGTAATTCCGAGATTGCTTTGCGACTTATTGGTATAACCCAGGTCACTCAGGCGCAGAGACGTTGCATATGGCAGGTAATACATACCACAGTCGGTTTTTTCAAACGGCAGGGTCGTTGGTTTTCCTTGCAAGAAGGAGGAACAAATTGCCGGAGAGGCACCAAACAGATACGGGATCACCCAACCAAAACGGTAGTAATTACGGATCAGACGGAAGTAGCCTGCGGAGACTTTCTCTTTGGCGTCATCATCGCTCGTTACGCCGCACTTTGCCTGCCAGAATGCCATTGGCAGAGAAAAATTGTAATGTACGCCGGAGATCGTTTGCATCAACGCGCCGTAACGGTTCTTGAGGCCTTCACGGTAGAGCGTTTTCAGACGACCAATATTTGAAGTACCGTACTGCGCCAGTTCAATATCCTGACCTTCGGCAATATAACAAGGCATGCTCAACGGCCACATACGCTCATCGCCAAGGTTTCTGGCGGTATAGCGATGCAGATCGCGCATGAATGTGAGCATTTTCTGAATGTCGTCGCCAGGAGGAGTAATAAACTCCAGCAGCGTTTCGGCAAAATCGGTGGTTATCCATTTATGCGTAAGCGCTGAGCCTAATACATCAGGATGTCCCGTCGTTGCCAATGAGCCATCAGCATTAACGCGCAGCGTTTCACGCTCCAGCCCACGTTGAATCCCCTTTAACGCCTGGGGATTTTTTTCCAGCCAGGCCAGCGCCTGTGATACGTCCGGGATCAAATTGACCTCCCGCCTGTCAAAATCGTTTTAATTAGCATAATGGTATTGGTTACCCTACAGGCTATCCACAACACAATTAGTGCCACCACATAATGCCTTGCGTCGTAACCGCTGCCACCACAACGTAGCGCAGCGCTTTGCCAAGACATAAAAAAAACATCACCGGGCCCCACGAGATACGCATCCATCCCGCTAACAGGCACAGTAAATCACCCACAACTGGCATCCAGCTTAATAATAGTGTGACAGCGCCATAGCGCTTCAACCAGCCAGTGGCTTTCTCTTGCCAGCGTGATGTTTTACGCAATGGAAAGAAACGCCCAAGGATAACGTTAGTTAACCCTCCAAGGCTATTACCCATTGTTGCTGTTAAGACTAAGACCCAGGGATGACTTACCCCAGAGACCAGCAAAGCCACTAAAACAACTTCAGAATTACCAGGTAATAGCGTGGCGCTGAGAAAACTGCTGGCAAACAGTGACAGGAGCGACAGTCCATCACTCACAATAACCGGACATCCACGGCATCCATTCCGGCAGCGTATGCCGCCTGCAGTCCAAAATCGGCATCTTCAAATACTACGCAGCGAGTTGGCTCCACCCCCATACGCTCGGCACACAGTAAGAACGTATCAGGAGCAGGCTTATGGCGTTGCACGTGGTCTGCAGCAACGACAGTATCAAAATAATGACGCAGCCCGAGATGAGCGAGCAGAGCTTCAGCAATCGCACTTTCGCTCCCGGTACCTACCGACATTGGCCGACGACCATGCCAGGCTTTCACCACATCGACTAACGGCAAAGGCTGGACACTGTCCAGCAGCATGCTTTTAACTTTATCGGTTTTTTCGCGAGCCAGTGCATGAGGATCCAGATCGGCCTGATTTAGTTCAATAACCGATTGGGCAATACGCCATGTTGGGGAGCCGTTGAGTGCAACCATGGCCTGCTCATCAAAACGTAGTCCATAGCGCCCTAATACTTCACGCCACGCTTTACGGTGCGTCGGTTCAGTATCCAGGATGGTGCCATCCATATCAAAAATCAAACCCGCATAACGTTCGTACATCGTCTTCTCACAAGCCGAATGACCAGACGTTATTTTATCGTAATTGATTGATTTTGTCGCTGACGGAGAATTGAGGATTGTTCAGATTGAAAGAAAATGACTAAGGAGGAGAATAGAAACTTGCGATTATCTTGCAGATGATGAAACAACAGAATCGCTGTTATCTCGGAGAAGATGGTGCATCCGGGAGGATGACTCACTGACGTTCGCCCTACGGGCCGTTGCTGAAGCAACGTTATCCTCCCTGGTTCTAGCGACTATCTCGCAGACCATGAAACAACAATCCAGCTGTTATTTTGGAGAAGATGGTGCATCCGGGAGGATTCGAACCTCCGACCGCTCGGTTCGTAGCCGAGTACTCTATCCAGCTGAGCTACGGATGCATCAGGGAACTTATTTTACTGCTGATACTGAAATCGCTATAAAAACGGTTTCAAGTAAGAGATGGTGCATCCGGGAGGATTACTCGGCTGCGCCTTGCCCTACGGGTCGTTGCTGAAGCAACGCTATCCTCCCTGGTGCTCGCGATCATTTCGCAGACCATGAAACAACAGCTTAGCTGTTATCTCGGAGAAGATGGTGCATCCGGGAGGATTCGAACCTCCGACCGCTCGGTTCGTAGCCGAGTACTCTATCCAGCTGAGCTACGGATGCATCAGGGAAACTTACTTTACTGCAGATTTGACATCGCTGCTAAAGCAACATCAGATAATATGGTGCATCCGGGAGGATTACTCGGCTGCGCCTTGCCCTACGGGTCGTTGCTGAAGCAACGCTATCCTCCCTGGCACTCGCGATTAACTCGCTGACCATGAAACAACAGCTTAGCTGTTATCTCGGAGAATATGGTGCATCCGGGAGGATTCGAACCTCCGACCGCTCGGTTCGTAGCCGAGTACTCTATCCAGCTGAGCTACGGATGCAAATGGCGGTGAGGCGGGGATTCGAACCCCGGATGCAGCTTTTGACCGCATACTCCCTTAGCAGGGGAGCGCCTTCAGCCTCTCGGCCACCTCACCAACAACGCCTCTTGCGAGTGCTTCGAAGAACTTGTTTCTGCTCATCGTCGCTGCGTGGCGCACATATTACTTTCTGGGACTTATAAGTCAAACAATTTTTCCAGTGCTTTTATCGTTTGCACATTTCACGCGCAATTAGTCTGCAAAAACGGCAAAAAGAGTGTTTTATCAACAGATAAATTGGCATTTTCTCCAGACGATGAACAAACAGAAAAATCGTAGAGAAAGGGAATAAGAGGATAGAAGTAGAGAAACAGGAGAGAAATGAACAACAGGAGAGAAAAAGAAACCAACTAAATCAGGTTGCGCCTCACCTGAAAGGTGAGACGCGAAAACCTTAGTAACTGGACTGCTGGGATTTTTCAGCCTGGATACGCTGGTAGATCTCTTCACGATGGACAGATACTTCTTTCGGGGCGTTGACGCCAATGCGCACCTGGTTGCCCTTCACCCCTAAAACTGTCACGGTGACCTCATCGCCTATCATGAGGGTCTCACCAACTCGACGAGTCAGAATCAGCATTCTTTGCTCCTTGAAAGATTAAAAGAGTCGGGTCTCTCTGTATCCCGGCATTATCCATCATATAACGCCAAAAAGTAAGCGATGACAAACACCTAAGTGTAAGCAGTCACGGCATCACATTCTGTTAAACCTAAGTTTAGCCGATATACACAACTTCAACCTGACTTTATCATTGTCGATAGCATTGATTCGCATGCCGTAACCCAAGGCTACAGCATGCGCTAATGCTTATAGTTATTACAGTTTCGCGCTGACCCAGCCTTTCACACTGGCTAACGCTGCAGGCAGAGCCGCGGCATCCGTACCACCGGCTTGCGCCATGTCCGGACGACCACCACCCTTGCCGCCTACCTGCTGAGCGACCATCCCAATCAGCTCCCCTGCTTTCACGCGGTCTGTCACATCCTTAGACACGCCCGCAATCAGAGAAACCTTACCTTCTACTACCGTTGCCAGAACGACAACCGTAGATCCCAGTTGATTTTTCAGATCATCAACCATAGTACGCAACATTTTAGGTTCAACGTCCGTCAGCTCACTAACCAGCAGCTTCACGCCGTTGATATCAATCGCTTTACTGGAGAGATTTGCACTTTCCTGCGCCGCGGCCTGTTCCTTCAATTGCTGCAATTCTTTCTCGAGTTGACGTGTACGCTCCAGTACCGAACGCACTTTGTCACCCAGATTCTGGCTATCACCTTTTAGCAGCTGTGCAATATCGCTTAAGCGATCGCTCTCAGCATGCACGGTATTGATAGCGCCTTCACCGGTTACGGCTTCGATACGACGAACGCCCGCAGCAGTGCCGGATTCAGACACAATACGGAACAGACCGATATCACCGGTACGACTGGCGTGAGTACCGCCACACAATTCGGTTGAGAAATCGCCCATGCTCAGAACGCGTACATGGTCATCATACTTCTCACCAAACAGCGCCATTGCTCCTTTGGCTTTTGCCGCCTCAAGATCCATGACATTCGTTTCAATCGGCAGGTTGCGACGAATTTGCGCATTCACCAGATCTTCAACAGCACGAATTTCCGCCGGTTTCATCGCTTCAGTGTGAGAGAAGTCGAAACGCAGAACTTTATCGTTAACCAGTGAGCCTTTCTGTGACACGTGCGTGCCCAGGATCTGGCGTAACGCCGCATGCATCAGGTGTGTTGCGGAGTGGTTCAGACGAATACGCGCACGACGCGCTTCATCCACATCAGCCTGTACCGCATCGCCCACTTTCAGTGAACCCGCTGACAGCTTGCCAATGTGACCAATTGCCTGGCCATACTTTTGCGTGTCGCCCACTGCGAACGTAAAGCCAGCGCCTTTCAGCTCGCCTTTATCGCCAACCTGGCCACCGGATTCCGCATAGAACGGCGTCTGGTCCAGAACAACGACGGCATCCTGACCTGCGTTAATCGCATCTACCGCTTTACCATCCACAAACAGGGCGGTCACTTTGCCGTTCAGTTCCAGATGATCGTAGCCTTTAAATTCAGATGCACCATCAACGCGAATCATCGCGTTGTAATCTGCACCAAAACCGCTGGCTTCACGTGCACGACGGCGCTGCTCTTCCATCGCGGCTTCAAAACCAGCTTCGTCAACTTTGATGTTGCGCTCACGGCAAACGTCCGCCGTCAGGTCAACCGGGAAGCCGTAGGTGTCATACAGGCGGAATGCGGTTTCACCATCCAGCGTATCACCAGACAGTTTAGCCAGTTCTTCATCCAGCAGTGCCAGACCACGCTCCAGCGTACGAGCAAACTGCTCTTCTTCCGTCTTCAGAACCTGCTCAACCAGCGCCTGCTGACGTTTCAGCTCTTCACCCGCAGAGCCCATCACCTCTACCAGCGGACCAACCAGCTTGTAGAAGAAGGTATCTTTCGCACCGAGCATGTTGCCATGGCGTACCGCGCGACGAATGATACGACGCAGCACATAACCACGGTTTTCATTCGACGGAACAACGCCATCGGCGATCAGGAATGCGCAGGAACGGATATGGTCGGCTATTACGCGCAGTGATTTGTTGCTCAGATCGGTTGCACCGGTCACTTTCGCCACGGACTCAATCAGCGAGCGGAACAGGTCAATCTCGTAGTTGGAGTTAACATGTTGCAGCACTGCCGCAATACGCTCCAGACCCATCCCCGTATCCACGGACGGTTTAGGCAGCGGTTCCATAGTACCGTCAGCCTGACGGTTGAACTGCATGAAGACGATGTTCCAGATCTCAATATAGCGATCGCCATCTTCTTCAGCACTTCCCGGAGGGCCACCCCAAATGTGGTCGCCGTGATCGTAGAAAATTTCGGTACACGGACCACACGGACCGGTGTCGCCCATCTGCCAGAAGTTATCGGAAGCATATGCCGCACCTTTGTTATCACCAATACGGATGATACGTTCGCGCGGAATCCCGACTTCTTTTTCCCAGATTTCATAGGCTTCATCGTCAGTTTCATAGACGGTTACCCACAGACGCTCTTTCGGCAGGGCAAACCAGTTTTCACCGGTCAGCAGTTCCCATGCATATTGAATAGCATCGTGTTTAAAGTAGTCGCCGAAGCTGAAGTTACCCAGCATTTCGAAGAAGGTATGGTGACGTGCAGTGTAACCGACGTTTTCCAGGTCATTGTGTTTACCGCCCGCGCGTACGCAACGCTGCGAGGTGGTTGCGCGGGAATAATTACGCTTATCGAGGCCAAGGAATACATCCTTGAACTGGTTCATCCCGGCGTTGGTAAACAACAAAGTAGGGTCATTGTTTGGTACCAGGGAGCTGCTGGCAACTACCTGATGTCCTTTACTATGGAAAAAATCGAGAAACGCCTGACGGATCTCAGCGGTGCTCTTGCTCATAATTATCCTGAAGAAATCAAGCTAACGAAATATCATTACCAGCATCGGCACGCGATCTGCGCCTCTGGCAATCGAAAAGTGGGAATAAGATAAGTTTTCTTTACTGGGAAGTAAAATCCCGTATGCGCTCAATCGTCAAAATTTCGCCATATCGCCTGAATATCTTCCATCAGATAACCACGATAGAGCAAAAAACGCTGAACCTTTACCTTTTCTGAAAAAGCCACAGGCAAAGGCTCACCGTATTTTCTGATTGCCTGTTCTCGCGCAAGCTGCGCCCAGTCAATTTCACATTCACGCATTGCGCGCTCAATGGATTCACGTTGGATCCCTTTTTGCCCCAGCTCCTGGCGCACACGCGCGGGGCCATAGCCTTTGCGGCTGCGGCTGGCGATAAACTGCCGAACGAATCGGTCATCATCCAGGTAGCGACTTTCAATACACCAGGCAATAACCTTGTCGTAATCCTCAGGCGTAGCATCAATTTCTTCCGGTCCATTTTTCCCCATGACCGGAGCAGCCAGTTTTCGTCTTAGCTCCTGCTCACTGTGATCGCGCATGGCAAGAATACGAACAGCGCGGTCAAGTAGTCGGGACCAGGCGGAACGGCGAGGAGTTGAATCTGTCATAGTGAGCCTTCAGAAATGGAAAAGGGCTGCATGATATGCAGCCCTTCTATGTGCGATAACGTCAGATTATCAGAAATCTTCGTTCGTTTCTTTTACATCTTCACCGCTGTCATCAACAGAGAAGTCTGGTTTTGAATCCGGGTTATTGAGCAGTAACTCGCGTACTTTCTTCTCAATTTCCTTCGCAGTTGCCGGGTTTTCCTTCAGCCAGTTAGTGGCATTCGCTTTACCCTGACCAATTTTCTCACCGTTGTAGCTGTACCATGCACCGGCTTTTTCAATCAGCTTCTCTTTAACGCCCAGATCAACCAGTTCGCCGTAGAAGTTGATACCCTCACCGTACAGGATCTGGAATTCAGCTTGTTTAAATGGCGCTGCAATTTTGTTTTTCACGACCTTAACGCGGGTTTCACTACCCACCACGTTATCGCCCTCTTTTACCGCGCCAATACGACGGATATCCAGACGGACAGAGGCGTAGAATTTCAGTGCGTTACCACCGGTGGTAGTTTCCGGGTTACCGAACATGACGCCAATTTTCATACGGATCTGGTTGATAAAAATCAGCAGCGTATTGGACTGTTTCAGGTTACCTGCCAGCTTACGCATTGCCTGGCTCATCATACGCGCCGCGAGGCCCATGTGAGAGTCACCGATCTCGCCTTCGATTTCAGCTTTTGGTGTCAGTGCAGCAACGGAATCGACAACGATAACATCGACTGCACCGGAACGCGCCAGCGCGTCACAGATTTCCAGCGCTTGTTCACCGGTATCCGGCTGAGAACAAAGCAGGTTGTCGATATCAACACCAAGTTTACGAGCATAGACAGGATCAAGCGCGTGCTCTGCATCGATGAACGCACAAGTTTTACCTTCACGCTGTGCGGCAGCAATAACCTGCAGTGTCAGGGTCGTTTTACCGGAGGATTCTGGCCCGTAGATTTCGACGATACGCCCCATCGGCAAACCGCCCGCACCCAATGCGATATCCAGAGAAAGCGAACCGGTGGAGATGGTTTCTACGTCCATAGAACGGTCTTCACCCAGGCGCATGATGGAGCCTTTACCGAATTGCTTTTCGATCTGGCCCAGCGCTGCCGCCAACGCTTTCTGTTTGTTTTCGTCGATAGCCATTAATTACTCCTGTCATGCCGCTTTCGGGTTAAACCGCGAAACGTGAAAGATGATGTTCTGTTGTCGCAATTATACTGTATGCTCATACAGTATCAAGTATTTTGTAGAAATTGTTGCCACAGGGTCTGTAACGCATAGGCGGTCGCCTGCCGACGTACTGCATCGCGGTTACCACTGAAGCATTCCCGACGGGTAACCCCCTCGCCGCTTGCGCTGGCAAAAGCAAACCACACGGTGCCGACGGGCTTATCTTCACTCCCGCCATCTGGCCCTGCAATACCGCTGATCGAGACAGCGAAATGCGCACGAGCAGCTTTCAGCGCACCAATCGCCATTTCGACGACTACCGGTTCACTCACCGCGCCATGCTGTACCAGCGTTTCTTCTCGCACACCGATCATCTGTGATTTAGCTTCATTACTGTAAGTCACAAACCCGCGTTCAAACCAGGCAGAGCTTCCGGCAATATCGGTAATGGCTTTCGCTACCCAACCGCCGGTACAGGATTCTGCGGTAGTCACCGTCGCACCGCGCGCTTTCAACGCCAGCCCAACCCGCTCACTTAACTGCATCAGTTCACTGTCAGTCATTTCAGCCTCTGTCAGTAAAAAAAATATGCCGGACAAGATAGCACTTTCATAACAAAGATGGGGATGAAGAGAGTAATTTACGAGGGGGATTCAGAAAATAGATAAGCTGACTTAAAAATAGAGCCGGATACGATGCCTGCACATCGTATCCGGCAAGAATGATTATTGCACCCGTGCCAGCGCCACCGCCTGACCTAACTGCCAGACAGCCATCGCGTAATGCGTGCTGTGGTTATAGCGGGTAATGGTGTAGAAGTTCGGCAGTCCATACCAGTACTGATAACCGGTGCCGATATCCAGACGCAGCAAGCTGACCTGCTGGTGATTCCCTAACGGCTGCTGCGGCGTCAGACCTGCAGCAGCAAGCTGAGAAATGCTGTACTGGGTTTTAAAACCGTTCGCCAGCCCCGGTGCCTGGCCGTTTGCCGGGACAGCCACCATATCTCCTTTCACCCAGCCGTGGCCTTTGAAGTAATTTGCCACGCTACCGATGGCATCAACCGGATCCCACAGATTGATATGCCCATCGCCATTAAAATCGACAGCATATTCTTTGTAAGAGGACGGCATGAACTGCCCGTACCCCATTGCACCAGCGAAGGAACCTTTCAGATCCAGCGGGTCATCGCTTTCATCCCGTGCCATCAGCAGGAAAGTTTCCAGTTCACCGGAAAAGTATTCTGCCCGGCGCGGATAGTTAAATGACAGGGTCGCCAGCGCATCCAGAATACGCGTTTTACCCATCACGCGGCCCCAGCGAGTTTCCACCCCAATAATACCTACGATAATTTCCGGCGGCACGCCGTAAACCTGCCATGCACGCTTCAGAGCATCTTCATGCTGATTCCAGAATGCCACGCCGTTTTGCACGTTATCCGGGGTAATGAACTGCTTGCGATAGCGCAGCCAGGCTCCGTTAGGTCCGGCTGGCGGCTGGGTAGTCGGTGCCTGACGGTCCATCAGACGCAGAACATAATCCAGACGCTTGGCCTGCGACAGGATCTCCTGCAACTGTTGACGGTCAAAACCGTGCTTGCTCACCATCTTCTCGATGAACTGCTGTGCGTTCGGATTATTGGCAAAGTCACCACCCGACAGCATGACATTGTGTTGCGGCTCAAGCAGGAAGCCGCCGGATGGCGTTCCCGTGGTCGTTTGAGTCTCTGAAGGTTTCGGTTTGCTGCTACAGGCAGCAAGCAACACACAAAGGGGAAGTAATGCTACATAACGACGCTTGAACATGGGACATCCATTAAACAGATTCAGCCTGGGAGAAGTATGGTAAAGCATCCCCCGCCAAACAAGGAAGCAGTCCTCACAGAATAAATACCATTCCCACTCATCTCATCAATCCCCTTCCCACAAACTTTCAAAATAAAATATTTATCTTTCATTTTGCGATCAAAATAACACTTTAAATTCTTTCATTGTGATTAAAATGAATCACCTTTTGGAAAGGTAACTAACCCCTACAGGAGAGAATAATGATCGAAACCATCACCCTGGGCGCAGAGTGGTTCATTGGGCTGTTCCAGAAAGGCGGAGAAGTATTCACCAGTATGGTGACCGGTATTCTTCCGCTCTTGATTAGTCTACTGGTCATCATGAACGCGCTGATTAACTTCATTGGCCAGCAGCGCATTGAGCGATTTGCTCAGCGCTGTGCCGGAAATCCGTTATCCCGCTATCTGCTGCTACCTTGCATCGGTACTTTTGTATTTTGTAACCCTATGACCCTGAGCCTGGGTCGTTTTATGCCTGAAAGATACAAACCCAGCTACTACGCTGCAGCTTCTTATAGCTGCCACTCAATGAACGGATTATTCCCTCATATCAACCCCGGTGAGCTGTTTGTCTATCTGGGCATTGCCAGCGGCCTGACGACGCTTGGTCTCCCCCTCGGCCCGCTCGCGGTGAGCTATTTGCTGGTCGGTCTGGTCACGAACTTTTTCCGCGGCTGGGTAACCGACCTCACCACCTCCATCTTTGAGAAAAAAATGGGCATCCAACTTGAACAGAAAGTCCGTCTGTCTGGAGCGACATCATGATGCGTATTCGTATTGAAAAAGGTACTGGCGGTTGGGGGGGCCCGCTCGAACTGGAGGCGACGCCTGGGAAGAAAATTGTCTATATCACTGCCGGAACACGCCCCGCGATTGTCGACAAATTGGCACAGTTAACCGGCTGGCAGGCGGTAGATGGGTTTAAAGAAGGCGAGCCACCTGAAGAGGAAATTGGTGCCGCGATCATTGACTGCGGCGGCACACTGCGCTGCGGGATCTATCCGAAGCGGCGCATACCAACGCTGAACATTCATGCCACGGGTAAATCCGGTCCGCTGGCCCAGTACATTGTCGAAGATATCTATGTCTCTGGCGTAAAAGAAGAAAACATTACCGTTGTCGGTGAAACATCTGCCGCACCTCAGTCCACAAACACCACTGCGGGCCGCGATTACGACACCAGCAAAAAGATTACCGAGCAGAGCGATGGCCTGCTGGCGAAAGTGGGTATGGGAATGGGATCCGCCGTAGCAGTGCTGTTCCAGTCCGGACGAGACACGATTGATACCGTGTTGAAAACCATTCTGCCCTTTATGGCATTCGTCTCGGCGCTGATCGGCATCATCATGGCTTCCGGTCTGGGCGACTGGATAGCTCACGGCCTCGCACCGCTGGCCAGCCATCCGTTAGGGCTGGTAACACTGGCGCTGATCTGTTCTTTCCCACTGTTGTCCCCTTTCCTCGGCCCTGGCGCCGTAATCGCCCAGGTTATCGGAGTACTGATAGGTGTACAGATTGGTCTGGGTAACATCCCGCCGCATCTGGCACTGCCTGCCTTATTCGCAATTAACGCCCAGGCGGCCTGCGACTTTATCCCGGTGGGTTTATCGCTGGCGGAAGCCCGTCAGGATACCGTGCGCGTTGGCGTGCCATCGGTGCTGGTGAGCCGCTTCCTGACCGGCGCACCAACCGTTCTCATTGCCTGGTTTGTTTCCGGCTTTATTTACCAATAAGAGGTTCCGAAGATGACCGTGATTTATCAGACCACCATCACCCGTATTGGCCAGAGCGCGCCGGATGCACTTTGCGATCAAATGCTGATTACCTTTCGTGAAGGCGCACCTGCGGATATCGAAGAATTTTGCTTCATTCATTGCCATGGAGAGCTGAACGGCTCTCTGCAAGCCGGCGTCCAGTTCGAGCTGGGACAGCATCACTATCCGGTCACGGCCGTTGGCAGCGTTGCGGAACAAAACTTACGTGAGCTGGGGCATATCACCCTGCGTTTTGACGGACTGAGTGAAGCGGAATTCCCCGGCACTGTACACGTTGCGGGACCAGTACCAGACGGTATCGCACCGGGCTGTATTTTGAAGTTTGTTGCTTAAGATTGAAGGAGATAAAAATGAATCAAGTTGCCGTTGTCATTGGTGGAGGCCAGACTCTGGGTGCATTCCTTTGCCGTGGGCTTGCTACAGAAGGATACCGCGTTGCGGTGGTGGATATTCAAAGCGATAAAGCAGCGAATGTGGCACAGGAGATTAATGCGGAGTTTGGTGAGGGTACCGCTTACGGCTTTGGTGCCGACGCCACCAGCGAACAGAGCGTACTGGCGTTATCACGCGGAGTGGATGAAATATTCGGCCGCGCTGATCTGCTGGTTTACAGCGCGGGCATCGCCAAAGCAGCGTTCATCAGTGACTTTGAGCTTGGAGATTTTGATCGCTCTTTACAGGTGAACCTGGTCGGTTACTTCCTTTGTGCACGTGAATTCTCACGTCTGATGATCCGTGACGGCATTCAGGGCCGCATTATCCAGATCAACTCGAAATCAGGCAAAGTAGGCAGTAAACACAACTCCGGTTACAGCGCCGCTAAATTTGGCGGCGTGGGTTTAACCCAGTCGCTGGCGCTGGATCTGGCGGAATATGGTATTACCGTACATTCACTGATGCTTGGTAACTTGTTGAAATCACCGATGTTCCAGTCTTTATTACCGCAATATGCGACCAAACTCGGCCTCAAGCCGGATGAAGTGGAACAGTATTACATTGATAAGGTTCCCCTCAAGCGCGGCTGCGATTATCAGGATGTGCTGAATATGCTGCTGTTTTATGCCAGCCCGAAAGCGTCTTACTGCACCGGGCAGTCCATTAATGTGACCGGTGGCCAGGTGATGTTTTAATGTTGAATTGCCGGATGGCGGTTCCACCTTATCCGGCCTACGCCCTCCCTGTAGGCCGGGTAAGCCCAGCGCCTCCCGGCACATAAGCAAGGAGCAATAACATGGTTTCTGCACTGATAACCGTCGCCGCCATCGCCTGGTGCCTGCAGCTGGCGCTAGGGGGTTGGCAAATATCCCGTTTTAATCGCGCGTTCGATAAGCTCTGTCAGCAGGGACGAGTCGGCGTAGGTCGTTCCGGCGGGCGCTTTAAACCGCGTGTAGTTGTCGCCATTGCGCTGGATGAGCAACAACGGGTAACCGATACTTTATTTATGAAAGGACTTACCGTATTCGCTAAGCCAATAAAAATTGCCACGATAATGGGTAAACATCTTGATGAATTACAGCCTGATGTGATCTTTCCCCATGATCCGCTCTCGCAGAATGCACTATCATTGGCGCTTAAACTGAAACATGGATAATTTCGTTGTGAATGCTAATAGCTTGCGAAATTATCATTTCGCAACCTATACAGGGTGATCATGCCTATGAAACCTCGTCAGCGTCAGGCTGCAATACTGGAGCATCTGCAAAAACAGGGGAAATGCTCGGTTGAAGAACTGGCACAATACTTTGACACTACCGGCACGACCATTCGCAAAGACCTGGTCATTCTGGAAAATGCCGGAACCGTCATTCGTACCTATGGCGGTGTAGTATTAAACAAAGACGAATCCGACCCGCCTATCGATCACAAAACGCTAATCAACACGCATAAGAAAGAGCAAATTGCCGAAGCCGCCGTACGATATATTCACGATGGCGACTCTATCATTCTTGATGCAGGCAGCACCGTTTTACAGATGGTGCCAATGCTCACCCGCTTTAGCAATATCACCGTCATGACCAACAGTCTGCACATTGTTAACGCCCTTTCGGAGCTGGACAATGAGCAAACCATCCTGATGCCAGGCGGTACGTTTCGCAAAAAATCTGCGTCATTTCACGGTCAGTTGGCAGAAAACGCCTTTGAGCAGTTCAGCTTTGATAAACTCTTCATGGGTACCGATGGCATTGACCTTAATGCCGGAGTGACCACCTTTAATGAGGTCTACACCGTCAGTAAAGCGATGTGCAATGCCGCTCGCGAAGTGATTCTGATGGCGGACTCATCAAAATTCGGGCGTAAAAGCCCCAATGTTGTGTGCAGTCTGGAAAGCGTCGACAAGCTGATTACCGATGCAGGCATCGATCCTGTATTTCGTCAGGCGCTGGAAGCAAAAGGGATTGAAGTGATCATAACCGGAGAAACCAATGAGTGATGCACTACTGAACGCGGGCCGTCAGACGTTAATGCTGGAACTACAGGAAGCCAGCCGACTGCCAGAACGTCTGGGCGATGATTTTGTCCGCGCCGCCAATACCATTATCCACTGCGAAGGCAAAGTCATTGTTTCCGGTATTGGCAAGTCTGGTCATATTGGCAAAAAAATCGCGGCGACTCTCGCCAGCACCGGCACCCCGGCCTTTTTTGTGCATCCTGCGGAAGCGCTGCACGGCGACTTAGGGATGATTGAAAGTCGCGATGTGATGCTGTTCATCTCTTACTCCGGTGGTGCAAAAGAGTTGGATCTCATTATTCCGCGCCTGGAGGACAAATCCGTCGCCCTGCTGGCGATGACAGGAAAACCGACCTCACCGTTGGGCCTGGCGGCAAAAGCCGTACTGGATATTTCGGTGGAGCGCGAAGCCTGCCCGATGCGCCTGGCGCCGACATCCAGCACCGTCAACACCCTGATGATGGGCGATGCGCTGGCAATTGCCGTGATGCAGGCGCGTGGTTTTAACGAAGAAGATTTTGCCCGTTCCCATCCGGCCGGTGCGTTGGGTGCACGTTTGTTAAATAAGGTGCACCACCTGATGCGTCGCGACGATGCCGTACCACAGGTCACGCTCACCACCAGCGTCATGGATGCCATGCTGGAACTGAGCCGTACCGGTCTGGGCCTGGTGGCGGTCTGCGACGAACAAGCGTTAGTGAAAGGCGTATTTACCGACGGTGACCTGCGCCGCTGGCTGGTCGGTGGCGGCGCGCTCACTACTCAGGTTAGCGAAGCGATGACCCCCAATGGCATTACGCTGCAGGCGCAAAGCCGCGCAATTGATGCCAAAGAGATCCTGATGAAGCGCAAAATTACCGCCGCACCGGTGGTGGACGAAAACGGCAAACTCACCGGCGCTATCAACCTGCAGGATTTCTACCAGGCAGGAATTATCTAATCCTTCAGTCCCAGACGTTTCGCCAACCGGTGCAGGTTGGCGACGTCGGTTTCCAGCGCTCGCGCGCTTGCCGCCCAGCTGTGGTTATTCTGCGCCAGTGCCCGGCGGATCATCTCCCGCTGAAATGATTCTGTTGCCTCACGCAGGTTATGAGCCTGCGGCATCTCTGCGATGACTTCGGCCTGCGGCGAAGGAACATCTTCCTGTAAAGCAAAATGCTGTGCTTCCAGTACCACTTCATCCCCTGCCCTTGTCGCCCTTGCCAGCACCACTGCACGATGAATAGCATGCTCGAGTTCACGGACGTTTCCGGGCCAGCCGTAGTTCAGCAGATGAGTTCGTGCCCCAGGGCTGAGCACCACACGAGAAAGCCCCAGTCTTAGCCGACACTGTTCGCAAAAATACCCTGCCAGCAACACGACATCGTCACCGCGCTCACGCAGCGGCGGTACGGAAAGCGGGAAGACGCTCAGGCGATGGAACAAATCGGCACGGAAATTTCCGGCCAGTACTTCTTCACGTAAATCACGGTTAGTGGCCGCCAGCACACGGACATCCACACGCAGACTGCGATCGTCCCCGACGCGTTGAATATCCCCATACTGCAACACGCGTAGCAGCTTGGCCTGTAGCGCCAGTGACAGCTCGCCAATCTCATCCAGAAATAGCGTGCCGTTGTCTGCCATTTCAAACTTGCCGCTACGATTGCTGATGGCTCCGGTAAATGCCCCCTTCACGTGACCAAACAGCTCGCTTTCCGCCACACTTTCCGGCAACGCGGCACAGTTCAGATACACCAGCGGATTCACCGCGCGCGGTGAGCCTTCATGGATGGCTTTCGCCACCAGCTCTTTGCCTGTCCCTGTTTCACCGCTGATAAGCACGTTGAGATCAGAGCCTGCCACAATCTCAATTTCTTTTTTCAACTGCATCATATTGGGTGACAGGCCAATCATCTGCGTTTCAGTGACCTGCTCAAAGGCAGTTGACGAACCCGGCAGCATATTCTGGCTTTCCAGTTGTTCAATCAACAATGCATTGCTCAGCGCGCCCGCCGCCAGAGCGGCAATCAGGCGTAGTTCTTCATCGCTGAACACATCGAACTGGTCAGGTTCCATACCATCAAGCGTCAGCGCGCCTATCAGATTTTGTCCGGCAAACAGCGGCAACCCGATGCAGGCATGAACCTTCAGGCTTTCCTGACCCGGAATCAGCCCGTCGTATGGGTCGGGTAAATCGCTGTCGGCAGGAAAGCGCACGACATCGCCTGCACGGGCGATCGCTTCCAGGCGCGGATGGCCCTCCAGCGTAAAACGCCTGCCGAGGACATCCTGTGCCAGCCCGTCAATTGCCAGGGGAATGAACTGTCGGGACTCGTAGCGCAGCAGCGCCGAAGCATCACACTCCAACACCTGGCGCAGGGTGGTAATCAGACGTTGAAAACGATCCTGATGCCCAATACCGCTTTGTAATTCAATGGCGATGCCCGCCAGGACATCAACTGAAAAGCTCATGACTACCTCATTGTCATTTTGACAATTCATATTGTCATATTGACAATAAATTAAATAGTCATTTTGACTACAATTTTTGGGGTATAAAAATTAAAACCTTATAAATCAAATAAATAAAAAACTGGCACGCAATCTGCAATAAGCAAAACATCTTTTTTGAAAAACGCTGAATTAATTGAGGTTGCTATGTCTATTCTGGTTAAAAATAACATTCATTGGGTTGGCCAACGTGACTGGGAAGTTCGTGATTTCCACGGAACCGAATACAAAACGCTGCGCGGCAGCAGCTACAACAGCTATCTCATCCGTGAAGAAAAAAATGTCCTGATCGATACAGTAGACCACAAGTTTAGCCGTGAATTCGTGCAAAATCTGCGCAGTGAAATTGACCTGGCGGATATTGACTACATCATCATTAACCATGCAGAAGAAGATCATGCCGGTGCGCTGACCGAACTGATGTCCTGCATTCCGGATACCCCGATTTACTGCACCAATAACGCCATTGATTCCATTACCGGACATCATCATCACCCGGAATGGAACTTCAACGTGGTTAAAACCGGTGACTCACTGGATATTGGTAACGGTAAACAGTTGATCTTCGTAGAAACCCCGATGCTGCACTGGCCTGACAGCATGATGACCTACATGACCGGCGACGCCGTCCTGTTCAGTAACGACGCCTTCGGTCAGCATTACTGTGACGAACGTCTGTTTAACGACGAAGTGGACCAGACTGAACTGTTCGAACAGTGCCAACGCTACTACGCCAACATCCTGACGCCATTCAGCCGTCTGGTGACACCGAAAATCACCGAGATCCTCGGCTTTAATTTGCCGGTCGATATGATTGCCACCTCTCACGGTGTGGTATGGCGTGACAACCCAACACAGATCGTTGAACTGTATCTGAAATGGGCGGCAGATTATCAGGAAGATCGCATCACGATTTTCTACGACACCATGTCCAACAACACTCGCATGATGGCAGATGCTATTGCGCAAGGGATCAACGAAGTTGACCCGAATGTGGCGGTCAAAATCTTTAACGTCGCCCGTAGCGATAAGAACGAAATCCTGACCAACGTCTTCCGCTCCAAAGGCGTACTGGTCGGTACATCTACCATGAACAACGTGATGATGCCGAAAATCGCGGGTCTGGTTGAAGAGATGACAGGTCTGCGTTTTCGTAACAAACGCGCCAGCGCCTTTGGTTCACACGGCTGGAGCGGCGGCGCAGTAGACCGTCTGTCTACCCGTCTGCAGGACGCTGGTTTCGAAATGTCTCTGAGCCTGAAAGCGAAATGGCGTCCGGACCTGGATGCGCTGGAGCTGTGCCGTCAGCACGGTCGTGAAATTGCACGTCAGTGGGCGCTTGCTCCGCTGCCGGAAACCAATGTGAAAGCAACAACTAGAGAAGAAGAGTGCGCCTGTGCCGCCGCCGCTGCCGCCGATCTCGGACCTTGCATGCAGTGCAGCGTCTGCCAGTGGATCTACGATCCCGCTAAAGGCGAACCTTTACAAGATGTCGCACCGGGTACTCCGTGGAGCGACGTGCCGGATAACTTCCTGTGCCCGGAATGTTCATTAGGTAAAGATGTCTTCGACGTACTGGCAACGGAGGCAAAATGAGCCACGGAATTGTCATCATTGGTTCGGGCTTCGCCGCCCGTCAGTTAGTCAAAAATATCCGTAAACAGGATGCAACAGTCCCGCTGACGCTGATTGCCGCTGACAGCATGGACGAGTACAACAAACCCGATCTCAGCCACGTTATCAGCCAGGCACAGCGTGCCGATGACCTCACCCGCCAGTCGGCGGGGGAGTTCGCCGAACAGTTTACATTACGCTTATTCCCGCACACCTGGGTTACCGATATTGATGCCGACGCCCACGTAGTGAAAAGCCAGGACAAACAGTGGCACTATGACAAACTGGTGCTGGCAACCGGGGCGTCAGCCTTTGTACCTCCGGTTACCGGACGTGAGTTAATGCTTACTCTTAACAGCCAACAGGAGTATCGCGCCTGTGAAACACAACTTCGTGACGCCCGGCGTGTTCTGATTGTCGGCGGTGGCTTAATTGGCAGCGAACTGGCAATGGATTTCTGTCGCGCCGGTAAAGCGGTGACGCTTATCGATAACGCCGCCAGTATTCTGGCTTCGTTAATGCCGCCGGAAGTGAGCAGCCGCTTGCAGCATCGCCTGACCGACATGGGTGTGCATTTGCTGCTGAAATCGCAATTACTGGAGCTGGAAAAAACCAGCACCGGTATTCGCGCCACGCTCGATCGTCACCGTAGCGTAGAAGTTGATGCGGTGATTGCGGCAACAGGTTTACGTCCTGAAACGGCGCTGGCGCGACGTGCTGGATTAACCATCAACCGTGGTGTTTGCGTCGACAGCTACCTGCAAACCAGTCATCCGGATATTTACGCCCTTGGCGACTGTGCGGAAATCAATGGTCAGGTGTTGCCGTTCCTGCAACCCATTCAGCTTAGCGCGATGTATCTGGCGAAAAATCTGCTCGGCGGCAACGCCCCGCTGAAACTGCCAGCCATGCTGGTAAAAATCAAAACGCCGGAGCTGCCATTACATCTGGCAGGGGAAACCCAGCGCCGGGATCTGAACTGGCACATTGCAGCGGAAGCACAAGGTATGGTCGCCAGAGGAACTAACAGCGAAGGCCAGTTATGCGCCTTCGTGGTCAGTGAGGACAGAATGAAGGAGGCTTTCGCTCTGTTGAAAACGCTGCCCGTGTAAACAATGTAGTGCCATCGCTTGATTTATTAACCTCACGCACACGGATGTGCGCTGCCACTTGTCGGTATGCCCCGACCTGTTTTTCTTGCCCCGCCAGTCCCGGGGCTTTTTTTATTTTTGTGTAAGCACCCGCGCCGCAGCAATTACGCCTTGTCCCAGCGATAATCCCCCATCTCCTGCCGGTAAACGCTGCGGAAACAGTAACGTAAAATCGGCCAGATAAAATGCCAGCCGCGACGACAGTAACCGGTTATGCATCACACCACCGCTGAATGCCAGCGTATTAATACCGCGAGAGACCGCCTGCCCGCGCATCAGCGTGGCAAACCCACGCGCCAGTGCATCATGGAAGGCCCAGGCGCGTTCCGGCGCTGTCGCCTGCCAGTTCAGCCACTGCTGCCAAAAAACAGCCAAATCGAGTTGATTAGCACTTACTGGAATCCTCACCGGATGCTCAACGCCCGCGCATTGTGAGGCCAGCGCCTCCAGCGTACAGGCGGCCTCACCTTCATAACTCAGCGATTCCGGCGCGCAATAGAGCGCTGCCGCAACGGCATCAAACAACCGCCCGCATGATGACGCCAGCGGAGCATTAATTCCCCGCTCAATGGCACGTGCCAGCACGCTCCAGTTTTGTTGTTGAAGTAACGCCGTTTCCGGGTAACGTTGCCAGTCAGGAACAAAACGCAGACACTGCGCCAACAGATTACGCCACGGCTGTTTAGCCGCGAGATCGCCACCAACCAGCGCTACGGGAGGCAAACCGCCGAGGTGTTCGCACTCACGATAATTAACCCGCAGACACTCGCCTCCCCACAACGCACCGTTTTCGCCCATACCGATACCATCCAGCGTCAGGGCAATAACATCCCCTCCATCCAGCGGCCAGCCGTGCTCGGCAAGACTTGCAGCGGCGTGAGCATGATGATGCAGTACCGTTTCGGTTGGCAGGTTCATCTCACTGGCCCACTGGCTGGAAACGTAGCCAGGGTGCGCATCGCAGACGATACGCTGTGGCGTGAAATCATAAATGTTCTGGATCAGGTGCAGCGCATCACGCCACTGGTTTTGAATGCCATCGTCGCTGAGATCTCCCAGATGCTGGCTGATAACCGCCTGTTCGCCTCGCACCAGGCAGAAGGTATTTTTCAGATCAGCGCCTAAGCACAGTATGGGTGGCACATCGCGAAAACCTGGCGGTAGCGCCACAGCATCCGGTACGTAACCCCTGGAACGGCGCAGCATTTCCCCGCTATCACGCACGACGGAATCATCCATACGCTGGACGATTTCACGGTTATGCAGCAGAAAACCATCGGCAATCTCGCGCAAATCTTCCAGCGCTTGCGCATTGGTAATCGCAGGTGGTCTGCCGCTGAGGTTGCCGGAGGTCATCACCAGCGGGCCATTCATTTCCTGTAAAAGCAAATGCTGTAGCGGGTTGGCTGGCAGCATAACGCCGACTTCCATCAGCCCTGGCGCAATCCCCTCGCTCAGCGAAACCACATATTGCTTATTCACCAGCACTATTGGCGCTGCGGGGGTGGCCAGTAAACGACGCGCAGACTCTGGTAGTCCATCATCACCAGGCAGCATTACCGCCAGCGGTTTGGCCGGGCGGTGTTTGCGCGTCCTGAGCATCGCCACAGCCTTGTCGTTGCGCGCGTCGCAAACCAGATGGAATCCACCAATCCCTTTGACGGCCACAATGCCACCTGCTTTCAGCAGTGTCACTGCCGACTGCAACGCGTCTTCTTTTTCCGCCCGAACGCCTGCGCTCAACCACTCAAGATGTGGACCGCACGCCGGACAGGCAACCGGCTGTGCATGGAAGCGGCGGTCATAGGGATCGCGGTATTCTTTATCGCACTGGAGACAAAGCGGGAATGACGACATCACGGTAAATGGACGATCATATGGCATTGCACGAATAATCGTAAAACGCGGGCCGCAGTGGGTACAGTTGATAAAGGGGTAGCGATAGCGGCGTTCGCCGGGCGTATTCATTTCAACAAGACAGGCCGGACAAGTTGCGGCATCGGGCACGATTTGCGTATTCATCGTCCCGCCTGCGCTTTGACGTATCGAGAAATCAGCAGGCTGCTGCGGCCAGGCAAACGGCTCGCTCTCAACGCTGTCAATGCGAGCCAGCGGCGGGCAGTGTTGGTGCAGTTGGGCAATAAATACCGCCGGATCTTCCAGCATTCGCACCACCACACCATCACCGTCGTTACAGACGTCGCCATGCAATTCTAGCCGCTGCGCCAGTTGCCAGACAAAGGGACGAAATCCAACGCCCTGTACCTTACCGCGAATACGTAGCTGTACGCCGGAGTGGTGGTTTATTGTCATGATGAATTCCCGCGGTCATGTTTCCCTGAAATGCCCGTTTGCCGGATAAGCGAAACGCTATCCGGCAAAAATATCGCCTTATTTTACGCGGATTTTCGGGGATCAGAACAGCAAAGATGCGGTGGAATCCAGCGCCGCACGACGGCGTTTTTCTGCACTCAGTTGTTCAAGCTTATTGCGATCCACATAAATCAGGGCGTGAGTCGGGCAAACTTCCATACAGGCGGGGCCAGCTTCGCGATGGTGGCACAGGTCGCACTTGTTGGCTTCGGCTTTCTCTGCACGTACGTTCAGACCCGCGCCGCTGTTGCGAACAACGGGACGAACAACGACTTCCATTGCGCCGTAAGGACAGGCCACTACGCAAGTTTTGCAACCAATGCAGCGTTCCTGCATTACGTGGACAAAACCTTTATCGCGGCTGATTGCACCGTTCGGGCAGACGTTAGCGCACGGCGCATCTTCACACTGACGGCACAGCGTCGCAGTGGAGACGTTAACGCCTTTGATCACGTGAATACGCGGTAAAAAGGTTTCAGGGGTCAGCGATGCGCAGTCCTGGTTATCCTGATGGGATACCACGCAGGCCACTTCACAGGTACGGCAACCAATGCATTTATTGGCGTCTGCAATGATGAAACGGTTCATCAATTTCTCCAGCAATGACAGAATATCAGCCGAAGCATTCACAAATCGTGCCAGATTTTAATTCATTGTTATAAAAGGATTTTTATTTCCCAGTACGTGAAGGATATGTGTCATCGTCACTAGTGACGATGACTAACGACAGCGATCAACGCAAAACTGACGGCGCAACAGAGTCGCGAGGAATCAGCTCACCGGTGAAGGTTTTTGGTGGCGCAAAGTCCCCGCCGTCCAGCATAAAGATGAGGCGTCCAATCGTCTCCTGGATCATCTCAGTTACCGGTATTTTGACACTGGAAAGTGCCGGGATCGTGTATGGCGCAAGAGCGATATCATCAAAGCCGATAACCGACACCTGCGCAGGAACGTTAACACCCTGCTCGTGTAGTTGCTTCATGGCACCGATTGCCATGTCATCATTACTGGCCACCAGCGCGGTAAAATTCACGTTGCGTGAAAGCAAAGTATCTACCCCTGCAGCACCGCAAGCTGGAGTCCATTTTCCTTTAACAATCAGATCATTATTTAAGGAAATACCATGATGCGCCAGTGCGTCTTTGTAGCCTGAAAGACGCTCCACGCCAGTGGGAGAATCCATTGAACCAGTAATAAAACCAATTTCCTTATGCCCGGCGGCGATAAGCTGCGTTACGGCATTAAAGCTGGTTTGCTTTTGATCGCACCAGACACAGTGGCTGCTGTTTTTGCGCAGTCGTCGGTTAAGCACCATAATCGGCTGCGAGTGCGCATCAATAATATCGTCAATTTCATCGACGCTGAGAAAACGTGGGTAGATCATAATCGCATCACAACGCAGGTCGAGCAGGTACTGAATCGCCTGACGCTCTTCTTCAGCACTGTGTTTACCATCGGCAAGCAAAAGCTGGCGTCCCCTGTCCTCTGCCATCCGTGCGGTGTGAAACAACAATTCGCTAAAATAAACGCCATGATACAGGGTGTTGGTCACCACCAGCCCCAGCGTCTGAGTACTCTTCGCCGCCAGGTTTCGCGCCAGCAAATTGGGGCGATAACCGCTTTCTTCAATGGCCTGAAACACGCGATCTTTGGTCTCCTGGCTGACGTAGCCGTTCCCTGAAAGCACCCGGGAAACCGTCGCTTTCGACACGCCGGCACGCTTCGCCACCTCCAGCATCGTGGTCATATTACTCATCCCTTATCACTCAATGTGACGCAGTGTACTGCACCGTTTGGCTACTGTCCCCGCTGCTCAACCGCAGCACCCCATATCTGGTGATCGTAATCACATTTATAATAACCGATCAAAATTAAAGCTTGCTCATATTACAAAAAATAAACATGCTTTTATGAAATCGGTTTCCTAACACTGTTTCACCGACACAGAAATGAGACCAGAGTAAACGGCAAGACATAACGTACCCTACTGATAAAACAGGATTAAATTCGATGTCTAAGAATTATGCAGCGCTGGCGCGCTCCGTTGTGACGGCTCTGGGCGGCGTCGGGAATATCACCGCAGTGACGCACTGCATGACCCGATTACGTTTCGTTCTCAAAGATGACTCACTGGTCGACAGCGCCACACTGAAAACACTCCCTGGCGTACTCGGTGTGGTGCGTAACGACAATCAATGTCAGGTGATCATTGGTAACACCGTTTCGCAAGCGTACCGCGAAGTCGTCAACCTGCTGCCTGGTGATATGCAACCTGCCGAGTCGGAAGTAAAACCTAAGCTGAGCCTGAAGCGTATTGGCACAGGGATCCTCGATGCGCTGATCGGTACCATGTCGCCGCTGATCCCGGCGATTATTGGTGGATCGATGCTGAAATTGCTGGCGATGATCCTTGAGATGACCGGCATTCTGGAAAAAGGCTCCTCAACGCTGACCATCCTGACGGTGATAGGTGACGGCGCATTCTTCTTCCTGCCGCTGATGGTCGCTGCCTCGGCAGCCATTAAATTCAAAACCAATATGTCGCTGGCCATCGCCATTGCGGGCGTACTGGTGCATCCAAGCTTTATCGAGCTGATGGCGAAGGCCGCGCAGGGTGAACACGTTGAGTTTGCGCTGATCCCTGTCACTGCGGTGAAATATACGTATACGGTGATCCCGGCGCTGGTCATGACCTGGTGCCTGTCGTATATCGAGCGTTGGGTGGATCGCATCACTCCGGCGGTGACGAAAAACTTCCTTAAACCGATGCTGATCGTTCTGATCGCCGCCCCACTCGCCATCGTACTCATTGGCCCGATCGGGATCTGGATCGGCAGCGCGATTTCGGCTCTGGTTTATACCATTCACGGTTATCTGGGCTGGCTCTCAGTCGCCATTATGGGCGCGCTGTGGCCGTTGCTGGTAATGACCGGCATGCATCGCGTCTTTACACCAACCATCATTCAGACCATCGCCGAGACCGGCAAAGAAGGCATGGTCATGCCATCTGAAATCGGCGCCAACCTGTCGCTTGGCGGCTCATCTTTAGCTGTGGCATGGAAAACCAAAAACCCTGAGCTGCGCCAGACGGCGCTAGCAGCGGCAGCCTCCGCGATTATGGCGGGCATTTCCGAACCCGCACTGTACGGTGTGGCGGTACGCCTGAAACGTCCACTGATTGCGAGTCTTATCAGTGGTTTTATCTGTGGAGCCGTTGCCGGAATGGCCGGGCTGGCAAGCCACTCGATGGCAGCACCAGGGCTATTCACCAGTGTACAGTTTTTCGATCCGGCCAATCCAATGACTATCGTCTGGGTATTTGGCGTAATGGCGCTGGCAGTTGTGCTGTCCTTTGTATTAACGCTACTTCTCGGCTTTGAGGATATTCCCGTCGAAGATGCAGCCGCACAGGCCAGAAAAAACCAGGCTACGCAACCGGGCAATATCAATGGAGCCAGCATCTGACTGGCCATAACTGAGGTTTACTATGTCTGTTTTTCCGCAAGGATTTTTATGGGGCGGCGCACTGGCCGCCAACCAGTCTGAAGGGGCATATCGGGAAGGCGGCAAAGGGCTGACTACCGTGGATATGATCCCACACGGCGCGCACCGGATGCCCGTCAAACTGGGTCAGGAAAAGCGCTTTCAGCTGCGGGATGACGAGTTTTATCCCAGCCATGATGCGATAGATTTCTATCATCGTTATCAGGAAGATATCGCCCTGATGGCGGAAATGGGATTTACGGTTTTTCGCACCTCAATTGCATGGAGCCGCCTCTACCCGAATGGGGACGAACTCACGCCGAATGAAGAAGGTATCGCTTTTTATCGCGCGGTATTCGCTGAATGCAAAAAATACGGTATTGAACCATTAGTCACCCTGTGTCACTTCGATGTACCAATGCACCTGGTGACCGAGTACGGCTCCTGGCGTAACCGCAAAATGGTGGAGTTCTTTACCCGTTACGCCCGTACCTGCTTCGAAGCCTTCGACGGTCTGGTGAAATACTGGCTGACGTTTAATGAAATCAACATCATGTTACACAGCCCTTTCTCTGGCGCGGGACTGGTGTTTGAAGACGGTGAAAATCAGGATCAGGTGAAACACCAGTCCGCGCACCACGAACTGATTGCCAGTGCACTGGCAACCAAAATTGCTCATGAAATCAACCCACACAACCAGGTCGGTTGCATGCTGGCTGGCGGAAATTTTTATCCTTATTCATGCAAACCGGAAGATGTGTGGACCGCGCTGGAAAAAGACCGCGAAAACCTGTTTTTCATTGATGTCCAGGCGCGCGGAGCTTATCCCGCTTATTCGGCCCGGGTGTTTCGTGAAAAAGGCGTAGTGATAGAGAAAGCCCCGGAAGATGACGAGATCCTGAAAAATACCGTCGATTTTGTCTCTTTCAGCTATTACGCATCACGTTGCGCTTCGGCGGAAATGAATGCCGGCAATACCAGCGCCGCCAACGTAGTGAAATCGCTACGCAATCCCTACATTGAGGCCAGCGAATGGGGCTGGGGCATAGACCCGCTGGGCCTGCGTATCACCATGAACATGATGTATGACCGCTACCAGAAACCGCTATTTCTGGTGGAGAACGGGCTTGGGGCAAAAGATGAGATGGATGCCAGTGGCAACATCAATGATGACTATCGCATAAGCTATTTACGCGAACATATTCGCGCCATGTCTGACGCTATTGAAGATGGCGTACCGCTAATGGGTTATACCACCTGGGGGTGTATCGATCTGGTCTCCGCCTCAACCGGCGAGATGAGCAAACGCTACGGTTTTGTCTATGTGGACCGGGATGATGCAGGTAACGGGACGCTCGCACGGACACGTAAGAAGTCATTCTGGTGGTACAAAAAGGTCATAGCCAGCAATGGGGCAGACCTGGAGTAATCTACCTGCCGGAGGGTTCTGCCACCTTCCGGCATTGCTTTACATCTTCATTTCATTCATTGCATTTCAAATGTGGAATCATCCTTCCAGTTTCAGGTTTGCCCCCGCGCTTTTTTACTGTCATTTTATTCAGTAGTTTTTAATCTTAACCCTCCGCCACAAGGAATGGCTCATGTCTGATGAAAATGGCAAAACAGCAGTGGTTATCACCAAACCCGTACGTCGTTTAAAAGTAGGTTATGTCAGAAAGCGGTACGAGGATCGTCACACCGGGTTCACGCTACGTATCAGCAGGCATGCCTCATTAACGCTGAACGGTGACTGGCTTGAACAGGCAGGGTTCCCTACCGGCACAGCGGTGAATGTTTCGGTAATGCAGGGGAAATTAATTATTGAGCAGGCAACGGAGTAACAACCGGCGCAGGCGAGAAAAACAGGCCGGATGCGGCAAACATCCGGCACTGATACGGTTTACTCTTCAGGTGCTTCTAACTCCGAAAATCCACCATGGCCTTCCCACCCGGCTAATCGTTGATAGACGGTTTCAACCGCCTCTTTGATCGGCTGCGTCATCGGGTAATAAAAACCAACGATGTCCGGCTGAATACCGAGGAAAATCACCTCGCCGACATCCTCTTTCAGTTGATCAACCAGGTAGTTCAGCGGCATGTTGTGCGTGGTCATCATGAACATCTCGGCAATATCATCAGGATCGATAATGCGGATTTCACCAGGATTCAGCCCCATATCGGTAGCATCGACAATCAGCAAACGCGCCGGGCGCAGCTCGCGGATTGCCACAATATCATTCTCCGGGGCACTGCCACCGTCGATAACCACCCAGTTACCTTTAGGTTCCGCAGCACACATTTCCGCCAGCAGCGGACCCGCGCCATCATCCCCCATCATGCTATTACCGACACACAATAAAACGTCAGTCACGGTGTCTCCTCACCATCAGATAGATGGCGCTTTCCTGATGAATATCATGGAGCATACTGAGCATGAGCTTGCTCCATTCCTGCTGCTGTGGAGTTTGTACGGCGCGCGCGTCATCAAACGCACGCGCCAGCATCTGTACATGGTTAAAATCGATGACGATCTCGCCGTACTTCGGCACGCCTTCCATTTTGCGGCGGGCTTCGCTTCCTTCGGCAAGCGTCGCAATCCACGCCAGATACTCATCCCACGGACAGGTTAACGCCGCTTCCAGGCAATCGATGATGCCTAAGTGATGGCCAATCGCCAGGCTGTAATAGACAACCTGCTGCGCCTCGGCGGGCGTCGCATCGTTCTCATCAATAAACTTACGGCTCAGTTGACTGAACACCACCGTTTCACTCATCGGATACGCGCCTCTTCAACTACATGGTTAAGATGAGTAACGATCTCGGTCAGACGCGGATCGTTTTCCGCTTCCAGCCAGCGCGCCACCTGATTTTCGCCCTGCCCTAACTGCGTCATATAATCATCGGCAATCTGGCGACCATAGCGATAACCCGCCAGACGACGCGCTTCACGATCCACCTTCACACGCAGAGGCTGTATCATATCCGGGTGCAGAATTTCAGCTGGTTGTTCGTCCAGTTCACCCGGTGCACGCGCGTGAATTTTCTGCTCCAGCAGGCCCAGCGCCATCGCAAAGCCGTACAGCGTCGCCGCAGGCGTCGGCGGACAACCAGGGATGTAAACATCCACTGGTACGATTTTGTCGGTGCCGCCCCATACGCAGTATAAGTCGTGGAAGATGCCACCACTGTTACCGCAGGCTCCGTAGGAGATACAGATTTTCGGATCTGGCGCTGATTGCCAGGCACGCAGCGCCGGAGAGCGCATCGCGCGGGTTACCGCGCCGGTAAACAACAGGATATCCGCATGGCGCGGTGACGGAACAACTTTGATACCGAAACGTTCGGCATCAAACAGCGGGGACAAGGTAGCAAAAATTTCGATTTCGCAACCGTTGCAGCCACCGCAGTCAACACGATAGACGTAAGCAGAACGCTTGATGCTTTTCAGCAGCGACGCTTTCATGCTGGCAATAGATTCATCTACCGTCATCGGTACCGGAATACCGTTGGCATCACGTGGGCCTAATAAATTGCTCATCAGCTGGCCTCTTTCATATGGCGAGTCAGTTCAATACGGTCAGACGGCACCAGGCATTTCTGGCGTTTACAGTCCGGGCAGGTCTCAAAGCTTTCACGGTGATTTTCCGCACGGCTATCACCGTTATGCTTCAGCAGTGCAATGGCGTAATCAATCTCTTTTTGCACCGCAAAAGGACGGTTACATACGCGGCAATTGCACAGCGCAAAGCGAGACTGCTGCAGGAAATCTTCTTTCTTCCACACCGCCAGCTCATATTCCTGAGACAGTTTGATCGCCGCCGTCGGGCAGACTTCTTCACAACGGCCACAGAAGATGCAGCGACCAAGGTTGAATTGCCAGGCCAGTTCATTGGTGACCAGATCGGTTTCAACCGTCAGCGCGTTTGACGGGCACGCATTCACACAGGCTGCGCAGCCAATACACTGCTGCGGATTATGCTCCGGCTTACCACGGAAGTTTTTATCGACCGCGATCGGCTCCAGCGGATACGACGACGTCGGTGCACCGGTTTTGATGACTTTTTTGATAAAGGTAAACATGGCGATTCCTTATTTCAGCGGCGAGTTTTTACGCTCGATGCTGTAGCGCTCAAGTTCTTTGTACGGCACGACTTTGCTTTTCTTCTTACGCACATCAACCACGGTCATACGGTCAGTACAGGAGTAGCAAGGATCGAGGCTACCGATAATCAGCGGGGCATCGGAAACAGTGTTACCACGCAGCATATAACGCAGCGTCGGCCAGTTAGCGTAGGTGGCCGCACGGCAACGCCAGCGGTACAGTTTCTGGTTGTCGCCGGTCATGCTCCAGTGGATATCATCCCCACGCGGCGCTTCCGCAAAGCCCAGCGCGAAACGGTGTGGAATATAGGTAAAACCTTCCACCATTAGCGGCCCGCCAGGCAGGTTATCCAGACCAAAGTCGATCATATTCAGCGCGGTATAGACTTCATTGATGCGGACTTTCAGACGAGAAATGACGTCACAGCCCTGCTCGCTGTGAACTTCCATCGGCAGCAGGCCGTAACCCACAAACGGGTGATCTGCGCGGGTATCACGCGCGTGACCGCTGGCGCGAACCATCGGGCCAACGTTACTGAAGTCACGGGCAATTTCCGGATCCAGACGGCCAATCCCGACAGTACGCTGTTCCATGTTCGGCGTACTAAGCAGCATATCAACCAGTTCCTGCACGTCACGACGCATCTGTTGCGCCAGTTGACGAGTCTGGATCATGTCCTCTTTCAGCAGGTCGCGACGGATCCCTCCGATCAGGTTCAGACCGTAAGTTTTACGCGCACCGGTGAGGATCTCTGCCATTTTCATTGACGTTTCACGTACGCGGAAGAACTGCATAAAGCCGGAGTCGAAACCGGTGAAGTGGCACGCCAGCCCCAGGTTCAGCAGGTGAGAGTGCAGACGCTCAACTTCCAGCAGAATAGCGCGGATCATCTGCGCACGCTCCGGTACTACGATACCCATCGCATTCTCAACGGAGGTGGTGTACGCGGTGCTGTGGGCAAAACCACAGATGCCGCACACGCGATCCGACAGGAAAGTCACTTCGTTATAACCCATGCGGGTTTCTGCCAGTTTTTCCATGCCACGGTGGACATAGAACAAGCGGTAGTCGGCGTCGATAATGTTTTCGCCGTCAACGAACAGACGGAAGTGACCCGGTTCATCGGAGGTCACGTGCAGCGGGCCAATAGGCACTACATTATTTTTCTTGTCGCCCAGTTCGTTGATGAACTCATAGGTTTCAGCATCGGTAGTCGGCGCCGGACGTTGACGGTAATCCATGCTGTCTTTACGCAGCGGATAGAGTTCATCCGGCCAGTCATCCGGTAGCACCAGACGACGTTCGTCCGGCAGCCCCACCGGGATCAAACCGTACATGTCACGCACTTCACGTTCGCCCCAGACGGCAGCCGGTACGCGTGGCGTGACAGACGGGAATTCCAGTTTATTGGCGTCAACTTCTACGCGAACGGTTATCCAGCATTTAGTGCCCTGCTCCATCGACAAGACATAATACACAGCGTAATGGCCGCACAGCTGGCGTTCGTCGTTACCAAACAACACGGACAACCATCCGCCCTGTTTGTAATAAAGGAACTCCACCACTTCCGGCAGGTAGTTTACCTTCACGGTGATGGTCAGCTGATCTTTGGTCTGCCAGGCTTCGTCCAGTACGACGCCAGGGAAAGCCTGGTGCAGTGCAGCAAGGTATTGTTGACCTAATTTTTCTTCAGACATGCTCAAACTCTCTTAAATCACGCCACCAGCAAGGAGACGAACGCTAAAAACGCAAACCCAAAACCGGCCCAGGTCACGCGTGAAGTGGCGCAAAAACGCAGACGCGCCATGCTGTTTTCAAACAGGGCGATGACCAGCACGCCGAGGATCAGCTTGACGACGGCTATCACCAGTGCCAGCAGCAGTCCACCCGCAGTAAAGGTTTCCATCTGTCCCCACGGCAGGAACACGCCGACAAACATTTGCAAAACGACCAGTTGTTTGAGGCTGATACCCCATTTCAGCACCGCAAAACCGCTGCCGCTGTATTCAGTCAGCGGACCTTCCTGTAGCTCCTGCTCGGCTTCTGCCAGGTCGAACGGCAGTTTGCCCATTTCGATAAAGGTGGCGAAAGCACAGGCGCACAGAGCCAGAATCAGCGGGATGCTGCGCGCCGCAGGCCAGTGATAAACGGTGTCAGCGATATTGCTGATATGGGTTGAACCGGCAACCTGCGCTGCGACCCACAAACCCAGCAGCAGAATCGGCTCAACCAGTACGCCGAGCATCGCTTCACGGCTGGCGCCGATCGCGGTGAACGGGCTACCGGTATCCAGCCCCGCAATAGAGAAGAAGAAACGGGCGATGGCGAACAAGTAAATTAACGTGATCAAATCACCCAGTTGCGGCAGCGGAGAACCTACCGTCACTACCGGCAATGCGGTAGCGATAGTCAGCATGACGCCGACCATCACAAATGGTGTCAGGCGAAAGACCCAACTGGAATCCGCAGGCGCAATGCTCTGACGCCCCAGCAGTTTGATAATGTCACGGTACTCCTGCAAAACACCCGGACCACGGCGATTGTGCAAACGTGCACGCGCCACGCGGGTAATGCCGGACAGCAGCGGCGCAACGGCAAACAGCACCAGCGCCTGAATTAACGGATATAAAACACTCATTCTCAGGCTCCTCGTGAAACCACAATCACCACCAGCACCGCCAGCTCAATCAATGCCAGGCGACGGAACAGAACCGGTGCAGCCGCATTCTGCCAGCCCGGAACCAGTGACACCGGGTTAAGCCATTTACGCAGTTTCAGTACCGGAGCAAAGGCTTCTTTAACCGGCATAGCAAAGCCATGCGCGGTGATCACCATTGACTGCTCGTGATCGTAACCACATACCCAGGCGGAACCGCGCGAACGCGACGGCAGACGGTTGCCTTTGAAAATCGCCATGATAATGAACGGCAGCAGCGGACAGGCAATCAGCAACAGGGTGATCATTGGTTGGGAAACGGTCGTGTTCGCGGTTTCCAGCGGCAGTGGCACAGCTGAAGAGATAAGTGGCAGCAACCATGGTGCGGCAACGCCGCCAATCACACAGCAGACTGCCAGCGCAACCACGCTCACCCCCATCAGGATCGGTGCGCAACAGGCGTTTTCAGCTTCCTTCGTACGCGGTGCGCCAAGGAACGTTACGCCATAGACTTTCGCCATACACATCACAGCCAGCGCGCCGGTAATCGCCAGCCCGACCGCCAGCAACGGACCTAACAGACGGCCGATAAACGCTCCGCTGTTACCCAGCTTGAAGAAGGATTGATAGATGACCCATTCACCGGCAAACCCGTTCAGTGGCGGCAGCGCGGCCATCGCCATCAGACCAACCAGCATCGCCAGGGAAATCACCGGCATGCGCTTACCGATACCGCCCAGTTTTTCGATATCACGATGACCAGTACGGAACCAGATGCTGCCAGCCCCCAGGAACAGGACGCTTTTGAACAGACTGTGGTTCACCAGATGATACAAACCGCCGGTCAGACCAAGTGCAATCAGCGCCGGTTGATTAAGGGAAATGCCGGTCACGCCGGCACCCAGCCCCAGCAGAATAATGCCGATGTTTTCCAGCGTGTGGTACGCCAGCAGACGTTGAATGTTGTGCTCCATCAACGCATACAGACCGCCAACAAATGCAGTGATCATCCCCAGTACCAACAGGGTAATGCCCCACCACAGAGGTGCATTACCGCCCAGCAGCGACAGGGACAGAATGCCCAACAGGCCAACCTTCATTACCACGGTAGAGAACAGCGCCGCAGCAGGTGCGCTGGCGTTGGCATGTGCCTGTGGCACCCAACCGTGCAGCGGGATAATCCCGGCCAGCAAACCAAAACCGGCAACGCCCAGCAGCCAGATGTCAGAGCCGAGCGGCAATTCCTGGGTGCGAAGGTCGAGCAGACGCAGTTCGAGCGTGCCGTAGCGTTGCCATACCAGATAGCAAGCGACCGCCAGCAGCAGCGTACCGATACGGCCCAGAGCAAACCACAGCTTGCCCTCTTTGCTGCAACCGGTCAGGAACACCGCACACAACGCCATGATTTCAGCCATCACCACCAGCGTACCGAGGTTGCTGGCAACCACTGCACACACGGCCGCAGCCATCAGCAGATTCACCAACAAACCGTTGGCTTTAACCTGTGGATGACGATGCCAGTCGATGTTGTACAGGCTGACAAACAGGCCGCACAGACCCAGTGTGATAAGCCAGATTGCGTTCAGTGGAGTTATTTGCATGCTGTGACCGATAAACGGTATCACGCTGCTGACCGCCAGCGCATTGGTCAGCACGGTGAAACCCGCTGCCGCCGTACACAGGCTGCCGACTGCTCCACCAACGCCGGCAATCCAGCCGCTTAGCGCTTTATGAAATGAAAACAGAAATGCCAGAACCGCCGCAGCCGTAAACCAGGCCACGCCGCTGTTAATCAGTGAAATTGCGCTCATTTTGCATCCCCACTCTGAGCCTGCTGAAACAAGGTGAGATCGCCGAAATCGGTATTAAAAGTCAGCTCACGCTTACGTTTGCTGGCGCGAGCGATATCTGTATTGCTCACCAGGTGCAGGGCTTTCGTCGGGCACATACGTACACAAGCCGGACCTTGTTCATCAAAGCTACACAGGTCGCATTTCACCGCAATGGCACGAATACCTGGAACCCAGTCCAGCAGCGTGCTGACGCGAGCCGGTGCTGGTGGAGCCGGAGGGGCTTTTGAGGTATTCGCATTCGCCGGGATGTGCAGTGGACGACTGCCGGAAAACTCAATGGCGCCAAACGGACAGGCGATCCCACACAGTTTGCAGCTTACGCACAGGCTTTCATTTAGCTGTACGGCGCCGTCGACACGGTTAATCGCATTGACCGGGCAAACGGTGGCACAAGGTGCATCTTCACAATGGTGGCAAAGCTGCGGTGCAGATTCTTTTTCATTTAGCATCACTTTCAGGCGCGGCATTGACTGCAGGCCATGCTGGCGATGCGTCTCTGAGCAGGCGGCTTCACAGGTGTGGCAGCCAATACAAAGAGTGGAGTCAGCAATTACAAAACGATTCACCAGGCATTCCTCAGGTGATAGTCATTTTTGACGAAAACATGTTTATCAAATGTCATTTTCGACATTTTTCGACATGTCCATTCCCTAAAATGTCGTGATACAGCGTAAAAAACTCATCACGACTCAAGCGAGCATCACCCGAGGCTTATGCCGGGTTATGTCCTTCTACCAGTTGGCTTAAATTTACCGGCATATTGTTTTCAACCGCGGTGTACAGGCTGTCGTAGACTCTGGCGATTTTTTCGAGATAGTGCTCCAGCACCTGCTCGCGATCGCGGTTGCTAATGCGGTCATCAACTTTGCCGTCAATGGTCAACTGTGCCTGTGCAATCAGTTGCTTATCATCACCGTCTTTGGTTTCAACGTAGTACTCGATGGTATGGCTGTTAAAGCCGTCCGCCAGCGTGACGTAGATAGTGAAGTGTTCAAAAAGGACAAAGCACAGATCTTTGTCCGGCGCACAGCTCATTGCATGATGCAAACGCGCTTTCGACAGGGTGATCCCCTGTACCAGCGAGTTGCAGTAAATACGCCACTGGTCCTGTAGGCGACGGTGCCGTTCAGCGATGTAATCGGCTTTTTCGCTTATTTCCCAAATAGTCATGTCAGGTTACCCGTTTAGCAGAGACTAACTGCCTTAAGCATATTTCATGCCAACATTAAAAATCTTTATTTTCATTAAGATACAAAAACAAGCATGCATGACGACATGTCATTTCGTCATCGTCGTCATTGTCACGAGAGGAAAAATTCAACCTGGCATGTTTATTGCTTTTGAAACGACAACAACATGGGAGGCGATATGCACGAAATAACCCTCTGCCAACGGGCACTGGAATTGATTGAACAACAGGCCGCACAGCATGGTGCTCACCGGGTAACTGGGGTCTGGCTCAAAATTGGCGCATTTTCTTGCGTAGAAACCAGCGCTCTCGCCTTTTGTTTTGATCTGGTATGCCGTGGCACCCTTGCAGAAGGTTGTAAACTCCACCTCGAAGAACAAGAAGCCGAATGTTGGTGCGAGTCCTGTCAGCAATACGTCACGTTACTGACACAACGCGTTCGTCGCTGTCCACAATGCAATAGCGACATGCTGAGAATTGTGGCCGATGACGGGTTACAGATTCGGCGAATAGAAATAGACCAGACTCCAGCGCCGGATGGCGACGCTTAAGCCTCTTATCCAGTCTACAGAAAGAGCACGTTTGTAGGTCGGAAAAGGCGAGATGCTGTCCGGCAACAGATTTACCGAAAGTGAAAAGATCAGGAGTGAGCGATGTGTACGACATGTGGTTGCGCGGAAGGCAACCTTTATATAGAGGGTGATGAACATAACCCCCACTCAGCGTTTCGCAGCGCGCCATTTGCTCCGGCGGCTCGTCCGGCGCTAAACATTACCGGTGTGAAGACCTCCAGTTTCACGCCGAGCCAGACCGCAGAAGGCGATTTACATTACGGTCACGGCGAAGCAGGTACCCATGCTCCAGGCATGAGCCAGCGCCGTATGCTGGAAGTGGAAATTGACGTGCTGGACAAAAACAACCGTCTGGCCGAGCGCAATCGCGCCCGCTTCGCTGCCCGCCAGCATCTGGTACTCAATCTCGTATCAAGTCCAGGTTCCGGTAAAACGACGCTGCTGACCGAAACACTGATGAAGCTGAAAGACAGCGTGCCGTGCGCGGTCATTGAAGGCGACCAGCAGACGGTCAACGACGCAGCGCGTATTCGCGCCACCGGAACACCAGCAATCCAGGTTAATACGGGTAAAGGCTGCCACCTTGATGCGCAAATGATTGCCGATGCAGCACCACGCCTGCCTTTAGCCGATAACGGTATTTTGTTTATCGAAAACGTCGGTAACCTGGTTTGCCCGGCAAGCTTCGACCTCGGCGAACGTCATAAAGTGGCGGTGCTTTCCGTCACCGAAGGCGAAGACAAGCCGCTGAAATATCCCCATATGTTTGCTGCTGCATCGCTGATGCTGCTCAACAAAGTGGATCTGCTGCCGTATCTCAATTTTGATGTTGAAAAGTGCATCGCCAGCGCCCGGGAAGTGAACCCGGAAATTGAGATAATCCTGATTTCCGCCACCAGCGGCGAAGGGATGGATCAATGGCTGTCGTGGCTGGAGAATCAGCGATGTGCATAGGTGTTCCGGGTCAAATCCGCACCATTGATGGTAACCAGGCTAAGGTCGATGTTTGCGGTATTCAGCGCGACGTCGACCTGACGCTGGTCGGTAGCTGTGATGAAAATGGTCAACCGCGTCTGGGCCAGTGGGTACTGGTCCACGTAGGTTTTGCCATGAGCATCATTAACGAAGCCGAAGCGCGCGACACACTCGAGGCGCTGCAAAATATGTTTGACGTTGAGCCGGATGTCGGCGCGTTACTGTATGGCGAGGAGAAATAATGCGTTTTGTTGACGAATATCGGGCACCGGAACAGGTGATGCAGTTGATAGACCACCTGTGTGAACGTGCCGCTCACCTCCCCTACACCGCTGAACGCCCACTGCGCATTATGGAAGTTTGTGGAGGCCACACCCACGCGATCTTCAAATTCGGCCTTGACCAGTTGCTGCCCGAAAACGTGGAGTTTATTCACGGTCCAGGCTGCCCGGTTTGCGTTCTGCCGATGGGCAGAATTGACAGTTGTGTGGAAATTGCCAGCCATCCGGAAGTGATTTTTTGTACCTTTGGCGACGCCATGCGCGTGCCAGGTAAACAGGGTTCACTGCTGCAAGCCAAAGCACGCGGCGCGGATATCCGCATTGTCTATTCTCCGATGGATGCGCTGAAGCTGGCGCAGGAAAATCCAACCCGTAAGGTCGTGTTCTTTGGTCTGGGTTTTGAAACCACCATGCCGACGACCGCCATCACTCTCCAGCAGGCAAAACAACGCGATGTGCAGAATTTTTACTTTTTCTGCCAGCACATCACGCTTATCCCAACGCTGCGTAGCCTGTTGGAACAACCGGACAACGGTATCGACGCATTTTTGGCACCAGGCCATGTCAGTATGGTTATAGGCACCGATGCCTATAATTTTATCGCCTCTGATTTTCATCGCCCGCTGGTGGTCGCTGGTTTCGAACCGCTTGATCTACTGCAAGGCGTCGTGATGCTAATCGAGCAGAAAATAGCGGCCCACAGCCAGGTGGAGAACCAGTATCGCCGCGTAGTGCCGGATGCCGGTAACACACTGGCGCAACAGGCGATTGCCGACGTGTTCTGCGTCAATGGCGACAGTGAATGGCGCGGTCTGGGCGTTATCGAATCCTCCGGCGTTCACCTGACGCCTGAGTATCAGCGTTTTGATGCAGAAGCGCATTTCAAACCAGCGCCGCAGCAGGTGTATGACGATCCGCGCGCGCGCTGCGGAGAAGTACTGACCGGCAGATGTAAGCCGCATCAGTGCCCATTGTTTGGTAAAACCTGTAACCCGGAGACCGCATTTGGCGCCTTAATGGTCTCCTCCGAAGGCGCATGTGCCGCCTGGTATCAGTATCGTCAGCAGGAGTGTGAAGCATGAACAGCGTACAACTCGCCCACGGTAGCGGCGGTCAGGCTATGCAGCAGTTGATCAACAGTCTGTTTATGGAAGCTTTTGCTAATCCGTGGCTGGCAGAACAGGAAGATCAGGCCCGACTGGACCTGGCGCAACTGGTCGCCGAAGGCGATCGTCTGGCGTTTTCGACCGACAGCTACGTTATCGATCCGCTGTTTTTCCCCGGCGGTAATATTGGCAAGCTGGCAATCTGCGGCACGGCCAACGACGTTGCGGTCAGTGGCGCTATCCCTCGCTACCTCTCCTGCGGTTTTATCCTCGAAGAGGGCCTGCCGATGGAAACGCTGAAAAGCGTCGTCAACAGCATGGCAGCAACAGCTCGCGAAGCGGGAATTGCTATCGTGACCGGCGACACCAAGGTTGTACAGCGTGGCGCAGCGGACAAACTGTTCATTAACACCGCCGGAATGGGCGCGATCCCCGCCAATATTCACTGGGGCGCACAGACTCTGGGCGTGGGCGATGTGCTGCTGGTTAGCGGTACGCTTGGCGATCACGGTGCAACCATCCTTAACCTGCGTGAGCAACTGGGACTGGACGGTGAACTGATCAGCGACTGCGCAGTGTTAACACCGCTGATCCAGACGCTACGCGACATTCCTGGCGTGAAGGCGCTGCGCGATGCCACCCGTGGCGGCGTGAATGCGGTGACGCATGAGTTCGCCGCGGCATGTGGCTATGGCATTGAGTTATCTGAAGCAGCCCTGCCTGTGAAGCCCGCAGTGCGTGGTGTCTGTGAACTTCTGGGTCTGGATGCGCTCAATTTTGCCAACGAAGGAAAACTGGTCATTGCCGTTGAACGTCAGGCCGCTGAAGCCGTACTCGCCGCACTGCGCGCACATCCGTTAGGGTGCGATGCAGCGCTGATTGGCGAAGTGGTCGAACGTAAAGGCGTTCGCCTTGCCGGACTTTACGGCGTGAAACGAACTCTTGATTTACCACACGCAGAGCCGCTGCCGCGGATATGCTGATATATTGCCCGGTACGCTACGCTTACCGGGCCTACAGTCAATGAATTACCCGTAGACCGGATAAGGTGAAACCGCCATCCGGCAATAATTTACAACTTATACCTATAATTCATTTACCGTTTTTGCACCGCGCTACGGTGCTTCCTGGAAAAGCAATATGTCGTATACACCGATGAGCGACCTCGGACAGCAAGGCCTGTTCGATATCACTCGTACATTATTACAGCAGCCCGATCTTCAGTCTCTCAGTGAGGCGCTTTCGCAGTTGGTCAAGCGTTCGGCGCTGGCCGATTGCGCGGCTATTGTGTTATGGCAGGCGCAGACGCAGCGTGCGCGTTATTTCGCGACACGTGAAAATGGTAAACCCATCGATTATGAAGACGAAACGGTGCTGGCTCACGGACCGGTGCGCCGCATTTTGTCTCGTCCCGATGCGCTGCACTGTAACTACCATGAGTTCACAGAAACCTGGCCGCAGTTAGCATCCGGTGCGCTGTACTCAGAATTTGGACATTACTGCCTGCTGCCGCTGGCGGCTGATGGACGGATCTTTGGCGGTTGTGAATTTATCCGCAACGAAGACCGTCCGTGGAGTGAAAAAGAGTACAACCGCCTGCAGACCTTCACCCAGATAGTCGGCGTCGTCGCCGAGCAAATTCAGAGCCGGGTCAGCAATAATGTCGATTATGACCTCTTGTGTCGCGAGCGTGACAACTTCCGTATCCTTGTCGCCATCACCAATGCGGTGCTCTCCCGTCTGGATATTGATGAGCTGGTCAGCGAAGTCGCCAAAGAAATCCACCATTACTTCAATATCGATGACATCAGCATCGTACTGCGCAGCGATCGCAAAAATAAGCTGAGCATATACTCCACTCACTATCTGGATGAACACCATCCGGCGCACGAACAGAGTGAAGTGGATGAAGCAGGTACGCTCTCTGAACGGGTATTCAAAAGCAAAGAGATGCTGCTGATTAACCTGAACGAACGCGATGCCCTTGCACCTTATGAACGCATGCTGTTCGAGACCTGGGGCAACCAGATACAAACCCTGTGCCTGCTACCACTAATGTCAGGCAATACGATGCTTGGCGTCCTCAAACTGGCGCAGTGTGAAGAGAAAGTCTTCACGACCGCAAACCTCAAACTGTTACGCCAGATTGCCGAGCGCGTGGCGATTGCTGTTGATAACGCTCTCGCCTATCAGGAAATCCACCGCCTGAAAGAACGTCTGGTCGATGAGAACCTGGCACTGACCGAACAGCTCAACAATGTGGACAGCGAGTTTGGTGAAATCATTGGCCGCAGTGAAGCAATGTACAGCGTACTCAAGCAGGTCGAGATGGTGGCGCAAAGCGACAGCACTGTTCTGATTCTGGGTGAGACAGGTACGGGCAAAGAGTTGATCGCCAGAGCGATTCATAATCTGAGTGGACGCAATGCCCGCCGGATGGTGAAGATGAACTGCGCGGCAATGCCTGCCGGGTTGCTGGAAAGCGATCTGTTTGGTCATGAACGCGGTGCGTTTACCGGAGCCAGCACACAGCGCATTGGTCGCTTCGAACTGGCAGACAAAAGCTCGTTATTCCTCGACGAAGTCGGCGACATGCCGCTGGAGCTACAGCCGAAACTGCTGCGCGTCCTCCAGGAGCAGGAGTTTGAACGCCTGGGCAGTAATAAGCTGATCCAGACCGATGTCCGCCTGATCGCCGCCACCAACCGCGATCTAAAAAAAATGGTGGCCGATCGCGAGTTCCGTAACGATCTGTACTATCGACTGAATGTCTTCCCGATCCATCTCCCCCCACTGCGCGAGCGTCCGGAAGATATTCCGCTGCTGGTCAAGGCCTTCACCTTTAAAATTGCCCGTCGGATGGGGCGCAATATTGACAGTATCCCCGCTGAGGCGCTGCGCACTCTGAGCAACATGGAGTGGCCGGGCAACGTGCGTGAGCTGGAAAACGTGGTCGAACGCGCGGTTCTGCTGACCCGGGGCAATGTACTGCAACTGTCCCTGCCAGATGTCACTACGCTGCCCCCTTCCACACCGCCAGTGGCGACAGAAGTTGCGCAGGATGGAGAAGATGAATATCAGCTGATTATGCGCGTACTGAAAGAGACTAACGGCGTCGTAGCCGGTCCTAAGGGAGCTGCGCAACGGCTGGGTCTGAAACGCACCACCTTGCTCTCACGTATGAAGCGTTTAGGCATTGATAAGGATGCGTTGGTTTAGCCATTGTGGCTATACTGGGTGATAACTCAACGAAAGGAGGCAGTATGGCGGTATCAGCACGTAATCAATTAACCGGTACAGTAAGTGCAGTTGCAACTGGCGCCGTGAATGATGAAGTTGAACTGACGCTGGCAGGCGGCGCAAAGCTGGTCGCTATTGTGACTCATAGCAGCCAGCAGGCGCTGGGGCTGGCGAAAGGAAAAGAAGCAATTGCCCTGATCAAAGCCCCGTGGGTCACGCTGGCGACAGAAGACTGCGGCCTGAAATTCTCCGCCCGCAACCAGTTTGCCGGTAGCGTTTCACAGGTAACCGAAGGCGCAGTCAACGCCACGGTACATATCAAAACTGACGCTGGTTTTGACATAGTTGCCGTCGTGACTAACGAAAGTCAGCAAGAGATGAAGCTAAGCCAGGGAAGTCGTGTCATTGCGCTGATCAAGGCCTCAGCAATTCTGATTGCCACCAAAGCGTAATTTATTGCCCGACGGAGCTTTGCCTGTCGGGCCAGTATCGCCGCCGCTATCCGGCAAAAAATCTATTTCTTCCGCTGGTATTTTTCGGGTAATTCCGGGACCGGGCGTTTATCGTCAATCAGGTGGCGCACTGTCAGGATCGGGTGACGCCAGAGCATTCTTGGTCCAGCCCAGCGCATGATTTGCTTCATCTCTTCACACTTTGCGGGTTGATAACAGTGCACCGGACACTGTTTGCAAGCCGGTTTTTCCTCACCAAAGACGCACTTATCCAGCCGCTTTTGCGCATAGGCAAACAGCGCATCGTAATGCCCCTGTTCGTTCGAAGCCTGTGGACACTGGCTCTCGTACAGCGAGATCATTTTCTGGATCGTCATTTTTTCACGTGCAATACGCTTGCCGGACATAATGCCTCCGTATTTAAGGTGCATATATAATATACCTTAACCATACACAGGACTATTACCTGAAGGTGATACATCCTTAGCATCCTACGCAAATAAGAATTATTTTCATTTATCTATGCCATGTGCTATATAACATAGCAAAGGCTATATTCGACGATAAATTAACCACTTTCTTGTGAGGGATACTATGCCGCACCTGCCCCGTCTGAAGTCGTTTCTCCTTGCCAGCGTTCTTACGGCACTTACACTTTCGCCGGCCTGGGCAAAAGAGAAGTTTAAGGTGATTACCACCTTTACAGTTATTGCCGATATGGCGAGCAACGTGGCGGGTGACGCGGCGGAGGTCAGCTCAATAACTAAACCCGGCGCAGAAATTCATGAATACCAGCCCACTCCAGGGGATATTAAACGGGCGCAGGGCGCGCAGCTTATTCTCTCCAACGGCCTTAACCTGGAACTGTGGTTTGCCCGTTTCTACCAAAACTTATCCGGCGTACCTGAAGTAATGGTCTCAGACGGAGTAAAACCGATGGGCATCAGCGAAGGCCCCTATAACGGAAAACCGAATCCACATGCCTGGATGTCGGCAGAGAACGCGCTTATCTACGTAGATAATATTCGCGATGCATTGAGCAAGTACGATCCGGACAATGCCGCCACCTACCAGAAAAACGCCGAGAGCTATAAAACGAAAATTCGTCAGACTCTCGATCCCCTGCGCGCGGCGCTGGCCAAAATCCCTGCCGATAAACGCTGGCTGGTCACCAGTGAAGGCGCCTTCTCCTATCTGGCCCGCGATAACGATCTGAAAGAGCTGTATCTGTGGCCAATCAATGCCGATCAGCAGGGCACGCCGAAACAGGTGCGCAAAGTGATCGACGCGATAAGAGAACATCAGATCCCAACAGTATTCAGTGAAAGCACGGTTTCTGACAAACCTGCGCGACAGGTGGCACGTGAGTCCGGCGCACATTACGGCGGTGTATTGTACGTCGATTCCCTGAGTGCAGCCGACGGGCCGGTACCAACCTACCTGGATCTGCTGCGCGTCACGACCGAAACCATCGTCAGCGGTATCAACGACGGTCTGAGGAGCCAAAAATGAGTCAATCTGCGATTACCGTGAATCAGGTTACGGTGACGTATCGCAACGGTCACACCGCTCTGCGGGATGCCACTTTTCAGATCCCCGGCGGCTCTATTGCCGCCCTGGTGGGGGTGAATGGTTCAGGAAAATCAACGCTCTTTAAAGCACTTATGGGTTTTGTCCGCCTGGCGCAGGGAGACATATCCATCCTGCAACAGCCAGTCAGCAAAGCGCTGAAGCAGAATCTGATTTCTTATGTTCCGCAATCGGAAGAGGTGGACTGGTCATTTCCGGTGCTGGTGGAAGATGTAGTGATGATGGGGCGCTATGGTCATATGGGCTGGCTGCGTCGGCCAAAAGCACGTGACTATGAATGCGTCGATGCGGCGCTGGCGCGGGTCGACATGCTGGAATACCGCCACCGTCAGATCGGCGAACTCTCCGGTGGACAGAAAAAACGTGTCTTTCTGGCAAGGGCTATCGCCCAGGACGGACAGGTCATTTTACTGGATGAACCCTTCACAGGCGTAGACGTAAAAACCGAGGCCCGCATCATCGACCTGCTGCGCGAACTGCGCGATGAGGGGCGAACCATGCTGGTCTCCACTCATAATCTGGGTTCAGTCACCGAGTTTTGTGATTACACCGTGATGATTAAAGGCACCGTACTGGCGAGCGGTCCGACCGAAACGACATTTACCGCGGAGAATCTCGAGCTGGCCTTCAGCGGCGTCTTGCGCCATGTCGCGCTAAGCGGCGGTGAGCAGCATGTTATTACCGACGATGAGCGCCCATTTATTTCGCGACGCACGGTTAACGAGGGGGAATAATCATGAACTGGCTGACAGAACCGTTTGGCTACCAGTACATGCTCAACGCCATGTGGGTCTCCGCGATGGTCGGCGGGCTGTGTGCGTTCCTCTCATGCTATTTGATGCTCAAAGGCTGGTCGTTAATTGGTGATGCGCTGTCGCACTCCATCGTGCCGGGCGTTGCCGGTGCCTGGATGTTAGGGCTTCCTTTCGCGCTCGGCGCATTTCTTTCCGGGGGGCTGGCTGCGGGCAGTATGCTGTTTCTTAACCAGCGTTCGCGCCTGAAAGAAGATGCGATCATTGGACTGATTTTTTCTTCTTTCTTCGGTATCGGGCTGTTTATGGTGTCGCTTAACCCGATGTCAGTAAACATTCAAACCATTATTCTCGGTAACGTACTGGCGATTGCCCCGGAAGATATTCTGCAACTGGCGATTATTGGTGTGATCTCGCTGACCATTTTGCTGCTGAAGTGGAAAGATCTGATGGTGGTGTTTTTCGATGAAAATCACGCGCGCTCGATTGGTCTGAATCCGGGCCGTCTGAAGCTACTGTTCTTCACACTGCTCTCGGTTTCCACAGTTGCAGCGCTACAAACCGTTGGCGCATTTTTGGTTATTTGCCTGGTAGTAACACCTGGCGCTACCGCGTGGTTATTAACCGATCGCTTTCCCCGCCTGCTGACCATCGCCGTAGCCATCGGCAGCCTGACCAGCTTTTTTGGCGCCTGGCTAAGTTACTGGCTGGACGGTGCGACCGGCGGGATTATTGTCGTCCTGCAAACGCTGTTGTTCCTGCTGGCATTTGTCTTCGCTCCTAAGCACGGTCTGTTAGCGAATCGCCGCCGCGCCCGTCAGGTGAACAAGGAGTCCACATGCTCTTAACCACGTTGCTGGAACCCTTTCAGTTCAGCTTTATGGTCAATGCACTGACCATCTCCACTGTTGTCGCCGTACCCTGCGCGTTGCTGTCGGTGTTTTTGGTGCTTAAAGGCTGGGCGCTGATGGGCGACGCCATGAGTCATGCCGTGTTTCCGGGGATAGTACTGGCCTACATTGCGGGCATTCCTCTGGCGATTGGTGCGTTTGTCGCCGGGCTGTTCTGTGCGGTGGCTACCGGGTATCTCGATGATAACAGTCGTATCAAGCGCGACACCCTGATGGGCATTGTCTTCTCTGGGATGTTTGGCGCGGGGCTGGTGTTGTATGTTTCGATCCAGTCTGAAATCCATCTGGATCATATTTTGTTCGGTGACATGCTGGGCGTATCACATGGCGATATCGCGCAGACGGCAGCAATTGCGCTGGGGATCGCGCTTATCATCGGGTTAAAGTGGAAAGATCTTCTGCTGCATGCGTTTGATCCGCATCAGGCAAAAGCCAGCGGGCTGAACACCACGCTATTGCACTACGGTCTGCTATGTATGATCGCCCTGACCATTGTGGCCACGCTAAAATCGGTAGGCATTATTTTGTCGATCTCACTCTTAATTGCCCCCGGCGCTATTACGATATTAATTACGCGAAAGTTTTCCCATGCGTTGTTACTGGCTGTCGTCATGTCACTTGTGACCTCGTTTATGGGAGTGTACCTGTCATTTTTCATCGACAGTGCACCCGCGCCAACGATTGTTGTCTTATTTTCCTTGCTATTTGTTATCACTTTTATTTATTCAACGCTACGCGATCGCCGTTTAGAACGGCGACGTCAGCAATATGATATATAAGAGATACTAAATAATATAGCCTCGCACGCGAGGCTATATTAATTGATGATTACAACATGGTAATGATGCGTTTTAATAAACGAATCCGTGGTTCGATTGAGGCAATATCCAGCCATTCATCCGAACTGTGGAAGCCTGCGCCGATCGGACCCAATCCGTCCAGCGTAGGAATACCTAACGCTGCCGTATGGTTTGCGTCGCTTCCTCCTCCCACAGCCTGCCATGTCACCGTAATCCCCTCTTCCAGACCCGCGCGCTCGACCAGCGCCATCAGCCGTTGAGTCTCTTCGCTCGCCGCCATTGCAGGTTTATGGCTTACACGGGTGAGCGTGGTGGTCACACCATCCAGGAAACCTTGCTGGCAGAGCGACTCCAGCGCGTGATGAACACGTTCATATTCCTCGTTTTCCCAGAACCGTACATCCACTTCCGCGTGCAGCTTTGCCGCTACCACGTTCGCCGCACTTCCGCCCTGCACCACGCCGACATTAAGTGTGGTGCCGCGCGCCACGTCGGTTAACGCGTTAATCGCCAGTACGCTATTGGCAAATGCGGTAATAGCGGACCGCCCTTTTTCCGGCTCATTACCAGCATGTGCAGCAACACCGTCAAACGTCAGCTGATACCCGCCCACGCCTTTTCGCGCTTTTACCAGCGAGCCGTCAGCCCGGGCAGCCTCACATACCAGTACGTAGCGTGATTGCTTCGCCAGTTCCCCAATCCACTGGCTGGAGTGAACACTACCGGTCTCTTCATCCGGGTTCATTGCCACTGCGATAGATAAGCGATCCAGATGCTCCGCTGGCAATGTCCGCATTGCCCAGACAATATTCAGTAAGCCACTTTTCATATCGGAGACACCCGGTCCGTACAGACGACTGGTATCACGGCTCATCGGGCGTTCAGCCACCGTCCCCTGTGGAAATACCGTGTCCAGATGCCCAATCAGCAGCACATCGTAATGTGTCGCTGCAGGTTTATTGGTCGCCAGCAACGCCGGACCTACCGCACTGCCTAAATCGACCTGTTCCGTGTGCCAGCCTTCCTGCTGCCAGAGTTCGCGCATCACCTCAGCCACCCTGGCAACGCCATCTAACGTCTGCGTACCGCAATCCACGTTGACCAGCGTTTGCAGTTCATCAATATACTTTTCCAAATCCATGGTAATTCCTTATCAGAGAATAACGCGCATCAGCAGCATCGCTAAAAAAGCGTTCAGAACGGAGATAACAATCATCAGGGGAATACGTTTCGCACTGGTGCCAATAACCCCTAGAATGCGGCCAAGATACTGCACTTGAGAGCCCATCAGATAAATTGCCGGAGCGAGGATAGCCAGGTGCTCTCCCGTCAGGATGCCTTTGTCGAACAGGCCAATCGCCACGCCGATACCCCCACCCATCGACATCCAGCCGCCAATGAGTACTGCGGCAGCTTCGCCAGGCAAACCAAACAGCCCCATTAGCGGGGCAAATATCATGCCCAGCCCTTTCAGCGCACCGGTAATCTCCAGCGCTTTGATGATGACAAAAGCCATGACCACGTTTGGCAGAGTGCTGGTTGTCGCAATGTTCCAGCCTTTACGGGCACCTTCTACAAAGACATCGGTAATAACTGGATTAGAGGTTGGCGCGCTCATGATGCTTCTCCCGGTACAGTTGATTCGGCTTTTTTATTGGTAAAGGTCAGAATCAGGCGCATCACGTTGGCGCCAACAATTTTCATAATGAACATCACAGCAACGCATGCACCAATGGATGCAGGCACCGCCGGTGTGCCATCAACCGCCATCAGGGTGAACAAGATTGCACCAGAGGAGAAGAAATTGGTGATCATAGCCCCAGCGGAAAACTGGAACATGGCAAAGATATCTTTCTCATTTTCAGTGATTTCGCCCTCATCAGCCAGGTTACGCGTCAGAGATGCGCCGACGTCTGTACTCTGCAAACTGCCGATGAGCGCGAGGCCGGTATTCCCCGGGATCCCCATCAGCGGACGCAGCAAAGGCGTTAACAAACGACGCGCCGCACGCAGGGCACCGTAGTGCTCCAGCACGTTGATCATTCCCAACGCAAACATAACCGCGGGAATCAACCCTAACGCGAAGAGGAAACCATCCATCGCCCCGTGACCACCGGTACCGCGAAACGCGCTGGTCGCCGTTGTCAGCGTATCGCCGTCAAGGCTCGCTTTACTGACTACTTTGCCAAAAGCACCATTCAGGGTGGTGAAATCAAATACGCCGTACCACTCTTTTCCCCCGAGTAATCCGGAGAAAAATACGGCGGCGAATGCCAGGGCAAAATAAGCACCTGGCCCAACCTTATTATCCTGGGAAGGTAAACTCATATCCATTTCCTTGTTAACGTAGAGAGTCACCAAACCATTTTGAGTAAATAAAGAATAAATAAAGTGATTTAAATCATCCCGAAAGCGCTGACCACCCTGAAAAATTTAAAAATGTGACGCACCTGATATTACGACCGAAATAAAGTCATCATGTAGACATTTAAACTAATCATTATTTATGTAATGAACGGTAAATAAGACGCCAGGAAAGTGAGCGACTTTAAAAATAAAAAACAAAATGATTTACAGGTAAAATAAATCATGCACATGAAAACGTTCTTGCAACCATATATAAGATCAGCGCCAGCTTAACAGTGGGCTAAACGTTTCGCTGCCTACCAATGCACGAAGGGCAGGCAGGCGACAACCGCGAGCCAGAAGTGGGGGAACCGCAAATATCGTATCACTGGATAGCATTACGTTTTCCAGTTGCCCCCATAAGTACCACCCGCACTCCACACCACTATCCGGGACAAACAGATGTAAATGGCTTCCCTCTTGCGGTTCATCTGCAATACCAAGCCACTGGCTAAAACGCGGGATCTCCGGCAAAACTTGCTCTACCCGCGCACAGCGCTTTACCTGGTTTGCCGGAATGTAAAAATCCTGCACGCCCAGCGTCACGCGCACCGCATCCAGATTAATGAGAGACTTCATAGCCGCTGGTCTCCTGATAGCGGTCAAAGACCAGATCCAGATCGAGCAGGGTGAACCAGGTTTCTGCCACGTTGACCACCCCTGCCGCGATGGTTTGTAGCACCGGAGGAAGAGAATCACCTGGCTGATGAATCTGACTTTCTGCCACTTCAAGAACATCAATCAGCTTATCGATCAGGATGCCACTTTGCATTTTCTCACCGCAGCCGATCAGGATCGTACGTTTTCCCGCCGGGTTAGCTACGGGTTTATCAATGAGACTATCCAGCCTCATCACCGACTCGACCCGCCCGCGATAGTTGATCACCCCTTCCAGCATTGGCGCACAGCACGGTACCCAGGAGATAGGACGTTCCGCGAGGATCTCTTTGATCTGAGCGCCATAGAACGCAAAATTATTCTCTGCCAGTTGAAATAACACCAGCGTACGCTGCGGCTCATCAACACTTTCGCACTCAGGCTTTTCACCATGATTCAGCGCGAGAATTTGCTCCAGTTGTTGGCTCATACTCTCTCCTTTTCTTCTGCAATACAGTAGGTATTGCGACCCTTTTGCTTCGCGGCATACAGCGCCTGATCGGAACGTTCACGGAGTACTTCAATACGATCGCCAAATTGCCACTGCGCAATACCTGCGCTAAAGGTACTGTGAAAACGGGTGTCATTGACGGAGAAAACAACCTGCTCGTAATCCTTGCGTAATCGCTCCACCACCAGCGCGGCGGTTTCGCTTTTAGTATTAGGCATAATGATGGCGAACTCCTCTCCGCCATAGCGGCCCACAATATCTGTGCTGCGCAGGCGATGGGAAAACAGTTGCGAGATCCCCACAATGACCTGATCGCCGACTACATGACCGTAGGTATCGTTAATGCTTTTAAAGCGATCCAGATCGACCATCACCAGACAGAACGGTTTACCGCTGTAGTTTGCTTCAGCGATAGCGCTTTTAAGAAAATGGGTTGTCGTCGAGTGGTTATATAAACCGCTCAGGCTGTCCTGCGACATGCGGGCGCGCAAGGCGCGCATTCTTTCCGCCCGGATAGATACCGCGTGAATGAGCTCCTGAGGATCTGCCTGCTTGAGAATAAAATCCTCCGCACCGATGCGCATTGCGCCAAGCTGCGCCGTCTTGTTGGTCTCGCTGGAGAGATAGGCAATCGGCAGACCAATATGCTGCGGTATTTGGCGGATCAGCTTAGTCAGTTCCTCACCGCTAAACTCGGGCATATGGTAGTCCATCAGGACAAGGTCGACAGGATGGGAATTCAGAACATGCAGTAAATACTGGGGTTTCTCCAGAACATGCACTTCCATTCCCGCCATACGCAGCATTTCCGCATTGTATTCCGCGACCGCTGGCTCATCATCAATCAGCAACACCTGATAGGGCTTTTTCAGCGACGGCTGGGTCAAACGATGAAGCTCCTGCACTAAGTCAGTAATGGAAGCCGGTTTGACATAATAGCCGTCACAACCTGATTTAATGGCGTTAATCCGCGCCTTAAAGTCGCTATGGCACGAGAGGAACAGTACCGGAAAAGCCGTTCCAACCTTATTCTTCAGATCTGACATGGTCAGCGGACCACCGTAGGCGTTATCCGGAAAACTGACATCCATGATCACCACCGAAGGCGGCTGCGACAGCACGGCCTGAGTAAAATCATCTGTGTTGGCGAAAACATGGCAGGTAAAACCAAAACAGCGCAACTGAGTAGCAAGCAGTTCAACCTGGTCGACATCATCATCACACAGATAGATCGGTTTGCTGGTCCGACGGACGAATCCTTCATTTGTGCGTGATGAGGCGATCGGTAATTTGAAATCCGTATCGCTGATACGATGTTCAAGATTGAGTTGCTCTTGCGTCAGGGTATACAGCCACCTGATTATTCGACGTAGCTCGTCGGAATGCAGTTTGCTTTGCTCCAGCACCGGATCTGCAAGTAAACGCTCACCTTCAGCAGAGGCATTCGCCAGAGGGGTAAAACCAAACGAGCCAGCCGAACCATGGATACTGTGTAGTAGAATGTGCAACTGTTTCCGACAACCTTCACTGGGTTCTTCGACCAGTTGAATCAATAACCTTTCCGCTTGAGCCAGCATGTCGGGGATACGGCGCAAAAACCCCTGCCGCAGACGCGATATCTTTTCCTGTGCAGCCGCCATGGCAATGTGCTTATTATCTTGTTTCATCGTAAGGTTATGGCTTATTCAGTAACAGCAGCAGGCTGCAGTAACGCATTAACCGCAGCGCCCAGATTTTCCGCCAGGTTTTCATCTTTCTTCACCCAACGGTCATACGGTACGTCACTTCCAGTGACTTCATTTGCACTCAGCAAAATGAAGGGTTTAGGCCAATCCTGAGCGCGCAGAAGCGCCAGCAGATCCAGTCCGCTAATTTCAGGCATATGCAGATCGCTAATGACCAGATCGATATTTTTTTCTGAATCAAGACACGCTAAGGCGGAGATTGCACTTTCCACAATCACCACATCGTAGCCGTCCATTTCCAGGAAAACAGACGCCAGTTCAGCCGCAAAGAGATCATCATCAACTAATAAAATTCGCATCTTCTCTCTCGATTTTGCGCCATCAGCACAAAAGCATTTTTAATGTTTTTATCAGGCTGTCCTGCTCAAAATCGCCCTTCGCGATGTAAGCATCCGCCCCCACCTGAATTCCCCGACGACGGTCTTCTTCCTTCGCACGGGAGGTCACGATAATGATCGGTGTGTGTTGGTAGTTCTTCTCCCCACGCAACGATTTCGTGAAGGTAAAACCGTCCATAAACGGCATTTCAACATCGGTAAGCACGGCATCAAACTGGGTCAGCTTTGCTTTTTGCAACCCGGACAACCCATCCTCCGCCAGCGTGACCTGATAACCGTGAGCTTCCAGCACATTTTTCTCTATCTCTCGGGTATTCAGTGAGTCATCGACCACCAGCACATGCCATGCATTTTGTACGGCGTTAACCGGCTGAACGACCGGGCTGGTTTGTCGCGATTGTTGCGCCATCGCCATCAGAGCGGGGACTTGCAGAATGCTGACCAGTTGGTTATCCGGCGTCTGAACCATTCCGGACACCAGCGACTGCTGTTGCATATGTTTTGGTAACGGTTTGATCATCATCTTGCGTTCATCGAGCAGCTTATCTACCCGCAGCGCCATCTTGCTGTACTGGTTCTGCACGATGATTAAACGTTGCCCTGTCGATGGCAAACTCCCCTGGCGCTCCTGAATCCTCAGCAGAGCACCTGCGCAGACCACCGGAATAAACTCGTTATGCAAAATAATGGCCGGGCGTCCGGCAATATCGCTAATACCCTCGGGAGTACACTCCACCACCTCAACCACATACTGAGCCGCCAACCCGAACAGATGGCCTTGCTCTTCAAATTGCAGGATACGCATCATCGTCAGTGAGACCGGTAAACGCAGAGTGAAGCTCGTTCCTACCCCCTGTCGGCTATAAACCTGCAGATCCCCCTGCAGATCGGTGACCACTGTTTTACGCACGACATCAAGACCTACACCGCGACCTGAAAGCTCAGAAACAATCTGGCTGGTAGAAAATCCGGGATGAAAAATAAGCTCGTTACACTCCTGTTCCGAGAGCTGTCCGGCCATGGAGGCAGGCACCAATCCTTTACTCACCGCTTTTGCGCTGATTGCCGGGTAATTCAGACCACGACCATCATCCTCCACGCGCAATAATATTCCGCTGCCATCTTGCTGCGTGGTAATGGTAATCGTGCCGCGCGTGGATTTACCGAGCGCCAGTCGCTCATCGATTTCCCCAATGCCGTGATCGACCGCATTACGCAGTAAATGCGTCAGTGACTCTGACAGTCGGTCAATTAGCTGACGGTCAATTTCCACTTCGCCCCCGACAAAGCGGCAAACCACCTGCTTGTTCAGGGTGGAGGCCAGTTCACTGACCTGGAGGGAGATCGGCTCAAATAAGGTTGAAAGCGGGAGCATACGGATCCGTGCCGCCACGTCGTACAGTTCGAACATTTGCAAATGCTGGACCTGAACGCTCTCCTTCAACTGGGCACTGAAATCGCGGATTTGCTGACGAAGCTGCTCTGCGCTCAGTCCTAACAGTCGCGGAACAAGCTGACTCAGGTTTTGTATCTGCTGTTCGAGGCGGTCATGGCCAGCGACAACTTCCCCCAGAATATCTATCAGACTGTCCAGTTTATTCAGTTTTACACGAACAAAATCAGCTTGTTTAATGCCGCCGTCCACAGCGCTCGAGCCCGTCGAAGCCGCATTTTTTTCTGATTGCCCGCTTGCTTCCACCACCAACGAGACACTTTCTCCGCGACTCGCACAGGCAAGTCGTTCACACAACCCCGAATCTGCTGGCGGCAGTTGGTTATCCCCCTCACTGACAAAGAGCTGGGTCAGTTGGTTTGAAAGATACTCCACGGACTCATGAATCAGGTTGCCAAGCCCCCTGTCAGGCGTCAGTTTTTTATCCCGCAGCTCGCTCAGAACGTCCTCAAGATGATGGGTGACATCTGCGATGCTCTGCAGTTTCAACATCCGTGCGCCCCCCTTCAGGGTATGCGCGGCCCGAAACATCTCACCGATTAAAGCATCGGTATGTTCATCAGCAGAGAGCAGAAATGCCCCCTCACTGATCGTCTGCAAATGACCTCTCCCTTCATCAATAAAACGCAGCACGAATTTTTTCAGATCGATAGCCATAATCGTTCTTGTTACCCGCTTTGATGGGCGAATTGCGCCAGTTGATGTTCGCAAAGAAAACGAAACGTATTGCCAGGAAAGACCATAGGTAAACGCAGACGACAAACCGTAGAAGGATTCTTCATTTCATCGTTGAGCAATTGCATCACCACGCGATACGTGCGCTGTGCGGGTTGCCGCAGCTCGCTTTGTCGATACATTTCGGCCAGATAATAGTGGGCGGGCCAATATCCAGGCTCCTGATAGACGACCTGTTTGAACCATGCGATTGCCTGCTGTGTCTGGTGCTGCCACATCATTGCCAGGCCGAGCAGCATTTTGGCTTCCGCTGACCACTCATCCTGCGCGAGGATCTGTTGCGCATTACCGGCGGTCTGAGAAAACTCGCACTGCTCGAGGGCAATCACCCCCTGAATAATCAGCGCATCCTGATTACATGGATCATTACGCAATACGCAGGCAATACATTCCTCAGCCTCAGAAAAGCATTTTTCATCGAGGCAGACGCGTGCCTTTTTCAGCCAGTCATCAGACTTAAGAGCCGTTGGCGCAGGTGGTTCGATAACAACGGGAGGTGCTGTAAGGGGCGTTCGTACCGCAACCCTGGGCGTGGGTACGACCCGGAGAGATTCGCTATGGTGGCAAAAATAGAAGATACCGTCTTCTTGCTCCAGCTTAAGGATGTCGAAATTGTTGGCCAGCGTTTCCGCATTACCAAAGAACAACGCTCCCCGTGGCTGCAGCATCTTCAGCAAATTACCGTGCAGTTCGCGGCGTGTTGGCGTGTCGAAGTAGATAGACACATTGCGCAGCAAAATGATGTCAATCTCTGGCAGGAATTGCTCTTTTATAATGTTAGCGCGGTGAAACGTGACTTTTTCACGGATCGCATCATGCAGACGATACTGATTGCCTGTACGGGTAAAGTAGCGCTGCTGGATAAGCGGTTCGACGCCACGAAACGAGTAGCTGGAATAATTGCCATTTCTGGCTTTGGCCAGGATCGCCGGGTCAATGTCACAACCGTAGATTTCGACCCGCCCCGCCATGTCATCGTGGTATTTTTCATGCAACTTGATCGCCAGCGAGTAAGCTTCTTCCCCTGATGAACATCCTGCGCTCAGGATGCGTACCGGTCCGCTACGTTGCTGCAGGAGACGAGGCACCCATTTGTCACAGATTAAATCCAGCGTATCGCTTTCGCGAAAAAAATAGGTTTCGTTAATCGTAATCAGCGTAATGAAACTATCGAACTCATCCTGAGAAAGGCGGAGTTGCTCATAGTATTCATAATAATTACTGATAGCCCGCTCAGCCATTCGTCGACTCAGCGCCGATTTCAGCAGTGCTTCCATCGCATTATCAAAGTGCAAACCAACCCGGTCCTTTATCAACCGGGCATAATCAGGGAGATTGGGTATCATGGCAATTGGCTCTCGAAATGCCCGTGAAAAGCCATCGACAGCAGGACCTTTGCGAGACCATCCAGCGGGATCGTGCGATGTATCAGTTGCTTGTCGATAGCGTTCTTGTTCATACCAAAAACAACAGAACTTTCTTCATCCTGCGCCAGCGTTCTGCCTCCACGCTGGAAAATGAGTTCAATGCCACGACAGCCGTCGCTCCCCATCCCGGTCATAATCAACCCGACAGCTTTTTCACCGAACACTTCTGCGACCGACTCCAGTAGCAGATTACAGCTCGGGTGATAAACATCACTGTCCTGTCGCGGGATCGCTGCCAGACGTTGATCGCTTTTAACAATCAAATGTTGCTCAGGCGGTAATACATACACATACCCCGCTTCCACCCGATCATCTTCCTGCGCCAGTCGCACCTTCAGATCGGTCACGCTGTCCAGCCAGTGCACCATATTTTTCGCAAAACCATCGGCAATATGTTGGGCAATGAGTACCGGACAGGGGAACGTACCGGGTAAATCCTGCAGTAGCTTGCTTAGCGCCTGCGGCCCTCCGGTCGAGCAGGCTATCGCCAGCACAAAGGGCCAGTCTGCTGTAGTCTTTATCGCATCCATCACCGGGTGAATGACCGGGATTATCGGCTCTGTAGGATGGCGTAATCCCTTGATATGACGGATCACTTTCACCCCCACCAGCAGTTCCACTTTGCGATGTAGCGCGTTTGTCGATAAAGGCGCATCGCTGCGTTGGTGCAATACCGCCAGCGCCCCGCGGGAAATGTAATCCTCATCCCCGTTATTTTCAGCCCCAAAGCGCATGACCAGTATGGGAATAGCTCTGGTCGCCATAATGGTCTCAACAACCTCGACGTTATCGGCGGTCGAGTTTTCCAGCGTCAGGATCAACAGGTCAGGCATCAGTTGTTGCAACAGTCGAATCGCCTGTCGGCGATGGGCGGATTGCCCCACGACCTTAATATGCGGGTGATCTTCCAGTTGCTTAACCAGGTCATTGCGCGAGACGCTGCCCAGGTCGAGGATCAGTACCCGAATGTTGTCGCTGTTCATGCATCCATATCCGTCAAGGTAAATGACGTCGAGGCCTCTTTCAGCGCCTTCGACAACTGCGTCATATCCTGACTTACGATCAGAATGTCTTTGATGGACTGCGAGGTATAGTTACTGGCGACGACAATTTCGCGTAGCGCCATCACCACTTGATTACTTGCCGTTTTCTGCTGCTGTGTTGACAGTGAAATTTGCAGCGCAGCCGTAGACGTTTGTTCTGCGGTAACAACGATATCGTTCAGATGTTCAGCGCTCACTTTACAGGCTCTGGCTCCTGCTTTGATGCTCTCACCGCCTTTTTCCGCATTCAGCACCAGGCGGTTGATCGCATTTTGTATTTCGCTGATCTTATTCTCGATCTCAACTGTCGACTCGGTTACCGAATCGGCCAGGCGACGGATCTCAGCCGCCACAACTGAAAAACGTTTTCCAGCTTCTCCGGCACTGGCCGCTTCCAGCGCCGCATTGAAGGCAATCAGTTTAGTTTGATCCGCGACGCTATTAATAATCACCATTACGCGACTGATTTCCGTCGACTTGTTGCCGAGCATCATGATTTCTCGCATGTTTTGCTGATTATCGTTGTCGATATCCGTCATACGCATCAGCAATTGCGACATGGAATCTGAGCCTTTGTTGCAATCTTCCAGCGTCTGATTTGCAATATCGACGACCGCGCGCGAATGCTCGGCTATCTGGGTGGAGGAGGCTGACAGCTCCTCCATCGTAGAGGTGATTTCCGCTACCGAAGATGACGTCTCCACGCTGGTTGATGCCTGCCCATCTACCGCTTCAGTAATATGCAGCGATGCCTGATGTACCGAATTGGCGTGAGAGACCATATCCCCCACCAGCGAGTGCAGGCGCTGACGCATCATTTCTACCGCGCCAAGCAGTTCGCCAATCTCGTCATGGTGGTCAACCTGGACATCAACTGTTAAATCACCTTCCGCGATGGTCTGGGCAATTCTCAGCACCCGATTTAAACGGCGTGAAATAAGGAAACGGCTGGCAACGGCAATAAGCAGTAAAATGACTGGCAACAGCAGAGCGGTAAACAGCAATAAACCATTGCGAACAAGGTTGCTGCTCCTGGCAACATCATCCACATAGCTGGTCGTGGCAATGATCCAATTGATCCCTTCAATATATTCATAGACAGCGACTTTGGTCTTGGGAGCAGCACCATAACCGCTCACCCAGTTGTAATAGGTGAGCCCATTTTTATGTTCGAGGATATCGGCAAAGAGCTTATAACCATTGGCGTCAGTAATATTGATAGCCTGTTGGTTACTTAGCGAAGGATGCGCCAGCATAAGTCCCGGTTCGAATCCGGCATCCAGCACGTAGGCGTAACCATTTTTACCAATATGCACATCCAGCAGTTGCCTGATAATCGGTTGCAGGGTTTGTTTGACATCAAAACCCACCGCAACAGCGCCAACAACCTGACCGTATTTATCGGCAATTGGCTCATAGTGGCTAATAAACTGCTTTCCAAATAGCGTAACAACGCCAGAAAAAGGTTTGTTTTTCAGCAAGAGCGGTAATGCAGGGTTATCGTGTCCCAATGCTGTCGCCGTCGCCGTGTTACCAGAACTCGCCAGTAACGTACTGCTAACACGAACAAACTGTTCGCCTTGCAAAACAAAAGTACTGGCGAATACGCTGGTTAACTCGGTGAAATGCGCGTTGGTATTTGGGTTGCTCAGAACCGCTTTTAATTCAGCTGCATCCATATAGCGCAGCGGTTTTCCTGCGACGTTTTGGTAGTTGTTAATATAAACATTGCTGTAATGCTCAGCATCTCTGGTGACCCTCTGAAACTCATTAGAAATACTATTATGGAAAATGCGCGTATTGGTCTTAATCATTTCCAGCGCATTGACCTGCAATTCTTTGGACAGATAAGACGATAAAATAAAAGAGGCACCAATCAATAGCGTGGCGATGCACACAACCAGAATCATTCCGAGCTTCATCGCAACACCAGGATGAATATCGCGCAATGAGGATAATAAGCGTGTCCCCGGCCCACCTCGTGATACGGTAACCGAACGTTCTTTTACTTTAATAATGTCACTCATAATTTTTGTTCTCTACCTGAGAAGAAACTGCTCTTTTTTGAGTCATAATTGCGTTAGCGCTACGCTATTCCAGCGTGAGCAGCGGCGTCGGCTTGCCGATGTGATATCCCTGTAACCACCCCACATTCATTTTTTCCAGGCATGCCTGAATATTGGCGTTTTCAACAAACTCAGCCACCACCTGCATATTCTTCATTTCGGCGACGCGGCAGAATGACTCAACGATGTAGTAGCTGATTTCACTTTCAGTGATCCGTCGAATAAATGAGCCATCTATTTTCAAAATATCTGCTTCGATATTCATCAGACGTGCATGACTGGCGAACCCGGTACCGAAATCATCAATCGCTACGCGGCATCCCAGCTTGCGAATTAAACATAGCGTTTCAACGGTTTGTTCTTTATCTGACAGCGTATCGGCTTCGGTTATCTCAAAAATAACCCGCTGGGGATCCACCGCGTAATCCTGTAAGAGTTTTGTGATCTGCGAGACAATGTTTGAACGGCATACCGTCACCGGGGCCAGATTAATAGAGAAACAACGTTTGGGGTGGCTCGACATCGCTTTCAGAGTATTTTCTATTACCCATAAGTCGATTTCTGGTGCCAATCCAGCCTCATGCGCAACCGGCAGAAAACTATTTGGTGGAATAAATTCCCCCTTATCATTCAGCATGCGGATCAATATTTCATGATACGGATCTTCACCATTGGTACTGACTATTGGCTGAGCCATCAGTACAAATGCATTGTTATCCAGTGCATTTTGTAATGCCGTGCGAATATCCGTTTTATCGACAATGTGGTTACCGAGGATCCGACTATGCTGCGCTTCAAGATTTTCAGGTCGGCCATTGGTCAGCGATAAACCCGCAGCCATGCCCAGTTTGCCAACCAATTGATAGATGTCATCGCTAATATCATTAATCAGGCAATAACCCAGGCCACTACGAAACCCCAGCCGCTGGTTGTTATGAAAGAGGCGAAAACTGTTGGCGGCCTGATACAAATCGCATAATCGCTCGTACGTACAATTTTCAAGCCTGATCAGCAGATCATAACCGGCGTGATAATAAACTTTCTCACTTTCAACTAAATATCGCTGCAGATGTTCAGCCAGAATCTTCTGGTAGCGTGCGCGAAAATGAAAACCATAGCGGCGGGAAAAGAGTTCCAGCTCAGGCAACTGAATCAGGCAGACCGTTGCGTGATCGGTAGTAAATAACTCTGTCTTCAGCGCCCGTAAATTCGCCATTCCCGTCATCGGGTCAGTCAGCCCCAACAACAAGGCCTGGCTAAACCGCTGACGGGTAAATTTAGCCAATGCTCCCATGACAACAATAGTGAGAGAAAAGACAATGATAAGCGTTGAAACCAGCGCCTGATGCAGCATAAAACTTTCGTCGCTGGCGATATAAGTGTCGGTATGCTTACCTAAAATAATTAACACGATTGTCCACACCAGCATGGTAAACGAGTGGCCAATCTTTATGGCTCCCCACAGCATTAACGGGAACAGTAGAATCAGGCAATAGAACGAGAAAAAAATATTCGTAATATTCGGTGATGTTAAACATAACATCAGACAAACCAGCAGCGTCCACCATGTAATAACACCGTATGCGCTGACATCACTTTTACCCTGATAGCCAGGGGACTTCTTAAATGTAAACAGATACGACGGGCGACGCAGGATCCGAAAGACTTTGTAGAAAAAGGGAATTCCCGTCAGACAACCGCTGGTGATCCCCTGGATGCGCACCAGCATTTCCAGACTTAATACATGTAAATTAGCCACATCCGGGCGCAGGTTATGATGAAAAAATACGGCCAATATTTTACTTAAAACCAGGTACAGCAAAATATTGAAACCACATAGCCAGACTATGCGATTTAGGCTGATTTTGATGCGACCAAAGCTGGCGCGGCTACGCTTGCCCGTTATTTTGCGGTAAATTGCATAGCTCAATGTTGATGCCATCGTCAGGCATAGCGCATCCACCCGTCCATCTTGTGGACCAACCAGAAACATTACCGTCAAAAACAGAATAAATCCTGGTAGTCCCCGAAAACCAAAAAGTACCAACGCGGCGGAAAAAACGGCCAACTTGAGATCGTAAACTGTTAAAATATTATTATTGAAAATACAGTAACCGTTAAGATATTGTGCCAGCAGATAAAAAAGTCCAGGCAAGGCTAGTGGCAGGCACCATTCCTGAATACTTTTGACAGAATTTGTCTTTATTATTGCGTCCAAATCAATTTATCCGCTATACACCATGCTCTGGGTAATTCGAGTTGCAGGGCAAGAGTGGCTGCCGACGGGCTTACTGTAGTAAGTGATTCGGATGAATAAACGCAGCCAATGCTTATACAACTTAAAGTATGACGAGCATATACCAACAGGACTTTAATCCCGGCTTTAATGTTACAAACAAATCCATTTGGCTCAGTAGATTAACTATCGTGAAGTTTTTAACATTGAACGCGCACTGAGAAAATAAAGTAAGGTTCTGTAATGAAGAAACCATCTTATTCAGTTCGAATCAGAAAATAAACCATCAGTTATAGATAAAAATGGACATTGCATGAGAGAAGAAATGCTCTTTAGCCTCATAAAAAGGCGCCTAATTCATTGACGCGCCTCAAGTTATAAGTTTCACGCACACTCATTCCCGGCACATCTTACCAGTGCGCGCAAATTTAATTCTCAGACAGTATTAATGTCAACTTTAATATAATGAAGGAATTATGATAGAAAATGTATTTTAATGTACAGTTTTGCCTGTTGACGAAATGGACAGCGTTACCTATATTCGTAACCCGTTATTTTTTTCATTACCCTATCTGATCACCTGTAAATCACTTGTGGTGACAGAGGGATTTCATACCTTTCATCTATTGTAAACGGTTGAATACGGTTAGCGCGTAACAACCGGAGCACACATGTAGCGCTGCGCAGTTTCAATATAGTAAGCGAAATAGCCTAATGAGACAGGCTCTGAGCAGTAAAAAGTCTATTCAGCATATATTAGTATTATCAGGAATTAACGAAATCCGTGGCAAAGTCTCTGTTTTCCCTTAAAGCAGTTAACGGGTGGCAACATTCAATCACCGGCAAAATAACTCAGTTTTTGCTGGCGGGGATCATCATCGCTTTTAGCGCGGGGGCCTTTACCAGTTGGAGTTTGATAGACAACTTTTCCTATCAGCAGTGGGTGCAGAGAGCTGAGGCGAATGCCCAGATCATGACCTACATTATTCGCAGCGTATATACCAACGTTTCAGTTGAAACCAGCGACGCAGGGCAGATATCCCGTATCGTATCGGACAGGCAACTTGGTGATACTGACTCTATTCTCCAGACCGGTTATAACCCTGTAGATGTTCTGGCTCTGGCATCAGTACAAACACATAACCCTACCTGGCTGTTCCTCTATACGCCAGATAAGGGATTTGTAGGCATCAACAATAAATCAGAAGAGGGAGACGGGATAATCTCCTTCGCCGATCGTCGCCCCCATGACGTACTGGTCAATTACTATATCGGGTTCGCCCAAATTAACGGCGAAGAGTGCTTCATCAGTGCTGTGCCTATTCTGACGCCGTCAGGTGAAATCCTCGGTAGTCTGATCAGCAGCATCGGTAAGAAAAGCGATCTGTACGCTGCCTACGATGCGATGCTGAAAAAAAGCGGTGTCATTTTCGTATTAATTTTACTGGTGACGCTGGCGCTGGTAACAATGTTCATGCGTCGCTTATTCCGCCCGGTTCCGCTACTGATTAACTCCCTTACCCGCATTGCCAGGGAAGAAACCGACTGCGTAACCCCTTATCTCGATCAGGACGATGAGATTGGGCATCTGGCAGGCGCTATTGAAAAATTACGGGTTGCCATGAAAGAACGCGGCTATCTGCAGCGCATGCATGAAATGTCGCAAAAGATGGAACATATGGCCCATCATGACTCGCTGACTGGCTTACCAAACCGTGTCTCTTTTGGTCTGGCGCTGGATAAGCGTGTCAGTGAAATCCATCAGGAAGGAAAGCAGTTCAACCTGCTGTTGATTGACCTCGACAACTTCAAGCCAGTGAATGATACCTTCGGCCACAAAGCGGGCGATGAAGTGTTAGTCAGCGTTGCCCAGCGTCTGCAGTTACTGCTGGGACCGGATGATATGGCGGCCCGTCTGGGCGGCGATGAATTTGCTATTTTGCAACAGGTCAGCGATAACGCCGTCAAAGAAGCTAATCGCCTGTCAAAGCGCATCATCCGTGCGCTGAGCACACCATTTAGCTCAAGCTCCCACACCTTTTCTATTAGTTGCAGCATTGGCATCACCACCGCACCTTATCAGGGCAATAACACCTCGACATTGATGATCAACGCTGACCTTGCCATGTATGCGTCTAAACATCATGGCCGCGGTTGCTTCCATTTCTTCGAAGATGGCATGGTCATGAAGCAAACACACAGCCTGTTCATTAACCAGGAAATTATTGATGGAATTGATAACGAGGAGTTCGAACTGCACTATCAGCCCATCGTTAATCTGGAAGATGAAAGTATCTGCGGATATGAATCACTGATTCGCTGGAATCACCCGACCAAGGGACTGATTTATCCTGACTATTTTATCAATATTGCCGAAAGCTCTGGTCTGATTGTGCGTTTAGGCGAATGGATTATTCGCCAGTCCTGCGAAGCGGCCGCCAAATGGCCGGAACGAATCCGCATTGCTGTCAACGTATCAGCCTACCAGTTGCACAGCCCCGGGCTGGTCGACGTCATCAAAGATGCATTACGCACCAGCCATCTTTCGGCTGACCGCCTTGAAATAGAGATCACCGAATCCGAAAAACTGGATAAATCTATTGCGCTACCCGTTCTGCAAGAGATTCGCTCAATGGGGATCGACATCGCGATGGACGATCTGGGGACAGGATATGCGGCACTGGATTATTTGCTGATCTACCCTTTCACGCGGATCAAGATTGCCCGAACGCTTATCGATAAGCTCGAGCAGGATAATGCCAGTCAGTATTTGATTGTGATGCTGATCCAGTTTGCTCACAAATACAATATCTCAGTCACTGCGGAAGGCGTGGAAACACCGCTCCAGCGCGACATCCTGCGTGATATAAAGTGCAAAAATGTTCAGGGGTACTTCTTTAGCTATCCGCTTCGCGAACGCGAGGTACTGTCTGCTTTTGCCGATGTCCTTATCGAAGAAGAGCCAGCCCATGCCTGAGATATTACGTTTGACGAAGCAAATGCTGCTCGTCGTTTCTTTGTTAATCTCTCTCTCAGCGCACTGCGCAACGAGCCTTCCGCAGGGGGTGAACACACTTGAGCAGATTGCCAGTAAGAATACGATCAGCCTCGGTTACCAGGATGATGCGTTTCCGTTCTCTTATCTGGAGGGGAAATCTCCCACTGGCTATTCCATTGATATTTGCAAAAATATCGTCAGCGCACTCAAAACCAAGCTCCAGCTTAAAAAGCTGAGAATTGAGTGGGTAAAAGCAAATTCGGCATCACAGTTTGTGCTGATTAAAAAACACATGGCAGATATCATGTGCATTCCTGCTTTTTATTCAAAAAGTCGACACAACCTCAGTGAGTTCTCACTGCCGTTTTACTTTTCCAGTACCCGCTATATGATGCGGAAAAATGAATACAACAACGCTCTGGAAGAACTGTCCGGACACAGCGTCCTGGTAAAAAGCGGAACGGTATACGTAGACCAATTACAAAAAATCAATGCGGCAAATGCCCTGAATATTAACATTGAACTTGATACCAACAACACTATCGCCTTCCATGAGATCCAGAGCGGTGAATATTCTGCGCTTATTTCCAGCACCGTATTACTTAAGGGTATGATTGCACAAGCTGAAAATCCTGAGGACTATAAGTTATCCAATATTGCGCTCAGCGATCCTCTTCCCGCAGGGCTACTAATCCCTTTACACGATAAAGAATTTAAAGAGTTTGTTGATAGCACATTATCCTCACTGATAACCAGCAATGAGTTCACCGTCCTCTACACTAAATGGTTTCAGTCTCCGATACCACCAAAAGCCATCAATTTAAACATCCCCATGTCAGACAATCTGAAAGCATTAACGGCGGCTAAAAAGAAGATCAGTTTTGATTATGAAAAGTATAATTAATAATGAGATGACAATGGTGAAACGCGCCATGCACTGGTTGATCTTACTGGTTGGCATTATCGTGTCCCCTGTACTGATGGCACAGCAGGATGCCTCGACGCTTGAGCATATTCAGAACAACAGCGTACTGAACGTCGGTTATCGTCAGCTCCCTCCCTTCTCCTTTACCGACCACAACGGTAAAGTTACAGGTTATACTATTGCGGTATGTAACATCATTGCGGATAAATTACGCCTGTATTTGAAGCTCGATACCTTGACCATTCATTATATTCCGGTGAATTTTGCTGAGCGATTTTCAGCGTTAAAAAATCGTAAAATAGATATGGACTGTAGTGTAAATGCTAATGCGCCAGAACGTATTTCCAGTGTTTCATTTTCTGTCGATTACTATATCGCAAAAATGCGCATCATCTCTTTACGTAGAAATAATATACATACGATTGAAGATCTAAAAGGAAGAACGGTAAGTCTGCCAGGCAGCTCGAAAGATTTACTGGAATTCAATAAGACCAACAGAGAGAGACATCTCAATATTTCAACGATGACTTCCACAACGATAAACGGTGCATTTAATAAAATGGCGCAGAATGAATCCGCGGCATTCTTTATTGATGATATCCTGGCCTATCCTTTGATTAATCATAGTGAACATCCTGAAATATTCAGTATATCCGCAGAAACAATCGGCACTGATATGCACTATGCGATTATGATGAGGAAAAACGACCCACGGTTTGTGGCGTTTGTAGACAGTACCCTGAAGACTATTTTTGCCTCACAGACAGACGTACAGTTGCGCAAAAAATGGCTGATGCCCTATTCCTGCCAAAATATGAAAAATCAGCCACCAATCGGTTGTCCACAGCGCAATTGAACATTATCAGCGTCTGTTCACTCCCTCGATTATTGCGCCTCTGGAAGCTTCCCGGGGCGCTATTACTGCTATTAGCGGTCAATTCGTTACGTGCAGCATGGGATTTCGCCACGATCATGCAGAAGACCGATGCACTCTATGGACCAGCCAATGCAGTCGCTCAACAGCGTATCAACGCCTGGCAACAGCTTTTAATTCAATTACGTAATGCAGACGAAAAAACGCAATTACGCGAGGTAAACCGGTTTTTTAATATTCAATTACGCTACGCCGAAGATAGCGACATCTGGCATAGCGTGGACTATTGGGCAACACCCGTGGAGTCCCTGCGCAAAGGTGAAGCGGACTGTGAAGACTACGCCATCGCGAAGTATTTCACTCTCCGACAGTTGGGCGTTGCTGACGATAAACTGCGCATCACCTACGTTAAAGCCCTGCGCTATAACAGGGCGCACATGGTGTTGACCTGGTATGCCACGCCTGGCGCCACTCCTCTGGTACTCGATAGCCTGACAAACACCCTTTCACCTGCCACGCAGCGTATGGATTTATTACCTGTTTACTCCTTTAACGAGAGTGGTCTCTGGCTGCCTGGCAATCAGAACAATAAACGTATTGGGGACAGCAAGAGACTTTCTCGCTGGCAGCAAGTATTCACAAAAATGCGGGAAGAAGGCTTCCCAATGGATAAATAGGAATCGTCAGTGTCTCTTTTTAAACAGTTACTATTGGCAATATCTCTCTTTATGATGATTGTGTTCAGCGGCAGCTTTATCGTGACGCTGGAGAGTTCTCGCAATCAGTACAGCAACCAGCTTCTTGCACATGCCCAGGACGCGGCAACGGCTCTGGGCGTTTCGCTCACACCAAACATCGACGATCCGGCAATGATTGAGCTGATGGTAAGCTCAATTTTTGATAGCGGCTATTACCAAAAAATCCGCATTGTTGATCTGACAAACGGAACAACGATGCTTGAACGGCACGCTGCGGCGTCAATACCGAATGTTCCCGGCTGGTTTGTTGATCTGGTGGATGTGGCACCACAAACAGGCCACGCGACAATCATGCGGGGCTGGCAACAAGGCGCACGCGTGGACGTCACCAGCGATCCTATCTTTGCGGTTCAGCGTCTGTGGAGCAGCACATTAGGTAATCTTATCTGGATGCTTTCCTGCAGCCTCGCCTGCCTGCTCGCAGGCATTCTGCTGTTGCGTAAACTGCTGCGCCCGCTCAATTATCTGGCGAAACAATCGGAAGCCATTACACGTCGCGAATTTTTGACGTTGCAAGAACTGCCTAAAACACCGGAACTACGGCGCGTCGTCGGAGCCATGAATTTGATGGCCACTAAACTCAAATCATTATTTGAAGAACAAGCCATCAACAGCGAGCGCCTGCACAATGAAGCTTATCTCGACAGCCAGACCGGTATTGCAAATCGTCGGGCGTTCGATATGCAGTTACAGGCGCGCCTGAGTGATACCGATACCGCACCAGGATATTTGATGTTGATCCGCGTTCAGGATTTAGGGGGGCTGAACCAGCGGTTTGGTGGGCCACATACCGATAAACTGTTGCTCAACATTGCCAACCTGCTGAATACGCATAAAGCAAAGTATGCTCCCCTCGACAGTACACTCGCCCGTATTCGTGGTGGCGAGTTCGCCCTGATCTGCCCAGGTGTCACACAGGGTGAAATGCTGGAACTGCGCCATTCACTCACGCAAAAGCTGACCTCATTTTATGCCACTGGAATGTCAGACCAGCAGCCGGTCGCCTACTCAAGCATGGTGCCATTCAGCGCTGGAGATAACGCGCAATCGCTGTTGATTCAGGCCGACCGCCAGTTGGTGGAAGCAGAAACGCACACCGACCATCAGGGCGTTACCGCCATCGGGGTGGCAACGGTGAACGAAGATCAGCATTTGTGGTTTGTTCGCCTGGAACAGGCGCTGGAGAACCAGCAATTTCAGTTGGTTTATCAGCCCGTTGTGGATTGTCATCAGCCGGATAAGATCCTGCATTACAAGGTACTGTCGCGCATTGTTGATGAACAGGGTAATACCATTAATGCGGGTCGATTCCTGCCGTGGATCCACCGCTTTGGCTGGAGTCATCGCCTTGACAAGGTAATGTTAAAACTGACCTTAAATCAGCTAAAAATCGCCCCCGGAATGTTAGCATTGAGTATTTCTGGCAGCTCGCTAGCCAATGCCAGTGCTATTTCCGAGCTCTTAAATCCACTGAGATACTCCCCTAAGCTTGCCAGTCAGTTGATCCTTGAACTGGATGAAAGCCAGTTGCCAGGGCCGGGCCAGATGGCGATGTTTGTTAAAGCCGTGAGTCAGCTTCGCTGCTCGCTGGGCCTGCAACACTTCGGTAGCCGCTTCGATATGATTGGGCATCTTTCGCAATGGGGACTTGCCTGGCTGAAAATCGACAGCAGTTACATCCGCAATATCGATAAAGAAAAAGATAAGCAGTTGTTTATTGAAGTGTTGTGCAACGCCACACGCAGTATTGATTTACCGCTAATTGCTGAGCGTGTTGAAACAGAAGGTGAACTAAAAGTACTACAGGCATTGGGGGTTGACGGTGCAATGGGGCAGCTTTTGGGTGAACCCGCTCCACGTTGAAAAAACAGGCAGGCTGCGTAGTAGTCTGCCTGTTGAGATTAAAAAATGCGATCATCGCCGCCAAGCAATTGCTCTAACCCGCCAAGTTCCTGACGGGCATTCGCACGATTCATCAGTTTAACCTGCGCCTTCGGCGGGAGATCCGTAATGGCAATAACACCTTTACGGATCAACAGGTAAATCAGATCGTCCAGCACGCGTACCATTTCCAGGTCACTCTTTTGCAGCATGGCGAGGAACTGTTGGTTATCAATTTCAGCGCTTTTGCTGTCGTTTTCACTCGCGGACTGCATGTTTGTATCAGGTGGTAGCGAATTCATGTTATTGCCTTATATGTGATGTGACGCGGCTGCCCTGTCCCATAGAGAAGTAATTATTGTTTGGTGAATATGTTTTTTTGGCTATCGGTGAAAACGGCGTACCGTGAACAGCACTCGGCGTTAAGCACCTCGAGTAATTTCCTGACCATAACCTTACTCAACTCTCATCATTATTTTTATAACCCTATTAATAAACTCACAAACAAATATCACATTAAATTAATGTAAACATTAAGCACTCAATATGGAAAAATACACATTTTTAAAAACGTATTTATATGAGACTTGACTGACAAATGAATATAATAAAAAATAACTAAAATTAAAACACGATATGACAGAACATGTTTCTGAATAGCCGCATGCAATATTCGATCTGGATAATTCATGTTTGTTAATTAATATCACGCATTTGTAAAAATAGATGATGGTGAAGACATATGGATGTCATAACCGTGAGATACAGGGCATTCATGTTATGAAGATATTTTTAGTTTTTCTGCTTTCGTTGTTTTCAATAAATTCAGCCTCTGCAGAAGACTTACGCAACACCGTTAAAGATGCATTAGCTAATCATCCAGAAGTTAATGCGGCGATAAATAGTCGTTACTCTTCAGAACAAGATCTTCGTGCCGCACAAGGTGGGTATTTACCGTCGCTGAATTTGAATGCGGAGGCTGGACGCAAAAATATTGATGATGCAACAACCCGCGCCGCTGGCAGCGCTAACGGTATGACCCAGTCTCCCAATGAGGCAACGCTTAGCCTGGAGCAAAATGTGTTTAATGGTTTTGCAACCACCAGCGAAGTCGCCCGGCAAAAAGCCACCGTTGACTCACGCGCTTACAGCGTTATGAACACCAGCGAAAACACTGCATTCTCTGTGATTCAGGCCTACTTTGATGTGCTGCAACGTGAAGAATTTGTCCGCCTTGCCGAGGACGATCTGGCAAACCATGAACGCATTTACGATCAAATAAAACTTCGTACCGATCAGGGCGTTGGCCGTTCAGGCGACTTTATGCAAGCTGAAGCTCGCCTGGCGCAAGCACGTAACAATTTGCTGACCGAGCAAACCAATCTTGAAGATGCGAAAACCACCTTTTTCAGCGTAACAGGTATGGATCCGGAAGGTTTAAGCCAGCCGGAAAGCATCGATACACAGCTCCCGACCTCGCTTGAAGACGCCAAAAGTAGGATGGAGAAAAACAGTCCATTACTGAAGTCTGCCAATGCGGATATTGAAGCCGCACACCAGCAGTACGAAGCGACAAAATCAACCTTCTATCCACGTGTTGACGTTGAACTGTCACGCGGGATCAGCAACAACACGGATACCACCAGTGCGCACGCGGAACAGTGGGAGGCAATGGTAAAACTGCATTACAACCTGTACCAGGGCGGCAGCGACAAAGCGACTATGGATTCTCGCGCCTACCTGCATAAGCAGGCTCAGGATGTGCGCAATAACACATTACGACAGATGAATCAGGAATTGCGTCTGGCCTGGACTGCATTACAAAACGCACGTGCCCAGCTACCATCGGCAGAAGAATATGCCGACCGTAGCGTAAAAGTACGTACCGCTTATCAGGATCAATTCAGTCTTGGCGAACGTACACTACTGGATTTACTTGATAGTGAAAATGAAGTTTTCTCATCAAAACGTCGGCTTGTTGAATTGCGATATCTGGCTGTAACCAGCGGATATCGTATTAGCGAAAGAACGGGTGAATTAATGAATGTTCTAAAAATCACCCCGCCTCCATCAGGGCAACCAGTGGATTCTGAAGAAGAAACCAACTTGCCCGAACTGCATTAATAATAAATTAAAATAAATCTCTGACTCCGCGCACTTATCATTAGCTTGCTATTATTTTAAGTGTGCGTTCAGAAATGGTTGCTAAAATGAGTGCACAAGCCGAATTATTAAATGATGTCCCCGAGAATACTTATCGCAGCTCGTCTCAACAGCACGATCCCCGTAGCCATAATGATGACCCGCTATTAGATAGTTTGCTTATTCTCTGCTCTCTGCACGGTAAGCAGGCCAGCCGTTCAACATTAAGCAGCGGCCTGCCATTAGAAAACAATCAACTCACGCTGAATATTTTCCCACGTGCTGCGGCACGAGCTGGTTTAAAAGCGCGAGTGGTAACACGCTCACTCGATAAGATCCCGGCGATGTCTTTGCCTGCCATCCTGATACTGCGTTCCGGCGGAACAGGTGTGTTGCTGGCATGGAACGACGATGGCAGCGCCCGTTTTATGCCCAGTGAAAGTGAAGGCGGGGAAATATGTGTCGATTTAACAACGCTTGAACACAACTATGGCGGAAAGGCTATTTTTGCTCACCCGCGCCACGAATTCGATTTGCAGACAGAAGCTTTTCTGCCTCGTACTAAATCCTGGTTTAAAGACACGCTCAGGCTATCACGCTTTCTGTATCTGGATGCTGTGCTGGCCAGCCTGCTGATCAACCTGATCGCTCTCGGCACGCCGCTTTTTACCATGAACGTCTATGACCGCGTTGTACCGAATCAGGCTACAGTCACATTGTGGGTACTGGCAGTGGGAATCTGTCTGGCCTTTATATTTGATCTGATTTTGAAAATGCTGCGCGGCATCTGCCTTGATATTGCTGGCAAAAAGAGCGATCTCATTATTTCATCGACCTTGTTCGAACGCATTGTCGGCATGGAAATGAAAGAGCGCCCACCCCGGGTGGGTAGCTTCGCGCAAAACATCCATGAGTTTCAGTCTCTGCGTGACTTTCTCTCGTCACTCACATTGACGACGATTATTGACCTGCCTTTTACCCTGCTATTGCTGATTGTCATTGGCATCATCGGCGGCGCACTGGCATGGATCCCCGTACTCACGCTACCCATTGCCCTGCTGTGCAGTTGGGCACTGCAAAACCCGGTCAATGCTGCGGTGGCAAAAACCATGAGCCTGGCCAGCGAACGCCAGGCGCTGCTCATTGAGACACTCAGCAGTCTGGACGCCATAAAAGTGAATAATGCGCAGAGCGAACGCCAGTTTCAATGGGAACAAACGTTGGGTAGCCTGAGCCGCCTGGAACTCCGGGTAAAAACTTTATCCAGCCTGGCGAGCAACCTGACTGGCTGGTTCCAGCAAATTTCAGGCGTCGTGATGATCGTCGTCGGCGTGTACATGATTATCGGCGGTAAACTGAGTATGGGGGGGTTGATCGCCTGCTATATGCTTAACGGCCGCGCATTAATGCCGATGGGTCAGCTTACCGGCCTCATTGCACGTTATCAGCAGGCAAAGCTGACCATCAAAAATACTGACAAGATGATGTCGCTGGCACAGGAACGTCGTGCAGATGAAAGCCCGCTCAATCGGGAACAGTTACAGGGCAGCATTGAATTTCGCGATGTAGATTTCAGTTACCCGGAACAAAAAAACCTGACACTGCACAAAATAAATCTGACCATTCAGCCAGGTGAACGTATCGGTATTATCGGGCGTAGCGGTTCAGGTAAAAGCTCTCTCAGTAAACTTCTCGTCAATCTTTATCAGCCCTGCGCCGGAAACATTCTGATAGACGGTATCGATGCCCGCCAGTTAGACGTTAACGATCTGCGTCACAGCATCGGCTACGTGCCACAGGATATCCAGTTATTCAACGGAACACTGCGAGACAACCTGCTGTGCGGAGCACGATATGTTGATGATGAAACCATGCTGCGTGCAGCGGAACTGGCAGGGGTCAACGATTTTGCGCGCCTGCATCCTGATGGCTATAACCTGCAGGTCGGCGAACGCGGCTCCCAACTGTCCGGCGGGCAGCGCCAGGCGGTCGCATTAGCCCGCGCGCTGTTACTTGCTCCCCCTATTCTACTACTTGATGAACCCACCAGCTCAATGGATAACACCAGCGAGGAGAGGCTTAAACATGCTCTTGCACCCTGTATCGCGGGTAAAACATTATTACTGGTCACCCATCGCGCCTCTATGCTGTCGCTGGTTGAGCGCCTGATTATTGTTGATAAGGGACGTATCATCGCAGATGGTCCAAAAGCGGTGGTGATGGATGCGTTAAAAAAGGGGCAGATAAATGCTTCTCACTGAGATCCTGACTCGTGCTCGCCACTATATGCAGCGCTACTTTCGCGGCCGCGATGAAAATCAAACCGACAGTATCAATGAAGTCAGTTTGGCCATTATTGATGACGCCCCCAGGGTTATTCGGCTCACGCTGTGGGTGATCCTCACGTTGGTTGTCCTGTCTTTCGTGTGGGCTGGTTTTGCAAAAATTGATGAAGTGACGCGCGGTGAAGGCAAAGCCATCCCCTCATCCAAACTACAAAAAATACAGAATCTGGAAGGTGGGATCGTGACCCGGCTTTATGTCCACGAAGGGCAAATCGTCAATGCGGGTACCCCGTTACTGCATCTTGATGACACGCGCTTTGCCTCAAACGTTGGTGAAACAGAGGCCGATAAACTCGGTTTACGGGCGAAGGTAGAACGGCTGACAGCGGAAGTGGAGAACCGGGATTTTATTATCTCGCAAGACATTGCGTCTCAAGCGCCTGACGTCGCCAGGGGGGAAACCGAGCTGTATAACAGCCGTCGGGAACAGTTTCGCAACGAAATATCCGGGCTTGAAGAACAGCTGGTACAGAAAAAACAGGAGCTACGAGACGTTGAATCGAAGCAAGATCAGTTTAAGCACAGCCTGGACTTAATCCGCCAGGAGATCAAAATGTCGGAGCCTCTGCTCGCTTCAGGCGCAATTTCTAAAGTCGAGCTGCTGCGCCTGCGCCGTACTGAAGTGGAAACCGCCGGGCAGTTAAATTCGACGAACCTAACGCTTCCCAAAGCCTCGTCAGAGATTAAAGAGATTGAGAATAAAATCGGCGAAAACCGCGGTCGTTTTCAAAGCGATGCGCTCGCACAGTTGAACGAAGCCCGCACCAATCTGAGTAAAGCCCAGGCCAGCGTAAAAGCCCTCGAAGACAGAGTTAACCGAACCATGGTCACGTCACCGGTGCGTGGTATCGTCCAGCAGGTGATGGTGAATACAATCGGCGGAGTTATTCAGCCGGGAAGCGACCTGGTTGAAATCGTCCCACTGGATGACAAGCTCCTCATCGAAGCCAAAATACAGCCTCGTGATATCGCCTTCCTTCATCCAGGACAGCATGCAATGGTGAAATTTACCGCCTACGACTACACCATCTATGGCGGTCTGAAAGGTGAAGTGGTCCAGATAAGTCCTGACACTGTTACAGATAAACAAGGCCGAAGCTTCTACGTTGTTCGCCTGCAAACGGACAAAAACTACCTGGGGACAAAAGAGCATCCAATGTTGATCATTCCAGGCATGGTCGCGACTGTCGATATTCTAACCGGCAAGAAAACGATTTTAAGCTATCTGCTGAAACCGATTCTTCGGGCGCGCGCAGAAGCGCTCAGAGAGCGTTAATCACTTACTGTGCCCCTTTCATTGAGTCAGGGGCGCGTATATTCAGGAAGGGGTATAGGAAGAGAGTTTCCCGCGATTCAGGATGATTTTTCCGTCACTCACCAGCTCCTGTAACACCTTATGGATCGCGCTTCGGGAAATATGGTTTCGCGTCAAAATGAAGGTATACACAGATGTTTTTTCGCGCACATCCGGAGCCATCGCCCAAATGAACTTTACATGTTCGATAATCAGTTCGCGGATAGTGCGGTGAGACTGCAACGTTTCGCGCTGGAAATAGCGTTGCAGATGGTGCGTTAAAATATCAAACGCCTGCTTCCACAGATTTTTAGCGGTGAACAGCAGATCGGCATTCTGCACGCTCATTGCCCACATTTCGCAATCTGTATCGCAGCGTAAATAGTGTCCAGCTACCTCCGTTCGCATTTGCGGTAGCCCCAGAATCGCTGGTGCGGAAATACTCACTGTCACTAGATCATTTTCTACACGATAAACAGAGACCGTCCCTTTCTCCAGAAACAAGATATTTCCATCGACTTTCAGATCAATACGCTGGCGTTTTTTCCGTAAGGATAACCAGGCACTGTCTGATTTTTTGATTTCTTCACCGATAAGCACTACAGACTTTTCTATTTCGTTCTGGAACATGGGGCTCTCTAACGCAGTTTTATGTTTTACAAAAAAACAGAAATAAAAATAAATGTCAGCCTGAAAATATGCTGACATTTATTTCCATTTACATTAATCGTGTTAATCCGTATACATCGCACTACAGATACTGCAACAACTTAACTATTATAGTTTAACCACCATGCTTTCCCTGGTGCAGTGGCGCGTTAACGGCGTAAGCCATATTCTCGCGTGGTGGTGCCAAACAGTATATTGCGCTGTCCATAGAGAATTAATGCTTATCACCTTTGTAGCCATTATTTCTTCTTTCTCCTCTTTACGCAATAGCCAAAAAGATACAATTCATTGATTTTAATATGTTTTATTTTCATTAAAAAATTATCGTTGTTGTTATATTATGATACTAAAATGAAACACTTCATGGCTCTTGCTGCAAAACTGGCAGGCATTGGTGCCCTTTAGCCTCGAGTGTTTTCAATACTGACCAACCATTGGATGAATCATCAAGAGTAGAGACACCATGTCCGAGACTGGTACCGTCAGTTATCTGATTGAAAGAAAAATAATCTTTACACCAGCCACACAATACCTGGCGAGAGTGGACCAACCTGAGCAACAGATAAAGCTCAAGCAAACAGCATCTTTATGTCTTTTATTACTTATTGAAAATCAAGGAAAGGTTGTCTCACAGAACGAACTGCTGGAATTTGGCTGGGGTGAAAATCATCGTCAGGCGAGCTTCAATGCCTTCTACCAGAGCATTCTCTCGCTGCGTAAAAGTTTTCTTCAGTTAGAACTGGATCCGTCCTTTATCACAACAATAAAACGCAAGGGACTGATTATTAATGAAGAGATTAGGATTGAGGAGATAGAAACTCCGCAAATTCTCGCTTCAGTAGCAGAGGAGTCATGCGTACTAAACGCTGACCTGACTGAATTCTCCGATGAGACACCGCATAAGCCGCTGATAACCAAAACAGAAACGATGCTCATCGCACTCACTATTATCATCTGTGGTTTGATACTGTATCCACGAACTGCCAGTGATGATTATTTTTCAGGCTATATCACCGCACAAAATAACCCTACTAATTGTCAGTATTATTTTAACCATGATGCCAGCAATTTCACCCGGCATACCTCTTTTATCGACAGAAACCCTGGGTTATGTCAGAGCAATAAATATATTTATATAACAACCTATCCTGAATCCAAAAAGTTGTCGGTGATCCTTTGCCGCTCCCCAATGCAGAGAGAGCAGAAAAATACTTGTCAGTCTATCTATTACCCACGGTACGATAGTTAATGAATATAAATATTCGCACTCCCCGACTCCGAATACAAACAGGTATTATCCTGCTACTTTGTGTCGTGGTTATTATTCTCACTGCGTTTTATCAGCACGGTAAAAATCATAATCATCTGCATAATCTTGCCTGCCGGGCAACTATTGAAATAGTACGCAATACCGCCTCATTTCGTGGGGTCATTGATATCAAAACCGGGGATAGTAAAGGCATTGTGAATATTGATGGCATTATCAAAGATGCAACGAATAATGATCAAACCGTGCAACGAATGGTGCTCTTTACACACTCCAGTTATGGTTCAAGTCCGGTCTGGGTATCACAGGAAATCCATATCTCAAACCGTGAAACAGCTCCCACCAGTATTATTCAGGAGCTTCTCCCCGATTTATTCCTGACCAACACAAGCATCTCCAATGTCGATCTATTCGCCATGAATAGTGAAACATATCTGATTACTAAAGAGGGGATCCCTTATCTTTACTGCCAGAATTACGCGTTGCCAGGAAATGAATAATGGCTCAACTTTCTGACGCCAGCTCCCCGGATATCGGTTTTATCGTCCGGTTCACGATGACCGGTTGACTCATCCTCGCATTGCGCTAAATCCCACGGATGAATCTCTGGGGTGGTCGGTGATAAGATACCCCATTCAGGCTGAGCCTAAGCTCGCCGTTACTGCCTTCAGGCTGCTTTCGATATAAAAATTTATGGGTTTATGTGAGTTTACAGGGGTTCACATGAAACGACCCAGGTACCCAAAAAGATTAAAAAAACGAGCTGAATCAATATGAAAGAGTCACTTGATACGGACTTCACCAATCACACCCCCATGATGCAGCAGTATCTCAAGCTGAAGGCTCAGCACCCGGAGATACTGCTGTTTTACCGCATGGGCGACTTTTACGAGCTGTTCTACGACGATGCAAAACGTGCGTCGCAACTGCTTGATATCTCGCTAACAAAACGCGGAGCGTCTGCAGGCGAGCCGATCCCGATGGCGGGTATTCCTCATCACGCGGTGGAAAACTACCTCGCCAAGCTGGTCAATCAGGGCGAGTCAGTCGCCATTTGCGAACAGATTGGTGATCCGGCCACCAGTAAAGGGCCGGTTGAACGCAAAGTTGTACGCATCGTAACGCCTGGCACTATCAGCGATGAAGCGCTGTTGCAGGAACGTCAGGACAACCTGCTGGCCGCCATCTGGCAGGACAGTAAAGGCTACGGCTACGCCACGCTGGACATTAGTTCTGGTCGTTTTCGCGTCAGTGAACCCGCCGACCGCGAGACCATGGCAGCTGAACTGCAACGAACCAACCCGGCGGAACTGCTGTATGCCGAAGATTTTGCAGAAACATCACTGATCGAAGGTCGTCGCGGACTGCGTCGCCGTCCACTGTGGGAATTTGAGATAGACACCGCCCGCCAGCAGCTTAACTTGCAGTTTGGCACGCGGGATCTGATTGGCTTTGGCGTCGAGAACGCTCCGCGCGGGCTATGTGCCGCAGGCTGCCTGCTGCAATATGTAAAAGATACGCAGCGTACTTCTCTGCCGCATATTCGCTCCATCACCATGGAACGCCAGCAGGACAGCATCATTATGGATGCTGCTACTCGCCGTAATCTGGAGATTACCCAGAATCTGGCGGGAGGCGTAGAAAACACTCTGGCCTCAGTGCTCGACTGCACCGTCACCCCCATGGGCAGCCGTATGCTTAAACGCTGGCTGCATATGCCGGTACGCGACACTAACGTCCTGACTGAACGCCAGCAGACTATCGGTGCGCTCCAGGATGCCACAGCAGAGCTACAGCCAGTGCTGCGTCAGGTTGGTGACCTGGAACGTATTCTGGCCCGCCTGGCACTGCGCACCGCGCGTCCACGCGATCTCGCCCGTATGCGTCACGCCTTTCAACAATTACCGGAACTGCGCGCACAACTGGAGAGCGTTGATAGCGCTCCGGTACAGATGCTGCGCGAGAAAATGGGCGAATTCACCGAGCTGCGTGAACTGCTGGAACGCGCCGTGGTTGATGCACCGCCAGTGCTGGTCCGCGATGGCGGTGTCATCGCGCCAGGCTATAACGAAGAGCTGGACGAGTGGCGCGCACTGGCTGATGGGGCAACTGACTATCTGGACAGACTGGAGATCCGCGAGCGCGAACGAACCGGCCTGGACACGCTGAAGGTTGGATTTAATGCCGTACACGGTTACTACATTCAGATTAGCCGTGGGCAGAGCCATCTGGCCCCCATAAACTACGTGCGCCGCCAGACTCTGAAAAACGCCGAACGCTACATTATTCCTGAGCTCAAAGAGTATGAAGACAAAGTACTGACCTCAAAAGGCAAAGCACTGGCGCTGGAAAAACAGTTGTACGATGAACTGTTCGACATGCTGTTACCACATCTGGCTGATTTGCAGCAGAGCGCCAGCGCGCTGGCAGAGCTGGATGTTCTGGTCAACCTGGCCGAGCGTGCATATACGCTGAACTACACCTGCCCGACTTTCACCGATAAACCCGGAATTCGTATTACCGAAGGTCGTCATCCGGTGGTGGAACAGGTGCTGACAGAGCCGTTTATTGCCAACCCGTTAAGCCTTTCGCCTCAGCGTCGGATGTTGATCATCACCGGCCCGAATATGGGGGGTAAAAGTACCTATATGCGCCAGACTGCGCTGATTGCGTTGCTGGCCTATATCGGCAGCTATGTTCCGGCACAAAAGGTGGAGATCGGCCCAATCGACCGCATCTTTACCCGCGTGGGTGCTGCAGATGACCTGGCTTCCGGCCGTTCAACCTTTATGGTCGAGATGACTGAAACTGCCAACATCCTGCATAACGCCACCGAGAACAGCCTGGTTCTGATGGACGAGATTGGACGCGGAACGTCAACTTACGACGGCCTGTCGCTGGCATGGGCATGTGCAGAAAATCTCGCTAATAAAATCAAAGCATTAACGTTATTCGCAACGCACTACTTCGAGCTGACACAGTTACCGGAGAAAATGGAAGGCGTTGCCAACGTGCATCTGGACGCGTTAGAACACGGTGATACCATCGCCTTTATGCATAGCGTACAGGATGGTGCAGCAAGTAAGAGCTACGGCCTGGCAGTGGCTGCACTGGCAGGTGTACCGAAAGACGTTATCAAACGTGCGCGACAAAAACTTCGCGAGCTGGAAAGTATTACACCAAATGCAGCCGCTACTCAGGTAGATGGTACGCAAATGTCGCTGCTTTCCGCTCCTGAAGAAACCTCTCCAGCCATCGAAGCTCTGGAAAATCTCGACCCGGATTCCCTGACGCCACGCCAGGCGCTGGAGTGGATCTATCGGTTGAAAAGCCTGGTTTAACAGGACGATGCCCTTATCAACCGGATGAGGCATTTACTCCTCCATCCGGTAATTGAGACTTCATACCTGCGCAGGTAAAAGAAAAAGGCCAGTCTCTCGACTGGCCTTTCTTGATAGAACTTTGCTTACTCGCGGAACAGCGCTTCGATATTCAGCCCCTGAGTCTGCAGGATTTCACGCAGACGACGCAGACCTTCAACCTGAATCTGGCGAACACGTTCACGGGTGAGACCAATTTCACGGCCCACATCTTCCAGTGTCGCAGCTTCATATCCCAGCAAACCGAAACGACGTGCCAGCACTTCACGCTGTTTGGCGTTCAGTTCGAACAGCCATTTGACGATGCTCTGTTTCATATCATCGTCTTGCGTGGTGTCTTCCGGACCGTTTTCCTTTTCATCGGCCAGAATATCCAGCAACGCTTTTTCGGAATCGCCACCCAGCGGGGTGTCTACCGAGGTAATGCGCTCGTTGAGTCGGAGCATACGGCTAACGTCATCAACCGGTTTATCCAGTTGTTCTGCAATCTCTTCTGCGCTCGGTTCGTGGTCCAGTTTATGCGACAACTCACGCGCGGTACGCAGATAGACGTTCAGCTCTTTTACAATGTGGATTGGCAGTCTGATAGTACGGGTTTGGTTCATAATCGCCCGTTCTATCGTCTGGCGGATCCACCAGGTTGCGTATGTTGAGAAGCGGAACCCCGTTCCGGGTCAAACTTCTCGACGGCACGGATAAGCCCCAGATTGCCCTCTTCAATCAGATCCAGCAATGCCAGACCACGATTGCCATAACGACGGGCAATTTTAACCACCAGACGCAGGTTACTTTCAATCATGCGACGGCGAGAGGCAACATCTCCACGCAGTGCGCGACGCGCAAAATAAACTTCTTCTTCGGCTGTTAACAGTGGTGAATACCCAATCTCACCAAGGTAAAGCTGAGTCGCGTCCAACACACGCTGTGTGGCCCCTTGCGATAACAGCTCCTCTTCAGCCAGGTCGTTATCACTGGGTTCCTCTTCACTCAAGGCTTTTTCATCAAAAGCCTCTACTCCGTTCTCATCAAATTCCGCATCTTCATTTAAATCATGAACTTTCAGCGTATTCTGACTCATAAGGTGGCTCCTACCCGTGATCCCTAACGGAACTAGCAAGTGAAAGCCTGGTTCCGCCGAATTATCGCTGCGGTAAATAACGCAGCGGGTTTACGGATTTCCCCTTGTAACGAATTTCAAAATGCAATCGTGTTGAACTGGTTCCGGTACTACCCATGGTAGCTATTTTCTGCCCCGCCTTGATTTCTTGTTGTTCCCGGACCAGCATCGTATCGTTATGGGCGTAGGCGCTCAGGTAATCATCGTTATGTTTGATGATAATAAGATTACCGTAACCACGCAGTGCGTTACCGGCATATACGACGCGCCCATCTGCGGTCGCGACAATAGCCTGTCCCTTACTGCCTGCAATGTCGATCCCTTTATTGCCACCTTCGGTAGCCGCGAAGTTTTCGATCACTTTGCCATCAGTCGGCCAGCGCCAGGTAGAGATTGGCGCGCTGGTAGATGTTGAGCTTGCAGTCGATTCGGTTGTGCTAACTGCTGGAGCCGTTACTGGCGCTGTGACAACTGTCCCAGCAGGCTTGTTGTTCGGCAACATTTTGTTAGCACTTTGTTCACCTGAATCCTCAGAATACGTAATTGTTGGTTTCGAAGCAACAGCAACGGTGGAATTTTGTGCAGGGTTGGTCACAACTCCTTGCTGTGCTGCATCCGCCTGAGTGATTGCATTACCACCGGTAATCGGTGCACCCGACGCGTTGCCCACTTGCAGAGTCTGCCCCACATTCAGGCCATACGGGGCCGGAACGTTATTTCGTTGTGCGAGGTCACGGAAATCGTTCCCGGTAATCCAGGCAATATAGAAAAGCGTGTCACCTTTCTTAACCGTATAGGTACTGCCGCCGGTATAACTACCTTTCGGAATGTTCCCATACTTACGATTGTACACAATACGACCGTTTTCCATCTGGACCGGTTGTTCCGCAACGGGTTGGATCTGTCCGGACTGAGTGACCGGACGCTGCACCGGTTGGATCTGTGGCGTTTGCTGTGCTGTCGCCGTTGTGCCCATTTTTGGTGGAGGCGTAATTAGCATGCCGGAGCTGGTGTTCGTTGAGCCGCCACCGCCAACAGAACTGACCGGCGCTGGTGGATTCGAGGTGTTAGAACAACCTGCCAGCCATAACGAAACCAGTGACAATGCCGCAATGCGGCGAACGGTAAATTTGTGGCTTCCCGCGCTCATTTATCCCCCAGGAAAATTTGGTTAAAACCCGTGACGTAATCACCGTGCAAAGCATCGGGCTGGACACTGGAAAACGTGACCACGATACGCTTACTAATTCCAGAATATCCAGGAAAACTCCAGGTATTCAGAACCTGTATCTACGCTAATTCCCCTTTCACTAAGGGAACAAAACGTACGGCCTCCACGGTGTCGATAATAAATTCGCCCCCCCGACGACGCACCCTTTTCAAAAACTGGTGCTCATCACCCACGGGTAGGACGAGAATGCCGCCTTCATCCAACTGCGTCATTAATGCTGTTGGGATCTCCGGCGGAGCTGCCGTCACAATAATAGCGTCAAATGGGGCTCGCGCTTGCCAGCCTTGCCATCCATCACCATGACGAGTCGAAACATTGTGTAAATCGAGCTGCTTCAGTCGACGTCGCGCCTGCCATTGCAAACCTTTGATCCGCTCAACGGAACAAACATGCTGCACCAGATGCGCCAGAATTGCCGTCTGGTAACCAGAACCGGTACCAATTTCCAGCACCCGCGATTGTGGCGTTAACTCGAGAAGCTCGGTCATGCGGGCAACCATATAGGGCTGCGAAATCGTCTGCCCCTGGCCAATCGGCAGGGCGATGTTTTCCCAGGCCTTATGCTCAAACGCCTCATCAATGAATTTTTCACGCGGCACGGCAGCGAGCGCATCAAGGACATGCTCGTCTCTGATGCCCTGCGCACGTAATTGTTCAAGAAGAGTGTGTACGCGTCTGCTTACCATTGCGTGTTAACTCCCACGCTGTCTAACCAGTCAGAAACGACCTCATGCGCACCGTAAGCGGTTAAATCGACATGCAGCGGAGTGACCGAGACATAGCCTTCATCTACGGCAGCAAAGTCCGTATCCGGCCCGGCATCGCATTTTTCTCCCGGCGGTCCAATCCAGTACAGCGTGTTACCACGCGGATCCTGCTGTGGAATCACTTGATCCGCCGGATGACGACTACCACAGCGAGTGACGCGAATGCCTTTAATCTGATCCAGCGGCAAATCCGGTACATTAATATTCAGAATGCGCCCGGTTCGCAGCGGTTCACGGCTCAGCGCCCGCAAAATACGACAAGTTACCGCCGCGGCAGTATCGTAATGTTTATGACCGTCAAGGGAGACGGCCAGCGCAGGGAATCCCAGGTGTCGCCCTTCCATTGCCGCAGCGACAGTCCCTGAATAGATAACATCATCGCCCAGATTAGGGCCTGCGTTAATCCCGGAAACCACAATATCCGGGCGCGGACGCATTAACGCGTTTACGCCCAGATATACGCAGTCAGTAGGTGTTCCCATTTGCACAGCGATATCGCCGTTATCAAAGGTAAAGGTGCGAAGCGAGGATTCCAGCGTCAGCGAGTTAGACGCGCCACTGCGGTTACGATCCGGGGCAACTACCTGTACATCAGCAAACTCACGCAGCGCTTTCGCCAGCGTTTGTATACCGGGTGCATGAACCCCATCATCGTTACTCAGCAATATACGCATAATCACCCATTGTGTTAATAAGTTCCCTTACAACACTGGTGGCGAAGCTACCTGCCGGTAGCCAGAAGCGCAACTCAACGGTTACATCATCCCACCAGTTCCAGCTTAATTGTTGTGGATACAGCAGCATAGCGCGACGCGATGCTTCAACTTTTTCACGTAATAACAAAGACTGCAGCGTAGTTTCATCAGCAATAGCAGCCTCTTCAAACGCCAGCGCATCGCGCTGAGTTCCCCACTCACCGCTGCCCGGTAATGCTGCTGTAATCATTAATTCTTTTTCATCGACACGACGCTGTAATTCAGCCTGTTCTTCCGCTGTCGCGACAAACCAACTTCCTCGTCCCGACAATTGTAGCGCATCGCCGTCAACAACTTGATTAAAGTCTGTTTTTTTCAACCGTTCGTTGACTATCTGATTAAACAACGCGCTGCGGGCTGCCGACAACCAAAAACTGCGTTTATTGCGATCGCGCACCGGAGCATCACTTTGTGCCCAGCGTAGCGCCCCTTGCAGGTTACTGCCGCCAATGCCAAAACGCTGCGCGCCAAAATAGTTCGGCACGCCGCGCTCGCTAATTGCCTGCAAACGCGCTTCAACGTCATCACGTGCGCTGACTTCGCGCAGAACCAACGTAAATGCGTTACCTTTCAAAGCGCCTAAACGCAGCTTACGCTTGTGGCGGGAGTACTCCAGCACTTTACAGCCTTCAAGCTCAAACTTGCTTAAATCAGGCATCGTATTGCCCGGCACGCGCGCGCACAGCCACTGTTCCGTGACTGCATGCTTATCTTTCTGCCCGGCAAAGCTCACTTCACGGGCATGGATTTTCAGGAATTTAGCCAGCGCGTCAGCCACAAAACGCGTGTTACAACCATTTTTCAGGATGCGAACCAGAACGTGCTCCCCTTCACCGTCCGGTTCGAAGCCTAAATCTTCGACGACCACAAAGTCTTCCGGATTTGCTTTCAGCACGCCACTGCCTTGTGGTTTACCGTGGAGATACGTCAGAGCGTCAAATTCAGTCATTTCGTTGCCTTTATGAGTAAGGCCACCGCTTCACAGGCAATCCCTTCCCCACGTCCGGTAAATCCGAGTTTTTCCGTGGTGGTCGCTTTCACGTTAACATCATCCATATGGCAGCCGAGATCTTCGGCAATAAATACACGCATTTGCGGAATGTGCGGCAGCATCTTTGGCGCCTGAGCAATGATAGTCACATCCACATTACCAAGGGTATATCCTTTGGCCTGAATACGGCGCCAGGCTTCACGCAATAATTCGCGGCTATCCGCCCCTTTAAAGGCCGGATCGGTATCCGGAAAGAGTTTACCAATATCACCTAACGCCGCTGCCCCTAAAAGGGCATCGGTCAGTGCATGGAGTGCAACATCCCCATCAGAATGCGCCAGCAACCCCTTTTCATACGGGATGCGCACACCACCAATGATAATTGGGCCTACGCCTCCAAAGGCGTGTACGTCAAAACCGTGTCCAATTCGCATTATGCATTCTCCAGATGGGTTGTTCGGGTCAGATAAAATTCGGCAAGCGCCAGATCTTCCGGGCGGGTGACTTTAATATTGTCAGCGCGCCCTTCGACCAGTTGCGGATGAAAACCACAATATTCCAGCGCCGAGGCCTCATCTGTAATGGTCGCGCCTTCATTTAGCGCCCGGATAAGGCAGTCGTGTAACAGCTCGCGAGGAAAAAACTGCGGCGTCAACGCATGCCATAAATCAGTGCGATCTACCGTATGGGCGATGTCTGTTTTGCCCGGCTCCGCACGTTTCATCGTATCTCGCACCGGTGCGGCAAGGATACCGCCAGTACGGCTGGTTTCACTTATCGCCAGCAAACGGGATAAATCGTCCTGATGCAGACACGGCCTGGCAGCATCATGCACCAGTACCCATCGGGCTTCCCCGGCGGCTTGCAAACCGGCAAGAACCGAATCGGCGCGTTCATTACCGCCATCGACAACGGTGATTTGCGGATGTTGGGCCAGAAGAAGTTGGGCAAAGCGGCTGTCGCCAGGGCTGATGGCAATGACGACTCGCGTCACCCGGGGATGCGCGAGTAGCGCATGGACCGAGTGCTCAAGAATGGTTTTATTACCAATTGAAAGGTACTGCTTAGGACACTCTGTTTGCATTCGGCGGCCAAACCCGGCAGCCGGCACCACGGCGCAAACGTCCAATAAAGTGGCTGCCATGTTAGATCCCTGGATGGTTTATCGATTGTTTTGTCCTGCAGTCTGCGCGCGTTTAGACGCGTCAGGCACCAGACGATAAAACGTTTCGCCCGGCTTAGTCATACTGAGTTCGTTGCGTGCACGCTCTTCAATCGCTTCCTGACCGCCATTGAGATCGTCAATTTCGGCAAAGAGCTGATCGTTACGCGCCTTAAGTTTCGCGTTTGTAGCTTGTTGCGCAGCCACATCATCGTTGACGCGGCTATAGTCATGTATGCCGTTCTTACCGAACCACAGCGAATACTGCAGCCAGACTAATAAAGCCAGCAACAGCAGCGTTAGTTTACCCATCCTGCCCCCTGAAAAACGGCATCAACATCCCATAATATCCGCAGACGACTTTACGTCCGCAGGTGGGAACGCCGCGACAACGCGGGCAAATGTACCACATTTGCCCGTTGTTACGTATACCCCGTGTAAGGAGAACATAATCTCATTGTTGGTTACGGTTTGAATTATGACCAATCCGGCATATAGCCCCGGACGTCATTAAAAAGAAGGGAACCAGCCTAACCCAGTAGCCACATGAACAGCGCTCCGAACATCAGCCCAACCGCCAGCAGCGTAAAAGTGATACTCAGCAGCAGTTTGCCCTTCACTAAAGAGTGTAGGGCAATACCCGCCACAATCGCGACGGGCAGCAGCGCCAGGAAAAAAGGCCAGGTATAAATAAAGAAAAACAGCGTGTTAGGACCATAAATTAGACAAGGGATCCCCAGAGCCATCATCCATGCCACAAAACCAACCACGGCCCCCGGTAATGACCAGGTGGTCTCGTCGTCGGTTTTGAAGGTATCTGACTCTGTAAAAGTAATGTTATGGCTATTACGCATATCTAATCCTGTGACCTTGACTGCCCGGGCATACAAGTCCGGTGGTGTCTCAGGATCTGATAATATCTTGCTGCTTCAGCAGGTCTAATAATTGAGAGACCAAATTTGTTACCAATTGTTCACCATCCAGATGAATTTCAGGCGATTCAGGCGCTTCGTACACCGAGTCAATTCCGGTGAAATTGTGTAACTCCCCTGCACGCGCTTTTTTATACAGTCCTTTTGGATCGCGTAATTCACATATTTCCAGTGGCGTATCGACGAATACTTCAATAAAACGCCCATCGCCCACACGTTCACGCACCATGTGTCGCTCAGCACGGTGCGGGGAAATAAATGCGGTCAGCACCACCAGACCGGCGTCCACCATCAGATTAGCCACTTCCCCAACCCGGCGAATGTTTTCCTTACGATCGGCATCGCTAAAACCGAGATCGCTGCACAGACCGTGACGTACGTTATCGCCATCCAACAAATACGTGCTGACGCCTTGTTTATGCAAAGCCTCTTCCAGCGCCCCCGCCACCGTCGATTTACCGGAACCAGAGAGTCCGGTAAACCACAGCACAACACCACGATGTCCGTGGCGTTGCTCCCGCTGTTGCGGCGTAACAGGATGGGCATGCCAGACGACGTTTTCGTCATGCAGCGCCATTAGTTGCCTCCCAGCAAATCGCGCGCACCCCAGTGTGGGAAGTGACGGCGTACCAGTGCATTAAGTTCCAGTTCAAAGGCGCTAAACTGGGATGCAGTGACATGCTCCTGTTCGACAGGCTCACGTACCAGCCCGGCCCCAACGGTGACGTTGGTCAGACGGTCAATGATAATCAGGCCCCCCGTAACCGGGTTCTGCTGATAGGTATCCAGCACCAGCGGTTCATCAAAGGTCAGATCAACCAGACCAATGCCGTTGAGCGGTAACGCATCAACTTCGCGTTGAGTCAGATTGTTGATGTCGACCTGATACTGCACGTTATCAACACGCGCACGCGTCTTTTTGCCCGCAACTTTGATGTCATAGCTCTGCCCAGGCGACAGCGGTTGTTCCGCCATCCACACGACATCCACAGCCGCACTTTGCACTGCCGGCAATGTTTCGCTGGCATCAAGCAGCAGATCGCCACGACTGATGTCGATCTCATCTTTCAGCACCAGAGTGATCGCTTCACCCGCATGAGCTTCCTGTAAGTCTCCATCGAACGTGACTATCCGCGCCACACTCGACTCAACGCCAGACGGCAGCACTTTAATCCGTTGTCCAACTTTTACGCTACCAGAGGCCAGCGTTCCGGCGTAGCCACGAAAATCGAGATTCGGTCGATTCACATACTGCACCGGGAAGCGCATCGGCTGGGTATCGACCACACGCTGGATTTCAACCGTTTCCAGAACTTCCAGCAACGTTGGGCCGCTGTACCATGGCATGCTGGCACTTTGCGAAGCCACGTTATCGCCTTCAAGCGCGGAAAGCGGCACGAAGCGGATATCCAGATTGCCCGGTAGCTGTTCAGCAAAAGTCAGATAGTCTTCGCGAATCCGGTTAAATGTCTCTTCGCGAAAGCCCACCAGATCCATTTTGTTGATTGCCACGACCAGATGCTTAATGCCAAGCAGCGTGGAGATAAAGCTGTGACGGCGAGTCTGATCCAGCACGCCTTTGCGCGCATCAATCAGCAAGATCGCCAGATCACAGGTAGACGCACCGGTCGCCATGTTGCGAGTGTATTGTTCGTGACCAGGGGTATCGGCAATGATAAATTTGCGCTTCTCGGTAGAAAAATAGCGGTAGGCCACATCGATAGTGATCCCCTGCTCACGCTCGGCTTGTAGGCCATCGACCAGCAGCGCCAGATCGAGCTTCTCGCCCTGAGTGCCATGACGTTTGCTGTCATTATGCAGCGACGAAAGCTGATCTTCGTAAATCTGACGCGTGTCATGTAGCAGACGCCCGATCAACGTACTTTTCCCATCATCCACGCTACCGCAGGTTAAAAAACGCAACAGACTTTTGTGTTGTTGGGCGACCATCCAGGCTTCAACGCCGCCTTCATTGGCAATTTGTTGTGCAAGTGTAGTGTTCATGGCGGCTCCTTAGAAATACCCCTGACGTTTCTTCAGCTCCATGGAGCCCGCCTGGTCGCGATCTATTACGCGCCCCTGACGTTCACTGGTGGTTGAGACCAGCATCTCTTCAATAATTTCCGGCAGCGTTTGCGCATTCGACTCCACGGCACCGGTTAGCGGCCAGCAGCCGAGCGTGCGAAAACGCACCATACGTTTTTTGATAACTTCGCCCGGCTGCAAATCGATCCTGTCGTCGTCAATCATCATCAGCATACCGTCACGTTCAAGGACCGGACGCTCCGCTGCCAGGTACAGCGGAACAATGTCGATATTCTCCAGCCAGATGTACTGCCAGATATCCTGCTCGGTCCAGTTAGAGAGCGGAAACACGCGAATACTCTCGCCTTTGTTTATCTGCCCGTTATAGTTGTGCCACAGTTCCGGACGCTGGTTTTTTGGGTCCCAGCGATGAAAACGGTCACGAAAGGAGTAAATACGCTCTTTAGCGCGCGATTTCTCTTCATCACGACGAGCACCACCGAACGCGGCATCAAAACCGTATTTATTCAGAGCTTGCTTCAGCCCTTCGGTTTTCATGATGTCAGTATGCTTGGCGCTACCATGGACAAACGGGTTGATCCCCATTGCCACCCCTTCCGGGTTTTTATGCACCAGCAGTTCGCAACCATAAGCTTTCGCCGTACGGTCACGAAATTCATACATCTCGCTAAATTTCCAGCCGGTATCAACGTGAAGCAAAGGGAATGGCAGCGTGCCTGGATAAAACGCTTTGCGCGCCAGATGCAGCATTACGCTGGAGTCTTTGCCGATGGAATACATCATCACCGGATTAGAAAACTCGGCGGCCACCTCACGAATGATATGGATGCTTTCCGCTTCCAGTTGCCGCAGGTGGGTAAGTCGTTTTTGATCCATAACCGTTCCTATGTAATGCCGCTATTTTGCTAACGATACTCAGATAACTCGACTATAGGGAGCGCAGGGGAGCGAATGAAATTACGAATTGGAATGAGTAGTTCCTCAAAGGAATAACGATCTGGAAAAGCAAATATCAAAAAGTGCTTAAGCTACCGAATTTCGGGCATTTAGGAGCAAATGAAATTGTTTTACCGCGATCACGGTTTCATACTAGCGGTTAAAAATTTATGCTTGGTATTTAAGGACTCATTATGTTTTCCGCATTGCGCCACCTTCCTGCTGCCCTGGCGCTCGGCGTATGCTTTATCCTTCCCGCACAGGCAACATCCGAGAAACCCGGAGTTATCGCTAATACTCAGGCTCGATATATAGCAACGTTCTTTCCTGGGCGCATGACTGGTTCTCCCGCCGAAATGTTGTCCGCTGATTATTTGCGTCAGCAATTTGAACAGATGGGATACCGCAGTGATATTCGGACATTTAATAGCCGCTATGTTTATACCGCCAAAAATAATCGTAAAAACTGGCATAACATAACGGGAAGCACCGTAATAGCAGCGCATGAAGGCAAAGCGCCACAGCAGATTATTATTATGGCGCACCTCGATACCTATGCCCCACAAAGCGATGCCGATTCCGATGCCAATCTGGGTGGTTTAACCTTGCAGGGAATCGACGACAACGCCGCAGGTCTGGGCGTCATGCTGGAGCTGGCAGAAAAACTAAAAAATGTACCGACGCAATACGGCATTCGCTTTATCGCCACCAGCGGTGAGGAAGAAGGCAAGCTCGGTGCGGAGAACGTGCTCAAACGCATGAGCGCAGCAGAAAAGAAAAATACGCTGTTGGTCATTAACCTCGATAACCTTATCGTCGGCGATAAGCTCTATTTCAACAGTGGACAAAAAACCCCCGAAGCGGTACGAAAACTCACACGCGATCGGGCGCTGGCTATCGCCCACAGCCGGGGCATTACCGCCAGCACCAATCCGGGTATGAACAAGGACTATCCGAAGGGAACAGGATGTTGTAACGATGCGGAGGTTTTCGACAAAGCGGGAATTTCTGTGCTCTCCGTTGAAGCAACAAACTGGAATCTGGGCAAAAAAGACGGCTATCAGCAGCGGGCCAAAAGCGCCTCATTCCCCGCCGGCAACAGCTGGCATGATATACGGCTGGATAACCAACAGCATATCGATAAAGTGCTACCTGGCCGTATTGAACACCGTAGCCGCGACGTAGTACGCATTATGTTGCCGTTGGTGAAAGAACTGGCGAAAGCGGGTTAATACACAAAATTAATGCCCGGTAGCGGATAGAGCTTACCGGGCCTTTTACCACTTCAACCTTCGTGCAGGCCACACTCGCGTTTAAGCCCGAAGAAGCGCGTCTCTTCTTCTGCCATGCCCGGTTCCCATTTACGGGTAGTATGGGTATCGCCCACCGAGAGGTAGCCCTGATCCCACAACGGATGATATTTCAGCCCGTGTTGCTGCAAGTACTGGTACACCGTCCGGTTGTCCCAGTCGATAATCGGTAGCAGTTTAAATACCCCGCGCTGAATGGCCAGCACCGGTAAATGCGCGCGGCTTCCGGACTGTTCACGACGCAGACCTGCAAACCAGGTTTGCGCATTCAGCTCTTTCAGCGCACGGTTCATCGGTTCAACTTTGTTGATGTCATTGTATTTCTCAATGCCCTCAACGCCCTGCTCCCACAGTTTGCCGTAGCGCGCCTCCTGCCAGGCAGCGCTCTCCTTAGCCCGATAGACCTGCAAATTAAGCTTGAGCTTGTCTGTTAACTCGTCAATGAATTGATAGGTTTCCGGGAACAGATAACCGGTATCGGTGAGGATCACCGGAATATCCGGACGGATCTGATTCACCAGATGCAAGCTGACCGCCGCCTGAATACCAAAGCTTGATGAAAGCACATACTCGCCAGGCAGGTTTTCCAGCGCCCACTCCACTCGCTCTTGCGCGCTTAGTTTTTCCAGTTGGCTGTTGGTTTCCGCCAACGCCATGACACGCTCAACTTTTGGTAGCACGTTCAATGCGTTTAGATCGAGTTCAGACATCGTTACCTCACTTATTGCCTGATGGTGCTGCGCATCTCAGGCCTACAATCGTGCAGCAGGCCAGATAAGACATTCATGCCGCCATCCGGCAATTTCACATTATTCCCAGAGATCCCGAGCGGGATCGAGCACCGGGCGAATAATGCCCGCACGCACCGTAAAGTCTCCGAAGCCTTCACCCGCTTTGCGTTCTTTCACCCAGCGCCCAATCAGTTCATCCATCGATGCCAGAATTTCCGGCTCGGTGATATTCTCTTTGAACATGCGTGGAATGCGCGTACCGATACGGTTTCCGCCCAGATGCAGGTTGTAACGCCCAGGCGCTTTCCCCACCAGCCCAACTTCCGCCAGCATCGCGCGTCCGCAACCGTTCGGGCAGCCTGTTACACGCATTACAATATGTTCATCACTCACGCCATGCTTCGCCATCAGCGTGTCGATGTTATCAATAAACGTCGGCAGGAAGCGTTCAGCTTCAGCCATCGCCAGCGGGCAGGTCGGGAACGACACGCAAGCCATCGAGTTTTCACGTTGCGGGGTAACAGCATTCATCAGGCCGCTGTCACGCGCTATCTTTTCAATCTTCGCTTTCTGATTGTCCGGCACACCGGCAATGATCAGGTTCTGGTTCGCCGTAATACGGAACTCACCTTTGTGGATCTTCGAGATTTCCAGCAGTCCCGTTTTCAGCGGACGTCCAGGATAATCCAGAATACGACCATTCTCGATAAACAGCGTCAGGTGCCATTTATTATCGATACCCTTCACCCATCCAATACGATCGCCGCGCCCCGTAAATTCATACGGGCGAATCGGTTCGAATTTGATACCTGCACGACGCTCGACTTCCGCTTTGAAGGTCTCCACGCCCACGCGTTCCAGCGTGTATTTCGTTTTGGCATTTTTACGGTCGGTACGGTTGCCCCAGTCGCGCTGAGTCGTGACCACCGCTTCCGCCACCGCTAAAGTATGTTCCAGCGGCAGATAGCCAAATTCACTGGCTGTACGCGCATAGGTTTTCTTGTTGCCGTGCTCAATAGAAAGCCCGCCACCGACCAGAAGGTTAAAGCCCACCAGTTTGCCGTTTTCTGCGACCGCCACAAAGTTCATATCGTTAGCATGCAGATCGATATCGTTTTGCGGTGGGATCACCACCGTGGTTTTGAACTTACGCGGCAGATAGGTTTGCCCCAAAATCGGCTCTTCATCGGTCGTTGCGACTTTTTCCTGATCGAGCCAGATCTCCGCATAAGCGCGAGTGCGCGGTAGCAAATGTTCAGAGATCTTTTTCGCCCACTCGTAAGCTTCCGCGTGTAGCTCAGACTCATACGGGTTGGAGGTGCACAACACGTTACGGTTCATGTCGTTGGCGGTCGCCAGTGCGTCCAGCCCGACCGAATGCAGCATCTGATGCACCGGTTTGACGTTCTTTTTCAGAATACCGTGGAACTGGAAGGTCTGGCGGTTAGTCAGACGAATGCTGCCGTAAATGGTGTTGTCGTGGGCAAACTTATCGATCGCCTGCCACTGTTTGGTGGTGATAACACCGCCCGGCAGGCGGCAGCGCAGCAGCATCGCGTGACGCGGCTCCAGCTTCTGCTCGGCGCGTTCGGCGCGAATATCGCGGTCATCCTGCTGGTACATCCCATGAAAACGGATCAGCAGAAAGTTATCACCTTTGAAACCACCGGTGAGACCGTCATTTAAATCTTCGGCAATGGTGCCACGCAGATAGTTGCTTTCCAGCTTCATACGTTCAGCGTCGGACAGCTTACCTTCGACCACCAGTGGCCCTGGATGTTTTTCACTCATTAGTAGACATCTCGCTGATAACGGCGCTCAACGCGCAGCTCACTTAAAAATTCATCCGCCGCTTCGGTATCCATACCACCGAATTCGGCAATCACTTCCAGCAAAGCCTGCTCAACATCTTTCGCCATGCGATTGGCGTCGCCGCAGACATAAATGTGCGCACCGTCATTAATCCAGCGCCACAGTTCCGCACCTTGTTGGCGCAGTTTATCTTGTACGTAGACTTTTTCTTTTTGGTCACGGGACCAGGCGAGATCGATACGGCTCAGCACACCCTCTTTGACGTAGCGCTGCCATTCCACCTGATACAGGAAATCTTCAGTAAAGTGCGGGTTGCCAAAGAACAACCAGTTTTTGCCCGACGCTTCATCAGCAGCGCGTTGCTGCATAAAAGCGCGGAACGGCGCAATGCCAGTGCCAGGACCAATCATAATCACCGGCGTTTCAGGGTTAGCTGGCAGACGGAAGTTGTCGTTATGTTCAATGAACACACGCACTTCACCTTCTTCTTCAACGCGATCGGCGAGGAAGCTGGAAGCACCACCAGCACGCGCGCGGCCTTCAACTTCAAAACGCACAACACCAACGGTGACATGCACTTCGCTTTCCACCTCTGCCTGTGAGGACGCAATGGAGTACAACCGAGGTGTCAGCGGACGCAACAGACCCGTTAACGCGTTAGCGTCCAGTTGTGCCGGAGAGAAGCGCAGCATATCGACAATCGGAGTCGTCGCCGCGTAATGTTGTAATTGCGCTTTATCGCCTACCAGCGGCAGTAATGTTTCACTGCGCGTTAAGCTGGCGTAATTCTCCACGATATTGGCTGTGTTAACCGTCAGTTCGAAATGCCACTGTAAGGCTTCAGTGAGCGGTACTAATTTCCCATCAACCGTGACAGGTTCATCACCTTTCAGCCATAACAGTTCTACGATCTCTTTCACTAAGGCTGGATCGTTTTGATACCAGACTCCTAAGGCATCGCCCGGCTGATAACGCAGACCCGAATCGCCAAGATCGATTTCAATATGGCGTACATCTTTTTCAGAGTCACGCCCGGTAATTTTCTGGTTCACAGAAAGGGAAGCACTGAGCGGCGCCTCTTTGGTATACGGACTGGTATGCACCTCGTTCACGGCACCACTTGCTGCGGTCTGGACAGAAGATGCAGCGGGGGCACGAGCCTTCAGCACATCAACCAGACGAGCACGCCATTCTGCCGCCGCGGTCTGGTATTCAACATCCGCATCCACACGATCGAGCAAACGTTCACCGCCAAGCTCCGCCAGTTTGCTATCGAAGTCTTTTCCAGACTGGCAGAAAAACTCGTAAGAGGTATCTCCGAGACCAAAAACAGCAAAGGCGGTGTTTTCAAGCTTCGGCGCTTTTTTAGAGAACAGGAACTTATGCAGCGCCACCGCTTCTTCCGCTGGTTCACCTTCCCCCTGAGTCGATGCCACCACAACCAGCAATTTTTCGTTAGCGATTTGTTTGAACTTATAGTCGCCGGCATTGATCAGGGTGACATTGAGTTTCGCGGCGAGCAGATCGTCGCGCAGAGCTTCCGCCACACGGCGGGCATTGCCGGTCTGTGAAGCGGAAATAAGCGTGATCCCCGGAACGTCAGCGACAGGCGCAGGTGAAGCAACATTTGCGCCCGGCTGCTGATTCAGCACGCCCCAGAAATAGCCAGAAACCCACGCAAGCTGCGAGGGCGAGAGATCGTTCGTGGCCGCCTGAAGGCGTGCCAGTTGCTCCGGGTTTAGCGGAAGCAAAGCGGAAGGTGGGGCCTGTGTCGTCATGCGTTGTCATGTTCCAGTAAGCAAAGCGGATTTCAGCAATAAAACCCAAACTGAAGATAAGGTTAACGGCGGTGATAGTCACAACTAAAGAAGTGATGGAAATAACAAATAACCAAATGGACTAACTTGTTTTAGCTATAGTTATTAACAGCAAAAACGATTATCTAATCGCATGAAATTAAAGAAAATAAAAAAGTTAACATCGATAAATAGTGCAATCAGGTGCTGAACGCCGTTTTAGTTAATGATAAAAAACGTACTTTCCGGTACCCTACGGCGGTTTTTCGTATCATTGAGAGCTAATCATGACCACCACCCTGTTTAAAGATTTCACCTTCGAAGCCGCCCACCGCCTGCCGCATGTACCGGAAGGACATAAATGTGGCCGCCTGCATGGTCACTCATTTATGGTGCGTCTTGAAATTACCGGTGAAGTCGATCCGCATACCGGTTGGATCATGGATTTTTCTGAGCTGAAAGCAGCGTTTAAGCCGACATACGATCGTCTGGATCACTACTACCTGAACGATATTCCGGGTCTGTCCAATCCTACCAGCGAAGTGCTGGCAAAATGGATTTGGGATGAGGTAAAACCTGTCGTCCCTCTGCTGAGCGCAGTGATGGTGAAAGAGACCTGCACGGCGGGTTGCGTCTATCGCGGCGAGTGATTTAATCGGATGTGTCAGCGGTCAACATTCCTTGTCTGACAGTCTGTTAGGGTTATGTGCTCTGGATATCTGGAGCACAACATGGCTGACGATTTCGATATTATTATCATCGGTGCAGGGATAGCAGGCACCGCTTGTGCTTTACGCTGTGCACGTGCAGGACTGACAGTCCTGTTACTCGAACGCGGCGAAATTCCTGGCAGTAAAAACCTTTCCGGCGGACGTCTGTACTGTCATGCACTAAGCGAACTCCTGCCCTACTTCCAACAATCTGCGCCACTTGAGCGCCGCATTACCCAGGAAAACCTCACATTATTAACGCATAGTGGTGCAACGACATACTCCAGCCTGCAACCTGATGGAGACTCATGGACCCTGCTGCGCTCCCGTTTCGATCCGTGGTTTGTCGCTCAAGCACAGGCCGAAGGTGTGCAGTTTATCAGCGGTGTTACGGTTGAAGCACTCCATGTTGAAGATGGCAAAGTCTGCGGCATCATTGCCGATAATGAGAGTCTACGCGCCCACTATGTGGTACTGGCTGAAGGGGCCAACAGCGTGCTGGCAGAACGGTATGGTTTTCTGCCGCGCCCTGCGACAAGTACGATGGCGCTCGGGATTAAAGAGACGCTGGCGCTGGATACACAGACGATCCAGGAACGCTTTCGACTGAACGGCAATGAAGGCGCAGCTATGCTGTTTAGCGGAGAGGTCTGCGGGGATCTGCCCGGCGGCGCGTTTCTTTATACCAATCAGCAAACGCTTTCATTCGGCGTCGTTTGTCCGCTATCTTCCATTGCACAGAGTGACATTCCAACAGCCGACATACTGACGCGGCTCAAAACGCACCCAGCGCTCCATCCCCTGCTAAGAGACAGCGAAACACTGGAGTATGGCGCACATCTGGTGCCGGAAGGTGGTCTGCACAGTATGCCGGAGCGATACGCTGGAGAAGGTTGGCTACTGGTGGGCGATGCGCTGCGCAGCTGCGTCAATACTGGTTTTTCCGTACGTGGTATGGATATGGCGCTCATCGGTGCTAAGGCGGCAGCACAAACGCTAATCAACGCCTGTCGGAAACCAGAGCAGCAAAACCTGTTCCCTGCCTATCATCAGGAAATTCAACACAGCCTGCTTTGGGATGTTCTGCAACGCTACCAGCATGTTCCCGCATTGCTGCAACGCCCCGGCTGGTATCACCAGTGGCCTGCGCTTATGCAGGCCATTTCTCATGAAATCTGGGAACAAGGGAATCATCCTGTTCCCCCTCTGCGTCAGATCGTCTGGCGTCAGTTTCGTCGTCACGGCCTGCGTCATCTGGCTGGCGATATTATCAGGAGTTTACGATGTCTGTAGCCCGTAATATCTGGCGTCCCACCGACGTTGCACATATCGTTCCAGCTCCCGCCGTCGACAGAGACATGGCGGAACTGCTGATCAAAACATGTCCCGCTGGACTGTTTTCCCTTACGCCAGAAGGTGAACTGCGTGTCGATTTTCGCGGCTGCCTGGAGTGTGGGACCTGTCGACTGTTATGCGATGAAAAAACGCTGCAACAGTGGCGCTACCCTGCATCTTCATTTGGCATCACTTACCGCTTTGGTTAATTTATAAGGATAATCTATGCCTCTGTTACATCTGCTCCGCCAGAATCCGGTGATCGCCGCCGTGAAAGATAACGCCAGTCTGCAATTAGCCATCGATTCCGATTGCCAGTTCATCTCCGTTCTCTACGGTAATATTTGCACCATTAGCAACATCGTAAAGAAGATAAAAAATGCCGGTAAATACGCCTTTATCCACGTAGATCTGCTGGAGGGAGCATCGAATAAGGAGGTCGTGATCCAGTTTCTGAAGCTGGTCACCGAAGCGGATGGCATCATTAGTACTAAAGCGCCAATGCTGAAAGCGGCGCGGGCGGAAGGTTTTTTCTGCATCCATCGCTTGTTTATTGTCGATTCCATCTCTTTTCACAACATTGATAAGCAGGTGGCACAGTCGAATCCGGACTGTATTGAGATCCTGCCTGGTTGTATGCCAAAAGTGCTGGGCTGGGTGACAGAAAAAATACGCCAGCCGCTGATTGCCGGAGGTCTGGTATGTGATGAAGAGGACGCTCGCAACGTGATGAAAGCCGGTGTGGCGGCGCTTTCGACCACCAACACCGACGTCTGGACGCTGGCAAAAAAACTGAATTAAGTTTCTGCGCAGGCTGCCAGCGCCTCAAGCACCGGTAGCCAGTCGTCAATAATCCCTACATCCGCCTGTGAGAAAACAGGCGCACTGGAGTCATTATTTATCGCCACAACAAAACGACTCTGCCTTACTCCAGCCATCAACGCCGCCGCGCCGGATGCGCCAGCCACAATACAGACATCCGGCGAAAGCAGATGCCCCGATATGCCAATCACGCGCTCTGCATCAAAACCGCCGTTCATCACCCGCGCGCGGCTGTACCCCACCTCGGCACGAATTCCCTGCCCCAGCGCGGTAATTTTATCCGCACCAACCTCACTTCCACCCTGCCCGACCACCAGCACACGATCGGCCTGCAGCAGAGGATGCGTGCTGACGTCATTTACGCTCTCCACCTCATCCAGCCAGTCAGGCAGCACTGTAGGCATAATGTGATGTTCTACCATCAAAGGAAGGGAATGACCTGAATTGTTCATCTCTGCTTGTCGTGCCAGCGACAGGCACAAGGGACGCTTGTTGATTTGCAATGTTGCCGTCAATGCATTCCCCCAGTGCGATTTGATCACTAGTCCTTGTTGTGCATCCAGAGTCTGTACCTGGCAAACGCAGCCGCCGTGCAGGCGCCAGGCCAGTCGTGTCGCCAGCTCGTCGCCCAATGGCCCTGCCGGAAAAACCAGGATCTCGACAGGCGTCAGCAGCCACTGTGCCGCCAGTGCGTCCAGCACCTGTTCCGCCACATCCGCAATTGGCTCGATAATCCAGCGTTCCAGCTCCTCCACACTGAGGTCATTCGCCGCCAACCATCCAGCCAGAGCATCACTCTCAAGAGAGTTCGTAATAATCGCTATCTTCATGGCTGCATCCTCTGACACAAATAGTCCTGCCATAATATGCGGGCTTTTTCCTGCGTTGTTGCGCCGTCGATAATGGTGGCGTTACGCCGTTGTTCTGGGCGCGCCAGCTTCTGGCACTGAACTATTGGGGTTTTATCGGGGACGGCGGGCTGGCGAACAATCTCAGCTTTTGACGCCGCCAGACGCTGACGCATCCCCGGTACGGGTAGTGCCATTTCCCCACACTGCCTGACGGCAATCACCGCCGGAAGCCGCACCCGACAACGGCGAAGCCCGGTTACGGTTCGCTGGTCAATCACAATAAAAGGCTGTTCGAGCGTAAAACGTTCTACCTGAGTGAAGCAGGGCCACGCCAGCATTTCAGCCACCAGAAACGGCGTCTGCCCGTTTTGCCCTTCGCTACTCTGACAACCAGTAATAATCAAATCCGCACCGTGATCGCGCTGCCAGCCAGCGATCTGTCGGGCAATGAATTCCGCAGCAAAGCGCAGATCCCCAGAGGCCTCCAGCAGCACTGACGTATCAAAACCCAACGCAGCAAAATAACGTAGCCAGTGGATCACCCGTTCATCACCAATGCTTAACGCAGTCAACGCCATATTGCAGCCATCACGACGCTGCGCCAGCAGCAGCGAAGCTGCCGCCTGCTCATCTGCGCCGGGTGAACAGCGCAGCATGGCGGTATCGGGACCAGATACCCCTGCCGTCGCGGCCAACCAGTCTTTTTCCGCCAGCATCCCCTGATCCGGTTCCGCCTTAAATGCTAACAGTATGTTCATTCGCGCCTCCCTGTCTTTTGTCCACGTTCCCGGCAACCGCCAGCGACAAAGCCTTCGTTTCTGGGGCCCAGAGCCAGCTCACGCCAAACCCAATCAGTAATACGCCTGTCAACAGTAACAATGTTGTCTCCATTCCCCATTGTGCAAGCGTCCAGGGTAACAGGCCGGTACTGATAGCTGCGCCAAGTCGGCTCATCGCGGTGGCGAACCCAACCCCCAGCGAACGGATATCCGTCGGAAAACTTTCAGCAGGCAGAATTCCCACTAAATTACTGACAGCGGATATCATTGTGCTGAACAGCACAAATAACATCAGCGTAAAAGAGCTACCTGAGGGTAAAAAAGCCATCGTGAAAAGCGTTGCCGCCAGCAGCAAAAAGCTCCAGAGCAGGAACTTTCGGTGAGTCAGCAGATGCGTCAATAGCAGCCCTAACAAAGAACCAGCAATCAGCAACGTATTCAACAGCAGACTGGCAGTCAGCGCATCTTCAAGACCGATAGTCTGAGCAATCGTGGGCAGCCAGGTGTAGATAACAAACCACGGGATCACCAGACAGACAAAGAACACGCTGTTAAAAACAGTTCGCCGCCAGTAGCGGGCAGAAAACAGCGTTTTGATATGCTTACCAGACGGCGTCGCCACTTCATCACCCAGCAGCACGTGCGGGCCAAAGTAGCGACTCACGATAGCATGAGCTTCGGCGAAACGCCCCTGGCGCAGTAACCATCGTGGCGATTCCGGCGTTCCCCAACGTAACAGTGTAATCAGCAATGCAGGCAATGCCGCCGATGCCAACAACCAGCGCCAGGCCTCGGGGCTTTCCAGAATAAAGTGGTGACCAACCAGGCTTGCCAGCACGTAGCCAATGGTCCATACCACACTGAATGCACCCAGCAATACCCCACGATGTCGACGCGGCGAAAACTCAGCTAACAAGGTATGACCTACAGAGTAATCGCCCCCCAGCCCGATACCAACCAGGATCCGCAGGGTAATAAGCTGTTCCGGCGAGGTCACGAAAAATTGTAAAAAAGAAGCGATAGTGATCAGCACAAAGCTAAAAGTGAATATCTTCTGGCGGCCTAAGTGATCGGACACCCATCCCAACACCAGACTGCCAAGAAACAGCCCGAGCAGCGCCGAACCGCCAATCATCCCGGTCATAAACGGCGTCAGTTGCATCGCGGGTGTTAACTGAATAATGGCGTAACCGACGACGCCAAGCACATAGCCGTCGGTAAGGTGAGCACCAAAGGTCAACGCGGCAATACGACAGTGAAAACCGTTAAGCGGTAAATCGTCCATTCGCACCGGTGAAGTGTTCATTTCCACTCCTTCATCGTCCGGTATAAAAACGGCTTCCCGGTTGAGAAGCCGTTTGGTGCCTATTTTTCAATCGGATAGATCGTTCCCATGTTCATAATACCATTCGGATCAAACTGACGTTTGAGACCTTCCATCAGCGGCCACGCGCTACCATGTTCCAGTTTGCTCCAGTGAACGCGGTGCTTACCAATACCGTGATGATGCACCATTGAACCGCCCAGACGGATCGTCTCTTCGCAGATGATCTTATTGAGCGGGTTATGGTACTTATCAATCTCCTCTTCAGGCTTACAGTCCACTACGTTGTAGTCATAAACAAAGTACATGTTGGTACCGTTAATATAACTGTGAGAAGAGTGACCACCCAGCATGGTGATATCGTCCGCATGCGGAAACTCATTACGGATACGATTGAGTACATTTTCATAGATTTGATGGATGCAACTCCAGCAACCGGAGACTTCCGTGGTGAACCCCATGTTTCCGGTTTTCAGGATCTGCACACGTTCGGCGGCCACTTTCTCTGGCCCCCAGTTCAGATGATTAAACCAGTTTTCAATAAGCTTACTGTCCACACGCTTGCACTGCGGGTAACGCGCCACGATCTCTGCAATACCTTCGCCAGTCGCGCGCGCCAGCCGCGGATTACCCTCCGCCATAAAGATCAACACGCATTTTCCATCAGCAAAATGGGTAAAGTGCTGGGTACCATCCTCTGCATCGTACAGGCGCGCAATGGAGGGACGGTATCCTTCCACCATCACTTCACGCAGTATGTCGAAGCCGGTTTTCATATCATCCAGTACGTAGCCGTAGTACAGGTTGTTCTCTGGAGTAAATTTGAAGATTTTCACCGTCACTTCAGTGATGTAGCACAGCGCCCCTTCATTACCGATAATAATGTGACGAATATCAGGCCCAGCAGCACGACGCGGTACGTTCTTTATACGGGTTACTGTACCGTCCGCCAACACAGCTTCCAGCCCCACCACCATATCTTCAATCGCGCCGTACAGCGTGGAGAACTGCCCGATGCTACGAGTAGCAACCAACCCCCCCATTTGCGCCAACGGCTTAGACTGCGGAGAGTGCCCGGTGGTATACCCCTTTTCACGCAGCGCATTTTCCAGAATCTCAAGAGGTACGCCGCATTGTGCAGTAGCCTGCATGTTCTCAATATCAATATTCAGGATCTGGTTCATCCCGGCACCATCCAGCACCACGGAATCTTTAACAACAGTTTCCAGGCCCCCCTCAGTTGCGGATGCGCCGGTGCGCGGCACCCCATTGATTTTATGCTGATTCATAAACTGCAGAACGCGAGAAACTTGCTCCGTCGAACCGAGTTTTACAACTGCTGCCGGAATAGGTAGTGTGTAAACGCCGTGGATATCCGCATATTTACGAAAACGGTCAATACTGTTTTTCTTTAATACGGTTTCATCGGTAATTACACTATCAGCCCCAACAATTTCCTTTAACTGGTCAACAATCGCATCGCGAGATAAAGACATAGCCATTCCTTCCTGATAATTAATACGGAATAATTAATAAAGACAGAAACCACCTGCCAGGTATCAGCGAACTAAATAACCACCATCAACGACCAGTAAATGACCGTTAACATAATTAGAAGCCTGGCTGGCCAAAAATATTGCCGCCCCCATTAAATCCTGGGTGTCACCCCAACGATTGGCCGGGATGTGATCCAGTACACGCTGATTCGTTTCCGGATTACTGCGTGTAGCCAATGTAATATCTGTTGCATAATAACCTGGAGCAATACCGTTCACCTGAATATTATACTGACCTAATTCATCGCAATACGCTTTGGTAAAACCAGCAAGCGCATGTTTAGTAGCCGAATAAGCCGGAGACCATTGTCCACCAAGGTAAGAAAACAAGGAGCAAATATTGATAATTTTACCGCTATTTTGTGGAATCATAATTTTTGCGGCTTCGTAGCTCAATTCAAATGCTGCTGTCAGGTTGACATCAATCATCGGGTCCCAGTCCGCACGCCCAAAGTCCAGAACCTTATTCAACTTACAAATCCCGGCATTATTCACCAGAATATCGACAGTCCCAAAACGCTCGCAGCAGGCGGCGATTATCTTCTGTGGCGCACCTTTTTCGGTGATATCCACCTGCATAAATTCAACTTCAACACCCTGTTTTTCAATAATTTCTTTTGTCTCACCATTATCTTTTACAAAGCTTGGAATAAACAGGTTAGCCCCGGCTTTTGCCAGTGCCATCGCAAAGGCCTGGCCCAGCCCGCTGTTCCCCCCTGTCACAATTGCCGTTTTCCCTTTCAGGGAGAAAAAATTCATTGAGAATGCGTTGAGAGATTCGATCGACATAGTTAGCTCCAAATTCTTTTAGGCAAAAAAAAAGAAAGGCAACTTCCCCTGCAAGAGGGAAGTCACCTTTCTCATTATCTCTGGTAACATGGATAAGGTTTTATCACAGGGATAAAATATCAAACGTGATCAATGTCACAGATGTTTAGTTCATTTTTCCATTATAGCAAAAAACAAGAATCGTGATTATTCTCACACTATAATAACTTCTTCCATGTTATTTCTAAACGCAATTACTAGAGACCTGAGAAAAGTAATCCTCCTGAAAAGGCGGCTTACTTTTCTCTTTTTTTTGTCTATTGAAGATAGGGATTCGATATGCAACAAAATTCATATCGCCGTTGGATAACTCTCGCTATTATTAGTTTTAGCGGAGGTGTCAGTTTTGATTTGGCTTATTTACGTTATATATATCAAATCCCAATGGCAAAATTTATGGGATTTAGCAATACCGAAATTGGGCTAATAATGAGTACCTTCGGCATTGCCGCTATTATTCTATATGCTCCCAGCGGCATTATTGCTGATAAGTTCTCTCATCGCAAAATGATTACCTCAGCAATGATCATTACCGGATTACTTGGACTGGTAATGGCAACTTTTCCTCCGCTATGGGTCATGCTCTGTATTCAGGTAGCGTTCGCAATAACAACCATTTTAATGCTGTGGTCAGTCTCGATTAAAGCCGCTTCTCTGCTGGGTGACCACAGTGAACAAGGGAAAATAATGGGCTGGATGGAAGGACTGCGCGGCGTCGGCGTGATGTCACTGGCAGTCTTTACCATGTGGATCTTTTCTCGATTTGCGCCGAACGACAGCGACAGTCTGAAAGCTGTGATCCTGATTTACAGCGTTGTTTATATCCTGCTGGGCATTTTGTGCTGGTTCTTCGTTAGCGACGGTAACAATCACATCAACGCCGCTAAAGAAGAAAAACAAGCATTCCAGCTCAGCGATATTCTGGCGGTGTTACGAATTAGTACCACCTGGTATTGCAGCATGGTGATTTTTGGCGTGTTTACCATCTACGCCATCCTCAGTTATTCCACCAACTATCTGACCGAAATGTATGGCATGTCTCTGGTCGCTGCGAGTTACATGGGGATTGTGATCAACAAAATTTTTCGTGCTATCTGTGGTCCTTTGGGCGGCATCATTACTACTTACAGCAGAATTAAATCTCCCATACGCGTGATTCGACTGCTCTCTATTGTCGGGGCTGTGACGCTGATTGCATTGCTGGCAACCAACTCAAATCCACAGTCCGTCGTCATGGGGATTGGCCTGATCCTGCTGTTAGGTTTCACCTGTTATGCCTCACGAGGACTTTACTGGGCCTGTCCTGGCGAAGCCAGAACGCCGACTTACATTATGGGTACCACCGTGGGTATCTGCTCGGTTATCGGTTTCCTGCCAGACGTTTTTGTTTATCCGATCGTGGGTCACTGGCAGGACACTCTCCCTGCAGCAGAAGCCTATCGCAACATGTGGCTGATGGGACTGACGGCGCTTTGCATCGTCATATTCTTTACCTTTTTACTGTCTCGCAAAATCCGTATTACCAACAGCACACCGGAAAAGATGACATCACTGGCCGCAGAAACCTCCGGCGAGTGAGGATGGAAAATTAAAGGAGAATGACAATGTCGAAGAAATACATCATTGGAATTGATGGTGGAAGTCAGAGTACGAAGGTTGTGATGTACGATCTGCAAGGGAATGTCATTTGCGAGGGCAAAGGGCTGTTGCAGCCTATGTATACTCCGGATGCTGATACGGCAGAGCATCCCGATGACGATCTGTGGACCTCTTTATGCTTCGCTGGGCGAGAGTTGATGAGTCAGTTTTCGGGAGACAAAAATGACATTATCGGGATTGGACTGGGATCTATTCGCTGCTGTCGTGCGCTACTGAAAGCAGACGGAACACCTGCCGCACCGCTGATTAGCTGGCAAGATGCGCGTGTAACCCGTCCCTATGAGCACATCAATCCCGATGTGGCGTATGTCACCTCATTTTCAGGTTATCTCTCACATCGTTTAACAGGCGAATTTAAAGATAATATCGCTAACTATTTTGGTCAGTGGCCGGTGGATTACAAAACATGGGCATGGAGCGACGATCATGAGGTGCTGAAGAAGTTTAATATCCCGCGCAAGATGCTGTTTGATGTTCAAATGCCGGGAACAATACTTGGGCATCTTACTGAAGAAGCCGCACAGGCAACAAACTTCCCTGCCGGGTTGCCCGTGGTTTGCACTACCAGCGATAAGCCGGTAGAGGCTCTCGGTGCCGGACTGCAGGACGACGATACTGCAGTTATCTCATTAGGAACCTATATTGCTCTGATGATGAATGGCAAAACGCTGCCAAAAGATCCTGTTGCGTACTGGCCTATTATGTCTTCAATTCCAGAAATCCTGATTTATGAAGGCTATGGCATCCGCAAAGGCATGTGGACGGTCAGTTGGCTGCGCGATATGTTGGGTGAATCACTGATTCAGGATGCCAAAGCGCAGGATCTTTCACCAGAAGATTTGCTGAACAAAAAGGCCGCCTGTGTACCGCCAGGCTGTAATGGCCTGATGACCGTTCTGGACTGGCTTACCAACCCCTGGGAACCGTTTAAACGTGGAATTATGATCGGCTTTGATTCCAGCATGGATTACGCATGGATATACCGTTCTATTCTGGAGAGCGTTGCGCTGACGCTGAAAAACAATTACGACAACATGTGCAATGAAAGGGAGCACTTTGCGAAACATATCATCGTCACTGGCGGAGGTTCAAACAGCGATCTGTTTATGCAGATCTTTGCCGATGTTTTCAACCTCCCCACAAAACGTAATGCCATTAACGGCTGCGCGAGTCTGGGAGCAGCGATTAACACAGCGGTAGGATTGGGGTTGTACCCAAACTATGAGACGGCGATTGAAAAAATGGTACGGGTTAAAGATGTATTCATGCCGATAGAGAACAATGCCAGGCGCTATGAAGCACTGAACAAAGGGATCTTCCGCGATTTAACACAACACACTGATGTGATTTTGAAAAAATCGTATGAAGTACTGCATGGTAATCTGGGTAATATCGACTCAATTCAAAGTTGGTCAAACGCGTAATTTGCCCTTTCATGCCTGATGACGGCATAAACGCCTTATCCGACCTACAGGAGTCTGTTCGTTGTAGGCCGGATAAACGCAGTCCCATCAGGCAATATTCAAATACTTGTGCGTTTGCATCGACAAGCGCCAGTTGCGTGCAATACAGGTATCAATACACAGGCGCGTGGCGTCTTCCTTCTGACTGATTGGCTGTAAGGCAATGATTCGCGGTTTATCATCAGTCAACGTTGCCAACAGTTCATCCAACGCTTCAATATCGCGAACACGGCCAACCGGGTGCTTGATTTCATTGGCACGTTCCAGCGCCTGTGACAGCACGTCGTAGCCACCGCGCATATTCACCTTCGGCGATACTGTCACCCAGGTATTCGGCGTGCAGCGCACTTCATGTGTGCCACTGGTCTCAATCTGGCAACTGAAACCGTTCTTTTCCAGCAAATCAGTAAGTGGCATCAGGTCATGGATACAAGGTTCACCACCGGTAATCACCACATGACGGGCGGTATAGCCCTGACGCTGAATCACCGTCAGCAGATCTTCGCTGCTTGCCGCCCCCCACTTGTCACTTTCTTTAGTTTTCGCAAGGATGCTGTATAAGGAGACTTCCCGATCCTCAAGCTTATCCCAGGTGTGTTTGGTATCGCACCAGGCACAGCCAACCGGGCATCCCTGTAAACGAATGAAAATGGCGGGGACGCCGGTAAAGTAACCCTCACCTTGCAGGGTCTGGAACATCTCGTTAATCGGGTACTGCATAGTCTTCTCAATATGGGGATAAACGATAATTATCGCAGATCCCCACCAAAGTATCATGCCCGATCGTTGCTTTACGACGCGATTGCCGTGACAAAGCGCGCCGTTATTTGCTGTGGACGGGTGATAGCGCCCCCCACCACCACGGTGTATGCGCCCAATGCCAGGCATTGTACGGCCCGTTCAGGGGTATCGACATTCCCCTCCGCTACCACCGGCAGAGTAACCGCAGCCAGCACCTCACGTAAAAAACCACAGTTATTATCCGCAAGCACATGCCCGACAGTCTCTGCCGTATAGCCATAAAGAGTTGTACCCACGCAGTCAAAACCCAGTCGTTCGGCAGTGACGGCTTCGTCGACGTTGGAGATATCCGCCATCAACAACACGGATGGGTAGCGTGCGCGGATCTGCACAACCAGCTCTTCCAGCGTTTGCCCACCGGGACGTGGGCGCGCAGTTGCATCAAGGGCGATAATCTCTGGCTCAACGGTCATCAACTCATCCACCTCCTGCATGGTAGCGGTGATAAACACTTCGCTCCCCGGGTAATCGCGTTTGATGATCCCAATGATCGGCAGTGCGACGCTCTCTTTAATGGCGCGTATGTCCGCTACACTGTTTGCACGAATACCAGCCGCCCCACCCTGCGCTGCCGCCAGCGCCATACGTGACATGATAAACGGGCTGTGCAGAGGTTCATTTTCCAGCGCCTGGCAGGAGACAATTAACTTACCTTTCAGCGAATCCAATACAGTTTTCATTACGATAAGATCTCTTCAACTTCATTTTTGATAATGGTGACATGCGGGCCATAGATCACCTGAACACCATTGCCACGAATAATCACACCACGCGCCCCGGTTGCTTTCAGCGCCGCTTCATTAACTTTGCTGCCATCTTTCACCGTCACGCGTAAACGCGTAGCACAACAATCCACCTCTTCCAGATTCTCTTTGCCCCCAAGTCCGGCGACCACGGCTGCTGCTCGTTCACTTTGAGGCAGTGTGTTTTCTACGGATGTTGCGTTCTCGCGGCCCGGCGTCAGCCAGCCAAAGCGATTTATCAAATAGCGGAAGGTGAAGTAATACAGGAAGAACCACGGCACACCCACCATAGGCACGTACATCCAGTTGGTTTTCGCTTCGCCCTGCAACACACCAAAGAGGATGAAATCGATAAGTCCACCCGAGAAGGTTTGACCGATGGTGATATGTAAAATATGAGCAATCATAAACGCCAGTCCATCGAAGAAGGCGTGAATGACATATAAGACAGGAGCCACAAACAGGAAGGAGAACTCAATCGGCTCAGTGATGCCGGTCAGGAAAGAGGTCAAGGCGGCTGACAGCAGCAGACCGGCGACAACTTTTTTGTTCTCTGACTTAGCGGTGTGATACATCGCCAGACATGCTCCGAGCAGGCCGAACATCATGGTGATGAAGCGCCCGGACATAAAGCGTGAGGTACCCACATAGAACTGCTGGGTGTTCGGATCGGCAAGCTGAGCAAAGAAAATACGCTGCGTGCCTTCGACCAGTTGGCCGTTAACGATTTCACTGCCACCAAGCGCCGTCGTCCAGAACGGCAGATAAAAGATATGATGTAAGCCCAATGGGCCAAGCATACGCAGAATAAAGCCGTACAGCAGCGTCCCCAGGTAACCTGTTGCATCCACAAGGCCACCCAGTCCAAAAATAAGTTTCTGGAAATGAGGCCAGACAACCGTCATAGCGGCACCCACGGCAATCGCCGCGAGCGAGCTAATAATCGGCACAAAGCGTGAGCCGCTAAAGAAACCCAGAAACTGTGGTAGCGAGACTTTATTAAAGCGACTGTGCAGCGCACAAGTGACCAGACCAATCACCACACCACCAAATACTCCCGTTTCCAGCGTCTGGATACCAAGCGTCATCCCCTGACCAACAGCCCCCGGGTTTTCATGCGCCAGCGTCCCGTTCAGGATCAGCAAGGCGTTGATGGTGGCATTCATCACCAGAAACGCCAACAGCGCTGCAAGCCCCGCCGTGCCTTTATCCGTTTTCGCCAGGCCTACCGCCACCCCAACGGCAAAGAGCACCGACAGGTTGGCAAACACAATGGAACCCGCGCTGGTCATGATAGTGAAGATAGCCTGCAACCAGTCGACATCTAAAAACGGATAGGCCGTCAGCGTATTAGGGTTCGATAATGCACCACCAATGCCCAACAGCAGTCCCGCAGCGGGCAAGATCGCAATCGGCAGCATGAACGATTTACCGAACCGCTGCGCCTTTTCAAACCACGCCCCAGAGGAAGCGCCGCTAAACATTTTCATCATTTTTCATTTCTCCTGATTGTTGATGAAAATTTTTACCATAATTAATTTAATAAATGAAAATTACCATCAAAAACCAGGAAGTCGATCATACTTTTTAAAATGTCTGGCATCTCTCCCCAGCTTTCCGCCACACTATCGACAGAGAAACGTATTAAGGATTTTGCATGTCAGAAAATGAAAACCTGCTGCTGAGATTGCGCCAGGGTGTAGACGGATATAGCCGGACACAACAGAAGCTGGGTGAGTTTGTGCTGAGCGATCCGGCGAAAGTTGTCTATCTGACGATTACCGAGCTGGCTCGCGAAAGCGACACCAGCGAGGCAAGCGTCACGCGCCTGTGCCGCACGCTGGGATGTAAGGGATATAACGAATTTAAGATGGCGCTGGCACTTGATCTCCAGCACGGACAGCCCGTAGAACACAGCGGCGATGAGATTGACAACGTTGTCAATGAATCCGTTCAGGCGTTGCAGGACACAGCAAAATTACTCGACAGAACATTACTGGAAGCAGCAGCCCTCGCACTGCACCAGGCGCAGTCGGTACAGATTTATGGCGTGGCGGCCAGTGCGATTCTGGGGGAATATCTACATTATAAACTTTTGCGCCTTGGCAAGCCCGCACAACTGTTCAGCGACATGCATCGTGCCGCCATGAATGCCACAACGCTTTCCAAAAACTCGCTGGTGGTGGCAATTTCCAGTTCAGGTTCCACTCGCGATCTGCTGCATGTGGTTAAACTTGCGCGTACACACGGCGTCCCTGTACTGTCGCTGAGCAATACGCCGCGCAGTCCGCTGGCTTCTCTGAGTGATATCCAACTGGTTGCAGCCAAACCCGAAGGACCGCTGAGCGCCGGGGCGCTGAATGCAAAAGTGGGCGTAATGCTATTAATTGAATTGCTCACCACATCACTTATTGCGTTGGATGAACAGTACAGTGATGTCAGTCAGCAAACCGCCAGTGCGACTCTGCCACTGCTACTTTAAAGACATAAAAAAACCCGCCGAAGCGGGTTTTACGTTAAGAGCTAAAGAACAGGATTAAGCCTGGCCTTTGATCTCTTTACGACCGTTGTACGGCGCTTGCTCACCCAGAGCTTCTTCGATACGAATCAGCTGGTTGTATTTAGCAACGCGGTCAGAACGGCTCATAGAACCGGTTTTGATCTGGCCTGCAGCGGTACCAACAGCCAGGTCAGCGATGGTAGCGTCTTCAGTTTCGCCAGAACGGTGAGAGATGACAGCAGTGTAGCCAGCGTCTTTCGCCATTTTGATCGCAGCCAGAGTTTCGGTCAGAGAACCGATCTGGTTGAATTTGATCAGGATGGAGTTAACGATGCCTTTTTCGATGCCTTCTTTCAGGATCTTGGTGTTAGTTACGAACAGATCGTCACCAACCAGCTGGATTTTGTCGCCCAGAACTTTGGTCTGGTATGCGAAACCGTCCCAGTCAGACTCGTCCAGACCATCTTCGATGGACACGATCGGGTACTGTTTGGTCAGTTCTTCCAGGAAGTGAGTGAATTCTTCGGAGGTGAATGCTTTGTTGCCTTCGCCAGCCAGAACGTATTTACCGTCTTTGTAGAATTCAGATGCTGCGCAGTCCATCGCCAGGGTGATGTCTTTACCCAGCTCGTAACCAGCGGCTTTAACAGCTTCAGCGATTACAGCCAGAGCTTCAGCGTTGGAACCCAGGTTCGGCGCGTAGCCGCCTTCGTCGCCAACTGCAGTGTTCATGCCTTTCGCTTTCAGAACTTTAGCCAGGTTGTGGAACACTTCAGAGCCCATACGTACGGCTTCTTTCAGAGTTTTTGCGCCAACCGGCTGAATCATGAATTCCTGGATGTCGACGTTGTTGTCAGCGTGCTCACCACCGTTGATGATGTTCATCATCGGAACCGGCATGGAGTATTTGCCCGGAGTACCGTTCAGTTCAGCGATATGTGCATACAGCGGCAGGCCTTTAGCAGCAGCTGCTGCTTTGGCGTTAGCCAGGGACACAGCCAGGATGGCGTTTGCACCGAAGTTAGATTTGTTTTCAGTACCGTCCAGATCGATCATGATCTTGTCGATGCCAGCCTGATCTTTAGCATCTTTACCCAGCAGAGCCTGAGCAATCGGGCCGTTAACCGCTGCAACAGCTTTGGTTACGCCTTTACCCATGAAACGGGATTTGTCGCCATCGCGCAGTTCCAGTGCTTCGCGGGAACCAGTAGAAGCACCTGACGGAGCTGCTGCCATACCAACGAAACCACCTTCCAGGTGTACTTCGGCTTCAACAGTCGGGTTACCACGGGAGTCGATGATTTCACGACCGATGATTTTAACGATTTTGGACATTAGATTTTCCTCAGTACAAGTTAAACTAAAACTCCAGACAAACAATGCACCCGTGTGGGTGCATTGCCGTTCTAACTTTTCTACTTCTTACTTCGCCTGACGCTTCTGATGTTCACTAGCGGCTTTCACAAAGCCTGCGAACAGCGGGTGTCCATCACGCGGCGTGGAAGTAAATTCCGGGTGGAACTGACAGGCCACGAACCACGGATGATTCGGTACCTCAATGATCTCGACCAACTGATCATCACCGGAACGGCCTGCAACACGCAGACCCGCAGCTTCAATTTGTTTCAACAGCATATTGTTGACTTCGTAGCGGTGACGATGGCGTTCAACAATTGTCGGCGTGCCGTACAGTTGACGTACCAGACTCTCGTCGTCCAACTGACACTGCTGCGCGCCAAGGCGCATAGTGCCACCCAGATCGCTCTTCTCGGAACGGACCTCGACGTTGCCGTCTTCATCACGCCATTCGGTAATCAGGGCCACCACCGGGTACTTACAGTCTGGCACAAATTCCGTAGAGTTGGCGTTGTCCATCCCCGCTACGTTACGTGCAAACTCAATCAACGCAACCTGCATACCCAGGCAAATTCCCAGATAAGGAATATTGTTCTCACGCGCAAAGCGCGCTGTCGCGATTTTACCTTCAACACCACGGTAGCCGAAGCCGCCAGGGATCAGGATTGCATCGAGACCTTTCAGGATCTCAACACCACGTGTTTCGACATCCTGCGAATCAATCAGCTTGATGTTAACGGTGACACGATTCTTCAAACCACCGTGCTTCAGCGCTTCGATCACTGACTTATAGGCATCCGGCAGTTCAATATACTTGCCAACCATACCGATAGTCACTTCACCTGCCGGATTAGCTTCTTCGTAGATAACCTGTTCCCATTCTGACAGATTTGCTTCCGGACAGTTCAAGCTGAATCGTTTACAAATATAATCGTCCAGCCCCTGAGATTTCAACAGGCCTGGAATTTTATAAATAGAATCGACATCTTTCATTGAAATAACGGCTTTTTCTGGCACATTACAGAACAATGCAATTTTTGCACGTTCGTTGGCCGGAACCGCGCGATCTGAACGACAGATCAGAATATCTGGCTGAATACCGATGGAAAGCAGTTCTTTTACGGAGTGCTGAGTCGGTTTAGTTTTGACTTCACCTGCCGCCGCCAAATAAGGAACCAGGGTCAGGTGCATGAACAGCGCGTGCTCACGACCAATATCCACCGCCAACTGACGAATCGCTTCCAGGAACGGCAGAGATTCGATATCACCGACCGTACCACCGATTTCAACCAGCACCACATCATGACCTTCGCCACCGGCAAGGACGCGCTCTTTAATCGCGTTAGTGATGTGTGGAATAACCTGTACGGTTGCGCCCAGATAGTCGCCACGGCGCTCTTTGCGCAGGACATCGGAGTAGATACGCCCGGTAGTGAAGTTATTGCGGCGAGTCATTTTGGTACGAATGAAACGCTCGTAGTGACCCAGGTCCAGGTCGGTTTCAGCGCCGTCTTCAGTAACGAACACTTCCCCGTGTTGGATTGGACTCATAGTACCTGGATCAACGTTGATATACGGATCCAGTTTCATCATGGTCACGTTGAGGCCACGTGCCTCAAGAATAGCTGCCAGGGAGGCTGCGGCAATGCCTTTACCCAGAGAGGATACGACCCCGCCGGTCACAAAAATATAGTTCGTTGTCATGCTGGACCTGAGAAGTTAGGGTGAAACGATGGAATAACCAAGACGGGAAAGTAGTATACCCGAACATGACGAGCGCCACAAACTTTCATTATTCCTCCTCTTCACCAGGCTCACATTAACATCGGGAGTGAGAAAATAGCCCCTTTGGGGTAAATGTTTTTGACGTAAATCAATCGCTTGTTATTTAAAAAATCACACAAATCGCCCTTGACCGACGAAATCCTTTAGAGATCAATTTCCTGGCGTTTTACCTGTTGCCAGACTTCTTCCATAGTTTCCAGATCAACTCCAGTCATTTCCAGACCTCGTTCAGCAACAATTCGTTCAACTTCACGAAAACGTCGTTCAAATTTCTCGTTGGCTTTTTGTAATGCAGTCTCTGCTTTAGTGCCTAAATGACGCGCCATATTGACCGTCGCAAACAGCAAATCCCCCATTTCCTCCTCCAGTTTAGCCTGGTCGACAACGGCCTGCTTCGCTTCGAACATCACTTCGTCGATCTCTTCGTAAACCTTATCGACAACCGGTCCTAGCGTCTTCCAGTCGAAACCAACATTTGAGCAACGTTTCTGGATTTTTTGCGCGCGCATTAATGCTGGTAAGCTGCGAGGAATATCATCAAGCGCGGAATGCTGCGCTTTCCCTGCACGCTCTTCGCTTTTTATTTGCTCCCAGCGAGTTAGTACCTCTGTACTGTTGCTGGCAGAAACATCGGCAAATACATGCGGATGACGACGCTCGAGCTTATCGCTGATAGCAGCACAGATATCATCAAAATTGAAACGTCCTTCTTCCTGCGCCATTTGGGCGTAAAACACCACCTGAAACAGCAGATCGCCCAGTTCTCCGCGCAGATCGTCGAAGTCTTCACGCGCAATGGCATCGAGAACTTCATAAGTTTCTTCGAGAGTGTAAGGGGCAATAGTGGCGAAAGTCTGCTCTTTATCCCACGGACAGCCGTTTTCCGGGTCGCGCAGGCGCTGCATAATACCGAGCAGTCGGTCGATTTGATTCATGTGAAGATCCTGAAAACGATTCAATAGACAGGCCGGATAAGACTTACGTCGCCATCCGGCGCTTTCATGATGCCTGATAGTGACGCCATTGCGTCTTATCAGGCCTACGAAGAAAAATTATCCACCGTGTAAACGACGCGCGTCGATCACATCGGGTACCTGATTGAGCTTGCCGAGTACGCGCCCGAGCACCTGCAGGTTATAAATTTCGATGGTCATATCGATAGTAGCAAGCTGCTGTTTAGTATCACTACGGCTGGCAACACCCAGCACGTTCACCTTCTCGTTAGCCAGAATGGTAGTGATATCGCGCAATAAGCCGCTACGATCGTTGGCCTGAACACGGACAACCAGCGAATACCCGGCAGAATAACTCTCGCCCCACACCGCGTCGACAATTCGTTCCGGCGCATGTGAGCGCAGCTCCACCAGTTGTTCGCAATCGGCCCGGTGTACGGAAATACCACGCCCCTGGGTGATAAATCCAACGATCTCATCGCCAGGGATCGGCTGGCAGCAGCGAGCGATGTGATGCATCAGGTTTCCAACCCCTTCAACCACGACTCGACCATCATCTTTACGACGGCTTTGCGGCGCATGCGTTTTCTGCTGAAGCTGTTTCAGCGCCGCCGCATCTTGTTCGGCTGCACTCGGCTTATTAAACTGCGATTGCAGGAAGTTCACCATCTGGTTGAGGCGGATATCTCCCCCACCAATCGCGGCCAGCAGTTCCTCAAGTTCGTTGAAGTTGTAACGCGGAAGCAGGTGTTTTTCAGCCTCTTTCAGACTAATGCCCAAATGCGCCAGTTCGTCATCGAGGATCTGTCTTCCCGCCAGAATATTCTTGTCCCTGTCTTGTTTACGGAACCAGGCATGAATTTTCGAGCGGCCACGACTGGTAGTCACATAACCCAGGTTAGGGTTCAGCCAGTCACGACTTGGGTTTGGCTGCTTCTGGGTGATAATTTCAATTTGATCACCCATTTGTAGCTGGTAGGTAAACGGCACGATGCGTCCACCAATTTTGGCACCAATACAACGGTGTCCCACATCACTGTGAATGTGATAGGCAAAATCAAGCGGCGTGGAGCCAGCGGGTAAGTCCACGACATCGCCTTTTGGCGTAAAGACATAAACCCGATCGTCAAAGACCTGGCTGCGCACTTCGTCCAGCATTTCGCCGGAATCCGCCATCTCTTCCTGCCAGGCGATCAGCTTACGTAGCCACGCAATCCGATCTTCATGACCGGAGCGAGCCGCACCTGACGCGGTGCCCTCTTTGTACTTCCAGTGCGCCGCGACGCCCAGCTCCGCATCTTCGTGCATCTGTTTAGTACGGATCTGGATTTCAATGGTTTTACCGCCTGGCCCCAGCACAACCGTATGGATTGACTGGTAACCGTTAGGTTTCGGATTCGCGACGTAGTCATCAAACTCATCAGGCAGATGGCGATAGTGGGTATGTACAATCCCGAGCGCGGCATAGCAGTCCTGCAGACGTTCCGCCACGATACGCACGGCGCGCACATCGAACAGTTCATCAAAGGCCAACTGCTTTTTCTGCATTTTGCGCCAGATGCTGTAAATATGTTTCGGGCGACCGTACACTTCCGCTTTAACGCCTTCAATTTTCATTTCAGAGCGCAAATGTCCGACGAACTCATCAATGTAGTGTTCGCGATCGATGCGGCGCTCATGCAGCAATTTGGCAATGCGCTTGTATTCTTCCGGATGCAGATAGCGGAAGCAGTAATCTTCCAGCTCCCATTTTAACTGCCCGATCCCTAAACGGTTGGCCAGCGGAGCATAGATATTGGTGCACTCTTTTGCCGCCAGTACACGTTCATCTTCCGGTGCGTCTTTCACTTCACGCAGGTGCGCAATACGTTCTGCCAGTTTGATGACCACACAGCGGAAGTCGTCCACCATTGCCAACAACATGCGACGGACGTTATCGACCTGTTCTGATGAGACTGAGTCGGTATGCGTTGCTTTAAGCTGGCGGATCGCCGCCATATCGCGTACACCGTGGATAAGATTGACGATAGACGTGCCTACGCTTTCACGCAGAGTATCTTCGCTAACCACGCTGGCATCCGCCAGAGGAAACAGCATTGCAGCCCGCAGTGTGTCGATATCCATACTCAACATAGAGAGTATTTCCACCATTTCCACACCACGCCACAGCAGCAGATCCGCATCCGGATGCCCCTGTGTTTGCTGCAGGCAGTACGCCCAGGTTTCGGCTAAGCGTTCACACGACTGCTGGCTGGAGATCCCGAGACTCGCGATCCATTTCTTTGGATCAAACTCACCAGCTTTATTTATATGTGCACTTCTTACCGCAACCATCGTCCTCTCCTTAAGGGGCCAGGCCTGTCGAAGTCGACAAGCCATACCCACTGTCTTTCAGGCTGCATTTTTGTTGGCTTCTGACAGACTCAATGCAACCCGAAATTCATCGGGTAAAATATTTATTACAAACGCTCAAACAGGACCATTGATTCCAGATGTCCAGTGTGCGGGAACATATCGAGCATCGCCAGTCGTTGAATGGCATATCCCGCGTTAAGCAACGCTTCGCTGTCACGAGCCAGCGTAGCAGGATTACAGGATACATAAACAACGCGACCAGGTTTTAATTTTATAATATGTTGCATCACGCCTGCAGCCCCCGCACGCGCAGGATCGAGAAGGACTTTATCGAACCCATTTTTCGCCCACGGCTGCCTGGTGACATCTTCCTCAAGGTTTTCATGAAAGAATGTCACATTGTGTAATCCATTATTCAGTGCATTTTCCCGGCCTTTTTCCACCAGCGCAGGCACACCTTCAACCCCCACCACACTTGCAGCTCGTGCAGCCAGCGGCAGCGTAAAATTCCCCATACCGCAGAACAGATCGAGCACGCGATCCTCAGGCTGCACATCCAGCCATTCCAGTGCCCGGGCCACCATTTGTTGGTTCACCCCTTCATTGACCTGGATAAAATCACGCGGGCTGAAGGTTAAACGTAGTCCATTTGAGTCGTACCAGGGCGATTCCCCTGAGATTGATTCAAGTATCTCGCTTTGTGGAGCCAGAAACAAAGACAGTCCCTGGGAATGCGAAAAGCATTCCAGTTTTTCTTTATCGGCTGCACTTAGTGGTGCCGTATGCCGCAAAATCATCAGGGTGCCGTTACCCGCCTGCACCAGTTCAACATGACCAAGATGCCGAAGCCCCTGCAAACTCTCCAGGCACGCCCTGATGTCGGGCAGCAGCGCCTCAAGTTGGGGCACCAAAACAGGGCATTGCTTCACATCGATAATGTCGCTGGAGCCGGATTGACGAAATCCCATCTGCAACTGCTGTTCTTTGGGTCGATAGTTCAGACTTAAACGCGCCCGACGACGATAACCCCACGGAGTGCCAGAAATGATTTCTGAAACCTCACATTTCATCAAACGTGACAGCGCCGCACTTTTACTTCGCTGCTGCAGATGAATGCTTGCATGCTGCTGCTGGCAGCCGCCACACACACCGAAATGTGGGCAACGTGGCACTTCACGATCCGAACTGTCGTTTAAGCGACGTTTGACTTGCGCTCGGGCAAACTGTTTTTTATCTTCGGTTATTACGACCTCGGCGCTTTCCTGGGGCAATAATTCCGGTATAAACAGGGCCTTCCCGTTATGGCGAGCTACGCCCTGACCAAAAGGATCGAGGTCATTGACAGTAACGGTTATGATCTGACGCGTCGTCACGCGTCGCTTTGCAGAGTAGAATTGCGCCATCGACGAGATATTTCTCTATTTAACAGTGTGACCCTAATTGTCCCATAACGGAACTCCATGACCAACTACAGCCTGCGCGCTCGCATGATGATTCTGATCCTGGCCCCGACCGTCCTGATTGGTTTGCTGCTAAGTATCTTTTTTGTTGTGCACCGCTATAACGACTTGCAGCGTCAACTGGAAGACGCGGGTGCCAGCATCATTGAGCCACTTGCTGTCTCCAGCGAATATGGCATGAACTTGCAAAATCGGGAATCCATCGGCCAGCTTATCAGCGTGCTGCACCGCCGCCATTCCGATATCGTGCGGGCAATTTCTGTCTATGACGAAAATAACCGATTGTTCGTCACATCAAACTTTCATCTCGATCCATCGGAAATGCAGCTTGCTACCGGCGAGCCGTTTCCCCGCAAGCTGAGCGTTACCCGGCTCGGGGATATCATGATCCTGCGTACCCCTATTATATCGGAAAGCTATTCTCCGGATGAATCTGCCATTAGCGATGCGAAAAATACGAAAAACATGCTGGGATACGTGGCACTTGAGTTAGACCTCAAATCAGTGCGGCTACAACAGTACAAAGAGATCTTCATCTCCAGCGTTATGATGCTGTTTTGTATTGGTATTGCGTTAATTTTCGGCTGGCGTCTGATGCGTGACGTCACCGGGCCTATCCGCAACATGGTGAATACCGTCGACCGTATACGAAGAGGGCAACTCGACAGCCGGGTAGAAGGATTCATGTTGGGTGAGCTGGATATGCTGAAGAATGGCATCAACTCAATGGCGATGTCTCTCGCCGCCTATCATGAAGAGATGCAGCACAATATTGATCAGGCCACCTCCGACCTGCGTGAAACTCTGGAGCAAATGGAGATTCAGAACGTCGAACTGGATCTGGCGAAGAAGCGCGCCCAGGAAGCTGCGCGCATTAAATCTGAGTTTCTGGCAAACATGTCGCATGAACTGCGTACGCCGCTTAATGGCGTCATTGGTTTTACACGCCTGACGTTAAAAACTGAGTTAAACACCACGCAACGGGATCACCTGAATACGATTGAGCGCTCTGCCAACAATCTGTTGGCTATCATCAATGACGTACTCGACTTCTCCAAACTGGAAGCAGGTAAGCTGATCCTGGAAAGTATCCCCTTTCCTCTGCGCAGTACGCTGGATGATGTCGTAACACTTCTGGCACACTCATCCCATGATAAAGGGCTTGAGCTGACGCTTAATATTAAGAATGATGTGCCAGACAATGTAATCGGCGATCCGCTGCGCTTACAGCAGGTCATTACCAATCTGGTCGGGAATGCCATCAAATTTACCGAGAGCGGTAATATCGACATTCTGGTCGAGAAACGCTCCCTCAGTAATACCAAGGTACAAATCGAAGTACAAATCCGCGATACCGGCATTGGTATTCCGGAACGAGATCAGTCCCGTCTGTTCCAGGCCTTCCGCCAGGCGGATGCCAGTATTTCACGACGCCACGGTGGCACCGGGCTGGGGCTGGTGATTACACAAAAACTGGTTAACGAAATGGGTGGGGATATTTCGTTCCATAGCCAGCCGAATCGCGGCTCCACTTTCTGGTTTCATATCAGTCTCGATCTCAATCCTAACGTTCTCAGTGAACGCTCACCAACCCGTTGCCTGGTCGGTAAACGGCTGGCCTACGTTGAACCCAATGCCACTGCAGCACAATGCACATTGGATATATTAAGTGAAACACCGCTGGAGGTGATTTACAGCCCGTCATTCTCCGCGCTGCCAGCGGATCATTACGATATTTTGCTACTCGGCGTACCCGTTACTTTCCGTGAACCGCTCACAATGCAGCATGAGCGACTGGCAAGCGCTGCGGCGATGTCAGATTTCCTGTTACTGGCGCTTCCTTGCCATGCGCAAATTAACGCGGAGAAATTAAAACAAGGCGGCGCTGCGGCGTGTCTTTTAAAACCACTTACCTCAACCCGCTTGCTGCCTGCACTCACGGAGTATTGTCATCTGAATCAAAGCGCAGAGCTGCTGCTGATGGATGAGAGTAAAATTGCCATGACCGTCATGGCTGTGGATGACAATCCGGCGAACCTCAAACTGATCGGCGCATTGCTGGAAGATAAGGTGCAGCACGTCGAACTGTGTGACAGCGGACATCAGGCAGTAGATCGCGCCAAGCAGATGCAGTTTGATCTGATTCTGATGGATATTCAGATGCCGGATATGGACGGTATACGCGCTTGTGAACTGATCCATCAACTTCCTCATCAGCAACAGACGCCAGTTATTGCCGTAACGGCACACGCCATGGCCGGTCAAAAAGAGAAGCTACTCAGTGCCGGAATGAACGATTATCTGGCGAAGCCAATCGAAGAAGATAAGCTGCATAATCTGCTGTTACGCTACAAGCCCGGAGCAGTTGCGTTGACCCGGGCGATTGCCGTTGAACCCCTTGAGCCAGTCGTCAACCCGAACACCACGCTCGACTGGCAACTGGCATTAAGACAAGCCGCAGGGAAAAACGATCTGGCGCGCGATATGCTGCAAATGTTGATCGATTTCCTGCCTGAGGTTCGTAACAAAATTGAAGAACAACTGGTAGGTGAAAATCCCGAAGGCCTGGTGGATTTGATTCACAAACTGCACGGCAGCTGCGGCTATAGCGGCGTTCCCCGTATGAAGAATCTGTGCCAGCTCATTGAGCAGCAGTTGCGCAGTGGCACCAAAGAAGAAGATCTGGAACCTGAATTTTTAGAGCTTCTTGATGAAATGGATAACGTCGCGCGAGAAGCGAAGAAGATGTTGGGATAACGGTTTAACTACCCGGTGAGCTTAGTGCCGCCGGGTAAATCGCCGGATTGCGGCGTAAACACCTTATCCGGCCCAATAATTCAACGTAATTGTTGCCCCACTTTAAGCGTCGCAGCCACATTTCGCGCCGTCATCCGTACATTTTCGCTCGCATTATCCAGCGCCTCGTCCAGCGTACAAATGGTAAAAATCACGCTAAAAACAGCATCGATACCATGCTCATGCACCACACCAACATCCGGTGTCAGACTACCCGCAATACCAATGACGGGCTTATTGTAACGCTTTGCAACGTTTGCCACACCGACCGGCACTTTGCCATGAATCGTCTGGCTGTCGATACGCCCTTCGCCGGTCACCACTAAATCCGCATCTGCGACGCAGTCATCAAGGTGTAACGCATCGGTTACGATCTCTATGCCACAACGTAACTGAGCGCCACAAAACGCATACAGCGCAGCCCCCATGCCACCGGCAGCGCCGCCGCCAGCCAGCTCGAGCACCTCAACATTCAGATCGCGGTCAATCAAATGCGCATAGTGCGTTAGCGCCTGATCCAAACGCGCAATCACTTCGGGTGTAGCCCCTTTTTGCGGACCAAATACCGCAGAGGCCCCCTCTTTACCAGTAAGCGGGTTGGTCACATCACATGCCACTTCGATGCGACACTCGGCAAGACGTGCGTCTAACTGAGAGATATCAATCCTGGCGAGCGCTTCCAGGCCCATACCGCCCTGTGCAATGTCGTTATTCTGCTCATCCAGTAATCTTGCCCCCAGTGCCTGCACCATACCGGCACCACCATCGTTTGTTGCACTACCACCAATCCCGATGATGATATGCTCAACCCCCGCATCCAGCGCATGACGTATCAGCTCTCCGGTACCCCAGGAGGTCGTTTTTAGCGGGTCACGTGAACCCGGTGGCACCAGCTCCAGCCCACTGGCTGCTGCCATCTCAATAAACGCGGAACGTGCATCCCCCGATAAGCCATAAAATGCCTGAACATTGCTTCCCAGAGGACCAGTAACATCAACATGAACAAGGCGACCTGCCGTTGCAGCAACCATTGCTTCAACCGTTCCCTCGCCACCATCAGCAAGCGGGATCTTTACGTAATCAGCATCAGGCCAAATTTCACGAAACCCCTGCTCAATGGCAGTTGCCACCTCAAGCGCACTCAAACTTTCCTTATAGGAGTCCGGTGCGATCACTATTTTCATAAAGCATCCTTACGCATGTTGACGGTGTTAAGCATACAACAGGAGAAGTGCCGGTTCCTGTCAGAACCGGCATAACGCTTAGCGCACCATGCATGGGCGTTTATTATCAAAGGTCCAGTTCGGGATCAGATACTGCATTCCCATCGCATCGTCACGCGCCCCCAGTCCATGTTTCTGGTACAGTTCGTGCGCTTTCATTACTTGATCCATATCGAGTTCCACGCCCAGCCCCGGTTTCGCAGGTACCTGCACCATGCCACCTTTAATTTCAAACGGCTCTTTGGTCAGACGCTGGTTGCCTTCCTGCCAGATCCAGTGAGTGTCGATAGCCGTAATTTTACCCGGTGCCGCCGCTGCTACATGGGTAAACATCGCCAGCGAAATATCAAAGTGGTTATTGGAGTGAGAGCCCCATGTCAGGCCAAACTCATGGCACATCTGCGCCACGCGTACGGAACCCTGCATAGTCCAAAAATGCGGATCCGCCAGCGGAATATCAACGGATTGCAGAGACAGCGTATGCCCCATTTGACGCCAGTCGGTCGCGATCATATTGGTCGCCGTCGGCAGTCCGGTAGCGCGACGGAATTCTGCCATCACTTCACGCCCGGAGAAGCCCTGCTCTGCCCCACACGGATCTTCGGCATAGGCCAGCGAGCCTTTCAGGTATTTACCGATTTTGATCGCTTCATTGAGCGACCAGGCACCGTTTGGATCCAGCGTCACGCGCGCCTGTGGGAAGCGTTTCGCCAACGCAACAATAGATTCAGCCTCTTCTTCCCCTGCCAGCACGCCGCCTTTCAGTTTGAAGTCATTGAAGCCATATTTTTCATACGCCGCTTCTGCCAGTCTTACCACTGCATCCGGAGTCATCGCCTCTTCATGACGCAGACGATACCAGTCACATTGCTCATCCTGCTGGCTCTGATACGGCAACGGCGTCGCTTTACGGTTGCCAACAAAGAACAGATAACCAAGCATTTCGACTTCGCTACGCTGCTGACCATCGCCCAGCAAAGAGGCCACGTTTACCCCCAGATGCTGACCCAGCAGATCCAGCATTGCTGCTTCGATCCCGGTAACAACGTGAATAGTGGTACGTAGATCGAAGGTCTGCAAACCACGCCCACCGGCATCGCGATCGGCAAATGTATTGCGTACGGCATTCAGCACATTTTTATATTCGCCAAGCGCTTTGCCGACTACCAGCGGGATCGCATCTTCCAGGGTTTTGCGAATTTTCTCGCCACCGGGAATTTCACCGACGCCAGTATGGCCGGAGTTATCTTTGATAATCACAATATTACGCGTGAAGAATGGGGCATGCGCGCCGCTCAGATTCATCAGCATGCTGTCGTGACCCGCAACCGGAATAACCTGCATAGCGGTAACGACTGGGGTAGTAAATTGTGTACTCATCATTGTGTCCTTATTCAAAATCAGTGACGGCCGAAAACGGGACGTTTACGGTCAAAAGTCCATCCGGGGATCAAATACTGCATCGGGCCTGCGTCATTACGCGCGCCACCGGGCAACGCCTTATACGCTTCATGTGCTTTTTGTACCTGATCCCAGTCCAGTTCCACACCCAGTCCGGGGGCGTCCGGAACAGCAATTTTTCCGTTCTTAATTTCCAGTGGATTTTTCGTCAGGCGGCAATCACCCTCCTGCCAGATCCAGTGCGTGTCGATAGCCGTCGGATTGCCCGGTGCAGCAGCACCAACATGGGTAAACATCGCCAGCGATATATCGAAGTGGTTATTCGAGTGGCAACCCCAGGTCAGGCCCCAGTCATCGCACAACTGTGCCACGCGCACCGCGCCAGAAAGCGTCCAGAAGTGCGGATCGGCCAGCGGAATATCCACAGAGTTGAGCATCACTGCATGACCCATTTCACGCCAGTTGGTGGCGATCATATTAGTCGCGACAGGCAGTCCCGTCGCACGACGGAACTCCGCCATCACTTCGCGACCAGAGAACCCTTGTTCCGCACCACATGGGTCTTCCGCGTAGGTCAGAACATCATTCAACCCTTTACACAGCGAGATAGCTTCATCCAGTAGCCAGGCACCGTTGGGATCGACCGTAATACGTGCGTCTGGGAAGCGTTTTTTCAGCGCACGTGCGGTTTCAATTTCCTGCTCACCTGGCAGCACACCGCCTTTGAGTTTGAAATCTTTAAAACCGTAGCGATCCTGCGACGCTTCTGCCAGACGTACTACCGCATCGCTGTTCATCGCTTGCTGGTGGCGCAGGTGATACCATTCATGATTACCCGGAGTACTTTCCAGATACGGTAAATCGGTCTTTGTGCGATCGCCGACATAGAACAAATAGCCAAGTACGGTCACCGCGTCGCGCTGTTTACCCGGCCCTAACAGTTCGCAGACCGGTACATTGAGCGCTTTGCCCAGCAGATCCAACAGCGCAGCTTCCAGCGCCGCCACCGCGTTGACTCGCAGCTCAAAGGTCCAGGCGCCTTTACCAAAGGTGTCAAAGTCAGCCGCCTGATTTCCTTTATGTACCTGCTGGACCACTTTATTCAGCCGGGCGACCTCCTTGCCCAATACCATCGGGATGGCGTCTACCAGCGTCTGATAAATCACTTCCCCGCCCGGCGCTTCACCGACGCCGGTATTCCCAGCGTTGTCGGTGAGAACGACGATGTTGCGGGTAAAATGTGCGTTGTGCGCGCCGCCAATATTAAGCAGCATGCTGTCATGCCCGGCCACCGGGATGACCTTCATGTCGGTAATTACGGGACTCGATTGTGTTGTCATGATCATTGCCCTGCTACAGGTTTCAGTTCGATACGCTTAATATCGCCCACCAGCACCAGATAGCTCAGTACGGCAATCAGCGCGTGAACACCCACGTAAATCAATGCGCCGTTGAACGAGCCAGTGGTGCCAACGATGTAGCCGATGGCAATAGGCGTCACGATGCCGGAGATGTTACCGAACATATTGAACAGGCCACCGCTCAGGCCGCTGATCTCTTTTGGTGCGGTATCAGCCATCACCGCCCAACCCAGCGCCCCAATACCTTTGCCAAAGAAGGCCAGTGCCATAAAGCCGATGATCATCCATTCAACGTTGACGTAGTTACAGAACACCATCACCATCGATAACAGCATCCCCATAACAATTGGCGTTTTACGGGCGATATTCAGCGAACCAGTACGGCGCATCAGCCAGTCGGAAATAATGCCGCCGAGCACGCCACCAGCGAAGCCGCAAATCGCCGGCACCGAGGCGACAAACCCCGCTTTCAGAATCGACATGCCGCGTGCCTGCACCAAATAAACTGGGAACCAGGTAATGAAAAAGTAGGTCAGGGCGTTAATACAGTACTGACCGATATAGATACCTACCATCATACGAGAGCCAATCAGTTGCTTAATTTGCCCCCACTTCACGCTGAACGGAACTTTGGCTTTGGCTGCGGCCTGATCCATGTTGATCAGCGCGCCACCTGCGGCAATATACTCAAGCTCTTTTTGGTTCACGCCAGGATGCTGGTTCGGTTCGTGGATAACCTTCAACCAGATAAAGCTAATCACGATCCCGAGGCCCCCCATAAAGAAGAACACGTGTGACCAACCCACTTCATGAGTCAGCCAGCCCATAATCGGAGCGAAGATAACGGTGGCAAAGTACTGTGCAGAGTTGAAGATAGCGACCGCCGTTCCCCTTTCCTGTGCCGGGAACCAGGCCGCGACGATTCGACTGTTACCGGGGAATGAAGGCGCTTCAGCGAGACCAACCAGGAATCGCAGAGTGAACAGCGCAACGATGATGCCGAAGCCGCTAAAGATGTCGACGAAGCCCTGCAACAGGGTAAACATGGACCAGATAAAGATGGACCAGAAATAGACACGTTTTGAACCGAAGCGGTCGAGCAGCCAGCCGCCGGGGATCTGGCCGATAACATAAGCCCATGAGAAGGCAGAGAAAACATATCCCATGCCAACCGCATCCAGGCCAATGTCTTTGGCCATTTCTGAACCAGCAATCGATAAGGTAGCGCGATCGCCGTAGTTGAAGGATGTGACGATAAACAGCATCACCACTATCCAGTAGCGAGCATTTGTGCGTTTTTCCGCACTGCTCGCTGCCTGACTTAATGAACTCATTGTTGCACTCCTGAATTTTCGTGTTAGCCACGCTCACTCTGAACTGCACAACCGGTAGGGAATCAGAGGTGACGTTTCATATATATGCAGCTTTTTATGAGGTCGTTCGCCTTGCATGCTGCGTTTTTATTTACTGGCATAAGCAGTATAAAAAGCGTCCCGCGCGCTCTCACCGTGCAACAACACAACATTTTGGCAGCGTATCACGTATGTTTGTGGCAAAAGCCCAGGGTACTGGAAGCAACTTCACGGAAATGAAATCCGATGGGTTGAAAAGGAGAATGTCAGGCGTGAAAAGAGAGGAGTGTGAAACAGGTCGCTTGACCCTATGAAAACGCCAGTAAAACCCCTTTCAAATGAAAGGCTTTTACTGGCATTTGCCCGAAGCTAACACGATTCAGTTTTATTAGGATAGAAACGGGTCGTTCTTTTGCTTGCTGGCACAGGCAAGGCACCCTCCCGGTAGGGGGAGGGTGAACCTTAAGACAGGAGGGTTCCCCAGTTTTCTACCCAGGGATTGGATTCACTTTCCGGCTCAGGGTGCTCACTGGCATCAATCAGCAGCATCTCACCCACGCGCTGGGCGCTCTGCTCCTGTAGCAAAGCGTCAAACTGTTTTCCGCCATTGCAGAAATTAACGTAGCTACTGTCACCCAGTGCAATCACGCCGTAACGCAGATTTGGCTGGAAACCAAGATTATCTTTAATCCCCTGAAACAGCGGCACAATGCTGTCGGGAAGATCCCCTTGTCCGGTTGTTGAGGTTACTACCAGTACATATTTTTCCTGATACGCCTGCCAGTCAGTCAGCTCAGGATCTTCAAACACCGTGGCTTTATGACCCTGCGCAGTAAGGATCGCTTCGGCCTCTTCGGCTACCAGCAGCGCGTTTCCGTACATCGTGCCGACAAAAATACCAATTTCCGCCATACCCTTTGTCTCCCTGAATTAAGAATCTATCTGCTCATCCTGACCCGACGGCTCGCTTAACTCAACCCTTTCATTCTCAGGGAGAAGTCCACGCCAGCCAAACTGTGATAACGCCTGCATCCAGACCTCGTCAAGTCCGGCGCGAATAACCAGCGGCTCCCCGGTAAACGGATGAATAAGTTCAAGCTGGCTGGCATGCAGCATTAATCGCTGGCAACCGAAATGCTCTGCAGCACTGCGATTTTGCCGCAAATCTCCATGCTTACTGTCGCCAATTATAGGATGGCGCAAGTGAGCAAGATGGCGTCTGAGTTGATGCTTACGCCCTGTTTGAGGATCAAGCTCCACCAGCCCGTATCGGGTTGTCGGATAGCGCCCGGTTGCCACCGGCATTTCAACCGTCGCCAGACCTCGATAATGTGTGACCGCTGGCTGCGGCTCTTTGTCCACGCGGGCAAATTTATCGGCGATTTTATCCAACTCCTCCACCAGTGGATAATCCAGCACCGCATCATCCATCAGCCAGCCGCGCACAATCGCATGGTAACGTTTCTGGATTTGATGCTGCTCAAACTGCTGCGACAACAGACGCCCGGCTTCACTGGATAACCCCATCAGCAGCACACCAGATGTCGGTCTGTCGAGGCGATGAACGGTAAAAACATGCTGACCAATCTGGTCGCGCACCGTTTGCATCACCACCACTTTCTCGTCACGGTCGAGCCAACTACGGTGGACCAGCCAGCCAGAAGGTTTATTTACAGCAACCAGCCATTCATCCTGATAGAGTATTTCCAGCATCAGATGTTATCGCTTGTAAACAGCGCATCCAGATCCTGCAATGCCATCAGAATAACCTCACGCTGCGGATGATCGGCTGCCAGCGCCATTTCGTAATACGGCGAGATGGCAAATGCCTCCGGAAGCGGCTGAGCATTATCCAGCAGGGCATGCATGCGGGGAATCAACACCCATTGCAGCCATTCAACTGGTTCCATGGTATCCATACAAAAAGGCTGCGTGCTGGTAAACAGATGCTCCTCTGGCTCATCCATCCGCCAGTGATTATGTTCACGCAGCAACGCTTCTAGCGCATGTAACTGCTCGCGCACACGGTCATGAGTCGTCATGAAATTAACCTCAATGATGAAAAATCTGGCGCGAAGAATAGCACTTGTGAGAAGGAAATAAAAAAAGGGAGCACTGTAAAAACAGTGCTCCCGGTTCGTTTCGCAGCATTCCAGCTACTTTTAGTGCTCCCTGCTCATCCGTGACAACTTTTCCTGTGGTCTTTCGACCTGTTCGTCCTGAACGTTTGCATCCTGCTCACACCACCCCGATGTGAAAACTTCATCCTGAAGTGTCCCTGGCCATCCTGACCCACCGGCTATCCTGACCGGCTCTCGTTCTCCTTCCTGGAGGTGTCCTTTAACGCATCCAGCGTTTTCCTCTTTGCTTCATCCTGAAGCCTGTCCTTGCAACACCATCCTGGTGTGTCCTGCAGAAGTGTCATCATCCTGATGTTCACTTCGTTGTGCGACTCCTTGTCGACAGAGATAGAATCGCCTGTTTCGCCTTATCTTACAAGACACTTACAGACAACCCCTTAAGCTTTTTTTCATATGAAAGCGGGTAGTAAGATAGTAATACGTTGATTTACATAAAATTAGTGTTAAATGGAACAACTAAACCTTTACTTATTACCTGGCAATCTCCTACAGGGTTTGTAAGAGATCTCTCACACGGTTCAGGGCAAACTGGACTACAGAACAGGCTTAAGTTGAGTGAGAAATTCCGCAAGCGAAGCCGCCAGTACCGTTCTGTTACGGGTACCCAGCGTTTCTTTGCACACTTCTCCTGACAGGTTGCACACGGAAATGACATCAAGTTCATTTTCTTGTGTGGCAATAAAAAGCGTAGGCGATAACTTGAGTCGCTTTTGCGTAACCAGATGGCCGATCAGGTTTTCCTGAACACGCCTGAAGTCATCTTCACTCCAGGTTTGCAGCAATGTCAGCTTTTCATCTGCAAACTGCGCGTGCATATCCCCGGCAAACTGGGTGGTATAAAAAGCATGAATAGCGGGTTGTATCACAATATCAAAGGCGCGTTCAACCGCATTTACGTTGGCGTCTCCCACAAAGGGTTGGGGTTGCCAGTACACCGCATCATTGGTGGAAGAAATAATGCACGGAGAAGGAACGCCGTACAGCTCTTCGCTCAACGGCCAACTGTTATTTTGTTCATGCCATGCGTCGCAATAACGTGTCGTAAAGGCTGTCAACGCCTGCGCAGTCAATTCGTCCACTGATTTCTCTCTTCACAAAAGCCAGGATACACTTGTCGCATAGTGTATCTGGTTTATGACGGTGAAACATGTCTTCTTATGAAAACCATCAGGCGCTTGATGGCCTGACTCTCGGAAAATCAACAGATTACCGGGATAATTACGATGCCAGTCTGTTGCAGGGCGTTCCGCGCAGCCTGAACCGCGACCCGCTGGATTTAAAGGCCGATAACCTGCCTTTTCACGGTGCCGATATCTGGACGCTGTATGAACTGTCCTGGCTGAATGCTAACGGCTTGCCGCAGGTTGCCGTCGGTCATGTTGAACTGGATTACACCAGCGTTAATCTGATTGAATCGAAAAGCTTTAAGCTCTATCTGAACAGCTACAACCAAACCCGGTTTGACTCCTGGGATGCGGTTCGCCAGACGCTGGAAAACGATCTGCGCGCCTGCGCTCAGGGTGATGTCAGCGTGGCACTCTATCGTATTGACGAACTGGAAGGGCAACCTATTGCCCATTTCAACGGTACCTGCATCGATGACCAGGACATCGTTATCGACAACTACGAATTCAGTACAGAGTATCTGGAAAATGCCGTTAGCGGTGAGAAAGCGGTGGAAGAAACCCTGGTCAGCCACTTGCTGAAATCCAACTGTCTGATCACTCATCAGCCGGACTGGGGCTCCATACAGATTCAGTACCGTGGACGGAAAATCGATCGCGAGAAGCTGTTGCGTTATCTGGTCTCTTTCCGCCATCACAATGAATTCCACGAGCAGTGCGTGGAACGCATTTTCAATGACATTCTGCGCTTCTGCCAGCCGGAAAAACTGAGCGTCTACGCGCGCTACACTCGACGTGGCGGCCTGGACATTAATCCGTGGCGAACTAACACCAATTTTGTCCCCGCCATCGGCAGACTGGTACGTCAGTAATCTTTTTTCTCAATTTTGCGTGTCGGATTCCGCACGCAAGGTTGTGAAAGATCATAAGCCAGGGCTATTGTAATCAATAGAGGATGATGTCTCTCGTCCCGTAAGGAGTTTACTTGATTACACATATTAGCCCCCTTGGCTCAATGGACATGTTGTCGCAGCTGGAAGTCGATATGCTTAAACGCACGGCCAGCAGCGACCTGTATCAACTGTTTCGTAACTGTTCTCTTGCCGTCCTGAACTCCGGCAGTTTGACTGACAACAGCAAAGAGCTGCTGTCACGTTTTGAAAGTTTCGACATTAACGTGCTACGCCGCGAACGTGGCGTGAAGCTGGAGCTGATTAACCCACCTGAAGATGCGTTTGTTGATGGACGTATTATTCGCGCGCTACAGGCCAACCTGTTTGCCGTGCTGCGCGATATTCTTTTTGTCAACGGACAGATCAGTAACGCCGGTCGCTTTCAACATCTGGATCTTGAAAGCTCAGTGCACATCACTAACCTGGTCTTCTCAATCCTGCGTAACGCCCGAGCGCTGCACGTCGGTGAAGCGCCGAATATGGTCGTCTGCTGGGGCGGTCACTCGATTAACGAAAATGAGTACCTTTATGCCCGCCGCGTCGGCACTCAACTGGGTCTGCGTGAACTGAACATCTGTACCGGTTGTGGTCCAGGAGCGATGGAAGCCCCGATGAAAGGTGCTGCGGTCGGCCACGCCCAACAGCGCTACAGAGACAGCCGCTTTATCGGTATGACTGAGCCATCAATCATTGCCGCTGAGCCGCCTAACCCGCTGGTTAACGAACTCATTATCATGCCGGACATTGAAAAACGTCTGGAAGCGTTTGTACGTATTGCGCACGGTATTATCATTTTCCCTGGTGGCGTAGGTACAGCGGAAGAGCTGCTGTATCTGTTGGGGATCCTGATGAATCCGGCCAACAAAGATCAGGTTCTGCCACTGATCCTGACCGGTCCTAAAGAGAGTGCGGATTACTTCCGGGTCCTGGATGAGTTTATCGTGCACACGCTGGGAGAAAATGCTCGTCGTCACTACCGCATCATCATTGATGATGCTTCGGAAGTAGCGCGCTTGATGAAAAAAGCGATGCCGCTGGTGAAAGAGAATCGCCGCGACACCGGAGATGCCTACAGTTTCAACTGGTCGATTCGTATCGCACCTGACTTGCAGATGCCGTTCGAGCCGTCCCATGAAAACATGGCCAATCTGAAACTGTATCCTGACCAGCCCGTTGAAGTGCTGGCGGCTGACCTGCGTCGTGCGTTCTCCGGTATTGTTGCGGGTAACGTGAAAGAAGTTGGCATCCGTGCCATTGAAGAGTTTGGCCCGTACAAAATCCACGGTGACCGCGAGATGATGCGGCGCATGGACGATCTCCTGCAGGGCTTTGTTGCGCAACATCGTATGAAGCTACCTGGTACTGCGTATATCCCTTGCTACGAGATCTGCGCTTAACCTCCAACGACAGATTGACGCTGCTATCGCGGTGACAGATTTGTCCATATACAAGCCGGGATTGGCACCTCTGCCTCCCGGCTTTTTTAGTGATACCAGTCACATAGCACAACTCCAACACATAAATACCAATAATATCTCCTCAAAAAAGCCTCAACACGCAAACGTTTACCTTACGAAGCCGACCGTGATTTATCGCCGCAAATTATTATTAGTCGCCAGAATTCACTAAAAATGACAGTTTTTACAGCGCAACGCTCGTATCTTCTCGCCTTACCTTTCATGGCATATGTCGTTAATGGTAGCCTTCGCGCCCGTAAATTCGCTTTGACTATTTTTTAACAGATTAATGGTCCAAATTTATCCACATAAAAGGTGGATTATTGCATTTGAGATCGCGATCACTGATACATTCATAACTAAAATGTATCTTTCCGCCCGAAAATTATTACGGCGAAAAATTATATAAAAAATCGCTAAACGAATTTCGTTTTACAGTCGGGTCTTTTTTCATTGGATTGAACCCAAACCTGACTTTTTAAGCTTCCTCCAGGAGAAATAGATGGAAAACACGCAAACCAGCACTATCGTTACGGGCCAGACCCGCAGCGCATGGCGCAAGACAGACACCATGTGGATGTTGGGCCTTTACGGCACGGCGATTGGCGCGGGTGTATTATTCCTGCCAATTAACGCAGGCGTTGGCGGTATGATCCCGCTGATTATCATGGCCATTCTTGCCTTCCCGATGACCTTCTTTGCTCACCGTGGCCTGACTCGCTTCGTGTTATCCGGTAAAAATCCGGGTGAAGACATTACCGAAGTTGTAGAAGAACACTTTGGCATTGGCGCGGGTAAGCTGATCACTCTGCTCTACTTCTTCGCTATTTACCCAATTCTGTTGGTGTACAGCGTTGCTATCACTAACACAGTAGAAAGCTTCCTGACCCATCAGCTAGCAATTACCCCACCGCCGCGCGCGATCCTTTCTCTGATCCTGATTGTCGGCATGATGACCATTGTTCGCTTCGGTGAGCAGATGATCGTGAAAGCGATGAGCATCCTGGTGTTCCCGTTCGTTGCTGCATTGATGCTGCTGGCTCTGTACCTGATCCCTCAGTGGAGCGGTGCGGTTCTGGAAACTCTGTCTTTTGACTCTGCTGCAACCACCGGCAATGGCCTGTTGTTGACCCTGTGGCTGGCAATCCCGGTAATGGTGTTCTCCTTCAACCACTCCCCGATCATCTCCTCCTTCGCCGTAGCGAAGCGTGAAGAGTACGGTGATGAAGCTGAGAAGAAATGTTCTAAGATCCTGGCATTCGCTCACATCATGATGGTATTGACCGTTATGTTCTTCGTCTTCAGCTGCGTATTTAGCCTGACCCCGGCGGATCTGGCTGCGGCGAAAGAGCAGAACATCTCCATCCTGTCTTACCTGGCGAACCACTTTAACGCGCCGATCATTGCCTGGATGGCACCGATCATCGCGATTATTGCTATCACCAAATCCTTCCTCGGCCACTACCTGGGCGCACGTGAAGGTTTCAACGGTATGGTAATTAAGTCTCTGCGTAGCAAAGGCAAATCCATCGAAATCAACAAACTGAACAAAATCACTGCGCTGTTCATGCTGGTAACCACCTGGATTGTGGCAACGCTGAACCCGAGCATCCTCGGTATGATTGAGACCCTGGGTGGCCCAATCATCGCGATGATTCTGTTCCTGATGCCGATGTATGCGATTCAGAAAGTACCGGCAATGCGTAAGTACAGCGGTCATATCAGCAACGTCTTCGTTGTGATTATGGGCCTGATTGCAATCTCCGCTATTTTCTACTCGCTGTTTAGTTAATCCCCTGCGCCGCCCTCGTGCGGCGCACCTCGTTACACAATGGACGCCTAATGATTAGCGTATTCGATATCTTCAAAATCGGCATTGGCCCTTCCAGTTCCCATACTGTAGGCCCAATGAAAGCAGGCAAACAATTCACGGACGACCTGATTGCACGCGGAATACTCACTGACGTAACCCGCGTAGTGGTTGATGTTTATGGTTCTCTGTCTCTGACGGGGAAAGGCCACCACACCGACATCGCGATTATTATGGGCCTGGCGGGTAATCTGCCGGATACCGTAGACATCGACTCCATCCCGGGATTCATCCAGGATGTTAATACTCATGGACGTTTGCTGCTGGCAGACGGTCAGCATGAAGTTGAGTTCCCGGTCGATAAGTGCATGAATTTCCATACAGATAATCTGTCTCTGCACGAAAACGGGATGCGAATTACTGCGCTGGCGGGTGAAAAGGCCATATACAGCCAGACCTACTATTCCATTGGCGGTGGATTTATCGTTGATGAAGAACACTTTGGTTTACCGAATAACTCGCCGGTAAATGTGCCGTACCCGTATAAATCCGCAGCCGATCTGCAAAGACATTGCCAGGAAACTGGCCTGTCACTTTCCGGTCTGATGATGCAAAACGAACTGGCGTTACACAGCAAAGAAGAGCTGGAACAGCACTTTGCCAACGTCTGGGAAGTCATGCGTAGCGGAATTGAACGTGGCATCACCACAGAAGGCGTGTTGCCGGGCAAACTGCGCGTTCCACGTCGAGCGGCAGCGCTGCGTCGTATGCTGGTTAGCAGCGATAAAACCACCACCGATCCGATGGCGGTTGTTGACTGGATCAACATGTTCGCGCTGGCGGTTAATGAAGAAAATGCTGCCGGTGGACGCGTGGTCACTGCACCGACTAACGGTGCGTGCGGGATTGTTCCGGCTGTGCTGGCGTATTACGACAAGTTCATCCGCGAAGTGAACGCTAACTCACTGGCACGCTATATGCTGGTCGCAAGCGCCATTGGTTCACTATACAAGATGAACGCCTCTATCTCAGGTGCTGAAGTCGGTTGCCAGGGTGAAGTCGGCGTAGCATGTTCAATGGCGGCGGCGGGTCTGGCTGAACTGCTGGGCGGTAGCCCAACGCAGGTATGTATCGCCGCGGAAATCGGTATGGAACACAACCTCGGTTTAACCTGCGATCCGGTTGCCGGTCAGGTTCAGGTACCGTGCATTGAACGTAATGCCATTGCCTCCGTGAAAGCGGTTAATGCTGCACGTATGGCGCTGCGCCGTACCAGCGAGCCGCGCGTGTGCCTCGATAAAGTTATCGAGACCATGTACGAAACGGGTAAAGACATGAACGCCAAGTACCGCGAAACTTCTCGCGGCGGCCTGGCAATGAAGATTGTTACCTGCGATTAATTCTCTTCAGATTGCCGGACTGGCGTTAACCGCCATCCGGCAAAATGTTGATTTCTGATATTAGCCTCGCTTCGCCGTGAATGTTACCCTACACCCTGATTTGTAAGGGAGAACATTGTGGCCGTCCATCTGCTTATCGTTGATGCACTGAATCTCATCCGCCGCATTCATGCGGTTCAGGGTTCACCCTGTGTGGAGACATGCCAGCACGCGCTCGATCAATTAATTGTGCACAGCCAGCCCACGCATGCTGTTGCAGTATTTGATGATGAAGCACGTAACAGCGGCTGGCGTCACCAACGACTGCCCGACTACAAAGCGGGCCGTCCACCGATGCCCGACGAATTACATAATGAAATGTCCGCCTTACGCACCGCTTTTGAGCAGCGTGGGGTCTGCTGCTGGGTCTCAAGTGGTAATGAGGCTGACGATTTGGCCGCAACCCTGGCAGTAAAAGTCACCCAGGCCGGGCATCAGGCTACCATTGTCTCGACCGATAAAGGCTACTGTCAGTTGCTCTCCCCGACGCTGCGTATACGCGATTATTTTCAAAAGCGCTGGCTGGATGCACCGTTCATTGAGAAAGAGTTTGGCGTACTGCCTCAGCAGTTACCGGATTACTGGGGACTGGCGGGGATAAGCAGTTCAAAAGTACCTGGCGTCGCAGGCATTGGTCCTAAAAGCGCAACCCAGTTGTTAGTTCAGTTTCAACATCTGGAAGGGATTTACGCCCATCTCGATAATGTGCCTGAAAAATGGCGTAAGAAACTGGAGGCGCACAAAGAGATGGCATTTCTTTGCCGCGATATCGCCCGGTTGCAAACGGATTTACATATCGACGGGAATTTGCAGCAACTTCGGCTGATACGATGATAAATGAATTGCCGTGTGGCTGCGCTCATCCGGCTTACAGAACCAACAAACTGTAAGCCGGATACGTACATAAGAACTACCAGGCCATATGGTACAACTCGACAATATCGGCAAGGCTCGCTTCACGCGGATTTCCACCGGTACAAACATCATCGAATGCCGCCTGCGCCAGCGCCGATATATCGTCTTTACGCACGCCAACGTCACGTAAGTGCAGCGGGATCCCCACGTCACGGTTAAGCCCAAACACCGCATCAACGGCGGCTTTGCGTGCCTCTTCCAGAGTCAGATTTTCCACCTTCACACCCATCGCCCGGGCGATATCACGGAATTTTTCTCCAGTAAATTCAGCGTTGTACTGCATTACATGCGGCAACAAAATAGCATTGGCGACGCCGTGCGGTGTGTTATAAAACGCCCCCAACGGGTGCGCCATACCATGCACCAGCCCCAGACCGACGTTTGAGAACCCCATTCCCGCAACGTACTGGCCCAGCGCCATCGCTTCACCCGCCTGAAGGTCTCCGGCAACTGAACCGCGTAACGCACTGGCAATAATCTCAATAGCTTTAATGTGCAGCGCATCCGTTAACGCCCATGCTGCACGCGTGATGTAGCCTTCAATGGCGTGGGTCAGCGCATCAACGCCGGTCGCAGCCTTTAATGCGGCAGGCATGCCATCCATCATATCCGCATCAATAAACGCCACCTGCGGGATATCATGCGGATCGACACAAACAAACTTACGCCTGTTCTCCTCATCCGTGATCACGTAGTTAATGGTCACTTCTGCTGCCGTCCCCGCCGTAGTGGGGATTGCCATAACCGGTACGCTCGGGAAGCGCGTTGGCGATAACCCTTCCAGACTGCGTACATCGGCAAACTCAGGGTTATTATGGATAATGCCAATAGCCTTACAGGTATCCTGCGGCGAACCGCCACCAATGGCTATCAGATAGTCTGCACCACTTTTCTGGAAGACACTCAGCCCTTCTTGTACCACCGCAATGGTTGGATTGGGCATTACGCCGGAAAAAATGTCCCATTCCAGACCAGCTGCGTCCATCCGCGATGTTACCTTATCGACAACACCACACTGCACCAGATTAGCATCTGTCACAATCAGCGCTTTATGGTAACCACGGCGGATGACCTCATCGGTTAACGCCCCAACAGCTCCCCGGCCAAACCATGCCGTTTCGTTCAGAATCATTCTGTTCGCCATCGTTTTTCTCCTTTCGCTATGCGAAATTACTCTTCAATACGTAATCCATAGGATTTGAATTTCTCCAGCACAATAGCGATTTCTTCATCATCCAGTACCGGAACGGGATCGACAATCGCCAGCGTGCTCAGATAAAGACGGGCCAGAACTTCCACTTCTTGTGCCAGCCACAAGGCTTTTTCCAGATTCGCCTCGCAGGCAATCAGCCCATGATGCTGCAACAGTGTGGCTTTACGGTTTTGCAGGGCAACAACCACATGCTCTGACAGTTCGCGAGTACCAAATGTCGCATACGGCGCACATGGAATGGAGTTACCTCCGGCAGCCGCAATCATGTAGTGAATGGCAGGGATTGGACGGTTCAGAATCGACACCGCAGTGCAATGAATCGCATGATTATGCACGACCGCATTAGCATCTGGCCGTGTCTGGTAGGCAGCCAGATGAAAACGCCATTCGCTGGAAGGTAATTGTCCTTTATCATAATTACCGTCGTTATCGACATACACGATCATATTTTCTGTGAGTCTTTCATAAGGAATACCGCTGGGCGTGATCAACATTCCGTTCTCATAACGTGCACTCACATTTCCCGCCGTTCCCTGATTCAGTCCAAGGCTGGTCATTTCAAGGCAGGTTTCAATAATTTCTCGAGATAAACGCATTCTTTCCATAATGAATCTCCGGGTACAGTTTCCCCTCGTCTTTATTGCGAAATAATGCACCCGCAGAATAAGACGCGGTCAGGTTTCAGATATGAGCAACCACTGAATATTATTATTCAGATTCAGTAGGCTGAATTATTTTTGGTACATACACAAAATCATTCAAATTGCGTCAAGACGGCAAGTGAGCGAACGCAGCCAACGCGGAGGCAGCTTGAAGGATGACGTGTAGAGCTACGTGTTATTTCTGTCTGACACGCTTAATAAGTTTCATCTCAACTTTTACCGTTTCTTTAATTGGCTGATCGTCAATTGCACTCATCATCATATCGAATGCTTTTTCTGCCCAGACATTTTCGTCCTGCTGCATTGACCAGACATTATTGGCCAGGAATCCCAACATCGGATGTTCATCGAATGTCCCAATATTGATATCAGGTGGAATAACACCAAAACGGTTGCGAATCGCGATAACTGCACCTTCCAGCACGGGTAACGACGAGGCGATAAACGCCTGAGGGCAGCCCTGCTCGTTGATCAGTTTGTCCATGAGTCGATAGCCACCATCCGGGGTATTGTCCGGGCCTTCACGCACCCAATCCTGATGAGAAATACCATTTTTACTCAACGCATTTAGGTAACCTTTCAAACGATCGCCGATACTGGGCAGACCGGTATCCCCCACTAAAAACCAGATTGGCGATTTCCCCGCGTCAAACAAACTTTGCGTCAGCTTTTCACCACCCAAAATATTATGACTTTCAACCAGCGCGTTATCGGTGTACTTAAAATCACGGTCAAGTAACACCATTGGTTTTCTGACCTGGCGTAAATGGTGTTGCTGATTTTCTAATGTCGAAGGAACAATAAAGAGACCGTCAACATTGCGTGCAATTAACGCTTTGGTTAATTTGTTTTCGTAATCCACATCATCGTAGGTACAGCTAATCGTTAGCTGATATCCAGAGCGACGACAGCGTTGCTCGAGTTTTTCTGCGAGCGTGGCAAAAAAGACGTTGGAAATATTGGGCACAATCAGACCCAGCGTATCCGTTTTATTGAGTTTCAGGCTACGGGCCGAATGGTTTATCACGTAACCATATCGCTCAACGTATTCATTAATGCGAGTCTGGGTTTTGACGCTGATCCGATATTGCTCAGCTTTCCCATTCAGCACCAGTCGCACGGTCGTAACCGATAAATTCAGATCGCTGGCTATCTGTTCTACTGTTTTAGCCATCTATATGCCCCAGTCCACATCCAAAACGTCCATTCACAATCATAAAAGTATTTTAAACTTTTGTCTTACTGCATCAGTTGGTTAAGCGCCTGCTGTTGATCCCACATTGTAAGATAAGCCTGATATTTGCGGGTATAAAAGTCCTGCCGCTGTGGATTTGCCTTAATCACTTCACCTGGCGTAACCATCGCCTGGCACGCTGCTGGAAAATTCGACCACGCGCCGCTTGCGACCGCGCCGGTAATCGCCGCGCCTAATGTCACGGCATCTTCTTCCTGCATCAGATGGATATCGCATCCGGTAGCATCGGCATACTCTCGCAGCCACAAAGGATTATGCGTAGCGCCGCCACACAGCGTCAGTCGAGAAATGGTATGGCCGTTTTCGCGCATCACTTCCATAATATGCCGCGTACCGCAGGCGATCGCCTGTAATGTCGCCAGATACAAGCGGGCAAGCTGTCCCTCTCCTCGCTCAAGAGTCAAACCGCAGACGCTGCCCCTGGCATCGGGTCTTGCTCGCGGTGAACGGTTTCCGTGGTGATCGGCCAATACATGCAGATAGCGCCCCGGCTCCGATTCATTTTCTTCCAGCGCAGCAACCCATTCATTCACTAAAACGATCGGATGACAGCCCCGCGCTTCGGCTTTACGAAACAGCTCGGCGCTGGCTCCTGACTCCTGAAGTGTCCAGTCAACTAACGCACCGGCAGCACTCTGCCCACCTTCCGTCAGCCAGTAGCCTGGCAACATGGCGGACCAATACGGCCCCCATACACCCGGCGTATGAATTTCCTGTGCGCTGCATAACATATGGCAATTTGACGTTCCGCTAATCAGCGCCAGCGTTCCCGCAGGCTGAGCACCAGCAAGTGCAACTCCGCCAGCATGGGCATCAATCATTCCACTAGCGACCACTACTGCTGTCGTCAGCCCCAACGCCTGTGCAGCTTCTGGGCTAAGCGTACCAACAGCAGCTCCCGGCGGCAGGATCCGAGACGGAATTTTGCCCAGTAGATCGGTTAATTCAACAGCGTCGAGCAGGGAATGGCTAAAGCGTTGCTCATGTGCCAGATAGTTCCATTTGCAGGTCAGGGTACACAGTCCCGCCACATCATTATCGGTGGCTTTCCAGACCAGAAAATCCGCCAGATCGTAGAGGCGATGCGCACTCTGCCAGGTAGCGGGAAAATGATTCTTCAGCCAGAGTGCTTTAGGAAGCTCCATTTCTACACTGACTTCACCACCTACGTAGCGCAGAGCCGGATCCTTTGTCGCATTGATACACTGGGTCTCTTGCGCTGCACGGTGATCCATCCACATGATGATGTTATGGTCCGGCGATTCCCCAGGTGAAACCGCCAGCCCCTGCCCTTGCTTATCCAGCGCGACCAGAGAACAGGTGGCATCAAAACCCAGTGAACGGATCTCCTCTGCAGGAACGCCGGCTGACGACACAGCCCCTTTCACCGCACTGCAAACCTGCAGCCAGATTTCAGCAGAAGATTGCTCCACTCGCTCCGGGCCTGGTCGAAACTGCGAGATAGGGAAAGTCGCAAAGGCCAGGCGCTTGCCGCTGGCATCAAATACACCGGCCCTGACGCTTGCGGAACCGACATCCACACCGAGGAAATATCCACTGCTCATAGTAACTCCCTGACGCTGGCTAAAAATGGGGCGAGAGTTTCGCCCCAACGGGCTTATTTCTTACCGAATGGGTGCAATAACTTCTCGATTTCCGGCGTGTTAATGTTCTTCGCGTTAACAAATTTCACGGGAATATCGATCTCTTTCGGTACGGACTGACCCGACACTGCGGCATTCAGCGTTTTGATACCCTGATAGCCAATCTGATAGGCATCCTGTACCACAAAGCCCTGGATAACTCCGGACTTCAGGAAGGCAATAATCGCCTCGGTACTGTCAAAGCCAATCACCTTCACTTTGCCTTTCAGGTTTTGACTATCAATAGCGTTAGCAACCCCCAAAGTTGAACCTTCATTGGTACCATAGATCCCTGCGATGTCAGGGTTCGCCTGAATCATATCGATGGTCTTATCCATCGCTTTTTGCGGATCGCCATCGCTGTACTGGACAGGGAGAACCTGGATATCCGGATACTTTTCCTTCATGCGGGCAATAAATCCTTCCGAGCGTTCAATCGCTGAAGAGGTGCCTGCCACATGCGCAATAATGCCGACTTTTCCTTTGTTACCCACCTCAGCAGCAAGCGCATCTGCCGCTTCTGCCCCCGCTTTACGGTTATTGGTTGCCACAAAGCTGGCAGGAATATCGGAATTCACGCCAGAGTCAAACGTCACGACCTTAATGCCACGTGAGTTGGCCGTTTCCACCAGCGGTGCGAGTGCATTGGCATCTAACGCCGCCAGCAACAGTCCATTAGGTTTTTGCGCCATTGCATTTTCAACTAACTGAATCTGCTCAGCAATTTGGGTTTCATCCGCCGGTCCGACATAGCTGGTTTTATCACCCAGCTCTTTCGCTGCCGCTTCTGTACCCATTTTCACGGTTTGCCAGAATTCATGCTGGAAACCTTTACTGACCACCGGAAGATTCATATCTTTAGCCAATGCGCTGGAGGTCATGCAGGCCAGCAGAGATAACGCATAGACAAAATGCCTGGTTTTCATTGTTGTACTCCGTTCTGAGTGAGTCACCCTAAACGTCAGGGTTATGATGCCCCGTGACTACCGGGAGCGTTAATCAACGAATTTTCTTGCGTAATGTATCGAGGTAAACCGCAGCGATAACCACGACACCCATTGCTACCATTTGCCAGAACTGAGAGACACCCATCAGGTTCAGACCATTTTTCAGTACACTCATAATGAATGCGCCGATGATAGTGCCACCGATAGTCCCAATCCCGCCCATCAGGCTCGTACCGCCAATCACAACCGCAGCTATCGCTTCCAGCTCATAACCCACACCGACCGTAGGTTGTCCTGAGTTCAGACGAGAAGCCAGAATGACCCCGGCAATCCCGGTCAGCAGACCGCAAAAGGCGTAGACGAAAATTTTGACGCGCTGGACTTTGATCCCGGAAAGATGTGCTGCAACTTCGTTACTGCCCACAGCGTAAACATAACGACCAATGACCGTTTTCTTCAGGATATAAGCGGCAATCAGCGCGACAACAACAAGGTAAAAAACAGGATAAGGCAGCACATCGAACAGGCGTCCCTGCGCCAGCATTTTGAACGTAGGGTAATCAGCAAAGTAAATCGCGCGACCGTCAGTCATCACCATGTTGATGCCCCTGACAGACATCATCAGTCCCAGCGTGGCGATAAATGGCGGTATCGTCATTTTGGTTACCAGTATCCCGTTGATATAACCGCATAATCCTCCGGCCAGAACACCTGCCAGGATACACACTGGCAACGGCAGGCCCAGCGTTGCGCATATCCCTACCGCTACCCCGGAAAAGGCGACGACAGACCCGAGAGAAAGATCGATCCCTGAGGTGATAATGACGAAGGTAACGCCAATTGCCATGATGCCAATCACCGAGGTTTGCAGGGCAATTGTCATAATGTTTTCAGTATTAAAGAAAAAAGGTGAGCCAAAGCTAAAAAATATCACCAGGATAATCAGGCTAAAAAGCGGCGCAAGGCGCATTAAAAGTTCTTTGTTAATTTTTATTTTCTTATTATTGCTGTCTGAAGAGGTTACAGAGATAGTCATAAATTAGTCCTCTAACGTCGCGTATTGCATGATTTTTTCTTGTGTGGCGTCATCAGAAGCTAACTCACCGGTAATACGGCCATTGCGCATAACTAAAATGCGATCGCACATACCCAGCACTTCCGGTAATTCAGAAGAAATCATGATAATTGATTTTCCTTTTGCCACCAGACGATTCATTAATTCATAAATTTCAAGTTTAGCCCCTACATCAATACCACGCGTGGGCTCATCAAAGATGAGAATATCAGTATCCTTACATACCCATCTGGCAATAATAATTTTCTGCTGATTACCGCCACTTAAATTCAACGCAGCCTGCTCAAGATGCGGCGTTTTAATTCGCAGAGTTTTTACCTGTTCCTGACTTATTTTCTGACAGCGTTTACTATCAACATTGCCATAGCGATCGGAATACTCCGGGTAATTGCCGAGCATAATATTACGCTCAACAGACAAGCCTAATGCCAGTCCTTCTTTTTTTCTGTCCTCGGTTAAATAGCTGATACCTTGCCTGATGGCGTCAGGGATATCTTTTACCACCGTCTCTTTGCCGCGCAGCTTAATCGTTCCACTATCTATTGGGTCAGCGCCGAAAATCGCACGCGCCAGTTCAGTACGACCTGCGCCCATCAGACCGGCAAAGCCTAAAATCTCCCCCTGGTGAAGGGTAAAGTTGATGTCGTTCAGTACACCTTTTCGTGTCAGGCCGCTCACCTCCAGCACTGGTTTGCGCTGGGGTTGTGGTTCGCGACGAGGATAGATATTGCCGAGATCACGGCCAACCATCATCGCGATCAGATCGCTGATTTTTACCGCATCATAATCAACGGTGGCGATAAACTGTCCATCCCGCATGACGGTGGCACGATCGGCAATCAGCGCCAGTTCCTCAAGCCGGTGAGAGATATAAACGATGCCAGTACCCTGTTCTTTAAGTAAACGGGTAACCTGAAATAAACTGTCGATCTCCGTTTCGGTTAGTGCAGCGGTCGGTTCATCCATAATTAGAACTTTGGCATTCACCGATATCGCTTTTGCAATCTCAACCATTTGTTGTTGCGCGACAGTGAGGTCGGCAACCAGAGTCTCTGGCGAGATATTCAGGTTTAATTTTTGCAAAATATCGATAGCAGCCTGGCGCTGTTGTTTTTCATCAAGGCGCCAACGGTTATTTTTGCAAAACTCCCTGCCAATAAATATATTCTCTTCAACCGTGAGTTCAGGAAAAAGATTAAATTCCTGGTGAATAATCGTGATCCCGGCTTTCTGGGCGCTCAATGGGTTCGCGAATGCAACGGGTTGGTCCTCGAAAACAATATCTCCCTCATCAGGTTGATAAACACCGGATAAAATTTTCATCAGGGTAGACTTTCCCGCGCCATTTTCCCCCAGCAGCGCATGAACCTCACCTTTGCGTAAAGCAAAATCCACATTACTCAACGCTAATACTCCGGGAAAACGTTTCGTAATATGACTCATCTGTAAAAATGTTTCGGACATTGCTGCTTTCCTCAATATACAGAAACTGCAGTCAGTGAATCAGGCGAAAACAGCGTTGTCAGGGAGCCATCGTCACCGTTGATGCGAATACTTCCTAAAGATCATATACGTTTTATCAAAAATGCTAACTCGAGTTAGCGATTTGCCTTTTAAAGCTATTTTAGCTGCCAAAAATAACCAAATCATTTGGTTTAAAATTGTGATGCCGGGCAGACAATTTATTCTATACCTCTGATTACAAATAAAATTATCTTAAATCAGTGATTTTGTTTATTTGACGCAGATCGAATTTTAACCACTTCTCGTGAAGCTTCTCACAGTTCCACAACAAAAAAGTTGTGCAAAAAACTCTCTAATACCTAAGCTAACTCGAGTTAGCAAAAATGAAAAATTCAGCCAACTGCGGCAGTGGTATCCAATATCCACTTCAGCTGCACGGCATAAAGTGAGATGAGGAACCTCGAATGAACAAAATCAGTTTACCGAAAATCGGTATTCGTCCGGTGATTGATGGGCGTCGCATGGGTGTACGTGAATCGCTCGAAGAACAAACCATGAACATGGCGAAAGCCACTGCCGCGCTTATCACAGAGAAACTTCGTCACGCCTGTGGCGCACAGATTGAATGTGTGATCGCAGACACCTGCATTGCCGGAATGGCTGAATCCGCCGCCTGTGAAGAAAAATTCAGCGGTCTGAACGTTGGTGTGACGATTACCGTTACCCCATGCTGGTGCTACGGTAGCGAAACCATCGACATGGATCCTATGCGTCCGAAAGCCATCTGGGGCTTCAACGGAACAGAACGTCCTGGCGCCGTTTACCTGGCGGCAGCTCTGGCTGCGCATAACCAAAAAGGTCTCCCCGCCTTCTCTATTTACGGCCATGATGTGCAGGATGCTGGTGACACCACTATCCCCACCGATGTAGAAGAAAAACTGCTACGTTTCACGCGGGCGGGCTTAGCCGTTGCCAGCATGAAGGGCAAAAGTTATCTGTCCGTAGGGGGTGTTTCGATGGGGATCGCAGGATCTATCGTCGATCATAACTTCTTCGAATCCTGGCTGGGAATGAAGGTTCAGCCTGTTGATATGACCGAATTACGTCGTCGCATTGACAAAAAAATCTATGACGAAGCTGAACTGGAAATCGCACTGACGTGGGCGGACAAAAACTTCCGCTACGGCGAAGATCAGAATGCGCAGCAATACAAGCGTAACGAGGAACAAAGCCGTGCGGTACTGAAAGAGAGTCTGCTGATGGCAATGTGCATCCGTGACATGATGCAAGGGAATAAGAAACTGGCAGAAAAAGGCCTTGTAGAAGAATCTCTGGGCTACAACGCTATTGCTGCTGGTTTCCAGGGGCAGCGCCACTGGACGGATCAATATCCAAACGGCGACACCGCCGAAGCGTTGCTGAACAGCTCATTCGACTGGAATGGTTTACGCCAGCCGTATGTTGTCGCCACCGAAAACGACAGTCTGAACGGTGTGGCGATGCTGTTTGGTCACCAACTCACCGGAACGGCGCAAGTCTTTGCCGATGTGCGCACCTACTGGTCACCCGAGGCGGTAGAGCGCGTAACTGGTAAACCGCTGACCGGTCTTGCTGAACACGGCATCATCCATCTGATTAACTCTGGATCTGCGGCACTGGACGGCTCCTGCAAACAGCGCGACAGCGAAGGCAAGCCAACCATGAAACCGCACTGGGAGATCTCGCAGCAAGAAGCAGATGATTGTCTGGCGGCTACCGAATGGTGTCCGGCAATCCACGAATACTTCCGTGGCGGCGGCTACTCTTCGCGCTTCCTGACCGAAGGCGGCGTGCCGTTCACCATGACTCGCATCAATATCATCAAAGGTCTGGGTCCGGTACTGCAAATCGCTGAAGGCTGGAGCGTGGAGTTGCCGAAGGATGTGCACGCGCAGCTTGATGAGCGCACCAACTCCACATGGCCGACAACCTGGTTTGCACCGCGCTTAACCGGAAAAGGCCCATTCACCGATGTCTATTCAGTGATGGCTAACTGGGGCGCTAACCATGGCGTACTGACGATTGGGCATGTTGGCGCAGACTTTATTACGCTTGCCGCCATGCTGCGTATCCCGGTTTGTATGCACAACGTGGAAGAAGAGAAAATTTACCGTCCTTCAGCCTGGGCAGCCCACGGTATGGATAGCGAAGGCCAGGACTATCGTGCCTGCCAAAACTACGGGCCGCTGTATAAGCGTTAAGAGTTCCATCCCCATAACGACAGGGTTCTCATACCCTAAGTCATTCAAGCGCAGGACAAAAACGCATTAGCATTTTTGTCCTGCAGTTTGAGGTATGACGGGTATGCCAGGAGCGATTATGAAACAAGACGTTATTTTGGTCCTCGACTGTGGTGCGACGAACGTGCGAGCCATAGCCGTTGACCGTCAGGGACAAATTATCGCCCGCGCCTCCACCCCCAATGCCAGTGATATTGCCGCTGAAAACAGTGTCTGGCATCAGTGGTCCCTTGATGCCATTCTGCAGCGCTTTGCCGACTGCTGCCAGCGACTCGCAACTGAACTCGCCTCCTGCCAGATCCGCGGGATTACGGTCACTACATTTGGTGTTGACGGCGCGCTGGTTGATGAGCATGGTGAGTTGCTTTATCCGGTGATCAGCTGGAAATGTCCGCGTACCGCCGCCGTCATGGCCAGTATCGATCGCCTGATATCACCACAGCAGTTGCAGGACATCTCCGGTGTCGGCGCTTTCAGCTTCAACACGCTGTACAAACTGGTGTGGCTCAAAGAGAACCACCCACGATTGCTGGAGCAGGCGCACGCCTGGCTTTTTATTTCATCGCTTATCAACCACCGCTTAACCGGCGAATTCACCACAGATATCACGATGGCGGGAACCAGCCAGATGTTGGAGATCCATCAGCGAGATTTCAGCCATGACATTCTGCAGGCAACTGGTATACCCCGCCGGCTTTTCCCACGCTTAGTCGAGGCAGGGGAACAGATCGGAACGCTGCAAAACGAAGCCGCAAAGCAGCTTGGGCTTCCGCCAGGTATTCCGGTTATTTCCGCCGGGCACGACACGCAGTTTGCGCTGTTTGGCGCAGGCGCGCAGCCGGATGAACCGGTGCTCTCTTCCGGCACATGGGAAATTCTGATGGTGCGCAGCGCACAAGTGAATACTCCCCTGCTCAGCCATTATTCAGGTTCCACCTGCGAGCTGGACAGTCAGAACGGACTGTACAACCCCGGTATGCAATGGTTGGCTTCCGGCGTGCTCGAGTGGGTGCGTAAACTGCTGTGGACGGCAGAAACGCCCTGGCAAACGCTGATAAGTGAGGCGCAAGCTATTCCAACAGGTGCTGAAGGCGTAAAGATGCAGTGCGATTTGCTCACCAACGCTAACGCAGGCTGGCAGGGTGTCACATTGAACAGCACTCGCGGACATTTTTACCGTGCAGCACTGGAGGGATTAACGGTACAGCTCCAGCAAAATCTACACACGCTGGAAACTATCAGCCACTTCAAGGCGACGGAGCTGCTGTTAGTTGGCGGAGGAAGTCGCAACGCGCTGTGGAATCAGATAAAAGCCAACGTACTCGGGATCCCCGTCAAGGTACTGGATGACGCCGAAACTACCGTCGCCGGAGCTGCAATGTTTGGCTGGTCAGGTATTGGTGAGTTTGCTACCCCGGAACAGGCCCGCGCACAGGTGCGCTACCGATATCGCTACTTCTATCCCCAAACCGAATCCGAACTCACAGGAGTCGAGTGAAATGCTTAAAACGATTTCCCCCTTAATTTCCCCTGACCTGCTGAAAGTGCTGGCGGAAATGGGACATGGCGATGAGATAATTTTCTCCGATGCCCACTTTCCGGCACACAGCATGGGACCACAGGTTATCCGTGCCGATGGTTTGCAGGTCAGCGATCTGTTGCAGGCCATTATTCCGTTGTTTGAGCTGGACAGCTACGCCCCACCGTTGGTGATGATGGCCGCCGTAGAAGGAGATTCTCTCGATCCGAACGTTGAAAGGCGTTACCGCGATGCGCTCTCTTTAACGACTTCCGGACCGGATATTACCCGCATCGATCGCTATGCATTCTATGAACGGGCGCAAAAAGCGTTTGCGATCGTCATTACCGGAGAGCAGGCAAAATACGGAAATATTCTTTTGAAAAAAGGGGTAACGCCGTAATCTCTGGTCAGAATGCCCGTCAGATACGGGCATTCATCAAATGATGAGGATCAGAACAGTGAAAGCGGCACGCCAGCAAGCAATAACAGACCTGCTAATTACCCATAAAAACCTGACAACCGAAGCCTTATCTTTACAACTTAACGTCAGCAAAGAGACTATTCGCCGCGATCTCAATGAACTACAAATGCAAGGGAAAGTGCTGCGCAACCACGGACGTGCCAGGATAATTCATCAGGAAAATCAGGACAGCGGCGAACCGTTTCATATTCGACGTAAAAGCCATTATGCGCATAAAGCGGATGTTGCCAGGGACGCATTGGCATGGATAGAGGAAGGAATGGTAATCGCTTTAGATGCCAGTTCCACCTGCTGGTATCTTGCCCGCCAGTTACCGGACATCAACATACATGTGTTTACTAATAGCCAGCCAATTTGTCAGGAACTGGGCAAACGTGAACATATTCAGCTCATCTGCTCAGGTGGACGACTCGAGCGCAAAGATGGCTGCTACATTAATCCGTCGCTCATCTCGCAGTTGAAACCTCTCGACATCGATCTGTTTATTTTTTCCTGCGCGGGGATCGACAGTAACGGCACTCTCTGGGACTCGACGGCTACTAACGCTGAATTTAAATCCATTCTGCTCAAACGGGCATCACAGTCATTGTTGTTGATCGATAAAAGTAAGTTGCATCGTTCTGGCAAGGCCCGGATCGGGCATCTGGAGGAGGTGACGCATGTGATTTCGGATGAACAGCAAACTGACGGTGTTCTGCCACAGGCCTGATAAGCGCATGCGCCATCAGGCCTGCAGGGAGATCTTTATCGCTCGTCGCGACGACCGCCGACAGCGGCCCACAGACGACGCACGTGCACGGTCACTTCTTCGCGGTCATGATACAGCTGACGTGCCTGAATCTGCGCATTGATGTTATGTTCATCCAACTGCGCCTGGATATAGGCCAGGTTTTGCGACACTTCTTCGTAGCGCTTTTTCATCGGCAACTTGAGATTGAAAATCGTCTCACGGCACCAGCCATTAACCAACCATTGCGCCATCAACGCGGCAACTTTCGCAGGCTTCTCCACCATATCGCAGACCATCCACGAGATGTTGTTGCGATTCGGACGGTATTTAAATCCGTCTTCACGCAACCAGGTCACCTGTCCGGTATCCATCAGGCTTTGCGCCATCGGACCGTTATCCACGGAGTAAACCCACATATTGCGTTTGACCAGCTGATAGGTCCAACCGCCGGGGCAAGCCCCTAAATCCACCGCATACATTCCATTTGCCAGACGCTCATCCCACTCATCGGCAGGAATAAAAACATGCAGCGCTTCTTCGAGCTTCAGTGTTGAACGGCTCGGGGCATCGGCCGGGAACTTCAAACGCGGGATGCCCATGTAAAACGGTGAATTATTGTCAGGCCAGGAATAACCGGTGTAACAACAACCTGGTGCGATAAAGAAAACATGGACTACCGGGCGCTTTGGCGTCTCGTATTTTGCCAGCACGCCCGCTTCACGCAGCGCCGCGCGCAGCGGCACGGTAAATTTGCGGCAAAACTTAACCAGCTCTTTGCTTTCATTAGTGTCTGCGACTTCGACGCGCAGGTCACCACCTTTCTCTACAACGCCCTGCAACATACCGACAATCGGCGTAATGCGATCTTCCGGCGGCAAATATTGCAGCAATTCACCGACGACAAACATTTGACGGGCAAAAATCAGCGAACTGAACGGCAGCTCTTTGACCAACTTTTCAGCATCACCCTGCTGATAGCACTCATAAATGACGTAACCCGCATTGTCTTTCACGCGAGCAAAGCCAAACACTTCCCGACGAGTTGCTTTATCCGTAATTTCTGCGGCGCACTCTTTTTCAAAACCTGGGCGACACAACAATACAACCTTATTCATGGCTAACGCCCTTACGTTTCAATCGAATAGCACCAACTAACATCAGAACCCAACCTGCCAGGAAGCTGAAGCCACCAACAGGGGTAACAAACGCCCACAGGCGTAGATGAGACAGCGCGAGGCAATACAGGCTGCCGCTGAACAGCACCGTGCCTAATGCCATAAACACGCTACTCCAGTAAAACCAAATGCTAATACGTCGCTGCATAGCGACCGCCAAGCCAAAGATGGCCAGCGTATGGAACGCCTGATACTCAAGGCCCGTCTGGATCCACCCCATTTCAACGACGCCAAGGGTTTTACTCAGAACATGTGCCCCAAAGGCGCCCAGTGCCACAAAAATAAAGCCACTTACGGCGGCAAAAATCAGCATAAAACGGCTGGTCATGTTAATACCCTAAGTAAATTATTGTTCATAACGAAAGCGGAATTTTTCTTGTTCAGTGGCCGCTTTTGCCAGTATCCACTGACGGAAGGCGGCTATTTTACCCAGTTCTGCCTGACTGTCATGACAAACCAGATAAAATGCGTTCTTGCTGACCAGAACATCATTAAAGGGACAGACCAAACGCCCGGCTTCAATTTCAGACTGCGCCATAACGTTATTGGCCAGCGCCACTCCCTGTCCATGAATAGCAGCCTGAAGCACCATGGCACTATGGCTGAAGATAGGTCCCTGCTGTACGTTGATATGATTCAGGCCAAGCTGGCGCGTATAGGCTTGCCAGTCACGCCGCGAAGCATCGTGCAATAAAGTGTGTTTTGCCAAATCCTCTGGCGTCTTCAACGGTTTATCGCCAGTGAGCAACAGAGGCGAACAGACTGGCAATAAATATTCTGCGTACAATTTTTCCACACGCAGGCCAGGCCAGTTACCGCGCCCATAAAAAATAGCGACATCAACATCGTCAGCCAGTTTGTCTTCCTGGCGGTCTACCGCCTGGATCCTGACATCGATTCCCGGATAAGCTGAGTTAAAGCTAGAGAGTCTTGGCACCAGCCATTGAATTGCAAAACTGGGCAATAAACTCACGGTGAGCGCGCCTTTTGCACTGCGTGCCTGAAGTTTACGCGTCGCATCGGTTAATTGCGAAAAAATCTCTTTGATGTCGAGGAAATAGCTTTGACCTTCTTCCGTCAACAAGAGAGATCGATTGCGTCGACGAAACAGCTTAAGGCCCAAGAAATCCTCAAGTGACTTGATTTGATGACTTACTGCGGCCTGCGTCACAAAAAGCTCTTCGGCTGCGCGAGTAAAACTCAAATGACGCGCCGCAGCATCAAAAACACGTAACGCATTTAAGGGTGGTAATCGTTTTGACATGACTTTTTAGGCTTTGATGTTAAAAGAATTTAACAGTTACATAACAGCCTGTAACCTATTAGTTTTTTTAATCTGAGCCATTATAAATTGTCCGTTGAGGTTCTACCAGCAAATACCTATAGTGGCGGCACTTCCTGAAGCCGGAACGAAAAGTTTTATCGGAATGCGTGTTCTGGTGGGCTTTTGGCTTACGGTTGTGATGTTGTGTTGTTGTGTTTGCAATTGGTCTGCGATTCAGACCATGGTAGCAAAGCTACCCTTTTTCACTTCCTGTACATTTACCCTGTCTGTCCATAGTGATTAATGTAGCACCGCCAAATTGCGGTGCTTTTTTTTGTCCGAGTTTCTGTCGATGACGACCGGCTATTTCTCCAGTTCCACCATCTCTTTCACATCGGTACGGTTAATCTGCTGTTTGTTGCCATTAGCGTCCTTGTAGGAAATCATTCCCGTCTCATTATCGGTCTTTGGCTTACCGTCAGACACGATCGACCGACCATCATTGGTGTGCATCACGTAATTCGAACCAGAACAGGCGCTCAGGGCAAAAGTCAGCATACATGCAGAGATAATTGCGGCAGTCTTTTTCATATTCTTCTCCTTAAAGCGATTTATGCTAAATAAAACGAATTCCATAACAGGCAAAAATACTCACCTAACACTATTTAGCATAAGCCACTGTTCTGACTTTACCAGGATATCCAGAGGATTCTGATAGTTAGCCTCCCCTTGTGTCTGCGCTCTTTTTGCGCCACGATCGGTTTATTGAACTGAGGAATACCATGAACGCTTTTAACCCCGCGCAGTTTCGCGCACAGTTTCCCGCTCTCAGCGATGCTGGCGTCTATCTCGATAGCGCCGCAACAGCGTTGAAACCACAGGCTGTGATTGATGCCACTCACCAGTTTTATAGCCTGAGCGCCGGTAATGTCCATCGCAGCCAATTTGCCGAAGCCCAGCGGCTGACCGCCCGCTATGAAGCCGCACGGGAGAAGGCCGCCCGCCTGATCAATGCACCGGATGATAAATCCATCGTCTGGACCCGCGGTACGACAGAGGCTATCAACATGGTGGCCCAAAGCTACGCACGCCCGTGCTTACAAAGAGGCGATGAGATTATCGTCAGCGTGGCGGAACACCATGCCAACCTCGTTCCCTGGCTGATGGTGGCGGAACAAACGGGGGCAAAAGTCATCAGACTCCCTCTCAACGCCCATTTACTGCCGGACGTGGAACGCTTACCAGAACTCATCACACCACGCAGCCGCATACTGGCGCTCGGGCAGATGTCTAACGTAACTGGCGGCTGTCCGGACCTGGTTCGCGCCATTTCGCTCGCCCACGCTGCGGGTATGGTGGTGATGGTTGATGGCGCCCAGGGCGTTGTACATTTCCCCGCAGACGTGCAGCAGTTGGATATTGATTTCTATGCTTTTTCTGGTCACAAGCTGTACGGGCCGACCGGGATCGGCGTTTTGTATGGTAAGCCAGAGTTGCTGGATGCCATGTCTCCCTGGCTCGGCGGCGGCAAGATGATTAATGAAGTCAGTTTTGCGGGGTTTACCACCCAGGCGGTTCCCTGGAAACTGGAGGCAGGTACGCCTAACGTTGCGGGTGTTATTGGCCTGAGCGCTGCGCTGGAATGGCTGGCGGATGTCGACATCGTGCAAGCAGAAAGCTGGAGCCGTGGTCTGGCTACACTGGCAGAAGAGGCACTGGCGAAGCGCCCGGGATTCCGTTCTTTCCGCTGCCAGGACTCCAGCCTGTTGGCCTTCGATTTTGCCGGTGTTCACCACAGCGACATGGTGACACTGCTGGCCGAATATGGCATCGCGCTTCGCGCAGGACAACACTGTGCGCAACCGCTGCTGGCAGAACTTGGTGTATCAGGGACGCTGCGCGCCTCATTTGCACCTTATAATAGCCAAAGTGATGTGGATGCGTTGGTGACGGCGGTTGACCGCGCGCTGGAAATATTGGTGGATTAATGACAAACCCTCTGTTCGCCGAACATCCGTTTGGCACAACCGTGACCGAAGAGACTTTACGAGCTATCTTTGTCCCACTTACTCAGTGGGAAGATAAATATCGCCAGCTTATCCTGCTGGGGAAGCAACTACCGCCACTCCCGGAGCCATTAAAGGCCCAGGCAAAAGAGATCGCGGGATGCGAAAACCGCGTCTGGCTGGGGTATGCCGTACATGAGAATGGCACTATGCACTTTTTCGGCGACAGCGAAGGCCGTATCGTGCGCGGTTTGCTGGCAGTGCTGCTCACCGCGGTAGAAGGTAAAACCGCCGCCGAATTACTGACACGTTCGCCAATGGATTTTTTTGATGAATTAGGTTTACGCGCCCAGCTCAGCGCTTCGCGTAGCCAGGGACTGAATGCCCTTAACGCGGCGATTCTTGCAGCAGCGCAGCTGGTTGTATAGCTGTTTTGCCGGATAAGCGCTGGTGCCCCATCCGGCAAACAATCATTAAGTCTGACGCGCCGCCTTCGCCATCATCTTCTTCAACGCATGTGACACCGCGACAAAGCCAAATGTCGCTGTCACCATCGTCGCAGCGCCAAAACCAGATGCACAATCCATACGCTTCGGCCCTTCTGCCGTCGCCTTCATCGCACACACTGAACCATCAGCCTGCGGATAGACCAGCGCCTCGGTCGAGAACACACAGTCCACACCCAGCTTGCCTTTGCTGTTTTTAACCACGCCAAAGTCACTTTTTAGCCGCTCACGTAGCTTCGCCGCCAACGGATCCTGAATAGTTTTGGCTAAATCAACGACCTGAATCTGCGTAGGGTCAATCTGCCCACCCGCACCACCGGTGGTGACCAGCGGAATTTTATTGCGACGGCAGTACGCGATCAGCGCTGCCTTCGGGCGTACACTGTCGATAGCATCAATAACATACGAAAAGCCCGCGTTCATATACTCTGCAACGTTATCCGGCGTGACAAAGTCATCGACCACACTGACCCGACACTCGGGATTAATCTGCCGTATACGTTCAGCCATCACCTCAGCCTTCGCCTGGCCCACGTTATCACGCAGAGCATGGATCTGCCGGTTAGTATTGGTAACGCACACATCATCCATATCGATGAGCGTAATTGCGCCAATTCCGGTACGCGCCAGCGCTTCCGCCGCCCACGATCCCACGCCGCCAATCCCGACCACACACACGTGCGATCCGGCGAACAGGTGCAGCGCATTTTCGCCATACAGACGCGCTGTGCCGCCAAAACGCTGACGCCAGGCATCACTTATCACAACAGACATACGACCTCAGAACAGAAAATTCAAAGAGCGGTGATCGCCACTCACTATAGTGGCGACAACACCGTTCTTGCGCCGAATGGCGCTTCGCTTATCCAGCCTGCTCGAAAAATGGCAGGTCTGATAAGGCTATTAACCGCTAAATACGTTACCCGCTCCGGCGCCACTTTTCAGCACCCAAACACGACCGTAGTGATTATACCAGCCCGCACGATGCCCTGCGTCTGCACCAATACCCTGATAGATATCGAAGTGCTGGCCTTTGATCGCTCCACCGACATCTAATGCCACCATCAGACGCAGTTCATACTGACCGGTAAATTTCCCGTTATTGTCCAGCAGCGGCACTTCTGCCAGTAACGTCGTGCCCGCAGGAATAATACTACGGTCAGAAGCAACGGAGGCCCTGCCAATCAGCGGCACTGCGCTAGCCCCTTTTACCGGGGCAAAAGATTGTGGTTTAAAGAAGACGAACGACGGATTCTGTTCCAGCAGTTCACGCACTTCAGCTTCGCTGTGCGTTTCACCCCAGTGACGGATCGCCTGCATCGACATATCTTCTTTCTTCACTTCGCCACGATCGATCAGCACTTTACCAATACTGCGATAAGCATGGCCGTTTTTGCCGGCATAGCTAAAGAAGTTAAGCGGGCTGCCATCACCGAAGTCGATGTAGCCACTGCCCTGAACATCCATAATGAAGTTATCCATCAGGGAGTTGCTGTATGCCAGGATATAGTTTTCACTCAACGCACCTGCGTAGATTTCAGCGCGGGAAGGTAAACGCCCACGCTTTGGCGGCATACGATAGATAGGGTATTGAAATTCCCCCTGACGCGTGTGCCGCGCCTGGATTACCGGCGTGTAATAACCAGTGAACTGAACGTTGCCATAGTTATCAGCCCCTTCCATCTGCCAGGCATCAATACCAAACTGGCGCATATTGCGCGTATCGCCACCTGCACGCAGCCACTCCTGGATAGCGTTGTAGACATTGCTTTGGTTGCCATACAAACGCGGAGAGGCGTTGCGGATCTGATTTACCTGCTCGGCGAAATCACCGGCATTGATTGGCGCGCCAACCGCATCAGGTTGGTTCACCAGTGAGAAAGGCTGGGTAAATTTCCCGTCTTTATACTGCTGTCCACGATCGGTGGGTTTAGAGGAACACGCAGCGAGCATCGCGACTACGGCCCCCGCCAGAAGATATTTTGCCCAACGTCCTTTCATTATTCTCGTCTTAAGTTGCCTGAATGCGAGATGAAGATAACAAACCCCCGAACCTAATGAAATGCGAATGCATACCCCATCGCAAATTTTGCGCAAAAAATAAACCGAAATGCTTTGTTTTTGTTCATTTTCATCCTTAAACCGTGATCAAGGTGAAAAAAGGGTTGCATGAAAACGTTAGCAGAGTATAGTGCGCATCCACGGACGCGGGGTGGAGCAGCCTGGTAGCTCGTCGGGCTCATAACCCGAAGGTCGTCAGTTCAAATCTGGCCCCCGCAACCAATTAAAATCAGAAGCAGTAATATTTCTGTTAAGCAGTTCGAATCACACATGTGATTTGAAATACGCAGCAGAAAGACGGACGCGGGGTGGAGCAGCCTGGTAGCTCGTCGGGCTCATAACCCGAAGGTCGTCGGTTCAAATCCGGCCCCCGCAACCAATTAAAATCTGATGTGTGATATTTTTGCAAGGTAGTTCGAATCACAACAAAGCCAACGCAGATGTGGTTTGAATACTAAGCAAAAGACGGACGCGGGGTGGAGCAGCTTGGTAGCTCGTCGGGCTCATAACCCGAAGGTCGTCGGTTCAAATCCGGCCCCCGCAACCAATACATTGAACACCCTGACGGGTGTTTTTTTGTTTCTGCGGTCCGTAAAAAAAGCGCTTCTCAGCGCTTTTTTATTATCCCCTTCTCGCCAGCGTTGCCCCATCGGCAAAATACGCTTTGATCCCAGCCAGAATCGACTCAGCAACTTCCTGCTGGAAGGTCGCGGTTTTGAGCTTTCGCTCCTCTTCAACGTTACTGATAAACGCCGTTTCCACGAGGATCGAGGGAATATCCGGCGCTTTCAACACCGCAAATCCTGCCTGCTCAACCTGATTCTTATGCAGATTATTAATCTTACCGAGCTTATTCAGTACCGCTTTACCAAACTTCAGACTGTCAGCAATCGTCAGCGATTGCACCATGTCGAACATGGTGTGGTCGACGTAGCGGTCACCACTCTTACTGACACCACCAATTAAATCCGAGGCGTTCTGGGTTTGCGCCAGATATTTTGCTGCAGTACTGGTCGCACCTTTAGTGGAAAGTGCAAACACCGACGAACCACTGGGCTGTCGACTGGTAAAAGCATCCGCATGAATGGAGACAAACAGGTCAGCGCGCTGCTTCTGGGCTTTCGCCACGCGGACTTTCAACGGAATGAAGATATCCTCATTACGCGTCATATAGACCTTCATATTGCCTTCTTTTTCGATCAGCGCGCGCAGGCGACGGGCTATCTGCAACACCACATCTTTTTCGCGCGTCTTGTATTTCCCCACGGCACCGGAATCTTCGCCACCATGGCCGGGATCGAGCATAATGACAATTGGACGGTCACGCCCCGCTTTACCGGGCTGCGGGCCACTTTGTGCAGGTGGCACCTGTTTATCGAGATCGCCCTTGTTGTAGTCTTCAAGTAACGCCAGCAGAGGATCCTGCACATCCTGGGCATTCGCGGGATAAAGATCCATCACCAGACGTTCTTTAAATCCTGCAACGGGTGCCAGGGCGAACAGCTGCGGCTTCACATCTTGTTTCAGCTCAAACACCATGCGCACGGTCTGTGGGTCAAATTGGCCTACTCTTGCTGACTTAATGTACGGATCGTCAGGGCGGATCTGCGTCCCGATCCCCTTGAGCACCGAGTTCAAATTAACGCCTTCAATATCCACAACCACACGCTCAGGATTACTCAGGGCAAACTGTTTGTATTTCAGCAGACGGTTGGATTCCACCGTGACGCGGGTATAACTGGAGGCAGGCCAGATGCGCACTGCAACGACCTGACTGACGGCGGCCAGACCGACCTGGCTGACGCTCAAAAGCCACATAGCACCCGCACCTTTCAGTAAACGGCGGCGACTGATTGCTGAATTGGATCCCGACATGCTTCTCCCGAGCAAAAGAAATCTTTATTTAGGTAATAGGTAAAACGTCCTAATTGACCGGAAACTTTAGCGAATGACGCATAATCTGTCATCTACAAAAGGGTAAACATTCTTTTTATATTCACGGCATTACTGAGAAAAATCTTCAGGAAGGGTAAAAATTACGCTTGCGCATGGAGCAAAAACAGAATAAAAATACACAAATTACGAATAATCATGCAATGAGGGTGTGCCGTGGTGAAGGAGCGTAGAACCGAACTGGTACAGGGATTCCGCCATTCTGTTCCCTATATCAATACCCATCGGGGAAAAACGTTTGTCATTATGCTGGGCGGCGAAGCCATCGAGCATGAAAACTTTTCCAGTATCGTCAATGACATTGGCCTCCTGCATAGCCTGGGCATCCGCCTCGTTGTGGTGTATGGCGCCCGGCCACAGATTGATGCCAATCTTGCTGCTCATCATCATGAGCCGGTGTACCACAAAAATACGCGCGTGACTGATGCCAAAACGCTGGAGCTGGTGAAGCAGGCTGCAGGGCTACTCCAGCTTGATATCACCGCCCGCCTGTCGATGAGCCTGAACAATACGCCATTGCAGGGCGCGCACATCAATGTGGTCAGCGGTAACTTTATTATCTCCCAACCTCTTGGCGTCGATGACGGCGTAGATTACTGCCATAGCGGACGCATCCGTCGTATTGATGAAGAGGCGATTCACCGCCAGTTGGACAGTGGCGCCATTGTATTGATGGGCCCGGTAGCCGTTTCCGTCACCGGAGAGAGCTTTAATCTGACTTCAGAAGAGGTCGCCACCCAGTTGGCTATCAAGCTGAAAGCAGAAAAGATGATCGGTTTTTGCTCCTCCCAGGGAGTTATTAACGATGATGGCGATATTGTTTCCGAACTTTTCCCCAACGAAGCCCAGGCTCGCGTTGAGTCACAGGAAGAGAAAGGCGACTACAGCTCCGGCACCGTGCGCTTCCTGCGTGGTGCCGTAAAAGCCTGTCGCAGTGGCGTACGCCGCTGCCACCTGATTAGCTATCAGGAAGATGGCGCATTGTTACAGGAGCTGTTCTCACGCGATGGGATCGGGACGCAAATCGTGATGGAGAGCGCCGAACAGATCCGTCGCGCCACCATTAACGATATCGGCGGTATTCTGGAACTGATTCGCCCACTCGAGCAGCAAGGTATTCTGGTCCGTCGCTCACGTGAACAACTGGAAATGGAAATCGACAAATTCACCATTATTCAGCGTGATAACCTGACCATCGCCTGTGCCGCCCTGTACCCTTTCCCGGAAGAACGAATTGGCGAAATGGCGTGTGTGGCAGTACATCCGGACTATCGAAGTTCTTCACGCGGAGAAGTTTTGCTGGAAAGGATCGCCGTGCAGGCCAGACAAATGGGGCTTAGCAAACTGTTCGTGCTGACAACACGCAGTATTCACTGGTTTCAGGAGCGCGGCTTCACGCCCGTGGATATTGACCTGCTGCCAGAGAGTAAGAAACAGATGTACAACTATCAGCGGCGTTCAAAAGTGCTAATGGCAGATCTGGGGTAACCACAGTTGCCGGATAGCGTTAACGCTTATCCGGCCAACAAATCCTACTGTGCAATACCATCATTAAACAACGCCGACAGCCCACTGCGACGTTCAGTGCGAGTGGCAATGGCCCCACTCAATATCCGCTCATCGGCATACAGCGACAAGCGACGGCGCGCGCGGGTCACCGCCGTATAAACCAGCTCGCGGGTAACAACGGGCGAATGCTGGCTGGGTAAAATCAACGCCGCATGATCAAACTCGGATCCTTGTGATTTATGCACCGTCATCGCCCAGGTTGTTTCATGTTCCGGTAAACGGCTGGGCTGTACCGACTTGATATTGCCATCCGGCAACGCAAACCACACCCTTAAGCCCTGACCACGATCGAGCGCGATCCCGATATCACCGTTAAACAGACCCAGCGAACTGTCATTTCGCGCAATCATCACCGGTCGCCCCTCGTACCAACGGGTATGTGCGAGACGGGAAATCTTACGTTTTTGCACCATCACCTGTTCGATGCGCTCATTCAACCCACTCACGCCGAACGGACCTTCACGCAGTGCGCACAATAGCTGATATTCATTAAATGACTGAATAATAGCATCCGGCTCTGCACGCTCATGGAGCAACTCAAGGTAGTGCCCATAGCCCGCTAGCGCTTCATCAAGCATAGCTGCGTAATCTTCACTACTTTGCAGCGTGCGTTTTTCGATATCACTAAAACCTTGCTGGAAGACCGTTTTGATCGCGGCTTTATCACCCCGATTTATCGCAGAAGCCAGTTGGCCGATACCGGAATTACTGCCAAAACGGTAACTCTTTTGCAGCAGGCATAAGCTGTCACGTAATGATGCCGCCTGTGTTCCTGAACCCGCAGGAATGGTGCTACCGGTCAGGCGGCTCAGTTGTTTTGCGCGTTCCGCAGTAAATCCGGCATTCACAAAAGCACAGATATCCCCCAGCACAGCCCCCGCCTCAACGGAAGCAAGCTGGTCACGATCGCCAAGAAAAATCACCCGACCATGGGGAGGTAATGCCTCAATAAGGCGCGACATCATAGGCAAATCAATCATCGAGGCTTCATCAACCACCAGCACATCAAGATGGAGAGGATTGCCTGCATGATGGCGCAGTCGCTGGCTACCCGGCTGTGCGCCTAATAATCGGTGCAGCGTACTGGCGTCATCAGGAATACGTTTCTTTTGTTCATCGGTCAACGGCAACTCACGTAATGCAGCGCCCAGCGACGCAGTCAGTCGCGCCGCCGCTTTTCCCGTTGGAGCGGCCAGTCGGATACGACAGCGTTCACCATCCGCCATCTGAATCAACGCCGCCAACAGCCTGGCGACCGTTGTCGTTTTTCCCGTTCCCGGCCCACCAGAGATCACTGATATACGACGCGTCAGCGCTACAGCCGCTGCAACTTTCTGCCAGTTAATTCCTTCCGTATGCGGAAAAAGCGTCCCCAGCGTGTGGGTCAACCGCGATTCATCCACCTCGATTGCCTGGTTAACCTCACTAAAGAAGCGAGCCACCGTGCGTTCGTTATTCCACATTCGGTTCAGATACAGGCGATCGCAATACAGCACCAGCGGCGTCGGGCGCTCGCCGCGACTTACCGCATCAGAGGCAAGCAGACATTCAGCCCAGTCTTCAGGCTCCCCTTTTTCACTCATCCAAGAGGTAAGCAAAGGGTGGGCGTCTTCGCTTAAAGATAAACGCGAAAGCGGTAAACAGACGTGGCCTTCTCCCGCTTCGCGGCTAAGCAATGCCGCAGCCAGCGTGACGACCGGGTTGTCGTTTCCGGCAACCGCCAGCGCAAACTGGGCATCTAACGGCCGTAGCTGTTTCTGCTCCACAGCCTCCAGTAATCGCTTCTGGATTGTCATTGCATTTCCTCCAGTGCTGCGCCCGCAAACATCTCGTCCATCATCGCAATCAGCTCTCCGTCTGGTCGGGTCGCATAAATTCCCTGCTGAGGTTCCTCGCTATCAACACCGCGCAAAAAGAGATAGATAACGCCGCCAAAATGGCGTTCATAATCGTAGTCTGTAATGCGGTGACGTAAATAGCGGTGCAGCGCCAGAGTATAAAGTTGATATTGCAGGTCATAACGGTGTGCCTGCATTGCTGAGGCCATCGCCTGCTGGGTATAAGCGCTGCTGTCTTCTCCCAGCCAGTTAGATTTGTAGTCAAGCAGGTAATAACGCCCCTGGTGGCGGAACACGAGGTCAATAAAACCTTTCAGCATGCCACGAACCTGCATGAAATCCAGCGGTGGACAGCCCGCCGAGAGAGGATCGTACTTGCGGATCAGCGCGTCCAGTTGGCTGGCTATCAGCGGCTGCGAAATGGGCAGATAAAACTCCATCTCCACCTGTTTTTCCCGTGCAGACAGAACGCTCAGACTCACGCCCGATTCGTTAAGCGGCGCACGCAAAATGGCCTCCAGCCAGTGGGTCAAAACCGGCGCCCAGTGTGCCTCATACCCACCCAACGCCAGTTTTTCCTGTACCCATTGCGTTTCAACCGGTTGGGTAAAATCCAGGTCCTCAAACAAGCTATGTAAAAATGTTCCCGGCGATGCACCTCGTGGAAACTGATGCGGTGTTAGTCCTGATTCCACAACCGCCTCACCCACGCCTGATGCATCAATGTCCAGCCGGGGGATCAGATCCTGCGCGATGCCATGTCCACGTTGTTGCAGGCCGGAATAGCTGGTCACGCGCCAGCTGTCACCGGGAGCGCGTTGCAGCGTTCTTGCACTCAATACCGAACTGGCGGGTTGCGAAACCAGCCAACGCTCACCGTCTGGCTCATTCGGCGTCAGGCAGGCAATATCTTCACTGCAAAGCGCTTCAATAGCAGCGCGAAGCCCTGCGGCATCCTTCGGCTCGCCTTTTTGCAACAAGCGTCCCAGAGCACTCTGATGCACATCGGTATCACCTTTCTTATCACCCCGACGGCGCACCAGCGGCGCAACGCCGAGACTGCAATGCCATACCGAACGCGTCAGCGCAACATAAAGCAATCGCAGGTCTTCCGCCAGACGTTCAGCTTCTGCCAGCTCAATACTCTCATCCGCTTCGCTGAGATCCAGCACAGCTTCAAAAGAGCTACGATCATGGTAGAACGCCTGATCCTGAACGCGAAAATTAGTGATAAAAGGCAGCCAGACCAGTGGATATTCCAGCCCTTTCGATTTGTGGATGGTGACGATTTTAACCAGATGCTTATCGCTCTCCAGCCTCAACTGCTGACTGGAAGCATTGCTGTCAGGTTCCAGAATATGCTGGGAAAGCCAGCGCACCAGCGCATGCTCACTTTCCAGTTGCGATCCCGCTTCCTGCAACAGTTCACTGATATGCAAAATGTCGGTCAGACGGCGTTCGCCACCCGCCGTTGCCAGCAGGTTTTCTGCAATTTGACGCGCTGACATCAGCGCGCGCAGCATCGGCATGACGCCACGCTTATGCCAGAGCTGGCGATAACCGTCGAATTCCTCTACTACGGCATCCCAGGCATTCTCGTCATTGTTCAGCGCTTCAATATCCTGCGCATTAAGTCCCATCATGGACGTCGCCAGCGCGCTACGCAGTGTGTTTTCACGTTCCGGCGTCATCACCGCCTGCAGGACCCATAGCAGTTCCTGCGCCTCCAGCGTTTCAAATACACTGTCACGGTTGGAGAGATAGACCGACGGGATAGCCAGTTGCGTTAGCGCGTCGCGTACCAGCGCCGCCTCCTGGCGACTGCGGACCAACACGCTGATATCCGATGCGCGTACCGGGTTGGACGCTTTACCGCTGACCAGCAACGCCTCACCAGACTGCCCGGCTTTAAGCCAGTCACGAATTTGCGTTGCGCACACCTGGGCCATATAGTTCTGGTAATCGCCCACGCCACAGCTTTCTCCTTCCATTAGCCACATGCTCATCGCAGGTTGCTTTTCACCGTGAAGTACAAACCGCAGCGATTGATTCTTCTCTGCGGATTTCACCGGGCTAAAGGGGATTTCGCGGAACATGAAGGCGTCGTTCATCTGGCTGAAGAGCGTATTGACGCCATTGACCATCCCAGGCGCAGAACGCCAGTTGGTATCGAGCGTGTAATGTGCGCTAACTTCACTACGCGCTTTCATATAGGTGAAGATATCCGCACCGCGAAACGCATAAATAGCCTGTTTGGGATCGCCAATCAACAGCAGCGCGGTTTCCGGCTGATGCTGCCAGATACGACGGAAAATACGGTACTGCTGCGGGTCGGTGTCCTGGAATTCATCGATCATCGCCACCGGAAAACGGGTTCGAATGGCAGTAGCCAGCGCATCGCCGCTTTCACTACCTAGTGCCGCGTCCAGCCGACTGAGCATATCGTCAAAGCCTAACTCTCCGCGTCGACGTTTCTCCTGCGCAACCGCTTCGCGGATTTCCGCCAGCGCCCGGGTAATCACCAGATCGCGGATCGTCAGCGGTTCGCTAATCAGTTCATCAATGGCGACAAATAGCGGATGCCGGGGCGTTACGCCGCCCGCTTTGGTGCGATCTTCTAAAAAGCGTTGAGAGAATTTCTCCAGCGCATCAGGGAGCTGGTAGCTTTGTGTCTCTTCCTGCGCCCAGGCACTGATCTTTTCGATCCACTTACCCTGATTACCACGATTAAATTTACGCCTGTCGATTCCGGAATCTTCAAGCAGACCTTCCAGCTCATCGACCGAATCGCGCCATTGCTGCTTAATCTGGTTGATACGCGCCAGAATTTTTTCGTGTCGGGATGCCAGCGTTTCATCCGTTGGCGGCGGCGCTTTAATGACCGGGGCTTCACCCTGCAGGTAGCGGTCGATATCTCGTAGCAGCGCTTGTGGGCCTTTCCACGTTTCGAAGATCACCTGCGCAATATCGCGAGAGAGCGGGTAACAATGTCGACGCCAGAAGTCCGCGCAGGCCTGGTAACGCAGCAGCGATTCATCTTCTATCAGTTGCTGTTCAAACAGCATGCCTGACTCAAAGGCGTTCAAACTAAGCATACGCTGGCAGAAACCGTGAATGGTAAACACCGCCGCTTCATCCATCTGTCTTTCAGCCAATAACAGCCAATGCGCGGCCTGTTTTTTATCGGCAATTTCATCTAACAAGCGGGCATAGAGCGGATTGTCGGTAGTTTCACGCAGGCAGGCAATTCGCAGCTCATGAATGTTGCTACGAATACGACCGCGCAGCTCTTCAGTGGCAGCCTCGGTAAAGGTAACCACTAACAGCTCTTCGACGGTCAGAGGGCGAGGAAAGGCGGCAGAGCCGCCCAGTCCAAGCAGTAAACGTAAATAAAGGGCGGCGATGGTAAAGGTTTTACCGGTGCCCGCAGAGGCTTCAATCAGTCGCTCGCCCGTCAGGGGCAAGCGCAGTGGATCAAGGGACTCAGCGGCATCATTCATTCTTTTCACTCATCAGGGGTAAGGTTTGCTGCAACGCGCTGACGGTCGGCCACACTTTCCAGCCTTCCGGGTGCACATACTCTGCTTTCCCGTTCTGACTGCCGGAAACCTGTGACAGTATCGCCATGCCTTGCGGCTCAACCACCGCCTGATGGAAGAAATCGGCAAGCTTTTGCGGCGTCAGCAGTTTAATCTGAGCCACGATTTTATCACGTGAATCGAAGCGCATATTACCTCGATCGAAATCTTTGCTTAACTGCGAAGCTTCTGCCCCCAACGTTTGGGGCGCCTGCAGCATTTGCGCAATGATGGCCTGCTGAATTTGTACGAATTCATCAGCTTTCATTGCCCGCAGTTTCGCTTCCGCCGTCGGGAAAAACGCTTTATACCGTTCCCACAGGTAAGACGGTTGCTTATCGCTGCTTTGCAGCAGGAAGCCCATTCCCCACTGACGGCCAACGCTCATTGGGAAAGCAAATACGGCGTAGCCTAATTGCTCTTCAGTACGCAGTTGATTGTAGAACCACGGCTGAACAATTTGCCCTAACATCGCGCTGTAGGCCGAACTGGTGTACTCGTCATAACCGGTAGGCACAAATACCGCTGCCAGCGCGGAGTCCGTGCTGCTGCCCGCTTTTTCAAAAATGACGGACTGCTTTTTATCGACTACAACATCTTTGTTCCGGCACCATTCCGACCCGTTCGCACCAAGCTGTTTCTGAATATCACGTGCCATGGTTTTCGCCTGAGCTTCGCTCATGTTACCAATCACCAGAAATTCAGGACGCGCACCGGCTTTTAAGGTGTCACGGTAAGTCATCACTTCTTGCAAAGTAATGGATGGCAACAGTTTACGGCGTTCATCGCGTGAGAAGTACGGCACCTGAGAAAGCATCTGTACCGGCATAATTGCCTGATCATAGGCTTTGCCTTTCTCTGCAGAGTCCATCATCTGGGCGTACCAGGATTTCGCCTGCTCCAGCTGTTCGTCCGTAGCGGTGTAGCTGAAATAGCCTGTCAGCAGCGCCTGAAAAAGCTGCGGTAAACGTTGGGTATAGCCGTTTGCGTTAAGCATCAGACCATTGTTAGCATTCGTTGAGAAACCAATCCCCCCCACCGCAGCCTGATTGCTTAACTGGTCGAGCGCAATACCGGCCAGATAATCGTTCAGTGCGAATAACACCTGATTTTTGGCGCTATCCATCGCTTTCGGGTTGCGCAGAATCACGCTGACATCGGCCTTTGGCTCACTGGCAAAATACTGACTCGGCGCATATACCACGCGTAAATCAGGCTCATCAACGATCAAATCCGGATGGGCGTATTTTTTATCCGTCTTAATCAGCGTGAAATCATCAGGGATATAGGGGTTCAACTCCGGCAGAGAGAGCGCAATGCCCTGGGCTTTTTGCTGCCAGTCGGCGAAGGTTTTTTCGCTGATTTTATCCACTTGATAAGGGGCATCGACAAAATAAGCGGTTTTATTATGTGGCTCTTTCGGACTGATATACCAGATACGCGCATTTTGCGGTGTCATCATCGCCAGACGTTCCTGAACCGCCTTAGCATCATATTGATCGGCAATATTCACCGCATCCAGCGTATGTTCGACGGGAACGCGGATCATGGTATCAGCCAGCCATTCCACGTAGTCCATATCACGCGTGATAGAGGGATAACGGAAGTCGAGATCCAGTACGTGTGCCAGTTCGTCAAAATAGCGTTTATCAACGCCTTTTTCACGCAACAGATTGAGATAGCTAAAGATGGCAGCGACTACTTCATCGCGATTCGCGAGGCCTTTATCGGTCAAGGTCGCGGAAATGGCTAATACGCCGCTGTTACCGTTGACCACCGGGTCGGAGTCTGCACGGATGCCTTCCACCAACCCCTGCTTTTGCAGCCAGTCAGACAAGGTTCCAGGACTGCGATTGCCAATCAGGTAAGTCACCAGTTCATCGGTTTTACTACGAAACTGTGCGCTGTTGTTATCGATACGAAACTCTACGCGCAGCACTTTACGCGGCATTGCAGGGACATAGTGGATGACGACGCCCTTTTGCGCGTCAGTCACGACCGGTACGGTAATTTCCGGTTTTTCGACATTTTTATTCGGTACTCGCCCGAAGGTATCAGCCGCGATCCGCGCCAGCTCTGGCAGGGGTTTATTACTGTAAATCACCGCTTTCATCAGGTTCGCGGAGTAGTACTTTTCATGGAATGTCTGCAAGGCTTGCAGTACCGGGTTACCCGGTTTGTCGCTTAATGTCTGCAGATTTCCGCCGGAGAAGCGCGAACCAGGGTGTGCCGGGTTTATTGTTTCTGCGCTCACCTGTGCCATACGCATACCGTCCCGGGTACGCGCCAGCGTCAGCTCAGAATTAACGGCATTTCGCTCGCGATCGGCATATTTTTTATCGAGCAGCGGCGAGGCAATAGCGTCAGCCAGACGATCGACGGCCCCCGCCAGCGCATCGTTTTCAACTTCGAGATAGAAAGCCGTGCGATAGGGCGCAGTGCTGGCGTTGTGGCTGCCGCCGTGCATTTTGAGGAATTCAGCTAAGCTGTCCGGCTGTGGGTATTTTTTAGATCCCATCAGGCACATATGTTCAAGGTAATGCGCCAACCCCTGGTGATCGTCGGGATCTTCCAGAGACCCCACCGGGACCACCAGTGCAGAGAGAGACTTAACGGCCTGAGGGTCGGATACCAGCAACACGACCATGCCGTTATCAAGGCGCACGGCCTGATACTGGCGAGTGTCTTTATCGCTTTTACGGATGGTTTCAGCTAAAGGCTGCCAACCAGTATCTGCCTGACTTACGGGTACCCAAAGGGCAACGAACAACAGTAATGCGCTGAACCAGGTGCTGCGGGGCATTCACAAACCTCATCATTAACGTATTCACCTGTTCACTACAAACCACGCATTAAGCGTGGTCTGAACAGGGCAAGACTCTGTGCTGAACGAGTCAGCATCTTATGTGTAAGAATCAGTCCGTGACAGAAAGCGCATCATAGTAGAAGTCATCAATCTGTGCAATTTTTATACAATCATCATGACTGATTAAAGCGAAATAACGGTAACAAATAGCGCTGAGACTGCGACACAATGGTCTCCAGAGTTTCAGGAGCCAGCTGACGCCACAGGCGTTGATACCAGATATCATCGCCTTCACCACGCACCATCATGTTGCCTTCATAAGCCTGCAAAAACTTATTTCGTGCTTTTTGCAGCGTATCATCGTCATCTAACATGGCATCATTTACGGCGTCATAACAGGTTTTTATCCACGCCCCACCACTTTCCGGTAGCACCAGCAAAGGCGATGACATGCCTTCCCGATACCCCTCAATAAGTTGTGACAGATACAGTAACGCCTGCTCTGCCTCCAGTGGAGGGAAACGCCATTCTCCGTCTTTACGCAGGAACAAACGACTCTCTCCCGCTCCGCCACTGGCACAATAGACAAGATGTTCCAGCCAAAGTTGCACCCCCTGGGACACACTTATCAAAGATGGGCGCCAGCGCAACAAACCATCTTCCTGGACCTGTGGTAACCAACCCGTGATTTGCACACCGTTGCAGCTCAGATCAATTTCCATGCTCTGGCAAGGCTGGCGAGAGGCAATAATGCGATCGGCAAGCGACTGCATCTCCTGACGTTGGGTATCCCAAAGAATCTCACCAAATGCCCCATAAGGAAGCGAGCCAGCCGCACGGAAGCGACGGAACAAACGCTCGGCGTCGTTCTCTTCCACCAGCGTGTTAAGCAACTGCTGGTTAAGCTGATAGCGGGTTAACCCCTCAAGGGTAAAAGGCTCCGTTTCCGGGATCTCACTCTCTTCAGAACGGAAATTCACTCGTAGCCGCATCTGGAAGAAGGCCCGAACCGGATGAGCCCAAAATCGTTGTAGCGTTTCCAGCGTCAGGGTTTCAGGCATCGTAAAGTGGAGTGGCTGAACAAAATCAGCGTGTGCCTTACCTGACATGTTCGCCGCTGGCAGCCATTCACGCGCATAACTTTGCTGTTCGCCTGGCTGAAAGTTTTGTACATCAAAAGGCATACGGGTGTGCAAACGGGTAATGTGGGCTTTTACTTTGGTTTCGCTTTCATCGCTGGTGAGCAATTCATCACCCGGTAAGTAGTGGCTTTGCCCAATATAGTCCATTAACTCCTGCACCAGTACCGACGGAAAGCGTTCACTGTTGTCCTGAATTGAACGCCCAATGTAGCTGATATAGAGCGTTTGCTGCGCCGAGATCAGTGCTTCCAGAAACAGATAGCGATCATCATCACGACGACTTCGGTCACCCCGCATCGGCTTTTGACTCATCAGGTCAAAACCCAACGGCGCAAGCTGGCGCGGATAAACACCGTCGTTCATGCCTAACAAACACACCACTTTGAAAGGAATGGAACGCATTGGCATCAGCGTACAAATATTCACCGGGCCAGCAAGGAAGCGCTGACTGATACGTTCCTGGTCTAGCCGCAGGGCTAGCTCATCGCGTAACAGTGAAAGTGGAATAGCATCGCGATACTCGGCCCCCAAACCTTCGCCAATAATAGCCTGCCACTGTTGTTCAATGAGCGTCATCGCCGCTTCGGTTTCTGCATCCGGCAGGAAGAAATCATTGAGCATGTCACGACAGACGGGTAGCCATTCCTCCAGCGGACGCTCCTGGGCCAACCCCCGGCGCCAGAGATTTAGCTGCATCAATAGCGAAGCCAGATGCCCCACCAGCTCGGCAATCAAACCGCTGGATTCATCATACGGCAATACCGATTGCCACTCGCCCTGCGTGCTTTCCATCGCATAGCCCAGCAGCATACGCGTCAGACCAAATTGCCAGGTGTGCTGGCCTGTCGGTGGTAGTTCCAGTTCGCGAACGTTGTCGTCGTCAATTCCCCAACGAATACCTGACTCATTAACCCACAGGCGAAGATAGCGTAATCCCTCTTCGTTGATGTTGAAGCGCGCCGCCAGTACTGGGACGTCCAGTAATGCCAACACATCTTCTGAGACAAAACGGCTGTCCGGCAACGACAGCAGGCTGATAAAGGCCTGTAAAACGGGATGGGACTGACGTGCACGGCGGTCAGAAATGGCAAACGGTAAATATCTATCAGCTGGCGCGCTGCCAAAAACGGCCTGAATGAATGGGCTGTAGCTGTCGATATCCGCTACCATCACAATGATGTCACGCGGCGTCAGCGTAGGGTCCGCTTCCAGCATCGCCAGCAAACGGTCATGGAGGATTTCCACCTCACGCTGTGGGCTATGGCAGACATGGAAACTCACACTGGTGTCATTCGGCTCAAGCAACCGTTTATTGTCGCTACGCGAATACTCCTCCAGATTGACGCCTGCCACAGCCCGGCTTTCCAGCTCAAGGATGTCCGACTGAATGTTACGCAAAAGATTGTCGGGCGTGATATCGACAAACGCATCCAGTTCCTGGCTGTTTTCCAGCTCAGACAGCAGGTAAATATAGTCACGCCCCAGTTTTCCCCACGAGGCCAGCAGCGGATTGCTGACATCCTGCTCGCCATCACTGTTAAACAACCCCTCGGCATTTTGGCTATCACGAAACAACGGCAGCTCTCTTTCTTCAAAGCTGTGCCGACGCTGGCGCGCCAGCAGCTTAGCCAGATACGCAGGATCTTTAATGTCACCCCAGTAGTAACGACACGGATTAGTGAATAACAGGTGAATTTCGATATGCTTACCCAACGCCTGCAACGCCTGAAGATAAACAGGCGGCAACGCCGAAATACCGCAAATAAAAACGCGCGAAGGTAGCCCTTCCGGGCAGCTTGTTGCACTTTCCAGGGTCTGAATAAACCGTTGATATAAATTAGCGCGATGCCAGCGTGGTTGTCCCAGTTCAGCGGTATATTCCACCAGCGCTTTCCACAGTGGTGCCTGCCAGGCCTGAGACTCTCCTAAACCTTCAACCAGCCTTCCCTCCTCCCACTGCGTTAACCAGTCCGGACGGTAGACTAAATATTGGTCAAAAAGGTCGGCTGCGCGTGAAGAAAGCTGAAACAGCTTACGCTTGTCGGTATCGTCAGTCAGATAGTGACGCAGCAGCGTGAAGTCATCTTTTTCCAGTAATTGCGGCAGCAACGTCATCAGCTTCCAGCTCATACTCTGTTTACTGAACGCACTCTCTTTCGGGATCTCCGGCAATACGCGCACAAACATATCCCAGATAAAACTCGCAGGTAGCGGAAAATCAATGTTGGCGGCAATACCAAACTTCTGTGCCAGGGTCATTTGTAACCATTGCGCCATACCGGTACTTTGAACCAGGATCATCTCCGGTTCAAAAGGGTCGTCCAGTCGCTCCCGCTCGACGATATATTCCATTAACGCTTCCAGCACATCCAGGCGATTGGAGTGGTAGACCCTTAACATAGCGACTCCTGACTACTGACGATTTGAGCAGTGCAGACGTGTCATTTGACCCTGCCTGCCCATAGGGGACGTAATTTTAACATTGATGCTGACACATCCCGCCTGCGTTGTCTGCATTCGGTTTACCTGCCAGTTCAAAGGCGGCGAAAACACATGCAGTTGGCTTTGATGCCACGCGTAACGCCAAAGCTGCTGGTACTGATTTCTGCCCAAGAAACTGTTCATCAATGCCCGTTGATACCCCGACAGTGTGGTCACAATCATGATCATCAACACCATTGCCAACATGACTTCCGGCAGGCTAAATCCACGTTGCCGGTTCAGGGGATCTGGCATAATGCCAGCGTCTTTAACGGGCAGAAATCGCTCCAGCCATGTGCAGAAAACTTGATATTGCCGTCTACAACCTCGCCCTGACGCCATAGAGATATCCCTTCGTATTGAGCAATAAGCAACACATTATTATTAGCAAGCAGTCGCAGACAAACGTCTGCATTCTGCATTGCATAGGACCGACACTGAACATCGGGTTGCAAAAGCCAGCGTTGCATACGCCCCCATTCCATCGCAGATTGCGCCACGGCCTGGCGTTGCAAAGACTGGCTTTCCATTGCAACGCGAGAGGCAAAACTGGCTTCCTGTCTGCTAACGCCCTGCAACAACAGACTACCGAGCACCAGAAGTAAAAGTACCAGCGCAAGGGACGATACACCTCGTTCCCGGTTCACAGATTAAATCCTGTCACGCTGTACAGCGCTTCGATCACTCTTTGTGGTTCGACTTTACTGGAGCCACGCAGACGCAGAATGAGGACGGGCGCAAACCCGCTAACATTCTGGCGTTCCACCTGAAATGACTCAATCTGAATGGTTACAGGATCGGTCATGCTATCCCAGCCCTTTCCTGCGCACGACGTCGCACCGCGCAATGTCTCCAGCGCCTTGTTTTGTAGGCGAAATCCAATCTGCTCGGCTTCTTTCGCCGGATTCGTCTCCCAGATACCGTTACTGTTTGCATCCCACTGCACAATAACGCAATCGCGCTGACCCGATATTTCCAGCCCTTCACCGTGACAGCGTCCGCGGCAGTAACCCGCCCGCTGGAGATGCTTCGCTACGGTATAAACACGTTGCCAGATCTCATCTTCAAGCACTAACTGGTGTGTATTGTGCAAAATACCGCGCTGCAGGGCAGGTAAAAATCGCGCTGAACCCAGAAGTAAAACACTGCTTATCGCCATCGCAATCAGCACCTCCAGCAGTGAAAAACCGCGTTCGTTTAGCGACATAGATTTGCCTCATCACGCTCGCAAAGTCTGATTCTCCCCCAACCTGATACCACCAGATTTAATTCACCAGCCGCATTTTTCAGGCGAATATGCCCGGCCCATGCCGTGTTCCGTAGGCCAAAAAAAGCCAGCGAAGGCGTTATCTCCACCATCTCAATATCGTCCCAGAGCGGCATAAACAGCCACGGCGAGGAAGGCTTACATGACTCATGAGCATCGGCAGAGCTAACAAAACACCATGACGCTCCCTCTCTGATAACGCTGATAACGTGGTCGCGGTTATGCCAGTTGGCATCTTCACGAAGTTGCAGCAAATAATCCCGTACCTGACAGGCGGTTTGCCACAACCGTTGTTGCTGCTGCCAGCGTTGCCAGCCATAAAGTCCTGTGGCACTTAGGGCGACAATAATGAGCATCGCAACCAGAGTTTCAATTAGCGTATAGCCTTGTTGTTTTTTCATGTCGCCAGTATGGCGTGAGGGAATGAAATAACGAGCAGTGAATTCGGGTTATTCGGCGGGCTGAGAGGAATATTTTCCATGTTGCAGCGTATTACAACTTTTGCAGGAATCAGCATCGAAAAACTGACGCGAAGGCAAAAAAAAAAACCGACGCGCTATGGCGTCGGTCGTGGCAGCATGACGTTCGATCAGATGGCGACCGGCGCTTTGATGCCTGGGTGCGGATCGTAGCCTTCAATTTCGAAATCGTCGAAACGATAGTCGAAGATAGACTCAGGTTTACGCTTGATAACCAGCTTCGGCAGCGCGCGGGGTTCACGGCTAAGCTGCAGGTGAGTTTGTTCCATATGGTTGCTGTACAGGTGCGTGTCGCCGCCAGTCCAGACAAAGTCACCGACTTCAAGATCGCACTGCTGCGCCATCATGTGGACCAGCAAAGCGTAGCTGGCAATGTTAAACGGCAGGCCGAGGAACACATCGCACGAACGCTGGTACAGTTGGCAGGAGAGCTTGCCGTCAGCCACGTAAAACTGGAAGAATGCGTGGCACGGCGCCAGCGCCATCTTATCCAACTCACCCACGTTCCACGCGGAAACGATGATACGGCGAGAGTCCGGGTCGTTTTTCAGCTGGTTTAAAACTGTCGTAATCTGGTCAATATGGCGGCCATCCGGCGTTGGCCACGCGCGCCACTGTTTGCCATAAACCGGGCCTAAATTGCCATTTTCATCGGCCCATTCATCCCAGATTGAGACATTATTTTCATGCAGATAAGCAACGTTGGTGTCGCCCTGCAAAAACCACAGTAGTTCATGAATAATGGAGCGCAAGTGGCAGCGTTTAGTTGTAACCAGCGGGAACCCTTCCTGCAGGTTAAAACGCATCTGATGGCCAAAAATGGAAAGCGTTCCGGTTCCGGTACGATCGTTTTTCTGTGTGCCTTCATCCAGCACTTTTTGCATCAGTTCTAAATACTGTTTCATGGTTCCTCAGGAAACGTGTTGCTGTGGGCTGCGACGATACGCCCAAACCATCATGATAATACCGGCGACAATCATCGGGATAGACAGGATCTGCCCCATGCTGATGTATTGTACCCATGCGCCGGTAAACTGCTGATCCGGTTGGCGGAAAAATTCAACGATGATACGAAACGCACCATAGCCAATCAGGAACAACCCGGAGACCGACCCCATCGGGCGCGGTTTACGAATAAACAGATTAAGTATGATAAACAGCACAACCCCTTCCAGCGCCATCTCATAGAGCTGGGAAGCGTGGCGTGGCAGTGAGCCGTAAGTATCGAAAATAGACTGCCATTGCGGATTAGTTTGCAGCAGTAAGATATCTTCTGTACGCGAACCAGGGAACAGCATGGCATAGGAGAAGTTCGGGTCGACACGTCCCCACAACTCGCCATTAATAAAGTTGCCCAGACGACCGGCACCCAGGCCAAACGGAATCAACGGTGCGATGAAATCAGAAACCTGGAAGAACGAGCGCTTGGTACGTTTGGCGAAGATAATCATCACCAGAATCACACCGATAAGACCGCCGTGGAAGGACATACCGCCATCCCAGACGCGGAACAGATACAGCGGATTATCAAGGAAGAGAGGGAAGTTGTAGAACAGTACGTAGCCGATACGCCCACCGAGGAAAACCCCGAGGAAGCCTGCATAGAGTAAGTTTTCTACTTCGTTTTTGGTCCAGCCACTCCCTGGGCGATTAGCACGGCGAGTCGCCAGCCACATCGCAAAAATAAACCCCACCAAATACATCATGCCGTACCAGTGAAGTGCGACGGGTCCAATTGAGAAAATGACCGGATCGAAATCCGGAAAATGCAGATAGCTACTGGTCATCTGTCACCACAAGTTCTTGTTATTTCGCTGAAGTCAGACAGCAATTGATAAGCGCGCCTGCATAATGCAGGCGCTCCGAAGTTGCGAATGATAGCACAAGGGGATCACAGCGGATGCCGATTACAGTTAAAAGATATGTATACGCCCTCGTCTTTCAAGCTGCATCTTTGTTGGTTGCGTTCACTCACCGGAGGCAGCCTCCGGCTGTTCAAATTCGTTCCTGACGAATTTGTCACGGACTTACCTGTTCAATACACTCAAAATACATTGGGTGTAGCTACTGTTTCCCGCCCTGGCTTCATAATCCCCCGCGAATTAAACCGCCCATGCCACGACGCTCCATAAATGCCGCCACCTGATGGCGTACTTCTGTCGCTAGCTGCGCTTCCAGGCTGCGCTGAGCCAGCGTTTGCGCTTCATCAAAATCGATATGTCGCAGCAGATATTTTACTCGCGCCACGGAACGACCGTTCATCGACAAATGACGGAAGCCCAAACCGATTAGAATAGTTACACACATCGGATCGCCCGCCATTTCACCACACAGGCGCAAATCGATACCACTTCGCTCAGCTTCCTGCGCAATCATCGCCAGGGCACGTAACATTCCCGGATGCAGGCTGTCATAAATGCTGGCGACACGTGTGTTGTTGCGATCGACCGCCAGAATATATTGAGTAAGATCGTTAGTCCCGACCGATATAAAATCGATCCTGTTCGCCAGATGCGGCAACATAAATACCATCGACGGGACCTCCAGCATAATGCCGATGCGTGGTTTCGGGATCGCATAGCCGATCATCTCTTCCACTTCGCGTCCGGCACGTTCAATCAGACGTCGTGCTTCGTCCACCTCATCAATACTGGTTACCATCGGCAGCAAAATACTTAGATTGCCGGTTGCTGCATTTGCCCGCAGCATCGCTCGTACCTGGATCAGAAAGATCTCCGGCTGATCGAGTGTAATGCGGATCCCACGCCACCCGAGGCACGGATTCTCTTCACTGATTGGCATGTAAGGCAGCTGCTTATCCGCCCCGACATCCAGCGTGCGCAGCGTCACAGGCTTGTCGTTAAACATTTGCAGCATCCCTTGATACTGCGCAACCTGCTCTTCTTCCGATGGAAAGCCACTTTGCAGCATGAACGGGATTTCGGTGCGATACAGGCCAATACCGTCGATCCGACTACCCAGCTTCTGCTCATGCTCGGGACTAAGTCCGGCATTGAGCATCACCTTAACGCGCTCGCCGCTTTTTAATTGTGCAGGTTGATTAACGTCATCTTCTGCCAGGCGACTCAGCTCATTCTCTTCACTGATGAGGCGCTGATATTCCTGTATCAATACAGGTTCCGGATCGACCAACACCTCGCCGCGATAACCATCCACCACCAGCGTGCGACGATGCAATACCGATGGCTGGATATCAGCCCCCATCACGGTGGGGATACCCAACGCACGAACCATTATCGCCGCATGGGAGTTGGCGGCACCGTCCCTGACCACAACACCCACAAGCCGATCCTGTGGAAGTTCCGCCAGAGTGGTAGCTGAGAGTTCATCGGCTACCAGCACAAAACGCTCAGGCCAGGCATTCGGCCCCTGGATGGAGTCATCAAGATGGAACAGCAAGCGCTGACCGAGCGCACGTAAATCCCCGGATCGCTCTTTAAGATAGCTATCACTCAGGGCAGCAAACTGTTCGGCAAACTTCTCGATGATCGTTTTAACGGCCCACTCTGCCACTGAACCGTTATCCACTTCAGCAAACAGCTCACGGCGTAAACGGGTATCAGAAAGCAGGTGCGAGTAGAGATCAAAGATCGCCGCCGTTTCTTTCTGCGCCCCGGCAGCAAAACGCTTACTGTAGCGGCGGAATTCGTTAGCAGCTTCTTCAAGCGCTCCGGTCAGTCGTTCTCGTTCCAGCGCAGGATCCAACGTTGACGCCTGATACACCTGCTCCATCAACGGCAGCGTGGCATCCTGCCAGCCTTCAGCAATTGCCACACCGGGCGCTGCGGGCAGCGCACGAATGCGCGTTTGGCGGTATTGACCGAACAGCGCGGTAAGCTGCGACTGAGAAAGAATGGCTGCCATTTGCGTGGCAAGCGTGACCAGGAAGGACTCTTCACTTTCATCGTACTGGCGCAACTCGCGCTGCTGTACGACCAGCACACCTAATAGCTGGCGGCGCTGGATGATCGGGACGCCTAAGAACGCACGAAAACGCTCTTCTTTCACTGAAGGAATATATTTGAAGCTCGGATGTTTTTGCGCATCGGCAAGGTTGATAGGTTCCGCCAGCCTGCCAACCAGGCCAACGATCCCTTCATCAAACGCGAGTGCAACAGTGCGACCGCGTGGTTTTTTGAGTCCCCGGGTCGCCATGAGGTAATAACAACGTCGGTCGTGGTCGGCCAGATAGACCGAGCAGACCTCTGTATCCATCGCAAGACAGATGTCAGTAACCAGAATATTCAGCGCCTCATTAAGGCGTGGAGCACTGGCTACCTTTTCGACTATTTCGCGCAGGCGGGTGAGCATAATTTGCGTAGCTTAACCTCTTTTACGTCTGTACGCAGGCGGGCTTTGCGGCTTAGGAGTACTTTCCTGAAGCGCCATCACAACACTTGCGAATTCTTTCATCACCCTGCGATAAACATCGCGTTTAAATGACACCACCTGTCGAACCGGATACCAGTAACTCACCCAGCGCCAGCCATCAAACTCAGGTGTACTACTGGTTTGCATATTGATTTCAGCATCGCTACTGATCAATTGCAGAAGAAACCATTTTTGTTTCTGGCCGATACAAACCGGCTTCGTGTCCCAACGCACCAAACGTTTCGGTAACTTGTAACGCAACCAGTTACGAGTAGAAGCGAGGATCCGTACATCTTTACGGCTGAGCCCCACTTCTTCAAAGAGTTCCCGGTACATCGCCTGCTCTGCTGTCTCTCCTGCGTTTATCCCACCTTGTGGAAATTGCCAGGAGTGCTGACCAAATCGCCGGGCCCACATGACCTGCCCCTGGCGGTTACAAATTACTATCCCTACATTCGGGCGGTAGCCATCGTCATCAATCACCGGACTACCTCAACATAAACCTTATATACAAACGATTGTTTCACACTCCTGGGAGGCGGTAAACCACTCTGTTAAGGACACGATACTCTAATAACAATTGAATAACTCACAGCAAAGGCCCGAGTTATAAACAGAGGGAGCACTGCCAGGACGATTTTATTCACCTTTTCTGTGGATATAGTTGTGAAGAAGTACGGAATTACTATGGGAAAACCCGGAACAGTCTGAATAAGACCTTCGTCACACATAAAAAATAGTCTTATATATTCATTAAGTTAAACTCGGGATCAGGAGATAATCACACAGAAACGTGACGATCATCACGCATACGATCTTCGAGCTGATGAAAGATCAACCAGCGTTGGTTTTATCCACAGATTATGCCAATAAGTTAGGCACAATTTGTGTAAAAATTCGATTTTCGTCGCACGTCAAGGCTGTAAATTGAAACAGTAGTAGGGATTTTTCACAGTTATCCCATCTTTCTGTGGATAACATGGTGTAAGATCCTGTTCATTGTCAGTGACCAGAATTGGAAAACCTGAATTGCTGTTGCGCAACTCCGCGAATTGAAATCTAAAAACCAATATAAATCATATAATTGAATATAGCATGTGGAAAAAGATAAACTCTGTCCACACGGTATAAAATCATTGCTCATTTTTTCGCCTAAGGTATAACCCAATGCCAGAACTCCATCCGTTACTTTTACCTCCTGAATCTGAGACTCAGTTGCTTACCCAGGCACGACAACTCTCAGGCTACGCTTTGGGAGAGTTGGCGACGATGGCGGGTCTTGTTACGCCAAAGGATTTAAAGCGGGACAAAGGCTGGATTGGCGTGCTGCTGGAGATATGGCTTGGCGCCAGTGCGGGCAGTAAGCCAGAACAGGATTTTGCCGCGCTCGGCGTGGAGCTGAAAACAATCCCTGTGGACAGTCTTGGCAGACCGCTGGAAACCACCTTTGTTTGCGTAGCGCCACTGACCGGCAATACAGGCGTAACGTGGGAAACCAGCCATGTCCGGCACAAACTCAAACGCGTACTGTGGATCCCCGTTGAAGGTGAACGCAATATACCGCTGGCTGAACGGCGCGTCGGCTCTCCGCTACTGTGGAGCCCAAATGAAGAAGAGGACCGACAATTGCGTCTGGACTGGGAAGAGTTAATGGACATGATTGTGTTGGGTCACGTCGAGCGCATTACCGCTCGCCATGGGGAAGTCCTACAACTACGCCCAAAAGCCGCCAATGCCAGAGCGCTTACCGAGGCTATTGGTGCCAATGGCGAACCAATCCTGACCTTGCCACGCGGGTTTTACCTTAAAAAGAACTTCACTCGTGCCTTACTGGAGCGACATTTTTTATTCCAGCCCTAATAGGCACTGCCCGGCCTTTCACCCGCCGCGTTACGGGCCTATAATTAGCGCTTCTTTTTTTTGGCAGGACTTTGTTCGATGTTATTTGCATGGATAACCGATCCTAACGCCTGGCTTGCGCTCGGTACGCTGACGCTGCTGGAGATCGTTCTCGGGATCGACAATATTATTTTCCTCTCTCTGGTAGTTGCCAAACTTCCGACCGCGCAACGCAGTCACGCCCGACGTATTGGGCTGGCGGCAGCGATGCTCATGCGTCTGGCTTTGCTGGCCTCTATCGCCTGGGTAACTCGTTTGACAAACCCGTTATTCGAGGTGTTTGGCGAGGCGATATCCGCACGAGATCTCATACTTCTGCTTGGTGGATTATTCCTGATCTGGAAAGCCAGCAAAGAGATCCACGAGTCGATTGAAGGTGAAGAGGAGGGGCTGAAAACTCGCGTATCCTCTTTCCTGGGTGCGATTGTGCAGATCATGTTGTTAGACATTATTTTCAGTCTGGACTCCGTCATCACCGCGGTAGGCTTGTCCGATCATCTGTTTATCATGATGGCGGCGGTGGTCATCGCCGTGGGTGTGATGATGTTTGCAGCACGCCCAATAGGCGAGTTTGTGGATCGTCACCCTTCGGTAAAAATGCTGGCACTCTCTTTCCTGATTCTGGTTGGTTTCACGCTGATTCTGGAAAGTTTCGATGTCCATGTACCGAAAGGATACATTTATTTCGCCATGTTCTTCTCTATCGCGGTAGAGACCCTGAACCTGTTGCGCAATAAAAAAAATCCGCTCTGATAAAATCTGTCGCTCCCCGCAAGGGGAGCGAATAGCCTCATCATCTTCCCCTTCTCACAGATTAAGATTTTCCCTCTTTCGTCCTGCATAACTTCGCGTTATTACTAAACTATTGTCAGACGCAGGCCATGTGAGGATAAACAGATGAAAAAATGGGCAGTTTTAATTTCCGCCGTAGGATTGGCTTTTGCAGTTTCCGGATGCAGCAGTGATTATGTGATGGCGACAAAAGACGGTCGTATGATCCTGACCGACGGTAAACCGGAAATTGATGACGATACCGGTCTGGTGAGCTATCACGATCAGCAAGGCAACGCGATGCAAATTAACCGTGACGATGTGTCTCAAATTATTGAACGTTGATGGTTGAGGTCAGCAATGCTGCTGGCCTTAACAATTTTTGCTTCCCTTTTTCCCTTCCCTCAGCCATTTTTATAATCCTTATGTCGTGATTATAAAAAGGAAACGGCTATGCAATATCACCGTATACCCCACAGCTCGCTTGAAGTCAGTACACTGGGGCTGGGCACAATGACGTTTGGTGAACAAAATAGCGAAGCCGACGCACATGCACAGCTCGACTATGCCGTTGCACAAGGCATAAATTTAATCGACGTTGCCGAGATGTATCCGGTACCGCCTCGCCCTGAAACTCAGGGGCTCACAGAAACTTACGTCGGCAACTGGCTCGCCAAACATGGTAGCCGTGAAAAACTGATCGTGGCCTCGAAGGTCAGCGGTCCGTCACGTAACAATGACAGCGGTATTCGCCCCGATCAGGCGCTGGATCGTAAAAACATTCGCCAGGCGCTGAATGACAGCCTTAAACGCCTGCAAACCGATTATCTGGATCTGTATCAGGTACACTGGCCTCAGCGCCCTACCAATTGTTTTGGCAAACTTGGCTACAACTGGACGGATTCCACACCGGTAATTACTCTGCTGGAAACACTGGAAGCTCTGACTGAATTTCAGCGTGCGGGGAAAATTCGCTATATCGGCGTTTCCAACGAAACCGCATTCGGCGTGATGCGCTATCTGCACCTTGCTGACAAACACGACCTGCCACGCATCGTCACCATCCAGAACCCATACAGCCTGCTGAACCGCAGCTTCGAGGTTGGGCTCGCGGAAGTCAGCCAATATGAAGGGGTTGAACTGCTGGCCTACTCTTGCCTGGGTTTTGGTACCTTAAGCGGTAAATATCTGAATGGCGCTAAACCTGCCGGAGCACGTAATACACTGTTTAGCCGTTTCACGCGCTACAGCGGTGAACAGACGCAAAAGGCTGTCGCCGCTTACGTAGATATCGCGAAACGTCATAATCTGGATCCAGCCCAGATGGCGCTGGCGTTTGTTCGTCGCCAGCCGTTTGTCGCCAGCACTCTGCTGGGAGCTACGACGATGGAACAGTTAAAAACCAATGTCGAAAGCCTGCATCTGGAATTAAGCGAAGAGGTACTGGCGGAGATTGAAGCGGTGCATCAGGTTTATACCTACCCGGCACCGTGATAATGCGCATTGTGTGCCGGGTAAAGCCAAACCGCTACCCGACACACAAATTAATGACGGCGTTGCCAGACCCACAGCGCCGTAATCGCCAGCGCAAATAAGCCGCCAAACCCGATGCCAATCGCGACCGCCGGAAGCCCCACCAGAACCGCTAACGAGTAGATGCCGAGCATTAGCAGCATAGCGCTGTTTTCGCCCAGGTTTTGCACCGCAATAGCATTACCCGCACCAACGCTTTTTTTGCCCCGCTCCTGCAGCAACGCATTCAGAGGCACAACAAAAAAGCCGCCCAGTACACCGATAAGCATCAGCAACGCATAGGATGGAAGCAGCGCATGTTGCAGAGACAAAAACAGCACCCCCACGCCAATCAGGATCCCCGCCGGCATGCAGCGAGACACCGTTTCCAGCGTTACCAGCTTAGCTGCCGCTCCGGCACCAACCACAATCCCGATAGCCACCATAGCATTGAGATAGGTTGGCGTGGCGTTATCAGTGATGCCCAGAGCCACCGGTACCCATAACACCAGCAGAAAACGCAACGTCACACCTGCGCCCCAAAAAAGGCTAGTACCTACTAACGAAAAACGTGTTTCACCGTCACGCCATAACGAAGACGCTGCGCAGAAAAAACTACGCGTCATTTTCCCCAGATGCCACGATTGCCCGGGACGAGCAGCGGCCAGTTTTGGAATATACAGGTTAGCCAGGACGGCTCCGGCGTATGCCAGCGCGCAAACAGAGAGTGCGGCAATGACATGCCAGTCTGCCAGAACGCCGCCAGCGACAGATCCCAGCAAAATAGCTGCGATGGTTGAAGCTTCCATCAGTCCGTTGGCTTTCACCAGTTTGTCGCCAGTGGTCAGCTCGCCGAGAATGCCATATTTGGCCGGTGAATAAGCCGCAGCGCCAATACCCACCAGCGTATACCCCAGAAAAGGGTTAAAACCGAAGCAAATACTCGCCGCACCCAATAGCTTGAGGCCGTTGGCGAACATCATCACTCTGCCCTTGGCAAAGCTATCCGCCACCTGTCCGACAAAAGGCGCAAAAAGAATGTAAGCGCCCACAAACACCATTTGCAGGATCGGTTGGCTCCAGTCCGGGTAGAATTGCGCCTTCAGCAACGCCAGCGTGGCGAACAGCAACGCATTATCGCCAAACGCCGACAGAAACTGCGCGGCGATAACGGACAACATCCCTTTAGACCAGATTGAAGTGTTAGTGTGAACTGACTCAGGCATGTTGTTCTTCCGGTTCATCAACCCAGCTTTTCAGCGTGACAAAATCAGGCTTACCGCTGCCAAGTAGAGGGAGTTGTTTCAGGTGGCGGATATCACGTGGCACGGCAAGTTCCGGAACGCCATGGGCGCGCGCATACTGCAGCAATTTATCTCGCGTCAGCTCTCCATCCGTGGTGAACAGCACCAGCGCCTCGCCTTTACTGGCATCACTCTTGATAGCCGTAGCATGCATTTTATCGGCGGATACCGCCAACGCCAGTTGCTCGACCATTTCAAGTGAGACCATCTCGCCGGCAATTTTGGCAAAACGTTTAGCACGCCCCTGAATTTGCACGAAGCCGTTCTCATCAAAGCGCACGATATCACCGGTGTCATACCAGCCGCGTTCAAGCTCGCCTTGCGCATTCTCTGCTGTCGGCACTTCCAGTACACCGGGTTTTTCGACGCGCAAATAGCCGTTCATAATATTAGGGCCTTTCAGCTGTAAACGCCCACCCTCCTCAATCCCGGGAACAGCCAGCAGTCGGGCATCCATCCCCGGTAGAATACGCCCTACCGTGCCCGATTTTGCCGCCATCGGCACGTTAATCGAGACGACTGGCGCACATTCCGTCACCCCATAGCCTTCGAGGACACGCAGACCAAACTTCTCCTGCCACAACTGCCTGGTACTGTCTTGCAGCTTTTCTGCTCCCGCCACAACATAGCGCAGGCGGTGGAAATCATAAGGATGTGCGAAGCGTGCGTAGTTACCGAGGAACGTTGAGGTACCAAACAACACGGTGCAGTTCCGGTCGTATACCAGTTCTGGCACGATGCGATAATGCAGAGGACTGGGATAAAGAAACACTTCAGCACCAGTAAGTAACGGTGTGAACAGCCCCACAGTCAGACCAAAAGAGTGAAACAGCGGTAGCGCTGACATAAAGCGATCGTCAGCGGTAAAATCGGCAATAGTTTTAATTTGCTCGACGTTAGCCAGGATACTTTTGTGGCTGTGCACTACGCCTTTCGGGTGACCCTCAGAGCCAGAGGTAAAGAGGATCACTGCAGCCTCTTCAGGTTGCTGCTTGACCTGCGCCAGATGCGGCATCAGCAAATGAGAAAAAATCCACAGCTTGTCACCCAGGGTAACATCGGCTTTTAAATCTTCCAGATAAACCCAGCGTACCTGAGTAATCTGCTCCGGCAGATGCCAGAGTTTGCCTTTATCGAGAAACTGTCGGGAGGTAAAAATGGTTTTGATTTCAGAAGCGGTAATTGCACTGGTTAACCCTTTTACGCCCGCCGTGTAGTTCATCATTGCCGGGATGCGTCGGCGAGCCATAGCGCCAAAGATAACGGCTGCGCTGATACCCGCGTTTGGCAGCATCAGGCCGATTTTCTCGCCTTCCGCGCTGTACTTTTCCAGAATGCGGGCAACAAACAGCGTTTTAGTCAGCAGTTTGCGATAGCTATCCGGAGTAAAGTTAACGTCTTCAATGCAGTTTTTACCTGCGCCAAAGCGGTATTTCGCCGCCAGAAGGGATTCATACAACGTTTCGCGAGGGCGCACCGCCATGCGCGCTTCCATCATAATCTGATGCAACATTTCACCGGCAATCTTGCGACGATCGCGGGCGCGCGGCGCTTCAGGCATTGGCAGTGCCGTTGGCGGCAAAATGTGTAGCCGGATACGTGGGAAGAATCGCTGCTTAACCAGACCCTTCAGCCGGCTGAAGTGACTCAGTTCTGCCCCTTCAATGCGCACAGGTACCACCGTCGCCCCTGATTTTGCCGCGACAAAACCGGCACCGTCATAGATTTTCATCAATGATCCGGTCGTTGAAATACGGCCTTCCGGGAAGATAACCACCGGGCGTCCCTGCTCAACCAGGCGAACCAGATGTTTAATCGACATCGGTTTAGTTGGGTCCAACGGAACGAAATCAATCAATGGGGTTAACCAGCGCATATACCATTGCTGGCTGATAGAAGTATAAACGGCAAAGACAGGGCGAATGGGCAGGAACAGCGCCAGAAGAATACCATCTATAAATGAGACATGATTGGGAGTGATTAGGATGCGTTCTCCCTGTAGCGCACTAACATCGCCCATGACGCGAACACGAAAAAGTACGCGAAACAGAATACGAAATAACCCAAATAGCATCTCAACTCCCTGTACCATCAATTATCTAAAGATGAATGGTGGCAGATTATACGAGTTGGGGATTGCGTGCGACAGGTAAATAGAAGACGAAAAAAAACCTGCGCATCCGCGCAGGTTGGTGCAAGAGACAGGTACGAAGTGCGTACCGAATAATCTCACCAATCAATACCTCTGGGATCTCAACTTTAGCAATGTGGCCAGTTCCCTCACCAGCGAACAATCGCAACAGCCCATCGCAAAGTGTAAGCAAAGGTTTTCATTTTCCCCTTTCTGTCTTACTTCGCTCGTGCGCGCTCACATTTGCGACGTTCTGGCGGGCAATCTGCTTGAACAGCCAGCCATTTTCCGTAACACTGGCGGAATGTAAGCGTTTACCCACAACAGGTACTATCATGGCGACCATAAAGGACGTAGCCCGACTAGCTGGTGTATCAGTCGCCACCGTTTCTCGAGTGATCAATGATTCCCCTAAAGCCAGTGAAGCCTCGCGCCTGGCTGTAATGAGTGCCATGGAATCACTCAGCTACCACCCCAACGCCAATGCGCGTGCGCTGGCACAACAATCCACTGAAACCATCGGACTGGTGGTAGGTGATGTGTCAGATCCTTTCTTTGGGGCAATGGTAAAAGCTGTCGAGCAGGTGGCCTATAATACCGGAAACTTTTTACTGATTGGCAACGGCTATCATAACGAACATAAAGAGCGTCAGGCGATTGAGCAGCTTATTCGTCACCGTTGCGCCGCTCTCGTTGTACACGCGAAAATCATTCCGGATGCTGAACTTGCGTCGTTAATGCAGCAGATCCCCGGCATGGTGCTCATCAACCGAATCCTGCCCGGCTTCGAGCAACGCTGCGTTGCCCTGGATGACCGTTACGGGGCATGGCTTGCCACCCGGCACCTTATCCAGCAAGGCCATACACGCATCGGTTATCTGTGCTCCAATCACACCATTTCGGATGCAGAAGATCGTCTGAAAGGCTATTACGATGCATTGGCAGAAAGCAATATACCGGTGAACGAACGGCTGGTGACCTTTGGTGAACCGGATGAAAGCGGCGGGGAACAGGCCATGACCGAGCTGCTTGGTCGTGGAAAAAGCTTCACTGCGGTAGCCTGTTATAACGACTCAATGGCAGCCGGTGCCATGGGCGTATTAAATGATAATGGTATTGATGTACCGGGCGAAATATCACTGATTGGCTTTGATGATGTGCTGGTTTCACGCTACGTGCGCCCACGGCTGACAACGGTGCGTTATCCTATCGTGACGATGGCAACGCAGGCCGCTGAACTGGCGCTGGCGCTGGCGGAAAAACGCCCGGTGCCCGAAATTACCAATGTATTTAACCCAACTCTGGTACGCCGACATTCCGTTTCAACGCTGACAGAGCCAGGGAATTCATCGTCAAACGATTAAACAGGATTGCGTCATAGTTCCAGCGCTAAGAGTTCGTTAATGGTCTGGCGACGGCGAATCAGCCGCGCCACTCCGTTATCAAACAGGACTTCCGGCAGTAGCGGGCGGCTATTATAGTTCGACGACATCGACGCACCGTACGCCCCGGTATCATGCAGTACCAGATAATCACCCGGTGCCACCGCAGGCAGCAGACGGGTCTCAACTTTACCGCCCTCCTGCTGGGTAAACACGTCGCCGGACTCGCACAACGGACCCGCAACAACGGTTTCTCGTTGAGGCTCCAGCTCCAGCGAACGGCCATCCCCCGCCAGCGCGGAGATATGATGATAACTGCCATACATCGCCGGGCGCATCAGATCGTTAAAACCTGCATCGATCAACACGAAGTGGCGGCTCCCCATCTCTTTTACGCTGCGCACCTGCGCTACCAGTACGCCCGCTTCCGCGACCAGGAAACGTCCCGGCTCAATCTCAAGCTTCACCGGATGCCCAAGATGTCTGGCGATCTGCTCACGCGCGGCGTTCCACAAACCGAAATAGTGATCGGTATTGATCGCCTCTTCTCCTTCGCGGTACGGGATCGACAAACCACCGCCTGCAGAGATCGCCTCGAGATCCTGGCCAAACTCCATCACCTGGCGCACCATCGCGCCACATACCTGCTCCAGGTGTCCGTAGTCCACGCCAGAGCCGATATGCATATGAATACCGACCAGATTCAGTTTATAACGCTGAATGACGTCCAGCGCTGCTGGCAGATCGCTGTACCAGATTCCGTGCTTGCTGTTTTCTCCACCAGTATTGGTTTTCTGACTGTGCCCGTGACCAAATCCAGGATTGACGCGCAGCCATACGCGGTGACCCGGCGATACCTGACCAAGCTGTTCCAGCATATCCACTGACCCGGCATTAACCGGAATTTGTAACTCATGCACCCGTGCCAGCGTCGCTTCATCAATCATATCGGCAGTAAAAACGATCTCATCTTTACCCGCGACATAGCCTGCAGCCAGCGCACGTTCAATCTCACCTAACGATACCGAGTCCACCTTCACGCCCTGCTCGCGCATCAGACGCAGAATATGAATGTTCGAACATGCCTTCTGGGCAAAGCGCACCACGTCGAACTGATTCAGTTTAGCGATCTGCGCACGGATAATCTGCGCATCGTAGACCCATACCGGGCAGCCAAATTCGGCAGGCAGACGCAGCAGGTTGTCGGCGGTCAGGTCAGTATCGGTGTTATTAAGCGAGCGTGGCATAGCGGACTCCGGTATTCATTTTTTTATGATTACGCCACAAGCTAAAGAGAATAAAAAATATCGTTTTATCGCGAGTCTATGCAAAAATGATATGTACTACCTGATTCGAGGAACGCCCATGCCTGCCGTTAACCTGCGACACATTGAAATCTTTCACGCCATCATGACAGCGGGCAACCTGACGGAAGCCGCACGGATGCTACACACTTCGCAACCCACAGTCAGTCGGGAACTGGCGCGATTTGAGAAAGTATTGGGGTTAACGCTGTTTGAACGTACTCGTGGTCGACTGCAGCCAACGGTACAGGGCCTACGGTTATTTGAGGAGGTACAACGCTCCTGGTATGGTCTGGATCGCATTGTTAATGCCGCAGAAAGCCTGCGAGAATTCCGCCAGGGCGAGCTGTCAATTGTTTGCCTGCCGGTGTTTTCACAATCGTTTTTACCTACCCTACTGCAACCGTTTCTGGCTCGCTATCCGGACGTGAGTCTGAACATCGTTCCGCAAGAGTCACCGCTGCTTGAGGAGTGGCTTTCAGCCCAGCGCCACGATCTGGGATTGACAGAGACCTTGCACACGCCCGCAGGCACTGAACGTACTGCACTGCTGACGCTTAACGAAGTGTGTGTCCTGCCTTCAGGACACCCGCTAAGTGCGAAAGCCATACTAACGCCAGAAGACTTTCAGGGTGAAAATTACATCAGCCTGTCACGCACAGACAGTTACCGTCAGTTGCTGGATGCTCTGTTTAATGACCATCAGGTTAAACGTCGAATGGTCCTGGAAACGCACAGCGCCGCGTCCGTTTGCGCGATGGTTCGTGCCGGCGCAGGGATCTCGGTCGTAAACCCACTCACTGCGCTGGATTATGCCGCCAGCGGCGTTGTCGTTCGACGTTTCAGTATCGACGTACCGTTTACCGTTAGCCTGATTCGCCCGTTACACCGACCGGCATCCGCACTGGTCGATGCATTTACGGCACATTTGCAAGCCCATCTTCCTGCTCTGATCGATCCGCTGGATGCTATTTTGGATCCGCTTACGACAGCATAAACTCCACCGCATCAGCCGCGTGAATCGCAGCCGTATCAAACACCGGCAGCGGACTCATCTGCGCCGGAACCAGTAGGCCAATCTCGGTACAGCCAAAAATGACGCCTTGCGCGCCCTGACGAGCCAGGCCATCAATCACATTAAGGTAATAATCTCGCGAAGTGTCACTGAATTCACCCAGGCACAGCTCTTCGAAGATTATCTGGTTAATCTTCTGCCGGTCATCCTGTTCGGGGATCAACGTGTTAATACCAAACTCTTGCTGTAGGCGTCCACGATAAAACTCCTGCTCCATGGTGTAGCGCGTACCGAGTAGCGCCACGTTAGACATTTTCTGCTGGCTGATGGCCCTGCCCGTTGCATCAGCAATATGCAGGAACGGCACCTCGCAGGCCGTTTCAATCGCCCCGGCGACCTTATGCATCGTGTTGGTACACAGAACGATCCCTTGAGCCCCCGCCTGCTGAAGCCCCATGGCGGCCTGCGCCAGAATCTCACCAGCCTGCTGCCAGTCGCCACTTGACTGGCAAGCTTCAATCTCGTGGAAATCTACGCTATGCAGCAGGATCTGCGCCGAATGCAGGCCTCCCAGACGTTTCTTCACACCTTCATTAATGAGTCGATAATAAGGAATAGTGGATTCCCAGCTCATACCGCCTAACAGACCGATAGTTTTCATCTTTTTTTCCTTGTTCGTTGTTGTCGCTCCAGTGAACCAAAGATGTGATCAACTTTCCACATCTGTGAGCCTGCGTTTCCTTTTAATTATTTATGATATAAATTTAATGAAACATTGTTTCAACATAATACAGGACCGCCGGATGTTTATTTTTCATAAAGAAACCACCCTCGAAGATCTGGGCAACGGCGTTACCCGCCGCATCCTGGCTCACGACGGCAAAATGATGGCTGTTGAAGTGAATTTCGAGCAAGGCGCAATTGGTCCGATGCACAACCACCCGCACGAACAGCTCACTTATGTGTTATCCGGCGAGTTTGAATTTACCATTGGCGAAGAAAAGCATGTTGTCCGCGCAGGCGACACGCTGTACAAGCGACCCAATATTATGCATGGCTGCGTTTGTTTAAAACCAGGCACATTACTGGATACTTTCACCCCCGTACGCGAAGATTTCCTGAAAGCATAATTCCACCGTTCTCAGGTCACCCTTTTAGCTTCTTATCTGAAATGTAAGGGATAAAAGATAAAAAACCCTGCTGTTTTGCAGGGTTTTTGTTTGTCGATACAGGAAGAAGGCCCGTTAGCGTGCCAGCCAGCCGCCATCTACTGCAACGGTATAGCCGTTGATGTAGTCAGATGCACTGGACGCCAGGAATACAATTGGCCCTTTCAGATCGTCTGGTAATCCCCAACGTCCCGCCGGGATGCGATCGAGAATTTCTGCACTACGTTGCTCATCAGCACGCAGCTGTTGCGTGTTGTTGGTTGCCATATAGCCCGGAGCAATCGCATTAACGTTGATGTTGTGTTTTGCCCACTCGTTCGCCATCAGACGAGTTACGCCCATTACACCACTTTTTGATGCGGTATAAGACGGAACGCGGATGCCGCCCTGGAAAGAAAGCATAGAGGCGATGTTAATAATTTTGCCGCCCTTGCCCTGCGCGATGAAGTGCTTAGCCGCAGCCTGAGACATAAAGAACACGCTCTTAATGTTCAGATTCATCACGTCGTCCCAGTCTTTTTCGCTGAAATCGATCGCGTCGTCACGACGAATAAGACCTGCGTTATTGACCAGAATGTCGATATGACCGAATTCTGCAACTGCACGCTCCAGCAGCGCCGGGATACCGTCGATTTGACGCAGGTCTGCAGTCAGACTTAAAAAGCGGCGGCCCAGTGCGGTAACACGTTCGATAGTTTCAGTCGGCTCAACAATATTGATACCCACGATATCGCAACCCGCTTCAGCCAGGCCCAGCGCCATACCCTGCCCCAGACCAGTGTCACAACCTGTCACAACGGCGACTTTACCTTCAAGAGAGAATGCATTCAAAATCATTATTAATCCTTACTTTTTATAATGCCTGTCACAGACAGGCAGGGTTGCCGCCCGCAACTAGCGCAGATCTTTTACTGCAACGTGGTCCATATCATCGAAGACCTGGTTTTCACCGACCATGCCCCAAATGAACGTATAAGCTTTTGTACCGACGCCAGAGTGAATAGACCAGCTTGGAGAAATTACTGCCTGCTCGTTATGCATCACAATGTGACGCGTTTCCTGAGGCTGCCCCATCATATGGAAAACGCAGGTGTCTTCTTCCATGTTGAAGTAGAAATAAACTTCCATGCGGCGTTCATGGGTATGGCACGGCATGGTATTCCACAGATTACCAGGTGCCAGTTCCGTCAGACCCATGCTCAACTGGCAGGTTTCCAGTACGTCTGGTACAAAATATTTATTGATGGTACGACGGTTACTGGTGAGATCATCACCCAGAGTCACTGGAGCAACATCGGCTGGGGTCACTTTTTTGGTTGGATAGGCTGTATGTGCCGGTGCGCAGTTATAGTAGAACTTGGCTGGTTTTGTCGCATCGATGCTTGCAAACACAACTTCTTTCGCCCCTTTTCCCACATACAACGCATCGCGGTGACCGATTTCATAGCACTGGCCGTCAACGGTAATTGTGCCCGGACCACCGATGTTGATCACACCGAGTTCGCGACGTTCCAGGAAGTAGGTTACGCCCAACTGTTTGCCCACTTCGCCACCCACGGATACGGTTTTTGCCACTGGCATAATGCCGCCAACAATAATGCGGTCGATGTGGCTGTAAACCATGGTGTATTCGTCAGCGACAAACACTTCTTCTACCAAAAACTCATTGCGCAGCGCCTGAGTGTCCAGGGTTTTAGCATGCGCACTATGGATGCTTTGTCTTACGTCCACATTTACCTCCAGTGATAAATTGACCGTGAATTCTTGAACGGATAACAAAACACCGTTCCGTTTTTAACTAATGGGTTAATGATATCCCTCCCGGAACACGTTTTCAATTACAAATAAAACGATGTTTCACTTTTTCTGCATCTTATTATCAAAAGTGTAGTTGCGATCACGTTAGGGTCTCAAAAATAGCGGAAAAAATGATAGCAAAGGCATATAAAAACCATATAAAACAATAAAATAGATTATTAATTAAATAGTGATTCAGCAGTGGTTGAGATAATGCACTGAAAATACAGAGTTAACCAGGACGGCTACCGAAGAAGGAGATATTGCAGGTTAGAAAGACGACGGTAGCGTACGCGCCAAGTCAAAGCCCATGCGGAAGGTAAAACTATACCCAAAATAATTCGGGTGGCCTGTAGGTGGCAACAGAGCGAAGCCCCGGGAGCTTACACAAGTAAGTGACTAGGGCCAGGAGCCGTTTTGAACACTGCGGAGCGGCGGTCCGTAAGGGCGAGACTCATGGTAAGCCAAGTAACGCACAGCTAACATCCAGGCAACTTGAAGTATGACGGTATTCAGGCATGAATTCTTGTGTGCTTGTATTAAAGATATCACTCACCGACGCTGTCACATTTGCATGGGACAGCGCAGCAGAAGAGCGTGTTTGAAAGGGGAGTATAAAGCGCTTCAGTCTCGTTCAATGGCGAGCGCGACGCCCTGGCCGCCACCGATACACAGCGTAGCCAGGCCTTTTCGCGCCTGACGTTTGACCATCTCATGTACCAACGACACCAGAATACGACAGCCGGATGCGCCAATAGGATGGCCAAGCGCGATGGCTCCACCATTGACATTGACCCGCCTCTCATCCCATTCCAGCACTTTTCCCACCGATAACGCCTGGGCAGCAAATGCTTCGTTAGCTTCGATAAGATCAACATCAGCCAGCTGCCAGCCGACTCGTTCAAGACAGCGACGGGTAGCATACACTGGCGCAATCCCCATTAGCGCAGGATCGACCCCGACGCTGGCAAAGGCTCGAATACGCGCCAGTATGGGCAAATTCAGCTCCTGCGCCTTGGCTTCGCTCATCATCATCACGGCTGCGGCGCCATCATTTATCGACGACGCATTGCCCGCCGTGACAGAGCCTGAACGATCAAATGTGGGATCCAGTCGCGCCAGCCCTTCAGCACTGGCATCCGTTCTCGGCTGTTCATCGGTATCAACAACGATCGATTGTCCGTTACGTTGGGTCACGACCGGCACAATCTCATCTTTAAAACGCCCGGCGTCGATCGCCATACGCGCTTTATGCTGAGAGCGAAGCGCGTAGTCATCCTGCAATTCGCGGCTAATTCCGTATTCCCGCGCCAGGTTTTCGGCGGTGACGCCCATATGGTAATCGTTGAAAGCGTCCCACAAACCGTCATGCACCAGGCTGTCCACCAGTTGGCTATTGCCCAATTGCGCGCCGGTGCGGCTGTCGGTGAGAACATGCGGTGCGCGGCTCATATTCTCTTGTCCACCAGCAATCACAATATCGGCTTCACCACACTGGATAGCCTGCGTTGCCAGATGCAGCGCTTTGAGGCCCGAACCACAAACATCGTTAATAGTGATAGCAGAAACGGTATTGGGTAATCCCCCATTGATAGCAGACTGGCGCGCGGGATTCTGCCCGGCTCCTGCGGTGAGCACCTGCCCGAGGATCACTTCGTCAACAGCATGGACATCCACGCCTGTGCGTTCCAGTAACGCCCTGACCACCATGCTGCCTAGCTCAACGGCAGAATGACGCGCCAGCGTCCCCTGGAAGCAGCCAATTGGTGTCCTTAACGCCCCCACTATCACAACCTCTTTCATCACCACCTCAGCGCAAAATAACATCGCAATAGTAGATGATTGTTAAAGATAGTTATCACAGTTGTTTAAAAATGGTGATTTTTATCACAAAGGAATTTCGTATCATTTATTGGTCATCTGAACGCCACTCTGCTGTAAATGGTCGCGTAACCAGCTTCCCGCCACGCCAGGAGGCGATTTCTTATTCCACAGCAGGTCGATAGAGATAGCCTTTGGCCAGCCGGGCATCTTCAACTGTACCAGCGGTTTTTGTGCCGCAAATTCTTCCACCAGCGCGCAAGGTAGCGCGCACCAGCCAAACCCCTGAACCGCCATACTCAGCAATAACAGATAGTTAGGAGCAGACCATACGGGACCACGCGCCACGTTAGTGCCGCTTTCCAGATAGGTATTCAACCGCAGTTCGCGCCAGGTGTGGAGCTGCTCCCATTGCAGGTTGTTTTGCGTAGCCAGCGGATGCGAGGCCGCCACATATAACCCCATCCAGGTTTGCATTGGCAGACGAGTGACGCCCATATCCGTTGGATAGTCCTCGCGCGCCTCAATAAGCCCAACCTGAGCACGTCCCTTTTGCAGCAGATCGATCACATCTTCATCTTCGCCAATCAGACATTCAAACTCGGTATGGGGGAACAGGCGGTCAAACTGCACCATCAATTCTTCCAGCACATCCGGATGCAGCGTGTCAGAAAGCACAAACGTCAAACGCGCTTCCGTTGCGCCTGAAAGTGAAATAGCAGCTTCATCCAGACGATCGCTCGCTGACAAAATCGCCTGAACGTAGCCAAGTACCCGTTTACCTTGTTCAGTGAGCGTCGGCTGGCGCGAGGAACGATCAAATAGCGCAAAACCGAGATCGGCTTCCAGATGCGCAATCGCCGTACTGATAGTGGACTGACTTTTACGCAGCCGCCGCGCTGCCGCAGAAAATGAACCGCAGGAAACGGTCTCAACAAATGCTGTTAATGCTTCGGGAGAGTAACGCATAACCTATCTACTTTATCGATGGATTCTATCTTTTAGATATCACATAAAACGATAAAATTTCCACCATTCCGTTATCCGGGCATCAAAGAAGGTTTTACGTTATGCAACACGATACAGTCCAACGCCGTTCGTTACTGGAACGTATTTTTCACGCCGTCTGTTTTGAGGGCATTGCCACCGCTATTCTCGCACCAACCACCGCATGGTTGATGCAACGTTCGGTGCTGGAAATGGGCGGATTGACCGTACTCCTGGCTACCACAGCGATGATCTGGAATATCATTTATAACGCCCTGTTTGATCGCTTGTGGCCGTCACACCTGGTGAAACGTACGGCGAAAGTACGGGCATTTCACGCCTTAGGTTTCGAAAGTGGTTTTATCGTTATCGGGGTAACCATCGTGTCGTATGTGCTGAGCGTCAGTCTGCTGCAGGCATTCACGCTAGAAATAGGTTTCTTCCTGTTCTTCCTGCCGTACACCATGTTTTATAACTGGGCATACGACACGGTGCGTGAACGCGTGATGAAGCGCCGTCAGCAGCGCGTTACTGCCTGATAATTCAACGAATAGTCGGAATTATCCCGATTCCGGCTATTCATCCATTCACCAGCCCACTTGTTCACACCTCCCCCAGCACCTCTCATTTGTGGTAAATTGCGCTTCTTTTTGTTTATTTTATAGTTGATACGTTCAAATAATGTCGAAAATTTGGTCAAAAGAAGAGACTCTCTGGAGCTTCGCGTTATATGGGACTGCCGTCGGCGCAGGAACCCTATTTCTCCCCATACAGCTGGGTTCTGCTGGGGCGGTCGTATTGTTTATCACCGCACTTGTTGCCTGGCCTTTAACTTACTGGCCACACAAGGCTCTGTGCCAGTTTATCCTGTCATCGAAAACATCAGCTGGTGAAGGGATCACCGGTGCGGTAACGCACTACTACGGCAAAAAGATTGGTAGCTTAATCACCACTCTCTATTTTGTTGCCTTCTTTGTGGTCGTGCTGATCTACGCCGTGGCAATCACCAACTCCCTCACAGAACAGCTGGCAAAACATATCACCGTGGATCTACGCATCCGCATGCTCGTCAGCCTTGGCGTGGTGCTGGTACTGAATCTCATTTTTCTGATGGGGCGACAAGCCACTATTCGGGTGATGGGATTTCTGGTGTTCCCACTCATCGCTTACTTTTTGTTCCTTTCGCTCTATCTGACCGGAAGCTGGCAGCCTACGTTACTCACCGGCCAGATGTCTTTCGATCAACACACGCTTCATCAGGTATGGATATCAATCCCCGTGATGGTTTTTGCTTTTAGCCATACGCCAATCATCTCCACGTTTGCCATCGACAGACGCGAGAAATACGGCGAGCAGGCCATGGGTAAATGCAAAAAAATCATGAAAGTAGCCTACGTAATCATCTGTCTGAGCGTGCTGTTTTTCGTCTTCAGCTGCTTACTTTCTATTCCAGTAAATTATATTGAAGACGCAAGAAATGAAGGCGTGACGATTTTGTCAGCGCTCTCAATGATGCCGAACGCCCCTGCATGGCTGTCGATTTCAGGGATTATCGTAGCCATTGTGGCGATGTCAAAATCGTTTCTGGGTACGTACTTTGGCGTGATTGAAGGAGCAACCGAAGTCGTAAAAACGTCGTTGCATCAGGTGGGAGTGAAGAAAAGCCGGGCCTTTAACCGCGCCTTGTCGATCATGCTGGTCTCGACGATCACGTTTATCATTTGCTGCATTAACCCGAATGCCATCTCAATGATTTACGCCATCAGCGGGCCGCTCATCGCCATGATTCTTTTCATCATGCCGACGCTGTCGACCTATTTGATCCCGGCTCTGAAGCCGTACCGTTCAGTGGGCAATTTGATTACCCTGATTGTGGGTCTGCTGTGTGTTTCGGTGATGTTTTTCGGCTAAAAATGTTATGCAACGGCTCGTTCATCAGTGGGTGAATGAGCCGCATATCGCCTTACTTGATGTAGGAATCCAGTACCTTCAGCACCACACCCAAATCTTCTTCGCGTTTTATTTCATCGCCCTGATGCACAATATGCTCAGTCAGGTGACCTTTAATCACTTCTCGCATTAACCCGTTTACCGCCCCGCGGATCGCCGCAATCTGTTGTAACACCGCCGCGCATTCATGCGGTTCATCAAGCATGGTTTTCAGCGCCGCCACCTGCCCCTGAATCTTACTGGCACGGGCCTTGAGCTTTTGTTTGTCGCGGATCGTATGTGACATCGTCCTGTCCCCGTTGCATAAATCACGGCTCACTATACCGCGCCGATCTACTGGGGGGTAGTATTCTGTACTGGGGGGGAGTAGAATCTGGCGAAACAAAACAACTAAGAATCATTCTCATGGGTGAGTTTTCTACGCTTCTTCAGCAAGGTAATGCCTGGTTCTTTATTCCCAGCGCGATTTTATTGGGCGTGTTACACGGTCTGGAACCGGGACATTCCAAGACGATGATGGCGGCATTTATTATCGCCATTAAAGGAACCATCAAACAGGCGGTGATGCTGGGGCTGGCGGCTACGCTGTCACATACCGCTGTGGTGTGGTTGATTGCGCTCGGCGGGATGTATATCAGCAAAGCGTTTACCGCCCAGGCCGTCGAACCCTGGCTGCAGTTTGTCTCTGCCATCATCATTCTGGGCACGGCATTGTGGATGTTCTGGCGGACATGGCAAGGCGAACAGAACTGGCTGACCCAGACGCATCACGAGCACGACCATGATCACGAACATCACCACCATGAGCACCATGAGCACCATGAGCATCATAACCATGATGACGATCACCACCATCATCACGACCACGATCATGACCATGCCGTGCTGGCAGAACTCACCGAAGGTTCGAAAGAGTATCAGGACGCTCACGAACGGGCACATGCCACCGACATCCAGCGTCGCTTTCAGGGTAAAGAGGTCACTAACGGGCAAATTTTACTTTTTGGCCTGACCGGGGGGCTGATCCCGTGCCCAGCCGCGATTACGGTCTTGCTGATCTGCATCCAGCTCAAAGCCTTCACGCTGGGAGCAACAATGGTGCTGTGCTTTAGCCTCGGGCTGGCGCTGACGCTGGTGACGGTAGGTGTCGGTGCGGCAATCAGCGTGCAGCAGGCGGCAAAACGCTGGAGCGGATTTAACACACTGGCACGTAAAGCCCCCTATTTTTCCAGCGCACTCATCGGCATGGTCGGATTGTATATGGGGATCCACGGCTATATGGGCATCATGGGTTAGGAACGAAAAAGAGAGGAAACGCGCAGCAACCTGTACCACTGCGCGTGGAATGACGCTAGCTGGCGACATTTCCCCACACCAGTTGCCCTTTATGGAAGGTCGCTGTACGTGGAGAGATCCTTGCAACCGCTTCTGCTGAGCAGGAGGCATCAACCAGTACAAAACTGGCCTCATCCTGCGCTTTTGGCCAGACGCGCTCACCTTTATCATTCAACGGCAGCACATCGCCGGTGGCGAGGAACAGCGCCCGTGACAGATTCAGCTCATTAGGACGAATATAGAGCTGCGCGTATAGATTCGCCTTCTCCAGCATGTCCCCCAGCCCATACGGTGACCAGTGGTCGATCACGCTGTCGGTACCGGTAATCACCACCACACCTTTGTCACGCAGTTGTTTCAACGGCATGTGCATCGTGCCAATCGGCACCGTCGAGGCAATAGTAATTTGCTGAGCCACCATGCGAGTCGCCAGTTCATCCACCTGCTGCTCATTAAGCGTAGACAATGCAAAAGCGTGGCTGATGGTCAGTTTACCCTTCAGCTGTGGCGTTTTCTCCACGGTCTCCACCATGTAATTCACCGCCGCAACGCCAGCCGGGCTGGTTTCATGCAGATGGATATCCACGCCTTTATCGTAATCCAGCGCAATCTGGAACATGGTATCGAGGGATTTCTCCATCGCCCCATCCACGCTGGTCGGATCCAGCCCGCCAACGTAGTGTGCTCCCGCCTGCATCGCTTCACGCATCAGCGGTTCAGACTTTGATAACAGCAGACCATGCTGGGGAAACGCCACGATCTCACAGGCAAAACCGGGCTGACGACGCGCCAGCACCGCCTGTAAGTTTTCCAGATTTTTCAGTCCGGAAACCGGCTCAATATTGCAGTGGCTGCGCGCAATCGATGTACCTTTTGACTGCAGCAGGTCAATAAGCTTTTCCGCGCGCTCCTGGGTGTACGGTTGTAGCTCGGGCAGCAGCTTTTGCTCCAGGCGGATCATATCCTGAATGGTAGTGCCCGCAGGACGATTAAGTGAGCGCCACGGGCCACCATAAAAAGTTTTATCCAGATGGATGTGCATATCTCGCATGGCAGGAAGCATCAGCTTTCCGCCTGCATCGTAGTGTGGCAACGTCGCATCCGGATGCTGCTTATTCTCACGCAGCGCAACAATCTTTCCGTCCTGAATTTCGACAGTTTGTAGCGCAGTACGGGTATGTACCACCACGGCGTTTTCGTAATCAAACCCCGCTTCCAGCAGAACGTTATCCAGATAATAGTGTTTATCGTTAATCGTCATTGTGCTTTTCGCGCCACTGGTTGTCCCGACAGGATTAGCAGCATACGCGACCGGGGCCACCGCGCCAAACAACGCGGCAGCGGTCACCATTTTTCCGCTCTGGCTTAAAAACTCACGGCGGCTGTTACTTTCCTTCATTCGCATCTCCTCTCAGGAATGGACAATATGGGTACCCGTTTCACCACGCAGCGCGGCAGGAAGACATTCTGGCGTGGTGATAATCACCCGCTTACCGCCACGCGCCAGGAATGTCAGGCTGGCAACAATTTTGGGTAACATGCTGCCCGGCGGGAAATGCCCTTCCTGCATGTAACGGGTCATCGTCGCGATATCGACCGTGTCCAGCGCCTGCTGGTTAGGTTTGCCGAAGTGAATACACACTTTCTCTACACCGGTGGTGATCACCAGGATGTCAGCGCGGATCTCCTGCGCCAACAGCGCGGTAGAGAGATCTTTATCAATCACCGCGTCCACGCTGTGATAATCCCCCTGCTCGCTACGCACTACCGGGATCCCACCGCCCCCCGCGCCAATCACCACAAAGCCCTGCTGGGTCAGCGTTTTAATCGCCTCCGCTTCGACAATGCGCTTTGGCTCCGGAGACGCAACAACACGACGGTAACCGCGCCCGGAATCCTCCACAAAACGCCAGCCCGGATTGACCCGCTGTAGCTCATCACGCTGCGCTTCGCTAAAGAACGCCCCGATAGGCTTGGTCGGATTAGCAAAACCGGGATCGTTCTTGTCGACCTCCACCTGCGTCACCACGGTCACCGCTTTCTGCTCCCCGCGACGCGCCAGACGGTTATTTAACGCCTGCTGGATCAGGTAGCCGATGCCCCCCTGGGTATCGGCTACGCAGTTGGCCAGCGGGGTGAGTGGTAAACCTTCACGCTCATGCGCGATTTCCGCACGCCGCAGATCGAGTCCAACCTGTGGCCCGTTACCGTGCGTCAGCACAATGTTGTAGTCCGATGCCAACATCTCCAGCACCGTATCTGCGACCGCTTTCACCGCTTCAGCCTGGTGCTCAATCGACTGGCTGGCGTTATCTTTGATAATGCTGTTGCCGCCAATGGCAACGACCACAAGTTCTTTCATAGTGTCATCTTCCGCTTGCAGGCGATTCAGGTAGTTTTCGTTGGTTCCTGCTCAGGCGCAGTTACCGCTTCACGGCTGTCGAGAACATGTTTGATGACAAACATGCCGCTCATCATCAGGTAGGCCAGAACAAACATCATCGAACTGCCTTCCGCAAAGCCAACCGCCGGGGAGTGGATCACACCAAACAGCGACAGCAGTGCGCCGAAGGCTGCGGCAACCGCACCGCGCAGTGGCTTGTTCATAATGGCGAAGATAGCGACACAGCCCCACAACATACTGGCCAACGGCGCGCCGCTTCCCAGATGAACCAGCCCGTCGTAATACACGCCTTTGCTGTGCAACAGATTGCTACCCAGTTTCGCCGCTGACGTTCCGGCCGCGCCCATCACGCTGTTGACGATGGTCAGCGCCCAGTTGGCAATCCATGGGAACAGACAGATGAAGATGACGGGGACCTCGACTTTGGGCGTTTCTCGTACCACCTGATTGGCGGTCACTACGCCGATAAACACCAGGATCGGCACTATCGCGGTCATCGGAATAATGGCGAGCATAAACGCCCCCAGACCAAACAACGGCACCAGGAACATGGTGATACCCGATGCGAGGGTATAACCAATACTGGCTCCCATCGCTTTCCAGCCCGCATGTCCAACGTAGACTGTGACCGGGAACGGGTTCCCCAACATACAGCCAAGCATGGATGCAAAACCGTTCGCCATCATGACCTTACGGGTGTTGTACTCATCTCCCGCAGCGTGCGCACTTTCAATATTCTCAAGGTCAAAAATATAGTTCGCCAGACCCAGAGGAACCGCAGAAGCCAGATACGGCAGCGCGTGCGGCAGGCCTTGCAGGAAGCTGTCGACATGGACTTCCGGCGGGTTAAAGCCAAAAGAGGACATTGAGGCTTTGATCGCTTCAGGGCTTTGCAAGCCGGAGATCCACGCCAATGCCGTACCGGCAATCAGCAGCAGCAAACCGGTAGGAATGCGGGCAAAAATCGGTTTCTTACCAAACCAGTTAATGAAGATCAGCAGCAGGACGATGAAAGAGACAGTTGGCGCTTCAAATGCCTGCAACATCGGGTTCATTGCCAACAGCAACAGACCCAGGCCAGATAAACAGGAAAGCAGCACTGTGCGCGGTATCATTTTGCGGATGGTCTCACCGAGGAATGAACCACCGACCAGGATCAACGCTTCAACAAAGCACCATACCAGCGCTATCTGAATAGCGAAGTTGGCGTCTTTCGTTTGCTGATACACCGGCATTAGTACCAGGAAGGTCACAGTAAAGATCGACGGTGCGCTTGGCCCGGACGGCAGCGCCGTCACGTCGTTACGCCCGGTATGTTTCGCCATCTGCAAGCCAAACCAGGCATAACAGATGCTGGCCACCAGCACCGCCAGACCAAAGGCGGGTGCAATTCGGCCGTAGACAATTTCAGTAGGGATCCCGACAACAAAAATGAGTAGCCCCATCATTGTCAGCAGGTTAGTCAGGTTGTTGGTCATCAGCCCGAAGTAAGCCGCCCAGTCACCACGTTTCCATTCTAGTTTTATGTTGTTCATGGAATATCCTTTACAGGTTAAGCATCGTTTGCGATCACGGAGATCGCCCAGCCCTGCAGGTAAGCAACGTTTTTCTCTTCGCTACCGTGGGGCTAACGGTGTTAGCCCCTGTGGTTGTTATTAGCAGTAGTGGTCACGCCAGTTGAGGATCGCCTTTTCAAAGCAGGCGAACGGCGGGTGTACTATTCCGGCGCCGATCATGCCGATCCCCGCATCTTTGTGCGCAATGGCGGTGTTGATCACCGGCAGAATACCGGTGCTGCCCACACGCGTAATGTCGATCGCGGTTGGCACGCCCATAAAACCGAGCAGCGGAATGGTGACGTTTGGGTTTTCACCGAGGGTGATTTCACGCATCTGGCGGGAGAAGTCGACGGCTTCTTCAACCGTACCACCCACCAGCGCCACGATGGCTGGTGCGGTGGCCATCGCGAAGCCGCCAATACCGTAGGTTTCGGTAATGGCGCTGTCGCCGATATCACGCCCGGAGTCTTCCGGCTTATAGCCCGCGAACATCGGGCCAATCACCTGCTGTGCCGGACCGGTAAACCACTGGCCCGGTAAGCCGCTGATACGCAGGCCGAACTCAACGCCATTACGCGCCATCGTCGTCACCACCGTGCTGTATTCAATGCCGTGCGCAGCATCCATGGCGGTTTTACACATCGCCATCCACGTTGGACCGGAGAAATAGTCGCTGCTGAGCACAAATTCGAACACTTCACGTTGTTGCTCAACCGGATAGCCGGTCTGGATAATCCACGGAGTCAGTGCCTGAATTAACAGTGCCGTACCGGCGTTGTTGCGGTTATGGCACTCATCGCCCATGTGCAGCGCCTGTGCCAGCATCAGGCGTAAATCGATTTCACCCGCCAGTTTCATCGCATCACGCAGCATCGGTCCCATCACATCACGCATCCAGTTAAGGCGATCGATAACGCTTTGATCGTTCGCTCCCATGCGCAGGATCTTTGCCATCTGCTCGCTCATATTGGTATATGCGCGGTTGCCGTAAGTTTTGTTCTCCACGATGTGCATGAACATCGACGCGGACGTTACGCCCGCCATCGATCCCACGCAGTCATGTTCGTGGCACGGCGAGAAGTTAATTTCGCCCGAAGCGGCAAGCTCGGCGGCTTCATCCAGATCTTTCGCCAACCCTTCAAATACCAGCGCGCCGGTGACTGCACCTTTCATCGCACCGCACATTTTTTCCCAGCGGATCGGCGGTCCGGCATGCAGAATCGTGTTACGGGTCATTCCAGGTACCACATTGATGGCCTGGTCATAGCCAATCAGCGCCGGATGCGACTTAATAATACGTTCCAGCGCCTGCTGGTTAGCGGCGGCAATCTTGTCTGCCAGCGGTGAATCAGCAATCTGATCCAGTGCCGCAACCACCTGCATATTGCCCTGGCCTGGCGGTGTCCAGTCGAGTTGAGTAACGGGCACGTTCTGCTTTTTAAGGTCATCGCTGAACATCGCGATACCGACGTTAATCACATTCAGCGGCTGGTTAAACAGTGTCTGGCTCATCAGGCTTCCTCCCCTTTACAGATAAATTCACGCGCCAGCAATCCGGTGTTGGTGCTACTGCTCGCCCAGATAACGCCGGCATCAGTCAGCATCTGGCACTGTTTTTCCAGCGATGGCGTATCCAGGTCGGTCCCCAGAACATAGCCGAGAATTTCCAGAGGACGACCGTCAGCGGCAGCGATGGCTTTCGCTTCATTGATCGCGTCGATCATCACGCCAACCGGATCTTCATGCGATCCAAATCCAAGGACGAAATCCATCACGATCACGCCGACTTCAGGATCTCTCGCTTCCTGCAACAAACGACTGATGCGGTTGGTCGGATCGATCATTGGATGGGGCTTGCCGTTGGTGAAATCATCATCACCAAAATCAAGGAAGGTATGCGCCACACTACGGTTGAGATCCTGCAGGCGGAACGCCGGGTCCGGATGAATGTTGCTGTACACCTCGGCATGTTTTTCCATGGCGGCAAACATCGCTTCATCACACAGCGTGCCGCCACAGAACAGTCCGCGAATATACTTTTGCTGCGGCGTCAGACGGGCGCGAACTTCTTCAATCAGCGGCCAGTTGAGCGGATGCAGATCAAGACTCTCTTTTTTCACGCCACCCAGCAGCACTGCTTTCAATGCCGCTTCTTTAGTGCCGCGAGCGAACTGCAGACCCTCTTCGTCCGCAGGCGCAGCTTCACGTCCGAGGAAACAGACCACCACCGGTTTAAAGCAGGCGCGCGCACGTTCCAGCACCTTACGGGCTACCGCAGGTGCTGGCGGTTTAGAGATCAGCGCAATGATCTCAGTTTGTGGATCGGCCTCCAGCATACCTATCGCATCGAGCATCATCAGGCCGCCAATCTTCTCGCTCAGATCGCGTCCACCGGTGCCGATCAACTGGGAAATGCCACCGCCAAATTCGTGAATGCGCACACTGAGCTCCTGACTACCGGTGCCAGATGCCCCAATAATGCCGATATTGCCGCGACGCACCGCGTTCCCAAAACAGAGCGCCGCGCCGTTAATAATGGCGGTACCGCAATCAGGCCCCATCATCAACAACCCTTTTTCATGCGCCAGCTGTTTAAGAGCCAGTTCGTCATCAAGGGAAACGTTGTCAGAAAACAACATTACGTTGAGGTTGTTTTGCAGCGCCTGACGCGCCTCGCGGGCCGCGAACAGACCATTTACCGATATCACCGCGAGGTTGCTGTCGGGGACATGTTTTTTAGCACTGGCGAGCGTGGCATAACGTGCTTCGTGCTGCCCACCTTGTTCCTTATGCGTGAACAGTTCCTCTATCGCCACCAACGTTTGCTCGTTCGCGGCCTCACTCGCACCTTTAATGACAATCATTAGATCGCCACTCTTTGCCTCTTCCAGCTCAGGCGTAAGCAGACCGAGATTCTTCAGCACGCCCTTGTTCATTTCCGTTGCCATCGCCACGAACGCCTGCTCCACACCATCAAGCTTATTAGCGCGCGTAGAGATAGACATCAGTGAGACAGAATCAAAATACGTGTTCTTTTTAACAACTATCCTGATCGACATAATTCCCTCCGGACCGTTGGCTCAGGGCGCAGGCATCCGCCATGCCGTACAGCATGTCGCAGCCAGAACTTGAGCCGATATTTTTAATGTCAGTAATAATTTTCGTAGCAACGTGTGGTTGCTCAGTAATAATATGGGTCACCAACCGCGTGACACTTTCCCGATAACGTTGATGAAACGCCTCTTCCAGCGTTATTTTGCTGAGTAAGGTTGTGTTATTTCCGGCAATCTGTAATGCCGTTAAAAAATCTTGTCGATACTTATTCAGCGGATGCCCACTAATAAATAAAATTGTACTCAGGCCTACTAAATAATCATCAGACGATGGCGTCAGCCCTATTCCAAGACCAATTAAATCGCTGACCGCAACACAGATATTTTCTCCCGTACTCAGCGCCGTTATTAAACTTTGGCGGCGCAGTTGTAATTCACGAGTAATTTCCTGGTAAAACGGATTATCCCCCTGGTACAGAAATAATGTGTCGTCGCGATTAAGCTGTTGGCGGATAACCTCTGCCCAGTGGCGCCAGGATATTGTGGTGAAGCGCTCTGCATCTGGCGACCCACGAGGCATTTGCCACATCAGGCAACCAGAGGTCTCTATCCATTTATCATAACCAACAGCGATCCCTGACTGCGTAAAACTCACCGGCTCACCGGGTTGAAACAGATCTTCGCAATGCGTCAGCGCCAGCCGACAGCTGTTAGGCGCGTTATCGCAGCACTCACTCAATAACGTAAACAATCGCTGCTGTTCCGGTATGAACAGGTTCACCGCGCGGGAAAAAACCTGTTCAACTCGCCCCGTTCCCCGATACGCAAGAAACGCGCCGTCTGCAGTTAGCGCCCGCACGCATCGCCGTGATGGCGTGGCGATAGTGGCGCTCCTCTGTCAGGCTCCGGCGGCAATCAGCAGCTCGGCGATTTCATGGAACCCTTTCTCCCGCGCCAGCTCCAGCGGGGTTTTACCGTATTTATCCGTCATGTGCGGGTTGGCGCCATTGTCGAGCAGCAGCTTGACGATTTCCTGCTGCTTCGCGCCGCCATCATTAAGTACGATGGCTTCCAGCAACGGCGTCCAGCCGACAAAGTTGGTATGGTTTACATTGATATCGGTACGCTGCAGTAATTCACGTACGATCTCAACGTGACCTTTTTCGCTGGCTGGCGTAATACCAACGCCGCCAAAACGGCTCAGTCGTTCGAGATCGGGATTGGCAGGTAATACCGTACGCAGCAGCGTTAAATCATTAGTCAGGCAGCTAATCAGGAAGGGGTTAAAACAAGTTTGATCTTGTTTATTAATATCGGCACCGGCGTCAATCAATAAAGAAACGCAGTCATAATGCTTATTCAGGCTGGCAATAATTATGGCGGTACGGCCCTGGCGGTTAGTGGCATTAATATCCACATTATTTGCCAGACAGGATTTTAATCCTTCGGCATTGCCCTGTTCTGCCGCCAGCAGAAATTCAGTAATGAGTTCTTTCTCTGACATAATCGCTCTCCTGCAGTTTTTTAGACTTTTTAAATATCCGATAACCTGAGAATAGCAACAGAGTACGGAGAATAACATCCGCTTAAATTTCATTCATCGTAAGTGAGTCGATTGTTGAAACAAATTTAATAATGAGAACAAAATGTGCTGTAGTGCAATCTTTCTCTTATGACTAACGGTCTTTCAGCTATTAATCAGTCATAGGGGAAATAAAGCGGTATGCTGCACGGATAGCGGCCTGCAACTAAAACACAGAAGTGTGATTGCCTTCAAATCAAATGTAACCCTAGTGTTAAATTCTGTTCAAAACTGATTGCTCTCCATAAGGATTACAAATACATTCAACAATCATCGTATCGCGGGTTGTGGACTCAGGGGAGAAGGAATGAATTCAATATTTACCGAGGAAAACCTGCTGGCGTTTACGATGGCTGCCCGCTACAGCAGCTTCAGCAAGGCCGCCGAGGAGCTGGGTTTAACCACCTCCGCCATCAGTTATACCATCAAGCGCATGGAAATGGGGCTGGATGTGGTGCTGTTTACCCGCAGTACCCGCAGCATTGAGCTGACCGAGTCCGGGCGCTATTTCTTTCGCAAAGCGACAGACCTGCTCAACGACTTTCACGCCATCAAGCGCAGCATTGATACGATCTCCCAGGGCATTGAGGCTCGGGTGCGCATTTGTATTAATCAACTGCTGTATACCCCGAAGCATACCGCGCGACTGTTACAGGTACTTAAGAAACAGTTTCCAACCTGCCAGATAACCGTGACCACGGAGGTCTATAACGGCGTCTGGGATTCCATCATCAATAACCAGGCCAATATCGCCATTGGCGCGCCAGACACGCTACTGGACGGTGGCGGGATCGATTACACCGAGATTGGCGCGATCCGCTGGTCGTTCGCCATCGCACCTGATCACCCGCTGGCCTTTATGCCTGAGCCGATTTCAGAGAGTCAGCTGCGTTTGTATCCGAACATCATGGTAGAAGATACCGCGCACACTATTAACAAGAAGGTCGGCTGGCTGCTGCACGGGCAGGAATCAATCCTGGTGCCCGATTTTAATACCAAGTGCCAGTGTCAGATCCTCGGCGAAGGCATCGGTTTTCTACCCGACTATATGGTGCGCGAAGCAATGGAAAAATCGCTGCTGGTGACGCGACAGATCCATAACCCACGCCAGGATTCGCGCATGCTACTGGCGACCCAGCACTCGGCAACCGGGCGGGTGACACAGTGGATTAAAAAGGAGTTTGGCCCACAAGGGGTACTGACGGGGATTTATCAGGATCTGCTGCATCGGGAGTAATATGCCCGATGAGGGGAACTATTGTGGACGCACCGGATGCGCGTTGCGTCATCCGGTGAAAAGTAAAACTCAGGCACGAATGTCGTCGTACTCGCGAGTTTTATCAAACTCATGTTTGGCAAACGGACAGAGCGGGATCACTTTACGGTTTTCGCGGCGCATTTTTTCCACCACTTTCTCCACCAGCAGCTTGCCGACTCCCTGACCTTTCAGGCTGGGGTCAACATCAGTATGTTCAATGATGCTCAGATGTTCGCCCGTCGGCACGAAGACAATCTCAGCAACCTGATTGCCCTCGGCATCGTTAACATAAAACTTGTTGTGCCCTTCAAGAATATCCATGGTCTTCTCACTCATTTCTGGCGATATTTAAGCGCACCGCTCGGACAGGTATCGATAACCTTAATGACCGTCGCGACATCAACTTCATCCGGGATGATCCACGGTTTACGTTTCAGGTTAAAAAGCGTCGCGCTTCCCCGCACACAATTACCCGAATGCTGGCATATCGCCGTATTGAAATAGACATCAACCTTCTCGCCGGTATAGGCCCGGTAACCTGCTTCCAGTAACTCTTTATCCACGACATTACCTCAGTTATTTTTATTGTCCTGGGAGTAATCATAGACCCAGGCGAGTCTGAAGGCTGCTGCTGGCGGCAGAAATTGTCGCAGATTAGCTCCGGCACACGGTTACGTTCACCTCATGCTCTTCACTTCTGTGGAACGATACAACCCGTGAACGTAATCCAGTCCAAGGGTCAAAGGTTCTCTGTCACCGGTTCATTTCTTCGTGCAACCGTTCCCTGGCTGACGGTAGCATCTCAAGCATTGCAGGTGTTGGCGGCGGCAAGCGGTTATCGGCAATATGCCTGTCCACTTCCACATAGTCGATTTCACCATTCTCATGGTGATGAACCGTAAGCACCCTCGCCTTATTCAGCTCGGTAACCAGTTCTCGGGTAATTCGCAAACTTTCTGCCAGCTCATGATCTTCAAGCCCAGGCCTGCGACTGCGTCGTTCCACACGAAAGCGATACTGGTTGTACTTCGCCCAGCCAATGAGCACCAGACCGTTTATCAATGCGATCAGGATGTAAAAAGTGACCGTATCCAGAGTTGTGAAAAACGGCCTCACGCCCATAAAGGGTGAATGAGCCAGTGCCGTAATCAGCCCTTTATAGATCAGGTACAGAAATCCAACCCAGGCAAAAAACGTTAACAGAACGTCTATTACACGTGGCAGAAGTCGCTGTTCGGTAAAGATGAGTGGCTGGCTCATGATTCTATCCTCCCAATTCCACGGTCAGGGCTTACCCAACGCGCTCTGCCGCGTTTGCGTTTAAGCATCACTTTGGGGAAAGCGACCAGCGTGGTGAACAGACTCAGCATCCAGTACACCACCGGGAACCAGATGATCCAGAACAACGAAGCGCCGATACCTTTTTCATAGCGCCGTTCAATCATCAGACTCACCGCAAACTGCAGCAAGCAAACCACGCCGAGTATTAGCCCGGTAAATGCTGGCGGGAACAGGTTTTGCACGTATAGCGAGTCTGGCATTGGGAAAAATAACCCGCAAAGGAACAGCACAATGCTGACCGCATAGGCAAATGACCAGGCGGTAGAAAAACAGAACTCAAGGAACAGCGGCCACATGCGGCGAAATTCCCAAGACCACAGGCGACGCATGTTAACAATAAATACTTCCGCACCACCTTGAGCCCAGCGCAGACGCTGTTTCCACAATCCTCTTAACGTTTCAGGCATCAGGATCCAGCACAGTGCTCGTGGTTCAAAGAATACTGACCAGTGGCGCAATTGCAGCTTCCAACTGATATCGATATCTTCAGTGATCATGTCCGGGCTCCAGTACCCCACCTCAGCCAGAGCACGACGACGAAATGCCGCAATGACGCCAGAAACGGTAAAGATCTGCCCATAGACTCGCTGAGTGCGCTTAATCAAGCCGATAATCGAGGAGAATTCACCGACCTGTACACGACCAATTAACGTGGAACGGGTACGAATGCGCGGGTTTCCGGTCACCGCCCCGACACGCGGGAACTGTATCAACGGGGCGACAATATAGGCGACGGCATCGCGATCCAGTAAAGCATCACCATCAATGCAGACAAGATAATCACTGCGGGCCGCCGCTGCGCCGGTCCTGAGCGCCAGGGCTTTCCCCTGGTTCTCGGCTAAATGAATCACCCGCAGGCTCGGGTATTCCGTTGCCAGTTGTTCAAGCACGTCGTGCGTGTCATCTGTCGAACCGTCGTTAATGGCAATAACTTCAATATTTGTATAACGCTGCGCCAGCGCTGCACCGATCGTTTCACGCGCATTGATCCCTTCGTTATAACAAGGGATCAAGATCGAAATCAGCGGATTTCCTTCAAGCGTCGGCGGCGGTGTTTCCTCTCCCCATTTCCAGTGGCGTTCACGGTAAAACCAGAAGTAAACCCCACCGCTTATCCACAAAGCCGACATGAACAAGGGCCAGAAGAAGACGAAGTTCAGCATCACTTCACCTGTAAAAACGACAGCCACGCCAAACGGCAGACTGAACATCAGGCAAAGAATCAGGAAAGCAATAATGCGATCGGTCATTTTTGCGGGTACCAGTATGATGAGAACGTCGAGCGAATCTCTGACATCTCGGGTTTGTCGCTGATGAAATCATCCGGGTAATAACCATAGTTACCCGCACCGCTTAACTTAAGCTGGCGCATCCACTCGGCTATTTGTTTACCGCTGATTTCGGCCTGTTCCCCGGACTTACGCCAGTCTCGTGCTTGCAGTTCAAACACGGTCTTATCCAGCGCTCCGGGCGTTTGTGCAACGGCATTCACCAGTCTGTCCAGCCAGGCGTTGGCATCATTGGCCGGAATATTCTCCATCAATGGCATTGCCATCGGTGCTGTCCAGTCATAGGTATTGAGGAAATCATTCAGGTTCTGCGCGAACCAGGCTTCACTTTCTGGTTCCAGCACCGGCATGGCGTAAATATTGCGTGCGGTTTGTACCTGTGGGCCGCGAATATTACGTACCGCGCGGGTCAGTTCCTTTGTAAAGTCGGTCAGCATCTTACTTTTCAGGCGAGTCCAACGTTCGAATGCCTGAGGATCGTTACGAATTTGCTCAATACTGCCCGGAAGGCCTGCGGCACGGTATGCGGCTAAAGCCTCCGGCGACGCATCTTCAAAATCCGTCAGGAAAGCATCATCATGGAACAGAATCCCTTTGAAACTGGCATGCTTCGCCAGATCTTCATAAATCTCGGTGATACGCTTACGCGCTTCGCTATCCCAGGGAGAAAGACGAACATACTGCTCACGATTAATCGCGCTACGTCCGGTTTTCGGATCCCATGCCGTCACGCGTGGAATAGCGTCGTCGAGACCAAAAGCCAGCACCGGCATCCAGGCATAAACGGTAACCCCTGCCCGCGTTTGTAATTGCCAGGAGATATAGTTAAAGAGATCGGCACGCATCGGCAGCCAGCGGTTAGGGAAATAAAGCTCGTGAATATTTCCGTCACCTTTTGGATCGGCATACGCCTGCAGGAAAACATGAGAAATACGCATGTCATAGACACGCTGGATCAGCTTGTCGATATTTCTACGTTGTTGGGCAGGATCTTTGTCATACACATAATCCAGATCGATATGCATAACGCGCATCGTCTGAGGTTCACGCACCTGGCCGACCTGGCTGGCAAAGCGCTTAAGGGATGGGTTATCAGATATCAGAACACGGGGGATATCATCCAGAAACGCGGCATTTGCCAGCCCTTCGTTGAGCGTAAACGCCATCTTGTAACCGTGCTCTTTGGCCAGACTTAATGTCGTGCCATTGGCTGCGCCATAAGGCCAGACCCATGCGCGTGGCGATTTCCCGGTTACAGATTTTATTTTGTTTGTGATTAAAGAGATATCAGTGTTAATACGGCGATTGTACTGTTCGTCCGTTTCGTAAGTGCCGGTCTTTTTATCGTACAGACGGTTTGCCACAGCAGGTTCTTTACTTCCCTGCGGGTTCGCTTCACCACCGAAATGCGATGCCCATGTATGCGCACCAATTTCAACCAGCGGCGACTTCCCCATTTCCTCGACCATTTTCCAGGTGGCAAATTTGTCTCGCGCCGTCATCAGCCCACCAAAATCAACTTTTTTATTGGCGGGAGAATCAACCCAGCTGCCCACCGGTGCCCACAGTGCTGGCCAGTTATAGGCTTTCAGCAGCGGCCACACGCGGGTATAAAAACTGCTATAACCATCATCAAAGGTGAGTAATACCGCTTTTTCCGGCAGCACGATTTTCCCGTCATGCGCATCCAGAATTTGCTGCACGCTGATCGGGTTATAACCGTTGTCACGTAGCCATCCCATCTGATCGCTCAGCGCACTGGTACGCACAGAGAGGTATCGCTGATCTGCCGCGCCGTCCTCTACATCGTGATAGCCCAGCACCAGGAAGCTATTTTTCGGCCATGGATGATCAGCAGCAAGCGGAGATCGCTCCGCCGGAGGAACGTAGCGCGGGGTCGTATTGTGCGCGCTACTGCACGCAGTGATCATCAACCAGCCAGCGATTAATGCGCTAACCCATAGGCATCTTTTAAACATGTACAGTCCTTAAAACCTGACATTCAAATCGAAAGCGAGGGAGATATTCCGCTCACGTTTACCGTCGTAGGGGCGTTTATCCCACACCAACATCACCCCGCCATCCACGACGTTGTTCCATTTAAGCCGCTGTCCGTATCCCACCTGAACGATGGCGCCCACGTCTTCACCTTGCTGCCAGTAGCCACCTACGCCAGCCACGCCTTGCTGCGTCCACACAGTGTCATAGTGGCGGTAAAGAACCTGCTCTGCGGCAAGCCCTGGTACAACGGAAAAATCACTCTTAGGGTTGTAATACGGCACATTCTCTTTGGTGTTGGTACTTCCGCCGATGCCCGGTGTGAAGTCCAGCGTGAAGCGCGGCGTCGTCCACATGCGCTCTTTTCCGCTCAGCCCGTACTCGATACGATCGTTACCATCCGAGAAATGTGAAGCGGCAAACGACAACTGATACTCTCGTCGTTCATTTTGATACCAGCGGACAAACATATCCCCGCCGTTTGCATACACTCCGCTACGCAGCGCGCGCAGCGGGGTATTACGAGAAAGACGCTCCGCCGAACCGCCGACGCGCCAGTTATCATTAAAATCATGCCAGGCTGAAAGACGCCCACCAATTTTCTGACCATCACCATAGTTACGGCCCGAAACTTCCATTTCCGCCCAATAATCGCGTGAGGTCCATTCCGCACCGGCAGCCAGGTCACGGTTGATACCCTTTCCTTCTTCAAATTCCCCGGTGGCAAAGTTAAACCCGGTAAACAGTCGCCAGTTGTCATTAATCGGCGGACTGTAAATTGCGGTATTGATGTTGAAGTCATTCTTACCACTGACCGGGCTATCGGAGGAAATCCCCTGCGTGCCGCTGATCCGCAGCTCTGACATTTTGTGAACATCGCGTATGCGGGCCAGGCGCAGCGTTGCTTCATCATCCGGGCTACGGGCAATGACGTCATCGGTAAGTTCATCGGCCTGCCGCCATTCCTGAAGATCCAGCGCTACATAGGCCTGCTGGCGTTCCAGCTCCAGGTTGCTTGGCTCAATAACTTCGGCCAGTTTAAGCTCTTTCTCTGCAGCTCGAGGCAGACCACGGGCTTCAAGCACTGAAGAATAGGTTATACGCAGCCCCTGGTTACCAGATCCCGTGCGCGCCAGATGTTCCGCGAGTTTTTCTGCCTCAGGCAATTCATTAGCAGCAATGTGATATTGCGTGAGCAACGTCTGACCAAGCAGCCAGTTATCGTTAGGCTGTGGCGTAGGTGAACCATAAATCCGTCGCAGATACGGACTCTCTTTGATTAAATTGTCGACCTGCTTTTTGGCTGCAGCAAAGTTTTCATTATCAATATGCGCATAAAAAAGATCCTGCTGATCTTCAGGACTGAGAGGAGTGACTGGAAGCGGTCCATGCGGATAGTAGATGCTCATCAGCATCGCTTCGGTTTTTTCCGGCTGACGTTCGCTTAGCCACGCCGAAGCGACCCAACGTTTCGCATAGTTAGGCACCTCCCCGCTCGCTTCAAGTGACTCATATTCTTGAATCACTTCGGCAGTACGCTTGCGCACCAGCAAAGCGCCCATACGGTCAATCCTTGCCCGGCGAACATCATCCTGAGCGGACGGTTCATCTTTCCAGGCCGCGAGCAGTTGGGCATATCGGGCAAGCGCTTTATCTGCCACGATAAAACGTTCTTCTTCATTACGCGCGGAAGTATATGAGGAGCGAACGATTTCTGCTGCCGCATCAAGTTCAAGACGACGTTTAACAGGATCTGACGTCGGAACCACCTCCGTTAGCCCTAACGCAGGCCCGGATACACGGTTAGCTGACAGGGCAGATAACAACGTAGATTTTGCATTTTTGTTGCTCGGATCGATATCATTGGCCTGGCTGGCGACTAACAATGCATCCCAGTTTTTCCCCTGCGAATGGTATACATAGGCCACCAATGCATCGGAGTCAGCTCCCGGGTGCGCCTGCGCCCATTTATTCGCTTCGGTGAGCGCCTGCTGATTGTAGCGAGCATCTGCAAGCGTCATTATCCAGCCGGTACGTACATCCACGTTATCAGGATCTTCCTGCAAAACGTTTTCCCAGATGGCTAACGAATCATTCCATTTTTTCTGATTGCGAAAAGCCCGTGCAGCGGCGATTTGCCCACGCGCAGGCACAGCCATCTGCCCACGATATCGCAGCCAAATATCAATCGTTTCTTTATCGCTGTTATTAGCCCAACTGGAGACTTGCAACCAGTCAGCGACCTGATTTGGCGTTAGTGAGGATTTCTTTTCCTGTTCCTGAAGGTAGCGCATGAGCGGCGCACTATTACCTTCACGAGCTTCAATAATCAAACCGTCATAATCAGATGCTGCCGCAGAAGTTTGAACAGGAAAAAGAACGCAGGCCGTAAATAAACAGGTTACAGACTTAAAGCTTTTAATGAAGTTGGTATGTCGACGCATACTGAACATATCTGCCCTTATGTCTTACATCAGAGTAAAAATAAGCGTTTTCAATAAGTTAACTTAATTTCTTAACGATTGTCGACCATCTTATATGCACTACCGCTTATTTCGTAATAGGGTTGCAAACCATTTTAATTCTTTCGTCTTATTGACTACCTGCGCCTCATCCTCTAGTTACCGGAATGGGGCAAAAACTCATAAATTTTAACACTCAGCGTACACCGTGGCTACATGATAAGAAAACCCTTAGGCAAAAAAAGTATTTTAGACCAGAATATCCTAATACTCTTGGGATCGAATTCTGAACTCGCTTTAAGACCAGGCGGAAAAGTTATGTAACTCAGTTTACTATTACTTTAAAATATAAAAACACAACGTAATTGTATGCCTGTTAACTATTAAAAGAGTTTATCCCTTTCAGGGGGCCCGGCGCCTTCATCTATACCATTATCCAGCAGTGTACCCATCATGACAGCGCTCATGACGTTACATGGAGTGGTAACCAGTATGAGTCAGCGAGGAAACATCCATAATAATGAAATAACGAAAAGTATTTTCTCGCCATTGAGACGAAAGTGAATAATAAATGCCTACAAAATGCAAAAACAGGCCCTTAGAATATCTGTATTAATATTATCAACAGCTGTTCCGGAAGCATCCTGGCTATCAATACCGATTAATAATTGCAAACCACAAAAATCAATAATGATTTATATTATTTAAACTTTAATATTATTTAAAACAATTATAATAATGAGATATTTTTTAGCATGTAAAATTCATCTCATTGATAAATATGGGTATTTTACAAACAAATTTATATATAAAAAAGAATGCGCCAGTGCATATAATACTGATGCTTTTACCTGCTTAAAAATTATAGTAGCGTATTAAGCCCGAAATAAAATATTCTACAGGAAATTGAATATAATATTCTTCGCTGACCGTTCTTATAACCGCAGCTAAACCAGTATCACTGAATAGCAAGGGTCGTCATGTACTTCTAAACGACACTAAAATCTGGCACCACCTTCTGGTGACGTAACAGTAAAGCTAAAGCGCAGTTCATGTAGGGTATAGAGGTAATGTCATGCCATTTGGTCTGTTAAAGAAGCGTCAACTCAGGTACCGAATGGTTCGCACCATACTTGTGAGCCTGCTTTGCATCCTGTTGGGACTCATCAGCACCTTCTGGCAGGCGGCAGCAAATCTCAAACGAACCACTAATATCCGGATGACAAATGCCCGGCAACTGGTGGAAGGAACGCTGGACAGTGCCAGGCATGCTGCTTACGCCGTAAAAGACAATCTTGGTCGGCCCTGCCTTGAGTCTGTCGCGATGAAGCTCAGGACGCAGGTAGCGTACTCGCAGAATGTGCGCAGCGTAAACCTGGTACAGGGGAATAAAATCTATTGTTCATCTCTGTACGGTAGCAATGAAGAAAATATTAACTTTGATAGTTATACCAACGGGATGCTCTACCTGATGAGCGACATGCTGGTCAGGAAAGGACAGCCACTGATTATCTACCGAATGGTTGTCGGTAATAACAGTATTGTGGTCCGACTCTATGGCGAGAGGATCCTTTCCGAACTGAGTGTCATGAGCATCAATTTACCCCTGGGCCTGGTTGTTGGACAACAGCAATGGCAGACTCCAGAGATTCCTTCGTTCTCCCCCGGTACGTCTGGTTATCTGGAACAAGCCTCGACCAGATATCCATTCCGGATAGTTACGGTGATTTCCGCTGCCGATTATGCCCATTACTTCTGGATGTTCTCACGATTCTCTCTTGTTTCCTGGGCCTTGCTGGCCGCTATTCTTGGTTTCAGCGCATTTCGCTGGACAGGGCGACAGATAACTGCAGAACATGAATTACATGAGGCTCTGGAATTGCAGGAATTTATTCCTTACTTCCAGCCAGTGGTATCCGCAGAGCATACTCACTGGGTCGGTTGCGAGGTTCTAATGCGCTGGTCACATCCAACGCTCGGTATCATCCCTCCAGACAATTTCATTCCTCTGGCAGAAAGCTGTAACCTTATTATGCCGATGACTCAGGCGTTGATGGTTCAGGTACGTCAACAGTTTTTACCATTAATACATTTACTGCCGAAGGATTTTCATTTCGCTTTCAATATCAGCGCCAGTCACTTAAGAAATTTCAATCTGGTGGAAGACTGCCGGGTATTCATCCAGGCATTCAGGGCTAATCCTGTTAAGCTGGTTCTGGAGTTAACTGAGCGGGAATTACTTGTTACAGATGGTGTGACAGAAAGGTTGGTGGCAGAACTGCACAAACTGGGTGTGCTTATCGCTATCGATGATTTCGGCACCGGCAATTCCAGCCTTAAATACCTGCAAAACTTCGAGGTCGATATTCTTAAAATCGACAAAAGCTTTGTCAGCAATATAGGTATTGATTCGCATTCTGTTCATATCATCGACAATATTATTGACCTCGCCCGCCGATTACACCTGCAAACGGTGGCGGAAGGAGTAGAAAATGAAATTCAGGCAGCTTATTTGAAAGCACACAACGTTACTTTTCTGCAAGGATATTTATATGGTAAGCCCATCCCCATGGAGGATTTCACCAGACAATTTTATTCCTGATGTTGAATAGTAACATCAAAACGTAGTCATCATACCGTGCAGAGACACTCGCCAGTATATAAACATCTCGATGATAGAGGTAAAAACATATGGAATGTTCAAAAAATAATTTATTTACCAAAGAAGTATCTAACCAACTGATTATATTTATTAATGAAAGACGGAAAGACAAGTTACAGATTGACGATCTGGCTGCTATTTCTGGCTTTTCAAAATTTTATCTGCAATCTTTTTTTAAAGCTCATACCGGGATACCACTTGGCCGTTTCATCAAGGATACCTACCTTAATCATGCAGCTCATGAACTCATCAACTCCCAGAGCACTATTCTGACTATTGCTTTAAATGCCGGATATGGTTCTCAGCAGTCATTTTGCCGGGCGTTTCGTAAAAAATACAAAATAACGCCCAATGAGTTAAGGAAATCAGGTGCGACACATAAGATTTTATAATATGAAGAGTAAATATATCACTGATTATTTACAGCGTATGACGCTGGTGTCTTTAATAATTTCAAAACAATACATAAAAAAAGACCGCACGGGTGGCGGTCAAAATGACACTTCAAAAATATAATTTTATTTCTTAGACACATTCATGCTTGTTTCATAAATATCATCAATGTAATTTTTCTCCTCACTTGAGATACCTTATAAAACATTTTCAATATAAAACCAAAAAGTTCACCATGCAATTTATTTATAAAAATTAAGTTCCATTTAATGGAATCATTCCATAAATCTAAACGATTAATGCTAGCGAGACTAAGTGAATAAGGTATCCTACATTCATTAATGTATGTACAAGGCATTTTTAAACAACCAAAAGTCACTAAAACAGCCACTAAAACAACACAAAATAAAAACGACGCATCAGGTTCATTGCCTTAAGAAGCACAAGCACGCTGTCCTCAGCGTACTATTCCCTGGAGACGCCACGAAGGGGGAATACGTCAATAACCAGAGAGGCGAGCTTAGTTTTACCCAACCGACGAAGGGAGGAGGAATAGTATGTTCCTTAATTACTTTGCACTTGGAGTGCTAATCCTGGTATTCCTGGTAATTTTTTACGGTGTCATCATCATCCATGATATTCCTTACGAGATCGCCAAAAAGCGAAATCACCCGCATGCCGATGCCATACATGTCGCTGGATGGGTAAGCCTGTTCACTTTACATGTCCTGTGGCCATTCCTATGGATATGGGCCACGTTGTATCGCCCCGATCGTGGATGGGGAATGCAGAACGCACAGCAACCACAGTATGAAAATTTGCAATTACGTATTGCTGAACTTGAACGGCAATTCAAAAAACAACAACACGCTGACTCAGATAACACTCAAGGTAATTAATTGTGGATTTATTAATTATTCTGACTTACGTAGCCCTGGCATGGCTGGTCTTTAAAATATTCAAAATACCGGTCAATAAATGGAGTATCCCAACAGCCGCTCTGGGCGGGATCTTTCTGGTTGGGGCACTGATTTTGTTAATGAACTATAACCACCCATATACCTTTAAGGCACAAAAAGCGGTGGTCTCCATTCCTGTTACGCCACAAGTGACAGGTATTGTTCGTACCATCACGAATAAGTCAAACCAGCTAATTAAAAAAGGTGAAGTCCTTTTTGAACTGGATCCAACGCGTTATCAGGCTCGTGTTGCGCGACTTGAGGCCGATCTTGTCACCGCGATCCATAGTGCCGACTCGCTGCAATCACAACTGGATGAAGCCATCGCCAATACGTTAACAGCAACTGCACAACGTGACCGGTTATACAAAGATTACCAACGATATTTACAGGGCAGTAAGGCAAAGGTGAATCCGTTCTCAGAAAGTGATATTGATCATGCCCGGCAAAACTACCTCGCTCAGGATGCAGCAGTAAAATCATCGGTTGCCGAACAAGCACAAATCAAAAGCCAGCTTGATAGCATCCTCAACGGCGAACAATCACAAGTTGCCAGCCTGCGCGCTCAACTGGCAGAAGCAAAATACGATTTGGAGCAAACCGTTGTCCGTGCGCCCAGCGACGGCTACGCCACTCAGGTATTGATCCGTCCCGGTACTTTTGCGGCAGCGCTGCCGCTGCGCCCGGTTATGGTATTTATTCCCAAACAAAAGCGACAGATTGTGGCGCAATTCCGTCAGAATTCATTGTTGCGCCTGAAAGCTGGTGATGAAGCAGAAATCGTTTTTAATTCGTTGCCCGGCCAGGTCTTTACAGGAAAACTGGCTGGAGTCCTTCCCGTGATCCCTGGCGGTTCTTATCAGGCCCAGGGGACGCTTCAATCCTTGACTGCTACCCCAGGGAGCGAGGGGGTTCTCGCTCTTATCGATCTGAATCCAGATGAGAATATTGATGCATTACCAGATGGCATATATGCGCAAGTTGCGGTCTATTCGGATCATTTTTCTCATGTGGCCATTATGCGTAAAGTTTTACTACGCATGACCAGTTGGATGCACTACCTCTATCTGGACCATTAAGCCGTTCATTGTGCCTTGTTGATATCGGGTAATTATATCAGGACGTAGATCATCTACACTGAAAGCAAGGCACTATCCTCACAGAACAGCCATGATGAAACAATTAAAAATCAGAGATTTAAAAATACTCCTGGACCTTGTTGAAACGAAAAGTTTCAGTCTGTCTGCTAAAAATGTCGGCCTGACCCAGGCCAGCATCAGTAAAAGTATTGCGGCAGTAGAAGAAACGTTAGGAATCAAAATAATTGATCGAGAGAGTCGTCCGGTCAGGCTGACTGCATTCGGGGAAACTCTTCTGCCTAACATTAGAAAGTACATTATTGAAAATGATGGACTCTTTGAACTAGTCGACCATTATAAGAAAGCGCCATCTGGTGAAGTTAATATTTTTTCTCCTTCCGGTATGCAGGCTTATCTTGCAGAGAATATTCTGCCGCCATTGTTTCAACGATTCCCCGATTTGAACGTGACAATAACAACATCCAATCACTATAACGCGGACTACTTTAAGGGCGTGAGCTTTAATAACTCCTGTGACATGCTCATATCCTATTCCCCACCACATAATCAGAATCTGATTGCCCGAAAAGTAAAGCGGATACGGATGGATGTTTTTGCTACCCCAGCGTTTTTTGAACATCACCCTTTCACGACGCCAGAAGAGTTATCTCGCCATCCTTTCATTTTATTAAGTTCGATGGCCAATAACAGCTATGAAAATGCGCTGGAGTTCACCCATGAAAAAACGGCTGAAGTGAAATCAGTCAACGTCACGGGGAAACTAAAATTTGACAATATCTATACAGCCATCAACTGCTGCAGAAATGGAATGGGATATATGGTGACATCCCATCTACTTCTCAAAGACACAAGCGGAATAATGTCTGTACTTCCTCCAGAATGGGGAGTTTTTATTGATTGCTACGTTATTTACAGAAACCGGAAAAATCTTCCGCTACGAGTACAACTATCGTTGGATTATATAATTGAACTAATGACAAAAGAAAAATGAGATGCCTGTAGATTTACTCTGAGTGATAATTAAGACAATGCTCATTTAAAAATCGTAACTTTTCGAGGATCATTGCTCATAGCCACAGAAAATTTCAAAAATGTTTCTCCGATCATTTTATCCAGTTCTACCGCATATTTCGTCGGGCTCAGGCAACGACCTTCTCTCTCAAACAATGGAACGGGAAAGTAAGAACAAAAGCGTTTGAGCATGATGCTAACTGTTGGCGCAGAACAGTTTAATACCACACTAGCATTAAAAATTGTCTTATAACTCATCACCGCAGAAAAGTAGAGTGCTGAATTTAAATCAATGTTCTTTATACATTCAAAATCATGTTTTTCAAGCATACTTATACTCTCAACGCTATCAATATTCACTTGATCAGTGTCTCATATAACAATACAAAAAATAAGTATTTTAAATTATTAATCAAATAATCACTAACACTATAAGTGTTAGTGATTAGAGCCATATAGTTCTGGAAAAGGTTAAGTGACCAGGTGACTTATTTCAGATAAACCAGTGATTTTAAACAATAACTCCAACTCATCAGATTAATTAAACTATTTGATAGACTACAATAGTTTTCATATTGCTATCTTTATTTAGAAAAAGGCCGAATCCAAGAACAGTTCACAAAGATTACCAAAACCACAAAAAAGATAAACAATTAAAAGATACAAAACAGTGAATACTATTATTCCAAAATTAGTATGGCTCTGGGCTTGCTAGCATGCAGGCTCTTTTTCAACGAACCGAAGAACGACTCAGACACCACGTACTATTTTTGAGAATATGGTTTTCAGAACGGAATAGTCGCTTTTAGATATAGCTGGGAGCCGACTGGCCGATTGCGAACATTCGTTTCCTTCTGCCATTTCAATATAGGTAACCAGTTCTTATCGTTGGCGTCACGGACAGAAGGACCAACTGAAAATGCCCGCACCTTTGCCTGCGCTGCATTAGGCCCGTCATCATCCGTTGTTTGAATGAAGTTATAGCCACCAAGACCAATCACCCAACCATTGCCAAAAGCCCATTCCAGGGCATAATCGGCATGAAACGCCTGACCTGAACGCGTACGGGTCTTACCATTGCGGAAATTAAAGTCGTACATCATTTTGATATCAGCATTGACGCCTTTTTGAGGGATATAGCTGATCGCCCATACCGGTTGAACCACCCAGTAATTTCGCCCCAGGCTGGAAAGATCAAACTGGTTATAGTCGCCTGTTGGCACATACATATCAAAGCTCAAAACATAGTGAAGATCCCGGGTGGGATGAAAGCCCAATGCAGTACCCAGCGTGATATCCCCTAACCCCATTGATTCTATTTATCTGTAGGAAATTTGAAGCAATGATTGTGTGTAATAGTAAAATCAGGACAGGTTTCATAAAAACCTGTCCGTCACGAACTCAAATTACACCAGTTTTGGTAAAATATTCAGTACGTTACCAAACCAGCAAAAGATAACGACAATGCCAAAGATAATCACTACGGCTGGAATAATGCGCCCACCCCATACTGTAAACATCTGATTGGGAAATTTTTTACGTGACTTCAATGCGAGTACCGCAGGAATAATAACAGCCCATATCGTTGCACATAACCCTGCGCCACCTATCCCATAGATAAAACCGTTAGGAAATAGCAGATAAAGCAGTGTTGGTGGCAGGAAGGTAAGAAGGATTGTTTTAAAACGACCAGTATGTGAGTTGTCAAATTTGAATAAATCAGCAAGAAAATCGAATAATCCCAGCGTCACACCAAAGAAAGAACTCGCCACTGCTAAATTAGAGAAAACGAGTAAGCAGAACTCAATCATGCCACTCTGATTTGTCCCAAGAAATGATCCTACCAGAGCATCAACATTTCCACCGGAAGCAATGATACCTTTGAAACTCTCGCGCGGAATATTCCCCATTGTGCAATACAGCCAAAACAAATAGATAACCAACGCCAGAAAAGACCCCAATACAACACTTTTTATTAATTTATCTTTTCTCTTCCCATAACAAATGATAAGACTGGGAATATTACCATGAAAACCAAAGGATGCCAGACATACTGGAACCGCCATAAATATATAGAGGAAGTAGGAATGACTAGTTTCATTTACGCCACTGATACCACTTAAAATTGAGTAATCGACCTGAAAGAAAAGTGAACCAAAAACAATAACGAAGGCAATGATTTTTATACCGAGAAAAAGCGAAGTAATCCGACTCGCAGCTAGCGAACTAAACCATAACACCCCGGCCACGAACAGAGCGGTACAAACACCTATAATTCTGGGGTTAACATGTTCTCCTGAATGCATAGATATCGTTTCACTAATAATAGCTCCGTTTGCTGAAATATATGCATACGTTAATATGTATAAAACAAAGGCAACCGTAGCGCCACTAATGATATTCCATTTGTTACCAATTAGATCTTTAGTAATAGTATTAAAACTGGAACCCACTGGATAGTTTAAGTTTGCTTCCAGTAGTAACAATCCTGAGTGTAACATTGAAAACCAGGAGATTATTAATATAAACGCGCCCCAAAAAAACCAGGCACCTGCAAGATCAACGGGTAAAGCAAACATCCCTCCACCAATTACGGTTCCGGCAATAACCATAATTCCCCAAAAGGATGAATGCTTTGAACTGGAATTTTCTTCCATGCGAGCCTCTTATCTTGAGTTATATATCTTCATTGTCATGTCATTTTTATAGAGCGAGATAGAACATGAATGGCCATTAAATATGGCCATTCATATTCGGTTGCTAATTATCAGATTTCTTTCAGTCGGGCAGTAAAGTGACGCAGAACTTTAGGTTCGTAGGTGAATGTTAATCCTTTAATATTATTGGCATTTTCTTTCACATGACCAAACGCCTCAATAATAAAGTCCATATGTGATTGCGTATATGTAGCGCGTGGAATGGTTAAACGGAGCAATTCTGCCGGACAAGGTAATTGAATCCCTGTTTTAGGATCTCTTCCCAATAAGAACGAGCCAATTTCAACAGCCCGAATCCCAGCAACTTTGTAAAGCTCACACGCCAGGGCCTGTGCAGGAAACTGTTCGGCAGGGATATGAGGTAACAACTTTCCTGCATCCACGAAAGCGGCATGTCCGCCCGCCTGCTGACAGATGACACCAATGGCTTCAAGGCCATCAACCAGGTACTGGATCTGTGCGATGCGATATGCCAGCCAGTCCTGATTCATACCATCATAAAGACCAACGGCCAGACGCTCCATTGCCCCGCCTTCCAGACCACCATAGGTTGGAAAACCCTCCTGGACCACGCAAAGTGTTCTGCATTCGGTGTAGACATCAAAATAACTGTCATCTTTAATGCATAACAATCCGCCCATTGGCACCATTGCATCTTTCTTCGCCGACATAGCTAACATATCAGCATATTTATATGTTTCGCGGGTTATGTCTTCAATGCTCCAGTCTTTATAAGCGGCTTCTCTTTGTTGGATAAAATATGCGTTTTCAGCGAATCGCGCTGAGTCCATTACTACCGGAATGTCGTACTTTTTCGCTAACTGGTACGTTGCTTTCAAATTTGCCAAAGATACCGGCTGACCGCCTGCTGAGTTGCATGTAATAGTGGCAACAATATAGGGGACATTATTTGGACCTACTTCCTGGATTCCTTTCTCCAGTTTATCAAGGTCAAAGTCTCCTTTAAAATCACAACGAACTGAAGTATCAAATGCTTCTTTGATATAAACATTACGAACGGTACAGCCATTTATTTGACTATGCCCTTGGGTGGTATCGAAGAAATAATTTGAAAAAACAACCATTTTGCTTCTGTCGAGTCCTTTTTCCTGCTCACGTTTACGAATTAATACAGGAATATAAATCTGCTCGGCCCCCCTTCCCTGGTGCGTTGGAATAGTATAATGATATCCAAAAATATTCTTCACTGCCTCAGCAAGTGCATAGTAACTTCGACTTCCGCTGTATGCCTCGTCTCCCCGTAGCATTGCGGCTTGCATATTTTGGGTAACTGCGCCTGTACCACTATCTGTCAGCAAATCGATAAATACATCTTCACTGTCAAGCAGGAACGGGTTCATCCCTGATTTGAGAATGGCATTTTCACGATGATCCCGTGTTGTACGTTTTACGGGTTCAATAACACGAATACGGAATGGCTCTGGCAAATGTTTGAAGTTATTCATGGAATAGTCCTATATTAGATAAAAGACATGTCAGCCTGCAGCAACTCATTAAACATGAATTACCGATATAATTTATTTAAAACCCGCAAAATTAGTCCATGGAGATATTATTAGCACACCAAGCATTCCCTTATCGCAGGCCTTTTTCAGGCATACAGACAGAGAAACGTGATTGTGCAGACAATAATTTATGGATTATTCAGGGCATGCAAAACAGACAGATTTTTTAATCTGCTTCTGTCCTTCATTGCATTTATAAAGAGGAAGGGAACTTATGGGCGATGATTGACAATGATGGTATCAATGTTGAACCATTTGGAAGTCGTGTATGTATTAATTAAGCTAATCATTATATGTCAACCCTTATTAAACATGCTGACATCATTATAGTGTGGAGAAAATTTGTCTATTAGCAGATAAACTTAATGTGATAAAAGTCACTATAAATTTATTATACACAATAAGGAATTAATTAACAGATACAGGTTTACAGCTGATTGACATTACCTCAGTAAGACCTGGTCAACATACAGGAATTTGTACATTCGACCCGAAAATTGTCCAGGTTTTAGTTTTGCGTTAACGAGCATTTCACCCAACGAATGCTATTGCAACACTTGTACTGTTATTGCTGAGTTAAGCAACGGGTGAAAGCCACAGTCACCGACCAGTTAGCAGGAAGAAAAATAGAGCTCAACTGACGAACAGAATGCAATAACTGCTTATTTATCAAGGGTAAATTGAGTTCGGTAGATTTCAGGAGAAATGAATTTGGAGCGGGCGAAGGGAATCGAACCCTCGTATAGAGCTTGGGAAGCTCTCGTTCTACCATTGAACTACGCCCGCATTGAAGTGCGTAAGGGATTATAAACCTTACACTCTTCTTGGCAAGGTGCTAACCGACCGACTGGCGATTAATTCACCGTCAACATTTAGGTTTACTCCCCTGTGGCGGTAAATAACGCAGCGGATCGATAGCGGTTGCACGATAGCGGATCTGAAAATGCAAACGCACAGACGCCGCATCTGAGCTGCCCATGGTGGCAATTTTCTGCCCGGCCTTCACGCTTTGTCCGTTGTTCACCAGCAACGTGTCGTTATGGGCATAGGCGGTGATGTAATCCTCACTGTGCTTAATCATGATGAGGTTACCATAGCCCCGTAGCTGATTACCGACGTAGACCACCTTCCCTGCTCCGGCCGCATAAATCGGTGTACCACGCGCAGCAGAGATATCAATCCCTTTGTTGCCGCCGTCCGCTGTTGAATAAGGCAATATCACCTTACCACTGGCTGGCCACTGCCAGCAGCGTTGCCCTACCGGCGGCCAGGATGACTGAGGCACGGATGAAGACGGTCTGACCGCTGCGGTTTTCGTGGAGGATTTGTTTTTTGTTTTACCAGACGTCGTAGTGGATTTCGCGCCACCGCTGACCTTCAACCTTTGCCCCACTTCAATGGTATAAGGAGGAGAAATGTTGTTCAGGCGGGCAATTTCTTTTACGCTTGTTCCGGTAGCGCGCGAAATACGATATAGCGTATCTCCCCGTTTCACGGTGTAAACGGAGCCGGAATACGTTCCTGTTTCTGATGATTTGCTACCTGAACAGCCCGCCAAAAGCAGCCCTATCGATAACAACATCACGATACCCAGAGTGTGTTTATTCGGGCGTCCTGCGCTCAAAATCTTTCCTCGCTCAAAAAACAAGACGCTATATCATAGCAGTCCCCCGCCGGATCCCCAATCCATTGCTCTGGAAAACGCCTGTACAATACAAGTTTTGTTAATGAATCTCTTTCCGATTAACCTCCGACCAACAAAAACGATAAATACAATTTTTCAGATAATCCCAAAGGCTTATTTATCACAATGATTTTTTATCACGCTCATATTGATACACTGCCCCTCTTTCATTACTGATAAAGTCGCATCACCTCTGTCATTTTTTAAACGACATCACACTTCCCTCCTCCCCTCACGCTTATAGTCGTTTCTGGCGTAATTCTTGCCTGCATTGACTTAACCATTGCCATAAGAACTAAATGTTCAAATCAAGGGGATTTAAATGGAAGCGCGGGAAGCAACTGCTACAGGTGAATCATGCATGCGCGTAGATGCCATTGCCAAGGTCACCGGGCGGGCACGATATACTGATGATTATGTTATGGCAGGCATGTGCTACGCGAAATATGTACGTAGCCCAATTGCACATGGTTATGCCGTGAGTATTAATGATGAAGAAGCCCGAAGCTTGCCTGGCGTGCTGGCCATTTTCACCTGGGAAGATGTGCCCGACATTCCCTTTGCTACAGCTGGACACGCCTGGACACTGGATGAGAATAAACGTGATACCGCCGATCGCGGTCTGTTAACACGCCACGTTCGCCATCACGGTGATGCGGTTGCCATCGTTGTTGCCCGGGATGAACTTACGGCAGAAAACGCGGCGCAGCTAGTCAATATTGAATGGCAAGAATTACCGGTTATCACCTCACCGGAAGCGGCACTGGCAGAAGACGCTACACAAATTCATAACGGCGGCAATTTGCTTAAACAAAGTGCTATGTCGACAGGCAATGTCCAGCAAGCGATCGATGCGGCGGATTACCAAATCCAGGGACACTACCAGACACCAGTCATCCAACATTGCCATATGGAAAGCGTGACATCGCTGGCGTGGATGGAAGATGACACCCGGATTACGATCGTCTCCAGCACCCAGATCCCGCATATTGTCCGCCGGGTTGTCGGTCAGGCGCTGGATATTCCCTGGTCATGCGTGCGGGTAATTAAACCCTTCGTCGGCGGCGGTTTTGGTAACAAACAAGATGTGCTGGAAGAACCTATGGCGGCATTCCTGACCAGCAAACTTGGCGGTATCCCGGTGAAAGTTTCCCTAAGTCGTGAGGAGTGTTTCCTGGCGACACGTACCCGCCACGCCTTCACCATTGACGGACAAATGGGTATAAACCGTGACGGTACGTTGAAAGGCTATAGCCTGGATGTTCTTTCCAACACCGGTGCTTATGCCTCTCACGGCCATTCCATTGCTTCTGCGGGCGGTAACAAAGTCGCTTATCTTTATCCTCGCAGCGCCTACGCTTACAGTTCAAAAACCTGCTATACCAATTTCCCCTCGGCTGGCGCGATGCGTGGCTATGGTGCGCCGCAAGTGGTTTTCGCCGTAGAATCACTGCTTGATGACGCAGCCGAAGCATTAGGTATTGATCCGGTAGAAATTCGTTTACGCAATGCTGCCCGTGAAGGTGATGCAAATCCGCTCACTGGCAAACGTATCTACAGCGCAGGATTACCTGAGTGCCTGGAAAAAGGGCGTGAAATCTTTGAATGGGATAAACGTCGCGCGGAGTGCCAGAACCAGCAAGGTAATTTGCGGCACGGCATCGGCGTTGCCTGCTTTAGTTACACCTCAAACACATGGCCCGTCGGTGTTGAAATTGCTGGCGCGCGCCTGTTGATGAACCAGGATGGAACGATCAACGTACAAAGCGGCGCAACGGAAATCGGCCAGGGTGCCGACACCGTATTCTCGCAAATGGTAGCTGAAACAGTGGGGGTTCCGGTTAGTGATGTACGCGTAATTTCGACACAAGATACCGATGTTACTCCTTTCGATCCCGGTGCATTTGCCTCACGTCAAAGCTACGTTGCCGCGCCGGCGCTGCGCAGTGCGGCACTGCTATTAAAAGAGAAAATCATTGCTCACGCAGCGGTGATGTTGCATCAGTCAGCGATGAATCTGACTCTGATGAAAGGCAATATCGTGCTGGTTGAAAGACCAGAAGAACCGTTGCTGTCGTTAAAAGATCTGGCGATGGATGCTTTTTACCATCCCGAGCGCGGCGGGCAGCTTTCTGCCGAAAGCTCGATCAAAACCACCACCAACCCGCCCGCATTTGGCTGTACTTTTGTTGATCTGACCGTCGATATCGCGCTGTGTAAGGTCACCATTAATCGAATCCTCAACGTCCACGACTCGGGTCACATCCTTAATCCACTGCTGGCAGAAGGCCAGGTTCACGGCGGAATGGGAATGGGTATCGGCTGGGCATTATTTGAAGAGATGATCATCGATGCAAAAAGCGGCGTGGTACGTAACCCAAATCTACTGGATTACAAAATGCCGACCATGCCAGATTTACCACAACTGGAAAGCGCGTTTGTCGAAATCAATGAGCCGCAATCCGCATATGGACATAAGTCACTGGGTGAGCCGCCAATTATTCCTGTTGCCGCAGCAATTCGTAATGCGGTGAAAATGGCCACCGGTGTTGCAATCAATACTCTGCCGCTAACACCAAAACGTTTGTACGAAGAGTTCCATCTGGCAGGATTGATTTGAGGAAAACATCATGTTTGATTTTGCTTCTTACCATCGCGCGACCACGATTGCCGATGCTATCAACCTGCTGACCAACAATCCGCAGACAAAACTGCTCGCGGGTGGCACAGATGTGCTTATTCAGCTCCACCACCACAATAGCCGTTATCGCCATATTGTTGATATCCACAATATGGAAGAACTGCGGGGAATTACGCTGACTGAAGATGGCGGACTGCGAATTGGCTCTGCGACAACATTCACACAGTTAATTGAAGATCCGTTAACCCAACGCCATCTCCCTGCCCTGTGTGCCGCAGCTTCATCCATCGCTGGTCCGCAAATCCGTAATGTCGCCACCTATGGTGGTAATATTTGCAACGGCGCAACCAGCGCAGACTCTGCCACACCGACGCTCATTTATGATGCCAAACTGGAGATCCATTCATCGCGCGGGGTACGTTTCGTCCCCATAAATGGCTTTCATACCGGGCCAGGTAAGGTTTCCCTTGAGCATGATGAAATCCTGGTCGCTTTTCATTTTCCTCCACAGCCGAGAGCATATGCTGGTAGCGCGCATTTTAAGTATGCCATGCGTGATGCGATGGATATTTCAACGATCGGTTGTGCCGCCCATTGTCGGCTGGATAACGGCAACTTCAGTGAGTTGCGTCTGGCGTTTGGGGTTGCAGCCCCTACGCCGATCCGCTGCCAGCATGCCGAACAGACTGCGCAAAATGCGCCATTAAACCCGCAAACGCTTGAAGCTATCAGCGAATCCGTCCTGCAAGATGTTGCCCCACGTTCTTCCTGGCGTGCGAGTAAAGAGTTTCGTCTACATCTCATTCAGACGATGACCAAAAAAGTGATTAGCGAAGCCGTCGCCGCGGCGGGGGGAAAATTGTAATGAATTACAGCGAAACGATTACCATTGAATGCATTATTAACGGCATGCCTTTTCAGCTTCACGCAGCGCCGGGCATGCCGCTTTCTGAACTGCTCCGCGAACAAGGGCTGCTTAGTGTCAAACAAGGGTGCTGCGTTGGTGAATGCGGTGCTTGTACAGTAATAGTTGACGGAACGGCAGTCGACAGTTGTTTATTTCTGGCCGCATGGGCTGAAGGTAAAGAGATCCGCACGCTGGAAGGCGAAGCAAAAGGCGGCAAACTTTCGCGAGTTCAACAAGCTTATGCGAAATCAGGCGCGGTGCAATGCGGGTTTTGTACGCCAGGGCTTATTATGGCCACTACAGCAATGCTGGCTAAACCACGCGAAAAACCGTTAACCATTACGGAAATTCGTCGCGGTCTGGCGGGTAACCTCTGTCGCTGTACCGGATATCAGATGATTGTAAATACAGTACTGGACTGCGAGGAAACGAAATAAAACAATCTCCGGCCTGAATTCAGGTCGGATTTTTTACAATTACGTATCCAACAACTCATATTTTTTAATTTTGCGATAGAGCGTGGCAATTCCAATACCCAGCTCATCAGCGACTTGCTTCTTGCTGTTATGACGTGAAAGCGCATCGCGGATCATCTGTTTTTCCATCTCCTCCAGCGCCGTACCGCCAGCATCATCCAGAGCCAGATGCCCCTCGCTGGTTTCAGTCACTACACTTTGTTCCATCGTGGCATTATTTAGCAGATTTGGCGGCAGAAGCGTGTTGTCGATAACTTCACCAGAAGGAACAACGTTAACCAGATACTCCATCAAATTGCTTAACTCACGTAGATTTCCCGGCCAACGATGCTTACGCAATAATTCAACAACATCAGGAGCAATGCCAGGATAAACCGATCCCAGGCGACGCGTATGCAGATGTAAAAAGTAATGGACCAGCAGTTCAATATCTTCCTGACGTTCGCGCAGCGGCGGTAAAGTTAACGGAATGACATTCAAGCGATAGAACAGGTCTTCGCGGAATTTACCTTCGGTAATAAACTGGGCCAAATTCTGGTTAGTTGCAGAAATGATACGAATATCGACTTGTATTGGACTACTGGCACCAATAGGTAGGATCTCGCGTGCCTCAATAGCCCGCAGCAATTTTGCTTGCAGCATTAACGGCATATCGCCAATTTCATCAAGAAATAGCGTGCCCGTGTTTGCCGCCTGAATCAACCCTGTTTTGCCATTGGCTGAAGCGCCAGTAAATGCGCCTTTGACATAACCAAATAATTCACTTTCCAGCAATTGCTCCGGAATCGCCGCACAGTTAATCGCGATAAACGGTTTGTTACGCCGTCCACTCAATTTATGGATAGCACGAGCCACCACTTCTTTCCCGGTCCCACTTTCACCAACGACCATAATGCTGGATGGGCTGGGTGCGATGCGGCTAATGAGTCGTTTTAATTGCCGCATAACCCGACACTCACCCACCAGTTGCTCAATATGCGGCTCGTCTGTGGTGTTTGCTACGGAAAAACTGGTATGGGACTGGTGAAATGCCATTAAAAATAGCTGTCGCCCCTGAATGTTATGTAACTGACCAATAATCAATTCACTTTTATCATCCCACGAGACAATATGTTGCATATGACCATGGGTAAAATTGCTCTCATATGTTAATGGCCTAAAACGAATAGATTTCCCTATTATATTATTTTGAACAACACCGAGAGTTTTTAACACCGTCTGGTTAGCAAACTGAACATGGTTTTCTTCATCTATAACTAATACACCCTGATCCATATTATCAATCATGGTAGCGAATATTTTACTGATGCTATCTCCCGGCCCTTGATCCTCCAGAAGTTTCGAGACAAAAATAGTCGATATATGGCGAACATAATCAGAAAACTCGCGTAAATTATCACTGATATGTTCTTGTTGCTCATGGGTCACAGCAATCAAACTTATCACACCGACACAACGATCTTGCAGAATGACGGGCGTGCCGAGAAATGCTTTTTCGCGACAACTTTCTTTACTGTCACAGCCTTCACACAGAGGATCGAAACGGGACTGTGTCACGACCTTTTCGGTTTTGGTTTCGAGGACATAACGGAGCAAGCGGGAGTTGCTGCTCAACTGGCGGCCAAGAAATTTCCCATACGCGCCAGTTCCCGCGACGCGACACAAGTTTTCATCAACGATCTCAACCTCAAGTTGCAAAACGCTGGCAAGCATTCTGGCAAAACGCTGAATTGTTGGTTGAATTTGCATCAATACTGACTGCGTAGTAGCAAGCTCCATAACCTTACCTTCCAGAATCGCTTATAGGTTGATCGTTGAAGACGTTGATGATTCACGGATCATGATGATATTAACTCAGGCAAATTTTGCTTTGATAAGAACATAAGATTTTTATCACTTTCTAATGAAATTATGGAAGAGATATCACATTTCTATATCAATATGAGAATTACATGGGTGAATTTATCAAACTGACGAGGGATAAACTGTTCTGTTATCTTATTCCTGATAATTAGCAGCAAATAAATAACGCCACAAAAAAGCCAAACGTTTTCGTATATTCTGAACATTCAGCAACAGTCCCCAATTCGTGATCCAATCCACATATTACCCGTCAAATTAGCATTTCACTCCCTGTTAGATAATTCTGGCATGTTTATTGTTAGTCCCAGGTATAGCTGTGAAAACACCAACCATTTGGCACGTCACAGTGAAATAAACCACTTTGCCTGTCATTCCACTACCGGGATTTTATGATGAAAACTGTTATTGAGCTGATAAAGGATATCAATTCGCTGACCTCTCACCTGCACGAGAAAGATTTTTTGTTGACGTGGGAACAGACACCCGACGAATTGAAACAAGTACTGGACGTTGCTGCAGCGTTAAAAGCATTACGTGCTGAAAACATCTCGACCAAAGTCTTTAATAGTGGATTAGGTATTTCCGTATTCCGCGACAACTCCACCCGTACTCGCTTCTCTTATGCTTCCGCGCTTAACCTGCTCGGCCTTGCGCAGCAAGATCTCGACGAAGGTAAATCACAAATTGCCCACGGCGAAACCGTTCGCGAAACCGCCAATATGATCTCTTTCTGCGCCGATGCTATCGGTATTCGTGACGATATGTATCTGGGTGCGGGTAACGCCTATATGCGTGAAGTTGGCGCTGCACTCGACGATGGCTATAAGCAAGGCGTACTGCCGCAACGTCCGGCATTAGTTAACCTGCAATGTGATATCGACCACCCAACCCAGTCTATGGCTGACCTGGCATGGTTGCGTGAACACTTTGGTTCACTGGAAAACCTGAAAGGTAAAAAAATCGCCATGACCTGGGCGTATTCCCCAAGCTACGGCAAACCACTCTCTGTACCACAGGGCATCATAGGTCTGATGACCCGTTTCGGTATGGATGTCACCCTGGCACATCCAGAAGGTTACGACCTGATCCCAGATGTGGTTGAAGTGGCTAAAAACAATGCTAAAGCGTCTGGCGGTAGCTTCCGTCAGGTAACCAGCATGGAAGAGGCATTCAAAGACGCGGATATCGTATATCCGAAGTCATGGGCGCCTTACAAAGTGATGGAACAGCGAACTGAACTGCTGCGCGCTAACGATCATGAAGGTCTGAAAGCCCTGGAAAAACAGTGTCTGGCACAGAACGCACACCACAAAGACTGGCATTGTACCGAAGAGATGATGGAACTCACTCGCGACGGTGAAGCCCTGTATATGCACTGTCTGCCGGCTGATATCAGCGGCGTATCCTGCAAAGAAGGTGAAGTGACTGAAGGCGTATTCGAAAAATACCGTATCGCGACCTACAAAGAAGCCAGTTGGAAGCCTTATATCATCGCCGCGATGATCCTTTCACGTAAATATTCAAAACCTGGCGCACTGCTCGAACAACTGCTGAAAGAAGCGCAAGAACGCGTGAAATAACCCCTCGAGCCGATCGACAGGTCGGCACTCTATTTCCAGAGGCCAAAGGATAGGATATGTCCGTTTTCTCATTGAAGATTGATATCGCCGATAACAACTTTTTCAACGGCGAAACATCATCGCTCTTTTCGCAAAGCCAGGCAAAACTGGCGCGCCAGTTCCACCAAAAAATCGCTGGCTATCGCCCAACACCACTTTGTGCACTGGACGATCTGGCAAACCTTTTTGGCGTGAAGAAAATTCTCGTTAAGGATGAATCAAAACGATTCGGTCTGAATGCATTCAAAATGCTCGGCGGCGCCTATGCCATCGCTCAGTTACTGTGCGAAAAATATCATCTTGATATCGAAACACTGTCATTTGAGCATCTGAAAAATGCCATTGGCGAAAAAATGACGTTCGCTACGACTACCGACGGCAACCACGGGCGCGGTGTGGCATGGGCTGCCCAGCAACTCGGCCAACATGCGGTGATTTATATGCCGAAAGGTTCTGCTCAGGAGCGTGTGGATGCCATTCTGAACCTCGGCGCCGAATGCATCGTCACCGACATGAACTATGACGACACCGTTCGGCTGACCATGCAGCACGCTCAGCAACGTGGCTGGGAAGTGGTACAGGATACCGCCTGGGAAGGCTACACAAAAATCCCAACCTGGATCATGCAAGGCTACGCCACGCTGGCGGATGAAGCCGTTGAGCAAATGCGCGACATGGGCGTAACACCGACGCACGTTCTGTTGCAAGCTGGCGTTGGCGCGATGGCTGGCGGCGTGCTGGGTTATCTGGTGGATGTCTATAGCCCACAAAATCTGCACAGCATCATTGTTGAGCCTGATAAAGCTGACTGTATTTATCGCTCTGGCGTCAAAGGCAACATCGTCAACGTTGGCGGCGATATGGCCACTATCATGGCTGGCCTGGCCTGCGGCGAACCTAACCCACTGGGTTGGGAAATCTTACGTAATTGCGCGACCCAATTCATCTCCTGCCAGGACAGCGTTGCCGCATTAGGTATGCGCGTGCTGGGTAACCCATACGGCAACGATCCGCGCATCATCTCCGGTGAATCTGGTGCTGTCGGTTTGGGTGTTCTCGCGGCTGTTCATTATCACCCGCAACGTCAAAGCCTGATGGAAAAACTGGCGCTAAACAAAGATGCCATCGTGCTGGTGATCAGCACTGAAGGCGACACCGACGTGAAGCACTACCGCGAAGTTGTCTGGGAAGGCAAACACGCTGTAGCACCTTGATCCCCCTATTGGAACAACTCCCTGCCAAACAGGGAGTAAAAAATCTGGAGAAAATAATGGCTAAGAATATTCCATTCAAACTGATTCTTGAAAAAGCAAAAGATTATCAGGCAGACATGACTCGCTTCCTGCGCGATATGGTTGCGATTCCCAGCGAAAGCTGCGACGAAAAACGCGTTGTGCATCGTATTAAAGAAGAGATGGAAAAAGTCGGTTTCGATAAGGTTGAAATCGACCCGATGGGTAATATTCTCGGTTATATCGGCCATGGTCCGCGCCTGGTTGCTATGGATGCTCATATCGATACCGTGGGTATTGGTAATATCAAAAACTGGGAATTCGACCCATACAAAGGCATGGAAACCGATGAACTGATTGGCGGTCGTGGTACTTCCGACCAGGAAGGCGGCATGGCATCAATGGTTTATGCCGGTAAGATCATCAAAGACCTGGGTCTGGAAGATGAATACACTCTGCTGGTAACCGGTACTGTACAGGAAGAAGACTGCGACGGGCTGTGCTGGCAGTACATTATTGAACAATCCGGCATTCGCCCGGAATTTGTGGTCAGTACTGAACCGACTGACTGCCAGGTATACCGTGGTCAGCGCGGTCGTATGGAAATTCGCATTGATGTACAGGGTGTTAGCTGCCATGGTTCTGCGCCAGAACGCGGTGATAACGCCATCTTCAAAATGGGCCCGATTCTTAGCGAATTACAAGATCTGTCTCAACGTCTGGGCTATGACGAATTCCTCGGCAAAGGCACCTTGACCGTTTCTGAAATTTTCTTCACCTCCCCAAGCCGTTGCGCCGTTGCAGACAGCTGTGCCGTTTCCATTGACCGTCGCCTGACCTGGGGAGAAACCTGGGAAGGCGCACTGGACGAAATCCGCGCCCTGCCAGCGGTACAGAAAGCGAATGCTGTCGTTTCTATGTACAACTACGACCGTCCGTCCTGGACTGGCCTGGTTTACCCAACTGAATGCTACTTCCCGACCTGGAAAGTGGAAGAAGATCACTTCACCGTTAAAGCGCTTGTTAATGCCTACGAAGGCCTGTTTGGTAAAGCGCCGGTCGTTGATAAGTGGACCTTCTCTACTAACGGCGTATCCATCATGGGTCGCCACGGCATTCCGGTTATCGGCTTTGGCCCGGGTAAAGAACCTGAAGCCCATGCGCCAAACGAAAAAACCTGGAAAGCTCACCTGGTGACCTGCGCCGCCATGTACGCCGCAATCCCGTTAAGCTGGCTGGCAACAGAATAATTACTCTTCACCTAATTCCCTCCGGTTCGCCGGAGGGTTTCTGGAGTTTGCTATGCACGTATTGATTAAAAACGGCACTGTCGTTAACGCAGATGGACAAGCAAAACAGGATTTGCTGATTGAAAACGGTATTGTTCGCCAGTTGGGTCGCGATATTTCGCCGCAGCTCCCATGTGAAGTAATTGATGCCACTGGATGTTACATCCTCCCTGGCGGCGTGGATGTTCACACGCATTTCAATATTGATGTCGGCATCGCGCGCAGTTGTGATGATTTTTTTACCGGTACCCGCGCAGCCGCGTGTGGCGGTACAACAACCATTATTGACCATATGGGATTTGGCCCGAGTGGCTGCCGGTTACGTCATCAACTGGAAGTGTATCGCGGTTATGCCGCCCATAAAGCAGTCATCGACTACAGCTTTCATGGTGTTATCCAGCATATCAATCATGCCATCCTCGACGAAATCCCGATGATGGTTGAGGAAGGGCTCAGTAGTTTTAAACTCTATCTAACCTATCAATACAAACTCAACGATGATGAAGTTTTGCAAGCGTTACGCCGTCTGCATCAGTCTGGCGCACTGACTACTGTACACCCAGAAAATGACGCCGCTATTGCCAGTAAGCGTGCCGAGTTTATCGCCGCTGGGTTAACTGCGCCGCGCTATCACGCGATGAGTCGCCCTCTGGAATGCGAAGCGGAGGCCATAGCCCGCATGATTAACCTGGCGCAGCTTGCCGGTAACGCCCCGTTATATATCGTCCACTTGTCTAACGGCTTAGGCCTGGATTATTTACGTCTTGCCCGCGCAAATCACCAGCCAGTCTGGGTGGAAACCTGCCCGCAATATCTTCTGCTGGACGAGCGCAGTTACGATGCAGAAGACGGCATGAAATTTATTCTTAGTCCGCCGCTGCGCAACGTTCGTGAGCAGGACAAACTGTGGTGTGGCATCAACGATGGCGCGATTGACGTGGTCGCTACCGATCACTGCACCTTCTCAATAGCTCAGCGCCAGCATATTTCAAAAGGCGATTTCAGCCGTTGCCCAAATGGCTTACCCGGCGTGGAAAATCGCATGCAGTTACTGTTCTCCAGCGGCGTAATGAGCGGTCGTATTTCACCGGAGCGTTTTGTCGAATTAACCAGCGCGATGCCTTCACGGCTGTTTGGTCTGTGGCCACAAAAAGGATTACTGGCACCCGGTTCAGATGGCGACGTGGTGATTATCGACCCCAATAAACGCCAGCAAATTCACCATCGTCATCTTCATGACAACGCCGACTACTCTCCCTGGGAAGGATTTACCTGCCAGGGCGCAATTATCAGAACCCTATCCCGTGGTGAAACGATTTTCTGTGACGGCACCTTTACAGGCAAAGCCGGACGGGGACGTTTCCTGCGACGCAAACCGTTTGTCCCTCCCGTGTTCTAACCACTGCCAGGGATCTATACACAATCATGAATGATGAGTGAGGAAAAATGAGTAAGAAAATTGTTCTCGCCCTGGGCGGGAATGCGCTGGGCGACGATCTGGCCGGGCAAATGAAAGCGGTCAAAATTACTGCTCAGGCAATTGTAGATTTAATTGCCCAGGGACATGAGGTCATCGTCACTCACGGTAACGGGCCGCAGGTGGGCATGATTAACCAGGCCTTCGAAGCCGCAGCTAAAACTGAAGTGCATTCACCAATGCTGCCGATGTCTGTCTGTGTCGCCTTAAGTCAGGGATATATTGGTTACGACCTGCAAAACGCCCTGCGCGAAGAACTGCTCTCCCGAGGCATTCATAAACCCGTTGCGACTCTGGTCACGCAGGTCGAAGTCGACGCCAACGATCCGGCTTTTCTTAACCCGACTAAACCGATCGGTTCGTTCTTTACCGAGCAGGAAGCAGAACGACTGACAAAACAAGGCTATACTCTGAAAGAAGACGCAGGTCGCGGCTATCGTCGTGTAGTTGCCTCACCTAAACCGATTGATATTATTGAAAAAGAGACGGTGAAAGCACTGGTAGACGCCGGCCAGGTAGTGATTACCGTTGGTGGTGGCGGTATTCCTGTCATTCGTGAAGGTAACCATCTGCGCGGCGCCAGCGCCGTTATCGACAAAGACTGGGCAAGTGCACGTCTGGCAGAAATGATTGATGCAGATATGTTGATAATCCTTACCGCAGTCGAAAAAGTGGCGATTAACTTTGGTAAAGAAAATGAACGGTGGCTGGACCGTCTGTCATTGAGCGATGCTGAACGCTTTATTGAAGAAGGACATTTCGCGAAAGGTTCCATGCTACCTAAAGTGGAGGCCGCCGCGTCATTTGCTCGCTCACGTGCGGGTCGCGAAGCACTGATTACCGTGTTGAGTAAAGCGAAAGAAGGAATTGAAGGTAAAACCGGAACGGTGATTTGTCAGTAATTCAAAGGCCGGATGCGATGTCATCCGGCCAACTTGATTTAAGCAACTTCAAGCACTTCTTTCGTCGCTTTTACGCCCTGATGCATCAGCATCATCAACGCTTCCAACACTCCACCACCAATTGCTCTGGCTTTATCAGAAACACTGGTGAAATCAGCCGTTTTGCCACGAGGGTCGATATCACCGATTTTAAAACCACCGACCACAGCCAGTCCATCGTTCAGCAAGCCACGCACCATGCCCGTCAACGGCGCTTTAACTTCATGCTCGCCAATCCAGGCTATGACATCCCCCTCCTCCACCAAATCGCCTAATTTAACGTTCGAACGCATCATGCCCGCACCCGGAGCGCGAATAACCCGCCGGGTGGTATGTCCCATAATATTGCCAGGAACGCCGGTATTCTCCTGCGCACAACCAGAATAAATGACTTGCCCGAGCCAGTGTCCGCGATTTGTTTCAATCACCGCATGACAATCTACTCCTGCGGTAAAACCAGGCCCAAGTGCAATTGTCACTGGTGCCATATCAGCACGCATACCCAAATTCTGTTTCGCCAGAATGGCGTCCACCACGCAGAGCGGTTTAAGTTCATCGAGCTGCGCACAGGTGGGATCGACCATCACCGGAATAAACCCACGCTCAGTCAGCTTCGTTGCCTCCGCAGAGCTGGAGACCAGCCGAGCAGTGACACCTTCAACCGTCATTTCGCCATCAAATACGGCCTGGGCAAACGCCACGCTGCAGCGAATCACCGTCGGTTTTTCCACTTCCAGCATGATCACTTTGAAGCCCGCATGATACAGCCGCAGCGCCACCCCAGTAGCGATGTCTCCCGCCCCGCGAATCACCACTAATTGATGTCCGGAAGGATGTGAAGGTTTCATCATCAGCCCACCAGGCGCGTTATTTTTGACTTGTAAGATCTCTGCCAGCACGCTGATGGCGATCTCCTGCGGTGTTTCGGCACCGATGTTGTAGCCCACCGGCGCATGCAAACGGGCAATATGGTCTTCTGACACACCTTTCTCACGCAACTGGCGCAGGAATAGTTGAACCTTACGGCGGCTTGCCAGTAATCCAAGCCATGCGACTGGCTGTTCAATGAATTTATCGAGAACTTCACGATCCTGATTATTGGTGGCAATAAGAACAAAATTATCAGGTCGAATTTCCAGCGCCTCCACCGCTGCGCCAAACGAATCTGCATGCAGTAATGTTGTTGATGGCGGGAAAAGTTCAGGATTCAGACTTTCACGATAAATATCGGCAACGGCGATATCAAACCCCAACAGAGCCGCACTCTGGGCAATGGCCCGGTTGACATGCCCCGCGCCGATTAATACCAGCCGTGGACGCATACCATGTACGCTAATAAATACTGACATTGCACCTCCGCAATCTGACCCGACAGCATCCGCTCCGTTACGGGCCATGCGTCCATGGAATAAACGCGGCTTACGTTCCTGCAATGCCTCCAGCGACTCTTCAATCACCTTACGCTCAACCATTCCTCCACCAATCGTACCGATGATGGAACCGTCTGCACGCACTAACATTTGTGCAGAATGGCGAGGTGTAGAGCCTCGGCTATCAACAATTTGCGCTATCACAAACGGACAATTTTGCTCTTCTAGTTTTGCAGCCTCTGTGAAAATATTCATACCAACCTCAATGGATATCCTTTCAGTTACCCGGAATGCCCGGGCTGCTATTTCACAAATCTGCGCGCGATTGCAGGATTTTCTTGTATATCGCCCAGCCAGATTGCCTCTACGTCATGTTGTTGCAGTGGCTTGAGTAGCTCACTTTGTACGATCACATTCTCACATTGAGAAAAACGGTTAATAAACCAGACTCGCCGACAACCTGAAGGCACGTTTTTAAACGCGCCCAGAGGATGACGAACCAGCGAAACGAGATCGCTAAATTGCAAGGTCGACCCCGGCGTCAGCCCGGTGATGTCGGCAAACTGCGGCCAGCGATGGATATTTTCTGCGTCAATTATCGTGCCCAGTAAATGCCCACTCATCACAGCAATCACGCAACAACTGCTTTGTGGTATGCAAGGTTCGTGCTCATCCGGCGCTTTTAACGGCAATCCACGCGAGCCATCTGCCTCAACGAGAATCACATCACATTCCGGACGTTGCGCCAGCGCATCAATGACGTCTGGTGCAAACCCCTGGGCTTTCCCTGACTGCGCTTTCCAGCGGTTAAAACAAAATGAAACAGGCGACGTGAGAGACACATGAGGAAGCATTACGGGATCGCGGCAGAAAATCACAGGCCAGCAGGAATCGGGCAAAAACATATGTGTGGTCGTAGTGATTAAAACGCGCCTGCCGCTGGACTGAAATAACTGCGCCAGCCAAAAAAGCAGGCTGGTTTTTCCCCCTGCACCAACAACAGAAATGACTGCGGGGTGTTTCTTTGCGCCTAAATCAATGAATAACATTGCCGGGTCAATTATACTTTTCACGAGCCTTCTGGGACCTCTCTGAGGTAAATTAGCCCCATCACTTTATTTGTAGGAAAGTGACACAATTTTCAGGTATGACTTGCCAATAAATAATGGAAACTCTATGTCAGCCATCGACTGTATAATTACCGCTGCCGGATTATCATCAAGAATGGGGCAATGGAAAATGATGTTACCCTGGCAACAGGGAACAATTCTTGATGCAAGTATCAAAAATGCGTTGCAGTTTTGTAGTCGAATTATTTTAGTAACCGGTTATCGTGCTGATGAACTGCATAATCGCTACGTAAACAATGCCAATATCACTATTATTTATAACCCTGATTATGCGCTGGGCTTGCTGACCTCGGTGAAAGCCGCAGCCCCCTCGGTTGAAACAGCGCATTGTTTTATCACCCATGGCGACATGCCCAATCTGAACACCAATATTTTCCGAAAAATCTGGGCATTACGTAACAATGGCGCAATACTCCCTCAGCACAACGGCATACCTGGACATCCGATTTTAATGTCGAAATCGTGCCTGATGCAGGCGGTCCAGCGACCTAATGTTAGCAATATGCGTCAAGCATTGCTGATGGGTGAACACTATTTCGTCGAAATGGAAAATAAAGAAATAATTTTAGATATTGATACTCCCGAAGATTTTATTAATGCACAAAAAAGCATGCTTAAATTTAGAAAACCCAGTTAAACGATTGCGTTCAAATATTTAACCCACTCACTACGCCTTTATCATAATGATAAGGAATCACTGTTTTTGAGAAACGAGAAAAGGTGATAAAAACCCTGGCAATAATAAACCTCAGGAGTGATTTTAATTCTCATTTGGCTACTGTGAGATAATTCACAAAAAGCGTTTAACTTTCGAATCGCCTCACATTTTTTTATATTACCAGGCAAAGTTGGCAAGAGTGGTGCGATTGTTGCTCTATCCCTCTAAACCACCGGATTTCTCAATACCGGTCACTCAATGATATCTGTGTAAGCTAAGGAGAGGGTTATGGGGGATATTATGCGTCCCATTCCGTTTGAGGAACTTTTGACGCGCATATTTGATGAATACCAACAACAACGCTCTATCTTTGGTATTCCTGAGCAGCAGTTTTACTCACCCGTAGAAGGTAAATCTGTCAACGTATTCGGTGAAACCTGTGCTACCCCCGTCGGCCCTGCCGCTGGCCCGCACACGCAACTCGCACAAAATATCGTCACCTCATGGCTGACCGGCGGACGATTCATCGAACTAAAAACGGTACAAATTCTTGACCGTCTGGAGCTAGAAAAACCCTGTATCGACGCAGAAGACGAGTGTTTTAACACCGAATGGTCTACCGAATTCACTCTGCTTAAAGCATGGGATGAATACCTTAAAGCCTGGTTTGCCTTGCATCTGCTTGAAGCCATGTTCCAACCTTCCAACTCCGGTAAATCGTTCATCTTTAATATGAGCGTCGGTTACAACCTCGACGGTATTAAACAACCACCAATGCAGCAATTCATCGACAATATGATGGACGCATCTGCACATCCGAAATTCACCCAATACCGCGATACGCTTAATAAACTGCTCCTGGATGATGCGTTTTTAGCCCGCCACGGTTTGCAGGGTAAACGCGCGCAGTTACAGGCACTACCGGCACGTATCCCTACCAGCATGGTGCAAGGCGTAACCCTCTCCACTATGCACGGCTGCCCTCCACATGAAATCGAAGCCATTTGCCGCTACATGTTGGAAGAAAAAGAGCTGAACACTTTCGTGAAACTTAACCCGACTTTGTTGGGCTACACACGGGTACGTGAAATTCTTGATGGCTGCGGGTTCGATTACATCGGCTTAAAAGAAGAGTCTTTTGATCATGATCTGAAGCTGACACAGGCGCTGGAGATGCTGCAACGCCTGATGGCGCTGGCTAAAGAGAAATCGCTCAGCTTTGGCGTCAAACTGACTAACACTCTCGGCACTATCAACAACAAAGGCGCCTTGCCTGGTGAAGAGATGTATATGTCCGGGCGTGCGCTGTTCCCGCTCTCTATCAATGTTGCAGCAGTTCTGTCCCGCGCCTTTGATGGCAGACTGCCTATCTCTTATTCCGGCGGCGCCAGCCAACTGACTATCCGCGATATTTTCGATACTGGTATTCGCCCGATCACCATGGCAACTGACCTGTTGAAACCCGGCGGCTATCTGCGTTTAAGCGCCTGCATGCGTGAACTGGAAGCGTCAGATGCCTGGGGTCTCGACCACGTTGATGTTGAACGGCTGAACAAGCTGGCGGCAGACGCGTTAACCATGGAGTACACCCAGAAACACTGGAAGCCCGAAGAGCGTATTGAAGTGGCGGAAGATCTGCCGCTGACCGACTGCTACGTTGCACCATGTGTCACCGCTTGCGCCATCCAACAGGATATCCCTGAATATATTCGCCTGCTGGGCGAGCACCGCTATGCCGACGCGCTGGAACTTATCTATCAGCGCAACGCCCTGCCCGCCATTACCGGTCACATTTGCGATCATCAATGCCAGTACAACTGTACCCGCCTGGACTACGACAGTGCGCTGAATATCCGCGAAATGAAAAAAGTCGCGCTGGAAAAAGGCTGGGATGAGTATAAACAGCGCTGGCACAAACCAGCGGGTTCCGGTTCACGCCACCCAGTCGCCGTGATTGGCGCGGGCCCGGCGGGTCTGGCGGCAGGTTACTTCCTTGCCAGAGCCGGTCATCCGGTCACGCTATTTGAACGCGAAGCCAATGCGGGCGGCGTGGTGAAAAATATCATTCCCCAGTTCCGTATCCCGGCGGAGTTAATTCAGCACGATATCGATTTTGTCGCTGACCATGGGGTGAAATTTGAGTATGGCTGTTCATCGACTTTAACCGTCGAACAATTAAAAAATCAGGGCTTCCATTACATTCTGATCGCTACCGGCACCGATAAAAACAGCGGTGTAAAACTGGCGGGCGACAATCAACATGTCTGGAAATCTCTCCCCTTCCTGCGCGAATACAACAAAGGTGCAGCGCTCCACCTGGGCAAGCATGTGGCGATTGTCGGAGCTGGTAACACCGCGATGGACTGCGCGCGCGCCGCATTACGCGTACCTGGCGTCGAAAAAGCGACCGTCATTTACCGTCGTTCACTGCAAGAGATGCCAGCGTGGCGTGAAGAGTATGAAGAAGCACTGCACGATGGTGTAGAGTTCCGTTTCCTGAACAACCCGGAACGTTTTGATGCCGACGGTACCTTAACACTGCGCGTCATGTCGCTTGGTGAACCTGATGAGAAAGGTCGTCGCCGTCCGGTTGAAACCAGCGAAACAATGACGCTGCATGTAGACAGCCTGATTACCGCCATTGGCGAACAGCAGGACACTGAAGCCTTGAATGCTATGGGCGTACCACTGGACAAAAACGGCTGGCCAGATGTCGATCACAACGGTGAAACTCGCCTCGCTGACGTCTTTATGATTGGTGACGTTCAACGCGGGCCGTCCTCTATTGTCGCAGCGGTTGGAACCGCACGTCGGGCAACGGATGCCATCCTTAGCCGGGAAAACATCCGTTCACACCAGAGCGATAAATACTGGAACAACGCCAACCCTGCGGAAATCTATCTACGCAAAGGCGATATCTCTATCTCCATGGTAAATAGCGACGATCGTGACGCATTTGTCGCTCAGGAAGCCGCACGCTGCCTTGAATGTAACTATGTTTGCAGCAAGTGCGTCGATGTCTGCCCGAACCGCGCCAACGTCTCTATTCCGGTTCCAGGATTCCAGAACCGTTTCCAGACACTCCACCTCGATGCCTACTGCAACGAATGTGGTAACTGTGCCCAGTTCTGCCCATGGAATGGCAGACCATACAAAGACAAAATCACCGTCTTTAGCCTGTCGCAGGATTTTGATAACAGCAGCAACCCTGGCTTCCTGGTGGAAAATGACCGGGTGCGCGTACGTCTGAATAACCAAAGCTGGAATCTGAACATCGACAGCGAAGGGCTGTTTAACAACGTGCCACCGGAGCTAAACAATATGTGCCGCATTATCAGCCATATCCACCAGCATCATCATTATCTGCTGGGCCACGTGGAGGTGTAATCATGTTGATTCTGAAGAATGTCACCGCAGTTCAGCTACACCCGGCAAAAGTACAGGAAGGCGTCGATATCGCCATCGAAAATGATGTCATCATCGCTATCGGCGACACCCTGACGCAACGCTATCCTGACGCCCGCTACAAAGAGATGCATGGTCGAATTGTGATGCCAGGCATTGTCTGCTCGCATAACCATTTTTACTCGGGTTTGTCCCGAGGAATTATGGCGAATATCGCCCCCTGTCCGGATTTCATCTCGACGCTGAAAAATCTCTGGTGGCGGCTCGATCGCGCTCTTGATGAAGAGTCGCTCTATTACAGCGGGCTAACTTGTTCACTGGAGGCTATCAAGAGCGGATGTACCACGGTTATCGATCATCATGCTTCCCCTGCCTATATCGGAGGGTCGCTCTCTACACTGCGCAACGCATTTTTAAAAGTTGGTTTGCGTGCGATGACCTGTTTTGAAACCACCGATCGTAACAACGGCATCAAAGAGTTACAGGAAGGGGTAGAAGAAAACATCCGTTTCGCCCATCAGATTGACGACGCGAAGAAATCCGCAACGGAGCCGTATCTGGTGGAAGCACATATCGGCGCTCACGCACCATTTACTGTTCCAGATGCAGGTCTGGAAATGCTTCGCGAGGCGGTAAAAGCAACGGGACGTGGTTTACACATTCACGCAGCGGAAGATTTGTATGACGTCTCTCACAGCCACCACTGGCACGGCAAAGACCTGCTGGTACGCCTGGCGGACTACGATCTCATCAACAGTAAAACGCTGGTCGCTCATGGGTTGTATCTGTCGAAAGAGGATATCGATCTGCTTAATCAGCACGATGCGTTCCTGGTGCATAACGCCCGTTCTAACATGAACAACCATGTCGGCTATAACCATCACCTTAGCGATATCCGCAATCTTGCGTTGGGAACTGACGGCATCGGTTCAGACATGTTTGAAGAGATGAAATTCGCCTTCTTTAAACATCGTGACGCTGGTGGTTCGCTGTGGCCTGACAGTTTTGCCAAAGCCCTGGCTAACGGCAACGAACTGATTAGCCGCAACTTCAGCGCAAAATTTGGCCTTCTGGAGGTCGGTTATAAAGCCGATTTAACCATTTGCGATTACAACTCACCGACACCACTGCTGGCAGACAATATCGCCGGACATATCGCCTTCGGTATGGGTTCAGGCAGCGTTCACAGTGTGATGGTCAACGGCGTGATGGTTTATGAAGACCATCAGTTTAACTTCGACTGCGATTCCATTTATGCGCAAGCCAGAAAAGCTGCCGCCAGTATGTGGCGTCGGATGGATGCGCTGGCATAAATGACAGATCCCCTCTTCTTTCAGAGAAGAAGGGAAATTAAGGAAAGAAGATGATTGAACAATTTTTCAGACCCGACTCGGTAGAACAGGCGCTGGAACTAAAGCGCCGCTACCAGGATGAAGCTGTCTGGTTTGCCGGGGGCAGCAAACTTAACGCTACACCAACCCGGACGGATAAAAAAATTGCCATTTCTTTGCAGGATCTGGAACTGGGCTGGGTTGACTGGGATAACGGGGCACTGCGCATTGGCGCAATGTCGCGCTTACAGCCTCTGCGCGATGCACGCTACATTCCAGCGGCGCTGCGGGAAGCGCTCGGTTTTGTCTACTCCCGCCATGTCCGTAACCAGTCCACTATCGGTGGCGAAATCGCCGCCAGGCAGGAAGAGTCCGTGTTACTTCCGGTACTGCTGGCACTGGATGCTGAGTTGGTTTTTGGCAACGGCGAAACACTGTCGATTGAAAACTATCTTGCCGATCCACGCGACCGACTGCTGACTGAAATTATCATAAAAGATCCGTATCGCACTTGTGCTACTCGAAAAATTAGCCGTTCCCAGGCGGGGTTAACCGTGGTTACCGCAGCAGTTGCATTAACAGATCACGACGGTCTGCGGATCGCGCTGGATGGTGTCGCCAGCAAAACATTGCGCCTGCACGACGTAGAAAAACAAAATCTGGAAGGTCGCGCACTGGAGCAAGCCGTCGCCAGGGCGATTTTCCCCGTGGGGGATATTCGGGGTAGCGTCGCGTATAAACGCTATATCACGGGAGTTGTAGTAGCCGACCTGTATACCGACTGCCAACAGGCTGGGGAGGAAGCCGTATGATCATCCACTTGACTTTAAATGGCGCTTCCAGGGAACTAAAGGTTAATCCTGCTGAAAACGTACAAAAGCTGTTGTTTAACATGGGCATGCACTCTGTACGCAACAGTGATGATGGTTTCGGTTTTGCCGGTTCTGATGCGATTATTTATAACGGCAACATCGTCAACGCCTCCCTGCTTATCGCTGCTCAGTTAGATCAGGCAGAAATCCGCACCGCTGAATCCTTAGGCAAATGGAACGAATTAAGTCTGGTTCAGCAGGCAATGGTTGATGTCGGCGTAGTCCAGTCCGGTTATAACGATCCGGCAGCATCTCTGATTATCAGCGATCTACTCGATCGCGTTGCAGCACCAACCCGCGAAGAGATCGACGACGCGCTTTCTGGCCTGTTCAGCCGCGACGCTGGCTGGCAGCAATATTATCAGGTCATTGAACTGGCGGTTGCGCGAAAAAATAACCCACAGGCGACGATTGATATCGCCCCGACTTTCCGCGACGACCTTGAGGTCATTGGTAAGCACTATCCGAAAACCGATGCCGCTAAAATGGTGCAGGCAAAACCCTGCTATGTTGAAGACCGCGTGACTGCTGACGCCTGCATCATCAAAATGTTACGCAGCCCTCACGCCCACGCGCTGATTACACATCTGGATGTCAGCAAAGCCGAAGCTTTGCCAGGCGTCGTTCACGTTATTACTCACCTGAATTGCCCGGACATCTACTACACCCCGGGCGGTCAAAGCGCACCAGAACCTTCACCGCTCGACCGTCGCATGTTCGGCAAAAAAATGCGTCACGTTGGCGATCGCGTTGCCGCTGTTGTAGCCGAAAGCGAAGAGATTGCGCTGGCAGCACTGAAACTCATCGACGTTGAATATGACGTTCTCAAGCCGGTGATATCAATTGACGATGCGATGGCGGAAGATGCCCCAGTAGTACACGACGAACCGGTGGTTTATGTCGCTGGCGCACCAGATACGCTGGAAGAAGACAATAGCCATGCAGCCCAGCGTGGCGAGCATATGATCATTAACTTCCCAATCGGTTCACGCCCACGCAAAAATATCGCGGCCAGCATTCATGGCCATATCGGCGATATGGACAAAGGTTTCGCCGATGCCGATGTGATCATTGAGCGAACCTATAACTCAACTCAGGCTCAGCAGTGCCCTACTGAAACTCATATCTGCTTTACCCGTATGGATGGCGATCGTCTGGTGATCCACGCCTCTACTCAGGTACCGTGGCATTTGCGCCGTCAGGTAGCGCGCCTCGTCGGTATGAAACAGCATAAGGTTCATGTCATTAAAGAACGCGTTGGCGGCGGCTTTGGTTCCAAACAGGACATTCTGCTGGAAGAAGTATGCGCATGGGCAACTTGCGTGACCGGACGTCCGGTTCTGTTCCGCTACACCCGCGAAGAAGAGTTTATTGCCAACACCTCGCGGCACGTAGCGAAAGTCACCGTTAAACTGGGGGCGAAAAAAGATGGTCGCCTGACGGCAGTGAAAATGGATTTCCGCGCCAATACAGGACCTTACGGAAACCATTCACTCACCGTACCGTGTAACGGACCGGCCCTGTCGTTGCCGTTATATCCGTGCGATAACGTCGATTTCCAGGTCACCACCTACTACAGCAACATTTGCCCAAACGGTGCTTATCAAGGTTACGGCGCGCCAAAAGGTAACTTCGCCATCACCATGGCGTTAGCAGAACTGGCGGAACAGTTGCAGATTGACCAACTGGAAATTATTGAGCGTAACCGGGTACACGAAGGGCAAGAACTGAAGATCCTCGGCGCTATCGGCGAAGGCAAAGCGCCAACCTCCGTCCCTTCTGCCGCCAGTTGCGCATTGGAAGAGATCCTGCGACAGGGACGTGAGATGATCCAGTGGTCTTCGCCGAAAGCGCAGGAAGGTGACTGGCGTGTGGGGCGAGGCGTCGCCATTATCATGCAGAAATCGGGGATACCAGATATCGATCAGGCTAACTGCATGATCAAACTGGAATCTGATGGTACGATTATTGTCCATTCCGGCGGTGCAGATATTGGCACCGGCCTGGATACCGTGGTGACAAAACTGGCGGCAGAAGTGCTACATTGTGCGCCACAGGACGTACATGTTATTTCTGGCGACACCGACCATGCGTTATTTGACAAAGGCGCATATGCCTCGTCCGGCACCTGTTTCTCCGGGAATGCAGCACGTATGGCGGCGGAAAATCTGCGCGAGAAAATCCTCCTCCACGGAGCCAACATGCTGGGTGAACCACTGGAAGATGTCCAACTGACCACTCCGGGCATCGTCCGCGGGAAGAAAGGAGAAGTCAGTTTCGGAGAAATCGCTCATCAAGGAGAAACCGGTACTGGCTTTGGTTCACTGGTGGGAACCGCCTGCTATATCACACCTGATTTTGCCTTTCCGTATGGGGCAAACTTTGCCGAAGTTGCCGTAAACACCCGTACGGGTGAAATCCGTCTGGATAAATTCTACGCTTTGCTGGACTGTGGCACACCGGTCAACCCAGAGTTAGCGCTGGGTCAGATCTACGGCGCCACCATGCGTGCTATCGGTCATAGCTTGAGTGAAGAAATCATTTACGACGCCGAGGGTCACCCATTGACACGCGATTTGCGAAGTTATGGTGCGCCAAAAATTGGCGACATTCCGCGTGATTTCCGCGCCGTTCTGGTACCAAGTGACGATAAAGTCGGCCCATTCGGTGCTAAATCGATCTCAGAAATTGGCGTAAATGGCGCAGCTCCGGCGATTGCAACTGCTATTCACGATGCCTGCGGCGTCTGGTTGCGCGAATGGCATTTCACTCCGGAGAAAATACTCACCGCACTGGAAAAAATATAAACCATAACTGGCCGCTCCGGCGGCCATTTTCCCTGTTTTATAGATAACTAAATAGTGACTGCGAAAATGAGATAAGCCGTTCTCAAGGCGTCCTGCGCCCCAAATTCGTGGGAATTTATTTTACTGATTCAGATGATCAAATTTACTTTAAAAGGAGTGAAGGGATGTCTGATATAAACCGTGCAGGCTCCGACCTTATATTTGAACTGGAGGACCGCCCTCCCTTTCATCAGGCAATCATTGGCGCAATTACTCATCTACTGGCAATTTTCGTTCCGATGGTGACACCCGCGCTAATTGTGGGTGCGGCATTACAGCTTTCCGTAGAAACCACTGCCTATCTGGTTTCCATGGCGATGATCGCTTCCGGCATTGGCACCTGGTTACAGGTAAACCGTTATGGCATCGTGGGTTCCGGTTTACTCTCTATTCAGTCAGTCAATTTTTCATTTGTTACGGTCATGATTGCTCTGGGCAGCAGCATGAAAAGCGACGGTTTCCACGAAGAATTAATCATGTCGTCGCTACTTGGCGTCTCCTTCGTGGGCGCATTTCTCGTGGTCGGTGCTTCATTTATTCTCCCTTATTTACGCAGAGTGATTACTCCCACCGTCAGCGGTGTCGTCGTGTTGATGATTGGCTTAAGTCTGATTAAAGTCGGCATCATTGATTTTGGTGGCGGCTTTGCCGCCAAAAGTAGCGGCACGTTCGGCAGTTACGAACATCTTGGCGTCGGATTGCTGGTTCTGATTGTGGTTATCGGTTTTAACTGCTGCCGCAGTCCGCTTCTGCGCATGGGCGGTATCGCCATTGGTTTATGCGTTGGCTATATCGTTTCGTTATGCCTGGGCATGGTTGATTTCAGCAGCATGCGCAATCTGCCGCTCATCACCATCCCACATCCATTCAAATACGGATTTAGTTTCAGCTTTCATCAGTTCCTGGTTGTCGGCACGATTTATCTACTTAGTGTGCTGGAAGCGGTAGGCGATATCACCGCCACAGCGATGGTTTCCCGCCGCCCGATTCAGGGGGAGGAATATCAGTCGCGTCTGAAAGGAGGCGTGCTGGCGGATGGACTAGTCTCTGTCATTGCCTCCGCGGTCGGTTCATTGCCATTAACCACCTTTGCACAGAACAACGGCGTGATTCAGATGACTGGCGTCGCCTCACGTTATATTGGACGGAGCATCGCGATAATGCTGGTGATCCTCGGGTTATTTCCAATGATCGGCGGCTTCTTCACCACTATTCCCTCAGCGGTTCTGGGTGGCGCAATGACGCTGATGTTTTCCATGATTGCAATTGCCGGTATCCGCATCATTATCACCAACGGATTAAAACGACGTGAAACATTGATCGTCGCTACCTCTTTGGGTTTGGGTCTTGGCGTTTCATATGACCCCGAGATTTTTAAAATCTTACCCGCCTCTATTTATGTATTAGTTGAAAATCCTATTTGTGCCGGAGGGTTAACCGCAATTGTTTTAAATATCATTCTCCCAGGAGGCTACCGACAAGAAAACGTTTTGCCAGGTATTCCCTCAGCGGAAGAGATGGATTAACAGTAAAGGAGTTAATGATGTCAGGCGAACACACGTTAAAAGCAGTTCGAGGCAGTTTTATTGATGTCACCCGTACGGTTGATAACCCGGAAGAGATTTCCTCTGCGTTGCGATTTATCGAAGATGGATTGTTACTGATTCGCCAAGGGAAAGTGGCATGGTTTGGCGAGTGGGAAGAGGGAAAATATCAAATCCCTGACTCCATTCGTGTCCGCGACTATCGCGGCAAGCTTGTAGTCCCGGGCTTTGTCGACACGCATATCCATTATCCGCAGAGTGAAATGATCGGCGCCTATGGCGAGCAGTTGCTGGAATGGCTGAACAAACACACCTTCCCCACCGAGCGTCGTTATGAAGATTTAGAATACGCACGCGAAATGTCGGCGTTCTTCATCAAGCAGTTATTACGTAACGGCACTACCACGGCGCTGGTGTTTGGTACTGTTCATTCGCAGTCGGTGGATGCATTGTTTGAAACCGCGAGTCATATCAATATGCGAATGATTGCCGGCAAGGTAATGATGGATCGCAACGCGCCAGATTATCTACTCGACACGGCAGAAAGCAGCTATCAGCAAAGTAAGGAGCTAATCGAACGCTGGCACAAAAATGGCCGCCTGCTGTATGCCATTACGCCACGTTTCGCCCCCACCTCAACGCCCGAACAGATGGCGATGGCACAACGCCTGAAAGAAGAGTATCCCGATACGTGGGTACATACTCATCTGTGTGAAAACAAAGATGAAATTGCCTGGGTGAAATCACTTTATCCTGAACACGATGGCTACCTGGATGTTTATCATCAGTACGGTCTGACAGGTAAAAACTGCGTCTTTGCTCACTGCGTCCATCTGGAAGAAAAAGAGTGGGACCGCCTGAGCGAAACAAAATCCAGTATCGCTTTCTGTCCGACCTCCAATCTTTATCTTGGCAGCGGCTTATTCAATTTACAAAAAGCATGGCAGAAAAAAGTGAAAGTCGGCATGGGAACTGATATTGGCGCAGGAACCACCTTCAACATGCTGCAGACGCTGAACGAAGCGTACAAAGTGTTGCAGTTACAGGGGTATCGCCTCTCAGCTTATGAAGCGTTTTATCTTGCCACCCTGGGCGGTGCGAAATCATTGGGGCTCGACAACCTGATCGGCAACTTTATGCCAGGTAAAGAAGCCGATTTCGTGGTGATGGAACCGACAGCAACGCCGCTTCAGCAACTGCGCTATGACAACTCTGTTTCTTTAGTCGACAAATTGTTCGTGATGATGACGTTGGGCGATGACCGTTCTATCTACCGCACCTACGTTGATGGTCGTCTGGTGTACGAACGCAACTAATAATAAAACCTTAACATCCTCGTGAGGACATCATTATGTCTGGAGACATCCTACAAACACCGGACGCACCAAAGCCCCAAGGCGCGTTGGATAATTATTTTAAAATTACAGCTCGTGGCAGTACCGTTCGTCAGGAAGTGCTGGCGGGTTTGACCACCTTTCTGGCCATGGTTTATTCCGTTATCGTGGTTCCCGGCATGCTAGGAAAAGCGGGGTTTCCTCCTGCGGCAGTTTTTGTCGCCACCTGTCTGGTCGCAGGTTTCGGCTCCCTGTTGATGGGGTTATGGGCTAATTTGCCGATGGCGATTGGCTGCGCCATCTCACTGACCGCATTTACCGCATTTAGCCTGGTGCTCGGGCAACAAATTAGCGTGCCTGTCGCGCTGGGCGCGGTCTTTCTGATGGGCCTCATCTTCACTGCCATCTCCGTAACGGGTATTCGTACCTGGATATTGCGTAATTTACCAATGGGTATTGCACACGGTACAGGTATCGGTATTGGTCTGTTCCTGCTGCTGATTGCCGCCAACGGCGTCGGTATGGTCATCAAAAATCCGATTGAAGGCTTACCTGTGGCGCTTGGTACGTTTACCTCTTTTCCGGTGCTGATGAGTTTGCTGGGATTAGCGGTTATCTTCGGTCTGGAAAAGCGCCGCGTTCCAGGCGGGATCTTGCTGGTCATTATCACCATCTCGATCATTGGCTTAATTTTCGATCCAACGGTGAAATACCACGGTCTGGTAGCCATGCCCAGCCTGACTGGCGAAGATGGAAAATCCCTTATATTCAGCCTTGATATTATCGGTGCGCTTCAGCCAACCGTGCTCCCGAGTGTACTGGCACTGGTGATGACCGCAGTGTTCGATGCCACTGGCACCATCCGTGCGGTCGCTGGTCAGGCGAATCTTCTGGATAAAGACAATCAGATTATTAACGGAGGTAAAGCACTAACCAGCGATTCAGTAAGCTCGATATTTTCAGGCCTGGTAGGCGCAGCCCCTGCAGCTGTCTATATCGAATCTGCGGCTGGGACTGCTGCCGGCGGCAAGACAGGTCTGACAGCGACTGTTGTAGGCTTTCTATTCCTGTTGATTCTGTTCTTATCACCGTTGTCGTTTCTGATCCCCGGTTATGCCACAGCCCCCGCACTGATGTACGTTGGTCTGCTGATGTTAAGTAACGTCTCGAAACTGGACTTCAATGACTTTATTGATGCTATGGCAGGACTGGTTTGCGCGGTATTCATCGTCCTGACCTGCAATATCGTTACCGGTATCATGCTGGGCTTTGTAACGCTGGTGGTGGGCCGCGTCTTTGCGCGCGAATGGCATAAACTGAATATCGGTACTGTTATCATTACCGTCGCCCTGGTCGTGTTTTACGCAGGTGGTTGGGCAATCTAAGAGAAGCTCCGCGCCATACAAGCGCGGGGGTTTTATTAGAGAAGATTCTCGCCGCTGGCAGCAATACGCTGCTGGCGGATCCGCTTAAGTTCTCCCTCCGTCATCAACTGTAACGCCTGTGTCGGGCAGGACTCGACACAGGCAGGCCCTTCAACCCGATGTTCGCAAAGATCGCATTTCACGATCAATGGACGTACATTTCCCGGCAACATCTGAATGGTGATCATGCCAAACGGGCATGCACAGGCACAACTCTGACAACCAATACAACGGTCGGCGTTTGCCTCCACTAGCTGCTCCCCCATGGTTAGCGCCTGTACCGGGCAAGCCCCTACACACGGTGCATTTTCACACTGGTGACACATCACCGGTGCGCTTACGCTATCCAGACGCTGTACCTTTAAGCGCGGTAGAAAAAAACTGGCATTCAACTCCAGTTCTAACGGATGAGCAACCACGCAAGCCACTTCGCAAGTGCGGCAACCAATGCAGTCATTTTGATTGACAATAATTAACGATTTCATTGCGATGCCTTCGTATCAAACATAGCTAACATATCGCGCGCCGCCTGCCTTCCTGCCGCCATTGCGGTGACCACCAGGTCTGCGCCATGAACGGCATCACCACCCGCAAAGACTTTTTTCAGATGCGTTTGGGTAGATAAATGTCCCGCGGCGCCGGCTTTAATCAGGCCATATTTATCGAGTTTAATACCGCTACCTTGCAACCACGGCATCGCATGCGCCTGAAAACCAAATGCCATAATCAGGACATCGGCGGGCAGCTCAAATTCAGAACCAGCCACCGGGCAAGGACGACGTCGACCATCTGGCCCCGGTTCTCCCATTGCGGTGCGGATCAAACCAACCGCAGTTAAGTGCCCGTCATCATCACAGGCGATATATTGCGGCTGAACATTAAACTGGAATTCAACCCCTTCTTCGCGTGCATTGACTACCTCTTTGCGGGAACCAGGCATACTGACTTCATCACGACGATAAGCACAAATCACGCTGGCGGCATTCAGACGAATGGAGGTACGCAGGCAATCCATTGTCGTATCTCCGCCACCCAGCACCACAACCCGTTTACCTGCAACATCCGTCTGCGGATACTCTTCAGATTCAGGCAGCCCCATCAACTGGCGGGTATGCGCAGTAAGGAACGGCAATGCCTGAATCACACCGGGTGCATCTTCATTCGGCAACTCCGCACGCATCATGCCGTAAGTACCAACACCAAGGAAAACGGCATCATATTCCGCCGTTAAATCGCTAAAGGAAATGTCGCGGCCAATTTCACAGTTGAGATGAAAGTCGATCCCCATCGCCGTGAAAATCTCCCGCCGTTGGCTTAATACCGTTTTGTCCAGCTTGAAGGACGGAATACCAAAAGTCAGCATACCGCCGATTTCGGGATGCCGATCAAACACATCCGCATGCACGCCAGCACGCGCAAGAATATCGGCACAGCCCAGCCCTGCGGGCCCTGCGCCAATCACCGCCACTCTTTCCATGCGAGGTATAACCTGGCTGACATCGGGGCGCCAGCCCATCGCCAGCGCGATATCAGTGATGTAACGTTCCAGATTACCGATAGAGACTGCGCCGGTGTGATCTTTCAACGTACATGCCCCTTCACAAAGCCGGTCCTGTGGGCATACCCTGCCACAGATTTCTGGCAAGGAGCTGGTCTGGTGGCAACGTTCTGCCGCTTCGATAATCCGTCCTTGTTGCACCAGTCGAATGTAGTCTGGAATGGCGTTATGCAGCGGACAATGCCAGTTACAGTTAGCTTTTTCGGCGCACCAGACACAGCGGTCACTTTCATAAGCAGCTTGTTGTTGATCCAGCCCACAATAAATTTCGCCAAAGTGCGTTTTCCGCTCGCTCGCTGAAATTTTATCTGCACCTTTGCGCGGATTAACAGGGAGTAACGCCGCGCGGCGGGATGATGGTAGTTCCTCTGCTGCTTTTCCCTCTGCGGTTCTACGCTGACGCCTCATTTTTATCTGCTGTAACCCTTTGCCATCCATCAGCCGTAACGCCTGCGTTGGGCAAACTTCAACACAAGCTTGCGCGCCAGAATCTCGCTGAAAACAAAGGTCGCATTTCAATGCGACCACGTTATTCATCTCAATGACACCAAAGGGGCAAGCGATTGCGCATCTTTTACAACCAATACACTTTTGTTCATCCAGCTGTACGCTATCTGGTTGAAAAGTTAGAGCATTAACGGGACAAGCCGTAACGCAAGGGGCATTATTGCAATGATGGCAAGCAACGGGATTTGCGGCCAGTCCTTTCCCAACAACATGGAGACGAGGTCGAAAATCACTCTGACTCTGTGGCCAGTTTTCATGATTATGCGCCACCGCACAGGCAATTTCGCAGGCATGACAGCCTATACATTCCGCAGCATCAGCAGCGATAAACTTATTCATTCGTATCCCTTTCACTTGATGAGTTTTTGTCTTCTCAAATGTTGCGATGCAATAAACGGGCATATATTAGGTAGCGTATCTGTATTAATTGCAATTTTGGAACTTAGATCAAATTATTGCGCCGCAATCTATGCCGCTTTCATTAATTGATCATCGTAACCAAAAATAGGGACTTCAGGATTAAAAGTAATAAATGCGAGAGCTCGGTATGCCAGAATGATTAAAGAAATATCAATATGAGAAAATTAGAGATAATTTCACTACCCATTTATTTTCTCATCTATTCTGTTTAACTACGATTATGTGATTACCTCCGCATTTCCACCTTATAACCTCGCCTCCTCGCTAAAACTGGCATCCCACGAGCATGTCTTTATTCAGTTTTATGAAGGTAAACGGTTGCTTTTTAATTTGGCGAGCTTAAGGAGAGACGCATGAGCGCCATAGATTCTCAACCTCCCTCATCTTCAGGGCTAGAGCGCCCCACTGATGAAGTTGACCGCATATTATCACCAGGAAAGCTGATCATACTCGGTCTGCAACACGTGCTTGTTATGTATGCAGGTGCGGTCGCTGTACCGCTGATGATTGGCGACAGGCTTGGCCTCTCCAAAGAGGCTATCGCAATGCTCATAAGCTCCGATCTCTTTTGCTGCGGTATCGTCACGTTGTTGCAATGTATCGGCATCGGTCGTTTTATGGGCATTCGCCTGCCCGTCATTATGTCGGTGACCTTCGCTGCCGTGACACCGATGATTGCCATCGGGATGAACCCAGATATTGGTCTGCTGGGGATTTTTGGCGCGACCATCGCAGCGGGTTTTATCACCACATTATTAGCACCGCTCATCGGCCGCTTAATGCCATTGTTCCCACCGCTGGTTACTGGTGTGGTAATTACCTCTATCGGTCTTAGTATCATTCAGGTTGGCATTGACTGGGCCGCAGGCGGTAAAGGTAATCCGCAATATGGTAATCCCGTCTATTTGGGGATCTCCTTCGCCGTTTTAATTTTCATCTTGCTCATCACTCGCTATGCGAAAGGATTTATGTCCAACGTCGCCGTATTACTGGGGATTGTATTTGGTTTTTTCCTGTCGTGGATGATGAACGAAGTTAATCTGTCCGGATTATATGATGCGTCGTGGTTCGCGATTGTCACGCCAATGTCGTTTGGCATACCGGTGTTCGATCCCGTCTCTATTCTGACCATGACCGCTGTGTTAATCATCGTGTTTATTGAGTCTATGGGGATGTTCCTGGCCCTGGGGGAAATCGTCGGTCGAAAACTCTCTTCACAAGATATTATTCGCGGGCTGCGCGTAGATGGCGTCGGGACAATGATTGGAGGTACGTTTAACAGCTTTCCGCATACTTCATTTTCGCAAAACGTCGGTTTGGTCAGCGTAACGCGCGTTCATAGCCGCTGGGTGTGCATTGCTTCTGGCATCATTTTGATGTTATTCGGCATGGTGCCAAAAATGGCGGTGCTGGTGGCTTCTATTCCGCAATTCGTTCTTGGCGGCGCGGGGCTGGTGATGTTCGGCATGGTGCTGGCAACCGGGATTCGTATTCTGTCGCGTTGTAACTACACCACCAACCGTTACAACTTGTATATCGTCGCAATCAGTCTTGGCGTGGGTATGACCCCGACACTTTCTCATGACTTCTTTTCTAAGCTGCCGGCCGTACTGCAGCCCTTACTACATAGCGGCATTATGTTGGCAACCTTTAGCGCCGTTGTACTGAACGTCTTCTTTAATGGCTACCAGCATCATGCCGATCTGGTTAAGGAATCTGTTACTGATAAAAATTTGAAAGTCAGAACAGTCCGTATGTGGCTTCTGATGCGCAAGCTAAAGAAAAATGAGCATGGAGAATGATATGAATCTTTTAATACGCGCAATATTCAGTCTGCTGTTGCTCTTTCTGATTTCTATTCCTGTCATTTCTGACTGCGTTGCAATGGCCATTGAAAGCCGTTTCAAATATATGATGCTGCTTTTTTAATTACCTTTCCCTGTCGGCATCCGCATTGCTACCGTCGGATGCCGATAAACACTCACATGGTTAATCATTTCACTCTTCTGTTATCTATAATGACGAGTGACTAGAATTAAATGTGAGAAATCATGCAAACGGAACATGTCATTTTGCTGAATGTAAAGGGAATTCCCTCGGGTACGCTGGAAAAATATACCGCGCACACGGCTGATACCCCATTACATCTGGCATTTTCATGCTGGCTTTTTAACCGTGAAGGCCAACTATTAGTAACCCGCCGCGCATTGAGTAAAAAAGCGTGGCCCGGCGTGTGGACCAACTCGGTTTGTGGTCACCCACAGCAGGGAGAAAGTAATGAGGAGGCGGTGATCCGTCGTTGTCGCTTTGAGCTGGGTGTGGAAATAACGCCTCCCGTGTCGATCTATCCTGATTTCCATTACCGCGCCACCGACCCGAATGGCATCGTCGAAAACGAAGTGTGCCCGGTTTTTGCCGCACGAATTACCAGTGAATTGCTGCCAAACAGTGATGAAGTGATGGATTATCAATGGTGCAATTTATCGCGTGTTTTGCGTGGAATTGATGCTACGCCATGGGCGTTCAGTCCGTGGATGGTAATGCAGGCGACGAATAGCGAAGCGAGAAATATGTTGTCTTCTTTCGCGCAGCAAAAGTAAAAAACCCCGACAAATGCCGGGGTTGCGTGCTTTCGCGTAATGCTTATTTTACCGGACGCATAGCCGGGAACAGGATCACGTCGCGAATGGTGTGGCTGTTAGTAAACAGCATAACCATACGGTCAATACCAATACCCAGGCCAGCTGTCGGCGGCAGACCGTGTTCCAGAGCGGTTACGTAGTCTTCATCGTAGAACATCGCTTCGTCATCACCAGCATCTTTGGCGTTAACCTGATCCTGGAAACGCTGCGCCTGATCTTCTGCATCATTCAGCTCGCTGAAGCCGTTACCGATTTCACGTCCACCAATGAAGAATTCGAAGCGGTCAGTGATTTCCGGGTTTTCGTCGTTACGACGCGCCAGCGGAGACACTTCTGCCGGATACTCAGTAATGAAGGTCGGTTGAATCAGATGCGCTTCCGCAACTTCTTCAAAGATCTCAGTTACGATACGACCCAGGCCCCAGCTCTTCTCAACCTTGATACCGATAGATTCAGCAATAGCTTTAGCTGAGTCGAAGTTGTCCAGATCCGCCATATTGGTTTCCGGGCGGTATTTCTGAATCGCTTCGCGCATGGTCAGTTTTTCGAATGGTTTACCAAAGTCGAAAACTTCATCGCCGTAAGGCACTTCAGTCGTACCCAGAACGTCCTGTGCCAGCGTACGGAACAGAGATTCGGTCAGTTCGATCAGATCTTTATAGTCCGCATAAGCCATGTAGAGTTCCATCATGGTGAACTCTGGGTTATGGCGAACGGAGATCCCTTCGTTACGGAAGTTACGGTTAATTTCGAACACACGCTCAAAGCCGCCAACCACCAGACGCTTGAGGTACAGTTCCGGCGCAATACGCAGGTACATGTCCAGATCAAGCGCATTATGATGGGTGATGAACGGACGCGCTGCGGCACCGCCTGGGATCACCTGCATCATCGGAGTTTCAACTTCCATAAAGCCGCGACCAACCATGAACTGACGAATGCCCGCCATGATCTGTGAACGCACTTTAAAAGTATTGCGGGATTCATCGTTGGAGATGAGATCCAGGTAACGCTGACGATAACGCGCTTCCTGATCCTGCAAGCCGTGGAATTTATCCGGCAGCGGACGCAGAGCTTTGGTCAGCAAACGCAGTTCGGTGCAATGAATAGACAGTTCACCAGTTTTAGTCTTGAACAACTTACCTTTAGCACCGAGGATGTCGCCCAGATCCCACTTTTTGAACTGCTCATTGTAGACGCCTTCCGGAAGATCGTCGCGTGCAACGTACAGCTGAATACGCCCACCAACGTCCTGCAGCGTAACAAAGGATGCTTTACCCATAATGCGGCGGGTCATCATACGACCAGCAACAGATACCTCGATGTTCAGCGCTTCCAGCTCTTCGTTTTCTTTCGCGTCGAAGTCAGCGTGCAGTTGGTCTGAGGTATGATCGCGACGGAAATCGTTCGGGAACGGGATCCCCTGCTCGCGCAGGTTGGCCAGCTTCTCACGGCGCGTTTTCAGTTCATTGTTAAGGTCGGCTACCGCGTCAGCGCCCTGTGCGTGTTGTTCAGACATTTTGGTTCCTCATAACCCTGCTTTCAAACTTGCTTCGATAAATTGATCCAGGCTGCCATCCAGCACCGCCTGCGTGTTGCGGGTTTCAACCCCGGTACGCAGGTCTTTGATGCGGGAGTCATCAAGGACATAAGAACGAATCTGGCTACCCCAGCCGATATCGGACTTGGTGTCTTCCATCGCCTGTTTCTCGGCATTCTTCTTCTGCATTTCCAGTTCATAAAGCTTTGCTTTCATTTGCTTCATGGCCTGGTCTTTGTTCTTGTGCTGGGAACGGTCGTTCTGGCACTGCGTCACTATCCCGGTAGGGATGTGGGTGATACGCACCGCAGATTCCGTACGGTTAACGTGCTGACCGCCCGCCCCGGAGGCACGATACACGTCAATACGCAGATCCGCCGGATTGATGTCGATATCGATATCATCGTCGACTTCCGGATATACAAATGCAGAGCTGAACGACGTATGGCGGCGACCGCCGGAATCGAACGGACTTTTACGTACCAGACGATGCACACCGGTTTCAGTACGCAGCCAGCCGTAAGCGTAATCGCCAGCAATTCTGATGGTCACGGATTTAATACCCGCCACTTCACCTTCAGATTCTTCAATAATTTCTGTTTTAAAGCCGCGTGCTTCAGCCCAACGCAGATACATACGCATCAGCATGCTTGCCCAGTCCTGGGCTTCAGTACCACCAGAGCCAGCCTGAATATCGAGATAGCAGTCGGCACTGTCGTATTCGCCGGAGAACATGCGGCGGAATTCCAGCTGCGCCAGTTTATCTTCCAGCGTATCGAGTTCAGCAACGGCTTCGTTAAAGGTTTCTTCGTCGTCGGCTTCTACAGCCAGCTCCAGCAGGCCGGAAACATCTTCCAGGCCCTGGCTCATCTGGTCGAGCGTGTCGACAATGGCCTCAAGGGAGGAACGTTCTTTGCCCAGCGCCTGAGCGCGATCTGGTTCATTCCAGACGTCTGGCTGTTCCAGCTCGGCGTTTACTTCTTCCAGACGCTCTTTCTTGGCATCATAGTCAAAGATACCCCCTAAGAACGTCAGAGCGCTCCGTAAGGTCCTGAATGCGGTTATTTACCGGATTAATTTCAAACATGGTCTGATTTCTTTTATTGGACTAGTCAAAATGCGGTGATAAGAGCGGGATTGTACCCAATCCACGCTCTTTTTTATAGAGAAGATGACGCTAAATTGGCCAGATATTATCGATGATGATTTGCAGGCTTCGGTTACCGCGAAACTCGTTGATATCCAGCTTATAGGCAAGCGTAACTTCACGAACGCCGTTGTCCGGCCAGCAACTGGTATCAACATTAAACGCAATACCGTCGAGCAGTGGCCCTCCGTCAACGGGTTCCACCATCACCTTCAAATGACGCTCGCCGACCAGGCGTTGCTGAAGCAAGCGAAAACGCCCGTCAAACAGCGGCTCCGGGAACATTTGTCCCCACGGTCCGGCATCACGCAACATTTGCGCGACCTCCATGGTCATTTCCGCTGCACTCAACGGGCCATCCGACACGACTTCCCCCTGCAGTAAAGCTGGGTCGAGCCATTCAGTCACCAGCTCACCAAAGCGCTGCTGGAATCGTTCAAACTGTGCTTCCTCCAGCGATAAACCAGCCGCCATAGCGTGGCCGCCAAACTTAAGGATCATGCCCGGATAGAGAGTATCCAGCCGCTCCAGCGCATCACGCATGTGCAGTCCCTGAATTGACCGACCAGAACCTTTAAGTGTGCCGTCACCGGCAGGTGCAAAGGCGATTACAGGACGATGAAAACGCTCTTTTATGCGCGACGCCAGAATCCCTACCACACCCTGATGCCACTCAGGATGATACATTGCCAATCCACCGGGCAACGCCTCACGACTACGCTCAAGCTTCTCGCACAACGTCAGCGCTTCCGTCTGCATACCCTGCTCAATTTCTTTGCGCGTCTGGTTGAGTGCATCCAGTTCATTGGCAAGCACTCGCGCCTCGCCAATGTTATCGCACAGCAATAGTGCAACACCGACGGACATATCATCCAACCGACCAGCCGCATTCAGGCGTGGACCCAGCGCAAAACCTAAATCGCTGGCGGCCAGCTTTTGCGGATCGCGGTTCGAAATCTCAAGCAGCGCCTTAATACCAGGACGACATTTTCCTGCGCGAATACGGCTTAACCCTTGCCACGTCAGGATGCGGTTATTCGCGTCCAACGGCACAACGTCGGCAACCGTGCCTAATGCCACCAGATCAAGCAAATCCGCCAGGTTTGGTGGTGCGATACCGCGTTCATCAAACCAACCTTTATCACGCAGGAAGGTGCGCAGTGCCAGCATCAGGTAAAAGGCAACTCCAACACCCGCCAGCGATTTCGACGGGAATTCACAGTCGTGCAAGTTAGGGTTGATGATGGCTTCTGCATCCGGCAGGGTATCCCCAGGCAGGTGGTGATCGGTCACCACCACCGGTATCTTCAACGTTCTGGCATGTTCAACACCAGCGTGGGAGGAGATGCCATTGTCGACAGTCACAATCAGTTGGGCGCCCCGGGCATGAGCCTGATCCACCACTTCCGGGCTTAAACCATAACCGTCTTCAAAGCGGTTGGGCACCAGGTAGTCAATGTTGCTACAGCCTAATGCACGCATAGCCAGGATGCTCAGCGCCGTACTGGTCGCGCCATCAGCGTCGAAATCCCCCACTACAATAATGCGAGTTCCCTCGCGAAATGCGTTATAGAGGATCTCAACCGCTTTTTCGACGCCGTTCAAATGCTGCCACGGCAACATCCCTTTCACGCTACGCTCAAGCTCCTGGGCACTGCATACACCACGACTGGCGTACAAACGACGTAGCAAAGGCGGTAATTCTGCAGGCAGTTCGGCTGTCTCGTCGGCTTCACGTCGACGAAGTTGTATCTGTTGTTTCACGCGAATTATTTACCGCTGGTCTGTTTTTGGTGCGCATCCAGGAACGCTTTCATCTCTTTTGGTCCCTGGTAGCCTGGAACAACATAGCCGTTGCTCAGGACAATCGCCGGAGTTCCACTCACGCCAAACTGCACGCCCAGCGCGTAATGGTTAGCAATATCCACATCGCAGGTCGCCGGTTTCACACTCTTGCCTGCCATAGCATCATCAAAGGCTTTGTTTTTGTCTTGCGCGCACCAGATAGACTTCATGTCCTGCTCGGCCTGGCTTTCCAGTCCCTGACGCGGGAAGGCCAGATAGCGCACGGTGATCCCCAGCGCATTGTAGTCTTTCATCTCTTCATGCAGCTTGTGGCAGTAGCCGCAGGTGATGTCGGTGAAAATGGTGATAACGTGTTTTTCCTGCGGCGCTTTATAGACGATCATCTCTTTTTCCAGCGCGTTCAGATGTTTCATCAGCAGCTGATTGGTGACGTTCACCGGACTTGCGCCACTTACGTCGTACATCGGTCCCTGAATAATATGCTTACCGTCTTCAGTGACGTACAGCACACCACTGTTGGTCAGTACGGTTTTCATTCCCGCAACTGGGGCGGGCTGAATTTCGGTGCTTTGTACGCCCAGCTTAGTTAATGACTGGCGAATCGCCGCATCGTCTGCATGCACCATGCCTGAAAACGCCGTAGCCAGCAGGGTGAGCATCATAAAACGTTTTTTCATAACCTATCCTTTCCTGTCAGCACTCACGCTCGCGGGTGATGCTGTTGATGTAATTGACGCAAGCGCTCCGTTGCGACATGAGTATAAATCTGTGTGGTTGAGAGATCGCTATGCCCAAGCAGCATCTGCACCACGCGCAAGTCAGCGCCATGGTTGAGCAAATGCGTAGCAAAAGCATGCCGCAACACATGTGGTGACAGCTTTTCGCTGTCTATCCCCGCTAACACAGCATAGTGTTTAATACGATGCCAAAAGGTCTGACGGGTCATTTGTTGTGCACGCTGGCTGGGAAATAACACGTCAATCGAGACGCCATTCAGCAACCACGGACGACCATGTTCCAGATAAGTTTCCAGCCAGTACACAGCCTCTTCACCCAGTGGTACGAGCCGCTCTTTGTTACCTTTACCGATCACGCGCACCACGCCCTGACGTAAGCTAACATCACTCATTGTCAGCCCCACCAGTTCTGAAACGCGCAAACCCGTCGCATACAATACTTCCAGCATGGCTTTATCACGTAGCTCCAGCGGCTGTTCAATCAGCGGAGCCTGCAACAACCGTTCTACCTGTGCTTCACTGAGATCTTTCGGCAGACGCTGCGGCAGTTTAGGTGAGGCGAGCGAGGCGCTGGGATCATCGTCGCGAAATTTTTCGCGGTACAAATGCTGAAAAAAACGCCGCATTGCACTCAATAATCGCGCGGAACTGGTGGCTTTATACCCGCCATCCATCCGCTCGGCCAGCAGTGCCTGCAGGTCATCACTTTGCGCTGTCGCCAACGATACACCACGATGGTGTAGCCATTCGACAAGCATGGTCAGATCGCGACGATACGCACTTAACGTATTCTCCGCCAGATTTCGTTCCAGCCACAGGGCATCAAGAAATTGCTCGATGCGCGCCAGATCCTGTTCCACTCGCGCCCCTTATATCATTCTCACTTTTGATGCATTATGCCTCATTGTGCCGCGATTGCGGCGATTCTGATACACTACCCGCAACGCTACAGCAGAATTGAGATGTTTACGTAATGAACATGGGTCTTTTTTACGGTTCCAGCACGTGCTACACCGAAATGGCAGCAGAAAAAATCCGCGATATCCTTGGTCCCGAGCTGGTGACATTACACAACCTCAAGGATGATTCCCCGACCTTAATGGAGCAGTACGACGTGCTCATTTTGGGTATCCCAACCTGGGATTTCGGTGAAATTCAGGAGGACTGGGAAGCGGTCTGGGATCAGTTGGATAACCTCAACCTGGAAGGCAAAATTGTCGCGCTTTACGGCATGGGAGATCAACTGGGGTACGGCGAATGGTTCCTGGATGCGCTGGGTATGCTGCATGATAAACTCGTCACCAAAGGCGTAAAGTTTGTCGGCTACTGGCCAACAGAGGGCTATGAATTCACCAGCGATAAACCCGTCATTGCCGATGGGCAGTTGTTTGTTGGTTTAGCGTTGGATGAAACCAACCAGTACGATCTCAGCGATGAACGTATCCAGGCCTGGTGTGAACAAATTCTCGGAGAAATGGCCGAGCACTGGTCCTGAGTTGCTTCTGACTGACGGTTAAGGTCTGTAGCCTTACCGTCAGTGTTATTTCTGCGGCGCCTGTTGCAACATTAACCGCCGTAAATCCCGCCACTCAGCGTCATCCATACTGTCCGCCGCCAGCCACAGATGCTGACGTTTTCCGGCCTCTGAACGCAATCGCAACATCATGCCTGTTTTAATCATCCAGGGTGCGCTGACAATAGTCCACTCTTGCCCTTGCCAGCGTAGACGACCATCCATCAAGAGTCTGATCTCTCCCTGACAGGCGTTAATACGACGCTGGCTGCGCACGCTGTCGAACACTACAAGAGAGAGCAACACCAGCCATAATGGGGTGTAGCTCAATGGCCAGGGCATCAATAAAATAAGCACCGCGACCAGCCCGTGAATAAGTAACGAAAGCCACTGTGCGCGCCATGAAACGCGTAAATCAGATTGCCACTGGACCACGTTCCCGATTCCGTGTCTGGATGAGCCGTACCATCTGCTCCAGCTGTGGATCAGCCGGTTTCCCATGATTCATCAACCAATTAAATAAATCCGGGTCATCACATTCCAGCAGACGGATAAAGATCCGTTTTTCGTCGTCACTCAAGTTGTCATACTCGTGTTCGAAAAACGGCATAATTGAAATGTCCAACTCACGCATGCCGCGACGGCATGCCCAATGAATACGTGCTTTGTTGTTAATATCCATGTTCTTCTCTCTGTCTCACGAAAACGAAGTACTCGGCTATTGTAACGTGTTTTTCACGCTCTTTTGCGGGAATATCAGTAATCGGAAGCACGAACGCAAAATAAAACCACATTAAGTTAAAGGGTTCACCATTTTTGGATGTCTCTTCGCAAAGCTTAATATATGGCACAAATAGGGTGTTTAAACCGCTTGCAATGGGCTATAGCTCTTTTACCATTAGTCATTATTACTGCGTTAAGCAAATCAGGACATTATTATGGCTTTTACATCTTTTCCTCCTCGCCAGCCTTGTGCGTCAACTCGTTTGCCTCTGACGCTGATGACGCTTGATGACTGGGCTCTCGCCACCATTACGGGTGCCGACAGTGAGAAGTATATTCAGGGTCAAGTCACTGCGGATGTCAGTCAGTTGACCGAGCACCAGCATGTGCTGGCAGCTCATTGTGATGCCAAAGGCAAAATGTGGAGCAACCTACGTTTGTTCCGTCACGGTGACGGATTTGCGTGGCTTGAACGCCGCAGTCTGCGCGACACTCAGCTTACTGAGCTGAAAAAATACGCCGTTTTCTCCAAAGTGGTGATTGCCCCTGACGACGAGCGCGTTCTGCTGGGCGTCGCTGGGTTCCAGGCACGTGCAGCGCTGACCGGCCTCTTTAATGAACTACCGGGCAGCGATAAACAGGTAATTACCGAAGGCACATCCACGGTATTATGGTTCGAACATCCAGCCGAACGTTTCCTGCTGATCGTCGATGTCGCAACGGCAGAAATGCTCGTCGAGAAACTTCGCGGCGAAGCAGAGTTAAATAACAGTCAACAGTGGCTGGCGCTGGATATCGAAGCAGGAATTGCGGTGATTGATTCCGTCAACAGCGGGCAGTTTATTCCGCAGGCTACTAATCTACAGGCTCTGGGTGGGATCAGCTTTAAAAAAGGCTGTTATACCGGCCAGGAGATGGTCGCCCGTGCTAAATTCCGCGGCGCCAACAAACGTGCGCTTTGGTCGCTGGCAGGCGCCGCCAGTCGGGTGCCGGAAGCCGGTGAAGACCTGGAACTAAAAATGGGTGAAAACTGGCGCCGTACGGGTACCGTTCTCGCTGCGGTGCAACTGGCAGATGGTCAGTTGTTGGTACAGGTTGTGATGAATAACGACATGGAAGCCGACAGCGTGTTCCGCGTTCGTGACGACGCCAAAACATTGCATATTGTACCGCTGCCGTATTCGCTGGAAGAATAAAAGAATAATGCCTGCTGGCACGCAGACTTATGGCCTACTATCCCGTAGGCCAGATGTGGCGTTAGCGGCCATCCGGCATTAAGCCTGCCCCACGTACAAGTAAATTGCCAGGAAGTGGCAAACGCTGCCCCCCAGCACAAACCCGTGCCAGATAGCATGGTTGTATGGGATACGTTTGCAGACGTAGAAAATGACGCCCAACGAATAAATCACGCCGCCTACCGCCAACAACGTCACGCCGCCTACCGCCAGTTTTATCGCCAGTTGATATACCACAATCAGTGATAGCCAGCCCATTGTCAGGTAGGTCACCAGCGACAGGATCTTAAACCGGTGGGCGATGGTCAGTTTGAACAAAATACCGAGCAGAGCAAGGCTCCAGATAACAACCATCAGCCCTCGCGCCAGCGGTGAATCCAGGCCCACCAGCAGAAATGGCGTATAGGTCCCGGCGATCAGCAGATAAATAGCGCAGTGGTCGAATTTTTTCAGCCAGACCTTCGCTCTCTGATGCGGAACCGCGTGATACAAGGTTGAGGCGAGGAACAGCAGGATCATACTGCCGCCATACAGGCTATAGCTGGTAATGGCCATAGCGCTGGCATTGGTATCCACCGCCTGAACCAGCAACAGCACCAGTCCAACGATCCCAAACACCAGCCCGATACCGTGACTGATACTGTTGGCTATTTCCTCAGCCAGCGAATATCCCTGCGCGATTAATGGTTTCTGAACCATAAGTTACTCCGGAGAAACGAACACTTTCGTGATTGCGCCTCTAGCGTAACTGAGAATGGTTCCAGTGAACACCTGTTAGCTAAAATATTTACCAGATAATAAATAATTAATATAAATCATATAATTAGTTTTTATTTTTCAGCTAACAGCCGTACCAAAACACTCAAAGACATTTAAAATCAATCACATAAAATTGCGTTTGATGCGGATAGATCTCTGCAATCACGCGCTTAAGCTCATCAAGCGTCATATTTTCCTGCCGGGCATGTTTTTCCGTCAGCGTATCAAGTGTGATAGTCGATGTACCGACAACTTCGATAGTGCAGAAATAGCCGTCATCTTCGAAGCGCCCAACTCGCAGGATGTCGCCCGTTTTGAAATGTGATTCGGACTCATCGCGTATAGTGATTGTTTTGCGTCCGGCCAGAATGTCATCCTGGAAACGCTGAAAAAAAGTGATGTCATTTGGCTGCATGTTATTATCCCTGTAAATGAAGTCTGATGAGTGAGTTTTGCCATTGTGAGTATGTTCTCCCACGCCGCCATCGCCAGTCTCAACAATCTTGAGATGCTGGTCTACAACTATGTCATCAAGAACCGTGACAAAGTCATGTACATGACCATCCGCGAACTGGCCGACGCTGCTGGAGTCTCCACCACCACCGTACTGCGCTTTTGTCGTAAACTGAAGTGTGAAGGTTACTCGGAGTTCCGCGTACGCTTTAAATTATATTTAGAACAGAATGAACCACAACAGAGTAATTTTGGTGCCAGCGAAATTATCAGCTTCTTTAAAGGCGTGAATAACGACGAGTTTGATAATCTACTCAATCAAGCTGTCGATATTATATTATCTTCCGAACGTATTATATTTGTTGGCGCAGGTACCTCAGGAGCCTTAGCAAAATATGGTGCACGTTTTTTCTCTAATGTAGGAAAATTCAGCAACCATATTGATGATCCTTATTTCCCGGTTACCAATGATATGGCCCGAAACGCACTGGCAATCGTCCTTTCCGTTTCCGGTGAAACAGAAGAGATCCTGCGTTTCGCCAGCCAGTTCAGCCTGCACAACTGTAAAGTGCTCTCTGTCACCAGCCATGAACACTCACGACTGGCGAAGCTGGCTGACTTTAATCTTTCCTGGCACGTCCCGCAGACCCGAATTGCGGGCGTATATGATATTACTACACAAATCCCCGTCATTTATATTCTGGAATCACTCGGACGAAAACTGGCGAAAAAATTAGTGTAAAAAAAACAATCTGTTTTTTTGATGTAACAAATCACATTGGCGCTATTTTGTTATATCGTGACATTTATCTTTCCTTTGTTAGACTCAAAATCAGATTGTATTAATTTGAGACTGAGCGCAGATGAAAAAACTTACCTTACCGAAAGATTTTTTATGGGGCGGCGCGGTTGCGGCGCATCAGGTTGAAGGCGGCTGGAACAAAGGCGGCAAAGGGCCCAGCATTTGTGACGTACTCACCGGCGGTGCCCACGGCGTTCCGCGCGAAATCACCCAGGACGTTGTACCAGGCAAATACTATCCGAATCATGATGCGGTCGATTTTTACGGTCACTACAAAGAAGACATTAAGCTGTTTGCCGAAATGGGCTTCAAATGCTTTCGTACATCCATCGCCTGGACCCGTATATTCCCGAAAGGCGACGAAACCCAACCGAACGAAGAAGGACTGAAGTTCTACGACGACATGTTCGATGAACTGCTTAAGTACAATATCGAGCCAGTCATTACCCTCTCCCACTTCGAAATGCCTCTACATCTGGTACAGCAATACGGTAGCTGGACCAACCGCAAAGTTGTCGATTTCTTTGTTCGGTTTGCTGAAGTCGTCTTTGAACGCTATAAGCATAAAGTCAAATACTGGATGACCTTCAATGAGATAAACAACCAGCGTAACTGGCGCGCTCCATTGTTCGGCTATTGCTGCTCAGGCGTGGTGTACACCGAGCATGAAAATCCGGAAGAAACCATGTACCAGGTACTGCATCACCAGTTTATTGCCAGTGCACTGGCGGTGAAAGCAGCGCGTCGCATCAATCCACAAATGAAAGTCGGTTGTATGCTGGCGATGGTCCCACTGTATCCTTTCTCCTGTAAGCCGGAAGATGTGATGTTCGCGCAGGAATCAATGCGTGAACGCTATGTCTTTACTGATGTTCAACTTCGCGGCTATTACCCGTCCTATGTGCTTAACGAATGGGAACGTCGTGAATTCACCATCAGAATGGAAGATGGAGATGAGCAGATCCTGCGTGAAGGCACCTGCGATTATCTTGGCTTCAGCTACTACATGACCAACGCCGTGAAAGCGGAAGGCGGCAGCGGAGATGCGATTTCCGGTTTCGAAGGCAGCGTGCCTAACCCACACGTCAAAGCCTCCGACTGGGGCTGGCAGATTGATCCAGTAGGTCTGCGCTATGCTTTATGCGAATTATATGAGCGCTATCAAAAACCCCTGTTTATCGTAGAAAATGGCTTTGGCGCATACGACAAAGTAGAAGAAGACGGCAGCATTAACGACGATTACCGTATCGACTACCTACGAGCCCACGTTGAAGAGATGATGAAAGCCGTTACGTATGATGGCGTGGATCTGATGGGATACACGCCGTGGGGCTGCATCGACTGCGTCTCTTTCACTACCGGCCAATACAGCAAACGCTATGGCTTTATCTACGTGAACAAGCACGATGACGGTACCGGCGACATGTCGCGTTCGCGCAAGAAGAGTTTTAACTGGTACAAAGAAGTAATTGCCAACAACGGTGAGAAGCTTTAACCACACAGGATAAAACGTACTTACCTGCGTGATGCCAGGTAAGTACGTAAACAAAGAGATCACCAGGTTTTACCGATTTTAAATTCCCAACGTACATTTTCCATTTTGGTCGCCGATTTGGCTTCTTGCATTACAGGGAAGAATGAACCAAAACCAAGCCATACATTTATTGAATCAATAGCAACATTAAAAGAGGGGCCGATAGCCCACTCGGTGGTACCTGAATGATTATTTATCACATGGCCCGTTGAGAGTTCCCGGGTACCTGAATCATTATGGCTATATGTACTCTCCACTCCAATATCCCACGGCATTTCGCTACACATATAGCGGAGTTGGGTATTCCATTGAAACTCATTTCCACGTTTAACCTCCTGATTTCCCCGTTCAAACGGACCCTGGAATATAAAATCCATATCACCTTTAATATTCGGGGTAAAAAACGTCGTTAAAGAAACTGATGCCCGAGCACCCCACGCCCCATTACCGGGTAAATGGTTATCTCCATCCTGTCCTGTCGGTAGCAACACCGCGCCACCAACTGTTAGCCAAAATGGCGCCCCCGCCCGCTGGCTCAATAATGCATAACTCAGACCAACTGACTGATCGCCTAACCCTTCTATGTGTTCGGGAGACATATTGTCGCGTCGATTGTTAATATAAGACCCAACAGTCACACCTTCGAGCCTGTCAGTAAAACCGTAACGAATTTTAAGTAGCCATATTTGTGAGTAGATATCAGGGCTTCCACTGCCTTTTATTTGATCATCCTTATCACGGAATGAACTGTTTACTGCTGTCAGTAACATTCCCTGCGGGAGTAACGCTCCTCCTGAAATTGCTGTATTAACAGGAGCACCTAACAACTTACTGGGGGGTGATGGCTTATCCATTATTTCCGCCCCCAGTGAATTCATAGATACAAAACATATTATTAATGATAATAAATTTAATCTCTTCATCATTCCTTCCTGAAATGAAAAATAAAAACACCGAAATAACCTCACAATAAATACATTTGAATCACTTATGGAATTTAATACGCTATAAATCAAAGAGGATTTAAAACCAAGCGAATTTAATGTACTGGAAATTATGCGGGAAAATTGAGATACAAATTCCGATTTAAGAGTTTATATGCTTCGCTGAAAGAGAATTTATTTACTTCCGTATCTCTGTCGCCAGATTCGGTATTTTCTCAGAGGGCTAATACTGGATGGCGTCCTTGTAAATGCAAATTATCAGGAAAACCAATTCATGGCACTGCCGGTTCAACACCTGTGGAGAACGGCAGTCCGTTGCATAAATCTACGGAACGGGTTGCGAACCTGTGGTCCGATTAGCGCAACGCCGTCCGGCAATGAACACATTACTTCCCTCCTGCCAGCTCCAGAAAACTCCCCGTAACATAAGATGCTTTCTCACTTAACAGCCAGGCGATCGCCTGAGCGACCTCTTCCGGTTGCCCGCCACGCTGCATCGGTAACATAGACTTCACACGATCAACTCTGCCTGGCTCACCGCCAGAGGCATGCATTTCGGTGTAGATAAGGCCAGGACGCACGCAATTCACACGTATCCCCTGTGCCGCCACCTCAAGTGCCAGACCGGTGGTGAGCGTATCTACCGCCCCTTTCGACGCAGCATAATCGACGTACTCAAAAGGGGCGCCAAGCCGCGATGCTGCCGAGGAGACATTAACAATTGCCCCACCCTGACCACCATGTTTTAAAGACATCCGCTTTACGGCCTCCCGACAACAGAGGAAATATCCAGTGACATTAGTAGCCAGTACACGATTAATACGCTCGGCGGATAAGTTTTCCACAGTACTCTGTTCAAACAAAATCCCGGCATTATTCACCAGTGCAGTTAGTGGTTCTCCTTCGCGGTCGATGGCTTCAAACATCGCCATAACCTGATTTTCATTACTGATATCTGCCCGCAGGGTAAACGCCTTACCACCCGATGCGATAATGCTATTCACGACTTCTGTTGCGGCAAGAATATTGTGGTGAAAGTTAACCGCGACCGTGTAGCCCTCTTCTGCAAGTTGCCGCGCAGTGGCGCGCCCAATACCGCGACTGCCGCCTGTCACTAATGCGATTGCCATTTCGTATTCTCCAGAAATAAAAAAGCCGGGTGGCGCATGCGCTTACCCGGCCTGTCGTTCATGCCTCAGGTATTACTGATATTCGCTCATCGGCACGCAGGAGCAGAACAGATTACGGTCACCGTAAACGTCATCAAGACGCTTCACTGTCGGCCAGTATTTATTCGCAACACCTGTCGGGAACACCGCTATTTCGCGGCTATAACCGTGATTCCACTCAGCAACCAGTTCGTTCTGCGTGTGCGGAGAGTTAACCAGCGGGTTATCTTCCAGTGACCACTCGCCTGCTTTCACGCGATCGATCTCTGCGCGGATTGCAAGCATCGCATTAATAAAGCGATCCAGTTCCACTTTACCTTCAGACTCCGTTGGTTCCACCATCAGCGTACCCGCCACCGGGAAAGACATAGTCGGCGCATGGAAGCCGTAGTCGATTAGGCGCTTAGCAATATCCAGTTCACTGATGCCGGTTTCTTCTTTCAGTGGGCGAATGTCGAGAATACACTCGTGCGCCACACGGCCATCGCGGCCGGTATACAGTACCGGATAGGCATCTTTCAGACGGCTGGCAATGTAGTTGGCATTCAGAATCGCCACCTGGCTCGCCTGTTTCAAACCTTCTGCCCCCATCATGCGGATATACATCCAACTGATTGGCAGAATAGATGCGCTGCCGAACGGTGCAGCAGAAACTGCGCCCTGACGGGTGAGCATACCTTCAATCTGTACAACACTGTGCCCCGGTACAAACGGTGCGAGGTGCGATTTAACACCAATTGGTCCCATACCCGGACCACCACCGCCGTGCGGAATGCAGAAGGTTTTATGCAGGTTAAGGTGCGATACATCCGCGCCGATAAAGCCCGGCGAGGTGATACCGACCTGGGCGTTCATGTTCGCGCCATCCAGGTAAACCTGACCGCCATACTGATGCACAATCTCACACACTTCACGGATGGTTTCTTCATAGACGCCGTGAGTGGACGGATAGGTCACCATAATGCAGGAGAGGTTTTCGCCCGCCTGCTCAGCTTTGGCACGCAGATCAGCCAGATCGATGTTGCCGTTTTTATCACAAGCCACTACTACCACCTGCATACCCGCCATCTGCGCGGAAGCAGGGTTAGTACCGTGAGCAGAGGCCGGGATTAGACAGATATCACGATGCCCTTCGTTACGACTTTCGTGATAATGACGAATAGCCAGCAGGCCCGCATATTCGCCCTGTGCACCGGAGTTCGGCTGCATACAAACGGCATCATAACCGGTCAGTTTTACCAGCCAGTCGGACAGCTGACCAATCATTTGCTGGTAGCCTTCCGCCTGTTCCGGGGGGCAGAACGGATGCAGTTCAGCGAATTCTGGCCAGGTAATTGGGATCATCTCGGCGGCAGCGTTCAATTTCATGGTACAGGAACCCAGCGGGATCATCGCCTGGTTCAGCGCCAGATCTTTACGCTCCAGCGAATGCATATAGCGCATCATCTCGGTTTCGCTATGGTAGCGATTAAATACCGGATGGCTCAGGATCGCATCATCGCGCAGCATGCTGTCCTGAATAGAACGGCTGTCGAGGGCCACGTCTTTATCCAGAGCATCAATGTTCAGACCGTGGCTGTCGCCCAGCAGGACACTGAACAACTGCACGACATTTTCACGGGTGGTGGTTTCGTCGAGCGTAATACCTACCGCGTTATGAATATCACTGCGCAGGTTGATTTCTGCCGCTTCAGCGCGCGCCAGTACGGCAGCTTTGTCGCTTACTTCTACGCACAGGGTGTCGAAGTAGTGTGCGTGACGCAACTTCAGCCCTTTCTGTTGCAGACCTGCCGCCAGAATATCGGTCAGGCGATGGATACGATTCGCAATGCGTTTCAGTCCAACCGGGCCATGATAAACGGCATACAGGCTGGCGATATTTGCCAGCAGAACCTGCGAGGTACAAATGTTGGAGTTCGCTTTCTCACGGCGGATATGTTGCTCGCGAGTCTGCATCGCCATACGCAGAGCAGTGTTACCCGCTGCATCTTTCGATACGCCGATAATGCGGCCTGGCATGGAGCGTTTGTATTCGTCTTTTGCCGCAAAAAATGCCGCATGCGGGCCGCCATAGCCCATCGGTACGCCAAAGCGCTGTGCAGAGCCAAACACAATGTCAGCGCCCTGTTTGCCCGGAGCAGTCAGCAGCACTAACGCCATAAAATCAGCCGCAACGCTGACCACGACTTTACGGGATTTCAGTTCAGCAATCAGTTTGCTGTAGTCGTGAACTTCACCGGTGGTACCAACCTGTTGTAACAGAACGCCAAACACATCCTGATGATCCAGCGCTTTTGCCGCATCATCAACAATGACATCAAAGCCAAAGGTTTCCGCACGGGTGCGAACCACATCCAGCGTTTGCGGATGAACATCAGAAGCGACAAAGAAACGGTTGGCATTTTTTAGTTTGCTGACGCGTTTTGCCATCGCCATAGCTTCCGCTGCGGCAGTGGCTTCATCCAGCAGAGAAGCGGAAGCCATATCCAGACCGGTCAGATCCAGCGTGACCTGCTGGAAGTTCAGCAGCGCTTCCAGACGACCCTGGGAAACTTCTGGTTGGTACGGCGTATAGGCGGTGTACCAGCCTGGGTTTTCCAGCATGTTGCGCAGAATAACCGGCGGCAATTGCACGGCGGTATAGCCCATGCCAATGTATGACGTGAAGCGCTTGTTACGTCCGGCAATGGCTTTTAATTCAGCCAGCGCAGCGTATTCGGTCGCCGCCTCGCCCACCTGCGGCGGGGTTGCAAGCTGAATGTCTTTCGGCACAATCTGGCCGATCAGCGCGTTTAAGGACTCGGCGCCAACCGCATTCAGCATCTCTTGCTGCTGCGCGGCGTCCGGTCCGATGTGGCGTTCAATGAAAGCGCCGCTGTTTTCAAGCTGGCTTAACGTCTGTGTCATGGGCGATGGTTCCTGAAACGTGCAGTGAATCGTAGGTGTATCTACTTACCTGAATACACGAAATAATTCTCGTTGCAGGACACAACGGCTTCCTGCAACGTGAAGAATGAAGCGTATTTACTCGTCTTCTAACAGTGCTTCATATGCAGTCGCATCCAGCAGCGACTCAATTTCGCTTTCATCGCTGGCCTTGATCTTAAAGATCCAGCCACCGGTATATGGCTCGCTGTTCACCAGTTCCGGGGAATCACTGAGCGCGTCGTTAACCGCAACAATTTCACCGCCCACCGGCGCATAAATGTCGGAAGCCGCTTTTACGGATTCTGCAACAGCGCAGTCATCGCCTGCGCTGACAGTCGCGCCAACTTCTGGCAGATCAACAAAAACCATATCGCCCAACAGCTCCTGAGCGTGTTCGGTGATACCAACGGTGTAAGAGCCATCAGCTTCTTTGCGCAGCCATTCGTGTTCTTTACTGTATTTCAGTTCTGCTGGTACGTTGCTCATCAATCAATCTCCAAAAAGGATGAATCACGCGACGGCTTTGCCGTTACGCACAAAAATAGGTTTAGTCACTTTTACCGGCATTTCACGGTTGCGGATCTGCACTATCGCTGTCTCGCCGATGCCTGCTGGAACGCGCGCCAGCGCGATGCTGTAGCCCAGCGTTGGAGAGAATGTACCGCTGGTGATAACTCCTTCCTGCAGGTTGCCCTGAGCATCAGTGAAACGCACTGGCAGTTCATTACGCAGTACACCTTTCTCCGTCATCACCAGGCCAACCAACTGTTCATGACCTTTTTCACGTTGCATTTCCAGCGCTTCGCGGCCAATAAAGTCACGGTCAGCAGGCTCCCACGCAATAGTCCAGCCCATGTTGGCCGCCAGCGGAGAAACACTCTCATCCATTTCCTGGCTGTACAGGTTCATACCTGCTTCCAGGCGCAGCGTATCACGTGCCCCCAGCCCGCAAGGCTTAACACCGGCTTCCACCAGCGCGCGCCAGAAATCCGCCGCTTTTTCATTCGGCATGGCAATTTCATATCCCGCTTCGCCGGTATAACCAGTGGTTGCGATAAACAAGTCACCAGCCTGCACACCGAAGAAAGGCTTCATGCCCTCTACCGCATGACGTTGTTCTTCATTAAACAGCGTGGCTGCTTTTGCCTGCGCATTTGGCCCTTGCACCGCAATCATCGACAGGTCGTCACGAACGGTAATGTCGATGGCATAAGGTTCAGCGTGTTGGGTAATCCAGGAGAGGTCTTTTTCGCGGGTGGCGGAGTTTACAACGAGGCGGAAGAAGTCTTCAGTGAAGTAGTAGACGATCAGGTCATCTATCACGCCACCCGAAGCGTTAAGCATACCGGAATAAAGGGCTTTGCCGGTTTTCGTCAATTTCGCGACGTCGTTTGCCAGTAGATAGCGCAAGAACTCCCGGGTGCGGCTTCCGCGCAGATCGACGATGGTCATATGCGAAACATCAAACATACCAGCATCGGTGCGGACAGCATGGTGCTCATCGAGCTGAGAACCATAATGCAGGGGCATCATCCAGCCATGGAAATCAACCATGCGCGCGCCACATAGCGTGTGTTGTTCGTACAAAGGAGTCTGTTGAGCCATCTTTTCCTCGTTGAATAAGCGGGGCTACCAACTCTTTCGTGGTGAAATCTTCGCCACGAAACCCAGCACCGCAGCCGCTCCGGGGGCTGCGACGCAAACGTTCTCTTTGCCTTGAACTTACCACCGAAATAGACGCTAAACCATAAGTCAAAATTAACCATCACATTAGCTTATGACTAAAAATGACAGGATCTGCATCAGAATAAAAAACCACATAAAGGCCATTAAATCAGCGCAATTGATATGAACATGTTGAAATAATCAGCATCAATCCATATTAAATATGGAAAAAATGTTAAAAATGGCGTTATGAGAAAATAGTAATATTAAAAAAACTAATGCGAAAAAAGGTGTGGAATTAGATTATTTCAAATGAGATAAGTGTCCCGGCGCGCAGGCCGGGAGAGGAAAGTGTGACGGGTCTCAAACTCTTAAAATTGTCCTTTCGGACGTTAACGTAGCCACTCAGGAAGGTCGTTTAATCCCATTGCCTGACGGAGGAGTTGTGGTTTTACGCCAGGGAGGGTATCAGCCAGTTTCAGACCAATATCACGCAGCAGTTTCTTCGCCGGGTTTTCTCCGGCAAACAGTTCGCGGAAACCTTGCATACCAGCAAGCATCAGCGCCGCGCTGTGCTTACGGCTACGCTCATAACGACGCAGGTAGAGATGCTGGCCAATGTCTTTCCCCTGGCGTTGCAGGCGCTTAAGCTCATCAATCAGCTCTGCGGCATCCATAAAGCCAAGATTAACCCCCTGGCCCGCCAGCGGATGGATGGTATGCGCCGCATCGCCAACCAGTGCCAGACGATGGGCGGCAAACTGGCGAGCATAGCGCCCCGTCAACGGGAACGTCTGACGTTCGCTTTCGAGTTGGCATAACCCCAGACGATTATCAAAGGCAATGTTCAGCGCCTGGTTAAACTCTTCAACGCTTGCCTGCTGCATACGCTCAGCTTCCTGCGGCGAGAGTGACCAGACAATGGAGCACAGATGCGGGTCACTGAGCGGTAAAAATGCCAGAATACCCTCACCATGGAATGCCTGGCGAGCAACAGCACCATGTGCTTCCTGCGTACGAATAGTCGCGACCAGCGCATGATGCCGGTAATCCCAGAAGGTCAGCGGGATATCTGCTTTATTACGCAGCCAGGAGTGAGCGCCGTCTGCACCAATCACCAGGCGTGCGGTCAGCATCGATCCGTCCTTCAGGGTCAGAAAAGCATCGTTCTCACCCCATGCCACCTGCTGCAGTTCTGCCGGGGCCATAAGCGTAATATCCGCCGACTGCTGTGCCTTTTGCCACAATGCGTAATGGACCACCGCGTTTTCTACGATGTGTCCCAAATGGCTGTACCCCATGCTTTGGTCATCAAATTCGATGCGCCCAAAACTGTCTCGATCCCACACTTCCATACCGTGATAACAACAGGCACGGCGGGCGACGATGTCTGACCATACGCCAAGACGGGTAAGCAGTTTTTCGCTGGCAGCATTAATTGCCGACACACGAAGCTGAGGAGGAGCATCCGTCGCCAGAGGGTGTGGAACATGTTGTTCTAACACTGCAACGCGTAACCCGCTGCCCTGCAAACCGCAGGCAACCGCCAGTCCTACCATGCCGCCACCAACAATTGCTACATCAACACTTTGCACTGTTTGCTCCTGAAAACGGGACGATCAAATACCGTAGGCCAGATAAGGCCTACTGGTCTACAGGCCATCATTAACGCGCAACCCACCCCAGGGTCCGCTCTGCCAGCGCATCTCGCGCGGGGGTAAATAATTCCATCGCCATTAATCCGGCATTACGCCCAACGATCAACGGAGCCCAGCGATTGGCAAACAGATACACCAAGCTATTCGTCACGCCAATCGTCGCTTCACGGTCAGTCTGACGACGTCGCTGATAACGTGACAACACCGCATAATCGCCTATATCTTCGGCGGTGCTATGTGCCTGAGTCAGCGTTTCAGCAAGACTCATGACATCACGCATTCCAAGGTTAAAACCTTGTCCGGCAATCGGATGAAGCGTTTGTGCAGCATTGCCGACCAGAACAGTACGATGGGTCACTGCCTTCACTGCTGTGGTTAATGAAAGCGGATAGGCACTGCGTTTACCCGCTTGCGTAATATGACCCAGCCGCCAGCCAAATGCTGTTTGCAGTTCACGGCAAAACCGTTCGTCGGACCAGGCCAAGATCTCATCACGCCGCTCAAGCGGATGACACCACACCAGCGAGCATCGGCCATCTGACATCGGCAACATTGCCAGCGGGCCATGTTGCGTAAAGCGCTCAAACGCCCGTCCGTTATGCGGAACGGAGGTTGTGACGTTGGCAATCACGGCCAACTGTTCGTAAGGTTGCTGTTGCCACTCAACACCGCACGCGGTAGCCAGCGCAGAGCGAGTACCGTCAGCCGCTACCAGCACGCGACCGGTAATCACTTCGCCATTCTCCAGCGTGACCTCAACGCATTCCTGGGTGCGCGACACGCTGGCAACCCGATCAGGACAATGCAGCGTAACACCACGCGCTTTGCGCAACAGTGCGAACAAACGCAGCCCAACATCATGCAGTTCCACCACCTGACCCAGTGCCGGTATACGGTATTCGTGCGCATCAAGCGTAACAAACCCGGCATGTCCACGATCGCTGACGTGTACTGTTTTAATCGCCGTTGCGCAATCGGCTATTGCCTGCCAGACGCCAATTCGCGCCAGCTGTTGACAGGTACCTGCCGCTAGCGCAATCGCCCTGGCGTCAAACCCCGGATGACAATCGCCCTCTGGATCGCTCACTTCAATCAGATGAACCGGTAGCGTCCCATGGGTAAGCTGAGAAATGGCCAGCGCCAGCGTCGCGCCGACCATACCACCACCAACGATAATTACGCTCATTGCAGTCGCGCCGCAGCCATTAAGGCTTCAATCTCATCCGCCCTCTTAACCACACCAGAAGTAAGGTTTTCATTACCGTCTTCGGTAATGAGGATGTCATCTTCAATACGAATACCGATACCGCGATAAGCGGGCGGTACGTCGGCGTCAGGTGCGATGTACAGCCCTGGCTCTACGGTAAGCACCATCCCCGGTTCAAGAATACGTGAGCGATCCTGACCATAAACACCAACGTCGTGTACATCCAGCCCCAACCAATGGCTAAGACCATGCATAAAGAAAGGACGGTGTGCGTTATCGGCTATCAGTTGGTCAATTTCACCATGCAGAATACCGAGCTTCACCAGACCGGTAATCATGATACGTACCACTTCACCTGTGACCTCCTGGATGGAAGTACCGGGGCGATACAGACGCAAGCTGGTTTCCAGCGATTCCAGCACAATGTCATAGATTTCGCGCTGTGCAGGGGTGAATTTGCCGTTTACCGGGAAGGTACGCGTAATGTCGCCTGCGTAGCCTTTGTATTCACACCCGGCGTCAATCAACACCAGATCGCCATCGCGCATTTCACTTTCATTTTCGGTGTAATGCAGGATACAGCCGTTTTCGCCACTGCCGACAATGGTGTTGTAGGACGGGTAACGCGCACCATGACGGGTGAATTCGTGGTGAATTTCCCCTTCAAGTTGGTATTCAAACATCCCTGGACGACATTTTTCCATCGCACGGGTGTGCGCAAGAGCAGTGATTTCTCCGGCGCGACGCATCACTGCGATCTCTTCTGGCGATTTAAACAGGCGCATCTCATGCACCATTGGGCGCCAGTCAATAATAGCCACCGGCGCTTTCAGATTTTGTCTGGAACCTTTACGCAATTTTTCCAGTGCAGTGAAGACTATCTCATCTGCATACGCATATTCGCCTTGTGCGTGGTAAACCACGTCCAGACCATTAAGCAGTTGGTGCAGTTGCTGGTTGATTTCGCTGAAGGCTAACGCCCGGTCAACGCCCAGTTTCTCCGGCGCAGCATCCTGCCCCAGACGACGGCCAAACCAGATCTCTGCGGTAAGGTCACGTACCCGATTGAACAAAACGCTATGGCTATGAGTGTCATCACTTTTAATCAGCACCAGCACAGCTTCAGGTTCGTTAAAACCAGTGAAATACCAAAAATCGCTGCTCTGGCGATATGGATATTCACTGTCCGCACTGCGCGTCGCTTCAGGGGCGGCGAAAATCAGTGCGGCGCTGCCGGGTTGCATTTGTGCCAGTAAAGCCCGGCGGCGACGGAGATACTCTTGCTGCGTCATAACACTCTCCTTGGCGTTTCGTTCTTAGTGCAAAGTCGGTTTACGTACTTCTGGTGCAGTCGGCTGCTGACGTGTAAATGTGTCATGACATAGCAGAGCCGCAACACGCACATACTCAATGATCTCTTCGAGCGACATTTCCAGCTCTTCCTGATCTTCGTCTTCGTCGTATCCCAACTGAGCAATATTACGCAGATCGTCGATAGCTTCGCCGGTTTCGCCGGTCACTTTATCGAGCTTAGGTTGGGTGACACCGAGACCAAGCAAAAAGTGGTTTACCCAACCTGCCAGCGCATCGGCACGTTCGAAGACGCTGACATCGTCTCCCTCAGGCAGATAAAGCTGAAAAAGAAAACCGTCGTCTTCCAGGGCATCACTGGTGGCTGAGTGCATTTTAACCAGAGCCTGGGCCAGCTCATGACCAAAGGCCAGGCCTTCATTCGTCAGGTCGTGCAACAGCGGCTGCCATGAGCTGTCGTTGTTACCGCCGCAAATCATCCCACTGATCAAACCGTGCATTTCGGCAGGGGTCAATCCAGCCCCTTGTTGGTTCAAAAACTGGCTAACTTCGTTGTAACCAGGCATTTCGTTCTGTATAGACATAAGCATTCGTCATCAAAGGGAGGATATTCATGATATGCTACCACTTTGGACCCTGGTGGACCAGAAAAGGGCTTGTATCTTGATACCAGGGTAGCTATAGTGTCGCCCCTTCGCAGACCCAAGGTCTGGAGACGAAGGCAGCGCAGTCAATCAGCAGGAAGGTGGCATGTCTGCACAACCCGTCGATATCCAAATATTTGGCCGTTCACTGCGAGTGAATTGCCCGCCTGAACAAAGGGATGCGTTGAATCAGGCTGCGGACGATCTGAATCAGCGATTGCAAGATCTGAAAGTTCGCACTAGAGTCACAAATACTGAGCAGTTGGTTTTCATCGCCGCGTTGAACATCAGCTATGAGTTAACTCAGGAAAAAGCGAAGACGCGTGACTACGCGGCGAGCATGGAACAGCGTATTCGGATGCTGCAACAAACCATTGAACAGGCGTTGCTTGATCAGGGTCGCATTACCGAAAAAACGCCCCAAAACTTTGAATAACACTTTTCGGTTTACTGTGGTAGAGTGACCGTGAAGACAAAATTTCTCTGAGATGTTTGCAAGCGGGCCAGTCCCCTGAGCCGATATTTCATACCACAAGAATGTGGCGCTCCATGGTTGGTGAGCATGCTCGGCCCGTCCGAGAAGCCTTAAAACTGTGACGACGCATTCACCTTGAACCAAGGGTTCAAGGGTTACAGCCTGCGGCGGCATCTCGGAGATTCCCTTCTACCTGGCTACAGCCATGACACTACTTCCTGAACTTCCATTATCCCGGCAAGAAATTCGTCAACTGATCCGTCAGCGTCGCCGTTCGCTTACTTCTGAACAACAAATCCAGTTCGGTCAGCAGGCTGCGACCAGAATGCTGAGCTATCCCCCTGTTGTACTGGCACACACCGTAGCGGTTTTTCTCTCCTTTGATGGTGAACTTGATACCCAACCGCTGATCGAACAGCTCTGGCGGGCTGGCAAGCGTGTCTACCTTCCGGTTCTGCATCCGTTCAGCCCCGGTAACTTACTGTTTCTGCACTATCATCCGCACAGCGACCTGGTGACAAACCGGTTAAAAATCCAGGAACCTAAACTGGATGTACGCGACGTATTGCCGCTGTCGAAACTGGATGTACTTATCACACCGCTAGTCGCATTTGATGAAGACGGACAGCGTCTGGGAATGGGCGGAGGTTTTTACGACCGCACATTACAAAACTGGCAGCAATATAAGATCCAGCCCGTGGGCTATGCACATGATTGCCAGTTAGTCGAAAAACTACCGGTCGAAGAGTGGGATATCCCACTGCCTGCGGTGGTGACGCCGTCAAAAGTGTGGGAATGGTAAGGGTGACAAAAACCAAATTACCTGGATTGACTTTGCTGATTCTTTAACCTAGTTTAGTGAGTAAGGGTAAGGGAGGATTACTCCTCCCCTGTGACTGACTGTTAATAAGCTGCGAAACTTACGAGTAACAGTACAATCAGTATGATGACTGACTTCATCATAACCCTTCTCCTTTAAGCCCTCCCTTCGGTGAGGGCTTTTACCGTTTCAGCCCCATGCTGCCCCGCTATCGTAAATTGTCACTGTATTGACACAATGCGCTATACAGCCTTTACTCTCCTTCTGCGGCAAGCTTCGCAAACGCTCTTGTGAATGATGTAAGCGGTAGAAAAGTTAACAGTATTGAGAAAAGGGGTTGTCAGGGAAGAGACGATGGGAGAAGTGATGTCAAAGCTAAAATGCAGCGATTGCCCCTTTTTGACCAAGCAGCGGCAACGCTGTATTAACAACAAGCAGGCCGCAGCCTGCTTGTCAAAAGCATAATTAGTACAGCATGCGCGCGCGAATTGTTCCTGGAATGGCTTTCATCGCCAGCAGCGCTTTCTCCGCCACATCTTCATCCGCCTCGATATCAATAACCACATACCCCACCTGCGCGGAGGTTTGCAGATACTGCGCGGCAATGTTAACGCCCTGCTCAGCGAAGATTTGGTTCAGCGCGGTCAATACGCCCGGACGATTTTCGTGAATGTGCATCAGGCGACGACCACCATGCAGCGGCAGCGAAACTTCCGGGAAGTTGACAGCAGACAGCGTAGAGCCGTTGTCGGAATACTTCGTAAGCTTACCTGCCACTTCCAGACCGATGTTTTCCTGCGCTTCCAGCGTTGACCCACCAATGTGCGGCGTCAGGATCACGTTATCAAAATCGCACAGCGGAGAGGTGAATGGATCGCTGTTGGTCGCCGGCTCTGTTGGGAATACGTCGATTGCTGCCCCTGCCAGATGTTTAGTTGCTAACGCATCGCATAACGCTGGAATATCGACCACCGTTCCGCGAGCAGCGTTGATCAACAGCGCCCCCGGTTTCATCAGTGCAATCTCTTTTGCGCCCATCAAATTTTTCGTTGATGCATTTTCCGGTACGTGAAGACTCACCACATCGCTCATATTCAGCAGATCGGAAAGATGCTGTACCTGTGTAGCGTTACCAAGAGGTAGTTTATTTTCGATATCATAGAAATAGACATGCATCCCCAGCGACTCCGCCAGAATGCCCAACTGGGTACCAATGTGGCCGTAACCGATAATCCCCAGTTTTTTACCACGCGCCTCAAAAGAGCCGGTAGCCAGTTTATTCCAGACGCCGCGGTGCGCTTTAGCATTGGCCTCCGGAACGCCGCGAAGCAGCAGCAACAGCTCGCCAATAACCAGTTCGGCAACAGAACGCGTGTTAGAGAATGGTGCGTTAAACACAGGGATCCCGCGTTTTGCCGCTGCGCTCAGGTCAACCTGATTGGTACCGATACAGAAGCAGCCAATCGCAACCAGTTTCTCTGCGGCTTCAATAACATCTTCAGTCAGATGGGTACGGGATCGCAGGCCAATGAAGTGGGCATCACGGATGGACTCTTTCAGTTGTTCTGTGTCCAACGCGCCTTTATGAAACTCGATGTTGGTGTAACCTGCCGCACGAAGGCTTTCCAGTGCTTTTTGATGCACGCCTTCAACCAGCAGAAATTTAATCTTGTCTTTCTCCAGCGATACCTTTCCCATTTACCCGACCCTGTCTTTTTTGTTCAAACTGATGTGTTGTGTGTGGGATTTTCATCCTCCTCTTCAACATATCAAAAAATAATATTGCGGCAATATGAACGTTTGCGTCGTCGTTCTGAAGAAGTGTCATTCAGTGGGAAATGTCAGAGTAAAATACTGGTGATAACTTTTTCTTTGGAGGGATCGGCAGGACAAGATTGAAAACGTGACAGATGTCACCAAATTTGCCCTGCCAAAATTTTTTTAACGGTAGAAGACTCTCCCGTCAGATCATTTTACGATAGTTTTCACGCCATCAGCCGTGCCAATCAGCGCCACATCGGCGCCACGATTGGCAAACAAACCTACGGTCACAACGCCTGGAATCGCATTAATGGCGTTTTCCATAGCAACGGCGTCGAGGATCTCCAGGCCGTGCACGTCGAGGATCACATTACCATTGTCCGTCACCACGCCCTGGCGGTATTCAGGACGCCCACCCAGTTTCACTAACTGGCGAGCAACCGCGCTACGCGCCATCGGGATAACTTCTACCGGCAGCGGAAAGTTACCGAGAATATCGACTTCTTTAGACGCATCAGCGATGCAGATAAATTTCTTCGCCACTGAAGCAATAATTTTTTCACGGGTTAACGCCGCACCGCCACCTTTAATCATCTGCATGTGGCCGTTAATTTCATCAGCACCATCAACATATACGCCGAGGCTATCCACTTCGTTAAGATCGAACACGTGGATGCCGAGGCTTTTGAGTTTTTCAGTCGATGCGTCCGAACTGGACACCGCGCCTTCAATCTGGCCTTTCATTGTGCCCAGCGCATCAATAAAGTGTGCGGCTGTTGAACCTGTACCTACGCCCACAATGGTGCCGGGTTGTACATACTGAAGTGCCGCCCATCCTACTGCTTTTTTCAGTTCATCCTGCGTCATGATCGTTTCGCCTGTGGTGTGAAAATTCACGCGCATTATAGAACATTGCGCAGAAAAATGTCCCCACACCCGCTCGCAGGCGGCGGATTTCGTCTTTACCCAACCAAAAATTGTGTCATAGTGCAGAACACGCAAAAATTTCAGGAGTACGTCAGAGCAATGAAACGTCCGGACTACAGAACACTACAAGCACTGGATGCGGTTATTCGTGAACGAGGATTTGAGCGCGCTGCGCAAAAGCTGTGCATCACGCAATCCGCGGTTTCACAACGCATAAAACAGCTTGAGAATATGTTCGGACAACCGTTGCTGGTGCGCACCGTACCGCCTCGTCCTACTGAACAGGGACAAAAGCTGCTGGCGCTTCTGCGCCAGGTTGAGCTGCTGGAAGACGAGTGGCTCGGCGATGAACAAACCGGCTCTACCCCGCTGTTGCTCTCTCTGGCGGTGAACGCCGACAGCCTGGCGACATGGTTACTCCCGGCGCTGGCACCAGTGCTGGCAAACTCACCGATTCGCCTGAATTTACAGGTTGAAGATGAAACGCGCACCCAGGAACGCCTGCGTCGCGGTGAAGTGGTCGGTGCGGTGAGTATTCAACATCAGGCGCTGCCAAGCTGTCTGGTGGATAAGCTAGGCGCGCTTGACTACCTGTTTGTGGGATCAAAGCCTTTCGCCGAGCGTTATTTTCCTAATGGCGTCACCCGCTCAGCCCTGCTGAAGGCGCCGGCGGTGGCGTTTGACCACCTTGACGATATGCACCAGGCCTTCCTGCAACAAAACTTCGATCTTCCGCCTGGCAGCGTTCCATGCCATATCGTTAACTCGTCCGAAGCCTTCGTACAATTAGCGCGCCAGGGCACCACCTGCTGCATGATCCCGCACTTACAGATAGAAAAAGAACTGGAAAGCGGTGAGCTTATCGACTTAACGCCGGGCTTATTCCAGCGCAGGATGCTGTACTGGCACCGCTTTGCACCGGAAAGCCGCATGATGCGCAACGTCACTGACGCACTGCTGGCATACGGGCACAACGTGCTGCGCCAGGATTAACCCTTTCATTTCATTGCCGGATGACGCTTCGTTTATCCGGCTTAACACCTCTCATATTATCTCCGTCATTTCTTTGAAATTCATCACAAAATAAAACACACCACGCGGCAAAAAACGACGCCCTGTTGGCTATTTTTTGCTGGCGACAAGCCCAATGAAAAAGCTCACCGTATTCGCAAAGATTCAACTAATTGCGTAATACGGAGCAAAAAATGGCAAACGTACAGGAGTGGCAAACACTCGCCAACAAAGAACTCAGCCGACGGGACAAAACCGTCGAATCGCTGGAACGACAAACGGCGGAAGGGATTTCCATCAAGCCGCTGTACACTGAGGCTGACCTCGATAATCTGGAAGTAACAGGCACACTCCCCGGCCTGCCGCCTTACGTACGTGGCCCGAGAGCAACCATGTATACCGCGCAACCGTGGACCATTCGGCAGTACGCCGGTTTCTCCACCGCTAAAGAGTCCAACGCTTTTTACCGCCGTAACCTCGCCGCGGGTCAAAAAGGGCTTTCCGTCGCCTTTGACCTTGCCACCCACCGGGGCTATGACTCAGACAATCCACGTGTAGCAGGCGACGTTGGGAAGGCAGGCGTAGCTATCGATACAGTAGAAGACATGAAAGTCCTGTTCGACCAGATCCCGCTCGATAAGATGTCAGTGTCGATGACCATGAACGGCGCGGTGCTGCCAGTGCTGGCGTTTTATATTGTGGCCGCAGAGGAGCAAGGTGTATCACCGGAGCTACTCACCGGTACCATCCAGAATGACATTCTGAAAGAGTACCTGTGCCGTAACACCTATATTTACCCACCGAAACCTTCAATGCGCATTATCGCCGACATCATCGCCTGGTGCTCAGGCAACATGCCGCGTTTTAATACCATCAGCATCAGTGGTTACCACATGGGCGAAGCCGGAGCCAACTGCGTTCAGCAGGTGGCGTTTACGCTGGCTGATGGCATTGAATACATCAAAGCCGCACTCTCTGCCGGGCTAAAAATCGACGATTTCGCCCCACGTTTGTCATTCTTCTTCGGCATCGGCATGGATCTGTTTATGAACGTCGCCATGCTACGCGCCGCGCGCTATCTGTGGAGCGAGGCAGTCAGCGGTTTTGGCGCGACAAACCCGAAATCATTAGCCCTGCGCACCCACTGCCAGACTTCCGGCTGGAGCCTGACCGAACAGGATCCTTATAACAACGTAGTCCGCACCACTATTGAAGCGCTCGGCGCCACACTTGGCGGCACGCAGTCTTTACACACCAACGCCTTTGATGAAGCGCTCGGTCTGCCTACTGATTTCTCCGCACGTATTGCACGTAATACGCAGATCATTATTCAAGAGGAGTCGGAAATCTGCCGTACCGTTGATCCGCTGGCCGGATCGTATTACGTCGAGTCGTTAACCGATCAAATCGTCAAACAGGCGCGCGCGATCATTCAACAGATTGATAAGGCGGGCGGGATGGCGAAAGCGATCGAAGCCGGATTGCCGAAACGCATGATCGAAGAAGCCTCTGCCCGTGAGCAGTCGCTGATCGACCAGGGCAAGCGCGTCATTGTTGGGGTTAACAAGTACAAACTGGATAAAGAGGATGAAACGTCGGTACTGGAAATTGACAACGTCAAAGTGCGCAACGAACAGATCGCGTCTCTGGAGCACATCCGTGCCACCCGCGATGATGCCGCAGTCAAAGCGGCGCTAAACGCGCTCACCCACGCCGCGCGGCATAATGAAAACTTGCTTGCCGCTGCAGTCTGCGCTGCCCGCGTTCGCGCCACGCTCGGGGAAATCTCCGACGCACTGGAAGCCGCCTTTGACCGTTATCTGGTGCCAAGCCAGTGCGTCACTGGCGTGATTGCGCAAAGTTACCACCAGTCCGATAAATCCGCCTGCGAATTTGATGCCATCCTTGCGCAAACCGAACAGTTCCTGGCAGACAATGGTCGTCGCCCACGCATTCTGATCGCCAAAATGGGGCAGGACGGCCACGATCGCGGCGCGAAAGTGATCGCCAGCGCCTATTCCGATCTCGGTTTCGATGTCGATCTCAGTCCAATGTTCTCCACCCCGGAAGAAATAGCCCGTCTGGCGATCGAAAATGATGTGCATGTGATCGGCTCATCTTCACTGGCGGCGGGTCATAAAACCTTGATCCCGGAACTGGTCACCGCACTCAAAGGCTGGGGACGAGAAGATATCTGCGTGGTGGCTGGAGGTGTTATCCCGCCGCAGGATTACGCTTTCCTGCAAGAGCGCGGCGTGGCGGCCATATATGGCCCCGGCACACCAATGCTCGACAGCGTCCGCGATGTATTAACCCGTATCAGTCAACATCATGATTAACACCACCACGCTTGAAGACACCATCCAGCGCTTGCGTATGGGCGATCGCACCACACTCGCTCAGGCCATGACGCTGGTGGAGAGCCACCATCCGCGACATCAGGCGCTAAGCACGCAATTGCTGGACGCCATTATGCCATTCACTGGTAACGCCCTGCGTCTGGGAATTACCGGCACTCCTGGCGCGGGCAAAAGTACCTTTCTGGAAGCGTTCGGCATGTTGCTGATCCGCCAGGGACTGCGGGTGGCAGTGATTGCCGTCGATCCCAGCAGTCCGGTCAGCGGCGGCAGCATTCTTGGCGATAAGACCCGGATGACGGAACTGGCACGCGCAGAGGCAGCGTTTATTCGCCCGGTCCCCTCCAGTGGCCATCTGGGGGGAACCAGTCAACGCGCACGTGAGTTAATGCTGTTGTGCGAAGCGGCGGGCTTCAACGTGGTAATTGTTGAAACCGTTGGTGTTGGACAGTCCGAAACTGAAGTGGCCCGCATGGTCGATTGCTTTATCTCGCTACAAATCGCCGGTGGCGGGGACGATCTGCAGGGGATCAAAAAAGGCATCATGGAGATGGCAGACCTGATTGTCATCAACAAGGACGACGGTGAAAACCGGGCCAACGTCGCCATCGCCCGCCATATGTATGAATCTGCCCTGCATATTCTGCGCCGTAAGTACGACGAGTGGCAGCCGCAGGCTCTGGCCTGTAGCGCACTGGAAAAACGAGGCATTGAGGAAATCTGGCAGGCGATAACCGACTTCAAAACATCTCTTACCGCCAGCGGCCGACTGGAAAAAGTTCGCCAACAGCAGTCTGTGGACTGGTTACAAAAACAGGCCGAAGAAGAGGCGCTTCACCTGCTGTTTGCGCGCGCTGATTTCGACCGTTACTTCCAGCAAACGCTACAGTCGGTCAAAAACCATGATCTTTCGCCGCGCACCGGCCTGCGGCATATCAGCGAATTTATCCAGCATCATTACTTTGAATAAAGAGAACATTATGTCTTATCAATACGTCAACGTTGTCATCATCCAGAAAGTCGCGGTCATCGAATTCAATTATGCCCGCAAGCTCAATGCGCTGAGTAAAGTGTTTATCGATGATCTGATGCAGGCGCTGAGCGACCTCAACCGCCCGGAAATTCGCTGTATTATCCTGCGCGCGCCGAGCGGGGCAAAAGTGTTCTCTGCCGGGCATGACATTCATGAACTCCCCGCCGGACGTCGCGATCCGCTCTCTTATGACGATCCACTGCGCCAGATCACCCGCATGATCCAAAAATACCCAAAACCCGTGATCTCCATGGTCGAGGGCAGCGTCTGGGGCGGTGCGTTTGAGATGATCATGAGTTCCGATCTGATCATCGCCGCCGAAACCTCCACCTTCTCGATGACGCCGGTCAACCTCGGCGTACCGTATAACCTGGTGGGTATTCACAACCTGACCCGCGATGCGGGATTCCATATCGTCAAAGAGCTGATTTTTACCGCCTCCCCTATTACGGCGCAACGCGCAATGGCGGTCGGGATCCTTAACCATGTGGTCCCTACTGATGAACTGGAAGATTTCACTCTACAAATGGCACACCACATCTCGGAAAAGGCGCCACTGGCAATAGCCGTTATCAAAGAAGAGCTACGCGTGCTGGGCGAGGCGCACACCATGAATTCAGATGAATTTGAGCGGATCCAGGGCATGCGCCGCGCAGTTTATGACAGTGAGGACTATCAGGAAGGGATGAATGCGTTTATGGAAAAACGCAAACCTAACTTTGTAGGCCATTAATCACACGGGGGAAAGGAGATCGCCATGAAACGGATGAGTGCCGAAAAAGCGGCAGAGATTATCCAGCACGATGATATGGTCGCGTTCAGCGGCTTTACGCCAGCAGGTTCACCAAAAGCGTTACCTGCTGCGATTGCCCGACGTGCCAGCGAGCTGCATCAGGACGGACAGTCCTTTCAGATCCGCCTGCTGACCGGGGCGTCCATTAGCGCGGCCGCTGACGATGCGCTATCAGAGGCTGATGCTGTTTCCTGGCGCGCCCCTTATCAAACCTCTTCCGGCCTGCGTCAGAAAATTAATCAGGGTCAGGTGAGATTTGTCGATCTCCATCTGAGTGAAGTCGCTCAGATGGTAAATTACGGTTTTTTTGGCGATATCGATGTTGCCGTCATTGAAGCCTCCGCTATCGCACCGGATGGTCGGATTTGGCTTTCCAGCGGAATTGGCAATGCGCCAACCTGGCTGCTGCGAGCAAAAAAAGTGATTATTGAGTTGAATCACTATCATAATCCACGCGTGTCAGAGTTGGCCGACATTGTTATTCCGGGCGCTCCGCCGCGCCGTAACAGCGTTCCCATCTTTCATACTATGGATCGCGTAGGCAGCCAGTGCGTTCAGATTGACCCGAAGAAGGTTGTCGCCGTGGTGGATACTGAGCTTCCCGATGCCGGAAATGCATCGGATAAAACCAACCCAGTCTGCCAGCAAATTGCTGATAATGTAGTGGCCTTTCTGCTGACAGAAATGGCGCACAAACGTATCCCGCCTGAGTTCCTGCCGTTACAAAGCGGCGTCGGCAATATTAACAACGCGGTGATGGCACGACTTGGTGAGAACCCGGATATCCCGCCTTTTATGATGTACTCAGAGGTGTTGCAGGAGTCCGTTGTACATCTGCTGGAAACGGGAAAAATCACTGGCGCCAGTGCCTCAAGCCTGACGGTTTCCGCAAATTCACTGGAGAAGATCTACGACAACATGGATTTCTTCAGCAACCGGATTGTGCTTCGTCCGCAGGAGATCTCCAATAACCCTGAGATCATCCGTAGACTTGGGGTGATCGCGCTAAACGTCGGGCTGGAGTTTGATATCTACGGTCATGCCAACTCCACGCACGTCGCAGGAGTGAACCTGATGAACGGCATTGGCGGCAGCGGTGATTTCGAACGCAATGCCTATCTGTCTATCTTCATGGCTCCGTCCATTGCCAAAGGCGGAAAAATTTCAACAATCGTCCCCATGTGCAGTCACGTTGATCACAGTGAACATAGCGTAAAAGTGATCGTTACCGAGCAAGGAATCGCCGATCTGCGCGGGTTATCACCGTTGCAACGGGCGCACACAATTATCGAAAACTGCGCGCATCCCCTTTATCGTGACTACCTGCACCAGTATCTGGAGAAAGCGCCTGGTGGGCATATCCATCACGATCTCAGTCATGCGTTTGATCTGCACCGCAACTTAATAGAGAGTGGCTCAATGCTGGGTTAATTTGCCATGCCGTCACGATCTTCAACAATGTGCTGTAGCATTGTGGCGGTATAGCGATGATTTTTCAGCGAATAGAGAAATTCCTGCATGTACATTGGACTACCGGGCGCATCGAAATATTTCAGCGTCGCCGGATTCACCAGTCGCCAGGCAAAATGGGGAATCACTGTCAGAAACTGCCCGCGCTCGACTGCGCTTATCTTGGCCATAAAGCTGTATGGACGGTAGATGATTGTCGGATGGATCCCACACGGGCGCATATATGCATCGATCATCGCCTCAAAGTTAGCCCGATTCTGAAAGCGCATTTGCAGCCAGGGTAACTCGCGCAGCAGATCCTGCGGCTGTTTTTCTTCATAACGTCGGGAAACCAGAAACCCCAGGCGCAGCGGTGGCAACTCGCTGACCGTCATATTTTCCAGTCCTTGCACACGAGGTGAAACGTGCTGAGGTGAAATAATAAAGTCCAGTTGCCTGTCGAACAGATTATCAATTACCCCATTCTCACTGAACTCAACAGCCTGAGCGGTCACGCCATCGTACTTGTCGCCAAGGCTAATCAGTTGGTCAAAAATAATGGTGGGATAGGTATTGTCGATGCCGATGACGACATCTCGCGAGCGACGAGAGGAATTATTAATTTCATTATCAATAGCAGATAGACGTTGATAGACGGGAAACAGTTTCTGATACAGCTCCTGCCCCGCTTTGTTCAGACTGATGTTGTTATCTTTCCGGGTAAACAACGTATAGCCGATTTGCTCTTCCAGTGCGGCAATGCTTTTACCAAAGGGCGATGCGGTCATGTGTATTTTTTCTGCTGCTCTGGCGATGTTATTGGTTTGCGCCAACAGAATAAAATTCCGCATCTTTTTCGAGATAAAAATATCCATAGTCACCTCATAAAATCACTATGGCATATCCTCATGCAGACAAATAAAAGACTCGCGACGCGGTCTCACTTTTACAGTTGTTCACAGAAAAAGCCCGGCTGATTAGCCGGGCCTGAAATGGTTATTGCGTCTTTGTTGGTGTTGCCGTTGGCTGGCTCGCTGCAGGCTCTATCTGAAAGACCACATCCACCTGATCGTCAAACTGAATGACCGGTTGTTCGTAGGTTTCCTGAGCTGATGGCGCAGGTGCCGCGTCAGCTTTCATCATCCGTACCATTGGGCTCGGTTGATAGTTAGAGACATGGTAACGCACGCTATAAACCGGGCCCAGCTTGCTGTTGAAGCCGGCAGCCAGCTCCTGTGCCTGATGAACAGCATCATCAATAGCCGCTTTACGCGCTTTGTCTTTGTAGGCATCCGGTTGGGCAACGCCCAGCGATACCGAACGGATCTCATTCAGACCTGCTTTCAACGCGCCATCCAGCAGTGCGTTAAGTTTATCCAGCTGACGCAGTGTGACTTCAACGGTACGCACCGCGCGATAGCCTTTGAGTACGCTTTTACCGTTCTGGTAATCGTAGTCTGGTTGTGTACGCAGGTTTGCTGAGCTGATGTCCTTCTTCGCTATCTGATTCTGCTCAAGGAAGGAAAGATATTGCGCCACACGATCGTCGGCCTGTTTCTTTGCTGATGCAGCGTCCTTCGCTGCCACGTTGACTTCGATCGCCAGAGTTGCGATATCAGGCGTTGCATCTACGCTTGCCGTTCCTGAAGTCACGATGTGCGGTCCGTTCGGCAATTCATTTGCCTGTACCGATAGTGCACTGAATCCGACTAATGCCGCCAGGGCCATCACTTTGAACTTCACTCTCGTTCCTCCATGTTACATTAATTACCCCGAAACTCAGGGCACATGCAGGCAAGCTTAGCGGATCTCAGCCTGTTGTCCATCAGACAACACTTAGAGTCTGGCCCATCAGGTGTCCTTGTTACAGCCAGTCTGGGCACAGACAACGCGGAAAAACAGGAGCTTATACATAGTAAGTGAGGATGTTGATCACTGCCCATGGTCAAAATGGCAAATAGAATAACCTAATGGGCCAGACTTTTAGTTGAACAGGGCGTGAACATGCCCAACCCCCTCTTTCGCCAGTTGAAAAGCGATAAACCACATCACTAATCCCACCAGCGTATTAATGATACGCTGAGCTTTAGCCGTGCGCAGTCGCGGCGCCAGCCAGGCTGCCAGCAGCGCCAGTCCGAAGAACCACAGGAACGATGCGCTAACGGTTCCCAGCGCAAACCAACGCTTAGGCTCAACGTCCAGTTGACCGCCCAGACTTCCCAACACCACAAAGGTGTCCAGATAGACGTGGGGATTGAGCCATGTCACTGCCAGCATGGTGGCGATAATCTTCCAGCGCCCTTGCTTCATTACCTCAGCACTGGCCAGTTCCAGATTGCTGCTCATTGCTGTTTTTAACGCCCCGAAACCGTACCAGAGTAAGAACGCCACGCCCCCCCAAGTCACCAGAGCCATCAGCCATGGCGACTGCATCAGCAATGCGCTACCGCCAAAAATTCCTGCGCAGATCAACACTAAATCGCTGATGGCGCAGAGTAAGGCAATCATGATGTGATACTGGCGGCGAATGCCCTGATTCATTACGAATGCGTTTTGTGGGCCAAGCGGAAGTATCATGGCTGCGCCAAGCACAAGCCCTTGAAAATAATACGATAACACGTTAATCATCCCGAACTGTTTCTCTTAGGAGCAGACTATAGCGCGGGAATATCATTAGCGGAAATTGATAATTTTAATTGGTGATAAGAGCAGCTAATAACGATAATTTAAAGAAAGGCCGGCAAACCGGCCTTGTACTGATTACTCTGCTGCGTTCTCTTTAACACGCTTGAAATTCACGTCCATCTGCGGATACGGGAAACTGATACCATTGGCATCAAATTCGCGCTTGATGCGTTCCAGCACATCCCAGTAGACGCTTTGCAGATCGCTGCTATTGCTCCAGACACGCACCACAAAGTTAATGGAGGACGCACCCAGTTCATTCAGGCGCACCGTCATTTCGCGATCTTTCAGGATACGATCGTCAGACTGGATGATATCGGTAAGGATTTTTTTCACCTGATCAATATCAGAGTCATACGCCACGCCAATGATAAATTCGTTACGGCGAACCGGTTCACGTGAGAAGTTAATGATATTCCCGCCGATAATCTTACCGTTCGGAATAACAACAATCTTGCCGTCTAAGGTACGCATGGTGGTTGAGAAAATCTGCACGTTGAGCACGGTTCCGGCGACACCGCCGAGATCAACATACTCACCAGCGCGAAAAGGACGGAACATCACCAACAACACACCAGCGGCAAGGTTAGACAGTGAACCTTGCAAGGCCAGACCTACAGCTAAACCCGCGGCACCGAGAACAGCAATCACCGAGGCCGTTTGCACCCCAACGCGCCCCAGAGCGGCGATCAGCGTGAATGCAATAATACCGTAGCGTACCAGTGCAGAGAGGAAGTCAGCAACGGTCGCATCAATTTGACGCGCAACCATCACACGGTTAATGGTGTTAGAGACAACACGCGCCACAATCATCCCGATGATGATAATAGCGATAGCCGCAACGATGTTAACGGCATAACTCAGCAGCAGAGCCTGGTTACGTACCAGCCAGGTGCCCGCACCATTTATGCTGTCGACAACATTCAAATCTTCCATTCAATATTCCTTTTATACTTACCCAATTGGGAGAACTAAAGCCGCCCCACAGGAGCTGGCAATCAGACAAGGTTAAACAAAAAACGTCATTGTTGCCAAATTGATCACAAAATTTTTGTCGTCAGCATATTGTAATCATAAAAAAGGCCCGCGTTTGCGGGCCTCATGTCACGTTGAGCAGGGGTCAATTACAGAACGTCAACCGCGTTCAGCTCTTTGAAAGCCTGTTCCAGACGGGTGATCATCGTTGCCTGACCAGCACGCAGCCATACGCGCGGATCGTAGTATTTTTTGTTCGGCTGATCTTCGCCTTTCGGGTTGCCCAGCTGGCCCTGCAGGTAAGCTTCGTTCGCTTTGTAGTAGTTCAGAACACCTTCCCAGGTAGCCCATTGGGTATCGGTATCGATGTTCATTTTCACTACGCCGTAGCTTACGGAGTCTTTGATTTCCTGAGCAGTCGAACCGGAACCACCGTGGAATACGAAGTTCAGGCTGTTGTGCGGCAGGTTATGTTTCTTAGAAACATAGTCCTGAGAGTCGCGCAGGATAGTCGGGGTCAGAACCACGTTACCCGGCTTGTACACGCCATGTACGTTACCGAAAGAAGCCGCGATGGTGAAACGCGGGCTGATTTTGCTCAGCTCGGTGTACGCGTAATCAACGTCTTCCGGCTGGGTATACAGTGCAGAAGCGTCCATGTGGCTGTTGTCCACGCCGTCTTCTTCACCACCGGTGCAACCCAGTTCGATTTCCAGGGTCATGCCCATTTTGGACATACGCGCCAGGTATTTGGAGCAGATTTCGATGTTCTCTTCCAGAGACTCTTCAGACAGGTCGATCATGTGAGAAGAGAACAGTGGTTTACCGGTTGCAGCAAAGTGTTTTTCACCCGCGTCCAGCAGACCGTCGATCCACGGCAGCAGTTTCTTCGCGCAGTGGTCAGTGTGCAGGATAACCGGAACACCGTAGTGTTCAGCCATCTGGTGAACGTGATGCGCGCCAGAGATAGCACCCAGGATTGCAGCACCCTGAGGAACGTCAGACTTCACACCTTTACCGGCGATGAAAGAAGCACCACCGTTGGAGAACTGTACGATTACCGGCGCTTTAACTTTTGCAGCGGTTTCCAGAACGGCGTTGATGGAGTCGGTACCTACGCAGTTAACGGCTGGCAGAGCAAAGTTGTTTTCTTTTGCTACCTGGAAAACTTTCTGTACGTCATCACCAGTGATTACGCCCGGTTTTACGAAATCAAAAATTTTAGACATGTTGCGAGTCCTGTATCTTCGGCCTTGGAAAGGGGGCGCGCTCTAAAAGCGCGCTAAAAATTGGGCAGGTTATCCCTGCCCATTAGTGTCTTACTTTTTAGCACGCTCTTCGAGCATTGCTACTGCTGGCAGTACTTTACCTTCCACGAATTCGAGGAATGCGCCGCCACCAGTGGAGATGTAGGAGATTTTGTCAGCGATGCCGAACAGGTCGATAGCTGCCAGAGTATCGCCGCCGCCTGCGATAGAGAACGCTTCGCTGTCTGCGATGGCGTTAGCCACAATTTCAGTCCCTTTGCGGAAATTCGGGAATTCGAACACACCTACCGGACCGTTCCACAGAATGGTTTTTGCATTCTTCAGGATTTCAGCCAGTTGCTGTGCAGATGCGTCACCGATATCCAGGATCTGCTCGTCTTCTTTCACGTCGTTAACGGATTTCAGCGTAGCAGGTGCGGTTTCAGAAAACTCGGTCGCAACACGAACGTCAGCCGGAACCGGAATATCACAGATAGTCAGCAGGCGTTTAGCTTCATCAACCAGGTCTGCTTCGTACAGGGATTTACCCACGCTGTGACCCTGCGCGGCAACGAAGGTGTTGGCGATACCACCACCCACGATCAGCTGGTCAGCGATTTTAGACAGGGAATCCAGAACGGTCAGTTTGGTAGAAACTTTAGAACCACCGACGATGGCAACCATCGGACGAGCAGGTTCTTTCAGAGCTTTACCCAGCGCATCAAGCTCAGCAGCCAGCAGCGGGCCAGCACATGCTACGTCAGCGAATTTCGCGATACCATGAGTAGAAGCCTGAGCACGGTGAGCAGTACCGAAAGCATCCATTACGAATACGTCACACAGTGCAGCGTATTTTTTGGACAGTGCTTCGTCATCTTTCTTCTCGCCTTTGTTAAAGCGAACGTTTTCCAGAACCACCAGCTCACCGGCAGCAACATCAACGCCGTCCAGGTAATCTTTCACCAGGCGAACCGGGTTAGACAGTTTGTCTTTCAGGTAGTTAACAACCGGCAGAAGAGAGAATTCTTCGTTGTACTCGCCTTCGGTAGGACGACCCAGGTGGGAAGTTACCATCACTTTTGCACCCTGCTTCAGGGCCAGTTCGATGGTCGGCAGGGAAGCACGGATACGCGCGTCGCTGGTTACTTTCCCTTCTTTAACTGGTACGTTCAGATCCGCACGGATAAAAACACGTTTACCAGCAAGATCCAGATCGGTCATCTTAATTACAGACATGGTGAATCCTCTCGTTGATTCTTAAAGTTTTGCAAGCGCTCACGCGCCTTACCTGAAACCAATAGCAGCCATAGCTAACGTTGTGTCGAGCATACGATTAGCAAAGCCCCATTCATTATCGCACCAGACCAATGTTTTGATCAGGTGAGCGCCACTTACGCGCGTTTGAGTACCATCAACGATGGCGCTGTGCGGGTCGTGGTTAAAATCTACAGAGACCAACGGTAATTCCGTATAGTCAACTATACCATGAAATGCACCTTGTGCTGCTTTTTGCAGCAACTGGTTGACTTCACTGGCTTTTACAGGTTTTTTCACCGTCACACTTAAGTCGATCGCCGTCACATTTATGGTCGGTACACGTACCGCAATCGCCTCAAAACGATCGTTAAATTGCGGGAAAATTCGCGTGATACCTGCTGCCAGTTTGGTATCGACCGGAATAATCGACTGGCTGGCTGCTCTCGTGCGGCGCAGGTCAGGATGGTAGGCATCAATAACCTGTTGATCGTGCATCGCAGAGTGGATCGTCGTGACAGTACCAGACTCAATGCCGTAAGCATCATCCAGCAATTTAATGACGGGAATTATGCAATTCGTGGTGCAGGAGGCGTTGGAAACGATCCGGTGTTCAGCGCGCAGCTGTTCCTGATTAACGCCAAACACAACGGTTGCATCGATGTCGTGACTACCTGGATGTGAAAAGAGCACTTTTTTGGCGCCAGCGGCGATATGCGCCTCGCCGTGTTCGCGGCTACCGAAGACCCCCGTACAGTCCAGCACAACGTCAACACCCAGTTCGCGCCATGGAAGCGCATCGAGTGTTCGCTCATGCAGGATGCGAATCGCGTCGTCGCCAACAATGAGCTGGTCACGCTCCTGGCGAACATCCCAGGCAAAACGTCCATGGCTGGTGTCATATTTCAACAAATGCGCCATGCCAGCGGCATCCGCCAGTTCGTTGATTGCCACCACGGTGATTTCCGCCCGACGCCCGGATTCGTACAAAGCACGAACCACGTTACGTCCGATGCGACCGAAACCATTAATCGCTACGCGTACGGTCATAGGTCTCCTGCAAGGATTTCTCAGAAACGATGTGGCTGACAGAGTAATGCAGCAAACCGCTCAGGAAAACCTTACCTGTCGCAAACTGCGACTGATTGATTAATTGTCGAACATTTAATCGACTGAAACGCTTCAGCTAGAATAAGCGAAACAAGGAATAAAAGGAATGATTGTCCAGCAACAGAACGCAGTTATCTGACTTACGTCACATTTTAAAGCCCTTCATCGCTAAATTTATTCCATATCCCAGAATTGTGAATAAGCGTAGCAAGATAATTTCGTTGCCGTATCACAAATCCTGATTTATATCAGAAAGCTCCCTTACCTGCGTCTATATTATCAGCGCTACGTCCGAGTCTCGGAGTCCCCAATCTATGGCCACATTTTACCCCCACTCATCTGAAGCTCGCTTCCACGCGTTGCGTTTATTACCCGGTCAGGAAGTTTTTGCCCAACTGCACGCTTTTGTACAACAGCATCAGCTCCAGGCTGCCTGGATAGCCGGTTGTACCGGGAGTCTGACCAACATAGCCTTACGCTATGCAGGGCGCGAAGAAACTACATTAGTGACCGGAACATGGGAAGTCATCTCCCTGAACGGTACGCTTGAGCTCACCGGAGAGCACCTTCATCTCTCGGTATCCGACCCACAAGGCGCGATGCTGGGAGGCCATATGATGGCTGGCTGCACCGTGCGTACCACGTTGGAACTGGTTATTGGCGAGCTGACAAGTCTGGCGTTTAGCCGTCAGCCCTGCGCAGTTTCCGGCTATGACGAACTGGTTATCTCATCCCGCTAACGCTTCACTTTAAAGAGGTCTTTTATGGCGCGTCGCCAATTTTCCAGCCAGTCACTGGTACTGATTGTCATTGCTATAGCGATCAATATGGTCGGAGGACAGCTAATCAGTATGTTGAAACTGCCTATTTTTCTCGACTCCATTGGCACCTTAATCAGCGCGGTGCTGTTAGGCCCGATTGTAGGGATGCTGACAGGATTACTTACCAATCTGCTCTGGGGTTTATTGACCGATCCTATCGCCGCAGCCTTTGCTCCCGTAGCAATGGTTATCGGACTGGTTGCCGGATGGCTGGCGCGGGCAGGATGGTTTCGTACCTTACCGAAAGTGGTGGTCAGTGGCGTGATTATTACCCTGGCCGTCACAATCGTCGCCGTACCTATCCGCACCACTCTTTTTGGTGGTGTCACCGGCAGCGGTGCCGATTTATTTGTCGCCTGGATGCATTCCGTCGGTCAGAACCTGGTGGAGTCCGTTGCCATCACCGTCATCGGTGCGAATCTGGTCGATAAAATTCTGACGGCGGTGATCGTCTGGATACTGTTGCGTCAGCTTCCGTTGCGCACAACGCGTCATTTTCCAACGATGTCTGCAGTGCGTTAAATGCATCCGTTTACCTCGTTGACCTTATGGGCGTTTGCCGCCTGCTCGACGTTACTGCTACCGGCAGGAATACCGCTTACCGTTTACAGCCTGGCGATGTTTCTCTGTTTGCTGAGCATAAAAGCAACGCGCCCCCGGGCGAAATATGTGGTCTGGCTGATGCTCCCCTTAGGGTTTGGGCTGTGGCTGGTACACGGAGGATGGTTGACGGAGTGGATCAGCGGTCAACCACGCACGCCAGAACGCTGGGCCGGAGCCGTCACGCTGTGGCTACGGATCCTGGCGATTGTATCAACGTCACAGATGTGGATGCAGTACGTACCGGTATCGCGGTTTATTCGCGCCCTGTTCGCCTCCCGCCTGCCCCCCGGCGTCGCCTATCTGTTCGCAGGTCCGCTACTGGTCGTCGAGCAGCTCAAACGGCAGTTGGCGATCATTCATGAGGCTCAACGTGCTCGCGGCGTACCGCTGGATGAGCGCTGGTATCAGCGCTTGCGTGCCATACCTGCACTTATTGTGCCGTTAACACATAATGCGCTAAACGATCTGGTTGTACGCGGCGCAGCGCTGGACATGCGGGCATTTCGCCTGCACCGCAGACGAACCACGCTTTGGGCACCAGAAGACAGTACATTACAGTGCATCGCCCGGTACACCATGGTGTTCGCCATGCTGACAGAAGCAGGAGTGTGGATATGGTTACGCTAGAGCAGTTTCGCTATATCCCAACACACGCCACGCGTCCGCCAGCCTGCTTTGACTTTCACTACTCAGCGCCTGGCATGATCGCGATTTTTGGGGATAACGGCAGCGGTAAAAGTACGCTGGCACAGCTGATGGCGGGCTGGTACCCGGATTTTCTTCCCGGAGAAATTGAGGGCAAAGGTACACTGCTGGGTAATCCCGTCGGGGAGGTGTCGCTCGTGGAGCAATCCTGCACCATCCAGCTTGTGCAGCAATCGCCTTATTTACAGCTTTCAGGGTGTACTTTCAGCGTAGAGGAGGAGGTGGCATTCGGCCCGGAAAACCTCAGCCTGGACGAAGCGGAGATAATGCGCCGAATTGACAAGGCACTTACGCTGACTGAATGTCAATCACTGCGTCATCGCCATCCAGCTACGCTTTCAGGCGGCGAAACTCAACGGGTTGTCATTGCCAGCGCCCTCGCGATGCAACCTAAGATATTAATACTGGATGAGGCTTTCAGTCGTCTGACGTCACAGGCCACCGACATGCTGTTGGAGCGCTTGCAACAATGGGCACAGATACAACATTCATTGGTCGTACTTTTCGAGCGTAATCACTCCCCTTTTCTGAGCCAGTGCCAGCGGGCCTGGCAATTGCGCAACGGAGCTTTATTCCCCTTATGTTAACGCTGAATCAGGTCACCTATCGCTGGCCAAACGCTAATGAAGACTGTTTGCGCGATGTTTCGTTAGTGCTTAGAGAAGGTGAATGGCTGGCGCTAACTGGCGATAATGGTGCAGGCAAATCCACGCTGCTGCGTGTAATGGCAGGGCTTTTGCCTCCCTCATCGGGTGAGATTACCCTGCAGAACATGCCCATTGCGCAACTAAAAAACCGTGAACGAGCCAAAATTCTCGGGGTACTGTTTCAGGAAGCAGAAAATCAAATTTTTCACAGCAAGGTAGCTGAAGAAGTGGCCTTTGGCTTACGGTTACAGAAGCGCCCTGCAACGGAGATTGCGCAACGCACCACAGCAGCACTGCAATTATGCGGGTTAGAGGACGTCGCCGACGCACATCCACTGGATTTGCACACAGCGCAGCGACGTATGGTCGCCGTCGCCAGCCTGGAAGCCCTCGCCCCCTCCATTTTACTGCTTGATGAACCCAGCCGGGATTTTGATACGCACTGGCTGAGCATATTTGAAAACTGGCTTTCAGTATGCCGCAAGAGGGGAACCAGCGTTGTCGCAATCAGTCATGACGCTGCCTTCACACAGCGCCATTTTGCCAGCGTAGTGCGTCTTGAATCCGGTCAATTAATCACGGAACTGCCCTGATGAGCAAAAAAAACGGGCCGCCTGAGCGACCCGTTTACCGTTGTAATCAGAATTACAGCAGCGCTTTCGCTTTCGCGACCACGTTGTCTACGGTGAAGCCGAACTCTTCAAACAGCAACTCTGCCGGAGCAGACTCACCAAAGGTGGTCATACCGACGATAGCACCGTTCAGGCCCACGTATTTGAACCAGTAGTCCGCAATACCCGCTTCGATAGCAACGCGAGCAGAAACGGCTTTCGGCAGTACAGATTCACGGTAAGCCGCGTCCTGTTTGTCGAATGCGTCAGTGGACGGCATGGAAACCACACGCGCCTTCACGCCTTCTGCGGTCAGTTTGTCCCACGCAGCAACAGCCAGCTCAACTTCAGAACCGGTAGCAATGAAGATCAGCTCCGGCTGACCTGCACAATCTTTCAGTACATAACCACCGCGAGCGATGTTCGCCAGTTGCTCTTCGGTACGTTCCTGCTGCGCCAGGTTCTGACGGGAGAGGATCAGCGCGGTCGGGCCATCCTGACGCTCAACGCCGTATTTCCACGCTACTGCGGATTCAACCTGGTCACATGGGCGCCATGTGCTCATGTTCGGGGTAACACGCAGGGAAGCAACCTGCTCTACGGGCTGGTGAGTCGGGCCATCTTCACCCAGGCCGATGGAGTCGTGGGTATAGACCATTACCTGACGTTGTTTCATCAGCGCAGCCATACGTACCGCGTTACGGGCATATTCCACGAACATCAGGAAGGTAGAGGTGTACGGCAGGAAACCACCGTGCAGAGAGATACCGTTCGCGATAGCGGTCATACCGAATTCACGTACACCGTAATGGATGTAGTTACCGGCGGCATCTTCGTTAATCGCTTTAGAACCAGACCACAGCGTCAGGTTGGAAGGCGCAAGGTCAGCAGAACCACCGAGGAATTCCGGCAGCAAAGGACCAAACGCTTCGATTGCATTCTGCGATGCTTTGCGGCTGGCGATTTTCGCCGGGTTAGCCTGCAGTTTAGCAATGAACTCTTTCGCTTTCGCATCGAAGTCAGACGGCATTTCACCGTTAATACGACGGGTGAATTCAGCCGCTTCCTGAGGGAAGGCTTTCGCATAAGCAGCAAACTTCTCGTTCCATGCAGCTTCTTTTGCCTGGCCTGCTTCTTTCGCATCCCACTGAGCATAGATTTCAGACGGGATTTCGAACGGCGCGTATTTCCAGCCCAGTTGTTCACGGGTCAGTGCGATTTCAGCGTCGCCCAACGGTGCGCCGTGAGAATCGTGCGTACCTGCTTTGTTTGGAGAACCGAAGCCGATGATGGTTTTGCACATCAGCAGAGACGGTTTGTCAGTCACTGCACGAGCTTCTTCTACTGCGCGTTTAATCGCATCAGCATCGTGACCATCTACGCCACGAACTACGTGCCAACCGTAAGCTTCGAAACGCTTCGCGGTATCATCAGTGAACCAGCCTTCAACGTGACCGTCGATGGAGATGCCGTTGTCGTCGTAGAACGCAATCAGTTTACCCAGTTTCAGCGTACCGGCCAGGGAGCATACCTCGTGAGAGATACCTTCCATCATGCAGCCATCGCCCATGAAAGCGTAGGTGAAGTGATCAACGATGTCGTGGCCTGGACGGTTAAACTGCGCCGCCAGTGTTTTTTCAGCGATAGCCATACCAACCGCGTTAGCGATACCCTGACCCAGCGGACCGGTAGTGGTTTCCACACCCGCGGTATAACCCACTTCCGGGTGACCCGGAGTTTTTGAATGCAGCTGACGGAAGTTCTGCAGTTCAGACATCGGCAGATCGTAGCCGGTGAGGTGCAGCAGGCTATAGATCAGCATAGAGCCGTGGCCGTTGGACAGCACGAAGCGGTCACGGTCAGCCCAGGATGGGTTATTCGGGTTGTGGTTCAGGAAATCACGCCACAGGACTTCGGCAATGTCAGCCATCCCCATCGGGGCGCCCGGGTGACCGGATTTGGCTTTCTGTACTGCGTCCATGCTCAGCGCACGAATAGCATTGGCAAGCTCTTTACGTGAGGACATTTTGACTCCAGATCGGATAATGAAGGCCATACCCTTAACGACTTGACGACAGCGCGTTTTGGGCTACGCCGGAAAAAAGTGCCAACAATGTAACCCAAGCCGCGTGTCATGTACATGGAGCATCCTTTTACCGCTTCAGAAATCTCCGGATCATGCTCGTAAGTTGCGCAATCTTCTCGCATGCTTATTGTTCTTTTCTTTATACTTAGGCCGAGCGTCGGTTTATCTGCAAGCCACGCATTTTTTAGAATAATCCTGACTTTGTGCGGAAGAGAAAAAATGAAAATTCGCGCTTTACTGCTTGCTATGAGCATGGCTACGGCATTGACCGGTTGCCAGAATATGGACTCCAACGGACTGCTTTCTTCAGGTGCGGAGGCTTTTCAGGCCTACAGCCTGAGCGATGCCCAGGTTAAAGCGCTGAGCGATCAGGCCTGTAAGGATATGGACAGCAAAGCGACCATCGCCCCGGCGGGCAGCGAATATGCGACGCGTTTAAGTAAAATTTCCGCTGCGCTTGGCGATAATATCAACGGCCAGCCGGTAAACTACAAAGTCTACATGGCGAAAGATGTGAACGCCTTTGCCATGGCAAACGGCTGTATCCGCGTCTATAGCGGTCTGATGGATATGATGACCGATAATGAAGTTGAGGCGGTCATTGGTCACGAAATGGGTCACGTCGCGCTGGGTCACGTGAAAAAAGGTATGCAGGTTGCGCTGGGAACCAACGCCGTACGTGCCGCGGCGGCCTCTGCGGGCGGGATCGTCGGCAGCCTGTCACAATCACAATTGGGCGATCTGGGTGAAAAACTGGTGAACTCACAGTTCTCCCAGCGTCAGGAGTCCGAAGCGGATGATTACTCGTATGATTTGTTGCGCAAACGTGGCATCAGCCCGGCAGGGTTAGCAACCAGTTTTGAGAAGCTGGCGAAACTGGAGGAAGGACGTCAAAGCACGATGTTTGACGATCATCCGGCATCAGCAGAACGAGCTCAACATATTCGCGATCGCATGAGCGCGGATGGGATTAAGTAGTTTTAGCCTTATTCTGCGATGATATCGGACGTTATTGGCGAAGCCAGTTTGGACACGGACAGCGCACAGCCACCGGAGCGTACACGCAGTACGTGAGGATGGCGAGCACTGCCCGGGTTCAAAATGGCGAGCAAAATAGTCCGATACCGGTTACTCGCCCTTTTTCGCTGCCTGGATGTAAAGCATTTCCAGAGCCAGCGTAGCCGCCGCCAGCGCGGTGATCTCGGACTGGTCATAGGCCGGAGCGACTTCTACGACGTCCATCCCAACGATGTTCAGATCCTTCAGACCGCGCACCAGCTTGATTGCACGATCGGAGGTCAAACCGCCGATCACCGGCGTACCGGTTCCCGGAGCAAACGCCGGATCAAGACAGTCGATATCAAAAGTCAAGTATACCGGCATATCACCCACAATCTGCTTAACCTGCGCAATGATGTCATCAACGCTACGATCGTTCACCTGGCAGGCATCCAATACGGTAAAGCCGTTGTCTTTGTCGAACTCAGTGCGGATCCCGATCTGTACCGAATGGTTCGGATCGATCAGACCTTCGTTCGGTGCGGTATAGAACATGGTGCCATGATCGAATTCGCAGCCGTTGGCGTAGGTATCGGTGTGAGCATCAAAATGTACCAGCGCCATTTTACCGAAGTGCTTAGCGTGGGCGCGCAGCAGCGGCAGAGTGACGAAGTGGTCACCGCCGAAGGAGAGCATACGTTTACCCGCGGAAAGCAGTTTCTCTGCATGCGCCTGCAGCTTTTCACTCATTTCACGAGCATCACCGAACGCATAAACCAGATCGCCGCAGTCCACTACGTTCAGGCGCTCACGCATATCGAAGTTCCACGGGAAGCGGTTATGTTCCCAGGCGAGGTTGGTGGAAACCTGACGGATCGCTGCCGGGCCATGGCGGCCACCCGCACGACCGGACGTTGCCATATCAAAAGGGACGCCGGTAATCACCCAATCGGCGTCGCTGTCGTATGGCATGAAATTCATTGGCAGACGCAAAAAACCAAAGGCGTTAGAAACCAGGGAGTTGTCGTATTGATGACCTAAGGTGCTCATGTACTGACCTCTTTTAAAATCGGTGAAAAAAAATCCCCTCCGCGTCGTTAAGCCCGACGAGGAAGGGATTGATTTACGTAGCTACTTATATGGGCGAATTATCGCCGTTAATTTGTCCCGGTTCAAGCGAACCGGGACAGCCTTACTCGTCTTCCAGGTATGTGTATCCGTAAAGACCTGCCTCGAACTCTTCGAGGAACTGCTGTTGCAGCGCATCATCCAGATCGGTCTGTTTGACCTGGTCACGGAAGTGCGTCAGCAAAGTATTTGGATCCAGCTGTACGTACTGCAGCATGTCCGCCACGGTATCCCCTTCGTCAGATAGCTCAACTTCCACGCTGCCGTCCGGGAAGACAAACACGTCAACCGCTTCGGTATCACCGAACAGGTTGTGCATGTTGCCGAGGATTTCCTGATACGCACCCACCATAAAGAAGCCCAGCATCGGCGGGTTCTCTGGATCGTACTCCGGCATCGGCATGGTGGTGGCAATACCATCCCCATCGATGTAGTGGTCGATAGCGCCGTCAGAGTCACAGGTGATATCCAGCAATACCGCACGACGCTCAGGCACTTGATCCAGCCCTTCCAGCGGCAAAACCGGGAACAGTTGATCGATGCCCCACGCATCCGGCATTGACTGGAACAGTGAGAAGTTGACGTACACTTTGTCCGCCATACGCTCTTGCAGTTCATCAATGATTGGACGGTGCGCACGGTTTTGCGGATCTAACTGTTTTTGCACCTCGTGGCACATGCTTAAATACAGTTGCTCCGCCCAGGCGCGCTCCTGCAGGCTGAACGTACCGGATGAATAGCCAACATGAATGTCGTGCAGATCCATCTGGCTGTCGTGCAGCCATTCACGCAGCGAACGACGGGTACCTGGTTCGTGCATTTCCTGCCAGGTTTCCCACATACTCTGCAACGCACGTGGAGCATCTTCAACCGGTGCGGTCGGCTCGGTATATTCGTTACGCTCCACACCAATAATGTTAGACACCAGTACGGTATGATGCGCGGTTACCGCACGGCCAGACTCGGTGATCACCGTCGGGTGCGGCAATCCGTTTTCTTCACAGGCGTCGCCAATCGCCCAGATGATATTGTTGGCGTACTCGTTCAACCCATAGTTGACCGAGCAGTCAGACTGCGAGCGCGTACCTTCATAATCCACGCCCAGACCGCCGCCCACATCGAAGCACTGAATATCAACACCCAGTTTGTGCAGTTCAACGTAGAAACGTGCAGATTCACGTACGCCGGTCGCGATATCGCGAATGTTCGCCATCTGCGAACCGAGGTGGAAGTGCAGTAACTGCAGGCTATCCAGACGCCCTGCTTCACGCAGCGTTTCAACCAGTTGCAGAACCTGCGTTGCCGCCAGACCGAACTTGGATTTTTCGCCGCCGGAGGACTGCCATTTGCCAGAACCTTGTGATGCCAGACGCGCACGCACGCCCAGACGCGGGATCACATTCAGGCGCTCAGCTTCATCCAGCACGATAGCGATTTCAGACATCTTCTCGATGACCAGATAGACCTTGTGGCCCATCTTCTCGCCAATCAGTGCCAGACGGATGTATTCACGGTCTTTGTAGCCGTTACAGACGATAACGCTACGGGTCATACCCGCATGGGCCAGAACAGCCATCAGTTCGGCTTTCGAACCCGCTTCCAGCCCCAGTGGCTCACCGGAATGGATCAGCGATTCAATCACGCGGCGGTGTTGGTTGACCTTGATCGGGTAAACAAGGAAGTAGTCGCCTTTATAGCCGTAAGATTCCCGCGCGCGTTTAAACGCGGCGTTAATTGAACGCAGACGGTGTTGCAGGATCTGCGGGAAGCAGAACAATGCAGGCAGGCGCTGGCCTTGCGCTTCACGGGCTTTCACCAGTTTAGCGAGATCGACGCGCGCTTCCGGTACGTCAGGGTCCGGGCACACGCTAATGTGTCCTAACTCATTGACGTCATAGTAGTTATTACCCCACCAGGCAATATTGTAAGTACGCAGCATCTTGCTGGCTTCCTGGGAACTCATTGCAACCTCCTGCATGGAGCGTAGTACACCCTGTCCGCCTGCTGACGAAGGCGAACCCATAGAAATGTCGTCAGACATAGCGAACCTCAGATTTTATTAACAAGTGTAAAACAGTTGACTACTATCGCAATCCGAAGACGCGATAACAACCCATAAACAGGCAGATTTTCCAGCAGATAGTGCTGACGCTCCGACTGTGCGACCGGTTTCTTTTTCATTTCATTGTAAACACGTAACCGAACTTAAAGATGACGGTTCGGCGAAACCACGAGAAAACTCTTGTTTTAACAAGAGCGCCCTTGTTCAGTCCTTAGTTGCCGTTACCGGCTCTGGAGTCCTGAGAAGCGCCGAGATGGGTATAACATCGGCAGGTATGCAAGATGCAGATTGCGGGGGACATATGTACACCAGAACGGTGTGACAGATTCAGCAGAATACAACGGTTCATTATCTCGTATCACCTCCATGGTCGCTCCATAAAGAACGAACCCACAAGCCAAAGCTAAAGTTTTAACCCGGCTGGAAGTGGCAACACGATGAAAACGTCGTGTGCTTTTTGTCTACCCTAAATAATTCGAGTTGCAGGAAGCCAATGCATATGCAACTTGAACTATGACGGATATTTGAGCCGCGCGTCGCGTTTTATACCGACAACAGTGCGAAAAAGCAAAAGATAAATGCACGCATTGCCAGCACCGTCAGGAAAAATTTCCAGTTACATTTTCAGTGCAATACGACTTTACTCAAAAAAAGCTGGAAATCGTGCGGAGAAGTAACCTAAAATAGACGTCCAGAAGTTAATCCATCTATACCGATTAACACTCAGACTGCCAGTGTCAGTAATATGCAGACTCATGGTAGAATCTTCTACACATGACTATTCCACGCAACAGTTTGAGCTAACCAAATTCTCCTTAGGTGAAATTAAATATGGCAAAACACCTTTTTACGTCCGAGTCCGTATCAGAAGGGCATCCTGACAAAATCGCTGACCAAATTTCTGATGCTGTTCTGGATGCAATCCTCGAGCAGGATCCGAAAGCACGCGTTGCCTGCGAAACCTACGTCAAAACCGGCATGGTTTTAGTTGGCGGTGAGATCACTACCAGCGCATGGGTAGATATCGAAGAGATCACCCGTAACACCGTTCGCGAAATTGGCTACGTGCATTCCGACATGGGCTTTGATGCTAACTCTTGCGCTGTCCTGAGTGCTATCGGTAAACAGTCCCCGGATATCAATCAGGGTGTTGATCGTGCCGATCCGCTGGAGCAAGGCGCGGGTGACCAGGGTCTGATGTTTGGTTATGCAACCAATGAAACCGACGTGCTGATGCCAGCTCCCATCACCTATGCTCACCGTCTGGTTCAGCGTCAGGCTGAAGTACGTAAAAACGGCACGTTATCCTGGCTGCGCCCGGATGCAAAAAGCCAGGTCACTTTCCAGTATGACGATGGCAAAATCGTCGGTATTGATGCAGTAGTTCTGTCTACTCAGCACTCAGAAGACATCGATCAAAAATCACTGCAAGAAGCGGTGATGGAAGAGATCATCAAGCCAGTACTGCCGACCGAGTGGCTGACTGCTTCGACCAAATTCTTCATCAACCCAACCGGTCGTTTTGTTATCGGCGGCCCGATGGGCGACTGCGGTCTGACAGGTCGTAAAATCATCGTTGATACCTACGGCGGCATGGCTCGTCACGGCGGCGGTGCATTCTCTGGTAAAGATCCTTCTAAAGTTGATCGTTCCGCAGCCTACGCTGCCCGCTATGTAGCGAAAAACATCGTTGCCGCAGGTCTGGCTGACCGTTGTGAGATTCAGGTTTCCTACGCTATCGGCGTAGCTGAACCAACCTCTATCATGGTGGAAACTTTCGGTACTGAAAAAGTACCTTCTGAACAGTTGACCCTGCTGGTTCGTGAGTTCTTCGACCTGCGTCCGTACGGCCTGATTCAGATGCTGGATCTGCTGCACCCGATCTACAAAGAAACCGCCGCTTACGGTCACTTTGGTCGCGAACATTTCCCATGGGAAAAAACTGACAAAGCGCAACTGCTGCGTGATGCTGCCGGTCTGAAGTAATTCACCGGCAACAGACAGCAAATTAGGACCAGCCTGAAGGCTGGTCTTTTTTTTTGCCTTCGCCTCGCCCACAACTCAGCCCACTGGCAATGCGTTTTACACGTGACTTTCACTACAAATGAAAGCGATTACATTCAGTTAATATCAACTCACACTGAATTCACATTGCCTTATTTCTATAGTTTCAATACTGTTACATATTTTTTCAGCATCGTCTTAATTCCAGGCAATCACTCACCAAACACCATTATTAAAAATCTTTATTTTCAATAAGATAATACATAATCAATATGAATGTTAGTGTAAGCGATTACACTAATGTGATGAAAATCGCATTTTTTTACTCCGTACTCACCTACCCTTAACATCAACAAAACTAGCTACCCAACCGGAGGGCATCATGCCTGACAATAAAAAACAGGGGCGTTCCAACAAAGCCATGACATTTTTTGTCTGCTTTCTTGCAGCCCTGGCAGGATTACTTTTTGGCCTGGATATCGGTGTTATTGCCGGTGCTTTACCTTTCATTACCGACGAGTTTCAAATTTCCGCACACACTCAGGAATGGGTGGTGAGTTCCATGATGTTTGGTGCAGCCGTAGGGGCTGTCGGCAGTGGCTGGCTCTCCTTCAAGCTGGGGCGTAAAAAAAGCCTGATGATCGGCGCCATCCTGTTTGTCGCAGGGTCGCTGTTCTCCGCAGCCGCACCGAATGTTGAAGTGCTGCTCCTCTCCCGCGTACTGCTGGGCCTGGCGGTTGGCGTCGCGTCCTACACCGCACCGTTGTACCTGTCCGAAATTGCGCCGGAAAAGATCCGTGGCAGCATGATCTCCATGTATCAGTTGATGATCACCATCGGGATCCTCGGCGCCTATCTGTCCGATACCGCATTTAGCTATAGCGGTGCATGGCGCTGGATGCTGGGCGTAATTATCATCCCTGCTCTGCTGCTACTGGTTGGCGTGTTCTTCCTGCCGGACAGTCCACGCTGGTTCGCCGCCAAACGTCGCTTTGTTGATGCCGAACGGGTGCTGTTGCGCCTGCGAGATACCAGCGCAGAAGCCAAGCGCGAGCTGGATGAAATTCGTGAAAGCCTGCAGGTGAAACAGAGTGGCTGGGCTCTGTTTAAAGAGAACAGCAACTTCCGTCGCGCGGTATTCCTCGGCGTGCTGTTACAGGTGATGCAGCAATTCACCGGGATGAACGTCATCATGTACTACGCGCCAAAAATCTTTGAACTGGCGGGTTACACCAACACCACTGAGCAGATGTGGGGCACCGTTATCGTTGGCCTGACCAACGTACTGGCTACCTTTATTGCCATTGGCCTGGTTGATCGCTGGGGCCGTAAGCCAACGTTGATCCTCGGCTTTATCGTCATGGCCGTTGGTATGGGCGTGCTGGGTACCATGATGCATGTGGGTATACATTCTGCTGCTGCCCAGTACTTCGCAGTGTTGATGTTGCTAATGTTTATCGTTGGCTTCGCAATGAGTGCCGGTCCGCTGATTTGGGTACTGTGTTCTGAAATTCAGCCGCTGAAAGGCCGCGATTTCGGGATTACCTGTTCTACTGCAACCAACTGGATTGCCAACATGATTGTCGGCGCAACCTTCCTGACGATGCTGAACTCGCTGGGAAGCGCCAATACCTTCTGGGTCTACGGTGGTCTGAACGTCCTGTTCATCTTCCTGACCTTGTGGCTGATTCCGGAAACCAAAAACGTTTCTCTGGAACACATTGAACGTAACCTGATGAAAGGCCGTAAACTGCGCGAAATCGGCGCACACGACTAATCATCTGAGGCTTCCTCCCCCACCGGGGGAAGCCTCCCTCTTGCAGTCCTTTTCCTGTCCCATTATCCTCTGGCGTTATGAAAACCTCCCGTCTACCCATCGCTATCCAGCAAGCCGTAATGCGCAGCCTGCGGGAAAAACTCGCCCAGGCAAACCAAAAGCTGGAACGTAATTACCCGGAACCAAAGCTGGTTTATCAACAACGTGGCACCGCAGCGGGTACGGCGTGGCTGCAAAACTATGAAATCCGCCTCAACCCGGTACTGTTGATGGAAAACGTCGAGGCGTTCGTTGAAGAGGTCGTTCCTCATGAACTGGCGCATTTGCTGGTCTGGAAATACTTTGGCCGCGTACCGCCACACGGTAAAGAGTGGAAATGGATGATGGAGAATGTGCTGGGCGTACCGGCCAGACGCACGCATCAGTTCGAACTTCAGTCAGTACGACGCAATACTTATACCTACCACTGTAAGTGCCAGGAGCACCAGCTCACTGTCCGTCGCCACAATCGCGTTGTTCGTGGTGAAGCGACTTATCGCTGCGTCCACTGCGGTGAACCGTTGGTTGCCGAATAATCCTGCGAATTATCAGGAACTTTTCTGATCCTGCTGATTGCATACAGGAACAACTTTCGCTACGTTGCGCGCTCGATTTGACACGGAGTTCGTGATGTACCGTAATCTCTCTTTTGCCGTGGCGTTGCTGGCCACAGCGCTATCTGGTCCGGTTTTAGCCGAAGGCATCAACAGTTTTTCACAAGCGAAAACGGCAGGAGTAAAAGTTAACGCCGATGCGCCTGGCGATTTCTACTGCGGATGTAAAATTAACTGGCAGGGAAAAAAAGGGGTCGTTGACCTGGCCTCCTGCGGCTATAAAGTGCGAAAAAATGAAAATCGTGCCAGCCGTATTGAATGGGAACATGTCGTGCCAGCCTGGCAATTTGGTCATCAGCGCCAGTGCTGGCAAGACGGCGGACGTAAAAACTGTGCCAAAGATCCGGTCTATCGCAAAATGGAAAGCGATATGCATAACCTGCAACCGGCGGTGGGTGAAGTGAATGGCGATCGAGCTAACTTCATGTACAGCCAGTGGAACGGCGGTGAAGGTCAGTACGGACAGTGCGCCATGAAGGTCGACTTTAAAGAAAAAGTGGCCGAGCCGCCTGTACGCGCTCGTGGTGCCATTGCTCGTACCTATTTTTATATGCGCGACCAGTACAATCTGACGCTTTCCCGCCAGCAAACCCAGCTTTTTAATGCCTGGAATAAGCAATATCCGGTGACGGACTGGGAGTGTGAACGCGACGAACGCATCGCTAAGGTACAGGGTAACCATAACCCATACGTGCAACGCGCTTGCCAGGCGCAAAAGAGCTAACCTACACTAGCGTCAATATTTTTAACCCATGCCCTGACCTTTAAGTTGCTCTGGGCCATGACGCGGATGGTTAACTATGCGCATTCCTCGCATTTATCACCCTGAACCACTCTCTTCCGGCAGCCAAATTTCATTGTGTGAAGATGCCGCCAACCATATCGGCCGCGTGCTGCGTATGGGCGCAGGCCAGGCGCTACAACTGTTTGACGGTAGCAATCAAGTATTTGACGCCGAAATCACCCATGCCAGCAAGAAAAGTGTGGATGTGAAAGTACTTAGCGCTGAGCATGACGATCGTGAATCACCGCTGCATATCCATCTTGGACAAGTTATGTCTCGCGGCGAAAAGATGGAATTTACTATCCAGAAATCGATTGAACTGGGTGTAAGCCTCATTACGCCACTTTTTTCTGAGCGCTGCGGCGTTAAACTGGATAGTGAACGCCTGAACAAGAAGCTCCAGCAGTGGCAGAAAATAGCTATTGCTGCCTGTGAACAGTGCGGTCGTAACCGGGTACCTGAAATTCGCCCGGCGATGGATTTGGAAGCCTGGTGCGCCGAACAGGATGAGGGATTGAAGCTAAACCTTCATCCTCGCGCCAGCGCGAGCATCAACACTCTGCCGCTACCCGTAGAGCGCATCCGGTTGCTGATTGGCCCGGAAGGTGGGTTGTCGGCAGATGAAATTGCCATGACCGCACGTTATCAGTTTACTGATATCCTGTTAGGACCTCGCGTTCTGCGTACTGAGACAACTGCGCTCACCGCCATTACCGCGCTACAGGTGCGTTTTGGTGATCTGGGCTAAGACCGCCCTATTAGGCGTAATTGTCGCAGCTAGTTTGAACACGGACAGCGCACAGCAACCGGAGCGTACACGCAGTACGTGAGGATTGCGAGCACTGCCCAGGTTTAAACTGGCAAGAAAAATAGCCTAAGAGGTTGGGCTTTTAACGGAGAAGAACAATGATCAAGCTCGGCATCGTGATGGATCCCATCGCAAGCATCAACATCAAGAAAGATTCCAGCTTCGCTATGCTGCTGGAAGCACAACGCCGTGGTTACGAACTTCACTATATGGAGATGGCCGATCTTTATCTGATTAACGGTGAAGCCCGCGCCCGTACGCGTACCCTGAGCGTAGAGCAGAACTACGACAAATGGTATGAGTTCAACAGCGAGCAGGATCTGCCGCTGGCAGACCTGGACGTCATTCTGATGCGCAAGGATCCGCCGTTTGATACCGAGTTTATCTACGCGACCTATATTCTGGAACGCGCAGAAGAGAAAGGGACACTGATCGTTAACAAACCGCAGAGTCTGCGCGATTGTAATGAAAAGCTGTTCACCGCCTGGTTTGCCGACCTGACCCCGGAAACGTTGGTCACACGCAACAAAGCACAACTGAAAGCCTTCTGGCAGAAACACAGCGATATCATTCTTAAACCGCTGGACGGCATGGGCGGAGCGTCTATCTTCCGCGTGAAGGAAGGCGATCCGAACCTGGGCGTAATTGCTGAAACGCTGACCGAGCACGGCACCCGCTACTGTATGGCACAGAACTACCTGCCGGCGATTAAAGACGGTGACAAACGCGTGCTGGTGGTTGATGGCGAACCCGTTCCGTATTGCCTCGCACGTATTCCACAAGGTGGAGAAACCCGAGGCAATCTGGCCGCCGGTGGTCGTGGCGAACCTCGTCCGTTAACCGACAGCGACTGGGAAATTGCGCGTCGCATTGGTCCCACCCTGAAAGCCAAAGGCTTGATTTTTGTGGGTCTGGATATCATTGGCGATCGCCTGACGGAAATTAACGTCACCAGCCCGACCTGTATTCGTGAGATTGAAGCAGAATTCCCGGTATCCATTACCGGTATGTTGATGGATGCTATCGAGGCACGTCTGCAGAAATAAAGCGTTTAATGCCGGATGACGACGCTAAAGCGTCTTATCCGGCCTACGTTTTTCGCCTCCTACAAACCGGAAAAGCGCTACTTTCCGGCAAAAGACGCCTTACATGAGTGACAATTAAGGGCTTTCCCCACATACTGCACACTGTTGCTTTTTTGAACCAGGAAACAGAACCTCTGACAATGAATTTACAGCATCACTTTCTTATTGCCATGCCTGCTCTCCAGGATCCGATTTTCCGCCGTTCCGTGGTGTACATTTGTGAGCATAATGAAAACGGCGCGATGGGGATTATTATCAATAAACCCCTGGAAAATTTACAGATTGAAGGGATACTGGAAAAACTGAAGATTACACCAGAGGCGCGTGACCCGGCTATTCGTCTGGATAAAGCCGTGATGCTTGGCGGCCCACTGGCAGAAGATCGTGGGTTTATTCTGCATACCCCGCCTTCGCGCTTCGCATCCAGTATTCTTATTTCAGATAACACCATTATCACGACTTCCCGCGATGTATTAGAAACCTTAGGTACACAGGAACAACCCTCCGAAGTACTGGTCGCGCTAGGTTATTCGTCCTGGGAAAAAGGTCAGCTGGAGCAAGAATTGCTGGATAACGCCTGGCTCACAGCCCCCGCCGATCTCAACATTTTATTTAAAACACCGATTGCTGATCGCTGGCGCGATGCAGCGAAACTTATCGGGATAGATATTCTGACCATGCCTGGCGTGGCAGGGCATGCATAATGAGCGAAACATTACTCTCCTTTGATTTTGGTACCAAAAGTATTGGCGTGGCTATTGGTCAGCGCATTACCGGTACAGCCAGACCGCTGCCCGCCATCAAAGCACAGGATGGCACGCCGGACTGGAGTTTGATTGAGCGCCTGCTTAAAGAGTGGCAGCCGGATGAGGTCATTGTCGGCCTGCCGCTGAATATGGATGGCACTGAGCAACCCCTTACCGCACGCGCACGCAAGTTCGCCAACCGAATTCACGGTCGTTTTGGCGTAACTGTGACACTTCACGATGAACGCCTCAGCACAGTGGAGGCGCGCTCCGGTCTGTTTGAGCAGGGTGGATACCGTGCGTTGAATAAAGGCAAAGTGGACTCCGCCTCTGCCGTCGTTATTCTCGAAAGTTATTTCGAGCAGGGTTACTAAAAGGTCATCGTTTCATTTTGCTCCAGCATAAACCCTCAGCCCATTACAGCCTGCCCTGCGCCTGACGCTGCTGCAGGCTCTGAGCGAAAGTCTGCATACCTGCCAGTTGCCCGGTTTGTATAACACCGGGGAGCTGGTGGTTTTTCCCCTCGCGGATCAGATTGCCGACAGCCGGAGTATTTACCAGCAACTCAAATAACGCCACTCGCCCTCCCTGCTTATCTTCTTCCAGCTTTTGCGAGAGCACCGCCCGTAAGCTACCCGCCAGTTGATTACGAACCGGATCTTTCTCCTGCGCGGGAAAAGTATCCACCAGCCGCTCCACCGCCTGCGCCGCACCACGCGTATGTAGCGTTGCCAGCACCAGATGCCCGGTTTCTGCGGCGGTTAACGCCAGGCGGATGGTTTCGCTGTCGCGTAGTTCTCCCAATAAAATAACGTCGGGATCTTCACGCAACGCAGCTCTTAATCCTGCGGCAAAAGAGCTGCAATGCGCCCCCATCTCGCGCTGTTGGATCAAACAGCGCTTGCTGGTATAGCGATATTCAATAGGATCCTCCAGCGTCAGAATATGTCCTTCAACGTTCAGATTAAGGTACTCCACCATCGCCGCCAGTGTTGTAGACTTCCCGCTCCCCGTGGCTCCCGTCACCAAAATCAGCCCATTTTCACTATGTAGCAGTTCAGATATAAGGTCAGGTGTCTGCAATGCCTCCAGGTTCGGACAGGCGGCCGGCAGCAACCTCAGGGCCAACGAAGTCCCTTGTTGGTGGGCAAATGCACTGGCGCGCAGACGACGAGAGTCCGCCAGCGCAATGGCAAAATCAATCTGTCCACTTTCCCGCCACTGTACCTGTTGTTGATCGCTGAGCCAGCCCATCAGCAGCTGTTCCACATCTGGCGCAGTAAACGGTGCAATTTCTATCCTCCCCCGTATGCGCCAGCGCGCAGGCCATGCATTGCACAGGTGTAGATCCGACACGTTATGCTTTACACTAAGGGCCACTATTTCTTCCATATTCATATGAACATCCTCGGAAAATGAACGATATCGCGCATAACCTGGCACATGTCCGGGACAAAATCTTAGCCGCCGCGACGCGTTGCGGGCGGTCTTCAGAAGAAGTTACGTTGCTTGCAGTAAGTAAAACCAAACCTGCGAGCGCCATCGAAGAAGCCATCGCCGCAGGGCAGCGTGCCTTTGGCGAAAACTATGTTCAGGAAGGTGTGGACAAGATCCGCTACTTCAAAGAAAGCGGCGTAGAGGGTCTGCAATGGCACTTTATCGGCCCGTTGCAGTCCAACAAAAGTCGTCTGGTGGCTGAGCATTTTGACTGGTGCCATACGATAGATCGTCTGCGTATCGCTACCCGTCTAAGTGAACAGCGCCCGACAGACTTACCACCGCTGAATGTTCTGATTCAGATTAATATCAGCGATGAGAACAGTAAGTCAGGCATTCAACTTGCTGAACTTGATACCCTGGCCGCTGAGATCGCCGCACTGCCACGCATTACCCTGCGTGGTCTGATGGCGATCCCGGCGCCAGAGTCAGATTATGTAAGGCAGTTTGAAGTTGCACAGCAAATGGCTGTAGCATTTGCCGGGCTGAAAACGCGCTACCCAAATATCGACACGCTCTCACTGGGAATGTCTGATGATATGGATGCTGCCATCGCGGCGGGTAGCACGATGGTACGCATTGGCACTGCTATTTTTGGTGCTCGTGATTACACAAAAAATTAAGGAAAACTAAGGAACACCATGAATACGTTGACCTTCCTGCTCTCAACGGTAATTGAGCTGTATACCATGGCGCTGCTATTGCGCGTGTGGATGCAGTGGTCCCGCTGTGATTTTTACAACCCGTTCTCACAGTTCATTGTGAAAATCACGCAGCCCATTATTGGGCCGTTACGCCGTATTATCCCTCCGATGGGACCAATCGACAGCGCCTCGTTAGTAATCGCGTTAATTCTCAGTTTTATCAAGGCAATAGTGCTATTCAAAGTGGTCACATTCCAGCCGATTATCTGGATCGCCGCCGTACTTATTGTTCTGAAAACCATTGGGCTGCTGATTTTCTGGGTGCTGTTGGTCATGGCCATCATGAGCTGGGTCAGCCAGGGTCGTAGCCCCGTGGAGTACGTGCTGATTCAACTGGCGGACCCACTGTTGCGTCCTATCCGTCGCATACTGCCAGGCATGGGCGGAATCGACTTTTCCCCGATGATCCTGGTACTGCTGCTCTATGTCATCAACATGGGGATTGCAGAGGTATTACAGGCGACAGGTAATATGCTGCTGCCGGGGCTGTGGATGGCGTTATGAGTGCCGTAACACCCTGCGATGACGGTCTGGTTTTACGGCTCTATATTCAGCCTAAAGCCAGCCGGGACAGTATTGTGGGTTTACATGGCGACGAAGTAAAAGTCGCCATTACCGCCCCGCCGGTCGATGGCCAGGCAAACAGTCATCTGGTTAAATTTCTCGGTAAACAATTCCGCGTGGCGAAAAGCCAGGTTGTTATTGAGAAGGGCGAGCTTGGCCGTCACAAACAGGTTAAAATCATTCATCCGCAACAAATCCCGCCAGAAATTGCGGCACTAACTGATTAGGTATCCCATGCAAAAAGTTGTCCTCGCAACCGGCAATGCCGGTAAAGTGCGTGAGCTCGCCTCTCTCCTGAGCGATTTCGGGCTTGATGTTGTCGCCCAAACAGATCTGGGCGTTGACTCCGCTGAAGAGACCGGCCTGACTTTTATTGAAAACGCCATTCTGAAGGCGCGTCATGCTGCGCAAATCACCGGACTGCCGGCAATTGCCGATGACTCGGGTCTGGCTGTCAACGCCCTGGGCGGCGCACCAGGCATCTATTCCGCTCGCTATTCAGGAGAAGATGCTACCGACCAACAGAATCTGGAAAAGCTGCTGCACACCCTGCGGGATATCCCTGAAGAGAAACGTCAGGCACAGTTCCATTGCGTGCTGGTGTATATGCGCCATGCGGACGATCCAACGCCAATTGTTTGTCACGGAACCTGGCCGGGCGTGATTACCCGCGAGCCTGTCGGAAACGGCGGTTTTGGCTACGACCCGATCTTCTTTGTACCGTCTGAAGGTAAAACCGCGGCAGAACTGACTCGTGAAGAGAAAAGCGCCATCTCCCACCGCGGACAAGCGCTGAAGCTGCTGCTGGATGCCCTGCGTAATGGTTAAGCTTCCACCACTGAGTCTTTATATTCACATCCCGTGGTGTGTGCAGAAATGCCCCTACTGCGATTTCAATTCGCATGCGCTGAAGGGTGAAGTTCCCCATGATGACTATGTTCAGCATCTGCTGAGCGATCTGGATGCCGACGTTGCGTACGCACAAGGTCGTGAAGTAAAGACGATTTTTATTGGTGGTGGCACGCCAAGCCTGCTCTCAGGGCCGGCAATGCAAACGCTGCTGGATGGTGTGCGCGCACGCCTGAATCTGGCGGCTGATGCAGAAATCACGATGGAGGCGAATCCCGGTACAGTAGAAGCCGATCGCTTTGTCGATTATCAACACGCTGGGGTGAACCGTATCTCCATAGGTGTGCAGAGTTTCAGCGCAACTAAACTTGAGCGCCTGGGACGTATACACGGGCCGGAAGAAGCCAAACGCGCCGCCAATCTGGCGAACGGTCTGGGGCTTCGCAGCTTTAATCTTGATCTGATGCACGGCTTGCCGGATCAGACCCTGGAAGAGGCCCTGGGCGATTTGCAGCAGGCGATCGCGCTCAACCCGCCTCATCTATCATGGTATCAGCTCACCATTGAACCCAATACTCTCTTTGGCTCACGCCCTCCGGTATTACCGGACGATGACGCGCTGTGGGATATTTTTGAGCAGGGCCATCGGTTGCTGACCGCCGCCGGGTATCAGCAGTATGAGACATCAGCCTATGCTAAGCCGGGTTATCAGTGTCAGCACAATCTGAACTACTGGCGTTTTGGCGACTATCTTGGTATTGGCTGCGGAGCTCACGGCAAAGTCACTTTTCCAGATGGACGCATCCTGCGCACCACCAAAACGCGACACCCGCGCGGATATATGCAGGGGCGCTACCAGGAAAGCCAGCGTGATGTGGCGCAGACCGACAAACCATTCGAGTTCTTTATGAACCGTTTTCGTTTACTTGAAGCCGCGCCGCGTGCTGAATTTACCCAATATACCGGGCTTACCGAAGACGTTATTCGTAAAGAGATTGATGAGGCTATCACGCAGGGGTATCTGACAGAGAACGAAGAGTTCTGGCAGATTACCCGACACGGTAAGCTGTTTTTAAACTCTCTGCTGGAATTGTTTTTAGCGGAATAACACTGAAAATAGCCAGGCCTGATGGCGCTGCGCTTATCAGGCCTGGGGGCTCAGAGACGATAAGCGCAGCTATCTTTATAGATTAATACTGATTAAACATCGTCTGGATCTGTTGCGGATCTTTGGTTTGCGTCAACGCCAGTTGCAACAGCACACGTGCTTTTTGCGGGTTCAGCGAACCTGAAGCGACAAATCCGTATTTCGCATCATCGATTTCAGCATCCTGCGTGGTGGCACCTGTTGGTACACGGGAAGAACGCACAACCACGGTACCTTTATGCGCGGCAGTCGCCAGGGTATCGAAAATCGTTTTATACAGGTTACCGTTACCTACACCCGCACTGACGATCCCTGCATAACCTGCGTCTACCAGCGCTTTTGCCGGCAGATCAGAAGCATTAGCGTAGTTGTAGATAATCCCCACTTTCGGCAGTTCTGTCAGCTTAGACACATCGAACGGCGTAGAAGTAGTGTGCTTACGGGCAGGCGTACGCTGGTAGTCAATTTTGCCGTTATGGATGTATCCCAGCGGGCCGTAGTTAACGGATTTGAAGGTAGCAACATCAGTGGTATTGGTTTTGGTCACATCACGACCATCCAGTACGGTGTCATTCATCACCACCAGCACGCCACGGTTTGCAGAGGCTTTATCTGCCGCCGTTACCACCGCGTTATACAGGTTAAACGGACCATCGGCGCTCATTGAAGTAGATGGACGCATTGCACCTACCAGTACCACCGGTTTGTTGCATTTGACTGTCAGGTCGAGGAAATATGCGGTTTCTTCCATGGTGTCCGTACCATGCGTGACTACGAAACCGTCGGTTTTATCACATTCAGCATTGATCTTCTTCGCCAGCGTTAACCAGACTTCATCGTTCATATCCTGGGAGCCGATATTCACAACCTGCTCGCCTTTGACCACAGCGATATCTTTCAGTTGCGGCACCGCATCTACCAGATTTTCTACACCGACTTTGCCTGCCGTGTAGTTGGATTTTGTTGCGGAATCACCACCGCCAGCAATCGTTCCGCCAGTGGCTAAAATGGTGATGTTAGGTAATGCCAGCGCCGCGCCGCTGAATCCCATAACCAGTGCAGCAAGTGCCGTTTTCCTGAAAAACTCCATGTTATTTCTCCAGTTACTTGAATTTGCCGCATTATGTCTATCTCACAGATGAATAATGTGACATTGTCCAATTAACCAGATTTATATTTCCATGAAATTGTCGTTCTTAGAGGTGGATATCAAAATAACAGGAAAATACAAAATAAAACGGCACAGAATGTTTCTGTACCGTTAAAGAGAAGTGAATGTTATTTCAGACCGTTAACTAATGCCTTACGGTCATCTTCCAGCGTTACGACGCGCGCGCAAACATCTTTGCCAAACTGCTGGAAATCTTGTTCCTGATTCTTCCATTCGTTCTGAATTGACGTTTGCAAGCCACCGAGGCTACCGAGCACGCCCTGCAACGGGTTACCGCCGCCTTTGAGCACGGCTTTCGCTCCCATTTCGTTAATGCTGTCTTGCAAAATGCCGCCCATCGCCTGGTTCACCAGCTGTTGCCCGTCAGCGCGGACCTGATCTATCGCCTTATAATGGAAGGTCAGACCGTCGGAGCGATGCTCGATTATCCGGTTCATCTGCTCTTTCAACTGAGCATCAAGCTTGGTTAAACGACCGCGCATATTACTGCTTTCGCCCACTTCTTTGGCGATGATTTTATCCAGTGCCACGCGACCTTTCTCAACGCGCGCTCTGGCACCTTCGTCAATCCACGGCAGACTGCTACGCAACGCCGCCTGATAATCTTTCGCCTGCTCACGCTGCGCAGCGCTCAGGGTGTATTGTTTACCGTTGAAGGTGACATTGCCGGTCGGCGTAATAACCAGATCGCCGTTTTCACCTTTCACCTGCACCGTTTGCGGACTTAAAATCACATCGTCTCGTGGAGTGACGCTGCACTTGTAATCAGCATGTGCGGCCATCGCCGTGAACGTTAGGAGTGCCGCCAGCAGCGTTTTGCGCATCATATCTATCCCTCAATACAAATCGGGCCGGCATTTGCCGACCCTTTGCTACTTAGTCCCACCAAACATCGAAAAGTTCGCTGGTACGCACGTCTTCAAGTTTATGCTCTTCCAGCCACTTACGGACAATCGCCTGATGTTCTTCAGTACATTTGCCAATTTCCTGCAGGCAGATCAGACCTTCCCAGGCCAGATAGCCGCTGCCGTCAAAGGCCAGTTTGTTCGGCTCGATAACTTCATTGATAAGGTCATCAACGATTTTATCAACCTGCTCTTCAGATGTGCCTTCCGGGAAACGCCATGCAACCGAAAATCCTAATTCCTGGAATTCGTCGATATGCATTTTTTTACGCAGACGACGGCTACGGTTCTTTGCCATTATTTCACCCTCTCGAACATTAAGTCCCATACGCCATGGCCAAGACGATGACCACGTTGTTCAAATTTGGTTACCGGGCGCGATTCCGGGCGCGGTACATAATCGTTACTCTCTGACTGGTTTTTATATCCGTCAATGGAGGACATCACTTCAAGCATGTGTTCCGCATAGGCTTCCCAGTCGGTCGCCATGTGGAAAACGCCGCCCAGTTTCAGCTTGCTTTTAACAAGCTCAGCAAATGGTACCTGAACGATACGGCGTTTATTATGACGTGCTTTATGCCACGGGTCAGGGAAAAAGAGCTGAACCATTGATAAAGAATTGTCAGGAATCATTTTGTGCAGTACTTCAACGGCATCATGGCACATCACGCGCAGGTTCTCGACACCCTCTTCATGAGCTGAGGCCAGACACGCGCCGACGCCCGGAGAGTGCACTTCAATGCCGAGGAAATTCTGTTCCGGACGAGCTTTAGCCATGGCCACCAGCGAAGCGCCCATACCAAAACCAATCTCAAGTGTCACTGGCGCTTCACGGCCAAACAGCGCGGCAAAATCCACAGGCTCTTCGCTAAACTCAACGCCCATCACCGGCCAGTAGTTTTCCAGCGCGTGTTCCTGCCCTTTGGTCAGTCGCCCCTGGCGACGAACAAAACTACGAATCCGGCGCAGAGGGCGGCCGTTTTCATCAAATTCCGGTGAAATGACGTCGTTCTTCATAAAAGTTTAGTCTGCTGTGTTTGAGTTCTGAAAACGGGCATTATCCAAAGTTAGTTGCCGGATGCAAGTAAAGGAAGAAAGTGAGCAGCGGAAAGTTCCGGTTTACACCCCGTTGCCGCTGTGCTGCAATCTTGCCCCCAGTCATTATGAAACGGTAACCATGCAAGCGTCTCAATTTTCAGCTCAGGTATTGGGCTGGTACGACAAATACGGACGGAAAACGCTGCCCTGGCAAATTGACAAGACGCCTTACAAAGTATGGCTCTCTGAGGTCATGCTGCAACAAACGCAGGTTGCGACAGTTATTCCTTATTTTGATCGCTTTATGGCGCGCTTCCCGACGGTTACTGACTTAGCACAGGCACCGCTGGATGAGGTCCTTCATTTATGGACCGGTCTGGGTTATTACGCCCGTGCTCGTAATCTCCATAAAGCCGCTCAGCAGGTAGCGACACTACACGGCGGAACGTTTCCGCAAACCTTTGATGAAGTAGCAGCCCTGCCAGGCGTCGGGCGTTCTACCGCTGGCGCGATCCTTTCGCTTTCTCTGGGTCAGCATTTTCCGATTCTCGACGGCAACGTTAAACGCGTGCTGGCTCGCTGTTATGCTGTCAGCGGTTGGCCAGGTAAAAAAGAGGTCGAGAAAAAGCTCTGGGATTTGAGCGAACAGGTTACGCCAGCTAAAGGCGTTGAGCGGTTTAATCAGGCAATGATGGATTTAGGGGCGATGGTCTGTACGCGTTCGAAGCCCAAATGTTCCCTGTGCCCGCTAGAAAATGGCTGTGTGGCTAGTGCCAACACAAGCTGGTCACTTTACCCCGGTAAAAAACCCAGACAGACATTACCAGAACGTACAGGCTATTTTTTACTGGTGCAGCATGATGATCAGGTATTGCTTGCGCAGCGCCCACCAAGCGGTTTATGGGGCGGATTGTACTGTTTTCCGCAGTTTGAAGATGAAGATGGGCTACGTCAGTGGCTGGCGCAACGGCACATTAACGCAGATAATCTGACTCAACTTAATGCGTTTCGCCACACCTTTAGCCATTTCCATTTAGATATTGTGCCTATGTGGCTTCCCGTGTCTTCATTCACCTCATGCATGGATGAAGGCAATGCGCTCTGGTATAACTTAGCGCAACCGCCGTCGGTAGGACTGGCGGCTCCCGTGGAGCGTTTGTTACAGCAATTACGTACCGGTACGCATGTTTAACGTGTCGGTTAATAGAGAGGATTTTTTATGAGCAGAACGATTTTTTGTACTTTCCTGCAACGCGATGCAGAAGGTCAGGATTTTCAGCTGTACCCAGGCGAACTGGGAAAACGCATTTACAACGAGATTTCGAAAGAAGCGTGGGCACAGTGGCAGCATAAGCAAACCATGCTGATTAACGAAAAGAAGCTGAATATGATGAACGTCGAACACCGTAAGCTGCTGGAACAGGAAATGATTAACTTCCTGTTTGAAGGTAAGGACGTGCATATTGAAGGCTATACGCCGGAAGATAAAAAATAAGCATCTCTTGCTGACAATTTCGTAGGCCGGATAAGGTGCTCACAACACCCTCCGGCAAAACGATACAACAACAAACACAACACGCACTCCCGGAATGATGAAAAAATTTCTCGCGCTTGCCGTTATTGCGCCGTTGCTCATCTCCTGTTCCAGTTCGACCAAAAAAGGCGATACCTATAACGAAGCCTGGGTCAAGGATACCAACGGTTTTGATATTCTGATGGGGCAATTTGCTCATAACATTGAGAATTTGTGGGGATTCAAGGAAGTACTGATTGCGGGTCCGAAAGACTACGTAAAGTATACCGATCAGTATCAAACCCGCAGCCACATCAACTTTGATGACGGAACGATAACCGTTGAGACCATCGCCGGGACAGATCCCGCCGGACACCTGCGTCGGGCGATCATCAAGACATTGCTAATGGGCGATGATCCCGGATCTATCGATCTCTATTCCGATGTCGATGATATCAAGATTTCCAAAGAGCCGTTCCTGTATGGGCAGGTGGTTGATAATACCGGTCAGCCCATTCGCTGGGAGGGGCGTGCAACAAACTTCGCGAATTACCTGCTACAAACGCGACTTAAGAGCCGCAGCAACGGCCTGCGCATCATCTATAGCGTGACGATCAATCTGGTGCCAAACCACCTTGATAAGCGAGCACATAAATATATCGGCATGGTACGGCAGGCATCGCGGAAGTACGGTGTCGACGAATCGCTGATTCTGGCAATCATGCAGACCGAATCGTCCTTTAACCCGTATGCTGTCAGTCATGCCGATGCGTTGGGGTTAATGCAGGTAGTACAACACAGCGCCGGGAAAGATGTATTCCGCTCTCAGGGGCGTTCGGGTACGCCAAGCCGCAGCTTCCTGTTTGATCCGGCCAGTAACATCGACACGGGTACAGCCTACCTGGCGATGCTCAACAATGTCTATTTGGGCGGTATTGATAATCCGACCTCGCGCCGCTATGCGGTGATCACCGCCTATAACGGCGGGGCGGGTAGCGTGCTGCGCGTTTTCTCCAGCGATAAGATTCAGGCCGCAAATATTATCAACAGCATGTCCCCGGGGGATGTTTATCAAACCCTGACTACGCGACATCCATCCGCAGAATCACGTCGTTATCTTTACAAGGTTAATTCCGCACAGAAAACCTATCGTCGACGTTAACATCGTCCTCTCCTGACACCTCCGCTAACGGATGTCAGGAGAGCAAAAGTGTTAACTCCGTCACTCTTTTACCTTGCAATTAGAAATTGTTTGCAAATATTTGTCACAGCTAACAAAAAAAGAGTGTCTCTCATTGATAGAATCACATCATATTGCAACGGCAAATGTGCCTTTTAAAACATTCATCCGCATTACGGTGTGAGGAAATTAACATGAATCTTAAGCTGCAGCTGAAAGTCCTCTCCTTTCTGCAGTTCTGCCTGTGGGGTAGTTGGCTCACGACCCTCGGCTCTTATATGTTTGTCACCCTTAAATTCGATGGTGCATCCATTGGCGCAGTGTATAGCTCCCTGGGGATTGCCGCCGTATTTATGCCAACGCTGTTAGGGATCGTGGCTGACAAATGGATCAGTGCAAAATGGGTTTATGCACTTTGCCACCTGGTCGGCGCAGGAACACTGTTCGCCGCCGCCGAGGTCACCACGCCAGGGGCCATGTTCTTTGTAATCTTGCTTAACTCACTGGCCTATATGCCAACGTTAGGGCTAATCAACACTATCTCTTACTATCGCCTGCAATCTGCCGGAATGGATATTGTCACCGACTTCCCACCAATTCGTATCTGGGGCACCATCGGCTTTATTCTGGCCATGTGGGCGGTAAGCTTCTCTGGCTTTGAACTGAGTCATATGCAGCTTTACATCGGCGCGACATTATCCGTGGTACTGGTACTGTTTACCCTGACGCTGCCGCATATACCGGTTGCCAATCAGCAAAAAAACCAGAGCTGGACGTCAATGCTCGGCCTGGATGCATTCGCGCTGTTTAAAAACAAGCGTATGGCTATTTTCTTCATCTTCTCAATGATGCTGGGTGCAGAGCTGCAAATTACCAATATGTTCGGCAATACCTTCCTGCACAGCTTCGATAACAACCCACTGTTCTCCGGTAGCTTTATCGTTGAACACGCCTCGGTGATGATGTCGATTTCGCAGATTTCTGAAACCCTGTTTATCCTGACCATCCCGTTCTTCTTAAGCCGTTACGGTATCAAGAACGTCATGCTTATCAGTATCGTGGCGTGGATGCTGCGCTTCGGTCTGTTTGCTTACGGCGATCCGACTCCGTTCGGTACCGTGCTGCTGGTTCTGTCGATGATTGTTTACGGTTGTGCTTTCGACTTCTTCAACATCTCGGGTTCCGTATTTGTGGAAAAAGAAGTGCGACCTGAAATTCGCGCCAGCGCACAGGGTATGTTCCTGATGATGACCAACGGCTTCGGCTGTATTCTGGGCGGTCTGGTGAGCGGTAAAGTGGTTGAGTACTATACACTGAATGGTATTACTGACTGGCAGACCGTGTGGCTGATCTTCGCAGGTTATTCACTGGTTCTGGCATTCGCTTTCGTGGCACTGTTTAAATACAAACACGTTCGCGTACCGGCTGGCTCCCAACCCGTCGCGCATTAATCTTCATTTATTGGAAAAGGTCACCTGTCGGTGACCTTTTTTTTGCCGGATGGCGCTTACTTCAAGACGTAGCCAAACAGACGCTTAATTCCGTCAGCATCGGTCTCACTGTAGACCCCTTGCAGCTCCGGCGAGAATCCTGGGAGCAGGTTAACGCCCTCTTCCAGCGCCAGAAAATAACGCTGAACCGCCCCACCCCATACTTCTCCCGGTACCACGCACAGTACACCAGGAGGATAAGGCAGTGCGCCTTCTGCCGCAATGCGACCCGCGGCATCACAAATACGCACCAGCTCAACGTCACCACGGATAAAGGCACTGTGGGCGTCCTGCGGATTCATCGCCACGACCGGCAAACTCTCCTGACGGAACATCGCCTTTTGTAGATCCTTCACATCAAAGCTGACGTACAGATCGTGCATCTCCTGGCACAGCTCACGCAGCGTGTAATCCCGATAGCGTACCGGGTATTTGTTGGTGATGGTAGGCAGCACATCAGCCAACGGCGTGTCGTCCTCAATATGCTGTTCAAACTGCGCCAGCATAGCCACCAGTTGCGCCATTTTCTCTGCGCTTTCTGCAGGCGTCAGCAGGAAAAGAATTGAGTTGAGGTCGCATTTCTCCGGCACGATGCCATTTTCGCGCAGATAATGCGCCAGAATCGTTGCCGGGATGCCGAACTCGGTATATTGCCCGGTCTGCGCATCAATGCCAGGAGTGGTCAGCAACAGTTTGCAGGGATCGACAAAATACTGGTCGCACGCGTAACCGGAAAAACCATGCCATTTCGCGCCCGGTTCAAAGCTAAAGAAGCGACGCTCGCTGGCGATGGTTTTCGTCGGATAGGTTTCCCACGGTTTGCCATCGATCACGGGGGGAATAAAGGGCTGGAGCAGCTTACAGTGGGCAATGATAGCTTTACGTGCCTCAATCCCCATCTCCACGCATTCTGCCCACAAACGACGCCCGCTCTCTCCTTCATGGATTTTAGCGTTAACATCCAGCGCGGCAAATAACGGATAAAACGGGCTTGTAGAGGCATGCAGCATAAACGCGTTGTTCAGACGTTTGTGCGGGCAGAAACGCGCCTGACCACGAATATGGTTATCTTTTTTGTGGATCTGCGAGGTTTGCGAGAACCCGGCCTGCTGCTTATGCACCGACTGGGTAACAAAAATCCCCGGATCGTTAGCATTAAGCTCCAGCAACAACGGCGATCCATCGGCCATCATCGGAATAAACTGCTCATATCCGACCCAGGCAGAATCAAACAGGATGTAATCACACAGACTGCCAATCTTGTCGATCACCTGCC
>NZ_CAWLWU010000002.1:4041754-4132116 GCF_963864895.1 Citrobacter sp. S-77
CCGGGCGTTGTAGATCGTCCCGTCATACGTGCCAAGCTGAATAATTGCCAGACGGAACGGGCGCGGCTGTTCGGCCTTTTGCGGTGCAACCTCCCGGATCTGCTGGCGCAAATATTCCTCATCAAAACAGTGCTCATCAATACCACCAATAAAGCCAAACGGATTGCGTGCCGCCTCCAGATAAACCGGCGTGGCTCCAGCCTGAATCAGAGCACCATGATGGTTCGACTTGTGGTTATTACGGTCAAATAGCACCAGATCGCCACGCGTCAGTAACGCATTAGTCACCACTTTATTTGCAGCCGATGTGCCATTCAGAACAAAGTAGGTTTTATCCGCATGGAAAACTTTAGCGGCAAATTTTTGCGCATGTTTGGCCGACCCTTCATGGATGAGCAGATCGCCCAGTTTGACGTCAGCATTGCACATATCCGCACGAAACAGATTTTCGCCAAAAAACTCGTAGAAATGACGACCCGCTGGATGCTTCTTGAAAAACTCGCCATGCTGATGTCCCGGGCAGGCAAAGGTGCTGTTCCCCATTTCAACATACTGAGTCAACGTGTCATAAAACGGCGGCAACAGCTCTTCCTCATAACGACAGGCTGCGGACTCAAGCTCCAGCCAGTCCTGTGCATTACCGCGAATAATTGCCTCAACGCCTGCAGGTACACCCACATCAGTCTCTGAAAAAATAAACACGGGCAAATGAAAACCTGTGCGTTTAAGCAACGAAAGGATCCCACTGCGGCTGTCCGCAACAGTAATGACGACTGCCGCAACATCAGTAAAATCGGTACTGTCCAGCGACACCACCTGACGATGGGTAGACAGGCGAGAGACCAGTTCACCACTGGCGGCAATATTCATTGATTTCATAAGCGCAAAAACCTGTTTCGGGAAAGTCAAAAGCCCCGGGCAAAGCTGCATTGCTTCGCCCTACGAAATGACAGGTCAAACTGGTAACCAGCCCCGACCGCCAGACATCAGTAAAAGCAGATAGCCTCTGATTTTACTGTTATCCTGCAGTGAGCGTGCGTTGCCGTCACCGCATAGTGGGAGAGTGAAAAAATATCGCAGGAAGGGGCAATCTTCGCGCATAAAGGCGATGTTGAAGGCGATGTAGGGGGAATATATTCATCCCAGGCAGCCCCGTCAGACAGGAGAAAATTCGCGCAATTTTGGCACCTTTAACTATCAGGCGCAAGACAAAATCCTATGCATATATCTTGCAGATAAACACCCATTTTTCCGATCGATAGCGTCATAATAATGCAATCTGAAAACATAAACACACCCGGGCCATTGCCTTTAGCATCAAGACGATAACGGGTAATCAGGAGCGAATGTGGTAATCGGACCTTTTATTAATGCCAGCGCCATTTTATGTGGCGGTGTTCTCGGCACACTACTCAGCCAGCATTTACCAGAACGTATTCGAGTCTCAATGACCTCTATTTTCGGGCTGGCCTCTCTGGGTATTGGGATTTTACTGGTAATTAAGTGCGCCAATCTGCCAGTCATGGTTCTGGCAACGCTGGTCGGCGCGTTAATCGGCGAGATTTGTTATCTGGAAAAAGGGATTAACGCTGCTGTAGCTAAAGCACAACAGGTTTTCACCAGATCAGATGTAAATGCAACGCATGAGTCTTTTATCCAAAGCTATGTAGCAATCATTGTGCTTTTTTGCGCCAGCGGTACTGGGATCTTTGGGGCGATGCATGAAGGGATGACTGGCGACCCTAATATTTTAATCGCTAAGTCTTTTCTCGATTTCTTCACCGCCGCCATCTTCGCCTGCTCGCTGGGTATTGCGGTATCAGCCATTTGCGTGCCGGTGCTGGCAATCCAGTTAACTTTGGTCACCTGTGCTGCGTTGATTTTGCCGCTGACAACGCCTGCAATGATGGCCGATTTTAGCGCTGTAGGCGGATTATTGCTGCTGGCAACCGGCTTACGCATTTGTGGAATCAAAATGTTCGCGGTCGTTAATATGCTTCCTGCTCTGCTACTGGCAATGCCGCTTTCCGCTGCATGGACTGCATTTTTTGCCTGAGAATGCGTGCAATACCAGCAATCTGGTGATAGATTGTGCAGTCTGCATTGAATTGAAGAAATTTCGTTGACGAAACGAAGCGAATCGGTTTTAATGCGCCTCGTTGCCCGGATAGCTCAGTCGGTAGAGCAGGGGATTGAAAATCCCCGTGTCCTTGGTTCGATTCCGAGTCCGGGCACCATATTTTTGTCTTGGGATGTCTCAGTAAGTCCGAGGACATATAAAAATCAGTAAGTTAAAGAGACCCGATGGTATCATTGAATACCAATGGGTCTTTTGACATCCATAGTTTTTGGGGGCTTAATTGGGGGCCTGTCGGTTCGATAAACTATGGAGCCCCACCATGCCACTCTCCGATACCGCTATCCGCAACGCAAAACCTCTCGATAAACCTTACAAGCTTACCGATGCTCAAGGCCTGTACCTGCTGATTAAACCCAATGGCTCTAAACTCTGGCAACTCAAGTACCGTTTTGGCGGTAAAGAGAAGAAGCTGGCGTTTGGCGCTTACCCTGTTGTCTCACTGGCGAATGCCCGTAAGCTACGTGAAGAAGCCAAAGCTACCCTCAGCGCTGGGGACGATCCAGGTGAGAAAAAGCGACAGGAGAAACAGGCGAAAAAAAGCGGCAATACCTTTGAAGAGGTTGCCCGAAAGTGGCTGGCAAAAAATATCCGCTGGTCAGAAAACCACGCTGCAAAAATCCAGCGCTCGCTGGAGCTGCATGTTTTCCCGCTCATAGGCAAATTTCCTGTCACCGATTTGAAAACCGCCGATCTGCTGATCCCGCTGCGGGTGGCTGAGAAAAAGGGGAATCTGGAAACCGCCGCGCGGATACAGCAGCGCACCACAGCCATTATGCGCTATGCGGTGCAGGAAAGCCTGATTGCCAGCAGGCTGGGGCAGTTAAAAGGATAAGTGTGAAATTTGACCTCTGTCGCAGTCAACTGCGAGCCGGCGTTTGCGGAGGTATTCACCGGTAGGGGCTGCCATCCTGAGTTCCTCAGGCGCTTCTTTCAGGCCATGAAGCATGGGCGCTGTCGACGACAGCATTGTGCAATACGGAGCTTACATCCGGTCAGTGAGCGTGAAAAGAGGAAACTCTTTTTTGCTAAAAAAGAGTTGTCTGTAGATTTATTCAGGATTTTGTGAATGTAAATTTACTTTACGCACATTCCTCATCCAAGTAACTCACCAGAAGCGCAGGCTTTTCCGCAAACGCAGTCGTTACGGCGATATGCCTGTACCGGTTGGTGGGGCAAGGCAAGAACCTGTTCCGCTGGCGTCTACCAGAAGGTAATCCCTATCTGAGGACGGAAGCCAGAAACACCTATACATCGCGCTACACTGACGTGGCAATGGCGTTTGCCAACATTTAAATGGAGAGCCGGATGCACTAATGATGGCGGTCTGGCGACGTAAACCGAACAGCGAGGTCATCGTACACTCGGACAGTAAAAAGCCTCCGGAATTTCAGTCACTGGCGGCTTTTTCTTGCAACAAATTTTAGTGATGAAGCTTAGCATCCCATGATTGTTAATGGTGCAGGACTTATACCTGCCTGAGCATACAAGATGAGATATCGCCCCCTGCTTACATAAAGAGAGGGCTTATCTGGCGCGGCGGCAACAACCAGGTGGTACATCATTTGCGTTAAGAGGCGCTCTGGAGAGGCTTTTCACAGCCTCTCCGTCCATTTGCTCATTCGCGACTGCGCTTTACCCGTGGCATCAATGGCGCGCCCATCCGGCAACCAGCGTTGCGCCTCACCTTTCATTATCCCTTTTTCATAAGATAAACGCTGGGCAAGCGTCCCGCCCGGATAAAACTGTTCGCTGAGGGCGTGGCGCAGCCCTTGCTGCCACTGTTCACGTAGCTGTACCTGCCCGGAAGGATAAAAGCTGCGGCATTCGCCGTGCAGTTGACCGTTAAGCCACTGCTCTTCTCGCAGTAGCTCACCATTTTCCGAGAAGTAACGAGCAATACCGTCCGGCTTGCCCTCACGATACGCCTGCTGCATGGCAAGCTGGCCGTTAGGATACCAGCGCTCCATAATCCCATTCAGCGCACCCTGCTGATAATGCAAAACCGCCAGCAGGCGTCCGTTTTCTTCAATTCGCGTTTCACCGTTAAGCTGGTCATTTGCAAAATTTGCCCGTAGCAGGGTGCTATCCTGTTGATACTCCAGCGTATCGCTCATCAATTAATCTTCACCATCCCGCCCTTAATCACCAGCATCCCGCCGCCATCCACGGTCTGAGTGGCGCTGGCTTTGCTGGTGAGCGTGGCTTTCGCTTCATGCGTTATCGTCGCGGCTTTTTGCGTCAGTGAGGCTTTCGCTTCACTGGCGATGTTGGTGGCATCCAGCTTCATACTTGTCGCCGCGCTGGCGTTAAGGCCCGCTCCGCTCTTGATGTCCAACGTTTTGCCGCTCTCCAGGGTGAGCGTACCGCTGACCTTAATCGTCAGGTTTCCGTCGACGTTCAGCGTGTAGTTGCCCTTTACCTTATGCGTCTCGTTGCCGTCGATGGCGTGTTCCTGATCGCCCTTCACCGTGACGCTGCGCTTCTCTTTTACCTCCAGCGTGTCGCTGCCTTTTTCGATTTTCACCGTGCGATTGCCTTTTTTTAGGGTAACCGCTTCGTTGCCCTCTTCAACGGTGCGCGTGCGATCGTTTTTGACGCTCTGAATGTCGTCATGGCTGATAGTCGTTTTGCTGTCGTTGAGCACCGTAAGCAGGAAGTCTTTCTGCGCCTGCATCGCCAGCAGTTCGGCATCTTTTTTATCGTCGAAGCGCAGTTCGTTAAAACCTTTTTCACTGTGGGTTTTTATCCCGGACTGGGTTTGATTCGCCGGAAGCGCATAAGGCAACGCATTCGCGCCGTTATACACACAGCCGGTAATGAGCGGTTTATCCGGGTCGCCGTCGATAAAGCTCACAACCACTTCCTGACCGATGCGCGGGATAAACTGCGCGCCAAAGCCGTTGCCGCTCCAGACGGTGGCGCCCCGCAGCCAGCAGGAGCTGGTTTCGTCATTTTTACCCTCTCTGTCCCACGGGAACTGCACCTTCACCCGACCAAGCTTATCGGTCCAGATCTCTTCTCCCGACTTGCCAACCACCGTCGCCGTCTGGGTATGCATAAACGGTACTGGCGTGCTGCTCTGCGGGCGGTATAGCGTGGCTTTTGGAATGGCGGTAAAGCGGTTGCGATAGTGCTCGCCGTCGTACTCGTGGCTGACAGCAGTGATTAGCCAGTCGATGTTCAATGCTTCGTCGTCGTGCTCGGTTAAGGTGAACCAGTGCCCGGCCATCAGCGCCGCGCAGTCGCTTTCACCGACCAGCTGTTTGGCCTGCGCCTTCAGGGCGTTAACCTTCCACGCCGCCAGCGCGTCGCCTTCGGCTTTAACGCTAAAACGCCCCGGATGCTGATACTGCATCTCGCCCTTCTTCTCCCCGCCCTGCGCAAACAGCGCCGCTTTTGGCTGCTCGTAGTTATAGTCGCTGCTCTGGAACCCCTGCGCGGTGGCCTGCAAACGCAGCTGCGCCGAACGAATCATGCCGGTTTCCCGCGCGCCGCTTGCTGCCGCCTGATACTTGACCTTTTTATCGCCAGTAATCGGCGGGAAGGCGCTGTTATCATCCGCCAGCACCAGCGTGTGCTTGCCTGCTGCGTGGGTAAAGAACCAGAAAATTCCCTCCTGCTCCAGCAGCCGCGAGACAAAATTAAAATCGCTTTCGTTGTATTGCAGGCAGTATTCACGCTTCGCCGGTTTGCTTTTCAGTTGGAATTTGTAGTCGCTAAACCCGGCGTCCTTAAACACCTTCTCGACGATCTCCTGCGCGCTGAGGTTCTGAAAGACGCGGTTATTGCTGGAGAGCGTCAACCACCATAGCCATGGGCGCAGCACAAACTGATAGCGATCGGCGTTGCTGGTCGCCGGAAGCTGGTGCGCCTCGGCAATCAGCCCGTCGTAATCGGCGTTGTTGATGGTGGCGGTCAGATGCGTTGCCAGCGCGTTGTCGAGGGTTAACGGCGCGGAAGTGGTGGCGGCGACGGTGGCGGTGGTCAGGCCGTTAAGCCGGGAATCGGTCTGCGCGGTGGCGGCGACCAGATCGGTTAATGTTGGGGAGGTAAGCTTGATGATGGTGGAATCTGACATATGAAATTCCTTTTATATTTGTCGAGTACGTTATGCCCGGTGGCGCTACGCTTACCGGGCCTACAGAATGTGCAGTCTTTGTAGGCCGGATAAGGCAAAGCCGCCATCCGGCAGTTCTGCATCCAAAATAACGTAATTACAGATCATTTAAAGATACCTTTATTCGCTTTCCACCTTCGCGTTCGTCAGCAATGCGGTTTAGTTCGGCGTCTTCTGCTTGCTCCAGCAAATACGCATAAACCGCAGGCGGCACGCAATAAAAGGCAGGCTCGTTGCGGTTCAGTATCGCCACCGCTTCGCCATCCCCGGCGTTGACCGTCCCCATCGGGTTACGTTTCAGGTCGGTGATGCTGGCTGCGGTTTTGGTCAGTATGTGAAATGGCATGGTTGTTTCCTCGTTAATGAGGTTTTAGTATAGGCCACAAAAGGTACTTTTAAAAGCATCATTAAAAATGCTTTTACTACGCCAAAACCATGGCATTATGGTCTGTTGCCCGGTTAACGGCGCGGAGGTGGTTATAATTAAATTCATTCACTTGTCATAAAAAGACATTTTACATGGAAAAACATCAAATAATTTTTCATATTTATTACTAACTGGGGAGTGATATACCCCAGAATAAAAAACCTTCCATTTACCTTCATGGCGTACACATATAGGATAATATGAAAAATAGCCACAACCAAATTTCTTTTCTTTTAAAAATTTTTCACCAAAATAATAAGGGCCAGCATAATTCCTATATTCCACTCTACAGACGCATTTTCCCTGCACAGTAATTTTACCTAATGATGTCCCATCTGAATCATGAAAAAAGATAAATTTTCTATCATTTTTATTTACCTGTAATGCACAACCATTCATTCCTGTTGATATGGCCAACGCTCCATTTTTTTGAGGAATTGGAACCTCACAACTTCCAACCCCTCCCAATCCATTGGTAACAAAGGGGAAATACCAATCACTACCGGAGCTATTTGTTAATATCAACTTATATATGTTATCTTTTACTTTAACACACGTCACACTACAATTCCCTGAATTTAAAATTTCACCTTCAGCAATATCGACAAGAAAAACATACTGTAAGAGTGCCAACTCAGGGTTCGTTCGTAACAAGGCAAGTTTCGTATCACCATCATCCCATTTAAATGACCACATATTATTCTCCTTTTATAGATACGACTCAATTAATAACTTGTAATTTTCTCTCCATCACTTCCTCAACCACCAGATTCTCAACATCCCTGGCCCCCACTCCTTTACATTTCTCCATTACCCTTTCTACCAATCCATACTCCATATTTAATTTCTCTCCCGTCGCCACGAAATATCGCTGCGCTAATTTCTCCAGTTTCGCCAGCACAATCCCCTTCAATATCTCCTCATCCAGTGCGCGATAGGCCACCGTGGTCATCCTTGCTAAAAACGCCGGGCGGAAATGGGTTAATAGTTCCTCGCGCAGCGCCTCGTTGAACCGCTCGCTGTTTAATTCCCCCGCAGGCGTGTCGAGAATTAATTCCGCGCCGACGTTGCTGGTCGCCAGCATCACCGTATTTTTGAAATCGACAATCAGTCCGGTGCCGTCTTCCATTACGCCCTTATCGAAAACGTTATAAAACGCCTCCAGCACGTCCGGGTGCGCCTTTTCGATTTCGTCGAGCAGCACCACCGAATAGGGACGACGGCGCACGGCTTCGGTTAACGCCCCACCGCTGCCATAGCCCACATAGCCCGGCGGCGCGCCTTTCAACTGGCTGACGGTGTGCGCCTCCTGGTACTCAGAAAGATTAATAGTGATCAGATTGCGTTCACCGCCGTACAGGGCGTCGGCCAGCGCATACGCGGTTTCGGTTTTGCCCACGCCGGTTGGCCCCACCAGCAGGAACACGCCGACCGGCTTTTGCGGGTCAGTCAGGCCGCTGCGATAGGCGCGCAGGCGTTGGGCGATGGTCTCCAGCGCTGCCTGTTGACCCATTACCCGAGCACTCATCCGTTCAACCAGCGTACGCAGAGCGTGGGCTTCGTCGGTGAGCATCTGCCCAAGCGGAATGCCCGTCCAGCCGCCGATCACCGCCGCCACCGTGGCGGGATCGACACAATCCGGCACCAGCGGCACCTCGTCGCGCAGTTGGGCAGCGGCGGTTTCCAGCTTGCCAATCAGCGCCGCGCACTCCACCAGCTCTTGCTCCAGTTCCTCGTCATCGTCCAGCCGCGCACTGAGATCCAGCATCCGCTGGCGGGCAGCGAGCAGTTCACCGACCCGCTGACGCTCATCCTGCCAGCGCCCTTCCACTTCCCGCGCCTGAATGTGCAGTTTCTCCGACAGCGCTTCCAGTTCACACAGTCGGTCGTGATGATCGACGCCCACCAGCAACTCGCGGTTGAGGCGTTCACTCTCTTCTTCGATGGCCGCCTGCTGCTGACGGATCTCCTCAAGCTGGGGCGGCACGTCATGCTGCGCCAGCGCCACTCTGGCGCAGGCAGTGTCGAGCACGCTGATGGCTTTGTCCGGCAGTTGGCGCCCGGAGATGTAGCGCTGCGACAGACGCACCGCCTCGCGGATGGCGGTATCGAGGATCTGCACGCCGTGGTGTGCCTCGAGCTTGTCGGCCACCGCCCGCAGCATCACCACCGCGCTGTTCTCGTCCGGCTCTTCAATCTGGATACGCTGAAAACGCCGATCCAGCGCCGGATCCTTTTCGAAATATTTTTTGTACTCCTGCCAGGTGGTCGCGGCGATGGTGCGCAGTTCCCCACGCGCCAGCGCCGGTTTCAGCAGGTTGGCGGCGTCACTGCCGCCCTCGGCGCCGCCCGCGCCAATCAGCGTGTGGGCTTCGTCGATAAATAAAATGATCGGTTGCGGGGATTTTTTTACCGCGTCGATCACCCCTTTCAGCCGCTGTTCAAATTCACCTTTCACGCCCGCGCCCGCCTGCAACAGGCCGAGATCCAGCGACAGCAGAGCGACATCGCGCAGCGGCGGCGGCACACTTCCTTCGGCAATGCGTCGCGCCAGCCCTTCAGCGACGGCGGTTTTGCCCACCCCCGGCGCGCCAACCAGAATCGGGTTGTTTTGCCTGCGGCGCAGCAGGATGTCGATACACTGGCGGATCTCCGCGTCGCGCCCGATGATCGGATCGATCAGCCCTTCCCGCGCATCACGGGTCAGATCGTGGGTGTATTGATCCAGCACGCCGCCTTCACGCTCCGGGTTTTCTCCCGTATGCGTGTCGCTTAATTCTTCAACGGAGCCACGACACCAGCTCTGCCACTGGTTTTCCATCACCCCCGCCGGAAGCTGCAACAGCAGCGGCATTCCCTGCGCTAGCTGGGTGCGCAGACGTTCTCGGGTGAGTAAGGCTTGCAGCAACAACGCAGAACGGACCTTCAACAGGCGCTGGAAAGCCGCCAACAAAACCGCACCTTCCAGCAATTCCACCAGTTGCACGGAAAATACCGGCATCCGCGTGCAGCCCGATTTAAACTGCGCCTGGGCGCTATGGATCTCTTCGCGCAGCGTGTCGACGGAAATCGCCGCGCCGCTCAGGCAATACGCGAGATCACAGTGTTCATCATCGAGCAATGCCAGCAGCAGATGCTCCGGCTCAACAAACCAGTGTCCCTGCGCCCGGCTGCGTTCGGCGGCCTGCTCCAGCGCACGAAAGCAAACCGGATTCAGTCGTTGTACCAGCTCTTTTAAGTCCATGCGTTGTTCTCCTCAAGTTGCTGTTGGCAGTGAAACACGGCGGGTTTACGCCCTGCCAGTTGAGCGGTATAGCCCAAACGCGGCGGCGTATCGCGACTCAGGCAGTGGTCAAGATTTAGCGTCCCGCGCATCATCAGTTGCAGCGTTATCCCTGGGCCAAACCAGATTTGCCCCAGTTTGCTGAGCTGAAGAAAGGCTTGCCCATCGGATAAAAACGCCCGCCACCGGGTGGGGCTTTCAGCATGCAGGTGCACCCGCAGCGCCGCATGCTGATTCCAAATCCGTCGCCCGGCGACGCTGTTGCGCCCCAGCCGACATCCCGTCCGGCTTATGGATGCCTGCGGCAAAGGCTGCCAGCGGCCGACAAACTCTTCGACATGCACGGTGACGTTCAGTACGGCCTCGACCAGCGCCACAAATCCAGCCGCAGAACGCCTGCGATTCGTCAGGCTGCCGCATTGCATCAGCAGGCTCTGCACCTGCGCAGACTCATGCTTTTCCATAGCATCAAGCCTGAAACCACACAGTGCCCGCATCACCGACAGCCCCGGCGCGTTCTCGCGGCGCGCGTAGGGCGTAGCCAGCCGATACAGGCTCAGGCTTCGGTAGTGATGCTGAATAAAACGCTGTTGAAACATAAAGATAAAATCTTGCGGTGCGCTGTTTTTATCCTGCGTCGCCTGCTGCAGCCATTCCAGCCAGCCGTAGGGCAGTACGCCATCCGCACCTCCCGGCCCGAGGCTACGCACCTGGAGAACGTCGTTGTTCAGCGCGCCAAGTTCCGCAGGCGCAAACGCCAGTCCCAGCTCGCCCCGCAGTTCGGGCGTGTCGCCGCTCGCGTGTAAAATACTGAGGCACTGCTCCAGCGAAAAGCGCCACGGCTCGCCCTTAAGTTGCGCCATTACGCTATCAGCGCGGTCTGTTCGACGTCTGTCCATAGCGACAGCTCCTCCCCTTCATCCAGCAATACCGTACGTACAAAGCAGTTAGCGGTCGCGTTACGCGCCAGAAAACGGGCGACAATCCCCGCAAACAACAGCCGACTGTTGCCCGTAAATGCCTGTGGGTCGAGGGTCAGCGTCAGCCGAATACCGTTATGCCAGCCGCGCCAGGCATCGCCTCCGCGGTGCTCGCTAACCCGCTGGCAACACATCTCGCGGATGCCATTTATCTGTTGCCAGACGGCGGGTGACGCAGAGGAAGGGGCATACAGCGCCAACAGCTCTTTGAGCGAGTCCAGAGCCCTCTCTCCCTCGGTCAATGAAAGGTGATTGAGCGCCAGCGAAGAAAGCAGTTTCCAACGCGCATCTCGCTGCAAGGCGGGCGCAGAAGGCGTGGTCGGCGTTCCCAATAAATGCACCTGCGCGACCGGACCAGGGACTTCAAAGGTCAGAGGCGTTCCCGCACAAAGCTGTGCAGCCTTCTCACCGTTACTGCACCAGAGCGTCGCCGTCAGGCTTGTCTCTTCGTCCGGAGCAAACGGGTCGAAGCGGCTGTCCACCAGGGTTAACCACAGCGCATTGCCCTGCTGGGGGTTGCGCCGCGCATGCCAGAACCAGAGGGACTCGCTATGCCCGCGGGCCGAGTAATATGCAGGCACGCGCCAGGCCTCCTCACGGCGGCTCATCCACAGCGTCTGTACACGGTAGATCTGGACATGGTGATCGTGATGATCGGCCACTAGCCGATGCTCGCTGCGGGTATGCCCGGCGATCAGCGGCTCAGAGGTCCGGGTGAAAAGGTTAACGATTGGCACACAGCCCAGACGAATATCACCCGAGTGAATATGCTGTGCCCCCGGCGGAGCGCGATCGAAAGGAATGCACAAGGTCATGCCATCGCCATCCTTCGTCGGCGGCAGCGGCAAATCAAAATACATCAGCGCCTGCGGACAGTTCATCCAGGCACTGAGCGCCAGCACGCTGGACTCTACGCCCGGTTCGCAGGGCAAAATCTTTTCGGCATTCAGCAGGCCAATGGGATATGGGCGCAGCGGCCCGATGACATGGGCGTACAACAAATCAAACAGCGTGGCGTTGATTTGCGGCGAGCCGCTGAGATGAATGCGCAACTGTGTTACCGCCAACGTTGAAAACTGATGTGGCGGCAGGCAACGTAGCTGAATCCGCAACGCGCCGCGCGCCCGCATCAGCCCGGTTAACTGCCGGGCCAGGGCCGCATCACACCAGCTAACATCTTCAATCTCAATAGGCCACAGCGTTTGCGCCAGCGCGGTACGCCACCAGACCGTCTCGCCGCTTTCCGTTAGCGCGTAAAGCGGCGTTCCGGCTGGAAGGGCGTAACCCCGACTCAAATCGCCTGCCAGCGGATCCGCAGTAAAACTGGCGGTAGCAGAGGAAGGAAACGGTCGTATTGCATGGGGAGAAAGCTGCTCCAGTAGCGATTCGCACAGCTCGCCGAAGCCGTCGTCAAGGCGCTGATGCAGTCTGGCGCTTTGCAGAGCGAAGCCTTCTAAAAGCCGTTCAACATGCGGATCCGGGCAATCAAATTCGCTCAGCCGCAGACGAGAGGCTACGTGCGGGTGCCGATGGGCGAACTCCCCGCTGGCTTTTCGCAACCATCGCAATTCCTGCAGATAATTTTCCAGCAATCGATCGTCCATTGATCTCCCCCTTTCGCGGGTTATTGCCAACTGCCGTTTTGATACGCCAGACTCAGCGTCAACGGGTCGTCATCGTTCCACAGCATCGCTTCAATGCGTAGCGCCAGCGTCTGATGATGCGCATCCTTCACACTGATAGTTAGCGCCTGGATCCGCGGCTCGTTGCGTAAAATGGCTGCGCGTAGCCGGCGACAATACCAGCTAAGCACTCGTTCATCGCCCGCGTTCAGTCCATGCCATTCCGGGACGCCCCAGGCAAGCAGCAGCGGCAACGCGTCATCATCCGCAGGAGCGCGGGAGTTGAACAATCGCCTCAGCTCCCGGCACACCGACTCGCGCGGCGTAACACCTTCATCCATCAGTCTGTCGAACAATGCAACCGGGATGGATGATTTCATCATCAACCACCATTTTTATTCATCGCCATATCCCAGGTCGACGCCGCCGCACCTTTCTCCGCCCCTTCTAATTTTTGGGCCTTCAATTCCCATTTAATTTTGCTGAAGTTGAGGGATAGCGTTTCAACAGGTTTACCGCCCGAGCCGCCGCTGACGCTGATATGTGAAATCAATACGTTGTCGAGGGTATAGACAATAAACGGCAGCACCGAATCGCCATCATTGCGACATAGCGTTAAAACAGCCTGCGTAATCATTTTCCCGGAACAACAGTAAAGATTAAGTTCAGGAGTGGAAATATCGACAAATTTGGTCAGTGACATCTCCCCCACATGCGCCCGACCAGACGTACGGTTGGTGTTACTCACATCATTAGTAACCTGCATCGCAACATTATGGCTGAAGGACATAATTTCAATTTGGTCTACATATCCATCAACGTTGCTGTCACCTTTGATCGGATCAATCTTTAAAAAAATAGCATCCATAGAATCTTCCCTTATGTAATTAAGCCGATACAGGCGGTGGCAATTCCGCCACCAGGCGGATAGATGTGGTCAATTCTTCCAGTTGGAAATGAGGGCGCAGGAATACCACCGCGCGATAGACACCAGGTTTGCCGGGAACATCCAGTACGTCTATCCGTGCTTCGCGCAACGGATATTGCGCCTTGATCTCCTGCGGTGCTGTGTCGCTGAGTAGCACGTAACTGGCAATCCAGTTATTGAGGAATCGCTCAACATCTTCGCGACTCAAAAAACTGCCGACTTTGTCGCGCATAATGACTTTCAGGTAGTGCGCAAAGCGGGAGGCGGCAAGGACGTACGGCAGCATCGCCGAGATCCGCGCATTAGCGTTGGCTTCAGGCGTGTTGTAGATTTTTGCCTGGTTGGTGGTTTGCCCGCCAAAAAACGCGGCGGTATTCGTATTCTTTTTATGACACAGCGCGATGAACCCAAGATCGTTCAACTCTTTTTCACGGCGATCGGTAATGGCTACCTCCGTCGGACAGCGCAGACTGATATCACCGGATGGCGTGGAGAAAGTATGCGCCGGGAGGCCTTCCACCAGTCCGCCACCTTCTGCGCCACGAATCGCCGCGCACCAGCCATATAAAGCAAACGCCTCGGTAATGCGATTGGCCAGTACCCAGGCGGCATTCCCCCACAGGTATTTGCTGGCATCCAGGCCGTTAACGTCCTCGATAAAGTTTACCCCGTCTACCGGCACCGTATCCGGCCCGTAGGGCAGACGCTGTAAAACGTGCGGCAGCACCAGCGAGACATAGCGCGAGTCGTCGCTTTCACGGAAAGCTCGCCATTTGATCATCTCGGTGCTTTCGAAGATCTTCGCCAGATCGCGTGGCACGCTCAGCTCAGCGAACGATCCCATATCAAACAAGCGCGGGCTGGCAGCGGCAATAAACGGCGCATGAGCGGCCGCCGCAACCTGAGATATTTTCTCCAGCAGCGCCACGTCCTGCGGATGACGGCCAAACTCAAAATCCCCCACCAGCACACTATAGGGATTGCCACCAAAGGTGCCGTACTCATCTTCGTACAGCTTTTTGAACAGCGTGCTCTGATCGAACTCAACCGCTTTTTCCAGATCGTCCTGCAACTCTTTGCGCGAGACATTCAGCAGTCGTAACTTCAATCGCGTACTGGTTTCGGTGTTCATTACAAACTGATGCAACCCACGCCAGGAAGACTCCAGCTTCTGGGTATCCGGATGATGCAACACCTCATTCAACTGGGCGCTGATAAGCTCATCGATCTGCGCAATACGGTGGTTGATCATCGCCACAGTGTCGCTTCCGATCGCCATTCCTTCATCGAGGATTTGCGTCGCCAGCTCTTCCAGCATGTCCCGCGCATAGGTCTGTTGCAGCTCATCACGAGCCATCCGTCCTTCCTGAATAATGCGGTCCAGTACGCTCAGCGTAACGGTCTGTCCACTCGTTTCAGTTTGTTCTTGCACATTCTCCATTGCTCTTCTCCTTTTCCGTTACGCGTTTTCAGCTGGTTTTTCTTCAGCAGCAGGTCTTAACGCCTGAAGTTCTGCGTTATCGTTTACCACCTGCTGTAACAACGCATCCAAATCGTCGTTACCATCCAGTTTGGTGAGGAGGTCGCGCAAGCGTTGGCGGGCGAGGAAAAGACGCTGGAGGGGTTTAACCTGATTGATAATATTGAGCGGCGAAAAGTCGTCGAACTCGTTAAAGCGCAGCTCAACGTTCAATTTGCTGCCATCATTAGCCAGACGATTTTCTACCTGAACCGCCAGACGAGGTGAGATGGAGGAAAGCACATCATCGAAATTATCACGATCGATTTCGACGAACCGGCGCTCACGTAATTTTGCGGGTGGGGATGCTGGATGCCCGGATAAATCAGCCAGAATACCAACAACCAAGGGAAGTTCTTTTTTCTCAATCGCCCCACCCGTTTCCACATCATACGTTATTTGTACGCGCGGCGGCCTAATACGGTTGAGTTTATGCTGTATGCTCTCGGCCATATTTAATCCTTTTTTATTGCAATAGTATCCCTGGTACGATATTTGCCGCACCATTATTCGAAAAGTGATATTCATGAATAGCTACTTGCAATATAAAAAACACAACAAAAAATAAATATCAACTTAATTTTTGTTTTTTGCACAAAAATAAAACATTTAATAAAAATCAATTAACCTAAAATTAATCAATAAAAATCAATAAGTTACATAAAAATTAATTGAAAATAATACTTTACGCGGGAAATATAAATCACATGAATATTTAAATGTTAACGAATTTTATTACTTCAGATTCGTCCAGTAATGATTTAAGTCAAAAACAGAATCATTGCTATTAATTACCTTCTTAAGGAAGATATAAAAGGATTTTATATGACAAACGGCCTACGCCATCCAGCCAGCATAATATTATTCAGTATTTTAATTTTACTGAGTAGCGGCTGTTCATTGTGGCAAAACCGTGTGGCATTTAATGATGTGGTCATTGAAACCGTAGCAGATGCAAACGATAACACACCAGTCGCAGTGGATATTGTCGCGGTTGCCGATAACGCGTTGCTGCCAACCGTACAAACGCTTAGTGCAACACAATGGTTTAACGCCAAATCACAACTACTGCGCGATAGCCCTGACGGGCTGCACGTTTGGTCGCTGGAGCTGGTGCCGAATTCGCGTTTTGTGACCAAAAGCTCCCCTCTGCAGGGCGTTAAGGCAGAAGCAATTCTGCTGTTTGCCCGCTACAGCAGCGCAGGAGAACACCGCTTAAGACTGGATAAAGCAGATTCATTGCATCTGCTGCTAATGACGGATGAAGCAGTCCTGGCCCTCTGAACAAGGAAAGTACTATGAGCACAATTCCGGCAATGGTTTGCTGGTATGAAGGGATGGCAATGCTACCTCAACATTTCCAGTTGCAGGCATTGCGCAATGAAACGCTTTGCGCAGCGCTCACCGGGTGCGCTAATCCGTGGTTTTGGGGCGTCAACCGGCTACAGATTGACGAAGCGGCGCTGTGTGCAGGAACGCTACGTATTTTGCGCCTGGAAGCAATTATGCCCGACGGCACGCCGGTCAATTATGACATTAGCGACGATTTATCACTGGAGTTTGACTGCGCCCGTTTACTGCCTGCCGCGCCGGACAGTGAGCATATCCTCTGGCTGGCGCTGCCGCCGCTAAACCGTGCCGGACAGTGGCAGTTGATGAATAGCCGCTGTCGATCAGTCAACAGCCCCCCGCTGCCTGACCTGAGTAGCGGTGAATTTCCCGAGAGCATTTCGCAATGGCAGCCCGAACCGCGTCTGGTTTGCCAACACGATCGCGCCGATTTCGTCTGTCTGCCGCTGCTGCAGGTTGTGTATAGCGAAGGCGGATTTCGTCAGAGCGAGTGGTTTCCCCCCTCTCCCACCGTCAACGAAGAGAGTTACCTGGCGCGCCACACCCGACAACTCTGCCTGCAGGCAAGAGAAAAAATTCTATTTCTGAGCCGGGAAATGCAGTTGGCGCAACACGGGCAGCGTACCAACGACTGGCTATGGCTTACGCTGTCGCTGCAAAGTATCCAGGGCGCATTGCCGCTGGTGGAAAGCTTGATTAGCAGCGGGCGGCCGCACCCACAGGATCTTTACCGCGCGCTGAGTCTCTTTATCGGGCAAACGGCAATACTGACTCAGGATAAAACGCTGCCCCTGCTGCCAGCTTTTGATTATCAGAACATGCTGCCCGCATTTGCATCTCTTTTCACCGTACTGAAAAACCAGTTGGCGCATATTCATCGCCGCTATCAGCGGCTAAATTTCAGCAAACTGGATAACGCTTTTTCACTGCAACTTCCGCCGGATCTCCACGCCGGAGAGCAGGTGGTGATAGGTCTGCTGATGCCCGGAGGCAACGCCGCCAAAGCAGAAAAATGGTTACAAATGAGCCTTATCACCAGCCATCCCTTTGTATCTGTCCTGCGTCGTCAGCGGATGCATGGAATGACGTTCTCGCCGCTGGCAGCAGAACAGCGCAGTGACTGGGAAATCGACGGCAATGTGGCCCTGTTTACCCTAACCCTTACCCTCCAGTGGTTCGAAAAAGGGACGCCGCTGGTTATTGCACCATTGCATGAAACAGAGGATATACCGCAGCAGATCATGCTCTACAGTCAGGAGGTAAGTCATGACGCCCGCGCATCCTGATATGCCAGCCAGCCGTCTGTTTGATGAGATTTACACCCGCTGGCTGGCGCAGTTCGAACGCTGGAAAAGCACTCCGCTACCGCCAGATGAGCTGCATAATCAGGCCGTTGTATACGCCAGTCAGGTGGTAGAAGAGTATAACCGACGTCTGACCCGCGAACTGGGTTCGCCATTTCAGCAGCAGATTGACGCTGCCGTTTATGCCCTGGTCGCGCTGATTGATGAGTCCGTACTCTATGGTGACTGGCCCGCACTCTCCCTGTGGCAGTCCTGTCCACTGGAGTATCATCTGTGGCAAACCCATAGCGCAGGGGATCAGATCCCCCGCAAGATCACCGCCCTGCTCAATGAACGTAGCCCAGGTAAACGAGATTTAGCCGCGCTGTATTTGCGCTGCCTGACGCTGGGGTTTGGTTCCCGACGTAGCGATTTTAATCTGCAGAATCATCAGGAAACCTGCCGCCTGCTGTGGCATTTTGCCTTTCAGCATGACGCTCAGCTCAGCGATATAGCCGAACGTATGGAATCGACCGCGCTGGGCCCCTCTTTACAGCTTCCGGCACATCGCCGCCTGCCAGACAATTCGCGCCTGCATCTTATTGCCCTCGTCATACTTTTGGCGCTATTGCTGCTGAGTCAGCGATTGTGGCTGAGTATTGAAGATGCCATTGGCGTAAATACGCTGCCAGATTTTCCGGTAACCCAATCCTGCCAGGGAGATGATAAGTGACGCAACCCTGGCTTACGCTACTGATTATTATGCTGGTGCTGTTGGCGATTACTCTCTGGTGCGCCTGGTGGCAGTGGGAATACCGAAACGATACATTCAACCGTGCGCAAAAGGAGATCCAGCGAGCCTGCACAGGCCAGGATCCTTACGACAGTATGCGAATCCTGATGCTTGGCGATGAAGAGGATAATCGTCTGCTTTGCCGCAGTTGGTCACTCACCGACGGCCAGGAATACTGGTTCGGGCAATGGTGGTTTAATCCTCAGTGCAACCTTCTGTGCCTGCCGCAAACGCTACAAACCGTTGGCAAAAAGCGGCTAATTCGCCAGAACGACTGGCAGAAGACGCTGTCTGCACTGGTGAAAAGCCGCCCACAGCGACCGCTGGACGCACTGATTATCACCCTTTCATTAGAGACGCTGTACGACGATGATACTGTCCGCGCCAGCTTGTTGCATAACTGTCAGCAGTTGCAGCAGGTGTGCGGACTGAGTCTGCCAATTTACCTGATCATCAGCGGCATGGAATCACTGGAAGGCACTGCCTCTTTACTGGAGCTATTGCCAGAGGATGCTCGCCGCAGCCCTATTGGCAGCACGATTCCGGTCGCCAGAGAAGCCATCTGGAAACCGCAGTGGATCGACAATGCCCTGGACAATACCCGTACTTCGCTGCGGATGTTCATCACCGAGCTTGGCGCGCTGCGAGGCAACACGCCGGAGCAATTATTCCGCCTGCCAGAAAACTTCCCACCGCTTGCCGCACCGTTGCATGACACTTTTGACGGCCTGTTTAACAGTCATGCCCGCGATGAGCCGCCGCAGCTACGCGGGATCTGGTTTGTTGCACGAACGATGGCGGAGGGCAAACCGCAGATGAAGTTTTGTCAGTCGCTGCTGAGCGGGAAAATTACCGCTGAGCGCGGCCTCGCGCTTCCGGTTCGCCGCCTGCTGCGCCTGAACCTGCGCCGCCATTTCATAACCCTCGCCTGCTATAGCTGCCTTTGCGTTCTCTGGCTTGCCGCCATGACCTGGAGCTGGCGATACCAGCACACCAACGCCGTACTATTGCACGATCGTCTGCAGGTCCTCGCCACAGCCGCCCGAGCCGATATCACTGGTGAGCGTTCCACCACGCTGTACTGGCGGGTTCTCAACGGCATTCCACAGTGGCAGTTTCGTTCCATCGTCTGGCCCGGCTCGCTGTTCAGCCGTACCGATACAAAATTGCGCGAGACGTTTAACAACGTCACCCTGGCCAGCCTGCTGGTGCCCGCGACCAACAGTATCTGCCTGCAAAATCAACATGAAAGGGGCTTTGAGCAGGACGATCTGCTACCCGAAGAGCGTTACCGGCAAATTCAGCACTTGCTCACTCAGGCAAAACAAATGGAGTCGCGCTATTTGCCGTTGCTGCAATTGATGCAGATGAAGCAACCCACTGTGCAGACGTTGGCAAACGTCAGCGCCAGCGTTTGGGGCGTGACCGTGGACACCGACTCTTTGCCCTCGCAGGAAAAGCTCAACGAGATGTTTGCCACGCTTAATCTCTCGCGTCTGAAATTACCCGACGCCAGCGAGTTGACTCAGCGCAACAGCGTACTTTTTTCTCACGAAACCATGCGCTGGCTGGAGCAAAACTATGGCAATACCAGCCTGGATAACAACGAAGAGCAACTCGAACAGCTGCTGGCGCTATTTGGCAACGGCTCCGGGGTTACCCCGTTGTTCGTCCGCTCGCTGATCCGGCAGGTCAGCCGCTTACAGGCAACGCTGACAACCATCAATAACCTGAGTCGTGACGCAACAAATTCGCCAATCAGACTGCCACTGGATGAGCTGCTCGCGCAGGCACGAACCCTTAGGCTTATCGACAACGGCGTGGTTCAGGAACTGCTTCACCACGAAACCCTACTTCGCCAACGCTTTCTGGCACAGGTTGATGGCTCCAGGCTGCACTTCTCCTCACTAACCGAGCAATCCCCGGAAGGGCAATTCAGCGTATCGCCGGATCTTCTGGCATTACAAAAAAGCTTGCGTGATTTACTTAACCAACCCTTCTGGCAGCAAGGAGCAAGTCAGCCCACCGGGGACCCTGTCGGTTATCCCGGCAATCTGCAACTCCAGCAGGCGCTGGCGCTATATGGCGGATTTGAGCGCTTTACGCAGCAGCTTCCAGACAGCATCTGGCGACCCAAAATCACCATGCTGGCGCGACAGGCGGCGGAAAACGCCATCCTTCAGGCGCTATACACAGAGGCCGCCGGAACCCCAGATAACAGCAATGTCAGCACCGCCAGCGCGGATCGGATCATTGAGGCCTTCAACCAGCTCAATCGCCCTCAGCTTGCTATAGCATTGCGCCAACAAACCGCAGACCAGGTGATTAGCCGGGTACGTCAGGACGGCGGCGCGTTACTTCCGTCGATTAACCCTCCGGCGGTCAATTACGCTACCACAGAACAGGCTCAGGCTAGCGGGCAGAAAATTGCCGGGTGGGCTAGCGCACAAGCAGAGCAAATCTCTGGCGTGCTGGTCCGCTATCAGCAGGATATTGACTGGCTCGACAAGCAGCGCCCATGGCTAACGGCAATGGATAACCAGCTTATCGTTCGCTGGAGTAGTTCACTGGCAGCCATGCAACGACTTCAACAACAGGATCCTGGCAGTCCGCCGATGCAGATGGCGACCCTTGCCGCCGCGCTGCCGACGCTCTCCGCACAGAACTGCCAGAGTGAATTGGAGCAGTTTCACAGCGCGGGCAGTAACGATTTTTACGGTCAATCGCTCAACGCGCTGGTAAACGCATCATTGCAAAAATGTCAGCAGTTACGCCAACAGGCCAGCATCGGCGCGGTACAGAAGACCTTCAATCTGTACAACACCTGGCTTGCGGGGCGCTTCCCCTTTACCGCCGTGCCAAACGCGCCGGATGCTGATGTCGATCGGGTGCGCGAACTGGCCGTTTTGCTCACGCAACTCCCCGCCGAAACGCTATCCGAACAGCCGCCACTGATTCAGCAACTGGCAGCAGCACAACCGTTACTTTCGGCGTTGGTCAGCCCTGAAGGCGTGACGTTACGGGTTATCTGGCGGACCTCACGCAACCATGAGGCTGGCGCGGATCAGATTGCCGACTGGCGGCTCGTCGGCAATCAACAATCGATAAGCTACCCCGATGGTTCAACTGACCTGCACTGGCGCAGCGGCGATAGTCTGAGCTTTAGTCTGCGCTGGGCAGCCAATTCCGCCTGGCGTCCAATGCCAGGCCTGTCACAGACAGGCGTAACGGTAAGCGGTGATACTGGGCGTTGGCGCTGGCAGGGAGCGTGGTCGCTGCTCAGGATGATTGAACAACAGCGCGTCGGTGGCGCGTTGACGCAACCGCTGCCGCTGCGCTTTTCGCTCCCCGTAGGCGATGGTCAGAAGCCATTGCAGTCGACGGTATTTTGGCAGGTCACATTGTTAGATGCCCAAAGCAAAGCGCCGCTACCATGGATACCGCTTACCGAGCAGGGATTATCAGGAGGAAAATGATGGAACATATTCAGGCATTACTGGCCCCCATTCAGGCGGATAATCCGTGCGGGGACTCTATCCGTTATTCACCAGAATTCGACCAGTTGGTCGCCGCCCGCCAGCAGGATGACGAAACGCTGCCCACCGGCGTCTGGCAAAGTACGCCGCGCCGTGCCGACTGGGATGAAGTCGCCAAAATCGCCACCGTGCTGACGAAAACGCTCAGCAAAGACCTGGTCATTATGAGCTGGTTGGGTGAAGCATGGATTAGAGTTCGCGGCTTAGCGGCCCTGCCCGATGCGCTGGCATTAGTGACTCTGGCGCTGGAGCATTATCCCGAGAAATTACATCCCCAAATTAAAGAAGGTGACTATGACTATCGCGCCGCGCCGCTCAGTTGGATGGCGCAACACTACGCCACTCTGGTCGCTGAAGTCCCGCTGTTTATCGCTCATGGGGAAACCGTCTCACTGACCCAGTGGCAGCAGGGAAAATTTTCTGACGTTCCGCTGCCAGGCGCAGACGAGTCCACCATAAAACTCCTGACATCCAGCATCGAGTGGCTCACACGTCTCAATGCCGTCTGTCAGAACTGGCCTGCAGCATCTGCACCTTCATTTAATGCACTGGAACAAAAGATCAAAACCGGCCTGCAGGCGTTAGGAAGCAGCGCATTGCCGGTGCAACCGCATTCTGTCAACGAGGAAAGCTCCCTAACACTCAGCTATAACGCCACATTTGCCCATCGGGAGGAGGCATATCTGATGATTAAACAGGCCGCAGACTACCTGGCGCGCACCGAACCGCATAGCCCGGTACCCTATTTACTGTATCGCGCCTTTGCCTGGGGGCACACGCCATTACCGGAACTGCTTTCAGAACTGATTAATAGCGATGAATCCGCCCGCCGACTGTGGCGGCAATTGGGGGTACTACCATGAGCTGTCCCGGAGTTTGTACCGGCGCATTGCTTCAGTGTTCCTTTGGCATCGCGCCAGGTACGTTGAACGTGCTGCCCACCAGCCGAACAATCGTTGGCAACATGCCGATGGCGAATATTATGGATAACAAACCGTTTGTGAACATTATGCCGTTCGGCATGTGCAACAGCCTCGCCAACCCGACCGTTGCTGCCGCGACCGCCGCAGCGCTCGGCGTGCTGACGCCAATGCCGTGCATCCCCGCCACACCAGCCCCCTGGATGCCGGGATCACCCACAGTATTAGTGGGAAATATGCCCGCTCTCACCGCCCAGTCAACGTTGATCTGCATGTGGGGCGGTGTGATCCAGATTAGCTTTCCTGGGCAGATGACGACTGTTGTGGCGTGATGTTATGCCCTTGAAATTAAGGGGTACGATTGCAGGAGACTACGCTGCAAAGTAATTGCAGCGTCTTTAAAAACGGCTCTCGCACTCCATGGCGACCGTTTTGAACTCGGTGAAATTCCGGCTCGCGCAGGATTATTCAACAAACAATAGGGCCGGGCATGAATGTCTTCTGCGTCGCACGCCTGCACGATATTTAGTCCAGCTTGTTGTTTAAGTGGAAGAAACAATATCAGGAAGGCAGCCTCACCGCTGTTACGGCCGGAGAGGAAATCGTTCCAGCCTCATAGCTCTTGGCTGCACTGAAACAGGTTCGGGAGCTCCATCGCCTTCCTGGCAAGAAGGCGATGGAAGTTGGGATCCTGAAAACGATATGCGCTGGTGTTCAGATGGCTTCGAATTCGGCTGCGACAACGGTGAAAAACTGCGGGTCACGTTCTCGCTGGACTGCGGTGGTATGCCTATTACATTTTCAGCGAAGAGCGTGACCAGAGGGAAAATTCTTACATCAATTCACGTACGACCTTCATACTTAAATATCAATTTTTCGTAACAACCGTCACAAAAATAAAGTGATTTTTTATGGGGGCTTTAATGGGGGCACTGCTTGGTCATTTCCTCAATAAAAACAATGACAAACAGCGTGTTAATCGTGGATATGATTCCGAGTCCGGCACCAAAATTCATATCAACGGACCTCCACGGAGGTCCGTTTTTGCATTCAAACCCCGCCAGTATCAACTCCTCTAGAAAAGCTCAACTCCCCTCTACTCAATCAACTTCCCCCCACATCAAGCCCTTTGCGAGGGTATCAATGAGGGTATAGTCTGAGTTGATAAAGCTTATGCCCCATTTACTATCAGAAGACCTCGCCAATGGCGCTCACTGACGCAAAAATCCGCCGAGCTAAACCCGATAAAAAACCTTATAAACTTGCCGGCAGTGGCAACATGTTTTTCGGCTCTTGCTACCGGCGGCTCCGCTACCGTTTTCTGGGCAAAGAGAAAACACTCGCTCTGGGTGTTTAACCTGAAATCTCGTTATCAGAAGCAAGGGAAAAATACGATTCGGAGAGACAGGTAATGGAGGAAATTGCCCCGTGCGAACACAAATGGCTCAACAAGGCCGAGATCTCAAAAAGTGCATGGAACTAAGACGGGTCTATTTACAGTAACACTAAGTATTAAAATAAGGCTCTGTCTTAACAAAAACCTTAACTGGTATTTGTATTTGCTACGATAACGACCCATTTCGTCAAGCCATGCCGTCATCAGCAGCAATGAACCCACGTGACCTTCTGGCTCGTTTTACTGCATCTCAAAGTGAATGCCGTTGTCGCGCATCCATTGACGCAGGGCCACCATGGACTCATCAAACAGGCGTTTTCCCGATCCAGCCAGACAGAACCCCATGGCGGTGATGGCAGAGCATACGGTCCGACAAACAAGCGTTGAAAAGCTGTAACCAGGGATTCATCACTTTTGGCTTTAAACGTGGCGGCCAGAGGAGATAACGTCTCTGGTGGAAGAGGTCATTGCGTTTGCCAGTCACCCGTCGTTAACGCTGATACCAGCGATGCAGCTTCGGCGCTGTCTGACGCAAAGTAAAACAGGGCACCCAGCACGCGCGCTGTCAGGGCAAAATCATCACATTGCGTAAAATCTGTCATCAAAATCATCCTGAAAAGTGCGGGTCTCCCCGCACAGATTTATTAACCCGCTACCGCCATACCGACTGTCATGTGCAAGCCATAAAACAGGCCACGGCCAATGATTTCGCCACCAAGCACCAAGAGTAGCCCCAGTAACAAACCCGCGACGTGAGGTTCTTTGCGGCGTACCAGCGGGCAGATCCAGCAGCCCAGTCCCACAACAAGCAGCACTACGCGGCATACCTGCAAAGAGGCATAATCAGGAACCAGCGCAGAAGCCTGCTGAACAGAACTGTGGATAGTTGACAGCGACATGCCCTGCGAGACAATAACCGCCACACTCACCAGCAGCGCCAGTACGCTGATACTGGCAAATGTCGTGCCGTTAAAGTTCACCCGCGAGGCACGTAACAGTAATACCGCGAACAACGGACCACTGAGCAACACCGTCATGAAAAAGGCCACCGTCGTATAGCCAGTAGACCAGGTAGGGACGGTATCGATCTGATAAACACGGGTCATTGCCCAGACAAAGACGACGCCGAGCACCATAGTAAGTAATAGCCAGAGTTTTCCCAGAGTCTGCGGCATTTTACCCAACATGGCCACCAGCCACCATAGTCCTCCAACGGTGAAAAAGAGTGAGCCCACTGCAATCTCATTACTGAGCCCGGATGCGCCAATGCGGTTGAGCGAATTAAATGCGCGCATCGGTGATCCCAGGTGCATGACAGAAGCCAGGAAGCCCAGTCCCATCACCAGCCAGATAAAAAACATGCTGCGGATTATGCGTTGCCTGGCTGTGGCATCGTCTTTCATCGCCAACAAGCCCAGCCCACTCACAATCAATGCGCCTGCCACACACTGGCCGAGTACCGTAAACAGCACCAGCGGCCATTCATGCCATCCATTTCCCATTTCAGACCTCCTTCGGATTGGCCAGATAACCGGTGGTATCCCCGGTTGTGCGGCTGTTGGCATTCGGTTTAATGACAATATTGGGTTTGGTGAAGTGCGCGCCAGGTAACGGGGCCACCGCCGCCAGCTCACCGTGTTTTTTGCGCAGTTCGTCAATCGGGCCGAAATCCAGCGCGCGCAACGGGCAGGATTCGACACAAATCGGCTTCTTGCCGTCGGCCACGCGATCATGGCAACCATCGCACTTGGTCATATGTTCTTTGGCTGCGTTATATTGCGGCGCACCGTACGGACAGGCCATATGGCAGTAGCGACAGCCAATGCACACCTCTTCATCCACCACCACAAAGCCATCTTCCCGCTTGTGCATTGCCCCGCTCGGACAAACCTTGGTGCAGGCCGGATCTTCGCAGTGGTTACACGAAATGGAGAGATAGTAGGCAAACACATTCTGATGCCAGACGCCGTTGTCCTCCTGCCAGTCGCCACCCGCATATTCATAGATACGGCGGAAGCTGACGTCCGGCGTTAAGTCTTTGTAATCCTTACAGGCCAGTTCGCAGGTTTTACAACCGGTGCAACGGCTGGAATCAATAAAAAATCCATACTGAGTTGTCATCGGTTACTCCTTAGACCTTTTCAACCTGAACGAGATTGCTATGAGAAGGATTACCTTTCGCCAGTGGCGACGGGCGGTGCGAGGTCAGGATGTTAATGGACCCCCCGTGATCGACCTGATCACCAAACATATCGGCTTTCAGCCACGCACCCTGACCAATCGCCGTTACGCCAGGGAGAATACGCGGCGTGACTTTGGCGGGAATCAGCATCTGGCCATTATTGTTAAACACCCGAACGGTATCGCCATGTTCAATACCCCGTGATTTCGCATCAATTGGGTTGATCCAGATCTCCTGCGGACAGGCTTGCTGCAGCACGTCGATGTTGCCGTAGCTGGAGTGGGTGCGCGCTTTATAATGGAATCCGGTTAACTGGAGCGGATACGTTTTACGGTTCGGATCAGCCCAGCCGTCAAAGCCAGGCGCGTAAGCCGGTAGCGGATGGATAATCTCATCCTCTTTAAGTTCCCAGGTGTCGGCAATAGTAGCCAACCGCTCTGAGTAAATTTCAATTTTCCCGGATGGCGTTTTCAGCGGATTAGACTTGGGATCCTCACGGAATGCACGGAAAGCAACGTAATGCTCCTCCGGACATTTTTTCTTGAAGATGCCGGTTTGCTTCATCTCCTCGTAATCCGGCATGTCCGGGTTGCGTTCTTTGGTCTTCGCATGCAGGTATTTCACCCATTCATGCTGCGTCCGTCCTTCGGTGAAAGTCTGATAAACATCCGGACCGAGACGGCGAGCAATTTCACTGAGCATCCAATAGATGGGTTTTCGTTCAAATTTCGGTGAGGTCGCGGGCTGACCGAGGATCACATAACCCATGTTACCAGCGGATTCGTGGGAGATTAGGTCTTCCTGTTCCGTAGGCATTAAGTCTGGCAGCAGAATGTCACAGTATTTTGCAGACGCCGTCATGAAGTGTTCAATGCCGACAATCATTTCGCACTTGCTGTCGTCCTGCAGGACTTCATGAGTATGAGAAATATCGCCATGCTGGTTAATCAGCGTATTACTGGCGTAACACCACATAAACTTGATCGGAACATCCAGTTTATCTTTGCCCCGAACGCCATCACGAGTGGCAGTCATTTCGGTACCATGATCAATAGCGTCAGTCCAGGTGAAAACGGAAATTTGCGTTTTCACCGGGTTATCGAGCATCGAAAACCACTCCACGCCAAGATCCCATGTACCTTCACGGACCCCTGAGTTACCGCCGTTGATACCAACGTTGCCGGTCAACACCGACAGCATGGCGATTGCTCGCGCAGTTTGCTCTCCGTTGGAGTGACGCTGAGGTCCCCAGCCCTGACAGATATACGCTGGTTTGGCAGAGCCAATCTCACGTGCTAACTGGATGATTTTATCTTTTGGAATACTGGTGATGTGTGATGCCCATTCCGGCGTTTTGGCAATACCGTCCGGCCCGTCACCAAGGATGTAGGCTTTATAGTGCGCGTTACGCGGCGCGCTGGCCGGCAGAGTGGTTTCATCGTAACCAACACAGTATTTATCGAGGAATGGCTTATCAACCAGATCTTCGGTAATCAGTACCCAAGCGATAGCCGCAGCCAGCGCACCATCTGTACCCGGACGGATGGGCAGCCACTCATCTTCGCGTCCCGCAGCCGTGTCATTATAGCGTGGGTCGATGACGATCATGCGTGCATTAGAGCGCTCACGAGCTTGTTCAACATAGTATGTGACGCCGCCGCCACTCATGCGTGTTTCAGCTGGATTGTTGCCGAACATCACAACTAATTTGGTATTGGCAATATCATCCGGGCTGTTGCCGTCATTACTGCCAAACATGTAGCTCATGGCAGCGCTGATTTGTGCCGTACTGTAACTACCGTAGCGGCTGAGGTAGCCACCGCAGGAATTCATCAGCCGATATGGAACGTTGGAGTTGGTAATGTTTCCGCCATCAACGCCAGTACCGTACAACACATGTACTGCTTCGTTACCATAATCCTTTAGGATCCGCTTCAGATTGTCGCCAATGGTGTCCAGCGCTTCATCCCACGTGATACGTTCAAACTTTCCTTCGCCCCGTTTGCCGACACGTTTCATCGGGTATTTCAGTCGGTCCGGATGGTTCATTCGTCGACGAATCGAGCGACCACGCAGGCAAGCGCGAACCTGATGGTTACCGTACTCATCGTTGCCGGTCGTATCAGATTCAACCCAGTAAACCGAGTCATCTTTCACATGCAGACGCAGAAGGCAGCGACTACCGCAGTTAACAGTACATGAACTCCAGACCGCTTTTTCTTCGACCGCCGCGGGTGTAAGGCCGTCTGTGGCGCGAGCGATACGAGAGAAAGGAAGGGTGAAAGAGCTGCTGGCAAGCGCAAGGCTACCAATCGCGGATGTTTTCACCAGGCTACGGCGGCTTACATTTGTTGCCATGAGGGATTCAGGTGGGGTGATTTTCATGGTTGCTCACTTTGCTGATAAAAATAGTTTTGTCACGTCTTCGAGCCTGTATTTTCGGAATCTACAATTTATATAGTTTCTGTCGTAACCAGATGAGTGTGTTGCTTATTCTCTTTGACCCGGCAAGGGAATAAGTATGATGTAGTGGATGCCGAAACGACTCAGGATGTCATCAATATCCTCACAGGCATTGCTGTGTGAAATATTCATTATGAATCAATTGGATGTTATCAATAAAGTGAGCTTACCCCTTAAGGGGTAAAGGTTATTAATCTATATCAAACTGAAGGCAAAAAGTATGCGTTAAGTGAACGTCTCATCCAATCGGGAGTTTTCGACAGTATCGATCTTTGCTCTACTAACTACTCATGCAAGAAGCCAGCAGCACACCGTGATAATGGTGAATATGTCGCTGAGGATGTTTCTTCTGTCGATAGGGTGAGAAGGCAAACCACGCCGTTGGCGGATCTGACGATCCAGCGCAACGATCATCATGTACATACGTCCAGCGTCATTTGTCGTGGCAGAACTCCACACAAGAGGAGGCATTCAGCACAAGCACTGACTGGGGTCTGTATTTATCACTGTTGATGGAGGCGGAGCAGGCATCACCACAACTGGCAGCATCGCTGGTGATTAGGGAGCTTGAATCATTCGAGTTATTTCTACGGGGTTCTTTTCACCAGGATTGGGATTCCACTTAGAGGCCGCTGTACAGATGTTTCCTTAGGGGCTGTAATATGTAATGGATTGGACTATCACATTAAACATCTTATGTGCTTTTCAGCAACAGTAATAGAAGGACATAACCTTAACCTGCAGACCAATCTTAAGCGGCTTGCGCTCAATACCATCAGTTTTCAACGTCAGAGGAAATACATAATAAGATCATCGGCGGTTATCATTGATTGCGATATTTAAAACTCCATTAGTAATCTTTGCTCTATAGTCGGTTAAGATTTACAACATGCTGATCAGCAACTTATTTAAATAATGGTATAAAGATGTTATTGAGTTGCTTGCACGGCACTACAGATTTAGTAGGCTGGGGATGTCGTCAGCAACTGGCAGGCAGAAATCCCCCCAGACTCCCCCGTTTTATATTCCCTGACCATGACATGTAAAAAAACCACTCAGGCCCGCTGAAGCTAGAGTGGTTTAAATTCTCGTTAAAGCCGTAAATCAGACGTGGGGATAGTAAGCAAAGAGCGCCGGAGCGCCGCCGGTATGGATAAACATCACGGGCCCGCTACCGTTGAAGCGCGATTTTTTCACGCCATCAATCAGACCTGCCATCGCCTTGCCGGTATATATCGGGTCTAACATAATGCCTTCCAGACGTGCCAGCAGTTCCACAGCTTGCATCCCTTCGGTATTCGGCATGCCGTAGCACGGAGCAAAGTAGTCATCCCATAGCGTCAGCGGCGACAGTGACGCCACGTCCAGCATCGCGGATAATTCGCGCTGTAGTTTCTCCACCTTGGGCTGCTGATCGCCAACAAGGCGAGATACGGTCACGCCTACGACCTCAACATCAGGTTGGCAATGGGCAAAACCAACGGCTAACCCAGCATGCGTTCCTGCACTCCCGGAAGGTACCACGATGGACTGCACATTAAGATTCATCTGATCACACTGCTCTGCTATCTCCAGCGCACATTCAACGTAGCCCAGTGAACCGAGCGCATTTGAACCACCGACGGGAACAATATAGGGCTTTGCTCCATTTGCCGAAAGCCTGGCGCTAAACTGTTGCAACTGCGCATCTGGATCGTTAAGTTCATCAACCATTTCAACCTTGCAGCCCATCAGGCTATACAGCAGATGATTGCCGTTCCAAAGATAGTTATATTCTGCGGTTTGAATCGGATTTTCCAGCAACGCCGCGCATTTTAGTCCAAGATGTGCGGCCGTTGCTGCGGTCTGTCGTACGTGGTTGGACTGAATTGCCCCTGCGGTCACCAGTGTATCGCAACCTTTATTGAGGGCATCTGCCGCCAGAAATTCCAGCTTTCTGAGCTTATTGCCGCCCATACCAAGATGCGAAACATCGTCGCGTTTGATATAGATATCGTGCTGTAAATATTCCGACAGTCGCTTCAGATGTTGAACGGGCGTGGTCCCCCCCACCAGCGCGACGCGCGATAGGCTATGCAAATAGTTTTTTACAGACATAAACCTTCCCTTCAAATAAATACGGCGCTTGATGAGCCGCCGTAAAGTCGTATTTGCATTGAATTAGCTTTGCCAGGCTACGGCTTCGATTTCCACTTTCACATCTTTCGGTAGCCGAGCCACTTCTACACAAGAACGCGCCGGGAAAGAAGCGTTACGCTGGGTGAAAAACTCAGCGTATGCATTATTGATTGCGGCAAACTCATTCAGATCTTTTACAAAAATATTAATCTTACAAATATTGTCGACCCTCAGCCCTCCTGCCTCAATAATGGCCTGAATATTTTCCAGACTCTGCCGGGTTTGGCCTTCGGCGCACTCAGGAATGTTTCCCGTTTGCGGATTAATGGGCAACTGGCCAGAAGTAAAAATAAAATTACCGGTTCGCGCACCCTGGATATAGGGACCAATTGCTTGTGGAGCATTTTCCGTCGTAATAATTTCAGTCATAGCCAATCCTTAAAGAAATTTTTGGTTAAAGAGTAAAGCCGACAATTAAATAGACAATGAGAGCAAGTCCTCCGGTTACCAGCGCATAAGGCATCTGAGTACGAATATGTTCAATATGGTCACAGTTGGTCGCCATCGAGGCGACGATAGCATCGCTGGAGATGGGGGAAGTCATATCACCAAAAATTGATCCTGAAATAGCTGCACCAATCATAAAGTGCGGGTCAATACCTAATGACACGCCCAGTTGAACACCAATCGGAATCATAATAGCAAAGGTTCCCCATGAGGTACCTGTTGCCAGAGACATAACCGCCGCAATCAGGAAGATAAAGCCGATAGAGAAGCCGGATGGAATAACCCCAGAGGTTATAGAAGCAATATACTGCCCGGTATTCAGCTCAGCAGAAATATGCCCCATCAGGAAGGCCAGAATCATAATTGAACTAATTTTAACCATGCTGGCATAGCCAATATACAGCTCTTTAAAGAAGTTCTCGACGTTGAGAATGCCACGCACTCTGAACCAGATAAATGAAACCATGGTACCGAACATTACGCCGGAATAGACCGACATCGAACCGCTGCCTTTGGAGAACTGCCCATCACCAGTGATATACAGAACAACAGGAACCATCAATACAGTGGAAAGAATTGGGATAAAGAAGTTCAGCAATGAATTACATGCCGGGTGGTCAATCACTGGATCCACATCTTCTTCGCCATGCTCTTGTTCTATTTCCGACAGCGTCGTTTCAAACTTCACTTCAGCCTTTTTCATCGGTCCCCAGGTGCAGCCAGAGAGGATGTAAAAGAGAACGGAACCTAATGAGAACCAGGCCATGATATTCCAGATCATCGAACTGGCCAGCACCTCAAAAGGTTCGCCGGTCAAGTAACCCTGCGCAATCTGTACGCCGATAACCCCCATCATTGCGGCCCCCCATCCGTTGATCATCACTGATGAGCAGACGGAAACGCAGGAAGTCTGGATAATATAGGACATCTTTTCTGGAGAAACTTTATAGCGTCGAGCAAGGTTTTTTGTGGATGCACCAGCGATCAGCTGATTTATTGAGCTCTCTATAAATATTAACGATGTCACCACCATCGCCAGCAGTTGTACCGATTTTTTATTAGTGACAAAATCATTTTTCTCTGAGAGAAACTGCACCAGTTTACGCACTCCGCCAGTCACCACAATCAGCCGCATAATGCCACCGATCATCACCATAAACACAATCGTTCGCGTATTACCGGCGGAAGCGAATGTTTCGATGATTCCGTTCAGGGTACCGCCAACCCCCAGGATAATACTGTGGTTAATCACCGCGTAGCCGACGAAAATGCCGGTGAGCAGCGAGAGGATCACCTGGCGGGTAAGGATAGCCAGAATAATGGTGACCAGCGGGGTAATAATCGTCCAGATACCATAATCATGCATGATGGTTATCCTGTGTGATGTCCATAGCGGCGAAGGCTATGTCCATGTCTTGTAGCAGATCATCGATATGTTCAATACCAACGGAAAAACGCAACGTAGTGTCATAAACCCCGATGGCTTCCCGCTCTTCTTTTGACATGGATCCATGGGACATAGAGGCAGAATGGTTAATCATGCTCTCCACCCCACCCAGCGATTCCGCCAGCACAAAATAATGCAGTCCGCCGATAAACCGCTTAAGACTGTGGATATCCCCCTTCAACGTCGCAGTTACCACCGCACCACCTGAGCGCATTTGCGCCTTGCACAACTGGTGCTGAGGATGCGATGGCAGGCCAGGATAATAGACGCTGGCAATCGCCGGATGGTTTTCCAGATATTCCGCAACACGATGAGCGTTGCTGCACTGGCGCTCCATACGCAGGTCCAGAGTTTTCATACCGCGCAGGGCAAGATAGGCATCAAAAGGTGAGGCAATAGAACCGATAGTCGTTTTAATAAAGTCGAGTCGGGACGCTAAAACCTCATTGTTGGTTATTATCGCGCCGCCAATTAAATCGGAATGCCCGCCGACATATTTACTGGTAGAGAGCATCACTATATCCGCCCCCATTTCGAGTGGTTTATGGTTCCAAGCACTGGCAAAAGTATTATCGACACAGGTGGTAATAGCATGTTGTTTAGCTATACGGCAAACCTTCGCAATATCGACCAGTTCCAGCAACGGATTAGTTGGCGTTTCAATCCAGATTAGGGCCGTATTTTCCTGAATACTGTTAACCAGGCTTTGCTCATCATTAAGATCAATATAAGAAATAGTTGCGCCGGTGGTATGAGTTTTTAGCTTCTCAAACAACCGCCAGGTTCCGCCATAGACGCCTTTCATTGCAATAATATGGGCATCTTTAGGCAGTAATTCCATCACGGTATTAGTAGCCGCCATTCCCGAAGCTGTAGCGGTAGCATAAATTCCTCCTTCCAGTTCTGCCAGTGCAGATTCATAAGCTTTGCGCGTTGGATTAGAAACGCGTGAATAACAAAAATCGCCACCTTCGTGAAGATTAGATTGTATAAATGAACTGGCAGTAACGATTGGGGTAAATATAGCATTATTTACCGGATCGGATTGACTTCCAGCGTGAACAGCTAGGGTTGCAATATCTTTAGTTCTGGTTTTCATAGGGTACACTCAAACTATTATTAGTCATAAAATATCGTGAGCTTATATTTATGTAGTCATCGAAGATGGCGAAAAAAAACAACAGCCAAAACCTCGTTTAATAGCCAGAGAATAAATGGCCATTTCATCATCAACATAGTGATTGGTGTCCTTCAACCACAGTTAGAATGTATATTAGGCAGGGAAGAAAATCTTACCTATTTTCCCTCTGATCAGGCAAAAATGGAGAAAAGTATTCTCCACATGAATTTAATGGTTATTCACAACTAATTGATAAATAATTAAATTATTAAAAATGGTGATGTTAATCACAAAAAAATGGGGAAAAATATACTCTTTCCATGGGGGTTGAGTGTCAAAAAACCAGCGTAAAGCAGTTGCCATCTTAATGCTTATTTTACGGGGGAATGATACATCTGAACAGTTTGACCGGGCTTCCACTGCACCCCCGCAAGATAAATACGTTTCCGGACGGCGGGTCATCCTTTAGCGTAATCTGCAACTTAGCGGCCAGACCGTTGAAGCCGTTGCACATATCACTAATACCTGCAACCAGACAGATTTGGGTCAACGGGATATTATTTGAGCACCTGTATCAGCAAGATCAGGCGTTTTTCTCTGACTGCGGCGTTAAGGCAGAGCGCCATAAATATCAAGTGTAGCCGGGAGTTGCCACTGTTCTCATCCTGGCCACGCCCAAGGGTAAAATCATAAGCACCCGCCACAATACGACCCGTTGAACTCACAACACCTTCCAGCCTGGGTGTGGAGTTTTCCTTGCATATAGTATCGAATCAAAACTACGTTGACAGGCGATTCTGCCTGCGCATACAATCGAATGATACCGAGTCGATACTATTATCCCACAGGGAGAGTCGCCATTTTCTTTCACGCGGGTTGGCCGGTATGACGGGCTAATGCATCCGTTCACGCGCTGCTGCTTTGCGTCGAGGATGTATTTAAAGTTACCTTCGTAAACCAATGCTGCCGGGTAAAGTAAACCAGTAACTGATACTAACCCGCAGATCCATGCGGATTCTGGAGAGAACATGAATAAGATTCGTCATCCGCGCGCACCAGCCCTGACTGTTGAACGCTGGTTTAATACACCACAGCCGATAACCCTGGAGTCACTGCGCGGCAAGGTCGTGGTGATGGAATCATTCCAGATGCTGTGTCCAGGCTGTGTATCTCACGGGTTACCGCAGGTTTCTCGCGTTTACGCCACTTTTCCGCAGGATAAGGTGGCAGTGATCGGGCTACACACTGTTTTCGAACATCATGATGTGATGACCGCACAAGCGCTGAAAACCTTTCTTTCAGAATACCGTATCCCCTTTCCCGTCGGAGTGGACATGCCGTCTGCGGAAAGCGACATTCCTCAAACCATGCAGGCCTACACTATGCGCGGTACACCGACACTGACGTTAATTGATCAGCAGGGATACTTACGCCAGCAATATTTTGGTCAGGTAGACGACCTGGCACTGGGGGCAGAAATCGGCGCGTTGTTGAGCGAATCTCTGTCTGTTTCCTCAGAAGAACCTGTAACATCAGGGTGCAGCGATGGCCAGTGTGCACTGTAAGTCCAGACCCAACACCACTATTCAAAAAAAACCGCCCTGATGGCGGTTTTTACTTTTTGGATTTTCAATTACGGCTCGCTCGTTAAAACCCCGCGATGGCAAATCAGCCAGCACGGGGATAGCAAGGCTACGCCTTCACCACAATCAACGGTTCGATATCGCTCTCTTTTTTAATCACCAGCGACTCATCACCGCGCAGGCAGGTGCCACCGTAGTTACCGCCTACGGTGAACGTACAGACCTGAATATATTTACCAGCAACCTTTGGCAGACACCAAAGCTGTTGGTAAATGTTCTTCTGCTCTGCGAACTTACCGCTGGTCTTATCCAGTAACTCTTCCTCATGACTCACCAGATCGATGTTGCTGCCACAACGTCCTGCAATAGGTTTCACCGCATAACCGGTTTGTGCCAGTTCGTCGTTGACAGTGAAATCCGTATCAAGCAGATAGCGATGATGTGGGAACAGTTGCCACAGGATCGGCAAAATCGCCTTATTACCGGGAATAACCGTCCACAGTGGCTCAAAGACCAGCACTTCCGGGCGCAGCAGCACGTCGATCAAGCGCACTTCCTGGTGGGTGTGTCCGGTACGAATCGGAACAGCGGCGTACTCGGTTTCGCTCACCTCGCGCACCTGCTCAATCGCGGTTTCCCATGCCCAGGTTTTCCAGACACAGTTCACCAGACGACCGTCGCCATCAATCAGTTGTCCCGCTTCATCCCAACGCAACTCGTCCAGACCACGCAGGATTTTGCTCTCGAAACCAGCCTGATGTAGCGCCTGCTGCATAAACTGCGCGTGGTAGTTCTCCTCAATGTCCTTATCCTGCATGATATGCACGAAAGGACGCGCACGACTGTGCTTCCAGGCGCCCGCCAGTTCGTTAATCAACCCTTCTGCAGGATTGTGCCCCTGCCCCGTGTAACCCCGTTCAGCCCATCTTTCAAGGATCAGGCCGGCTTCAGTATGGCACGATGCAGAATCGGCGTTGTATTCGTATACCTTCAGCCCACGCTCATCCATACAAAAATCCATACGACCGGTGATCATATGATGGCGACGACGCTGCCAGGAAAGGCGCAGTCGTGGCCAGAGGATTTTCGGGATATCAAACAGAGCCAGCAGATTATCGTCTTTCAGCACTTTATCAGTGGCGTGGAGATACATCAGATGCAGCTCGTTGGTCGCTTTTATCAGCTCCTGCTCTGCACTCTCGGTAATGGTGAAGTACTGGTGTGGGTCCTGATTAATCACGTGTCCGTTCGCCAGCACGTAGGCTTTTTGTAGCGGATCCCGCTCATCCAGCCATTTGCCATCAAATTGCCCTTTATCTTCCAGGCGTGCACCGTCAATTTTCAATGACTCGTTGGCGATTTCCGGCTGCGGCAGGCTGTATCGGGTGTCGTCAGTCTGGATCATCCAGCCAAGGATCGTGGTGTCATCAAAGGTATCACGCAGCGTGTAGCAGCCATTTTCGACCACCATCTCCAGTTCGCGAGTCCACTGCTGTCCAGGAGGCAGCGGCGTGTGGATCACATTCTGTTCAGCAATGCGGATTTTGTTTTCCAGTAGTTGAGTGATAATTGCCACATGGCCGGTATCTTTGAACTCGCCACCTTTTTGCCAAATAAGCAGCGCACCTGCTACCGGTGCCCGGGGTGAGCCGTTGGGGAATGCCTGAAGCGGCAGGATATTATCATTCACTACTTCACGCAGAAAGCGCAAGGAGAAGATCTCCCACGCCATGCCCACATCCGTGAACACCACACCATAGTTGAGGAAAAGAAAGCGGCGCGCAAACTCAACGCACTGCCATTTGTGGCCCATATATTCATCGTCGATATAGCTGCGAAAGGCGGCATCATCGTCATAGTCCCGTGGGTCGAGGGAGCTGTAATCTGAAGAGTAGATTGCTACGCCGCCTGGGGCGTAGCCCAATAATGTCCCGAATGGGGCATCCTGACTGGTCGTTCCTTTGCTCATGCACCTTACCTCAAAACAATACAGCCTGAGCAGCCTGGCGTGAATTTTCGCTCTGATTGCCTGCTCTGCGACACTAACCGGACAGAGGTCGACCTATCATACACCTCAACGCAGCGACTGGCGCTCAGAGGAGAAAAATTCACATCAGGAACTACGCTTTCATCAGGATAACCGGTACGCTTTTATATGCCGGGGTCAAACTTTCCGTGTCGACCGCATCGAGTGACAGCAGCACGTTCGCTTCCGGCAAATACGCACCAATGGAACCCGCCGCCATGTCGTAAATCACCACCGTTAGCCCGTACATCATGCGTTCAACACAAGGCTGCCCGCTATCGTCCAGTGCCTGAACGTTCACAACATCACCTTGAATCAGACCACGAGCAGTCGCTTCATCTTCACTTAAAAAAACCACATCGCGCCGACCGGTAATGCCACGGTAACGGTCGTTCATCCCATAAATAGTGGTGTTGTACTGGTCGTGGCTACGCAACGTTGCCAGCACCAGCGCATCAGCAGGTTGGTTTTCACGTTCGATTGCGCGCTGACGGCTGACGACAAAGTTGGCTTTACCATTCGCAGTTCGCCACTCGCGACGTGATGCTGGCGTATCCATGCGAAACCCACCCGGCTCAGCGATACGTGCATTGTAATCATGAAACTCCGGGATAACAGCTTCGATAGCCTCGCGGATCAGCGCGTAATTACCTGCTAAGTCTTCCCAGTTTACCGGCGAATGAAGAAGTGTGGCGCGTGCCATTCCAGCCACAATGGCGGGTTCGGATTTTAACCATCTGGAGGCCGGCTTCAGCCCACCGCAGGAGGCATGCACCATCGACATCGAATCCTCGACGGTTACAGACTGAACACCGGTAGCCTGTATATCGCGTTCCGTTCTGCCCAGCGCAGGCAACAGGTAATTGTGTTTTGCCAGCAGCAAATGCGATCGGTTCAGCTTGGTCGCGATATGGACCTGCATATCCAGTTTTTTTATCGCCGCGAAGGTACGTTGCGGTTCTGGCATCGCCACCGCCAGGTTGCCTCCCATGCAAATGAGGGCTTTCGCCTCGCCCCGTTCGATTGCCCGAATACTTTCCACGCTGGATCGACCATGTTTACGCGCAACGGTGATAGAAAAATGTGCTTCGAGCCGCTGCAGGAAATCTTCTGATGCCGCCTCATTGATCCCCACAGAACGGTCACCCTGTACATTCGAATGACCACGCAGAGGGCAAATCCCCGTCCCCGTCTTACCGATGTTGCCTTTAAGCAACAGCAGGTTCACCAGTTGCTGAACATTTTCTGTACCGTTTTTATGCTGGGTGATACCCAGTCCGTAGCAAATGATGGTGGCGCGGGACTTATTGTAGTTGTGTGCCAGATCTTCCATCTGGCTACGCGTCAGACCGGAATCCAGTTCCAGTTCCGCCCAACTACGCTGGCGTAAATCCTCATACAGCGCAGAATATCCGGCGGTATGTTCATCAATAAACGCATGATCGAGTGTCGGCGGTTGATCGAGCAAGATCCGCGCCTCATCCATTTCGATCAACGCCTTCATAATACCCTTGAGCAATGAGGCATCGCCGCCCATTTTGACCTGGTAGTAGTCGCTGCTGAGTTCCGTCGCCTGGCCGGTGAACATCTCTTTCGGACTCTGCGGAAAGCTAAAGCGCTCAAGCCCTCTTTCGGTCAGCGGATTGATGGAGATAATTTTGGCCCCACGGTTGGCGACATCGCGTAACGTGGTGAGCATGCGCGGATGATTAGTACCAGGATTATGTCCAATGCAAATCACCAGATCACAATGGTTAAAATCGTCAAGTTCTACGGTTCCTTTCCCCAAACCGATTGCCCGCGTCAGCCCGGCACTGGTTGGGCCGTGGCACATGTTTGAACAATCGGGAAAGTTGCTGCTGCCGTATTCGCGGGCAAACAACTGGTAAAGGAACGCTGCCTCGTTTGAGGTTCTGCCGGATGTGTAAAATTCTACTTGCTGTGCTGAATCATAGCTGCGCAGGCGTTCGCCAATTTCCTGAAACGCAATGTCCCACTCGACAGCCTGCCAGGTGTCAGTTCCGGCATCGTATTTCATCGGATGCGTCAAACGGCCTGTATTTTCCAGTTTATAATCGCTGTATTGCCACAAGGTTGAAACCGGATGGCGGCTAAAAAACGCCGGTGACGCTTTCTTCGTGGTGGTTTCCCAGGAAACTGCCTTTACGCCGTTTTCGCAAAGCTCCATCGGCGCACGATGACCCGGATCTGGCCATGCGCAGCCCGGGCAGTCGAACCCCTTCACCTGGTTCATTTTAAACATCGCGATAATGTCGCGCACGACTGCCTTTTGCGAAAACACTGAAGCAGTGACGGCTTTTACCGCGCCCCACCCACCCGCCGGTCCCTGATAACCGCTTACTCCTGGAACACCCTTTTTCATTATTACTGCTTATTGACCGCCAATGATTGATGGTGAGTACGGTAGCAATTTCCGTCTTACATTGATTTCCTCTTGATGGAGTACGGTCTGAGTACAATGAACGGGTTATATTTATCTTCCCCTTTCAGCACAAAGCGACATAAAGTCCCAATCTGTTAAATTGAGTTCTACCTAACTGCTACACTGCTTCAACACAACCACTCAGAAGGCAGGTCAACATGTCAGACAATACTTATCAGCCCGCGAAAGTCTGGACGTGGGATAAATCAAACGGCGGCGCATTCGCCAATATCAACCGCCCTGTTTCCGGTGCCACACACGAGAAAACGCTGCCAGTCGGCAAGCATCCATTGCAGCTTTACTCGCTGGGTACGCCAAACGGTCAGAAAGTCACGATTATGCTGGAAGAACTGCTGGCGCAAGGGGTGAAGGGCGCGGAATACGATGCATGGATTATCCGCATTGGCGATGGAGATCAGTTTTCCAGCGGCTTTGTGGAAGTGAATCCCAACTCCAAGATCCCGGCTTTGCGCGATCATTCGCAAAACCCGCCAGTTCGCGTGTTTGAGTCTGGCGCCATCCTGCTTTATCTGGCGGAAAAGTATGGTTATTTCCTGCCGCAGGATCTGGCGAAACGTACCGAAACGCTGAACTGGTTGTTCTGGCTACAAGGAGCGGCGCCCTTCCTCGGCGGTGGCTTCGGACACTTCTATAACTATGCACCGGTTAAAATTGAGTACGCGATCAATCGCTTTACGATGGAAGCCAAGCGTTTACTCGACGTGCTGGATAAGCAGCTGGCGCATCATCAGTTTGTGGCAGGGGATGAGTACACTATTGCCGATATGGCAGTATGGCCATGGTTTGGCAATGTCGTTTTGGGGAACGTCTATGACGCGGCAGAATTCCTTGATGCGGGAAGTTATAAAAATGTTCAGCGCTGGGCAAAAGAGATTGCAAAACGCCCGGCGGTTAAGCGTGGTCGCATTGTAAACCGCACTAACGGTCCGCTTAACGAGCAGTTGCATGAACGCCATGACGCCAGCGACTTCGACACGAATACCGAAGATAAACGTCAGGGTTAAAATAAGATGCCGGATTAGCCTGTTCGCTATCCGGCATTTTCAGAAGTGGTCACGCGCTGGTGACGTCATACTCCATACGGCGAAGTGCATCTAACGTGGCTTTAGCTTCATCTTCATCAATGATGCTCATGGCGAACCCTACGTGCACCAGCACCCATTGCCCAACCAGCTCGGCTGTATCACCTTCACAAATCAGGGCAATATTGACATCTCGTTTGATGCCGCACACTTCAACCTGCGCAAGCTGGTGAATATCCTCACCAACGGCCAGAACCTGACCCGGGACTCCAATACACATATCTGACTCCGCCCCATAGCAACCTATGGGCTATTCGACTTCTATACTTTTAACTTTCAGTGAATCGCCGGCATCAACCCGCAAACGATCGCCCTGACAGAGTGGACACTGCGCATCATGCTGGGTGATCTCCACGACCTGACTGCAATCCCAGCACCAGGCCTGGGCAGGTTTGTAATCAATGTGTAGTTCACATCCCTGCGCCAGCGTGCCCTGGCAGACGATGTCAAAACTGAAACGTACGGCGCTCTCTTCAACACACGAGAGCGCCCCAATTTCCAGCCAAACGCCGGTAACACGTTTTACATCGTGCTGCTCTGCCTGCTGTTGAATAATTTCAACCGCGCTCTGGCAAAGAGACAGCTCATGCATTTTCGCTACTCCGGCGGCCCAACAACAGTGCCCGACGTCCCATTTGCGGCGCATTCGGGTCGCTAACAGGTAACGATAACAACATTCGTGCACAATCGTCAGTCAGACGGACACCCTCTTGTGCCGACATGCTGTGCGAAAGCGGTGACATCAACGAACAGGAAAAGTACTGCGATACGCCATCAAGTTCGCCAACGGTAAATGTCATCTCACCATACGGCAGACGCAGCCCGATTTTCTCACTGACCTTACGTACGGGCCAGACCTGGTCTGGCCCCGGGAAAATCAGTGCGCTGAGCATCCAGGGCGTGATAACACACCCCGTCCACTGCCCTTCAAACAGCGAAAAATCAGAAACATACACCGGCATATTCGGATGCAAGAAAGAAAGATCGTGCATCGAACGTCGGGCTACTTCTTCAAACGCAGCCTGAATCTGCTCCTTCGGGGCCGCCTGAAAGCCCAAAAACTCTTCAGCCATGGGCCGTCTCCCGAGGGATCGCTTCCACACCCGATTCGCGCAGCGCAGCAAGAACCTGCTCAAGAGCAGGTTCAATCATGGCTTCAACCGTCGGGGTGAGACCGATATGCGGCTCCAGCGATTCCGGAATAACACCAACCAGAGTCAGTTTTTTCGGGAACTCGCCGGTAAAGCGCAGTGCCGACAAAACATCGGCCAGGCCAAGCTGGTGCGGTGAGATTTTGTTGGTAAACAGCGCCGGAATCTCTTCATCCCGCAGGACCATCATGGTTCCCGGCGTGTTTTTTCTCGACACAATGGCGTCAGCAATGATCAGATGATCTCTGTTCGCCATGTCGCCGAGAAGTTCCATCCCAGCCGTACCGCCATCCAGAACGTCAACATAGTCTGGCAGGATGTATCGTTGTTCTAATGCCTCAACGATACGTACCCCGATGGCTTCGTCGGTCAGCAAAATATTGCCGACCCCTAAGACTAATATCCGCATTACAGAACCTTAACTGAGACCACTTCGTTCCCGTCAACGTCCACCACATGCACCGCACATGACATACAAGGGTCGAAGGAGTGAATGGTACGAACCACTTCCAGCGGTTTGTTTGGATCAGCGATTGGCGTGCCTACCAGCGAACGCTCGTACGGCCCTACTTCGTCATTGAAGTTACGTGGGCCAGAGTTCCAGGTTGACGGAACAACCGCCTGGTAATTACTGATAATGCCGTCTTTAATCACCATCCAGTGAGAAAGCATACCGCGCGGCGCTTCAAGGAAACCGACACCTTTGAATTCGCCTGTTGCCGGAATATCCGGTTTCACGAAGGTTGTGTGGTCGCCTTTACCGATGTTCACGATCAGCGCATTGTACTGATCCTGCAGAACGTTCTGCAGTTCACAGCAGTGAACGGTACGGCCAATAATACGGCCCAGCGTGGAATGCAGTTGCGCTACTTCGATCGTTTTACCGGTCAGCTTCGTATAGATTGCAACGATTTCATTCAGCTTGGCATGGGTAGATTCGCGTTTCGCTGCCAGCTTACACAGCATGTTGGCCAGCGGACCCACTTCAACCGTTTTACCGTAGAAGGTCGGTGCTTTAACCCAGGAGTATTTGCCATCATCTGACCAGCCAGTGTAATCAGGAACCGTTGTGCCTTCCCACGGTGCCTGCGGCGCTTCGTCTTTGTACCACGCGTGTTTCGCACTCTCCTGGATCCCTTTAATCAGGTATTCATCAGAGTGAGAGGTGATCGGACGATAGGTCGACAGATCGGCATCGGTGATGTAACCGCCCGGGAACAGGAAGCTGCCGTTTTTACCGTCAGTCGGGAATTCCGGCGCGCTCAGATAGTTAACCGCACCCTGACCGCGTTCCAACCACTCCGGATAGAACGCCGCAATGACAGCGGTATCCACCTTGTAAACCTGCTCAACAAAGTCGCTCAGCTTATCGATGAAGGACTTGATGTACATCAGGCGTTCAAGGTTCAACACGCCGAGACCGTCGAGGTTAATTGGGTTCGCAACCCCGCCTACCGCCAGGTTCTGAATGTGCGGTGTCTTACCGCCCAGCAGCGCCACGACGCGGTTTGCATCACGCTGGCATTCCAGCGCCTGCAGGTAGTGTGCGACCGCAATCAGGTTCACTTCCGGCGGTAACTGCATCGCCGGGTGGCCCCAGCAACCATTAGCAAAAATACCTAACTGGCCGCTGGCAACAAGGTCTTTAATCTTGTTCTGAACCTTGGTGAACTCTTCCGCACTGTTCAGGTGCCAGGTCGACACACCGTTCAGCATCGCCGAGGCCTTCGCTGGATCGGCTTTCAGCGCAGAGGTGATGTCCACCCAGTCCAGCGCAGACAGCTGGTAGAAGTGCACGATATGGTCATGCGTGGTGTGCGCTGCCAGAATGATGTTACGGATGTACTGTGCATTCACGGGAACATCAATGTTCAGTGCGCTTTCTGCTGCACGCACAGAAGAGATAGCGTGAGTCGTGGTGCAAACACCACAAATACGCTGCACAATCATCCATGCATCGCGCGGATCGCGATTCTTCACGATCTCTTCCATGCCGCGCCACATGGTACCGGACGCCCATGCTTTAGATACCACGCCATTTTCGATTTCGCAGTCGATGCGTAAATGGCCTTCAATACGGGTTACCGGATCAATAGTAATTCTCTGGCTCATGCTTTGCTCGCCTCATGACGATTTTGATCGTTTTGTTTTAAAGGAGGAAGTATCGGCAGTAGACGAATGAGTACGATGTATGCACAAATCTCAATAGCCACAAAACCAATAGAAATCAACAGTTCTTCCCATGTCGGGAAGTAGTGGTAGCCACCACCAGGATTAAATGCCACCAGCGAATAGGACAGACGCCATGTCGCACAGCCCAGCAATGCACTCAACGCGGACAGATACAGCATACGCGAGTCATTACGCAGCTTAGCGATGCGCAGGACTACCAGCGGGAAGACCATCAGCACGACTTCAATCCAGAACATCACGGAGTAAAGATCGCCTGCAAACGCATACGACAATTTGTCGCGATAGATCAACTCGCCAAAGCGCAGGACGACGAATATCGCCAGCAGGACGCTAATCGTATTTGTCAGCTTGATGAACAAACTTTTCTCGTCCGGACCGTTACCTTTCAGGCCGGCTTGTACCAACGAGCCTTCAAAAATGACGATCGAGAAGCCCATAATGAAGGCGGTTAATACAGAGAAAAGCGGCAACATTTCATAAGCTTGCCATAGCGGATGGACCTTATAGCCTGCAGAAATCATCAATGAACCCATTGAAGACTGGTGCATAGTCGGCAGCAGCGCACCGAGGGCGATAATAAAGAACATCACTTTGTTCAAACGCTTGAGGGAGACTTTCCACCCCAGACGCTCAAACAAGGCCGGAGCAAATTCCAGCGCCATAATGCCGATATAGATGGTCATACAGACCGCCGTTTCGAACAGTACCGAGTTCACGTTAAAGTGGCCCGGAATGTAGAAATACGGCAGGTTCCAGTAGCGACCAACGTCAATGGTGATCGACAGGCCGCCCAGCGAGTAACCAAACAGGCTCGCCAGTAGCGCCGGACGAACCAGCGGATGGTATTGCCCTCTGTTGAAAACATATACTGCCCACGCCAGCGCCCAACCGCCGCACGCGAAGCCAGTACCGATCAACAGGTCAAACGCGATCCACACACCCCATGGGAAACCGCCGTTCAGATCGGAGACAGACCCCAATCCGAAGACCAGACGTTTCACGATCAGGAGCATACACAGGACGATTAACGGCCCAAAAATAATGACCGGTTTGCTGACTATTTTTCCGCCCAGCGGTTTAGGATCATGACTCATGATCGTCTCCTCCATCGTGATGGTCGTTTTTCGTGTTACGACGAACCAGCACGGTTAAGCCCGCCAGCGCAGCCAGGGGTAAAATCATGCCCTTATACAGGGAATGTTGAACATGTTCGGAACGCGCACCGGTTGAAAGATCATCCAGTTTCGGCAGATCCAAATCTTCGTAAGGAACACCGGTCAGCACCATAACCTGCGTACCGCCGCCTTCCTTTTCACCGTACAGATGCGGGTAGTACTTCGGTACCGTATGCAGATAGGTATCACCGGCTTTCACTGTCTGACGCGGATAGTGGTATTCGCTGCCAGGCTTCAGCGCGAGACGTTTTTTCGCCTCAGCCATCAGCTCTTCACGCGTACCAAAAATCACGGCACCAGCAGGACACACTTCAACACACCCCGGTAAACCACCTTTATCCAGCCGTTCAACACCTTTCTGGTTACAAAGCTCACACTTGTGCAGCGCACCAAACGGGTTGTTGTAGTCGTATTTAGGGACATTGTACGGGCAAGCAACCATGCAGTAGCGACACCCGGTACAAACATCTTTGTCATAGTGGACAATGCCGGTTTTCGGATCTTTTTTCAGCGCGGAGACCGGGCAAACAGAGACACAGTTAGGATCGACACAGTGCATACACTGTTTCTTAATGTATGCGTAACCGTTCTCTTCCTGATCTTTGTTAACGCCTGTTCCGCTACGCCACACCTGAATGATGTTGTTGGTATACGGTGACAATTTGTCGTTGTTCGACCAGGTTTGCTCGCCTTCCGGGTTACGCGCCGGGAAGTTGATATCCTGACACTTGGTGACACAGGCCTGGCAGCCTACGCACAGCGTCGAGTCATAGAGCATCCCAAGAGAACCCGGGATCGGCGGACGGTTTTCTGCAGCCGCATGGCTGACGGACGGCGCAGCGCCCAACAGCAACGCTCCGCTGGAGGCTGCTTTAATAAAGTTACGTCTGTTCACGGTTATTCTCCCCGTGAGTCAGCGTTATCTTTCTTTTGCTGACGCCCCAGTTCACGTACCGCCATCACGCTGACGCCGGCAACCAGTCCTACTACGCCACCAAGCAGCCCAACAGCCCCGGCTGAAATGTTGCCGCCTTCTTTTATGTTGACATCAGGCTTCTCAGAACGCGGAGTCTGGTTTTCCACATGGGCGAGCTGGTGAATGCCTTTATGGAAACCAATGCCCTCTTCGTTACAGCCGTAGCACGGGTGACCAATTGCCACCGGCCACACGCCACCAACATCACAGAACTGCAATGTTGAGCAGTTGCCATACGTTTCTGGTCCTTTACAGCCCAGATGGTAGAGGCACCAACCTTCACGGTGACCTTCATCACCAAACTCTTTGGCAAAGCGGCCAGCATCGAAGTGCGGACGACGTTCACAATGCTCGTGAATCAGACGACCGTAGGCAAATGTCGGACGGTTTTTCGCATCCAGCTTCGGTGGTTTGCCATAGGTGATGATATGCGCGACAGTCGCGAGGAAGTTATGCGGGTTCGGCGGACAGCCGGGGATATTGATGATGGTTTTGCCTGGCAGAACTTCTTGCAAACCGACGGCACCCGTTGGGTTAACGCCAGCGGCAGCAACACCACCCCATGCGGCACAAGAGCCGATAGCAATGATAGCTGCTGCACCTTCTGCCGCTCTACGGATGTGATCCACAATTGGCTCACCGGCAACCATGCAGTAAATACCATTATCTTTTAGTGGGATAGAACCATCTACCACCAAAACATATTGCCCTTTGTACTTCTCCAGAGCGTTATGTTTATTCTCTTCAACCTGATGGCCGAAGGCGGCGGAGAGCACCTCATGATATTCCAGAGAGATTGTCTCAAGGACGAGGTTTTCCACTGTAGGGTGTGTCGCACGAAGCAGAGATTCAGTACAACCCGTACATTCCTGAGCACCGATCCAGATAACTGGCGGGCGCTGAGGACGGGAAACTGATTCTGCCATTTCTGCGGCGGCTTTGCTACTGAGCCCCATGGTAGCGGCCAGTGCTGCACAAAGCTTCATGAAATCACGGCGATTGATGCCGTTCGAATTGATGAGAGAATTATCTCCAGTCATTTTATTGTTATTCCGTTGCGAAGACCTGGCTTTTTATTTTGCACCATTCGCATGTTGCATATTGCGATCGGCGCGCCATTTACCACACTTTTTATATGGTTATGTGCATTATAATACTTCGGCGGAGCAACAAAACGAAGGCGTAGGTCAATAGTGTAATTAATTAAAGCAAGATAATACCCCTTTTGGATCAAGCTTCGAGCCGATAGCCGGCCATGAAAAACCGAATTGTTGTACTCGACTGGTTCTCTTTAAAGAAATCCATCACCATCTCTTTATCCAGTCCATAACGACGCGTCAGGATCCCCGCCTCCCACGCGCTAAGCTGTCGATCACCCGTTTTTTCAAACATACGATGCGAAAAACCGAGCACAAATCCGCGCTTATAGTCAGCACAAAAACCAGCCACTTTACGTGCACTGTCCGCACTTGAGGCGTTTAACCCGGCCATCAGGCCCTTACCAAAATGGTTGTCCATGCATATTCTCCAATCGCTATATAATAAATTATATAGCGATTTTTTAAGCAAAGACCAGAGGTATCACGCACTTTTTTGTGCCAGATTAAAAGGCCACCCATTCGTCCGTTTTAGGTATCGCAGGTGTTCTGCTTTCTTCTGCAGAGGAAGCGGTATTAGTTGAAGCGTATTGCACATCATTTGCAGAAAGCCGGAACTGCTGTACAGAGCGCTGTAGTTCTTCAGTCTGCCGCTCCAGTGCAACCGCCGCTGCAGAAACCTGTTCCACCAGCGCGGCGTTCTGTTGGGTAACGCTGTCCATTTGCGTAATCGCCACGCTGACCTGCGAAATACCTTTATTCTGTTCCTCAGAAGCAGAAGCGATTTGTTTCATAATGACGGTCACTTCGGTCGCACCGCGCAGAATTGCTTCCATCGTCGAGCCAGTCTCTTTAACCAGACGAGCCCCCTGATCGACACGGCGCGCCGATTCGCCAATTAATGTCTCTATCTCTTTCGCCGCCCCGGCACTACGACTGGCGAGATTGCGAACCTCACCGGCGACCACCGCAAAACCACGTCCCTGCTCGCCAGCTCTGGCAGCTTCGACTGCAGCATTGAGCGCCAGAATGTTCGTCTGGAAGGCGATACTATTAATAACTGAGGTAATTTCAGCGATCTGTTTCGAGCTGGCCGCAATACCATCCATTGTGTCGACCACTTGCGAAACTAACGTGCTACCTTTACCCGCCGTTTCTGTCGCAGTGTCGGCAAGCTGGCTGGCTTCGCGCGCGTTTTCAGCGTTCAGTTTTACCGTTGCGGTCAGCTGTTCCATGCTGGCTGCGGTCTCTTCCAGCGCAGCTGCCTGTTCTTCAGTACGTGAAGAGAGATCATTATTGCCGCTGGATATTTCTGTTGCCCCACGCCAGATGTTGTCGCTTCCCGAACGAATCGTGCTCACAGCTTCACGTAAGCTGTCCTGCATCGCGGACAGTAAAGGCACCAGTTGGCCCACGCAGTTACGCCCTAATTCTTCAATTGGATGACTGAGATCGCCCTGCGCAATCTGACGGAACTGTTGGCGAATACGCGCCAGCGGCTTCACCATCATTGAAACGAGGTAACGGTCGGTAAAGATAAGGATTGCAATCCCCAGGATGACGGCAGTGATAATTAACGTCCGGATGATAGACGTCTTGCTGTCAACCATAACACGTGTCGTATCCAGCCTCTCACCCGCAGTGGTATTAAAACGCTCGGCGCTGGCGCCAAATTCACGGCTCAGTGCAGGTGTGACGGTACTGGCATGTTCTGACCATGCCGTGAGGGTTCCCTGCTGCGCCAACTGCATTTGTGGGGTCACGCCTTTGTCCAGCAGTGCTTGCCACTTCGCCAGTACTGCGGCAGCAATTTCCGGATCCATCGGCCCTGGAGACAGTTTCTTCATCTCCTCAAGCTTTTTACTCATGTTATTCAGCGATTGTTGGGCAGGAGCAAAATCAGGTGTTCCCCCGCTAATTTTGACATCCATTGCCCGACTTAAACGCGTCACAAAACGGAAATACTGATCGTTTCCCTGGCTGAGAATCGTCATCTGCTGTACCAGATGGCGATCAATATCATTCCCTTCTGAGATTTTTGATAAAGAATGGAGACTGAATAAACCCACGCCCGACCAGAGCAGGCAAAAAAGTCCAAGTATTGCCAACATAACAATACGAATAGTGAAGTTTTTCAGCAAACGCATAATAATTTCCTTGCCGTTGATGAGGGGATTCGCCATCAGGCGAGACTTACCCTTGTTATCGGCAGAGAGCAGAGAAGATATAATGCGTTTGTTATTTTTTTACTTTTTTAAGTACATCTTGGTCTTTTCCGGCCATATCAATATGAATGCTAATGAAACCAGGTAGCATTCTTATTCAGATAACTAACCAGGTTAACTAAATAATGCCTTGTTTTTATTGTAAATATTTTTTAAACCATGAGATAGTCCGCTCCCAGGCTAAATCGGCAGCGGCTTTATCATAACGCGGCGTTGAATCATTGTGAAAACCATGATTAACCCCAGGATAGATAAATGCTTCATAGACTTTCTTATTGGCCTTCAGCGCTTCTTCATAAGCTGGCCAGCCTTCATTAATACGCTCATCTAATGCTGCATAGTGTAATAACAAAGGTGCATTGATTTTAGGGACATCTGACGCAGGCACCTGCCGCCCATAAAAGGGAACGGCACAGGCCAGTTCAGGAAAGGTGACAGCCGCTGCATTTGATACGCCACCTCCGTAGCAAAATCCGGTTATGCCGACCTTCCCCGTCGCTGTCGGATAACGCTGCATAAATTCAACTGCGGCAAAAAAATCGTTCATCAACTTAACAGGATCAACCTGTTGCTGTAATTCCCGGCCTTTATCATCATTCCCCGGATAGCCCCCTACTGAACTTAATCCATCCGGTGCGAGTGCCATATAGCCAGCCTTAGCCACCCGCCGGGCGACATCCTCAATATACGGATTCAACCCACGATTCTCATGTACAACAATGACCGCAGGTATTTTCCCCGACACTTTCACAGGCTTAACCAGATAAGCCCGCACATCGCCGTGCCCTTCAGGTGACGGGTAGGTAATGTACTCTGCCAGAATATCGGGATCGGTAAATTCCACCTGCACCGCCTGGGCATAATTCGGTTTCAACAAATTAAATAATGCCAGCGCCGTCATGCCGCCAACTGCATATTTCGCCGCTATATTGAGGAACTCTCGTTTAGATATTTTACCGTGAGCATAATAGTCATAGTAATTGAGTAGCTCCTGTGGAAAGTCTTTGGCTGTCAAACGCGGCATAGTTCCACTCCTGCATGATGTTTTTTTAAGCAAAGCACAGCGGCCTGTTTTTGCCCAGTTTTTCATCCCAATGTGACTTGTGAACGGGATATTCATCGCTAACCCGCTAGAATAGAAACGTTGTTTCGAAATTCACCTGCACTAAGGAGATCTCATGGCCTGGTTTGCCAATACTGAACGTTATGAGCAGATGCTCTATCGCTACTGTGGCCGTAGCGGTTTGCGCTTACCCGCGTTGTCGCTGGGTTTATGGCATAGTTTTGGACACGTTCAAGCACTGGATTCACAGCGTGCCCTGCTGCGCAAAGCATTTGATCTGGGGATCACCCATTTTGATTTAGCCAATAACTACGGGCCGCCTCCGGGTAGCGCGGAAGAGAATTTTGGCCGATTACTGCGCGAAGATTTTGCTCAGTATCGTGATGAATTGATCATCTCCACCAAAGCAGGCTATGACATGTGGCCGGGACCATACGGTTCGGGCGGATCGCGCAAGTACCTGCTTGCCAGCCTTGACCAAAGCCTGAAACGGATGGGACTTGATTACGTTGATATATTCTATTCTCACCGCGTGGATGAAAACACGCCAATGGAAGAGACCGCTGCTGCGCTGGCCCATGCCGTGCAAAGTGGCAAAGCGCTGTATGTCGGTATTTCATCCTATTCGCCCGAACGAACACAAAAAATGGCAGAGCTGCTGCGGGAATGGAAAATTCCGCTGCTGATCCACCAACCCTCCTACAACCTACTTAACCGCTGGGTAGACAGCAGTGGTTTGCTCGATACGCTGGAATCCAACGGCATGGGCTGCATAGCTTTTACGCCACTGGCCCAGGGATTACTGACGGGGAAATATCTCAACGGCATTCCGGAAGGTTCGCGCATGCAGCGTGAAGGGAAAAAGGTCCGTGGACTGACGGAAAATATGCTGTCGGAGGCGAATATTAACAGCCTGCGCTTGCTGAACGAAATGGCGCAACAACGCGGACAGTCAATGGCGCAGATGGCGTTGAGCTGGTTACTGAAAGATAACCGGGTGACGTCAGTCTTAATCGGTGCCAGCCGACCTGAACAACTGGAAGAAAACGTTCAGGCATTAAGCAATCTGACATTCAGTGCAGAAGAGCTGGCGCAGATTGATAAACACGTCGCCGATGGTCAGCTTAATCTGTGGCAGGCGTCATCAGACAAATAATCGTCTGTAATACTGTGCCGGGTGGCGGCGTTGCCGGCCCCGGCCAGAATGTTTCAGTACTTATGTCGTATCAGCTGGTCATCACAACTACCGAGAGCACAAAGGTCAGAGGCATGATGATGTAGTACAGTACTGAAATAACAGACGCCTCAAATCTCTTCCGCTTTGATCTGCGGACGCTGGTGCTCCGGCCATACCAGCGCGACGAGTGTGGGGTAAGCTTCCAGACTGAACTCCCTGAAGCATTGTCGCAAATTGAGCACGTCCAGATCGGCATGTGGTACTTTCTCCCCACTCAGACAGCGCTTTTTGATGTTGTCGTAATATTTATACACCGCAGAGTTGAGATCGCTACAGCGTCGCTGTGAGTCAAATAGCCCAGGAGTTTCATTCAACTCCACCATTGTCATCCGTTTTATCGTCGAGTGAATAAAATCAATATATTCGTGGTTAACCCGCCAGTACCATACTGGGGTGATCGAATTCATCAGTACCGCAAAATGATCTTCACCCTCTTCTTTGCTGAGTATTTCTGGTTGGTTTGCTGATGTAAAATCCTCTGCATATCGGTTTTTATTTGTACTACGCATCAGAAAAAGTACACCGCAGGTAAGTAATAGCAGAGTAATAACAGAATAAAATATACTGTTCATATGCAGGCTCCGTTTTTTTTGATTTTAAATTTACCCCATGTTATTGTCAACGCGGCCTATCTTATTAAAAACATCCTATCATTGGCAGCAAAGGATATATCAACATGCTTCCCGAGCATCTTGTTCCCTCTCACTTTCATTTATCCACTTCCCCGAGCAATACCAGCACCACAGAAAATAGTGAAAATTTGACTCAGGGAAAGATTACGTTAAGCGATTATGAAAAAGATATTTTGATCAGTTCCGCAGCGACCGGACAGTCACGAAATATGCTGTTTGAAGAGCGCGATCGTCATTTAAAAGAACGCCTTTTTCACGTAGCAAAAATTGAATCGTTCACGCGCTTGCTAAATGCCTTACAGGCAGAGGGTGACATTAACTCTCAAGAATTAAGTGAAATTCTGACTCAAAAAACGAACATGATAAATGAACATGGCAATAAAATTTGGCTTAATTTAATTACTCGTGAAACCGACGCCCCCGTTTTTTATTCTCTGGTAGAAAAATAAGATGAAAGATGTTGAGGATAATAATGTTTATTTAGCTTTAGATAACCATAAAAGTGATGAGTTTGTCTTAAAGCAAAATCTGGCGGTGTTAATTGCCAATAAGAACGCGACACTGGAAAGCGTAGCTCAGGATATGGTCTCAATACCCGCAGCGCTGGTACGTATGAAATGGCAAAATCGCCGTGAAATCTATGCCCTGCAGGCTAAAGAAGAGATCTACGGGGCCGCTATTGAAGCCATCATTGCCCGGCAACCAGAGTTGCGCGACAAAATCATGGCACGCCTGGAAAGCACATATCAACATATACTCGCTCGCGAAACAGCCACATTACGCCTGACACGCAAGCTGTCAGAGGGGAACTACGAAGCAACCAGAATCACTACAGTCGCGTTGGACGAAGACAGATAGTCCAAGGTGATAACGGGGGAAGAAAACGCGGAAGTGGAAGGCCGGGTAAGGCTAACAGCATCACCCGGCAAAAAAGAGGTTATTTTGCTTTCACAACCTCTTCACCAACCAAACCAATCTTCAGGAACCCTGCCTGGTGCAGCGTATCCATTACTTTCATCATGGTTTCATAGTCGACGGTCTTATCAGCACGGAAGAAGATAGTGGTATCTTTCTTCCCTTCCGTCAGCGCGTTCAGCTCGCTAATCATGGTTTCATCCGTCACCTGCTCGTTACCGATGAACATGGTATTATCGGCTTTCACTGAAAGGTAAACCGGTTTCTCCGGACGCGGTTGCGGCGTACTGGTGGATGCAGGGAGATTCACCTTCACATCCACAGTTGCCAATGGCGCTGCCACCATAAAAATGATCAACAAAACCAACATCACGTCGATAAACGGCGTCACGTTTATTTCGTGCATTTCACCGTTATCGTCCAGGTTTTCATTAAAACTCATTGCCATGGAACATTATCCTACACGTAATTTCTGCGCAGCACGTACCGGATGAGCAGCAGCACTTGCGCTCAGGTCCAGATCGCGACTTTGCAGCAACAACACCTGTGCCGCGACATCACCCAGCATAGCTTTGTAGCTGCCTATCTGACGTGCGAAGATGTTGTAGATAACAACTGCAGGAATTGCCGCTACCAGACCAATTGCAGTCGCTAGCAGAGCTTCTGCAATACCCGGTGCAACAACGGCCAGGTTAGTCGTTTGAGTTTGAGCAATACCGATGAAGCTATTCATGATGCCCCATACCGTACCGAATAGCCCCACAAACGGAGAAATGGCCCCGATGGTCGCCAGGTATCCATTACCGCGGCCCATCTGACGGCCGACTGCGGCGACACGACGCTCAAGGCGGAATCCGGTACGCTCTTTGATCCCTTCGTTGTCATCACTGCCTTCTGACAGTTCCAGCTCGTTCTGTGCTTCGTTAATTAGCAGTGAGCCCAGGCTTTTGGTATCAAATCCAGCGGCAATCTCACTTGCCTGATCTAAAGAGCGGGCTTCAGCCAGCATTTGCTGTTCACGCTTAAGGCGGCGCTTCTGTGTAAAGAACTCAAGGCTCTTGCTAAAGAAGATAGCCCAGGTGACCACTGATGCCAAAATCAGCCCAATCATCACGCACTTAACCACGATATCGGCGTGCTGATACATACCCCAGACGGAAAGGTCCGTCTGCATCAAATTATTACCCACTCTGTATCTCCAGGACGCAAATCACAAAATCTGAGCGTAATCATATCAAAACGACGTCGAATTGATAGTCGTTCTCATTACTATTTACATAGTGCCGCACCTTTGGTTTCTTTTCCTTGCGCTTACGCAGTAAAAAAGTCACCAGAATCATTTTGAGATTATTTTCTACTTTATGACCGCCGAGCAGGGTGCATGATGCTGGATCCATGCTAGTTTAGACATCCAGACGTATAAAAACAGGTATTAAAACATGGCAGACAAGCATCTTGAGACCAAACTTGTTCAGGCAGGGCGCAGTAAAAAGTACACGCTGGGCTCAGTTAATAGCGTGATCCAGCGCGCTTCTTCGCTGGTGTTTGAGTCCGTTGAGGCAAAAAAACAGGCTACGCACAACCGTGCTAACGGCGCTCTTTTCTATGGTCGTCGCGGAACGCTGACACATTTTTCACTACAGGAAGCAATGTGTGAACTGGAAGGCGGTGCGGGATGTGCCCTTTTCCCATGCGGTGCAGCAGCCGTCGCCAACACAATTCTGGCCTTTGTTGAACAAGGCGACCATGTGCTGATGACGAACACGGCCTATGAACCAAGCCAGGATTTCTGCACCAAAATTCTCGGCAAGCTCGGCGTCACAACCGGCTGGTTCGATCCGCTGGTGGGCGCCGATATTGTGAAACACATCCGGCCGAACACCAAAGTCGTATTTCTGGAGTCACCCGGCTCAGTCACGATGGAGGTACATGATGTTCCGGCCATCGTTACCGCGGTCAGAAGCGCGGCACCTGACGCAATCATTATGATCGATAACACCTGGGCTGCCGGAGTACTGTTCAAAGCATTGGATTTTGGTATCGATATCTCGATTCAGGCTGGCACCAAATACCTGATTGGCCATTCCGATGCGATGGTCGGTACGGCGGTGGCAAATTCCCGTTGCTGGGATCAACTGCGCGAGAACGCTTATCTGATGGGACAAATGCTGGATGCAGATACCGCCTATATGACCAGCCGTGGATTACGTACCCTGGGCGTTCGCCTGCGCCAACATCATGAAAGCAGTTTAAAAGTTGCCGAGTGGCTGGCAAGCCATCCGCAGGTTGCCCGCGTAAATCACCCTGCGCTACCGGGCAGCAAAGGCCACGAATTCTGGAAACGTGATTTCACGGGCAGCAGTGGACTGTTCTCATTCGTGTTGAATAAAAAACTGAATAATGAAGAGCTGGCGGCATATCTTGACCACTTTAGCCTGTTCAGCATGGCTTACTCCTGGGGGGGGTTTGAATCACTGATTCTGGCGAATCAACCTGAACACATTGCGGCAATCCGTCCGGAAGGAGAAGTGGACTTCAGCGGGACACTCATTCGTTTACACATCGGTTTAGAGAATGTTGATGATCTGATTGTGGATTTAGCCGCAGGATTTGCCCGAATCGAGTAACATTGCCGCAGATGGACATATATGCAGACACTTCTGGTGGAAAAGTCTGCAATTGTTGCGTCCGGGATCAAGGCATCCCGGACAATTCAGGAGTACAATCCACTCATAAACGCTGTTCCACAGGAAAGTTCATGGTCGTCATTCAAGATATTATCTCCGCGCTCTGGCAACACGATTTTGCCGCGCTGGCAGATCCGCATGTTGTGAGCGTTGTGTACTTTGTAATGTTTGCCACACTGTTTTTAGAAAACGGCCTGCTGCCTGCCTCCTTTTTACCCGGAGACAGCCTGCTGTTGCTGGCAGGGGCACTGATTGCACAGGACGTGATGAGCTTTTTACCCACCATCGCTATTCTGACAGCTGCAGCCAGTCTGGGCTGCTGGTTGAGCTACATTCAGGGACGCTGGCTGGGCAACACGCGCACGGTAAAAGGCTGGCTGGCACAACTACCCGAAAAATATCACCAACGTGCCACCTGTATGTTTGACCAACATGGACTAATGGCGCTGCTCGCCGGGCGTTTCCTGGCGTTTGTTCGCACTTTGCTGCCTACGATGGCGGGAATTTCAGGCCTTCCTAACCGTCGATTCCAGTTTTTTAACTGGCTGAGCGGTCTGCTGTGGGTCAGCGTCGTCACCAGCTTTGGCTATGCGCTCAGCATGATCCCGTTCGTTAAACGCCATGAAGACCAGGTCATGACCTTTTTGATGATCCTGCCGATTGCACTGCTAACCGCAGGTCTGCTGGGAACCTTATTTGTGGTGATTAAAAAAAAATACTGTAGTGCCTGAGTAACAGCCATCGCCATCCGGTACACATTACCGGATGGCGCTTCTGCGACATCCTCAAAATCAACTCCCCTGCATCGTTCGAATTCTTGCCGCATCCTCACCCGGCGTCACACCAAAGTAGCGTTTGAACTCGCGGCTAAACTGCGATGCACTCTCATAGCCTACCCGCATCGCCGCCGCACTGGCTTTCATGCCGTCATGAATTATCATCATCCGCGCTTTATGCAGGCGATAACTCTTCAGATATTGCAGCGGGGAAGTGCTGGTTACCGATTTAAAATTATGATGAAACGCCGATACGCTCATATTGGCCTCTGCCGCCAGTTGCTCGACGTTGAGGTTCTCGGTGTATTTGTTCTCAATCCGCTTCAACACACGGCTTATCAAACTGAAATGCGTCTGGCGGCTGACCAGTGCGAGTAATGCGCCACCACGTGGCCCGGTCAGCACATGGTAAAGGATCTCGCGAATAATCTGTTTCCCCAGGATGCGCGCGTCCAGCGGTCGCTCCATTACATCCAGTAAACGCTCAGCTGCGCAGAGAATCTCGTCCGAAAGCGTGGCAGAGTTGATTCCGCTTGCCGCCATTGAGGGTTGAAACAACTCGTCCTCACCAATATCCATCAGCAACTCCTGCAATTGCAGAATATCAACATTCAGGCGGATACCGGCCAGCGGAACCTCCGGTGTCGCATAAGTTTCACATTCGAAGGGTAAAGGTACTGTCAGTAACAGGTATTCGTTGGCGTCATAACGAAATACACGTTCGTTTATGTAACCGATTTTATGCCCCGAGAAGAGAAATATGATGCCAGGCTGATACATCACTGGCGTACGCTGTCCCGGCTCAGTGCCATACAGTAAGCGCACATCAGGCAGTAGTTCGTTTAATCTATTTTCATTGTTTTTCAGTTTGTTAACTTTATCTGTCAACAGAAGACAGATCTCATCGCGGTTCATAGAGCACCATTTCATTATCGGTTTTCGACCTTGATATAGTGCGCATATTTATCCGTTTTCTCCAGCAGTCTGTAGAAATGGGCAAGACATTGGCAGAAATGAGCATTGAGAGGAGCGCTTCTGGCGACCACAATGTTCACCATCAGGCAGACACTCGCCTGCCCTCTTTTTTACCCACATAAGGGAACGAGCAATGAACAACTTTAATCTACATACCCCTACTCGCATTTTGTTCGGTAAAGGCGCTATCGCAGAGCTGCGCGATCAAATCCCTCAGGACGCTCGCGTGTTAATTACCTACGGCGGCGGCAGCGTTAAAAAAACCGGCGTTCTGGCGCAGGTACAAGATGCACTGAAAGGACTGGACGTACTTGAGTTTGGCGGAATTGAACCAAACCCGTCTTATGAAACCCTGATGAACGCAGTAAAAATTGTGCGTGATGAGAAAGTGACGTTCCTGTTGGCTGTAGGCGGCGGTTCTGTACTGGATGGCACAAAATTCATCGCAGCTGCAGCGCATTACGCTGATGGTATCGACCCATGGCGCATTCTGGAAACCCGCGGTAACGACGTGAAAAGCGCAGTACCAATGGGCTCTGTACTGACGCTACCAGCAACCGGTTCAGAGTCTAACTCCGGGGCCGTGATTTCCCGCAAAACCACCGGCGATAAACTGGCTTTTATGACCCCGTTTGTACAGCCTGTATTTGCCGTACTGGATCCGGTTTACACCTACACCCTGCCGCCACGTCAGGTCGCTAACGGTGTGGTAGATGCGTTTGTCCACACCGTGGAACAGTACGTGACGTACCCGGTAGACGGGAAAATTCAGGATCGCTTTGCCGAAGGTATTTTGCTTACGCTGGTAGAAGATGGTCCGAAAGCGTTGCAGGAACCAGAAAACTACAACGTACGTGCTAACGTCATGTGGGCGGCAACGCAGGCACTGAATGGTCTGATTGGCGCAGGTGTACCGCAGGACTGGGCAACCCATATGCTGGGTCACGAGTTGACTGCGATGCACGGTCTCGACCACGCTCAAACTCTGGCGATCGTCCTGCCTGCACTGTGGAATGAAAAACGCGATACCAAGCGAGCCAAATTACTGCAGTACGCAGAGCGCATCTGGAATATCACCGAAGGTTCCGATGACCAGCGTATTGATGCTGCCATCGCTGCCACCCGTCGTTTCTTCGAGCAAATGGGTGTACCAACGCGTCTGTCTGACTACGGTCTGGATGGTAGCTCCATCCCGGCGCTGCTGGAAAAACTGGAGGCACACGGTGGTACTAAACTGGGCGAACATCAGGACATTACACTTGACGTCAGTCGCCGGATTTACGAAGCAGCACGCTAAGCTTTTTTCACCTCTGACTTTCGTTTTTGGTTCATTTAGTCCAGACTTAAGTCACACAAACCTCACCGGAGCCTGCTCCGGTGAACTCAATTTACACCTAATCATTCATGATGCATCGAGGCGGCAATTGAGAGAATCCCCAGGAGCGTACATAAGTACGTGACTGGGGTAAACGAAAGCAGCCAACAAAGAGGCAGCTTGAAGGATTAAGTGTATGGGGGGAATTATGACTAATCCAACTGTTATCAAGCTACAGGATGGTAACGTAATGCCACAGCTGGGCCTGGGCGTCTGGAAGGCAAGTAATGAGGAAGTAATCTCCGCTATTCATAAAGCGCTGGAAGTGGGTTATCGCTCTATCGATACTGCCGCCGCGTATAAAAATGAAGAAGGTGTTGGGAAAGCGTTACGTAATTCGGGCGTCCCCCGGGAAGAGTTGTTCATCACCACCAAACTGTGGAATGACGATCAGAAACGTCCCCGTGAAGCTTTGCTCGAAAGTATGGAGAAACTCCAGCTTGATTACCTTGACCTTTACCTGATGCACTGGCCCGTCCCGGCTATCGACCATTACGTTGAAGCGTGGGAAAACATGATTGACCTGCAAAAACAGGGTCTGATTAAAAGCATCGGCGTGTGCAACTTTCAGATCAACCACCTCCAGCGCCTGATGGATGAAACGGGCGTTTCGCCGGTGATCAACCAGATCGAGCTTCATCCACTGCTGCAACAACGTCAGTTACATTCATGGAATGCGACGCATAAAATCCAGACCGAGTCCTGGAGTCCACTGGCACAAGGTGGGAAAGATGTGTTCGATCAAAAGATTATTCGCGACCTTGCTGAGAAATACGGCAAATCTCCGGCACAAATAGTTATCCGCTGGCATCTGGATAACGGTCTGGTGGTTATCCCGAAATCGGTAACCCCTTCCCGCATCGCAGAGAACTTTGATGTTTGGGACTTCCGCCTGGACAAAGATGAATTAGGCGAAATAGCTAAACTCGATCAGAGTAAACGCCTGGGTCCTGATCCAGACCAATTCGGCGGTTAATTCCCCTCTCCCGCCCGGCATTCTGCTGGGCCTTTTCATTTCATGAAATATCAGGAAACAATAAAACACCTGTTTATATGTGTATTTCCTGCGTTCACAAGCGCAGCATTACTACCAAATAACCACCTAATTATTAATGGTTATTATACTTAAAGAATACACATATCAATTTTTTATAGGTGTCAAACTGTGGCGGAAAACAAATCCCAGGGAGTCAAATGGCTCCCATTGATTCTTATAATATTAATCTCTTCTGGTCTCTGGCAACTCACCCCACCAACAGGGTTAAGTGCCCCAGCCTGGCATTCGGCGATTATATTTGTCGCCACTATCGCCTCTATCGTGGCAAAAGTTCTGCCGATTGGCGCTGTCGGCATTATTGGCATTACCGTTTTTGCACTCGCCTATGCCGCGGGGGATAAAACGGCCAGTGGTGCTATAACTACAGCACTAAGCGAGCTGAACAGTTCGCTTATCTGGCTTATCGTCGTCGCTTTTATGATTGCCCGTGGATTTATCAAAACCGGTCTGGGTCGGCGTATTGCGTTACAGATGATCCGACTGCTCGGTAAACGCACGCTGGGGCTCGCCTACGGTCTGGCTTTTGCCGATCTGATCCTCTCTCCCGCCATGCCAAGTAATACGGCGCGCTGCGGCGGCGTTATCTATCCGATTGCCGATTCTCTGGCACGCAGTTTTAACTCAAACCCAGAAGATGAATCTCGCAGCAAAATCGGTACCTTTCTCATCACTTGTATCGGCAATGTCAACGACGTCACCGCCGCGCTCTTTATGACTGGGTATACCGGTAACCTGCTGGCGGTGAAACTGGCGGCAAACGCAGGAATCACGTTGACATGGGGAAGCTGGTTTATGGCAGCGCTGCTGCCTTGCCTGGTGTCACTACTGCTGGTTCCGCTGCTGGTGTACTGGCTGGTGCGCCCGGAAATTAAACATACGCCTGATGCCCCTAATCTGGCCCGTAAAGAGTTGGCAGAAATGGGCCACATGTCACGCGGCGAGTGGTTGATGCTGGCGACCGTCGGCGTTCTGCTGGTGTTGTGGATCTTCGGTGATACGTTAGGTGTCGATGCCACTACGGCCTCGTTTGTTGGCCTGTCGATTTTATTACTTAGCGGCGTTCTGAGCTGGGAAGATGTGAAAAGCGAAAAAGGCGCATGGGATACGCTGATTTGGTTCGCCGCGTTGCTGATGATGGCAAACCAGTTGAAAAAACTCGGCTTTACCACCTGGTTTGGTAACCTGATTGGCGATAGCCTTAGCAGCACCATGCACGGTACCAGTTGGGTGATCGTTCTGCTGCTGCTTAACGCCGCCTACTTCTACACCCACTACTTTTTTGCCAGCGGAAACGCGCAGATTGCCGCACTGTATGCCGTATTCCTTGGCGTCGGCCTGCATCTGAATATTCCGGCTGCTCCTACAGCATTAATGTTGGCCTTCACCAGCAGCCTGTACTGTTCTCTCACTCAGTATACTCACGCCCGTGGTCCGATCCTGTTTGGCGCGGGATATGTACCAACGGGAGTCTGGTGGCGAACAGGATTTGTCATCAGCCTGTTTAACCAGGCGGTCTTCTTGACCGTGGGTTTGATGTGGTGGAAGGTGTTGGGTCTGTACTAAGCTGAAGTGAAACTGGCCCGGTAAGCGTTGCGCCACCGGGCTACACATTTAGCGCCCTGCCACTTTCCCGCGTTTTTTATTCGCCGCAGGTGTCTGGCGTTGATGTGCCACTGGCGTATGCTTGGTCAGCGCCGGACGTGTATGTCGGTTCTGGCGACGCGCTTCACGCATCTCTTCCAGCGTAGGAGACGGAACCAAACATTCGCGACGACCACCAATCAGATGCTTTTTACCCATATCTTCCAGCGCCTGACGAATTAACGGCCAGTTGGCTGGATCGTGATAACGCAGCAACGCTTTATGCAGACGACGTTGTTTGTCGCCCTTCGGCACCACCACATCTTCACTCTTATAACCAATTTTACCCAGAGGATTTTTCCCGGTGTAATACATGGTTGTCGAGTTCGCCAGCGGCGATGGGTAGAAGTTCTGCACCTGATCCAGACGGAAACGACGCTGTTTCAGCCACAGCGCCAGATTCACCATATCCTCGTCACGCGTACCCGGGTGCGCGGAGATAAAGTATGGGATCAGGTACTGCTCTTTACCGGCCTGTTTAGAGTAGGTATCGAATAGTTCTTTAAAGCGATCGTAGCTGCCCATGCCCGGCTTCATCATCTTCGACAATGGGCCTTCTTCGGTGTGTTCCGGCGCAATCTTCAAATAGCCCCCCACGTGGTGGGTCGCCAGCTCTTTGATATAGCGCGGATCTTCAACCGCGATGTCATAACGCACACCAGAGGCGATAAGGATCTTTTTAATACCTTTTAAATCACGCGCACGACGATAGAGATTAATGGTCGGCTCGTGGTTGGTATCCATATGCGGGCAGATATCCGGGTAGACGCAAGACAAGCGACGACAGGTCTGTTCCGCGCGCGGCGACTTACAGCGCAGCATATACATGTTGGCCGTTGGGCCGCCAAGATCGGAAATCACACCGGTAAAGCCCGGAACGGTGTCACGAATCGCTTCGATCTCGTTGATGATCGAATCTTCCGAGCGGCTCTGGATGATGCGTCCTTCGTGCTCGGTGATCGAACAGAAAGAACATCCGCCAAAACACCCACGCATAATGTTGATCGAGAAACGGATCATTTCATAAGCCGGGATGCGGCTGTTACCGTACGCCGGATGAGGAACACGTTGATACGGCAGCGCGAAGACGCTATCCATCTCTTCAGTCGACAGCGGGATCGCTGGCGGGTTGATCCAGATGTAGCGATCGCCGTGTTTTTGCATCAGGGCGCGCGCGCAGCCAGGGTTTGTTTCGTGGTGCAGGATTCGTGATGCATGTGCATACAACACTTTATCGCCCTTTACCTTCTCAAAAGACGGCAGCAGCACGTAGGTTTTCTCCCACGGCTTTGGACGTGGCGGCTGAACGGTGACCGCTTTTGCTTCCTGCTTTTTAGGTGCAACAGGCTTGTTATCCGCGCAAGGCAGATCTTCACCATACGGATGTGGGATAGGATCAATTTTCCCCGGCGTATCCAGACGCGTGGAATCCACACCGCTCCAGCCTGGCAGCGCTTCTTTGACCATGATCGCGGTGTTACGCACGTCGCGGATCTGATCAATTGTCTCGCCCATCGCCAGACGGTGCGCCACTTCTACCAGCGGACGTTCGCCGTTGCCAAACATCAGCATATCCGCTTTGGAATCCACCAGCACAGAGCGACGCACGGTATCAGACCAGTAATCATAATGCGCAGTACGGCGCAGGCTGGCTTCAATACCACCGAGGATCACCGGAACATCTTTCCAGGCTTCTTTACAGCGCTGGGTATAAACCAGCGTAGCGCGGTCCGGGCGTTTGCCTGCAACGTTGTCCGGCGTATAGGCATCGTCATGGCGCAGTCGGCGATCGGCGGTATAACGGTTGATCATCGAGTCCATATTGCCGGCAGTCACGCCGAAGAACAGGTTCGGTTTACCCAGACGCATAAAATCGTCTTTGTTGTTCCACTCCGGCTGCGCGATAATCCCGACACGAAATCCCTGGGATTCCAGCATACGACCACAAATGGCCATACCAAAGCTTGGGTGATCGACGTAGGCATCACCGGTAACCAGAATAATGTCGCAGCTATCCCAGCCAAGTTGGTCCATCTCTTCTCGCGACATCGGCAGAAACGGCGCGGGACCAAAACAGGCGGCCCAGTACTGCGGCCAGGAGAAAAGGTCTCTGTCCGGTTGGATCAGGGATATTGCGCTCATAATGCTTCCAAAAATGGTAAAAAAATAATCAAAGGCCGGGGATTATACGCTGTATGTCCGCAAGAAATGAAGTGGAGTCTGAGCCAGACGGGTAGAAAGCTTTATAAATTGTTAAATTTTACTACACCCATTTTTTTCAATCATAATTAACACCATGCCGACCTGTTGAGATATCTCTTTTTCGGCGGGGGATTTTTCATTGCGACTCAACGATTCACTGCATATTTCCCAGTTACGGGTTGTTGTTCATCTGTGCGGATTTTTGGTTCTTCTGTACAGCTTCTCTATGCTGCCACCGATGGTCATCGCCCTGTTGCATAAAGAGCGGAGCTTTTTCGCTTTTTTCAGTACATTTATGACTTTCTTTACCCTCGGCGGCGGTGCATGGCTGGTAACAAAACATGCCGGTATTCAGCTACGAACCCGGGATGGTTTCGTCATCATCGTTCTCTTCTGGCTGCTTTTTTCATTTATCAGCGCGATGCCGATGTGGATGGACGATGGCTTAAATCTCTCCTTTTCCGATGCCCTGTTTGAAGGGGTCTCCGGCATTACCACTACCGGAGCAACGGTGATTGGCGACGTCAGCGCTTTGCCAAAGTCCTATCTGTACTATCGGGCTCAGCTCAATTTTATTGGCGGCCTGGGGGTTATTGTCCTCGCCGTAGCGGTATTGCCGCTGCTGGGTATCGGGGGTATGAAACTCTATCAGTCTGAAATGCCCGGCCCCTTTAAAGAAGAACGCCTCACGCCAAGACTTGCTGACACTGCACGCACGCTGTGGCTAACCTATTTCATTCTGGGACTTATCTGTACTCTGGCTTACTGGATTGCCGGTATGTCGTTTTTCGACGCTGTATGCCACGGGCTTTCGACGGTCTCCCTTGGCGGATTTTCCACCCGCAGCGAGAGCATCGGCTTTTATAACAGCCATGCTATTGAGCTTGTCGCCGGGCTGTTTTCGCTGTTATCTGCATTTAACTTCACCCTCTGGTACGTCGCTATCGTAAAACGTACCTTCAAGCCATTTCGCCGTAATGCCGAACTGCAATTCTTCTTGATTATTGCGCTGGTTATCACCCTGATCAGCACCTGGCAGGTCTGGCGAGCGGGCATGTACGGTATATCAGACAGTCTGGTGCACGCCTTTTTTCTGGCCAGCTCCATGTTGACAGATAATGGCCTGTCGACGGCGGATTACGCACAGTGGCCCTCACACACAATTTTCATGCTACTCAGCGCCAGTTTCTTTGGCGGTTGTGTGGGCTCGACCTGCGGAGGAATTAAGGTGCTGCGCTTTCTAATTATGTTCAAGCAGTGTCGTCAGGAGTTACACCAACTCGCGCACCCTCGCGCATTGCTGAATATCAAAGTTGGCAACAACGTGGTTACCGACCGTGTGGTTCGCTCGGTATGGAGCTTCTTTTTTCTTTATGTTTTGTTTACCAGCTTTTTCATCTGGGCACTCAATTTGATGGGCTACGATCTCTTCTCATCTTTCGCCACCGTCGCCGCCTGCATCAATAATATGGGACTGGGATTTGGCGTAACCGCTACAACGTTTGGCACTTTACACGACGAGGCAAAGCTTCTGATGTGCGCAGCTATGATCATGGGGCGTCTGGAGATTTACCCCATTTTGATCCTTTTCTCGCGCATGTTCTGGCGGGCCTAACAGGCCCACCTGCGCATTACGGTGCCGGATTCACCAGCATCTGTCCGATGGAGCCACGATCCGCCATTTCCAGCGTCTGGCTGTTGAAGTAGAACGGGAAATGGGCCCAGGAAGGCTGTCCGTAATAGACCAGCAACTCCACCTGACCATCCACCCAGACGGTATCTTTCCAGCCCCTGTCTTCCGGGAACGGCATTGCGCCATTCACATTACGGACCAGGAAAGAGACGCCTTCAATATGGAACGCCTGCGGCATGTCCGCGCGTACTGTCCAGCGCTCCCAGGTTCCCTGCTGAGCGGTGATATCCATGCGGTTTACATCCCACAGTTGACCATTGATTCCAGGGTCGTCATCGAGGCTGATATCGCGGCTACGAATCGGCGTTCCACTCAAAATTTCTGTTGGCAAAAGACGCATCGGCAGACTGTCAGTCACCAGCGGTAGCAGACCTGTGGGTCGCAGCGTTAATACCAGAGTGGAGACCAGAATACTGGAAGGTTCAAAGAATCCCCGGATCCGGTCAACAATACTGGCTGCCTCACCACAGGTGATCGACACTTCGTCACCGTTAGTCATATCCACCAGAATCTCACGCCGCTCGCCAGGCGCCAGCGATAGCTGTTTCACCGACACCGGAGCCGGTAAAAAACCTTGATCGCCGGAAATAACATGCAGTGCGCGCCCGTCGCTCATTTGCAGTTGGTAACGACGAGAGTTAGACGCGTTCAGCAGACGCAAACGTACCCAGCCACGAGACACTTCCACATAAGGACTCTGCGCCCCGTTGACCAATAACGTATCACCGACAAAACCACCACTGCCCGGTTCGCTGTATTCCGGCGTACCAAAGTTATCCAGACGCTTATCCTGAATAATGATCGGAAAATCATCCACGCCATAATGGTTGGGAATAGGCAGTGATTTACTCACTTCATCTTCGACCAGCCACATCCCGGCAAGACCGTTATAGACCTGCTGTGCGGTACGGTTTGGCGTATTGGCGTGATACCACAACGTCGCGGCGCTCTGGCGAATCGGCAGGACCGGCGCCCAGTCCGCATTCGGCGACATCATTCGTGCCGGCCCCCCCATCAGTGGGCCAGGTACCTGCAATCCGGCGATGGTCATCGAGACATTTTCAGTCAGACGGTTGCTGTAGATAAGCTTAACGTCATCCCCTTTCCAGACGCGGATTGTCGGCCCCAGGTAGCGCCCGTTAATTCCCCAGACAGGCGCGCGCGTACCTTGTGTAAAGGACCAGTGAGCGCGTTGCAGGGTCATAAATAACGGCTGTCCCCGGCGGGACTCCAGCAGTGGCGGAACAGGTAGAGGTTGTTGCTGACCGGCAGCATTAGCCTTCAGCGGAACAGCACCTGCACACAGTGCGATTCCCGATGCCTGAATGAACTGACGCCGACTGAGTGACATATAAGCTCCATGTAAAACTGGCTATTAACACGCAGGAAATCACTTCCTGTAAAAAACTCGAATTGCGCGAATCAAACCTTACCGGCAGCTTCCCGCTCGGCAACTTCTTTGTCGAGTTCGGCGATTTTTTGTTCCATCAGCGTACGGCAATGCGCTGCCAGTTCACGAACCTGATCCTTACCAAAATGACTGATATCCACCGGCGGTAACATCTCAACGATCGCCAGACCATTATTCAGCCGGTTAAGTTTAATCTTATTCGAAGTCGTTGAAACACATACCGGGATAACAGGGACGCCAGCAGCAATTGCCGCATGAAACGCGCCAGTTTTAAATGGCAACAGGCCACGGCCACGGCTACGCGTTCCTTCCGGGAACATCCAGATGGAAATACGGCGTTTTTTGAAATGGTTCACCACCGCTGCAATCGTACTGTGCGCTTTCGCACGATTATTTCTGTCAATCAACAGATTACCGGTGAGCCAGTACAGCAGACCGAAGAAAGGGATCCACAGCAGGCTTTTTTTACCAACCGTTACTGTCGGTGGCTGAACAATATTCGCGGCAGTAACCATGTCGTAGTTATTCTGGTGGTTACAAATATAGATGGCATTACCATAGTCCTTCGCGTCCGCTGGCATACGGCACTCAACCTTCAGGCCGTAAAGAGGGGCCAGCCGACCAAACATATGGCCGAACGTCGCGACGTGTTTTGGATTTCGCGGGCTGAAAAGACAGTATATACAACCGAAAATACAGACCAGAATGCAGTAAATAACAGTAATGAATAAACGAAAAATATATAGCATAACAACCTCTAAGGCCTAAGAGCCTGGCATTTTACGTCACCTGATCCAGAACACAGTATCAGGTTAGGGCTTTGTTAAGAGCGGCTCTCTGGAAAAGCGTATTGTTAATCGCAACGCACGAATAAACAACGGTTTCACGGGAATTTTTAACGTTTGCTCTCCCTCCGTAAAAGAAGGGAGAGCCAAACGACAGCGTTATTCTTCGCTGTCGCCGTTGCTGGCACGTCGAGGCGAGTCAATCTCAATACGATCAATGCGCTGCAGACCGCGCATTAGCGTACCGCGACGACCACGCTCGCCGGTTACCTTCTGCAACTCTTCTGGACGCAGTTTAATTTTGCGTTTACCGACGTGAATTGTCAGCGTGCTTTGCGGCGGTAATACATAGAGCAGTGCCAGACCATCTTCACCTTTTGCCGCTTCCGCAGAAGGAATGTTGATTATCTTATTCCCTTTGCCTTTCGACAATTGCGGCAGATCGCTCACCGGGAACATCAACATACGTCCGGCCTGGGTGATCGCCAGCAACATATCGGTTTCATCTTCGATCACTACCGGTGGCATGACATGCGCATTCTCCGGTAACGTAATCAACGCTTTACCCGCACGGTTACGCGCTACCAGGTCATTGAAAGTACAGACGAAGCCGTAGCCAGCATCTGACGCCATTAATAGTTTCTGGTCATCGCCTTCCATCAGCATGTGCTCAACCGTCGCACCTGGCGGCAGCGTGAGTTTACCGGTCAGCGGTTCACCCTGACCACGTGCTGACGGCAGAGTAATCGGATCGATAGCATAGCTTCGCCCGGTCGAGTCAACAAAGACCACCGGTTGGTTGCTCTTACCTTTCACCGCAGCTTTATAGCTGTCACCCGCTTTATAGCTTAATCCCGGAGCATCGATATCGTGCCCTTTCGCGCTACGTACCCAGCCACTCTGAGACAACACAATGGTGACCGGCTCAGACGGCAGCATGTCATGCTCGCTCATTGCTTTGGCTTCTTCGCGCTCCTTCAGAGGGGAACGGCGATCGTCACCATAAGCGTCTGAATCCGCCTGCAACTCTTTCTTCAGCAGGTTACTCATTTTGCGTTCGGAGGCCAGAATGCCCTGCAGCTGATCGCGCTCTTTAGCCAGTTCATCCTGCTCGCCACGGATTTTCATCTCTTCGAGTTTGGCAAGATGGCGCAATTTCAGCTCAAGGATGGCTTCAGCCTGCGTTTCGGAAATACCAAACCGCGACATCAGCTCGGTTTTGGGTTCATCTTCATGACGAATAATTTCAATCACTTCGTCAATGTTGAGGAACGCCACCAGCAAACCTTCGAGGATATGCAGGCGCTTAAGTACTTTTTCCAGACGATAGTTCAGACGACGACGCACCGTGTCGCGACGGAACGCCAGCCACTCGGTCAGGATCTCCAGCAGGTTTTTCACCGCCGGGCGACCGTCGAGACCTATCATGTTCAGGTTGATACGGTAGCTTTTTTCCAGATCGGTGGTAGCAAACAGGTGGTTCATCACCTGCTCCATGTCCACGCGGTTAGAGCGCGGCACAATCACCAAACGGGTCGGATTTTCGTGATCCGATTCATCGCGCAGATCGTCCACCATCGGTAGCTTTTTATTGCGCATCTGGGCAGCGATCTGTTCCAGCACTTTTGCCCCGGAAACCTGGTGCGGTAGCGCAGAGATCACCACCGCGCCGTCTTCTTTCGTCCATACTGCACGCATACGTACAGAGCCGCGCCCGTTTTCATAAATCTTACGAATTTCTGCGCGAGGAGTGATGATTTCCGCTTCGGTCGGATAATCCGGTCCCTGTACGATATCCAGCAGTTGATCCAGCGTTGTTTTCGGCTGCTCAATCAGCGTAATCGCCGCTTTCGCCACTTCACGCAGGTTATGCGGAGGAATGTCCGTAGCCATCCCGACGGCAATCCCGGTGGTGCCGTTAAGCAGAATATTCGGCAAGCGCGCAGGCAGCATCTTCGGCTCCTGCATGGTGCCGTCAAAGTTAGGCACCCAGTCCGACGTCCCCTGACCAAGCTCACCCAGCAGGATTTCCGCGTATTTGGACAGTCGGGATTCGGTATAACGCATCGCCGCGAAGGATTTCGGATCGTCCGGCGCCCCCCAGTTCCCTTGCCCGTCAACCAGCGGATAACGGTAAGAAAACGGTTGTGCCATCAGTACCATGGCTTCATAGCAGGCACTGTCACCATGTGGATGGTATTTACCCAGCACGTCACCAACGGTACGCGCGGATTTTTTAAATTTGGCGCTGGCATTCAGCCCCAGTTCGGACATCGCGTAAACGATGCGACGCTGAACGGGTTTCAAACCATCGCCAATAAACGGTAACGCCCTGTCCATGATGACGTACATGGAATAGTTCAGATAGGCGTTTTCCGTGAATTCATGCAGCGCAAGGCGCTCTGCCATATCGCTCATTAATCGTGGTTCCTCAACTGTAAGCCCGAACAATACCCAGTATCTGTCAGGCAATATTGCCGCAGATACTACCCTATCTGGCGTGTTGAGTCACAAAGTTCAGTGGTTTTACCGCCGCAGATAGCGACGGCAATCGTCTCCTTAGTACTTCGCTCTTAATGCGCCCGGATAAAGAGCTCTTTGCTATACACATAGTCTTGGGGATTATGCACAGGAAACCCTCCCACATAGGGTTTAAGTAATTTGATCAACGGCTGATAATAGATAGGGATGATGGGGGCTTGCTGGTTAATAATACCTTCCGCTTGCGCATACAGCTGGTTTCGCTGTGCAGCATCGGGCGTACGAGCCGCCTGCGCCAACAACGCGTCATAGCGCGCATCGCGCCACTGACCGACATTTTCAGCATTGCCTGACTGCAACGTATTCAGGAACGTTGACGCTTCATTATACGTCGCGTCCCACGACTGGCGAGACAACATGAAGTCCCCCTCGCGACGTGCATCCAGATATGTTTTCCACTCCATGGTGCGCAACTTAACATCAGCCCCAAGCCATTTTTTCCACTCTGAGGACAAGGCAATGGCCGTTTTCTCATGCAGGTCGTACTTATTGTAAAACAGCTCAAACGTTAACGGATGCTGCTCGTCAAATCCGGCTTGTTTCAATAACGCTTTCGCTTCGGCAACCCGCTCATTCCACGGTGCCTGAAGATCGGTCAGCACAGGCGGCGTGAAACCGGTAACCTGCGGCGGTGTTAGCGTCGTTGCAGGTGTACGTAATCCAAGGACTTTCTCAGCAATAAGCTGTCGATTGGCCGTTAAGTACAGTGCCCTACGCACCCGGACATCGTTGAACGGCGCTTTGCGGATGTTGAAGTTGTAATACTCGCTGTTCAGGCGAGGGATCACCCGTAGCTCGCCCGGCAGATTCTTTTTTATCGCCGGAATTTGCTGAGTCGGAACCCAGGTGAGATCAACATCGCCGGCACGATAGCGATTGTACCCCGTCACGGCGTTATCTAACGACAGATAGTCGACCTGCTGTAAAACAGTATGTTGCGCATCACGGTAACGAGGATTTTTACGCACAACGATCTTCTCGTTCACCACCCATTTATCCAGCACAAATGCACCATTGGAAACCAGATGTTCAGGCTTACTCCACGCATCACCATATTGCACAATGGTGTGCTGCGGGACGGGAAATAACGTGGGCCACGCCAGCATGGTAGTGAACCACGGTACAGCCTGTTCGAGAGAGACTTCAAGGGTAACATCGTCCACAGCCTTCACCCCCAACGAACTAACGGGGGATTTACCGTCAACAATCGCCTGCGCATTTTTAATATGCGCCGCCGCCAGATATCCGGCAAACGGGCTGAGGGTATGCGGGTCAACCGCTCGCTGCCATCCCGCCACGAAATCCTGTGCAGTCAGCGCCACACCGTCTGACCATTGCAGCCCTTTACGCAGGTGAAAAATATAGCGTTTACCGCCATCCAGAACGTCCCAGCGCTGAGCCTGAGCAGGCTGCACTTTCCCTTCACCATCCATCCAGACCAGCCCTTCAAAGAGATCGAGTACAATTTGCGCGGCGGTATTTTCTTCCACTTTTTGCGGATCCAGGGTGCCCGGATCGCTGTGGTTGTTGTAACGAAAAATTTGTTGTGGGGCGAGAGGTGTTCCGTCTGGGATCGTTGCGGCAAAAAGCGAGGGACTGCACATCAGGCTGACCAGCCATAATAATGGATGCGTTTTCATGATTTCTCTGTCGATAAAAATGATACCGCTACTTTACATGTTGTGGCCCTCTACAGGCTGATTTGTATCACATTTAGGACAAAGAAAAGGGCCGCGAATGCGGCCCTGATGCTGATTACTTGGCGACTTTAGTAATCTGTTTCACATCGATTTCGACGGAGTTCCAGTCTTTATCAACTTCCCCCTGGATTTCCACGACATCCTGCGGTGTTACGGTTACGCCATTCCAGCGTTTATGGTCAATATCTACATTCACCGTACCGGTGGCGTCTTTAAACAGGTACAAATCGTCGGAAATACGCTCGACGATATTACCGCGCAGGGTTACCCAGGTATCATCACGCAGGGATTTGGCACTTTCTACCGTCGTGCTGCTGCCGTTCGGACCAACGAACCCACCGCTTTGGCTTTGCGTCGCGGTCGGGCCAGAGAAGCCGCCCTGCTGCGCTGCCAAAACAGGTGCGGAACACAATGCCATCACGGCAACCATTGCAGCTAATTTTTTCATGTTCATGTCTCCCTTTCATGTTGTTTCACGACTATTTAATAAGTTAATCCTTAACAACTTCTTAAGCCAAAAAAAGATTCTTTTTTGCTGTACAGCATCCGCTGCCACAAGGTTTACTGACAGGCAACAGAGTTATCGCAGGGAAGAACATATGCGTATTTTACTGATAGAAGATGACACGTTGATTGGCGATGGTCTTAAGACAGGTCTGAGTAAAATGGGTTTCAGTATCGACTGGTTTACTGAAGGTCGTCAGGGTAAAGAAGCGCTCTACAGCGCCCCTTATGATGCTGTGATCCTCGATCTGACGCTGCCGGGTATAGACGGGCGCGATATCCTGCGTGAATGGCGCGCAAAAGGGAAACAGGAGCCGGTACTTATTTTGACGGCCCGCGATGCGCTGGCAGAACGCGTCGAAGGCTTACGCCTGGGCGCGGATGATTATCTGTGCAAACCCTTTGCGCTAATCGAAGTTGCTGCCCGTCTGGAAGCTCTGGTGCGTCGCGCCAGCGGCCAGGCCAGTAGCGAACTGAGTCACGGACAGGTAACGCTTAATCCCGGCGCACTGACCGTCACGCTGACGGGGGAGCCGTTGTCGCTCAAACCAAAAGAGTTCGCGTTGCTGGAACTGCTCATGCGCAACAAAGGTCGGGTACTGCCGCGCAAACTTATTGAAGAGAAACTGTACAACTGGGACGAAAACGTCTCCAGTAATGCGGTTGAAGTACACGTCCATCATTTACGCCGTAAACTCGGCAGCGATTTTATCCGAACGGTGCATGGCATTGGCTACACCCTGGGTGACGCATGAAACTCACACAACGTCTCAGTCTGCGCGTCAGGCTCACACTTATTTTCCTTATCCTGGCCTCGATAACCTGGGCAATCTCCAGCTTTGTCGCCTGGAAACAGACAACGGATAACGTAGACGAACTGTTTGATACACAGCTGATGCTGTTCGCCAAACGGCTAAGTACGCTGGATATCAGCGACGTCACCGCCTCGCGTGATATGGCCCGCACGCCGAAGAAGCTGAAGCACGGTCATATTGATGACGACGCGTTGGCGTTTGCTATCTACTCCACCGACGGAAAAATGGTGCTGCACGATGGCGACAATGGCCAGGATATTCCCTACAGCTACCGCCGGGAAGGGTTTAGTGATGGCCAGCTCAATGGGGACAACGACCGATGGCGCTTTCTGTGGCTGAACTCTGCGGATGGTAAATATCGCATCGTGGTCGGTCAGGAGTGGGAATACCGGGAGGATATGGCACTGGCGATTGTTACCGCACAATTAACCCCGTGGCTTATTGCGCTCCCGCTGATGTTGCTTATTCTGGTGGTCATGCTCAGCCGTGAACTCAGGCCGTTAAAAAAACTGGCGCAGGCCCTGCGCTGGCGTTCCCCTGAATCGCAAGAACCGCTCGATCCTAAAGGCGTGCCAAGCGAAGTGCGACCACTGGTCGAGTCCCTCAACCAGCTATTTACCCGCACACACTCTATGATGGTCCGCGAACGGCGTTTCACCTCCGACGCAGCCCATGAGCTACGCAGCCCATTAACCGCGTTGAAGGTGCAAACTGAAGTGGTGCAACTGTCAGATGATGACCCGCAAACGCGAGAAAAAGCGCTCCTGCAGCTTCACGCAGGCATTGAGCGCGCCACGCGTCTGGTTGATCAGCTGCTGACGCTTTCACGACTCGACTCCCTCGACAATCTGCAGGATGTAGCAGACATCCCACTGGAGGAGTTGTTGCAGTCCGCCGTTATGGACATTTACCACCCGGCTCAGCTGGCTCATATCGACGTGCGTTTGCAGATTAACGCACACAACGTTAAGCGTACCGGTCAGCCACTCTTACTCAGCCTGATGGTACGCAATCTGCTGGATAATGCGATTCGTTATAGTCCCCAGGGTAGCATTGTGGAAGTGACGCTCAATGCCCGATTTTTTAGCGTCAAAGATAACGGTCCAGGCGTGGCAGCGGAAGTCCTGACGCACATTGGTGAGCGTTTCTATCGCCCGCCAGGACAAAGCGTTACTGGTAGCGGTCTGGGTCTGTCGATCGTCCGTCGTATTGCGACTTTACACGGGATGTCAGCCTCGTTTGGCAACGCTCCGGAAGGCGGGTTTGAAGCAAAAATCAGCTGGTAGCAACAATATTATTGCTAATAATGCAAAAGACTTTGCACATTTTGCTAATTTCACCGCGCCACTGGTGGAGGTAAAATCGCCTTCAAACGTATATTCTTGAGGACGAAAAATGAGCAACATTCTGATTATCAACGGTGCGAAAAAATTCGGCCATTCCAATGGTCAACTGAATGACACCCTGACCGAGGTCGCGGACGGCATCCTGCGCGACCTCGGGCATGATGTTAAAGTTGTACGCGCTGACAGCGATTATGACGTACAAACAGAAGTGCAGAACTTCGTATGGGCAGATGCGGTTATCTGGCAAATGCCGGGCTGGTGGATGGGTGCTCCATGGACGGTGAAAAAATACATCGATGATGTTTTCACTGCAGGACACGGTACGCTGTATGCAAGCGATGGTCGCACACGTTCAGATGCTTCTAAAAAGTACGGTTCTGGTGGATTGATTCAGGGAAAAAAATACATGCTGTCCCTGACCTGGAACGCGCCAATGGAAGCTTTCACTGAAAAAGACCAGTTCTTCCATGGCGTTGGCGTTGATGGCGTGTATTTGCCGTTCCATAAAGCAAACCAGTTCCTGGGAATGGAATCGCTGCCGACGTTTATCACCAATGATGTGATCAAAATGCCGGATGTCCCGCGTTATATCGCAGAATATCGCAAGCATCTGACCGAGATTTTTGGTTAACTAGTTATTCAAAATTAGACCCAAATAATTCGAGTTGCAGCAAGGCGGTAAACGAGCGAGTCCCGATAAGCTTACTCAGTATGTGATTTGGACGAGTAAACGCAGCTACAGCCTGAAGAATGCCGGTTATAGAAGGAGTTAACCATGCTTACAGTCATTGCAGAAATCCGCACACGTCCAGGTCAACATCACCGTCAGGCGGTACTGGACCAGTTTGCCAAAATCGTTCCGACCGTACTGAAGGAAGAGGGTTGCCACGGCTATGCACCGATGGTGGATCATGCCGCAGGTGTGAGTTTTCAGACTATGGCACCTGATTCCATCGTGATGATTGAACAGTGGGAAAGCACCGCGCATCTTGAAGCACATTTGCAAACCCCACATATGAAAGCCTACAGCGAAGCCGTAAAAGGCGATGTGCTGGACATGAATATTCGTATTCTGGAATCTGGTATTTAATTTTTCGTCATGGCCGCAAGGCCGGATGAGCACAGCGCCATCAGGCATTAGCATATTGCCGGATGGCGGCTTAAACCGCCTAATCCGGCCTACACAATGCCGCTCTACCCTTCGAGATCCGCCAGGTCGCCTTTTTCCTGCAACCAGTTGCGGCGGTCTTCAGAACGCTTCTTAGCCAGCAACATATCCATCATCGCGTTAGTACGCTGATCGTCTTCGTCATCAATGATAAGTTGCACCAGGCGACGGGTGTTCGGATCAAGCGTAGTTTCACGAAGCTGCATCGGGTTCATTTCACCCAGACCTTTAAAGCGCTGAACGTTCGGCTTGCCTTTCTTACGCTTCAACTGCTCCAGTACGCCTGCTTTCTCTTCTTCCGTCAGAGCGTAATAGACCTCTTTACCGAGATCGATACGGTATAACGGTGGCAACGCCACATAGACGTGTCCATGTTTGACCAGCGTGCGGAAATGCTTCACAAACAACGCGCAAAGCAGCGTCGCAATGTGCAGGCCATCGGAGTCCGCATCCGCCAGAATACAGATCTTGCCGTAGCGCAGCTGGCTCAGATCGTCGCTGTCCGGATCGATACCGATCGCCACCGAAATGTCATGTACTTCCTGGGATGCCAGCACTTCATCAGAAGAGACTTCCCAGGTGTTGAGGATCTTGCCTTTCAGCGGCATGATCGCCTGGTATTCACGATCGCGCGCCTGCTTGGCCGATCCGCCTGCCGAGTCCCCTTCCACCAGAAACAGCTCTGTACGATTAAGATCCTGCGCGGTGCAGTCCGCCAGCTTACCCGGCAACGCCGGACCACTGGTGAGCTTTTTACGCACCACTTTTTTCGCTGCGCGCAGGCGACGCTGGGCGCTGGAAATGGCCATTTCGGCCAGGAGTTCTGCTGACTGCACGTTCTGATTCAGCCACAGGCTGAAGGCATCTTTCACCACGCCAGAGACAAATGCCGCGCACTGACGCGAAGAAAGGCGTTCTTTAGTTTGGCCGGCGAACTGCGGGTCCTGCATTTTTACCGACAGCACGTAAGCACAACGGTCCCAGATATCTTCCGCCGACAGTTTCACGCCGCGCGGCAAAATATTGCGGTATTCACAGAATTCACGCATTGCATCCAGTAACCCCTGACGCAGGCCATTGACGTGCGTACCACCCTGCATGGTAGGGATCAGGTTGACGTAGCTTTCAGTCAGCAGCTCACCGCCTTCCGGTAGCCAGAGCAGCGCCCAGTCAACGGTCTCTGTTTCACCGCTAAAATTACCGATAAACGGTTTTTCTGGCAGCGTTGGTAAACCATTAACGGCTTCGCACAGGTAATCATTCAGACCGTCCTGGTAGCACCAGCGCTGCTCGCTGTTGTTGACCTCATCCTTAAACGTGATTTCAACGCCAGGGCACAGAACCGCTTTAGCTTTCAGCACATGCGTTAAGCGAGAAACAGAAAAACGAGGGCTGTCAAAGAAGCTTTCATCCGGCCAAAAGTGCACGCTGGTACCGGTATTGCGTTTACCGCAGGTACCGACCACCTGTAAATCCTGTACTTTGTCGCCGTTTTCAAACGCGATGTTGTAGACCTGCCCATCGCGGCGCACATTCACTTCCACACGCTTTGAAAGCGCGTTGACTACGGAAATACCGACCCCATGCAAACCGCCGGAAAACTGGTAGTTCTTATTGGAGAACTTACCGCCCGCATGCAGGCGGCACAGGATCAGTTCGACCGCCGGAACGCCTTCTTCAGGGTGAATATCCACCGGCATGCCGCGTCCGTCATCAATGACTTCCAGTGATTGATCGGCATGTAAAATCACGTCCACGCGTTTTGCGTGGCCCGCCAGTGCTTCATCCACACTGTTATCAATAACTTCCTGCCCAAGATGGTTAGGACGGGTCGTATCGGTGTACATCCCTGGGCGACGGCGTACCGGCTCAAGCCCAGTGAGTACCTCAATGGCATCAGCGTTATAAGTTTGCGTCATGGTTTAAATTAGCAATTCGAATTGATCGTCAGAAACTGTGCAGTCCAAGGAAATCGACAATCTGGTTGAAATAATCTTCGAAGCCCGTGAATGCGTGATTCCCGCCCTCAATAACTGTCTGACGGCAGGAGGCGTAATACGCCACCGCCTGGCGGTAGTCCAACACTTCATCGCCCGTTTGTTGTAGCAACCAGAGCAAATCCGGCGCTTCCAGCGGGTCAATCTGCATGACTTTAAGATCGTAAATATGGCGAGACTCTAGCACATATTGCTGCCCGGTGTAGGGGTTCTCGTTTTGGCCGAGGTAGTCAACCAGCAGTTCATAAGGCCGCACAGCGGGGTTCACCACCACTGCAGGCAGCATAAAACATTGCGACAGCCAGGTGGCGTAATAGCCCCCCAAAGAAGAACCGACAATCCCCAGCGACTCTCCGCCATGCTCAAGGATAATAGATTCCAGCATTTCTGCCGCCTGGGCAGGATACGGCGGCAGTTGCGGTACGATCATCTCAACGTGCGGATGATGCTCCGCCAGCCAGCTTTTCAGCAGGCATGCTTTCGCAGAGCGAGGCGAGCTATTAAATCCGTGTAGATAGAGGAGCGTAGACATCAATAACCTTCTGAAGCTGTATCAGGGTGGAACCGATTACCCTGCAGACGACAGACCTGGGTTTGCAGTGTACCGTCAGCAAAAAGTTCCAGCGTACGCCAGCCTGGGCTTATCGTATCTAACGTGAAATTGGAACAATGAGGCTTAAACTGCACGCAGGTCGACGGCGTAGCCAGCAGGCGGCGTCCGTTCCAGTCAAGGTCCAGTTCCTGATGAATATGCCCACAGAGCAGGTACTTTGCGCGCGGATAGTTCACCAGCACGTTGTCCAGTTCGGCAGCGTTACGCAGGCTGTGCTGATCGAGCCAACTGCATCCCGCAGGAAGTGGATGATGATGCAAAAGCAGCAAGGTATTACGCTCAGGCACATCAGCGAGTTTGCGCTCCAGCCATTCGAGCTGAAATTCGCTTAACTCACCATGTGGGACGCCGAAAACCTGGCTATCCAGCAACAAAATTTGCCACTGTTCGCCAATGAAGACGCGCTTGGCAGGGGAAATTCCTGCCTCCTGAAGGGCGCTGTACATTGCCGGCTGAAAATCATGATTGCCTGGCAACCAAACGCAGGGCGCACGAAAACTTGCGATGCCCTCAGCAAAGTGCTGATAAGCCGCAGCGGATTGATCCTGCGCCAAATCTCCAGTCGCCACGATCAGATCGTATTCAGGCGACTCAGCATGTATTGCATCCAGTACGGACTGATAGCTATCCCAGGTATTCACACCCAGCAGCGTTTCATGCTTTTCGGCAAACAGGTGAGTATCTGTAATTTGTAAGATCCTGACTCTGGCCTCACCAGCCAAAGGAAGGGTTAACAGGCTTTCCAAATGGTGTCCTTAGGTTTCACGACGCTAATAAACCGGAATCGCCATCGCTCCATGTGCTAAACAGTACCGTAACCAGTCGGCCAGAAACTGATTAATTTGATGCTTTTCGTCGCGTTGATGCAACTTTTTATTTGGATAATCATACCGCGCTTTGAAGCGAAAGATCTGCTGGCTTGAACACACTTCAGCCACCCTCGCATCATGATACAGGCGTACGGTCAGCGATGGCAGGCTCCAGTAAGTAACGGCTGGCGCCGTCTGTTCGATCGCAACAAGCGTAGTGTATCGGGTCGATTCAACAATCGTTAACCGATATTGTGCGTTTGCCACCTGATAGCTCACTGTTTCGCCGGCTGCGTCATTGCGCGGCAACAGGCGGCGCAATTGCGAAAAGTTGGTCTCGCACAGACGCATCATTTCAGGGAAGTCAGGTGTGTAACGCTTCATTTTTTCCACTCAGTTTTTAACTCTTGATAGTGCAGCTGTAACCATTGCAAAGCGATGACAGAGGCCGCGTTGTCGATTATCCCCTCTTCTACCCACTGGTAAGCCTGTTCCCGGCTAACCACATGAACACGAATATCTTCGTTTTCATCCGCCAGACCGTGGATCCCGCTTGCGGTCGTGGCGTCCACTTCACCTACCAAAATAGACAGGCGCTCACTGGTGCCACCTGGGCTTGCCAGATAGCTCAGAACGGGCTTCGTCCGCTTCACATCCAGTCCAGCTTCTTCCATTGCTTCACGGCGGGCAACATCCTCAACGGTCTCACCTTCTTCGATCATCCCGGCCACCATTTCCAGTAGCCACGGGCTTTCGCTGGTGTCATATGCCGCGATACGAATCTGCTCAACCAGTACAACTTCGTCCCGCTTAGGGTCAAAGGGTAGCAAGACTGCCGCATGTCCGCGCTCAAAAATTTCGCGCTTTACCTCTTCACTCATTCCGCCGTTAAACAGTCGATGGCGGAACCGATAAAGATCCAGTGAAAAAAAACCGCGGTATAGCGTTTCTCGTGCAATAATTTCTACATCATTTTTAGTGAAAGTCATTGGCAAGTTGTCTGGTTTACGCATCGTGCTGTCCTGATACCAATAGTGATTAAAATGTGAATTTCAAGGTCGTTTGACTGCTGTTTGAGCGCCCTTGTGTTAAATTGATGCAAATTAACGCCGTATGGCACGTAACGCCAACTTTTTGAAGTGGCGGATTCTGCTAGAATCAGCAATTATTTTTACAATTTGATCAGCGCTAAATACTGCTTCACAACAAGGAATGCAAATGAAGAAATTGCTCCCCATCCTTATCGGCCTGAGCCTGTCGGGGTTCAGTGCTTTGAGCCAGGCAGAAAACCTGATGCAGGTTTATCAGCAAGCACGCCTGAGCAACCCGGAATTACGTAAATCCGCCGCCGATCGCGATGCTGCATTCGAAAAAATTAACGAAGCGCGTAGTCCTTTACTGCCGCAACTGGGTTTAGGTGCCGATTACACCTACAGCAATGGCTACCGTGACGCAAACGGCGTTAACTCCAACGCCACCAGCGCGTCGTTGCAGTTGACTCAGTCTCTTTTCGATATGTCGAAATGGCGCGCCCTGACGCTGCAAGAAAAATCAGCAGGCATCCAGGACGTAACTTATCAGACCGATCAGCAAACGCTGATCCTGAACACTGCCACAGCCTATTTTAACGTATTGAACGCAATCGACGTGCTTTCTTACACCCAGGCACAGAAAGATGCCGTCTACCGTCAGTTAGATCAGACCACTCAGCGTTTTAATGTTGGTCTGGTCGCCATCACTGATGTGCAGAACGCCCGTTCACAATACGATACCGTACTGGCAAATGAAGTTACCGCACGTAACAATCTGGATAACGCGGTAGAACAACTGCGCCAGGTAACCGGTAACTACTATCCGGAACTGGCTTCGCTGAACGTTGATGGCTTTAAAACCAACAAACCGCAGGCGGTTAATGCCCTGCTGAAAGAAGCGGAAAACCGCAACCTGACCTTATTGCAGGCGCGTTTAAGCCAGGACCTGGCACGTGAACAAATTCGTCTTGCGCAGGACGGTCATTTACCGACCCTGGATTTAACCGCCTCTACCGGTGTTTCCGACACCTCTTACAGCGGTTCTAAAACCCGTGGTGCTACTGGTTCCCAGTACGACGATAGCAATATGGGCCAGAACAAAATCGGTCTGAGCTTCTCACTGCCGCTGTACCAGGGCGGGATGGTTAACTCTCAGGTGAAACAAGCGCAGTACAACTTTGTTGGCGCGAGTGAGCAGTTGGAGAGCGCACACCGTAGCGTGGTGCAGACCGTCCGTTCATCCTTCAACAACATCAATGCTTCTATCAGTAGCATTAATGCGTACAAACAAGCGGTTGTCTCTGCGCAAAGCTCTTTAGATGCGATGGAAGCAGGCTATTCCGTGGGTACACGTACTATCGTGGATGTGTTGGACGCAACCACCACGCTGTACAACGCTAAGCAACAGTTAGCTAATGCGCGTTATACCTATCTGATCAACCAGTTAAACATCAAGTCTGCGCTCGGTACGTTAAACGAGCAGGATCTGGTAGCGTTGAATAATACGTTGGGCAAACCGATTTCTACCGCGCCCGAAGCGGTTGCACCGGAAAACTCACAGCAAGACGCAGCTGCTGATGGCTATACCGCGAATAACGCGGCGCCAGCGGCCCAGCCGACTGCAGCACGTACAACCAGCAGCAGTAACGGCAACAACCCGTTCCGTAACTGATGCTGATGACGGGGCTTCGGCCCCGTCTGAACGTAAGGCAACGTAAAGATCCGCCCCTTCTTCCGCATTCTCGCCTCTTCCCGCTTCAATTTCGACCAGTCATCCACTATTCTGAGCAGTATTTACTACTGGGTCCTGGAAGACATAAATGAAACGGACAAAATCTATACATCACGCGTCATTCCGCAAAAGCTGGAGCGCACGCCATTTAACTCCTGTCGCTCTGGCAGTGACCGCTGTCTTTATGCTGGCGGGCTGTGAGAAGAGTGACGAAACAGTTTCGCTTTATCAAAACGCAGATGACTGCTCTGCAGCGAATCCGGGTAAAAGCGCCGAATGTACTACCGCATTCAACAACGCGCTGAAAGAAGCAGAACGTACCGCGCCTAAATACGCCACTCGCGAAGACTGTATCGCTGAATTTGGCGAAGGCCAGTGCCAGCAAGCACCTGCACAGGCAGGTATGGCACCGACCGGTGAAGGCCAGGCTCAGGCGCAGAACCAAAGCAGTGGCAGCTTCTGGATGCCGCTGATGGCGGGTTATATGATGGGTCGTATGATGGGCGGCGGAATGGGCGCTCAGCAGCCTCTCTTCAGCTCGAAAAACCCAGCCAGCCCGGCATACGGCAAATATACGGATGCAGGTGGTAAGAACTACGGCGCTGCACAGCCAGGCCGCACGATGACCGTACCGAAAACGGCAATGGCGCCAAAACCGGCAACCACATCAACCGTAACTCGCGGTGGTTTTGGTGAGTCTGTGGCAAAACAGAGCACCATGCAGCGTAGCGCAAGCGGTACCACCACACGTTCAATGGGTGGCTGATCTACATGGAAAGAATCAGTATTGTCGAGCGCCCGGACTGGCGCGATAAGGCCACCGAATACGGTTTCAACTTCCACACCATGTACGGCGAGCCATACTGGTGTGAAGACGCCTACTACAAGCTCACGCTTGCTCAGGTTGAAAAGCTGGAAGATGTCACTGCTGAGCTGCACCAAATGTGTCTCAAAGTGGTTGAAAAAGTCATTGCCAGTGATGAACTGATGACGAAGTTTCGCATTCCCAAGCATGTCTGGGGCTTTGTCCGCCAGTCCTGGCAGACCCAGCAACCATCGCTCTATTCGCGCCTTGATCTGGCGTGGGATGGCACTGGTGAACCCAAGCTGCTGGAAAACAACGCTGATACGCCAACGTCTCTGTACGAAGCCGCATTTTTTCAGTGGATCTGGCTGGAAGACCAGCTTAATGCAGGGAACCTGCCGGAAGGTAGCGATCAGTTCAACAGCCTGCAGGAAAAGCTGATTGAGCGCTTTACCGAGTTGCGCGAACAGTATGGTTTTCAGTTGCTGCACCTGACCTGCTGTCGCGATACCGTCGAAGATCGCGGGACTATTCAGTATCTGCAGGATTGCGCGGCCGAGGCGGAAATAGCGACCGAATTCCTCTATGTCGAAGATATTGGCCTTGGCGAAAAAGGTCAGTTCACAGACTTAGAGGATCAGGTTATTGCCAACCTGTTTAAGCTCTATCCGTGGGAGTTTATGCTGCGCGAGATGTTCTCCACCAAGCTGGAAGACGCCGGTGTTCGCTGGCTGGAACCGGCCTGGAAAAGCATTATCTCTAATAAAGCGCTATTGCCTCTGCTGTGGGAAATGTTCCCCAACCATCCGAACCTGTTGCCTGCGTATTTCGCCGAAGACGACTATCCGCAGATGGAAAAATTCGTCGTGAAGCCGATCTTCTCCCGTGAAGGCGCCAACGTATCCATCATTGAGAACGGTAAAACGATCGAAGCGGTAGAAGGTCCGTACGGTGAAGAAGGAATGATCGTACAACAGTTCCATCAGCTACCGAAGTTTGGCGACAGCTACATGTTGATCGGCAGTTGGCTGATTAACGATCAACCTGCCGGGATCGGCATTCGCGAAGATCGGGCATTGATCACTCAGGATCTCTCCCGCTTCTATCCGCATATCTTTGTCGAGTAATGTGCGTGTGCCGGGTGGCGATTTCGCCTGACCCGGCCTTCACTCAATTACTGCGGGTAAAAATCAGCCTACCTGCACCGACAGCATACTCAGGCTACCCATCTCAATACCGTCCACCGGGATCGTGACAGGTTCTTTGGCATCCCATGCACCTAAAACGTACAGCAGCGGCAGATAGTGATCCGGCGTCGGGTTCGACAGCGAACCGCCTTCATGGTCGAGATAGTTGATCAGTGGATGCTGCTCAACAGGTCCCTGCCAGGTCAGGTTTGCCTTCACATAATCATTAAATGAGGTCGCCCATGGGTATGGCGTATTCTCGCCGTGCCAACGTGCTGTCCGCAGGTTATGCACCACGTTACCGCTGGCAATCAGCATGATGCCCTCATCACGCAGCGCCGCCAGTTTGCGTCCTGTTTCAAAATGCCAGGCAGCAGGCTTAGTGCTGTCGATGCTTAGCTGTACCATCGGAATATCTGCATTCGGGTACATCTTGATCAACACACCCCATGAGCCGTGGTCGAAACCCCAGGCTTCTTTGTCTAACGTAACCGGTACGGGTGAAAGCAAATCCACCAGATGTTGCGCCAGTTCGGGTGAACCGGGAGCCGGATAATGGGTGTCATACAATGCCTGTGGAAACCCACCAAAATCGTGAATCGTTTTTGGTGCTTCCATGGCGGTCACGCCAGTCCCACGAGTGAACCAGTGCGCCGATACCACAACGATGGCTTTTGGACGCGGCAACGTTTCCCCCAGTTGCTGCCAGGCACGGGTATAAACGTTATCTTCCAGAACATTCATCGGGCTGCCATGACCCAAAAACAATGCTGGCATACGAGTTGAAGACATGATGATATCCTTACTGAGGGAGTCATTTTGATATCACCACAATACGCTTTTTCGGTTGATGAAGAACTCAGATAACCATGATGGAGATCATCAGTTATTTTGACGATCTGGCCGGATAGCAGATTGATAAGGAGTTGGATTTGTCGATGTCAGTACCTTTACTTCTGACTTTGCTGGCGGGGGCTGCCACCTTTATTGGCGCGTTTCTTGGCGTTCTGGGACAAAAACCCTCTAATCGCGTCCTCGCCTTTTCTCTGGGTTTTGCCGCAGGTATTATGCTGCTTATCTCCCTGATGGAAATGCTGCCCGCCGCGCTGGCCGCTGAAGGGATGTCGCCAGTACTCGGCTACGGGATGTTTATTGTTGGTTTGCTGGGCTATTTTGGTCTGGATCGCCTTCTGCCACACGCACATCCTCAGGATCTGGTGCAAAAAACAAAACTGCCTTTACCCAGCTCCATAAAACGTACCGCAATTTTATTAACTCTTGGCATTAGTCTGCACAACTTCCCGGAAGGGATTGCTACTTTTGTTACCGCCAGTAGCAATCTCGAACTGGGTTTTGGCATCGCCCTGGCTGTTGCATTACATAATATTCCTGAAGGTCTAGCCGTTGCCGGACCAGTCTATGCCGCAACCGGCTCCAAACGCACAGCGATATTCTGGGCAGGGATCTCAGGTATGGCGGAAATACTGGGTGGGGTGCTGGCGTGGTTAATTCTGGGTAGTCTGATTTCACCGGTTGTGATGGCAGCAATTATGGCCGCTGTAGCCGGTATTATGGTCGCATTATCAGTAGATGAATTGATGCCGCTGGCTAAAGAAATCGACCCCAATAATAATCCGAGCTATGGCGTGCTCTGTGGAATGTCAGTAATGGGGCTGAGCCTGGTGATCCTGCAATCAATGGGCATCGGGTAATACAGATGGCGGATGTTACGCTGTAGTTCAGCCATCCGCCTCAACTACAGCAGAAATTATTCCTGATCCCTGACCGTGCTGCCATCTTCGCCCGTGCGACGAAAGAGCTTGTTACGTGCCTCCAGTAATGCATCTCTGTCTTGTCGAAACGCTTTGCAATAACGCTTCATATGGCAATAATAACCAACAGCAACGAGTGCAATTAATACAATCCAATACCAGGCAATAAACATTCTTTTACCCTTAAAATTTAACATCATTAAACATTTAACGTTAAAATTTCACATAACCTTATTTTGACCTACCCCTATAGTGGCATAATGCAGAAACAAATATATGATTTCGATCATATAAACCAGTAGACAAGGTCAATCACAGAACATGTATTAAAAAGAAAACAATGTCGAAACGATCACACTCCATAATAATATTTATTGTTCTGAAAATATCACTCACTTACTATCAAAAGTATTAAAGACATCGAATATTGATAATTTATATATTTCAAAAAACAAATAAATTATAAAACTATGCTCTCCCCTATATTTTAATCAAGTCATACATCACTACAAACATAATATATTCATCGTCATTATATTTACAGGTAATATAAGGAGATATATCCATGTTTAAGCAATACCGTAAAAAACTACTGGTCGGTACTATTGCCCTGGCATGCGGATTAACCTCAGCAAATTCTTTTGCTGCAGGTTTTAAACCGGCACAACCAGCAGGAAATCTGGGCGCGGTAATTGTTGACCCTTATGGAAATGCACCGCTAACCGCATTGGTTGAATTAGACAGCCATGTCATTTCAGATGTCAAAGTAACCGTACACGGCAAAGGTGAAAAAGGAGTTCCCATTACCTATAACGTAGGCAAAGAATCGTTAATCACTTATGATGGCGTACCTATTTTTGGCCTTTATCAAAAGTTCGCCAATAATGTTACCGTTGAATATAAAGAAAATGGTAAACCGATGATAGATGATTATGTAGTGCAAACTTCTGCCATCGTTAATCATTATATGGATAACCGTTCTATATCCGATCTGCAACAAACCAAGGTTATTAAAGTCGCACCAGGTTTTGAAGATCGCCTTTATCTTGTAAATACCCACACCTTTACTTCCCAGGGATCAGATATTCACTGGCATGGCGAAAAAGATAAAAATGCCGGCATTCTTGATGCAGGACCTGCCGGAGGCGCACTTCCCTTCGACATCGCTCCGTTTACCTTCGTCGTTGACACAGAAGGTGAGTACCGCTGGTGGTTGGATCAAGAGACGTTCTATGACGGGCATGATGTTAATATCAATAAACGTGGTTACCTGATGGGGATTCGTGAAACGCCTCGCGGGACGTTCACAGCTGTACAGGGGCAACACTGGTACGAATTCGATATGATGGGGCAGATTCTGGAAGATCATAAACTGCCGCGCGGCTTCCTTGACGCTACGCATGAGTCTATCGAAACGGTTAAGGGCACGGTATTACTGCGCGTAGGAAAACGCAATTACCGTAAAGAAGATGGAGTACATGTACATACCATCCGTGACCAAATCCTCGAAGTCGACAGATCCGGCCGCGTTGTTGACGTATGGGACCTGACAAAAATTCTCGACCCGCTACGCGATGCGTTACTGGGGGCACTGGACGCAGGTGCGGTATGCGTGAATGTCGACCTCGCTCATGCCGGTCAACAAGCAAAACTGGAGCCAGATACCCCTTACGGCGATGCTCTGGGTGTGGGGGCTGGCCGTAACTGGGCGCACGTCAACTCTATCGCCTACGACGCCAAGGATGACTCGATTATTCTTTCCTCTCGCCACCAGGGCGTCGTCAAAATTGGTCGTGATAAGCAGGTTAAGTGGATCCTCGCACCATCTAAAGGCTGGAATACAAAGCTGGCGAGCAAGCTGTTAAAACCGGTAGATGCGAAAGGTAATGCACTGAAGTGTGACGAAAATGGCAAGTGCGAAAACACCGATTTCGATTTTACCTATACCCAACATACCGCCTGGCTATCCAGTAAAGGAACATTAACCATCTTTGATAATGGTGATGGCCGTGGGCTTGAGCAACCAGCATTACCAACCATGAAGTACTCCCGTTTCGTCGAATATAAAATTGACGAGAAAAAAGGAACCGTCCAACAAATCTGGGAATACGGTAAAGAGCGTGGTTATGATTTCTATAGTCCCATAACTTCCGTTATCGAATATCAAAAAGACCGTGACACAATGTTTGGATTCGGCGGTTCTATTAATTTATTTGATGTTGGCAAACCGACAATCGGCAAGATCAATGAAATTGACTACAAAACAAAAGAAGTCAAAGTTGAAATTGATGTCCTTTCAGATAAACCCAACCAGACCCACTACCGGGCATTACCGATTCGTCCACAACACATATTTAAATAAAATCGTTGTATTAAGGATAAACTATGTCAGCTAAATGGATTACTTCATTATTTAAAAGCATGGTGTTAACTGCAGCGCTTGTCGCGCCTTTTACGGTGTCCGCTTTTACCGAAGGCACCGATTATATGGTTCTGGAAAAACCTATTCCTAATGCCGATAAAACATTAATCAAAGTATTTAGTTACGCCTGTCCGTTCTGCTACAAATACGATAAAGCCGTCACCGGCCCTGTATCAGATAAGGTTGCAGATCTCGTCACCTTTACGCCGTTCCATCTGGAAACTAAAGGTGAATATGGCAAACAAGCCAGCGAAGTGTTTGCCGTGATGATATCCAAAGATAAAGCAGCAGGTATTTCATTATTTGATGCGAAGTCACAGTTCAAAAAAGCGAAATTTGCTTACTACGCAGCTTATCATGACAAGAAAGAACGCTGGTCAGATGGCAAAGATCCAGCATCATTCATCAAAACAGGTCTGGATGCTGCAGGTATGAGCCAGGCAGACTTTGAAAGCACCTTAAAAGAACCTGCCGTTCAGGAAACACTAGAGAAATGGAAAGCGGCCTATGATGTTGCCAAAATTCAGGGCGTTCCGGCTTACGTCGTCAATGGTAAATACCTGATCTACACCAAGAGCATCAAATCCATTGATTCTATGGCTGAACTTGTCAGGGAACTGGCAGCGAAATAAACAGGGATAAGGCTATGGCTTTCATAAAGGGATTATGGCGGAATTTACGTACTACGCCGGTTGATACTCTGGTGAGATGGCAGGAACAACGCTTTCTGTGGTTGTTTATGGCACTCGCAATGGGTGGGTTAATTATACTGGCGCACTCTTTCTTCCAGATCTATCTCTACATGGCACCCTGCGAGCAGTGTGTTTACATTCGCTTTGCCATGTTCGTGATGGTTTTTGGTGGGTTGATTGCGGCAGTAAACCCGAGAAATATCATTCTGAAGCTCATTGGCTGTATCGCGGCGTTTTACGGCAGCATCATGGGTGTTAAGTTCTCGATCAAGCTTAATAGCATTCATCATGCAGTACATAACCCAGACCCGGATTCACTGTTTGGTGTGCAGGGATGTTCCACCGATCCGACATTCCCTTTCAATTTGCCACTGGCAAACTGGGCACCAGAATGGTTTAAACCCACTGGAGATTGCGGGTATGACGCGCCTGTCGTTCCTGATGGCGTAACGCTTAGTAGCACACAGCAATGGTTTATCGATCTCTACCAGCAATCCGAAGGCTGGTATTTGATCCCGCCATGGCAATTTATGAATATGGCGCAATCCTGTTTGCTGGCCTTTGGTTTATGTTTAGCGTTTTTACTGGTGATGAGTTGTGCGTGGATACTCAAGCTGATCAGCGCAAAATAGCCTGGCCGCAGTAACAAAAAACCGAAGTCAGAAAACTGACTTCG
>NZ_CAWLWU010000002.1:4132214-4375235 GCF_963864895.1 Citrobacter sp. S-77
GTGTTTTTTTATGCATCGCCACGACAGGCATGGCCAAAAACTCAGCTGGCTTTACGCTCGTGCGCCTGACGGTAAGCCACTAAATCTTCGATAGTGACAACTGCCATATTGTGCTTGCCTGCAAATTCGATGCACTCTGGCGCACGCGCCATGGTGCCATCATCATTGGTCAATTCACACAACACACCAGCCGGTTTAAAACCTGCCAGCGTCATCAGATCAATGGTGGCTTCAGTATGACCACCACGCGTTAACACACCGCCTGCCTGAGCGCGCAGCGGGAAAACGTGTCCCGGACGGTTCAGATCAGAAGGTTTCGCACCATCCTTAATCGCAGCGCGAACCGTGGTGACACGGTCAGCAGCGGAAACACCGGTAGTTACGCCTTCTGCAGCTTCGATAGTCACAGTAAAACCAGTACCGTAAGCACTGGTGTTATTTTCCACCATCATAGGCAGATCGAGCTGTTTACGGCGGTCTTCAGTGATGCACAGGCAGACAATACCACTGCCGTGACGGATGGTCAGCGCCATCTGTTCAACGGTCATGGTTTCTGCCGGGAAAATCATATCGCCTTCGTTTTCACGGTCTTCATCGTCAAGCACCATTACACCGCGTCCTTCACGCAGCGCAGACAGCGCATGTTCAACACGTTCGAAAGGCGTACCAAAAGAGGAAAGTAGCGTCTGATTCATGGTAAAAAAACCTCACTAAAATTATGGTTACCAGAATCAGGGCAGTCTTAGGAGTACCGTTTAAGCGGCAAAAAAATAACGTGAGCGGGTCCATGCCCGGCTGGATCGTTACTCTCTCCCATCCGGACTCTAACCGTCGGCCCCGGAATTACACCGGATCTGCTGACCTTTGAGTTTGCACTCAAAGCGCTCGCGGGCTTTCAACATCAGTTGATTTACCGCCGGTGGGGAATTTCGCCCCGCCCTGAGAATAAGCGGGTTAACTATAACGCTATTGATTACTGTCATCAACGCCTTTACTCGACTTAGCTTCACACAATTCTGGTTTATGCCTGTGCCATATCGCACTACAATAGGCAGCAACACGTACCAGTTCAGGGAAACCACCATGATTGACCCGAAAAAAATTGAGCAGATTGCTCGTCAGGTTCACGAGTCGATGCCGAAAGGGATCCGCGAGTTTGGGGAAGACGTCGAGAAGAAAATCCGCCAAACACTGCAGTCACAGCTGACGCGTCTGGATCTGGTTAGCCGCGAAGAATTTGACGTACAAACCCAGGTTTTATTACGCACCCGTGAAAAGCTGGCGCTGCTTGAGCAACGTCTTACTGAGCTGGAAGCACGTGAAAAACCGGCCGAAGTTAAGCCTGCTCCGGCGATCCCGCCAGTCGATCCACAAGAGTAAAAATGGCAACGGGCCGCAAGGCCCGTTGATCTGTTAGTGTTCCAGCTCTAATTTCTTCGCCTCTCTGGCCTGCTGGCAATAAAGTGCGTAGCGTTTGCAAAACCAGCTGCGATGTTCCTCATCCATGTTTCCAGTCACAGCCTGGATATCAACAGCGTGGCCCTCAGCCTGCATCCTGGCAAAACTCCGGGCCAGGAAATCAAAATTGTTCAGTGAATACATATTGCTGTTCATGAGCATACCCTCCAGTTATTGAATATCTGTTAAGGCTATATGCTTTTTCTGATCTCAGTATTTACCTATATGCGAAGCTGTTCTGTGCATTAAGTGCGCACATTAAAGGCCTTGCTTCACACTTTTCTACAAAATCTGTGAGGGGATAATCGTTGAGCCAATGAAGTCCAACGACGGTATTAAGATCACGAACAGTTCTCCAGGAAAATCTCTGTTTTGCGTAACCGATCCAGCAATAGAAAAGTGAGACGAGGAAGCCCTTGCGCCGCATAGACGCACACCAACAATCGCCTTGTCAGCAAGGGGCTTTAATAGGGAAAGGGTTATGATGAAGCGAGCCATCATACTGGTTGTGCTGTTACTGATAAGTTTCCAGGCTCATTAACAGTCAATCAGAGGGGGAAAAATCCCCTCTCACCCTTATTCCTGCACTCAGGTTGAAAAAACAGCAGCGTCAACAGGAGGAAGCGCACCGCAACGAAAAGTTCGGCGCATTTCCGGCATTCATCACTTATCGCTGTCTTTCTGGATCTTTTTGATAATATTTGTTGTTGAGCAACCGTCTTCGAAGTTCAGCACCAGAACTTCACCACCGTTAGCCCACACCTCTTCACTGCCCGCAATCTCGTCTGGCTTATAATCACCGCCTTTCACCAGCAGATCCGGCAGAATGCCAGCAATCAGGCGTTGCGGAGTATCTTCTTCAAAAGAGACCACCCAGTCGACGGATTCCAGCGCACCCAGCACGATCATTCGCTGTTCGAGCGGGTTGACCGGACGGGTTTCGCCTTTCAGACGTTTGGTGGAAGCATCGCTGTTCACCGCAACGATCAGACGATCGCCAAGCTTACGCGCATTCGCCAGATAAGAGACATGGCCTGCGTGCAGGATGTCAAACACACCGTTGGTCATCACCACTTTCTCACCACGCTTACGGGCGCTGGCTACGGCTTGTTTCAATTCTGTTTCACTCATCACGCCAAAACCGGTCTCCGCCCGACCACGCACGGCGTTTTCCAGCTCAATCGGTGAAACGGTTGATGTCCCAAGCTTACCAACGACAACACCCGCTGCGGCATTAGCAAAATAGCATGCTTCCTCCAGCGTGTTACCTGCTGCAAGCGTTGCCGCCAGCACGCCGATAACCGTATCCCCCGCACCGGTAACGTCATACACTTCCTGTGCCTGGGTTGGCATATGCAGCGGTGCTTTACCCGGCTGCAACAAGGTCATGCCCTGCTCAGAGCGCGTTATCAGCAGTGCGGAAAGGTCGAAATCAGCAATCACCTTCATACCACGTTCAACGAGGTCGTCTTCGCTTTTGCACTTACCGGCAACAGCTTCAAACTCAGACAGGTTCGGCGTCAGCAGCGTCGCACCACGATAGCGCTCAAAATCAGTGCCTTTCGGATCAATAAGCACCGGAACGCCAGCATTACGCGCCAGTGCAATCATCTGCTGTACGCTGGCCAGAGCGCCTTTGGCGTAATCAGAAAGTACCAGAGCACCAATTGAACCCAGAGCCTGGTTAATACGTTCATGCAGCGGCTGCGGATCCACACCTTCAAAGCCTTCCTCAAAGTCCAGGCGAATCAGCTGTTGGTTGCGGGAAAGTACGCGTAGTTTAGTGATTGTCGGATGCGTCGGCACGGAAACAAAGTCACATTTCACGTTCACATCAGCCAGCGTTTTACTCAGCGCACGAGCCGCATCATCAATACCGGTCAGCCCAACCAGACGAGAATTCGCTCCCAGAGAGGCAATGTTCATCGCCACGTTTGCCGCGCCGCCTGGACGTTCTTCAATGGTATCCACTTTGACCACCGGCACCGGCGCTTCTGGCGAAATACGGCTGGTAGGCCCGTACCAGTAGCGATCCAGCATCACATCACCGACAACCATGACTCCTGCACGTTCAAACTCTGGCAGCGTTACTTTCATTCCTGTCTCCTGAGAGATTCTCTGAGGGTCTTAAAATTTGCGCGCGATAATAGCACACTTCACTCAGCAACCAGCCACTTCTGCCAGCTACTCCGAACCAGTGAGCGCTCTGCACTAAAGCACTCCAGCGCGACATGTCCCGGAAGCTCCTGCAGAGCAAGGTGGTGAAGCTCATCACGCAACGTCGTGTAGGCGCGGGTAAGCGCCAGTGCTTCCTGCTCATCCATAATGTCGTTCTGCGCCAGTAATTCCAGAATGCGCACATTATCCGACCAGCGCGTCAACTTCGGTTTTTCATGGGCATAGCGCAACACCAGATATTGCGTAATAAACTCAATATCGGTGATCCCACCTTCATCGGCTTTGATATCAAAACGATCGCGATGTTTATTGCCCAAATGTGCACGCATTTTCTCACGCATTTCGCGCACGTCAGTCTGTAAAGTTTTCCCGTCGCGAGCGAGTGTCATGATATCGCGGCGCACCGCGTCAAACTGAGAGGTCAATTGCGGGTCGCCATAAACCACACGAGCGCGTACCAGTGCCTGATGCTCCCACGTCCAGGCTTCGTTGCGCTGATAATCGGCGAAGGCTTCGGTGGATGTTACCAGCATTCCTGCAGCACCGGATGGGCGCAGCCGAGCATCCACTTCATACAAAATGCCGGAAGAAGTACGGGTGCTGAAAAGATGCATAATGCGCTGCGACAAACGCAGATAAAACTGCCGACCGTCAATCTCACGTTCACCGTCAGTCATCACATCCATCGGGCAATCATGCAGGAAGATCAAATCCAGATCGGAGCTGTAACCCAGCTCCCAGCCACCCAGCTTGCCATAACCGACAACGGCAAAACCACGACCATCGCGATCGCCAAGATGGGTTGGTTGCCCATAACGGGCGACCATTTGCATCCAGGCCTGCTGCACCACGGCATCAATAATGGCTTCCGCCAGCCAGGTCAGATGGTCACTCACTTTCATCACCGGTAGCGTACCAGCGATATCAGCCGCTGCGATACGCAGCAGTTGCGTTTGCTTAAACTGACGCAGCGCTTCCAGTTGCTGTTCTTCATCATCTTCCGGCACACGCAGTAAATACTGGCGTAACTCGTCACGATAAGCGTCGGTTGCGGTTGGTTGGTACAAGGTATTAGGGTCAAGCAGCTCGTCAAGCAGCAACGGATACCGCGCCAGCTGGCTGGCCACCATCGGCGAGGCGGCACATAACGAAATCAAATGCTTCAGCGCGCCAGGGAATTCACTCAGCAGCTCCAGATAGGTGGTGCGGGTGACAATGCCCACCAGTAGCGGGGTAATACGCGACAACGGTACGGAAGCATCATCGCGGGAACAGACATCGCTCAGCAGGTGCGGCATCAAATGATCCAACACCTGTCGCCCCCGTGGGCCAATCGTACGTTTATCCAGCTCTTTGCGAAAATCCGCAATAAGAGCCAGCACGCGGCGACGATCGTCATCCGCCAGATGCGTCAGCACTGGTGTGGTGTCATCTTCCTGCAACGCGTCCTGCCAAAGTTCACGCCACTGTTCCGACAGCGACTCTTCCTGTGTATCAGTTTCATCATCGCCAATTAATTCGTTAAATACCCGACGCACGTTGCCCATATGTATTGCCAACGTATCGGTTAACTGCTGCCAGTCATCCGCCCCCATACCCCATGCCAGGCGGGCCCTATTTAGCTCATCACCCGGCAGCGTCTGGGTCTGTTCGTCATTGATGCTCTGCAGCAGATTTTCCAGACGACGTAAAAAGAGATAGGCGGTTCGCAGGTGTTCCGCATCATTATTAGACAGCAGATGCAGTGCATTGATCGCACTAAGCGTAGGGAGTAACGAGCGGGATTGCAGCGAGGGTTCGCGCCCGCCGCGAATGAGCTGGAATACCTGAACGATAAATTCGATTTCACGAATGCCGCCCGCCCCCAGCTTTATGTTGTCCTTCAGGCCGCGCCGGCGGACTTCACGGGCAATCATCCCTTTCATGTTACGCAGAGATTGAATCACGCTGAAATCGATGTAGCGACGGAAAACAAAAGGCCGCAGCATAGCGCGAAGCTCGCTGACGTAGGTGCCGTCAGCATCCCCCATAATACGCGCTTTAACCATCGCGTAACGTTCCCAGTCACGCCCCTGCTCCTGGTAGTAATCTTCCAGCGCAGAGAAACTCAGTACCAGCGGACCACTGTCGCCAAACGGACGTAAACGCATGTCCACCCGATAGACAAAACCATCCATCGTTGGTTGATCCAACACTTTGATGAGGCGCTGTCCCATACGGGTGAAAAACTGCGCGTTATCCAGTTCACGCCGCCCGCCCTGCGTAGATCCATGTTCCGGCCAGGCAAAAATCAGGTCGATATCAGAGGAAAAATTCAGCTCGCCCCCGCCCAGTTTCCCCATGCCTAAAATCAACAGCGGTTGCGCAACGCCGTCCGAATTACAGGGTGTTCCCCACTCTCGACAGCAGGCGTCATACAGCCAGTCACGCGCTGCGATAATCAACGTCTCCGCCAGATGACTTAACTGTTGCAAAATACTCTCTTCAGCCACCAGCGACAGCGTCTGTGCCCAGGCAATACGCACCATGATGCGACGACGGAACAGTCGAAGCTCGCGCATTAACGCCGTTTCATCGTGTACGTCTGACAGCGCGCGCTGTAACCAGGCGGCATAGTGCTGCCATTCATCAGCCTGGACTGGCGCGCTTTCCAGCTCCTTTAGCCACTCAGGATGAGCAATAATGCTATCGCGGACAAAATCGCTGAATGTAAGTACTGACTTCGCCTGAATACTCAGCGATGCCTCAGGAAGTGCTGTTGGCAAACGCTCAACAACGGTCGGCCAGTACTGCTGTAATGGTGAAGAGAGCTGCTTCATTTAAGGCTTATCCTTTCAATGATGCCGGATGGCTATGTTTCGCCTTATCCGGACTACATGATACATGCACCTATCGCGTAGGCCGAATAAGTAGAGCGCCACCAGGCATCCCTGCTTCGGCTCTGATTAACGTTTTCCGCTATGCAGCCAGAACGGTTCCTGAGAGATCGCTTCATTGCGGAAGTGTTCAATTTCAATATGTTGACGGGTTTTGATGGCATGAAGTAAACCCTGCCAGTTGGCAATCCATTCCGACGCGACATGTTCGTCGTAGTATCCCGCCAGCATCAGAACGCTATCAATGTTGCGGCTCAGACGCGGGATCTGATCGGTATATTGATCGCCCAACGGCTGACCAAAAACAGTTTTCAACTCAGCCGCATGACGTGAAAGATGGGTATCGGAAAAACGCTTGAAGGAATCGGTAATTTTGCCCTGCGCCTTAGCATCCAGAAACGGTTGCCACGCTTTGGTCACTAACCATTCGGTAAGCGCCAGTTTTGCCATCGCCGTTTGCGTACTATACACCGCTGAAACAGCAGAAACTTCCGAGGCAATGGTCGCTTCCGACTGGGTCAGTAAATCACGTAAGTGAGCGCTCGCTTTACGCGGAACATTACCGCCAAACAGCATCAGGATGTGACGAACCAACCCCATAGCCGCCAGCACCTCGGCTTTCGCCCCTTTGACACCGCGAACCCACAACTCTTCATGGTACTGCCATTGTGACAGCGCCAGCTCCAGCGCAGCTTCCAACCCTTGTTCAATGCTCGCCTTCGCAGGCACTTTCAGAATGCTCGTGGGTTTGAGTTCGCGTGGCGCATTTCCTTGAGCCAAATGATAACCGCGTGCCGCCTTACTCAGGCTGCCCTGGCGTAAACCCGTTTGCGAAACCAGTTGGTTCGCCAGCTTCAGCACTGCACGGGTATCGCCGCTTAAGAGCTCAAGTTCCAGCTCACAGATAGGCTCAGCGAACTCTCCCGCCTTCACGTCCCCAAGGTCAAGGGCGATTTCAATCTGGCTACCGTCAACATCAAGGCGCCATTTCTCACGGTAAAAATCGGTGCTAAACAGCGGTTGTACCTGGGAAGCGAGATCGGCTGGCAGCTCGCCATTGGGCCAGACTTCCACAGGAAACTGTGCGAGATCCAGCACTGGCTCACTCAGCGCAATGTTATATTCCGGTCGCTGATGCAGGCCGCCCGTCACTCTTCCGGCAATTTTCATGGTCATTTCATAACAACCATTCTCACCGCGAATACGCAGCCCCATATCGTGAGCACGCAGCCACGCATCCGGTGTTTCGTAATAAATATTCAGTAACTGGCTGGGCGCATGGTGCTCTCCCCCCAGCGTATTCAGATGTTCACGTAGCGCATCTACGGCATCACTATTGACGATAAACTTTAATTCGATTTCCTGGGCCATGATCTTGTACTTATGGGTTATGTCACAGTTGAGAAGACAGACTGCGAACTAAGTGCTTTCTTAATTGTCAGTAGATAGTATTTTGCGCCAAATTGCCATGCAACGGACAATTTGACGGGCGTAAAAGTTTCGAGTGGTGGCAAAAAGGACACAGATGATTCCGATTGATGTCTAATGCTTTGCGTAGAGACACTGTTGCCACTACTATCGTTCCACTTTCTATGACAACAACGACAGCCTGATGCCAAAATTACGCCTGATTGGATTAACTTTACTCGCACTTAGCGCCACTGCCGTCTCCCATGCCGAAGAAAAGCGCTATGTTTCTGACGAACTGAACACCTGGGTCCGCAGTGGTCCAGGAGATAACTATCGCCTCGTGGGTACGGTTAACGCCGGCGAGGAAGTTACGCTATTACAGACCGACGCCAGCACCAACTACGCGCAGGTCAAAGACAGTACCGGGCGTACCGCCTGGATCCCACTGAAAGAGCTGAACAGTACGCCAAGCCTGCGCACCCGCGTCCCGGACTTAGAAAATCAGGTTAAAGTTCTGACCGATAAGCTCACTAATATCGATACCACCTGGAATCAGCGCACCGCCGATATGCAACAAAAAGTGGCGCAAAGCGACAGCGTGATCGATGGATTGAAAGCAGAAAACCAGAAGCTGAAGAACGAGCTTATTGTGGCACAAAAGAAAGTCAGCGCAGCCAACCTTCAGCTTGATGACAAGCAGCGTACCATCATCATGCAGTGGTTTATGTATGGCGGCGGCGTGCTAGGACTCGGTCTGCTGCTCGGTCTGGTGCTGCCACATATGATCCCAACACGTAAACGCAAAGATCGCTGGATGAACTGAATCGCCTTCTCTGCCACACTGACATATTATTAAGGGATTAACTTTTTCAAAAGGAAAGTGGCGTGAAGATTTATCTGGTCGGTGGTGCTGTTCGGGATGCGTTATTAGGGCTACCGATTAAAGATAAAGACTGGGTTGTTGTCGGTACCACGCCACAAGAGATGCTTGACGCGGGCTACCAGCAGGTAGGCCGCGATTTTCCTGTTTTTCTCCATCCGAAAACTCGTGAAGAGTATGCGCTGGCGCGTACCGAAAGAAAATCAGGCTCAGGCTATACCGGGTTTACCTGTTATGCCGCTTCAGACGTGACGCTGGAAGCTGATCTCCAACGACGAGACCTGACGATAAACGCCCTGGCTCGCGACGATGACGGGGAAATTATCGACCCGTATAACGGACGTAGCGATCTCGAAAACCGCCTGTTGCGCCATGTTTCTCCAGCCTTTAGCGAAGATCCGCTGCGTGTGCTGCGTGTGGCGCGCTTTGCTGCCCGCTATGCGCATCTTAGTTTTCGTATCGCCGACGAAACGATGGCGCTGATGCGGGAGATGACCCACGCAGGGGAACTGGAGCACCTTACGCCAGAACGTGTGTGGAAAGAAACTGAGAGTGCCTTAACCACCCGCAATCCGCAGGTCTTTTTCCAGGTGCTTCGCGATTGCGGTGCCTTACGCGTACTGTTTCCTGAAATAGACGCTCTGTTTGGCGTACCGGCACCGGCAAAATGGCATCCAGAAATCGATACCGGAATACACACCCTAATGACACTGTCGATGGCCGCCATGCTGAGCCAGGAAGTTGACGTGCGTTTCGCCACACTTTGTCATGATCTTGGTAAATCACTCACACCGCCCTCACTCTGGCCTCGCCATCACGGCCATGGCCCGGCAGGTGTTAAGCTGGTAGAGCAATTGTGCCAGCGTTTGCGCGTACCAAATGACATTCGTGATTTAGCCAAACTGGTGGCCGAGTTTCACGATCTTATTCATACCTTCCCGATACTGCAGCCGAAAACCATCGTTAAGCTATTCGATTCCATCGATGCCTGGCGTAAACCACATCGTGTGGAACAAATCGCTCTGACCAGTGAGGCCGATGTGCGTGGTCGAACCGGTTTCGAAGCGGTAGATTACCCGCAAGGCCGCTGGCTGCGCGAAGCCTGGCTGACAGCGCAGGCAGTTCCTACAAAAGATGTCGTCGAAGCAGGATTTAAAGGACCGGCAATTCGCGAGGAGTTGACCCGACGTCGCATTGCCGCAGTAGCGGCCTGGAAAGAGCAACGTTGCCCGAAAACGTAATAACTGACGCAGCGTTCAGCGCTTACCCAGCAGGCGTGGCCGGATAAGACGCGTAAGCGTCACCATCCGGCACCATGGCAAACTCAGAAGAACACAACGTAAACAGCGGCAGCCACAATAAAGCGGTAAATCGCAAACGGAATGAACGAAATACGTTTAATCAATTGCAGGAAGGTTTTGATCGCCACCAGCGCCACGACAAAAGCCGTCACGAAACCCACAGCAAACATAGGAATATCAGCTGTCGTCAGGAACGACCAGCTTTTGTAGAGATCCAGCGCCGTTGCGCCCATCATCATCGGTACTGCCAGCAGGAACGAAAATTCAGATGCGGCATAACGACTCACCCCCATCAGCATCCCACCAGAGATAGTCGCACCAGAACGCGAAAAGCCCGGCCACAGAGCCAGACACTGGAAACAACCGATCATAAATGCCTGACGATAAGTCATATCATCCAACCCCGGTGCTCGCGGTTCCTTGGGTTTCAGGCATTCTGCAGCAATCAACAACAAACCGCCGACCACCAGTGCGTACATAACGTTAATTGGGTTAAACAGCGACTTAATCATGTCGTGGAACACTAATCCCAACACGACTGCCGGAATCATCCCCAGCAAAATATGTCCCAACGTCAGACGTCCTTTGCCAGTGCCTTCATGCGGGGTTTTGCCGAAATGGATGCCAATCAGGCCAAACAAACGCCGCCAGAACATCACCACAACTGCCAGAATAGATCCCAGTTGGATCACCACCTCAAATGTTTTTGCGGTATCACCTTCAAACCCCAGCAGATGACCAACAATAATCATATGGCCTGTACTGGAGACAGGTAAAAACTCCGTCAGCCCCTCAACCACACCCAAAATGGCCGCCACCAGCAGCGAGTGCATATCGCTCATCAATAAACCCCTAAATAAAAAAAAACGGACAATAAAAAAAGAGCCTGCTTTAAGACCCTTTTATACACGTTTGGTTTATATATTATTAAGTTAATTATTTTCTTTCAGAGTATTGCCACGCTCAATGATCACCCCAACGTTTGCCGCGCGTGCCACCGCCCCAGGTTTACTGAGTTTGATACGCACCCATGGAGAATTAAAACGACTCAATAGCAACTCCGCCACTTCTTCTGCCACACGTTCGACCAGCGCAAATCGCCCGCCTTCCACGTGGCTGACAACGGTTTGAGCTATATCAGCATAGCTTAGACAATCAGCAACATCGTCGCTTTTGGCCGATTTGCGGTTATCCCACGCCATTTCGATATCGAACACCAGTTTTTGTTCGATGGTTTGTTCCCAGTCGTAAACACCGATAGTGGTGATTACCGAAAGTTGCTCTATAAATACAATATCCATCACGACCTGCCTGCTTTTTGGCTAACCCGGATACCACTTCCGGCGAAATATGCGTATTATCCACAGAAGTAGCGTTTTACACGACATTTTCAAAACGGAACAGCTTATGAGTGCAATCGCGCCTGGAATGATCATCTTCGCGTACCTCTGCGGCTCAATTTCCAGTGCCATTCTGGTCTGCCGCCTCGCGGGTTTACCCGACCCACGCGACAGCGGCTCCGGTAACCCCGGCGCAACAAACGTGTTGCGTATAGGTGGCAAGGGAGCAGCCGTAGCCGTGCTGATTTTCGACGTCCTGAAGGGTATGTTACCCGTGTGGGGCGCATATGCGCTAGGCGTCAGTCCCTTCTGGTTGGGATTGATCGCTATCGCCGCCTGTCTGGGCCACATTTGGCCGGTATTCTTTGGCTTTAAAGGCGGTAAAGGCGTAGCCACTGCGTTTGGTGCGATAGCGCCAATAGGCTGGGACCTTACTGGCGTAATGGCGGGAACGTGGCTGCTAACCGTATTATTGAGCGGCTATTCTTCGTTAGGGGCTATCGTCAGCGCCCTGATTGCCCCGTTTTATGTCTGGTGGTTCAAACCCCAGTTCACTTTCCCGGTCTCTATGTTGTCGTGCTTAATTCTGCTGCGCCATCATGACAATATCCAGCGTCTGTGGCGTCGTCAGGAACCGAAAATCTGGACCAAGTTAAAGAAAAAACGCGAAAAAGATCCCGAGTAATTGCTGCCGGATGGCGAGGCTAGCGCGTCTTATCCGGCCTAAGGAACCTGATATCCTTCACCAGGTTTACCCAATCGGTGCTGACACCATGTCGCCAGAAACTCCACACACACTCTTAGCTTGGTGCTACGGTATAACGGCTCCCGATATACCGCCCAAATATTGGCGCTTTGCGCATAATCCGGTAGCACACGTACCAGCTCGCCGCTTTTCAGGAATGGCAGAACATCCCACTCGGAGCGCAACATAATTCCCTTTCCTTGCAGCGCCCACTGCAACACAATCTCACCGCTGTTAGAAGACAGATGCCCTGCGACCTTAACCGATTTTTTCTCCTGCCCATTATTAAGTTCCCATATCCCATGCGTCATATCGCGTTCTTTAGTCACCAGGCAATCATGGTGGCTTAATTCCTGTAGCGTCATCGGCTGACCGTATTTATGTAAATACATCGGTGCTGCACACAATATTCTTTTATTTTTCGTTAACAAATGCGCAATATAATAGTCTGGGATTTCATCATTAATACGAATATCCAGATCGATATTATCCTGAGCTAAATCAATTTGCCGATCGTAAAGCTCAAAATGTACCTGTAATTCGGGATAACTGTGCATTAATTCGGTAATAGCCGGGGCGATATAACTACGCCCAAACCCAAAACTACAGCCGATACGGATCATCCCTTCCGGGCGTGTTTTGATTCGTGTGACGTCATCCACCAGGTGCTGATAACGGGCGAGGATCTCCAGCGCATGTTCATAACATCGCTGCCCACTTTCCGTTAGTGCCACACCCCGAGCAGAGCGGCTCAGCAGTGTAGTCCCCAACGTTTGCTCAAGGATCTGAATGCGTTTCGTCACAAACGCAGGTGTTTGCCCCAGCGTCGCGGCGGCAGCGCTAAAGCTTCCAGTATGAACAATGTCCACCAGTACCTGCAGGTCTTTGGCTAAGGGATAAGTGTTCAGCATGTTCTGAATATCCGTGGATAGTGTTAGTCGCAGTGTAATTCCCCGCAACAAATTAAACCCTGCCCTTGCGCAATTTTCAGCGCCTTATTTTGACATCATTCACGAACTGTTAATTAGATATTCACAGCAGCAAAAAATATAAAACCACATTTTTAGTGGTAGTTTGTGGCGGAGAATTTATTTCCAGATAAATAAAAGAACTGGAGTTGACATGATGAGCAATCAAAATAACCAAAATGCGATAAAGACGTTGACTAACATTGTCGCTGATTTTACCGCCATGATTTCTACCCGGATGCCCGATGACGTTGTGGATAAATTAAAACAGCTACGGGAAGGCGAAACCTCGCCCATGGGCAAAATTATCTATCACACCATGTTCGATAACATGCAAAAAGCTATCGACCTGAATCGCCCGGCGTGTCAGGACACCGGTGAGATCATGTTCTTTGTGAAGGTCGGTTCACGTTTTCCTCTCCTGGGTGAACTGCAAAGCATTCTTAAGCAGGCCGTTGAAGATGCCACGGTAAAAGCACCGCTGCGCCATAACGCAGTAGAGATTTTTGACGAAGTAAATACCGGGAAAAATACCGGTACCGGCGTGCCGTGGGTGACCTGGGACATCATCCCTGACGGTGATGATGCTGAAATCGAAGTCTATATGGCAGGTGGAGGCTGTACGTTACCAGGACGTTCCAAAGTGTTAATGCCCTCCGAAGGTTATGAAGGCGTGGTGAAATTTGTCTTCGAAAACATTTCAACACTGGCGGTAAACGCCTGCCCGCCAGTGCTGGTAGGCGTTGGTATCGCCACTTCCGTGGAAACCGCTGCCGTGCTCTCACGTAAGGCCGTTCTGCGTCCTATTGGAACACGCCACCCAAATCCAAAAGCCGCTGAGCTGGAACTGCGTCTGGAAGAGGGACTTAACCGTCTGGGGATTGGTCCACAGGGGCTAACCGGCAATAGTTCCGTCATGGGTGTACATATTGAATCCGCTGCACGTCATCCATCGACGATTGGTGTCGCCGTTTCTACCGGCTGCTGGGCGCATCGTCGCGGCACGCTGCTGGTTCATGCCGATCTCTCCTTCGAAAATCTGTCTCACACCCGGAGCGCGTTATGAAAAAGATCCTGACAACCCCGATCAAAGCCGAAGACCTGGAAGATATTCGCGTTGGCGATGTGATTTACCTTACCGGTACGCTGGTCACCTGCCGTGACGTATGTCATCGCCGCCTGATCGAGCTTAAACGTCCTATTCCTTTCGACCTCAACGGTAAAGCGATCTTCCACGCCGGGCCTATCGTGCGTAAGAACGGGGAAAAATGGGAGATGGTCTCCGTCGGTCCAACCACCAGCATGCGTATGGAGGCCTTTGAGAAAGAGTTCATTGAGCAAACTGGCGTGAAACTGGTCGTCGGTAAAGGTGGCATGGGGCCGTTGACTGAAGAAGGATGTAAGCAGTTTAAAGCGCTGCATGTGATCTTCCCCGCAGGGTGTGCGGTAGTTGCCGCAACGCAGGTTGAAGAGATCGAAGAAGTGCACTGGACAGAGCTTGGGATGCCGGAATCGCTATGGGTTTGTCGGGTAAAAGAATTCGGTCCGCTGATTGTCTCCATCGATACCCACGGTAACAACCTGATCGCTGAAAACAAAAAGCTGTTCGCTGAACGTCGCGACCCTATCGTGGACGAGATCTGCGAGCACGTGCACTACATCAAATAACCCTCCCGGAGAGGCGTGATGCCTCTCCTCTTTTCGCAGGGATACAACAATGGCACCTTTAGCTGGTTGGTGGCGATACCTGGCTCCGCTGGTGGTCATCGCCATTATTGCTGTTCTGCCCGTTCCCACTGGTCTTGAGAGTCATACCTGGCTCTATTTTGCCGTCTTTACCGGTGTGATTGTGGGACTCATTCTGGAACCTGTACCAGGCGCTGTGGTGGCAATGATCGGGATCTCGATCATCGCTGTACTTTCGCCATGGCTGTTATTTAGCCCTGAACAACTTGCCCAGGACGGTTTTAAATTTACCGCCAAATCATTGTCGTGGGCAGTTTCTGGTTTTTCAAACTCGGTTATCTGGCTGATTTTCGCCGCATTTATGTTCGGTACCGGTTATGAGAAAACTGGTCTGGGTCGGCGTATTGCGCTATGGCTGGTGAAAAGGATGGGACATCGCACGCTGTTTCTCGGCTATGCGGTGATGTTTTCTGAGCTGATCCTCGCCCCCGTCACCCCTTCCAACTCTGCGCGTGGTGCAGGAATTATCTATCCGATTATTCGTAACCTGCCGCCGCTGTATAATTCACAGCCGAATGATTCTAGTTCTCGCTCTATTGGCTCCTATATTATGTGGATGGGAATCGTCGCTGACTGCGTCACCAGCGCCATTTTCTTAACGGCAATGGCGCCAAACCTGCTGCTGATTGGCCTGATGAAAGGCGCTTCTCATACCGCACTAAGCTGGGGCGACTGGTTCTTAGGTATGCTGCCGCTGAGCATTTTACTGGTGTTGTTAGTGCCATGGCTGGCGTATGTGCTGTACCCACCGGTGCTAAAATCAGGCAATCAGGTTCCTCTCTGGGCAGAGTCGGAACTTAACGCGATGGGCCCCCTCTGCTCGCGAGAAAAGAAAATGCTGGTACTGATGGTCGGGGCACTGGTGCTGTGGATCTTTGGCGGCGATTATATCGATGCCGCAATGGTCGGTTACAGCGTCGTCGCACTGATGCTGGTGCTACGTATCATATCCTGGGATGACATTGTCAGTAATAAAGCAGCATGGAACGTCTTTTTCTGGCTGGCCTCACTGATTACCCTGGCGACCGGGCTAAATAACACCGGCTTTATTACCTGGTTTGGTAAATTACTGGCGAACGGACTAAGCGGTTACTCGCCCATCATGGTAATGGTGGCACTGATCGTGGTGTTTTACCTGCTGCGCTACTTCTTTGCCAGTGCCACAGCTTATACCTCCGCACTGGCTCCAATGATGATTGCTGCCGCACTGGCAATGCCGGCAATCCCGCTGCCGGTATTCTGCCTGATGGTAGGGGCTGCAATTGGTCTGGGCAGTATTCTTACACCATACGCAACAGGTCCAAGCCCGATCTATTACGGCAGCGGCTATTTACCAACGGTTGATTACTGGCGGCTGGGCGCAATTTTCGGCCTGATCTTCCTGGTTCTGTTGGTGATAACCGGTCTGGTCTGGATGCCTCTCGTTTTGCTGTAAACCTCGTTGGGGCGACATGATGCCGCCCCTTTTTTCCATAAGCTTCTTGTATGACCGTTTACCTGTGCGCTGAGGCATACTTTTTGGTATGCACACATCCTCACGTTGATAAGGGAAACGCTCTGGACACCGCGGCGCACGAGACACTCACACGGGGCTGGCAGGCTGAACTGGACCTGCGGTTCACCCGTTCCGCGCACAAAACAGTGCTCGCTTCAGCTCGCCATGTTGGTCCACTAACGGTACAACGCCCGTTCTACCCGGAAGAAGACGTGTGCCACCTCTATTTACTTCATCCGCCCGGCGGGATTGTCGGAGGCGATGAGTTACATATCTCCGTCGCTCTGGATAACAAAAGCCACGCGTTAATCACCATGCCCGGTGCAGGGAAGTTTTATCGCAGTTCGGGTCCACTGGCTGTACTGCGCCAGGATTTTACACTCGCTCCGCAAAGCACGCTGGAATGGCTCCCGCAGGATACGATCCTCTTTCCCGGCGCACACGCGAACCTTCAGTCCGCGTTTCATCTTGCCAGTAACAGCCGTCTGCTGGCCTGGGATCTCTACTGTCTGGGGCGACCGGTGATGCAGGAAGCCTTCAACCACGGCTCGCTACACAGCCGTCTGGAGGTGTGGCGAGAGGGTTTGCCGTTGCTGATAGAACGGCTACATATTCAAAACGGTGAACTGAATGCCCTTGCCTGTCAGCCCTGGGTTGGCACGCTGCTGTGCTATCCGGCCACAGAAAACATGTTGGATGGCATTCGCGAACGGCTTGCGCCTCTCGGTGATTATACCGGGGCAACGGTGGTCGACTCATTGTTGACGGTACGCGTTCTCGCCAATGACAACCTGGTCGTTCAGCGCGTAATGCGCAACCTCTGGCAGTTTCTGCGCCCGCTGCTGACTCAAAAACCCCCTGTACTACCCCGAATCTGGCAAACATAAGAGAACCACTATGGAACTGACTCCCAGAGAAAAAGACAAGTTGTTGCTCTTTACTGCTGCGCTGGTGGCGGAGCGCCGCCTGGCCCGCGGACTGAAGCTCAATTACCCGGAATCGGTAGCGTTGATTAGCGCCTTCATCATGGAAGGTGCGCGTGACGGCAAAACCGTTGCATCACTGATGGAAGACGGTCGCCACGTTCTGACCCGCGATCAGGTGATGGAGGGGGTGCCGGAAATGATCCCGGACATTCAGGTTGAAGCCACCTTCCCGGACGGTTCGAAGCTGGTCACCGTTCACAACCCGATCATATAAGGAGCGGTCATGATCCCTGGTGAATATAAAATTCTGGCGGGAAATATCGTCATCAACGCAGGAAGAGAAACCCGCACGATCGTGGTGGAGAACCATGGCGATCGCCCCGTTCAGGTCGGATCGCATTATCACTTTTATGAGGTCAATCCGGCGCTGCGTTTTGATCGTCCAAAAGCATTAGGTTTTCGTCTGAATATTCCTGCAGGTACAGCAGTACGTTTCGAGCCTGGTCAAAAGCGGGAAGTCGAACTGGTTCGCGTGGCGGGTGCACAGCGGATCTTTGGTTTTCGCGGCGACGTGATGGGCGCGCTGGAGGCAGGCAATGAGTGATCTATCCCGGCAGGCCTACGCCGACATGTTTGGCCCCACCACTGGTGACAAAGTCCGTCTGGCAGATACCGAACTGTGGATCGAAGTAGAAAACGATCTCACCACTTACGGTGAGGAGGTCAAATTCGGCGGTGGAAAGGTGATCCGCGATGGTATGGGCCAGGGGCAAATGAACGCTCAGGCGTGCGTGGACCTGGTGATCACTAACGCGTTGATCATCGATCACTGGGGGATCGTCAAAGCAGATATCGGCATAAAAGAGGGCAGGATCGTCGCTATAGGCAAAGCGGGCAACCCGGATATACAGCCCGATGTCACGATCCCGATCGGTGTAGGGACGGAAGCGATAGCCGGTGAAGGAAAGATCGTCACCGCAGGCGGCGTGGATACCCATATTCACTGGATCTGCCCACAACAGGCAGAAGAGGCGCTGGTCTCCGGCGTGACAACAATGATCGGTGGCGGCACAGGTCCTGCTGCCGGGACCCATGCGACAACCTGCACGCCAGGTCCGTGGTATATCGCCCGAATGTTACAGGCGGCAGACACGCTACCGGTCAATATTGGTCTTCTGGGCAAAGGCAACGGCTCGAGTCCTGATGCTCTACGCGAACAGGTAATGGCAGGTGCGATCGGTCTGAAGATCCATGAGGACTGGGGTGCAACACCTGCAGCGATCGACTGTGCGTTAAGCGTGGCCGAAGAGATGGACATTCAGGTCGCGCTACACAGCGATACGTTGAATGAGTCCGGCTTCGTCGAAGATACACTGGCAGCGATCGGCGATCGCACTATTCATACCTTCCACACTGAAGGTGCTGGCGGCGGGCATGCACCGGATATCATCACTGCTTGCGCATATGCCAATATTTTACCCTCTTCCACCAACCCGACGCTGCCTTATACCGTCAATACGATCGATGAACATCTGGACATGTTGATGGTCTGCCATCACCTCGACCCGGATATTGCCGAAGACGTGGCGTTTGCCGAGTCACGCATTCGCCGGGAAACGATCGCTGCCGAAGACGTCCTGCATGACATTGGCGCGTTTTCTCTGACGTCATCAGATTCCCAGGCGATGGGACGTGTCGGGGAAGTGATCCTGCGAACCTGGCAGGTAGCCCACCGGATGAAGATCCAGCGCGGCGCGCTGGCGGAAGAGACCAGCAACAACGATAACCAGCGTGTTAAACGTTATATCGCCAAATACACCATCAACCCGGCGCTGACACACGGCATCGCCCATGAGGTTGGCTCGATAGCGGTCGGAAAACTGGCGGATCTGGTGCTCTGGTCACCCGCATTTTTTGGCGTGAAGCCCGCCACGATCATTAAGGGGGGCATGATTGCCTGCGCGCCGATGGGCGATATCAACGCCTCGATTCCCACTCCACAGCCGGTGCATTACCGCATGATGTTCGGGGCACTCGGCGCAGCACGCCATCACAGCCGCCTGACGTTTATTTCGCAAGCTGCTGCTACACATAACATCCCACAGCAGCTCAATTTGCAAAGCGCTATCGCGGTGGCAAAAGGCTGCCGGACGGTAAAAAAAGCCGACATGATCCACAACTGTCTGCAACCCAATATTACCGTCGATGCCCAGACCTATGAGGTACGCATCGACGGTGAATTAATTACCAGCGAACCGGCAGACGTGCTGCCGATGGCGCAACGTTACTTTTTATTTTAAGGAGTCGAGATGCTGTTTCTGACGCAACGTATTGAAACCTCTGCCGCTGTAACCGCCACGCTGACGCTGCCCATCGATGTTCGCGTCAAAAGCCGCGCGAAAGTGCGGCTGAACGACGGGCGTGAGGCGGGTTTACTGCTGCCACGTGGTCTGTTGTTACGCGGGGGTGATCGTCTGAGCACGGCAGAAGGTACAGAAGTGGTAGAAATTATCGCAGCAAACGAAGCAGTCTCCGTCGTGCACTGCGCCAATCCGTTCCTGCTCGCTAAAGCCTGTTATCACCTGGGAAACCGTCACGTACCGCTGCAAATTCTGCCCGATGAACTGCGCTATCACCACGATCATGTGCTGGATGACATGCTGCGCCAGTTCGATCTACAGGTCACGTTTGCCCACCTGCCCTTTGAGCCGGAAGCGGGCGCGTATGCCAGCGAGTCCCACGGGCACCATCACAGTCATGCACACTGATGCGTGAAACCCAACAGCTGCGCCTGATGCAGCTCGCCAGCAGTAGCTTACCGGTGGGATCGTTTACCTGGTCCCAGGGTCTGGAGTGGGCGGTGGAAATCGGCTGGGTAACAGATACCGAAACCTTCGCGCAGTGGCAAATCCAACAGATGGAACAGAACTTTTTTTCCGTCGATTTACCACTGCTGGCCCGCCTTTACCATGCCTGTGAGCTGGATGATATCAGTACTGCCCGCCGCTGGACGGCATATCTGCAGGCCTGTCGGGAAACCCGAGAACTGCGTGAGGAAGAACGCAGCAGAGGTGCAGCCTTCGCACGCCTGGTGGTCGACTGGGAACCGGATTGCGCCCAGGAATGGCGCGCGATCTTCGCCGACAGCCAGCTTTGCGGTTTGGCCTGGCTGGGCGTGCGCTGGAAAATCCCTCTGATCAGTCTCGCTCTGAGTTTCGGCTACAGCTGGATCGAGAGCGCCGTCATGGCCGGGGTCAAACTGGTTCCCTTTGGGCAACAGGCGGCGCAGCGATTGATTCTTTTGCTTTGCGATCGATATGCGCAGGGCCTGGATCAGGCACTGACATGTCCTGATGACGGACTGGGATCCGCAACACCGCTGGCCGCTATCGCCTCTGCCCGACATGAAAACCAATATTGCCGATTATTCCGCTCCTGAGGAGAAAAAATGAGTGAATACAAACATCCCCTGCGCGTTGGCGTGGGTGGTCCGGTCGGTTCCGGTAAAACGGCGTTGCTGGAGGCATTATGCAAAGCCATGCGCAACACATACCAACTGGCTGTGGTGACCAACGATATTTACACCAAAGAAGATCAGCGCATTCTCACCGAAGCGGGGGCGCTGGAGCCGGAAAGAATTGTGGGAGTGGAAACCGGCGGCTGTCCACATACGGCGATCCGTGAAGATGCTTCGATGAATCTGGCTGCGGTGGAAGCGCTGAGCAAAAAGTTTGGCAATCTGGAGCTGATCTTTGTGGAAAGCGGCGGCGACAACCTGAGCGCAACCTTCAGCCCGGAATTAGCGGATCTGACGATCTACGTGATCGACGTCGCCGAAGGCGAAAAGATCCCACGTAAAGGCGGGCCAGGGATCACTAAATCTGATTTTCTGGTGATCAACAAAACCGATCTCGCCCCTTACGTCGGAGCCTCACTGGCAGTTATGGAGCGCGACACTATGCGCATGCGCGGCGAGCGTCCGTGGACGTTTACTAATTTAAAAACGGGCGCGGGTCTGGAAAAAATAATCACATTTCTGGAAGAAAAAGGGATGCTGCGGGAGTAGTTTTCTTGCCCGGTAACCTGTGCTTACCGGGCCTACGGAATCTGTAGGCCGGATACTGCTATCCGGCACTATATCAACTTATGCTGCCGGTAATTCCGCCAGCGGCCAGCGTGGGCGCACCGTTACGCCAAGGTCTGCCGTAGCACCGGCTTTAAAACGCACCATGCCGGCATAGGCGATCATCGCCCCGTTATCAGTACAAAATTCCGGGCGCGCATAGAACACTTCACCACGGCGTTTTTGCATCATCTCCGCCAGTTTCGCACGCAGAGTACGGTTCGCACTCACTCCACCCGCCATCACCAGACGTTTAAAACCGGTTTGATCCAACGCGCGTTTGCACTTGATCATCAGCGTATCGACTACTGCATCTTCAAAGGCACGAGCGATATCCGCGCGAGTCTGATCGTCATTTTCGTTATTACGGATGGTGTTCGCGGCAAAGGTCTTCAGACCGGAGAAGCTGAAATCCAGTCCCGGACGATCGGTCATCGGGCGCGGGAAGACAAAGCGCTTTTCCACGCCTTGCGATGCCAGCTTAGAGAGCATCGGGCCGCCAGGATAATCCAGCCCCAACAGCTTGGCCGTTTTATCGAACGCTTCGCCTGCGGCATCATCAATCGATTCGCCCAGCAGTTCATACTGGCCAATACCAGTAACGCTAATCAGTTGTGTGTGTCCACCGGAAACCAGCAGTGCTACAAAAGGGAATTCCGGCGGATTATCTTCCAGCATCGGTGCCAGCAGATGGCCTTCCATATGGTGAACAGGAATTGCAGGCACGTTCCATGCGAACGCCAGCGAGCGCCCAACCGTTGCCCCAACCAGCAGCGCGCCAACCAGACCTGGGCCTGCAGTATAGGCCACCGCATCAATATCTTTTGCCGTCAGGTTCGCTTCTTTTAACGCAGCCTGAATCAGCGGCACAGTTTTACGCACGTGATCGCGCGAGGCCAGTTCAGGCACAACACCACCGTAGTCAGCGTGCAATTTCACCTGACTATACAATTGGTTGGCTAAAAGACCTTTTTCATCGTCGTAAATGGCGATGCCGGTTTCATCACAGGATGTTTCAATTCCCAGTACACGCATGTCTTGTTTTACCTCGCTCTAATACCGCGCAGTGTAGGTCGAATGCGGGTTGATGTAAAACTTTGTTCGCCCCAGGAAGAAGCGTCGTGTATACTCCTCACCCTTATAAAAGTCCCTTTCAATATCGTGTCGGTGCTTTACAAAGCAGCAGCAATTGCAGTAAAATTCCGCACCATTTTGAAATAAGCTGGCGTTGATGCCAGCGGCAAACCGAATTTATTAAAGGTGAGAGTTACATGCCGGTAATTAAAGTACGTGAAAACGAGCCGTTCGACGTAGCACTGCGTCGCTTCAAGCGTTCCTGCGAGAAAGCAGGTGTTCTGGCGGAAGTTCGTCGTCGTGAGTTCTATGAAAAACCGACTACCGAACGTAAGCGCGCTAAAGCTTCTGCTGTGAAACGTCACGCGAAGAAACTGGCTCGCGAAAACGCACGCCGCACTCGTCTGTACTAAGTCTTCTGAGAGCTAAGTCTCTCAATTCAGACCGAGTTGTAGTTGTAAGGCCGTGCTTCCGAAAGGAATGCGCGGCTTATTTTCGTTTATAGTCATCAGAAATAACGGGGCTTATGGCTGGACGAATTCCACGTGTTTTTATTAATGATCTGCTAGCAAGAACCGACATTGTCGATCTGATCGATGCGCGGGTGAAGCTGAAAAAGCAGGGCAAAAATTATCATGCGTGCTGTCCGTTCCATAACGAAAAAACCCCCTCTTTCACCGTAAACGGTGAAAAACAGTTTTATCACTGCTTTGGATGTGGCGCGCATGGCAACGCCGTCGATTTTCTCATGAACTACGACAAGCTCGAGTTTGTGGAAACCGTCGAAGAACTTGCCGCAATGCACAACCTCGAAGTGCCTTATGAAGCAGGCAGTGGCCCCAGTCAGATAGAGCGCCATCAACGGCAAAGTCTTTATCAATTGATGGATGGCCTGAACACGTTTTATCAACAGTCTCTGATGCAACCCGCCGCTACACCTGCGCGCCAGTATCTGGAAAAGCGAGGACTCAGTAGCGACGTGATCACCCGTTTTGCTATTGGTTTTGCGCCCCCCGGCTGGGACAACGTCCTGAAACGGTTTGGCGGTAATCCTGAAAATCGCAAATCGCTGATCGACGCGGGTATGTTGGTCACCAACGATCAGGGACGCAGTTACGATCGTTTCCGTGAACGGGTTATGTTCCCCATCCGCGACAAACGTGGTCGGGTGATTGGTTTTGGTGGACGCGTGCTGGGCGATGCCCTGCCGAAGTACCTGAACTCCCCGGAAACCGATATTTTCCATAAAGGTCGCCAGTTGTATGGCCTTTATGAAGCCCAACAGGATAACGCCGATCCACAGCGCCTGTTAGTGGTTGAAGGCTATATGGATGTGGTCGCGCTGGCACAATTCGGCATTAACTACGCCGTGGCATCCCTTGGGACGTCAACCACCGCCGATCACATTCAACTGCTGTTCCGTGCGACGAACAACGTCATTTGCTGTTACGACGGAGACCGTGCCGGACGCGATGCTGCCTGGCGCGCGCTGGAAACCGCACTGCCTTATATGACAGACGGACGTCAGCTGCGCTTTATGTTTTTACCTGATGGCGAAGATCCCGATACGCTGGTGCGTAAAGAAGGGAAAGAGGCATTTGAAACCCGGATGGAGCAGGCCTTACCGCTCTCCGCGTTTTTATTTAACAGCCTGCTGCCCCAGGTGGATTTGAGTACTCCGGATGGACGTGCACAGCTAAGCACTTTAGCACTGCCGCTGATCACTCAGGTTCCAGGCGAAACGCTGCGTATTTATCTGCGGCAGGAGTTAGGGAACAAGCTCGGCATTCTGGATGACAGCCAGCTTGAACGTTTAATGCCAAAACTGGCAGAAAATGGGGCTTCCCGCCCTGTTCCACAGCTAAAACGCACTACCATGCGTATACTGATAGGGTTACTGGTGCAAAACCCGGACTTAGCACCGCTGGTTCCGCCGTTAGGCGCCCTGGACCAAAATAAGCTACCCGGACTTGGCTTATTTAGAGAACTGGTCAACACTTGTCTGTCTCAGCCAGGTCTGACCACCGGACAACTTTTAGAGCACTATCGCGGCACAAATGATGCTGCAACCCTTGAAAAACTGTCGATGTGGGACGATATAGCAGATAAAGATATCGCAGAAAAAACCTTCACCGACTCACTCAACCATATGTTTGATTCGATGCTTGAACTGCGCCAGGAAGAGTTGATAGCTCGTGAGCGCACACACGGTTTAAGCAGCGAAGAACGCCGGGAACTCTGGACACTGAACCAGGAGCTGGCTAAAAAATAAGCGAAAGACAAAATCATTCGCGTTGTATCAAGGCAGTAAGTGAACGAACTCCAGGGAGTGTACATCAGTACATGACCAGGATGAGTGAACGCAGCTAACGCAGAGACAACGTGAAGGATGAAGTATTTAACGGCTTAACTGCCGAATATCGTTCGGGAAGACCCCGACAGCCGCACGGAGAGGCAGCGGCAAATATAAGTATGCCCTCGTTTTGCCGTTGGCGGTTTTACCGCCCAACACCAATCAAACGAATTAAGTGTGGATACCGTCTTATGGAGCAAAACCCGCAGTCACAGCTGAAGCTTCTTGTCCAACGTGGTAAGGAGCAAGGCTATCTGACCTATGCCGAGGTCAATGACCATCTGCCGGAAGATATCGTCGATTCAGATCAAATCGAAGACATCATCCAAATGATCAATGACATGGGTATTCAGGTGATGGAAGAAGCACCGGATGCCGATGATCTGCTGCTTGCCGAAACCTCCAACAGCACCGATGAAGACGCGGAAGAAGCGGCTGCCCAGGTTCTGTCCAGCGTTGAGTCCGAAATCGGCCGTACAACTGACCCGGTACGCATGTATATGCGTGAAATGGGTACCGTTGAACTGTTAACCCGTGAAGGCGAAATCGACATCGCTAAACGTATTGAAGACGGGATTAACCAGGTTCAATGCTCCGTTGCCGAATACCCGGAAGCCATCACCTACCTGCTTGAACAATACGATCGCGTTGAAGCTGAAGAAGCGCGTCTTTCCGATCTGATCACCGGCTTTGTTGATCCGAACGCGGAAGAAGACCTGGCACCAACAGCGACGCACGTTGGCTCTGAACTCTCTCAGGAAGAGATGGATGACGACGAAGACGAAGATGAAGAAGAAGACGACGACAGCAGCGATGACGACAACAGCATCGATCCTGAATTAGCGCGTGAGAAATTCGGTGAGCTGCGTACTCAGTACGAAATCACCCGTGACACGATCAAAGCGAAAGGCCGCAGCCATGCAGCCGCGCAGGAAGAAATTCAGAAGCTGTCTGAAGTGTTCAAACAGTTCCGCCTGGTGCCGAAGCAGTTCGACTACCTGGTAAACAGCATGCGCGTCATGATGGACCGTGTGCGTACTCAGGAACGTCTGATCATGAAGCTCTGCGTTGAGCAGTGCAAAATGCCGAAGAAAAACTTCATTACTCTGTTCACCGGCAACGAAACCAGCGAAACCTGGTTCAACGCAGCAATCGCAATGAACAAGCCGTGGTCTGAAAAACTGCACGACGTTGCAGATGATGTTCACCGCGGCCTGCAGAAACTGCAGCAGATCGAAGAAGAAACCGGACTGACCATTGAGCAGGTCAAAGATATCAACCGTCGTATGTCAATCGGTGAAGCGAAAGCCCGCCGTGCGAAAAAAGAGATGGTTGAAGCAAACTTGCGTCTGGTTATCTCTATCGCCAAAAAATACACCAACCGTGGTCTGCAGTTCCTGGATCTGATTCAGGAAGGCAACATCGGTCTGATGAAAGCGGTAGATAAGTTTGAATACCGTCGTGGTTACAAGTTCTCCACCTATGCAACCTGGTGGATCCGTCAGGCGATCACCCGTTCGATCGCGGATCAGGCACGTACCATCCGTATCCCGGTACATATGATTGAGACTATCAACAAGCTCAACCGTATCTCCCGCCAGATGCTGCAAGAGATGGGTCGCGAGCCGACGCCGGAAGAACTGGCTGAACGCATGCTGATGCCGGAAGACAAAATCCGTAAAGTGCTGAAGATCGCCAAAGAGCCTATCTCCATGGAAACGCCAATCGGCGACGACGAAGATTCGCATCTGGGTGATTTCATCGAGGATACCACCCTCGAGCTGCCGCTGGACTCTGCCACTACTGAGAGCCTGCGTGCCGCTACGCACGACGTACTGGCTGGCCTGACCGCACGTGAAGCGAAAGTCCTGCGTATGCGCTTCGGTATTGATATGAACACCGACCACACGCTGGAAGAAGTGGGTAAACAGTTCGACGTTACCCGCGAACGTATCCGTCAGATCGAAGCGAAGGCGCTGCGTAAACTGCGCCACCCGAGCCGTTCTGAAGTGCTGCGTAGCTTCCTCGACGATTAATCTCGCCGTATAAGCACAAACGCCACCGCAAGGTGGCGTTTTTCTTTACAGCCCGCGAACAACCAGGGCGTCATCTAATTCCCGATACGCTTGCACCAGCTTTTCCAGCGAAATCCGGCTCAACCCGCTGGGGTTTGGCAACACCCAGATCTGCGTACCACCAATCGTGAACGTCTGTTTTCCCCACTGCGCCCCACGCTGGCTGAAACCTTGTTCAAACGCCTGTTTACCCAGAATAGCTAACGCCGAAGGCTGATAGTCTTCAATTTTCTCAATGAGTTTACGGCCACCGCTACGCATTTCCTGTAGCTTCACTTCATTGGCCTGTACCGTCGGTCTGTCGACAAATTTGGTAACACCACAGCGGAAATCCAGCAAATGTTCCGCCTCTTCCGGCTTTAGCTGGCGATCGGTAAATCCCGCCTGATGGATGACTTTCCAGAAGCGGTTTGCAGGATGTGCAAATGGAAACCCTGTCCCCGCCGAAGATAGCCCCGGATTGATGCCGCAAAAAATTACTCGCAGCCCCGGCGCCAGTATGTCCTTAACCATAATCACTCCCAGCAATACATCAATGGACAAGTATAACGGACTGAAAATACATTGTTTATAAAAACAGCATCCGTACGCTTATGGCTGGATTGCAGCACAGAGTTACTTTATAATCCACCGCCACGGCCCCTTAGCTCAGTGGTTAGAGCAGGCGACTCATAATCGCTTGGTCGCTGGTTCAAGTCCAGCAGGGGCCACCAAATTTATCAAGGGGTTACGTTAACAGCGTGACCCCTTCGTTTTTTCTAGGATACCTATAGGATACCGTGGCGAAGTATCAGTAAGTATAAAAACAAAAGATCCCCCTACGTTTACCTACCATAAAGGTTTAACTATCCACTCTCATTTGTCGGCGACTAACCTTCCTTCAATCGTAGAGTTAACCTTCAACCCTATGCCAACTAACGCTCACTACCACGCAAATTACAAAACAAAATAACAAATAATTTTTTATTTCGATTTATTATAAAACAACCAACAAGTGACTTTCGTTAACATCCTCAAAGAACAGCATGATGCTGTTTTACACATTGAAGAAACAAGAGGTACTAGATGAAAGCGACAAAAAATGCTGAGCTAAGAAGAGCGATTCTCTCAATCCCCTACAACATTTCTGAGGTTCCGGAATCGATCACAATGCAAGATGTGGTAAAACAGTGGCCTCTTTTATCAGAATCAGGCTGCAGCCCTATTGCCATCCTGACAATGGCTAATAGTAACGATGAATCAGTACTATCTGACTACTGGATGCGAGAATTCATGCGCGTACTCAACTGGAATAACGGATATCATACTTCCTGAACATAATTAACCAGCCTAAACACAAGAAGTGCTAAGGCTGGTTGATGATCACAGATAGTCGATATGGGGATCCCAATATCGGCATCACACCCGCCAGCTACCAGGCTCAATTTTGAGCCGCCTTTTAATCAACGGGTTACTGCCGCAGCCTGTCTGGTTTCTTCCACTCGTAAGGCGCGGCGTTCTCTCTATGCTGGTGGCGTCGACGGGCTGCCAGTATTGCCGCCGACCGGGCGCGAATATGCAACAAATCATCTTCGTTCAGAGCGTGGCCTTCGCGCTGCATTGCCGCAGCCGCCACGCTCGCATAATCGGTAAATCTGGCTTTCTTTGGCGATTCGCTAATTCCAGCCACGCTGCGCACTATATCCAGTAAATCGGCTTCGGTGAGGCTCATGGTTTCAGTCTTCAGTTACCCCACATCACCGTTAAAAAACTCATAATAGGCCCGATACACCTCATTAAAAATAACTCGTATATCCCGCCCATCAACCAGGAAATACAGTTGATCCAGTGAGTCATTGCACCTCATCAGGCCAACAATTGCTCCTCTGACTTTTGTCATAGAGTGTTCTGGATTTTTGTCGGGATCGCATTTGTAGTGCTTTGTGTGGTTACAAAGTGACTTAATAATTAAGTATTCTGGAAGATTCCATAGCCGCTTATCAAAAGCTTCCTCTCGGCTAAGTTCATCATCAGACTTTCCTTTGTAGTTTTTACAGCTACCTTGATAGATCCACTCTCTGAGGTGAAACAAAGGGAAAAGGGTATCTATCAAACTTTCCTCAGAAGGATTCTCATAGAAATATACCCATTTCTTTTTCAGGTGTTCAAACATCGCTTCCGCGCTACCCATGTCGAACAAACCAGGCATGATAATCTCCCGCAATACAACGTGTTTCAGATGTCACGATTCTACATCAGAGCAATTACATCGGAACACCTTAGGAAATCTTAGGGGATGTTGACACTTTCCTGTTCAAAACCTTAATAAATCTGTATATCGCAGGTTGACACACTTGACACTTTTTCGCGAAAAACCTTAACAAAACTTAGCATTCCTAAGCATGGCAACTTGACACTTTTCGAGATTTTTCCGGGTTTCTGGCGTGGTAAATATGGCGCAAGGCTAGCAATGGCGGGGCTTACAGCGAGGTTGACACTTTTTGTGATTCAGTGTGTAAAGTGTCAACCCAGTGGGCGTCCTGACTTGACACTTTTTGCGATCGTTAATGACCTGTTTTTTCCCATTCAGCCAGGGCGTTTAGTCCGGCTTCGCTCCAGTTATCCAGCTCGTCAGGACAAGCGTCAGCCACATAACAGACCTCCCACCTCAACATGCGGATCGCTAGTCTGGCATTTTGCCAGAGGTCATATTGCTGAAAATAATGCTCAACATCGCCGTCATCCATCCAGATTACGCCATCATCCTGGAATTGCACTTCCCAGTTTAATTCCCGGACAGCATCCCGCACACACTGCTGTATGTCGTCGTCCGTCACTGGTGCCGGGACTTTTCCATCTCTGGCCTTAACCGCCTTCCAGAACTCGCCCCACGTCATTTCCAGCGTTCTCTCTGGCCACAGTTCAGACACAGTGTTTTTCTCCTGGGCTGGCGGGCTGTTCCGGCGTTCTGTCGCTTCTACATCGATTTTTTTACCTGACATGACCACTTCGCCTTTCTCAATCCAGTCATAAACTGTCTGACGGCTTACGCCTTTGTGTTTGGCATATTCTGCCTTACTCATCAGCATATTGCCCCCTTATGAAATAACGTGGTGTGCTGTCTGCCCCTGTGACTTCAGCTTGTTTTCTGCATAAGCTTCAATCACAGTCACCCAGGCATCACCATCAGCGGTGAGATACGCGCCGATATGGCGAACGGACTGAACCTGAAATAGTCCAGAGAAAGTGGTCGCATTTTTTGCAATAACGCCTGGTGCCGTTGTATTCGTCATTAGGATCGACGATGCGCCGGAGAACATTCCGGAAGGAAGCTCTACGACATCACTGCACCGTACATCCCCACGTAGAGGGCATTTAAAACTGACGGTAAAAGGCGCTATCCATGTTGGTTGACCTATTAATTCATAAGGTTCGATTTTCTTTATTTTCCCCAGTTCCAGTGATGAATTATCGAAAAGACGAATGCGATCAGGTAACATAATAATGCCTACCCCGCTATACCCTTCCTGGCGAATAACTGCTTTCGATAAACTTCGCACAGCCATAGCCAGCGAACCTATATCACGGTAAACCAGTGGAATATTTTCAGGTAAAACCAGGTTATCACTGACCGAGCATTCAATAATTTTATCTGGATACGCCTGTTTCAAAACACGCGATAACACGTCTCCTAATTTTTCTCCCTGAGATCCAGTTCCGCTAAAGCTCACAGGAGAACCATCTTCTTTTTTTCTTACAGCCGGGTTAACAACCAGATTCAACGTCTGGTTGGTGCCAATCCAGTTAGCATAAGCCATATAGACTTCACCATAGAGAATCTCGCCCTGTTGCAGTGGATTTGCCAAAGGTAGTCCAGGAGCAAAGCCAGCAGTTAAGCTAACAATGCATCCGTTGAGATTTACACTTTGCTGCAACATCTCAATAGGTAAGCCATAAATTGTCAGCATCGCACCGGAACGAACAACATCCAATCCAGTTACCTCAAAGTCAAACTCAATATGCAGACCGCATCCAGGGGTTTCACTTGTATCGAATGGCCCTATAGATCTTGATTTAGAATCAACAGGCGGCTTACCCGTTTTAGGGTTAATAATTTCCAGTCGATAATAACGCATTACAAAACCTCAAACTGATTAGTGCTTTCACGAAAAATGAGCTTTCCCGGCGCAAATGGAAGCGCCAGATTAATATCGTACCCATCAGGGGAAGCAATCAGAGGGGTGTACACAATGATCTCACCAGAACTATTTTTTAGTTCCAGATAATAGCGGTTCGCATACAGATTAAACGGAACACGGGCAAATAATATTTCCCCTCTCATCCTGAATTTACATTCGAAAGGTTTTTTCCCATCAGGTTTAAATGTTATAAAAGTAGTCATACTCCAGACTCCTACGCAATTTTATTCTTGATACTTGACAATGATTGCCACTAAATAATTTAGTGGCATGATTCACTCACTCTGTTTTTCCAGTTGATCCAGTCGCCCGGATATTGCTTCCAGTTTTTCCAGTGCGGGCTTGCATGCCGCATCAATAACTTCCCGGACCATCCCGGCGAGTTGTTCTTCCTCAGTCGGTGTCGTTACTTCCACGCCCGATGGTTTCCCGTCCTTATCCCATACGCCCAACGGTACGAGTGCAACGTGATCGATAAGAAATGGCGTACCCTCAATAAAAAAATTGTCCTCACCCATCACATCCGGAAAATCGGCGCCACCGGATCCACCACAAAACACAACTGACGGGCTGGTGGATACCACCCCTCTGGCTTTCTGGATGTAATCAATGATTTCCTGCCCGTAAATCCGGCACACGCCCCACACCTCGTCACCGCGAATATACGGCAACATGACGGTGCCAATAATGCGCGACCGCTCGCCAACGTCTTCAAGGGTTTTGCCTTCGGGATGATCGATAATTACCGGAACCCCAGAGCAACGTTCCAGGAATTGCGGATTGAGATAGGTTTTCGGGGAGCGCCAGACAAATTCTTTTTCTGCGGCGCGATAGGCCATGCCGGTTCCTGTAATACGCAGGTTAACCAGCCACATGTTGGAAAATTTGTAGGGAGATGGGAGCCGACCATCGCGGATCTGCTTTGCCGCCTCAATTTCTGTTAAAAGCATAATGCCACCCGATTATCAGAAATAAGCCCCGCCAAATCCGGCAGGGCTGAAATCAGCACGTTTTTCATGCCCCCGCGAGGCTTGCAACGTTAATTTTGACCAGGCGACGAGGCTGGATTTTGAAGGCATTCAGCCAGTTATTCGGATCCCCCTGATATTCAGTAATCCGGCGTCCGGCCTCGTCCATTCGTATGGTTTTACGCAAATAGCCCGGCGTGTTCTCCACGGCCCACTTCACACCATCTTTCGCAGCCTGGTAAATCTGATCTTCCAGCACCGCCAGCGTTGCAGAATCTGAAACGGAACGAATATCCACATCGCTGAATTTTTTCGCCAGTTTCTGTGCGCCAATTAATGCGCGTTTGCGGTAATCCATCGACTTTTCGCCAGCGAAAGGTGCCGGGGCGCGGCGGCCCATCCCACTATATGCAGAATCCGCTTTGGCCTGAGCTTCTGCCAGTGCGGATTCATCTTCGACTGACGCGACGATGTTTTGATTAGCGTTATCCTCGTCCGCTTTTGTGAAATCCTGTGCGGGGATCGCATTCAGCGTGTCGAGAATTTCCCGCGGGTTTGTACCCATTGACTCTGACAGTGCATTAACTACGTCCATCAGTTTCAATCGCAAGTCTTCTTTACTTGCAGGCATTGTTACCACCTCTCTTTTTTCACCAAAAAATCACGACCATCAGGCCGGACGTTCTGCAGGATGAAGCGCCCGCTGCATTAAACGCCGGGCAACCTCATGAATGCTCGGAGCAATTCCCAGCGGAGAATTGCGGCGCTCCTCGTCCTGGATGCGCTGTAGTGCTTCAATCTGTTCACGAGCGAGTAAAACGGGTTTTACGCTGGTTTTTCTCATGGTCATCTCTCCTGAACGAAACGATGATTATGATTGCATAAATTGAAATAACGATCTACATCATTGCAATTTATGCAACACAAGGGCATGATAATCACGTTCTTCACCGTCGACTTCCATCACCTGCAAAAACAAAGCCCGCAACATTTCTGTTTGCGGGCTTTTTTGTGCCAGTAAAAATCCGGGAAAAATCCCGGCCTCTGTCACTGACTGCAATTGTTTGATTTTGGGTACTTCCTGAACATCTCACCATGAGGCTTGTGTAGGCCCATTCCGGTATGCGCCCGGCTGATTGCTTCGCGCATTTCCCCGTATGTTTCCAGCCTTGCTGGTGGGCGAGCTGCCTTACGGATGCATTCAGAGCGACGTTTTGCCGCCTGTTCCCGCGCTTTGTCACCATCCACCAGCATAATTACTTCTGCCCACCGTTCCGCCGCTCTCCGGTATAACCCGCGCGCCTCGAGCGCTTCGGCTTTGCTGTCGCGTATCATGCGCTTTTATTCCCCTTCCCGGCCTGACGTTCACGTGCCCTCTTTTTCAGGGCTACCAGCCTGGCTTCTGCCTTGCTCTGTTCATCTGGCGTCACCTCGCCGCATGGCTGGCCTTTCAGGTCGTAACGTGCGCCACCAGCAACCAGCACACGGCAATAGCGCGGAGTCTGCGCATATGACGCCAGCGCCGCACGTAATGCCACCGGTCCGAAATCAATCCCTCTGGCGGCGGCATCCTGCATCAGGTCATCAAATATCCCCGTCTTAATCGGCTTCGGTGCTTCCCGGTTGAATAATTCAGGCCACAGCTCAATAAGGCGGTTAATGCGTCTGCGGTTTTTGCGCTGGCGTTTTGTCATATGCCGCCACGGTATCGCCCCTGCGGGCTTCTGTAGCGTTTTTGGATTGCCGGGCATCACTTTATGCCCTGTGGTGGTTTTATCCTGCTGCTGCGCCGCTTGCGTCGTTTTCTGCGGCTTGCCGTAACTGTTTTCTGGTTTTCTGTTAATGGTCAGCTTTGTCATGCTTTGCTCCCATCAGTGTTACCTGTACTATCGTCGTTCCTCTGGACGGTATATATTTAAAAAATTTTCTTCGTTGCTCATTGTCCATATCCACCAGGTACTTAACTGGCTATAGAGCTAATACTCAGGTATGCCGAAAGGAGGACACCAACAAAGACGGGGTACAGCAGTATACCAAGCAGGAATTTCATATAATTATATTTTCCTGCCACTTCGTTAATTACAGACAATATACTCAATATACAAAGTGCAACCCCCATAGTTGTAATAAAAGCCACAGAAAACAAAATGAAATATGTCACTCCTGTTTGAGAAGATAATTTTGCAATGGCGCCTATCATAACGAGGCTCTGTATAAGCCCAAAAGACAAAGCTCCTGAAGATTTTTCCACAACTTCTCTAAATTTTTTCACAAAATCACTCATATATTAATCCGTTATATAGAACGCTATGCTCGAACTTATTTGTACCAACCCTCAAAACGGTATCCCGTCCCCGTATGGATCATCATTTCCCGCCTGTTCCCGCGCCCGGTTCAGGGCATCCGTTGCCTGTCCCTGCTGGCCCGCTTTGCCGCCCGGTCTTACCGTTCTGGCACTGATTACACTGTCGGCGATAACCTGCCAGCCCTGTTTTGTGCCGCCGTCCTCTCCTGTCCATTGCGTAATCTGCATGTTGCCCGCCACGCTCACCAGTTCACCTTTATGATGCTTTGCCAGTGCATCGGCCTGTCTGCCAAACGCTAGAATAGAAAGCCACATCGTCGCCTGTCCATCCTCTGCCGTACTACATGGCAACGGGACCGCCATACGCGCCAGTGTCATTGTTGTGCCTTTGCTGGTGGTTTTGGTCTGCGGATCAGCCACCAGCCGACCATAAGCCGAAATTTGTGCTGTCATTGTTTCACCTCGTTATCGCTTACCTTGAACCATACAAATGATCCCGGTTCATCAGAAAGAACAAACTTGTCATCAGGAAGGTAAAGACAAGAATAATCACCTTCTTCCGGGTTAGCTGGCTCCATACCCATTTCGCTCGTCAGAAGCGGTAAAACCATCTGATGCGCAGTATGTCCTCCTGCAAATTTCACATCACAAAGCGCCCATGATGCAACAGGGCGGTACCACACATCCCCATCGTCAGTATCGATAAACTTTGCCCACCAGCCAGGTACGGCAGGAGACAGGCTTTTGATTTTCACTTCATCATTCATACAAAAATCTCTGTGCTCAAAATGGCTTATTCATAATTTATTGCGTCGGTTGGTTGTCTCAAAATGCCTATAAGTTGCCTCATTAAAAACAATAAATATTATTAAATAACATATAGATAACTATATTTTAGCCAACTGAGACAACCGAACCGACCTAAACGATGTATTACGTGAAAGTAGGTAGACAAGGTAGCTAGCAGGTAGACAACAAATAAATGGCTCTCTACCCACTCAACCCCATGATAATAAAAATTTTTGTCTATTAGGTAGATAAGGTAGATAGTAAAAGGGATCTTTTTTGAACTCACCATTCTGTAACCTATGTTTTCCTCTTGCTGTGTAAAAAAGTTTTTAAGTGGAATGTTGCCTACCCTATCTACCTATTTCGCTGAAACCCTTGCACCACAAGAGTTTCAGCGGGTAGGTAACGCAAAAATGGTTACCTACCCCGTATCTACCCATCTACCTGTTACGGGTATTACTCTTATAAAAATTCCTCCGTTTTCTCCGTTCGCATGACGTTAGTTTGTTTACGCCCTTTAATTTCTCTAGTCAGGTATTCAGCCCCATATTCTCTTGCAGAAGCCTTCATGGCCTTGCCAAAATCATTAACACTTAATAATTCTTCTTTCCCCATGTACTCCATAAAGGCAAGATATAGTCTGTACAGACTTGTACGCGGATTAAGGTCAATTGATCTCTTACCGCCTCCCATCATCATGCCGTGTGGCTTATCCAGAAATTCCAGCGCTGCACATAACGCAATGACAGGATCAGTTTCCTGTTTTATTTTCAGGGCCTCGGCACCGTCCCGTTGCTCCAGCAATAATTCTCGTGCTTTTTCTGGATCGGAAAAGTTAGCCAGTAATCGACGAATAATGACAGGGATTTCCGCCGCTATCTTTTGCGGTAACTCTTTATCTTTTTCAGCCTCCCTTACAATGTTATCGAACCGAAAAATTACACGTCGACGGGCAACGCCTCCTGCGCGTTCGGTGAATATCATCGGCTCGTTGTTGGTTGCCAACACCACGGCCCTGATAACTGTCGTGAAACGCTTTTCATATTTCGGGTTAATTTCAACTGGATCTCCTCCCGTGATTTTTTTTATGCCTGCTCCTTCGCCAGTGTATTTCGGCTGGTCTGCTAGGACGATAAGGCGACTTCCGACAACTTGCGCACGCCCACCAGCATCATCAAGTGACGTCATTTCTGTTCCGACTGTGTTTTGTTCACCTGTAAGGAGACTGGCAATGTGCGTAAACGTACTCTTTCCACTTCCCCCGTATCCGGTGGCCTCAATGAATAACTGCCAGTCGTACCGGTTCGCCATAATCATGTAGAATGCGGCACAAATGCGCATCATCTTGTGCGGGTCATGGTCTGCTGCATGGTCAAGCCATTTATGAAAGTTTGGTGCGTTGTCGTGAATGTTTTCTCCTGCTACTGGAGGGGTGTACTCAATACCGTTGTGCGTAGTGATCCAGTTATCAGGCGAGTGTGTGAAAAATTCGCCAGTTTTCAGGTCAAGCACACCATTAGAGAACGCCAGAAAATCCCTGGAAGGCTCGCCCATCGGCCTTGCAATAACTTTTAAAGCATCAACAGCGTTATTTATTGCTCTTCGGCTAAACGCAGTTCCATTTTCTTCGTAAATTGCCACCATTTCGCGGCTAAGCTCCAGTGTGCTTACCGGAACCCAAAATCCATCACGCCAGACGTGAACAATCTCACTCTCGGAATTAATCGCCACATCCTGAAATCGTGCAGCTAAAAGCCCTGCCCTTTGACTATCTGCCATTCTGGAAAGAGATATTTTGTGTTTTTTCTCAACACCTCCCAACAGCATTTCCCCGCGCTCTGCCTGTTCGCGGATCCGTTGCAGGTAGTCGCGCCAGTTCTCCGGCTCCCGGTCAGTGATACCTTTGTATAATTTCGCATCCTGTACGCCAGCAAGCGCCAGTTTTTCGGCGATAGCGTTGATCCGGATAGGTTCGATCTCCCCAGCAAGGTAGACACGCGCAAAGCGGCGCCCACCGTCGACAATGCGGATATTCGCCAGCTCTGCCAGTTGCTTTTTCCCCAGGTAAACAGGCGGCACGTTATCGCCGTGTTTCCGTCCTTCGCTTTCAATCCAGTGTTGAGCGTGGGCGTAAGCATCCGTCCCGGCAAAAATGATTACCTCGGTGAATTTATCCTTCGGCAAATGTTTTAAATTAGGTGCGTTTTTCACTTCGATTTCCCCCGCTCCCGGATAATTTCACGTACTGTTCTAATTCTTTCTGCGCCCGTTACGCTCATAATTCTGTTGATGTCGCTAAATTCCGCTGGTGGCACTTTTCTCACCAAGGTGAAATTTCTTTCAAAGCGCTGGCGCGATGCCACACAAACAAACGAATACCCATCACGGTTATATGTAATCCGGTAATCATCTACCGTTTTTACCGTTACCTGACCGCCATATTTATCTTTGAAAATATCGTTTGGGCGGATTTCAGGTTGAGCGTGGCCGCTGGCAGCAAAGCCAGAAATTTTCTTTTTCATGGTTTTTATTCTCCCAGGAACTGACGCGGCTCTATTCCAGCCCTAACAAGCAACTCGCAAAGCGCTTTGGTATCCCCCACAAAATCCTCATCTCTCAGTGGGTATTGAAATTTAATTTCGCCTTTATCCAGATAGACCAGAACGCGCCCACTGAAATTCGACGGAACATACAACATAGCAGGTAAACGTGATTCAGAATTAAGCATGATGCACCTCCCCACCATCACGCATATCAATCTCAGTTACGAATTCTGCGTAGTCCTGGGCGATACTCAATAACGCATGCCCTGTATCTGAGTTTCCGGCAGTATCAATCAAAAATGTTCCCGCTTTTATCAGGTCAGCGATAACCATGATTGCATCACGTGGATCTAACGGCGCACCATCAAAATCATTTTTCAGGGCATTAAAGCGATCATCACGCATGGCGCACCTCCTTACGGATACGTGCTGCGAACACCATCACGCAGCCAGCCGGTGATTGCTGACGGGCTTCCTGTTCGCTGGTGGCCTCGATGGTGATAAGGCGCGGTTTTGCCGCACTCAGGGCAAGAAAGCGCCAGGTGAAGCAATGATCGGAAATTTTATTAGAGCAAATTGTGCATGTTTCGGTATGCTGTATTCCAGCCATAATCGTTACCTCAGTTAACGGTTTGGTTAGACGCCCTGCACTGCTCGCAACAGTGCGGGGCGTTGTTTTATTAGAGCAATACGTGTTAACGTACGTACCTAATGAATCATATGCTAAGAGGTTACGTACGTACATGTCAAGCATCAAACGAGACAAATCACCTAAAGGTGAAGGATGGTCTCCAACCTTCCAAATACGAATAAACCCAGAACTTCGCCAGCAACTCAATAATGCTGCAGAGCGTGAAGGCGTAAGCTTAGGGAACTGGTTTAAGGAACTAGCCCGCGCAGAATTGCGGCGACAGGGCATCGAGCCAAAAGGTTGATGTATGACCGAGAAGCAACCAGATACGAAATCATCGGTACCAGAGAATAAACCAGCCGGATTTTTGCCGGAAAAAGTGCTGCATGAGCTAAAGCGCCGCCAGCGCCGCAAAGCCAAAGAGCAGCCAGAATAATCACCATTCGCGCCAGAGGCTAAGGAACTCCGGCGCCAGACAGTAAGCAGGGGGCGAACCATGCCTAAATTAAAAGATTTTTTAGCCCAACGAATAGCGAAAGAAATCTCACAAGAAATCGAACAGGAAAAAGTTAAAAATTTCCACATCGAGCAGTTTCTGAAAACCAGAGTGCGTACCAAAATGGGCCGGCGCAGCAGGAAATCATCACCACAAGCAGGTGCCTGAAAGCACACGGAATTGATCACCACCTGATAGCCGGAAAAAATCGTATCCATCGCACCACCAACAGAATTTTTTGCTTTCCGGACGCGCTGGCCAACAGCATTTTTCAGCGAAATATTCTGCGTTTCTGGCGTACTGTAGCGACGGTGATCAGCACGTCGGATGCATTGCCCACCAGCAGCAAATGTGGCATTGTTGGTAATGCGTTCAGATAGTTTAGTGTTCACCCATTGGCGACCCATTGCGGTCGCCTTTGTTTTATGTGCCATCCATCCCCCTTACGCTGTCTGCGTTCTGCGTGTGGATGCAAGAAAAGCATCGAGATCAGAGCGCATATACAGCACTTTGCGCCCTATCTTATGGAAGGGGATTTTTACCTTACCTGTGCAGGCCCAATTTGCCAGTGTCTGATTTTTGACACCAAGGTAAGCAGCAGCTTCTGCACGAGTAAGGCGCTCAGTGGTTAAATGAGATGTGTTAAAATTCATATCTATCACCGCATACGTCTAAGTAACTACGGTGATTAGTTTTAATCAATGGGTATTTAATTATTAGCCCAATAACCAGTTATTATGATTCATTTGCCAGATACCGAACACGATAACCAGTTACTGGGATGCAATAGCCAGTTATTGGGGCTGGACAAGTTCAAATGATGAATATTTATCAGGTTTTGGCGGCTGTAAACCTGAATCCTTAATCCATCGACCCAAAGTGTTTTCACATACGTGCTCGTGATAATGGAGAAAAAGCTTTTTGCGTAAGCCAGTAGGACTTGCTTTGGGGTACTTTTCCCAAGTAAGTTCAATTACTTGCATAACTTCATTATAATAATTATTTCTCGGTTTTTTTGCTTTTCTTCTCTGATGCTCAGATATTACATCCTTTGCTAAACGCTCACTGTCATAACAAATAAACCGTTCATCAAAATGATATTTAATTAATGAAAGCACTCCTGCGCACACAAGGCCATTAGCATTATTCTGCAAACCTAATACACGCAGCGCAATAGCAGAATTAAACATCTGATATACATGAATTGGTAAACAGCCAGATTGTTCTTCATCTAATAAACAATATTTATTTTCATCATGCTTTCGTAAACTAGGCAACAAATCACCATCATTCATCCTTAAAAAGGATAAAATTGAATTAAACATTTCATCATCACTATCATATGGTTGATCTACAAAATACAGAAAATCTCCCATAGCCTCCATCGAAGTATAGAAAAAATCGATCACATCATGTAAAAATCTTGACACTTCATTAGTATAATCATCATCAAGAATAGCGTTTTTTAATCCTCTAATGTATATAGAATTATCACCATAAAAAAACAAATGCCGAATAAATGTTTTAATAGAGATTTTCATGTTATTAATATTTATCTCAATCATATTTAACAACCTTCTTTTTAGATAAGGAAAAAATTAATTTTCTTTTTTCTTCTTCGCTTAAGTTGCTTAAAGCTGCTATCAATTGCGCATCAATAGATTTTTTACTCTCCACTAGCCCGGCATGTTCCAGAATTGCCCGTTCTATCCGTGATGCAGGATCCAGCAGTTCATCCGCACCAAAATGCAAATACCCCTGTGTTACGTCAGCGCTACGCATAGTACGGTGATTCATCAGGCGCTTAAGAATGTAATTACCCACGCCCACCAGCTCGGCAACCGTCCCAAACGTCCGGCGTGCATCGTGCCACTTGAACGGAATAGGGGTGAGCATTTCATCGTTATGTTCTGGAACGGTAGCCGCGCTTATCCTGTCGATAATGTGTCGTGTTTCCTGAATCACACCCTTTACGCCAGGAAATACCAACACACCATCAGCAGCTTTTATTTTCAGCCTGCGGCGAAACATTGCCCGCAATGTTTCAGTTATTGGTAGTTCAAGCGGATCTCCGTTTTTTGTGGTATTTATCCAGAAAAAACGACCGCCCATATTCACGCGGTCCCAAGTCAGGCCAAAAACCTCTGATTTCCTCAGCCCGGTAAATAGCGCCATTTCCACGGCATCGCATACCGCCACAGCAATATCGTCCCGTTCCTGCTCCCCTTGATTGCGCACAGCAGCTACAGCAGCAAACCAACGTGGAAAATCGTGCAGACGTATACGTTCCGTTTTTCTGACTGTTCCATGCCACTGACGCTTCGTGCTCAACACCTGCGTAGGCGGGTCAGGTAAAATCGTATTACCTTCATCATCACGGTAATGGTCATGCGCGAAGCGGCATACAGCACGCAACGCACGAGCCCATAAATCGGCCTGTGCTTTACTGCCTGTCCCTACCCCTGCCCGTAATGTAGATCTATCCGCACCAAACCATACAGACCCATCAGTGACCGCTTTATGCCGCTGTTCCACCCTTTCGCGTGAAATACTGGCGAGAGAATGCGCCATCCAGTCACCGGAATAGTTCTGTAAGATGTGTCGGTATTGCTTTTCCGTGGCAGGTTTCAGACGGTGGCCACGATTTTTTATGTAGGCTTCCAGCGCATCGCCCAATGTTATCCGAGCCTTGCTATTCGTGCGCTTTGCAACGTTCGGGTTTAGCCCTGTAACTGCAACCTCTCCCAAAAGCTCCAACGCCTTAGCCCTGGCATTGTCCACGCTCAGGTCAGGAAAGCGCCCCAACGTGGCGCGAATAAATTTACCGTTGCGTTTACGGGATATGCAGAAACTTTTTACCCCGGATTTTCCTACACGAACCCGAAGGCCATTAACCTCCGTATCGCCATATTCGATCTGCCCGCTTTCTGGTGCTGGCAGTTCTGCGATTTTTGCTTTAGTAAATCTGAACAATTCCACTCATATACCCCACCAAACGATCTGGTATCCTGGAAAATCGCTTGTTCTGTTCCAGGATACCCATAGGATACCGCAAAGAAGTATTTCGGGGTATATACAGGTATTTATACAGTAGTTTGAAAAAATGCTAAGGTATTGATAAGTATGAGCAAGCATTTGAAATTAAAGGGTTAACGCCCAACTCATAATCGCTTGGTCGCTGGTTCAAGTCCAGCAGGGGCCACCAAATTTCAAGGACTTGCGAGCAATCGCAGGTCCTTTTTGTTTTGTATGCTCTCTGAATATTTGCGCAAGTCCCCAGAGGAGGCGCTAATCAATAACGAAACTGAAATTTGTATACCTGAACAGGTAATGACTATCGGAAAAAACTGGGGGATGTCGATGGAGTCCTGAGCAGTACAGTGATAATCCGTACTCACCAGCATGTTGATAAGGCTTTTGGACGCCACCACTCTGAAAGTGGAAACGTCCGGTTAGCGTCTAATTCAAACGATCAGCTCACACTAACGCCTGGAGCTGTTCCTGCATGTAGGCTGTAAAAAACTCAGGATTCTTGATGAGGATACGATTACCGGAGGCAATTTTTTCTGCCCATCCGGCCACTTTTTTCGTGAACTCTGGATTCCATCCCTCTTGTTCACCGCGAGCCATAATATCGGCTGCGCTAGCTGGCACACCTAACTCATTCAAATATTTTAAAATTCCCTTGGCCGTACTTTCATCCATTGAATGTGGTACTGACGCCGATGTGTTCATACCACCAATAAAATCCAATGCTTTCTCAATTGCTGTTGGCATGCTCTTATCCTTAAAATTAACCGCGTAATAAACACATTTATAATATGAACCCAAGTCAGCCGGGATATCAAAGAGAACGTTACCTTTATTTGATTCATGCCTCAGCCAAACGCTTGCGGTGGCGATTTTCTGCACTATTGTTACGCTTCGTCGGCTAAAACCAGCCCGGTTGCCACCGCATTGCGCGGCCCTTCTGTGCCTCGAATATTGCCCTGACCGGCAACGACGCCGTAATGCGACAGCGCTTCGGTGATCATTTGTGGGATTTCAAAATCCAGCGATGAGCCCCCCACCAGCACCACAAAGGTAATATCGCGGATAGAGCCGCCGGGTAAGACCTGGCGCAACGCGCGCAGGCAATTAGTCACAAAGACCTTATCCTTTGCCTGACGACGCACCAGGCGGATTTTCTCCAGCGACGTCTGGTTATCAATAGGGATAAGTTCACCATCTTTCAGATATACCACTTTGGCGAAAACAGAGGGACTTAGCGGCTCGCGAAAAAACTCCACTGCACCATTCTCGTGACGAATACTGAACAGACTCTCCACTTTCGCCAGCGGGTATTTCTTAATCTCCTCAGCCAGAAAAGGATCGTTCAGCCCCAGCTCCGTTTTAATCAGTAAACTGACCATGTTTCCTGCTCCTGCCAGATGCACCGCCTTAACGACACCATCACCATTAATAATGGCGGCATCGGTAGATCCTGCGCCTAAATCAAGGATCGCCAGTGGTGCTGCACATCCGGGGGTGGTCAACGCCCCAGCCACTGCCATATTGGCCTCCACACCGCCGACTTCAACGGACGTACCCAGTCGAGTACTCAGTTCGCTGGCGATCGCCTGCATCTGTAACCGATCGGATTTCACCATCGCCGCAATGCCAACGGCATTCTCCATCGAATGTTCCCCGGCGATACCGCCCTGGACTTTACGGGGGATAAAGGTATCTGCCGCCAACAGATCCTGGATATGTACTGTGTTCATATCGTGGCCGCTCAACGAGGCCATCACCTTACGCACGCGCTCAAGCATACCGCCCGCGTGCGTACCAGCCTCACCACGAATATCGCGTACAGGAGCACATCCGTTCATCGCCTGCATAATCGCCTGTGCCCCTTGCGACACATCGGCTTCGCCACTGCGCTTTTCTCCGCTGATAAAGATCTTTCCTGCCGGGATCACTCGCGACTGTACATCCCCCTGTGGCGTTTTCAACACCACGGCGGAACGATTGCCAATCAGCGCCCTGGCGATCGGCACGATCGTCTGGGTCTCCTCAGGCGTCAGGGCAAAGAAGGTGGCGATACCGTAGGGATTCGACAGCACCCGAACAACCTGCCCTGCCGCAGCAACTTCCACCGCAGCCAGCACACCTTCCGGTACCTTTTCCAGCAGCGTCACTTCATCGACTACCGGCAATGTTCGGTGCAGGCGATTGTTAACCAGCACGCCATCATCCTTTTTCAGGATCGCCGCCACGACGTTAACACCACGATCCAGTGCCTCATTCAACAACCAGACCGCCTCGAGAAAATCTATCTTTTCACCAACCAACGGGATCCAGCCCTGCGCAAACTGATCTTTGTTTAACAAAGCCAACTTTTCCAGAGCGATAGTGGTACCCATCCCTACCCCAACGCCACCCGGAGTTTGTGGGTTATGGCCAATCATTGTCGATTCTGTAATGATGGTTTCAGTGATCGTTTCCATCGCGACATCGCCAATCACTGGTGCGGCCTCGTTGATGCAAACTTTCACCACATCGCTAAGTGACCATGGCGTTTTATCCAGCGCCTGCTGCAAAGAGGCTATCACCCCGGCGATGTTGTCCCGCGTGCCTTTCATACCCGTCGTGGCGACAATCCCGCTGGCGACAAACCTGCCACGCTGTGCCAGCGCCACTTCTGTCGTGGCGTTGCCGATATCAATCCCCGCAACTAACGACATACTGCCTCCGTTATTGGCTGCCTTTCCGCAGCTTGTTTCTCTGCTGATACACCTCTGCTGACTCACGGATAAAACCGGCATTCACCGTAGCGTGCCAGGTGTGTTCAAGCTCATCAGCAATAGCCAGTAATTCCGTCATTGAAGAGCGAAACGGGCGTAGCGCGTTGTAAATTTCCAGAATACGAGCATCCGGAATGGCAATCAGTTCCGCCGCACGACGGAAATTGCGCGCAACGGCGTGACGCTGCATTTGCTCAGCTATCTGTGCCTGATACTCCAGCGTTTGCTGAGAAATACGCACATCCTGCGATCCCACACGCCCCGCCAACACATTCTCAAGGGTGATGTCAGTTAACGGTTTACCGGTAGGCGTAAGGATTTTCTCCGGACAACGAGTCGCTAACGGATAATCCTGCGCGGTCATGATGTTTTCGCTCATGGTCATTCCCTTACTAATGCAACGTGCAGCGTGACAGGAGAGGCGTCCTGCACCACATGTTTGGTTTCTTTAATATGAAACAGCGCGGCTTTAGCCATAAATTTCGGCCTCACCATCTGATCATTCACCACCGGAACAGGCGAGGGTGACTCTTTACGCGCATAACGCGCATAACGCGCAGCGTTCTTGCCGATCTGCCGGTAGGTTTCCAGCGTCAGTAGCGGTGCCTGAGAAAAAAGCTCAAGGTTGCTCAGCGGCAGTAAATCGCGCTGATGAATAACCGTTGTTCCTTTTGACTGGATACCAATACCAATGCCGGAACCGCTAAGGTTCGCCGCATCCCAGGCCATAAACGAAACATCCGAGGTACGCAGGATCCTGACCACCCGCGCATGCAGTCCCTCTTCTTCAATCCCGGCAACCAGCTCTTTCAGGATCGCCTTGTGCGGCATATCAATCAGGGTTTTATGCTGGTATTTATCAAAGGCCGGACCAACGCCAATCACCACCTCATCTGCGCGTTCGTCTGCCTTTGCCGCCTCTCCTTCACTGACCTGCAATGTGAAAACTGGCTTACGTTCAGTTGTGCATTCCACAGGAGTACCGCCTTATTCAATGGAGTTGGGCTGAACCACGCCCGCAATGTTTTTAATTTCCGCCCAGCGTTCAGCGGAAATGCGATAGCCGGTGCCAGGCCCCTGATAATCATTGATATCGTTGACGGCGCTAACCACATCGAACTGACGGTCAAGAATGGCAGATGTTTGCAGGTAATCGCCGGTGACACGCTGTCTCAACATATTGAGAATATTGCTGGCGATATCTTCAAAGCCACTGGCGCTTAATGCACCAACAATATCCAGCCCGGTAATATTGCGCTTCATCATCTCTTCCACCGCTGCCAGATCTTCCACGACATTGCGCGCAGGCATATCTTTGCTGCCGTGGGCATAGGTCGCGGCTTCAACTTCCTCATCACTAATCAGCGGCAGGCCCAGCTCGCGGAATACCGCCTGAATGGCGCGGGCGGCTTTATTACGGATAGCGATGGTTTCCTCTTCAGTGACCGGACGCAGACCACCGTCAACCATCAGATCGCGCTGCAGAATGTTGTAATCATCGAAGTCTTCGGCGTCAAAGTTCGACCCGGCAAACATATTGTCGTAGTTCGGTACTGCGCTGTAGCCGGAGAAGATAAAGTCGGTGCCGGGCAACATCTGCATCAAGGTGCGCGCGGTGCGACGAATATCGGAGTGCGAGAAGGTCTGGTCATTCGCTGATGCCACTTCAAGGTCGAGCATCGAGGCAATCAGGTTTTCCGCCAGCACCGCGCGGATCCCCGACGGCACCGCGCCGGTCATCCCGATACAACTAACCGCACCGTTTTGCAGCCCCTGAACGCCCGCTCCCTTGGTGATAAAAATGCAGCGCGACTCGAGATAGAGCATTGATTTACTTTCTGAATAACCCATCAGCGCTTCAGATCCGGTACCGGAGGTATAGCGCATTTTCAGTCCGCGAGAAGCATAAGCCGAGGCGAGAAAGGCTTTTGACCATGGGGTATCATCGCCATCGGTAAACACCGACTCAGTCCCGTATACCGATACCGTTTCGGCGTAACTGGTGAATCCACGCATCCCCAGTTCCAACTCCGTGGCTTCTTCAACAGAACATTGCGTAAGCACGCCAGGGCGACCACACTGTGAGCCAACCAGTAGCGCCAGTGCGTTAAACGGCGCATAGCGAGCGATACCCACTGTCGTTTCCTGTTCGGAAAAGCCACGGATCCCCGCCTCGGCAGCGTCGGCGGCAATCTGGACCGGATTATCTTTCAGGTTGGTGACGTGGCACTGGTTTGAGGGAGTCCGTCTGGCACGCATTTTTTGCAGCGCCATCATCATCTCCACCACGTTCATTTGCGCCATCACTTCCACCGCCTTCGCCGGGGTGATTGCGGTGGTAATCGCAATAATCTCTTCCCGACTGACGTGGATATCCACCAGCATTCTGGCTATGTCCAGCGCATCGAGCTGCATCGCTTGCTCTGTCCGGGAGACATTAATGGCATAGTCGGCAATAAAACGGTCAATCATGTCGAACTGCGCGCGGCTCTTGCCGTCCAGCTCAACAATACGACCATTTTCCACCTTCACCGACGACGCCGGGTCGTAGGGGCTTTCCATGGCGATTAGCCCTTCTTCCGGCCATTCGCCAATAAGCCCATCCTGGTTTACAGGCCGCCGGGCAAGGGCTTCGAATCGTTTTGATCTTCTCATAATTTATAGACTCAAAAGATAAAGAATAGAGACGCTGGGCCAGATCGCCGGAGGATTAAATCCCCGGCAATCGCCTTTCATCAGCAATATCCGAACTTTAAATGAGCAGACCAATAAAAAAATTAAATTAATTTCGTTCCAATTTGGTACGTAATTAAACTTCTTCGTTCCACATTGAAACGGCTATCTGAAATATTCACAGCGAATTGTGACAGGGTTAAATGATCATTATCAACAAATGCCAAAAGCAGTAAATAAACTTAATTTTTTAGAAAACCTCACCCTATTGACTTAATAACACGCAGCGCGAGAATAAAGAAAATCCACTAAAAAAATAGCTGACGCACAATATTTTTCGCGACCTCAGCCCTACAATCTTGTCAGGAGATAATGTGAATAAGACCCAACCCATCGCCACCATCACACTGGCGGCAGCAAAGAAAATGGCAGCCACAGTCGAGGCGAAAGCGCATGAAATCAACGTTCCGGTAGTCTTTTCTGTTGTTGATCACGGCGGAAATGCGCTGCTGATGCAACGTATGGACGAGGCATTTATCACCAGTTGTGACATTTCTCTCAATAAAGCGTATACCGCCTGCTGCCTGCGACAAGGTACTCACGAAATTACTGATGTGGTACAACCTGGTACTTCTCTATATGGTTTACAGCTAACCAACCAACAGCGAATAGTTATTTTTGGCGGCGGCTTGCCTGTCATATCAAACGGAAAAACAATCGGTGCTGTCGGCGTCAGTGGCGGCACTGTTGAACAGGATATGTTATTAGCCCAAAGCGCACTGAATTGCTTCTCTGAATTATAAATTAAACTTAAGAAGGTATATTATGAGCTATCGTATGTTTGATTACCTGGTGCCAAATGTGAACTTTTTTGGCCCTAATGCTATTTCCGTCGTCGGCGAACGCTGCAAACTACTGGGTGGGAAAAAAGCACTTCTGGTTACTGATAAAGGCCTGCGGGCAATTAAAGACGGTGCGGTAGATAAAACCCTCAGCCATCTGCGTGAAGCCGGTATTGAGGTAGTGGTTTTTGATGGCGTCGAGCCGAATCCTAAAGACACCAACGTACGTGATGGCCTGGCAGTTTTTCGTAAAGAGCAGTGCGATATTATCGTCACCGTCGGTGGCGGTAGCCCGCACGACTGCGGTAAAGGCATTGGCATCGCCGCCACTCATGAAGGCGATCTCTACAGCTATGCCGGAATTGAAACACTGACCAACCCGCTGCCTCCAATCGTTGCGGTCAATACCACCGCCGGTACCGCCAGCGAAGTGACCCGCCACTGCGTGCTGACTAACACCAAAACAAAAGTGAAATTCGTTATTGTCAGCTGGCGCAACCTGCCGTCTGTCTCTATTAATGATCCACTGCTGATGCTCGGAAAGCCTGCACCACTCACCGCCGCCACCGGGATGGATGCATTGACTCACGCCGTTGAGGCGTATATTTCAAAAGATGCCAACCCGGTCACCGATGCCGCTGCTATCCAGGCGATTCGCCTGATCGCCCGTAATTTACGTCAGGCCGTCGCGCTGGGCAGCAACCTGAAAGCCCGCGAAAATATGGCCTATGCCTCTCTGCTGGCGGGTATGGCCTTTAACAACGCCAACCTCGGCTACGTGCATGCCATGGCACACCAGCTAGGTGGCCTGTATGACATGCCGCACGGCGTGGCAAATGCTGTTCTGCTGCCACACGTGGCGCGTTATAACCTGATTGCCAACCCGGAAAAATTCGCTGATATCGCCGGTTTTATGGGCGAGAACACAGATGGCCTGTCCACCATGGACGCCGCTGAACTGGCGATTCATGCGATTGCCCGCCTCTCTGCCGATATCGGGATTCCGCAGCATCTGCGCGAGCTTGGCGTAAAAGAAGAAGATTTCCCGTATATGGCGGAAATGGCGCTGAAAGACGGCAACGCGTTCTCGAACCCGCGTAAAGGGAATGAGAAAGAGGTTGCCGAAATCTTCCGCCAGGCGTTCTGACTGAAAAAGGGGGGACGCAATGTCACTTTCATCTCCAGGTGTGCATCTTTTTTATCACTCGCGCTGGCAGGATACTCGCGTGCTTGATGAGCTGTGCTGGGGACTGGAAGAGCAAGGCGTCCCCTGCAAGGCCATCAGTTACGACGAGAATGAGAGCGCGTTGGCGCTCAGCAAACGGGCAGCAAAAAGCTCGGCGCTGCGCGTTGGTCTCGGCCTCAGCGTGACGGGGGATATTGCCTTAACCCATGCCCAGTTACCCGAGGATCGTGCGCTGGTCTGTGGGCATATCGCTGCCGGAATCGAACAGGTTCGCACCCTTGGCGCCAACGCCGGTCAACTGGTCAAAGTTCTTCCCTTCAGTGAGATAACATAAATGTATCGCATCTATACCCGAACCGGCGATAAGGGCACTACCGCGTTGTTTGGCGGCAGTCGTATCGACAAAGATGATATCCGCGTTAATGCCTACGGCACCGTAGATGAGCTGATTTCCCAGCTTGGCGTCTGCTACGCTACGACCCGGCAAACAGAGCTACAGCAGGATCTACACGCCATCCAGAAAACACTGTTTGTGCTGGGCGCCGAGCTAGCCAGTGATGAAAAAGGTCTTTCCCGTTTAAAACAGACCATTGGCGAAGGGGATATTCAGACACTGGAGCAACTGATTGACCGCAATATGGCGCAAAGTGGCCCGCTTAAAGAGTTTGTGACTCCAGGGAAAAATCTGGCATCTGCGCAATTGCACGTTGCACGAACGCTGACACGACGGCTGGAGCGTATTCTCACAGCAATGGACAGAACAATTGCCGTACGCGGAGAGCTTAAGCGTTACATCAATCGCTTATCGGATGCGCTGTTCTCAATGGCCAGAATTGAAGAAACTACTCCAGATGTTTGCGTTTAAACTGGCTGGCATCAATGTCGTACTGTTTCATCTTGCGCCACAGCGTGGTACGCCCAATGTTCAGCAGTTGCGACATCTCCTGCACACGCCCACTGGTAACACGAGCAGCGTGGATGATCGCCTCTTTTTCGATGGCGGTAAACGTCAGGCTGGCAGGAAGCAGCGACGATGCGGCCTCCAGACCTGGACGTTCGGCAAACAGATAATCCGGCAGATTGCTCAGGCGAATATGGCCGTTATCGCTGCTGATGGCGATATTCTCGATAATGCTGTTTAGCTCGAAGTCATTGCCCGGCCACGAATAAGCTACCAGTTGTGCCAGCGCGTCGTCGTCCAGTTTCAGGCTGGATGAAAAGCGTTTCTTCAGGCTGTTAAGGCGCGTATGAATCAGTGCCGGAATACTGTTACGCCGCGCCCGCAGCGGTGGAATAACAATCTCAAAGGAGTGTAGTGCGTAATACAGCTGGCGGCTAAAGCGGTTTTGCTCCACCAGATTCGCAAGATCTACCGTGGTAGTGGCGATCACTTTCACATCAACCGGGATCAACCGACGGGCATCGAGGCGAGTCAACACCCCCTGCTTGATCACCTGTAACAGAGCAGATTGTAGCTCCGGCGCCAGATACTCAATTTTTTCCAGAAACAGCGTGCCACCGTTCGCCAGTTCGAGGCGACTCAGTCGACCATTTTCATCATCGGTTGGTGCACTGCCCGTAAAGTCCTGCCCCAGTACGCTGTTGGCATACAACTGGCAGTTCACGGCAATATAAGGGCCGCTGGCACGTTCGCTTTCATTGTGAATGGCCTGACTGAGAAGCTCTTTACCCACCCCCTCTTCACCGCACAACAGGATCGGGAAACTTCCCCTGGCCGCCTGGCGACCAAAATGAATCAAACGCCGGGTTTCCGGATCATCCGTCGACATCTGTTCAAAAGTATGGCTAACCTTGCCCAGTTGACTGGTCATCAACTGACGCATTTGCTCAACCGGATGCAATAGCAAAATAAAGCTGTTGCCCTGTTCTTCTACAATCGGCTTCAGAGTAATGACCGCATCAACAAACTGATGCTGACTCTCAAAGGTGACTTCGACGTGATTCAGGCCGCGGGCATGTTTAATCGCACGACGCAGCAGGGTGGGTAAATTGACCAGGTCATTAATGTTTTTCCCCTGGCTGGCTTGGGCATCCAGATGCAACAGCATGGCGGCGCGTGCATTGAGAAACTGCAGTACGCCCTGCTCGTTCCAGGCCATCACGCCATCATCCATACTCTCCAGCAATCCGTACATCTGATTGAGATGTCGGTTAGATTCGGCTAACAGGCTGTCGGTCAGCAAAGAATTACCGACTTCCCTGGCAATCGCCAGCGTCAGCGATAAATCAGAAATGGATTCATGCTCTACCAGGCAGCAAAGCGAAATCGAGCCAAACAGTCGCCCGTGGTTATCAAACACCGGCGTTGAGCAAAATGACCACGGATGTAGCGCCTGTTTAAAGTGCTGATCCCCGCTGGTTTTTGTCGGTTGTCCTGGCATTGTCGCCAGCGACAATGCACAGCTGCCAATGATGCTCTCAGCACAGTAGCTACCATCCAGAAACCCAAGTTCCGCCAGTTGTTCTACCGTCTGTGGATCGCCGCAACGGCTGAGAATACAGGCAGACTCATCCAGAATAAGCAGCGCGCAGGGACGTCCGTCCATAAACTCCCAGGCATCTTCCAGCGCAGCCTGACCTATCGTCAGCAGCGCAGTCTTACGTCGACAAATCGACTCAAAAGTCAGTCCCTGCGCCTGATGCGGCGCCTGCCACGTTTCACGCTGCATAAACTTGCTGCAACGATGCCATGACTGGGCGATGACCGAAGAGACTTCCTTCCCGATGTCCTGAGTGTGCGCCGTCATATCCATTTCCGCTGTTTTACCATAGACAACCCCTCCGGCAGAGACTGTCAGAGGGGAGAAAAGATGCCGGAAAGAGGCTTACCGACGCCTGATTAACGTGCCAGCCACTGCTGCCCCAGCAGGTCCGCCGTCAGAATAGCGGCATGAACACTTTCTGGTGTCACCGGGAACGGCATATTGTGAATGGTTTCACCTTCCGCACAGGTCGCTTTGGCAACGGCATGAATCTTGTCGTCGATGCCTTCTTTTACGCCCATTTGCGCCAGCGTGACCGGCAGGCCAACTTTCTGGCAGAAATCCAGCACGGTTTCTATCTCTTCCATTGGGCTATTTTGCAGGACCAGTTGTGCCAGCGTACCAAACGCAACTTTTTCACCATGGTACAAATGGTGGCACTCTTCCAGAATCGTGAAGCCGTTATGGATCGCATGTGCGCCCGCGAGACCGCTGCTTTCAAAGCCGATGCCGCTGAGATAAGTATTCGCTTCCACGATACGCTCCAGTGCATCCGTCACCACGCCAGCCTGCGCTGCACAGCGTGCCTTTTCGCCTTCTGCCAGCAACGTATCATAGCACAGGCGTGCCAGGCTCAGTGCCGCCGCCGTGGACTGCCCGCCCGCCATGCTGGTCGCTCTGGCATCGTAACAGGCTTTCGCTTCAAACCAGGTTGAAAGCGCATCGCCCATTCCGGCAACCAGCAGACGCACCGGCGCCCTGGCGATAATCGCCGTATCCATCACCACCATATCCGGGTTTTTCGGGTAGATCAGATACTCTTCAAACTCACCGGCTTCAGTATAGATAACGGACAGCGCACTGGTTGGTGCATCAGTAGAGGCAATAGTCGGAATCACCACCACCGGCAGCTTCTGGTAATAGCCAATCGCTTTGGCTGTATCCAGCGTTTTCCCGCCGCCAATCCCCACAACGCCACGGCAGCCATGTTGTTTCAAAATGGCAATCAGACGATTAATTTCCACATGGCTGCATTCACCATTAAAGCGTTCCGCATGACAGCTAATGTCGTGGCTGTGCAGGCCGTTGAGCACTTTCTCCCCCGCCAGCTTCATCACGAAGTCATCTGCAATCACGAAAAAGCTGTCCGCCAGATTTTTAGCGTATTGACCAAATAAGATAGAAGCGTCAGGACCCTGGAGATATTTGGCTGGAGATTGAATAACTTTTAGCATTCCTTTCATCCTCAAATAAGTACATGTTTTTACATGATGAGCCCTGGCGTTCACCTGTTTAGCCTGATGTAGATAGCAAAACGAAGGGGTACCGGAGCGATGCAATAACTGTATGGCGAGGCGTGAACAAAAAAATCTTTCGTCTTTTTGTTCTGATATGAAACAGATAAAAATGACTGACGTTCCATATTGGAACGATTAACCCTGAAATTAATAAGGTTTGCGATCCCGATCCGCTCATTTAGCGCCAATGCCGCGCGGGTAACTAAAATCAGGTTTTGCATTTCCTCTCCACCACCGTCGTAACCATCCGAAAATAGCATCCTGCGACGTATTACCCTCTCTAATACAAAGAGAAAAAAGTTGTTCGGGTTCGCATTGTGTAATTTTTTCGTACAGTTACGTTCCATTTTGGAACAAAAAAGAACATTCATGTTCCGTAATGAAACTCATTTTGCATGTGTTTTTTTCCGCACTGACTCAGCCAAAATCTCTCCATCGCCTCCGCACCATGTCAATGCATCCGGGGGTTTGTTTTACTCTTAATCTCCAGGAGCCGTTATGTCTCAATTCTTTTTTAATCAGCGCAACCATCTCGTAAACGACGTTATCGACGGTACGATCATCTCCAGCCCGTGGAACAACCTGGCACGTCTGGAGAGCGATCCAGCCATTCGTATCGTGGTACGTCGCGACCTCAATAAAAATAACGTGGCAGTGATCTCCGGCGGTGGCTCAGGGCACGAACCCGCTCATGTCGGGTTTATCGGCAAGGGCATGTTAACCGCAGCTGTCTGTGGCGACGTATTTGCTTCGCCAAGCGTGGATGCGGTACTGACAGCCATTCAGGCGGTAACCGGTGACGCAGGTTGCCTGTTGATCGTTAAGAATTACACTGGCGACCGTCTTAACTTTGGTCTTGCGGCAGAGAAAGCCCGTCGGCTTGGCTATAACGTCGAGATGCTGATCGTCGGTGATGACATTTCGCTGCCGGATAACAAACATCCTCGCGGTATCGCCGGGACTATTCTGGTACATAAAATTGCCGGCTATTTTGCCGAGCGCGGCTATAACCTCGCCACCGTCCTGCGTGAAGCGCAATATGCGGCAAACAACACCTTCAGCCTTGGTGTTGCGCTCTCCAGTTGTCATCTGCCGCAGGAAACCGAGACTGCACCACGTCATCATTCGGGGCATGCAGAACTGGGAATGGGTATTCACGGTGAGCCGGGCGCATCCGTGATCTCCACCCAAAACAGTGCGCAGATTGTCAATCTGATGGTAGATAAGCTGATTGCCGTGCTGCCTGAAACCGGTCGCCTGGCAGTGATGATTAATAACCTCGGCGGCGTGTCGATTGCGGAAATGGCTATTCTGACCCACGAACTGGCAACCAGCCCACTGCACTCGCGCATCGACTGGCTGATTGGCCCTGCCTCGCTGGTCACAGCTCTGGATATGAAAGGCTTTTCGCTGACGGCCATCGTGCTGGAAGAGAGCATCGAAAAAGCGCTGTTAACCGAGGTGGAAACCACCAGTTGGCCAACCCCCGTACCACCACGTGAAATCACTACCGTGCCATCATCTCAGCGCAGTGCACGCGTGGAATTCCAGCCTTCAGAGAACGCGCTGGTAGCCGGAATCATTGAACAGGTCACCGGGACGCTTTCCGGCCTGGAAGCACATCTCAACGCGCTGGATGCCAAAGTGGGTGATGGTGATACCGGTTCAACCTTTGCGGCAGGCGCACGTGAAATTGCCGACCAGCTACAGCGTAAGCAACTACCGCTTGCTGATCTGGCCACGCTGTTCGCGTTGATTGGGGAGCGTCTGACTGTGGTTATGGGAGGTTCCAGCGGCGTGCTGATGTCCATCTTCTTTACCGCAGCCGGGCAGAAACTGGAACAAGGTGCTGAGGTTGCCGAAGCGCTGAATACGGGTCTGGCTCAGATGAAGTTTTACGGTGGCGCGGATGAAGGCGATCGCACGATGATTGATGCGTTGCAGCCCGCACTAACCTCTCTGTTGGCACAACCGCAAAACCTGCAAGCTGCTTTTGAGGCCGCACAAGCTGGCGCAGAACGCACTTGTCTGTCGAGCAAAGCCAACGCGGGTCGCGCGTCTTACCTCAATAGCGAAAGCCTGCTCGGTAATATGGACCCCGGCGCACATGCTGTCGCGATGGTGTTTAAAGCGCTGGCAGAGAATGCTCTCAAATAGTCCTTCAAAAAACTCAGGTGGTGAGGTGTGGCGGGTCCGGTTGAAAATTGCCGACGCGTTTCCGTAAGGCCAGGGGAGCCAGCATGAATGCTGGCTCAGGGCGCGCTTTACGGTGAGCGGAACTCGATTCAGGAATCAAATGTTCTCGATAAATGCGACAGGCGTTGGCACGAGTTCGCATGAATCTCTCTACTAACCCTATTAGCGATAAACGCGAATACCGCCCTCGACGCCACGGCTAAACAGTACCTGCCAAAGCTCAATGTCTCGGGCGCGGAAAGCTCCGGCGCATGCGCATAAATAGTAATTGAACATTCTTCTAAAAGTGGCGGAGTAATGTGAAGACAACTCTGGCCATGCCTGATTAAAACGCTGGTGCCAGGCCATCAGCGTTTTATCATAATCACTACCGAAGTTATGCCAGTCCTCCATCACAAACCGCGACTCACTGGCCTCGGCAATATGCGATATCGCCGGTAAACATCCGTTCGGGAAAATATATTTATTGATCCACGGATCTACACTCATCCCTTTTTTATTGCTGCCAATGGTGTGAAGCAGAAAGAGGCCATCAGGTTTTAAACAGCGGTCAGCGATACTGAAATAGGTATCGTAGTTTTTCGGCCCCACATGTTCGAACATCCCCACGGAGACAATACGATCGTAGTGCTTATCAAGGTCACGATAGTCCTGAAGCAGAATGGTGACATCCAGCCCGTCACAGCGCTGCTGCGCCATTTTCTGTTGCTCTTTCGAGATGGTGACACCCTCTACCGCCACGCCATAATGGCGCGCTGCATATTCTGCCAGGCCACCCCATCCGCAACCGATATCCAGTAAACGCATCCCCGGCTTCAGTTGCAACTTCTCGCAGATCATTTTTAATTTGGCATTTTGCGCATCCTCTAATGAGGTCGCATCTTTCCAGTAGCCACAGGAATATTGCATGTACGGATCAAGCATCAGGGCGAAGAGATCATTACCAATATCATAATGCTCTTTGCCGACAATCCAGGCCCGGCTGCGCGACTGCAAATTAAAAAGGCGTGCACTGGCAATGCGTAAAATATCTTTCAGATTGCCCGGCATTTTTTGATCGAGTTTTGCTTTGAGGATCTTGCAGAACAGAATATCGAGCCGTTCGCAGTCCCACCAGCCTTCCATATAGCTTTCGCCAAGCCCTAAAGAACCTTGTTGCAGTACCCGTTTAAAGAAACCGGCATGATGAAGTTGAATATCCCAGGCACGCGAACCATTGATCTGGATATCAGCCTGCTGGAGCAGCTCTTTCCCCATCCGCGTCCAATTATCATTTGTTTCATTTACGATTACAGCATCTGAACAAAGCGTGTCCATGGTCTTTACCAAAAGTGGGCTAATAATTCTTAGGCAAGATTATTATGGAAAACAGAGTGTATGTATTATGATTTGCGGACAAGATCTATCGAGTAGAGGCCACATAACCGGGAGCATTACGTATTTCTTTATGGAAACCATCAAGCAGAAACAGTGGAATTCCTTCCCGGATGACTCAATGGCAGAACTGCCGCAGGATGTTTACTTTCGCTCATATGTCCTTGAAGCGAATAACCATGTACCGCAGCACTCACACTCTTTTACCCAGTTTCATTTTGCCCGCAAGGGAAGCATGCGTATTGATGTCGCCGGCAAATGCTGGATAATCCCCGCGCATTATGGAATCTGGATCCCTCATAATATTGAACATGCGGTGTGGGCGCTGGATGATGTTCATTTAGAGAATCTGGATATTAAACCGGACTTTCTGGAGAAACGTATTGATGAGTGTAAAGTGGTCGCCATCAGTGATTTCGCCCGAGAGTTTATTCATTACGCGACCAACTTAATTTCGGGCCATTACGATCGTCAGTCAAAAGAAGGGAAGCTGGTCAGCGTATTGGTCGATATTATTTTGCAGTTACCGGAAGTTGCCTTTGTATTACCCTGGCCACAGGATCGCGAATTAACAAAAATCTGCCGGACAATACAGGAATCCCCCGCGCTGGAGCATTCGTTAGAGTACTGGGCGCAGCATCTCGGCATGTCGCCTCGCACATTTTCGCGCCATTTCAAAAAAGAAACGGGATTACCTTTCAGCGTCTGGAAGCAAAAAATGCGGATTCTGGAATCCGTATTAATGCTTAAGAAAAATAAAAGCGTGACCGCCGCCGCACTCGACGTGGGTTATTCGAGCACCGCGGCATTTAGCTACGCGTTTCGCCAGGCCTTTGGCGTTCCTCCGTCTAATTATTGATCAGCGGCTTTGCGTTGGTGCCAGTAAGCAGCTGCACGTACCAGTTGCTGATCGAACGCCTCGGTTTCAAAGCGGGCACTCAGGTTTTTCACCACTTTTCCTTCGCCTGTTATCCAGATGAAATAATCTTCTGCAGGTACATTTAGTTGCGCCAGCACGTCGTTCACCGCCTGCTCGTTATGACCGACAAACCACTGGATAGCAAACCCGTCGAGGTGGGAAAGATAATCCTGGCAGGCTGCATCCTGCACGCTCACCAGTGCAGTCACCTCTGGACGCACCGCTAAACGACTCAGCGCTTCCAGGCGGCGGCGCAGAGCTGGCATTCCCGACTCATCACACACGTAAACCTGATACGCATAGTCTTCTGGTACCACCAGAGAACCGCGTGGTCCACCGATTGTCAGCTTGTCACCTTCACGGGCGTTCATCGCCCAGGTACTCGCCACGCCGCCGTCATGAATGAAGAAATCCAGCGCCAGCTCATGACGCGCTTCATCATACAGCGGCGTGTAATCCCGGGATGCAGGACGGACTCCCTCTGCCCAGACAATGCCCTCATCCGTCACCACTGGCGGCACAAAATGCGTACCCGGTTCAGGAAAAAAGACTTTGGAGTGATCATCAAAACCGCGTGAGCTAAAGCCATCCAGTGCGTCACCGCCAAGAACGATACGCTGAAAACCCGCGCTTATGCGTTCAACGCGCAGAACTGAGAGTTCGCGAAAGCGCAGTTCATTACGAACGCGCTGTGGGTAGCGTGGGGTATTTTTTGTCATTTTTCCGCCTTCGTGAAAATAATACGATATATCTAATTAAATTTTTAAATGATAATGATTGCTAGTTACAAATATTGCAAGCACTTTTTTTGATATAGTCTCGCTCTGCTTATCAGAACGACAACACCGAATTAAAAATAATAAAAATCAATATATTATAATCAATAAAAATAACATCCTTGCAAAACACCAGATTTTAGATATAAATTAGATATATCTAAATAACATCAGGAGAAGATGATGCAAAACCAACATGAAGGTTGCTGCAAAAAAGCAGAACACCAACACGAAGGATGCTGCAAAGGTGAAAGGCATCACCACGAAGGCCATGACACCGAGCATCACCATCAGGGTTGCTGCAAAAGTGAAGAACATCGCCACGAAGGTTGTAACAAAGAGCACCACCACGAGCACGGCTGCGGACATCGCCATGGCCGGGGCGGCGGCGGCCGTCGTCAGCGCTTTTTCGGCCACGGCGAATTGCGCCTGGTGATTCTGGATATTTTGACCCGCGATGCCAGCCACGGCTATGAACTGATCAAAGCCATCGAAACACTGACCCAGGGTAATTACACACCAAGCCCCGGCGTGATTTATCCGACGCTGGATTTTTTGCAGGACCAGGAACTGATTGTCATCAACGATGAAGAAAGCGGACGTAAACAGATAACGATCACCACGCAAGGTCAGCAGTGGCTTGATGAAAACCGTGAGCATCTGGAACATATCCACGAACGCATTAAAGCGCGTTGTGTGGGTTTTGAATTACGTAAAAATCCGCAAATGAAACGGGCGCTGGATAACTTCAAGGCCGTACTGGATCTGCGGGTTAATCATGGTGATACCAGCGATGCGCAGATCAAAAAAATCATCGGTATTATCGATCGTGCCTCACTGGACATCACCCAGTTAGATTAAAACAAACCGGTCAAAAGGCGGAACCCGTTGTTCCGCCTTCACACCTGAGGTTAATGCAGGACCGTTACGGCATCTTCCAGACGCCCGGCACGATGTTTCACCATCGCTGAAATGTGGGCACTCTCTTCGACAAGTTCTGCATTTTTCTGCGTAATGCTGCTCAATTCATTCACCGCGCGAGTCAGGCTGGAAAGCCCATCCGCCTGTTCCAGCGTGGAGTGGCTGATTTGGGCAATCAGTTGGGTAACGTTTTGTACCTGCGCCACAATGTCGTCCATTGTGCGCCCGGCAGCGTGAACCTGATCGGAACCAGACTGCACTTTGTCAGCGCTGGCATCGATCAATTTGCGGATGTCATTCGCCGCACTGGCGCTACGGCTGGCAAGATGGCGTACCTCTCCCGCCACCACGGCGAACCCTTTCCCCTGCTCGCCCGCTCGCGCGGCTTCAACCGCTGCGTTCAACGCCAGAATGTTAGTCTGGAAGGCAATATCGTTAATCAGAGTAGTGATAGTGCCGATCCGCTGGGTGCTATTAGCAATATCGTCCATCGTTTTAATGACGGTGTCCATCGCCTCACCACCCTGCGTTGCCGCACTGCTGGCTGCAATGGAGAGCTTGTCGGCAGCGGATGCTGTCGCGGAGTTTTGCTTCACCGACGCCGCCATCTGGTTCATCGTCGTCACCGTTTCCTGCACATTTTCTACCGTCTGTTGCGTGTGCCGGTTCAAATCATCACTGCCTTTTGCCAGCGTTTCGCTGTCGTTACGCACACAGGAAACCTGGCTTGAAACATCATGGATAAGCCAGCGACACATTAATCCCAGTTGCCCCACTGACCGTAACATCAGCCCCAATTCATCGCTGCGGTTAAGGTGCGACACGCTATTGCGCTCTCCGGTCGCGACTTTCAGCGCCTGACGGGCAACATTCTCGATTGGGCGTACAATTTGCCATTCGAAGATCGCCGTTCCAGCCAGCATCACCAGCGCACTCATCAGCAGTAGCGGCCATTCAGTCCCCATCTGCTGCAACGCAACGGCCAGCACGGCAAACATCAATGCCATCACACTACGTACCCGCCAGCGCACCGGGAGCGACGGGAGTTTACCCAGCCAGCCTTTACGCACCACCAGCCCTTTATGAATACGCCTGTTACAACGCCCTTCATTCAGCGCCTTATATAAAGGCTCTACCGCCGCGATCTCTTCCTCCGTCGCCCGGGTCCGGATGGACATATACCCGGTAACATGTCCATCCCGCACCATCGGCACCGCGTTGGCTCTCACCCAATAGTGATCGCCATTTTTACGTCGGTTTTTCACAATCCCACTCCACGGCTCGCCCTGCTGCAGCGTGTACCACATATCCGCAAACGCCGCTTTTGGCATATCCGGATGACGAACCAGGTTATGCGGCTTACCGAGCAATTCATTCAGCTGATAGCCGCTGACCTGAACAAAGGTATCGTTCGCATGGGTAATATAGCTTTGTAAATCGGTGGTCGACATGAGGGTGATATCATCATCCAGCGGTGTATTTTGCTGACTAACGTAGGGATGAGAAGACATGGTTGCGTCCTGTGCAGGTTATCTGGTTGTTAACTCTTTCGGCTTATGTTATTTCGGCGCTAATCTTTTTAACTTTAGTTGTTAAATTTGATTTAGATCGCAATTTGCGATTAAACCTCAAAATCTGTATGTTTTCTAATTCATTGATTTAAAATACTTTCGTAACGAAACTATTCAACAACACTTCACTCCACGCACTGCAATAGTACAATTTTTGCCCACTTTTAGCGCAGTAGGCCACTTTTCCCGTCTGTTTTCTGGCTGTAAACCTGGGCAAAATACCAGCAAATGTTAATGTTTGAGATTAAATGTTGCACAAGCGAGTTATTTCCTGGCGTTTATCCCGATTTTCGTTAAGCGCGCCGGGATGGCGCAATCCCTGCAATACTTAATTCAGTATCATGTGATACGCGAGCTCCGGGAGCATATTTTGAACAGGTTACCTTCCAGCGCATCGGCTCTGGCCTGCAGCGCACACGCACTGAATCTCATTGAGAAGCGAACGCTTGATCATGAGGAGATGAAAGCACTTAACCGAGAGGTGATTGATTACTTCAAAGAGCATGTTAATCCAGGGTTTTTAGAGTATCGAAAATCTGTAACTGCCGGCGGGGATTACGGAGCCGTAGAGTGGCAAGCGGGAAGCCTGAATACGCTTGTCGACACCCAGGGACAGGAGTTTGTCGATTGCCTGGGGGGTTTTGGAATTTTCAACGTGGGGCACCGTAATCCAGTAGTGGTCTCCGCCGTACAGAATCAACTCGCGAAACAACCTCTGCACAGCCAGGAATTGCTTGATCCATTACGAGCCATGCTGGCAAAAACGCTTGCCGCGCTGGCACCCGGAAAGCTGAAATACAGTTTCTTCAGCAACAGTGGGACCGAGTCAGTCGAAGCGGCACTGAAGCTGGCGAAAGCGTACCAGTCACCGCGCGGCAAATTTACGTTTGTTGCCACCAGTGGCGCTTTCCACGGAAAATCGCTGGGCTCGCTGTCCGCCACGGCTAAATCCACCTTCCGTAAACCATTTATGCCGCTGCTGCCGGGCTTCCGTCATGTTCCTTTTGGCGATACTGACGCGATGCGCACCGTACTCAGCGAGTGTAAAAAAACAGGTGACGATGTGGCTGCCGTTATTCTGGAGCCGATTCAGGGTGAAGGCGGAGTGATCCTACCGCCGCAGGGGTATTTGACCGCCGTACGTAAACTCTGCGATGAGTTTGGCGCGCTGATGATCCTCGACGAAGTACAAACAGGCATGGGGCGTACCGGTAAGATGTTCGCCTGCGAACACGAAAACGTGCAGCCCGACATCATGTGTCTGGCAAAAGCGCTGGGCGGCGGTGTAATGCCCATTGGGGCGACAATCGCGACTGAAGAGGTGTTCTCCGTTTTGTTTGATAACCCCTTCCTGCACACCACCACCTTTGGCGGCAACCCGCTTTCCTGTGCAGCGGCGCTGGCAACTATCAATGTTCTGCTGGAGCAAAATTTACCAGCCCAGGCAGAACAGAAAGGCGATATGTTGCTGGATGGCTTCCGACAGCTGGCGCGGGAATACCCGGACCTTGTGCATGACGTACGTGGGAAAGGCATGCTAATGGCGATTGAATTTGTCGATAATGAGATAGGTTACAACTTTGCCAGTGAGATGTTCCGCCAGCGGGTACTGGTGGCCGGAACACTGAATAACGCAAAGACGATCCGTATCGAACCGCCGTTAACATTAACAATCGAGCAATGCGAACTGGTAATACGATCAACGCGCAAAGCCCTGGCTGCATTACGGGTGAGCGTGGAGCAAGTGTGACAGATGCCGGATGGCGGCTACGCCTTCTCCAGCCTACAGCAGCACCATACCGTAGGTCGGAGTAGATGCGTTAGTACTGCCATCCGGCAATTTCTTCGCAGGCATACGCATCTTTTTTGAATCCCATCACAATCACGCCATTCCCCTTTTCCCTTTTACGCAGCGCCAGCTAAATTAGTAACTCATCCGACCACATAACAATAATTTTACATACTGGACACCTTTATGAGCTATCCGTCGCTGTTCGCCCCGCTCGATCTGGGATTCACCACGCTTAAAAACCGTGTGCTGATGGGTTCGATGCATACCGGGCTGGAAGAGTATCCCGATGGTGCAGAACGGCTGGCCGCGTTCTACGCCGAACGCGCCCGCCACGGTGTAGCCCTGATTGTGACCGGGGGTATTGCTCCTGCATTATCTGGCGTCGGTATGGAGGGTGGCGCGACGCTGAACGATACCAGCCAGTTGCCGCACCATCGCATCATTACTGATGCCGTTCACGACGAAGGTGGCAAAATTGCGCTACAAATCCTGCATACCGGGCGCTACAGCTATCAGCCACATCTGGTCGCGCCTTCAGCCATTCAGGCCCCGATCAACCGCTTTACACCGCATGAACTGACCCATGATGAAGTTCTACAACTGATTGAGGATTTTGCTCACTGCGCGCAACTGGCGCGGGAAGCAGGTTATGACGGCGTAGAAGTGATGGGTTCGGAAGGGTATCTAATCAACGAATTCCTGACATTGCGCACCAACCAGCGTAATGACGAATGGGGAGGCGATTATACCAATCGCATGCGTTTTGCTGTGGAGGTTGTTCGGGCGGTACGCCAACGTGCCGGTAATGACTTTATTATTATCTTTCGGCTGTCGATGCTCGACCTGGTGGAAAATGGTGGAACCTTTGACGAAACGGTCCAGCTGGCGCAGGCAATAGAAGAGGCAGGTGCCACCATAATTAATACTGGTATTGGCTGGCATGAAGCACGTATACCTACCATCGCCACGCCGGTTCCACGCGGTGCTTTTAGCTGGGTGACACGTAAGCTGAAAGGCCATGTGACGATCCCATTGGTCACCACGAACCGTATCAACGATCCAACCGTGGCCGACGACATTCTGGCTCGCGGCGATGCCGATATGGTGTCGATGGCGCGTCCGTTCCTTGCCGATGCCGAACTTCTTTCAAAAGCACAAACCGGACGAGCGGATGAGATCAATACCTGTATCGGCTGCAACCAGGCCTGCCTGGATCAGATCTTCGTTGGCAAAGTCACTTCCTGCCTGGTGAACCCACGCGCTTGCCATGAAACCAAAATGCCGATCCTTCCGGCCACTCAACTGAAAAACCTGGCGGTTGTCGGTGCTGGCCCTGCGGGGCTCGCCTTTGCCATTAACGCTGCTGCACGTGGGCATCACGTGACGCTGTTCGATGCGCATGGTGAGATCGGCGGACAGTTTAATATCGCCAAACAGATCCCCGGCAAAGAAGAGTTTTATGAAACGCTGCGCTACTACCGCCGAATGATCGACGTGACCGGCGTGACGCTGAAACTGAATCATTTTGTCACCGCACACGATCTGCACGCATTTGATGAAGTGATCCTCGCCAGTGGGATCGAGCCACGCATGCCGCCGATCGACGGTATTGATCACCCAAAAGTGTTGACCTATCTTGACGTCCTGCGCGATAAAGCGCCGGTGGGCAAACGCGTCGCGATTATTGGCTGCGGTGGGATCGGTTTTGATACCGCCATGTATCTGAGCCAACCGGGCTCCCCTACCAGTCAAAATATTGCTGAATTCTGTGTGGAATGGGGGATCGACACCAGTCTGCAACAGGCAGGCGGTTTACGCCTGGAAGGGCCGCATTTATCCCGCAGCCCACGTCAGATAGTCATGTTGCAACGCAAGGCCAGTAAACCAGGACAAGGCTTAGGTAAAACAACGGGCTGGATCCATCGCGCCACCCTGCTTTCACGCGGCGTAAAAATGATCCCATCAGTGAGCTATCAAAAGATCGACGATGGCGGACTGCACGTACTGATCAACGGTGAACCGCTGATCTTCGACGTGGATCATGTGGTGATCTGCGCCGGTCAGGAACCCAAACGCGAACTGGTCGATCCGCTGAATGCGGCAGGTAAAACGGTGCATCTGATTGGCGGGTGCGATGTGGCGATGGAACTGGATGCCCGACGCGCTATTGCGCAAGGCACCAGGTTAGCGCTGGAGATTTAAGCTTTTGTCGGCCGGATACGGCATTTACGCCGCCATCCGGCACTCGAATTTAGCGGCGGCGGCCCGTTTTAACCGCTTTCAACACCACAAACTTGTTGTTAGTGGCGATGGTGACGCAGTTGCCAAAAATCTTCTTCAGCTTGTGGAAGTAATCCAGGTGGCGGTTGGCCACGATATACAGCTCACCGTTGATCTTCAGGCAGCGGCGGGCATGGTGAAACATCTCCCAGGCGATGTTATCGGTCAGCGCATGTTTCTGGTGGAACGGCGGGTTACACAGTACGGCGTTAAAACGGAAAGGTTCCACGCCAGAGAGCGCGTTGTTGATCATAAACTCACAGCGATCCAGCGCTTCAGGCATGTTGGTTTCAACGTTCAGACGGCTTGATGCCACTGCCATTGGCGATTCATCAACAAACACTACGCTCGCTTGCGGGTTTTTCTCCAGCAATGTCAGGCCAATCACGCCGTTACCACAGCCGAGATCGACAATTTCGCCTTCCAGATTTTCCGGCAGATGCTCAATAAAGAAACGCGCGCCAATATCCAGTCCGGTGCGTGAAAACACGTTAGCGTGGTTGTGGATAGTCCAGTCGGTGCCTTCCAGCTTCCAGCTTAACGTTTGTGAGGCTTCAGCCAGCTCAGGATTGCTAAAGGTACAGTTGATCAGACGGGCTTTTTTCCATGCCAGCGTCGTGGTGGTTGGGCCTAATACCTTTTCAAACAGCTCCAGCGTCGAGGTGTGGATATCACGCGCTTTCGCACCAGCGATGATCCGCGTTTGCGGCGTAACAACCTCACGCAGTGCACGCAGTTGCTGTTCCAGCAGAGCCATTGTTTTTGGCAGCTTAATCAGCACCACGCCCGGTGCTTGCGGGTATTCAGCGGTACTATCAAGAAACTTGACGCTGGATTCCGCGATATCGTTGTGACGCAGGTTTTCACGCGTCGCCAGCTCGCTTAAATAGGAGTCGCCAATGCTGTAAGGTGTATGTTCCGCCAGCGCACAGCCCAGCGCGCCGAAAGTATCATTCAGGATAATCACCGGGCCGCTAATCTCGGTATCATCCAGCTGTTGCAGCAGATATTCATCTGCAGCTTCCCACGCCAGCAGCGGGTTAACGTCATCCGTTTCCGGGAAACGTTTAAGTGACAGCGAACGGAAACCGTTGTCTATGTGGCTCATCGGCCCTCCTGAATGGTAAAATTTCGGCGTATCCCTGAAAAGGGTGCGTGAGTATACACTTTTATGATTTGCGTGGACATGAATGAACCAACTAACTTATCTCCAGGGCTACCCGGAACACCTGCTGGCCCAGGTTCGCACGTTAATTAGCGAGCAGCGGCTGGGCGCAGTGCTGGAAAAACGCTATCCGGGCACACATGATTTCGCGACCGACAAAGCGCTCTGGCAATATACTCAGGATCTGAAAAGTCAGTTTCTGCGTAATGCCCCACCGCTCAATAAAGTGATGTATGACAGTAAGATCCACGTGCTAAAGAATGCGCTTGGGTTGCATACTGCAGTGTCGCGCGTACAGGGCGGCAAGCTAAAAGCCAAAGCAGAGATCCGCGTCGCAACCGTGTTTCGCACCGCCCCGGAGCCATTTCTGCGCATGATCGTCGTCCATGAACTGGCACACCTGAAAGAAAAAGAGCACGACAAAGCGTTTTACCAACTGTGCTGCCATATGGAACCTCAGTATCATCAACTGGAGTTCGATACCCGTTTGTGGTTAACGCAACAATCACTCAAGCAAACTGCGTAGTAGCGCACTGGCATTGACCGCAAGGCATGCTAAATTGGCGAAAGGATCCCTTTTCTCAGCCTGAAGGCCTTTATGATACGTTTCGCAGTGATTGGCACAAACTGGATCACCCGCCAGTTTGTGGATGCCGCCCATGAAACCGGCAAATATAAGTTAACCGCTGTTTATTCCCGTAGCCTTGAACAGGCACAAACCTTCGCCAACGATTATCTCGTCGAGCATCTGTTTACCTCACTGGAAGCGATGGCGCAAAGCGACGCGATCGACGCTGTATATATTGCCAGCCCAAATTCTCTACACTTTCCGCAGACAGAGCTGTTTCTGACGCACAAAAAGCATGTGATTTGCGAAAAACCGCTGGCATCAAATCTGACTGAAGTCGATGCCGCAATCGCCTGCGCGCGCGAAAATCAGGTCGTGCTGTTTGAAGCGTTCAAGACCGCCAGCCTGCCCAATTTCCTGCAGTTGCAGCAATCCCTGCCAAAGGTGGGAAAAATCAGGAAGGCGTTTATCAATTACTGCCAGTACTCGTCGCGCTACCAGCGTTACCTGGACGGTGAAAATCCGAACACGTTTAATCCGGCGTTCTCTAATGGCTCGATTATGGATATCGGTTTTTACTGTCTGGCCTCAGCGATTGCGCTTTGGGGTGAGCCACAAAGTGTGCAGGCCAGCGCCAGTCTGCTGGATAGCGGCGTCGATGCCCACGGCGTTGTGGTAATGAACTACGGTGATTTTAGCGTCACCTTGCAGCATTCCAAAGTGAGCGACTCTGTGCTGGACAGTGAAATTCAGGGCGAATCGGGATCTCTGGTTATTGAGAAAATCTCTGAGTGCCAGAAGGTGTGCTTTGTTCCACGTGGCGGTAAAACGCAGGATCTTACTGTGCCTCAACACATCAATACTATGCTTTATGAGGCAGAGGTTTTTGCTCATCTGGTAGAAACTGGCGAAGTGGATCACCCGGCACTGGCCGTCAGCCGTATTACCGCTAAACTGCAAACGGAAATTCGTCGTCAGACTGGCGTCATCTTCCCTGCAGACCATGCGGATACATCGCTGACTGCGTAAAATTATGTAAAACAGATGTTACAGGCCATTGACTGAATACGTGGCCTGTAATACTTTGTTACCCGCAAAGGGGAGTAACTTCGTTGTCGGTTGATCGTCATTACGATGTGTGAAAAACCACATCCGGTCACCGGGCGATAACAAAGGAATACGCTACCGTATTCCTTTGTTGTTGTAAGTGAGACCTTGCCGAATGGCAAGGTCTATGCATAAAAAGCAGCGGCTAACGTCATTCGGCGTTGGCCGTTTTTTTATGCATGGGGAAATATAATGAATACTGTCGGCACACCGTTGTTATGGGGTGGCTTCGCTGTTGTGGTGGTGATTATGCTGGCCATCGACCTGCTGCTGCAGGGCCGTCGTGGCGCGCATACGATGTCAATGAAGCAGGCGGCTGTCTGGTCAATCGTCTGGGTAACACTGTCGTTACTGTTTAACGCCGCATTCTGGTGGTATCTGGCTGAAACCCAGGGCCGTGCCGTCGCCGATCCACAGGCTCTGGCGTTCCTTACCGGCTATTTGATCGAGAAATCGCTGGCGGTTGATAACGTCTTTGTCTGGCTGATGCTGTTCAGTTACTTCTCCGTACCGCCGGCGCTACAACGTCGGGTACTGGTCTATGGTGTACTGGGCGCGATTGTCCTGCGTACGATTATGATCTTCGCCGGCAGCTGGCTTATCGCCCAATTCGAATGGCTACTGTATGTGTTCGGTGCGTTCCTGCTGTTTACCGGTGTGAAAATGGCGCTGGCAAAAGAGGATGCTTCCGGCATTGGCGACAGGCCGTTAGTTCGCTGGCTGCGCGGTCATTTACGCATGACCGATACCATCGAGAACGAGCATTTCTTCGTACGTAAAAACGGCCTGCTGTTCGTAACGCCGCTGATGCTGGTACTGATTCTGGTTGAGCTGAGCGATGTGATTTTTGCCGTCGACAGTATTCCAGCCATCTTTGCCGTCACCACGGACCCGTTCATCGTGCTGACCTCTAACCTGTTTGCGATCCTTGGTCTGCGCGCAATGTACTTCCTACTGGCTGGTGTGGCGGAGCGTTTCTCCATGCTGAAATACGGTCTGTCTGTCATTCTGGTATTTATCGGTATCAAGATGCTGATCGTTGATTTCTACCATATCCCTATCGCTATCTCGTTAGGCGTGGTGTTCGGTATTCTGTTTGTGACGCTGATTGTAAATGCGTGGGTCAACCACCAGCACGATAAAAAACAGCAAATGCAGTAACGTTCATCCAGCTATCTGACAAGGCCCGACGCGCACTGTACGCGTCGGGCTTTTTGTTTAACATGTCATCAAAATGTTAATTCAAAGTTATAAAATATGATCTCGCCGCGAAATCAAGGATAATTCTCTTCCGCAACCTCTTTCTTTCCTTATACTCAGCTATGCAAACATTTGCCTCATTCTGAAAGATGCGTCGACTGAACGCACAAAGACCGGGCAACAACACAATGAAAGGATTATGAAATGACTACGCAACGTTCATCGGGGCTGATCTCGCGTTTGGCGCAAGGGAGCCTGGTTAAACAAATTTTGGTGGGTTTAATACTGGGGATTTTGCTGGCGCTGATCTCAAAACCATCGGCAGAAGCCGCTGGTTTATTAGGAACTCTGTTCGTCGGCGCATTAAAAGCCGTCGCCCCAATCCTGGTTCTGATGCTGGTAATGGCCTCTATCGCTAACCACCAGCATGGACAAAAAACCAATATCCGTCCCATTCTGTTTCTCTACCTGCTCGGTACATTTTCTGCGGCATTAGCCGCCGTCGTGTTCAGCTTCGCTTTCCCGTCCACACTGCATCTTTCCAGTAGTGCGAACGATATTGTGCCGCCATCAGGTATTGTCGAAGTCATGCGTGGTCTGTTGATGAGCATGGTTTCTAACCCGATTGATGCTCTGCTCAACGCGAACTATATCGGTATTCTGGTATGGGCTGTCGGGCTGGGTTTTGCACTGCGCCACGGTAACGACACGACCAAAAATCTCGTCAACGATATGTCCAATGCCGTTACTTTTATGGTGAAACTGGTGATTCGTTTCGCGCCGATCGGGATTTTTGGTCTGGTTTCTTCCACTCTGGCAACCACCGGTTTTGCAACGCTTTGGGGCTACGCACAACTGCTGGCCGTGCTGGTCGGGTGTATGTTGTTGGTGGCGCTGGTAATTAACCCGCTGCTGGTGTTCTGGAAAATTCGCCGTAACCCATACCCGCTGGTACTGGCTTGTCTGCGTGAAAGCGGTATTTATGCATTCTTCACCCGCAGTTCAGCCGCCAATATTCCGGTGAATATGGCGCTGTGCGAGAAGCTGAATCTGGACCGGGATACCTACTCTGTTTCTATCCCACTCGGGGCAACCATCAATATGGCGGGGGCAGCAATTACCATCACCGTCCTGACGCTGGCGGCGGTCAATACGCTGGGGATCCCTGTTGATTTACCGACAGCATTGTTACTTAGCGTGGTGGCTTCACTCTGTGCCTGTGGCGCATCAGGCGTGGCGGGTGGTTCTCTGCTGCTGATCCCACTGGCGTGCAATATGTTTGGTATCCCAAATGATATCGCCATGCAGGTGGTTGCCGTCGGCTTTATCATCGGTGTATTGCAGGACTCCTGTGAAACCGCACTGAACTCATCAACAGATGTATTGTTTACCGCCGCAGCTTGCCAGGCTGAAGACGAGCGTCTGGCAAACAACGCCCTGCGTGGCTAACCTCTCCTCCCCTCCGTCATCGTGCGGAGGGGTTTTCTTGCTGTACGCTTTTTTCAATTTTGAAGGGATCGATTCCGCGTTTTTGCATGCGTCTGAAACGAATAATGTTCAGGCCGTTCATCACCAGAAAACTTCCTTCAATCATCGTGCCGCCAATTGATCCCAGCCAGAAATTGTGAATAACCCAGCAGGCTGTTGCGCACCACATGACACAGCGGACGGTTAAACCTTTACAGCGAAACAGCGCCCAGGTGCTGGCCAGCGTACCGACAATAGGGAGAAGCTCCATTGCGTGCTGTAATTTCGCCAGCCCCAGAACCAGCGTAAAGATAATGAAAAGGGTCATCACCCACAGTTTACGGGTGCGCATCGAGACAAGCGTTCGAATGGTGTTAAGCTCTGCGCTCATCCCCGCCGGATACGCTCCCATCAGGAAGAAATGCACGCCGATAGTGGCACTATAGACAGCAAGCTGCAGCCTGAATCGGCGCTCATCGCGGTTGAAGAAAGTGGTAATGCCGATCAGAAAGGCGATGACACCTACGCCCTGGGCCAGCCAATACGCGGTCATGGAAGATCCTTGTCAGGAAACACAAAAACAAACGGCGCTCCATATTATGAAACGCCGTTTTTTTAATCCAGTCGAGATTAATTACCCAAAAGATTTCGTCCTACCTCAAGGTGGCAAGTTCAGGTATCCCCCGGAGCTTACTGAAGTAAGTGACCGGGGTGAGTGAACACAGCCAACACCATCGTGGTGCGAAAGATGAAGGATAATTACAGCGTTACGCCACTCTTAAAAATAGCCAGCTCACGGAAGTCATTACGCTCGTTACAGGTCTGTTTGCCGTTAGCAAACTCAACTATCGTGTCGACAAACTCGTTCAGCAACTGAGGCATGGCCTTACCGTGGATAAGTTGTCCGGCGTCAAAATCAATCCAGTGCTTTTTCTTCGCAGCCAGCTCACTGTTAGTGGCGATTTTTACCGTTGGCACAAAACCACCGTAAGGCGTACCGCGACCAGTGCTGAACAACACCATATGACAGCCTGCGCCCGCCAGTGCGCTGGTCGCAACGGCATCATTGCCCGGAGCACTTAACAGATTCAGGCCGTGTGTTTTAAGACGTTCGCCGTAACGCAGTACATCCACGACTTTACTGGAACCCGCTTTCTGGGTGCAGCCCAGCGATTTATCTTCCAGCGTGGTAATCCCACCCGCCTTGTTACCCGGCGATGGGTTCTCATAGATCGGCTGGTTGTGGGCAATGAAGTACTGTTTGAAGTCATTGACCATCATCACCAGCTTCTCGAAGGTCGCCTCGTCGCGGCAATGATCCATCAGCAGTTGCTCAGCACCGAACATTTCCGGCACTTCGGTCAGTACAGTCGTACCGCCGTTAGCAATGACGTAGTCGGAAAAACGCCCCAGCATCGGGTTAGCGGTAATGCCAGACAAGCCGTCCGACCCGCCGCACTCCAGACCAAACTTCAGCTCGCCCAGTTTACCCGGCTCGCGCTTATCATTACGCATCACGTTGTACAACTGATGAAGATGTTCGATCCCGGCTTCCACTTCATCTTCCTGATGTTGGCAGACCATGAAATGGACGCGCTCTGGATCGAACTCGCCCAGCGTTTCACGGAAGGCATCAACCTGGTTGTTTTCACAACCAAGGCCAACCACCAGTACCGCGCCCGCGTTCGGATGACGCACCATATTTTGCAGCATAGTTCGGGTGTTAATATGATCATCGCCCAGTTGCGAACAGCCGTAGGTATGACTAAAGAGATGAACCCCGTCAATACCTTCAGCATCGTTAGTCTCTTTCAGGAAACGAGTTTGCATCTGACGCGCCATGGCGTTGACACAGCCAACAGTCGGCAGGATCCACAGTTCGTTACGCACCCCGACATCGCCATTGGCCCGGCGGTAGATCTGCACATCGCGATCCGCCGGTTGTACTTCTGGCTCCTGAAAGTCGGGTTGATAGCTGTATTCATCCAGATCGCTCAGATTGGTACGCGTATTGTGAGCATGAATATGCTCACCCGCTGCGATATCCGCCAGAGCATGGCCGATCGGCAAGCCGTATTTAATGACGTTCTCACCCTGCGCAATATCGCTCAGTGCAAATTTATGTCCACGTACAACATCCTGTCGTAGCGTTACGGTATGGTTATCGACACTTACCTGCGTACCTTGCGCCAGGTCTGCCAGCGCGACCGCAACGTTATCCAGCGTATGGATCTTGATGTATTGCATATCAACCCCGGATCTTAGTTCAGTTCAATGGCGAAGTAGTCGCGCGCATTGTTGAAGCAGATATTTCTGACCATTTCACCCAGCAACTGGATATCTGCCGGTGCTTCACCAGCGGCAACCCAACGCCCAATCATCTGGCACAGGATGCGACGGAAATACTCATGGCGTGTGTATGACAGGAAGCTACGGCTGTCAGTCAGCATGCCGACAAAGCGGCTCAGCAGGCCGAGCTGGGCCAGTTGCGTCATCTGGCGCTCCATCCCGTCTTTCTGATCGTTAAACCACCATCCGGAACCGAACTGCATTTTGCCCGGCATACCTTCACCCTGGAAGTTACCAATCATAGTGCCGAGCACTTCGTTATCGCGCGGGTTCAGGCAGTACAGGATCGTTTTGGGCAGCAGGTTTTCTTCGTTCTGCTTGCTCAGCAGTTTGGAGAGTTCTTCTGCAACAGGACGATCATTGATGGAGTCAAAGCCTACATCCGGCCCCAGCAGTTTGAACTGACGCAAGTTGTTATTACGCAGCGCGCCAATGTGGTACTGCTGTACCCAACCGCGGCGTGCATACTCAGCGCCAAGGAACACCAGTACAGCCGTTTTAAACTGAGCCACTTCATGTTCGCTCAGGGTTTCACCCGCCAGGCGACGGGCCAGAATGCTATCCAGTTCGGATTCGTTAGATTCCGCAAACAGCACCACGTCGAGGGCGTGGTCGGACACTTTACAGCCGTGAGCAGCAAAGTGATCCAGACGTTTAGTCAACGCGGTCTGCAGAGCGGTAAAGCGGCGAATGTCAGTGTCAGACACTTCACCCAGCTTCGCCATATAGTCGTTAAAGGTCGCCTGTTCAATATTGAAGGCTTTATCCGGACGCCAGCTCGGCAGCACTTTGATAGCAAAGGTGCTGTCTTTTGCGACTGAGGCGTGATGCTCCAGTGAGTCAATCGGATCGTCGGTGGTACCCACCATTTTCACGTTCATCTGCTGCATGATACCGCGCGCGGAAAATTTATCCTGCGCCAGCAATTCATTGCATTGATTCCAGATTTCATCCGCCGTAGCAGGTGAGAGAAGCTTACCTGTAATACCAAATGGACGACGCAGTTCAAGATGCGTCCAGTGGTAGAGCGGGTTACCAATAGTGTGCGGCACCGTTGCGGCCCAGGCATCAAACTTTTCACGATCGGACGCATCGCCGGTACACAGGCGTTCAGCGACGCCGTTGGTACGCATAGCACGCCATTTATAGTGGTCGCCCTTCAGCCAGATGTCATACAGGTTGTTGAAACGGTAGTTTTCCGCGATTTGTTGCGGCGGCAAATGGCAGTGGTAATCGAAGATTGGCTGGTCTTTAGCGTAATCATGATAGAGACGGCGGGCAAATTCGGTATCCAGCAGAAAATCTTCAGTCATAAACGGGGTCATTATCGTCTTCCTCTCAGCGAGTGCGTCAGATTGCTTATGTTTTGATGTTGTCAAAGTTATCACACCAATTTCCATATACTGAAGATATTTTCGTGAGTTAGATCAACTAATGATGACAAAAAAATTACTCTCAAAGAGGTAAATCGTGCGCCAGACCGCTCCAGCACTGGCTTTGCTGAATCGAAATAATGACCACACGAAGATTCACACTTTTGTGATGGCACTCACCTTTTAAAGCTGTATGACAAGTTATCTTTTTGCCGTCGCAATACATAAGCCGACGGAATGCAAATTACCGATGGTCCACCATCGGATTGACCGGTACGGAAACCGAATTAGCAAGATTATTTACATGGCAAAGTTCGGGGAGTACCGGTTTTTATCGGTTACGCCCTTCGTAAAAGAACATCCTCCGCCCTACACAGGAAGATGACCGCGCTTCTTGCGGAAATAACAAAACGATGAGGTTTTACATGCGTAAAATTAAAGGGTTACGTTGGTACATGATAGCACTGGTGACGCTTGGCACCGTGCTGGGTTATCTGACGCGTAACACTGTGGCGGCAGCTGCGCCAACTCTGATGGAAGAGTTACACATCTCCACTCAACAGTACTCCTATATCATCGCAGCGTATTCTGCTGCTTACACCGTTATGCAACCCGTCGCTGGCTATGTTCTGGATGTACTCGGGACAAAAGTGGGCTACGCGATGTTCGCCGTTCTGTGGGCCGTCTTCTGTGGTGCAACTGCACTGGCCGGAAGCTGGGGTGGTCTGGCACTCGCGCGAGGCGCTGTCGGTGCCGCTGAAGCCGCGATGATCCCTGCGGGTCTGAAAGCCAGCTCTGAATGGTTCCCTGCAAAAGAGCGTTCTATTGCAGTTGGTTACTTTAACGTCGGATCTTCTATTGGTGCGATGATCGCTCCGCCGCTGGTAGTCTGGGCGATTGTCATGCACAGCTGGCAGATGGCGTTCATTATCTCTGGTGTTCTGAGCTTCATCTGGGCCATGTCCTGGCTTGTCTTCTATAAACATCCTCGCGATCAGAAAAAACTGTCTGATGAAGAGCGCGATTACATCCTCAACGGTCAGGAATCACAGCATAAAAACAGCACCGCGAAGAAAATGTCGCTCGGCCAGATCCTACGTAACCGTCAGTTCTGGGGTATTGCGCTGCCGCGTTTTCTGGCAGAACCAGCCTGGGGTACCTTTAACGCCTGGATCCCACTGTTCATGTTTAAAGTCTACGGCTTTAACCTGAAAGAGATTGCGATGTTCGCCTGGATGCCAATGCTGTTTGCCGATCTGGGTTGTATCGTCGGGGGATATTTGCCGCCGCTGTTCCAGCGCTGGTTCGGTGTGAACCTGATCGTTTCACGTAAAATGGTCGTCACCATGGGGGCATTCCTCATGATTGGCCCAGGGATGATTGGTCTGTTCACCAGCCCGTACGTTGCTATCGCCCTGCTGTGCGTCGGCGGTTTTGCTCACCAGGCACTGTCCGGTGCGCTGATTACCCTCTCTTCTGACGTGTTTGGCCGTAATGAAGTGGCAACCGCGAATGGTCTGACCGGTATGTCTGCCTGGCTTGCAAGTACCCTGTTTGCGCTGGTCGTTGGCGCCCTGGCTGACACCATTGGCTTTAGCCCACTGTTTGCCGTGCTGGCAGTATTTGACCTGCTCGGTGCGCTGGTTATCTGGACGGTGTTGCAAAACAAACCGGCCAGCGAGATAGACTCGGGGCCACAAACTAACAACCCCGCGACGCAAAGTTAACCTGACGCTTTTTAGCAAGGTTATAAATTGCAAAGCCGCCAGCTAACTGGCGGCTTTTTTATCGTCGCGAGTAGAGCCATAGTCGCAAAAGTGGTATAACAAATATAGTCTGCCGTATCATGCCTGGAGCGCATATGGAAATCACCGAACCACGACGTTTGTATCAACAACTTGCTGCTGATCTTAAAGAACGCATTGAGCAGGGCGTCTATCTGGTGGGCGATAAACTTCCCGCCGAACGCTTTATCGCCGATGAAAAAAATGTCAGCCGCACCGTGGTCCGTGAAGCCATCATCATGCTCGAGGTTGAAGGCTACGTTGAAGTGCGTAAAGGGTCGGGGATCCACGTCATCTCTAACCAGCCAAAACACTATGTCGCGCCGGATGAAAGCCTGGAGTTTGCCAGCTATGGTCCCTTTGAGCTTCTCCAGGCTCGCCAGCTCATTGAGAGCAACATTGCTGAGTTTGCCGCGACCCAGGTGACCAAGCAGGACATCATGAAACTGGTGGAAATCCAGGAGAAGTCGCGTAACGAGAAAAGCTTCCGTGACTCTGAGTGGGATCTCCAGTTCCATGTGCAGGTCGCGCTGGCAACGCAGAACACCGCTCTGGCCGCCATTGTTGAAAAGATGTGGACTCAGCGCGTACACAACCCCTACTGGAAGAAATTGCACGATCACATCGATCTCCGCACGGTAGATAACTGGTGTGATGACCATGACCAGATCCTGCGGGCATTAATCCGTAAAGATCCTCATGCGGCCAAACTGGCGATGTGGCAACACCTTGAGAACACGAAGCAGATGCTGTTCAACGAAACCAGCGATGATTTTGAATTCAACGCTGACCGTTATCTTTTCACGGAAAATCCGGTCGTTCATCTGGATACCGCCGCGAACGCAGCAAAATAAACGCTCTTATATTCACAGGCGCATCAGGGCGGTGCCTGTGAATAACGCTCGGTAAGCATTAGGTATAAAGTGTCAGCCTGTGTAAATCCTCTCGCCACCCTCCTTTGCGATAAGCAAAATCAGAGTTCAACGACCGTAATTTCTATAACGGACTACGTTGACCTTTGTTACAATTAAAAGCGTTTTGAATTTTTGTGTGTTAGTGCTTGCTTACTTCACAACTTAACAGGGAACAGTTCAGGCCGTGAATTTGTGTCAGACCGCGCCCCATGTAAAAACATTAATAAAATTGCGGCATTACAAACTCCAGACAACCGGCGTGACGACAACCGATTCTCCAGGAATACTGAATGGAACTACTGACTCAATTACTGAATGCCTTGTGGGCTCAGGATTTTGAAACTCTGGCCAATCCCTCTATGATTGGTATGCTGTATTTTGTCCTGTTTACAATTTTGTTTCTGGAAAACGGGCTGCTTCCTGCGGCCTTTTTACCTGGTGACAGTTTACTGGTACTGGTCGGCGTGCTTATTGCCAAAGGAGCAATGGGCTTTCCGCAAACTGTACTGTTACTTACTACCGCGGCCAGCCTCGGCTGTTGGGTTAGCTATATACAGGGACGGTGGTTGGGTAACACCCGTATCGTACAGAACTGGCTTTCTCATCTTCCCGCCCATTACCATCAACGTGCGCATCACCTTTTCCACAAACATGGCCTGTCTGCGCTGTTGGTGGGCCGCTTTATTGCCTTTGTCAGAACGTTACTGCCGACCATTGCAGGATTGTCGGGCCTGAATAATGCACGTTTTCAGTTCTTCAACTGGATGAGCGGGCTGTTGTGGGTGCTCATCCTGACATCGCTGGGTTATCTGCTGGGCAAAACACCGGTTTTCCTCAAGTACGAAGATCAGCTCATGTCATGCCTGATGCTGCTTCCGGTCGTTTTACTGGTGTTTGGTCTGGCAGGTTCACTGGTTGTGCTATGGAAGAAGAAATACGGGAACCGAGGGTAAATTATGCTGAAACCACGCATAACACTTCGACGCCTGGCCTGGACAACCACCTTTATCTTGTTTGTAGGCGGGCTGATCCTGACCTGGTCAGCCATTCGTCATCAGGAATCGACACTCGCCATTCGCGCCGTTAACCAGGGCGCCAGCATCCCTGACGGTTTCTCCATCTGGCATCATCTTGATGCTAACGGAATTCGTTTTAAAAGTATCACTCCACAGAAAGACGCGCTGCTGATCACCTTTGATTCCAGCGCGCAAAGTGCAGCAGCTAAGGTCGTGCTGGACAGAACATTACCGCATGGCTTCGTCATCGCTCAGCAGGATGATGGCAATCAGGCAGTGCAGTGGTTGTCGCGCTTACGTGATAATCCGCATCGTTTTGGTTAACTTCCAGGAATCTGAATTATATCACTCACTTTGGTGATTTCGCCGTTTAGTGCCTATGATTAATAAACTGGGTTTATGGCCCATGCTTTATTACCTGGAGCAACGACCCCAAAGTAACAGGGTCGAATCACAATGGAAGGTTCAAGAATGAAATACCGCATCGCTTTGGCTATTACCCTTTTCACACTCAGTGCCGGCAGCTACGCCAACACCCTTTGTCAGGAAAAAGAGCAAGATATTCAGCGGGAGATTAGCTATGCCGAAAAGCACAATAATCAGAACCGCATCAATGGCCTGAACAAGGCACTTAGCGAAGTCCGGGCAAACTGTACTGACAGTAAACTGCGCGCCGACCATCAGAAAAAAATCTCAGAACAGAAAGATGAGATAGCTGAGCGTCAGCGTGATTTAGCCGAGGCGAAGCAAAAAGGCGATGCGGATAAAATCGCAAAGCGCGAACATAAGCTCGCGGAAGCTCAGAAAGAGCTGAAAGAACTTGAATCTCGCGATTACTAAGTACGGTAACTACCCACTCACCTGGAGAGAACTATGTCAAAAGATAATGCTACGGAACACCTGCGCGCTGAGCTGAAATCCCTTGCGGATACGCTTGAAGAGGTACTGAGCTCCTCTGGCGATAAGTCGAAAGAAGAGTTGAGTAAAATTCGCAGCAAGGCTGAACGAGCACTGAAAGAGAGCCGTAATCGTCTGGGAGAAACCAGCGACGTGATTGCCAAGCAAACCCGTGAAGCCGCTGCCCGTGCCGATAACTATGTGCGCGAAAACCCATGGACAGGCGTCGGTATTGGCGCTGCGGTCGGTGTGGTACTTGGCGTACTGCTGTCGCGCCGTTAACAATGGCGGATTCTCATCACGCACAAGGTCCAGGCAAGAGCGTACTGGGTATCGGACAACGGATCATCACGATCCTCGTTGAAATAGTCGAAACCCGCCTGCGGCTGGCCGTCGTTGAACTGGAAGAGGAAAAAGCCAACCTCTTTCAGCTTCTGCTGATGCTGGGGCTGACCATGCTGTTCGCTGCTTTTGGTCTGATGAGCCTGATGGTACTTATCATCTGGGCCATTGACCCTCAGTACCGCCTCAACGCGATGATTGCCACCACCGTGGTGCTGTTGCTTTTGGCCCTCATTGGCGGCTTATGGACATTACGTAAGGCCCGCAAGTCAACACTGTTACGCCATACCCGCAATGAACTCGCTAACGACAGGCGGGCCCTGGAGGATGATGCATAATGAGCAGTAAAGTCGAGCGTCAAAAACGTAAGGCACTGCTGCTTAGTCAGATCCAGCAGCAACGGCTGGATCTGACAGCCACCCGACGCGACTGGCTCGAGGCAACTGGTGCGTACGATCGCGGCTGGAATACACTACTGAACCTGCGCTCCTGGGTGTTGGTCGGCAGCAGCATCATGGCGATTCGCACGATCCGTAATCCTAACCTGCTCGTACGCTGGGCCAAACGTGGTTTTAGCGTCTGGAGCGCATGGCGGCTGGTGAAGGCAACAATCAGACAGCAGCAGCTGCGCGGTTAATCTCCTCACTCCCATGCCTGATGGCGCATCGCTTTCAGGCAGCACATTTCTCGCTTCTCATCACTCAAATTTTTTGAAAATTACTGACAGTTTTCCTTGCTAACAATTGTCATTATCCACGTTTATTATTCTCTCCATCGACAGCAATGACGCGCTATACAGCGTTGATGCACAAAAAACAAAATATACCGCCTGAGTGGTTTCCTGGAGAGTACGATGAAAAAATTAGAAGATGTTGGTGTACTGGTAGCGCGCATTCTGATGCCAATCCTGTTTATTTCTGCAGGTTGGGGAAAAATCACCGGATATGCGGGTACCCAACAGTACATGGAAGCCATGGGCGTCCCTGGTTTTATGTTGCCACTGGTAATCCTGCTTGAGTTCGGCGGCGGTCTGGCCATTCTGTTTGGCTTCCTGACTCGTACTACCGCGCTGTTCACTGCAGGCTTCACATTGCTGACCGCGTTCATCTTCCATAGCAACTTTGCGGAAGGCATGAACTCGCTGATGTTCATGAAAAACCTGACCATTGCAGGCGGTTTCCTGCTGCTGGCTATCACCGGTCCGGGCGCATTCAGCATCGACCGCTTACTGAATAAAAAGTGGTAAGCAAGCTATAAATTGCCGGTGTGTTGGCTACACTCAGAAACCCCAATCACATAGTTATTAATGTTCCTGGGGATTTCTTCCCTTGCCGCCTTCCTGCAACTCGAATTATTTAGGGTATATACTCAAAGAAAAAAGACGAGGGGATTAGCTCCTCGTTTTGCTATCCGGGAGAGAGATAATGGGACAACTGATTGATGGCGTCTGGCATGACACCTGGTATGACACCAAATCTACCGGAGGAAAATTTCAACGTTCTGCATCGGCCTTCCGTAACTGGCTCACCGCTGATGGCTCGCCGGGTCCAACTGGCGAAGGTGGGTTTGCCGCCGAAAAAGACAGATATCACCTGTACGTTTCTCTTGCCTGCCCGTGGGCGCACCGCACGCTAATTCTACGCAAGCTCAAAGGGCTGGAGCCGTTTATTTCCGTTTCTGTTGTAAATCCGCTGATGCTGGAAAACGGCTGGACGTTTGATGACGATTTCCCGGCAGCGACAGGCGATACGCTTTACCAGCACGAGTTTCTCTATCAGCTGTATTTACACGCCGATCCGCATTACAGCGGCAGGGTTACCGTTCCGGTACTGTGGGATAAAAAAAATCACACCATTGTCAGTAATGAATCGGCAGAAATTATCCGTATGTTTAACACCGCCTTTGATGCGCTGGGCGCAAAAGCCGGTGATTACTACCCACCAGCCCTGCAAAGTAAAATTGACGAGCTGAATAGCTGGATCTATGACAGCGTTAATAACGGTGTCTATAAAGCCGGTTTTGCCACCAGCCAGCAGGCGTATGACGACGCAGTGGAAAAAGTGTTTGAATCCCTGGCACGGCTGGAGCAAATTCTCGGTCAGCATCGCTACCTGATCGGTGACCAGTTAACAGAAGCTGATATTCGCCTGTGGACCACGCTGGTGCGCTTTGATCCGGTCTATGTCACCCACTTTAAGTGCGACAAACACCGTATTAGTGACTATCTGAATCTTTACGGTTTCCTGCGCGATATCTACCAGATGCCGGGCATTGCGGACACCGTTAACTTTGACCATATCCGTAATCACTATTTCCGTAGCCACAAAACCATCAACCCGACCGGTATTATTTCCATTGGGCCATGGCAGGACCTCAACGAGCCACACGGACGTGATAGCCGTTTCGCATAATTTACACAGGCACCCTTCAGGGTGCCTTATTAATTAACATCGTAAATATTTACCCACGAACCAATCACAGCTATTCTTATTTTGATTGCTTTAAAAACAAGTAATTGAATGCAGAACGAGGCAAAAATGGATTGGTATTTAAACGTATTAAAGAACTACTTTGGCTTTAGCGGCCGTGCACGCCGCAAAGAGTACTGGATGTTTGTTCTGGTCAACATCATCTTTACGTTCGTACTGGGCATTCTGGACAGAATGTTTGGTTGGCAACGCGCCGGGGGAGAAGGCATATTAACGACAATTTATGGGGTTCTGGTATTTATACCGTGGTGGGCAGTGCAGTTCCGCCGTCTGCATGATACCGATCGCTCAGCATGGTGGCTGTTAGTGCTGCTGATCCCTATCATTGGCTGGTTGATAATCGTCATTTTCAACTGTCAAAACGGTACGCCGGGTAGTAACCGCTTCGGGTCGGACCCAAAAAACCAGTCCTGACGCGGTATATGTGGATGCCTGATAGCGTAACGCTTATCAGGCCTACAAATGGCTATATTTGCAGGCCTGTAACGGTGCTTGCGCTACTTTCCGGCAAACAGCTTCGGAATTTCCCGTAAACACCAGGATTTCGCCTCACCCATACTGTCCCGTCGCCACGCCATGATGATATCAATTTCATTCGTGGATTCCGGGCTAACAACCCGCAGTCTGCCTGCCGCGATATCCTCTTCCACCAGCGGATACGGCATGGTCGCCACCCCCAGCCCGGCCAACAACGCCTGGCGCTTATCTTCTATCGAACTCACCGTCAGGCGGGGTTGTTTATCCAGAAGCTGAACGGTTAACACCGGGCGCTCTCGGGCGGTATCTGCGACCGCAATACCACGGTATTTCACACGAGTGACCTCTGACAACGGCTCTGGCTCCTGATGGATAGGATGATCCGGTGCAGCTACATAGACGTTCATCAGCGAGTACAGTTTGCGGGAATTAATTTCTGACGATGAGCGAAAATGCATATCCGGGGCAATCACAATATCTGCTCGCCCTTGTTCCAGACGCTCCCATGCCCCTGCCAATACTTCGGTAATAACGGAAAGCTGAGTATTCGCCTTCACAGCGAGCCGGTCGATGAGTGGGAAAAATGCGGCCGTTGGCACCAGCGCTTCGGTGACAATCGTCAGATGCGTTTCCCAGCCGCGAGCCAGCGCTTCAGCATCGGTGGTGAGCTTATCTGCCGCTTCCAGCAGCACGCGCCCACGCTCAAGCAACATCCGCCCCACATTGGTGAATTTTGTACGATGACCTGAACGGTCAAACAATACGACGTCCAGCTCTTCTTCCAGTTTTTGCATCGTGTAGCTGAGTGCGGAAGGTACACGCCCCAGTTCGTCTGCCGCAGCGGCAAAGCTGCCACGTCTGTCAATTGCATCCATAACGCGTAGCGCTTCAAGCGTTAAAGCCCTTTCTTTGGCCATTTCGTTCTCATTCAGGAAATTTGAACATACCGGGCAGAATATCTGGCTAACAATGCAGCGTCTAGCCATTTAACATAAAAGGAAGTAAAGAGAGGTCAAGAACTATGATTACTACCCGAACAGCCAAACAGTGCGGACAAGCAGACTACGGCTGGCTGCAGGCCCGTTATACCTTCTCCTTTGGACACTATTTTGATCCTAAACTGCTGGGTTATGCCTCACTGCGTGTTCTGAACCAGGAAGTTCTGGCACCGGGAGCCTCTTTCCAGCCACGTACCTATCCGAAAGTTGATATCGTAAACCTGATCCTCGAAGGGGAAGCTGAATATCGCGACAGCGAAGGCAACCATATTCAGGCTAAAGCCGGTGAAGTCTTACTGCTCGCCACGCAGCCAGGAATAAGCTACAGCGAGCACAATCTCAGCAAAGATAAGCCATTAACCAGAATGCAGCTGTGGCTGGATGCCTGCCCACAGCGGGAAAATGCTTGTGTACAGAAAACTACGCTGAGCGCAGGTAAACATCAGTTAATTGCATCCCCGGACGGTGAGCAAGGCAGCCTGCATCTTCGCCAGCAGGTATGGGTACACCATGTTGAACTGCAAAAAGGTGAATCACTAAGTTTTCAGTTACATGGACCACGGGCCTATTTGCAGTCAATCCACGGTACTTTCCATGCGTTAACGTCTGGAGCGGAGAAAGAAGCACTGACCTGTGGCGATGGCGCATTTATTCGTGACGAAGCTAACATAACGTTGGTTGCCGATACGCCATTACGCGCTTTGCTGATAGATTTGCCCGTATAGTCAGGGAAAACAAGGGAGTGCGGCTATGAGCAAAAAATCGTCAAAAAAACGGCAAACGAAAGTAGAGCCCAAACCACAGGAAACGGTCACTTTCGGCTACGAAGAAATGCTGACTGAACTGGAAGCGATTGTTGCCGATGCCGAGATCCGGCTGGAAGAGGAAGATGCCGCCTGATAAGGCGGCATCTGATACAGGATCACCTTGCCGGATACCGACGCTAGGGCACCTTATCCGGCCGGGTAGTTAATGCGCTTTACTGGCCATAATCTCTATGATCTGCTTGTCGGTTTCCTGCATCGAACGACATGCCAGCGCACACAGATTCGAAATAGATTGCTCCACGTTATGCGCCACAATCCCTTCGTTACCGGTCACGGCTGTATCATCCAGGGCCATGAGTACCGCCTTCCACGCCGCAGACGCACTGGTAGAGACCTTCATCGCGCAGCTGTTTGAAGCGCCATCGCAAATCATCCCGCTTACATCGCCAATCATGCTACTGATAGCCATCGCGATAGTGTTGTAACGACCGTCTACCAGCCATGCCATACCTGCCGCCGCGCCCATCGCCGCAGTGGTCGCCGCGCACAAAGCCGACAAGCGTGGAAGCTGATGATGAATGTAAATCGCGCTCAGGTGTGACAGCATCAACGCCCGCGCCAGTTTTTCATCATCGGCACCAAAGTGTTCAGCAACCACCATTACCGGTACCGTGGCGGTAATGCCCTGATTACCGGATCCTGAATTGCTCATCGCAGGCAGTGTCGCCCCCCCCATACGCGCATCCGATGCCGCACTGGTACGGATCAGAATGGCGGTTGAAAGGTCGTTTGCCAGCAAACCACGAGCACACTGCTTCTCAAGTGTGGCACCGATATGCAATCCCCAGGTTCCGCGTAATCCTTCCTGGGACAGTGCACCGTTCAATTTTGCCGCATCCAGAATAAAGCGAATCGACTCAAACGGTACCGCATTCACAAACGCTAAAATCTCTTCCAGCGAAGTATGGGATAACACTGCCAGCGGTGATATCTGCTCGTCGTCCTGCGCCAACTCTTCTTTGGTAAACACCACGCCGTTGTTAGTCTCAATGTGCACAATGTTAGTGTGACCGCCTACAATGGTGACGCACGCCCACCCTTCACTGCTATAAACCTTAGCGCGCGAAAAGAGAATATCCTCGCAAGGTTGCTGCAGCATCACCGCAACCTTCCCGGCCTCCAGCATGGCTTTTGCATCCGTAATGGCTTCAGCGGATGCATCTTTCAGCACTTCTAAACCTGCGCGAGCATTTCCCCCCAGCGCACCCAGTGCAGCCGCGACGGGCAGACCTACCATTCCGGTACCCGGCACGGTGACGCCCATACCGTTTTTCATCAGGTTCGGTGATACCCAGGCATCAATGCGTTCAACCGCGCCGCTCAGTTCAGAGGATGCCACCGCTGCGGCCAGAGCCAGAGAGATAGGTTCGGTGCAACCCAGTGCAGGTTTAACCTCTTCCTGCACCGCGCGGATAAAACTATCCCATATTGGATTCAATGTAGTCTCAAACATAACAACGACCTTTGCTCAGATAACTCAAGAAAATGCCAGGAACGGAGAAACGCACAACAGCAGACCTGTGATAATAATCAGATACAGAGATGCGCCTTTATATTTGTGTAGTGCAGGAACCTTGTAGACCAGCCAGGCCGGAATCAAACAACCCACCATGCCGAAGATTGGGCTACAAATAGAAGTGAAGCTCAGTACCGGCGCATTGAGCACAATCGCACTCCAGGCCAGTAAGATGGCGAATACCATGATGCCGCGCTGAACGAGTGTTTCATTGATCTTTTCGGCCGGCATTTTGCGGCGCAGTACGTTCATCACGATCCCCTGGGTCGCTTCACGGAAGCCTAAGTAAACCCCAAAGAAAGCGGTCATAACGGCGAAGATATTCAGAATTACGCTGACGATTTTCACCCAACCAGCGCCATCCCCGCTGATAAACTGCGCGGCAATCGCCAGAGCGGAAATATTCTGCTCATACGCTTTAACTGCTTCGTCGTGACCCATTGCTAAAGTGAAAGAAACTGCGTAGAAAAAGACGGTGACAAACAAAATACCGAACGCGATATTCATAGCGCGAAGGGCTTTATGACGTGCGACCTCAATGGATTTTTCACGAGAACGGTACGAAATAACCATCGGGCTTAAGGTTTGAATAAACAGAATTGAGGTCAAGGTGAATGGCAGTGTGATAATCGCGTTTTTAATCAACAGCGCCATCGGCGGCAGCGCGCCAATGTTGTGAAGATGCCACATCCCGACCATCGAAACGCCCAACGCCGCCACCACCAGCAGTTTGGTTAACACCATACCGGTGGAGATTTTAAACAACATTTTTTCGCCGCGTGACGAGATGGCAACAAGAATGCAAATCAGCACCAGACCATAGAACGGGCTGTCAGACAGCAGACCTTCTGTAACGCCAAACGTGTGCAGATATGAGGCGCTATCGTTAGTAATGGCGGTGGAATAAACGAACATCCAGATAACCAGCATCACAAAATACAGAGCACCTAACAGGATGCCCCAGTTTTTGCCTAAATAGCCGCTAATGACGCTCGGGTAATCTTTACACTCAGGAGACTCAGCCAGCGTATTGATAAACAAACGCTGGAACAAATACATGGCGGGGTAGCCGATAACAGAGGATAACAGGAAAACCCATAACCCCATCAGGCCCACCTGAACGGGAAGAAAAACAATCCCCGCACCAATCGCCATTCCAATACTCATAATGACCCAGCCAGTATCCGTACTGTCGAACTTAATGGCTTCCCGCCATTCGCTTTCGGTCATGCCAGCCCGACGCGCCGGAGCGGGTGCATCGAGTATTACGCTGTCATTCGTTGCCGTTTCCATAATTCCTCGCTCAATGTGTAGGTAGAGGTTTTTTATTTTTGTCGTACTTCCTCAAGGCGATACGCAATACATAAGGTGCAGGCGAGCTATTAGAATGAAGAAATCATACGCGCAGGGTCAGAGAAAAACTTCACAAACAAGCCCCTGTAATTTCTAAAAGTTAAGAAATATTTTCTCTTTTATAGAAGAATTAAGAATTTAGCTTCTATTTTTGAAGCAGATCACAACAAAAAAGGTGCACCTAAGTGCACCTTTTTTATCATGCCATTTTGATTAATTCACCGTCGGATGGCGGCGCTTGCGCCTTATCTGATCGACAAAAGTCACAAGCGCGCGTAAACCGCAGGCCTGATGAACGTAGCATCAGGCACAGCTATCACCTCAGGTACAAACCACTTTGATCGCCAGACCGCCACGAGAAGTTTCACGGTATTTATCGTTCATGTCTTTACCGGTTTCGTACATCGTCTCGATAACTTTATCGAGTGATACACGTGGCTCAGACGTGCGACGCAGCGCCATACGCGCGGCGTTTACGGCTTTTACAGCGTTGATCGCGTTACGTTCAATACATGGAATTTGTACCTGCCCCGCCACCGGATCACAGGTGAGCCCGAGGTTATGTTCCATCGCGATTTCAGCGGCAATACAGACCTGTGATGGGCTGCCGCCAAGCAATTCAGTCAGCCCGGCTGCTGCCATTGAACACGCCACACCAATCTCTCCCTGGCAGCCCACTTCAGCACCAGAAATAGACGCATTCATCTTATAAAGCGCACCTATCGCCCCTGCGGCCAGTAAATAACGAGCAATTGAATTCGCATTCACCGGGCGACGGAACTTGTCGTAATAGGCCAGCACCGCGGGGATAATCCCACATGCGCCGTTCGTCGGTGCGGTAACGACCCGACACCCGGCCGCATTTTCTTCGCTCACCGCCAGAGCGAACATGTTGATCCAGTCGATGACGTTCATCGGATCGCTGGACAGGTTATCGCTGGAAACCAGCAAACGGCGTAACGCCACAGCGCGACGTGGAACGTTAAGAGGACCAGGCAGGACGCCTTCAGTGTTCATGCCACGCTCTATACCGGCATGCATGACGTCCCAGATTTGAGCGAAGCCCGCATCAATCTCTTCTTTACTGCGCATCGCCAGTTCGTTTTGCATCATCAGGCCGGAAACAGAAAGCCCGTTTCTCTCGCACAGCTTCAGCAATTCGCTGGCGGAATGGAAGTTGTACGGCACATGCGCCTCGGTATCGTGCGCCAGGCCAAAATGTTCCTCTTCAACAATAAAACCACCGCCAACGGAGTAATAGGTTTTACTTAACAACTTCTCTTCGCCATTCCATGCAATGATCCGCATTCCATTTTCATGACGTGGTAGCGTTTCTGTATGGAAAAGAATGTTGCTCTCTGGAGGGAAATCGACCACATGTGTACCCCCGGCAACCGGCAAACGTCCGGAGCGGGTCACTTCCTGAATAAAACCAGCAATTGCGTCAATATTCACGCTCTGCGGGCTGTTACCTGCCAGCCCCATCATGATGGCGACATCGGTCGCATGGCCTTTTCCGGTCAGGGAAAGCGAACCATAAAGATCGACGACAATGCGCGTGGTCTGAGGTAATTCTCCGGTACTGACCAGTTGGTCGATAAAACGTTTACCTGCATTCATTGGTCCCACGGTATGGGAGCTGGAAGGTCCAATGCCAATCTTAAAAATATCGAATGCGCTAATCATATCCACACCCTCGGATTGCCGTTCAGTGAAGACCAGGTTTCACACTCATTACAGGATTGGGGCGATCCTGACGATCGCCCCGCGGGGGGGATTACAACGTGTCGCCACGTACGGCGATGGCTTCAATCTCCAGCTTCACATCCTTCGGCAAGCGAGCAACCTGCACGCAACTGCGCGTTGGGTAAATTGCTTTATGCTCATCAAAGAACTGCTGATACACCTGGTTAATCGTGGCGAAGTCATTCAGATCAGCAACAAATACGGTGGTCTTCACGATATCGCCCACTTTCAAACCCGCAGACTCCACGATCGCTTTAACGTTTTCCAGGCTCTGACGCGCCTGATCGGCCACGTTTTCTGCCACTTCACCCGTTTGTGGACACACCGGGATCTGACCTGAGGTCAGCACCATGCTGCCCAGATCCACACCCTGCACGTAAGGCCCAATGGCCCCTGGCGCACATTCAGTTGCAATAATTTTTCTCATAGCCCCTCCGGCGTTAAAGCGCCTGGGTGAAAGTACGTGAAATAACATCCTGCTGCTGCTCACGGGTAAGCGCATTAAAGCGCACCGCATAGCCAGACACGCGGATCGTCAGGTTCGGATAGTTTTCCGGGTGCTCAATCGCATCCATCAGCATTTCGCGGTTCATGACGTTAACGTTCAGGTGCTGCCCGCCTTCGACATGCGCTTCATGATGGAAGTAACCGTCCAACAGACCGACCAGGTTGGTTTTACGTACGCTATCCTCTTTGCCCAGCGCCGCCGGCACAATGGAGAAGGTGTACGAGATACCATCTTTGGCATAGGTAAATGGCAGTTTGGCAACTGAGGTTAACGACGCAACGGCACCTTTGCGATCGCGACCGTGCATCGGGTTTGCCCCTGGTGCAAACGGAGTACCTGCGCGACGTCCGTCCGGCGTGTTGCCGGTTTTCTGTCCGTACACCACGTTGGAGGTGATGGTCAGAATAGACTGCGTCGGTACCGCGTTACGATAGGTCGGTAACACTTTAATTTTCTTCATAAAGCGTTCAACCAAATCGCAGGCAATACTGTCTACGCGCTCATCATTGTTACCGTACTGCGGATAGTCGCCTTCAATTTCGAAATCGACTGCCAGACCGCTCTCATCACGGATCGGTTTCACTCGCGCATATTTGATAGCCGACAGGGAGTCCGCCGCGACGGAAAGACCCGCCATGCCACATGCCATCGTGCGATAGACATCACGATCGTGCAGCGCCATCAGTGAGGCTTCGTAGCTGTACTTGTCGTGCATATAGTGAATGATGTTCAGCGCACTGATGTACTGCACTGCCAGCCAGTCCATAAAGTGGTCCAGGCTCTCCATCACCGTGTCGTAATCCAGCACATCATCCATCAGCGGAGCCGTTTTCGGACCCACCTGGATTTTCAGCTTCTCATCCACACCGCCGTTGATTGCGTACAGCAGCGTTTTGGCGAGGTTGGCACGTGCACCAAAGAACTGCATTTGCTTGCCGATAACCATCGGGCTGACACAGCAGGCGATGGCATAGTCATCGCTGTCAAAGTCAGCACGCATCAGATCGTCGTTTTCATACTGTAAAGATGAAGTGACGATAGAGACCTGTGCAGCATATTTTTTGAACGCAATCGGCAGAGCTTCAGACCACAGTACCGTCAGGTTCGGCTCAGGTGCTGGCCCCATAGTGTGCAGTGTATGCAGGTAGCGGAAGGAGTTTTTCGTGACCAGCGTACGACCATCCAGCCCCATACCACCAATGACTTCCGTTGCCCAGATAGGATCGCCCGAGAACAGGGTGTCGAATTCCGGTGTACGCAGGAAACGCACCATGCGGATCTTCATAATGAAGTGGTCGATCAGTTCCTGAGCCTGCTGCTCGGTTAAGATCCCGGCTTTGAAGTCGCGCTCAATATAAATATCGAGGAACGATGCGGTACGGCCCAAAGACATTGCGCCGCCGTTCTGAGATTTCACCGCTGCCAGATAAGCAAAGTAGACCCACTGCACAGCTTCCTGAGCATTACGCGCCGGACGGGAAATATCGCAACCGTATTTCGCCGCCATTTCCTGCATTTGCAGCAGTGCACGACGATGTTCAGACAGCTCTTCACGCAGGCGAATCGTAGCTTCCAGATTCTGCCCCCACTCCAGATTCGACTGGAGATCGGCAAATTGCAATTCACGTTCACGCACCAGATAGCGGATCCCGTACAGTGCGACGCGACGATAGTCACCGATGATGCGGCCACGACCATAACCGTCCGGCAGACCGGTTAATACACCAGACTTACGGCAGCGCAGCATATCCGGGGAGTAAGCGTCGAATACACCCTGGTTATGGGTTTTTCGCAGCTCAGTAAACTGGTATTCAAAATCCGCGTCCATCTCACGACCATAGGCATCAAAAGAGCTTTTGATCATGTTAATGCCGCCAAACGGATGCAGGGCACGCTTGAGCGGCTTATCCGTTTGCAGACCAACGATCTTTTCCAGTTCTTGTTCGATATAACCCGCATCGTGTGCGGTAATCGTTGTTGCAATGTTGGTATCGAAATCAACCGGCGCATGCGTCGAGTTTTCAATACGGATGCCCGCCATCACTTTTTCCCACAATGCTGTGGTCGCTGGCGTCGCTTCGGCGAGGAAAGATTCATCCCCTTCATAAGGCGTATAGTTATGCTGAATAAAATCACGGACATTAATTTCTTCTTTCCAGTCCGTACCTTTAAAGCCAAGCCATGCTTCGGCATACAGCATATCGCTGGTATCGATATTTACCTTCATGAAAAATAATCTCTCTACTGAAAATTAATTATGCAAATTCCACTGGTGCGTTAACTTTGCCTAAATTAATGGCATCGAGTGCAATCATTTTCTCTTCATTCGTTGGAATAACAGCGCAAATAGCTCGGGCATCTTTACCTGAAATAATTCGCTCACCGTGGGAATTAGGCAGGCTATTCATATCGCTGTCGATATTCACTCCGAATACGGCCAGATGTTCAATTACCATACGGCGAATTAAGACCGAGTTTTCACCAATTCCACCGGTGAAAATAATCCCATCAAGACGATGAAGCGATGCGGCATGCCCGGCGATATGACGTGCAATACGATGTACAAACGTCTTAATTGCCAACTGCGCACGCTCGTGTCCTTCGTGCCAGGCTTTCTCCAGCGTACGTAAGTCAGAAGACAAACCGGAAATACCCAGTAAGCCAGACTCTTTATTGACCACGCGCTCAAGGTCGCTCAGTGTCTGGTTGGTTTCACTCGCAATCCATGCCATCGCACCAAAATCCACATCACCGCTGCGCGTCCCCATCATCAGACCTTCCAGCGGCGTCATACCCATTGAGGTATCAACGCTTTGCCCATTCCGGACCGCACAGATGGAAGCGCCATTACCCAGGTGAGCGATCACTAAACCAGAATCATCATTCTGGAGGCCGAGAAGCTCATGTGCGCGCTGAGAAACATAGCGGTGCGAGGTGCCATGAAAACCATAACGACGAACCCCCAACTCCTCAAAGTATTTCCACGGTAAACCGTACAGATAGGCTTCAGGTGCCATCGTCTGGTGGAAGCTGGTATCAAATACAGCAACCTGCTGCACTCCCGGGAAAAGATGTTGCGCGGATTCAATCCCGCTCAGGTTCGCATAATTATGTAACGGTGCTAAAGGTGATACCTGGCGAATATTATCGATAACTTCATCAGTAATTATTGCTGACTGCGTAAAGATACTTCCGCCGTGGGCAATGCGGTGGCCAATTAAGGCCACGCTGTCCATTAAATTACGTTTCTCCAGTTCAACTGCAATTGCTTTTAATGCATCTTCGTAGCTGTGGTGAGCCAGCTTAGCTGGCTCTCCTCCATTAATTGCTATGAACGCATTTTCAGAATTAATACCGTCCGCAATTCCCGCCATTAAAACATCACAGTTAGCTGCATCCAGCACTGAGAATTTTATTGAAGATGAACCGCAGTTAATAACCAGTACTACCGGAAACTCATTCATTTCACTACTCCGCTCATCCTGAGCTTAAGGATTAAAACAGTTTGTAGACAATGTTCAGGATGGTCAGCAAACCAATCACGGTAACAAACACGTTATCCAGACGGCCACGGTATTTTGCCAGTGACGGCGCTTTACGGATGGCGTACATCGGCAGCAGGCAGAGCAGTGAGGCGATAATTGGCGCGCCCATCGCTTCAATCAGGTCCAGGATATTCGGGTTGGCATAAGCCACGACCCAGGTGGAACCCATGATGAAGATCATGCTGATGGTGTTGAGCTTGCCCATTGAAACTTTGGTTTTATCGCCTTTGTAACCAAACTTCAGTACCAGACCGTTCAGACCTTCCAACGTGCCCAGATAGTGGCCGAAGAAAGATTTGAAGATGGCAACCAGTGCGATAATAGAAGCACCGTATTCCAGAATGGTTGCGAAAGTCGATTTCGTACCGGATAGTGAAGCAAAGTGGTTCGCCAGGTAAGAAAGTACCGGAATGTTCTGCGCTTTCGCTTCAGCCATATTAGCCGGAGAGAGGGTAAACAGGCAGCTGAAGGCGAAGAACATCACCACCGCAACCATCAACATACTGGCGCGGGAGATGATTTTTGAACATTTCTGCTCGGTAAATTCACGACCAAAATCTTTCTCATACTCTTCACGTTTAGAAACTACGAAGGAAGAGACAATCGGCGAGAAGTTGAAGGAGAACACCATGATGGAAATACCCAGCCATACAGTGACCAGAATACCGTCATGCCCGGTCAGCGCTATATTACTGAGATCCACCTGATCGATAACCGCTGAGTTCCAGTAAGGGATCAGGGACAGAGAGATAAGCACCAGGCTGGCAATAAATGGCCATACCAGGAAGCTCATCACTTTAACCATCAAATCTTTACCAAAATAGATGACGAATGCCATCAACAGCAGCAGGAACAGTGCCACGAAGCCACGGTTAAGCGCTGGCATCTGCAACTGGTTTTCCCAGAAGGTCATAAAGGTGTTGGTAATGGTGACGCCATAAATCCACAACAGTGGGCAAATCGCAAAGAAGTAGAGGAACGTGATAACCACGCCACCTGTTTTACCAAAGTGCTCTTCAACCGTTTCTGTGATGTTACCGGAAGGATTAGAGCCGGAAAGACACAGGCGTGCCAGTGCACGGTGGCAATAGAACGCGATGGGGTACGCTAACACCAGCATTAACAGAATGGGTATCAGCCCGCCAAAACCTGCGCGGATAGGGAAGAACAGCACCCCGGCGCCGATGGCTGTACCAAATAAACCCAGTGTCCAGGTGGTGTCCGATTTGCGCCAGGACGATTGTTTTGTCTGGCTGGATACAATGCTATCAGTAGTACTCATATCCTATCCTCAACGAAAATATTAAGCGTCAACTAAACCAGTAATTTGGGATACACGAGAAAGATCGATATTACCACCAGAAATAATGCTGACTGTTTTTCTATTCTGGATATAGCTATCTAATTTCCCGCTTAATAATGCTGCACATGCCAGAGCACCGGCACCTTCAGTCACAACTTTATTTCGCTGAATTAATGCCACCATACTGTTGCGAATTTCATCTTCGCTGACGAGGACAATGTCATCTACCAATTCACGAACGATTTCATAAGTCAAATTACCCGGGCGGGAAACGTCACAACCATCCGCCAGGGTGCCGGTCGTTCGATGCGTGGTTATTTCTCCAGCGTGGAAAGATGCCGCCATGCCGTGAACGTTTTCAGACTGTACGCCAATAATTTTAATTGTCGGGTTGATGGATTTAATTGCTACAGCAATACCAGCAATCAGACCACCGCCGCCAATTGGTACAATCACGTTATCGACATCGTACAGATCTTCCAGAATTTCCAGGCCAATGGTGCCCTGACCGGCAATCACTTTCGGATCATCATAAGGAGGAATAAAGATACGGCCTTCAGTCTCTACAATCTCGCTTACCTTCGCGATAGTGTCGTTGAAGTTGTCGCCGTGCAGCACAACTTCTGCTGAGTAATCGCAGGTTGCAGCCACTTTAGACTTCGGCGCACCTTTTGGCATCACTACTTTGCCATCGATACCGAGCATTGCGCAGGAGAGAGACACCCCTTGCGCATGGTTACCTGCGGAGCAAGCCACCACACCTTTCAGTCTTTCCGCCTCTGTTAATGAACTGAGCTTATTAAAAGCACCACGGATTTTAAATGAGCCAGTACGCTGCATATTTTCAAACTTGAGGAAAATTTCCCCTTTGCAACGTTCACTAAAATAGTTAGAGCGAGGCATTCCCGTTTTATAAATTTTCCCCGCCAGTCTTTTTTTCGCTTCGAGGATATCTTCAATTGCAACTGGGAGATCGTATGTAATGTGCATTAGAACCTCTTACCTGGGTATTAAAGTAAATAGATAGCCGTTACCAACGTCTGATATAGACAGATGGCGTTAATTCCGTATTAAACAAATTCAATCATTAATCAATTTCAATTAACTGCTTTCGTCTATGAGAATTGTAAGATGAATATTCTTTGGCTAATTCAACCAAAATTGATGCTGCTTTTTTTATTCGATAATTTTTAGACCAAACGGCGGCATAACGCGCAACCGGTAAGGATTCTTCTACCGGAATAGTAATAAACTGGTTTGAACCAAATGGAGTGGTCATATCGCAGGGAATTACTGTTAAGAAATCAGCATTGAGAACAAGATTATAAATCGTGACGACGGAGTCTGTTTTAACGATGTTTTCACTGCTGATGCCATTTTTTTGTAACGTGGTAAGAAGTTCGCTGTAGTACCCCATATTCGTTTGTGGCAACACCCACTGTTCGTTTTTCAACGCTTTCAGCGTGGTGATGCCGGTGCATGTTCGGGAGTTACTGGCTACCAGAACGAACTCTGACTCAAAGAGCGGCTCCACATGTAGATCGTGTAGTTTCATCTCATCACTCAGTGTACCAATAGCGAAATCCAGTCGCCCGTCACGAACCGCCGGTAAGAATGAGGATAGCTGAGCCTCATACATGGAAACCTGCGCTTTCGGGAACACCTCTTTAAACTTCTTAATCATGCCGGACATGATGGTAAAGGCAATCAGTGAAGGAAAGCCAAACGACACATCAACAACTGCATTGCCCGTCATGCTGTTCATCTCATCCACCATGTTTTTCATTTCACGGGTAATGGATTCAGACCACGAGAGCATCACCTGACCAGCCTGAGTCAACGTAACGCCTGTATTTTTACGAACCACTAACTCAATACCAAAATAAGCCTCAACATCATTAATGATTTTACTGACAGCAGGTTGAGTTAATCCTAATTCTTTTGCAGCTGAGCCGATAGAACCACTTCTAATGACTTCCTGAAAGACCACTAAGTGCTGTGTTTTAGGGAGAGTAATAGTATTCATATCGACCTGCGTTAATTACTTTGTTGACGGCAGGGAGTGTACCAAATTAAGTGAACAAGGATATGTGCGACCACTCACAAATCCCCTTCACTTACATTTTGTAAGATTATTATAAATCTATTAATCACTTATTAATCAATGCAATACAAAAACGCGATCTCACTTTAACCTGATTTTAATCAAAAAAAGATGGGGGGATAACAAAAATTTATGGCAATAACACACCAGGTTTCTTAGATATTTCAAAAGATCGTGAAAGGCTATATTTCAAGCAATTACAGAGTATTTATCGGGCTGAATTACGCTTAAATTTAATGAGTAACTTATCAAATATAATTATATTTATATCATAATTGTGGTTAAATAATGTTATGGGTCACATTTTTTTGCCCCATATGTTTGTAAAGAAACATTGCATTTATTGATATTTAAACTTATTCATACAATCAATTATTATGCGCAACAATATATTAACACGGTTTTTGCGCAGTTTATCAGCAACTAATTTTGTGATAGCGATCGATTGCGTTCGTTTTCTCTATCAAAAATTACCAAAGGTAGCGTTTTGTGTTAGCCATCACAAAATCAGAAATCTCCCTCGATACATCTCTCTCTAATAGAGGAATCCCGATACGGAAATAAGCAGAAATAAAAAATAGATTCGCAAAGAATTAATGTAGTGCGTTTGCAACGCCTGCCCGTAAATCGACCTGCAGGATAATGGCGTAAACGGCTTGTCCATGCTGCAAAAGCAAAAACCCCGCCGAGGCGGGGTTTTCTTAAAAGTTGAAGCTGACCGATAAGCCGGGTTCTGTCGTGGACAGTCATTCATCTAGGCCAGCAATCGCTCACTGGCTCAAGCAGCCTACCCGGGTTCAGTACGGGCCGTACCTTATGAACCCCTATTTGGCCTTGCTCCGGGTGGAGTTTACCGTGCCACGGACTGTTACCAGCCGCGCGGTGCGCTCTTACCGCACCCTTTCACCCTTACCTGATCCCACTTGCGTGGGCCATCGGCGGTTTGCTCTCTGTTGCACTGGTCGTGGGTTTCCCCCCCAGGCGTTACCTGGCACCCTGCCCTATGGAGCCCGGACTTTCCTCCCCTCCGCCCGTCTCCCCCGAAGAGGACGACGACGAAGCGGCGACTGTCTGGTCAGCTTCGGCGCGCAGTATAGAGGGTTTGCGGGCCAATGTCACCCCGCACTACGCATTCCTATCGCCAGCGTAGCAGCGATGTTTCGTGACGCCCGATAAATATTGTCAAATGCTCCGCGAAACGCCTCTTCCAGCGTACCTATGCTGGTCAATACACTAAATACCGCATCGATACCATATTGATGTACGACGCCTACATCCCGCGTCAGGCTGCCCGCAATACCAATTACTGGTTTGTGGTACTTCTTCGCCACACTGGCCACACCAACCGGTACCTTTCCATGAACACTCTGGCTGTCGATACGGCCTTCTCCTGTGACCACCAGAGTACAGTCGTGAATATGTTCTTCCAGATTGAGGGCCTGGGTAACAATCTCAATACCGCTGCGCAGCTCTGCACCTAAAAATGCCGTTAATGCCGCCCCCATCCCCCCCGCAGCCCCTGAACCAGGAACGTTCTTCACATCCACTCGCAGCGATTTTTTAATGATATCGGCATAGTGAGAAAGATTACGGTCCAGCTCAATAATACGTTCCTCGGTTGCCCCTTTTTGAGGGCCAAAAATACGGGAAGCGCCCTTGTCACCGGTCAGAGGGTTAGTCACATCACAGGCAACACGGATAGAACAGTTTTTTAATCGCGGATCCAATCCTGAAATATCAATGCTGTTCAGGCTATTCAGGCAACCGCCGCCGTAGCCAATTTCAGTCCCATTGGCATCGCACAGTTTTGCCCCCAGAGCCTGCGCCATGCCCGCTCCACCGTCATTGGTTGCACTGCCGCCAATGCCAATAATGATGCTTTTCGCGCCGCTTTCCAGCGCTTGCAGAATCAATTCTCCAGTGCCACGCGATGTAGTCACTAATGGATTGCGTTTTTCAGGAGGAACCAGAGCCAGCCCACTGGCTGCCGCCATTTCGATAAAAGCAGTTTTACCATCCCCGGACATGCCCCAGCAGGCATTCACTTTTTCGCCCAGCGGGCCAGTCACCAGGGCTGAATGTTTAGTCCCATGGGTGGCGGCAATCATGGCTTCAACCGTCCCTTCACCACCATCGGCAACGGGAACTGAAACATATTGCGCATCGGGAAAGATTTCCCGAAATCCTTTTTCTATCGCCTGAGCGACCTCAATGGCGGAGAGGCTTTCTTTATAAGAGTCTGGGGCAATTACGATTTTCATAGTTATGTAGCCTGACAGTGCCGCGCAAGGCAAGAATTACAGGGCGCGAGAAGGCGCCCTTCTTGTTAGCGAGTGACTTCCACTTTCGCCAGTTTTTCGTAATAGCATGCAAGAGCACTATGATCAGCAGTGCCCAGCCCATCTGCACGTAGCGCCTGCATCATCTCCATGACTGCAGCAGTTAGCGGCAGTTGGGCGCCCACACCATGGGAGGTGTCCAGTGCATTCGCCAGATCTTTTATATGCAGATCAATACGGAAGCCTGGTTTAAAGTTTCTGTCCATTACCATCGGTGCTTTAGCATCCAGCACGGTACTCCCGGCAAGACCGCCACGGATGGCCTGGTATACCAGATCCGGGTTAACGCCTGCTTTGGTCGCCAGCGTCAGTGCTTCAGACATAGCGGCGATGTTCAGCGCGACAATGACCTGGTTTGCCAGCTTGGTTACGTTACCCGCACCGATGTCACCGGTATGCACCACAGAACCTGCCATCGCTTTCAGCAGATCGTAATATTTATCAAAAATCGCTTTATCACCGCCGACCATCACTGACAGCGTGCCATCAATCGCCTTCGGTTCACCACCGCTGACCGGCGCATCCAGCATATCTACGCCTTTCGCTTTCAGCGCTTCGCTGATTTCACGGCTTGCTAACGGTGCGATGGAGCTCATGTCGATCAGCACAGTCCCCGGCTTAGCACCTTCAATAATGCCGCCTTCACCCAACGCTACCTCTTTCACGTGCGGCGAGTTTGGCAGCATGGTGATGATCACATCGCACTGTTCAGCAATGGCTTTCGCCGTGGTAGCGGTTTCTGCGCCTGCGGCAATGACTTCCGCAATCGCTTCAGGGTTACGGTCAGCAACCACCAACGAGTAACCTGCCTTGAGGAGGTTTTTACTCATTGGTTTACCCATAATACCGAGGCCAATAAAACCAACTTTCATTGTCATATATTTATCTCTCTATACTGTCGATGGTGGTTATTTCTTAAAGGAATCAGCCAGTTTCTGCGTGGCAGAACGGAACACGCCGAGATCGCTGCCCACGGCAACAAACGTTGCGCCCCAGTCCAGATAACGACGGGCATCCGCTTCTACCGGTGCCAGAATACCGCTTGGCTTACCGTGCGCTTTAGCGCGGGAAAAAATGTGCTGGATAGCCTTCTGCACATCGGGGTGGGACGCATTGCCCAGATGCCCTAACGCAGCAGCCAGATCGCTTGGGCCAACAAAAATACCGTCAACACCTTCAGTTGCAGCGATAGCATCAACGTTATCAACACCCTGCTGACTTTCGATCTGTACGATAATGGTGATGTTCTTATTTGACTGCACAAAGTAGTCCGGTACGGTGCCGAACATATTGGCACGGTGAGAAACGGATACACCGCGAATACCTTCTGGCGGATAGCGGGTAGACGCCACCGCGCTGACGGCTTCTTCTTCCGTCTCCACAAACGGGATCAGGAAGTTATAGAACCCGATATCCAGCAGACGTTTAATGATCACCGGCTCGTTGGTCGGTACGCGCACTACCGGCGCGCTGGAACTGCCTTTCAGCGCCATCAGTTGCGGAATAAACGTCGAAACATCGTTTGGCGCATGTTCACCGTCCAGTACCAGCCAGTCAAAACCAGCCAGACCTAATACTTCGGTGCTGATGGGACTGGCCAGCGCGGACCAGCAGCCAATCTGAATTTGTTGCGCCGCCAGGGCCGCTTTAAACTTGTTCGGGAAGATTGTGTTATTCATCGCCTATACCTTTGTTTATTTCTGCAATTCCATACGTTTAATGTCACCGACAATAAACAGGTAGCAAACCATCGCCATCAGCGCCGAACACCCTACAAACATCAGCGCAGCATTGAATGAGTGCAACTCGCTCACCAGATAACCAATTACCAGAGGGGTTACGATAGAAGCGACATTACCAAATACGTTAAAGACTCCACCGCACAGGCCAACAATCTCTTTTGGTGCAGTATCGGAAATCACCGGCCACCCCAGAGCGCCAAAGCCTTTACCAAAGAACGCCAGCGCCATCAATGCAACGACCAGGACGGTATTATCAGTGTAATTACACAGAATAATGGTCGAAGCCAGCAGCATTCCGAGCACAATCGGCAGCTTACGTGCCAGAGTGATACTGAAACCACGTTTAATAAGATAATCAGAGAACACTCCGCCCAGTACACCGCCAGCAAACCCGCAAAGCGCCGGAATTGAGGCAACCAGACCGACTTTCAGAATCGACATGCCTTTTTCCTGCACCAGGTAAATCGGGAACCAGGTCAGGAAGAACCAGGTGATGGTGTTGATAAAGTACTGTCCGAAGAACACCCCCAGCATCATGCGATTGGTCAGCAGTTGCTTGATATAGTGCAATTTCGGGCCACTCGCAGCCGCAGTGCCAGGCTTCTTGTGGTCCATATCCACTACCGCGCCGTTATCAGAGATAAACTTCAGCTCTTCTTGCGACATACGCGGATGATCAGTTGGATTATGGATAAGCTTGACCCACAGCCCGGTCAGGACAAAACCAATCACACCCATCACGGTAAAAACATGTTCCCAGCCCCAGGCGAAGGTCAACCAACCTAACAATGGCGAGAATAGCGCTAGAGAGAAATACTGCGCCGAGTTAAAAATCGCCGATGCCGTGCCACGTTCTTTAGTCGGGAACCAGGCCGCAACAATACGGGCGTTAGCCGGGAAAGAAGGCGCTTCAGAAAAACCAAGCATGAAACGCATGATAAACATTGATATCCCTGCCCAGGCCAGTGGGAACATGTCCACAAAGCCCTGCAGGAAGGTAAACAACGACCAGAAGAACAGACTGTAGGTGTAGACTTTCTTCGAACCAAACTTATCAAGCAGCCAGCCGCCGGGGATTTGCATCAACAAATAGGCCCAGCCGAAGGCGGAGAAAATATAACCCATGGATATGGCGCTTAACTGCAACTCTTTTGCCACTTCGGTACCAGCAATAGATAGCGTCGCACGATCCGCATAGTTAACGGCTGTAACAATAAATATTATCAGCAATATTAAATATCTGGTATGCGTACCTTTCTTTTCCTCTACTACCGTATCCAACATCATTCTATTTACCTCGGGTACATAAAAACATTTTATTATTATTTGGTGGGTATTCGTGGTGATGAATTACCGATAAAAAGATATACGATAATTTATCAGACGCTATAAAACCGTGATTCAGTATAATCAGCTGCGCGCTGTTAATCATTGTGCAAAAGCTCATTTAAGACATACTGTTAAAAGATTATTTTGGTCATATGCACATAATCATGGGCGCTAATGCACACATTTACGTATTGCTATCCCCGATGGCAAGGCTTTCCTGATGTTAAGTGATCCTGGTCACATTCTTCAAATTAAACTCCTGACATTCTTATTTAACGACAAAGAGTCTTTATTACTTATAATTAGATTCAATATACATATTCGCACTATTATCACCACCTGGCTGGAGAATACTGGACAATGGCCGACATCGAAATTAGGCAAGAATCGCCTACGGCGTTTTATATTAAAGTACACGACACGGATAATGTGGCGATTATTGTCAATGACAATGGTCTGAAAGCCGGGACGCGTTTCCCGGACGGACTGACGCTGATTGAACATATTCCCCAGGGTCATAAAGTGGCGCTCACGGATATTGCTGTTCACGGTGAAATTGTGCGCTATGGCGAAGTGATCGGCTATGCCGTTCGCGACATCGCACGCGGTAGCTGGATTGATGAGTCGATGGTTGAGCTGCCCAAAGCCCCGCCACTGGAGACACTGCCGCTGGCAACCAAAGTACCAGAGCCACTTCCACCTCTTGAAGGTTACACCTTCGAAGGCTACCGCAATGCAGACGGTAGCGTCGGCACCAAGAACCTGCTCGGCATCTCCACCAGCGTGCACTGTGTGGCAGGCGTTGTGGATTATGTGGTGAAAATTATTGAGCGCGATCTGCTGCCAAAATACCCGAACGTAGACGGTGTTGTGGGTCTGAACCATTTATATGGTTGCGGTGTAGCGATCAACGCGCCAGCAGCCATTGTGCCCATTAGAACTATTCACAACATCGCCCTGAACCCGAACTTCGGCGGCGAAGTGATGGTTATCGGCCTGGGCTGCGAAAAGCTCCAGCCGGAGCGACTGCTGGAAGGTACTCATGATGTAAAAAGTATTCCGGTGGACAGCGCCAGTATCGTCAGCCTACAGGATGAAAAACACGTTGGCTTTAAATCCATGATTGATGACATTTTGCAGGTCGCCGAGCGTCATCTGGCGAAACTCAATCTGCGCCAGCGTGAAACCTGTCCAGCATCTGAACTGGTGGTTGGGATGCAATGCGGAGGCAGCGATGCGTTTTCCGGCGTAACGGCCAACCCAGCGGTAGGCTACGCCTCCGATCTGCTGGTACGCTGCGGCGCAACCGTCATGTTCTCAGAAGTGACCGAAGTGCGTGATGCGATCCACCTCCTGACCCCGCGCGCGATCAACGAAGAAGTGGGCAAACGTCTGCTGGAGGAGATGGCCTGGTACGATAACTATCTTGATATGGGCAAAACTGACCGCAGTGCTAACCCTTCTCCGGGCAATAAAAAAGGAGGTCTGGCGAACGTGGTCGAAAAAGCGCTGGGTTCCATTGCGAAATCAGGCAAAAGCGCAATTGTGGAAGTGTTGTCGCCAGGTCAGCGCCCCACCAAACGCGGCCTGATTTATGCCGCAACGCCTGCCAGCGATTTTGTCTGCGGTACGCAACAGGTGGCTTCCGGGATCACCGTGCAGGTGTTCACCACCGGTCGCGGCACGCCGTACGGCCTGATGGCAGTACCGGTAATTAAAATGGCGACCCGCACCGAACTGGCTAATCGTTGGTTTGACCTGATGGACATCAACGCCGGGACCATCGCCACCGGAGAAGAAACCATCGAAGAGGTGGGCCTGAAGCTGTTCGAATTCATTCTCGACGTCGCCAGCGGGCGCAAGAAAACCTTCTCGGATCAGTGGGGGCTGCATAACCAGCTGGCAGTGTTTAACCCCGCGCCAGTGACCTGATTATCTCATCCTGCTGTTAAAAAGCATGCCTACGGGCATGTTTTTTTTTGCCTGTAGCTTTCATAACCCTCCCATTCCTTTCGAAACTTTCATTTTTCCGATCAAAATCACAAAATAACATTACGAAACCCTATATTTTGTTTCGACAAAAGAAATCGAAAGAAATCGGAGGAAGGATGTTCATTATTTCAAGCAAAACGATGCTCAGGAAGGCCCAGCAAGAAGGCTATGCGGTGCCTGCCTTTAACATCCACAATCTCGAAACCTTACAAGTGGTAGTAGAAACTGCTGCAGAGTTACGTTCGCCATTAATTGTCGCCGGAACACCTGGCACCTTTAGCTACGCAGGAGTTGGCAATATCGTTGCTATCGCCAGCGAACTGGCGAGAAGCTGGAACCATCCCCTCGCTATTCATCTCGATCACCATGAAAAAATTATCGACATTCAAGAGAAGGTCGCTGCAGGTGTCCGCTCGGTCATGATCGATGGTTCGCATTTACCGTTTGCCGACAACATCGCCCTGGTCAGAAACGTGACTGACTACTGCCACCGCTACGACGTCAGCGTAGAGGCTGAACTGGGACGTTTGGGTGGACAGGAAGATGATCTGATCGTCGACGGAAAGGATGCTCTGTATACCCACCCAGAGCAGGCTCACGAGTTCGTTACAAAAACCGGTATTGATTCCCTGGCGGTAGCTATCGGTACAGCACATGGCCTGTATACCGCAGAGCCAAAACTGGATTTTGAACGGCTGGAAGAAATTCGTCAACGCGTTGATATCCCTTTGGTTCTACATGGCGCATCCGGCCTGCCCCCTCAGGATATTAAGCGAGCTATCTCGCTGGGAGTCTGCAAAGTCAATGTCGCTACTGAACTCAAAATCGCCTTTTCTAATGCGCTAAAAAACTATTTGAGCACGCACGCCGATGCAAGTGACCCACGGCACTACATGGTTCCCGCCAAGGCGGCCATGAAGGAAGTAGTAAGCAAAGTCATAGCTGACTGCGGCTGCGAGGGAAAGCTGTAATCCATTAATTCATTTGAATAGCACGGGTTCTGACGAAGGTTTGTTTTTAAAGCTGGATCACGAAAGAGGCTTTTGACCTTTGCCTTCAATCCAAAAATATTATGAAGATAAACAAAAGATATCGGAGATAGAAGTGAAAGAAATAATCTCTCGTCATAAAGCAGGTGAACATTTAGGAATTTGCTCTGTTTGTTCAGCACATCCGCTGGTCATTGAATCCGCATTACGTTTTGATCTCAATACGGACAGTAAAGTCCTGATTGAAGCAACGTCCAATCAGGTCAACCAGTTTGGCGGTTACACCGGAATGAAACCCGCCGATTTTCGTGATTTTGTCTATAACATCGCGCAAAACATTGGTTTCCCACGCGAAAGACTGATTTTAGGGGGCGATCATTTAGGCCCTAACTGCTGGCAAAATGAACCAGCAGCAGAAGCTATGGAAAAATCCGTGGCTCTCATTAAGGCCTATGTCTCTGCAGGTTTCAGCAAAATTCATCTTGATGCCTCAATGTCCTGTGCTGGCGACCCCATGCCGCTGGACCCGGTGACCGTCGCCCAGCGTGCAGCCGTGCTTTGTCAGGCTGCAGAAGAGACAGCCACCGAAGAACAGAAACACCAACTGACTTATGTTATTGGTACGGAAGTTCCTGTGCCGGGCGGAGAAGCCAGTACCATTGGTACCGTTCACGTCACGCGTGAAGAAGATGCCGCCCGTACACTGGAAACACATCAGGTCGCCTTTCGCGCATTAGGGCTCGAAGACGCATTAACCCGCGTGATCGCGATTGTGGTCCAACCCGGCGTAGAGTTCGATCACACTCAAATCATTCATTACCAGCCTCAGGCTGCCAAAGCGCTTTCCGCCTGGATCAAAGAGACACCAATGGTCTACGAGGCACACTCTACTGACTATCAGACCCGTCAGGCCTATCGTGCCCTCGTACGCGATCACTATGCGATTCTGAAAGTCGGTCCGGCGCTGACCTTCGCCCTCCGTGAAGCCATTTTTGCACTGGCACAAATGGAAAATGAACTCATCGCTCCGGAACAACGGAGTCAGGTGCTGGAGGTGATTGATGAAGTCATGTTGAATGAGCCGGATTACTGGAAAAAGTACTATCGCCCTACCTGGAGTCAGGCAATGGTCGATATTCATTTTAGCCTTTCCGACCGCATTCGTTATTACTGGCCTCATCCACGTATTCGTCAAGGCGTGGAAAAGTTAATCAGCAACCTGAATGACGTCGAATTACCGTTAGGGTTAATAAGCCAATTTTTGCCCGTGCAGTTTGAACGCCTGACCGAAGGTACGATTACTGCCTCACCCCATAATCTGATTATCGACAAAATCCAGGACGTCCTGCGCGCCTATCGCTTTGGTTGCGCGCCAGCTATAGCCTGAAATCTGGAGAATATATGAGCCAACTCTTTGTCCGAACCGGTATTAATTTTAGCTCGTGTCAGCATGCGCTGACACACATTGGGGAGGAGATGCTGGCCAAAGGGGTCGTGCATAAAAGCTACCCACAAGCCTTGATTGAGCGTGAAGCAACATTCCCGACAGGGATAGCGCTGGAGCGTCATGCAGTCGCTATTCCGCACTGTGAAGCTATCCATGCAAAATCTCCAGCTATCTATCTGATTCGCCCGGATACACCTGTCAATTTTCAACAAGCAGATGATGACGAAGAGATAGCTGTCTCTTTAATTATCGCCTTAATCGTTGAGAACCCTGCGGCACAGCTGAAACTCCTGCGCCGTCTGTTTAGTGAGCTACAAAACCCGAACACCATTGAAGCATTATTGAATGCTCCAGAAGCTGAACTGGAAATGCTCTTTCGGGAATCAATCCTTGAGTCTGAGCCATGTGCGCAGGCCTGATAAAAAACTGATAATAAAAGGAATACCCTATGAAGCGTAAAGTAATTGTGGCCTGTGGCGGTGCGGTAGCAACTTCAACAATGGCTGCGGAAGAAATTAAAGAACTGTGCGAAGCCAACAATATCCAACTCGACCTGGTGCAGTGCCGGGTAACTGAAATCGAGACCTATATGGATGGCGCAGACCTCATCTGCACTACCGCCCGCGTTGACCGCACTTTTGGTGATATTCCTGTGGTTCACGGCATGCCTTTTGTGTCCGGCGTGGGTATCGAAGCATTACAGCAAAAAATCCTGACCATTCTCGTGGGGTAACGCCATGTTTAGCGAAATTATGCGTTATATCCTTGATTTAGGTCCAACGGTCATGCTGCCGTTAGTGATCATCATCTTCTCAAAACTGTTGGGGATGAAACTCGGGGATTGTTTTAAATCCGGTCTGCATATTGGGATTGGTTTCGTCGGTATCGGACTGGTTATCGGCCTAATGCTCGACTCTATTGGCCCTGCAGCAAAAGCCATGGCGGAACAGTTTCAAATCAACCTGCATGTGATTGATGTGGGCTGGCCGGGGTCATCTCCGATGACGTGGGCATCACAGATCGCGCTGATTGCAATCCCTGTCGCCATCGGAGTCAATATCCTGATGCTGGTCACGCGAATGACCCGCGTGGTGAACGTCGATATCTGGAATATCTGGCATATGACATTTACCGGCGCAATGTTACATCTGGCGACGGGGTCTTACTGGCTAGGTATTCTGGGTGTGATCGTTCATGCCGCCTTCGTCTACAAACTTGGCGACTGGTTCGCGAAAGATACGCGAGACTTTTTCGGTCTTGAAGGGATAGCTATACCGCACGGATCGTCAGCCTATCTGGGGCCAATAGCGGTATTGGTTGATACCATCATTGAAAAAATACCCGGTCTGAATCGCATCCATTTTAGCGCAGACGATGTACAAAAACGCTTCGGTCCTTTTGGCGAGCCGGTTACCGTTGGCTTTGTTATGGGTCTGGTCATCGGTATGCTGGCTGGTTACGACGCGAAAGGGGTTCTGCAACTGGCCGTCAAAACAGCGGCGGTGATGCTGCTGATGCCACGCGTGATCAAACCAATCATGGATGGCTTAACGCCGATTGCGAAGCATGCACGTAAACGCCTGCAGGCCAAATTTGGCGGTCAGGAATTCTTAATCGGTCTGGATCCTGCGTTGCTGCTCGGCCATACATCGGTGGTTTCCGCCAGTCTAATCTTTATTCCGCTGACCATTCTGATTGCCGTCCTGGTACCTGGTAACCAGGTACTGCCATTCGGCGACCTCGCAACCATCGGTTTCTTTGTGGCAATGGCCGTTGCGGTGCATCAGGGTAATCTGTTCCGCACGCTGATCTCCGGCGTCATCATCATGGGCATCACCCTTTGGATTGCCACACAAACCATTGGCTTACATACCCAGCTCGCCGCCAATGCAGGCGCGCTGAAAGCTGGTGGAATGGTGGCATCAATGGACCAGGGGGGTTCCCCAATAACCTGGCTGCTGATTCAGCTCTTTACCTGGCAAAACGTTGTGGGCTTCATTGTTATTGCCGTCATTTATCTGACTGGTGTTCTGCTGACCTGGCGTCGGGCGCGTAACTTCACCGCTGCGGAAAAAGCCGCCTCTATCTCAGAAAGCCAGCCCGCATCTTAATTTCTGGGGGGCATTTGCTCCCCTTCACATTTCTGGAGACTTTTATGAAATCAGTGGTTATTCACGCTGAGGGAGACGTGCGCGTTGAAGAACGTCCCGTACCACAGTTGCAAACTGAAGACGATGTATTGATCAGGGTTGTTAGCTCGGGACTTTGCGGTTCAGATATTCCCCGCATTTTTAATCATGGTGCACACTATTACCCGATAACGCTAGGCCATGAATTCAGCGGCTATGTTGAATCGTACGGTGCAAGTGTTACTGACATGCAGCCCGGCGATGCCGTCGCCTGCGTACCGCTACTCCCCTGTTTTCACTGTCCACAGTGTGAGCGAGGATACTTCTCGCTGTGCAAGCAATATCAGTTTGTCGGTTCACGCAGCGAAGGCGGTAACGCGGAATATGTAGTCGTAAAACGCGCCAATCTGTTCCGCCTGCCTTCAGATATGCCGATCGATGATGGGGCGTTCATCGAACCTATTACCGTCGGACTGCATGCGTTTCACCTGGCTCAGGGTTGCGAAGGTAAAAATGTGATTATTGTGGGTGCCGGTACTATCGGTTTGCTGGCAATGCAATGCGCCCGCGAACTCGGCGCGAAAAGCATCACTGCGATTGATATCAACCCACAGAAGCTGGCATTAGCAAAAGAGCTGGGAGCAACTCATGTTTTTAACAGCCGGGAAATGAGTGCTACAGAGATTCACTCGAGCCTTACCGATATTCAGTTTGACCAGCTCATACTGGAAACCGCAGGAACCCCACAAACTGTAACCTTGTCTGTCGAAATTGCAGGCCCTCGCGCGCAGGTGGCGTTGGTCGGAACACTGCATCACGATCTGACGCTGGCTTCAGGAGTATTTGGTCAAATATTGCGTAAAGAGTTAACCATTCTCGGTAGCTGGATGAACTATTCCAGTCCATGGCCTGGAGAAGAATGGGAAACCGCAGCACGTTTACTGACTGAAAAACGCTTGCAACTGGAACCTTTAATCGCCCACAGCGGTAATGCCGAGAGCTTCGCCAGTGCCGTTAAGTCACTTAATGGCGCGCCGATGCAGGGAAAAATCCTGCTTAAACTATCCTGATCTCACGAGCCAGCAACCTGCGCTGGCTCACATTTACTTTCGAAATTTGGCGTTCACCTTTCGCAATCCTTCGATTAAACTAGTGACAATTAAATTGTCAGGCAAATCAATATGAACTCATTTGAGAGAAGGAACAAAATTGTCGACCTGATTAATACGCAAGGTAGCGTACTGGTAATGGATCTTTCGAATACCTTTGGTATTTCTGAAGTAACCATTCGCGCCGACCTGCGATTATTAGAAGAGAAGGGGCTTGTCACCCGTTTTCACGGTGGTGCGGCAAAACCTGGAAGCCATCTGGCCGAAGGTGACAATCAGGAAGTGATATTAGAAGAACGTTATCAGCTCGCCAGTGATCCCAAAAAAAGGATTGCCCAGGCCGCTACTGCGATGGTTGAAGAAGGGATGACCGTGATTCTGGATAGCGGAAGCACTACCTTACTGATCGCGGAGGCGTTAAACCGGAAAAGCAATATTACCGTGATTACCAATAGCCTGCCTGCCGCATTTACGCTGTCAGAAAACAAAGACATTACGTTGGTTGTCTGTGGGGGAACGGTACGCCACAAAACCCATTCAATGCATGGCACCATCGCGGAACGTTCATTACAAGGGATAAGCGCTGACCTGATGTTTGTTGGCGCCGATGGGATTGATGCCACGAATGGTATTACCACATTCAATGAAGGTTATTCCATTAGCAGCGTAATGGCAGCGGCGGCGCATAAGGTCATTGCCGTACTGGATGCGACTAAGTTCAATCGACGTGGTTTTAATCAGGTATTACCGATGGAGAAGATTGACTGCGTGATTACCGATGACGGCATTAGCAAACAGGATAAATCAGCACTGACAAAAACAGGCGTTGAATTGCTGGTCGTTTAGAGGTGCCAGGTTTCCCGTTTCCCCCCAGAGCGTTGCAGCCTATCTTTTTGCTGCAACGCTTTCTGGTTGATGCCTACAATAAATTACATATTGAAGTATCACACTTACGTAATACGACAAATATTCCTTCATATATTATATAATATACCCTCAAACATACAATCTTCAAAAAAATACAACCTTCGATAATGTCATGACGAGCTAGTATAATTATACGCACAACGTTACCATTAAAAAAATCAACATCACCTATAAACGTCAGTAAATCATGCGCTAAATAATGATTCCAAAATCGTTATCAACGTAATAAAAAACATAAAATGAATATAAATTTATTCCCAAAAATACATGCCTTCGTTCTAATTTACAAACATAAATCATACAATAAAAAGCTTACAAACTTATCGCTAAAATAATATTCATTCATGAAATAAATATCACAAGGATTAGGTTATTATGACGTTAATAAACAAAATGCTGATTGTGGGCGCGCTAGCTTTAGCCGCAGGCAATGCTGCCGCAACCGATGGGCAAATAATCTTTAATGGCGAGATCATCGAATCTACCTGCGAAATCAACACTCCTAACCGTGAAGTTAATGTCGAACTGGGAAGCTACAATAGGTACCAGTTCAGGGCCGCTGGCGACCGCAGCCCAAAAATTCCGTTCACTCTTCCATTAATCAACTGCCCAATGACCGCATGGGAGCACATTGATGGAACCAAGGATGCGTCATTCCAGTTATGGCTGGAAACACGCTCAGGCGGCACGGTCGTTAACCACCCAGACCTGGCGAAAGTCAGCAGTATGACCACCGCCGCTGACGGGGTCGGTATCCAGATTGAGGATGCAAAAACCCAAACGATCATACCGTTGAACAGGCTGGCCACGCCGAAAATATCCTACAAGATTACGGGGGCCACGATGAACGTCGACCTGTTCGCCTACTACGTTTCAACAGAAGCTCCCGCTGACATTACCGCCGGTGAAGCCGACGCTGCCGTTGATGTCACACTCGATTACCGTTAATCGTCACTGCGGTGCAGCCTGCGCATTTACACGGGCTGTACCCATTCCCCCTGTTTTTGCAGCATCAGGTAGAAAAATGACCATCTTGATACGGATCATCACGGTAGTAATAACCTTGTTGTGTAACACCCTTGTCAGCCAGGCGCAGGCCGGAGGCGTAGTATTACAGAGAACGCGGGTTATCTATAACGCCGATCGTAAAGAGGCGGCGCTACCGCTGCTCAACCACAGCGATAAAATGCCTTATCTGCTGCAATCCTGGGTTGATAATCTCCAGGACGGCGAGCGCGGCCCATTTATTATTACGCCACCGCTATTTCGTCTTGATGCCGGTGATAGTTCGTCATTGCGTATTATAAAAACGGATGCTTCATTACCTGACGATAAAGAATCAATGTTTTATATCAATGTGCGAGCCATTCCTGCGCAAAATAAATCAACCGCCGACAAGAACATGCTGACGCTGGTTTTTAAGACCCGTATCAAGCTTTTTTACCGTCCTGCGCAGCTTAAAGGACGGGCTGTCGATGCCTGGAAAACGGTGGTATTTAAACGTAGCGGTAATTCACTCAATATTTATAACCCGTCTGAATATTATGTTGTTTTCGCAGGAATGAATGTTGGAAAAACCGAATTAACGCAGAGTATTGATTATCTGGCTCCCGGCGAAAATAAAACATTGCCGCTGCCTGCGAATACTGGAAATACCGTGAAATGGGCGGCAATAAATGATTACGGTGGCAGTACTGAACCGGAAACCCGTCAATTGCAATAAGAACATAACAGCAAACAAAATTACGGATTCCAGTAATGAAAATAATCATAGCTCCCAAGAGCAGGCTGATTTTTAACCATTTGACGGTTTTCGTCAAACACAGTTTACCGCTGGTCTTTTCCGCCAGTGGGCTGGTCTGTAGCACAGCCTATACCGCAGAATATTATTTTGATTCGTCCATGCTGGAAACTCAAAAAAGTGGCATGCAACCTACCGATCTGTCGCTATTTTCACAGGAAAAATCGCAGCTTCCGGGCGATTACCGCGTAGATATTTATCTCAATAAAAATAAAATCGGGCAAAAGACGCTAACTTTTACCGCCAACGCCAGCCAGCAGCTGGAACCGCAGTTCACCATAGCTCAGCTACGTGAACTGGGGGTAAAGGTGGATGATATTCCGGCGTTAGCCGAGAAAAGCGACGACGCGATAATCAGCGCATTGCCGTCGCTTATCCCCAGTACGACCATAGACTTCGACTTCAACCACAGCCGGCTGAATATGAGTATTCCGCTGATTGCGCTCTATCGTGATGCCCGAGGCTACGTTGCCCCCTCCCGTTGGGATAGCGGCGTCCCAGCCCTATTCACCAATTACAGCTTTTCCGGCTCTGATACACGCTACCAGCGAGGCGACCAGAGCGAGCGCCAATATCTTAATTTGCAAAATGGTGCCAACGTCGGCCCATGGCGGCTGCGCAACTACAGCACCTGGAACCGCGACGATCGGTCGTCCAGTTGGAATACCATTAACAGTTATCTCCAGCGCGATATTAAGACGCTGAAATCTCAGCTATTGATAGGTGAAAGTGCCACCACTGGCAGCCTGTTTTCCAGCTATCAGTTCACCGGGATGCAGCTCGCCTCTGACGACAACATGCTGCCCAACAGCCAGCGCGGTTTTGCGCCGACCATTCGCGGCATCGCCAATACCAGCGCCATCATCACGGTACGGCAAAACGACTACATCATTTATCAAAGTAATGTACCCGCCGGGGCATTTGAAATTAACGACCTTTACCCCAGCGCCTCCAGCGGCGACCTGGATATCACCATTGAAGAGAGCGACGGCTCCCTTCGCCACTTTGTCCAGCCTTACTCCTCGCTACCGTTGATGCAGCGCCCAGGGCGTTTGAAGTACAGCGTCACCGCCGGGAAATTTCGCGCCACTAACAGCAACGATAGCGACGAACCCGAGTTTGCCGAAGGGACGGCGATATATGGCCTGAATAACACACTCACGCTCTACGGTGGCCTGCTCGGAGCAGAAAACTATCAGTCGCTGGGCGCAGGCGTCGGCAGCACACTGGGGATGATTGGGGCACTGGCGGTGGACATCACTCGTGCCGACAGTCAGTTCGACGATCAACAGTCTGCATCAGGCTACCAGTGGCGAACCCAATACACCAAAGAGATCCCGGAAACAGGAACCAACCTGTCGCTGAGCTATTATCGCTACACCAGCAGCGGCTTCTTTACCTTCTCAGATGCGAATGCACACGGTCAGGACAGTAGCCAACGCCAGCGTAGCCAAATTCAGCTCAACCTTAGCCAGTCGCTGTTTGGCAGCGTGAGTTTTTACACCTCTGGCTCGCAACGTGATTACTGGAATAGCGGTGGGCATGATCGCAACTTATCGCTGGGGATTAACGGCCAGATAGCCGGAATTGGCTACAACCTTAGCGGGCAGTTCACCGACTATGACGAAGAGGATAACGACCGCACGCTTTCGCTTAGCCTCAGCATTCCACTGGATCGCTGGCTACCACATAGTCGGGCGTCGTACCGCATGACAAATCAGAAAGACCGCGCCACTCAGAATGAAGCCCGCCTCGATGGCTCATTGTTGCAGGACAACCGTCTGAGCTACTCGCTCAAGCAAACCCAGGATACTGATAACAACCACAGCAGCAGCCTTGGCAGTAGTTATCGCTCAGCCTATGGCACTTTCAACGCCAATTACGACTACAGCAATGACAGCCGCCAGTACAGCTACGGCGCGTCCGGCGGCATCGTGATGCATCGGCACGGCGTCACGCTGTCGCAACCGCTGGGTAACAGTTTCGCGCTGATCGACCTCAACGGCGCACCCGGCGTACGCGTGCAGAACTATCCCGGTATCGCCACCGATCCGTTCGGTTACGCGGTGATCCCTTATCTGACTTCGTACCAGGAAAACCGGATCTCACTGGATACCACGCTAATGCCTGATGACGTTGACGTGCAGCAAACCACACAAGTGGTTGTGCCAAACAATGGTGCAGTGGTCACCGCCCGTTTTACTGCCGATATCGGCCTGCGCGTGTTGGTCACGCTGCGCGACAAAAATGGCAACCCTGTGCCATTTGGCGCACGGGCCAGCAATCCAGATAGCGGGCAGGAAAATATTGTCGATGAAGGCGGCGTTCTTTATCTGGCGGGGGTCTCTACGCAGCCACAGCCCTGGACTGTGCAGTGGGGGAATCAGGCCGATCAACAGTGCCAGTTTACCTTCAGCTTACCTGCCGGCAAAGCCAGCAAGGCCTCAGTTTTGCGTGGCACTGCCCAGTGTCTCTAAGGATAAAAACAATGAAAAAAAGCGCGTTTATCATGGCTATTTTACTGTGTAGCAGCCATTCTGCGCAGGCTGCCTTCGGCAGTTGTGAAGCCAATGAGGTCTATTCCAGCGATCTTTCTGCCGACTGGAGTGAAGCTGACAACGTTGTCGGGCATAACTCGACATCGACTGCCCCGGTCACGGGAAACAGTTATCAAATCACCTGCGACTGCCCGAAAAACACCGGGGTTAATCCCTATTACAGGGCGGACTCACTGCTCCCGACCCAGGGACAAACTACGGGTTACTACAAGCTGAACGATAGCCTGGATATTCGCACCACGCTCAGAGACATTCCCGGAAAAGGCGAGCAGGTTGTTCCCATGACGAGCGTGAAAGAGAGCGTGCTTTATCAGGAGAGATCCGACAACGGTTTGTGTCGCGACGATGACCCCAGCAAACGTGCCGCCGCCGTATCGATCGGCGCACAAACTCAGTTTGAACTGCGCATTACTAAACCGTTTTTAGGGGAGTTGATTATCCCGCAGACGGATGTAGCGGTGATTAAAGCCGCGTGGAGCAACAATGTATCCTCTCCTCAAAGCCCTGGCGCCTATAAAAACCTGGTTACACTTTCCATCAGCGGGCGGATCACCGTACCGCAGAACTGCAAAATTAATCAGGGCGACGTGGTTCAGGTCAATCTTGGTTTTATTAACGGCAACCGCTTTACCACCAAAGACACCATGCCTGACGGCTATACGCCGGTAACATTCGATATTACCTACGATTGTGGCGATACCTCGACCATCGCAAATACCTTACAGATGAGATTTGACGCTGACGATATCATCAATCAGTACATTCTCGTGGCTCGGCGCAGAAGCGGGGATAACGTTCCGGATGTAGGTATTCGTATGCGGCATACCGACGGTGGAGCAACGAATATTCCGTTTACTGGCGGCATTGTTTTTATCGACTCGTCAGGTTCCGGCGCAGCCCATATGTCCGCGTACCCCGTCAACCTGGTCGGCGGCGTGCTGGCTCCGGGAAAATTCAGTGGCACGGCCACTATCACGATTATTGTCAGATAACGCTATGACGAATGAAAAAATCGGATGACGCGTCGCTGACCAGAACCACAAAAAAACGTACAATTTATTGAAATTTAACATCATTGTAGTATTTGGCAAGCACAGCGACGCCCGATGAAATATTACTCGCCCTGCTGCTCCAGCGCATATTTATACAGCGCATTTTTCTTCACGCCGTGGATCTCTGCCGCCAGGGCTGCCGCTTTCTTCAGCGGTAGCTCTTTTTGCAGCAATGCCAGCGTGCGCAATACTTCGGCAGGTAGTTCATCTTCCTGCGCTTTATGCCCTTCGACAATCAGCACCATTTCACCCTTACGGCGATTTTCATCTTCTTTTACCCATGCCAGCAGTTCGCCGACTGGTGCGCCGTGAATGGTTTCCCAGGTTTTGGTCAGCTCGCGCGCCAGGACCACGTAGCGGGATTCCCCCCACACAGCCACCATATCTTCCAGACTATCCAGCAGGCGATGGGTTGATTCATAGAAAATCAATGTACGTGGTTCAGCTTCGATGGCTTTCATCGCATCACGACGGCCTTTCGATTTCGCCGGTAAGAAACCTTCGTAGCAAAAACGATCCGACGGCAAACCGGCTGCGCTCAGCGCGGCAATGGCAGCACATGGGCCAGGCAGAGGAACCACACGAATACCGGCTTCACGACAGGTACGCACCAGGTGATAGCCCGGATCGTTAATCAGCGGTGTTCCAGCATCGGAAACCAGCGCGATGTTCTGGCCTTCCTTAAGCTTCGCCACCAGCGTTTCAGCTTTTTGCTGTTCATTGTGGTCATGCAGTGCAAACAAACGCGCGCTGATCGCGAAGTGTTGTAACAATAATCCCGTATGACGGGTATCTTCTGCGGCAATTAAATCAACGGCTTGTAAAACTTCGAGCGCTCGTTGGGTAATATCAGCCAAATTTCCGATAGGAGTAGGTACAATAAAGAGTTGGCCTTGAGAATTATCCGCCGATTCGTGTTGTTTCATTGTGTCGTCCGTATTGCCGATTTAATATTGAGCATTGCGTAAAAAATATCACTGGATACAGTATGGTACCCTCAACATTTTCTCGTTTGAAAGCCGCGCGCGCTCTGCCAGTAATCCTGGCAGCATTGATCTTCGCCGGCTGTGGCACCCAGGCGCCAGACCAAAGTGCAGCCCACATGCAGGGCACCGCACAGGCTGATTCCGGCTTTTATCTGCAGCAAATGCAGCAAAGCTCAGATGATAGCAAGTCCAACTGGCAATTACTCGCCATTCGTGCGCTGCTGAAAGAAGGCAAGACCCAGCAGGCTGTCGAATTGTTCAAGCAACTCCCACAGAGTCTGAACGATACACAACGTCGCGAACAGTCTTTATTGGCTGTTGAAATCAAGCTGGCACAAAAAGACATTGCTGGCGCGCAGGCGCTGCTGGATAAACTCACTCCGGCCGATTTCGATCACAACCAGCAGGCTCGCTACTGGCAAGCGCAGATCGATGCCAGCCAGGGGCGCCCATCGTTAACACTGCTGCGCGCTCTGATTGCTCAGGAACCGCTACTGTCAGCACAGGACAAGCAGAAAAACATCGACGCCACCTGGCAGGCTCTCTCGTCAATGACGAAAGAGCAGGCACAGACACTGGTCATCAATGCGGATGAAAACGTTCTGCAAGGCTGGCTGGATCTGCAACGCGTGTGGTTCGATAACCGTAGCGACCCGGATATGATGAAAGCGGGTATTGCCGACTGGCAAAAACGTTATCCGCAAAACCCTGGTGCGAAATTACTACCCACTCAGTTGATAAACGTCCAGAGCTTTAAGCCAGCATCCACCAGTAAAATTGCGCTGTTGCTGCCTCTGAATGGCCAGGCTGCTGTTTTTGGTCGTACTATTCAACAGGGCTTTGAAGCGGCTAAAAATATGGGCACGCAACCCGTAGCTACTCCTGTTGCAGCCCCCACCGCATTGGCTACGAGCAACACTGAAGCGAATACTCAACCGCAGTCTGCCGACGGTGTTGCCAGCCCTTCTCAGGCCTCGGTGAGCGATCTGACACAGGATGCGCCAGCACAGCCAGAAGCTGCTGTCAGCACACCGCAAACTGCACCAGCCCCGGCGACGACGGCAAGCGCGCCAGCGAATCCATCCGCTGAGCTGAAAATCTACGACACCTCATCACAACCGCTAAATCAAATCCTGGTCCAGGTTCAGCAGGATGGCGCCAGCATTGTTGTCGGCCCGCTGCTGAAAAACAATGTTGAAGAACTGATGAAAAGCAACACACCGCTGAATGTGCTGGCGCTTAACCAACCTGAGGCGGTGCAGAACCTGGCAAATATTTGCTATTTCGCTCTGTCACCAGAAGACGAAGCTCGCGATGCCGCACGCCATATTCACTCGCAGGGTAAGCAGGCTCCGCTGCTGCTTATCCCTCGTAGCGCGCTTGGCGATCGCGTGTCCAACGCCTTTGCTCAGGAGTGGCAGGCGCTTGGTGGCGGCGTGGTGTTACAGCAGAAATTCGGCTCCACCGCGGAACTGAAAATGGGCGTCAACGGCGGTTCAGGGATCTCCCTGACGGGTAGCCCTATTGTATCCTCTATACCTTCGCAGTCTGGCGTGACGATTGGTGGCCTGACAATTCCAGCTCCACCAAGCGATGCACAAATCACCGGTGGCGGTGGTCGCGTTGATGCCGTGTATATTCTGGCAACGCCAGAAGAAATCGCGTTTATTAAACCGATGATTGCTATGCGTAACGGCAGCCAGAGCGGTGCAACCCTTTACGCCAGCTCTCGTAGCGCACAAGGCACAGCCGGCCCTGACTTCCGACTGGAAATGGAAGGCTTGCAGTACAGCGAAATCCCGATGTTGGCCGGCGGTAACGAGCCTCTCATGCAACAAGCGCTAAGCGCGGTGCATAACGACTACTCGCTTGCGCGCATGTACGCAATGGGTGTCGATGCCTGGTCGCTGGCTAACCACTTTTCGCAAATGCGTCAGGTGCAGGGCTTCGAAATTAATGGCAACACCGGTGCATTAACCGCGACTCAGGATTGCGTGATTAACAGGAAGTTATCATGGCTCAAATACCAGCAAGGGCAAGTCGTCCCCGCCAGTTAACGAGTAAAGAGACCGGTGACGCGTGGGAAGCTACCGCGCGTGACTGGCTGGAACGCAAAGGACTGCGTTTTATTGCCGCCAACGTACGTGAACGTGGCGGCGAAATTGACCTGATAATGCGTGAAGGCAAAACGACCGTCTTTGTTGAAGTCCGTTTCCGCCGTTCAGCCCTTTTTGGCGGCGCGGCAGCAAGTGTGACCCGTAGCAAACAACACAAATTATTACAGACCGCCCGTTTGTGGCTCGCCCGTCATAATGGGAGTTTTGATACTGTGGATTGCCGGTTCGATGTGTTAGCCTTCACCGGAAATGATGTTGAGTGGTTTAAGGATGCGTTTAATGACCACTCATAATTGAAGATACAGAGCCTGGTTCTTAAGGATTAGCGTGTTAGATAGAATTAAAGTCTGCTTTACAGAAAGCATTCAAACTCAGATTGCTGCGGCTGAAGCGCTTCCGGATGCGATTTCCCGTGCAGCCATGACGCTGGTTCAATCCCTGCTCAATGGCAACAAAATTCTCTGTTGTGGTAATGGGACGTCCGCTGCCAACGCACAGCATTTTGCTGCCAGCATGATCAACCGTTTTGAAACAGAACGCCCCAGTTTACCTGCTATTGCACTAAATACTGATAATGTGGTCTTAACTGCGATTGCCAACGATCGCCTGCACGACGAAGTTTATGCAAAACAAGTCCGTGCGCTGGGACATGCAGGTGATGTTCTGTTGGCTATCTCTACGCGTGGTAATAGCCGCGATATCGTTAAAGCCGTTGAAGCTGCCGTCACGCGTGACATGACGATCGTAGCGCTGACCGGTTATGACGGGGGTGAACTGGCCGGATTATTGGGGCCACAGGATGTCGAAATCCGCATTCCCTCACACCACAGCGCCCGCGTTCAGGAAATGCATATGCTGACGGTAAACTGCCTTTGCGATCTCATCGATAACACGCTTTTCCCTCACCAGGATGATTAAGGAGTACACATGAAGGCATTTTCGCCGCTCGCAGTCGTTATTTCTGCGTTGCTGTTGCAAGGCTGTGTAGCTGCCGCCGTTGTCGGAACTGCAGCTGTAGGGACTAAAGCCGCAACAGACCCTCGCAGTGTCGGCACCCAGGTAGATGATGGTACCCTGGAATTACGCGTCAATACGGCGTTGTCAAAAGATGCCCAAATTAAGAAAGAAGCGCGCATCAACGTCAGCGCCTATCAGGGTAAGGTGCTGCTGGTCGGTCAGTCTCCTAATAGCGAGCTTTCTGCACGAGCAAAACAAATTGCTATGGGCGTAGAAGGCACGACGGAAGTATTTAACGAGATCCGTCAGGGCCAGCCAATCGGTCTTGGCGAAGCGTCCAACGATACCTGGATCACCACCAAAGTTCGTTCCCAGTTGCTGACCAGCGATCAGGTGAAATCCTCTAACGTTAAAGTGACAACCGAGAATGGAGAAGTATTCCTGCTGGGTCTGGTCACCGAGCGTGAAGCGAAGGCTGCAGCAGATATCGCCAGCCGGGTAAGTGGCGTGAAGCGCGTCACCACAGCCTTTACGTTCATCAAATAACGCGTAAATAGCCCGGTGAGGCCATACTCGCCGGGTTATTTCGCTCTTTCCCGAAGCTGGGATGAAGTAAGAACTGACACCCCTTCATGAGCAGGTGAGATAGCTTCCGCCAGCATTGCCCGCGCAACATCACGCGCCTCAATCGATTTCCAGTTTCCGGGCAGCAGCCGGAATAACGGTGCAAAGAACATTTCATTTGCCCGCTGCTTATCCCGTTCCCCCAACAACATTGAAGGCCGTGCAATCGTTAACCGTGGCCAGTTCTGAGCAATCAGCGCCTGTTCCATTTCACCTTTAACCCGGTTATAAAAAAATGGGGAGTTGGCATTGGCTCCCATAGCGCTGACTACCAGCATATGCTGGGCCCCCAGGCGAAGACCCGTCAGGGCAGTATCCACCACTAGGGTATAGTCTGCGTGAATAAATGCCTCTTTGCTGCCCGCTTCTCGTCGGGTGGTTCCCAGGCAGCAAAAAACGATATCTATCGGATCGTTCACCTGTGCCAGCGCATCTGTCAGTTGCGGATCGTGCGGGTTATAGACCCCAACCGTATCGGCCAGTGGGCGGCGTGTTGGAGCAGTAATGGCGTGGATCCGCGGTTCATTCAGCAGCATACGCAATAAATGCCCCCCCACCAGCCCCGTTGCACCTGTAATTAACACCTGACTCATCGCTTCTCCTTCCTTTGCGCCCACTATCATTCATCTAACTATAGATCACGTAGCCAAAGCATTTTTTTACCAAAACCCAATGTGTTGTCAGTGAATTTGATTTCATCCAGCCGAATCTCCCAGACGGGCGCAGGCATCATTTTGGCGACAGGGAAGCGGCGATTATAAGCTTTACGCGCTAAGTCACTCTCTTCTCCCTCCAGACGCCTGATTTCCCCTTTAAACTGCACACCGCGGATCAGCGCCACCGTTTTGGGCTGGCCGTTTACCGTTCCAGCAACGGGTGCGCGCGGGCCGGACATCTGTGCATGGCGCGTCTTCTCTTCGGTGAGCACATAGAACGCCACCTTTTGTGCATCAAACAGATAAAATGCATTGGCACACCACAATTCACCCTCATGGTGCACACACCAGGTCACGACGTGCTGTTTTGCCAGCCAACGAGTCACCGCAGTCAGTGTTTCCATTTCTGTTCTCTTTTATACTGTAAGTTTGAAAATTATCACGTCGATGGTGACAATGACACCCTGGTATCTGTACCTGATCCGTACCGCAGACAACGCCCTGTACACCGGAATAACAACCGATGTGCAACGCCGCTATAAGCAGCATCAGAGTGGAAAAGGCGCAAAAGCACTGCGCGGGAAGGGGGAATTAACTCTGGCATTTGCGGCACAAGTCGGCGACCGTTCGCTGGCCCTGCGCATAGAATATCGTATTAAACAGCTTACAAAGCGTCAGAAAGAACGCCTTGTAGAAGGCGAAGGGTTTGAGGCGCTACTGAGCAGCCTGCAAACCCCGGCGCTTAAAAACGATTGAAGTGATCGTGGTATTCCACCAAACCCGTCACACCATTCAGCGCATCTTCCGCCAGGCGATGCACCTGAAATGCGCTTTCGGTACCAGGCCAGCGGCAATGAAGATCGTGGTGAGCGGCCAGTTCAAAGCCTAAGCGACTGTACAATGCTGGATCGCCCAGTGTGACCACCGCGGCGTAACCAAACTCGTTCAGCGAATCCAGCCCTTCATAAACCAGTTGACGCGCCAGACCCTGTCCGCGGTAGTTTTCATCAACCGCCAGTGGAGCCATTCCGACCCATTGCAGGTCTTCACCCTGTACATCAACAGGACTGAACGCGACATAGCCCACAACCTGGCCTTCGTCATCGGTCGCAACCAGACCCAGCGTCAGAAAGCCATCTTCGCGCAGGTCATGTACTAACTTCGCTTCTGCATCGCTATCAAATGAGCGGCGCAGCAACGCATCAATACCAGGGGCATCAATGGGAATTTCAACTCGAATCAGCATGGTTCACCTACCGAGGTCTGTTTGGTTTCTGGCGAATGTTTCATACCCGCCTCAACAAAGTCCGCCAGTTGCAGCAGCATGACACGCAACGGTTTCGGCATCTGCTCCAGTTCAATGGCGTCCATCAGATTTTTCACATGTAGCCCTAATTCTGTATCGCCTTCAATCACCAGGCGACGCTGGAAGAAAAGCGTATCCGGGTCCTGCTTGCGCGCTGCAATCATCAATAAATCGCTGGCATCTGCGCTAAAACTCACATCAGCGTCTGCGTCCTGACTGACGATAAGTTTGTCGTTCTCAACAGAGGTATACCATCTGAGGCCAATATCGCGAACATTTATGCTCAACCAGCGACCGTCGAGAAACTCAAGTTCTCCATCGGCCAGCGCCTGGCGAAATTGCCAGCTCAAGACTTGTTCCAGAACCTGGCGCTTCAGCGTAAAGGGCGTCAGTTTAACCGGTACACTCATCAGAGAAGGACCAAAATGTACTAAGCGTGAACGCAGTTTATCCAACACGAGCTTTACTCCCTGTTTCAATAGTCCTGCTATTTTGCCATATCAAATAAACGACATAGCGGCATAAATCAACAATTCGATGCGAAATTGTTACCTCTTTATTGGTGTCACCAATACGACTTTAACTGCCTCAAATCAAAAATTGTCTCAGCAAGGTTAACTAAAATCCCTCTTCGTTAACATTTTTGCGCCCTGGTGGCGCAACTTTCAGGATAAATTATGGAGCTGCTCTGCCCTGCCGGAAATCTCCCGGCGCTTAAGGCGGCCATCGAGAACGGCGCTGATGCTGTATACATCGGGCTGAAAGATGACACCAACGCCCGTCATTTCGCCGGCCTTAATTTTACCGAGAAAAAATTGCAGGAAGCGGTGAATTTTGTCCATCAACACCGCCGTAAGCTGCACATCGCAATTAACACCTTTGCGCACCCGGATGGTTACGCACGTTGGCAACGAGCCGTTGATATGGCGGCGCAACTGGGTGCTGATGCGCTGATCCTCGCCGATCTCGCTATGCTTGAGTATGCCGCAGAGCGCTACCCGCATATTGAGCGCCATGTCTCCGTTCAGGCATCCGCAACCAACGAGGAAGCGATTAATTTCTACCATCGCAACTTTGACGTCGCACGCGTTGTTCTACCACGTGTGCTATCAATCCATCAGGTAAAACAGCTCGCTCGCGTAACACCAGTTCCTTTAGAAGTGTTTGCCTTTGGCAGTCTGTGCATTATGGCGGAAGGTCGCTGCTATCTTTCGTCTTATCTGACGGGTGAATCCCCCAACACCGTTGGTGCGTGCTCCCCTGCCCGATTTGTTCGCTGGCAGCAAACCCCAGCAGGCCTTGAATCTCGCCTGAATGAAGTGCTGATTGACCGCTATCAGGACGGTGAAAACGCAGGTTATCCAACGCTTTGTAAGGGACGCTATCTTGTGGACGGTGAGCGTTATCATGCGCTGGAGGAGCCGACCAGCCTTAATACGTTAGAACTGCTACCCGATCTGATGGCAGCCAACATCGCCTCGGTGAAAATTGAGGGACGTCAGCGTAGCCCGGCTTACGTCAGCCAGGTGGCGAAAGTGTGGCGCCAGGCGATTGACCGTTGCAAAGCCGATCCGCAGAACTTTGTTCCGCAAAGCGCCTGGATGGAAACACTCGGTTCAATGTCCGAAGGCACGCAGACTACGCTTGGTGCGTATCACCGTAAATGGCAGTGAGAAAAGCAATGAAATATTCCTTAGGACCAGTGCTCTACTACTGGTCGAAAGAAACGCTGGAAGATTTTTATCAGCAGGCCGCTACCAGTAATGCCGACGTTATCTATCTTGGGGAAGCTGTGTGTAGCAAACGCCGCGCCACCAAAACGGGTGACTGGATTGATATGGCAAAATCACTCGCCAGTAGCGGGAAACAGGTGGTGCTGTCCACGCTGGCGCTGGTTCAGGCATCATCGGAGCTGGGTGAGCTGAAGCGCTATGTAGAAAATGGCGACTTCCTACTGGAAGCCAGCGATCTGGGCGTTGTGAACATGTGCGCCGAACGTAAACTGCCATTTGTCGCCGGGCATGCGCTCAACTGCTACAACGCCGTGACCCTTCGTCTGTTGCTTAAACAAGGCATGGTGCGCTGGTGTATGCCAGTAGAACTGTCCCGCGACTGGCTGGTGAATCTGCTCAACCAGTGTGATGACTTGGGTATTCGCAACCAGTTTGAAGTCGAAGTTCTGAGCTACGGGCATCTACCTTTAGCGTACTCTGCCCGCTGCTTTACCGCACGCTCTGAGGACCGACCAAAAGACGAATGCGAAACCTGCTGCATCAAATATCCAAATGGCCGCGATGTCCTGTCGCAAGAGAACCAGCAGGTCTTTGTCCTGAATGGGATTCAGACCATGAGCGGTTATGTCTACAACCTCGGTAATGAACTGACGTCCATGCAGGGCCTGGTTGATATCGTCCGTCTGTCCCCATTAGGAACCGAGACATTCGCGATGCTTGATGCCTTCCGTGCCAATGAGAATGGCTGTGCCCCATTACCACTTACTGCCCACAGCGACTGTAACGGCTACTGGAAACGTCTGGCAGGTCTGGAGCTTCAGGCGTAAAAAAGCTCACTTTGTTAACAACGGTAATCAAATTTTAATGCAGTATTAAAAGATTAACCGGTAACAAAGTGAGCCGTTATGACTGACAAAATTATTCCGTTCTCGGTGCTGGATCTGGCACCGATCCCCGAAGGTTCCAGTGCAAAAGAGGCTTTTACGCACTCTCTGGATCTCGCTCAACTGGCTGAAAAGCGCGGCTACCATCGCTACTGGCTGGCTGAACATCACAATATGACCGGTATCGCCAGTGCAGCAACCTCTGTACTGATAGGTTATCTGGCAGCCAATACCACCACCCTGCGTCTGGGATCCGGTGGGGTCATGCTACCTAACCATTCACCGTTGGTGATCGCTGAGCAGTTCGGGACGCTGAATACGCTGTATCCTGGCCGTATCGACCTGGGCCTTGGACGTGCGCCAGGCAGCGATCAACCCACCATGCGCGCACTGCGCCGTCATATGAGCGGTGATATCGATAACTTCCCGCGCGATGTGGCGGAACTGGTGGACTGGTTTGACGCATGCGATCCTAATCCACAAGTACGCCCGGTTCCCGGCTATGGTGAGCAAATTCCGGTCTGGTTACTGGGATCCAGCCTGTACAGCGCACAACTGGCAGCACAGCTTGGTTTGCCGTTTGCCTTCGCCTCACACTTCGCACCAGATATGCTGCACCAGGCATTGCATCTGTATCGCACTCAGTTCAAACCTTCAGCACGGCTGGCAACACCGTATGCCATGGTGTGCATCAATATCATTGCCGCTGACAGCAATCGTGATGCCGAATTTCTCTTTACCTCGATGCAGCAGGCATTCGTAAAATTGCGTCGGGGTGAAACCGGACAGTTACCACCCCCGGTAGAAAATATGCATCAACTGTGGTCCGCTTCTGAGCAGTATGGCGTTCAGCAGGCACTGAGTATGTCGCTGGTGGGAGATAAAGTGAAAATACGTCATGGATTGGAGTCGATTCTGCGTGAAACACAAGCGGATGAAATTATGGTCAATGGGCAGATTTTCGACCACCAGGCACGTTTACATTCGTTTGATTTAGCGATGCAGGTGAAAGAAGAGTTGGTTGGGTAGGGCGTTGTCTTGCCCGGTGGCGCTTCGCTTACCGGACCTACGAGATCGTGTAGGCCGGATAAGCATAGCGCCATCCGGCACTAAAAGGCTACTGGTACACAGGCAATAGATTCACGCTCGACAGGATGTGGATAACCGCGTTGCCGACGCCGAAGACCAGGATCAGAGCAATCATCGGCTTGCCCCCCCATACACGGAATTTCGGGCTACCGAAGCGTTGACGGGATTTACGCGCCAGTAACGCCGGGACAATTGCCGCCCAAATCGTTGCTGCTAATCCTGCATAACCAATTGCATACAGGAAACCGTTCGGCCACAGCAGGCCACCCACAATCGGCGGAACAAAAGTCAGTAATGCCGTTTTAAAGCGGCCCATTGCAGAATCGTCAAAACCGAACAGATCCGCCAGATAGTCAAACAGCCCCAGCGTCACTCCAAGAAACGAACTCGCTACCGCAAAGTTAGAGAACACCACCAGCAGCAGATCCAGACTACGGCTGTTCAACACACCACTCAGCGCCTGCACCAGCACATCAATGTTACCGCCCTGCTGTGCAATACCAACAAATTCAGGACGCGGAATATTGCCCATCGTCCCCAGCAACCATACGGTGTACAGCACCAGCGCCAGCAGCGTGCCGTAAACGAGGCATTTAACAATGGTGCGCGGGTCTTTGCCGTAGTACTTCATCAGACTCGGTACGTTGCCGTGGTAGCCAAATGAGGCGAGGCAAAACGGCAGCGTCATCAGCAAATACGGCGTATATGAAGCATTACTTTCCGCCACGTTAAACAGCGTAGTCGGTGTCACATGCCCTAACAAACTGCCGAAGGTCAGGAAGAACGTTATTACCTTCGCACCCAGTACAATGGCGGTCATGCGACTGACCGCTTTAGTACTCAACCACACCACAAACGCTACCAGCAGAGCAAAACCAAATCCTGCCGCACGTGCCGGAACATTCAGCGACATCTCCGAGAAGGTGTGATGCAGGATCGAACCGCTCGCAGAAATGTATGCATAGGTCAGAATATAGAGTACAAAAGCAATCGAGATACCATTAACAACGTTCCAGCCCTTGCCCAACAGGTCTTTAGTAATGGTGTCAAAACTGGATCCAATACGATAATTCAGATTGGCCTCCAGGATCATCAGCCCGGAATGCAGCATACAAAACCAGGTAAAGATGAGCGCCGCCATAGACCAGAAGAACCACGCCCCGGACATGACCACTGGCAGAGAAAACATTCCTGCGCCAATAATGGTGCCGCCGATAATCACTACGCCGCCGAGCAGCGAAGGTGACGTTTGGGTGGTGGTTAGTGTTGCCATTCAGCCATCTCTCCAGTCAATTATATTGTGACTACATTTTAATGTGTCGCACTGTACCAGTACACGAGTACAAATGAAATAAAAAAAGCCCCGATTGTTTAGATCGGGGCTGTATATTTTACTTTACGCTTTTAAACCGTAAGGCTTATGCGTCACCACCGAAACGACGACGGCCAGCAGAGTCATCACGGCGCGGCGCAGAAGAATCATCGCGGCGCGGACCACGGTTACCTTCACGACGCTCACCGCTGAAACGACGACCATCGCCACGGCCGCCTTCACGACGCTCACCGCTGAAACTACGACCTTCACCACGACCGCCTTCACGACGTTCGCCGCTGAAGCGACCACCGCCACGACGCTCACCACCGGTGTGCGGTACTGCATCGCCAACCAGTTGCATGTTCATCGGTTTGTTCAGGATACGGGTACGGGTAAAGTGCTGCAGCACGTCGCCCGGCATGCCTTTCGGCAGTTCGATGGTGGAGTGGGAAGCAAACAGCTTGATGTTACCAATGTAACGGCTGCTGATATCGCCTTCGTTAGCAATCGCGCCAACGATATGACGAACTTCAACACCGTCGTCACGGCCCACTTCAATGCGGTACAGCTGCATATCACCAACGTCACGACGTTCACGACGTGGACGATCTTCACCACCACGTTCTGGACGATCGCCACGCGGGCCACGATCGTTGCGGTCACGCGGGCCACGATCATCGCGGTCGCGGAATTCGCGTTTCGGACGCATCGGAGCATCTGGCGGCAGGATCAGCGGACGTTCGCCCTGAGCCATTTTCAGCAGTGCTGCGGCCAGAGTTTCGATATCCAGTTCTTCTTCCGGCTGCATTTTTGCCAGCAGAGCACGGTACTGATCCAGATCGCTGCTTTCCAGCTGTTGCTGTACTTTCGCGGCGAATTTTTCCAGACGACGTTTGCCCAGCAGGTCTGCGTTCGGCAGTTCTACTTCCGGAATGGTCAGCTTCATGGTGCGTTCGATGTTACGCAGCAGACGACGCTCGCGGTTCTCAACGAACAGCAGCGCACGACCCGCACGACCCGCACGACCAGTACGACCAATACGGTGAACGTAAGACTCAGAGTCCATCGGGATGTCGTAGTTAACAACCAGGCTGATACGCTCAACGTCCAGGCCACGAGCAGCAACGTCGGTCGCAATCAGAATATCCAGACGGCCATCTTTCAGACGCTCCAGAGTCTGCTCACGCAGAGACTGGTTCATGTCGCCATTCAGTGCAGCGCTGCTATAACCGCTACGCTCCAGTGCTTCAGCGACTTCCAGGGTCGCATTTTTGGTACGTACGAAGATAATCGCCGCATCAAAGTCTTCTGCTTCCAGGAAACGTACCAGAGCTTCATTTTTACGCATGCCCCACACAGTCCAGTAGCTCTGGCTGATGTCAGGACGCGTGGTTACGCTGGACTGAATACGAACTTCCTGCGGCTCTTTCATAAAGCGGCGGGTAATACGACGAATCGCTTCCGGCATAGTTGCAGAGAACAGAGCGGTCTGATGACCTTCCGGGATCTGCGCCATAATCGTTTCAACGTCTTCGATGAAGCCCATACGCAGCATTTCATCAGCTTCGTCCAGCACCAGACCGCTCAGTTTGGAGAGATCCAGAGTACCGCGCTTCAGGTGATCCAGCAGACGTCCCGGCGTACCGACAACGATCTGCGGGCCCTGACGCAGGGCACGTAATTGCACGTCATAACGCTGGCCGCCGTACAGGGCAACCACATTCACGCCGCGCATATGTTTAGAGAAATCCGTCATGGCTTCTGCAACCTGAACCGCCAGTTCGCGGGTCGGTGCCAGCACCAGAATCTGAGGTGCCTTCAGCTCAGGATCAAGATTGTTGAGCAGCGGTAAAGAGAACGCTGCAGTTTTGCCGCTACCGGTCTGGGCCATACCCAGAACATCGCGACCGCCCAGCAGATGCGGAATGCACTCTGCCTGGATTGGAGATGGTTTTTCGTAACCCAGATCGGTAAGGGCTTCAAGGATAGGAGCCTTCAGGCCCAGATCTGCAAAAGTGGTTTCGAATTCAGCCATGTAGTACGTGTGCCTCAAAATTAATGGCGGCCAGTCTACATAACTCATCATGAAATTGATCTGCAATTTTCATTGAAAAGTGTGAACCGGCTCAAAGTAGGTGTATTAACGAACAACAACGCCCTCACCCGCGAAGGTGATGGCAATCAAAAAGATTACGGGCTGATGTGTACGTCAGCTATTGCTGGTCCGATTCTGCCAGGTCATCTTGGTCCTGGCCCAGGAGCGATAATTCCAACAATGCGTATCGGTGCTCAACAAAGTTATGAACGTTGTTAGCCACCGCCAGTTTGAACAATGCCGTAGCGTTGTCCAAATCCCCCAGACTTAGGTAGTACTTACCTAAATAGAAGTTGGTTTCACTGAGATGCTCAGCGAGCGAGGTGTTATCCGTTGCGTCCGCCTTCAGGCGTTCCATCAGCGTTGCTTCGCTAATGTTGCCCAGGTAGAACTCGACAATGTTCCATCCCCATTGTTCTTTATCCGATTTCTCGAAGCGCTGCTTTAACGCTTCTTTAGCCTGCTTCTCATCGAGCTTCTGCTCAGCGAGATAAAGCCACAGACTGCGGAAAGGATCATTGGGATCGTCTTGATAAAACGCCAGCAGATCATCTTGCGCTAACTTATCACGACCGCCGTAATACAATGCGATACCGCGATTTAAGTGCGCGTAGTTGTAAGTTGGATCAAGCTCAAGTACAGAATCAAACGCTTCATAGGCAGCATCAAAATTGCCTGCCTGCGTTAAATATATACCTAAGTAATTGAATACTTCAGGCATATCTGGTCGGATTGCCAGCGCTTGTGAAAAATCATTTCGCGCCAGTGCCCTCAGACCGAGACTATCATACAACACTCCGCGCTCATATAAAAGCTGTGCGCGTTCGTCATCGGTTAAAGCCCGACTGGCAAGAATTTGTTCCATACGTGCCAGAATCACTTCCTGCTGTAAAGTCGGTTGCAGTGGTACTGCGAGGACTTCACTCTTACGCCAGGTGGAATTACTGCATCCAGCCAGCGTGAGTGCTGTCGCAACGAAACACCAGCGCAAAAAAGGCTTCATTTCCCACTCCCGAAGACAACGATTGAATGAACGTCCAGTTCCCCGGTTGCTAACAAGGCGTCCTGCCGGGTTAAAGGCCCTCCGCTCACACGGAGGGCAATGGCAACCTTACTCGCCCTGCTGGCTCACCGGTGCTTCCGGTGCAGCTGCGGGTTGAGATTGCTCAGTTGCTTCTTTAATGCTCAGACGTACGCGGCCCTGGCGATCAACTTCCAGAACTTTAACCGGTACTTCCTGGCCCATCTGCAGGTAATCGGTCACTTTCTCTACGCGCTTGTCGGCGATCTGAGAGATGTGTACCAGACCTTCTTTACCGCCACCAATGGCAACGAATGCGCCAAAGTCAACGATACGGGTCACTTTACCGTTGTAGATACGGCCTACTTCGATTTCTGCGGTGATCTCTTCGATACGACGGATAGCATATTTTGCTTTTTCACCGTCGGTCGCCGCGATCTTCACAGTACCATCATCTTCAATTTCGATGGTGGTGCCGGTCTCTTCGGTCAGAGCACGGATAACAGAACCGCCTTTACCGATAACGTCTTTGATCTTGTCCGGGCTGATCTTGATAGTATGGATACGCGGAGCGAACTGAGAAATGTCGCCGCGCGGCGCGTTGATCGCCTGTTCCATCACTCCCAGGATGTGCAGACGCGCACCTTTAGCCTGGTTCAGAGCAACCTGCATGATCTCTTTGGTGATACCTTCAATTTTGATATCCATCTGCAGTGCAGAGATACCGTCGCGGGAACCCGCCACTTTGAAGTCCATATCGCCCAAATGGTCTTCGTCACCCAGGATGTCAGACAGAACAACAAAGTTGTCGCCTTCTTTCACCAGACCCATCGCGATACCCGCAACAGCGGCTTTGATTGGCACACCTGCATCCATCAGCGCCAGGGAAGCACCACACACGGAAGCCATGGAAGAAGAACCGTTAGATTCAGTGATTTCAGACACAACACGTACGGTGTACGGGAATTTGTCCAGGTCCGGCATTACTGCCAGCACGCCGCGTTTCGCCAGACGACCGTGACCAATTTCACGACGTTTCGGAGAACCGACCATGCCAGTTTCGCCTACGCAGTACGGAGGGAAGTTGTAATGGAACAGGAAGTTGTCAGTACGCTCGCCCATCAGTTCATCAAGGTTCTGCGCATCACGCGTGGTTCCGAGGGTCGCAGTAACCAACGCCTGAGTTTCACCACGGGTGAACAGTGCGGAACCGTGAGTACGCGGCAGAACGCCAGTACGCACGTCCAGACCACGGATCATATCTTTTTCACGACCGTCGATACGCGGCTCACCTGCCAGTACGCGGCTACGAACAACGTTTTTCTCGATAGCGTGCAGGATTTCACCCAGTTCGTTAGCGTCCAGGGTTTCGTCTTCTGCAACCAGCGTAGCGATGGTTTCAGATTTGATCACGTCAACCTGAGCATAACGCTCTTGTTTGTCGGTGATGCGGTAAGCATCGCTCAGACGAGATTCTGCCAGCGCTGCAACGCGCGCATTCAGCGCTTCGTTGACGGCTTCTGGCTGCCAGTCCCAACGCGGTTTGCCAGCTTCTTTTACCAGCTCATTGATCGCCTGAATAACAACCTGCTGCTGCTCGTGACCGAACACTACAGCGCCCAGCATCTGGTCTTCGCTCAGCAGTTCAGCTTCGGATTCAACCATCAGTACGGCAGCTTCAGTACCCGCTACAACCAGGTCCAGTTTACTTTCTTTCAGTTCGTCCTGGGTCGGGTTCAGTACGTACTGGTCATTGATGTAACCAACGCGTGCTGCGCCAATCGGGCCGTTGAACGGAATGCCGGACAGAGACAGCGCAGCGGATGCACCGATCATTGCCACGATATCCGGGTTAACCTGCGGGTTAACGGAAACAACAGTCGCGATAACCTGTACTTCGTTTACGAAGCCTTCCGGGAACAGCGGGCGAACCGGGCGGTCAATCAGACGCGCGATCAGGGTTTCACCTTCGCTCGGACGACCTTCACGACGGAAGAAGCTACCTGGGATACGACCAGCAGCGTAAGTACGCTCCTGATAGTTAACAGTCAGCGGGAAGAAATCCTGGCCTGGTTTCGCTTTTTTCTGACCAACAACGGTAACGAATACCGCAGTGTCATCCATGCTAACCATAACGGCGGCAGTCGCCTGACGCGCCATCATGCCGGTTTCCAGCGTTACGGTGTGTTGACCGTACTGGAATTTACGAACGATCGGATTAAGCAAAATAATATCCTTTCTCTATTTTTTTTGACGACACAAATGCGCCATCGTTAATACCCGATCTTCTGCGCATCCTCGCGACTAATGACAACCCTAACCCACGCTTATTGGGTAAAGCCTCTCATTAGCCGCGCGAACCTCTGCAACGGAAGATCATACTTAGCAACAATACATTAGTTTCCAGCGAATTGCTGCCATCTGCTGGAAAAAAGGGGCCATGAAGGCCCCCTCTTTCTGAAACTCGAAAGAATTAGCGACGCAGGCCCAGACGCTCGATCAGCGCGGTGTAGCGTGCAACATCTTTACGTTTCAGGTAGTCGAGCAGTTTACGACGCTGAGAAACCATGCGCAGCAGACCACGACGGCTGTGGTGATCTTTTTTGTGCTCTGCAAAGTGGCCCTGCAGGTGGTTAATCTGTGCAGTCAACAGAGCAACCTGAACATCGGTAGAACCGGTGTCGTTTGCATCACGACCAAACTCAGAAACGATTTTAGCTGTAGCTTCAGTACTTAGAGACATTTTAAAACTCCAAAGTGTTAAGAATGAAAGGACGCCGATCTCTAATTCAGCGATCCCAGTGTATACACTTCATCCTTCAAACTGACTCTGCGTTGGCTGCGTCCGCTCACCTCAGTCACTTACTTAAGTAAGCCCCTGAGGATTCTCAGACTTGCCGCCTTGATGCAGCTCGAATGATTTGTGTACACGCCGCGCAAACTGTTAAATAATTTGCGCGACGTTAAGCGGCAGTATTCTACTCGCAGCGCCCTTTTATCGCAAGACAGAGAGCGCTACGCAGGATACTCAACCACCAGTCGACGGGGGGCGACACGACCTTCATCGTCTATCTCCCCCATGCCGATAAATTTGCCTTCGTCACCTTCCGTCACGCGAACCAGTCCTTCCAGAGGCACGCCCGTCGTACGCACAGGATTACCATTTTTAAAGTAAACCGATGACGTTAAAGGAAGATTAACAACAGGATAGTCAGACGCCGGGCTGTCCATTGGCATCAGCAGCGGATCAAGCAACTGCGCAGGCGGAATGTTCTGCTGTTCGGCTTGTTCAACCAGACTGCGTAAATGCTCCAGCGTGACCATACGATCTACCGGATATTTGCTGACCGTCAGACGGCGCAGATACGTAACATGCGCGCCGCATCCCAGTTTTTCGCCCAGATCGTCAATAATAGTTCGAATGTAAGTTCCTTTGGAGCAATGCACTTCCAGCTCCAGATCGTTACCTTCATGACGAATAAATAGCAGCTCATAAACAGTAATCGGACGTGCTTCACGCGGTACTTCAATGCCTTGACGTGCATATTCGTACAGTTTTTTACCCTGATACTTCAGCGCCGAATACATCGAAGGTATTTGTTCGATATCGCCGCGAAAAGTGTCCAGCGCATTCGCAAGCTGTTCCGGGGTAAACGTCACCGGACGCTCCTGCACGATTTGCCCATCAGCATCGGAAGTGTCTGTGCGCTGTCCCAAACGGGCAACCACACGATAGCGTTTGTCAGAATCCAGCAGGTACTGCGAAAACTTTGTCGCTTCCCCGAGGCAGATAGGCAACATGCCTGTAGCCAGCGGATCCAGCGCACCAGTGTGACCGGCACGGTTGGCATTGTAGATGCGTTTTACTTTTTGCAGTACGTCATTGCTGGACATGCCCTGTGGCTTATCCAGCAATAGAACACCATGAATGTCGCGACCACGACGACGAGGACGACTCATCAGTCCTCCTTGCTGTCGTCCGCAGGATTCACACGACGTTCATCGTCATGTTTCACCACGCTGGTCACCAGGTTAGACATGCGCATCCCTTCGACCAGTGAGTTGTCGTAAAAGAAAGTCAGCTCAGGCACGATACGCAGGCGCATGGCTTTACCCAGCAGCGAGCGGATAAAACCGGAGGCTTCTTGCAATGCTTTGATTCCGGCTTTAACAGCCGCTTCATCTTTGTCGTTCAGGAAGGTGACAAATACTTTGGCATACGCCAGGTCACGGGACATTTCGACACCTGAAACAGTTGTCATCATACCCAGACGCGGATCTTTAATTTCGCGCTGCAGGATGATTGCGATCTCTTTTTGCATCTCCTGGGCCACGCGTTGCGGGCGACCAAATTCTTTCGCCATAATAAATTCTCCAGAATAAAGACAAAAAAGGGGCCATTAGCCCCTTTTTAAATTTCATTGCCGGGTGGCGCTTCGCTTACCCGGCCTACCTCAAATAAGCTTCTATGGATTGGGCTGTCCAACACATCAACAGCCCAAAAGACGACGAAGATTATGCGATGGTACGTTTGATTTCGATGATTTCGAATACTTCGATCATATCGCCGGTACGTACGTCGTTGTAGTTCTTAACGCCGATACCACATTCCATACCGTTACGGACTTCGTTGACATCATCTTTGAAGCGACGCAGGGATTCCAGCTCGCCTTCATAGATAACCACGTTGTCGCGCAGGACGCGGATTGGGTTGTGACGTTTAACCACACCTTCGGTAACCATACAGCCTGCGATAGCGCCGAATTTCGGTGATTTGAACACATCACGGACTTCAGCCAGACCGATGATCTGCTGTTTCAGTTCCGGAGACAGCATACCGCTCATCGCTGCTTTCACTTCGTCGATCAGGTGATAGATGACGGAGTAGTAACGCAGATCCAGACTTTCAGATTCAATCACTTTACGTGCAGAGGCATCAGCACGTACGTTGAAGCCAACCAGAATCGCGTTGGATGCAGCAGCCAGAGTTGCGTCGGTTTCGGTGATACCACCAACCCCAGAACCGATGATCTTCACTTTTACTTCGTCGGTAGACAGTTTCAGTAAAGAGTCGGAGATCGCTTCTACAGAACCCTGAACGTCTGCTTTCAGTACGATGTTCACTTCGTGAACTTCGCCTTCGGTCATGTTAGCGAACATGTTCTCGAGTTTAGATTTCTGCTGACGAGCCAGTTTAACTTCACGGAATTTGCCCTGACGATACAGTGCAACTTCACGCGCTTTCTTCTCGTCACGTACGACGGTAACTTCGTCACCGGCAGCCGGAACACCGGACAGACCCAGAATTTCCACCGGAATGGATGGACCTGCTTCCAGTACTTCCTGACCCAGTTCGTTACGCATTGCACGAACGCGGCCATACTCGAAACCACACAGAACGATATCGCCTTTGTTCAGCGTACCTTCACGAACCAGAACCGTTGCTACCGGACCACGACCTTTATCCAGGAAGGATTCGATAACCGCACCGCTCGCCATACCTTTACGAACAGCTTTCAGTTCCAGAACTTCGGCCTGCAGCAGGATTGCATCCAGCAGCTCGTCGATACCGGTACCCGCTTTCGCTGATACGTGTACGAACTGGCTTTCGCCGCCCCACTCTTCCGGCATGATACCGTACTGGGACAGTTCATTTTTAACGCGATCTGGATCCGCTTCTGGCTTATCGATTTTGTTGACCGCTACCACAACCGGCACCTGCGCCGCTTTCGCGTGCTGGATAGCTTCGATGGTCTGCGGCATCACGCCGTCGTCTGCAGCGACAACCAGTACAACGATATCCGTTGCCTGAGCACCACGAGCACGCATAGAAGTAAACGCGGCGTGACCCGGGGTATCCAGGAAGGTGATCATACCGTTGTCAGTTTCAACGTGGTACGCACCGATATGCTGAGTAATGCCGCCCGCTTCGCCTGAGGCCACTTTCGTTGAACGAATGTAGTCCAGCAGAGAGGTTTTACCGTGGTCAACGTGGCCCATGATGGTCACTACCGGTGCGCGAGCTTCAGCTGCAGCACCTGTATCACGGTCGCTCATTACCGCTTCTTCCAGCTCGTTTTCACGACGCAGGATAACTTTGTGGCCCATCTCTTCGGCAACCAGCTGCGCGGTTTCCTGGTCAATAACCTGGTTAATAGTGGCCATTGCGCCCAGCTTCATCATCGCTTTGATAACCTGAGAGCCTTTAACCGCCATCTTGTTCGCCAGATCGCCAACAGTGATGGTTTCGCCAATCACAACGTCACGGTTAACAGCCTGAGCCGGCTTCTGGAAGCCCTGCTGCAGAGAAGAACCTTTACGCTGTTTACCACCTTTACCGCCGCGAACTGCTGCACGAGCTTCTTCACGGTCAGCTTTAGATTCAGCGTGTTTGTTGCCTTTTTTCGCCGGACGCGCTGCTTTCGTGCTGCGAGTACGGCCACGGCCGCCTTCTACTTCACGATCGTTCTCGTCTTCTGCCTGGCGAGCATGCTGAGAAGTGGTGACGTGATAATCACTCTTATCTTCTTCCACTTTCTCTTGCTCTGCCCAAACACCGGCATTCTCTTCCGCCATACGACGGGCTTCTTCAGCCACACGACGCGCTTCTTCTTCAAGCTTACGGCGCGCTTCTTCTTCCGCTTTACGCTTCAGTTCAGCGGCTTCATTTTCACGGCGGGCTTTTTCGGCCTGGGCGGTTTTAGTCATATCGTCGGTCTGTTGATTGCTCACTTTGTCTTTTTCCGCAGCTTCACGTTTCGCTTTATCAGCGGCTTCACGTTTAGCTTGTTCTGCGGCCTCACGTTCGGCTTTTTGTTGCGCCTCGCGTTTGGCAGCTTCTTCTGCCTCACGACGGGCTTGCTCTTCCGCTTCACGCTGCGCCTGCTCTTCCGCGGCAAGGCGTTCAGCCTCTTGCGGATCGCGTTTCACAAAGGTGCGTGTCTTGCGGACTTCGATTTGTACCGATTTACTTTTTCCACCGGTACCAGGAATATTGAGAGTACTGCGCGTTTTACGCTGCAATGTTAACTTATCCGGCGCCGATCCATTTTCACGGTTCAGGTGCGCCAGTAAGGTTTGTTTCTCTTGTGCGGACACAGAATCATCAGCAGACTTCGGGATACCAGCATCAGCAAATTGCTGAACCAGGCGATCCACGGAGGTCTGAATCTCTGCAGCCAGCGTTTTTACGGTTACATCTGTCATACTGTTCCTTCCTGCTACAGTTTATTACGCTTCGTCGCCGAACCAGCAAATATTACGGGCAGCCATAATCAGCTCACCGGCTTTTTCGTCGGTCAACCCTTCGATATCAGCCAGATCATCAATGCCCTGTTCAGCGAGATCTTCCAGCGTACAAACACCACGGGCAGCCAGTTTGAATGCCATTTCGCGATCTAATCCTTCCAGATTCAGCAGATCGTCAGCCGGTTTGTTATCACCGAGGCTTTCTTCCTGGGCCAGTGCCAGAGTGGTCAGTGCGTTTTTAGCACGCTCGCGCAGCGCTTCAACGGTCTGCTCATCAAGGCCGTCAATTTCCAGCAGTTCTTTCATTGGCACATAGGCCAACTCTTCCAGCGTAGCAAAACCTTCTTCCACCAGAACCGTCGCGAAATCTTCATCGATATCGAGATACTTGGTGAAGGTATCAATGGCTGCATGCGCTTCAGCCTGATGCTTAGCCTGCAGGTCATCAACGGTCATGACGTTGAGTTCCCAACCGCTCAGTTGTGAAGCCAGGCGGACGTTCTGACCATTACGTCCAATCGCCTGAGCCAGGTTACCGGCTTCAACCGCGATATCCATGGTGTGTTTATCTTCATCCACCACGATAGAAGCGACGTCTGCTGGCGCCATTGCGTTGATCACGAACTGTGCCGGGTTATCATCCCACAGGACGATATCGATACGCTCGCCACCCAGTTCGGTAGAAACCGCCTGAACACGCGCACCGCGCATACCCACACAAGCACCAACCGGATCAATGCGCTTATCGTTGGTTTTCACCGCGATTTTCGCACGAGAACCCGGATCGCGAGCTGCCGCTTTAATTTCGATCACTTCTTCGCCAATTTCTGGCACTTCAATGCGGAACAGTTCAATCAGCATTTCCGGCTTGGAACGCGTAACAAACAGTTGCGCACCGCGCGCCTCCGGGCGAACAGAATACAGAACGCCACGAATACGGTCTCCCGGGCGGAAGTTTTCACGCGGCAGCATGTCTTCACGCAGGATCACAGCTTCAGCGTTACTGCCGAGGTCCAGAGAGATGTTGTCGCGGTTTACTTTCTTCACCACACCGGTGACGATTTCGCCTTCGTGTTCACGGAATTGATCAACAACCATCGCACGTTCAGCTTCACGTACTTTCTGCACGATAACCTGTTTCGCGGTCTGGGTAGTGATACGGTCAAAGGTTACAGATTCAATCTGATCTTCAACATATTCACCCACGTTCAGACTTTCGTCTTCGTAACGTGCAGCTTCCAGCGTAATTTCTTTGGTTGGCTGAGTGACTTCTTCCACAATTACCCAACGGCGGAAGGTATCGAAGTCACCGCTTTTACGATCGATCTCTACGCGAACGTCGATCTCTTGTTCATATTTTTTCTTTGTTGCTGTAGCCAGCGCACTTTCCAGCGCTTCAAAAATTTTCTCGCGTGGCAGCGCTTTTTCGTTGGATACGGCTTCAACAACAGCCAAAATTTCTTTGTTCATCGCGGGCTTTTCACCTCAATCCAGACTGTTAAAAGTGGGGAACCAGGTTCGCCTTCTGGATATTACTCAGCGCGAACACTTCATCTTTACCTTCGACTGTGACAGTGATCATTTCACCATCCACCGCTTTGATAACGCCCTGCCATTTACGACGGTTTTGCACCGCCATACGAAGAACCAGCGTGACTTCTTCACCCAGGAAACGCACGTAGTGTTCAGCCGTGAACATAGGACGGTCGAGACCCGGTGAGGAGACTTCCAGGTTATAAGCTACAGTGATCGGATCTTCGACATCCATCACAGCACTTACCTGGTGGCTCACATCAGCACAATCATCAACATTGATGCCATCTTCACTATCAATATAGATGCGCAGTGTGGATGTGCGACCGCGAATAAATTCGATGCCGACCAGCTCGTACCCCAAGGCTTCAACTGGCGCTTTAATCATCTCTGTTAATTTTTGCTCTAATGTGGACAAGCCCACCCCCAAGACATAAAAAAAGGGCCTAAAGCCCAGTTATTCTGTAGTCAGATAACAAAAAACCCCGATAAATCGGGGCTTTAGATAACTGAACCCTATAACCGCACCTGCGGTTCGGAGAACCTTCCGAAAGAATTTTTTTCAAATCCAGCTACGAAGGCTTAAGTCTTCACAGTATATTTGAAAAAGAACTCTAAGGGAAAGTGGTTGCGGGGGCCGGATTTGAACCGACGACCTTCGGGTTATGAGCCCGACGAGCTACCAGGCTGCTCCACCCCGCGCCTGAAACGTGGCAAATTTTACTCGTTTTGGGTAAAAAATGCAAATACTGCTGGGATTTGGTACCGAGGACGGGACGTAAAATCTGCGCACAGTATATTGATTCTTTATACGTTATGTCAACCTTGATACAACTATGCAAATGGATGAATGCTGACGGATGCATAATAAACAGAACGCAATAGCAATAAAATCGCCGTCTACGCCGTTATTTAACGAAATTGTCACTAAACTCTTCCTGTCATCCTTAAAAGATGATTAAATGAAAACTCACTTATTTTGCATAAAAATGCAATCAACATAAAAAACCGACCTCTTCACCAGTCTATCAAGCAGGGTTTTATTTTATGACGACGATTCTCAAGCATCTCCCGGTAGGTCAACGTATTGGTATCGCTTTTTCTGGCGGCCTGGACACCAGTGCAGCACTGCTGTGGATGCGACAAAAAGGGGCTGTCCCATATGCATATACTGCGAATTTGGGCCAGCCAGATGAGGATGACTATGACGCCATTCCTCGCCGTGCAATGGAGTATGGTGCTGAGAATGCTCGCCTGGTAGATTGCCGTAAGCAGTTGGTTGCTGAGGGGATCGCCGCAATTCAGTGTGGTGCATTCCACAACACCACGGGTGGACTGACCTACTTCAACACCACTCCACTGGGTCGTGCCGTGACCGGTACTATGCTGGTAGCCGCCATGAAAGAAGATGGTGTGAATATCTGGGGCGACGGCAGCACCTATAAAGGAAACGACATTGAGCGTTTCTATCGTTACGGTTTGTTGACCAACGCGGAACTGCAGATCTACAAACCGTGGCTGGATACCGATTTCATCGACGAACTCGGCGGTCGCCATGAGATGTCCGAATTTATGATCGCCTGTGGTTTCGACTACAAAATGTCTGTCGAAAAAGCCTATTCCACTGACTCGAATATGCTCGGCGCGACCCACGAAGCGAAAGATCTGGAATTCCTGAACTCCAGCGTCAAAATCGTCAACCCGATTATGGGCGTCAAGTTCTGGGATGAAAGTGTGAAGATCCCGGCTGAAGAAGTGACTGTCCGTTTTGAGCAGGGGCATCCGGTTGCACTGAACGGCAAAACCTTCAGCGATGACGTAGAGATGATGCTGGAAGCCAACCGCATCGGTGGCCGTCACGGTTTGGGCATGAGCGATCAAATTGAAAACCGTATTATCGAGGCGAAAAGCCGTGGCATCTATGAAGCCCCGGGAATGGCGCTTCTGCATATCGCTTACGAGCGTCTGCTGACTGGTATTCATAACGAAGATACCATTGAACAATACCACGCTCACGGTCGCCAGCTTGGCCGTCTGCTGTATCAGGGCCGCTGGTTCGACTCTCAGGCGCTGATGCTTCGTGATGGTTTACAACGTTGGGTAGCAAGCCAGATCACCGGCGAAGTGACGCTGGAGCTGCGTCGCGGTAACGATTATTCGATTCTCAATACTGTGTCCGACAATCTGACCTACAAACCAGAACGTCTGACCATGGAAAAAGGTGATTCAGTGTTCTCACCGGACGATCGTATTGGACAACTGACCATGCGTAACCTGGACATCACCGATACCCGCGAGAAACTGTTCGGCTACGCCCAGTCTGGTTTGCTGACTGCATCTTCCGCAACTGGCCTGCCACAGGTAGAGAATCTGGAAAACAAAGCGAAGTAATCGCGTTACAAAAATGACAAAAGCCGCGCAAGCGGCTTTTTTATGCGCTGAATTTAAAGTGAGTATCATGCAGGCTGGATAAAGACTTCACCGCCCTTCTTTAGAGAGGAAACCTGTATTTACACAAACTTCAAATGCAAAAATGGACGCTAATTAGCGTCCATTTTCTTTGGAATTTGGTACCGAGGACGGGACTTGAACCCGTAAGCCCTATTGGGCACTACCACCTCAAGGTAGCGTGTCTACCAATTCCACCACCTCGGCACTGAAATCTTAGCGTGGGATATCGCTGGTCGGCTGAGCCGGAGCAGCTGGCTGAGTTTGCTCGGTTTTCGCCGGTGCACTCAGATTTTCCCACTCACTTCCTTTATTGGTCTTATTGCTGTTCATGTTACCCAGCACCAGACTGATGATGAAGAACAAGGTTCCCAATACAGCTGTCATTCGGGTCATGAAGTTACCAGAACCACTTGAACCAAACAGTGTACCAGAAGCGCCTGCGCCAAAAGAGGCTCCCATATCAGCGCCTTTACCTTGCTGCAGCATGATCAAGCCAACCAGGCCAATTGCCACAATAAGGAAAACTACTAAAAGAGCTTCGTGCATAATCAACCTGTTCCTTGCGGATTTGCCGCGTACCAAATGCTTCGACCAATAAAGCGGGACCGTTATACTGTTTCCCACTGAAGCGGGTGTGAATACTAACCAAAGCGAATAACCTTCGCAAGGGCAATTTGTTTGCATTGTATCAACTGCGGAAAAAATCGCCATATCAATCAAAAACGCAGCAACTTATCCCAGCATCTCTGCATAACTGACCGCTGATCCTCAAGATTAGCCCAGACAACAACCGGGATTTCACTTATCAGCTCTGAATTCTCTGGCCAACAGTGGATAATATCCTGATTCACCAACTCCTCAGCCACCATCGATTCCGGTAACCATGCCATCCCCATATGGCGCAGCACCATTTCTCGTATCGTTTCGCTTAAACCACTCTCAAACACCTTTTTCAACCGTGGTCGCACACACTGTTCTAACGGGTCAATAATACGCCTGACAAAGGTGTAGTCGCTGTAGCATAGCCAAGGGATCTGTACGCCTGGATCATCAAGACTGTCCGCCAGCTGTGCAGAAATTACCGGGATAAAACGCTCATACCGCCACAAGGCTCGTTTTAACCCTCCGGCAATCTCCAGCCCCGGCTGCGACGAGGGCAAATCATAGGTTACCAGTAGATCAATTTGGCGGTTTATCAAAGCATTAAAGTGGTTATCAATCCCCTGAATGCAGGCATTTACCGTAAAATTTAATTGTGGTTCGCTTTGTCGCAGATAGTTGATCATGTCAGGCAGGATATTCACCGACAACGTATGCAAACTGACCATTACCAGCGTGTTATCTGTTGCTGGCATCATTGCGGACAGCTCATGGCGCGCTTCCGTCAATGTACTCAGAACATGCCGGGCATAAGGTTCAAAACGCTCGCCATAGGAGGTCAACGTAACGGGAGTCGTGGTGCGATCGAACAGCGGGACACCCAGCACCTCCTCCAGCGCCTTAATACGCCGGCTTAGTGCTGGTTGAGTGATATGCCGCTGTGTAGCGGCCTGGGAGTAATTCCCATGCTGACTTAAAGCCAGAAAATCTTCTAACCACTTACAATCCACGTCAAACTCTCCGTCATGCCATAACAGTATCCACCGATAACAAATCGGAAATAGTCACAGTTATAGTAATGGCTTTAATGTGGACATCATAACAACAATAATCTGTTTCACCTGCCGAGTCTCCTTCCCCTTGACGTTTGACAGGACTGATATGTTTACTTTACTGACCAATGCCCGTGTATTTTCCCCTGAAGATTTAGGCCTCTGCTCCCTGCTCATACATGCCGATCGTATTGTGGCAGTAGAAAAAGATATTTCACTCTTTGATGGCGTCAAAGACGTCATCGATTGCCGGGGTAAGTGGGTTATCCCAGGTATTATCGATCAGCACGTCCATCTTACCGGCGGTGGTGGTGAAGCAGGGTTTGCCAGCCGAACACCTGCCGTCAAATTGCGCGATCTGATTCTGGCCGGTATTACAACGGTCGTCGGTGTGCTTGGCACCGATGCTATCTCTCGTTCCCCCAAAGATCTCTACGCAAAAATGCAGTCTCTTAACCTGGAGGGACTACGTGCGTTTATGCATACCGGAGCCTATGCGGTACCCAGCCCGACGATTACGCAATCCATTCGCGATGATATGGCATTTATCCCGGCGATTCTCGGTGTGAAAATCGCTCTTGCCGATCACCGTGGCTCATATCCCTCTTTCCAGGAGTTGTTGAGAATAGTCAGCGATATCCGGGTCGCCTCACTGCTGGCAGGTAAAAAAGGGTTACTGCATGTCCACCTCGGCAACCTACCGGAAGGAATGTCGCAACTTGTGGAGCTTTGTGATGCAGGGATCCCGATCCACCATATTTCGCCAACCCATGTTGCAAGAACAGCGGCGTTGTTCGAACAGGCTACCAATTTCGCGCGTCGCGGTGGCCATATTGACGTGACGTCTGGCGGTAGTCGATTTATGCCTCAGGAAGAAGCTATTCTCCACGCACTGGAAGCTCAGGTTCCAGCCGATCGCATTACCATTAGCTCTGACGGCAACGGCAGTGTGCCACGCTTTAACGCTCAAGGAATTGTTGAAGGATTAAGTGCAGCCCCGGTAGCCGGTAACCTCAATTTGCTTCCTCGCCTGATCGATGTCGGTATTCCAGTATCTCAGGCGGTCGCGATGATGACGGCGAACGTCGCACGATCGTTGGGGATTTCCGGCGGCATGCTTTGCGCTGGAGAACGGGCCGATATTTGCGTACTCAATAACGATCTCTCACTGTCGCATCTGTTTGCCGCTGGCAAGCCGTTACTGCGTGATGGTGAATGCCTGGTTAACGGCAATTTTGAGTGAGGATGTGAAAATGTCATTATTGCTGGCGCTAGTCGCCATTATTTTTGCCGGACGCCTGATCCTGAAAAAGTATCACCCACAATCGGTGCTACTGTTGACCGGGATTGTGCTGCTGCTCATCGCACATTTTAGCGGGCTGACCACGCTCAGTAGTCTGGTGAAAAAAAGCACCGGGTTTGGCCCCTTTGATGCCTTTGAGTTTATACGCGATACCCTGAGCGTTCGCCTCGGCGGTCTCGGACTGCAAATTATGCTGATTGGCGGCTTTGCCACCTATATGTCGGCAATTGGTGCAAGCCAGGTACTGGTTCGTGTCACTTCCCGGCCTTTACAGCGTCTGAACTCCCCTTATCTGCTGCTTGGGCTTGCATTATTGCTGGGGCAATTCCTGTCGCTGTTTATCAGCAGCGCCACGGGCCTGGGATTACTACTGATGGCAACGCTTTACCCATTACTGACTCGTCTGGGTTGTAGTCGTGCTGCGGTAGCAGCCGTGATCGCCAGTACTTGCGCGGTTGAGTTTGGGCCCGGTTCAGGCAACTCTGTGCTGGCGGCTAAAACTGCGGGTATCGAGGTCGTGAACTATTTTGTCCAGGACCAGCTTCCCATCGTCGTACCCGTTATTCTCTTCATCGCCCTGCTCCATATCGTTGTTCAGCGTTTTTTCGATCGCCGGGAAAGTGGGGACCATGTGACTCAGCAGATGCAAACATTAACATCAACCGAAGAAACCAACGCACCGATAGCATGGCTGTTCCTGCCAATGCTACCGCTGGTATTGATGTTGTTATGTAGCGACCTGCTGTTCAGTTCACTAAAAATCACCCTGGATACAGCCGTACTGATAAGCCTGGCCATTACGTTGATTTGCGAGTATTGCCGCCACCGAAAAGCGCGTGATGTAATGACAGGCGTGCAAAAAGTTTTCGACAGCATGGGCAGCGTTTTTGCCACCGTCGTCACGCTGATTATCGCTGGTGAAGTTTTTTCTGCCGGGCTGAAAGCAATTGGCGCAGTCGATGCGCTCCTGTCACTCTCCGGTGAATTTGGTCTCAGTGCCGCTTCGATTATCTTGCTGATGACACTGATCACCTTCGCAATTTCGGCACTAATGGGTTCCGGAAACGCGGCGTTTTTCTCTTTCGCACCGATGGTGCCTGATATCAGTCGCCATATTGGTAGCGACATTGCGGTGATGATGCTGCCTATTCAGATATCGGCGGGCATTGGTCGAACGTTATCGCCGATTGCCGGCGTTATCATTGCCATTGCGGGGATCGCTGGCGTATCACCGGTGGATATTGTTAAACGAACCGCAATTCCGATGCTGGGAGGATGGTTGTTAATGATTGTGCTGACATTTGCACGTTCAGGGCATTTGCTGGCGGTTCTGCCGTGGTTGGCGGGTCTTGTGCTAATAATGGCCGGGGGCTACTTCTGGCAACATCGACGCAAACAGGCACTTTCAGCACAGTAAAAAAAAAGACCGGAGTCCTGTCCTGGACTCCGGCGCTGATTCTTTACAAGCGTTAAACCGCTTTCACAGCATCCGCAATACGGTGAGCGAACTCTGTTACCTGCGCTTCATCTTCACCTTCCACCATCACTCGTATTAATGGCTCAGTGCCTGATTTACGCAGCAGCACACGCCCACGGCTGCCCAATGCTGCTTCAACATCTGCCATCACCGCTTTCACGTTTTCATTTTCCAGCGGATCGCCGCTGCCAGCAGTAAAGCGAACATTAACCAGCAACTGCGGGAACATTTTCATTCCACTGCACAGGTCGTGCAGACTCATATGGTTACGAACCATCGCTGCCAGCACCTGCAGACCCGCCACAATACCGTCACCAGTGGTAGTTTTATCCAGCAGGATCACGTGCCCCGAGTTTTCAGCCCCGATGCGCCAGCCTTTTTCCTGCATTTTTTCCAGCACATAGCGGTCACCCACTTTTGCACGGGCAAACGGGATCCCCAGCTGTTTCAGTGCCAGTTCCAGCCCCATGTTACTCATCAGCGTACCGACAACACCGCCACGCAATTGCCCCTGGCGCAAAGCCTCACGGGCAATGATATACATGATTTGATCGCCATCGACCTTGTTACCTTCATGGTCAACCATGATCACGCGATCACCATCACCGTCCAGCGCAATACCCAGATCGGCTTTTTCAGCTATCACGCGAGCCTGCAGCGCACGGACATCGGTAGCACCAACTTCTTCATTGATGTTAACGCCATTCGGCTCACAGCCAATCGCAATCACGTTAGCACCGAGTTCACGCAGTACATTTGGGGCAATGTGATACGTTGCACCGTTAGCGCAATCCACCACGATTTTTAACTCATTCAGACTCAGTTCATTCGGGAATGTGCCTTTGCAGAACTCAATATAACGACCGGCAGCATCGACGATACGAGTCGCTTTACCCAGTTCAGCCGAGTCCACACAGGTAATCGCTTTTTCCATCTCGGCTTCAATAGCCTCTTCAACCGCATCTGGCAGTTTGGTCCCATCGGTGGAGAAGAATTTAATCCCGTTATCATAAAATGGGTTGTGCGAGGCAGAAATAACAATTCCGGCTTCAGCGCGGAAAGCGCGAGTCAGATAAGCGACGGCAGGCGTAGGCATGGGGCCGGTGAAAGAGGCAGACAGACCAGCAGCAGCCAGGCCCGCTTCCAGCGCAGACTCCAGCATATAGCCGGAAATACGCGTATCTTTACCGATAATGATTTTGCGAGAACCATGACGTGCCAGCACTTTTCCTGCCGCCCAACCCAGTTTGAGCACGAAGTCAGGGGTGATTGGAGCATCACCTACGCGGCCGCGGATCCCATCAGTGCCAAAATATTTACGATTACTCATAGCGTTTGTTTTCCTTTGCAGACAATGTGGCTTCCACCACACGCATCGCTTCTACGGTTTCTTTGACGTCATGGACACGAATAATCTGCGCCCCCTGCATTGCGGCAATCACCGCGCATGCGAGGCTACCACTCAGACGCTCAGATGGACCCACATTGAGCAACTGGCCAACCATTGATTTTCGTGACATTCCTACCAGCAGCGGCAGATTAAAATGATGAAACTCTGCCAGGCGTGCCAGTAATGTGTAGTTGTGAGCAAGATTTTTACCGAATCCGAATCCAGGGTCGAGCAGCAATTTATCTTTTGTGATTCCGGCCCTTTCACAACGCGCTATTTGCTCAATAAAGTAACGATTTACCTCAACAAAGACATCTTCATACTTTGGCGCTTCCTGCATAGTTTTCGGCTGTCCCTGCATATGCATCAGGCAAACCGGCAATCCGGTTTCCGCCGCCGCTTCCAGCGCCCCCGGTTCAGAAAGCGAGCGAATGTCATTAATGATATGTGCGCCAACTCTGGCACATTCGCGAATGACTTCCGGTTTCGAAGTATCTACTGAAATCCACACTTCAAAACGTTGAGCAATGGCCTCAACGACCGGGATCACACGCTCCAGCTCTTCTTCCACGCTCACGTCTGCGGCACCTGGACGAGTGGACTCGCCCCCCACATCAATGATAGTCGCCCCTGCGTTAATCATCAGATTTGCGTGTTTCACTGCTTCAACCAGCGTATTGTGTGCCCCGCCATCGGAAAAGGAGTCTGGCGTAACGTTTAAAATTCCCATTACGTGGGGATGACTGAGATCCAGTGAAGAACCCTGAGCAAAGAGTTTCATAGTTTTATCCCTGGTAAAATCTTGAGTAAGCAGATAAGAAAAACCCCGGAGCAAGCCCCAGGGTTTTCAATTAAAACATGGTCATCAACAGCGATAACTTATTTGTCGCCTAACTGCTCTGACATGTTGCCCGCATTCGGCGTACGCGGCTCTTCAGTCGGACGCGGCGCACTCGGGGTGCCATTGTTGCCAGAGTTGTTAGAAGTACCAGACTCTTCCCAGCCAGCTGGCGGGCGCACATCACGACGAGCCATCAGGTCATCAATCTGTGGTGCATCGATAGTCTCATATTTCATGAGCGCATCTTTCATCGAGTGCAGAATATCCAGGTTATCGTTCAGAAGACGACGAGCGCGGTCATAGTTACGTTCAATCAGCAATTTAACTTCCTGATCGATGATGCGCGCAGTTTCATCGGACATATGTTTTGCTTTCGCAACAGAACGTCCCAGGAACACTTCGCCTTCTTCTTCCGCATACAGCAACGGACCCAGTTTTTCAGAGAAGCCCCACTGCGTCACCATGTTACGCGCCAGGTTAGTCGCGACTTTAATGTCGTTCGACGCACCGGTAGAAACATGTTCTGCACCGTAGATGATCTCTTCAGCCAGACGACCGCCGTACAGCGTAGAGATCTGGCTTTCCAGTTTCTGACGGCTGGCGCTGATTGCGTCGCCTTCAGGCAGGAAGAAGGTAACACCCAGCGCACGACCGCGCGGAATAATCGTCACTTTATGCACCGGATCGTGTTCCGGTACCAGGCGACCGATAATCGCGTGGCCCGCTTCGTGATACGCGGTGGATTCTTTCTGCGCTTCCGTCATCACCATGGAGCGACGTTCCGCACCCATCATGATTTTGTCTTTCGCTTTCTCGAATTCAACCATCGACACAACCCGCTTGTTACCACGGGCAGCAAACAGTGCAGCTTCGTTCACCAGGTTCGCCAAGTCTGCACCGGAGAAGCCAGGAGTACCACGGGCAATGATTGCCGCATCGATGTCCGGAGACAGCGGTACGCGACGCATATGCACTTTCAGGATCTGTTCACGACCACGAACATCCGGCAGACCAACAACAACCTGACGGTCAAAACGGCCTGGACGCAACAGCGCAGGGTCAAGAACGTCCGGACGGTTAGTTGCCGCGATAACGATGATACCTTCGTTACCTTCGAAACCATCCATCTCAACCAGCATCTGGTTCAGCGTTTGCTCACGTTCATCATGACCACCACCCAGACCAGCGCCACGCTGGCGACCTACGGCGTCGATTTCATCGATGAAGATGATGCACGGTGCAGCTTTCTTGGCCTGTTCGAACATGTCACGCACACGAGATGCACCGACACCCACGAACATTTCCACGAAATCAGAACCGGAAATAGTGAAGAATGGAACCTTTGCTTCACCCGCGATGGCTTTCGCCAACAGGGTTTTACCCGTACCCGGAGGACCGACCATCAGGACGCCTTTCGGGATTTTACCGCCCAATTTCTGGAAACGGCTAGGTTCGCGCAGGTATTCAACCAGTTCAGCCACCTCTTCTTTCGCTTCGTCACAACCTGCAACGTCAGCAAAAGTGGTTTTGATCTGATCTTCCGTCAGCATGCGCGCTTTACTCTTACCGAACGACATGGCGCCTTTGCCACCACCGCCCTGCATCTGACGCATAAAGAAGATCCAGACACCAATCAGCAGCAGCATTGGGAACCAGGAAATGAAGATAGAAGCCAGCAGGCTCGGCTCTTCAGGCGGCTCGCCAACAACCTTGACGTTTTTGGTCAGCAGGTTATCAAGCAGCTTCGGATCGTTAACCGGGATGTAGGTCGTGTAACGGTTACTATCTTTCTTGGTAACGTTAATCTCACGTCCGTTGATACGCGCTTCACGAACCTGGTCCTGATTGACCTCTTGCAGGAAGGTAGAGTAATCAACCTTACGGCCATTAGACTCGCTGGGCCCAAAGCTCTGGAATACTGACATCAGCACAACGGCAATGACCAGCCAGAGTATTAGGTTTTTCGCCATGTCACTCAAGGGATTAACCTCATATTACAACTGTGTTAAAAACAGCGTCAGGATACTCTATATCCAGCGTCTTTCAAACTTCCGTTTGAAATCTACCGGTTATGGTTTACGCCCGGTCGCTACAATGTACACTTCACGCGAACGGGCGCGAGAAGAGTCCGGCTTACGAACTTTGACCTTCGTAAACAGGGAGCGAATCTCTCTTAGATACTCATCGAAACCTTCGCCCTGGAACACCTTCACTACAAAACTACCACCTGGCGCTAATACATCACGAGCCATTCCAAGCGCCAGCTCTACCAGATACATGGCCCGGGGAATATCCACCGCCGGTGTTCCACACATATTTGGCGCCATATCAGACATGACAACTTGTACTTTACTGTCACCTACGCGCTCAAGTAACGCTTTCAGGACTAATTCATCACGAAAGTCGCCCTGAAGGAAGTCCACACCAACGATTGGATCCATAGGTAAAAGATCACAAGCGATAATGCGGCCGCTGTTTCCGATCTGCGTAACCGCATATTGCGACCAGCCACCGGGTGCAGCGCCGAGGTCAACAATCGTCATCCCCGGCTTAAAAATCTTGTCACTTTGCTGTATTTCATCAAGTTTAAACCAGGCACGGGAACGTAACCCCTTTTTCTGTGCCTGTTGAACATATTTATCGCTAAAGTGTTCCTGAAGCCAGCGGCTTGAGCTGGCAGAACGCTTTTTACCTGTCATTTCACTTTCCCATCGGGCAGTTCATCGTAACCAATGGTGTAAATTTCTACACAGCTATTTGGCGATATAAGGGAGATGGCGGTAGAATGACCCGTTTTCAATCCCAACGTAAGCAAAAATATACGATGAATCTGAGTACTAAACAAAAACAGCACCTGAAAGGTCTGGCACATCCGCTCAAGCCTGTAGTTATGCTTGGCAATAATGGTTTGACCGAAGGGGTACTGGCCGAGATTGAACAAGCGTTAGAGCACCATGAACTTATCAAGGTGAAAATCGCCTCGGAAGATCGCGATACTAAAACCTTGATCGTGGAAGCTATCGTACGCGAAACCGGCGCCTGTAATGTACAGGTCATCGGCAAAACGCTGGTACTGTATCGCCCGACTAAAGAACGTAAAATCTCGCTGCCACGCTAAGAATATCCCAAAATTGAACACGAAGTTTGTGTAAAACGCGGGAGTTTCTGCTAGCAGGAGAGCAAAATGCCACGCTCTCTTCGTTGATAAAAGGCCGCTATGCGGCCTTTTTCCTTTCTTTACAATACATCAACATCTTGAGTATTGGGTAATTCTTACAGGTATTCTACCTTAATCACTTCATATTCCACTTCACCGCCCGGCGTTTTGATAACCACCACATCATCCTGCTCTTTACCGACCAGGCCACGCGCGATAGGGGAATTCACAGAAATCAGGTTCTGTTTAAAATCAGCTTCATCATCGCCCACGATGCGCCAGGTCTGCTCTTCGTCGTTATCGAGATTCAGCACGGTAACCGTTGCACCGAAAACGACGCGGCCATTGTTTGGCATTTTAGTGACATCGATAACCTGCGCGTTGGACAGCTTAGCTTCGATATCTTTAATGCGCCCTTCGCAGAATCCCTGCTGTTCACGGGCCGCGTGATACTCCGCGTTCTCTTTAAGATCACCGTGCTCACGAGCATCGGCGATAGCGGCGATAATTTCAGGGCGGCGCACAGATTTCAGAAAATCCAGCTCTTCGCGCAGTTTTTCAGCACCACGTAAGGTCATCGGGATAGCTTGCATTTGTTATACCTCTTGAACATTCCTGTAGGGGGCGCTTGTCTTCACCCCGGCTGCTAAGCCCACCCTGGCATACGCCATGCCAGAGTCAGAAGCAAAAAAATACCGACCCGGGGCACAAAGCTCCAGGTCAGCTACGATTTTCTATTTGATGATCATTTTACCCTGGAGTTCCCTATGGGTCATCGTTTACTTTTTGGGGCGTTGCGCCGTAGTATGACGGCCTGTTTCCAGGTTGTTAGCGCGAGATTATGCGATTTTCCAGATTTACCATTGGATTGACTGCCACTATAGCGGCGTTCAGCGTTCAGGCTGCGAATGTTGACGAGTACATCAACCAGCTTCCTGCTGGGGCCAACCTCGCCCTTATGGTACAGAAGGTCGGGGCCCCTGCACCCGCGATTGATTACCATAGCCAGCAGATGGCGCTACCCGCCAGTACCCAAAAAGTTATCACCGCCCTCGCGGCATTGATTCAGCTTGGGCCTGACTTTCGTTTTACCACGACGCTTGAGACAAAAGGCAATGTGGAAGGCGGGATATTGAAGGGTGACTTAGTAGCGCGATTTGGTGCCGATCCGACGCTAAAACGCCAGGATATTCGCAATATGGTGGCGACCCTGAAAAAAGCAGGCGTGACGCAAATTGACGGAAATGTCCTTATTGATACGTCCATTTTTGCCAGCCATGATAAAGCGCCAGGCTGGCCCTGGAACGACATGACGCAGTGTTTCAGCGCCCCGCCTGCAGCAGCAATTGTCGATCGTAACTGTTTCTCTGTTTCGCTTTACAGCGCACAAAAACCAAACGACCTCGCCTTTATTCGCGTAGCATCTTACTACCCAGTCACCATGTTCAGTCAGGTACGCACGCTGGCACGTGGTTCTGCGGAAGCCCAATATTGTGAACTGGATGTGGTTCCTGGCGATCTGAACCGCTTCACGCTGACTGGTTGTCTGCCTCAGCGCGCCGAACCTCTGCCTCTCGCGTTTGCCATTCAGGATGGTGCCAGCTATGCCGGAGCCATTATCAAAGATGAGCTGAAACAAGCAGGTATAACCTACAGCGGTACACTGCTGCGCCAGACGCTGGTCAACGAGCCTGGCACTGTTGTTGCCAGCAAACAGTCAGCACCTTTGCACGATCTGCTTAAGATTATGCTGAAAAAATCGGACAACATGATTGCCGACACCGTTTTTCGTATGATTGGCCACGCACGATTTAATGTGCCGGGAACCTGGCGTGCAGGCTCCGATGCCGTACGCCAGATCCTGCGCCAGCAAGCAGGTGTTGATATTGGCAACACCATCATTGCTGATGGTTCAGGACTGTCGCGTCATAACCTGATTGCGCCCGCCACCATGATGCAGGTGCTGCAATATATCGCGCAGCATGATAATGAGCTGAACTTTATCACGATGCTGCCGCTGGCAGGCCATGATGGCTCTCTGCAATACCGTGCTGGTCTGCATCAGGCAGGCGTCGATGGCAAAGTCTCTGCGAAGACAGGCTCTTTACAAGGGGTTTATAACCTCGCCGGGTTCATTACCACGGCAAGTGGGCAACGGATGGCGTTTGTGCAATACCTGTCTGGCTATGCGGTTGAGCCGGCTGACCAGCGCAACCGCCGTATTCCTTTGGTACGCTTCGAGAGTCGGCTGTATAAAGACATTTATCAGAACAACTAAGAACATTTCTTGCCGGATAGCGGCTCACGCCCTATCCAGCCTACGGAAAAAAAACGGGCCGCATAAGCGGCCCGTTAGCTATTCATCGGATGACAAAATTAACGCTTGTAGATGAACTCAACGCCTTCTTCGTCGTCTTCGTCCCAGTCGTCATCCCAGTCATCTTCCGCTTCGTCTTCGACTTCAGCGAGCTGCTGACGGTGATAATCGTCCCACATGAACTCCACTTTCTCCGGCTGTTTCGCTTCTTCAGCCTGAACAATCGGGTTCTCAATGATGAAGGTCATCACATCCCAGCAAAGATCTTTCACACCCAACTGACTGGCGGCAGAGATCAGATAATATTTACCTTCCCAGCCCAGCGCTTGCGCGATCGCTTTCGCTTTTTCTTCCGCTTCAGTCTTGTCCATCAAATCAATTTTGTTAAACACTAACCAACGCGGCTTAGAAGCCAGATCCTGACTGTATTTTTCCAGTTCACCGATAATGATACGGGCGTTTTCTACCGGATCTGAACCGTCAATTGGATCGATATCGATGAGGTGCAGCAGCACGCGACAACGTTCCAGATGTTTCAGGAAGCGGATCCCCAAACCTGCGCCTTCAGCAGCCCCTTCAATCAAACCCGGGATGTCGGCAACCACAAAGCTCTTTTCGTTGTCCATACGCACAACACCCAGGCTAGGAACCAGGGTGGTGAACGGATAATCCGCGACTTTCGGCTTCGCTGCAGATACCGCACGAATAAACGTCGATTTACCGGCGTTTGGCATGCCCAGCATACCCACATCCGCTAACAGCATCAGCTCCAGCATTAGATCGCGCTTATCTCCCGGTGTACCCATCGTTTTCTGACGTGGAGTACGGTTAACCGAGGATTTAAAACGGGTGTTACCCAGGCCGTGCCAGCCGCCTTTCGCGACCATCAGACGTTGCCCGTGTTTGGTCATGTCACCCATGGTTTCGCCCGTACCCTGATCGATAACGCGCGTACCTACAGGGACTTTGATGGTGACGTCTTTACCACGCTTACCGGTGCAATCACGGCTCGCGCCATTCTGACCACGTTCCGCACGGAACGATTTTTCAAAGCGATAATCGATCAGCGTGTTCAGGTTTTCGTCGGCTTCCAGCCATACGTCACCACCATCACCACCATCGCCGCCGTCCGGGCCGCCTTTCGGGATATACTTTTCGCGGCGGAAGCTGACGCAACCATTACCGCCATCACCTGCAACGACCAGGATCGATGCTTCATCAACAAACTTCATTTTACTCTCCGTAAATCATTCGCCTGAGCGGGGTTGCGAAACCACCGTTTCATGCTTACGTAAACCGCCCCAAATACGATGACCAATGGCGGAATACATCGCGCCCGCAACCACGATAAACGCACCGAGATAACCTAAAAGGTTTAGCATCGGTCTGGCGAAGAAATCGGGCCAGGCCAGTGATAATAAATCTGAAAATAACAGCGTAAACAGCGGCGTGAGCGTAATAATGGCGCTCACCTGCGCCGCCTGCCAGCGTGCCATAGCTTCCGCGAGGGCACCGTATCCTACCAGCGTATTCAGGCCGCAGAACACCAGACAGGCAAGCTGCCAGTCGCTAAGCTGCGCTATTACACCGGGTTTAGCCAAGGGCAATAGCGCTATCGTACATAAAGTGTACAGTAAAAACAGGATCTGCGGTGAAGCCAGGCGACGCAATAACACCTTTTGCGCAACCCCATAGCTCACCCAAACCATCGCCGCGCCGACACCAAAAATCACACCCCAGGTGTAATCGGTCAGCTTGGTGAAAATTTCGATCAGACTGGTATTAAAAAACAACACCAGCCCGCTCAGAAGCATAATGGCGCCAATGACCTGCGTACCACGCATCTTTTCTTTCAGAATAAAGACGCTGGCGATCATCATGCCAACCGGTGACAGTTGACCGATAACCTGCGAAGCCGTTGGGCTCAAATATTGCAAAGAAGAACTAAACAGAATGAAGTTACCGAACAGTCCACCCGTGGCGATAGCCAGTAGTACCAGCCAACGCGCTTTACGAAAAATACGCAAAGGTGGGAGCTTTTTTTTAACCGCAAGAATAGCTCCAAGGCCAATGCTTGCCATTAAAAAACGGTAGAACACCACGGTAGGAGGCTCCATCACCTCCAGCACTTGCTTCATCGCTATTGGTAAAGCACCCCAACAGACTGCGGTCGTGAGTGCCAAAAGAATACCAATACCTGCCTGCTGCTTCATGCCGTATTCCCTGCAAGGGCTCGTTCCGGATTGCGACGGTACAACGAGCATATTTACCGGTCGTCGAATGTAAAAAGCCCCGCAACGTGTTGCGGGGCTTTTATCCGTTACCGGGACGCGAAAAACTTATTCAGCAACAATGCTGATGAATTTACGGTTTTTCGGGCCTTTCACTTCAAATTTCACTTTACCGTCTGCTTTAGCAAACAGAGTGTGGTCTTTGCCGCAACCAACGTTAGAGCCAGCGTGGAATTTAGTACCACGTTGACGAACGATGATGCTACCAGCCAAAACTGTTTCGCCGCCGAAGCGTTTTACGCCCAGACGTTTAGCTTCTGAATCGCGACCGTTACGAGTCGAGCCGCCAGCCTTTTTATGTGCCATTTAACCTGCTCCCCTTAACTTAAGCGCTGATGCCAGTGATTTTCACATCAGTGAACCACTGACGATGGCCCTGCTGCTTACGATAGTGTTTACGACGACGAAACTTAACAATCTTAACTTTCTCGCCACGACCGTGAGCAACAACTTCAGCTTTGATAACGCCGCCATCAACGAAAGGAACGCCGATTTTGACTTCTTCACCGTTTGCGATCATCAGAACTTCTGCGAATTCAACAGATTCGCCAGTTGCGATGTCCAGCTTTTCCAGGCGAACGGTCTGACCTTCGCTTACTCGGTGTTGTTTACCACCACTTTGGAAAACCGCGTACATAAAAAACTCCGCTTCCACGCACACCTTTTTGATGATTCAGAGTGCGCTATAAATATTCACAATAGGGCGCGAATATTACGCAAAACGCGAGCCTTTGACAAGTGCTACCGTCAATACATGAAGAAAAAAAACACAACACGTACGGCAACGTTTATCTGTGGCGTTTTTTCAGTACAATCAGCATATATTTCTAACCCTAAACCCGACGTTACCTTGTCATACTGTGAGGTAATCGGGGCGAGAAGCCCGGCTTTTGCGATGAATTTAGAAAAAATCAATGAGTTAACCGCGCAAGATATGGCGGGTGTCAATGCAACAATCCTTGAACAGCTCAATTCCGACGTTCAGTTGATCAATCAGTTGGGGTACTACATCGTTAGCGGTGGCGGAAAACGTATTCGCCCGATGATCGCCGTACTCGCTGCTCGCGCCGTTGGCTATCAGGATAATGCACACGTTACGATCGCGGCCCTAATCGAGTTTATCCACACCGCGACTCTGCTTCATGACGATGTTGTGGATGAATCCGATATGCGCCGAGGCAAAGCAACGGCGAATGCCGCATTTGGTAATGCGGCCAGCGTGCTGGTCGGCGATTTTATCTATACTCGCGCCTTTCAAATGATGACCAGCCTCGGTTCACTGAAGGTGTTGGAGGTTATGTCGAAAGCGGTAAACGTCATTGCCGAAGGTGAAGTTCTGCAGTTGATGAACGTAAACGACCCGGACATTACCGAAGAAAACTATATGCGCGTCATCTACAGCAAGACCGCGCGTCTGTTTGAAGCAGCGGCCCAATGTTCTGGCATTCTGGCTGGTTGTAGCGCTGAGCAGGAAAAAGGGTTGCAGGATTATGGCCGCTATCTCGGCACCGCTTTCCAGCTAATTGACGATTTACTGGATTACAGCGCAGATGGCGAACAGTTGGGTAAAAACGTCGGCGATGACCTCAATGAGGGTAAACCTACACTTCCGCTGCTACATGCCATGCGTCATGGTACTCCAGAACAGGCGCTGATGATTCGCCAGGCTATTGAGCAAGGGAATGGTCGTCACCTTCTGGAGCCTGTTCTTGAAGCTATGAATGCCTGCGGTTCACTGGAGTGGACTCGCCAGCGTGCAGAAGAAGAAGCCGATAAGGCCATTGCCGCACTTCAGGTTCTTCCTGATACGCCGTGGAGAGAAGCCCTGATCGGCCTGGCACATATCGCGGTTCAGCGCGACCGTTAATCCCCCCTGAATCATACATTATCCCGTGCCACGCACGGGATAATCCTATAAGTTCCAATAAACACCTTTTGCACTATCCCTATGACAGAACCAACGCTAGCCCTCCTGGCATATTCTGAATATTCTCAAACATTACACGAACATTTTAGAGCATTCATTCTCTGGGCGTATAGTGTTTAGACAGGATTATTGTGACAGCGTAAGTGGTTAACCAAAGGAGTGATGGATTTATGGAAAGCAAACTCATTGACTGGCATCCGGCAGACATCATCGCAGGGCTACGCAAAAAAGGAACGTCAATGGCAGCAGAGTCGCGAAAAAACGGATTAAGCTCATCGACACTGGCGAATGCGTTAACACGACCATGGCCAAAAGGAGAAGTGATTATTGCGAACGCGCTAGGAACGGATCCCTGGGTTATTTGGCCATCGCGTTATCACGATGCAAAGACACATGAATTCATCGACAGAACGCGCATGATGAGAACCCGCAAAGAGAAAAAGAGTCTCGAGTGAGTCGGGCAGTCCCCTCCATATCAAAGATATGGGGGGACAAGAAGCGTTAACGATTACTCGCCTTTCACACGCTCAATGTTTGCGCCCAGCGCACGCAGTTTATCTTCGATGCGCTCATAGCCGCGATCGATGTGATAAATACGATCGACAACCGTCGTACCTTCTGCAATACATCCAGCAAGTACCAGACTTGCTGACGCACGTAAATCTGTTGCCATAACTTGCGCACCAGAGAGTGTTTCAACGCCGTGGCAAATAACGGTATTGCTTTCGATTTCCGCGTGAGCGCCCATACGGCTCAGCTCCGGCACGTGCATAAAGCGGTTTTCAAACACCGTTTCCGTGATGAAGCCAGTCCCTTCCGCAACCAGGTTCAACAGCGTGAACTGAGCCTGCATATCGGTAGGGAATGCCGGATGCGGCGCAGTACGCACGTTAACCGCTTTCGGACGCTTACCGTGCATGTCGAGACTAATCCAGTCTGCACCAACTTCAATATCGGCGCCCGCATCACGCAGCTTAGCCAGAACAGCATCCAGCGTGTCCGGCTGCGCGTTACGGCAGATAATTTTGCCACGAGAAATCGCCGCTGCAACCAGGAAGGTCCCGGTTTCAATACGGTCAGGTAGAACGCGATACACGCCGCCACCAAGGCGTTCAACACCCTCAATGGTAATACGATCGGTACCCTGACCACTTACCTTCGCGCCCAGTGCAATCAGGAAATTAGCGGTATCCACAATTTCCGGTTCGCGTGCGGCGTTTTCGATGATGGTGGTACCTTCTGCAAGCGTTGCCGCACACATGATGGTTACCGTCGCACCGACGCTAACTTTGTCCATCACGATGTGCGCGCCTTTCAGACGACCATCAACGGACGCTTTCACATAACCCTCTTCCAGCTTGATGGTTGCACCCAATTGCTCAAGGCCAGTAATGTGCAGATCAACCGGACGCGCACCAATAGTACAGCCACCCGGCAGTGAAACCTGGCCCTGACCAAAGCGGGCTACCAGCGGCCCCAACGCCCAGATGGACGCACGCATAGTTTTAACCAGGTCATATGGCGCGCAGAAGACGTTTACGTCACGAGCATCAATGTGCACGGAACCATTGCGTTCAACTTTCGCACCCAACTGGCTCAGCAACTTCATTGAGGTGTCAACGTCTTTCAGTTTTGGGACGTTTTGGATCTCTACAGGTTCTTCTGCCAGCAACGCCGCAAACAGTATCGGCAGTGCAGCGTTTTTAGCGCCTGAAATGGTGACTTCGCCCTGGAGCTTAGTTGGCCCCTGAACACGGAATTTATCCATTATTCTGTTCTCTGTTAAGAATTCATATTCGCTACCGGTGCAGCACCCGTAGCTCAAAAACCGTTAAGTTTGCGATCGCGAGCCCATTCCGCTGGGGTAAATGCTTTGATCGACACAGCATGAATGCGGTTATCCGCAATGTATTCCATCAACGGGCCATAGACTGATTGCTGCTTCTTGACCCGGCTCATGCCTTCAAACATCTCACCCACGGCAATAACCTGAAAGTGACTGCCATCGCCAGAAACGTGGACTTCCTGGAGGGAGAGTGCATTCATCAGCACGCTCTGAATTTCATTATTTTCCATGGGATCTTCATTCGTCAGATAGTGAAAACAGCCCAACATCTTAGAGCAAAGTTGCGCTGTCATAAATAAGCAAAAGGCCTGGCTGGTGGATCATGACCGCAAAATTACCGCATGGCGACGCTAACGGGTCTTATCAGGCCTACAGGATCAACGTGAATATGTAGGCCGGATAGGCGCTTACGCCACCATCCGGCATTGATTACAGGCGGGGAAGGACATCGTCGGGCAGATTGTAAAGCTGCGCCAGTGTGTAAACCTTTTCGTTAACACCGCTGAGCGAAACGCTATTTCCCTGCTGCTTGCCCTGGTCAATCAGGTGTAGCAATAATGCCAGTCCACCGGTATCAACCCGGGAAACCTGGCTCAGGTCAATGCAGGTTACCCCTTTCATCGCTTCAACACGCGCATCCCAGAGCGGATTTAGCACATCCTGATCCAGTTCTCCCACGAGTACCAGCTTGTCACCTTCACGCGCCCAGGTGAGTGACTGCGTCATTATTTTTTCTCTTCCAGAGTGATTTTCTGCTGAGAAATAGATTTCAGCTGCGCCGTCAGGCCATCGATACCTTTGGTACGCAACAGGTCACTCCACTCATTCTGTTTCGTGGTGATCATGCTGACGCCTTCGGCGATCATGTCATATGCCTGCCAGTTACCGGTCTGGGAATTTTTACGCCACTGGAAATCCAGGCGCACAGGAGGGCGGCCATTTGGATCGTTGATGGTCACGCGGATCGGCACGATGGTCGCATCGCCCAGTGGTTGTTCCGGGGCGATCTGATAGGTCTGGCCGTGATACATTGCCAGCGCCTGGCCATAGGCTTGCTTCAGGTACTCACGAAATGCAGTGAAATACGCGTCACGCTGCGCTGGCGTCGCATCTTTGTAATAACGGCCCAGTACCAGTGCTCCGGCATATTTTACCTGAACGTACGGCAGCAGTTCCTGATCGACGATAACGCGCAAGTATTCCGGATTAGAACGAATTTTTGGTTGCTCGTTTTTCAGACGGTCAAAAGTTTTCTGCGCCGCCTCATTCATCTGTTTGTAAGGATTAGTCTGATCCGCTGCATTTGCGGCGCTAAGTGGGGCAATAACCAGCATAGCCACCATCATCAATCGTTTAAACATACGTCGATTCTCCTGAGATTACTTCGTTGCGCCCGCAGGCGTAGTGGCTTCATTATTGCCTTCTGCCGCAGATGACGCATCGCCAGAATTCTTATTGTCATCACCTTTACTGTTGCTGTTGTAAAGGAACTGACCAATCATATCTTCCAGCACCATCGCGGATTTGGTGTCCTGAATCGTACCGCCATCTTTCAGGATAGACGTTCCCAGCTCAGGATCTTCAAAACCAACGTTCAGGGCCAGATACTGCTCACCTAACAGGCCGGAGGTACGGATACTCAGTGAACTGGTATCGGGAATATGGTTAAAGCGCTCTTCAATTTCCAGCGTTACACGTGGCAGGTACGTTTTCGGATCTAACGAAATGTCTGCAACGCGTCCAACCACTACCCCGCCAATCCGTACCGGAGAACGCTCTCTCAAGCCGCCGATATTATCAAAAGTCGCATAAATCGTGTAAGTCGGCTCGGTACGCATGGAGGTGACATTGGCTGCTTTCAGACAAACAAACAACGCCGCCAGCAGCGCAACCAGCAGGAATAACCCGACCCAAATCTCATTTTTTTTCGTTTGCATGAACTCAATTCCCAAACATCAATGCGGTCAGCACAAAATCCAGCCCCAAAACGGCAAGAGATGCGTGCACAACGGTGCGTGTCGTTGCCCGGCTAATGCCGGCAGAGGTCGGAATAGCATCATAACCATTGAACAATGCAATCCATGTGACCGTAATGGCGAACACCACGCTCTTAATCAAACAGTTGACCAGATCCAGACGCCAGTCGACGGCATTCTGCATCGCAGACCAGAAAAAGCCTGCGTCAATCCCCTTCCAGCTTACGCCAACCAGTGAGCCGCCCCAGATACCCACTGCGACAAAAATAATCGTCAGCAGCGGCAGCGAAATGACTCCAGCCCAAAAACGCGGAGAGATCACGCGGCGCAGTGGATCGACCGCCATCATTTCCATACTGGAAAGCTGCTCGGTCGCCCGCATCAGGCCGATTTCTGCGGTTAAGGCAGAGCCAGCTCGTCCGGCGAAAAGCAACGCCGCAACGACCGGCCCCAGCTCGCGCAGCAATGAAAGCGCCACGAGCATACCAAGGCTGGTTTCCGCGCTGTAAGTCGTCAGTACCAGATATCCCTGCAACCCCAGCACCATACCGATGAACACGCCAGAAACAATAATGATAAGCATCGATAAGACGCCGACATTATAGAGCTGACGGATCAGCAGCGGCGCATGTTTGCGAAACTCCGGCTTGCCGACTACCGCATTGAACAACATTAATCCGGCGCGCCCGAACGTCCGGAGGGTTTTTATCCCTCGATGCCCGAGTGATGCCAGCGCATTTAACAGCATGGGTGGCTTAACTCCCTGTTTTGAGTAAATCAGTGTGGTAATCGCCCGCCGGGTAGCGGAATGGAACCGGCCCATCGGCAATACCGTCAAGGAACTGGCGCACCCGCGGATCGGCATTTTCTTGTAGTGCCTGAGCACTACCGTAGGCCACTATTTTTTTGTCCGCCATAATATAGGCGTAATCCGCAATACTCAGTACCTCTGGCACATCATGAGACACCACTACACAGGTAACGCCCAGTACGCTGTTCAGCTCTGAAATCAGCTTCACCAACACGCCCATGGTAATGGGATCCTGACCGACAAACGGTTCATCAAACATGATGAGGTCTGGCTCCAGCGCGATAGCGCGTGCTAATGCCGCACGCCGCGCCATCCCACCAGATAATTCAGAAGGCATTAATTTTGCCGCACCGCGCAGGCCGACAGCCTCCAGTTTCATCATCACCGTGCTTCTCAGCAACGGCGCGGGTAACGTTGTATGCTCACGCAGGGGATAGGCAACGTTATCAAACACATTCATGTCGGTAAACAACGCACCTGACTGAAACAGCATGCTCATACGCTTACGCACGGTGTACAAACGCGAACGAGACATAGCAGGGACGTTCTCGCCATCAAAAAGTATCTCGCCGTTATCCGGGGGGATCTGTCCGCCAATCAAACGCAACAGCGTTGTTTTACCGATGCCTGATGGCCCCATGATCGCCGTTACCTTTCCGCGCGGCACCGTCAGGGAAATATTATCAAAAATGCAACGATCGCCTCGGGAAAAGCTGACATCGCGCATATCGACTAGATTCGCCACAGACTGACCCATTGATTCATCCTTTACTATTGCCTCGTTGTTCGAAGAGTTTGGCGCTCAATTTAGCCCTGAACCCAACATATTTACAGATTATTACCCACCCAGGTTAGCGAAAGCTGGCATTTGTTTTACTTTTTAGCCGCATAAAGTCAAAATTAAGAATTCGTCACGGCTTCCAGAAGATCCTTCAGTGGACCGGCGAGTATACCTGAAGAAAGGACTTTAGATGCTTTTAGCGACGGCGCTGTTAATAATTGGTTTACTTCTGGTGGTCTACGGTGCCGACCGTATGGTGTTTGCCGCATCCATTTTATGCCGAACGTTTGGCATTCCCCCGATCATCATTGGGATGACAGTCGTCAGCATTGGTACATCATTACCTGAGATTATTGTCTCCGTTGCCGCATCGATGAATGGGCAGCTCGACTTAGCCGTCGGTACAGCTATCGGCTCCAACATCACCAACATTCTTCTCATTTTAGGCCTGTCAGCACTGATTCACCCTTTTACCGTGCATTCTGATGTTCTGCGTCGGGAATTACCGCTAATGTTGCTGGTGAGCATACTCGCTGCATCCGTACTGTATGACGGGCAACTAAGTCGCAGCGATGGTTTTTTTCTGCTGCTTCTTGCCGTGCTATGGCTGCTATTCATTGTTAAAATCGCGCGTCTGGCAGAGCGGCAAGGAAATGACAGCCTTACCCGGGAGCAAGTGGCGGAGCTGCCTCGCGAAGGCGGACTGCCCGTCGCATTTTTATGGTTGGGTATTGCGCTGATTATTATGCCGATGGCAACACGTATGGTGGTGGATAACGCCACTGTGCTGGCGAATTACTTTGCCATGAGCGAACTCACTATCGGTTTGACGGTGGTGGCCATTGGCACCAGCCTGCCTGAACTGGCAACGGCAATCGCAGGTCTGCGCAAGGGTGAAAACGATATCGCCGTCGGCAATATCATCGGCGCGAACATTTTTAATATTGTAATCGTCCTCGGACTGCCCGCACTGATCACACCGGGCGAGGTCAATCCGATGGCCTTCAGCCGTGATTATAGCGTCATGTTGCTGGTGAGCGTTATTTTTGCATTACTCTGCTGGCGACGTCCGCGCCAGATAAGTCGAGGCGCTGGTGCGCTATTGACTGGCGGTTTTATCATATGGCTGGCGATGCTGTATTGGTTATCGCCACTTCTCGTTGGATAACTGGAAACGCATTATGTCGCACTTAGAGTTGCAACCGGGTTTTGACTTTCAGCAAGCAGGTAAGGAAGTCCTGGCAATTGAACGTGAAGGCCTGGCGGAGCTTGATCAGTATATCAACCAGAATTTTACCCTCGCATGTGAAAAAATATTCAGTTGCCCGGGCAAAGTTGTGGTCATGGGGATGGGAAAATCCGGGCATATCGGGCGGAAAATGGCCGCCACTTTTGCCAGCACTGGCACCCCGTCATTTTTCGTACATCCTGGCGAAGCCGCGCATGGCGATCTGGGTATGGTATCGCCGCAAGACGTCGTGATCGCCATTTCTAACTCTGGCGAATCAAATGAGATTGCAGCGTTAATCCCGGTTCTAAAACGCCTTCACGTGCCGCTTATCTGCATGACCGGTCGTCCGGAAAGCAGCATGGCACGTGCGGCAGATGTGCATCTATGTGTTAAAGTGCCTAAGGAGGCCTGCCCGTTAGGTCTGGCACCGACCAGTAGTACAACCGCGACGCTGGTGATGGGTGATGCACTTGCTGTTGCATTATTAAAAGCTCGCGGCTTTACCGCAGAAGATTTTGCGTTATCTCACCCGGGTGGCGCATTGGGTCGTAAGCTTTTATTACGCGTTAACGATATTATGCATACGGGCGACGAGATCCCGCATGTAAACAAGCGCGCCAGCCTGCGTGATGCCTTACTTGAGATCACTCGTAAGAATCTCGGTATGACCGTCATCTGCGATGACAAAATGAAGATTGACGGCATCTTCACGGATGGCGACTTACGCCGTGTTTTTGATATGGGTGTCGATGTACGCCAGTTAGGCATTGCTGATGTCATGACACCTGGAGGCATTCGTGTGCGTCCAGGCATTCTTGCCGTTGATGCCCTGAACTTAATGCAGTCCCGCCATATCACTTCGGTAATGGTTGCTGATGGCGACCAGTTACTCGGTGTGTTACATATGCATGATCTGCTGCGTGCAGGCGTAGTGTAGAAATTCAAGGATAAAAGAAATGAGTAAAGCAGGTGCGTCGCTTGCGACCTGTTATGGACCCGTCAGCACTGAAGTCATCACCAGGGCAGAAAATATTCGTCTGCTCATCCTTGACGTGGATGGCGTTCTGTCTGACGGTCTGATTTATATGGGCAACAATGGCGAAGAGCTGAAAGCATTTAACGTTCGTGATGGCTACGGAATTCGTTGTGCGCTCACTTCAGGTATTGAGGTTGCCATTATTACCGGACGAAAGGCTAAACTTGTAGAAGATCGTTGTGCCACTCTGGGGATCGCTCATCTCTACCAGGGGCAATCTGACAAACTGGTCGCCTTTGACGACCTACTCAAGAAACTGGCGATTGCACCTGAAAATGTAGCGTACGTTGGCGACGATCTGATCGACTGGCCGGTGATGGAAAAAGTGGGATTAAGCGTAGCGGTAGCGGATGCACATCCTTTGCTGATCCCGCGTGCCGACTATGTCACCCACATAGACGGGGGGCGCGGCGCTGTACGTGAAGTCTGCGATTTATTACTCCTGGCGCAGGGCAAACTGGATGAGGCCAAAGGGCAATCGATATGAGCAAAACCAGACGTTGGGTTATCATTCTACTGTCGCTGGCTATCCTTGTGCTGATTGGTATTAATCTGGCAGACAAAGACGACACCACTGAAGTTGTGGTGAATAGCAATGAGCCAACCTATAAGAGCGAACATACCGATACCGTTGTATATAGCCCGGAAGGCGCACTGAGCTATCGCTTGATCGCTCAACACGTTGAATATTATTCAGATCAGGCTGTTTCGTGGTTTACTCAACCAGTATTAACCACATTTGATAAGGATAAAGTACCGACCTGGTCAATCAAGGCCGATAAAGCCAAATTAACCAATGATCGTATGCTCTATCTGTATGGCCACGTTGAAGTCAACGCGCTGGTTCCTGACTCTCAACTACGCAGAATTACTACCGATAACGCGCAGATTAACCTGGTGACGCAAGATGTTACTTCGGATGATCTGGTTACGTTGTACGGAACAACATTTAACTCCAGCGGACTGAAGATGCGCGGCAACTTACGCAGCAAGAACGCCGAGCTGATTGAAAAGGTTAGAACCTCATATGAAATTCAAAACAAACAAACTCAGCCTTAACCTTGTGCTTGCCAGCTCACTTCTGGCCGCCAGCATTCCGGCATTTGCCGTAACCGGCGATACCGAGCAACCGATCCACATTGAATCGGATCAACAGTCCCTGGATATGCAGGGCAACGTGGTAACGTTTACCGGTAATGTGGTCGTGACCCAGGGCACCATCAAAATTAATGCCGATAAAGTCGTCGTGACCCGTCCCGGCGGTGAAGACGGTAAAGAAGTGATCGATGGTTATGGTAACCCGGCAACGTTTTACCAGATGCAGGATAACGGTAAACCCGTTAACGGCCACGCGTCACAAATGCACTATGAACTGGCAAAAGATTTCGTCGTGCTGACTGGCAAAGCTTATCTGGAGCAGGTAGACAGCAATATCTCCGGCGACAAAATAACCTATCTGGTTAAAGAGCAGAAAATGCAGGCCTTCAGTGATAAAGGCAAACGCGTCACCACTGTACTGGTGCCGTCACAACTGCAGGATAAAGGCAAAACCAAGGCTCCGGCAGAGAAAAAAGGTAACTGATTCGTTATGGCAACATTAACTGCAAAGAATCTTGCAAAAGCCTACAAAGGCCGCCGCGTAGTGGAAGATGTCAGTTTGACCGTCAACTCCGGGGAGATCGTCGGTCTGCTCGGCCCTAACGGTGCGGGTAAAACAACGACCTTTTACATGGTTGTCGGCATTGTGCCGCGCGATGCTGGCAACATCATCATTGATGATGAAGACATCAGCCTGCTGCCGCTGCATGCGCGCGCACGTCGCGGCATCGGCTACTTACCGCAGGAAGCCTCTATTTTTCGTCGCCTGAGCGTATTTGATAACCTGATGGCAGTGCTGCAAATTCGTGACGATCTTTCCAGTGAACAACGTGAAGATCGCGCCAACGAACTGATGGAAGAATTCCATATCGAACATCTGCGCGACAGCCTGGGGCAATCGCTGTCCGGCGGTGAACGGCGCCGTGTGGAAATCGCCCGTGCGCTGGCTGCAAATCCGAAATTTATCCTGCTGGATGAACCCTTTGCCGGCGTTGACCCGATTTCCGTTATTGATATCAAACGCATCATTGAACACCTGCGAGATAGCGGACTGGGCGTGCTGATTACCGACCATAACGTTCGCGAAACGCTGGCGGTCTGTGAGCGAGCCTACATTGTGAGCCAGGGGCATCTGATCGCACACGGTACGCCTACCGAAATACTGCAAGACGAACACGTTAAGCGCGTATACCTTGGGGAAGACTTCAGACTCTGATAGGGTAGAAGACTTCACGTTACCGCAGGAGAAAACAACTCTGAACATGAAGCAAGGTTTGCAACTCAGGCTTAGCCAACAACTGGCGATGACGCCTCAGCTTCAACAGGCTATCCGTCTGTTGCAGCTGTCCACGCTGGAACTTCAGCAAGAACTTCAGCAAGCGCTGGAAAGTAACCCACTGCTCGAGCAAACCGATCTTCACGACGAAATTGATACCCAGGAAAAACAGGACAGCGAATCTCTCGATACTGCAGATGCACTCGAACAAAAAGAGATGCCGGAAGAGCTACCGCTAGACACCAGTTGGGATGAAATTTACACCGCGGGTACGCCGTCTGGGGCCAGCGGGGATTACATTGACGACGAACTGCCGGTGTATCAGGGTGAAACCACGCAATCGCTACAAGATTATCTAATGTGGCAAGTGGAGCTGACTCCATTTTCGGATACCGATCGCGCCATTGCGACGTCAATTGTAGACGCGGTGGATGATACAGGGTATCTCACGGTTTCTCTGGACGAAATTCTCGAAAGCATGGGCGATGATGACATCGGTATGGATGAAATCGAGGCCGTGCTTAAACGCGTTCAACGTTTTGATCCTGTTGGTGTTGCGGCAAAAGATCTCCGTGACTGCTTACTGATCCAACTTTCGCAGTTTGACAAAGCCACACCATGGCTGGAAGAAACTCGCCTGATCATCAGCGATCATCTTGATCTGCTCGCCAATCACGACTTCCGCACGCTGATGCGCGTGACCCGACTGAAAGAAGATGTACTGAAAGAGGCTGTAAATCTTATCCAGTCGCTCGACCCAAGACCCGGACAGTCGATCCAGACGGGTGAACCGGAATACGTGATCCCGGATGTGCTGGTACGTAAGCATAACGATCGCTGGGTCGTCGAACTGAACAGCGACAGCATTCCGCGCTTACAAATCAACCAGCACTACGCCGCCATGTGTAACGGTGCGCGTAACGATGCAGACAGCCAGTTTATCCGTAGTAATCTGCAGGATGCGAAGTGGCTGATAAAAAGCCTGGAAAGCCGTAATGACACACTGTTGCGCGTCAGTCGCTGTATTGTTGAGCAACAGCAAGCCTTCTTTGAACAAGGCGAAGAGTTTATGAAACCGATGGTGCTGGCGGATATCGCCCAGGCCGTCGAGATGCACGAATCGACCATTTCCCGAGTGACCACGCAAAAATACCTGCACAGTCCGCGCGGCATTTTTGAATTGAAGTATTTCTTCTCCAGTCACGTAAATACTGAAGGTGGAGGCGAAGCCTCTTCTACAGCGATACGCGCGCTGGTGAAGAAATTAATTGCTGCGGAGAACCCTGCGAAACCGCTGAGTGACAGCAAGTTAACCTCTATGCTGTCAGAACAGGGTATCATGGTGGCGCGCCGCACCGTTGCGAAGTACCGAGAGTCTTTATCCATTCCGCCGTCTAACCAGCGCAAACAACTGGTCTGACCCAACCGATAAGGAAGACACTATGCAGCTCAACATCACTGGAAATAACGTCGAAATTACTGAAGCCCTGCGCGACTTTGTTACCACAAAGTTCGCCAAACTTGAGCAATATTTCGACAGGATTAATCAGGTTTATATTGTGTTGAAAGTGGAGAAGGTTACACACATCTCGGATGCAACACTGCATGTGAACGGTGGCGAAATTCATGCCAGCGCGGAAGGTCAGGATATGTACGCCGCCATTGACGGTTTAATTGATAAACTGGCTCGGCAGCTAACAAAACATAAAGATAAACTGAAACAGCACTAACTTGTCCGGGCAGTTAGCGGGTGCAGGACGGCCTGTTGTGAAGCACAACAGGCCATTTGTACAGTTAGCGCTTAGGTGAAATTATGACAAATAACGATACGACTCTACAACTGAGCAATGTTCTTAACCAGGAATGTACACGCGCGGCCGTTCACTGCCAAAGTAAGAAACGCGCACTGGAAATCATTAGCGAACTGGCGGCAAAGCAGCTCAGCTTGCCTCCTCAGGTGGTGTTTGAAGCCATTCTGACGCGTGAGAAAATGGGCAGTACCGGCATCGGCAATGGTATTGCAATTCCGCACGGTAAGCTGGAAGAAGATACGTTACGTGCGGTCGGCGTGTTTGTTCAACTCGAAACCCCCATCGCTTTCGACGCCATTGATAATCAGCCTGTTGATCTGCTTTTCGCTCTGCTGGTCCCTGCCGATCAAACCAAAACGCATTTGCATACGCTGTCACTGGTTGCAAAACGCCTGGCAGATAAAACCATCTGTCGTCGCCTGCGTGCCGCACAAAGCGACCAGGAGTTGTATCAAATCATCACGGACACCGAAGGTGAACAGGATGAGGCATAATAACCCAATGGCATCTTTTTCTGTCGTTGTGAGGAGAAACAGTACATGGTACTGATGATCGTCAGCGGTCGCTCAGGGTCGGGAAAATCTGTCGCCCTGCGAGCGCTGGAAGATATGGGTTTTTACTGCGTGGATAACCTCCCCGTCGTGTTGTTGCCCGATCTGGCTAGAACGCTTGCCGATCGCCAAATTTCTGCGGCTGTCAGCATTGATGTGCGTAACATGCCTGAGTCACCAGAGATTTTCGAACAGGCGATGAATAACCTGCCAGAGGGCTTCTCACCGCAGCTGTTGTTCCTTGATGCTGACCGTAACACGCTGATTCGCCGCTACAGCGATACGCGACGTCTGCACCCGCTCTCCAGCAAAAACCTATCTCTGGAAAGCGCGATTGATAAAGAAAGTGATTTACTGGAACCACTGCGTTCCCGCGCAGACTTGATCGTTGATACCTCGGAAATGTCCGTGCACGAACTGGCGGAAATGTTACGTACCCGACTGTTGGGTAAACGTGAACGTGAACTGACGATGGTATTCGAGTCCTTTGGTTTCAAACACGGTATCCCAATAGATGCGGATTACGTCTTTGACGTACGATTCCTGCCTAACCCACACTGGGATCCAAAACTACGTCCGATGACCGGTCTTGACAGGCCTGTCGCCGCCTTCCTCGATCGACACACAGAAGTACACAATTTTATCTACCAGACTCGCAGCTATCTTGAGCTATGGTTACCCATGCTGGAGACGAACAACCGCAGCTACCTCACCGTAGCCATCGGCTGTACCGGCGGGAAGCACCGTTCGGTGTATATTGCAGAGCAACTGGCAGACTACTTCCGCTCACGCGGTAAAAACGTACAGTCACGCCATCGTACGCTGGAAAAACGTAAATCATGACCGTGAAGCAAACTGTTGAAATCACGAATAAGCTGGGCATGCATGCCCGGCCCGCAATGAAACTGTTTGAATTAATGCAGGGTTTTGAAGCAGAAGTACTGCTACGTAATGATGAAGGAACGGAAGCCGAAGCAAACAGCGTTATCGCATTGCTAATGCTGGATTCCGCCAAAGGCCGTCAGATAGAGATTGAAGCCTCTGGCCCCCAGGAAGTTGAAGCCCTTGCAGCGGTTATTGCGTTGTTTAATTCAGGGTTTGACGAAGAGTAGTCCGGAAGGTCGGATAAGGCGTTTACACCACCATCCGACACCACCGATTAATACAGCTTATTTTCCCGCATAAACGACTCACCGCCAAGCTGGCGCATTTGACGCATGATCCACGCCTGACGGCTACGAACATAGCCTGACGGTGCATTCGCCTTAAAACGCAGAGGATTTGGCAATACCGCCGCCAGTAATGCCGCTTCTGACAGACTCAACCGGCTGGCGGGCTTATGGAAATACCGCTGCGCCGCCGCTTCCACGCCAAATACACCATCGCCAAACTCAGCAATATTCAGATAGACGGTCAGAATACGTTTCTTGCTCCAGACTGTTTCCATACCCAGCGTCAGACCAGCCTCCAGACCTTTACGCACCCAGCTACGCCCATCCCACAGAAAAAGATTTTTTGCCGTCTGCTGCGACAACGTCGACGCGCCGCGAATACGCTTTTCGTTACGTTCGTTGTGCTCCAGCGCTTTCTCTATGGCGGAGACATCAAATCCCCAGTGTTCGGGAAATTTTTGGTCCTCGGCTGCAATCACCGCCAGCCCCATCAGTGGCGATATCTCGTCCATGCTGACCCAGTCTGAATGCGCCACATAGCTGAAATGTCCCTGTAACCATGCTCCAAGCTGCCGCTCGACCATCACTGCCGAGAAAGGCACCGGCACCACGCTAAATAGCGCGATGCCGCCGCCCCAAAAAACGGCGAGGACAACAACCACCCGCAGAAAAATACGCCGCAAAAAGGCGGCGACCCCTTTTCTCATTCAGCCAGCACCAGCACACGCGCCACCAGCTTATCGATACCGCTTGCGGCCTGGGCTATATCCTGCGCCAGCATATAAGCCGGTGTAGTGACGATTTTGTTGTCTTCATCGACCACGATATCATCAACCGGACAAGGCACATGTTCGCCCCCCATATCTTCCAGCACTTCCGCGGTGTCAATATCGGTGCCAATTGTCAGACGCAGTGGGAAATCAAAGATTTTTGGCAGCATCGCCGGAGCAATACACATAAACCCCAGCGGTTTTCCTGACTGATGCATAGCGACCGCCAGCGCGGCCAAATCGCTATCAACCCGACATTCGCTGCCCTGGCTGGCAAAATTACTCAGATTCTTCGCCGCGCCAAACCCACCAGGAACAATCAGCGCATCAAGTTCAGCAGAAACAGCCTGGGCCAGAGGACGGATATCACCCCGCGCAATACGTGCTGCTTCAATCAGGACGTTGCGTGCTTCCTGCATCGGCTCACCCGTCAGATGATTAATGACATCCACCTGCTGTTTATCCGGTGCAAAACAGATAGCCTGAGCACCGCTGCGAGCAATCGCCAGAAGGGTTAGCACGGCTTCATGGATCTCTGAACCGTCATATACACCACATCCACTGAGCACAACGCCAACTTTTTTCATCGAGATACTCCTTTCGCAACTGACTGAAGCATATTAATAATTCTTATTAAAATGCTACGCTTCACACATTTAACTGATTCATGTAACAAATTATTTAAGATTTGCTATCTTAACTGCGTGCGGCCTGAAATTTAGGGCTGCGCCCTTGTAAACAATGATAATAATTTACGGCGCAGCCACGATTTCCCTGGTGTTGGCGCAGTATTCGCGCACCCCGGTTAAGCCGGGGTCATTTTTTTTCCACGCTCGCTACCCAGGCTCTTAATACCGCCACGTCGTGTTGCCACTCTTGCTTCATCTCTTCAATCCATTCAGCCACGTTATCTTCCCAGGCAGGAAGGTCTGGTGATTGAATTTGCTGTCCCAGTTGCTGCAGATGTCGCAGGCCAACCGATCCCGCAGCACCTTTGATTTTGTGGCCTTCTTCAACAACGCCTTTTTTATCACGCGCAGTCAGATTGGACTCCAGGACGCTCAAATATCCCGGCATCATCTTCTCAAACACCGCCAGCCCATCGGTAATCAACTTCGGTCCCACCAGCTCGAGGTATTGTTCCAACATGGGAATATCTAACAGCGCTTGCGATTTACTGCTTTCTTCAGATGTCACAGTGCTCTCCTCTTTGTTTCGGGTATCCCAGTATTTTTTGATCATGGCGGTTAACGCCGGAACCGATAATGGCTTACTCAGCACGTCATCCATTCCCGCATCAAGATATTCTTTCTTATCCTTCAGTACGTTGGCAGTAAGCGCCACCAGCGGCGGCAGGTCTTCACGCGCGTATTTTTGGGTAAGCTCTCTGGAGATATCCAGCCCCGTCATATCCGGCAACTGAATATCCAGCAGTACCAGGTCGTATTCCCCCGGCTTGAACATTTCCAGCGCAGCTTTCCCGGTCATCGCGACATCCACGCTGTTGCCTAGTTTTTCCAGCACTGAACGCGCAACAATCACATTCAGTTCAATATCCTCTACCAGCAACACATTCAGAGCTGGCAACGGCATATCATCCTCTTCAAAGGCGTCTTCAATCTCTTCCGCTACGGCAGGCGCATGAACGGTTAGCGTAAAGACTGAACCTTTTCCTGGCTGGCTGGAGACCGTGATATCCCCCCCCATATTCTTCGCCAGACGGCGGGATACCGCGAGACCAATCCCGGTACCTGTTGCCGGTTTACCACCGTTGCTGTCTTTCACCTGATAATACATGGCGAAGATCTTATCCTGCTCATCCTGCGGAATACCGATCCCGGAATCTTCAACTTCAAAATGCAGAATACTTCCTTCGTCATAACGCGCCCGAACGGTGACCTGTCCTTGCTGGGTGAACTTCACGGCATTACTGATCAGGTTCCACAGGATCTGACGTAAACGCGTCCCGTCTGTGATGACCTTATGCGGCAGAGGCAACGTCGGTTCCAGGACAAAGCGTAGCCCTTTTTGTTGCGCCTGAAGGCCTGACAGGTTTTCCAGATCCGCCATAAAGCTGGTGAAATCAATCGGCTGGTTATCCAGTTGGACTTTACGCCGTTCCATCTTATCCATGTCGATAATATCGTTGAAAATATTACCCAACGTGACGGCAGAAACGTGGATGGTTTTGAGGTATTTTTCCTGCTCGGCGGTCAGATCTGTATCCAGCAGGATCCGGCTTAAACCGACAATGCCGTTCAGTGGTGTTCGCAGTTCGTGGCTGATAGTCGAAATGAAGGTGGTCTTATCGCGACTGGCACGCTCAAGTGCGTCCTGATAACGCTTACGCTCGGTAATATCGCGCCCAAAGCCCATCAGACCATGTCGCTTACCAACTCGGTCGTAATAAGGCACTTTACGAATTTCAAAGCAGGCTTTACGTCCGTCCGGATAATCCAGCCATTGTTCATAAGTGAGCGAAACATTATGGCGGAACACTTTCTCATCAGTTTCGATAACCTTCTCTGCCGCCTCAGGGGAATAAACGTCAGCCGGTTTTAAATTTACCAGTTGCTTTTCACTCTTGCCGGTCAGCAATTCCATCGCACGGTTACAGCCGGAAAATTCTTTATCCTCATTGCGATAAAAAACCAGATCCGGCGACGCATCGAGGAAAGAACGCAGAAAAGAGGACTGTTGTTCAAGCTGGATCTGCGCTTCTTCGCGCTCTTTAATTTCCACCTTAAGCTGCTCAAACGTTTCCTGGCGCTCCGCTTCTGCCTTTTCACGTTCTACGATCTGCTGATTGAGCTGAGCAATATTGTCCTTCAGTTGTACATTAAGCTTGAGATCGCGCTCACGCATCTCTTCCAGCTTCTGTACCAGTCGTGACAGGCGCTGTCGGGACTCCTCCAGTTGTTCCACTACCACTGACAGGAAATAGACGGCCCACGGGGTAATTAACAGACCAAAAAAGATTGAACGGATAACATCAATACTTTCTACCTGACCATGCAGCACCATGGTGACAGCCATCTGCACCACAATTGCCAACACGACCAAAGCCAGCGCCAATAGCAGCGAAAAGCGCACCAGACCTAACTTCATCATCAGGTCGACATAATATTGCGCCAGCATACGAATTTGCTTCATAGAGGGTTCCTTCACGACAACTTGGCACAATAATACTCAATTCTCAGCGCGACGTTTAAGATTGTGCCAAAAATGCGTAGTTTCCCTCATCGCGCTACACTGCCGGCGGGTTCCAGGGCCGTCCCAGAGCTGACCCCTGTACGCCATATTCGTTAAGGTACTTATCCAGTTCGACCATCCCGGTCCAGCGATTTTCACACCATAATGGGGCTAATAACGTCGGGCGACGGGCGCTGGCAGAAATTCGGTGATAGATAACCTCTGGCGGAGTGTGGCGAATCATCTCTCCCGCCGTCACTGTGTAATCACCCAGCTCAATACCGCTCAGGCGCCCGGCCTCCCAGGCTTTCGCCATAATGCTGCCCTTCACGATATGCAGGGGATGCAGCTTAATTCCATCGACTCCGGTATCCACCACGCGTTCCAGCGTTTGCAGACATTCCATTTGCCCTTCTCCCGGCAGACCGACAATAAGGTGCGAACACACTTTCAACCCGCGTTCACGCGCTAACTGAGTGGTTCGCTGATAGCAGGAAAAATCATGTCCACGATTGATGCGGTGCAGGGTTTTATCATGCGCAGTTTGCAGCCCCAGCTCCAGCCACACCTCATATCCCTGATCGTTATATTCGCAAAGCAGATCAAGCACCGCTTCCGGAACACAATCGGGGCGCGTCCCAACGCACAGACCAACAATATTGGCCTGACTGACCGCCTGCTGATACATAGAACGCAGCACCTGCACTTCCGCAAAGGTACTGGTATAGGCCTGGAAATAGGCCAGATAGCGCTTAGCGCGATTCACCAGGTGCGCCTGATGTTCAAGCTGTTCGGCAATGGAATGATGCTGTTGGGCCTCATCGGCAAAAGAGGCCACATTACAGAAAGTACATCCACCGCGTCCGATGGTACCATCGCGATTTGGGCAGCTAAACCCACCGTGCAGCGTGAGTTTATGAACTTTTTGCCCATAACGACGAGAAAGATCCCCACCAAACATATTGACTAATTTCTGTAACTGCATAATCTGATAGACCGCGCCTTGAAAAGAGGCCAAAGCCTGCCATTTTTAGCCCCCGTTGGCGATGACCTGGATCAATCGCCCTGGCGTGCCTTTATTTATTGCATAACAAATCAAAATAACCGAAATTTCATTCAATCCAAATGGAATTATTTTTCCTTATATCCCGCTATTTTTTTTATGTTCTTTTAGCTCTTGTATAAAAACAGTATCTTTAAGACGCCAAAACTCTAAAATCCAGCATAAAATGCCAGTCATCACGATAAACAAAGGGAGGACGAGGGATAACAGGCCTTTCTGACAGTGAGACAGATCACACTTCACCATCCATTCCACACACGTTAAATCAATGTAAAAACGCCTTTAATTTCAATATATTCATAAAGTTAATCTTCCTATAGCACATTTTTGTATAAATAAGATTGCCATTTGACCTGTGTGTGGATTCCCGATAACTTGGAAATCCGCTGGAAGCTTTCTGGATGAGCAGTCTGCTCATCATATTTATGCAGTAATTGAGATTCCCTCTGAAGCAAGTCCTCAAACTTGTTTGACCTGTGCGAAAAGGATAAAGAGGGCGAATGCGAGGTAAGCGTATGACACGCAAACCCCGTCGCCATGCTCTTGGTGTGCCCGTGCGCAACGGTTCAGATGGGGATCTCGCAGAGCCTGGGGAGGTTCACTGATATGTTGTACGATAAATCCCTTGAGAAGGATAACTGTGGTTTCGGCCTGATCGCCCACATAGAAGGCGAACCTAGCCACAAGGTAGTGCGTACCGCCATACACGCGCTGGCCCGTATGCAGCACCGTGGCGCAATTCTTGCCGATGGTAAAACCGGCGATGGTTGCGGCCTGCTGTTACAAAAACCTGACCGCTTTTTTCGTATCGTTGCTCAGGAGCGCGGCTGGCGTTTAGCCAAAAACTACGCCGTCGGCATGATCTTTTTAAATAAAGACGCTGAACTGGCGGCTGCATCTCGTCGCATTGTTGAAGAAGAATTACAGCAGGAAACCTTGTCGATTGTTGGTTGGCGCGAAGTACCCACCAACGAAGGTGTCCTCGGTGAAATCGCCCTCTCCTCCCTGCCTCGAATTGAGCAAATTTTTGTTAACGCCCCTGCGGGCTGGCGTCCGCGCGACATGGAACGCCGCCTGTTCATCGCGCGTCGCCGTATCGAAAAACGCCTCCAGGAAGATAAAGACTTCTACGTCTGCAGCTTGTCTAACCTGGTCAACATCTACAAAGGTCTGTGTATGCCGGCGGACCTGCCGCGCTTTTACCTGGACCTGGCGGACCTGCGTCTGGAATCAGCTATCTGTCTGTTCCATCAGCGCTTCTCCACCAACACCGTACCACGCTGGCCGCTGGCGCAACCGTTCCGCTACCTGGCGCACAACGGTGAGATCAACACCATCACCGGTAACCGTCAGTGGGCCCGCGCACGTACCTATAAATTTCAGACGCCGCTGATCCCTGATCTCCATGATGCCGCTCCTTTCGTCAACGAAACCGGCTCCGACTCCAGCTCAATGGATAACATGCTGGAGCTGCTTCTGGCAGGCGGCATGGACATTATCCGGGCCATGCGCCTGCTGGTGCCACCAGCCTGGCAGAACAACCCTGACATGGACCCGGAACTGCGCGCATTCTTTGACTTTAACTCCATGCACATGGAGCCATGGGATGGTCCGGCAGGTATTGTTATGTCTGACGGCCGCTTTGCCGCATGTAACCTGGACCGTAACGGCCTGCGCCCGGCACGCTACGTGATCACCAAAGACAAGCTCATCACCTGCGCCTCTGAAGTGGGGATCTGGGACTATCAGCCGGATGAAGTTGTCGAGAAAGGCCGCGTCGGTCCGGGCGAACTAATGGTTATCGATACCCGCAGTGGGCGCATTCTGCACTCAGCCGAAACCGATGACGATCTGAAAAGCCGCCACCCGTACAAAGAGTGGATGGAGAAAAATGTCCGCCGTCTGGTACCGTTTGAAGATCTGGCTGACGATCAGGTCGGTAGCCGCGAGCTGGACGATGACACCCTTGCCAGCTACCAGAAGCAGTTTAATTACAGCGCTGAAGAGCTGGATTCCGTCATCCGCGTGCTGGGTGAAAATGGTCAGGAAGCGGTTGGCTCAATGGGTGACGATACCCCGTTTGCTGTACTCTCCAGTCAGCCACGCATTATTTATGACTACTTCCGCCAGCAGTTTGCGCAGGTGACTAACCCGCCTATCGATCCGCTGCGTGAAGCGCATGTGATGTCACTGGCCACCAGCATCGGTCGTGAGATGAACGTCTTCTGCGAAGCGGAAGGCCAGGCACACCGTCTGAGTTTCAAATCGCCGATCCTGCTGTACTCCGATTTCAAACAGCTCACCACTATGAAAGAGGAACACTATCGCGCGGATACGCTGGACATAACCTTTGACGTGACCGAAACCACGCTTGAAGAGACCGTCAAAGCACTGTGCGACAAGGCCGAGCAGATGGTGCGTAACGGCACGGTGCTGCTGGTACTTTCCGACCGTAACATTGCCAAAAACCGCTTGCCAGTCCCGGCACCGATGGCGGTCGGCGCAGTGCAAACGCGTCTGGTAGAACAAAGCCTGCGCTGTGACGCCAACATCATCGTTGAAACTGCCAGCGTACGCGATCCGCACCACTTTGCAGTCCTGTTGGGCTTTGGCGCGACGGCGGTCTATCCATACCTCGCGTATGAGACGCTGGGGCGCCTGATCGATACGCAGGCGATAGCCAAAGATTACCGGACCGTGATGCAGAACTACCGTAACGGCATCAACAAAGGCCTGTACAAAATCATGTCCAAAATGGGCATTTCGACGATCGCCTCTTACCGCTGCTCTAAGCTGTTTGAAGCCGTTGGTCTGCATGATGACGTCGTTGCGCTCTGCTTCCAGGGCGTAGTCAGTCGCATCAGCGGTGCTGGATTTGCCGATTTCCAGCAGGATCTGCTGAATCTCTCCAAGCATGCCTGGCTGGCACGTAAACCGATTAGTCAGGGCGGCCTGCTGAAGTACGTTCACGGCGGTGAATACCACGCTTACAACCCAGACGTGGTACGTACTCTGCAACAGGCGGTACAAAGCGGGGAATATAGCGACTATCAGGAATATGCAAAACTGGTAAATGAGCGCCCGGCGGCGACGCTGCGCGACCTGCTGGCAATCACGCCTGGTGATGAAGCCATAAGCATTAACGACGTAGAACCAGCAACAGAACTGTTTAAACGCTTTGATACCGCAGCGATGTCTATCGGCGCATTAAGTCCGGAAGCACACGAAGCGTTGGCCGAAGCAATGAACAGCATCGGCGGCAACTCTAACTCCGGTGAAGGCGGTGAAGATCCGGCGCGTTACGGCACCAACAAGGTGTCACGCATTAAGCAGGTCGCTTCCGGCCGCTTCGGAGTTACCCCGGCGTATCTGGTTAACGCCGATGTGATTCAGATTAAAGTCGCACAGGGCGCGAAGCCGGGTGAAGGTGGTCAGTTGCCGGGTGATAAAGTGACTCCGTACATCGCCAAACTGCGTTATTCGGTACCGGGCGTGACGTTGATCTCCCCGCCGCCGCACCACGATATCTACTCAATCGAGGACTTAGCGCAGCTGATTTTCGACCTGAAACAGGTCAACCCGAAAGCGATGATCTCCGTCAAACTGGTTTCCGAACCTGGCGTCGGCACCATCGCTACCGGTGTGGCAAAAGCGTATGCGGATCTCATCACCATCGCAGGCTATGACGGCGGCACCGGAGCCAGCCCACTCTCGTCAGTAAAATATGCGGGTTGTCCGTGGGAACTGGGTCTGGTTGAAACCCAACAGGCACTGGTGGCTAACGGTCTGCGCCATAAGATTCGTTTGCAGGTTGATGGCGGACTGAAAACTGGCGTCGATATCATCAAAGCGGCAATTCTGGGAGCGGAAAGCTTCGGCTTCGGTACCGGTCCGATGGTGGCGCTGGGCTGTAAATATCTGCGTATTTGCCACCTGAACAACTGCGCAACTGGCGTGGCGACTCAGGACGAAAAACTGCGTAAGAATCACTATCATGGTCTGCCGTTCAAAGTCACCAACTACTTTGAATTTGTTGCCCGTGAAACCCGAGAGCTGATGGCGCAACTGGGCGTGAAACGCCTGGTAGACCTGATTGGCCGTACCGATCTGCTCACCGAGCTGGAAGGATACACCGCCAAACAGCAGAAACTGGAGCTGTCCCGGCTGCTGGAAACCGCCGAGCCGCATCCGGGTAAAGCGCTGTTCTGCACCGAGAACAACCCGCCGTTTGATAACGGCGTGCTGAACGCACAATTACTGCAGCAGGCGAAACCGTTTGTCGATGATCGCCAGAGTAAAACTTTCTGGTTCGATATCCGCAACACCGATCGTTCTGTCGGCGCATCATTGTCTGGCTATATCGCACAAACGCACGGCGATCAGGGGCTGGCCTCCGATCCTATCAAAGCGCATTTCAGCGGTACTGCAGGACAAAGCTTCGGTGTATGGAACGCAGGTGGCGTTGAGTTGTATCTGACCGGCGATGCCAATGACTATGTCGGTAAAGGTATGGCGGGTGGCTTGCTGGCTGTGCGCCCACCGGTGGGGTCTGCCTTCCGTAGCCATGAAGCAAGCATCATCGGCAACACCTGTCTGTACGGTGCTACCGGTGGTCGTTTATTCGCCGCGGGTCGAGCGGGTGAACGATTCGCCGTACGTAACTCAGGCGCGATTACCGTAGTAGAAGGCATTGGTGACAACGGTTGCGAATATATGACCGGCGGCATCGTCTGTATTCTTGGGAAAACAGGCGTCAACTTCGGTGCGGGTATGACGGGCGGGTTCGCCTACGTGCTGGACGAAGACGGCGAATTCCGCAAACGCGTAAACCCTGAACTGGTCGAAGTGTTGAGTGTGGACTCTCTGGCTATCCATGAAGAGCATCTGCGCGGGCTTATTACCGAACACGTACAGCATACCGGTTCTTCACACGGCGAAGAGATCCTGGCCAACTGGCCGGCATTCTCGGCGAAATTCGCGCTGGTTAAACCAAAATCCAGTGATGTGAAAGCACTGTTGGGTCACCGTAGTCGTAGCGCAGCTGAGCTGCGTGTGCAGGCGCAGTAAGGGGTAGCAGCAATGAGTCAGAACGTATACCAATTTATCGACCTGCAGCGCGTTGATCCGCCGAAGAAACCGCTGAAGATCCGCAAGATCGAGTTTATACGTAAATTTACGAGCCTATTTCCGAAGGTCAGGCCAAGGCGCAGGCGGATCGCTGCCTGTCCTGCGGTAACCCATACTGCGAATGGAAATGCCCGGTACATAACTACATTCCGAACTGGCTGAAGCTCGCCAACGAGGGACGTATTTTTGAAGCAGCGGAGCTGTCTCACCAGACTAACACGCTGCCGGAAGTCTGCGGCCGTGTCTGCCCACAGGACCGTTTGTGCGAGGGTTCCTGTACGCTGAACGACGAGTTTGGCGCGGTGACTATCGGCAACATTGAACGTTATATCAACGATAAAGCGTTTGAGATGGGCTGGCGTCCGGATATGACTGGCGTTCGCCAGACCGACAAACGCGTGGCGATTATCGGCGCCGGTCCAGCAGGTCTGGCCTGTGCTGACGTGCTGACCCGTAACGGCGTGAAGGCCGTGGTGTTTGACCGCCATCCGGAGATCGGCGGCCTGCTAACCTTCGGTATTCCGGCCTTCAAGCTGGAGAAAGAGGTCATGACCCGCCGCCGTGAAATTTTCACCGGCATGGGCATAGAGTTCAAACTCAACGTTGAAGTCGGTCGCGACGTACAACTCGACGATTTGCTGAAGGATTACGACGCCGTGTTCCTTGGCGTTGGCACCTATCAGTCGATGCGCGGCGGACTGGAAAACGAAGATGCCGATGGCGTGTTTGACGCCCTGCCGTTCCTGATTGCCAATACCAAGCAACTGATGGGCTTTGGCGAAAGCAGCGACGAACCATACATCAGTATGGAAGGCAAACGCGTGGTTGTGCTGGGCGGTGGTGATACGGCGATGGACTGTGTGCGTACTTCTGTTCGTCAAAACGCGTCACACGTTGTCTGCGCCTATCGTCGCGACGAAGAAAACATGCCGGGTTCTAAACGCGAAGTGAAAAATGCGCGTGAAGAGGGCGTGGAATTCCAGTTCAACGTCCAGCCATTAGGTGTTGAAGTCAACGCCAACGGTAAAGTCTGCGGCGTAAAAATGGCGCGTACTGAGATGGGCGCACCGGATGCCAAAGGTCGCCGTCGCGCGGAGATCGTCGCGGGTTCCGAGCACGTTGTTCCTGCTGATGCGGTTGTTATGGCGTTTGGTTTCCGCCCGCACAGCATGGAGTGGCTGGCTAAACACAGCGTCGAACTCGATTCGCAGGGGCGTATTATTGCTCCGGAACGCAGTGACAACGCCTTCCAGACCAGCAACCCAAAAATCTTCGCCGGTGGTGACATCGTGCGCGGTTCGGATTTGGTGGTAACGGCGATAGCCGAAGGCCGTAAAGCTGCTGACGGGATTATGAATTACCTGGAAGTGTAATCCAGCTTCTTCTGGTATCTCATCTGCATCCGTGGATGAGATACCAAATTCCTGCCGCAATACCATCAAGCACTGTCATGTAAGCCAGCATGACAACACGATTTTCAACGGGAAAAACTCTCCGAATCAATCCCCCAACACATCAATACCGCGAATGAAAACAAAGTAATAATTAGACGGAAACGTTTGCTTTATTCTGGAAACTGTATATTATGCGGCGGATTTTTTGGTCCAAATTCAAGGAGGCGTTGTGTCGCAAGATAACAATTATAGCCAGGGCCCCGTCCCTCTGGCGGCGCGAAAAGGCGTGGTTCCACTGACGTTTGTGATGTTGGGGTTAACGTTCTTTTCAGCAAGTATGTGGACCGGAGGCACACTCGGTACCGGTCTTTCCTATAATGATTTCTTCCTGGCAGTTCTCTTCGGTAATCTCCTCCTCGGTATTTACACTGCATTTCTCGGTTACATTGGCGCAAAAACAGGGTTATCCACCCACCTCCTCGCACGTTACTCATTTGGTATAAAAGGTTCCTGGCTTCCCTCGATGCTACTGGGCGGTACGCAGGTGGGCTGGTTTGGCGTTGGCGTGGCAATGTTCGCCATCCCGGTTGGCAAAGCGACGGGAATTGACGTCAATATCCTGATTGCCGTTTCCGGCCTGTTGATGACAATGACCATCTTTTTTGGCATCTCGGCATTGACGGTGTTATCTGTCATCGCCGTACCCGCTATCGTTATTCTTGGCAGCTACTCGGTCTGGCTGGCGGTGAGCGACGTAGGTGGTTTGGATCATTTAAAAACGATTGTGCCGCAAACGCCGCTGAATTTTTCAACCGCACTGGCGCTGGTGGTAGGCTCGTTTGTCAGCGCAGGTACACTGACCGCCGACTTCGTCCGCTTTGGTCGTAATGCCAAAGGCGCGGTGCTCATTGCCATGGTGGCATTCTTCCTTGGCAACTCATTAATGTTTATCTTCGGTGCAGCAGGCGCCGCCGCCGTAGGGCAGGCGGATATCTCTGACGTGATGATCGCCCAGGGGCTGCTGCTGCCAGCAATTGTGGTTCTCGGCCTGAATATCTGGACGACCAATGACAACGCGTTATACGCATCCGGTTTAGGTTTTGCCAATATTACCGGTCTTTCCAGCCGTACGCTTTCGGTAGTAAACGGCATTATTGGTACACTGTGCGCGCTGTGGCTTTACAATAACTTTGTCGGCTGGCTGACCTTTCTGTCGGCGGCGATCCCCCCTATTGGTGGGGTGATTATCGCCGATTATCTGTTGAACCATCGCCGGTATGCCGATTTCAACAACGCGCGGTTTATTCCCGTAAACTGGGTGGCTATTCTGTCCGTTGCACTGGGCATTGCCGCCGGACACTATATCCCCGGCGTTGTGCCGGTCAACGCCGTACTCGGCGGCGTATTCAGCTACATCCTGCTGAATCCACTTTTCAATCGCAGCCTTGCTAAATCCCCGGAGGTCAGCCATGCAGAATAATACCCTCACCATTCGTCAGGCGCGTTTACAAGGACGCGAAGGATTGTGGCAACTCACCATTGAAAACGGGCGTTTTAGCCGTATTGAACCTCAGGACGCTGCATCTTTACCGCAGAGTGAAGTTCTTGATGCTGAAGGCGGTCTGGCCATTCCGCCGTTCGTTGAGCCGCATATCCATCTGGACACCACGCAAACCGCAGGTGAACCAAACTGGAACCTGTCGGGTACGTTGTTTGAGGGTATTGAGCGCTGGGCTGAACGTAAGGCGATGCTCACTCACGAAGATGTGAAGACCCGCGCAATGCAGACCCTGAAGTGGCAGATGGCCAATGGCATCCAGTATGTTCGTACTCACGTTGATGTTTCAGACCCCACGCTCACGGCACTGAAAGCCATGCTGGAGGTGAAACAAGAGGTCGCGCCATGGGTGGAACTGCAAATCGTTGCGTTCCCGCAGGAAGGCATCCTTTCTTACCCCAACGGTGAAGCGCTGTTAGAAGAAGCCGTGCGTCTGGGGGCCGACGTCATTGGCGCAATCCCCCACTTTGAGTTTACGCGTGAATATGGCGTTGAGTCGTTGCATAAAATTTTCGCCCTGGCGCAAAAGTACGACCGACTCATCGATGTGCACTGTGACGAAATTGATGACGAGCAATCACGCTTTGTTGAAACCGTAGCGGCACTGGCACATCGCGACGGAATGGGAGAACGCGTGACCGCCAGCCATACCACGGCAATGCACTCCTATAACGGCGCGTATGCTTCCCGCCTTTTCCGCCTGCTGAAAATGTCGGGCATTAACTTCGTTGCTAATCCGCTGGTGAATATTCACCTGCAAGGGCGTTTTGATACTTATCCGAAGCGCCGTGGTGTAACTCGCGTCAAAGAGATGCTGGAGGCGGATATCAATGTCTGCTTTGGTCATGATGACGTCTTCGATCCGTGGTATCCGTTGGGAACCGCGAATATGCTGCAAGTGCTGCATATGGGATTACACGTGTGCCAGTTGATGGGATACGGACAAATTAATGATGGGCTGAACCTCGTCACTACCCATAGCGCGAAAACCCTGCATTTGCAGGACTACGGCCTGAGCGTGGGAAATTCCGCTAACCTGGTGATTTTACCTGCTGAAAACGGGTTTGATGCGGTTCGTCGCCAAACGCCGGCACGTTATTCAATTCGCCACGGGCGAGTCATTGCCGAGACGAAACCAAGCCAGACAACGTTACATCTGACACAGCCGGAAGCGGTAACGTTTAAACGGTAGGTTGTTGTTTCAAATATTGCCGCAGGCGCTCAGACTGCGGCCCCCCATATACAACTGTTTCCTGTCAAACATGTAATAAGCTGGCACGTACCTTAATCACGACCTTTTTGATTTCCGCAGGAGTCTCGACCGCGCAGCCCGGTTTATGAGGCTCGCCCGGCATAAAAATCGCAAACATCCCGGGTTTCAACGTGATCATTTGCTCATCGATAATCTGATTGCAAAGTTGATAATCCTCTTCAACATGAATCGCCTCACACTGACGAGCAGAATCTGTCGTACCAAACAGAATGCGCTCTTTACCCTCCAGCAACACCTGGATATCAATGTATTGCTGATGCAGCTCCGCTTTCTTTTGTTCTGGATGCTGCGTGACGAACTGCATGACATTCATAAAAATATCATCACCCTGCAGCTCATAGCTTCCGGGCGCTTTTTCCTGCGGTATTGCCGCAACGGCCAGCATTAATGCCTCATGTAATACCGGGTGTAATCCGGCAGAAGGTAGCGTACGCAAATCACCTGACATCATAATCATTCTCCCTGGGCCAACAATGCAGCCCCCAGTAATCCAGCGTCATGGCGGTAATGTGCCGCCTGTAATTTCACGTGATAGGCCAGGGGAGCTTGTGCCAGATAAGACTCCACCAGCGCCAGATACCCTTCAGCCAGCCCGACACTGCCGCCAATGACCACGCACTGGCAGTCAGTTGTCGCTTTCACATCGGCTATCAATCGCGCGACAACCGCTGCAGAATGCGCAACCAACCGCATAGCCTGCTCATGCCTCTGGGCTGCACGCACAAAAATAGTTTTCGCATCACATCCGGCGAGATCATCCCGAGCGGCGGCGGCAATCCCGCGACCTGAGGCAATAGCCTCCACGCAGCCCACGCGTCCACAACCGCAGAGCGGCCCGTGCGGATCGGCCAGCGTATGCCCCAGGTGCCCGGCCAGGCCACCGGACCCGGTAAGTAATTTACCGTTGCTGACTACACCGCCACCAACGCCGGTCGAAACGGTGATAAACGCCATATCACTTATTTCATCAGCAAGAGCGCGATATTCCGCCCACGCAGCTGCCTGTGCATCATTAACCGCCATCGTCGGCAAACCAGTCAGATCATTTAACGTCTGCACCAGTGGAAAGTGCACCAGCCCACCAAGATTTAACGGATTAATCGCCAGCAGTACCCCATCACGGATAATGCCAGTCGAGGCAATGGCTACGTGCGTTGCCTGCGTCTGCAGCGGCTCAACCAGCGCTTTTAGTGCAGCCCGCAGCGCATCCGGTGTTTTACTGGCTGGCGTAGGTAATTCACGGCGATCGCGGATTTGCAGGTCGCTATCCACCAGCGCGGCAGCCAGTTTAGTGCCGCCGATATCAATCGCCAGCGTAGTCATAACATCGCCTTCTTCATTGCTGTGATGTACCACTGGCAAATGTGTTCCAGTCGGGTAATGGCAGAGCCGACCGTGACGGCCCATGCACCATGTTGCACCCCTTCAGCAGCCTGTGCAGGAGAGTTGTAACGCCCTTCAGCAATCACCCGGCAACCAGAATCACTCAACGCTTTCACCAGTGCCAGGTCTGGTTCTTCCGGTGTTTCTGCCGTTGTATAACCAGAAAGCGTGGTACCGATAATTTCAGCCCCGAGTTTTTGGCATGCCAGACCATCTTCCAGCGAGGAGCAGTCTGTCATCGCCAGCCTTTGATGCTGATGGATGCGTGCCAGCAGCGTTGCAACAGGTACAGGCCGCACACGATCGGTACCATCAATGGCAATAATGTCCGCGCCAGCCAGCACCAGCGCATCAACATCCTCTAAAAAAGCGGTAATACGTACCGGGGAATCATCCAGATCGCGTTTAAGAATGCCAATAATCGGCAGCGAAACCACTGCGCGAGTAGCACGCAGGTTCTCCACACCTTCGATACGCAGTGCCACTGCGCCGGCCTGCTCTGCCGCCAGCGCCATGGCAGCAACGATCTCAGGTTTATCCAGCGGGCTGTCAGGAACAGGTTGGCAAGAAACAATCAGTCCGCCGTTAGCGGCAATTTTTTTATCCAGTTGTTCAAGTAACGACATACTTCTTCCCTTACGAAAATTGCCCGGATCAGGACCGGGCAAACGGATTAACCTTTTGATTTCACGAAAGCACTTTTATCACCGCCAAACGGCACAGCTCCACTGAACGGTTTACCATCAATGGCATCATGCGTGCGCAGCGCTTCCGGTCGCAGCCAGCGCTGCACGCGGGACGGCATATCGAGGCCTATCAGCAGGATCACCACAAAGGTCAGGCTAAACGAAAGCGATCCCAGCGCAGTCCCCAGATCCAGACGTTGTGCAATCAGCGCCCCGATGATCGGTGCCAGCGCTCCACCCAATGCACCGACGTTATAGGTAAAGCCCAAACCCGCCGCACGCTGATCGGTATCGAAATAACCGCCAATCAGTTTCGGTAAGATCCCGGAGATCCCTTGCCCAAGCATTTGCTGGAAAAACAGTAGCAACCCCAGTACCCAGACGTTTGTACCACCAATCGCAAACACCGGAATAATCAGCAATTGCGATGCCAGCAGACTACAGACATAGGCTTTTCGGGTCCCCAGCCAGTCACCAAGAAAGCCGCCGACGCAACAGCCAACCGCCGCGCCAAAGCCGCTAAAGAACAGCACCCTGGCAACCGTTGAAGGGTCGTACATCAGTTCAGTTTTAAGATAGGTTGGCAACAGCGCCTGAATCGGCCACGAATAGAGGAAGGCAAACAGCACAACCACCATCAACATCACGCCCGTTGGCCAGCGCTTACCGCTGCTTTGCACCATAAAGCTAATGAAGATGACGGCGCATATCAGCCCGAGGATCGCCACGATTGCCGCATTCTGCAGGTTACCCGCGAAGCAGAACCACAGCGCGGTCGCAGCAGCGAGGGTCATCAGTATATTGATAACCCGATGTTCACCCCGATAGAGAATGTCCACCATTGTGCGCACTGGCGCTTTGCCTTCGTGTTTTTCTTTCCAGTCTTCAGCTTCCGGAATATTTTTGCGCAGCCAGAGGGCGAAGATAATCGGTACGATGCCAATGAAGAACAGCGCGCGCCATCCCCAGACCGGAACCACCAGGCTGTAAACCTGAGCGGCTATCACCGCCCCCACAGAAAAACCAGAAATCAGGAAACCGCTGGCTTTGTTGCGTAGGTGTTTAGGCCAGCTTTCAATAACATAGGTCGCGCTGGAGCCATATTCACCCGCCATCCCCATACCGATAACCAGACGAGCGATAAACATAGTGGTGTAACCCGGCGCAAAACCACAGGCCAGTGTTCCCACAGAGAAGAGAATAATACTGGTGACCATTGCCAGACGACGCCCGTAACGGTCGCCCATCGCCCCCAGCATCAGTCCACCAAACCAGCGAGAAATAAAGGCTGCTGAAATCAGGCTGGCAGCCTGCACCGTCGTCAGCCCGAATTCACCTTGTACTTCCGTCAGCACAAGGGCGATTAACACAAAATCAAAACCATCCAGCAAATATCCCAGCCATGCGGCTGAGAATGCCCGCCATTGCGCACGGTTGAGATGGCGATACCACGGGATGCTCTGGGTAGAAGTACTCATTTTACTCTCCCGACGATTTTTGTTGTTGTGCCGGATGACGGCGTTGCCTTATACGGCCTACGATCGACATATGTAGGCCGGGCAAACGAAGCGCCCCCGGCTATACGCTGTTACGCCTTTTCCGCCAGCAGTTGGTTAGCCAATGCTTTCAGTTCTGGCAGGTAGTTTTCATCTACAGGAGCAAACGGTTTACGGCACAGCGGTACGGAGATCACGTCCATAAAGTGCAGGACCGTTTTCAGACCACGGAATACGCCGACTTTAATGAGCAGATCGATAACCTTATTGCACTCGGTTTGCAGCTTTTGTGCAGTCCGGACGTCGCCTTCTTTGAGCGCTTTCACAATTCCCTGGTAACGCCATCCCATGATGTTGTAGGTACTGCCAATTCCGCCATCAGCGCCAGCCAGCAGGCCAGAAGCGAAAATTTCGTCATAACCGTTGTAAAGCACCAGATCAGGATGCGCACGACGGATCTGCTCCATCTGATAGAGATCGCCAGAGGTTTGCTTCAGTGCGCCAACACCCGGCAGCGTCACCAGTGTGTTGATCTGATCCAGCGTCAGTTTGACGCCACTCAGTGCTGGAATGTTATACACCACCATTGGTAAGCCATCAGCGGAATCAATGATTGCGCGATAGTGATCGCAATGTTCTTCGAAGCTGAACGGATAGTAAAACGGAGTGACTGCGGAGACTGCATCAAAGCCGTAGCGATGCGCGGCGCTCGCCAGTTGTTGACTCTCTTCGGTACTGATTGTGCCAACGTGCGCGATTAAAGTGACTTTACCTTTCGCTTCTTCAGCAACAATTTCCAGCACCTGCTCTCTTTCAGCACGGCTCTGTACAAAGGCTTCACCGGTAGAACCACCGACATAAAGCCCATCAATACCCTGCTCAATGTTGAAGCGCACCAGACGACGCAAACTCTCAGTGTCCAGTCGCTGTTGGTTGTCGAACGGAGTCAACAACGCCGGCATTACGCCTTTTAAATCTCTTGCCATAACTACCTCTGTCGATGATTAGTGTTATCTGACTGCATACCTTTATACCTGTTATACCAGATCAAATAAGCAGCAATACAATACAGAACGCTTATAGTGCGATCTGCCTCACTAAACGATCGTCAGGATCGCGATCACTTTCGCAATTTTTTATTTTTACCGAAGGCGTGCCAGGTGGCGGATACGCTGTTGAGATGTTCTTGTAAGGCGCGGTCAGCTTCATCAGGATTGTGCTGGCGAATGGCCTCGACAATAGCAATATGCTGCTGATAACTCACGCTATTGTGTTCATGCAATTCCTGATCGGCAACGGTCGGACGAGCCGCAATCAGCCAGTCCAGCAGCGCGACATGGATCGCCATAAAGATAGGATTACCAGGGATCTCCGCCAGTACTCGGTGAAAATCAACGTCCGAACGAATGAACAACGTATTGTCATCCAGCGACTGGCTGTTGATCTCCAGCGCTTTCGCCAGCCGATCGATTTGCTCGTCAGTGGCATGTTCCGCAGCGTAACGCACCAGGCTGGATTCAAAGAACAACCGCAGCTGTTCAAAGTGAGCGATGCCTCCCGGATGCGAGAGGAAATCTTTCGCCATCCCGGACAGTTCACTGATGATGGTATCTGCAGAGGGGCGCGAAACGCGGGCACGTTCGCCATTGTTGATTTGCACCAGACCTTTACGCTTTAACGCAGCAAGCGCTTCCCGCACGGAAGGACGACCCACGTTGAAGAAAGCCATCAGCTCTCGTTCCGACGGCAACTGCTCACCTTCGCCAAATTCCCGGCGACGAATCATCTGTTCCAGCTCTTCTTCAACCATTTCAGACAGTTTTTTACGCGCCAGTGGACGGTTACGTAAGCTACGGCCAATGGTCGATGGAGAGTCTTCAGCTTGCGAATCAAATGCGTTCATAGGGTCCATTCCGCTAAGTCGAGGTGACAAACAACAGCGAGTTCATCCTAACACAGGATCGAAAGCAGGGTGTAATGATGGTCGCCCGGCAAAGCTGGCACATTGTGAATATACAAAATAGAAATATTATTTATCATAAAAACATTCAGGTTAAATTTAATTACAGAACACTATATTTTATTTATGAAATTAGCGAACATGATCGTGAAAAATTATCATAACCATCTATTTTAAAACGAAAAATATTTTAAACTCTGAATAAAAAATAAGATATCCACTCCATAAAAAGGCGCAGAAAAAATATAACATCCGCATTTATAACAATGTAATTACCGGATTTATGTTCTTCTCTGCCATGGAGTGAAAAAATGTTCGGCATCATTATCTCTGTCATCGTTTTATTAACGATGGGTTATCTGATCCTCAAAAACTACAAACCACAAGTGGTACTGGCAGCTGCCGGGATCTTTCTAATGATCTGCGGGGTCTGGCTGGGCTACGGTGCGTTGGTCGCGCCTGATAAAAGCAGCGGCTATTTGCTGGTCGATATTTATAACGAAATTCTGCGTATGCTCTCAAGCCGGGCCGCAGGACTTGGACTGTCAATCATGGCGGTGGGCGGTTATGCCCGCTATATGGACAGGATGGGAGCCAGTAGAGCCATGGTTAGCCTGTTAAGTCGACCTCTTAAGGTTATCCGATCACCTTACATCGTTCTGGCCGCCACCTATGTGATCGGCCAGATCATGGCACAGTTCATAACCAGCGCCTCCGGGTTAGGCATGCTACTAATGGTCACGCTCTTCCCGACATTAGTCAGCCTTGGTGTGAGCCGTTTGTCTGCGGTGGCAGTTATTGCCACTTCAATGTCGATTGAATGGGGCATTCTGGAAACCAACTCAATTTTTGCCGCACAAGTGGCAGGAATGAAAATCGCCACCTACTTCTTCCATTACCAGTTACCAGTGGCTTCCTGCGTAATTATCGCCGTTGCCATTGCGCATTTTTTCGTGCAGCGCCAGTTTGATAGAAAAGCGTTACCGGATAGCGCAGGTTTCGCCGAACAAAAGAGGCTCGAAGATGTACCACCGCTCTATTACGCCATTTTACCGGTAATGCCTCTGATCCTGATGCTGGGTTCGCTGTTCCTTGCACATCAGGGATTGATGAAAGCAGAACTTAATCTGGTGGTGGTGATGCTGTTGAGCATGACAGTGACCATGTTTGTAGAGTTCCTTCGCAAACACAATCTGCGCGAAACAATGGACGATGTGCAGGCTTTTTTTGACGGCATGGGCACGCAGTTTGCGAATGTCGTTACGCTGGTGGTGGCAGGCGAGATCTTTGCTAAAGGGTTGACCACTATCGGCACCGTCGACGCGGTTATTAAAGGTGCGGAACATTCCGGGCTCGGCGGTATCGGGGTGATGATCATTATGGCTGTGGTTATTGCTGCCTGCGCAATCGTAATGGGGTCCGGCAACGCGCCGTTTATGTCTTTTGCCAGCCTGATCCCGGATATCGCTGCCGGGCTGCATATTCCGGCTGTCGTAATGATTATGCCTATGCATTTCGCCACCACGCTGGCACGCGCAGTTTCACCGATCACCGCAGTCATTGTCGTGACATCAGGCATCGCTGGGGTATCGCCTTTTGAAGTGGTTAAACGTACGGCGATCCCAATGGCCGTAGGATTTGTGGTGAATATGATCGCCACAATCGCGCTGTTTTACTAATTCCGAACGCAGAAAACAAAACAGGCCCAAAGGGCCTGTTTTTTTTATTTAACTACGCGTAGCGCTGGACGTCCACCACGAGGAGGCGGTGGAGTATCATCCGGGTCATTGTCGTCGCCGTTGTCAGGTTTATCACCATCAATGACGGACATGACCGTTTCGTTCTCAAAGCCAGGAGCTTCGTTGTCGTCATCGTTTAGGCTGGCGACATCTTCGTCATAGGCGGATTCTGGCTCAAACATCGTACCGGCACCGTTTTCACGAGCATAAATTGCCAGAACAGCAGCCAGCGGCACAGAAACCTGACGTGGTACTCCGCCGAAACGCGCGTTAAAGCGCACTTCATCGTTAGCCAGTTCCAGGTTCCCAACTGCACGCGGTGCAATATTCAGAACAATTTGCCCATCACGCGCATATTCCATAGGAACCTGCACGTCCGGGAGCGTCACATCCACCACCAGATGCGGCGTAAGCTGGTTGTCTAGCAACCACTCATAAAATGCACGCAGCAGATACGGACGGCGCGGTGATAGTTGTGGCAAATCCATACAGATTAACCCCGGCCCAGGCGCATTTCACGTTCAGGCTCAGTCAGAGAAGCCAGGAATGAGTCACGTTCGAAGACGCGAGTCATATATCCTTTCAGCTCTTTCGAACCTGCACCGCTGAATTCAATACCCAGCTGCGGTAAACGCCACAGCAGTGGTGCCAGATAGCAATCTACCAGGCTGAACTCATCGCTCAGGAAATACGGTTTCTGACCAAATACTGGCGCAATCGCCAGCAACTCTTCGCGCAGTCGCTTACGAGCGACATCAGCTTCAGAAGCAGAACCGTTCACGATGATGTTCATCAGCGTGTACCAGTCTTTTTCGATACGCTGCATGTACAGGCGGCTCTCACCACGCGCAACCGGGTAAACCGGCATCAGCGGCGGATGCGGGAAACGCTCATCCAGGTATTCCATAATGATGCGAGATTCCCACAGGGTCAGCTCACGATCCACCAGTGTCGGTACGCTCTGATTCGGGTTGAGGTCGATCAGATCCTGAGGTGGATTGTCCTTCTCCACATGCTCAATCTCGAAACTAACACCTTTCTCAGCCAGCACAATGCGGACCTGATGGCTATAGATGTCAGTAGGACCAGAAAACAGCGTCATTACCGAACGTTTGTTGGCAGCGACAGCCATGAAAACCTCCAGGTATATTCAGAATTTTACTGCTACCAGCCACTATATATGGCCAGTCAGAAGTGGTGTCACCCATATTCGGGAAAGCCATTATTGCTCAAAATACAAACAAAAAATGAACGATACCGGACATTTGGGCAGAAAATTGGATGATAGTTTACCAGATTTTGTGACCTTTGTGGTGAGTCGATTCTGGAAATGGGGAAAAAGAGGTGGCAATCAGCACATTACCGTGGATCTTCGCGGCGAGTATACATAAAAAAACCCGCCGAAGCGGGTTTTTTCGCAAATTGAGCTCTGCCGAAGCAGAAACCAATTAACGTTTGGAGAACTGAGGACGACGACGTGCTTTACGCAGACCGACTTTCTTACGTTCAACCTGACGAGCATCACGGGTAACGAAGCCAGCTTTACGCAGTTCGCCACGCAGGGACTCATCATACTCCATCAGAGCGCGGGTGATACCGTGACGGATCGCACCAGCCTGACCAGAGATACCACCACCTTTAACAGTGATGTACAGATCCAGTTTCTCAACCATGTCGACCAGTTCCAGCGGCTGACGAACTACCATGCGGGCAGTTTCACGACCGAAGTACTGTTCCAGAGAACGTTGGTTGATTACGATTTTACCACTGCCCGGTTTGATGAAAACGCGAGCTGCGGAACTTTTGCGGCGACCAGTGCCGTAGTATTGATTTTCAGCCATTGCCTATAATCCCGATTAGATGTCAAGAACTTGCGGTTGCTGTGCCGCGTGGTTGTGCTCGTTGCCAGCGTAAACTTTCAGTTTACGGAACATAGCACGACCCAGCGGGCCTTTTGGCAGCATGCCTTTAACCGCGATTTCAAGCACACGCTCAGGACGGCGAGCAATCATCTCTTCAAAGGTCGCTTGTTTGATACCACCGATGTGACCGGTGTGGTGATAGTACACTTTGTCAGTACGCTTGTTGCCGGTTACAGCAACTTTGTCAGCGTTCAGAACGATGATGTAATCACCGGTATCTACGTGCGGAGTGTATTCCGCTTTGTGCTTGCCGCGCAGGCGCAGAGCCAGTTCGGAAGCCAGACGGCCCAGAGTTTTACCGGTCGCGTCAACAACATACCAGTCGCGTTTTACGGTTTCTGGTTTAGCTGTAAAAGTTTTCATTAAAAGCTTACCCAAATAAATAAGTTACACGTTGGTGAACACCCAAACGTTTTGTCAGTTGAGGTTCACACGACATTGTCCAGCAAACCTACCCCTTCGAATAGCCTATGCCGGCACATAGAAAGTTTTGGGAAAAAAACTCTCTCGTAACGTGGGGTCGCAAGATTATAGAGAAGTCAGGGTCAAAGATCGACCCCTTTATGTGATTTGCGGCGGGTTTAACCCGCTAAATGTTCCCGTTTCAGATACTCTTCGCTTTGCATCTCTTGCAAACGCGACAAGCAGCGCTGGAATTCAAACTTCAGGCGTTCACCCTGGTAGATCTGATATAAGGGGGATGCCGCACTCACGACCAGTTTGACATGGCGCTCGTAGAACTCATCAACCAGCGCGATAAAACGCCGTGCTTCGCTCTCCATCAACGGTGTCATCACTGGTACATCAGATAACAGCACCGTATGGAACAGGCGCGACAACGCAATGTAATCGTGCTGACTACGCGCATCGACGCAGAGCGTGGTAAACGAAATCGCCAGCGTTTGGTTTTCTACGGCTAACGTCGGCATCGGGCGATGGTTTATCTCCAGCGTCGGAGCATGCTCACCTTTCGCGCCCGCTAACGCCAGCCACAGTTTATCCATCTGCTGCTGAGTTTCATCATTAAGTGGCGATAACCATAAATGCGCTTGCGTTAACGTACGCAGACGATAATCAACGCCAGCATCTACGTTCATGATGTCGCAATACTGTTTGATTGCCTCGATAGCGGGCAGAAAACGTGCGCGTTGCAAGCCATTACGATACAGCTCATCAGGCGGAATATTAGAGGTCGCAACCAGCGTGATACCACGGGCAAACAGCGCTTTCATTAATCCACCGAGCAGCATCGCATCGGTAATATCTGAAACAAAAAACTCGTCAAAGCACAGCACATCCGTCTGGGCTTTAAAACGGTCGGCAATCACCTCCAGCGGGTCACTTTGACCTTGCAGAGCGGTAAGTTCTTCATGCACGCGCAGCATAAAGCGGTGAAAGTGCAGACGCTGTTTACGTTCACCCGGCAGGCTATGGTAGAACAGATCCATCAGCCAGGTTTTCCCACGCCCCACTCCCCCCCACATATACAGCCCGCGTACCGGCATATTTTCCGTCGGCTCACGTTTACCCAACAATTTACCAAAACGGGCCATCAGCCCACTCTCCTGCGGCACAGGACGTGTTCGGGTTGTGAGTTCCTGGAAAATAGTTTCCAGCCGATTCACAGCTTCTTGTTGTACGTTGTCAGGTTGATGGCTGCCGTCGTTGAGGGCCTGCAGGTAACGCGATGTCGGGGAAAGGCTTTGCATGATGTTATTGTTATTCCTTGAGAATCGATGTGCCGTCGCTCACGGTTGACGAAAAAAAGGCCGTTCTACACTACGCGATATAAAGACGGGATTCCACTTCTACGGGATTAGCGGTTATAGTGGCATAATCAGGCGCAGGCATGGAGCCTAAAGCCAACACCCTACGGAAACAAAAGACAACGGGAGATGTTCATGACCTGGGAATATGCGCTAATTGGGTTAGTCGTCGGTATCATTATTGGTGCTGTAGCCATGCGTTTTGGTAATCGTAAATTACGCCAACAGCAGGCATTGCAGTACGAACTTGAAAAAAACAAAGCTGAGCTGGAAGAGTACCGTGAGGAACTGGTGAGCCACTTTGCCCGCAGCGCTGAGCTGCTGGACAACATGGCGGACGACTATCGTCAGATCTATCAGCATATGGCGAAAAGCTCCAGCAACCTTCTTCCAGGTATGTCACCGGAATCCAACCCATTCCGTAATCGTCTGGCAGAGTCTGAAGCAGGCAACGATCAGGCTCCGGTTCAAATGCCGCGTGACTATTCCGAAGGGGCGTCCGGCCTGCTGCGTAGTGGCGCAAAGCGCGACTAACTGCACATCGTTAAGAAATTTATTGGGCGCAGCAATTGCGCCCTCCGCTTCTCTTCCCTTCCCAGCTATTATTTAGTCGTTAGCCGCATTGTGACCAAACCCAAAATTCAATAACATCAAACTGTTTTGAATCATCTTCCGTTTACTCAAGGTACGAGAGCAGGATCAATGAAAAAACAAACCCAGCTGTTGAGTGCATTAGCGTTAAGTGTCGGGTTAACTCTCTCGGCGCCGTTTCAGGCCATTGCGTCGATACCCGGCCAGGTTCCCGGTCAGGCAGCGCTCCCCAGCCTCGCCCCAATGCTGGAGAAAGTGTTACCTGCTGTCGTTAGCGTGAGGGTCGAGGGTACCGCCGTTCAGGGACAGGGACAGAAAGTCCCGGAAGAATTCAAAAAGTTTTTTGGCGATGAACTGCCAGACCAACCTTCGCAACCGTTCGAAGGTCTGGGGTCGGGAGTTATTATTGACGCCGCAAAAGGCTATGTTTTAACCAACAATCACGTCATTAATCAGGCACAAAAAATCAGTGTCCAGCTTAATGATGGCCGCGAGTTCGACGCCAAGCTTATCGGTAGCGACGATCAGAGCGATATCGCGCTACTGCAAATTCAACACCCCAGCAATCTGACGCAAATTGCCATCGCCGACTCCGACAAACTGCGTGTAGGTGATTTCGCCGTAGCAGTCGGTAACCCGTTCGGACTGGGACAAACGGCAACTTCAGGTATCGTATCGGCGTTAGGCCGTAGCGGTCTGAACCTGGAGGGTCTGGAAAACTTTATTCAGACCGACGCATCTATTAACCGCGGTAACTCCGGCGGCGCATTGCTGAACCTGAATGGTGAGCTGATCGGTATTAATACCGCCATTCTGGCTCCGGGCGGCGGCAGTATCGGCATTGGCTTTGCTATCCCAAGCAACATGGCGCGCACGCTGGCTCAGCAGTTGATGCAGTTTGGTGAAATCAAACGCGGCCTGCTGGGTATTAAAGGCACGGAAATGACTGCCGATATTGCCAAAGCGTTCAAACTGGATGTGCAGCGCGGCGCGTTTGTCAGCGAAGTTCTGCCTGGCTCCGGCTCTGCGAAGGCTGGAGTGAAATCCGGTGATGTCATTACCAGTCTCAACGGCAAACCGCTCAACAGTTTCGCTGAACTACGTTCGCGCATCGCGACAACCGAGCCGGGTACCAAAGTTAAACTGGGACTGCTACGTAACGGCAAACCACTGGAAGTTGAAGTCACCTTGGACACCAGCACATCGTCATCTGCCAGCGCAGAAATGATTGCACCTGCGCTACAGGGGGCAACGCTCAGCGATGGTCAGTTAAAAGACGGCACTAAAGGCATCAAAATTGATAACGTCGAAAAAAGCAGCCCTGCCGCGCAGGCCGGTCTGCACAAAGATGACGTTATCATCAGTGTTAACCGCGATCGCGTGAACTCGATTGCTGAAATGCGCAAAGTTCTGGAAGCGAAACCATCGATTATTGCTCTGCAGGTGGTACGCGGTAACGATAATATCTATCTGCTCCTGCGTTAACCTATGCGAACCGGACATCAGCCTGCCGTGTGATGTCCGGTAAACTCGTGATATGCTGCTGCCGTTCCCTTTTTTAATGACGCCGCCATCATGTTTGTGAAGCTTTTACGTTCGGTCGCGATTGGTTTAATCGTCGGCGCCATTCTGCTGGCCGCGATGCCCTCTCTGCGCAAAATTAATACGCTTTCCGCACCACAGTTCGACAGTGCAGATGAAACACCCGCCAGCTATAATCCGGCGGTTCGTCGCGCTGCGCCTGCCGTGGTTAACGTTTACAACCGCAGTATGAATAGCACGACGCATAACCAGCTCGAGATCCGTACACTCGGCTCGGGCGTTATCATGGATCAACGCGGCTATATCATTACCAACAAACACGTTATCAATGATGCCGACCAAATCATCGTCGCTTTACAAGATGGGCGTGTGTTTGAAGCCCTGCTTGTCGGCTCCGACACGCTGACCGACCTTGCGGTACTAAAGATCAACGCTTCTGGCGGACTGCCAACCATCCCAATCAATAACAAGCGCGTTCCGCATATTGGCGATGTCGTTCTCGCCATCGGGAACCCGTACAACCTTGGGCAAACAATCACCCAGGGGATCATCAGCGCCACCGGTCGTATTGGTTTGAACCCAACAGGGCGGCAAAATTTCCTGCAAACAGACGCCTCCATCAACCACGGTAACTCGGGCGGCGCGCTGGTCAACTCGTTGGGTGAGTTGATGGGTATTAACACGCTGTCATTTGATAAAAGTAATGATGGCGAGACACCTGAAGGGATTGGTTTTGCCATTCCGTTCCAGCTGGCAACCAAAATCATGGATAAGCTGATTCGTGACGGACGCGTTATTCGTGGGTACATCGGTATTAGTGGTCGTGAGATTGCTCCGCTGCATGCACAGGGCAGTGGGATGGATCAAATTCAGGGGATAGTGGTTAACGAAGTCGCCCCGGATGGTCCGGCAGCGCAGGCAGGTATTCAGGTTAACGACCTGATTATATCGGTCAACAATAAACCTGCGGTATCAGCCCTGGAGACCATGGATCAAGTGGCTGAAATTCGCCCCGGGTCGGTTATCTCAGTCATTGTGATGCGCGATGATAAACAGTTGACGCTCCAGGTGACGGTTCAGGAATACCCGGCAACAAATTAGTATAATTGGGATGTAAAAAAACCGGAGATTACTCCGGTTTTTTATACGTCAAACCTGATGGCAACGCAGAAGCGTCTTATCTGGTCGACACGAAAGCATTACTTAACGAACTCTTCGCCCAAAGTAATATCTTTCTTCAGCGTGTCCAGCATACCTTCCAGCGCATTCTGTTCAAATGCACTCAGTTTACCGATGGACTTGCGCTCTTCCACACCATTTTTGCCCAGCAGCAGCGGCTGAGAGAAGAAGCGCGCATACTGGCCATCGCCTTCAACGTACGCACATTCCACTACGCCTTTTTCGCCATTCAGGGCACGAACCAGTGACAGACCAAAACGTGCCGCAGCCTGACCCATAGACAGGGTTGCAGAACCGCCACCAGCTTTAGCTTCCACAACTTCGGTACCCGCGTTCTGGATACGTTTGGTCAGGTCAGCAACTTCCTGCTCGGTGAAGCTCACACCAGGAATTTGTGACAGCAGTGGCAGAATGGTCACGCCAGAGTGTCCACCAATTACCGGAACTTCAACATCGGCAGGCTGTTTGCCTTTCAGTTCCGCAACAAAAGTGTTGGAGCGGATGATGTCCAGCGTAGTTACGCCAAACAGTTTGTTCTTATCGTAGACGCCTGCTTTTTTCAGCACTTCTGCAGCGATAGCAACGGTCGTATTCACCGGGTTAGTGATGATACCAATACATGCTTTTGGACAGGTTTTAGCAACTTGCTGCACCAGGTTTTTCACGATGCCTGCGTTAACGTTAAACAGGTCGGAACGATCCATACCCGGCTTACGCGCGACACCCGCAGAGATCAGAACCACATCAGCACCTTCCAGTGCAGGGGTGGCATCTTCACCGCTGAAGCCTTTGATTTTCACAGCAGCAGGGATATGGCTCAAGTCAACGGCCACACCAGGAGTTACTGGAGCGATGTCGTACAGGGAGAGTTCTGAACCTGAAGGCAGTTGGGTTTTTAACAGTAATGCTAGCGCCTGACCGATACCACCAGCAGCGCCGAGGACTGCAACTTTCATCCTAAACTCCTTATTATATTGATAAGCAAAATGTCTATTGCTCCGCGGCGGCGACCTTAATTCACAAATCCAACGAATTCAATAACCACGCGTCAAGAATGCGTAGTCACGCAAATTTGGCTTTTATGCATTTAACTTACGTAAAATAAATCCTAAGTTACGTAATTCAAAACAACCGCCCAGTAGAGCAACTTTCCAACAGGTGTTGACAATATACCCTACCGCCCTCTCAAAACAACATCAATTTGATAACATTTAATTTACTTTTAATCTTATTTGCGAGCCGTGACACAGGCATGTTTCTTGATAACGAAATTTGATAAAATTCCGCTCTTTCATAACATTATTTCAGCCTTGAACGAGGCAGACCGTTTGCATAAAAATTCATCTGTATGCACAATAATGTTGTTTCTACCGCCATATTACGGGTGACTTATGCGAAGCTCGGCTAAACAAGAAGAATTAGTAAAGGCGTTTAAAGCGCTGCTCAAAGAAGAAAAATTCAGCTCTCAGGGCGAAATCGTCCTCGCGTTGCAGGATCAGGGCTTTGATAATATCAATCAGTCCAAGGTTTCACGCATGCTGACCAAGTTTGGCGCAGTGCGTACCCGCAATGCAAAAATGGAGATGGTGTACTGCCTCCCGGCAGAACTGGGGGTTCCAACAACCTCAAGCCCGCTGAAAAATCTGGTACTGGATATCGACTATAACGATGCTGTCGTGGTCATTCATACTAGCCCAGGCGCAGCACAATTAATTGCCCGCCTGCTGGACTCATTGGGTAAAGCGGAAGGTATCCTCGGGACGATTGCCGGAGACGATACCATCTTCACCACCCCAGCGATGGGCTTTACGGTAAAAGATCTGTACGAAGCTATTCTGGAGCTCTTCGAACAAGAGCTGTAACCCCTTCCCCGTCGCATCATGCGGCGGGGGAAAAACCTTCCTTTCATACCCACGCCACTGTTTTTCACTACTAATCATTTAACAGATAGTGCGTTTAACCGCTATAAAGCATTCACATAGTGAATGATAATCATCAAAAACGCACAAATTGCAAAATCACATATCAATATGATTTTATTGAACTTATTTTAATCCCGGTGTACTGAAGCGTATTTTTAATTCCGTTTGGTTATAAAAAATATATTTTTTAACCCATAATACCCGATGAAACCATTAGCGTGGTATTAATTTACTGAGTGATTAGTGTATACTTGATTCTGTGATGAGGGTCACGAAACGAAGACCCCAATAAAAGTATTCGACGAGGTAAATATCATGAAAATCAAAACTACTGTTGCAACCTTAAGCCTTCTGTCTGTTATCTCTTTCGGCGCAAGCGCTGCGGTAAATCAGGTGAACTCACAAGAAGCACAGAATCTGCAATCCATGGGTACTATCTCTGTGTCTCAGATTGGTAGCTCACCAATGGATATGCGTCAGGAAATTGTCGCCAAAGCAGAAAAAGCGGGCGCCAGCAGCTATCGCGTTACTGAACTCCGTGAAGGGGCTCACTGGCACGCAACTGCTGAACTGTACAAATAAACCCTCGTCGTCTAGTCCGACGACTTGCCCCCGCTGCCGGGGGCTTTTTTTATCTCTTAAGATGAGTGACGAACGTTAAAGCGCAATTGCCCTTCCAGCTCTTCTTCCGCTTCATCAAACAGCAAAATCAGCGCGCCATAGCGTCTGCGTTGCTTATCCGGCAAATGCACAAACTCAATCTCCAGCGGCAACGGCAATACTTCCCCGACAACCACTTCCCACAGAGAATCTAAGTCACTGACCTTTTCCCGGGCCAGGCCGAAGGTACGCGTAAACTCCCGGTAGAAATCACTTTGATCTTCAATCTCGTCAAAATCAAACGTATAGATATTCATCTATAGCCACCATCCCGCCGTCGGTTACTCTACAGACCACCAATATGCAAGGTCTTCACTTGCAGAAACTCTTCTAATCCAAGCACCGATCCTTCACGCCCTAACCCCGACTCTTTTACCCCACCAAATGGCCCCAGCTCGGTTGAAACGGCACATTCGTTGATACCAATCATGCCGCTTTCAATGGACTGCGAAACGCGGAATACACGCTGCAGGTTTTGCGTATAGAAATAAGCAGCCAGCCCAAAAGGAGTATCGTTAGCGCGCTGAATAACTTCGTCTTCACGACTAAAGCGGAAACAGGCCGCGACGGGTCCGAAAGTTTCTTCACGGGCAAGTTTCATCTCTTCGTTGCAATTGCTCAGTACCGTTGGCTGCCAGAAGTTACCGCCCAACGAATGCGCTTTTCCTCCCGCCAGAACCGTCGCACCTTTTGCAATAGCATCTTCAACATGTTCCCGCACTTTATCTACTGCCGAAGGCTCGATCAGCGGGCCAACCACCACACCGTCATCCAGACCATTACCCACCTTCAGCGCCTGGACAGCATCCGCCAGTTTGCGGGTAAATTCGTCATAGATGGATTCCTGAATATAGAAGCGGTTAACACTAACGCACACCTGACCCGCATTACGGAATTTGTTAGCGATGGCCCCCTGCACCGCGGCATCAATATCGGCATCATCAAACACAATGTATGGGGCGTTGCCGCCCAACTCCATCGAGACTTTTTTCATCGTGTCGGCCGCGTTACGCACCAGCGTTTTTCCGACAGCGGTGGAGCCGGTAAAGGAAATTTTACGCACTTTATGGCTAGCCATAATTGCATCACTGATTTCCGGGGTATTGCCCGCGACAGCGTTAAGCACCCCATCGGGCACACCAGCCTTTTTCGCCAGCGTTAGCAGCGCAAACGCGCTGAGCGGCGTATTGTTGGCCGGCTTAATCACCCCGGTACATCCCGCAGCCAGCGCGGGCCCAAGTTTGCGTGTCAGCATCGCCATCGGGAAGTTCCACGGAGTGATCGCAGCGACTACACCAACAGGTTCACGGGTAGCGAGAATTCGCGAGCCTGGTTTAATCGGAGGGATAATCTCACCATTAGCGCGTTTGGCCTGCTCCACAAACCACTGAATAAAGCTGGCGGCGTACTCAACTTCACCTTCGGCTTCTTTCAGCGGCTTCCCTTGTTCAATGGTCATCAGACGCCCCAGCCAGCTTTTGTTTTCGAGGATCAGTTCATACCAGCGATAGAGGATTGTCGAACGCTCTTTCGCCGTTTTTTCGCGCCACGCCGGAAAAGCGTTTGCGGCAGCAGCAATCGCCTCTTCAGTCTGCTGCTTACCCGCCTTCGCCACCTTTGCAATGACCTCCCCCGTCGCCGGGTTTACCACATCAAAGGTGGTATCCAGGGTCTTCCACTGCCCATTAACCAGATATCCCGTCTGAAAAAGTTCACTCTCCTGCAGTCCAGGCATAGTTTTTTCCTCCTGATGTCATGGCTTACGCACATCGAATAAGTATAGCCATAAAAAAACCGACGCTTCTGGCGTCGGTTTTTAACTCTTAACTGCTGGTCAGGGCGTGCTGATATTTGTGCAGCATACCCGTAAGCCGTTTTACAGGCTCCGTCACCTGAGGCGGGGCTTCCCAGATGTTTAATTTTTCCTGATAGATATCAAGCTCCTCAAGCAGCTGACTAAAGTAGCGTCGGCGTTTGTCGTCATTTCCAGCTGAAATAACGTGATCGGCAGTACGACGGAGCTGACGATGAAACGCAGATAAATCCTCATTTACCGGTACAGGTGCATCACGCAGACGCTGGTGAGCGATGATCATCGTCAGCGCCAGACGAAACTTCGCCAGATCGCCGGGAAATTTATTCATCAGTAAAAACAGTTGCTGATAGAGCGCCGGAAGGTGATTCTCTTTTCGACGAACCACATTAGTGGTCATAGCGGAGACTGCGGCTGAAACAAACTGATTGAGCAGCACGCGACCTGTTCTGTCACGGGAGTTATCACGCACCAACAGAATCACAATAAACGCCAGCACACATCCCACAAGCTGCCCCAGCGCACTGTCGAGGAACTGGCTAAAATGGAACGTCATCGGGTTATCCAGCACGATAATGTTAATCGTGCTCGCCAGCGCCCCCATAGAGCCCAAACGCCGCTTCTGTACCTCGATACCGAGGAAAAATCCCAGCACAGCAAGGCTCAGGCACAGTAACAACATACTTTGCTGGGTATTGGGGATAATCACCAGAAAATAGAGCGCCCCCAAAGGTAATGCTGCCAGCGTGCCGTAGATAAAGTCTATCGCTACCATACGTGGATTGGGTAAACGCATTGCCAGTGAGGTAACGACCGCAATCATCACCATCGCGCCACTACCTGACGTCCAGCCGGTCCACAGCCAGAACAAGGTTCCCAGCACACAGGAAAGCGTGGTACGCCAGAAGTTGACCATCGCATGGTGACGTTCGGCGGATTCCACTTTCACTACCGGCTCACCCTGCAGGATCTCTTCTTCAATCGCACTAATTTTGGTATTGCTGACAACACCGCGTTTGAGCAGCAGGTAGCGTGTCGCAGCACCTGCCCAGCTATATATCGTCACCGGCGTGTCACGCTCGCCGGTCCAGACAATCACGCGCCGCATCCGCTTGAGTTGCTTATGTACGTCCTGCACCGTTTGAACTGGCGTATCAAACAGCTCACGGAAGGTGTCCGTAATCAGGTCCGGTCGCGTGTTCTGGATAAGATAGGTTTCACAGGATTGAGTAATGAGCGTCAGCGACAACGTGTTCAATGCTTTAAGTCTGCGGTTGGCGCGTACCCAGCGTGAGGACTCCATGTTCAGGTTGCTGCGCATACCTTCCAGCGCCGCAGTACGACGGACTAAATCCCCCCAGGCTTTATCCACTTCTTCACTGTCGCCGTGCTTAATGCACAGTTGCATAAGTTGATACTGCGCCACCAGAAGGCTGTCCAGCTCGACATCGATCTCCTGCTTCACTGAACGGGGTGAAAAGAGCAGATCGGCTACAATAGCGCAGACGATCCCCATCACGATCTCGCTGCAGCGTTCGAGCGCAAATTGCGGCGTCAGCAATGGTTCCGCCTGAATGGTAATGACGATTATCAGCGCCGTGTAGCCCGAAAGCCCCCAGGCATAGGAGTTCTCGATCTTCACCAGCGAGGAGAGCCAGGTACAAAAACCGGCCCAGATGCAGCACACCAGGATCATCAGCAGCGGCGCACGGATCATGCTGATAATAATGATCAGTGCGGCAATACAGCCAATAAATGTTCCGACAATACGAAGCATACCGCGATAACGGATAGCGCCAGAATAGGGTTCTCCACCCGCAGCAAAGGCCGGGCCAGCCGCCACAATTGCCGCAGTCAACACCGCCCAGCGCGGTGTCTCAAGTTGAAAGTGAAAGCCAACAAACAGCGCCAGCACAATGGCGCATGCCAGTTTTACCGCAAAGCGGATATGCTGATTGGCAATGGAGAAAATACCCATCACGATTAACCAAACTCGCGCAGGCGATGCGCTATTTTACGGAAAAACGACTCCTGGCTGGCATCGCGATCCTGCTTACCAGTAATGACGACGGTGGCCGTAGTACCGGCCGGCCACAGGGTGCCTTGCTGCTCATCCAGACGAATACGCACCGGCACACGCTGTGCCAGACGTACCCATTCAAGATTGGAATCAATGGTCGCCATACCTTTTGCATCCTGCGTACTGCTGGCATTCGTTACACCAGCCGCTACGCTATCAACGGTGCCTTTCAATACCTTATTACTGCCAAGTGGTGTTATTTCAGCACGATACCCCGGACGAACACCTTCCAGCTTGGTCTCTTCCATATAAGCCAGCACATAAAAAGAGTGCTGTTTTACCAACGCTACCGCCGTGGAGCCGCGGGTAATAAACTCGCCAGAATAGACGTTAAGGTTAGTCACCCAACCGTCGGCTGGGGCGCGAATGACCGTTCGTTCAAGATCCAATTTCGCCAGGTCGCGTGTCGCCTGCGCCTTTGCAAGCTGGTGCAATACGGTTTGCAATACGTTATTGGACTGGTCAATCTCTTCACGAGACATTGCCTGAACGCCAAGCCGGTTACGACGACCCGCTTCCTGGCGCTTTTCCTGTGCCAGTACCTGATAATAGGCGACATCCGCTTCAGCCTGTTCGAGGGCTTTCTTATAGCGCGGTTGGTCGATAGTGAACAGGACCTGATCCTTTTTCACCAGTTGGTTATCATGAACGTTAACATCAGTGATTAAGCCCGCGACATCCGGTGCAATTGCCACAACATCAGCACTGAAACGTGCATCACGCGTCCACGGCGATTCGGTGTAGTAGACCCATGCGCGGAAAATGGCGATAAAGGCCAGAATGACCAGTATGAGAGTCATGGCCGTGCGGGAGAGTTTTCTTGTTAGTGTTTTCACTTCAACCTCAAACGAACAGGCGCGTTATTAAATAGAAAAGACAGCAATACAGCGCGGTATTAAACAGAGCCGGATGCCAGACAAAATCATAGATACCAGTCGGAACTAGCATCCGGCGCACCAGCCAGAAAATCGCCAGTGACAAAAGCAATTCGAAAAATATCGGTGGGAAGGAAAGACCAAACACCACGATAACGGGAAACAGACTCATGTTGACCTTGGTAGCTTAAGAGAGTGCAGATGATTGATTTTTTTTAGCGTATGTCACCGCAGAGAAGGGCAAGGATTAGCCAGGCGAGAGCGACACAGCAGTTATTTGAATAATAATATATTAACGTAACTGTTATGCTGTTATCTATATTATGTGATCTAAATCACTTTTAAGCCAGAGTGAACAATGGAACGATTAAAACGAATGTCGGTGTTTGCCAAAGTTGTCGAGTTAGGCTCCTTCACCGCCGCCGCGAGACAGCTTCAAATGAGTGTTTCATCGATAAGCCAGACGGTATCAAAACTGGAAGATGAGCTACAGGTTAAGCTGCTAAACCGCAGCACACGTAGCATTGGGCTTACCGAGGCGGGTAAGATTTATTATCAGGGCTGCCGCAGAATGCTGCACGAAGCGCAGGATGTTCACGAGCAGCTTTATGCCTTTAACAACACGCCAATTGGTACCCTGCGAATTGGCTGTTCTTCAACCATGGCACAAAATGTCCTTGCCGGACTGACGGCAAAAATGCTGAAAGAGTACCCTGGCCTGACGGTAAATCTGGTCACCGGCATCCCGGCACCAGACTTAATCGCCGATGGCCTGGACGTCGTTATCCGTGTGGGTGCGTTGCAGGACTCGAGTCTTTTTTCGCGTCGCCTGGGGACCATGCCGATGGTGGTCTGTGCCGCGAAAAATTACCTCGCCCAATTCGGTACCCCGGAAAAACCGGCCGACCTCAGTAATCATTCCTGGCTGGAATACAGCGTACGACCCGATAATGAATTTGAGCTTATTGCCCCGGAGGGGATTTCTACTCGCCTCATCCCACAGGGACGCTTCGTAACCAATGACCCTATGACGCTGGTGCGCTGGCTGGCCGCAGGCGCGGGAATTGCCTATGTCCCACTGATGTGGGTGATCAATGAGATCAATCGTGGCGAAGTGGAGATCCTGTTGCCCCGTTATCAGTCAGACCCGCGTCCGGTCTACGCCCTGTATACCGAAAAAGACAAGCTACCACTCAAGGTGCAGGTGGTGATTAACTATCTCACGGATTATTTTGTCGATGTGGCACAGTTGTTTCAGAGGATGTATGGCAGGGGCAAAGAAAAATAGAGGACTGTCCAGCCGGAGCAGCATTTATGTCCCCCATCCAGCAAAATGCCCGATAGCACAATGCTTATCGGGCATACAGCAGGTATGAATCCGGAGATTTAAGCAGTGCCGCCCACGGTCAGGTTATCCACCTTCAGCGTCGGCTGACCAACGCCAACCGGCAGACTCTGCCCTTCTTTACCGCAAACACCAACGCCGTTATCCAGTTTCAGATCGTTACCCACCATGGAAATCTGCTGCATCGCTTCAATGCCAGAACCGATAAGCGTCGCGCCTTTCACCGGTTTGGTGACTTTACCGTTTTCAATCAGGTACGCTTCAGAGGTTGAGAAAACAAACTTCCCGGAAGTGATATCCACCTGACCGCCGCCGAAGTTAGGTGCATAAATCCCATATTCGACAGACTCGATAATTTCCTGCGGCGTGGATTTCCCTGGCAGCATATAGGTGTTGGTCATACGCGGCATTGGCAAGTGCGCATAAGATTCACGACGTCCGTTACCTGTCGGCGCCACACCCATCAGACGCGCATTCAGTTTGTCCTGCATGTAACCTTTCAGAATACCGTTTTCAATCAGTACGTTGTACTGGCCCGGAGTCCCTTCGTCATCAATGGCTACCGAACCACGGCGATCCACCATCGTACCGTCATCAACGACTGTGCACAGTTCAGACGCGACCAGCTCCCCCATATGACCGCTGAATACCGAAGTACCTCGGCGGTTAAAGTCACCTTCCAGACCATGACCGACCGCTTCGTGCAGTAGCACACCAGGCCAACCTGCGCCCAGCACTACAGGCAGCGTTCCTGCCGGAGCGTCTACCGCAGAGAGATTCACCAGCGCCATGCGCACGGCCTCTTTCGCCCACGCATCGGCCCGGACTTCGCCATCAAGGGAGGCGAGGAAATAGTCATAACCAAAACGACCGCCGCCACCGCTGGCACCACGTTCACGTTTGCCGTCATCTTCTACCTGCACGCTGACAGACAAGCGCACCAGAGGACGAACATCCGCCGCCAGCGTTCCGTCTGTCGCTGCCACCAGGATCAACTCGTAGACGCCGGTCAGACTTGCAGTCACTTCCTGCACGCGCTTATCAGCCGCACGTGCAACACGATCGACACGCCTGAGAATGTCCAGCTTCTCTTCACGACTCATGCTTTGTAACGGATCAACCGAGGTATAGAGAGCTTGATGTTCGACTGCGCCCAGCGTCTTTACTTTGCCATCGCCGCTGTCGCGCACAATCGTACGGGCAGCATGAGCGCTTTGCTCTAACGCCAGCAGGCTTATCTGGTCTGCATAGGCAAACCCTGTTTTTTCGCCGCTGATGGCGCGCACACCAACGCCCTGGTCGATATTGTAAGAACCATCTTTAATGATGCGGTCTTCTAAAACCCAGGATTCGTGATAGCTCGACTGAAAATAGAGATCGCCGTAATCAAGACGGCGTTCGGCCAGTTGGCCCAGAATGGCAAACAGATCCTGATGTTTCAGGCCATTCGCCGCTAGCAATTGTTCACTTACCAGGTTCAGACTCATCGTTTTGCTACTCATTAGTTGCTGCGGTAGGGAGATCTATTTACTGAGATTGGGGCAATTACTCGCCCCCGTCAAATCATTGCTTTCTTTCTTTTCGCGGCTGGCGCAGGACTTCGTTAATCTGCGGCTTATCAACCGGACCGGTGATGCGATAGCGCAGAATCGAGACTTTGCTCCATAACGGTCCCAGTACTTTACTGGCAGCAAATACAGCGGCACCGACAATCGGGTTGACGGCAAACGCGGCGGCAACACCCACGGTGGCAGAAATTTCCGGTGCGACAACAGCTTCCATATCCAGCTCACGCCGCACAAGGTTAACTGAACCTTTCATCGCGATATCCGCTTCCAGTCCGTCCACCAACGTATCATCGGTATGCATTACGCCATCTTTAATCCATGCCGTGCTGCGAATGGAGTCAAAATAAAAGCCTTCACTGAAGGTATCGCTAAAATCAAAACGCAGTTTACGCAGCAACGCATCAAAGCTCAGCAGGCGCAGCAGTTGTCCCGCATGTCCGGTGCTTAACTCAGTAAGCTCGCCTTTACCCAAACGGGTACGCAAAATTCCATTAAGCGAGGCTTCATCAGGATCCCAGGGGGGATTGCGCCAGTGCAGATCGTACTCAACGTTGAATGAAGAGTTTCGTATCGGCGTCGATACGCCAAAGAAACCCGCGGCAGAGTCAATTTTATTACCGTTTAGTTTTCCCTTCAGCGACGTACGCTCTTTACCCGGCACGTTAACCCATTCACCGTCCAGAGTCAGTCTGGCAAAACCTGTATCTAACAAACCACTGCTCAACGTCAACGTATCGCCTTTAATCGCCACATCGGCGTCAATACGCCCGTATTTCTGCCCCCACATCCAACACTCTGCGCAGCGCAACTGAACATCCGGCCAGCCACGGAAGCTAACTCTGCCAATGTCAGAAAACGGCGAGGCGGATGCTGTTTTCTGTGACGACTTTGCAGTGCCTGGGTTGTAGTAAAGATACTTAATAAACGCCTGCCACGGCGCGTTATTGCGCATGGCCAACGTCGCGTTAATCTCACGTCCTTGCGCCTGTATGTTCGCCCCGTTAAGCGCAGGTTCAGACACAATGCTCAGATTGTTCCACTGCTGGCCTCCCAGTGATAAAGATGGCGTACGTACCGTGATGCGTTGGGGGAAGTTCGCGTTAGTACCGACGTTATCCGCCGCACCTTTCTGGAACAACGCCAGCCACTGCGCACCATCCATTGGCGGAAGGTTAAGTTCAACGCCCTGCTGGTCAGGCAGCGCAGGCACGGTACGGCTTTCAGAAGTCCAGATGGCACGGTCAAGCGTCAATTTCTGGTTCAGCAACCAGTGGCTGTTAAAGTGGTTTTTATTTCCGGCGTTGCCAGTCAGATCAAAACTGCGCAGATTGCCGTCCGCCTTAACGTTAACCGGCAGCGACTCACCGCGCGCTTTGTTCAGCGGTGCAGGTAAGTGACTGCTTACATTTTTCAGGTCACTCTTTAACTCAATGTTGTATGTTGCCCCGGCATGATACGGAAGTTCGATACCAACTTTACCATTCCACGCCATGCTGCCGCTTAAAGCATCGTTCACCTGCGTCGGCAAAATCCCCATCCGGGTTGGTTGCCAGTCCCCCTTCAGATTCACAGCGACCTGATAAGCTTTAGTGCCTTCAGTAGTGGAAAAATCGACATCCAGAGGCTGATTAAACCAGTTTGCCGTCATCGGCTCGCTTTTGAGATCCCCGTTTACAAAGCTGAATTTGCCGTTCAGGTTCTTCAGCGTACTGTCGAGTGGCTTAATAAACAGGCTGTTATTACGCAGCATGACATCACCTTTGGCGGTGACCAGCGAACCATCAAGTGGGATATCAAGATGTAAGCGAGCATTCACATCGCCGTCAATCTGGAGCTGTTCCAGTGTGGCACCGAGAGAGTCCTTCAACGGGGTATCATCAAAATACGGTCCGACCGCCTTTCCCGGCCCGTTGATATCCGCATCAATCAGCAGCTTTTCTTTCTCATAGTCGGGAATATTGGCGGTCAGGTTACTGGCTTTCACTCCACCTAACTGGACGCCGTCGGTTTTCATCCACAGACCGTCGTTAAGGAAGTTCAGCTCAATATCAAGGTCTGTTAACGCAGGCCAGTCTGGCTGGAAGGCAAACGTTGCATTGCGCAGCGGCACCAGCACCTGAAACTGACCTTCGTTGTGTTTATACGGGAATAAGTGCGGATTACCGCCATAGACCAGCGTGGCGTTATCCGCCTCACCACCCTGAATTGCGCTGCTGAGGTAGTCAACCAGCTCCTTACCCATCAGGTTTTCCGGAAAATAACGCCAGGCCTGAGAGCCGTCGTTGGTACTGATACCCGCCAGAATGCCCAGCCATGGCTCATCACCCGTCGGTTGCAGATAGCGAAAACCACCGCGTGCATGTACTGCTGTCGCTTTAACATCAATATCACGCCCATCTAACTGAAAACCTTTGTCATTTTTCAGCCAGCTAAGCGTAGCCACACCCTCTTCAATTTCCAGCGGAGCGCGGAAGACCGTTTCATAGGGCATTTTTGCCTGTTTCATGGAGGCGGTGAGCAAACCATTTTCAACACTGCCCGCAAGCGTTCCGGAGAAATGTTCTGCACCCGGTAACAGCTTCCACTGTTTCCAGGCCAGATTGGTCCACGAGGACTGGAAGCGGGTTTTTTCTGTCGCCTGCAACGGAATATCGAGCGCCAGCACATCTATCTTGCCGCTCGGTTGCGTTGCCTGCCAGATATCACCCAGCGCCGGAGATAACTTTGCCGCCATCGAACGCAGCCCCTCTAATCCAGCTAACTCCAGATTACTGGCACGAATGCGCAGCTCATCACTGCGTTTGTTATTTTCACCGCCCACTTCCTGCTCAGGGATCCAGGCAAGGGTTAACGCTCCGCTCGGCCAGGGTTTATCGTCCAGAGTTATCCGTGTATCGGGAATAGAAAATTGCCAGCCAGGCTGTTCACGGCTAATGTGTGCGGTCAGATTATCAACAGCGAGCGTGTGCGTATGGTTATCGCCCTGCCAGCTTGCACCACCTTTCTTCAGCCAGATATCTCCACCGGAGATTTCCCCTTTGCTGAGCGTCATCCATCCTTCGAGGCTAAAACGCGCGGTTTGCAGCGCGACGTTATCCTGCATCCATTTCCCCAACCACGGCTTCACATCGATGTCATCAGCCTGTAGCCAGACGCGACCATTATTCAGCAGTCCGTCATCGTCACGCAGATCCATTCGCACCTGCATGACGCCGTGCTGTCCGGTGAGGCTGGAGAGACTGACCTGACCTTCGGCGCGGTGTCTGTTTTTACCGTTCAGCCAGGTAAGCTGTGGTATCGCCAGCTCTGCACGCTGGCCAGAGAGGGTTAAAAAGCTGATCTGACTATCGCGAAGATCGAAATGATCAAACTGACGAAGGAAAAGATCGCTAAGGTGACCGGCTTCAATGCCATCGTCGCTGTCGCTGCGCTGGATAGGAGTATTAGTGCGCAGTTGCAGTTGCCAGAAGGTAAGATCGCGAAACTGCCAGCGCATGTGCAGCAGACTTTGCCAGACATCCAGCGCCAGCGTGACGCGCTTAACTGAGAATTCTCCGCCATCGTTTAGCTGCGCATGGATATCGCGCGCCTCGAGCGTCGGGCCAAAGTTTTGCCAGTTGGCGGTGAACTGAGTGGCAGAAACGGGCATACCTGTTGCGGATTCAATCTTGCCAAGAATGGCGGGACGCCAGGTATCGAGATGAGGCAAAGCAAGGCGCAGCCCACTAACCAGCAGCGCTGCGATGACAACGAATGCGGCTCCAGTGAGCAGTAATATCCCCGGCAATCGCCTCACGCGCCTCTCCTTGTCTGCCAAAAAATGTGACTCACAAACCTGAAGTGAATCTTGCCGGATGGCAGCGCTTGCGCCAAATCCGGCCTACAAGCACTGACGCCGCAGGCCTGCTCACATCATTACCACGTCAAACTGCTCCTGGTTATAGAGCGGCTCGACTTGTACTTTGACCTGTTTGCCGACAAAGATTTCCACTTCCGCCAGCGCATGTGACTCTTCACCTTTCAGAGTCTCTGCCACTGCCGGAGAAGCATAGACCAGGAAACGATCGGAGTCGTAAGCATGATGCACGCGCACAATTTCACGCATGATTTCATAGCATACGGTTTCTACCGTTTTCACCGTGCCGCGCCCATGGCAAGTTGGACACTCGTTACAAAGCACATGCTCCACGCTTTCGCGCGTACGCTTACGCGTCATCTCCACCAGCCCCAACTGTGAAAAACCGTTAATGCTGGTTTTTACGCGGTCCTTACTCAGGGCCTGCTCCAAAGAGTGCAGCACCCGACGACGGTGATCCTCATTATTCATGTCGATAAAATCGATAATGATAATGCCGCCCAGGTTGCGCAGACGCAGTTGACGCGCAATGGCCTGCGTCGCTTCAATGTTGGTATTAAAGATAGTGTCATCGAGATTACGATGTCCAACAAACGCGCCGGTGTTTATATCAACAGTGGTCATCGCTTCGGTCTGATCGATAATCAGATAACCACCGGATTTCAGCTCAACTTTACGTTCCAGCGCGCGTTGAATTTCATTTTCAACATCAAAGAGATCGAAAATAGGCTGCCGTCCACTGTAGTGTTCCAGCTTGCTGGTCATCTCCGGGATGTATTCCGCGGTAAACTCCAACAACGCTTCATAGGTCAAACGGGAGTCCACTCGGATTCGGTCAAGCTGAGCATCAGCAAAATCGCGCAGTACACGCTGCGCAAGCGCCAGTTCGCCGTACATCTGATAGCGCGTTTGCGGACGCTTTTTGCGCTCCATAACTTTGGTCCAGACGCGCTTCAGGTAAGCGGCATCGGAGGCCAGATCCTCTTCGCACACACCTTCTGCCGCCGTGCGAATAATAAATCCGCCCTGCTCATCGCAGTAATCCGCCACCACTTTTTTCAGACGTTCACGTTCGGTTTCACTTTCGATACGCTGGGAAACCCCAACGTGTGATGCACCAGGCATGAAAACAAGGTAACGGGAAGGAAGCGTGATATCCGTCGTCAGACGGGCGCCCTTAGTGCCAAGCGGATCTTTTACCACCTGCACCATCAGGTCTTGTCCCTGGCGCACCAGCTCGGAGATGTCGCGCACAGTGAACTGCTTTTGCTCTTCACCTGCCACACATTCTGTATGTGGCATGATGTCTGAAGCGTGAAGAAATGCGGCTTTATCCAGTCCAATATCTACAAAAGCCGCCTGCATACCCGGAAGTACACGACTTACACGACCTTTGTAGATATTGCCTACGATTCCGCGTCGCGCCTCACGTTCAATATGAATTTCCTGCAGAATTCCGCCATCAATGTACGCCACGCGCGTTTCCGATGGCGTTACGTTTACCAACAATTCAGCCGTCATGTTTATCCCTTTTCTCACGCAGTGCGTTAAAATTGCTCAGCAACTCATACGTTTCTACCAGCGGTAAGCCGACTACGGCGTGATAGCTGCCATTTATCTTCCTGACAAAACAGCCACCCAACCCTTGAATACCGTATGCACCTGCTTTATCCATAGGCTCACCGCTGGCAACATAGCCCGCAATGTCCTCATCAGTTAGTGCTCTGAATGTCACTTCCGTTACAACCAGGCAGTCCAGACTGTGCTGGCGATCGGCTAACGCCACTGCCGTCATGACCTGATGTGTTTTGCCTGACAGCTTGCGCAGCATCGCTGCAGCATGGGCGGCGTCATGCGGTTTTTCCAGCACTTCGCCATTCAGAATAACAATGGTATCTGCACCCAACACCGGCAGATCACGAAGAGCCAACGCAACGCCTGCCTGCGCCTTCTCCCGCGCCAGACGAACAACATACTGCTGTGCGCTTTCTTGCGAATGCCGCTGTTCCTCAATCCCGGGAACCAGCCGCTCAAATTTCACACCAAGCTGAGTCAACAGTTCCTGCCGGCGTGGGGAACCTGAAGCCAGATACAGAGTATTCATATCAACCTTATTGCACCGCAAACTGCTGGCGGACTTTACGCATCAGTAAGAATAACCATGGCCAAAGCACACCGTTTACTACACTACTCCAGAACACTTCGGGTCTGAAAGAGACATTGATCACTAAAAACTCGGCCCAGAAAACAATAATATCCACGACCAGTGATAGCAACATGACCACCAGCGCCTGTTGCCAGAGCGCGAGGTTACGGAATAGTTGGAATTTCAGCGCGACCAGATAAGCAATGATACTCATCGACAAAGCCCGCACGCCAAGCGTGGAACCACTAATGAGATCCAGTATGGCACCCACCACAAATCCTGTGCCCACATTTACGCGATGCGGCAGTGCCAGGATCCAATACAGCAGGATGAGCAGCACCCAGTTTGGCCGGAAAACAAGAATGTCATCCGGCCAGGGCATGACTTGCAATAACAGTGCAATAAGGAACGAGAGCCAAATTACCCAACGTCCCTGGCTACGATAGCTTGCCACTTACTGCCCTCCCGGCTTACGCGGAGAAGGTACTGGCTGCGCTGTATTCGCAGGTGCAGGAGTAACACCTGTTGCCGGTGCTGGAACAGGGGCTGGTGGGCCCATCGTATCCGGCGACGGCAGCACCTGAGGCATCATTTGCATCAGACGTTCATTGGCTACGCGGTGCACTTCCTCCGGAGTCATCGGATTTGCACCATTACGGTCGGCTCCCCACAACAGCAACAGGTAGCGCAAACGCTGTAAACCAGCAGTCGGACGCGCCTGAATCACGGTGTAAGCACGTTGGGTGTCCAGCTTAACGGAAGAGACAACGGCGACCGGATACCCTTCAGGGAAACGTCCGCCCAGGCCCGATGTGACCAGCACATCGCCAACACGAATATCGGTATTGGCTGGCAGGTGTTCGAGCTGTAGATCGTCCGTGCAGCCGTTACCGGCAGCAATCACACGAATGTCGTTACGCAGAACCTGGATCGGCAACGCGTGGGTTGCATCGCAAATCAACAGTACGCGACTGGTCAGTTTTGCCACGGCAACGACCTGACCCACGACACCTTTATCACTGATTACCGGCTGACCTTCGTAAACACCGTTTACGCTCCCTTTATCGATCACAACCTGATCGCTGTAAGGGTCATTAACCGTTGAGATGACCTGCGTCACCATCTTTTGTTCATCCTGACGCAGCGGCGATCCCAGCAGCTCGCGCAAACGCGCGTTCTCCTGTTTATATTGCCCCAGCATCAGCAACTCGCTGTTTTTCAGCAGCAGTTCCTGGCGCAGCGCCCGGTTTTCAAGTTCGAGTTGGTCACGCGAAGCCAGCGTTTGCGACACGCCGTCGAGTAATTCACGGGGACCATTAGAAATAAAGTAGAAAGGACTGACGGCGGTATCCATGTACGTTCGGATTTGGCTAAACGTACCCAGGCGGCTGTCGGCGATAATAACGCCGAGCGCCACCAGCACCGCCAGAATAAGGCGAATCTGTAGCGACGGGCCACGGCTAAAAATTGGCTTCATAGGCTATGCGTATTCTCGTGTCAGTGCGGAAGGGCAACCTGTTGGCCACCCTACCTGCATCCGACTACTCTTCGCTGAACAGGTCGCCGCCGTGCATATCAATCATTTCCAGCGCTTTGCCGCCGCCGCGCGCCACACAGGTCAGCGGATCTTCAGCAACAACAACTGGAATACCGGTTTCTTCCATTAACAGACGATCAAGGTTACGCAGTAATGCGCCACCGCCGGTAAGCACCATGCCGCGTTCGGAGATATCAGACGCCAGCTCTGGCGGGCACTGTTCCAGTGCAACCATCACCGCGCTCACGATACCGGTCAGCGGTTCCTGCAGCGCTTCCAGAATCTCGTTAGAGTTCAGGGTAAAGCCACGTGGAACACCTTCAGCCAGGTTACGACCGCGAACTTCGATTTCGCGTACTTCATCACCCGGATAAGCAGAACCGATTTCGTGCTTAATACGTTCTGCGGTAGCTTCACCGATCAGAGAGCCGTAGTTACGACGCACATAATTAATAATGGCTTCGTCGAAACGGTCACCACCGATGCGTACGGAAGAAGAGTAAACCACGCCGTTCAGGGAGATAACTGCGACTTCAGTGGTACCACCACCGATGTCCACAACCATAGAACCGGTTGCTTCGGAAACAGGCAGACCCGCACCGATCGCTGCCGCCATCGGCTCTTCGATCAGGAACACTTCACGCGCACCTGCTCCCTGAGCGGATTCACGGATCGCACGACGTTCAACCTGAGTTGCTCCAACCGGTACACATACCAGTACGCGCGGGCTTGGGCGCATGAAGCTGTTGCTGTGCACTTGTTTGATAAAGTGCTGGAGCATTTTTTCAGTCACGAAGAAGTCAGCAATAACGCCATCTTTCATTGGGCGAATTGCAGCAATATTACCCGGTGTACGACCCAGCATCTGCTTCGCATCATGACCTACTGCGGCCACGCTTTTCGGCGAACCGGCACGATCCTGGCGAATGGCCACAACAGAAGGCTCATTCAATACGATGCCTTGTCCTTTTACATAAATAAGGGTATTCGCGGTACCCAGGTCAATGGACAGGTCATTGGAAAACATGCCACGAAATTTTTTCAACATACTAAGGGATAATCCTGAAAGCTGGGGCGGAAAACAAAATCCGCTTACTTTACCAACCACACGCAGCAGCGACAAGGCGGAAAAATCATCTGCTACGGTGAAAATTAGTGCAGTTCGTTTCCTTTGTTACAAAACCGGCCTGAGTCCATCAGGGCTGAATAAATCAGCAGCAATCCTCGCCTCATTTGCAACCTGTCAAAGGTCATTCACCTGCATGTTTGCTGTTACAACCTGGCGGGCAGACAAGCACACCCCCAGAAGGCACAGCGCGCGTTATTCTACGTGAAAACAAATTAAACGGCAGGTTAAACCGAATATCTTTGCGAATATTTTTTCACGTTGGTGTCAAGTGGCTGTGATGCGGCAAAAAAATCACCTTGTCCACCCGAGACTCCACGTTCGGTCAACGTACGCCACTCGCTACGCGAACGAACACCGGTGGCATAAACCAGCGTGGGTGTTCCTGAACAGGCTTCCACCAGACTCTGCACAAGAAGCTGATTTTCCGTTCGCTTATCAATATTTCTTACCAGGCTTGGATGAAGTTTCAATAATTCGACATTGAGTTCTTTTATCCAACTGGTGCTAACCAGTGTTAAACCTGCCTGCGTAACGGCGATACGAACACCCAGCGCATCCATCAATCGAATCACAGGCTGTAACCGGCTGATATGTTGACAGACATCCGCCTCCGCAAGTTCAATAATTATGCGTTTACGCAGCGATTTTTCGCACTGCATCAGCGTATCACGCAACCAGCGCTGAAAACGCGGGCGAATAAGCGACTCTACTGTCGCCTGCATCGCCAAACTTTCCTGTGGCCAATAGCCCAATAACAAGATCAGACGGCTAATCTGCAAGCGGTCATATTCTTCCGCCAGGCCAAATTGCAGCACCATCGGCATATATTCTGCCGAGATGACCTCTTCGCTCCCATCAAAAATGCGGCACATTAATTCCCGATGGTGCACCCGCCCTTCACATGTCACAGCAGGTTTTTGGTAAATTCTCGGACCGCCCCGGCTGAGCATCTGTTCTATAAGCGTTCGCCAGCGTACATTACCCCGGCCTTTTTCGGGTAGAGAGTCGTCATAGACTGACCAACTGTTCCCACCTTGCAATACCGAATTACGGGTTGCCGCTTCGGCGTGATCCATAACCTGTTCAGTGGATTGACCGCTGCGGCAAACGCAAATGCCAATATGAATCATATCGGCACGATCGATCATTTTGTTAGTCGGAAGTGCGTCTACCGCTTTTAACAATTGCCCGGCGATACTTTCCGCTTCTTTTAACGTGCGGTGCGGCAGCAAGATGGCAAAATCACTACGATGGTAGCGTGCCAGCAGCGCTCCCGGATAGCGCATAATAAAGGTCGACAACAAATTGATGAGCGCGGAGATTTGTTCTTCAGCAAGCTCAACTCCCCAACTATCACGCAACAGGGTAAAGTCCGGCAGACGAACCATCATCACAACCCCGTGCGATCCTACTTTCTCTTGATCTTCCAGCAGCGTCGCCAATTGGTTATCAAAGAACAGCCGGTTGCTAAGCCCGGTTTTTGTATCCTGCGCAACATAGGATCGGATCAGCGTATCCAACCTGCTTCGCTGCTCGCGGGCGTTCTGAATTTCGGTAAGCAGCATATCAAGCGCACTACTGGTACGCGCAGGCCATTCATAGACTGTACCCCGGACGTTCGGCCCTCGTTCACCGTTCAGGATCCGCGTTGAACGAATCTCCAGCAGCTCCTGTCCGGAAAGCTGACGCTGAAGCCAGCGTACCGACAAGAATAGCATCAGGATAATAAAACCAATCGATAGCGTGAGCGGCGCTGTCGTCATCAGCGAATGGAAATAATTGCCCATTGGATCCTGATAGACCAGACGCAGCGACATCCCAGGATGCTTGACCAAAGGAACCGTGATATCGCGATAGAGATTGTTCGTCCCTGCAGGGCGATAGCTACTGGTTCGGGAATGGCGATAAACAATATTCTCACCCTGAAGCAACTCAACGCGGACGATATCGACGGAGATCATTAACTCATCTATTTGCGGCGTTAAAGAAACAGCATCTTTGGAGACAAGATGGGTGTCAATCGCCGTCGCTACGGCCTGGACGCGGGCGGTGAACTTGTATTGAATCGCGTTGTAAAAACTCAGTGAGCAGCCAATCAAAGTCACGAAGATCGTTAACCCGGTAAGCAGCGTCACAAAAGCTGAGAATTTCGTCGTTAATCGCATCCTTGTGTTAACTCCGACAGTTATGAATCAAGCGTGAAAATGAAAAAGCGACACGAAAATGCGAAATTGAACGCGAAATCCGTCAATTTACACAAATAATGTGGGCATACTACCAAATCAGGTATTTCTGGCAATTTATTGCGCAGAATCGGCATCATGTTTTGTTTAGCGAGTATAGTCTTCATAAATAATTTTCCAATCCACTATATGAATTGAGGACAGGTTATGCAGGCTTTGATCTTAGAACAGCAGGACGGAAAAACCCTCGCATCCGTTCAACCCCTCGACGAAAACCAGCTACCGGAAGGCGATGTGACGGTGGATGTTCACTGGTCGAGCCTGAACTATAAAGACGCGCTGGCCATCACAGGCAAGGGTAAAATTATCCGTAATTTTCCGATGATTCCTGGTATCGATTTCGCTGGCACCGTTCGCAATAGCGAAGATCCCCGTTTTCATGCAGGCCAGGAAGTCTTGCTAACCGGCTGGGGCGTGGGGGAAAACCATTGGGGTGGACTGGCAGAACGTGCACGCGTGAAAGGTGACTGGTTGGTTGCTCTGCCAAAAGGACTGGATGGCCGTAAAGCCATGGTCATCGGCACCGCCGGTTTTACCGCCATGCTGTGCGTAATGGCGCTTGAAGACGCCGGTATTCGCCCGGAAGATGGCGAGATTGTTGTCACCGGCGCCAGCGGTGGTGTGGGCAGTACTGCCGTCGCGTTGCTGCATAAACTGGGTTATCAGGTTGCGGCGGTATCCGGTCGCGAAAGTACGCATGACTATCTGCGTAGCCTGGGCGCCAACCGAATCCTCGGTCGTGATGAGTTTGCTGAATCTCGCCCGCTGGAAAAACAGCTCTGGGCCGGTGCGATTGATACCGTTGGCGACAAAGTGCTGGCAAAAGTCCTCGCTCAGATGAACTACGGCGGCTGTGTCGCTGCCTGTGGTCTGGCCGGCGGTTTTGCACTCCCAACCACAGTGATGCCATTTATTCTGCGTAATGTGCGCTTACAGGGTGTTGATTCCGTGATGACGCCCCCGGCTCGTCGTGCGCAAGCCTGGCAACGTCTGGTCAATGACTTGCCAGAATCATTCTATGCGCAAGCTGCAACAGAAATCACTCTGGCTGATGCGCCAAAGTTTGCCGATGCCATCATCAATAACCAGGTGCAAGGCCGCACATTGGTAAAGGTACGTTAAGCTGTCGCAGATAAAAACTTACATTTAATTAACTATTTTTTTATACACATTGACGGACTCCCTGCCATAGTAACTACGCGCCAATATGAGTCATCGCGCGTATGCCGGGAGTCTATCATGAAGAAAATACGTCAATTTACCGAAGCCGATGTAACCGCAGAATCGGCTTTTTTTATGCAGCGCCGCCAGGTGCTGAAAGCACTGGGTATCAGTGCCGCCGCATTGTCTTTGCCTTTGTCTGCACAGGCTGACCTTCTCAGTTGGTTTAAAGGTAATGACCGTCCACCCGCACCTGCTGGTAAACCGCTTGATTTCAGTAAACCTGCTGCCTGGCAAAATACGCTTCCTTTAACACCAGAAGATAAAGTGTCTGGCTATAACAATTTTTATGAGTTTGGCCTGGACAAAGCAGACCCGGCAGCCAACGCTGGCAGTCTGAAGACCAATCCCTGGACGCTGAAAATCAGTGGCGAAGTGGCCAAGCCCTTAACACTCGATCACGATGCACTAACCACTCGTTTCCCGTTGGAGGAACGTATTTATCGGATGCGCTGTGTAGAGGCCTGGTCAATGGTCGTGCCGTGGATTGGCTTTCCTTTACATAAGCTGTTGGCACTGGCCGAACCCACCAGCAATGCAAAATATGTCGCTTTCGAAACGCTCTATGCGCCGGATGATATGCCGGGACAGAAAGATCGCTTTATTGGCGGGGGGCTGAAATATCCCTACGTTGAGGGACTGCGCCTTGATGAAGCCATGCATCCGCTCACGCTACTCACCGTAGGTGTTTATGGTAAGGCGCTTCCCCCGCAGAATGGCGCACCGATCCGCTTAATCGTGCCATGGAAATACGGTTTTAAAGGCATTAAGTCGATCGTTAGTATCAAACTCACACGTGAACGCCCACCGACGACCTGGAATATGGCCGCACCTGATGAATATGGTTTTTATGCCAATGTGAATCCACATGTCGATCATCCTCGCTGGTCGCAAGCGACTGAGCGTTTTATTGGTTCAGGCGGGATTCTGGACGTACAGCGACAACCTACGCTGCTATTTAACGGTTATGCCGATGAAGTCGCCTCGCTGTATCGCGGCCTCAATTTACGGGAGAACTTTTAAGTGCGCCTGACTGCAAAAAACATTACCTGGCTGAAAGTGTGCCTGCATCTTGCCGGTATTTTACCTTTTGTCTGGCTCTTTTGGGCGGTAAATCATGGGGGATTGAGCGCCGATCCCGTTAAAGACATTCAACACTTTACCGGTAGGACAGCTCTGAAATTTTTACTGGCGACCTTGCTGGTCGCGCCGCTGGCGCGCTACGCTAAACAGCCATTATTGATACGTACTCGTCGCCTGTTAGGGTTATGGTGTTTTGCCTGGGCTACGTTGCATTTAACCAGTTATGCCCTACTGGAACTGGGCATTAATAATCTTGCACTGTTAGGACGGGAATTAACAACGCGTCCTTATTTGATGTTGGGCATTATCAGTTGGGTCATATTATTTGCCCTCACATTAACGTCAACACAGGCAGCACAGCGAAAACTGGGAAAATATTGGCAGTTCTTACACAACTTCGTCTATCTGGTGGCGATCCTGGCGCCTATTCATTACCTGTGGTCGGTAAAGATTTTATCTCCACAACCGATCATTTACGCAGCGCTCGCTACCGTGCTTTTAGCCTGCCGTTATAAGAAGTTCCGCCAGTGGTGGCGGTAGTTTCACGATATGTGCAGTGCGTTGCAAAACACAGACGAACCCATGTTCTTTACATGCCAACGGTTGATTATCTTCCCTGATAAGACCAGTATTTAGCTGCCAATTGCTACGAAATGGTTATAATGTGCGACCTTGCTTTCCCCGAGAGCGTTTTTACACCGCTGAAAGGGTGACAATCGCGCATTGAAGGTATATTTTGTTTTTTACCCGAAAATGGCAGAAGATAGCCACACAATGACTGACAAGTCATGAAATCTCATTTAATGGTTGCGGCACGCAGTGCAACGCCAGAGATGCGTGGCATCTTGTCACCAACAGTTATTCAAATGCTATACAGACGGCGATAAAACGCCTGTCACAATCTCACTAAACAAAGAGTACGGAACCCACTCATGGATATTCGTAAGATTAAAAAACTGATCGAGCTGGTTGAAGAATCAGGCATCTCCGAACTGGAAATTTCTGAAGGCGAAGAATCTGTACGCATCAGCCGTGCAGCGCCAAATGCAGGTTTTCCAATGATGCAACAGGCTTATGCTGCACCAATGATGCAACAACCTGCTCTGTCTAACGCTGTCGCTCAGACTGCAACTCCAAGCATGGAAGCCCCAGCCGCAGCGGAAATCAGTGGTCACATCGTACGTTCCCCGATGGTTGGTACTTTCTACCGCACCCCGGGTCCTGACGCCAAACCGTTTATCGAAGTGGGTCAGAAAGTAAATGCGGGCGATACCCTGTGCATCGTTGAAGCCATGAAAATGATGAACCAGATCGAAGCCGATAAATCCGGTGTGGTGAAAGCGATCCTGGTCGAAAGTGGTCAACCGGTAGAATTTGACGAGCCGCTGGTCGTCATCGAGTAACGAGGCGAACATGTTGGATAAAATTGTTATCGCCAACCGCGGCGAGATTGCCTTGCGTATTCTTCGTGCCTGTAAAGAACTGGGCATCAAGACCGTCGCTGTGCACTCAAGCGCGGATCGCGATTTAAAACACGTATTACTGGCAGATGAAACGGTCTGTATTGGCCCGGCTCCATCTGTAAAAAGTTACCTGAACATCCCGGCTATCATCAGCGCCGCTGAAATCACCGGCGCGGTGGCAATCCATCCGGGTTATGGCTTCCTCTCTGAGAACGCCAACTTTGCTGAACAGGTAGAACGCTCAGGCTTTATCTTCATTGGCCCAAAAGCCGATACCATCCGCTTGATGGGTGACAAAGTGTCCGCCATTACTGCGATGAAAAAAGCTGGCGTACCAACCGTTCCCGGCTCTGACGGCCCGCTGGGCGATGATATGGACGCTAACCGCGCTCATGCCAAACGCATCGGCTATCCGGTAATTATCAAAGCTTCCGGCGGCGGCGGCGGTCGCGGTATGCGCGTTGTACGCGGCGATGCTGAACTGGCCCAATCCATTTCCATGACGAAAGCTGAAGCGAAAGCCGCTTTCAACAACGACATGGTTTACATGGAAAAATACCTGGAAAACCCACGCCACATCGAAATTCAGGTGCTGGCAGACGGTCAGGGTAACGCGATTTATCTGGCAGAACGCGACTGCTCTATGCAGCGTCGTCACCAGAAAGTGGTCGAAGAGGCGCCAGCACCTGGCATTACTCCGGAACTGCGTCGCTATATCGGCGAGCGTTGCGCCAAAGCGTGTGTTGATATCGGCTACCGTGGAGCGGGTACTTTCGAGTTCCTGTTCGAAAACGGTGAGTTCTACTTCATTGAAATGAACACCCGTATCCAGGTAGAACATCCGGTTACCGAAATGATCACTGGCGTTGACCTGATCAAAGAGCAGTTGCGTATTGCAGCAGGTCAGCCGCTGTCTATCAAGCAGGATGAAGTTATAGTTAAAGGCCATGCGGTAGAATGCCGTATCAACGCCGAAGACCCGAACACCTTCCTGCCAAGCCCGGGTAAAATTACGCGTTTCCACGCACCGGGTGGCTTTGGTGTGCGCTGGGAGTCACATATTTACGCAGGCTACACTGTCCCTCCGTACTATGACTCAATGATCGGTAAACTGATTTGCTATGGCGAAAACCGTGACGTGGCAATTGCCCGCATGAAAAACGCCTTGCAGGAACTGATCATCGACGGCATCAAAACTAACGTTGATCTGCAGATCCGCATCATGAATGACGAGCACTTCCAGCGTGGTGGTTCTAATATCCACTACCTGGAGAAAAAACTCGGACTTCAGGAAAAGTAAGCACGCGTTAACTGAAAAGGCCGGGAATTCCCGGCCTTTTGTTTTTCTCCCCTCCGGCACGTCCCATAATGTACAATCCCCGCTTTCTTTATCCACAAGGGACAAAAAATGGACGCTCGTTTTGTTCAGGCCAATAAAGAGGCGCGCTGGGCGCTGTGGCTGACCCTTTTCTATCTTGCCACATGGTTAGTGACCGCTTACTTACCAGATTCCACACTGGGCTTTACCGGCTTGCCACACTGGTTCGAGATGGCGTGTCTGCTGACACCATTGGTTTTCATTTTGCTGTGTTGGGCAATGGTGAAATTTATCTATCGCGATATTTCTCTGGAGGATGACGATGCAGCTTGAAGTCATTTTGCCGCTTGTCGCCTATCTTCTGGTGGTGTTTGGTCTTTCCGTTTACGCAATGAGAAAGAGAACGACTGGCACCTTCCTGAATGAGTATTTCCTCGGCAGTCGCTCCATGGGCGGTGTCGTGTTGGCCATGACGCTAACTGCAACCTACATTAGCGCAAGCTCGTTTATTGGCGGCCCCGGCGCGGCATATAAATACGGGTTGGGATGGGTATTGCTGGCAATGATCCAGTTGCCTGCCGTCTGGCTGTCGTTAGGTATTCTCGGTAAGAAATTCGCCATTCTGGCGCGCCGTTACAATGCCGTAACCCTCAATGATATGCTGTTTGCCCGCTATCAGAGCCGTTTACTGGTATGGCTGGCGAGCCTCAGCCTGCTGGTGGCTTTTGTCGGAGCGATGACCGTGCAATTCATCGGCGGCGCACGTTTGCTGGAGACTGCTGCGGGTATTCCTTACGAAACCGGCCTGCTGATCTTTGGTATCAGTATCGCGTTATATACGGCATTCGGCGGATTTCGCGCCAGCGTGCTGAATGACACCATGCAGGGCATGGTGATGCTGATTGGTACTATCGTCTTGCTGGTGGGCGTAGTCCACGCCGCAGGCGGCCTCAGTCAGGCAGTAGAAACCCTGCAAACCATCGATCCTAAGCTGGTGACACCGCAGGGTGCTGATGACATTCTGTCTCCAACCTTTATGACATCATTCTGGGTACTGGTGTGCTTTGGGGTGATTGGTCTGCCGCACACGGCGGTACGCTGCATTTCCTATAAAGACAGTAAAGCCGTACATCGCGGGATTATCATTGGCACCATTGTGGTGGCGATCCTGATGTTTGGGATGCATCTGGCAGGCGCACTGGGACGTGCGGTAATCCCTGATCTGACAGTTCCGGATTTGGTTATCCCTACCCTGATGGTAAAAGTTTTGCCACCTGTTGCTGCCGGTATCTTTCTCGCCGCACCGATGGCAGCGATTATGTCGACGATCAATGCTCAATTGCTGCAAAGTTCCGCTACGATCATTAAAGATCTTTACCTGAACCTTCGCCCGGAACAACTACAAAATGAAACTCGCCTGAAGCGAATGTCTGCGGTGATCACCCTGCTGTTGGGGGCGTTACTGTTGCTGGCTGCCTGGAAGCCGCCAGAGATGATTATCTGGCTTAACCTGCTGGCGTTCGGCGGCCTGGAAGCCGTTTTCCTGTGGCCTCTGGTACTTGGCCTGTATTGGGAACGAGCGAATGCGACAGGTGCATTGAGCGCCATGATTGTCGGTGGGGTACTCTATGCCGTACTCGCCACCTTTAACGTTCAGTATCTGGGCTTCCATCCGATTGTGCCTTCGTTACTGCTAAGTTTGCTGGCTTTCCTGGTCGGAAACCGTTTTGGTTCTACCGCCCCGCAAGCCGTCATATTGACTACTGATAAATAAAGAGTTTTGCCATGCCATGGATCCAACTGAAACTGAACACGAGCGGTGCAAACGCTGAAGAGTTAAGTGATGCACTGATGGAAGCGGGTGCCGTTTCTATCACCTTCCAGGATACACATGATACACCGGTGTTTGAACCGCTGCCGGGCGAAACTCGCCTGTGGGGTGATACCGACGTTATCGGCCTGTTCGACGCAGAAACCGACATGAAAGAAGTTATTGCCCTTCTGGAACAGCACCCGCTGTTGGGCACTGGCTTCGTGCACAAAATCGAACAGCTTGAAGATAAAGACTGGGAGCGCGAATGGATGGATAACTTCCACCCAATGCGCTTTGGCGAACGTCTGTGGATTTGCCCTAGCTGGCGCGATGTGCCGGACGAAAACGCCGTCAACGTGATGCTGGATCCTGGCCTGGCGTTTGGCACGGGTACTCACCCAACGACCTCTCTGTGTCTGCAATGGCTCGACAGCCTCGATCTTAACGGTAAAACAGTTATCGACTTTGGCTGTGGCTCCGGCATCCTGGCGATTGCAGCGCTGAAACTGGGCGCGGCGAAAGCCATCGGTGTGGATATTGATCCTCAAGCCATCCAGGCGAGCCGCGATAACGCACAGCGTAACGGCGTTTCTGACCGCCTGGAGCTCTATCTGCCAAAAGACCAGCCAGAGGCCATGAAAGCCGATGTAGTGGTCGCAAACATCCTCGCCGGCCCATTGCGTGAATTGGCACCATTAATCAGCGTACTGCCCGTTGAGGGTGGCTTATTGGGCCTTTCCGGTATTCTTGCCAGCCAGGCGGAAAGCGTCTGTGAAGCCTATGCCGATCTCTTTACACTCGATCCGGTTGTCGAGAAAGAAGAGTGGTGTCGTATTATCGGTAAGAAGAAATAGTCCCTTTCGTTACCGTTGGTAACGTTAAGATCGCTCTTTTTTTCGCAAAAGGATTTGCGGAAATGAGAGCGAGATCGCATTCGAAAGCCATTATTTGTTCATAAAGACAGCGTTTTATCCTGTTCAACTTACCCTGATAGTAATAAAAAAAGAGAAGTTTTCGGAATTTATAAATGGATGCCAAATTACCGATTTATTGTATCCGCATGATTATTAAATACTTTATTTTGAAACTATCCACTCAACCAGCAATTCATTGATCCACCTCAGGGGATTGGTCAAAGTTTGGCCTTTCATCTCGTGCAAAAAATGCGTAATATACGCCGCCTTGCAGTCACAGTATGGTCATTTCTTAACTCATGCGCATCGGACAATATCAGCTCAGAAATCGCCTGATCGCAGCACCTATGGCTGGCATCACTGACAGACCATTCAGGACGCTGTGTTATGAGATGGGAGCAGGATTGACGGTATCCGAGATGATGTCTTCTAACCCACAGGTTTGGGAAAGCGACAAGTCTCGTTTACGTATGGTGCACGTTGATGAGCCAGGAATTCGCACGGTGCAAATTGCCGGCAGCGATCCTGTTGAGATGGCCGATGCCGCACGTATTAACGTGGAAAGCGGCGCCCAAATTATTGATATCAATATGGGGTGTCCGGCTAAAAAAGTGAATCGTAAGCTCGCAGGTTCAGCCCTCTTGCAGTACCCGGATCTAGTGAAGTCGATACTAACCGAGGTCGTCAATGCAGTGGACGTTCCTGTCACACTCAAGATTCGCACCGGCTGGGCTCCGGAACACCGTAACTGCGTAGAGATTGCCCAACTGGCTGAAGACTGTGGCATTCAGGCTCTGACCATTCATGGACGCACCCGCGCCTGTTTGTTCAATGGAGATGCTGAGTACGACAGTATTCGGGCAGTTAAGCAGAAAGTTTCCATTCCGGTTATCGCGAATGGCGACATTACTGACCCGCATAAAGCCAGAGCTGTGCTCGACTATACGGGGGCGGATGCCCTGATGATAGGACGTGCAGCTCAGGGAAGACCCTGGATCTTTCGGGAAATCCAGCATTATCTGGACACTGGGGAGCTGCTGCCCCCGCTGCCTCTGGCAGAGGTGAAGCGCTTGCTTTGTGCGCACGTTCGGGAACTGCATGACTTTTATGGTCAGGCAAAAGGGTACCGAATTGCGCGTAAACACGTATCCTGGTATCTCCAGGAACACGCTCCAAATGACCAGTTTCGGCGCACATTCAACGCCATTGAAGATTCCAGCGAACAGCTGGCGGCGTTGGAGGCATACTTCGAAAATTTTGCGTAAACAGAAATAAAGAGCTGACAGAACTATGTTCGAACAACGCGTAAATTCTGACGTACTGACCGTTTCTACCGTTAACTCTCAGGATCAGGTAACTCAAAAACCCCTGCGTGACTCGGTTAAACAGGCACTGAAGAACTATTTTGCTCAACTGAATGGTCAGGATGTTAATGATCTCTATGAGCTGGTACTGGCTGAAGTAGAACAGCCCCTGTTGGACATGGTGATGCAATACACCCGCGGTAACCAGACCCGTGCTGCCCTGATGATGGGCATCAACCGTGGTACGCTGCGTAAAAAACTGAAAAAATACGGCATGAACTGATACTAATCAGCGATATGTTTGTTTTAAAAGGCGCTACTCGGCATGGGGAAGCGCCTTTTTTATTTGCATCACACGGAGGCTTTGGCGATGAAGGCGAGATGTGAACCTGTCTATTTTGGCGATGAATCGAAAAAGATAATCCAGGGTGATGCGCTAACTGAACTGCAAAAGCTCGCACCCGAAAGCGTCGATCTCATTTTTGCCGACCCACCTTATAACATCGGCAAAGACTTTGACGGAATGGTGGAATCCTGGGACGAAGAGACCTTCCTGGTCTGGTTGTTTGAGTGTATTGAAGAGTGCCATCGCATTCTTAAGCCACAGGGCACTATGTACATCATGAACAGCACAGAGAACATGCCGTATATCGACCTCAAATGCAGACAGCTTTTTACCATTAAAAGTCGCATTGTGTGGTCATATGATAGCTCTGCAGTCCAGGCCAAAAACTTCTTTGGTTCCATGTATGAACCGATCCTGATGATGGTAAAAGATCAGAAAAGCTACACGTTTAATCGTGATGATATTCTGGTTGAAGCCAAAACAGGAGCCAAACGCGCGCTTATCGATTACAGAAAGAACCCGCCCCAGCCGTACAATCAGAAAAAAGTACCTGGCAATGTTTGGGAGTTCTCGCGCGTTCGCTACCTGATGGATGAATACGAAAATCATCCAACCCAAAAACCTAAGGCCCTGTTAGAGCGTATCATTCTGGCATCCTCTAACTCAGATGACGTGGTGTTAGATCCGTTTGCAGGCAGTTTCACCACCGGGGCTACTGCAGTGGAACTGGGTCGCAAATTCGTTGGGATTGAGATCAATGATGAATACGTAAAAATGGGACTCAGGAGACTGGGTGTCAGCTCCCATTTTTCAGAGAATGAGCTTGACAAAGAATAAAAAAGCGAAAGACCAATAATCGGTCTAAAAAGAGTCGATTAACTGAAAATAGCGGCAAGATCTCAACAAAGTAAAAGCATTGTAAGTCTGCTTTTCAGCTTTTGGATTTCGTGTATATTCCCAGCACACTTGGGCATGAATACACAGGATTTGGTAATGATTCGCAAGTATTGGTGGCTGGTTGTTTTTGCGGTCTTCGTTTTTCTTTTTGATGCGCTGCTCATACAGTGGATAGAGTTGATGACAACAGAGCACGATAAGTGCCGGAATATGAATTCAGTGAATCCCCTCAAGCTGGTCAATTGCGTCGACCTCGAATAGCACGCACGGTAACAGATGTTTTATAGCAGCCGTCAGGCCATGGCGGCTGAAACTACCCAACCTGATTTTCACTCTTGATCAACTGCATCACACAGCCATCAGGGCTTAGCATTTTTAATACGTTATCCACTAATACCGGCGCTTGCCCATACAGATCATAACTTGCTGGATTCATTAGCCAGTTTTTTATTATCCCACTGAAACTCCCATGGAGAATAATTATAATAACGTCTAAATCCAGACTGCTTGCGATAAGGTTTTCATCCATACATTCCTGTAAAGATTTACGGATACTCTGATGACTTAGTCCTATTTTATCGCGAATTTCCTGCTCTGATATCATATCGCTATTGAATTCACACTTATGATATAGAATCTGCATTAATGCCTGCTGACGAGGTATCTCAGCAATATACTGCAAACCAACGACCAGTTTTTCTCGCAATCGCTGTAACGGATTATTACCCCAGCGTCCAATGAGTCTGTCCTGAATAAGATCGCGCAAAGGGGGTTGCTGTAGCCATAACTCATTAAACAGTTGGATCTTATTTTCGAAATGCCAATAGATTGCGCCTCGCGTCACGTTGGCGGCATCCGCAATGTCGTTTAGCGTCGTATTGCCTACACCACGTAGAGCAAACTGTACAATCGCTGTTTCAATGAGATGCTGTCGTGTTTTGAGGGCATCAGCTTTCGTTTTTTTAGCCATGGTTTCAAATGCCTGGGACAGAATAGGAATTGATAAACTTTCTTATCAAATATTTGCCATATGGAGCAAATGTATCACTTCGCATTTATTTAGACGAGATCTAAAATATTTCATTACGTGCAACATACATAAATAATCAAAACAAATAAAAATTAGTTAATATATTCATTGGGCAAATGTTTATTTCAACATGTGTTTACCTGCATCAGGTCATTGCATACTTCCTGCTAACGAAAAGGTAGCTGATTAATCTTTTTTTGTTTTTATGTGCCGTGCATCGTACAGCAAAATAAGTATTACTTACATCGCAAGCTAATAATTTGTAGGATAGCCAACTATTATTTTATTTGCGCGCGTTATCGCCTTGCCGTTATCCGGTAAATAACGAGCTTTCGGTTTTTAAGGAAAAGTAATGACGAAAAATGCCAGGCTCTCACTCCTGCCCTCATTCATTATCATCTCCACTGCATTACTCGTCGGTTGTAACGATCAGGGAGAAACACAAACTCATCCTGCCGAGCCACAGGTTACTGTCCATGTTGTGGAATCGGCCCCCTTAGCCGTTACGACTGAATTGCCGGGCCGTACAACAGCCTTCCGTATTGCAGAAGTTCGCCCTCAGGTCAGCGGGATTGTGCTGAAAAGGAATTTCACTGAAGGGAGTGATGTTGAAGCAGGCAAGTCGCTTTATCAGATTGATCCCGCAACTTATCAGGCCGACTATGATAGCGCCAAAGGTGAACTGGCAAAAAGCGAGGCCGCAGCGGCTATCGCCCATTTAACAGTAAAACGTTATGTCCCGTTGGTCGGAACAAAGTACATCAGCCAGCAAGAGTACGATCAAGCCATTGCTGATGCTCGTCAGGCCGACGCCTCCGTCATCGCCGCCAAAGCTGCGGTCGAAAGCGCTCGTATCAATCTCGCTTACACCAAAGTGACATCGCCCATTAGCGGACGTATCGGTAAATCTAACGTTACCGAAGGTGCGTTAGTTACCAATGGTCAGGCGACAGCGTTAGCCACCGTGCAACAGCTTGATCCCATTTACGTCGACGTGACGCAGTCCAGTAGCGATTTTATGCGGCTCAAACAGTCTGTTGCACAAGGTAGCCTACATAAAGACAACACCAGCAGTACCGTTGAACTGGTGATGGAGAATGGCCAGTCATACCCGCTGAAAGGCTCTTTGCAATTTTCTGACGTGACGGTTGACGAGAGTACCGGATCCATCACCCTGAGAGCCGTTTTCCCTAACCCACAGCACTCTCTACTGCCAGGCATGTTTGTACGCGCCCGCATCGATGAAGGTATCCAACCTAACGCCATTCTTGTTCCACAACAGGGTGTGACACGTACACCTCGCGGAGATGCAACCGTGATGGTCGTCAATGATAAGAACCAGGTCGAAGCTCATGCCGTTGTGGCCGTACAAGCCATTGGTGACAAATGGCTCATAAGCGAAGGCTTACAACCGGGCGACAAAGTTATCGTCAGCGGATTACAAAAAGCTCGTCCGGGAGTGCAGGTAAAAGCGACCGCCGATACCGAAACTCCAGCCGCGAAAGCCACACAATAAGGTAACCGGACATGGCAAACTTTTTTATTAGGCGACCTATCTTTGCCTGGGTACTGGCCATCATTCTGATGATGGCGGGCGCTCTGGCAATCATGCAACTGCCCGTGGCGCAGTACCCAACTATTGCCCCCCCTGCCGTAGCGATTTCTGCGACCTACCCAGGCGCGGATGCACAGACGGTGCAGGATACCGTAACGCAGGTTATCGAACAAAACATGAACGGTATCGATAACCTGATGTATATGTCCTCCACCAGCGATTCGGCCGGGAGCGTAACCATTACGTTAACGTTCCAGTCCGGCACCGATCCCGATATCGCACAGGTTCAGGTACAAAACAAACTGCAGCTCGCGACACCTTTACTGCCTCAAGAAGTTCAACAGCAGGGTATCGCCGTTGAGAAATCAAGTAGCAGCTTTTTGATGGTCGCGGGGTTTGTTTCTGACAACCCGCAGACAACTCAGGATGACATCTCTGACTATGTCGCTTCCAACATTAAAGACTCTATCAGCCGGCTGAACGGCGTAGGTGACGTGCAGCTGTTTGGCGCGCAGTACGCCATGCGTATCTGGCTGGATGCGAATTTATTGAACAAGTATCAACTCACGCCGGTTGATGTCATTAACCAGTTGAAAGTACAAAACGACCAGATCGCCGCAGGTCAGTTAGGGGGTACACCTGCCTTACCTAACCAACAGCTCAACGCCTCTATCATTGCGCAAACGCGACTGAAAGATCCTGAAGAGTTTGGCAAAGTGACCTTACGCGTGAACAGCGACGGTTCTGTTGTTCACCTCAAGGACGTTGCACGCATTGAGTTGGGGGGTGAAAACTACAACGTCGTTGCACGTATTAACGGTAAACCGGCATCCGGTTTGGGTATTAAGCTGGCAACCGGTGCAAACGCTCTGGATACCGCCAACGCAATCAAAGCAAAACTGACTGAATTACAGCCGTTCTTCCCCCAGGGAATGCAGGTAGTCTATCCGTACGACACCACACCGTTTGTTACCATCTCTATTCACGAGGTGGTAAAAACGCTGTTTGAAGCGATCGTACTGGTTTTCCTGGTGATGTACCTGTTTCTGCAAAACATTCGCGCAACGCTAATTCCGACTATCGCTGTGCCTGTGGTGCTGTTGGGGACATTCGCCGTACTTGCTGCATTTGGCTACTCGATAAACACCCTGACAATGTTCGGCATGGTACTCGCCATCGGCCTGCTGGTCGATGATGCGATAGTCGTAGTAGAAAACGTGGAGCGCGTGATGATGGAAGACAATCTGCCGCCCAGAGAAGCGACAGAAAAATCCATGTCACAAATACAGGGGGCGCTGGTTGGTATTGCCATGGTGCTATCTGCGGTGTTTATCCCAATGGCCTTCTTTGGAGGTTCAACCGGGGCAATTTACCGACAGTTCTCTATTACTATTGTTTCTGCAATGGCGCTTTCAGTACTGGTGGCGTTGATTCTGACTCCCGCCCTTTGTGCAACATTGCTCAAGCCGGTATCGGCAGAGCACCACGAGAAAAAAAGTGGTTTCTTTGGCTGGTTTAATACCAAATTCGATTACAGCGTCAACCACTACACCAATAGCGTCAGCGGTATAATTCGTAAAACGGGTCGCTATCTGGCGGTCTATCTGATCATTGTTATTGGCATGGCGGTGCTGTTTATACGCCTGCCTACCTCCTTCCTGCCAGAGGAAGATCAGGGTGTGTTCCTGACGATGATTCAGCTACCAGCCGGTGCAACACAAGAGCGTACTCAGAAAGTGCTGGATCAAGTTACCCACTACTATCTGAATAATGAGAAAGCCAACGTCAAAAGCGTCTTTACGGTTAACGGCTTTAGCTTCAGTGGACAGGGGCAAAACTCAGGGATGGCATTTGTCAGCCTCAAACCCTGGGAAGAGCGTAGCGGCGATGAGAATAACGTTGAATCTGTAATTGCCCGGGCAACTCGGGCATTTAGTCAGATTCGTGATGGCCTGGTATTCCCCTTCAACATGCCAGCCATTGTTGAATTGGGCACCGCAACCGGCTTCGATTTTGAGCTGATTGATCAGGGAGGGCTGGGACACTCAGCCTTAACGCAGGCACGTAATCAGCTGCTGGGCATGGTGGCACAACATCCTGATTTGCTGGTACGTGTACGCCCCAACGGCCTTGAGGATACTGCGCAGTTTAAGCTGGATGTTGATCAGGAAAAAGCGCAAGCGCTTGGTGTTTCCTTGTCAGATATTAACGAAACCATCTCCGCTGCGCTGGGCGGCTACTACGTCAATGATTTCATTGACCGCGGTCGCGTGAAAAAAGTGTATGTTCAGGCAGATGCAAAATTTCGTATGTTGCCGGAAGACATCAATAATCTGTATGTTCGCAGCGCCAATGGCGAAATGGTACCTTTCTCCACATTCAGTTCAGCGCACTGGATTTACGGCTCACCGAGACTGGAACGCTACAACGGTATGCCATCTATGGAGCTGTTAGGCGAAGCGGCACCAGGCAAAAGTACCGGTGAAGCAATGGCGCTGATGGAAAGCCTGGCGGAAAAACTGCCTAACGGTATTGGCCATGACTGGACGGGAATGTCCTATCAGGAACGACTGTCAGGTAACCAGGCACCAGCGTTGTATGCCATCTCGCTAATCGTTGTCTTCCTTTGCCTTGCAGCACTGTATGAGAGCTGGTCGATTCCATTCTCCGTCATGCTTGTCGTCCCGCTCGGTGTCGTTGGTGCGCTGCTGGCGGCATCGCTTCGCGGGATGAATAACGATGTGTACTTCCAGGTCGGCCTGTTAACAACTATCGGCCTCTCTGCCAAAAACGCCATCCTGATTGTCGAATTTGCTAAAGACCTGATGGATAAAGAGGGCAAAGGGTTGATTGAGGCGACCCTGGAGGCCTCCCGTATGCGTCTGCGTCCTATCCTGATGACATCTCTGGCCTTTATTCTGGGGGTTATGCCTCTGGTTATCAGTAATGGTGCAGGTAGCGGTGCGCAGAATGCCGTCGGCACAGGTGTTATGGGGGGCATGCTCACGGCTACATTGTTGGCGATCTTCTTCGTTCCCGTCTTTTTTGTTGTCGTTAAACGGCGTTTTAGCCAGCATCGCGATTAAATTGTAAAATAAAGGCGTCTCCGGGCGCCTTTTTTACCTGATAATGACCTCTTTATTTATTAATAAGATAGCCATTCTTTTTTTTAGCACATGGTTCCAAAATTCCCCGATCTATTCATTATGTTTACAATCCACATGAATTGAGATTATTCCTCATGTCAGTCTTTTTTTAAGAAGTGGTAAAATAACCCTCGATTTCGCAGATAGCTTAGCGCCTGTCTTTGCTTTTTTAGCGAAACGTTTATTTTAGAGGTAACACCATGAAAAGATTAATATCCGTTGCATTGCTTACAGCATTTCTGGCGGGCTGTGCACACGATTCTCCTTGCGTACCTGTATATGACGACCAGGGCCGTCTGGTTCATACCAATACCTGTATGAAAGGCACCACGCAGGATAACTGGGAAACAGCAGGTGCGATCGCCGGTGGTGCAGCCGCTGTTGCCGGTCTGACACTTGGGATAGTTGCCTTGACGAAATAAATCATGTTAAAAGCGCGGTAATAGCCGCGCTTTTAACAATAAAGAAGATATCTTTATATAAGACAAAATGATGGTTTAAAGCTTTGGCCCTGAAATAAAATCATTATAGATTCCCCTCACATATTCACGACTGAAAGTTAGCATCTTTTCAGCTTTTCGTAACAACACGTCTTCTTATCATTATTCTCACGCGGTCAATATTCACGCCCGAAATTGTTATCAGGCATCCTGTTTAAATTTTTGCGCTGAAATGTGGCGTACGTTTCAATTTTGCACCACTTCAGGGCGCTGCATTTATTTTTTCCTGTCTACACTCTGCTTATTGCGCCGAATATTCGAGCGCAAAAACCTGGCACTACCTTTGCTTAAAAGAGTATGGCCAAAGCCACAGACAGGTAAAAGATGTTTCCATAACAATAATTCCTCCACACAGGATGCTCTATGAAAAAGATGATAATAGCCAGCCTGGCTGCGGCCGGCGTGCTGCTTGCGATTACAAATCAGGCACATGCCGGCGCAACGCTTGATGCCGTAAAGAAAAAAGGATTTGTGCAATGCGGAATCAGTGACGGCTTACCAGGCTTTTCCTATGCCGACGCAAGCGGTAAGTTTTCAGGTATTGATGTAGATGTATGTCGTGGTGTTGCCTCGGCCGTATTTGGTGATGACACGAAAGTAAAATACACCCCGCTCACCGCTAAAGAACGCTTCACCGCTTTACAGTCTGGTGAAGTCGATATGCTCTCCCGTAATACCACATGGACCTCCTCACGTGATGCAGGAATGGGGATGTCCTTTACTGGCGTGACTTATTACGATGGCATTGGCTTTCTTACCCACAACAAAGCGGGTCTGAAGAGCGCAAAAGAACTCGATGGTGCAACGGTTTGTATTCAGGCAGGCACGGATACTGAACTGAACGTGGCCGATTATTTTAAGGCCAACAATATGAAGTATACCCCCGTCACCTTCGATCGCTCCGATGAATCCGCTAAGGCTCTGGAATCAGGCCGCTGCGATACGCTTGCTTCGGACCAGTCTCAGTTGTATGCCCTGCGAATCAAATTGAGCAACCCTTCAGAATGGATTGTTCTGCCAGAAGTAATCTCTAAAGAACCACTGGGGCCTGTCGTACGCCGCGGCGATGATGAATGGTTCTCTATTGTTCGCTGGACGCTGTTTGCCATGTTGAATGCTGAAGAGATGGGTGTTAACTCGAAAAACGTTGATGAAAAAGCCGCTAATCCCGCAACACCGGATATGGCACACCTGTTAGGCAAAGAGGGAGACTATGGTAAAGATCTGAAGCTGGATAATAAATGGGCTTACAACATTATTAAGCAGGTAGGAAACTATTCGGAGATCTTTGAACGTAACGTGGGATCGGAAAGTCCACTGAAGATCAAACGTGGGCAAAACAACCTCTGGAATAACGGCGGCATTCAGTATGCGCCACCGGTGCGTTAATGCGAAGTGATGTAACGGGCGCCGCAACTGCGGCGCTCAACCCAGAGTCATTGTTACCGAGGTTTTCTTATGTACCATCGCCGCTCAACCGTAAAAGGATCACTCTCCTTTTCTAACCCTGCGGTCCGCGCCTGGTTATTTCAAATTCTTGCCATCATCGCGGTCGTTAGCATTGCGATCTATCTCATTCACAATACGATTAATAACCTAAGCAGTCGCGGTATCACCTCGGGGTTCTCTTTTCTCGATCGCAGTGCCGGATTTGGTATTGTTCAACATCTGATTGATTATGAGCAGGGCGATACTTATGGGCGTGTCTTTCTGGTCGGTCTGCTTAATACGCTGCTTGTCTCAGCACTATGTATTGTTTTTGCTTCATTTCTCGGCTTCTTTCTTGGACTGGCACGTTTGTCAGATAACTGGTTGCTGCGTAAGCTATCTACAATTTATATCGAAACGTTCCGCAATATTCCGCCACTGCTGCAAATCTTCTTTTGGTATTTTGCCGTACTACGCAATTTGCCTGGTCCCCGTCAGGCCGTCAGTGCGCTGGATCTCGTTTTCCTGAGTAACCGGGGACTCTATATTCCGGCGCCGCAGATGGGAGAAGGTCTTTTTGCCTTTTGCGCTGCACTCATGATTGCTGCAGTCGTAACTATTGGGCTATTTCGTTTCAATAAAATGTACCAGACAAAAACAGGTCAATTACGCCGAACGTGGCCAACAGCACTGGCGCTGATCGTGTTTTTGCCGATGATTTCACAATGGATTTTTGGCGCAGCGCTCCACTGGGATATACCCGAACTGCGCGGTTTTAACTTCCGCGGCGGTATGGTACTTATCCCAGAACTGGCGGCGTTAACACTGGCGCTTTCAGTGTATACATCTGCATTTATTGCAGAAATTATTCGGGCCGGTATTCAGGCAGTTCCTTATGGTCAACATGAAGCAGCCCGTTCTTTGGGCCTTCCCAATCCGGTAACGCTCCGTCAGGTGATCATCCCGCAGGCGCTCCGCGTCATCATTCCACCACTGACCAGCCAGTATCTGAATATCGTAAAGAATTCATCCCTTGCTGCCGCCATTGGCTACCCGGATATGGTTTCACTGTTTGCCGGAACCGTACTGAATCAAACCGGTCAGGCCATTGAAACCATCGCCATCACTATGTCGGTTTACCTGATCATCAGTCTGAGCATTTCTCTGTTAATGAATATATACAACCGTCGTATCGCACTCATTGAGCGCTAAGGAGTCATGATGACAAAAGCACTACTGTCTCACCCCTCGCGCCAGAGCAGTAATCATGCTGGCCGCGTGATATTTTGGGTGCGTAAAAATCTATTTTCCAGTTGGTCAAACAGTTTGCTCACTCTGTTATGCATATGGCTCATGTGGATGTTCATTCCCCCATTGCTGAACTGGGCATTTCTGCAGGCCAACTGGATAGGTTCTACCCGGGCAGATTGTACAAAAGCGGGAGCGTGCTGGGTGTTTATCCATGAACGCTTCGGACAATTCATGTATGGGCTCTATCCACACGATCAGCGCTGGCGGGTTAATCTGGCTCTGATTATCGGCCTACTCTCTATCGCACCGATGTTCTGGAAAGCGATACCTCATCGTGGTCGCTATATCGCCTTCTGGGCGGTGGTTTATCCGGTTATCGTCTGGTGGCTGTTGTACGGTGGTTTTCTCGGTCTCGATCGCGTGGAAACACGCCAGTGGGGTGGACTGACACTCACCCTGATCATAGCCTCTGTTGGTATTGCAGGCGCGCTCCCATGGGGGATCTTACTGGCGTTGGGGCGCCGTTCTCATATGCCTGTCGTGCGGGTTTTATCCGTCATTTTCATTGAGTTCTGGCGTGGTGTGCCGCTGATCACTGTCCTGTTTATGTCGTCAGTCATGCTCCCGCTGTTTATGTCGGAAGGCACCAGCATCGACAAACTTATTCGGGCGCTGGTCGGTGTAATTCTTTTCCAGTCAGCTTATGTCGCAGAGGTGGTGCGTGGGGGATTGCAGGCCCTCCCGAAAGGCCAGTATGAAGCCGCCGAATCACTGGCGCTTGGCTACTGGAAAACCCAAGGGCTGGTCATACTTCCGCAAGCCCTCAAACTGGTTATCCCCGGCCTGGTTAACACGATCATCGCCCTCTTCAAGGATACCAGTCTGGTCATTATTATCGGTCTGTTTGACCTTTTCAGCAGCGTACAACAAGCCACCGTCGACCCTGCCTGGCTTGGTATGTCGACAGAAGGATATGTTTTTGCCGCGCTGATTTACTGGGTTTTCTGCTTCAGCATGTCACGTTATAGCCAGCATCTGGAAAAACGTTTTAACACCGGGCGTACACCGCACTGAGGAAATTATGAGCCAATTATTAATACAGTCTAACGACGCGATGATTACCCTGGAAAACGTCAACAAATGGTATGGACAGTTTCACGTTCTGAAAAACATAAACCTGGAGGTAAAACAGGGAGAACGTATCGTATTATGCGGACCTTCTGGATCCGGTAAATCAACAACGATCCGTTGTATTAACCATCTGGAAGAGCATCAGCAAGGGCGTATTGTTGTAGATGGAATTGAGCTCAATGAGGACATCCGCAATATTGAACGCGTCAGACAAGAAGTTGGAATGGTCTTTCAACACTTTAATCTCTTTCCTCATTTAACAGTCCTGCAAAACTGCACACTGGCTCCTGTCTGGGTTCAGAAGATGCCAAAGAAAGAGGCTGAAGCTCTGGCAATGCACTACCTTGAACGAGTGCGTATTGCTGAACATGCGCATAAATACCCTGGACAAATTTCCGGTGGGCAGCAACAGCGCGTGGCCATTGCGCGTTCACTGTGTATGAAACCCAAAATCATGTTGTTCGATGAGCCCACATCAGCACTGGACCCTGAAATGGTAAAAGAAGTACTCGATACCATGATAGGCCTGGCGCAATCGGGAATGACAATGCTTTGTGTTACTCATGAAATGGGGTTTGCCCGAACAGTTGCAGACAGGGTGATCTTTATGGATCTTGGCGAGATTGTTGAACAGGCGCCACCAGACGAATTTTTTGCCCATCCGAAATCCGAGCGTACCCGAGCGTTTTTATCACAGGTCATACATTAAAACCTGCAAGCCGGATAAGCTGTTTACGCCGCCATCCGGCATACTCCACAATTCGCAAATGCAAAAAGGCCCATCCTGACGGATGGGCCTTTCCACTTATTTGATGTCTGGCAGTTCCCTACTCTCGCATGGGGAGACCCCACACTACCATCGGCGCTACGGCGTTTCACTTCTGAGTTCGGCATGGGGTCAGGTGGGACCACCGCGCTACAGCCGCCAGACAAATTCTTTTCTAAGCGCCGAACTTTAACCTAAAAACTGGTGCTGATACCCAGAGTCGAACTGGGGACCTCACCCTTACCAAGGGTGCGCTCTACCAACTGAGCCATATCAGCACACTAAATTTGATGCCTGGCAGTTTATGAATCACTGCGTGATCCACCCTTCGGGCCGTTGCTTCGCAACGTTCAAAGCTCTCGCTTTTGTCCTACTCTCTTATCGAGTAGTGAACTGCCTCAAAGGTCAATGCCATACTTCTTAA
>NZ_CAWLWU010000002.1:4380079-4406205 GCF_963864895.1 Citrobacter sp. S-77
CCCTGAATGTCAGGATTTTTCTCTTCAACCGGACCGGCTGTCTGCGTGAAGTGATTCACATCCGCCGTGTCGATGGAGGCGCATTATAGGGATCCCATTTTTTAGCACAAGTGTTTTTTAGATCTTTTTTACTGAATGACGTTTTTTTGCCCCTTTCGCTACATTCCTGCGCAATTTGGCTGATTTTTGATAACTAAATCACTTGCACAGTCTCAATAATCCAACCAAAGTCTTCATTACCGCTCTATTTTCGTTGAGGTAAACATGTCTGATGTACTACGTCCTTATAAGGATCTTTTCCCACAGATCGGGAAACGCGTGATGATCGATACCAGCAGTGTCGTCATTGGTGATGTTCGCCTGGCTGATGATGTCGGGATCTGGCCACTGGTGGCTATCCGTGGTGATGTTAACTACGTGCAAATTGGCGCTTGTACGAACATTCAGGACGGTAGCGTGCTACATGTCACGCATAAATCCTCTTCTAACCCACAGGGTAACCCACTCATCATTGGTGAGGATGTCACCGTAGGTCATAAAGTGATGCTGCACGGCTGCGTCATTGGCAACCGTGTTTTGGTCGGTATGGGTTCGATTCTGCTGGACGGTGTGGTAGTAGAAGATGACGTTATGATTGGTGCAGGAAGCCTGGTTCCACAAAATAAACGCCTGGAAAGCGGGTATCTGTACCTGGGAAGTCCAGTAAAGCAGATCCGCCCACTGAGTGATGAAGAGAAAGCTGGTCTACAATACTCCGCTAACAACTATGTGAAGTGGAAAGACGAGTATTTAAGTCAGGGTAACCAGACCCAGCCGTGATCGTCTTCTTGCTGGGCTTGGATCAGTGTTTCTGCCTCTTCTTCCAGATCCCAGCGATGCATCCGAAAAATCTCCAGCCACTGTTCAGGCGTGTCGCCACCAAAGCGATGCGCCAACACTTCTCCCTTTATGGCACATATTAGCTGCATGCCATGAACCATAGCAGGAAAGACGACAGCATTGATATCTGCTTTCCACTCTTCTCTATCGGGGAACTGGATCGCCTGATTCATGCGGACAGTTCCTGTTGCAACTTTTTAATGATTGGTTCAATCTCCGGCAGTACGCCATGCCAGAGTAAAACAGCATGCGCCGCTTGCCCCACCAGCATTCCCAAGCCATCAGCATAACGTTTTGCTCCCTGAAGCACACACCAGGAAAGGAACGGTGTTGCGCCTTTCTGATAAAACATGTCGTAACAACAGACGGAAGCATGAATCAACGATGCAGGAATGGCTGGAACATCACCACTAATTCCACTGGACGTCGCATTAATAATCAGATCGAATTCGTAGTTCTCAAGTTCATCCATCCCTGCTGCCTGAACACTGCCGGTATGGGAGAAGATCTGAGCCAGTTCTTCAGCTCGAGATGCGGTACGGTTAACGATGGTAACCGCACAATCCATAGAAAGAAGAGGCAACAATACTCCACGGGATGCACCACCAGCGCCAATAAGCAGAATACGTGTCCCGGGGCGAATAAAAGATAAACGCTCAAGATCGCTTAACAAGCCAATGCCATCGGTGTTATCTCCCAGTAAACGCCCATCCTCCAGACGCTTAAGCGTATTGACCGCCCCGGCAAGTGACGCCCGTTCAGTCAATTCATCGGCTCGCGCAAATGCCTCTTCTTTAAAAGGAACGGTAATATTCGCTCCCTTCCCCCCTTCAGCAAAAAAGGTATTCAGCGTATTCACAAAGTTATTGATTGGCGCCAGTACACGCCCATAGGAATGATCAATCTTCAGCTGCTGAGCAAATTGCTGATGGATTAAAGGCGATTTACTGTGCGCTATCGGATTACCAAAAACAGCATAGGCTTCTTTCATATTACCCCTGTCGAAACTGTTCACCCGTCAAAGCATCACGGATTTCCGAAGGATTCAAACGCCCTCCGGTATCGCCTTCAACAACGGGAAAGTCTACACCGAACTGCGCTCGTACTTCCTCTACCGTTCTGCAAGGGGGTAAACCACTCAAATTAGCACTGGTAGAGACTAACGGTTTGCCATAAGCCTGGCACAATGCAACCACTAGCGGGTGATCCGTGACGCGAACGGCCAGAGAATCAAAACGCCCTGTCAACCAACGAGGGGTGGAAGAACGAGCAGGAAAAACAAAAGTGACCGGGCCTGGCCAGCGAGCAAAAACAGCTTTACGTTGTGTATCGGTAAGCATGCTGTCATCGATATACGGTTTGAGTTGCTCAAAACTAGCCGCAATCAGAATTAAGCCTTTTTCAATTGGCCGTTGTTTCAGCTCCAGTAAGCGGGTAACCGCCATTTCACTATCAGGATTACAACCTACGCCGAAAACAGCTTCCGTTGGATAGGCGATGACATTTTCTTGTTTCAGAACTTCTATCGCCGCAGCGATTGTGTCTGTGGGCAGGTTATTATTCACTTTTTATTCCGCCGATATCGGCTTTCCACATTGTTTACTGGCACAGAAGTGTTTCACACCCTGCGCGGTTTTCTTTTCGATGAGGAGCGGATAGTGACACTCAGGACACTCTCCAGCTAAAGGTTTGAAGTTAATGACAAACTGGCACTCCGGATAGCGATCGCAGGAGTAAAACGTTTTGCCATAACGGGAGCGGCGCTGAACCAGATGGCCCGTCTGGCATTGAGGACAAACAATTGCCGTTTCATCAGGTTTGTCGATAAGTTCGGTATGTTCGCAGGCAGGATAATCACTGCAACCAATAAACATCCCGAATCGTCCTTGCCTCAGCACCAGCTCTGAACCACATACAGGACAAAACTTACCCTCCAAAACTTTGACTATATGTCCGTCCGCAGAAGATTTAAGCGGACGGACATAATCGCATTCTGGATAGTGTGAACAGCCGAGAAACGGACCGTGTTTCCCGGAGCGAATAACCAGTTCGGCCCCGCATTGTGGGCAGGGATCGTTTTTACGCACCGTAAACAGTGCTGATTTAGCCATAACAACTCATACTGAACGAAGATTGATTAATGCAGCATACCTTCATTCACTTCAAAGAGTAATTCTTCCATTTGTTGATATGCATTTTCACAACCTGGAATGTTGAATAAAACCATCAGGATCACCCACTTCAGGTCTTCCAGATCGAACTCTGCCGTATCCAGTGCGAGTACGCGTTCAATCACCATTTCTCGCGTTTCGAGGTTTAGCACCTGAATCTGTTCCAGGAATAACAAGAACCCCCGACAACTCGCATCCAGTCGATCGCACTCTTCTGCAGTATAAATACGCATAGAAAGAGGATCCGATGCAAGCTGCATAGGCTCAGCAAGGCCGTCCTGATAATCAGCAAGCTTTTCCAGCCACAGTAACGCGTTGTAGATGTCTTCACGATCAAAACCAGCGTCGGTAAGATCCCGTTCCAGTTTGTCCTGATCCACACGTAGCTCTGCTTCGTTATGGATATATGTCTCAAACAAATACATTAGTACGTCGAACATGGCTTGCCCTCCTCAATCGGACATAGCCGCCGGGTACAGCTGCGATCCATCCTGCTAACTCCAGTTCGAGTAGCTGAGCCACTACCTCTGGCACAGGTTGGCCGGCACGTTCAGCGACGACGTCAACAGGTGTTACCTCATCTCCTACGTTAGCCAGGAGCTCAGGAAATGGCAATGCCACCTCTTCGTGATCTGGCGAATAAATTGAATTTTCAGGCTCATCTGGCAACCAATGTAACCCGTATTGCAAATTTTCCAGAATATCCTCTGGCATCGTCACAAGTGTCGCCCCCTGCTTAATGAGCCAATGAGGACCTTCGCTACCCGGACTCCCGATTGGCCCGGGCAAGGCAAATACCTCTCGTCCTTGTTCCAGTGCACAACGTGCCGTAACCAGTGAGCCGCTACGCTGTGCAGCTTCAACGACCAGCACTCCTTTACTTAGACCACTGATAATACGATTTCGTTGGGGGAAATTACGCGGTAAAGGAAGCGTGTCCAGAGGGAATTCAGACACCAGCGCACCTCCAGCCTCAACCAGATGTTCAGCGAGACAAACATGCCGCCTTGGATGAATGGTTTCCAATCCATTCCCCAGCACTGCAATACTTGTCCCTTTCATATTCACCGCAGCCTTGTGTGCCACGCCATCAATACCTCGAGCGAGTCCACTGGTGATCGTCACCCCATACGCAGCGAGCTTTTCACAAAAAAAACGCCCCCAACGCTCGCCATACCAGGAGTGCTGCCGGTTACCTACGACTGCGACCTGAAATGAATGAAGGCATTCGGGATTTCCAACAACAAAGAGGACTCCTGGATAATCCTCAATAGCGCGAAGTTGCGAAGGATAATGCATGCTGTCGGCAACAATTAAATAGTGATAGGGCAGTTCCAGCCAGCGCAGCGTTTTATCCAGAGTAGACTCTGGAAAGGTTAAGAAACGCTCTGCCTGTCGCTCCGAGAATCCTGCATGTTGAAGTATCGTTTTGTTAATACAGGGCATAGCAATAAGCAAGTGAGCGACGCGAACCATCTCATCACCATACAGCTCACTCACTCGTGTTAAACGTAACCAAATCTCGGTGTGGGTCATCCTTATTCCCCTGCCACAAGCAGCCTTAGCAATCTTTGCGATTGGTCACTGATGCTGTCAATCAGAGGGGGTTTTGTCTAGAATAGAGGTAATAATCTTTCCAACTCCTGAATACAACTCTGGATAACTATGTCAGTTTTGCAAGTGTTACATATTCCGGACGAGCGTCTTCGCAAAGTCGCAAAACCGGTTGAAGAAGTGAATGCAGAAATTCAGCGTATCGTCGATGATATGTTCGAAACGATGTACGCCGAAGAAGGTATCGGTCTGGCGGCAACGCAGGTCGATATTCATCAACGTATTATTGTTATTGATGTCTCTGAAAACCGCGACGAGCGTCTGGTGCTAATTAACCCGGAACTGCTGGAAAAAAAAGGTGAGACTGGAATTGAAGAAGGTTGCCTGTCGATCCCGGAACAGCGAGCACTCGTACCACGCGCTGAGACCGTTAAAATTCGTGCGCTCGATCGCGATGGTAAACCTTTTGAACTCGAAGCCGATGGCTTGTTAGCCATCTGTATTCAACATGAAATGGATCACCTGGTCGGTAAACTGTTTATCGATTATCTGTCTCCGTTGAAGCAACAACGTATTCGTCAGAAAGTTGAAAAACTCGACCGTCTGAACGCACGAGCTTAAGGACAAGGATCAACGTGTCAGAATCACTACGTATAATTTTTGCGGGTACACCTGACTTTGCAGCGCGTCATCTCGACGCGTTACTGTCTTCTGGACATAACGTCGTCGGCGTATTCACCCAACCGGACCGCCCTGCTGGACGCGGCAAAAAGCTGATGCCCAGTCCGGTAAAAGTACTGGCGGAAGAGAAAGGGTTACCTGTTTTTCAACCTGTTTCTCTTCGTCCCCAGGAAAACCAGCAGTTGGTTGCTGACTTACACGCAGACGTAATGGTAGTGGTGGCATATGGCCTGATCCTGCCGAAAGCCGTGCTGGATATGCCGCGTCTGGGGTGCATCAACGTTCACGGTTCTCTGCTTCCGCGCTGGAGAGGCGCTGCCCCTATCCAACGTTCGCTCTGGGCTGGCGATGCTGAAACAGGCGTTACCATTATGCAGATGGATGTTGGTCTTGATACGGGTGATATGTTGCATAAACTCTCCTGCCCAATCACCGCCGACGATACCAGTGCCAGCCTCTATGACAAGCTGGCTAAGCTCGGCCCTCAGGGTCTGCTGCATACGTTGCATCTGCTGGCAACTGGTACCGCAAAACCTGAGGTTCAGGACGAGTCGCTGGTTTGCTATGCTGAGAAGCTCAGTAAAGAAGAGGCACGCGTGGACTGGACGCTCAGCGCCGCACAACTGGAACGCTGCATCCGAGCCTTTAACCCATGGCCAATGAGCTACATCGTCATCGACGAGCAACCGGTCAAAATCTGGCAAGCTACGGTCATCGATAAACCTGCCGGTGCCGAACCAGGTACTATCCTGGAGGCAACCCGTCAGGGCATCCAGATAGCGACAGGCGATGGCATCCTGAATCTCATCTCTTTGCAGCCTGCCGGTAAAAAGGCCATGAGCGCGCAGGATTTGCTTAATTCGCGCCGGGAGTGGTTCGTGCCCGGAAATCGTCTGCTCTGACGGTTCATCTCTTTAAAGCCCGGGCTCTCCGGGCATTTTTATTTTTGCGCTTATGAAAAAACATATTAATTTACGCAGTATGGCGGCCCAGGCCGTCGAACAGGTTGTTGAAAAAGGGCAGTCGTTGAGCAATGTGCTACCCGTCATGCAGCAGAAAGTATCCGATAAAGATAAAGCGCTGTTACAGGAGCTTTGCTTTGGCGTGTTACGTACGCTTTCCCAACTAGAGTGGATAATTAAACAGCTGATGGAACGCCCGATGACGGGCAAACAGCGCACAGTTCACTATCTGGTCATGGTTGGCCTCTACCAGTTGTTGTATACCCGTATTCCACCTCATGCAGCGCTTGCCGAGACTGTAGAAGGCGCAGTTGTTATCAAGCGTCCGCAGTTGAAAGGACTAATTAACGGCGTCTTACGCCAGTTTCAACGCCGCCAGGAAGAACTACTCACTGAGTTTGCACACAGCGAGCTACGTTTCTTACATCCGTCCTGGTTAGTGAAGCGTATTAAAAGTGCCTATCCGCAGCAATGGGAAGCTATTCTTGAGGCAAATAACCAGCGTCCACCAATGTGGCTGCGCGTAAATCGCAACCACCACAACCGTGATGCCTGGCTGAGCCTGTTGAATGAAGCGGGCCTGACCGGTTTCCCACATCCGGAATACCCAGATGCCGTGCGGCTGGAAACTCCTGTATCGGTACTGGCTTTACCTGGTTTCGAACAGGGCTGGGTAACAGTTCAGGATGCCTCAGCTCAGGGCTGCATGAGCTATCTGCAACCACAAAATGGTGAGCAGATCCTTGATTTATGCTGCGCCCCTGGTGGTAAGACAACACATATTCTGGAAGTAGCCCCCGAGGCTAACGTAACAGCAGTGGACGTTGATGAAAAACGTTTGTCACGTGTTTACGACAACCTGAAACGCCTTGGCATGAAGGCGACCATTAAGCAGGGTGATGGACGCTACCCGCAACAATGGTGTGGTAAGCAGAAGTTCGATCGTATTTTGCTGGATGCACCTTGTTCAGCGACCGGAGTTATTCGTCGCCATCCCGATATCAAATGGCTGCGCCGTGACCGGGATATTGCCGAACTCGCACAGTTGCAGGCTGAGATTCTTAATGCAACGTGGGCACATCTGAAGCCTGGCGGCACGCTGGTTTATGCGACCTGCTCTATTTTACCGGAAGAGAACCAGCAACAGATTGCAGGCTTTCTGGCCCGTACGCCAGATGCAGTATTAAGCGAAACGGGTACGTCAGAGCAACCCGGACGTCAGAATTTACCGGGTGCGGAAGAAGGTGATGGCTTCTTTTACGCTAAGCTAATCAAAAAGTGATGAGATAATGGGTCGCGACTGATGAAAATTATCATTCTGGGCGCAGGGCAGGTTGGCGGTACGCTGGCTGAGAACCTGGTCGGAGAGAACAACGATATCACGGTAGTCGATACCAACGGTGAGCGTCTGCGCAGTCTGCAAGACAAGTTTGATCTCCGTGTAGTACAAGGGCATGGCTCGCATCCCAGAGTACTACGCGAAGCCGGTGCTGATGATGCCGATATGCTGGTTGCGGTGACCAGTTCCGATGAAACCAATATGGTTGCCTGTCAGGTAGCTTATTCACTCTTTAATACACCCAACCGCATCGCACGTATTCGCTCACCAGATTATGTCCGCGATGCGGACAAGCTATTCCATTCCGATGCAGTACCTATTGATCATCTGATTGCACCTGAGCAGTTGGTTATCGATAGCATTTATCGTCTGATTGAATATCCAGGTGCACTACAGGTTGTTAATTTCGCGGAAGGAAAAGTCAGCCTTGCAGTGGTTAAAGCCTACTATGGCGGCCCACTGATCGGGAATGCGTTGTCAACAATGCGCGAACATATGCCGCATATTGATACCCGAGTTGCGGCAATTTTCCGTCATGACCGCCCCATTCGTCCGCAAGGCTCTACTATTGTTGAAGCAGGTGATGAGGTGTTCTTTATTGCTGCCTCACAGCATATTCGTGCTGTAATGAGCGAATTACAGCGTCTGGAGAAACCCTACAAGCGCATTATGTTAGTAGGTGGCGGCAATATCGGTGCCGGTCTGGCGCGTCGACTGGAAAAAGATTACAGCGTCAAGTTGATCGAACGCGATCAACAACGTGCTTCTGAGCTTGCTGAAAAACTGCAGAATACGATCGTCTTTTTTGGTGATGCTTCTGATCAAGAGTTGCTGGCGGAAGAGCACATTGATCAAGTTGATCTATTTATCGCTGTAACCAACGATGATGAAGCGAACATCATGTCGGCAATGCTCGCCAAACGGATGGGAGCCAAAAAAGTAATGGTGCTGATCCAGCGTAAGGCATACGTCGATCTGGTACAGGGCAGCGTAATCGATATTGCAATTTCACCGCAACAGGCAACCATCTCAGCGCTACTGAGCCACGTGCGTAAAGCTGACATCGTCGGTGTTTCTTCGCTGCGTCGTGGTGTCGCAGAAGCCATTGAAGCCGTCGCGCACGGGGATGAAACAACATCCCGGGTGGTGGGTCGCTCAATTGACGAAATCAAACTTCCGCCAGGAACGATTATTGGTGCCGTTGTACGTGGTAATGATGTCATGATCGCTAATGATAACTTGCGTATTGAGCAGGGCGATCACGTTATTATGTTCCTGACAGATAAAAAGTTTATTACCGACGTCGAGCGATTATTCCAGCCAAGTCCTTTCTTTCTGTAATTATTCGGGCGCTAATACAGCGCCCTTTTTATTTCCCTTTATTTATCATGGATTAATAAATTTATCTTTCAGCAATACATAAATGGAAATTACCTAAACATTTGTTAAACTTATAAACGTCAGCTGCATAGGGAGAATAAAATGAGTATTATTAAAGAGTTTCGCGAATTTGCGATGCGCGGGAATGTTGTAGATTTGGCAGTGGGTGTCATTATTGGTGCGGCATTCGGTAAGATTGTTTCATCACTGGTTGCTGATATCATCATGCCGCCACTTGGGTTACTGATTGGTGGGATTGATTTTAAACAGTTTGCGTTAACACTACGCGATGCGCAGGGAGATATCCCGGCAGTTGTGATGCATTACGGTGTGTTTATACAGAATATCTTCGATTTCATCATTGTTGCGTTCGCCATCTTTATGGCCATCAAACTAATTAATAAACTAAACCGTAAAAAAGCTGAAGAGCCTGCTGCACCGCCAGCACCATCGAAAGAAGAAGTATTGCTAAGTGAAATTCGTGATCTGCTGAAAGAACAAAATAATCGTTCTTAAGCTATCACTGAAACAAGAAGGCCAGTGGTAAAAAAGTGATTCACTTCCTTGCCACTGGCCTCCCAGTTCCCCCGATTGCCATGTTTACCTTTACGCAGATAACTGCCTTTCCCTTTCTTATTTTTCTCAACACGCTGTCTGAATAGTGGGTCATGCAGTAATGCCTCAATGGCATTGTCCTTTATCTGCCCCTTCGTATGCTGATAACGACTCATAATTACTCCAATTGTTTGGTTTAACGGCGCGAGTGTATTCCCGTCGGTTCAATAAATCAACAGCCCGACTTTGTACCGCTGGCACCTTGCTCAAGCGCTTCGAGAATAGAGCAATACACACTACTGTGAGCCATACCGCAACATGCATCATTCAATCTCTGTAGTGACCTTTGCATAGTCTGAAGCTCCGCAATACGGGCTTCAACTTCCTTTAATCTTTCCTGAACGATCCCCTTTGATTCCTGGCAGGTATGATGTTCTGGATCTATGCGGATCGACAGAAGTTCACGGATCGACTCCAGAGTAAAACCGAGTTGACGTGCATAGCGGATAAATTTAAGACGTTGAAGATCGCTTTCTGTATAGAGCCGGAATCCACCTTCAGTGCGTACTTCATGCTCCATCATCTGCTGTTTTTCATAGTAGCGGATGGTATCGGGCGTAACTTCCGCCAGTTTTGCTAATTCACCAATACGGTACATGCTCCCTCCGCTAGTCATCATTAATTTTATGTTGAAGTTTATCTGCGTACTCGCCGCGTAAAAACTCGGTACTTAGACCAGCCTGTCGTAGTTTGAGTTCAAGCAGAGAAAGGCGTCGGCTCACTTCCTGATACCGAGGATCATCTTTGCGAATACCAGTGAGGATATCAAGCAGGTGTATCGCCTCTCTGCGTTGTTCAATCTCAGGGGGAAGACACCCGGAATTTTTTAATAACCGATATCCGGCTCGAAGTTCTGGCGGAACATGGGAATCATCATCAAGGGCAAGCGGCTCGCCTGTACCAGGCAAATTATCAAACTCACCTTTGGTCTGCGCATCAATAATATGACGCTCTGCCCACTGGTCGAGTAGCCACATACAACACTCCAAAAGATGAACAAAAAGAGTACAGATATTTTAGATAAGTGGGGATGCAACGGATATAAAAAACCCGCCGGGGCGGGTTTTTTTACGTTACTACAGATTACTCTGCAGCAGCTTCTGCTTTCGACTCAGAGCGATCAACCAGCTCGATGTATGCCATCGGCGCGTTGTCGCCTGCACGGAAGCCACACTTCAGAATGCGAGTGTAACCACCGGCGCGGCTCGCGAAACGCGGGCCCAGCTCGTTAAACAGTTTTGCCACGATCTCGTTATCACGAGTACGGGCGAATGCCAGACGACGATTAGCTACGCTATCAGTCTTGGCAAGAGTAATCAGCGGCTCAACTACGCGACGCAGCTCTTTCGCTTTCGGCAGAGTCGTCTTGATGATTTCATGACGAACCAGTGAACCTGCCATATTGCGGAACATAGCCTGGCGATGGCTGCTGTTGCGGTTCAGTTGACGACCACTCTTACGATGGCGCATGACCTTATCCTTCTCAGTAAAACCTTAACCTGTGATCCGGTTACTCGTCAGCGATGCTTGCCGGTGGCCAGTTTTCCAGGCGCATGCCCAGAGACAGTCCACGGGAAGCCAGCACGTCTTTAATCTCAGTAAGAGATTTTTTACCAAGGTTAGGCGTCTTAAGAAGCTCAACCTCAGTACGCTGTACCAGATCACCGATATAGTGGATAGCTTCTGCTTTGAGGCAGTTAGCAGAGCGGACAGTCAATTCCAGATCGTCAACAGGGCGCAGCAGGATCGGATCGAATTCTGGTTTCTCTTCTTTAACTTCTGGCTGACGTACATCACGTAAGTCAACAAAAGCTTCCAGTTGTTCAGCCAGAATGGTTGCCGCACGACGAATCGCCTCTTCAGGATCGATTGTGCCGTTGGTTTCCATTTCGATGACCAGCTTGTCCAGGTCGGTACGCTGTTCTACACGCGCTGCTTCAACATTGTAGGCAATACGCTCTACAGGGCTGTAGCATGCGTCGACCAGCAGACGGCCGATTGGGCGCTCATCTTCTTCCGAATGAATTCGGGTAGAAGCCGGCACATAACCACGACCGCGCTGAACTTTGATACGCATACTAATAGATGCATTCTCATCGGTCAGGTGGCAGATCACGTGCTGTGGCTTGACGATTTCGACATCCCCATCATGGGTAATGTCGGCTGCAGTCACAGGGCCAATGCCAGATTTATTCAAGGTAAGAATAACATCATCTTTACCCTGAACTCTCACCGCCAGCCCTTTCAGGTTGAGCAGGATTTCCAGGATATCTTCCTGAACGCCTTCTTTGGTGCTGTACTCATGTAGTACACCATCAATCTCAACCTCGGTCACCGCACAACCCGGCATCGATGAGAGCAGAATACGGCGCAGTGCGTTACCCAAAGTATGGCCAAAGCCACGCTCTAAAGGCTCAAGGGTCACCTTGGCGTGCGTCGAACTCACTTGCTCGATATCTACCAGGCGCGGTTTTAGAAACTCTGTCACAGAACCCTGCATTGTGTCCTCTCTTTGGTACTAAGCTTTACTTGGAGTAAAGCTCGACGATCAGGTGTTCGTTAATGTCCGCAGACAGATCAGAACGCTCCGGCTTACGCTTGAACGTACCTTCCATCTTGCCAGCATCAACTTCCAGCCAGGTTGGCTTTTCACGCTGCTCAGCCAGCTCCAGAGCGGCTTTCACGCGAGACTGCTTCTTCGCTTTCTCACGAATGCTAACAACGTCATTCGGACTAACCTGATAAGAAGCGATGTTAACAACACGACCGTTTACCATAATTGCTTTATGGCTGACCAGCTGGCGTGCTTCTGCACGAGTGGCACCGAAGCCCATACGGTATACAACGTTGTCCAGACGACCTTCCAGCAGACCCAACAGGTTTTCACCGGTGTTGCCTTTCAGACGCGCTGCTTCTTTGTAGTAGTTACGGAACTGACGCTCCAGCACACCGTAGATACGGCGAACTTTTTGCTTTTCACGCAACTGCACACCATAGTCAGACAGACGCGGTTTACGCGCACCGTGCTGGCCAGGAGCTTGTTCAATTTTACACTTGGTATCGATCGCGCGAACGCCAGACTTAAGGAATAAGTCAGTGCCCTCACGACGGCTCAGCTTGAGCTTAGGACCCAAATATCTTGCCATTTTCTTTCTCCAACAATCCTAGAAACGACAGCGTTATACGCGACGTTTTTTCGGCGGACGACAACCGTTATGAGGGATCGGAGTCACATCAGTAATATTAGTGATGCGGAAACCAGCGGCGTTCAGAGCACGAACAGTAGATTCGCGACCTGGACCCGGTCCTTTGACCATAACTTCCAGATTCTTGATACCGTATTCTTTTACGGCTTCAGCGCAACGCTCTGCTGCAACCTGAGCTGCAAACGGAGTGGATTTGCGAGAACCACGGAAACCGGAACCACCGGCTGTTGCCCAACCCAGTGCGTTACCCTGACGATCAGTAATGGTAACGATGGTGTTGTTAAAAGAAGCATGGATATGAGCCACGCCGTCAGAGACTTGTTTTCTTACACGTTTACGTGCACGAATTGGTGCCTTTGCCATTATTCAATCACCCCGATTATTTCTTGATCGGTTTGCGCGGACCCTTACGGGTACGTGCGTTGGTCTTGGTACGCTGACCGCGAACCGGGAGACCACGACGATGACGCAAACCGCGATAGCAACCAAGGTCCATAAGGCGCTTGATGCTCATGCTAACTTCACGGCGCAGATCACCTTCAACGACAAATTTGGCAACTTCGTCACGCAGCGTGTCGATTTGTTCTTCAGACAGCTCACTGATCTTAACATCTTCAGCGATACCCGCTGCAGCCAGAATGGCCTTGGAACGGGTCTTGCCGACGCCGTAGATCGAAGTTAATGCGATCACAGCATGTTTCTGATCAGGAATGTTAATGCCTGCTATACGGGCCACTATGCACTCCTACTATTTAATATGTACGCACCATGCTGAAAAGCCCGTTTTCAGGATACTCAAATGGAAACGCACAGACATACAAAAGATTGGCTGGCTAATCTAGCCAGCTCAACCCAACTTTGCAAGAAAAATATGCGAATAAATCAGCCTTGGCGCTGTTTATGCTTCGGCTCGGCACTGCAAATCACACGGATGACACCATCACGCTTAACGATTTTGCAGTTACGGCATAATTTCTTGACGGAAGCACGAACTTTCATTTTTACTCTCCGTAACTTCTCGGGCGACCGTTAACGACCGTAGCCTTTCAGGTTCGCCTTCTTCAATGCAGACTCGTACTGACTTGACATCATCAGAGTTTGCACTTGAGCCATAAAGTCCATAATCACGACTACAACGATAAGCAGTGAGGTCCCACCGAAGTAGAACGGTACTTTCATTGCATCACGCATGAACTCCGGGATCAGGCAGATAAAGGTAATGTAAAGCGCACCAACCAAAGTCAGGCGTGTCATTACTTTATCGATATACTTCGCCGTTTGCTCTCCCGGACGAATTCCTGGTACAAATGCACCGGACTTCTTCAGGTTATCTGCTGTTTCACGCGGGTTGAAAACCAACGCCGTGTAGAAGAAACAGAAGAATATGATTGCAGACGCATAGAGTAACACATAAAGCGGTTGCCCAGGCTGCAAATACAGCGAAATTGTTGTCAGCCAGTTCCAACCAGTACCGCCCCCGAACCATGACGCGATGGTAGCCGGGAACAGAATAATACTGGAAGCGAAGATTGCCGGGATTACCCCCGCCATATTCACTTTCAGCGGTAAATGTGTGCTCTGTGCAGCATAGACACGACGACCTTGCTGACGTTTCGCGTAGTTTACCACAATGCGGCGTTGACCACGCTCAACAAATACAACAAAGAACGTCACTGCAAATACTAATACTGCAACCAACAGCAACACGAGGAAGTGCAGGTCGCCTTGACGCGCTTGCTCGATAGTATGGGCAATGGCTGGCGGGAGTCCCGCGACAATACCGGCGAAGATAATGATTGAGATACCGTTCCCGATACCACGTTCAGTAATCTGTTCGCCCAACCACATCAGGAACATTGTTCCTGTAACCAGACTTACAACAGCGGTGAAATAGAATGCAAAGCCTGGATTCATCACCAGGCCCTGCATACCAGGCATATTCGGTAGACCGGTAGCAATACCGATCGACTGGAATATAGCCAGCACCAGAGTACCGTAGCGGGTGTACTGGCTGATCTTACGACGACCAGACTCCCCTTCTTTCTTAATTTCCGCTAACGTTGGGTGAACCACCGTCAGCAGCTGGATAATGATCGACGCCGAAATATACGGCATGATCCCCAGAGCAAAGATAGAAGCACGGCTGAGAGCACCACCAGAGAACATGTTAAACATTTCAATGATGGTGCCTCGCTGTTGCTCAAGCAGTTTGGCAAGTACAGCGGCATCAATACCAGGGATCGGAATGAAAGAGCCAATACGGAACACAATCAGCGCGCCGATTACAAACAGCAGTCTGCGTTTCAGCTCGCCTAAGCCACCTTTGGCACTTTGAAAATCTAATCCCGGTTGTTTAGCCATCTGCTACTTATTCCTCGATTTTACCGCCAGCAGCTTCGATAGCAGCACGAGCGCCTTTAGTAACACGCAGGCCACGAACAGTTACCGGAGTAGTTACTTCACCAGCCAGGATCACTTTCGCGAACTCGATCTGGATACCGATAATGTTAGCTGCTTTCAGCGTATTCAGGTCTACAACACCGCCTTCAACTTTAGCCAGGTCAGACAGACGAACTTCGGCTGTAATCGCTGATTTACGTGAAGTGAAGCCGAATTTCGGCAGACGACGGTACAGAGGCATCTGACCACCTTCGAAACCGCGACGTACGCCACCGCCAGAACGAGACTTCTGACCTTTGTGACCACGACCACCGGTTTTACCGAGGCCAGAACCGATACCACGACCCAGGCGTTTACCCGCCTTTTTGGAGCCTTCGGCCGGAGACAGAGTATTTAAACGCATCTCTTACTCCTCAACTTTAACCATGAAGGAAACCGCGTTGACCATACCACGAACAGCAGGAGTATCCTCGCGCTCTACGGTGTGACCAATACGACGCAGACCCAGGCCAAGCAGCGTTGCCTTATGTTTCGGCAGACGACCGATTGCACTGCGGGTTTGAGTAATTTTAATAGTCTTTGCCATGGTTTATTTCCCCAGAATTTCTTCAACGGATTTACCACGCTTGGCAGCGACCATTTCCGGAGATTTCATATTTTCCAGACCATCGATAGTTGCACGAACCACGTTAATCGGGTTGGTGGAACCATACGCTTTAGCCAGAACGTTACGAACTCCAGCGACTTCCAGAACGGCGCGCATTGCACCACCGGCGATGATACCGGTACCTTCGGAAGCCGGCTGCATGAATACACGAGAACCCGTGTGAGTACCCTTAACCGGGTGCTGCAGGGTGCCGTGGTTCAGCGCGACGTTAATCATATTGCGACGGGCTTTTTCCATCGCTTTCTGGATCGCTGCTGGAACTTCACGCGCTTTACCGTAACCAAAACCAACGCGACCGTTACCATCGCCAACTACAGTCAGAGCTGTGAAGGAGAAAATACGACCACCTTTAACGGTTTTAGATACGCGGTTTACCGCGATCAGCTTTTCCTGCAGTTCGCCAGCTTGTTTTTCGATGTGAGCCATCTTACACCTCTACCTTAGAACTGAAGGCCAGCTTCACGGGCAGCATCTGCCAGTGCCTGGACACGACCATGATATTGGAACCCGGAACGGTCAAAGGACACATCTTTGATGCCTTTTTCCAGAGCGCGTTCGGCGACAGCTTTACCCACAGCTGCTGCAGCGTCTTTGTTACCGGTGTACTTCAGTTGTTCAGCGATAGCTTTTTCTACAGTAGAAGCAGCTACCAGAACTTCAGAACCGTTCGGTGCAATTACCTGTGCGTAAATATGACGCGGGGTACGATGTACCACCAGGCGAGTTGCGCCCAGCTCTTTGAGCTTGCGGCGTGCGCGGGTCGCACGACGGATACGAGCAGATTTCTTATCCATAGTGTTACCTTACTTCTTCTTAGCCTCTTTGGTACGCACGACTTCGTCGGCGTAACGAACACCCTTGCCTTTGTAAGGCTCAGGACGACGGTAGGCGCGCAGATCTGCTGCAACCTGACCGATCAGCTGTTTATCAGCGCCTTTCAGCACGATTTCAGTCTGAGACGGACATTCTGCAGTAATCCCTGCCGGCAGTTCATGATCAACTGGATGAGAGAAACCTAATGCCAGGTTTACTACATTCCCTTTGACCGCTGCACGATAACCTACACCAACCAGCTGCAGCTTCTTAGTGAAGCCTTCGGTAACACCGACAACCATTGAGTTCAGCAGGGCACGCGCGGTACCAGCCTGAGCCCATCCATCTGCGTAACCATCACGCGGACCGAAGGTCAGTGCATTATCTGCATGATTAACTTCAACAGCATCGTTGAGAGTACGAGTCAGCTCGCCGTTTTTACCTTTGATCGTAATAACCTGACCGTTGATTTTTACATCAACGCCGGCAGGAATAACGACCGGTGCTTTAGCAACACGAGACATTTTTTCCTCCGATTAGGCTACGTAGCAGATAATTTCGCCACCAAGACCAGCCTGGCGCGCTGCACGATCAGTCATAACACCTTTAGAGGTAGAAACAACTGCGATACCCATGCCAGCCATAACTTTTGGCAGCTCGTCTTTACGCTTATAAATGCGCAGACCTGGGCGACTGACACGCTGAATGCTTTCTACAACAGCTTTACCCTGGAAATACTTAAGAGTAAGTTCCAGTTCCGGCTTGGTGTCGCCTTCAACTTTAAAATCTTCAATAAAACCTTCTTCCTTCAGCACGTTGGCAATTGCCACTTTCAGCTTGGAGGAAGGCATGGTGACCGCAGCTTTATTCGCGGCCTGACCGTTACGGATACGGGTCAGCATATCCGCGATCGGATCTTGCATGCTCATCTGTCTTTACTCCCGTGATTCAATTGGTGACAATTACCAGCTAGCCTTTTTCAGACCCGGAATTTCACCGCGCATAGCGGCTTCACGGACCTTAATACGGCTCAACCCGAACTTCCGCAGGAAAGCGTGCGGACGACCAGTTTGACGGCAGCGGTTACGCTGACGAGACGGGCTGGAATCACGCGGCAGAGACTGCAGCTTCAGAACTGCGTTCCAACGATCTTCGTCGGTCGCGTTCACATCAGAGATGATAGCTTTCAGTTCAGCGCGTTTTGCGAAGTACTTATCAGCTAAAGCTACGCGCTTTACTTCGCGTGCTTTCATTGATTGCTTAGCCATTCAGTAACCCTACCTTACTTGCGGAACGGGAAGTCAAAGGCAGCCAGCAGAGCACGGCCTTCTTCATCAGATTTCGCAGTAGTGGTAATGGTAATATCCAAACCACGCACGCGGTCGACTTTATCGTAGTCGATTTCTGGGAAGATGATCTGCTCACGGACACCCATGCTGTAGTTACCACGACCGTCGAAAGACTTAGCGGACAAGCCACGGAAGTCACGGATACGTGGAACAGCAATAGTGATCAGGCGCTCAAAGAACTCCCACATGCGTTCGCCACGCAGAGTTACTTTACAGCCGATCGGATAGCCCTGACGGATTTTGAAGCCTGCAACAGATTTGCGTGCTTTGGTGATCAGCGGTTTTTGACCGGAGATTGCTGTCAGGTCAGCTGCTGCGTTATCCAGCAGTTTCTTGTCAGCGATCGCTTCACCAACACCCATGTTCAGGGTGATCTTCTCGACCCGAGGGACTTGCATGACAGAATTGTAGTTAAACTCAGTCATGAGTTTAGCGACTACTTCGTCTTTGTAGTAATCATGCAGTTTCGCCATCGTACTACTCCAAATTACTTGATAGTTTCGCTATTAGATTTAAAGAAACGGACTTTTTTGCCGTCTTCGAATCTAAAGCCTACACGGTCAGCCTTGCCGGTTGCCGCGTTGAAGATAGCAAGGTTAGAGATCTGAATAGCTGCTTCTTTCTCTACGATGCCGCCTGGTTGGTTCAGGGCCGGAACCGGCTTCTGATGTTTCTTAACCAGGTTGATACCTTCAACAATGACCTTGCCGGAAGACAGGACATTTTTCACTTTACCGCGTTTACCTTTATCTTTACCGGTTAACACGATAACTTCGTCATCACGACGGATCTTCGCTGCCATGATTCGCTCCTTAGAGTACTTCTGGTGCCAGAGAGATAATTTTCATGAACTTCTCGTTACGAAGTTCACGAGTTACCGGCCCAAAAATACGCGTACCGATAGGTTGCTCGCTGTTATTGTTTAAAATAACGCATGCATTACCATCGAAGCGAATGACAGAACCGTCCGGGCGACGAACACCCTTCTTGGTGCGCACCACTACCGCCTTCAGCACATCACCTTTTTTGACCTTACCACGCGGAATTGCTTCTTTGATGGTGATCTTGATGATGTCGCCTACGCCTGCGTAGCGACGGTGCGAGCCACCCAGAACCTTGATACACATTACGCGACGTGCACCGGAGTTGTCGGCGACGTTCAGCATAGTCTGTTCTTGGATCATTTTAGTGCTCCGCTAATGTCAACTACTACTGAGACCCGAAAATCAGGTCGTTAAAAAAGCCCCATATCGGGGGCGCGGCATTATAACACCGCTTAAACGATATGGGTAGAAAAAATAAACGGCTCATCGCTGAGCCGTTTATTCGTTGAGAATGCCTACTGTATTACAGAACAGCTTTCTCTACAACGCGAACCAGCGTCCAGGACTTAGTCTTGGACAGCGGACGGCATTCGCGGATTTCAACCACGTCACCAGTACCGCATTCGTTGTTCTCGTCATGTACGTGCAGTTTGGTCGTACGCTTAATGAATTTACCGTAGATCGGGTGTTTCACAAAACGTTCGATAGCAACAACAATGGATTTCTCCATTTTGTCGCTAACAACGCGACCTTGCAGAGTACGGATTTTATCGGTCATTACGCACCCGCCTTCTCAGTCAGTAAAGTCTTAACGCGTGCGACATCACGACGCACTTGCTTCAACAGGTGAGACTGTTGCAGCTGGCCACTTGCAGCCTGCATACGCAGGTTGAACTGCTCACGCAGCAGATTCAGCAGCTCGGTGTTCAGCTCTTCAACACTCTTCTCACGCAGCTCTTTTGCTTTCATTACATCACCGTCTTAGTTACAAAGGTGGTTTTAATCGGCAGTTTCGCTGCTGCCAGCTTGAATGCTTCACGGGCCAGCTCTTCCGGTACGCCGTCCATTTCATACAGGACTTTACCCGGCTGAATCAAGGCAACCCAATACTCCACGTTACCTTTACCTTTACCCATACGCACTGCCAGCGGCTTTTCAGTGATCGGTTTGTCCGGGAATACACGGATCCAGATCTTACCTTGACGCTTAACTGCACGGGTCATAGCACGACGTGCTGCTTCGATCTGACGGGCAGTCAGACGACCACGGCCAACAGCTTTCAGACCGAAGCTGCCGAAGCTAACATCCGTACCCTGCGCCAGACCGCGGTTACGGCCTTTGTGCATTTTACGGAATTTTGTACGCTTTGGTTGTAACATCAGCGACGCTCCTTATTTACGGCCTTTACGCTGCTGCTTTTTAGGTTGAGCAGCCGGTTTTTCCGGTTGTTCAACAGCAGCCATACCACCCAGGATCTCGCCTTTGAAGATCCACACTTTAACGCCGATTACACCGTAAGTGGTGTGCGCTTCAGAGGTGTTGTAGTCGATGTCAGCACGCAGAGTGTGCAGAGGTACGCGACCTTCGCGGTACCATTCGGTACGTGCGATTTCCGCGCCGCCCAGACGGCCGCTAACTTCAACTTTAATACCTTTAGCGCCCAGACGCATTGCGTTCTGTACAGCACGCTTCATAGCACGACGGAACATAACACGACGTTCCAGCTGAGAAGTGATGCTGTCAGCAACCAATTTTGCGTCCAGTTCAGGTTTACGCACTTCGGCGATATTGATCTGAGCAGGAACGCCAGCAATATCCGCTACGACTTTGCGCAGTTTTTCTACGTCTTCGCCTTTCTTACCGATAACGATACCCGGACGAGCGGTGTGAATGGTCACACGGATGCTCTTAGCCGGACGCTCGATCACGATACGAGATACAGACGCTTTCGCCAGTTCCTTAGTCAGGTACTGACGTACTTTAAAATCGCTGTCCAGGTTGTCAGCGAATTCTTTGGTGTTCGCAAACCAGGTTGAGTTCCATGGTTTTACAATACCCAGGCGAATACCATTAGGATGTACTTTCTGACCCATTGCTAGTCTCCAGAGTCTCAGCGATCGGACACAACCACAGTAATGTGGCTGGTGCGCTTCAGGATGCGATCTGCACGACCTTTTGCACGCGGCATAATGCGCTTCATGCTCGGGCCTTCGTCTACGAAAATTTTCGTAACTTTCAGATCGTCAATGTCAGCGCCATCGTTGTGTTCAGCGTTAGCAATGGCAGATTCCAGGACTTTCTTAACCAGTACAGCCGCTTTCTTATTGGTGTAGGTCAGAATATCCAGAGCCTGCGACACTTTCTTACCGCGAATCAGGTCTGCAACAAGGCGAACCTTCTGAGCAGAAGAACGAGCATGGCGATGTTGAGCTAAAGTTTCCATCTCTTCCTCCTACCTTATTTCTTCTTCGCTTTTTTATCAGCAGCGTGGCCGCGATAAGTACGAGTCGGTGCGAATTCACCCAGTTTGTGACCGACCATTTCGTCGGAAACAAATACCGGAACGTGCTGACGACCATTATGGACAGCGATGGTCAAACCGATCATGTTAGGAAAGATCGTTGAACGACGGGACCAAGTGCGCAGGGGCTTCTTGTCTCCGCTTTCCACCGCTTTCTCTACCTTCTTCAGCAAGTGCAGGTCAATAAAAGGACCTTTCTTGAGAGAACGTGGCATGGCTTATCCTCTAAAATTATTTGCTACGGCGACGTACGATGAATTTATCAGTACGCTTGTTGCTGCGGGTCTTCTTACCTTTGGTCTGAACGCCCCACGGAGTTACCGGGTGCTTACCAAAGTTACGACCTTCACCACCACCATGTGGGTGGTCGACTGGGTTCATCGCAGTACCGCGAACGGTAGGACGAACACCACGCCAGCGTGCAGCACCTGCTTTACCCAGAACGCGCAGCATATGCTCAGCATTGCCAACTTCGCCCAGAGTTGCACGGCAGTCTGCTTCGACTTTACGCATTTCACCAGAACGCAGACGCAGGGTGACATAAGCACCATCACGAGCAACGATCTGAACGTAAGTACCAGCGGAACGTGCCAGCTGACCGCCTTTACCTGGTTTCATTTCTACGTTATGAACGGTAGAACCAACCGGGATATTGCGCATCGGCAGGGTGTTACCTGCTTTGATTGCAGCATCAACGCCAGACTGAATCTGGTCGCCAGCTTTCAGGCCTTTAGGGGCCAGGATGTAACGGCGTTCACCGTCTTTGTACAGAACCAGCGCGATGTTCGCGGAACGGTTCGGATCGTACTCAAGACGTTCAACAACTGCCGGGATACCGTCTTTGTTGCGTTTGAAGTCAACGATACGATAAGCCTGCTTGTGACCACCACCGATGTGACGAGTGGTGATACGGCCATTGTTGTTACGACCACCGGATTTGCTGTTTTTTTCAACCAGCGGAGCAAAAGGTTTGCCCTTGTGCAGCTCTGGGTTGACCACTTTAACGACGTGGCGACGACCCGGAGATGTCGGTTTACATTTAACAACTGCCATTGTATTACTCCTCCGACTTACTCAGCGCCGCCGACGAAGTCCAGATTCTGGCCTTCCTTCAGGGTGACGTAAGCTTTTTTCCAGTCGCTACGACGACCGATACGCTGTCCGTGACGTTTAACTTTCCCTTTAACTACCAGGGTGTTAACGACTTCGACTTCGACTTCAAACAGTTTCTGCACAGCAGCTTTGATTTCTGCTTTGGTCGCGTCTTTAGCAACTTTGAGAACGATGGTATTAGTTTTTTCCATCGCAGTAGACGCTTTTTCAGAAACGTGCGGTGCGCGCAGCACCTTCAGCAGACGTTCTTCACGAATCATGCCAGCATCTCCTCAACTTGCTTAACAGCATCAGCAGTCATTACGACTTTGTCGAAGGCGATCAGGCTAACCGGGTCGATACCAGTTGCATCGCGTACGTCAACCTTGTGCAGGTTGCGCGCAGCCAGGAACAGGTTTTCGTCCAGCTCACCGGTGATGATCAGCACATCTTCCAGAGCCATGTCTTTCAGTTTCTGTGCCAGCAGCTTAGTTTTAGGCGCTTCTACAGAGAATGATTCGACAACGATCAGACGATCCTGACGTACCAGTTCGGACAGAATGCTTTTCAGCGCGCCGCGGTACATCTTTTTGTTAACTTTTTGACTGTGGTCCTGCGGGCGAGCAGCGAAGGTCACGCCACCAGAACGCCAGATCGGGCTCTTGATAGAACCTGAACGCGCACGGCCGGTACCTTTCTGGCGCCACGGCTTTTTGCCTGAACCAGTTACTTCAGCACGAGTCTTCTGAGCACGAGTACCCTGACGAGCACCAGCTGCATAAGCAACAACAACCTGGTGAACCAGCGCTTCGTTGAAATCACGACCGAAGGTAGTTTCGGAAACAGTCAGCGCGCTCTGCGCGTCTTTCAATACTAATTCCATTGCTATCCCCTTACGCCTTCACAGCTGGTTTAACGATCAGGTCGCAACCGGTCGCACCCGGAACACCACCTTTAACCAGCAGCAGGTTGCGCTCAGCGTCAACACGTACTACGTCCAGGCTCTGAACGGTTACACGCTCGTTGCCCAGCTGACCTGCCATTTTCTTGCCTTTGAACACTTTGCCCGGAGTCTGGTTCTGACCGATAGAACCCGGAACGCGGTGAGACAAGGAGTTACCGTGAGTAGCGTCCTGGGTACGGAAGTTCCAGCGCTTAACGGTACCAGCGAAACCTTTACCTTTAGAGGTACCGGTTACGTCAACTTTTTTAACGTCAGCAAACAGTTCAACGCTAATGCTCTGACCTACGGTGAATTCTTCACCATCCGCCAGACGGAACTCCCACAGGCCGCGGCCAGCTTCAACGCCAGCTTTAGCAAAGTGACCAGCTTCCGGCTTGGTTACACGGTTAGCTTTTTTAGCACCAGTGGTAACCTGAATAGCGCGGTAGCCGTCGTTAGCCAGGTCTTTAACCTGAGTAACGCGGTTTGCTTCAACTTCGATTACGGTTACTGGGATAGATACGCCATCTTCAGTGAAGATGCGGGTCATTCCCACTTTTTTACCGACTAAACCAATCATTGTATCAACCTCTCAATCGCTCGATGACCTGATTAACCCAGGCTGATCTGCACGTCTACACCGGCAGCCAGATCCAGACGCATCAGAGCATCAACGGTTTTCTCAGTTGGCTCAACGATGTCAACCAGACGCTTGTGAGTGCGAATCTCGTACTGATCACGCGCGTCTTTATTAACGTGCGGAGAAATCAGAACGGTAAAGCGCTCTTTGCGGGTCGGCAGCGGGATCGGACCACGGACTTGCGCACCAGTGCGCTTAGCAGTCTCGACGATTTCCGCGGTTGATTGATCGATCAGACGATGATCAAACGCTTTCAGGCGGATACGGATTCTTTGGTTCTGCATGAGACCAGAGCTCCAATTATTTTATAGACGAAATAGTTACTCCTCAAACCCATTACGATTGATGGGAGAGTGTAACCGTTCTTACAGAGTTCCCCAATCGGGAACATTGTCAGATAGTCAAATCGACTATCAGTGGTTCAGATTGAACCAGCCGTCAATTAAGACAAGCCCGCGCATTATACGTAAATCTCAGCCTTACGCAAGTGCCGTGTAGAAATTAATCACCCGACCTGTAATGCGAGCACCATTCCAGGCAGATTGTAGAAACTTGCGCATGCATATTTTTACTGGAAGCAGGCAACCGTTATAGCTATTCGGATCTTGTATGGACGCCACATTTACTGGAGGGTTATCTCTTTAGCGATGAGAATTCGAGCATGTACATCAACCTCCTCTTCCTGTTTACCTACACGTCCTTATGCGGGCTTCTTTGGATACAGGATTTACGCACCGGTTTATTGCCAGACAAGTTTACCTGCCCTCTTCTATGGAGTGGTCTTATTTATCATCAATGCTGTAAACCGGCTGAATTATCTGATGCAGTTTGGGGGGCCGTGGTGGGATATAGCGTGTTTTCACTTCTCTATTGGAGCTACCGGCTGGTAAGACGACAGGAAGGACTAGGCTATGGTGATGTAAAATTTCTCGCAGCACTTGGTGCGTGGCATCGTTGGGAATCATTACCGCTGTTGGTCTTCACTGCTGCCTGTCTGGCCTGTTGCATCATTGGGATTAGGAGCGTTACGGATGGAAGAAAGGTACTAAAAAACCCGCTGCCTTTTGGGCCATATCTGGCGGCGGCGGGTTTTATTATTGGCTGGGTAAATCTGATGCAGGGCGATTAGTCACTGACTTTAATCTGTGATTGCAGATAATTTTGCAAGCCAAGTTTTGAAATCAAATCCAGCTCCGTTTCGAGCCAGTCAATATGCCCTTCTTCTTCAGTAAGGATTTCTATCATCATATCCCGGCTGACGTAGTCATGAACGCTATCGGCATAGGCAATGGCTTCACGCAAATCTTTCGCGCCATCAAGTTCAAGTCGAAGATCTGACTGCAGCATCTCCTCAACATCTTCACCAATCCCTAACTTACCCAGATCCTGTAAGTTTGGCAGCCCTTCTAAGAATAAAATACGCTCGATATATTTATCGGCGTGTTTCATCTCATCAATAGATTCATGATACTCAACATCATTGAGGCGAGTCAGTCCCCAGTTTTTAAACATACGGGCATGGAGAAAATACTGGTTGATTGCGACAAGCTCATTTCCCAATAGTTTATTGAGATAATTTATGATTTTAACATCACCTTTCATTTTATAGTCCCTCCGCTTCCACTCTTAGAGCGTAGATGGGGCTACAGGGATGTCAAAAAAAAGAGTGTGACTTAGGCGATCTCTTTAAATTCTGGTATTTGAGTTAATTCATCCTGCATCACTTCACGCGCAGCCCGAATACACTTACCGCATTGATTTCCAACAGGAATAAACTTACGTAATTGCTGAAAGGACTGAGGATGAAACTGGCGAACAGCCTGACGAATTTTTTTATCACTTATCGCATTACACAAACAAACGTACATGATCGCTCCCGTTCAATTTCTGTGCAAAGTGTAAATGAGAATAGTTATGATTACAATAGCACAATTATGTTTGCACGCCGGTTGGGTTAGCGAAAAATGCGAATAAATATTACAGCGAATGAATTGCAGGCAGCAAAAAGGGCGCCGAAGCGCCCTTTTTAAGCTCAAAACTAATTAATCAATAATTAGCTCATTACTTTAGCAACAACGCCCGCACCTACA
>NZ_CAWLWU010000002.1:4407338-4439099 GCF_963864895.1 Citrobacter sp. S-77
GGTCGAAAGCACGAGCAGCACCGCCGTAGGTTTTAGCCAGAACGGTGGTGATTGCAGCGGTCAGGGTAGTTTTACCGTGGTCAACGTGGCCGATGGTGCCGACGTTAACGTGCGGTTTTGTACGTTCAAATTTTTCTTTAGACACGGCTATATTCCTTACTATAGTGCTCTCCCCTTTGGAGAGAGCACGGGACTTAGGTTTTAATCCTGTGGCTTATTTACCACGGGCTTCAATAACGGCCTGAGCAACGTTGTTCGGCGCATCGTCGTACTTCAGGAACTCCATGGAGTAAGAAGCACGGCCTTTGGTCAGAGAACGCAGCTGGGTTGCATATCCGAACATTTCAGACAGCGGAACTTCAGCGTGGATCACAACGCCAGTGACGTTGGATTCCTGACCACGAAGCATACCACGACGGCGGCTCAAGTCACCGATAACGTCACCGGTGTTCTCTTCCGGAGTCTCTACTTCAACCTTCATGATAGGCTCAAGCAGAACTGGTTTCGCTTTCTTAAAGCCATCTTTAAAGGCGATAGAAGCGGCCAGTTTAAACGCCAGCTCAGAGGAGTCAACGTCATGGTAAGAACCGAAGTGCAGACGCACGCCCAGATCAACAACCGGGTAACCAGCCAGCGGGCCAGATTTCAGCTGTTCCTGGATGCCTTTATCAACGGCCGGGATGTATTCGCCAGGAATTACACCACCTTTGATGTCGTTGATGAATTCGTAGCCTTTCGGGTTTGAACCCGGCTCCAGCGGGTACATGTCGATAACAACATGACCATACTGACCGCGACCACCAGACTGCTTAGCGTGTTTACCTTCGATATCGGTAACTTTCGCGCGAATCGCTTCACGGTAAGCAACCTGAGGTTTACCGACGTTCGCTTCAACGTTGAATTCACGCTTCATGCGGTCAACGATGATGTCGAGGTGCAGCTCACCCATACCGGCGATAATAGTCTGGTTAGATTCTTCGTCAGTCCATACGCGGAATGACGGGTCTTCTTTAGCCAGACGGCCCAGAGCCAGACCCATTTTTTCCTGGTCAGCTTTGGTTTTCGGTTCTACCGCGATGGAAATTACCGGTTCAGGGAATTCCATACGCTCCAGAATGATCGGAGAATCTGGATCACACAGGGTATCACCAGTGGTCACGTCTTTCAGACCGATCGCAGCAGCGATGTCGCCCGCGCGAACTTCTTTGATCTCTTCACGTTTGTTGGCGTGCATCTGAACGATACGGCCAAAACGCTCACGTGCAGATTTCACGGAGTTCAGGATGGTATCACCGGAGTTAACCACACCAGAGTACACGCGGAAGAAGGTCAGGTTACCCACGAACGGGTCGGTAGCGATTTTGAATGCCAGAGCAGCAAACGGCTCTTCATCGCTAGCGTGACGTTCAGCCGGAGTATCTTTACCGTCGTCCAGAATACCGTTGATCGCAGGTACATCAGTCGGGGATGGCAGGTAATCAATTACCGCATCCAGCATCGCCTGAACACCTTTGTTCTTAAACGCAGAACCACAGGTTACCAGGATGATTTCGTTGTTCAGAACGCGCTGACGCAGAGCTTTCTTGATCTCTTCTTCAGTCAGTTCTTCACCACCCAGGTATTTCTCCATCAGCTCTTCTGAAGCTTCCGCGGCGGACTCGATCAGGTTCTGGTGCCATTCTTCAGCCAGTTCCTGCATGTCAGCCGGGATATCTTCATAAGTGAAGGTTACGCCTGCATCTTCTTCGTTCCAGTTGATGGCTTTCATTTTCACCAGGTCAACAACACCAGTGAAGTTTTCTTCAGCACCAATTGCCAGCTGCAGCGGAACAGGGTTCGCGCCCAGACGGGTTTTGATCTGACCAACAACTTTCAGGAAGTTCGCGCCCATACGGTCCATTTTGTTAACGAACGCAATGCGCGGAACTTTATATTTGTTAGCCTGACGCCATACGGTTTCAGACTGCGGCTGAACACCACCAACTGCGCAGTAAACCATTACTGCACCATCAAGCACACGCATGGAACGTTCTACTTCGATAGTGAAGTCAACGTGCCCCGGGGTGTCGATGATGTTTACGCGATGCGGTTCATACTGCTTAGCCATACCAGACCAGAATGCAGTAGTCGCTGCGGAGGTGATAGTAATACCACGCTCCTGCTCCTGTTCCATCCAGTCCATGGTGGCTGCGCCGTCATGAACTTCACCGATTTTATGGTTTACACCGGTGTAGAACAGAATACGTTCGGTAGTAGTGGTTTTACCGGCGTCGATGTGCGCACTGATACCGATGTTACGGTAGCGCGCGATGGGTGTTGTACGAGCCATTTGATTCCTCGTTTATCTTTTAGGCGTTCAATTTAAGTAGCCCAAAGCGGGCTGCTTACAAGAAGCGCCCGCCTGGTGACTAATACTCCGAAGGGATTACCAACGGTAGTGTGCGAACGCCTTGTTGGCTTCTGCCATACGGTGAACGTCTTCACGTTTCTTAACTGCAGTACCTTTGTTTTCTGCAGCATCAGAAAGTTCGTTCGCCAGGCGCAGAGCCATGGATTTATCACCGCGTTTACGAGCAGCTTCAACGATCCAACGCATTGCCAGGGCATTACGACGGACCGGACGGACTTCAACTGGTACCTGATAAGTAGAACCACCAACGCGGCGAGACTTAACTTCGACAGTCGGGCGCACGTTTTCGAGAGCTACTTCGAAAGCTTCCAGTTCATTTTTACCAGAACGCTGAGCCAGGGTCTCCAGCGCGCTGTATACGATTGTTTCGGCAGTAGATTTTTTACCATCTACCATCAGGATATTTACAAATTTAGCCAGCAGTTCTGATCCGAACTTCGGATCCGGCAGAATTTTACGCTGACCAATGACGCGACGACGTGGCATGGAAATACTCCGTTGTTAATTCAGGATTGTCCAAAACTCTAAGAGTTTAGTTTGACATTAATATAAAACGTTTGGCCTTACTTAACGGAGAACCATTAAGCCTTAGGACGTTTCACGCCATACTTGGAACGTGATTGCTTACGGTCTTTAACGCCGGAGCAGTCAAGCGCACCACGAACGGTGTGGTAACGAACACCCGGAAGGTCTTTTACACGACCGCCACGGATCAGGATCACGGAGTGCTCCTGCAGGTTGTGACCTTCACCACCGATGTAGGAAGTCACTTCAAAACCGTTAGTCAAACGAACACGGCAAACTTTACGCAGTGCGGAGTTCGGTTTTTTAGGAGTGGTAGTATATACACGAGTACATACGCCACGTTTCTGCGGGCATGCTTCCAGCGCAGGCACGTTGCTCTTTGCAACTTTGCGTGCGCGTGGTTTGCGTACCAGCTGGTTAACTGTTGCCATTAAATAGCTCCTGGTTTTAGCTTTTGCTTCGTAAACACGTAATAAAACGACCTCATACAATATGAGGACGCAGAATTTTAGGTCGGTGTCGAAAAGGTGTCAAGAAATATACAACGATCCCACAATTACCAGGCCATCTGGTTGGGATGCTTCACCGTAAGTCTGACGAAGTCAGTATAGCCAACCCTGACGACACTGTCTGAAATTTGACCATCTAACCCGCGAGCTTTAATGTCTTCTTCCAGTACATAGACCTTAATGGAGGCATTCTGCAGACTTTCAAGGAAGCGGGTACCATCTATTGCCGCCGTCACGCCATCCTGGAGCAATAAAAGCTCATCGTCTTCACCAACAAGACGAAGAAGAGAGGAGAAATCAGTAAGCCACGCGGAGCGATGTAAAGTATGCAGCATGAGAATGTCAAAACCTCAAAATAACATCATAGTTGCCAAGCTCACGGCGCAAATCATGGGGTTCAAGAACCGTCGCATCGACCACAAAACTGGCCCCCTGATCAAGCCCTCGCTCACGCAGGGAGGCGGCGCAAAGCCAGCATTGCTCTATATCGTACAGCCCCAGCAGTTTAAAAGTCGCGATATAATCACGGGCGAGGATAGCATCCGGTTTTTGTCCTTGCAGGATCTGGAAGACGCCATCACCAATAAAAAATACACCAAGGTCTTCCGTTAATGCTGAAGTCGCCAGTAATGCATCAAGACCTTCGCGGCCAGATGCACTGCCGTGCGGCACAGTGGAAAAAACAAAAGCAACACGTTTCATTAAAACTGTACCACGCGATCGCACGTCAGGGATGCCTCGGCCAGCGAGCCAAGCCCACTGAGGTTAAAACCTGATTGTAAGTTCGAACTTGTCAGCCCAAGCCTCTTCGCTTCGGTCTCATCAACAACGCCACGACGCAACGCCGCCGCCACACAAATATTAAGCTCTACACCAAATTGTTGATTGATTTGCTGCCAGCCTCGCACCAAATCAAATTCATCACTGGCGGGTGATGTCAGAAGGTTAGCGTTATATACCCCCTCCTGATAAAAAAAGACACGGCTTAACTCATGCCCTTCCTCAAGCAACGCATGTGCAAATTGCAGCGCGCTGCTCGCCTGCTGTGTGCCATAGGCAGGTCCTGTCACCATGATGGCAAAACGCATTACTTGTCTTGCCCCTGGAAATCACCACTTTTGAACTGGCGAATATAGAGGTAAACAGTATGTTTGGAGATGTTCAGACGGTCAGCGACCTGATTAATAGCATCTTTGATATCGAAGATGCCTTTCTCATACAGATTCAGGACGATCTGACGATTCTTCGCATTGTTAGATACGTTACGATCGGCATTCACTTCTTCAATCGTGAATTCCAGCGTCTGTGTCACCAGATCTTCCACTGATGAAGCAAAGTTTACGGCTGAGCCCACTTCCGGGGTTTCCGGCGGAATAAAGGTATTCATTATTTGCGAGAAAGGTACATCAAGATTCATATTGATGCACAGCAGACCAATTACGCGATGCTCACGGTTGCGAATGGCAATCGTCACCGACTTCATCAAGACACCGCTTTTCGCACGTGTGAAATAACATTTCGACACGCTGCTATCCGCACCCGTCATATCATGCAGCATACGCAACGCAAGATCGGTAATCGGTGAGCCGATTTTTCGGCCCGTGTGTTCACCGTTGGCGATGCGAATAGCCGAGCATTTCAAATCCTGCAAAGAGTGCAATACGATTTCACAATGGGAACCAATGAGCATCGCCAACCCGTCCACTACCGCTTCGTAGGATTTAAGGATATCGAAGTCGGTTTGATCGAAAGGACGTTGATCCAGCAAATCTAGCTCACTGGTTTCGTTGGTTAAAAGCGACCTGGACATGAAAAAAAGCACTCCTTTTCAGGAGCCTGTCGTTATGTTGTCAGGGCAGGCTCATCACTATTAGGGGCATCTAAAGTAATACAGCGCACAAGGCGCTTTCCAGTATTAATTATATCCTGTCGATAATAAAAAACCGCCGCCCTGTGGGCGGCGGTTTTTGGTACCTTATTTTTTGCTGGCATCTGCAGCTTTATCTGCCGGTGCAGCGTCTGCCTTCGCATCCGCTTTCGGCGCCGGTTTGATATCTAACAGCTCAACATCAAAGACCAGCGTGGAGTTTGCCGGAATACCCGGAACGCCGGTTTTGCCATAAGCCAGATCCGGTGGAATAACCAGCTGAATTTTACCGCCTTTCTTGATGTTTTTCAGGCCTTCTGTCCAGCCCGGGATAACACCGTCAAGACGGAAAGAGAGTGGCTCGCCACGGGTGTAAGAGTTATCAAACTCTTTACCATCAATCAGCGTACCTTTGTAGTTCACAACCACGGTATCGCTGTCTTTCGGTGCTTCACCTGTACCGGCTTTCTCTACTTTGTAGACCAGACCAGTAGAAGAGGTTTTAACACCTTTCTCTTTGGCAAACTTCTCACGGTACGCTTTACCCTTGGCTTCATTATCAGCCGCGTCTTTTTCCATTTTCGCCTGGGCGGAAGTCTTCACGCGCGCTTCAAACGCCTGCAGAGTTTGTTCGATTTCCTGGTCAGACAATTTGCTCTTGTCCGCAAACGCATCCTGAACGCCAGCGATCAGCTGATCTTTATCCAGTTTGATGCCCAGTTTCTCCTGCTCTTTCAGGGAGTTTTCCATGTAACGCCCCAGGGATGCGCCCAGCGCGTAAGCCGCTTTCTGGTCGTCATTCTTGAATGCTGCTTTGCTGTCAGCGGTAGCGGCTGGTTTCGCAGTATCAGCAGCGAAGGTGATCGGGGCATGCAGAGCAACGGCCATTGTGGTCGCCAGCAACGTTACTTTAAACAGTGATTTCATCCATCTCTCCAGGGCCGGGGCATCTCACCCCAGGGTTAGCTAACATAAAAACGTACTATAAAGCGTTGTAGAACAAATCAACATACGGACACGCCCTATTATCACCACATTTCAGACTCTTTTTGTTTAAATTAGTTTCGTCACACGGGAATGAGTGCTGTGCAAACAGGCAAAGTTGAGTAGAATTCGCCGCAGTCCGCGATCTGCCGGAAATAACAGAAGAGGTGAATCATGCAGGATACAACGATGGAAACTCGGCTGGCTGAACTGGAGAGTCGCCTGGCATTTCAGGAAATAACCATTGAAGAGCTTAATGTGACGGTAACTGCTCACGAACTGGAAATGGCCAAACTGCGCGATCATCTGCGTCTACTGACGGAGAAGCTCAAAGCAACTCAGCCGTCCCATATTGCGTCGCAGTCCGAAGAGACACCGCCGCCGCATTATTGAGACAATAAAAAAGCGGGAATTCCCGCTTTTTTTGTGCCGGATAGCGACGTAAACATCTTATCCGGCCTACTCATATATACCCAAAGGATTTCAAATCACAGCCAATACCGCTGTGGGCTGAAAGATGAAGGGTATTAGTGGCAACCGCAGCCGCCATTACCTTTACCGCCACCGCCGCAGCAACCTTCGCCGCCGTGCTCGTGCCCATGGTCGTGGCCATGACCGCCGCAGCAACCGTCGTGGTCGTGATCGTGGTCATGACCGTGCGCACCGTGAACGTGACCGTGAGCCAGTTCTTCTTCGGTTGCTTCGCGGATCGCAACAACTTCCACGTTGAATTTCAGGTTCTGGCCAGCCAGCATGTGGTTACCGTCAACCACTACGTGGTCGTCTTCCACTTCGGTAATTTCTACCGGTACAGGTCCCTGGTCGGTTTCAGCCAGGAAGCGCATGCCAACCTGCAGTTCATCAACGCCCATAAATACATCTTTAGGAACGCGCTGCACCAGGTTTTCGTCATACTGACCATAAGCGTCGTTTGCGCCTACAGCAACATCGAATTTATCGCCAACTTCATGACCGTCCAGCGCTGTTTCCAGACCAGAGATCAGGGAACCGTGACCATGCAGGTAGTCCAGCGGTGCACTCACCGGAGACTCATCAACCAACACACCGTCTTCTGTACGTACCTGATAGGCCAGGCTGACCACCAGGTCCTTTGCTACTTTCATGATATCTCCTGAGCATGGAAAGAATAGTGGCGCAGATTGTAGCGGAATTCTGCACCCGTGTACCCTCTAGCTTAAAAAAAGCTGCGCCATATCGCTAGTCCGGATGAAAAATCCCTATCACTTGTTCTTCTTTGCGAACGTGCTCGCGTGCTTCTTTATCGGCTTCCCGCATCTGATGGCCACACTTAACACACTCAACAATATCGATATTATTTTCGCGCCACATCGCCAGCGAGTCCTGCGCCTGGCAGGACGGACATTTTGCACCTGCAATAAAACGTTTACGAATTGCCATGGTTATCCCCTACTCAAATTCATCCCAGCCATCCAGCTGTCGTCGCTCTTGCTGCATCTCTCGATGGAAAATTTCCTCCAGTTCGCGCCGGGCTTCTCTGGCACGAGAGATTTGTACCGTATCGGTATGTATCGGGATCAACTCCCGTAGCATACGCATGTCCAGCCGCCGGAAATGCAGCTGAGCACGTTGGGCCTGATGCGGATGCATACCCAATGAAACCAGAGTTTTACGTCCCAATTCCAGCGCACTCGAAAAGGTTTCGCGGGAAAACTGCGTTACACCAGCTTGTAATAACTCATGTGCTTCCACGCGTCCGCGCGCTCGCGCAAGAATATGCAAATGCGGAAAATGCTGCTGACACAGTTCCACCAGCTTCATCGTATCTTCAGGCTCGTTACAGGTGATCACTATCGACTCCGCCGCTTCAGCACCAGCGGAACGTAAAAGTTCTACTTGTGTCGCATCGCCGTAATAAACTTTATAGCCATATTTACGCATCAGATTAACCGCGCTGATATCGCGTTCCAGCACGGTAATACGCATTTTATTCGCCATCAGCAAACGGCCTATTACCTGCCCAAAGCGCCCAAACCCCACCACAATCACCTGCGGTTTATCATCTTCCACCCAAGGTTTTTCATCTTCATCATCCGGGCCGTTAATCTGGCGGGAGAGCCATTTATCAATCAGCTTCATCAACAACGGTGTCGTCATCATCGACAATGTGACGGTCACCAGCAGCAGCGCCATTTGATCGCCCTGAAACAGTCGTTGTGATGATGCCGTTGAAAAAAGGACGAAGGCAAATTCTCCCCCCTGGCTTAACACACCGGCAAACTGCATACGCTCCGAGCTTCTCATCCCATTCAGTCGCGCCAATAGATACAGCACCAGCGTCTTAACAACTACCAGCACAATAACGCTCGCGACCACCCACAGAATGTGGGTATACAGAACGCCAAGATTTAGCGACATCCCCACAGATATGAAGAACAAACCAAGCAACAGACCTTTAAAAGGATCAATTGCCGTTTCCAGCTCATGTCGATATTCGCTTTCCGCCAGCAGCACGCCCGCGATAAAAGTTCCAAGGGCCATCGACAACCCCAATGCATCCATGAATAAAGCAGAACCCAGTACCAGGAGCAGCGTGGCTGCGGTAAATACCTCCCGTACACCGGAATCCGCGATAAAGCGAAAAACGGGACGGAGCAGATAACGCCCACCAATCAACATGCCAGCAAAGGCCAGCACCTTCATTCCTACTTTGATCCAGTCAAAATGTTCGTCAGCAGAACCGGCTAACAGCGGAACCAACGCCAGCGCGGGGATCACCGCCAGATCCTGAAATAGTAATACCGAAAAACCCAGTTGCCCGGATTCGCTGCGGTTCATCCCCTTTTCCCGCATCAGCTGCAGCGCCATCGCCGTTGAGGACATCGCCAACCCGATTCCGCCCACTACTGCCGCCTGCCAGGAGAAATTCGTGAGCATCAGCAGGCCAGCCAGAACCACTGCGCTGAGCATCACTTGAGCTGCGCCGACGCCAAATATTGAGCGTCGCAACTGCCATAGCTTGGAAGGGTTAAGCTCCAGCCCAATAATAAACATCAGAAAAACCACACCCAATTCAGAGAAGTGGAGGATTTCATCCACATCGCTGATGAACCCTAGTCCCCACGGACCAATAGCGATCCCCGCCAGCAAATACCCCAAAACAGGGCCAATGCCCAGCCGCGATGCCAACGGCACCGCAGCTACCGCCGCGAAGAGGAATAACACTCCCGCCAGTAATAAATCAGAACCTTCCATCAGCGGCCTCCCGAAGGAATCGGATTTGCCAGCCAGTCGCCATACGCTTTAGCATGACTGTCCAGCTCCTGCTTTGTCTGCCGCCTGGCCCAGTAAACGATAATAGGGCTCATCCAGTGCATCCGGCACATTCCGGCCGTCAACTCAAAAGGGCGCAGCACATCGCTCATCGGATAGCGGTTCAGCGCATCATAACGGTAAGCACTTTCCGGCTCACCAGTAGTGATGACACTCCGCCAGTACTTTCCCGCCAGTTGATTTCCATCCGGACCGCTGGCGAATCCACGGCTGAGAACACGATCAAGCCATTCCTTTAACAGGGCCGGACAGCTATAGGTGTATAGCGGATGCTGGAAAACAATCACATCATGCTCACGCAGCAGTTCCTGCTCGTGCGGAATATCGATAAAAAAATCGGGATAGTGTGCGTAAAGATCGTGCACGGTAACATTACTGAGCTGCATGGCCGGTTTAAGCAGAACCCGGTTCGCGACCGAGTCCTGAGATTCCGGATGGGCATACAGCAGCAAAACTTTCGCTGGCTGGAACATCATTCCCCTCCCGGTTATGTCTTTTGTCTATTTTCGACGTTTTGGGCTACCATTGCGCCTCGGTGCGGCAAAGCGCCCGCACATTACATTATCATAATGATAAATTAACATAGTCTGAACATACGGCGCCTTATGATTGTTTTCTCCTCGTTACAAATTCGTCGCGGCGTGCGCGTCTTACTGGACAATGCCACGGCCACCATTAATCCAGGGCAGAAGGTTGGTCTGGTCGGTAAAAATGGCTGCGGTAAATCTACCCTGCTGGCATTGCTGAAAAATGAAATCAGCGCCGACGCCGGGGGATTTACGTTCCCTGGTAACTGGCAGCTCGCTTGGGTGAACCAGGAAACACCAGCACTTCCTCAGCCTGCGCTGGAGTACGTGATTGACGGTGACCGCGAATATCGTCAGCTGGAAGCACAGTTGAACGATGCCAACGAACGTAACGATGGAAACGCCATTGCGACCGTACACGGCAAACTGGACGCTATTGATGCATGGACGGTTCGCTCGCGTGCCGCCAGCCTGTTACACGGCCTCGGTTTTTCGAATGAGCAGCTTGAACGTCCGGTCAGCGATTTCTCCGGCGGATGGCGTATGCGCCTCAACCTTGCTCAGGCACTGATTTGTCGTTCAGATCTTCTGCTGCTTGATGAACCGACCAACCACCTCGATCTCGACGCGGTAATCTGGCTGGAACGGTGGCTGAAAAGCTATCAGGGCACGCTGATCCTGATCTCTCATGACCGTGATTTCCTCGATCCGGTGGTAGATAAAATTATTCATATCGAACAACAGACGATGTTCGAGTACACCGGTAACTACAGCGCGTTTGAAATTCAGCGCGCTACGCGTCTCGCACAACAGCAGGCGATGTACGAAAGCCAGCAGGAGCGCGTGGCGCATCTGCAAAGCTATATCGATCGCTTCCGCGCCAAAGCAACTAAAGCAAAGCAGGCACAGAGCCGTATTAAAATGCTGGAACGCATGGAGCTCATCGCTCCGGCTCATGTCGATAACCCGTTCCATTTCAGTTTCCGCGCGCCGGAAAGCCTGCCCAATCCATTGCTGAAAATGGAAAAAGTCAGCGCAGGCTATGGCGATCGCGTCATCCTAGACTCCATCAAACTGAACCTGGTTCCGGGGTCACGTATCGGCCTGTTAGGACGTAACGGTGCGGGTAAATCAACGCTGATTAAACTGCTGGCGGGAGAACTGGCGCCGATCAGTGGTGAAATCGGTCTGGCGAAGGGTATTAAGCTCGGCTATTTCGCTCAGCATCAATTGGAGTTCCTGCGGGCTGATGAATCCCCTATTCAGCATCTGGCACGCATGGCGCCGCAAGAGCTGGAACAGAAACTACGCGATTACCTCGGCGGATTCGGCTTCCAGGGAGATAAAGTTACCGAACAGACCGCACGCTTCTCCGGCGGTGAAAAAGCGCGTCTGGTGCTGGCGCTGATCGTCTGGCAACGCCCGAACCTGTTGCTGCTCGATGAGCCGACTAACCACCTGGATCTCGACATGCGTCAGGCGCTGACCGAAGCATTAATTGATTTCGAAGGCGCACTGGTTGTGGTTTCGCACGACCGTCACCTGATTCGCTCCACTACCGACGACCTCTATCTGGTACACGACAAGAAGGTCGAGCCGTTTGATGGCGATCTGGAAGATTATCAGCAGTGGCTAAGCGACGTACAAAAGCAGGAAAACCAGAGCGACGAACCGGCGAAAGAGAGTGTCAACAGCGCCCAGGCGCGTAAAGACCAGAAGCGCCGCGAAGCAGAGCTGCGAACCCTGACGCAACCACTGCGTAAAGAGATAACCCGTCTGGAAAAAGAGATGGAAAAGCTACACGCACAACTGGCACAGGCGGAAGAGAAGCTTGGCGACAGCGAACTGTACGACCAAAGTCGCAAAGCTGAACTAACGGCATGCCTGCAACAACAGGCGAGCGCAAAATCCGGGCTGGAAGAGTGCGAAATGGCCTGGCTGGACGCGCAGGAACAGCTTGAGCAAATGCTTGCCGAGTAGCCTTGATTGCCGGATAAAGGCGCGAAAGCGTCTTATCCGGCCTAGCGACAGATTAATGGGAGGATGTAAACTAGCGTTGCGTCGCCAGACGCTGGCGAATTTGTTCGAAATGTTCACGATTGAAAAGCTTGCCGTCAAGAAAGCGCGTTTTCAACTCTCCTTCCATCTCCTGCCCCCAGTTTTGTTCATCATGCAGGCATAGCTCACCTTGATCATCACGCGCGACGCGCAGCAGTCCCCGGGCTGAACGTTTCAGACCATTGTCGGTTTTCGGCTCTTTAAAGATCGTCCGTCCTTTACCGTCAACCTCCCCCCATGTTGCTTTCATCGCAAAACCAAATGTATCACGCGTGCTGTACTGGTAAGTGAATGAACCAACCCCAAATACCACATTTGAACTGGCAAATCCTTTTGCTTCCAGGCGACGCAGGATTTCATTCGCCCGCTCAAGGGTAATGGAATCGCCATAGATCAACCCGACATGTGGGTCGAGCACCTTATACCCTTTGGAGTTAATCGTGCCGCCAAAAATTTCCCACAGCACTTCCACTGAGCCTTTCTCCTGCGGGGTACGATCGGCACGAGAATCTTCATCCGCGCCGGTGCCGCACAGAATATCTACCGGATTACCGCTGTCCGGGCGGAATACTACCCGGCCCTCACGCGCCAAAATGATGTGCTTTAGTTCAAGGGTATATTCCGTCAACACCTGCCAGTAGTCCCAGGTATCTGAGACTATCGACACAAATCCCTGCGGGTAGAGATCAGCAATCAGGCGACGAAAAGTTTCAATCTCATGCTCGCGCTCCCCCATACACATTACGCTGTGCTCAGTTGCGGGAATACTGGCGCCGATAAAATATCCTTCGCCGTCAGTGTAATAATCGCGGGCATAGAGCAACGATGGAATGCTGTCAGTACCTTTAAAACTCAGCAAATGCCCGCTTCCTGCCTGCATGGTATCCTGCAAACCAGACATGCCTCGAAATGAAAAATCATGACACTGGAAATCGAGATGTGTCTGATCGCTACAGGTTTTCTCCGCCCAACGTTCGCAGATTTTGCGATAGTGGTGAGCAATAGTAGCGTTAGTTGACGCTTTCCACAGCTCCGCCGACAACACAGTCTCAAGGTAATTCACCAGCCAGAAAAACTCAGGTTTGGTATTGATGATGGTTAATACCGGCACCGCCATCGGAACTTTGCTACCTTCATCCAGCGCCTTGATATGCAGTGGCAAATAACCCAACTGGTGCAGCGCACAAATGTGGTCAACCGCTACAGCATCTTTTCCAAGATAGCTGTCCATTACCTGCTTGTATTCCTTTACCACCTCTTCCTGCGCTCGAGCAAAGAACGCCTCGTTAAACAGGTCGATCAGAAACCACTGCAGAAATCCCTGCAGACCGAAGAACACCAGCTTGCCATCCGGCAGTGGTGACGAAAAAAAGCGATCGCTGCGTGGCGTAAAGTTGGAATAGACCCGGCTGGTTCCTTGCGGATACTGTACGCGGTGAGAAACTTTGTAGCCGTCGATGGCCAGAATAGGGTTCATTTTCATAATAATTATCTCCCTCAGGCGCGGTAAATCGCGTCAATATCGATAAGTTCAAGCTGCGGATGTGCCAGCGCAGATGCAGCTAAAGAGGTTGTGGTGTAGATGGCATCGATTCCGTTGGCGAACAAGTGTTCAACACCCTTAGAAAAGATACCGTGGGTGACATACAGGCTAACGCTGCGGGCTCCGGCATCACGTAAAATCTGAGCTGATCCAATAAAGGTGCCACCGGCATCACACAGGTCGTCAACAATCAGCAGATCTCTGCCCTTAACATTCCCCGCAACCAGTGCAAACCCGGTCAGATTGCCAGTTGCCACATCACGTTTTTTGCTCAGAATGGCATATTCAGAGACACCTACCGCTCTGGCGACAGCATCAATTTTCTTCAACGACCCGGCATCTGGTGCAACCAGCATCAACGTTTTTTGTTGAAACTGGCGCTGCAGGGTCGCGCTTTGTTGCAGACAGGTCTCCTGCGAAATAGCCACAAAGTTATCTATTGCCGCTGCCGCGGCTTCGCTGTGTGGGTCGAGCACTTTTACCTTGTCAAACTTCAGTGTATTGAGCTGACTGGCAAAGACTTTCAGCGCAAAGCTGTCACCCGCGACCATATGTCGGTCCTGGCGCGCCCATGGCAGCCAGGGGAGTTCGAGGTGACTGACCAGTACATCGGTTTGGTGGCGAACCGCTTCCACTAGTTGCGCCACCAGCATAAAGTCGTTCATATCACGCATTGCCATCGCCCGAATGCGCATCAGACGAGCAGAGGATGGCAACGCATCGGTTACTTTCAACCAGGCGGCCCCGTCAGGAAAAATACCGCTGGCAATTGCGTACACCTGCTCATCCAGGGTTAATGTCAATTTTACGCTCATCGCTCTCCCCTTAATTATGTCCCTTAGACACAATTAATAATGTCCTTAAGACACATTTAAAGCAAGCATAATAAGCATTAATTTTCACCATGATGATAATTAACTGATAAGTAACAAGAAAAAACGAAACTTGCCCCCCATGGTTGGGCTGGTACACTTGTGAGCGTTGCAAATCATCGTGAGTACCTTATGACCACCGAAGCTGACTATCTGAATCAGTATGATGCCCGCCGCTTTCCCTCCCCTTTGGTGACAGTGGATAGTGTGTTGTTTACCCTGCATCAACAGGCGCTGTGTGTGTTGCTGGTAGAACGGGCAAACCAGCCACAAAAGGGGTGCTGGGGATTACCCGGTGGCTTCATTGATATGGCCCACGATGATTCCACCCGTGCCACGGCAATGCGTAAACTCACTGAAAAAACAGGTGTTTCTCCTTCCTGGTTGGAACAACTGGATACGTTTTCCGGACCAGATCGTGATCCGCGCGGCTGGAGCCTGACCGTCACCTGGTTCGCCTTGATCGCCTGGGTAGACTGTGAGCCGCACATTGCCAGCGTCAGTGATGCCCGTTGGGTTCCTGTTGATAAACTTGCCGACTATCCACTCGCATTTGACCACCAGAAAATCATTGAGGCGGCCCTGCATCGGCTACGGCAAAAAACGATGTATTCTTTACTGCCCGTTTACTGTTTACCGGATACCTTTACTCATGGTCAGCTCCAGGAAGCCACTGAGGTAATCCTTGGCCAGTCCATTCAGCGTAAAAGTCTGATCCGCCGCTTTGAAGCATCAGGTATGTTTGAAGATACCGGTGAAAGTATGGCGACAGGCACGCGAAAAGCCCGTTTATGGCGGCGTAAACCCGGCGTGGATATCCATCTTTTCTCGCGTAACCTACTGACTGACTAAGCGTAAACTTACATATTGACTAACCCGCAGGCCTTCTGCGCGGTATAGTTGCTCATTCCGTTTATTGATTGCTCTGGTGTTATGGTTGAAATCACTCCTACAGAAATGACCCCATCCGCCGACGATTCACGAGAATTCCGTCCGATGCGCGGGATCCGTAATCGCCATCTACAGACGATGCTACCGCGTTTGATTCGCCGTAAAGTGAAGTTCGACGCCCACTGGCAGCGGCTCGAGTTACCTGATGGCGACTTTGTCGATCTGGCCTGGAGTGAAGATCCACAGCAGGCAAAACATAAACCGCGTCTGGTGGTTTTTCACGGCCTGGAAGGTAGCCTGAATAGTCCATATGCTCATGGACTGATTGAAGCAGCGCAAAAGCGCGGCTGGCTGGGTGTGGTGATGCACTTTCGCGGCTGTAGCGGAGAACCGAATCGCCTGAACCGAATTTATCACTCCGGCGAAACCGAAGACGGCACCTGGTTTTTACACTGGCTGGAACGTGAATACGGCCGCGTACCAACTGCGGCGGTAGGTTATTCGCTCGGCGGCAATATGCTGGCATGCCTGCTGGCAAAAGAAGGGCGAGACATTCCGATAGATGCGGCGGTTATCGTATCCGCACCTTTCGTGCTCGAAGCCTGTAGCTACCATATGGAGAAAGGTTTCTCCCGGGTCTATCAGCGCTATCTGCTCAATCTTTTAAAAGCCAATGCCTCACGTAAACTCGAAGCCTATCCAGGCTCACTGCCGGTCAGTCTGGCGCAACTGAAATCCCTGCGCCGCATTCGCGATTTTGACGATCTCATCACCGCCAAAATCCACGGTTTTGCCGATGCTATAGACTATTATCGTCAGTGTAGTGCCATGCCGTTATTGAATCAGATCGCCAAACCGACGCTGATTATTCATGCCAAAGACGATCCTTTTATGGATCATCATGTGATCCCCAAACCGGAAAACCTGCCATCGCAGGTGGAATATCAGTTAACCGAACACGGCGGACACGTCGGATTTATTGGTGGCACATTGCGCCATCCTGAGATGTGGCTGGAGTCCCGTATCCCAGACTGGCTGACAACATACCTGGAGGCGTCATCATGATGATCCCGTGGCAGGATATCTCCCCGGAAGCACTGGACAACCTGATTGAAAGCTTTGTCTTGCGTGAAGGCACCGATTATGGTGAACATGAACGCTCGCTCGAACAAAAAGTCGCCGACGTCAAACGCCAACTACAATCTGGTGAAGCCGTGCTGGTGTGGTCCGAACTGCATGAAACGGTCAACATTATGCCGAGGAAACAGCTTCACGAGTAATCCGCTGCCGACGGCTGACTATAATAAAAAAACCAACCTATTTATGGAGTTGTTATGTCTGCCAAACATCCGGTGATTGCGGTAACAGGATCCAGCGGCGCGGGGACCACCACCACCAGCCTCGCGTTTCGTAAAATTTTCGCGCAGTTAAATCTGCGTGCTGCCGAGGTGGAAGGTGACAGTTTTCATCGCTATACCCGCCCGGAAATGGACATGGCGATCCGCAAAGCGCGCGATGCCGGACGGCATATCAGCTATTTCGGCCCCGAAGCCAATGACTTCGGCCTGTTAGAACAAACCTTCATTGAGTATGGTCAGGCAGGAAAAGGCCAGTCGCGTAAATATCTGCACACTTACGACGAAGCCGTTCCGTGGAACCAGGTTCCAGGTACGTTTACCCCCTGGCAACCACTACCTGAGCCGACTGACGTTCTGTTCTACGAAGGACTGCACGGCGGTGTCGTCACTCCGCAACAAAATGTGGCGCGACATGTCGACCTGCTGGTTGGCGTTGTGCCAATCGTCAACCTGGAATGGATTCAGAAACTGACCCGTGATACCAGCGAGCGCGGACACTCACGTGAAGCGGTGATGGACTCGGTCGTGCGTTCAATGGACGACTACATCAATTACATCACTCCACAGTTTTCCCGCACGCATATTAACTTCCAGCGTGTGCCAACCGTCGACACCTCCAATCCCTTTGCGGCCAAGAGTATTCCGTCACTGGATGAGAGCTTTGTGGTGATTCATTTCCGCAACCTGGAAGGGATCGATTATCCCTGGTTGCTGGCGATGCTGCAGGGTTCATTCATCTCCCACATCAATACGTTAGTCGTACCGGGTGGCAAGATGGGGCTGGCAATGGAATTGATCATGCTGCCGTTAGTGCAACGACTGATGGAAGGAAAGAGGATCGAGTGAAGTGTTGCCGGATGGCGGCTGATGCCTTATCCGGCCTACGGGTTTACATCATGCAGGCCTGATAAGTATGACGCCATCAGGCGTGCATTACGAAGCAGCAATCACTTCATAGGAATGGGTGATATTCACCGCTTTTTCCAGCATCAACGCCACGGAGCAATATTTCTCAGCCGAAAGATCTACCGCGCGGGACACGGAGGCATCTTTCAGGTCATGGCCGGTGACAATGAAATGCAGATTGATATGGGTAAAAAGACGCGGTGCTTCTTCACGACGTTCAGAGGTGAGTTTCACTTCACAGTTGGTCACATCCTGGCGACCCTTTTGCAGGATCGACACCACATCAATTGCGCTGCAACCACCCGCAGCCATTAACACCATTTCCATCGGGCTCGGCGCTTTATCACCGGAGTTACCGTCCATCAGAATTTGGTGGCCAGAGGCGGACTCACCAAGGAAGGTTAACCCCTCAACCCACTTTACACGCGCTTGCATATTTCGTAACTCCAATGTTTCAATTTTCCTGACAGATTACGCGCACATAACAATTCTCGCAACGGAAGGCGACCTGCGTCATGCTGAAGCGAGACACCAGGAGACACACGGCGAAAGCTATGCTAAAACAGTCGGGATGCTACAGTAATACAATGACGTACTGCATGTATGCAGAGGACATCACATTACAGGCTGCAGTGCACTTTTTAGCAGCCCCCTTCCCAGGTAGCGGGAAGCACATTTTTGCAACCCCAGAGGCAGCGTCGTTTTCTGGCTCTGGAGACAGCTTATAACAGAGGATAACCGCGCATGGTGCTTGGCAAACCGCAAACAGACCCGACTCTCGAATGGTTCTTGTCTCATTGCCATATTCATAAGTACCCATCGAAGAGCACGCTGATTCACCAGGGTGAAAAAGCGGAAACGTTGTATTACATCGTTAAAGGCTCAGTGGCAGTGCTGATCAAAGATGAAGAAGGGAAGGAAATGATCCTCTCTTATCTGAATCAGGGCGATTTTATTGGCGAACTGGGCCTGTTCGAAGAAGGCCAGGAACGTAGCGCCTGGGTACGAGCTAAAACCGCATGTGAAGTCGCTGAAATTTCATACAAAAAATTCCGTCAGTTAATCCAAGTGAACCCGGATATTCTGATGCGTCTGTCTTCCCAGATGGCTCGTCGTCTGCAAGTTACGTCCGAGAAAGTGGGTAACCTTGCCTTCCTCGACGTGACAGGCCGTATCGCCCAGACGCTGTTGAACCTGGCGAAACAACCTGATGCGATGACTCACCCGGACGGCATGCAGATCAAAATCACCCGTCAGGAAATTGGCCAGATCGTGGGTTGCTCCCGTGAAACCGTTGGTCGCATCCTGAAGATGCTGGAAGATCAAAACCTGATCTCCGCGCACGGTAAAACCATCGTCGTTTACGGCACACGTTAATTCCGCCAAAATGGCGCGTTACTCAGTAATGCGCCATTTTTGTTTACACTGATGTGGCGAAGACTGATTTATCACCCCGAGATCAACTACGCACTACGACAGACGCTGGTGCTGTGTTTACCTGTGGGTGTCGGTCTTATCATCGGTCAACTACATCTGGGGCTGCTTTTCTCCCTCGTCCCAGCCTGCTGCAACATTGCCGGTCTTGACACCCCACATAAACGCTTTTTTAAACGCTTAATTATTGGTGCGTCGCTGTTTGCCGGATGCAGTTTGATCATGCAACTACTGCTGGCGCAGACCATACCGTTACCGCTGATCCTCACCGGCCTGACGCTTATTCTCGGCGTAACTGCAGAGTTAAGTCCTCTGCATGCACGATTGTTGCCTGCCTCGCTCATTGCTGCAATTTTCACGCTTAGCCTTGCCGGGAACATGCCCGTCTGGGAGCCACTGTTAATCTATGCGCTGGGTACATTGTGGTACGGTCTGTTCAACTGGTTCTGGTTTTGGCTGTGGCGCGAGCAGCCGCTACGTGAATCACTCAGCCTGCTATACCGCGAACTGGCCGATTACTGTGAGGCTAAATACAGTCTGCTGACCCAGCACATCGATCCTGAAAAAGCGCTGCCTCCGCTGCTGATACGCCAGCAGAAAGCAGTCGATCTCATTACCCAGTGTTATCAGCAGATGCACATGCTGTCGGCACATCACAACAATGAGTACAAACGCCTGCTGCGTGCCTTTCAGGAGGCTCTGGATTTACAGGAGCATATTTCCGTCAGCCTGCATCAACCGGAAGAGGTGCAGAAACTGGTCGAACGCAGCCATGCAGAGCAGGTAATTCGCTGGAATGCGCGAACTGTCGCCGCCCGACTACGAGTGCTGGCAGATGACATTTTGTATCACCGCTTGCCTACGCGATTTTCAATGGAAAAGCAGATTGGCACCCTGGAAAAAATTGCCAGGCAGCATCCGGATAATCCCGTTGGACAGTTCTGCTACTGGCACTTTAGCCGCATTGCCCGCGTGCTGCGTACCCAGCGCCCGCTTTATGCCCGGGATTTGATGGCTGATAAGCAGCGCCGATTGCCGTTGCTCCCTGCTCTGAAAAGCTATTTGTCGTTTAAATCCCCTGCGCTGCGTAATGCGGGGCGTATCAGCGTCATGTTAAGTATCGCCAGCCTGATGGGTAGCGCCTTACATTTGCCAAAACCATACTGGATCCTGATGACGATATTGTTCGTCACGCAAAATGGCTACGGCGCAACCCGGGTGCGTATTCTGCATCGCTCGGCAGGTACTCTCGTTGGGCTTATCATCGCTGGCGTCACATTGCACTTCCATATCCCCGAGGGTTTCACGCTGGCGGCTATGTTGCTTATCACTTTGGTGAGCTACCTGATTATCCGCAAAAACTACGGCTGGGCCACAGTAGGTTTTACTGTCACGGCAGTGTATACCCTGCAACTACTGACGCTGAATGGGGAGCAGTTTATCGTACCGCGCTTTGTCGATACGGTGATGGGCTGTTTGATCGCCTTTGGCGGCACACTCTGGCTGTGGCCGCAATGGCAGAGCGGCCTGCTGCGTAAGAACGCCCACGATGCGCTAGAATCCGATCAGGAAGCCATTCGCCTGATTCTCAGCAACGACCCGCAGGCTACACCGCTGGCATATCAGCGTATGCGGGTTAATCAGGCGCATAACACTCTGTTTAACTCACTGAACCAGGCGATGCAGGAACCAGGGTTTAACTCACACTATCTGGCAGATATGAAACTGTGGGTTACGCACAGCCAGTTTATTGTCGAGCACATTAACGCGATGACCACTCTGGCAAGGGAACATACGATACTGACGCCGGATTTAGCACAGCGGTATCTGGAATCCTGTGAAATTGCTATCCAGCGTTGCCAGCAGCGGTTGGAGTATGACGGGCCGGGAAGTTCCGGCGATGTGAATATTCTCGAGTCTTCGGAAATGCTGTCCCAAGGCCCGTTAAGCACCCTGGAACAGCATCTGCAACGTATACTTGGCCACCTGAACACCATGCACACCATTTCGTCGGTAGCATGGCGTCAAAGGCCGCATCATGGCATCTGGCTTAGCCGCCGGTTGCGAGACATGAAGGGTTAACGCTGTTTTCCTGTAGGCCTGAAAGCAGCGCACTATCGGGTAATCAGGCGACGACCTTCGCTACCGCCTGCGCAAAGCGCTGCATGCCTTCATCAATGTCCGTTTTATCCACCACCAGCGACGGCGCAAAACGCATTACGTCCGGGCCAGCATTCAGCACCATCACCCCTTCGTGCGCTGCAGCGTAAAGGAAATCACGTGCCCGGCCTCTGAACTGTGGCTTCAGTTCCGCACCGATCAACAAGCCCATGCCGCGAATGTCGCTAAAAATGTCATACTGCGCATCAATCTTCTGTAAATGTTGAACAAACGTCTGACGTTTGGCTTGAATACCCTCCAGCACTTCCGGGGTATTGATAATATCGAACGCCGCTCCTGCAACCGCGCAGGCCAAAGGATTACCGCCATAGGTCGAACCGTGAGATCCCACATGAAACGCGGAGGCGATCTCCTGAGTCGTTAGCATAGCACTCACCGGGAATCCGCCGCCGAGGGCTTTGGCGCTGGTCAGGATATCCGGCGTCACACCGAAATGCATATAGGCAAACAGGTCACCTGTACGCCCCATCCCGCACTGCACTTCATCAAATACCAACAGTGCCTGGTGCTGATCGCACAATTCACGCAGGCCTTGCAGAAATTCTGGTGTCGCTGCGGTTACGCCACCTTCCCCCTGAATTGGCTCAACCACCACCGCACAGGTGTGGTCGTCCATCACTGCTTTCACTGCATGCAGATCGTTAAACGGCACATGAATAATGTCCGCCGGTTTTGGACCAAAGCCATCAGAATATTTTGGCTGTCCGCCCACGGAAACGGTAAACAGTGAGCGACCATGAAACGCATTATGGAAGGCGATAATTTTGGTTTTAAAGGGGCTATGGCGTACACAGGCATAGTGACGCGCCAGCTTAAAAGCGGTTTCGTTAGCTTCAGTACCAGAGTTCATGAACAGCACTCGTTCGGCAAAGGTCGCGTCGATGATTTTGCGGCCTAAGCGCAGAGCAGGTTCATTAGTGAAAACGTTGCTGGTATGCCACAACGTTTCGCCCTGGCTTTTCAACGCTTCGACCAGTGCCGGATGACAATGCCCTAATGCGGTAACGGCAATTCCACCCGCGAAATCAACATATTCTTTCCCTTGTTGATCCCAGACTCGACTCCCTTTCCCTTTTACCGGAATAAACTCCGCCGGTGCATAAATCGGCAGAATCACTTCATCGAATGTCGCGCGCGTAATTGCAGTTTGTTCAGTTGCCATGTCATTACCACCCAGTTAAGCAGAAATGTTAGTGAAATTATAATCACAAAATATGAATAAAAAATCACTGAATAGCAACCACAAATCAACGGTTGAGGAAATTAGCCAGCAGCTGATGCCCCTGTTCACTGAGAATACTCTCTGGGTGAAACTGTACCCCTTCAAGATCCCACTCCCGATGGCGAATCCCCATGATCTCCCTGGTGTCGCTCCAGGCCGTTACCTCAAAGCAATCAGGGAGTGTCGCAGGGGCAACAACCAGCGAGTGATAGCGAGTGACCGTTAACGGGTTCACGAGTCCCTGAAACACCCCCTGTCCGTTATGCGTAATCGGTGATGTTTTACCGTGCATCACTTTCGCAGCCCGAACCACGGTCGCGCCAAATGCCTGTGCCATCGCCTGGTGCCCCAGGCAAACACCCAACATGGGCGTTTTTCCCGCAAAATGTCGAATCACATCCAACGAGATCCCGGCGTCATCCGGGGTACAGGGTCCGGGAGAAATAACGATTTTTTGCGGATTAAGCGTGTCAATTTGCGGCAACGTCAACTCGTCGTTACGCCTGACGAGAACATCAGCGCCCAGTTCACAGAAGTATTGATACAGGTTCCAGGTAAAAGAATCGTAGTTATCGATAAGCAGGATCATGGCGGCTCCGGTACATAAGAACCGCGCTATTCTACTCAGTTTCCTCGGCTACGCTTACCACTTTACGAAATATCGCTCGCAACGCAGACAGGTCACCCATTGCACCACTTTGATTTGCCAGGTTCCACTCCGCGACCTGAATGCCATTCCAGTTGAGCACATACCCGGCATGAATCGCTAACTGCTCAAAGAAAATACGTTGCGCCAAACCGCTGCCGATACGAAACGGATGCAACACATTAATTTCGCAATAATAATGCGTGAGCCGGTCGACAAATTTTTCTTCCGGTAATCCTGCCAGCCAGGACTCTTCTTCAAGATCCTGCATCAGCGCATTACCCTCTTTCTCGATATATGCAAAATGGCAGAAACGGGTATCCCCCTGATAAATGTCGACCTCACGCAGATGACCTGCCCAGTCGAAAATATCCTGATACAGCTGGCGATGGATAGCACACAGATGCGGCAGGCCCCGTTTTAGCGGCCCCAGCTCAATCGTCGCCGCACGCAACGCCGTCAACTCCCAGGCGGCCTGCTCAAGACGCTGAGTTTGATGAACGCCCAGACGATTACGCATGACGTTCAGACCTGGATACAGATAGGGATCACGTCCATCACCAAATTTATCGCTCATAGTGCCTCCTCAATTCTTCAAGGCGCACCAGTGCGTCTTCAGCGCTCAGAGTAACCCGTGGAATATCCACGCCTTCCAGCCGCCGGCTAGCCTGAAAATTGTCGTTTCGCCGTTGTACCCAGAGACTGGACTTTTGTTTATCGGTGAGTTTTTTCACGTGACCTCCCTGAATGTGCCGACACTTGCCACAAGTATAAGCAGCAATTTCGGGTTACGCAGAGAAGGGAGAGAACGCGGACAGGAACTGCCCGCGCAAAATTCGATTATGGCAGGACTTTCGCTGACAGGATAACAATCGGTTTTGATGGCACGTTCTGGTATGGACCGACATCATGAGTCGGAACCTGAGAAATCTTATCCGCGACATCCATACCCTTCACAACTTTACCGAAGACAGCGTAACCAAAGTCGCGCTGGCCATGATCAAGGAAGGCGTTGTCCGCAATGTTGATAAAGAACTGACTGGTCGCGCTGTCTTTGTCCGCAGTACGTGCCATGGCAATGGTACCGCGGGTATTACGCAGTCCATTATCGGCTTCATTCTTGATTGGCGGATTAGGTTTCTTCTGCTGCATCTGCTCGTTAAAACCACCACCCTGCACCATAAAGCCAGGGATCACACGGTGAAACGTGGTGTTGTTATAGAAATCGCTATTTACATAATCGACAAAATTTTGCACTGATACCGGGGCTTTCTGGCTATTCAGCTCCAGCTCAATGTTACCGGCAGAGGTTGTCAGCAGGACATGTGGGTCACCTTTCGCTGCCAGTGCTGCGGGAGAGAGAGCAGAAAGGGCGAGAACAGCTGCAACAGCCGCCAGAGTCGATTTGAGCATGAGAATTCCTTAACAAGAGCAGAAATAGAGCAAGTGAATTGATTCTAAAGAGCCTTCATGGACAAGGCCATCCCTTTACTTAATTTTACGAACCTGAAACAAATGTAACGATGCGGATTATCCCGCCACCCAAACCTTATAAAGTGACTTTGATCACATTAAAAAATGTAACGCAAACACAATTTACCAATAAACATTTAAATACATCACTAAAACGCCTAAAATCTGCCCGCTCATAGCGCTGTCAACGCGCTTTACACTTCAATACAGGCCAGTCATGACTAACAGCAATCGTATCAAGCTCACATGGATTAGCTTTCTCTCTTACGCCCTGACAGGTGCGTTGGTAATTGTCACCGGGATGGTGATGGGAAACATCGCAGAATATTTTCATTTGCCTGTTTCCAGTATGAGTAACACTTTCACCTTCCTGAATGCCGGGATCCTGATCTCTATTTTTCTCAATGCCTGGCTGATGGAAATTGTGCCCCTGAAAACGCAATTGCGTTTTGGCTTCGTCCTGATGGTGCTGGCCGTCGCCGGGCTGATGCTCAGCCATAGTCTGGCGCTGTTCTCAGCGGCGATGTTTGTACTGGGCCTGGTCAGTGGTATCACCATGTCAATTGGGACATTCCTGGTTACCCAGATGTATGAAGGTCGCCAGCGCGGTTCCCGTCTGTTGTTTACCGATTCATTCTTCAGCATGGCAGGGATGATTTTCCCAATGGTCGCGGCATTCCTGCTGGCACGCAGCATTGAATGGTATTGGGTTTACGCTTGCATTGGCCTGGTTTATGTCGCGATTTTCATTCTGACCTTCGGCTGTGAATTCCCGGCGCTGGGTAAACATGCACAGCAGCCGGAAACACCAGTGGCGAAAGAGAAATGGGGCATAGGCGTGCTGTTCCTGGCTATTGCTGCATTGTGTTACATCCTTGGTCAACTTGGTTTTATCTCCTGGGTACCGGAATACGCCAAAAGCCTCGGTATGAGCCTGAACGATGCGGGTAAACTGGTTAGTGACTTCTGGATGTCTTACATGGTCGGCATGTGGGCGTTTAGCTTTATCCTTCGTTTCTTTGATTTGCAGCGCATTCTGACCGTACTGGCCGGTCTGGCTACTGTGCTGATGTATCTGTTCATCACTGGCACGCCAGAGCATATGCCGTGGTTCATTCTGACACTGGGCTTCTTCTCCAGCGCGATCTATACCACTATTATCACCCTCGGCTCTCAGCAGACTAAAGTCGCATCACCAAAACTGGTTAATTTCGTACTGACCTGCGGCACTATTGGTACCATGCTGACCTTCGTGGTCACCGGCCCTATTGTCGCCCACAGTGGTCCTCTGGCTGCATTACAGACGGCTAACGGACTGTATGCCGTGGTGTTCGTGATGTGCTTTATCCTTGGATTCGTTACGCGCCATCGTCAGCACAGCACACCAGCCGCACATTAAATCTGAATACCGGATAATGATGTTAAAGCACCTTATCCGGCGTATAAAAGCATTCCCCAGGCCGGATGACCATCCGGCCTTTGATCATCCGCCTTCCCTTCTCCAGACTGCGTAGACCTCGCAATCTTAAGAGGCAGGAGAACTCACGCCAAAACCCTTCGATTTGTATGCTTTTCATACAAACATGAAAAGCCTGTCAATTCCGTGACTTATAAAAATGCTGACAAATCAGTTATATACCTCTTAAGGAGTATATAAGGGCGAATTTGATTTGTATCAATAAGCGGGGTTGCTGAATCGTTAAGGTAGGCAGTAATAGAAAAGAAATCGAGGCAAAAATGAGCAAAGTCAGACTCGCTATTATTGGTAATGGTATGGTCGGCCATCGCTTTATTGAGGATCTTCTTGATAAATCTGATGCGGACAAGTTTGATATTACCGTCTTCTGTGAAGAACCCCGCAAAGCATACGACCGTGTACACCTGTCTTCTTACTTCTCTCACCACACCGCTGAAGAACTGTCATTGGTGCGCGAGGGATTCTACGAGAAGCATGGCGTTAAAGTATTAGTCGGTGAACGCGCGATTACCATCAACCGTCAGGAGAAGGTGATCCACTCCAGCGCAGGCCGTACGGTCTATTACGATAAACTGATCATGGCGACCGGGTCCTTCCCGTGGATCCCGCCAATTAAAGGCTCAGAAACTCAGGACTGTTTCGTTTACCGCACCATCGAAGATCTCAATGCCATTGAATCCTGCGCTCGCCGTAGCAAACGCGGTGCCGTTGTCGGTGGTGGCTTGTTAGGTCTGGAAGCCGCCGGCGCCCTGAAAAGCTTAGGCGTTGAAACCCACGTAATTGAATTCGCCCCGATGCTGATGGCTGAACAGCTGGATCATATGGGTGGCGAACAGTTACGTCGCAAAATTGAAAGCATGGGCGTGCGTGTGCACACCAGCAAAAACACGAAAGAGATCGTCCAGGAAGGTACTGAAGCACGTAAAACCATGCGTTTTGCCGACGGGAGCGAACTGGAAGTTGACTTTATCGTTTTCTCCACGGGTATTCGCCCGCGCGACAAACTGGCAACCCAGTGCGGCCTGGACGTGGCACCACGCGGCGGTATCGTGATTAACGATGCCTGCCAGACCTCTGACCCGGATATCTACGCCATTGGCGAATGCGCCAGTTGGAACAACCGTGTTTATGGCCTGGTTGCCCCTGGTTACAAAATGGCGCAGGTCGCTGTTGACCATATTCTCGGTAGCGAAAATGCCTTCGAAGGCGCGGATCTGAGTGCCAAACTGAAGCTGCTGGGTGTCGATGTTGGCGGTATTGGCGACGCACACGCACGCACGCCGGGTGCCCGCAGCTACGTCTATCTCGACGAAAGCAAAGAAGTCTACAAACGCCTGATTGTCAGCGAAGATAACAAAACGCTACTCGGTGCGGTCCTGGTGGGTGACACCAGCGATTACGGTAACCTGTTGCAGCTGGTGCTGAACGCTATCGAACTGCCGGAAAATCCGGATTCACTGATTCTGCCAGCGCACGCAGGCAGCGGTAAACCCTCAATAGGCGTGGATAAGCTGCCGGACAGCGCGCAAATTTGCTCCTGCTTTGACGTCACCAAAGGCATGCTGGTCGCCGCTATCAACAAAGGCTGCCATACCGTTGCGGCGCTGAAAGCTGAAACCAAAGCCGGTACCGGTTGCGGCGGGTGTATTCCTCTGGTTACCCAGGTACTGAATGCTGAACTGGCGAAACAAGGGATTGAAGTCAACAACAACCTGTGCGAACACTTCCCGTATTCGCGTCAGGAACTGTTCCATCTCATCCGTGTGGAAGGTATTAAAACCTTCGAAGAGTTGCTGGCAAAACACGGTAAAGGTTACGGCTGTGAAGTGTGTAAACCGACCGTTGGCTCCCTGCTGGCCTCCTGCTGGAATGAATACATTCTTAAACCGCAGCACACGCCGCTGCAGGATACTAACGACAACTTCCTGGCGAACATCCAGAAAGACGGTACTTACTCCGTTATCCCGCGTTCTGCAGGTGGTGAAATTACTCCGGAAGGTTTGGTTGCCGTTGGTCGTATCGCACGCGAATTCAACCTGTACACCAAGATCACCGGCTCTCAACGTATTGGCCTGTTCGGTGCGCAGAAAGATGACCTGCCGGAAATCTGGCGTCAGCTGATTGAAGCGGGCTTCGAAACTGGTCATGCGTACGCTAAAGCATTACGTATGGCGAAAACCTGCGTAGGCAGCACCTGGTGCCGCTATGGCGTGGGTGACAGCGTAGGTTTCGGCGTTGAGCTGGAAAACCGCTACAAGGGCATTCGTACGCCGCACAAAATGAAATTTGGTGTCTCTGGTTGTACCCGTGAGTGCGCTGAAGCCCAGGGTAAAGACGTGGGTATCATCGCCACTGAAAAAGGCTGGAACCTGTACGTTTGTGGTAACGGCGGGATGAAACCACGCCATGCTGATCTGCTGGCGGCGGATATCGATCGCGAAACGCTGCTCAAATATCTTGATCGTTTCATGATGTTCTACATTCGTACTGCAGACAAACTGACCCGTACCGCACCGTGGTTAGATAACCTGGAAGGCGGCATTGAGTATCTGAAGTCCGTCATTATTGACGACAAACTGGGTCTGAATGAACACCTGGAAGAAGAAATGGCGCGTCTGCGTGAAGCCGTCGTGTGCGAGTGGACGGAAACCGTCAACACCCCATCTGCACAGGTTCGTTTTAAACACTTTATCAACAGCGATAAACGCGATCCGAATGTCCAGGTTGTGCCTGAACGTGAACAACATCGTCCGGCCACGCCATATGAGCGCATCCCGGTCACTCTGGTGGAGGAAAACGCATGAGCCAGTGGAAAAACATCTGCAAAATCGATGACATTCTGCCTGCAACAGGCGTCTGCGCCCTGTTAGGTACTGAGCAGGTTGCTATTTTCCGCCCATATCACAGCGATCAGGTGTTTGCGATCAGCAATATCGACCCGTTCTTTGAGTCCAGCGTGCTTTCTCGCGGGCTGATTGCTGAACATCAGGGCGAATTGTGGGTTGCCAGCCCGCTGAAAAAACAGCGTTTTCGCTTAAGCGACGGTCTGTGCATGGAAGACGAACAGTTTTCTGTGAAACATTACGAAGCTCGGGTGAAAGACGGCATGGTGCAACTGCGCGGTTAATTAATTTTTAGGGAGGCGCAATGCCTCCCCTTTTTTGACGTATTTGTAGTTCTTTTATTGGTAGTCCTGATAAGCGTAGCGCCATCCGGCAATTGCAATTGCCGGATGGCGGCATAAATGCCTTATCCGGCCTACGGTTACGATTTCTTTTTATTTTTGTACTTCAAGGATAATCAACATATGTTCACAGACACTATTAATAAGTGTGCGGCTAACGCTGCGCGCATTGCACGCCTGTCGGCTAATAATCCACTTGGCTTCTGGGTCAGCTCAGCTATGGCAGGGGCCTACGTTGGCCTCGGCATCATCCTTATTTTTACTCTCGGTAATCTGCTCGACCCATCCGTACGTCCTCTGGTAATGGGTGCAACCTTTGGTATTGCCTTAACGCTGGTGATTATCGCCGGTTCTGAACTGTTCACCGGCCACACAATGTTTCTGACACTTGGCGTGAAAGCGGGCACCATCAGCCACAGCCAGATGTGGGCAATTCTGCCGCAAACCTGGCTGGGAAATCTGGTCGGTTCCGTATTCGTTGCCCTGCTGTACAGCTGGGGCGGCGGCAGCCTGTTACCGGTCGATACCAGCATCGTACATACGGTAGCACTGGCAAAAACCACCGCACCTGCAACAGTACTGTTCTTTAAAGGTGCGCTGTGTAACTGGCTGGTTTGCCTGGCGATCTGGATGGCAATCCGTACTGAAGGTGCGGCGAAATTCCTCGCTATCTGGTGGTGCCTGCTGGCTTTTATCGCTTCCGGCTACGAGCACTCTGTTGCCAATATGACGCTGTTTGCCCTCTCATGGTTCGGTCACCACAGCGATGCTTATACGTTGGCTGGAATTGGTCATAATCTGCTGTGGGTAACACTAGGTAATACTTTGTCCGGTGTCGTATTCATGGGATTGGGTTATTGGTATGCTACGCCAAAATCGGAGCGCCCTGTTCCGGCAAAAATCAACCAAACTGAGAATCTGGCATAACAGCCAAATCATTAAGGGGTAATGTCGTGGATCATTTGCCTATATTTTGTCAACTACGTGACCGCGACTGCTTGATCGTCGGCGGTGGTGATGTCGCAGAACGCAAAGCGCGGTTACTGCTGGAAGCGGGTGCCCGTTTAACGGTTAATGCACTTGCGTTTATTCCTCAGTTTACCGTATGGGCAAATGAAGGAATGCTGACGCTGGTTGAAGGGCCGTTCGATGAAGCCCTGCTCGACTCCTGTTGGCTGGCGATCGCCGCAACCGATGACGATGCCGTCAACCTTCGCGTCAGCAATGCCGCTGAATCACGACGAATTTTCTGTAACGTGGTCGATGCGCCAAAAGCCGCCAGTTTCATCATGCCTTCCATTATCGACCGCTCGCCGTTAATGGTGGCAGTCTCCTCTGGTGGCACCTCACCTGTCCTTGCCCGCCTGCTGCGTGAACGGCTCGAATCCGTGTTACCGCAGCATCTGGGACAGGTCGCGCAGTATGCGGGGCAACTACGTTCCCGGGTGAAAAAACAGTTTGCCAGCATGGGCGAACGTCGCCGTTTCTGGGAAAAGTTGTTCGTTAACGATCGTCTGGCGCAATCGCTGGCAAATAACGATCAGAAAGCGATTGAGGAAACCACCGAACAGTTGCTCAGCGAACCGCTGGATCATCGAGGTGAAGTGGTACTGGTTGGCGCCGGCCCTGGTGACGCTGGGCTGCTGACGCTGAAAGGACTACAGCAGATCCAGCAGGCCGATGTCGTGGTGTATGACCGCCTGGTTTCTGATGACATCATGAACCTTGTGCGCCGCGATGCAGATCGTGTATTTGTCGGTAAACGCGCAGGCTATCACTGTGTACCGCAGGAAGAAATTAACCAGATCCTCCTACGCGAAGCGCAACAGGGCAAACGCGTAGTACGCCTGAAAGGCGGCGATCCGTTCATCTTTGGACGCGGTGGCGAAGAGCTGGAAACGCTGTGCCACGCAGGCATTCCGTTCTCTGTGGTTCCAGGCATTACCGCAGCTTCTGGCTGCTCTGCATATTCGGGTATTCCACTGACACATCGAGATTACGCCCAGAGCGTACGTCTGGTCACCGGCCACCTGAAAACTGGCGGCGAGCTGGACTGGGAAAACCTGGCAGCAGAAAAGCAGACACTGGTGTTCTATATGGGACTGAACCAGGCTGCCACTATCCAGGAAAAATTGATCGAGTTTGGTATGCAGGCTGATATGCCGGTTGCGCTGGTAGAAAACGGAACCTCCGTTAAACAACGCGTCGTCAACGGAGCGCTGACGCAACTCGGTGAACTGGCGCAGCAGGTTGAAAGTCCGGCCCTGATTATTGTTGGTCGTGTTGTTGGATTGCGCGATAAGCTGAACTGGTTTTCGAATCACTAATTCGACGCTAACACTGCAGTATGAAGCCAATAAAAAACGACGGTACGGTTTTACC
>NZ_CAWLWU010000002.1:4439120-4575897 GCF_963864895.1 Citrobacter sp. S-77
ATGCCTGTCGTCACCCATTTTCAGCCAGTCATGACTTGCTTAATGCTTTCCCGCAAAATACGTAGCACCGTTTGCTCTCCACTACGGTTTGGATTAATGCGAATCGCATATTCCTCAAGCCCCGGACTGGCTTCACGAAAAGTCCCGGAGAGGCGATAAAACAGAGGAGGGAGCTCATATTTCGACTCCGCACCCACCGGATACGGCAGCGCCCCTCGTTTTTGCGCCTCTTCCAATACCCTTTTAGCTATCGGCTGATGAAACTCGACGATCAGAACCTTCGACTGCGCATTAGCGATCGCCGCCAGTTTCACCTCGGGAAGCCCCCCGCTATTCAGGTACGTTAGCAATCGCTCAGACACGCCTGCCTGCACCGCATGCATCACTGGGGCGAAAACCAGCCCCCGAAGTACCTCCAACGCCTGCGCTCCCTGAATCTGGCAGCCGCCGGAATACTGAGTCGCACGGATTCTGCCGATAATATCCGCCTTGCCAACCACCGCCCCCACCCCTTCCGGCCCAAAGAGCTTAAAACAGGAGAAGGTAGAGAGCGTCGCCCCACATTCACAGCCAATACGGTCAACTTTCATCACCGCATAGTTGTCATCGGTTAACGTTGGCAGCCCACACAGGGCAATCTCCGCCAGTACTTCAGCCAGCACATAGCTGTCCTGCGGCTGCTGACGGGTATGCTGTACCAGCGCTGCATCGGGGCGATGTTCAGCGATAACCTGTCTTAATGCCGCAAGGTCATTGAAGTCAGCCCTGACCAGCTCAATTCCCATCTGCTCAACGAGCACCATCGTGGTGGGATAAACCGGCGCAACATGCACCAGTAGCCGCAGCCCTGGTTTGAGTAACGACGCCAACCCCGCGCGAATCGCCCCGGTTCCTGCGCCCTGAACCAACACCGCCGCTTCCGCATGAAAGGCATCAGCCAACACGTGTTCCACTCGCTGCGTCACCCGGGGCTGATTCAACCCAGGACTCAGCCCCAGGTCGCCGCCCGACAGAAAATCTGCACCGGGAAAGTGGCGGCAGAGGGAGTCTACAAGTGCAAACTGCTTTTGCTGCGCCTCAGCAAGTGTCAAACTTTGCAACGGAAACGTCTTCATTTACGCCACCTTATGCCGGGACAAACAGCCCCAACCAGTAAAGAATATTCAGCACAATGCCGGTTATCATCACTGCCACCACGGGTGCAGCCATTTTCTGTACCGGGCGTCCAATCGATTCGTTGAGGAAATAAATCGCGACGGCGATAGAAAAACCGGTATAGCCCGCCATCTTAATCGCAGCAAAAATAGAGCCGACCAGCAGCGCCATTTCCATCAACATATTCATGGCGTTACGAATGTTATCCGATGCGTTACGCACGGACGGATAACGTCCCAGCCATTTACCGATAGAGCGCAGCAACAGGACTTCTGCGGAAATGACCAGTGCGCCAAGAAGTGCCGCAATCCACGGATTCGGCGCTAAATAGCCCACGGCATAGACAAAGGTAAAGCCCGCCACTGCGTACACCCCGGTCGCCAGCGCCGTAGTGGCAATCAACGGCACAAAACCTAAACCGCGCATAAATTCAGCTAATGCCGCCTGATTAACCAGTGTTTGCGACTGCTCCGGTGTAATACCTGCGGAATAGGCTTTTTCCAGCGTAAAGATGGACACCTCACTACCCGCGAAAATCTTCATACTGGCAACCGCTGCAATCAATGCCCCGACAATCGCGATATACGGCAGGTTTTTAATGATCCGCGAGGTACGCTCTTCAAACACCGATAGCCCGCTGGTATCCATTCCTTCATCGCCCCGATGACGCAGGTCGTGCGTGATAGCGATCGCCAGCAGCATGATCATCCCCACGAAAATCTCGATCGATTCGGGGTTCAGATGCGGGAAGTAGCGCACGACAATAACGCGGGTCATCAGCACCACGACCGCAGCGATAAGGCTACGTTGCCAGCCGAACTGGTAGAAAATCGCCACCAGCGGAAAAAGTGCGAATGCAGAAACAACCGGAGAGCTCAGCTCACCCAGACTCCCCAGCACATCGACCGGCAACGCTGTCAGCAACTGGTTTACCGGCAGCAGGCAGGTGAGGATCAATACGCCCCAGATAGCCCCCATACCAAACGCCAGCAGACTGTTGGCCGCCAGCACACCGAGGATGTCCGTCGGCAGGAACAGCAACCAGGCGTTGAGCAACCCGGTTTTCAGGGTGAACGAAATCCCCACTGACGCCACAAAACCAATGCTCAGACCAAAGGCAATACTCCCCGCCTCGCGGCGGTTCATGTTACCTTCGATAAGCTGCGGCAGAATTGGGCGAATGCCGTCATGGAATACGGCAGCTGACCGATGCGCCAGCAGTGATGTCATACCGGTCAGGCAGGCCACCACGATAATCTGAATATACAGATCCATATTCGTGCCTTTATTTCAGATGGTTAATCAGCATTGGGATTGCGTGTTCAATGTGTTCAACGGAGAGACCAAACGCGACTTTTCCTTCCGTAATCATTTTTGCAATATGGTCGTCTTTCGCCTTAATCCCCGGCTTGGCAATGGTGCAGCTTTTGTTGTAACCAATCACCGCAATGGCAATCGACAACGCCGCACCCGCACCGGTGTTACAAGCGCCAATGTAGTAATCCAGTTGCCCGGATTTCACCTTCATCGCCGCTTCCATATCGTTATGAATAGAGACTTCAAAGCAGCCAGGAGCCACTGTTTCGATAGTTTTTTTAATCTGCTCACGCTGTAAGCCAGCAACGCCAATCTTTTTCATTATTCTGTCCTTATTGGAAAAATTGAGAGGGGTTATCACGTAACATCGTATCCACATCGGCCTGACTGAATCCTGACTGGCGCAGCTGTGGAATAAAGTTGGTTAACAGGTAGTTGTAACCATTACCGCCATTGGCTTTCAGATGGGAGCGGCGGGTAATATCCATTGAGAGCATCACGCGGTTAAGCAACCCACGATCGCGTAACGCATGCAGCATCCCGATACGCTTTTCGTCCGGGTAGTAGCTGTTTTTACCGATGGTGTCGAACTGCACATAAGCGCCGAGATCGATCATGTGCAGAATATTGTCGAGGTTATCTTTCAAATCGCAGTGGCCTACAACCACGCGAGAGAGCGAAACGCCTTGCTCTTTCAGTAGCGCCAGCTGTTCCAGCCCCATGGTGCTAAAAGAGGTATGGGTCGAAACCGGTCGCCCGGTTTCGTTATGCGCTCGTGCGGCGGCAATGAACACCTTCTCTTCCAGTGGCGTAATCACCCCTTCGCTGGAGCCAATTTCCGCAATAATCCCAGCTTTGAGTTCGCTGCCATCGATACCGATAAGGATCTCATCAATCATCTCCTGAGCAAGCTGCTCCACGCTGCGGGTCGCAACATGCTCCGGGAAAAACGCATCCTGGTAATAGCCAGTACAGGCCACCACGTTCATCCCCGTATCACGCATGATATCGAGCATAAATTGTGGATCCCGCCCCATATATCGGTTAGTCATCTCAATAATGTTGCGAACGCCCAACGCCCGCAGATCCTTCATCTCCTGACAGATGAGATCGTACTGATCCAGTCGACAATCGAGGTTGTTCTTAAAACCAGAGAGATCGATATGCAAATGCTCGTGGACGTAGGTATAGCCCGTCGTATCAATCTTCATAAGGTGTCTCCTGTAAGTCGCAACGATGAAAGAAAAGAGGTGCCGTTTTGTGGAGGTGGTGCACCAAAAAACTCGCAAACCGTTGCCCCTACATCCGACAACGTGGTACGAACGCCCAACCGGGTGGGTTCCAGTCCCTGCTGATAAACCAATATCGGTACGACTTCGCGGGTATGGTGACTATGTCCGATGGTCGGATCGTTGCCGTGATCGGCCATGACGACCAAACAATCATCCCGAGCCATAGCCGCCAGAAGACGTGTAAGATTACGGTCGACAAGCTGTAAACGTTCGGCATAACGTGCGACATCCTCTGCGTGTCCGGCGAGGTCGGTTTCCTGGATGTTGGTGCAGATGAACACTGTTGATTTGGCCTGAAATTCATTCAGCGTGATATCCATAATCTGCTGACTGTCTACCAGGTTTTGCCAATTGCGGCCGTGAGGATTGCTGACGATATCCGCTACTTTACCAACCAGAACCGTAGGCACTCCCACCTCATACAGCTGTTGTGGTACCTGTACCCGATCATCAACGCCGTAGCCCATATGTCTGACCTGGAAACCACGTTCATAAGCACCGGAACGCGGAGCGTTAATACCGATAAAGCGGCCTTCTTTTATCTCAGCGGCATCCAGAATGCGTTGGCTGTCATTAAGCTGCCCACCAAAGGCAATCACCCGCCCTACTTGTACTTGTTCGCGTACCACGTGCCCTATCTTCAACACCTCATCAAACGGGATAACAGAAAGATTCGCGGTAAGGTTATAGACCTGACCTAAATCGGCTTCGAGGTTGTCACCCACTGCAACCGCCTGGTTGACCCACAAATACGTCAACTCGCCACCACGTCGCTCTACCAGCCAGCCTTCGGCAATCAGTGCCCGTTCAACGTCGGCAATAACTTCGCTAAACGGCATACGTAACGGAGACTGTGGTTGGGTTCCTAAAATTTCCTGATGTCCCATAAAGGTGTCGCCACCTTCATGTTGCAATTCAGCAACGCCCCAAACCGCTGACGCAGAAGGATTCATCACACCAGGCGTATAGCCCAACGCGTTAATCAGCCCCAGTTTTTCCAGCGTGGGAAGCTGCAACTGCGGTAATTTGCCAAGAATATGTCCGCAGGTATTTGCCCCGGCATCCTGCGGCCTGACCCGAGCCACGTCTTTCATTGCGCCAACGCCAAAACTATCGATCACCAACACCACGAATCGGGCCATCAGTCCTCCAGAACGTTGCCAAGGCTGTCGTAACGGGCCACAATTTCTGCCGCACCACGTTGAATCCCGGATACCAACACCACATCACTGCGCGTCACAAAAATTTGGGTACGGAAGCAGAACACCACCGCACTGCTCACCGGGAACTCTCCAGCCAGAGGCAGGTAATAATCGATACTGCTGGCGTCCACAGGTTTCAGCTTCGCGTCAATGGGCGTATTACTGTCAGGAGTAAAAACCAGTGCATTTTGCGCATGACCGCGACGGTAATAACCACCGCCATAGCAATAGCTATCTCCACGAAAATTGTGCGAAATTTCACTCAGCCAGAGCATCGCAATACGTTCAGGTTGATCACCTTTTTGATTGGAAGGGACAGTCCCTGTCAGGGCATGTCCTGGTTCAGCATGAGTTACACCATATTTCGCCAGTAGCGGCAGCGACGCGCAGCTGCTGGCAGAAGGGGCATTAAGTTGTTCAATCTCAATTCCCGCTGCCTCTAACTGACGTCTGGCTTCCACCAGAGTGTGCAGGTTTGGCGTCGGTACCGTTTCGGCAGATTTCTCATCCCATAGCAGACAAGGAAAATGCGTTAAGCCGCTCAGGCGAAGGCCAGGTAAACGACGTATTTCACTTACCACTTCATTCAGATACGTCGCCGGGAAACCGCTTTCTTGTCCCGGATAAAGAAAATCATCTTTGCCATACACTTTAAGTATTACGCTCTGTTCACGACCGGTCTTTAGCGCTGCTGCAGAAACCTCACGCGCTTTCTCCAACGAAAACAGGGTAATAACGTCGGTCCCCTGAGCTACCGCTTCACTAACCTGTCGCGAAGGGATCTGCACCAGGTGTCCCTGATGTGCGACCGGCAGCCCCGCACGTCGCATGACCCGACCTTCTTTGTAATCAACGACCACAATGCCTTCGTATCCCAGCTGTAAAAGCTTGTCCGCCAGCCAGGGATTACGACCTATCTGCTTCGTCATCAAATAGAGTGACATACCGTGCTGTCTGGCTACGTCTAGCAGGCGTTTGCCATTCTCCATCACCTGGTCAACATCAATGACCCAACTGTCCGGAGCGATCTTTCCCTTCTGCCACAAGCTAACCGCAGCAGTAATAAGAGCAGGGTTCTGGCGTTTCAATGCATGTATAAACATCTGTATGCCTCGTTTCTAATCCCTCAGTTAAATATTCATTTTTTTGAATATTTAAAGTGCAATACGCCGATACTCTATTTACTTCAGACGACTTCGTGCGCCGCCATCCACAAACCGTACAGATTTGCCAACAGATACCCCTCTTCATTCGGATGCAGTGTCACCGCAAACTCTTTCAGCAAAATCTGGTGTACCAACAAAATAGTTGGCCAGAGGTTGGATTGCGTCAGTTCTGTCAGCAGTTCATCATCCAGCGCTTCAATCACTTCTCCCCGACGACTGCGCATTAATGCACTTGCCATATGGGTCATCGCCATCGTCCCTTGCTCGGAATAAACCGGCAAACGCCACTCTTCATCCAGTCGCTTCACAACCTGCAGCATGCCGCTACAGATATCTTGGTCGATAACGCCTGCGTCACACAGCAGGTTCAGTCTGTTTTCCATCCCATGCCCTTCGCTTAATAACTGGGTTCCTGCTCGCCATTTGCCACTCGTTGCTGATGGGCAAGCAGCGCCTCTTTGTTAACGATGGTACGTAGCAATTGCTGCATCGGATAATCATCTGTCCGGGTCAGCACCACAGCCTCCGTGGCCTGAAGGAATCTCGGGTCGTTAGTCAGCGGTGTAGCTTCTAATCCCAGCACCGCCAGTTCAGCCTCCGCAACCACATTCCAGATAACCGCATCTACATCCCCTTTCGCAATACGCTGAAGGCTTTCGTGATAAGGAAGATCAATTAGCTCAACATCACGCTCGCCAAAACAGGCTTCGGTCATGATCTTCTGATCCGCCGAACGATTATCCAACCCAACACGCTTCACGCTCCCGGACTCACCCTTGCGACAGATTAACTGGTGTTCACCTACATAAGTGTGCGGCCCCAGCGCCAGTGCGATGAAAAGCCCATTTTGCGCAAGGTAGCTTTCCGCCGCCAGACGGGAAACAACCGCCATGTCGTAGACACCATTTAGCAAACATTCCACACGAATATCTGCCCCACGCATATGCGCGTAATAAAATGGAATGCCGTCAAACTGTGCCTTCAACCCACTCGCCAGCCCTTCATATAAACGGGTATAGGGCAGCGGCATTGCACAGACCACGTTATTGATGTCGACATGCTTCAACAACGTCCGATTATCCATCTCCACCAGATAGCTACCGTTGCGCCCGCGACGTTCAATACGGATCGCCCCTGAGGATTCCAGCGTTTTAAGCGCGGCCTGCGTTAACCCTACCGATGAATGGCATTCATTTGCCAGTTCATCAATCGTTTTCAAACGGTTACCGCACTTCTCTCCGAGCAAGTAACGGGCCAGGGTTGTCTGCACAACCCCCTCTTTCTTGATAAATGTCCGGCTCATCATATATTTTCAGTAAATTGAATATTTATATCTTCATTAAATTGAAGGTATAACGCAATGGGGGAATGTGCAAACGGCGAAGCGCTTCACAATTTTTGTGGGTTGCAAAAAACACAGACGAAAAAAACCGGGTTACCCGGTTTTTTAATAACACTGAATGAATCACGGCTTAGCGACAAAACCAATCGCTTCATAAACCGCTTTCAGCGTTTCAGATGCACGAGCACTGGCTTTTTCTGCGCCGTCTTTCATTACTTTCTGCAGGAAAGCTTCATCATTACGATAACGGTGGTAGCGCTCCTGAAGCTCAGTCAGCATACCGGAAACAGCTTCCGCAACTTCGCCTTTCAGGTGACCATACATTTTGCCTTCAAAGTGCTGTTCCAGTTCTGGAATGCTCTGGCCGGTCACGGCAGAGAGAATATCCAGCAGGTTAGCAACACCCGCTTTATTCTGCAGATCGTAGCGCACAACAGGCGGCTCATCGGAATCCGTCATTGCACGTTTGATTTTTTTAACCACTGATTTCGGATCTTCCAGCAGGCCGATCACGTTGTTACGGTTGTCATCCGACTTAGACATTTTCTTCGTCGGCTCCAGCAGGGACATCACGCGCGCACCAGATTTAGGAATAAACGGCTCAGGCACTTTAAAGATATCGCCATACAGCGCATTAAAACGCTGGGCAACATCGCGGCTCAGTTCCAGGTGCTGCTTCTGATCCTCACCTACCGGTACCAGATTCGTCTGGTACAGCAGAATATCAGCGGCCATCAGTACCGGATAGTCAAACAGACCGGCGTTGATGTTCTCAGCGTAGCGCGCAGATTTGTCTTTGAACTGGGTCATACGGCTCAGTTCACCAAAATAGGTGTAGCAGTTCAGCGCCCAGCCTAACTGTGCATGCTCTGGTACGTGGGACTGAACAAAAATGGTGCTTTTCTCAGGATCGATACCACACGCCAGATAAAGCGCCAGCGTATCCAGTGTTGCTTTACGCAGCTTCTGAGCATCCTGACGGACGGTGATAGCATGCTGGTCTACAATACAGTAGATGCAATGGTAGTCATCCTGCATGTTTACCCATTGACGCAGCGCACCCATATAGTTGCCAATGGTCAATTCACCTGAGGGCTGTGCGCCACTAAAAACGATGGGCTTAGTCATTTTTCAATTCCTGATTTTCGCTATGCGGAAGCCCGAGTGCGGGCAGAAGGTCATTAATGCTGTCGTAAATTACATCTGGCTGGCTGAGATCTATCCCTTCACCGTAGTTATAACCATACGTGAGGCCAACTGAGGGACAACCAGCCGCTTTTGCGGCCTGAATATCATTGCGCGAATCGCCCACAAAGAGCAATTGCTCGGGGGGAATCCCCATCCTGTCAGCCACTAACAGTAGTGGATCGGGATGCGGTTTTTTGTTTTTCACGTCGTCACCACCGATGACCACGCTAAAATATTTGGCGATGTCCAATGCGTTGAGCAACGGCGCCACAAACGGCGTTGGTTTGTTGGTCACCAGGCCTAACGGCAGGCCTTGCGCATGCAACGCACCCAGCGTATCAGCAACATGAGGGAACAAGAAGGTTCCTTCTTCAGCGATATCACCGTAATAGCGGTCGAACAGCTTACGTAAAATACGCACCTGCTCTTCAGCAGGAATGTCGTCATCTACGGGCGGTTTACCCATCGTTTTACGCAGCGTGGCACGCTCCAGACGACCCCAGGTGAGCGCACGCTCCATCAACACATCAGCGCCATTACCTATCCAGGTAATCACGCGTTCTTCACCCGCCGTCGGTAACTCCAGCGCGTACAGCGCCATATCCACCGCTGCGGCTAATCCTGGCGCACTGTCAACCAGCGTACCGTCGAGGTCGAATGCAACGCCACGAATGTCCTGAAATTTATGCATGACTTACCTTCGCCAATTCATTGCGCATTTCATCAATGACTTTTTTGTAGTCTGGTTGGTCGAAAATTGCAGAGCCTGCGACAAACATATCAGCACCCGCTGCCGCGATTTCGCCAATGTTGTTCACCTTGACGCCGCCATCGACTTCCAGGCGGATGTCATAGCCGGATTCATCAATACGGCGACGGACTTCACGTAATTTTTCCAGCGTTTGCGGAATGAAAGACTGCCCGCCAAACCCCGGATTTACGGACATCAGCAGGATCACATCCAGCTTATCCATTACGTAGTCCAGGTAGCTCAGCGGTGTTGCCGGGTTAAACACCAGACCCGCCTTGCAACCATTCTCTTTGATGAGCTGTAAAGTGCGGTCGACATGCTCGGAGGCTTCAGGATGAAAAGTAATGATGCTGGCTCCTGCCGCAGCAAAGTCCGGGACAATACGATCAACCGGCTTCACCATCAGATGGACATCAATTGGGGCAGTGATCCCATATTTACGCAGCGACTTCAACACCATCGGCCCGATAGTCAGATTCGGTACATAGTGGTTGTCCATGACGTCGAAGTGCACGACATCGGCACCGGCAGCTAATGCTCTCGCGGTGTCCTCACCCAGGCGGGCAAAATCAGCCGACAGAATTGAGGGGGCAATCAAATACTGTTTCATCCGCTTCTCCTTGAGAATTATTTTTTCGCAGGCGTTACGACCCCTGGTTTGTACAGAGCCAGCAATTCGTTCACCTTTTTACGTGTGCCGCCGTTGCTGCTTATACTGCGCCGCACTTTGACCTGAAAATGTTTCGCCGCTTTGTACCACTCTCGGGTATCGGGCGTGTCATGGTTCGAAATTAACACCGGGATTCGCTTACTGACCAGCTTTTCCGCCATCTCAGCCAAACGGGCCTGCTCTTTTGGGCTGAAGCTGTTGGTATGATAAGCGGTGAAATTCGCCGTAGCAGACAATGGGGCATACGGCGGATCACAATAGACAACAGAGTTTACATCGGCACGATCCATGCACTCTTCATACGAAAGGCAATGGAATTCTGCATTCTGCGCTTTTTCTGCAAAATGATACAACTCTGCTTCCGGGAAATAGGGTTTTTTATAACGGCCAAATGGCACGTTAAATTCGCCACGGAGGTTATAACGACACAGGCCATTGTAGCCAAAACGGTTCAGATATAAGAACAGCACCGCACGTCGAAACGGATCCTGACAGGCATTAAATTCTTCCCGATACTGATAGTACACCTCAGCCTGATTAGTTTCAGGTACAAACAGCTCGCGTGAAGCCTGCACATACTCATCAGTACGCGCCTTCACGATGTTATAGAGACTGATGAGGTCGCTGTTGATATCGGCAAGAATATAACGAGAAAAGTCGGTGTTGAGGAACACCGACCCGGCACCCACGAAGGGTTCAACCAGACATTCACCTTGGGGCAAATGCCGCTTGATATCATCAAGCAGGGGGTATTTTCCCCCTGCCCACTTCAGAAAAGCGCGATTTTTTTTCATGCTGACTAACTAATTACACCTTCTCCGGCTGTGGAGAAAGCTCCGACAGCATCCTGCGCTTTAGTCTTTGTCCCGCAATTGGGCGAAACATCAAACAATTGCAGAACATAGCCTATCTTACTTCAAATCTGCCTGAACCTGATGCAGCGGTTTTGCCCACGGATTTTTCGCCTGAATATCGGCAGGCAACGTAGACACTGCACGTTTAGCGTCATCTTTAGACGCATACACGCCAGTCACCAGAACATACCACGGTTGACCGTTACGCGTCGTCTGATACACCACGTAGTTTTTCAGGTTCTCTTTCTTCGCCCAACCATTCAGGTTGTCGTAGTTAGAAGAACTGCTGAGCTGCAAAGTGTAATGACTGGACGGTGCGGATTTTAAAGCACCAACATTCCCTGCACTTTTCGCGCCGCCAGCAACAGGTGTTGTAGTCGTTGTCGCAGGTGCAGCAGTCTGGGCAGGCGTCGTACTTACGGTTGCTTTTGGCTCAGTTGTCGCTTTTGGTGTAGCTGTCACGGCTGGCGCTTTCGTCGTAGTGACTGGCGCTGTCGGTTCAGTGCGTTTCGCCTGAGCAACCGGTTTTGGCTCTGTCGGCGTCGCTTTCACTGTAGTTTGCGGCTTACTCTTCGGCTCAATAACAACCTGTTTGCGTTCTGCCGGACGCGTAGTTGCGTGGCGTTCCGCAGGTTCTGTTGTAGCAGTCTGACGTGCCGTATTGCCATTGCGAATTGGTGCAACGGTAGCAGGTTCAGTGGGCAGCGTAGAATTCACTACCACATTATTAACTTGTTCCTGGCCTTGCGGCTGCGTCAGGGCATTGTTCAGATCGCCCTGCACTTCAACCCGCTGCTGACCTTCAGCGGCAGCAGGTGCCTGTCCTTGGGTCGGTGTAGAGGAAATCGGTGGCAGAGAAACATCCTGCTGCGTATTGCCAGCCGGCTGAGCCGTGCTCGCTTGATCCGTTGCGTTACTGCCAGAAAGATCGATGCTCTTCTCGCCAGACGCAGTCTGATCACTGGAAGAGGAGGATGAGGGGGCCTTCAGCGCTGAACCGATACCGATGATCAACAGCAATAGCACCAGGACACCTACGCCCATCATCATGTACTGACGAGAGGCAGGTTTACTGGCAGCTTGTTTACGCTTACGCGGACGACGTTCTACACGCTCTTCATCCACAGCTTCGTCATCAGATTCATAGTCTTCTTCAACTTCTTGCTCTTCATCACGCTCTTTACGCGCACGCGTTGGACGACGATCGTCGGCATCCAGATCAACATCATCAAAATTGATTTGCGGCTCATTATCACGTTCAGACGATTGACGAGAACGACCAGTACGACGATCGCTGGGATCGGGTTTCAGCTCGTCTTCTGGTTTGAATTCATCCATTTAACACCCCACTCAAAGGTTAATGCTTACGACTTTGCATATAACCTGAAGCTAAAAGACTTACGCTTTGCAACGCAAGCCGGACCTTTCTTGTTGTTACACCTGCTGGCAATCAGCAATAGCGTTAAGAACCACCTCGTGCGACACTCCGCCGCGTACTTCACTCTTCCCTATGGCCAGCGGAAGCACTAAACGAATCTCTCCCGCCAACACTTTCTTATCACGCAGCATGTGCGGCAAATATGCCTGAGTAGACATCTCATGAGGTCCATTAACCGGTAAGCCTGCTCGCTTAAGCAGCGTAATGATGCGCTGCGTATCAGAGGAGGTAAACTGGCCCAGGCGCTCTGACGTACGAGCCGCCATCACCATACCTGCTGCAACAGCTTCACCATGCAACCAATTGCCATAACCCATTTCAGCTTCGATTGCGTGGCCAAACGTATGCCCCAGATTCAGTAAAGCACGTAAGCCCATTTCGCGCTCGTCTGCTGCGACAACTTCTGCTTTCAGCTCACAACAACGGCGGATACAGTACGCCATTGCCGGGCCATCCAGACGTAACAGCGCGTCCAGATTTTCTTCCAGCCAACTGAAAAATTCACCGTCAAGAATGATGCCGTACTTGATTACTTCCGCCAGTCCCGATGCCAGCTCTCGCGCAGGAAGCGTTTTCAGACAGTCGAGATCCACCACCACGGAGGCCGGTTGGTAAAACGCGCCAATCATATTTTTACCGAGGGGATGGTTTACGGCAGTTTTGCCGCCAACGGAGGAGTCAACCTGCGACAACAGCGTTGTCGGAACTTGAATAAAACGTACACCACGCTGATAGCTTGCCGCAGCAAAACCGGTAAGATCGCCAATCACGCCGCCACCGAGAGCAACCAACGTGGTATCACGACCGTGCGGTTTTTGCAGTAACGCGGTGAAAACCGTGTCCAGAACCGTCAGGCTTTTATATTGCTCACCATCGGGAAGGATCACGCTATCAACGTTAACACCCGCCTGTTCAAGTACGCCGCGAATCTTATCGAGATAAAGGGGAGCCAGAGTTTCGTTGGTCACCAACATAACCTGATCGCCCGATTTCAGCGGTAAGAATGAAGCCGGTTCATTAAACAAACCAGCCGCGATGGTGATAGGGTAACTACGTTCCCCGAGAGTGACTGTAATCCTCTCCATGACGCGACATCCACCTTAGTTACTTGTACCCGCAGACGAGTGTATTAAGCCAGAATCAGTTGCTTTCCAACATATGAATAATCTGGTTTGCCACGACTTTTGCGCTCTGATCATCGGTGCGAATGGTCACGTCAGCAATCTCTTCATACAAAGGATTGCGTTCATCAGCCAACGCTTCCAGAACTTCACGAGGCGGCGATTCTACCTGCAGCAGCGGGCGTTTCTTGTCGCGTTGAGTTCGCGCAAGTTGTTTTTCAATTGTCGTTTCAAGATAGACCACGACGCCACGAGCGGAAAGACGGTTACGTGTTTCACGTGATTTAACAGAGCCACCGCCAGTTGCCAGCACAATACCCTGTTTTTCCGTCAACTCGTTGATGACTTTTTCTTCGCGATCACGGAAGCCGTCTTCACCTTCTACATCGAAGACCCAGCCCACATCAGCTCCGGTTCGTTTCTCAATCTCTTGATCAGAATCGTAAAATTCCATATTGAGTTGTTGAGCTAACTGGCGCCCAATAGTGCTTTTTCCGGCACCCATAGGCCCAACCAGAAAGATATTGCGTTTCTCTGCCATTTTTTCGGTACTACTAAGACTATTCGTTAATGGTAAACCCGCTTCGCAGACACACAGCGCAGCAGGACATGAACTGAAACCTCATAAGATATTGCGAGAGTCAGACTGAAAATTATCTCAATACTCAAGCGGGTTTGGCAACTGAATAAATCACCAATCCTTGCGCATTTCTGGTTGTGGTAGATAAGCTACCCCGTAAACATCAGGCTCAGCGACGTATCGCGTAGCCAAATGAGGCCAAATAAGCCAATGACACACCACCAGAAAGGCAAGGCATGTTCACTGCTCGCATAAGTAAAGAAAAGTACCGACGCTCAAATCGGTACTCCTTGTATGCTAAATACACCCGCACGTCAAATCCCTGAAACGTGTTCAGTGCAAAAACAACGGCTTTTCCTGCATAAGTTATTCTGTCGGGACCAGTCTTGGCGTGATAAACACGACTAACTCGCGTCGCTCATCTTCTTTGCCGTCATGACGAAAAAAATAACCCAGCCAGGGGATATCGCCTAACAGCGGGACGCTGTCCTCCGCAGATTTATTTTTACGCGAAAAAATCCCACCCAGTGCGATTGTTTCTCCACTTTTTACTTCTACCTGGGTTTCAATCTCTTGCTTATCAATAGCCAGCACTTCGCCATCCGCTTGTTGTAATACCTGACCGGGAACATTCTGGCTGATATGCAGTTTAAGTCTAATCCGCCCTTGCTGCAGCACAGTGGGCGTGACTTCCATTCCCAGCACAGCCTCCTTGAACTCAACGGAGGTCGCGCCACTTTCTCCGCTGGAAACCTGGTAAGGGATCTCACTCCCCTGCTTAATACTGGCAGGTTGCAAGTGAGATGCCAGTAACCGTGGGCTGGCAATAATATCGAGCTGCTGCTTTTGCTCGAGCGCAGAAAGCTCCAGCTCAAGTAAACGCCCATTAATACGCCCAATGTTAAACCCTACACGGGTGGTCGCAGCAGGTACGGAGAGATCGCTGACAAGCGTCGTGACATCACCCACCGTCGCCGATTGTTGTGCATCAGCCAGTGACCACTTAACTCCCAGCTCGCGCAGGCTTTTCTCATTAATCGTAACAATGTGTGCCGCCAGTTCGACCTGCTCAACGGGTAAATCCATTTGCGCCACCCACTTCTCCAGAGCGAGCAGCGCAACGTTGTTATCACGCAGTAATAACCGGTTGGTTCGTTTGTCGACCGTCATGCTGCCCTTTGCACTCAGCAGCTTCTCACCGGCTTTAGCCAGCTCTGTTGCATCAGCGTAGTGCAAAACTATGCTGCGATGTTCCAGCGGTAGACTCGCCTGAATCCGTACCTGCTCACTCTCCTGACGTGCCGCATTTTCATTCTGCCAGCGAACAGAATGCACATGCAGGATGTTTCCCTCCTGGCGCAGTACCAGTCCGGCGCTTTTCACCACAGTCTGTAATGCCAACTTCCACGGTACATCAGCCAGGTGCAGTGACAGTACGCCACTGACATCGGGAGAAACCACCAGATTTTTGCCTTCCTGTTCAGCAAGCGCCTGCAGCACCTGAACAACTGGAACCTCATCCACCACCAGCGTCACGTTTTGCGTTTTCCCCGCCAGCAAGGTGGGAACTATTGTCATCAGAACTGCCGCTATCCATCGCTTCATTCACCTCTCCTTGTCGTTGCCATTGCCTCCGTGACGGCTCGCAATTTTTATCCGTGTCAATGGTCATGTTTTGCGCCGTAACCTGAGAGACCGTCCAGCCACTGTTCAAAACATCGTGCTGCTCTACACGCCGCCATTTATGCTTGCCATCCAGCACCAGGCCTATCGTTCGCTCTCCCTTGATCACGGCGCCTTGATAGCGCCACGTCGATAGTTCAGAAAGCTGACAGTGATCTTCTGGCGGCTGGAAGGGATTACGCATACCGGTCAATATCAGCAAGCTGGAACACACCAACAGCCAGCGTTTACCCTTCATTCAGACGCTCCAGCTGTATCGTTAATAGCAGCTCAGCATCCTCCACGCTGAGAGAGAACCGATTGACATTCATTCCCTGCTCCGCCAAACGCACGAACATTGGCGGGATCGCATCCCAGGCTGACCTCAGCGCCATCTCGCCCCCCTGCGCGGAGGGTTGCCAGTGAATCAAACGTGTAACAGGGGTCTGGAACGCTAAAGCAGAAAAAGGAATTATCTTCTCTTCAGTTGCCGAAAGCGTTGAGTCGACCGAAGCAGCCAACTGGTACAGGTTTCGCCACTGCAATTGAATTACCGCACGTTGCTGTGTTAACGCTGTTCGTTGTGCATTTCGCGCCTGCACCGCAGGGTAAAACAGGCATAACGCGACAATAATAACCAGCGCAAAACTCCAGCCAGCCCAACAGGCGGTGCGAAAACGCGGCGATTGTGTCAACCAGCCATCACAGAGGGCTATCATGCGTAGCGCTCCGTATCAGACGATAGTGGAAATGCCAACGGCCCTGTGCATCCTGCTGTGTTTCTCCCGGGCTACCTACCTGAAAAAATGTCTGCTGATGTAATTGATTTTCCAGCACTTTTAATGCAGAAAAGTTCAGCGTACTGCCGGTAATTTCCAGCGTATCTTGCTGCCAGGTCATTTTCGTCAACCACGCATGCTCTGGTAACAGAGCCGCCAGCCCTTCCAGAATGGGCTGCCAACTTCGCGTCTGGTCACGCAGTCTTTCTCGTTGCTGAGCTTGTTGCCATTGTTGCTGACGTAGTTGCAAACGAGGCTTTAGCGCCGCCAGGGCATCAGCCCGCATTTTTTCGGCGGTTATCAGCACAGTATCAGCCCGGTTTTCTAAACGGGTAACGGCGTAATAGCTCAACGCGCAGCCGACAATCAACAGCAGTGAACCGCTAAATAAAGCCCCCCAAAACCGCAGGCAGGCATTGCGTCGTGACTGACGCCAGGGCAAAAGATTGATTGTCGGTGTCATCACTCCATTTCCCCCATAGCAAGACCCAGCGCAATGGCAAAAACGTGGCTTTCTGGAGGAATGGGCGGCTGGCGGACAGACACGACGCTTAAGGGATCGAATCCTTTGGGCGCGCACAGAGCAATGTTTTCTGTTGCCAGAGATAATGTCGCAGCAAGATCGTCAAGACCGGTAATATCACTTGCCGATTTACGTCCCCAGGCATAACGGGTCGCCCATAGCCATTGCTCATCGTCACGCCAGGCCAGACACTGTTGATGCGGTGGCAAATAGGAAATAAAGCGTTGTAGCGCGCTGGCATCAGGCGTGATGGCAGCAACCTGTACTTTCAGCGTTTGCATCAGTGTCAGGAGTGTTGAAATTTCTTTGCTTTGCGCAGCTGTCACGTTAAATGCCGGACTTAACGTATCTTCACTATAATCAAAATGCAGCGCATCCGGCTCCATATCCAGCTCACGTGCCATAGACCCCGACAACCATGCCGTTTGTTCTGGCTCACGTAAGCTCATTGCAGGGCGTGGAAATTTTTTTTGTAGTGTCCTGTTGGCGGGAAAGGACAGATAGATATGGTGTCGGCGGGGAAGCTCACGACTCCACGGCATTAACACTGCCGCAAGCTGTTCAGGCTCGCGAATGTGACCCTCAACGATAACCTGACGTGCCAATGGCATACGCCACCAGCGTGGTAGAAACCAACCAGAGCCGTCACGAGAGACGACAACAGCCAGCACTTCATGTTGCTGAATATGCAGACCAATTTTCCAGATACTGAAAGCCATTGCTGATGATCTCCTTATCACCCGTTGCTTTAACGGGTATATCAATGCGTCTGGCTTGCCTTTATACTACCGCGCGTTTGTTTATAAACTGCCCAAATGCCACTAAATGGGAAATCTCCAGTGAAGTTCGTAAAGTATTTATTAATCCTTGCAGTATGTTGCATCCTGCTGGGAGCAGGCTCGATTTATGGCCTCTATCGCTATATTGAGCCGCAATTACCTGACGTCGCGACGTTAAAAGATGTACGTTTGCAGATCCCGATGCAGGTTTACAGCGCTGACGGCGAGCTGATCGCGCAATATGGCGAGAAACGCCGAATCCCGGTAACGCTGGATCAAATGCCGCCGGAAATGGTCAAAGCTTTTATCGCGACAGAAGACAGCCGTTTTTATGAGCATCATGGTGTTGACCCGGTCGGGATCTTCCGTGCGGCAAGCGTAGCGCTGTTCTCCGGCCATGCGTCGCAGGGGGCAAGTACCATTACCCAACAGCTGGCGAGAAACTTCTTCCTTAGCCCGGAACGCACGCTGATGCGTAAGATCAAAGAGGTGTTCCTGGCGATCCGCATTGAGCAATTGCTGAGTAAAGACGAGATCCTCGAGCTTTATCTGAACAAGATTTATCTGGGGTATCGCGCATATGGCGTGGGTGCCGCGGCACAGGTCTATTTCGGCAAGACGGTCGACCAGCTCAGCTTAAGCGAGATAGCCGTGATTGCCGGGCTTCCAAAAGCGCCGTCAACATTCAACCCGCTCTATTCAATGGACCGAGCTACCGCGAGACGTAACGTCGTGTTGTCACGTATGTTGAGCGAGAACTACATTACCGAGGCCCAGTACGATCAAGCGCGTAGCGAAGCCATTGACGCCAACTACCACGCTCCGGAAATAGCCTTCTCTGCACCCTATTTATCAGAGATGGTACGTCAGGAGATGTATAGCCGTTATGGCGAAAAAGCCTATGAAGACGGGTATCGCATCACCACCACCATCACACGCAAAGTACAGCAAGCAGCCCAGCAGGCAGTACGCAACAACGTAATGGATTACGACATGCGCCACGGCTACCGCGGCCCGTCGAATGTGTTGTGGAAAGTGGGTGAAAGCGCCTGGGATACCAAAAAAATCACCGATTCGCTGAAAGCTCTCCCAACCTACGGACCATTACTACCGGCGGCGATCACCAGCGCTAATCCGCAGGAAGCAACAGCTACACTGGCAGACGGCACGTCGGTTGCATTGCGCATGGAAGGCATGCGCTGGGCGCGTCCATACCGTTCAGATACACAACAAGGCCCGACACCGCGTAAAGTGACAGATGTCGTCCAGACAGGTCAGCAAATCTGGGTACGCCAGGTCGGCGATGCCTGGTGGTTGGCACAAGTACCGGACGTTAACTCCGCCCTGGTCTCTATCAACCCGCAAAACGGTGCGGTACTGGCGCTGGTGGGTGGTTTTGATTTCAATCAGAGCAAATTCAACCGTGCAACTCAGGCGTTGCGTCAGGTCGGTTCGAATATCAAACCATTCCTCTATACCGCCGCGATGGATAAAGGTCTGACGCTGGCAAGTATGCTGAATGACGTGCCGATTTCTCGCTGGGATGCGGGTGCCGGTTCTGACTGGCAGCCGAAAAACTCACCGCCGCAGTACGCCGGGCCTATCCGCTTACGTCAGGGACTCGGTCAGTCGAAGAACGTCGTGATGGTTCGCGCGATGCGAGCGATGGGCGTGGACTACGCGGCAGAATATCTGCAGCGTTTCGGCTTCCCGGCACAGAACATTGTCCACACCGAATCACTGGCTCTGGGTTCCGCATCATTCACCCCAATGCAGGTGGCACGCGGCTACGCGGTTATGGCCAACGGTGGTTTCCTGGTTGACCCATGGTTTATCAGCAAGATTGAAAGCGATCAGGGCGGGGTCATCTTCGAAGCGAAGCCGAAAATTGCCTGCCCGGAGTGTGATATTCCTGTCATTTATGGTGATACCCAGAAGTCTAACGTACTGGAAAACAGTAACGTTGAGGACGTCGCCATCTCGCAGGAACAGCAGAATTCCACCGTGCCGATGCCGAAGCTTGAGCAGGCTAATCAGGCGCTGGTCGCACAAAGCGGAACACAGGAATATGCTCCTCACGTGATCAACACACCGCTGGCTTTCCTGATTAAAAGCGCGCTGAACACCAATATCTTCGGCGAGCCGGGCTGGATGGGAACCGGTTGGCGTGCGGGTCGCGATTTACAACGTCGTGATATCGGCGGTAAAACCGGGACCACCAACAGCTCTAAAGATGCATGGTTCTCCGGCTATGGGCCTGGGGTTGTAACCTCGGTATGGATCGGTTTTGACGATCATCGCCGCAATCTCGGACACTCCACCGCCTCTGGTGCAATCAAAGATCAAATCTCTGGCTATGAAGGTGGAGCAAAGAGCGCACAGCCGGCGTGGGATGCCTACATGAAGAGTGTGTTAGAAGGCGTTCCTGAGCAGCCGCTGACGCCACCGCCTGGCATCGTGACGGTCAATATTGATCGCAGTACTGGGCAACTGGCGAGCGGCGGAAACAGTCGCGAAGAGTATTTTATTGAGGGCACGCAGCCAACTCAGCAGGCTGTACATGAAGTGGGGACAACCATTATCGATAATGGTGAGACACACGAGTTGTTCTAATCTTTTGCCGGATGGTGCGTTGCTCATCCGGCCTACGTACAGTGGCTAAATCGTAGGCCGGATAAGCGACAGCACCACCGGACATAAAAATCAAAGTCGTCCCTGTCCTTTCAGCCATTCGCGAACCAGAAACAGTGCGCTCACATTACGCGCTTCATGAAAATCAGGATCTTCTAACAGGTCCATCAAATGTGCCAGCGGCCAGCGCACTTGTGGTAACGGTTCTGGTTCATCGCCTTCCAGCGATTCAGGATAAAGATCCTCCGCCACCACGATGTTCATCTTGCTGGAGAAATAGGAGGGTGCCATGCTGAGTTTTTTCAAAAACGTCAGGTCCTTTGCCCCAAATCCCACTTCTTCTTTCAGCTCCCGATTCGCCGCGTCAAACACGCTTTCACCGGGATCGATTAATCCCTTAGAAAACCCAAGTTCGTAGGATTCTGTCCCCACCGCATATTCGCGGATGAGAATCAGGTGGTCGTCAACAATCGGCACAATCATTACCGCTTCGCGAGTGGACGGGCGCATACGTTCATACACACGGCGTACGCCGTTGCTGAACTCAAGGTCCACGCTTTCGATTTTAAACAACCGGGATTGTGCGACGGTTTCCACTTTCAAAATCGTGGGTTTCTGTAATGATTTGCTCATCATGAGGATCTTTGCTGTGAAATCTGGGGTCATTGTGCGATAGACCGCACGGTTTCGGCAACGTGAATTGCCGTTTATTTACATTTATGTAACGTACTAAAAGTTAATTCTCATTTCAAATTAAAAGTCAATAGGTTGAAATAACTCCAGGAATTTGCTGATATTCCGTTTTTAGTGATTTTGCTATTATTCGCATTTACTGGGCTGTTCATAAAGATGCTCAAGTTCAACTCCACGCTTGCCGATAGCCAACCACAGAATCACGAATATTGTACAAGGTGCGACTGACTACACCTGACAGACTAAGTAAGATGGGGAAAGCATGAGCACCATTCTGATTTTTTTAGCTGCTTTGCTGGCCTGCTCGTTACTTGCAGGTTGGCTACTCAGATTAAAATCCAGGCGGCAAAAATTGCCCTGGAGCAACGTATTCTCAGACGCGACAAAGCGTAAACTGACACCCGAAGAGCGTGGTGCAGTCGAAAACTATCTCGAAAACCTCAGTCAAATTCAGCAAGTTCCTGGCCCAACAGGAGCCAGTACTGCGCCTGTATCGTTAACGTTGAATTCCCAAAGTAACAGCGTCATCGTTCTGACTCATTCGATTACGCGCTATGGCATCACCACCGACGATCCTAACAAATGGCGCTACTATCTGGACTCCGTTGAGGTACACCTGCCTCCATTCTGGGAACAGTACATCAATGACGAAAATAACGTTGAGCTGATCCACACCAATACGCTGCCTTTGGTTATCTCTTTAAACGGGCACACACTGCAAGAGTATATGCAGGAGGCGCGTGGCTACGCGCTGCAACACACCGCGTCTACGCAGGCATCCATTCGCGGCGAAGAGAGTGAGCAGATTGAACTGCTGAATATTCGCCAGGAAACACACGAAGAGTATGTACTTAGCCGCCCTGCGGGGCTGCGCGAAGCGTTACTGATTGTGGCTTCGTTCCTGCTGTTCTTTTTCTGTTTAATTATGCCGGATACTTTCGTGCCGTGGATGGTCGGCGGAGCCGTGCTGCTGCTGGCCGCTGGGCTGTGGGGATTGTTTGCCCCGCCGTCTAAAACCGCGCTGCGGGAAATACATTGTCTGCGTGGAACCCCGCGCCGGTGGGGACTATTTGGTGAAAACGACCAGGAGCAAATCAATAATATCTCGCTGGGAATTATCGATTTGATTTACCCGCCTCACTGGCAGCCATACATTGCGCAGGACCTCGGGCAGCAAACGGATATCGATATTTATCTGGACCGCCACGTTGTCCGCCAGGGCCGTTTTTTATCCCTGCACGACGAAGTAAAAAACTTTCCGCTACAACACTGGTTACGCAGCGCCGTCATCGCTGGCGGCTCGTTGCTGGTATTGCTGATGCTGCTGTTTTGGATCCCGCTGGATATGCCGATAAAATTCACCCTTTCATGGATGAAAGGCGCACAAACTATCGAAGCCACCAGCGTTAAGCAGCTTGAAAACGCAGGCGTTCGTGTTGGTGACACACTGCATCTGAGCGGTACGGGAATGTGTAATATTCATACACCAGGGAGCTGGAGCGCGCTGCCCGCCACGCCTTTTACGCCTTTCGACTGCTCGCAAATTATCTGGAACGATGCCCGCGCGCTGCCGTTGCCAGAATCCGATCTGGTGAATAAAGCCATTGCGCTAACGCAGGCCGTCAACCGTCAGCTCCATCCAAAACCAGATGATGACTCCCGCGTCAGCGCATCGCTACGTTCAGCAATCCAAAAATCCGGTATGGTACTGCTGGATGATTTTGGTGAAATTGTCTTGAAAACTGCCGATCTGTGCGCCGCCGAGGATGAATGCGTGCGCCTGAAAAATGCGCTGGTTAATTTAGGCAACAGTAAAGACTGGACTGCGCTGGTTAAGCGGGCAAACGCCGGGAAGCTGGATGGCGTAAACGTTCTGCTGCGACCGGTTAGCGCAGAGTCGCTGGATAATCTGGTGAATACGTCTACAGCACCGTTTATTTCACGAGAGACCGCACGGGCGGCTCAGGCGCTGAACAGCCCTGCCCCGGGGGGATTCCTGATTATTAGTGATGAAGGCAGCGATCTGGTCGATCAAGCCTGGCCATCGACCTCTCTGTACGACTACCCGCCGCAAGAACAGTGGAGCGCCTTCCAGCGCCTGGCGCAGATGCTAATGCAGACTCCCTTCCGCGCTGAAGGAATTGTCACCAATATCTCTACCGACGCCAACGGCACTCAGCACATTGGCCTGCATCGAATCCCGGATCGCGCGGGCTTATGGCGTTATCTTGGCACCACGCTGCTGATGTTTAGCATGCTGGGTTGCGCCATCTACAACGGCGTTCAGGCCTTCAGACGCTACCAGCGTCACCGCTCCCGCATCGCGGAAATTCAGGGATACTACGAAAGTTGCCTGAATCCAACGCTGATTGACGACCCGGAAAGCCTGATTCGATAACACGCCCGCGCGACAGGATATGCTACCCTGTCGCGCATCTAATTTTCCTCAGGATAATTCCCAGGTGCTGATTAAAGTCAGTCTCTGGGGTCAACAAACGCAGGGGCAGCTTGAATGATGAAGTGTATTGATATTGCCTGGCAGAATGTCGACACGGTCTTGCTGGACATGGACGGCACGCTGCTCGATCTGGCGTTCGATAACTATTTCTGGCAAAAACTGGTGCCGGAAACCTATGGCGCTCAGCAAGGCATTACCCCCCGGGAAGCTCAGGAATATATTCGCCAGCAGTATCATGCCGTACAGCATACGCTAAACTGGTACTGCCTGGATTACTGGAGCGAGTGCCTGGGTCTGGATATTTGCGCCATGACGACGGAACAGGGGCCGCGTGCGGTGCTGCGTGAAGATACGGTTCCGTTTCTTGATGCCTTAAAAGCGTCCGGTAAGCGACGTATTTTGCTCACCAATGCACATCCGCACAACCTGGCGGTGAAGCTGGAGCATACCGGACTGGCCTCACACCTTGATTTATTACTTTCCACCCACACATTTGGTTATCCCAAAGAGGATCAGCGGTTATGGCACGCTGTGGCTGAAGAAACGGGAATAAGTGCCGAGAAGACGCTGTTTATAGACGACAGCGAACCCATTCTCGACGCCGCTGCTCAATTCGGCATTCGTTACTGCCTCGGCGTGACCAATCCCGACTCAGGTATTGCGGAAAAACAGTATGCACGCCATCCGTCACTGAATGACTACCGCCGACTGATCCCCTCACTGATGTGAAGGAGATGCCATGAAAGAGAAGCCCTCTGTTGAAGTCAGGCTGGATAAATGGCTGTGGGCAGCACGTTTTTATAAAACACGTGCGATAGCCCGTGAAATGGTTGAAGGCGGTAAGGTGCATTACAACGGGCAGCGCAGTAAGCCGAGTAAAATTGTCGAACTGAATGCCACCCTCACCCTGCGCCAGGGAAATGACGAGCGGACGGTCATTATCAAGGCCATTACCGAACAGCGTCGCCCGGCAACTGAAGCCGTTTCGCTGTATGAAGAAACCGCGGAGAGCGTTGTAAAACGCGAAAAAATGGCGCTGGCACGTAAGCTTAACGCCCTGACTATGCCGCACCCGGACAGACGGCCGGACAAAAAAGAGCGCCGCGACCTGTTACGATTTAAACACGGCGACAGTGAATGACTGTCACCTGCAAGAGAGATGATTATGCCGCAACATGACCAATTACATCGTTATCTGTTTGAAAACTTTGCCGTGCGCGGCGAGCTGGTAACCGTTTCGGAAACCCTGCAACAGATCCTCGAAAACCATACTTACCCGCAGCCGGTCAAAACCGTGCTGGCCGAGCTGCTGGTTGCTACCAGCCTGCTGACCGCTACACTGAAATTTGCCGGTGATATCACCGTACAGTTGCAAGGCGATGGCCCGCTCAGCCTGGCGGTAATTAATGGCAACAACAATCAGCAAATGCGCGGAGTCGCTCGCATACAGGGCGATATCCCTGAAAATGCCGACCTGAAAACTCTGGTCGGCAACGGCTATCTGGTGATCACCATTACCCCGGAAGAAGGCGAGCGCTATCAGGGCGTGGTCGGTCTGGAAGGAGATACTCTGGCGGCCTGTCTGGAAGACTACTTCCTGCGTTCAGAACAGCTGCCAACGCGTCTCTTTATCCGTACTGGCGACGTCGATGGCAAACCAGCAGCTGGCGGTATGCTGCTGCAGGTGATGCCAGCACAAAATGCGCAGGCGGATGATTTTGATCACCTTGCTGCGCTGACAGAAACCATTAAAGCTGAAGAACTGCTAACGCTGCCTGCCAACGAAGTACTGTGGCGTTTGTACCACGAAGAAGAAGTGACGCTTTACGATCCGCAGGATGTTGAGTTCAAATGTACCTGTTCACGCGAACGTTGTGCTGGCGCACTGAAAACGCTGCCGGACGAAGAAGTGGACAGCATTCTGGCAGAAGAAGGCGAAATCGATATGCACTGCGATTACTGCGGTAGCCACTATCTGTTTAACGCTATGGATATTGCTGAGATCCGTAGTAACGCGTCCCCTGCTGACCCGCAGGTGCATTAAGTTCTTAGCCCGGCGGGCTGTTCATCCTGCCGGGCTAACGCTCGCTTACTCAGCGTAATAATTCATTTTTAGCCGTTCGCCATTAATGGTGATATCCCGCCAGACCCTGGGGGCTGAATCCAGTTTATGATTCACCAGCGCCTGCAGAAGTTGGTCCTTATTGAATCCCTCCGGTAACTGAGCAACGGCGACCAGATCCCATTGTTCCCCTTTCATACCAATGACCAGACTTTCTCCCTCAGCAAATGCATACAGCACCTGTTCAGGCTTGCCATCAGCGTTGAGATCCTGATCAACGAGCACACATGCGTCCTGTTCAAAACAGGAGCTAATACGGTAGCTCTGCCCTTTGACAAACACCCAGAACGCCTCGTCTGGCTTCTTGCTGCCCGGCGCGATCATCACCTTTGGAGCTAGCTGTGTCGCGGTCAGAGTCTTAATCGGATCGCGCTCTCCCTGTAGAAGTGAGTTTAAGTCACGCCTGCGCTTACTATCCTTGTTGAACGCCTCATCATTGCGTAATGCCTCCAACGCTGCCCGTCCCGGTTTTCCGCTACGATCCAGCATATACAGACTGACCTGATCCGGCGTATTTTTACCACTGTAGTAGCGTGCCATATGACTGTTGACGCTAATGCGCCATGCGTCGAGTACGGGCGACGTCAACAGAATCAACAGCCCCAGGGCCAGTAATGAAACACCAAGGATAACCTTTCCCTGAATTTCAAGTGGGTTACGGCCACGACATAATATGCTCGCCAGATAGCCAAGCGACCAGGTCAGCAGCACAACGACAACCAGCACACCATGCAAGCGCTCAGACGTCCAGCCATATTGGTGAATGCGCACCCATAGTGCCCAACCGGCAATCAGCATATAAATGGGGGCGACAACGAGTGAGGATTTGATCAGATAGCGTAACGCGCCAGGATAGGGTAACGCCTCTTTTTGCGGCTCGCGCACAATGGCCATCAACAGCAGGAGGATCAGCGTCAACGTGGACATCAAGCCAGCCGCCGACACCCGCTGTGAAATCGCCTCCAGCCCGGTGAAAGGCACGGTCAGCATAAACATCAACGCTAACAGCGCAACCAGCGGTAAAAGACCCGTAGCGATAAACGTCAGTAACTTTTGAACGGCAGCCACCAAACGCGACTGCGTACGTGCCAGAACTACCGCCAGTGCGGTAATCAAGCTAAATGCCACATAACCGAACCAATCGGTCTCAAAGAAAAGCGTCTTAAAGAAGGTAATATCGACGAGCTTAAACATCTCACTCCACAGCAGGAGCACCAGCCAGAACAAGCCGTTAGTGATAAAGACAATCAGCAGCGTCAGCGTGTTAAGCCAAAAGCAGGTATAAAACTGAGAATAGCGAGACTGATCGGTACGCGCGTGGAGTTGGTATTGAATCCAGGGCAGTGCCAGCATTGCCATGAGAAGTAAGCGCCAGCCGTAAACGAAAAAAACGTCTTCCTGTCTCCACCGATTACTGCCCCCGACGTTCCATTTCAGCCAAACGCTCATCGCCAGCACAACAACGAAGATCAGTGCCATCCAGCACCACAGCGCACGCTGCCTGAAAGAAACGACAGTAAGCAGAAGTGCCGAAGTCAGCGCAACCGTTACGGGCATCCCATAGAACAGCCAGTCGCTGTTATGAGGTATGAGGTATGTCATCAGCAGATAACACAACACGCCTTGCAGCAGGCCGACTAACATCATGCCCCAACGAGTCGTAGGTGAAAGTTCAACACTATCCATATCGTTATCCTGACTGGAGAGAAAGGCTAATTATCGCATCATCTTCACAATTCGTTGCACCAACATGCCGCTTTCAGTCCACAACTGCGCGAAGTGAATCGATATTTCTCATGTTTTAGTTACGTTATTTTCTTACATGAATGCGATTACACTCACAACATTCCCGCCAAATACACTCTCCATTAACGTTTTAAGAACATTTTCCACAACAAAAAAGGGTTTCCTGCCATAATATCCGCCTCTTTGTGACAGGAGTCGCAGCGTATTCGGTCGCCCGTGATTTTGCCCGGATACGTAAATCTATGAGCCTTGTCGCGGTTAGCAACCCCTAAAAAACCTTACTATTCCAGGTAATACATATTGGCTAAGGAGCAGTGAAATGCGTGTGAACACCAGTTTAACCCCGCAAGATCTCAAGGCTTATGGTATCAATGACGTTCAGGATATCGTTTACAATCCAAGCTACGACCTGTTGTACCAGGAAGAACTTGATCCAAACCTGGAAGGTTACGAGCGTGGCGTATTAACTAACCTGGGCGCCGTTGCAGTTGATACCGGTATCTTTACCGGGCGTTCGCCGAAGGATAAGTACATTGTCCGCGACGACACCACGCGTGACACGCTGTGGTGGTCCGACAAAGGTAAAGGCAAGAACGACAACAAACCGCTCTCCCAGGAAACCTGGCAGCATCTGAAAGGGTTAGTCACCCAACAACTTTCTGGCAAGCGCCTGTTTATCGTTGATGCGTTCTGCGGTGCCAACGCAGATACCCGTCTTTCCGTGCGCTTCATTACCGAAGTCGCCTGGCAGGCGCATTTTGTCAAAAATATGTTCATCCGTCCGAGCGATGAGGAACTGGTTGATTTTAAACCTGATTTTATCGTAATGAACGGCGCAAAATGCACCAACCCACAATGGAAAGAGCAGGGTCTGAACTCTGAAAACTTCGTTGCATTCAACCTGACTGAACGCATTCAGTTGATCGGTGGCACCTGGTACGGCGGCGAGATGAAGAAAGGTATGTTCTCCGTCATGAACTACCTGCTGCCGCTGAAGGGTATTGCATCCATGCACTGCTCTGCGAACGTAGGCGAAAAAGGTGATGTGGCGGTCTTCTTTGGCCTCTCAGGTACCGGTAAAACCACCCTGTCCACCGACCCGAAACGCCGCCTGATTGGCGACGATGAGCACGGTTGGGATGACGATGGTGTATTTAACTTTGAAGGCGGCTGCTACGCGAAGACTATCAAGCTGTCTAAAGATGCCGAGCCGGAAATCTACAATGCAATCCGTCGTGATGCGCTGCTGGAAAACGTCACCGTTCGTGAAGACGGTTCTATCGATTTCGACGACGGTTCTAAAACCGAGAATACCCGTGTTTCCTACCCGATTTATCACATCGACAATATCGTTAAGCCGGTGTCAAAAGCGGGCCATGCCACCAAGGTAATCTTCCTGACCGCCGATGCATTTGGTGTTCTGCCGCCAGTCTCTCGCCTGACAGCAGATCAAACTCAGTACCACTTCCTCTCAGGCTTTACCGCTAAACTGGCCGGTACCGAGCGTGGTGTGACTGAGCCGACCCCAACCTTCTCTGCCTGCTTCGGTGCGGCATTCCTGTCACTGCACCCAACCCAGTATGCAGAAGTTCTGGTGAAACGTATGCAGGCCGCAGGCGCACAGGCTTATCTGGTGAATACCGGCTGGAACGGTACCGGCAAGCGTATCTCAATTAAAGATACTCGCGCCATTATCGACGCCATTCTGAACGGTTCGCTGGATGATGCAGAAACGTTCAGTCTGCCGATGTTTGACCTGGCGATCCCAACGGAACTGCCGGGCGTGGATACGCGTATTCTCGATCCGCGTAATACCTACGCATCACCAGAGCAATGGCAGGAAAAAGCCAATGCATTGGCGAAACTGTTTATCGAGAACTTTGAGAAGTACACCGATACACCAGCTGGTGCAGCATTGGTTAGCGCAGGTCCGAAACTGTAAATTGACGTGCCGGAAGGTGGGTATCCTTCCGGTCAACAGAAATGACACAGAAATGACACAGAAATGACCGAGACAAAAAGGGAGGCATCGCGCCTCCCTTTTTTATACGTCTTTAGTTGCACCCTGTACGCGGGTGAAAGGAACCGGAAGCCAGGCGCGAATCGACAATCCCCCGCGCTCACTGGTACCAATTTCCAGCATACCGTTATGGTTATCAATAATACGCTGTACGATAGCCAGACCCAGACCGGTACCACTGGTGCTACGCGCGCTGTCGCCGCGGACAAACGGCTGGAACAGATGTTTGCGTTGCTCCGGCTTGATACCCGGACCATCATCTTCCACCTGGAACCAGGCGCGATGTGGCTCCGTTCCGCTGCTGACCTTAATCCAGCCATTACCATAGCGGGCTGCGTTAACCACCATATTGGCGACCGCACGTTTAATCGACAGTGGATGCATCTTCACCTGAATAACGCCAGGCTGCAGTGCGGTGTCAATTTCACGCTCATAACCACTTTCCGCCGCAACCACTTCCCCCAGCACGGAGTTCAGATCCGCCATCTCCATTGGCATCTCCTGACCCGTCCGCAGGTAATCGATGAACTGCTCGATAATGGCGTTACACTCTTCAATATCCTTATTGATGGACTCCGCAAGATAACCATCTTCTTCGCCCATCATTTCCGTCGCCAGACGAATACGCGTCAGCGGCGTACGCAGATCGTGGCTGACTCCCGCCATCAGCAGGGTTCGGTCATCGGCGAGTTGCTTAACGCCCGCCGCCATATGGTTGAAAGCACGGGTAACAGAACGCACCTCTGAAGCGCCATACTCTCGCAGCGGCGGTGGGATAATACCTTTCCCCACCTGCAATGCCGCATGCTCAAGATCTACCAGCGGTCGGTTCTGGATACGAATAAACAGCCACGCCCCCCCGATAGCCAGCAGCATAATCGCCAACGTATAGCGGAACAGCGGTGAGAAATCGCCTTGATGGATTTCCGTCAGTGGTACGCGCACCCAGATATTAGGCGACAGCCAGGTTTTCAGCCAGACAACAGGCGAGCTTTTGTTGACCTCAACGCGAACTTCCGTCGGGCCACCGAGCTGTTGCGCCATCTGATGGCTTAAGAATTCATAGTGTTGCGCCCAACGCAGTCCAGCTTCTTCAGCGGCTTCGTTGGAATAGAGGGAAATTCCCAGCTCACGGTAAATTTCCCGGCGGAATGCGGGAGGCACAACCAGCTGTGTACCGTCCTCCAGTTGCAGTTTATCGGTCATCAGCATACGAACTTCGTAGGCCAGGACCTTATTAAACTGCTGGAGGCTCGGCAGGATCGCGAAGTTCAGCACCACCAGATAAGTCGTCACCAGGCTTGCAAAAAGCAAGGTGACGATGAGCAATAATGTGCGAGCAAACGAACTTCGTGGCGAGAAGCGCATTCGCCTCATGCTTTAGAACCGTCCGGGACAAAGACGTAGCCCAGACCCCATACGGTCTGAATGTAACGCGGATGTGCTGGATCCTCTTCCACCATGCGACGCAGACGAGAAATCTGCACGTCAATGGAACGTTCCATCGCGGAATACTCGCGACCACGGGCAAGATTCATCAGCTTATCGCGAGACAGCGGTTCACGCGGGTGACTGACCAGCGCTTTCAGCACCGCAAATTCACCGCTGGTCAGCGGCATAGGCTCATCTTCGCGGAACATTTCGCGAGTACCGAGGTTCAGTTTGAACTTACCGAAAGCAATTACCGCTTCTTCCTGAGAAGGCGCGCCCGGTAGCTCATTCGCCTGACGACGCAGCACAGCGCGAATACGCGCCAGCAGTTCACGCGGGTTAAACGGTTTAGGGATGTAGTCGTCAGCACCGATTTCCAGCCCGACGATACGGTCAACTTCTTCGCCCTTCGCCGTCACCATAATGATGGGCATCGGGTTACTCTGACTGCGCAGGCGGCGGCAAATTGACAGGCCATCTTCACCAGGAAGCATTAGATCCAGTACCATAAGGTGGAAGGATTCACGGGTTAGCAGACGATCCATCTGCTCAGCGTTTGCGACGCTTCGAACCTGGAAGCCCTGCTCAGTCAGATAACGCTCCAGCAGCGCACGCAGGCGCATGTCGTCATCGACCACCAGAATCTTATAGTTCTCTTGCATTGTTTTATACTCCCAAAGGTTCGCAACAATTGTAAGTGTGTATTCTTAAGAAAGCTTACGAGAGTAACCAGTGAATTCTGGTATGAATTCCAGGCTAAATTGTTACAAAGCATATTAAACAGCAGCTTAAGTATACAATGTTTCTCGCAATACATTATTTATTCTGTTGATATGCTCACGTAATACTAATTGTGCGCATCATCACAGAGTCGAAGGTAAAACAATAAGATGAAAACGCCCCTGATAACCCGTGAAGGGTATGAAAAACTCAAACAAGAGCTGAATTATCTCTGGCGTGAAGAGCGCCCGGAAGTCACCAAAAAAGTCACCTGGGCCGCAAGTCTGGGCGACCGCAGCGAAAATGCTGACTACCAGTATAATAAAAAGCGCCTGCGAGAGATCGACAGGCGTGTCCGTTATTTGACGAAGTGCATGGAGAATCTGAAAATAGTCGATTACTCCCCACAGCAGGAGGGCAAAGTATTCTTTGGCGCGTGGGTTGAGATTGAAAATGATGATGGCGATACCCGCAAATTCCGCATTGTCGGATACGATGAAATTTTTGGTCGTAAGGATTACATCTCTATCGACTCACCGATGGCGCGAGCACTGCTGAAAAAAGAGGTGGGCGATCTCGCGGTGGTGAACACACCTGCCGGGGAAGCCAGCTGGTACGTTAACGAGATTGAATACGTTAAATAAGCCTGGAACATTCCGAGAGAATCGGGTCTCGGCTGGCATTTTGGCGTGTCAGTCCGTATAACTATCCCCTGATTTTTGATCCTAAAGATGAAACTAAATCCATGATGAATGATTCGTTCTGCCGCATTATCGCGGGTGAAATTCAGGCTCGCGCCGAACAGGTAGAAGCTGCCGTTCGCCTGCTTGACGAAGGGAACACCGTGCCGTTTATCGCACGTTATCGTAAGGAAATCACCGGCGGTCTGGATGACACGCAGTTGCGTAACCTGGAAAGCCGTCTGGGTTATTTACGTGAACTGGAAGACCGCCGTCAGGCCATTCTCAAATCTATCAGCGAGCAAGGCAAACTGACCGACGACCTGGCGAAAGCGATCAACGGCACGTTAAGTAAGACCGAACTCGAAGACCTCTATCTGCCGTACAAACCAAAACGCCGCACCCGCGGACAAATCGCCATTGAAGCCGGCCTTGAGCCGTTGGCTGATCTGCTGTGGAACGAACCTTCCCACAATCCAGAAACCACAGCGGCACAATACATCAACGCCGACAACGGCGTAGCGGATACTAAAGCCGCACTCGACGGCGCACGTTACATCCTGATGGAACGTTTTGCTGAAGACGCTGCACTGCTGGCAAAAGTGCGTGATTACCTGTGGAAGAATGCGCATCTGGTTTCCACCGTAGTGAGCGGTAAAGAAGAGGAAGGCGCAAAATTCCGTGATTACTTCGATCACCATGAACCGATTTCCAGCGTCCCTTCTCACCGCGCACTGGCAATGTTCCGTGGCCGTAACGAAGGCGTGCTACAGCTTTCATTGAATGCCGATCCGCAATTCGATGAGCCGCCAAAAGAGAGTCACGGTGAGCAGATAATTCAGGATCACCTTGGCCTGCGACTGAACAACGCACCAGCAGACAGCTGGCGAAAAGGCGTCGTCAGTTGGACATGGCGCATCAAAGTGCTGATGCATCTTGAGACTGAACTTATGGGGACCGTGCGCGAGCGTGCGGAAGATGAGGCGATTAACGTCTTTGCCCGAAACCTGCACGATCTGTTGATGGCTGCTCCGGCAGGCCTGCGCGCTACGATGGGTCTCGATCCCGGCCTGCGCACCGGCGTTAAGGTTGCGGTCGTCGACGGCACCGGCAAACTGGTTGCTACCGACACCATTTATCCACATACCGGTCAGGCAGCCAAAGCCGCCGTTGCCGTTGCTGCGCTGTGTGAAAAATACAACGTTGAACTGGTAGCGATTGGTAACGGCACCGCGTCCCGCGAAACCGAACGCTTCTTCCTGGATGTGCAAAAACAGTTCCCGAAAGTCACCGCGCAAAAAGTGATCGTCAGCGAAGCCGGGGCATCGGTCTACTCCGCTTCCGAACTGGCCGCACAGGAGTTTCCTGATCTCGACGTCTCACTGCGCGGTGCGGTCTCTATCGCCCGTCGTCTGCAGGATCCACTGGCTGAGTTGGTGAAAATCGATCCGAAATCGATCGGTGTCGGTCAGTATCAACACGACGTTAGCCAGACACAGCTTGCCCGTAAGCTGGATGCGGTGGTGGAAGACTGCGTAAACGCCGTCGGCGTAGACCTGAACACCGCCTCCGTCCCGCTGTTAACGCGTGTCGCGGGCCTGACCCGGATGATGGCGCAAAATATTGTTGCCTGGCGTGATGAGAACGGTCAGTTCCAGAATCGTCAGCAGCTACTAAAAGTCAGCCGACTGGGGCCAAAAGCGTTTGAACAGTGTGCGGGCTTTCTGCGCATCAACCACGGCGATAACCCGCTGGATGCCTCGACCGTGCACCCGGAAGCCTATCCGATCGTAGAACGTATTCTGGCTGCGACCGAGCAGTCACTGCGTGACCTGATGGGCAACAGCAATGAACTGCGTAACCTGAAGGCATCTGACTTTACCGACGAACGTTTCGGGGTGCCGACCGTCACCGACATCATCAAAGAGCTGGAAAAACCGGGCCGAGATCCGCGTCCGGAGTTCAAAACCGCACAGTTTGCTGATGGCGTGGAAACCATGAATGACCTGCTGCCAGGAATGATTCTGGAAGGCGCAGTCACCAACGTCACTAACTTCGGTGCATTTGTTGATATCGGCGTTCACCAGGACGGTCTGGTACATATCTCCTCTCTGTCGAATAAGTTCGTCGAAGATCCACACACCGTGGTGAAAGCGGGAGACATTGTGAAGGTGAAAGTGCTGGAAGTAGATCTACCACGCAAGCGTATCGCCCTGACCATGCGTCTGGACGAACAGCCAGGTGAAACCAACGCCCGTCGCGGCGGCGGTAGCAACGATCGCGCTCAGGGCAATCGCCCGGCAGCGGCAACTAAAGCGGCAAAACCGCGCGGGCGTGATACACAGCCTGCCGGCAACAGCGCCATGATGGATGCCCTGGCGGCGGCGATGGGTAAGAAACGCTGACAGAATGCCGGGGGGCACTTGTGCTCCCCCGGCTATATCATTTCAATTAACAATTAAATAATACAAATTGAAGCGCTTATTTAATTAGCCAAGGACTAACCGCACAATTAATTTTCACATCGTTAACAGATGAAACCTTAATTAAACATTAAAAAATCAATAATTGCCGAATTAAATTAACGGTCTCAAACCAGATTAAATGTTGAGGCATATCAAAATTGACTCAAATTATTATCCAATTCTACATTCCGTCACACTTATTCTATTGATGATAAAAACCATTCTCATTATCATTGCATTGTTGATTATTTACTCTTTCCTCCGTTAGCTAATCATCTGGTCTCATGCCGCCCTGCAGCCCCATGAGGTAATCGTCCAGTTAGCGAGATATAAGTAGGTCCCTATGCAATTCACTCCAGACACTGCGTGGAAAATTACCGGTTTTTCTCGTGAAATCAGTCCGGCGTACCGTCAGAAGTTATTGTCACTCGGCATGCTACCAGGCTCATCATTCAATGTGGTACGTGTCGCACCTTTGGGCGATCCTATCCACATTGAAACTCGCCGCGTAAGTCTGGTATTGCGTAAAAAAGATCTGGCGTTATTAGAAGTGGAAGCGGTTTCCTGTTAATACAGTGAGTCAATAAAAATGAAAAAACTAACCATTGGTTTAATTGGTAATCCTAATTCCGGCAAGACAACTTTATTCAATCAGCTCACCGGCGCGCGTCAGCGTGTAGGCAACTGGGCTGGAGTCACCGTTGAGCGTAAAGAAGGTCATTTTGCGACGACGGACCATCAGGTCACACTGGTGGATTTACCAGGTACGTATTCACTGACGACGATCTCATCCCAGACCTCCCTCGATGAGCAAATTGCCTGTCACTATATTTTAAGCGGCGACGCCGACTTGCTTATCAACGTCGTCGATGCCTCAAACCTTGAGCGCAACCTCTACCTGACGCTGCAACTGCTTGAACTGGGTATCCCCTGTATCGTCGCGCTTAACATGCTGGACATTGCTGAGAAGCAGCAAATCCGTATTGATATCGATGCGCTTTCCGCCCGTCTTGGCTGCCCAGTGGTTCCACTGGTTTCTACGCGTGGACGTGGGATTGAAGCGCTGAAGCTGGCGATCGATCGCTATAAAGAGAACGACGCCGTCGAGTTAGTCCATTATGCTCAGCCACTGCTACGTGAAGCAGATTCTCTGGCTGACGCAATGACCGAAGAGATGCCGCTACAACAACGTCGCTGGCTTGGCCTGCAAATGCTGGAAGGCGATATCTACAGCCGCGCCTACGCGGGCGATGCTGCGCAAAATCTGGATGGTGCAATTGCCCGTCTGAGTGAAACGATGGACGATCCCGCGCTGCACATTGCCGATGCGCGATACCAGTGCATTGCCGCGATCTGCGATACCGTCAGCAACACGCTGACCGCCGAGCCAAGCCGCTTCACCACCGCTGTCGATAAAATCGTCCTCAACCGCTTCCTCGGTCTGCCAATATTCCTGTTCGTGATGTACCTGATGTTCCTGCTCGCCATTAACATCGGTGGCGCGCTGCAACCGTTATTTGACGTCGGTTCGGTAGCACTCTTCATCCATGGTATTCAATGGATTGGTTACACGCTGCACTTCCCGGACTGGCTGACCATCTTCCTTGCGCAGGGTCTTGGCGGCGGGATTAACACCGTTCTGCCACTGGTCCCTCAAATCGGTATGATGTACCTGTTTCTCTCCTTCCTCGAAGACTCCGGCTACATGGCGCGAGCCGCGTTTGTAATGGACCGTCTGATGCAGGCACTGGGGCTACCGGGTAAATCGTTTGTCCCGCTGATTGTTGGTTTCGGCTGTAACGTACCGTCGGTGATGGGCGCACGTACACTGGATGCGCCGCGTGAACGTCTGATGACCATCATGATGGCACCGTTTATGTCCTGCGGAGCACGTCTGGCGATTTTCGCTGTGTTTGCAGCGGCATTCTTTGGTCAGAACGGTGCGCTGGCGGTCTTCTCGCTATATGTGTTAGGTATCGTCATGGCAGTGCTGACTGGCCTGATGCTCAAGCACACCATCATGCGTGGCGAAGCAACGCCGTTCGTGATGGAACTGCCGGTTTATCACGTCCCGCATATTAAAAGCCTGATCATCCAGACCTGGCAGCGCCTGAAAGGCTTCGTCCTCCGTGCCGGTAAAGTCATTATCATTGTCAGTATTTTCCTTAGCGCGTTTAACAGTTTCTCCCTGAGCGGGAAAATCGTCGATAACATCAACGACTCAGCCCTTGCTTCCGTCAGCCGCGTTATTACCCCGGTCTTTAAACCGATTGGCGTACACGAAGATAACTGGCAGGCCACCGTGGGTCTGTTCACCGGTGCGATGGCCAAAGAAGTGGTTGTCGGTACACTGAATACGCTCTATACAGCTGAAAATATTCAGGAAGAAGAGTTCAACCCGGCAGATTTCCACCTCGGTGATGAGTTAGTCGGCGCACTGGATGAAACCTGGCAAAGCCTGAAAGACACCTTCAGCCTGAGCGTCCTGGCTAACCCTATCGAAGCCAGTAAAGGTGACGGTGAGATGGCAACTGGTGCCATGGGCGTGATGGGCGAAAAATTTGGCAGCGCCGCAGCCGCTTACAGCTACCTGATTTTCGTACTGCTGTATGTTCCGTGCATTTCAGTTATGGGGGCTATCGCGCGTGAATCCAGCCGTGGCTGGATGGGCTTCTCCGTTCTGTGGGGCCTGAATATCGCCTACTCACTGTCGACGCTGTTCTATCAGGCAGTCAGCTACAGTCAGCACCCGACCTACAGTCTGGTCTGCATTTTAGCCGTCATCCTGTTTAACATCGTATTGCTGGGTCTGCTACGCCGCGCCCGTAGCCGTGTGGATATTGCGCTGCTGGCAACCAACAAAACGGTAAGCTCGTGCTGTGCCAGCACGACTGGCGATTGCCACTAAGGTTGTGGATCATGGCATCGCTTATACAGGTTCGTGATTTACTGGCTCTGCGGGGACGTATGGAGGCTAAGCAAATTAGCCACACGCTGCATACCCCGCAGCCAATGATTGACGCCATGCTGAATCAGTTAGAGAAAATGGGCAAAGCGAAGCGAATTCAGGAAGATGCCGAGGGGTGTCTTTCCGGAAGCTGCAAAAGCTGCCCGGAAGGCAAAGCCTGCCTGCGCGAATGGTGGGCTTTGCGTTAAACGTAATGCTATTTGCCGGATGACGCTACGTTTGTCCGGCCTACAAACGGCACCTAATATCCATGCCGTCCGAGATTTTGCGAAACGAATTCCATAAGAGTGTCACTCTTTCAGCAAAACAGATTTATCCTCCAACCCTCTGCACATCGTTAACATTACGGGGATGCTTCCCTTTTCTACGGCAAGTAGAGTCTCATCATCTTGTTCTTCAGGTGACGGACCGCCATGAATACTGACGCTACAGCTACGCCGCATGACGCAATTTTCAAGACTTTTATGGGCCATCCAGCTACCGCTCGCGACTTTCTTCAACTTCATCTTCCAGACTCTTTACGTATTCTTTGTGACCTAAAGACACTGAAACTGGAACCGGGCAGTTTTATTGAGGACGATTTGCGTGCGCACTATTGCGATGTGTTGTGGTCACTAAAAACTTGTGAAGGCGATGGCTACATCTACACGGTTATTGAACATCAGAGCACCGCGGATGCACATATGGCGTTTCGTCTTATGCGTTATGCTATTGCAGTCATGCAGCGACATCTGGATGCGGGCCACAAAAAGCTGCCACTGGTGATCCCCATGCTTTTTTATCACGGCACCGTCAGCCCATATCCCTACTCCTTGTGCTGGCTGGATAAATTTAACGATCCGGAGACAGCCAGACAACTTTATGCGAACACTTTTCCATTAATAGATATCACGGTAATGGCTGATGACGAGATCATGCAGCATCGCCGTATAGCACTACTGGAGCTGATTCAAAAACATATCCGGAAACGAGATTTGATGGGATTAGTGGAAAAACTGGTCGTCCTGCTTGTTAAAGGAAACGCTAATGACAACCAGTTGAAAGCCCTGTTTAATTACATGATTCAGGCTGGCGACACAGCGCATTTCAAAGAATTTATGGACGAAGTAACCGGACGCCTACCTCAACACAAGGAGAGACTGATGACTATCGCAGAGAGATTACGCCAGGAAGGGCATATGAATGGGTTACAGGAAGGGTTACAGGAGGGCTTACAACAAGGTAAACGAGACGAAGCACGACGCATTGCTGCCACCATGTTAGCCGACGGTATCGACAGACTGACCATTCTCAGAATCACTGGCCTTTCTGCTGAGGAGTTGATGGCAAAAAGGCATTAATGTCGGCCCGGTAAGCATCGCGTCACCGGGCAAGTCAAAGGCGCTATAACCGCTGTTTCAACGCCATCAGCGCGGCACAGAACTCACCAGGATGCGAGATAAACGGCGCATGTGCCGCTTTGGCAAACACCAGAGATTCGCTCTCCGGCCACAGTGCATCCAGCCTCGGTACAACTTTGCGCGGTACCAGCCCATCAAGATATCCGTACAACCGCAGGAACGGCATGCGCAATGCGCAGAGAGATTCACGCAGATCAACCGTTTTCAGGATCTCCAGCCCACCATTCAGTACCGCCACTTCCGGCATCGGTAATGCCAGCACCGTTTTCTTCAAAGTTCGCGCGTCCTGACGTGCGGTTTCCGTTCCCATCGTTTGTAGCGCCAGAAAACGCTCTACCGTACGCTGGAAGTCTTCGCTAAGCTGTTGCTGGAATCCCGCCAGCACGTCCGGCTTAATACCCGGCCACTCATCACGAGCGCTAAAACATGGCGAAGAAGCCACAGTAACCAGCGCCTGAACACGAGCAGGATGGGTCAACGCTACCTGACTTGCTACCAGCCCGCCCAGGCTCCAGCCCAGCCAGATGGCTTTCTCTGGTGCCTGTTGTAAAACACGTTCCGCCATCTCCTCCAGCGGCATCGCGCCGAAACCCTGACTACGGCCAAATCCCGGTAAGTCGACAAGATGTAGCGTGAAATGCGAACTCAGTTCCTCACTTATGCAATGCCATACTTCCGCATTCAATCCCCATCCGTGCAGCAGCACAAGATGGCAATTTCCCGAACCTCGGGTCTGCCACCAGATGTCATTCATCAGTTACTGTTCTCTTTTTTGGAGCCTAGCCCTGTAGGCATACATTGTTAAGGATAAACCTATGCTAACAGTACCGGGATTGTGCTGGCTATGCCGAATGCCACTGACGCTGGGACATTGGGGAATTTGTTCCGTTTGTACACGGGCGACACGCCGTCATATCAATTTGTGCCCCCAGTGCGGGATGCCAGCCGCCCACACCGCCATTCCCTGCGGCCGGTGTCTGCAAAAACCGCCGCCGTGGCAGCGGTTGGTTACGGTCAATGACTATGTTCCGCCGCTGAGTAACCTTATCCACCAGCTGAAATTTTCGCGCCGTAGCGAGATTGCCACTGCACTTTCACGCCTGCTGCTACTGGACGTGTTGCTGGCTCGCCGTACCAGCGGGCTTCCTCTGCCGGACAGGATCGTCAGCGTCCCACTCTGGCAACGCCGACACTGGCGAAGAGGGTTTAACCAGAGCGATTTATTGTGCCGTCCTTTGGCGCACTGGCTGGGTTGTGACTGGGACAGTCAGGCAATAACACGGGTTCGGGCGACCGCCACGCAGCATCATCTCAGCGCCCGATTACGCAAACGCAACCTGAAAAATGCTTTTCGCCTTGAATTGCCGGTACAGGGACTCCATATGGTTGTTGTGGATGATGTCGTCACTACCGGAAGTACCGTCGCGGAAATCGCGCAACTGCTTTTGCGCAACGGCGCGGCGACTGTCCAGGTATGGTGCCTGTGTCGAACCTTGTAGAGCCTCGATGATGGGCGTATTATAACCAAGTAAAATAGTCAACTATTAGGCCATTACTATGATCCATATTTCCGATGCTGCACAAGCGCACTTTGCCAAACTGCTGGCAAATCAGGAAGAAGGGACACAAATCCGCGTATTTGTGATTAATCCCGGCACGCCTAACGCTGAATGCGGCGTTTCTTATTGTCCACCGGACGCCGTGGAAGCAACCGACACCGCCATCAAATTTTCCCTGCTGACCGCATATGTTGATGAACTGAGTGCACCCTATCTGGAAGATGCTGAAATCGATTTCGTTACCGATCAGTTAGGCTCCCAGCTGACCCTGAAAGCGCCTAATGCGAAAATGCGTAAAGTATCCGATGATGCGCCGCTGATGGAACGCGTTGAATACATGCTGCAGTCGCAGATCAACCCGCAACTGGCTGGCCACGGTGGACGCGTCACTCTGATGGAGATCACCGATGAAGGCTACGCTATTCTGCAGTTTGGTGGCGGCTGTAACGGCTGTTCAATGGTAGATGTCACGCTGAAAGAAGGCATCGAGAAACAGCTGCTGGGGGAATTCCCTGAACTGAAAGGCGTTCGCGATTTGACCGAACACCAGCGCGGCGAGCACTCTTACTACTAAGTCCCCATCTGTATTTGCCCGGTGACGCGCAGCGATCCGGGCCTACGTTCTTCTGCTACCATCTTGCAATTACCCCACCATAATTTGACCTGCCTCTCATAATTTAAATTTTGCTGTCCCAGGTGATTTTCAACCACCATATGTTACCCGTATCATTCTTATGGGCACCTAACTACTCCATAATAGCCAGCTGAACTGATTAGTTTTGAAGGCAATCAGCATTGGTGCTGTAAATACTCTGTTCCCGGTCGGGACAATCAGAATTTGTCATCTAAACACTGACGTTACCCATAACAAAGTAAAGGCCAGGTAAATCATGCCATTAGTCATCGTTGCTATCGGTGTAATCTTGTTACTCCTCCTGATGATCCGTTTCAAAATGAACGGTTTCATCGCTCTCGTCCTGGTGGCGCTTGCTGTCGGATTGATGCAAGGGATGCCACTGGATAAAGTCATCGGTTCTATTAAAGCCGGCGTCGGCGGAACCCTTGGCAGCCTTGCCCTGATTATGGGTTTTGGTGCCATGCTGGGTAAAATGCTGGCAGACTGCGGTGGTGCGCAACGTATTGCGACCACACTGATTGCTAAATTCGGTAAAAAGCACATTCAGTGGGCGGTAGTATTAACCGGCTTCACCGTGGGCTTTGCACTGTTCTACGAAGTTGGCTTCGTACTGATGCTGCCGCTGGTATTCACCATTGCCGCCGCCGCGAATATCCCGCTGCTGTACGTTGGTGTTCCGATGGCCGCTGCGCTGTCTGTAACCCACGGTTTCTTACCACCGCACCCGGGCCCGACCGCTATTGCGACCATTTTCCACGCAGATATGGGCAAAACGCTGCTGTTTGGTACGATTCTGGCTATCCCGACCGTTATTCTCGCCGGTCCGGTTTATGCACGTTTCCTGAAAGGTATTGATAAGCCGATCCCGGAAGGTCTGTACAGCGCCAAAACCTTCACTGAAGAAGAGATGCCTGGCTTTGGCGTCAGCGTTTGGACCTCTCTTGTTCCGGTGGTATTGATGGCGATGCGTGCTATCGCAGAGATGATCCTGCCGAAAGGACATGCCTTCCTGCCAGTTGCGGAATTCCTCGGCGACCCGGTCATGGCTACGCTTATTGCGGTGTTGATTGCGATGTTCACATTTGGTCTGAACCGTGGACGTTCGATGGATCAGATTAACGACACGCTGGTTTCCTCAATCAAAATCATCGCCATGATGCTGCTGATTATCGGTGGTGGCGGTGCCTTCAAACAGGTTCTGGTTGATAGCGGCGTCGACAAATACATCGCCTCGATGATGCATGAAACCAACGTATCTCCGCTGCTGATGGCATGGTCCATTGCCGCCGTACTGCGTATCGCGCTGGGTTCTGCCACCGTTGCGGCAATCACCGCAGGTGGGATTGTGGCACCGCTGATTGCGACCACCGGCGTTAGCCCAGAACTGATGGTTATCGCGGTAGGTTCGGGTTCCGTGATTTTCTCCCACGTGAACGATCCGGGCTTCTGGCTGTTCAAGGAATACTTCAACCTGACCATCGGCGAAACGATCAAGTCATGGTCAATGCTGGAAACCATTATTTCGGTATGCGGCCTGGTAGGGTGCCTGCTGTTAAATATGGCAATCTGATGTAAAAAAGCCGGGTTCGCTAATGCTTACCCGGCCAACATAAATATAAAGAACCCGCCATCTGGCGGGTTCTTTTTTACCTCTTCCTGGCGGCTGCTTTTCGCCGTTTATCTAAATCCTTAATCAGCTTGTTCACCTCATCATCAGCAAACATCTTCTCAAGCGTAGTGGAGAGCTTACGTCGCCAGTTTTTATACTGATAGCTGGTCCCAGGGATGTTGACCGGCTCAGCCATATCAAGCCAGTCTTCCGGCTGTAGCCCCAGCAGGGCGCTGTTACTGTCGGCAATGTAGCGTTGCATCCCACGATTGAGGATAGGCGTCATCGACATCAGCGACGCCTTGTGCCCGGCTCGTTTCGGCAGACAGCCATATTTATGCAGCGCATCCAGCAGGCCCTGCTTCGCCAGCTCCCTGTCCTGATACAAGCCGCGCAGTACGACCTCATCCGGGTACAGCCCCAGCGTTTTACCCAGCGTCAAATCACCGCTGTCCCAATAACCTTTAAGCGTTGGAAGGTCATGCGTCGCCGCGACTGCCATTGATTGTTCCGGGTACGCTTGCGGCGCACGGAAATTCTTCTCATGGTCATTCTCAAAATAGAGCACTTTGTATGAATACACGCCGCTGTCGCGCAGCTTGCTGACAATTTCAACCGGGACAGTACCCAGGTCTTCGCCAATCACCATGCAGTGATGACGTTTACTTTCCAGCGCCAGAATAGAGAGCAGGTCGTCTACCGGATAATGCACATACGCACCGTGATCTGCTGTCTCACCGTAAGGGATCCACCACAAGCGCAGCATCGACATGACATGATCAATGCGCAGCGCACCACAGTTCTGCATATTGGCGCGCAGCAGTTCAATAAATGGCTCGTAAGCGCGCGCCGTGATGATGTGCGGATCCATCGGCGGCAGCCCCCAGTTTTGGCCGAGCGGGCCGAGGATATCCGGCGGTGCGCCAACAGAGGCTTTCAGGCAATACAGCTCACGGTCACACCAGGTTTCCGCTCCACCTTCTGCGACGCCGACCGCCAGGTCGCGGTACAGACCGATTGGCATATCAAAGCCCTGGCTGGTTTCCCAGCAGGCGGCAAACTGGGTATATGCCAGCCACTGTAACCAGAGGTAGAAATCCACTTCATCACGATACTCTTCGCAGAACTGCTTCACCTGCGGTGAGTCCACCGACTGGAACCCCTCCGGCCATACTGGCCAACCCCAGCGCAATTCATCTTCTTTCACCTGATGCGCATGCAGCGCGTCAAACGCCGCCTGCCAGTACAGGCTATCGCCCTCCTGAGTCACAAAACGACGGAATGCCGCCATCTGTTCATCATCACGGGCAGAGAAACCTTTCCACGCCATGCGCAGCGCCGTCATCTTCAACGCGGTCACGGTGGAGTAATCAACCCACTCAGCATCCCGCGCACGTTGCAGAATTTGCTGAGTAGATGGCATCTGCCACCAGTCCTGCGCCTCTTTACTCAGACGGAAATCGTCTACCGCATTCACATCAATATAAATAACGTTCAGCCAGCGGCGTGAAGACGGGCTGTACGGGCTGGCACTCTCCGGATTTGCCGGATACAGCGCATGAATCGGGTTCAGACCGATAAACGCCCCGCCACGTTTTGCTACGTCTGCCAGCATGGCGCGGAGATCACCAAAGTCGCCAATCCCCCAGTTGTTCTCTGAACGCAGAGTGTAAAGTTGCACGCATGCGCCCCACAGCTTTTTCCCGGCCAGCAAAGCCGGCGGCTCATAGCAGCGTTTAGGGGCGACGATAATACGACAATGGGTACGCAATTCTCCCTGTGTCAGGGTGAGCGCGTGATACCCCTCCGGCAACTTCGCCGGAAGGTGAAAAGATTTACCGCCGAAGACATGACCTTTGTGCTGCACGCCATCTTCGGTGGTGAGCAGCCAGCTAAACTCACCGTTACCCTCCACCGCCAGCGGCATTTTTTTCCCCACTGTATAAACCATGACGTTTGGCACCGGTGTTACCGCCACTTTCGTGGCGGAGGTAGTGCGATGCATGGCATCAAGCAAACGCCGCTTGGTTTCGGCGCCAATAGACTGCGGTTTACCGTGGGCATTGATGTAATTGGGGCTGATCCCCGCCGCCAGTGCGGCATTATCCAGACGTTTGCTTTCCATCGCGATTCCTTAGCGTTTCGCCTGCCAGATACGAGCCTGATAATCGCGGATGGAGCGATCCGAACTGAACATACCGCAGCGAGCAGTATTCAGAATGGCAGCCCGGGTCCAGGCATCCTGATCACGGTACAATACGTCGACCTGCTTCTGCGCCTCAACGTAAGCTGTGAAATCTGCCATTACCAGATACGGATCGCCGCCCTGCTTACCGATACTGTGCAGCATCTGGTCGAAGGCATGCTTATCGCCATCGCTGTATTTGCCGCTTTCCAGCTCTTTGAGTACCGCATCCAACACTTTGTCTTTCTTGCGCCATTTCACCGGATCATAGCCTTTCGCTTTAAGCCGCTGAACCTCTTCCACAGTGTGACCAAAGATAAAGATGTTCTCGTCTCCCACTTTCTCGGCGATTTCGACGTTCGCACCGTCCAGCGTACCGACCGTTAACGCCCCGTTCAGCGCCAGTTTCATGTTACCGGTACCGGAAGCCTCTTTCCCAGCAGTCGAGATCTGCTCTGAGATATCCGCCGCCGGAATCAACATTTCCGCCGCCGAGACACAATAATCAGGCAGGAACACAACTTTCAGCTTGTCACCGACTTTCGGGTCGTTATTGATGGTTTCTGCCACCTTGTTAATGGCGAAGATAATATTTTTTGCCAGGTAGTAACCCGGTGCCGCTTTCGCGCCAAACAGGAATACGCGCGGTACGCGATCCGCCTGTGGGTTTTCACGGATTTCTTTGTACAACGCCAGAATATGCAGCAGGTTCAGGTGCTGACGTTTGTACTCATGCAGGCGTTTGATCTGAATATCAAATATCGCGTTGGTCGTAATCTCAATACCGGTACGCGCTTTGATAAACTTCACCAGCCGCTCTTTGTTTGCCAGCTTGATATCGCGATACTGCTGACGGAACGTCGCATCGTCAGCGTATTTTTCCAGATTGATCAACTGATCGAGATCGTTCGCCCACTCTTTCTTCAGCGATTTATCCAGTAAGGCAGCAAGCGCCGGGTTGCACTGTTTGATCCAGCGACGCGGCGTAATCCCGTTGGTGACGTTATGGAATTTATTCGGCCACAGCTGGTGGTATTCCGGGAACAGGTCTTTCACGACCAGGGAGGAGTGCAGCGCTGCCACACCATTGACCGCAAAGCCGCTGACCACGCACATGTTCGCCATGCGCACCTGTTTATTGTGAACTACCGCCAGCTTCGCCCAGACGGCGGCATCGCCCGGCCAGGTTTTATCGACCAGCTTCTTAAATCTGTCGTTTATCTCTTTGATAATCTGCATATGACGCGGCAGCAGTGCTTTCACCAGCTTCTCATCCCAGCACTCCAGCGCCTCCGGCATCAACGTGTGGTTGGTGTAGGCAAAGGTCTTACTGGTAATCGCCCATGCGTCGTCCCAGCTCATCTGGTGCTCATCAATCAGCACGCGCAGCAGTTCTGGAATGGCGATGGTAGGGTGGGTATCGTTCAGTTGAATGACTTCATAATCAGCCAGTTCATGCAATTTACGTCCCGCCAGATGATGACGGCGCAGAATATCAGCAACGGAGCAGGCACACTGGAAATATTGCTGCATCAGGCGCAGTTTTTTACCTGCCGTATGGTTGTCGTTCGGGTACAGCACTTTAGTCAGTTTTTCGGCGTCAATACCCTGCTGCTCTGCGCGCAGGAAATCGCCGTCGTTAAATTTAGTCAGGTTAAACGGATGTGCATGGCTGGCCTGCCACAGACGTAGCGGTTGCGCCACGCCGTTACGGTAGCCCAGTACCGGCAGATCCCAGGCCTGTCCGGTGATGGTAAACCCAGGCTCCCAGAGCCCCTCTTTGCTAACTTTACCGCCAATACCGACCTGTACATCCAGCGCCTCATTATGGCGGAACCACGGATAGCTTCCGCGATGCCAGTCATCCGGGGCTTCCATCTGCTGACCGTCGGCAAAAGATTGACGGAACAGACCGTACTGGTAGTTCAGGCCATAGCCCGTAGCGGACTGGCCAACTGTCGCCATCGAATCGAGGAAACATGCCGCCAGACGCCCCAGGCCGCCGTTACCCAACGCCGGATCGATTTCTTCTTCCAGCAGGTCGGTCAGATTGATGTCATGCGCTTTCAGCTCATCGCTCACGCCCTGATACCAGCCCAGGTTAAGCAAGTTATTGCCCGTCAGACGACCAATCAAAAACTCCATTGAAATGTAGTTAACATGACGCTGATTTTTTGCCGGTTTCGCCGCAGGTTGGGCGCTGAGCAACTCAGCTAAAGCTCCGCTCACCGCCTGCCACCACTGGCGTGACGTCATTTCTGAAGCCGACAATAAACCGAAGCGCTGCCACTGACGCGTCAGTGCAGCCTGAAAGTGATCTTTGTTGAAGGTAGGCTGTGACATAGAGATTCCAGATCCTTAGGTAATAAACAACGTTATCGCTAGTTTGCCAGGCTCGTTGTTGACCTTCCTCATCCTGGCGAGGATTAGGCAGGGAGGAGGAGTGGGGATGAGCATAAAAATGTGATCGCGGCCACTTAAAGGGGATGTGATGGCTCGTACAGATACAGAATACCCGTACATCATCCCCGAAATGCACCACACATTTCGCATTAGCCTGTTGGGCCAGGCTCTTAACCAGACAATACCAAACAGGGAGATGATGTTGAGAAAAAATATGTAAACAGAGAAATAATTTCCAGTCTGAAATACATATAATAATTAAGATATTTCACGCGAAAGTTATATGCCGATCGCAAAATTTGCCAATTTCATTAAACACCCCGGTAGGCGCACGCATAGTAAGGTATTTTTCAATACGGTAAAAATAACGTTGGATCCAGTCGCCACGCCTGTTGCGGCTCTTTGAGATAATTATTGCAATAGATGTATAAAATTGTGACATAGTGCAAAATCAGACACACAAAAAGTCCACTTAGCTTGCATAAAATGACTTTCTGGCCGACCTTATAACCATTAATTACGAAGCGCAAAAAAAATCATTTTTCCCCATTTTCACACAGTGAAGTGACTAACTTATGTTGATTCCGTCTAAATTAAGTCGTCCGGTTCGACTCGACCATACGGTGGTTCGTGAGCGCCTGCTGGCTAAACTTTCCGGCGCGAACAATTTCAGGCTCGCTCTGATAACAAGTCCTGCTGGCTACGGAAAAACGACGCTTATTTCGCAGTGGGCTGCGGGGAAAAATGAATTAGGCTGGTACTCTCTTGATGAAGGTGATAATCAGCAGGAGCGATTTGCCAGCTATTTGATTGCCGCTATCCAGCAGGCAACTGGTGGGCACTGTACGACCAGCGAAACGATGGTGCAAAAACGCCAGTACGCCAGCCTGACTTCTCTCTTTGCTCAGCTATTTATTGAGCTGGCCGAGTGGCATCGTCCGCTTTATCTGGTCGTAGATGATTATCATCTGATCTCTAATCCGGCTATCCACGAAGCGATGCGCTTTTTCCTGCGCCACCAGCCTGAGAATCTCACGCTGGTCGTACTGTCACGTAACTTACCGCAACTGGGTATCGCTAACCTGCGTGTGCGCGATCAACTGCTGGAGATAGGCAGCCAACAATTAGCCTTTAACCATCAGGAAGCCAAACAATTCTTTGACCGTCGTCTTTCATCCCCCATTGAGGCGGCGGAAAGCAGCCGCATGTGTGATGACGTCGCTGGCTGGGCAACCGCGTTACAACTGATCGCCCTTTCAGCTCGCCAGAATAACAATTCTGCGCACCAATCAGCGCGCCGTCTGGCGGGTATCAACGCCAGTCATTTGTCCGACTATCTGGTCGATGAAGTTCTGGATAGCGTTGATCAGGGTACTCGTCACTTCCTGCTGAAAAGCGCCATCCTGCGTTCAATGAACGACACGTTGATTACCCGGGTAACCGGTGAAGAAAACGGCCAAATGCGGCTGGAAGAAATTGAGCGTCAGGGTTTATTCCTGCAACGGATGGATGACGTTGGCGAATGGTTTAGCTATCACCCTCTGTTTGGCAACTTTTTACGCCAGCGCTGCCAGTGGGAACTGGCGACCGAGCTTCCCGAAATACACCGTGCCGCCGCAGAAAGCTGGATGGCACAAGGTTTCCCCAGCGAAGCGATTCATCATGCACTGGCCGCGGGCGATGCCCATATGCTGCGCGATATCCTGCTCAATCATGCATGGGGGCTGTTTAACCACAGCGAGCTGGCGTTACTGGAAGAGTCACTGAAAGCTCTACCGTGGGAAAGTCTGCTGGAAAACCCACGTCTGGTGCTGTTGCAGGCCTGGCTGATGCAGAGTCAGCATCGCTACAGTGAGGTTAACACCCTGCTGGCGCGTGCCGAGCAGGAAATGAAAGGCGATATGGAAACAACCCTGCATGCGGAATTTAATGCTCTGCGTGCACAGGTGGCGATTAACGACGGTAACCCTGACGAAGCAGAACGTCTGGCAAAACTGGCGCTGGATGAATTACCTATCGCCTGGTTCTATAGCCGCATTGTCGCCATGTCGGTACACGGTGAAGTCCTGCACTGCAAAGGCGATCTCACTCGTTCGTTGTCGTTGATGCAACAAACAGAGCAAATGGCACGTCATCATGACGTCTGGCATTACGCGCTCTGGAGCCTGATCCAGCAAAGTGAAATTTTATTCGCTCAGGGCTTTTTGCAGGCCGCCTGGGAGACTCAGGAAAAAGCGTTCCAGTTAATCAAAGAGCAGCATCTGGAGCAACTGCCGATGCACGAGTTTCTGGTTCGTATCCGGGCACAGTTACTATGGGCCTGGGCGCGTCTGGATGAGTCCGAAGCCTCTGCCCGCAGCGGTATTGAACTCCTTTCTACTTTTCAACCCCAGCAGCAGCTTCAATGCCTGGCTCTGCTGGTTCAGTGCTCACTGGCGCGGGGTGACCTGGACAACGCCCGCAGTCTGCTTAATCGCCTGGAAAACCTGCTGGGTAACGGACGTTATCACAGCGACTGGATTTCCAATGCCGATAAGGTCCGGGTAATTTACTGGCAAATGACCGGGGACAAAAACTCGGCTGCCAACTGGCTGCGCCACACGCCAAAACCGGAATTCGCCAACAACCATTTCCTGCAAAGTCAGTGGCGTAACATCGCCCGTGCGCAGATCCTGTTGGGTGAATTCGAGCCGGCAGAGATTGTGCTGGAAGAATTAAACGAAAATGCGCGCAACCTGCGCCTGATGAGTGATCTGAACCGCAACCTGCTGCTGCTCAATCAGCTTTACTGGCAGGCAGGACGCAAAAATGACGCCCAACGCGTATTGCTTGATGCGCTGCAACTGGCTAACCGTACCGGGTTTATCAGCCACTTTGTCATCGAAGGTGAGGCCATGGCGCAGCAGTTGCGTCAGTTGATTCAGCTCAATACGCTGCCGGAACTCGATCAGCATCGTGCCCAGCGTATTTTGCGTGAGATTAACCAACACCATCGCCACAAATTTGCCCACTTTGATGAAGGATTCGTTGAACGTCTGCTGACTCACCCGGAAGTGCCGGAACTGATCCGTACCAGCCCACTGACCCAGCGTGAGTGGCAGGTTTTAGGCCTGATTTATTCCGGTTATAGCAACGAACAAATCGCCGGAGAACTGGCGGTAGCGGCGACAACCATCAAAACGCATATTCGCAACTTGTACCAAAAACTTGGCGTGGCACACCGCCAGGATGCGGTGCAGCATGCGCAGAAGCTGCTGAAGATGATGGGGTACGGCGTTTAATTTTGCCCGGTGGCATTGAAGCTTACCGGGCCTACAGATGACCTAGCACAGCTCTAACTGAATGTGATTATCCGCAATCACCTGCATCACGCCCGCTGGCGGCAAGATATCGGTATAGACGGCATCCACCATGCTGATACTCCCCATATTCACCATCGCGTTACGTCCAAACTTCGAGTGATCCACCACCAACATCACATGACGTGAATTTTCAATAATGGCACGTTTGGTGCGAACTTCGTGATAATCAAACTCCAGCAATGAACCATCGCTGTCGATGCCGCTAATACCCAAAATACCGAAGTCCAGACGGAACTGTGAAATAAAGTCGAGGGTCGCTTCACCCATAATGCCGCCATCACGGCTGCGCAGTTCGCCACCGGCCAGAATGATACGGAAATCCTCTTTCGCCATCAGCGTGTTTGCCACATTGAGGTTGTTGGTCACAATGCGTAAGTTGCTGTGATTCAGCAATGCGTGAGCCACCGCTTCCGGCGTGGTACCGATGTCTATAAACAGCGTGGAGCCGTTAGGGATCTGCGTGGCAACTTTACGAGCAATACGCTCTTTTTCCGCCGTCTGCGTCGCCTTACGGTCATGCCACGGGGTATTCACTGAGCTGGATGGTAATGCCGCGCCACCGTGGTGGCGCAAAATCATATTCTGATCGGCCAGATCGTTAAGATCCCGGCGAATCGTTTGTGGGCTGACGGAGAAATGCTCCACCAGTTCCTCGGTGCTGACGTATCCCTGTTTTTTTACCAGTTCAATGATCGCGTCATGTCGTTGTGTTTGTTTCATTATAAGTCCCTGGAATTAACAAAGATCTTGTGCCGGATGGCGGCTGCGGCCTTATCCGGCCTGCAATTCGCATTACCATCCCGCTCAATCTCATTCACGTTCGTTTTCGTACATGAATAGTATCTGCAAATGCCATTGCCAGACCGACGGCCAGCCCGGCAATATGTGCTCCGTTCGCCATAGACATGCCGAACAGATCAAACCAGCCGGCAACAATCCAGATCAAGGCAAAGATAATCAAACCGCGTTGCAGGAAAATACCGCTTTGCGGATCGCGCTCGCCGCGCAACCACACGTACCCCATCAACGCATAAACCACGCCAGACAATCCACCAAACCACGGGCCACTAAATTTTTGTTGAACATAGCCGCTCAGCAGCGCGCTGATAACGGTAATGACAATGAGTTTGCCGCTGCCCAGACGTTTTTCTACCGCCCCGCCGAGATACCACCACCACAGCAGGTTAAAAAGAATGTGCATCAGCGAAAAGTGCATAAAAGCGTGGGTGAAATAACGCCAGAACTCAAACTTCAGCGTCGGGTCAAACGGCCACGCCAGCCATAGCATGACCGTCTGGTCGCCCACGACGTTCATCGCGATATACACCAACACGCACGCCGCCATCACAGCCCAGGTCACCGGACCAGCCCGTTCGCGCAGCGTGGCAAGAAACGGAAAACGTTGATAGCGCAGCCCACTGTCTGTCTGGCCAGACTGCCAGCTGGCAGCCAAATAACGCGGGTCCCCTGGATTTTCCAGAAAACGCGCCAGTTCAGCCCGCACGCGCTCAGCCTGGGACTCATCCGCCAGCCAGACATCGGTTTGCTGATGTTGTTGAATTGTCAGAATAACGCCCTGTGTCGCCATATAATCAACAAATGCCTGCGCCACGCGGGGGTTAGCAAAAGAGGTAATCATCAACATTGTTGCTGTCGCTTATTCCACACAAAAGGGGACAGTATATATACCCTGCTCATTTCAGGCTGCATCTTTGTTAGCTTACGAACCAAAAGCCACTTCTGCAGGAAAATGTCGATGCCACGCATCAAAGCCGCCGTCAACGCTGTATACCGCGTCATATCCCTGTTGAAGCAGATATTGCGCCGCGCCTTTACTGCTGTTGCCGTGGTAACACATCACCATCACTGCGGTATCGAAATCATGGTCGCGCATAAATGAACCCAGCGTATCGTTAGTCAAATGAAACGCTTGTGGCGCATGACCCATTGCATAACTTTGTGGATCGCGGATATCCACCAGCACCGCCATTCCATGCAGCAACTTTTGATGGGCTTCTTCGACATTAATACATTCAAACTGATCCATGGTGTTCTCTTTTTCTTTCTCTGCAGGTGTTCAATATTACCGTCCAGTGTACGTTGCCTGCACAGGTAAACGCCATAATGTTATATGTATCACTGTAAATTGTTTATCCGATGTTACCAATGGCGCTATTCTTTGCTATTATGCTCGATAACGAACATTAATGAGCTATAACGAAAGTGCGAGAGGCCAGCATGGAAACCAAAGATCTGATTGTGATAGGTGGAGGCATCAACGGTGCCGGTATCGCGGCAGATGCCGCTGGACGCGGTTTATCCGTGCTGATGCTGGAAGCGCAGGATTTAGCCTGTGCGACCTCTTCCGCCAGCTCTAAACTCATCCACGGTGGCCTGCGCTACCTGGAACACTATGAATTTCGTCTGGTCAGTGAAGCGCTGGCTGAACGTGAAGTGCTGTTGAAAATGGCACCGCATATTGCTTTCCCGATGCGTTTTCGTCTGCCCCATCGCCCACACCTGCGCCCGGCATGGATGATTCGCATTGGTCTGTTTATGTACGATCACCTGGGCAAACGCACCAGTTTACCAGGTTCAACTGGTTTGCGTTTTGGCGCAGACTCGGTGATGAAGCCTGAGATCGTGCGCGGTTTCGAATATTCTGACTGCTGGGTAGACGATGCACGTCTGGTTCTGGCAAACGCCCAAATGGTGGTACGTAAAGGTGGCGAAGTCTTGACCCGCACTCGCGCCACTTCCGCTCGTCGCGAAAACGGTCTGTGGATTGTCGAAGCAGAAGATATCGATACCGGTAAAAAACACACCTGGCAGGCTCGCGGCCTGGTAAACGCCACTGGCCCGTGGGTAAAAGAGTTCTTCGATGACGGAATGCACCTGCCATCACCGTATGGTATTCGCCTGATTAAAGGCAGCCACATCGTGGTACCACGCGTGCATACCCAGAAGCAGGCTTATATCCTGCAAAACGAAGATAAGCGTATTGTTTTCGTTATCCCCTGGATGGATGAATTCTCAATTATCGGTACCACTGACGTTGAGTATCAGGGCGACCCGAAAGCGGTGAAGATTGACGAAAGCGAAATCAATTACCTACTGAAGGTCTACAACGCACACTTTAAGAAACAGCTGGGCCGTGATGATATCGTCTGGACCTATTCTGGCGTCCGCCCGCTGTGCGATGACGAGTCCGATTCACCGCAGGCTATCACCCGTGATTACACGCTGGATATCCACGATGAAAACGGCAAAGCGCCGCTGCTTTCCGTCTTTGGCGGCAAACTGACGACCTACCGTAAGCTGGCAGAACACGCGATGGAAAAACTGTCGTCTTACTATCAGGGCATTGGCCCGGCATGGACCAAAGAGTGCATCCTGCCCGGCGGTGATATTGGCGGCGATCGTGAAGACTACGCGGCAAAACTGCGCCGCCGCTATCCGTTCCTGACCGAGTCTCTGGCACGCCACTACTCGCGCACCTACGGTAGCAACACGGAATGGATCCTCGGTGACGCGACCTCGGTTGCTGAGCTGGGCGAAGACTTCGGCCATGAATTCTACGAAGCAGAGCTGAAGTATCTGGTCGATCACGAATGGGTGCGTCGCGCAGACGATGCCCTGTGGCGTCGTACGAAAGAAGGTATGTGGCTGAATGCCGAACAGCAGTCGCGCATGACCCAGTGGCTGGTGGAATATGTGGAAAAACACCAGTTGTCGCTAGCGTCTTAAGACACACGCTATAAAACTGTAGACCCGGTAAGCGTCAGAGCCACCGGGCCTTTTGCCGGATGGCGGCTAACGCCTTATCCGGCCTACAGGTCATCCTATCCCTTGTTACAACCGCACCGAATCAATATGCCAGATGTTTTCGGCATACTCTTTGATCGTCCTGTCTGATGAGAAGTACCCCATATTGGCGATATTGATCATCGACTTCGTGGTCCACTCTTCCGGACGACGATACAGTTCGTCTACCTTATCCTGGCAATCGACATAGCTGCGGTAATCCGCCAGCACCTGGTAGTGGTCGCCAAAGTTGATTAACGAGTCCACCAGATCGCGATAGCGTCCCGGCTCCTCAGGGCTGAATACGCCGCTGCCGATTTGCGTCAGCACCTGATGCAATTCTTCATCTTTCTCGTAATATTCACGCGGTTTGTAGCCTTTACTGCGTAATGCTTCGACTTCTTCCGCTGTATTACCGAAGATAAAGATATTTTCCGCACCCACATGCTCCAGCATCTCGACGTTTGCTCCGTCCAGCGTGCCAATAGTCAGCGCTCCGTTCAGAGCAAACTTCATATTGCTGGTACCGGAAGCTTCCGTCCCTGCCAGAGAAATCTGTTCAGACAGGTCGGCTGCAGGGATGATCACCTGCGCCAGGCTGACACTGTAATTGGGAATAAACACCACCTTCAGCTTGTCGCCAATCTGCGGATCGTTATTGATCACTTTAGCGACATCGTTGATAAGATGAATAATGTGCTTCGCCATGTAATAGGCCGAAGCAGCCTTACCGGCGAAGATATTGACGCGTGGTACCCACTCAGCTTCAGGATCGTCCTTAATGCGGTTGTAGCGGGTGATCACATGCAGCACATTCATCAACTGCCGTTTGTACTCATGAATACGTTTGATCTGCACGTCAAACAGCGATTTCGGGTTCACTACCACGTTAAGCTGTTGGGCAATGAGCGCAGCCAGACGCTTTTTATTCTCCAGCTTTGCCTGGCGCACTGCGTGATTCACCAGCGGATAATCACAGTGCTGCTCAAGCTCGCTGAGCTGGCTGAGATCGGTACGCCAGGTACGGCCAATATTCTCATCCAGCACATCGGAGAGCGGCGGGTTCGCCAGCGCCAGCCAGCGACGAGGAGTCACACCGTTGGTCACATTACAGAAGCGCGTCGGGAAAATCTTCGCAAAATCCGCAAACAACGACTGCACCATCAGGTTGGAGTGCAGCTCAGAAACGCCGTTCACTTTATGGCTCACCACTACCGCCAGCCATGCCATACGCACACGACGACCGTTGGATTCATCAATGATCGATGTCCGCCCCAACAGGCCGGTATCATTCGGATACTGCTCCTGTAACGTTTTCAGGAAGTAATCGTTAATCTCAAAGATAATTTGCAGATGGCGCGGCAAAATTTTACCCAGCATATCGACCGGCCAGGTTTCCAGCGCTTCACTCATTAACGTGTGGTTGGTGTAAGAGAAGACCTGACAGCACACTTCAAACGCGTCATCCCAGCTAAATTTGTGCTCATCAATAAGCAGGCGCATCAGCTCCGGAATAGACAGCACCGGATGGGTATCGTTGAGGTGAATGGCGATTTTATCCGCCAGATTGTCGTAGGTTTTGTGCAACTGATAATGACGACTCAGGATGTCCTGCACCGTGGAGGAGACCAGAAAGTACTCCTGACGCAAACGCAGCTCGCGCCCTGAATAGGTGGAGTCATCCGGATATAGCACACGAGATACGTTCTCGGAGTGGTTTTTATCTTCCACCGCCGCGAAGTAATCCCCCTGGTTAAATTTACCAAGGTTGATTTCGCTACTGGCCTGGGCGTTCCACAGGCGCAGCGTGTTGGTGGCGTCGGTATCGTAGCCCGGGATAATCTGGTCGTAAGCCACCGCGAGGATCTCTTCAGTTTCAATCCAGCGCGTTTTCTTGCCTTCCTGCTGAATACGACCGCCAAAACGTACTTTGTAGCGGGTATTGTGGCGTTTAAACTCCCACGGGTTACCATATTCCAGCCAGTAGTCCGGGGATTCTTTCTGTCGGCCATCAACAATGTTCTGTTTGAACATGCCGTAGTCATAACGAATACCGTAACCACGTCCCGGCAGGCCCAGCGTCGCCAGAGAATCCAGGAAACAGGCTGCCAGACGCCCGAGACCACCGTTTCCGAGGCCGGGGTCATTTTCTTCGTCGATCAGATCTTCGAGATCTAACCCCATACCTTCCAGTGCATTTTTTACATCGTCGTAGATTCCCAACGATAACAGTGCATTAGAAAGTGTGCGGCCAATCAGAAACTCCATTGACAGATAATAGACCTGGCGAGTTTCCTGAGACAATTGCGCACGGTTAGAACGCAGCCAGCGCTCCACGAGACGATCCCGCACCGCGAATAATGTGGCGTTCAGCCACTCATGTTTATTGGCAATGACCGGATCTTTACCAATAGTGAACATCAGCTTATAGGCAATAGAATGCTTAAGTGCCTCTACGCTGAGTGTGGGCGATGCATAAGTAAATGGAGCATTCATATAGGTGATTCCTGGATATCTATTTCAAGCGATAGTAAAGCTCACGGTAAGACTTCGCCGCGACTTGCCAGCTAAAATCCATGGTCATGGCCTGACGTTGTACAAACCGCCAAAGCGAAGGCCGGGACCACAATACGAAAGCACGCCGAATCGCCCGCAACAGCGACCAGGCATTACTATCTTCAAATACAAACCCACTGGCGATACCGTCCGCCAGGTTTTCCAGCGAACTATCAGACACCGTATCAGCCAGCCCACCGGTGCGCCGCACCAGCGGCAGCGTGCCGTACTTCAGTCCATACAATTGCGTTAAGCCACATGGCTCAAAGCGGCTGGGAACCAGAATGACATCGGCCCCACCCATGATGCGATGAGAGAAGGCCTCGTGATAGCCAATCTGCACCCCCACCTGCCCTGGATGCTCTGCTGCAGCGGCCAGGAACCCCTCCTGCAACACCGGATCGCCCGCGCCGAGTAACGCCAGCTGTCCACCCTGCTCTAACAAACCCGGCAGCGCTTCCAGCACCAGGTCCAAACCTTTCTGGCTGGTCAGGCGACTTACCACTGCAAAGAGCGGCACTTTATCGTTAACCTTAAGCCCCATTGCAATCTGCAACTGACGCTTGTTCTCTGCTTTATCCTCCAACGTATCGCGGGTATAGCGCGATGCCAGCAGCAAGTCCGTTTCCGGACTCCAGATGTTTTCATCGACACCGTTCAGTACGCCGGAAAGACGCCCCTCGCGATGGCGCTGCTGCAACAAACCTTCCATCCCGTAGGCAAACTGCGGCTCAGTGATTTCCCGCGCATAGGTCGGGCTGACCGCCGTAATGTGGTCGGCGTAGTACAAACCGGCCTTCAGGAATGAAATCTGCCCATTGAACTCCAGACCATGCACATTAAAGAACGACCATGGCAATTGGATGTCATCCATATGCTTTGCATAAAACATGCCTTGATACGCCAGATTGTGCACAGTGAACACAGACTTCGCCGGATGGCCGCGCGCCGCCAGATACGCCGGGGCCAACCCGGCATGCCAGTCGTGCGCGTGCACCACATCCGGGCGCCAGAATGGATCAAGACCACAGGCCATTTCACATCCGACCCAGCCGAGCAGTGCAAAGCGCAGGACGTTATCGGTATAAGCAAACAGATTTGTGTCGTGATACGGGCTGCCGGGGCGGTCATAGAGATGCGGCGCATCAATCAGGTAAATGCCGACACCGTTGTAATGTCCGAACAGCAAGGTGATTCTGCCAGCAAAGGTATCCCGGCGCGTTACAACCTGCGCATCAGGGATACCACGGCGAATATCGGGAAACGCCGGGAGCAGCACGCGGGCATCCACTCCGTCCGCAATTTGCGCAGCGGGCAATGCCCCAATCACATCCGCCAGTCCCCCGGTTTTTAACAGGGGAAACATCTCTGAACATACGTGTAAAACCTGCATTATCGCTCCTGTTTGATCTGCAGTTTGCGTAGCATTTCACGCGTGACCAGCACAATGCCTTCCTCTGAACGGTAGAAGCGACGTGCATCTTCTTCCGCATTTTCACCAATGACCATACCTTCAGGGATAACGCAGGCGCGGTCGATGATACAGCGACGTAACCGGCACGAACGCCCTACCCACACTTCAGGTAACAACACTGCCGAATCAATGTTACAGAATGAATTCACCCGCACCCGCGGGAACAGCACGGACTGCACCACCACCGAACCGGAAATAATACACCCACCGGAAACCAGCGAGTTCAGCGTCATTCCGTGGCTACCGGAACGGTCCTGCACGAACTTCGCTGGTGGCAGTGATTCCATATGTGTACGAATTGGCCAGTCCTGGTCATACATGTCCAGTTCAGGCGTTACCGAAGCCAGATCGAGGTTCGCCTTCCAGTAGGCCTCCAATGTTCCAACATCACGCCAGTACGGCTCGGATTCCGGGTCGGACTGTACGCAGGACAACGGGAAAGGATGTGCAAACGCCATACCCGCTTCGGTGATTTTCGGGATGATATCTTTGCCGAAGTCATGGCTTGAGTTTTCGTCCAGGTCATCTTCCGCCAACAGTTCATAGAGATAATCGGCGTCAAATACGTAGATCCCCATACTGGCGAGGGATTTTGTTGGATCATTTGGCATGGCTGGCGGATTTGCCGGTTTTTCAACGAATTCGATAATTTTGTCGTTTTCGTCCACATCCATTACGCCAAATGCGCTGGCCTCTTCAATCGGTACCGGCATACAGGCTACGGTGCAGCGAGCGCCCTTCTCAACGTGGTCGATCAGCATGCGCGAGTAATCCTGTTTATAAATATGATCCCCCGCGAGTATCACCACATACTCCGCTTTATAGCGTCGAATGATGTCCAGGTTCTGCGTTACCGCATCTGCCGTTCCGCGATACCAGTTTTCCCCCTGCATTCTTTGCTGAGCAGGAAGCAGGTCGACAAACTCGTTCATCTCTTCGCTGAAGAACGACCAACCGCGCTGGATATGTTGTACCAGCGTGTGCGACTGGTACTGCGTGATCACGCCAATACGGCGGATCCCGGAGTTAAGACAGTTGGATAAAGCAAAATCGATAATGCGGAACTTACCGCCAAAGTGTACGGCTGGCTTGGCGCGTTTGTTGGTTAAATCTTTCAGGCGTGTCCCGCGGCCACCGGCCAGGATTAGGGCAACAGATTTCAATGGCAGCTGGCGCGCCAACATTACACGATCGTTCTTATCTAAACTCACCATGACTAACTCCTTTTTTATCTTCTCTGGAACACACACAGTCCGTGCGCAGGTCCCTGCCAGACAGCCGTAAGCACCGGATTATCCTCTCCGGCAAATGGGGGGATGGCGTGCCATTCCCCTTCAGGTAAAACGATATCTGTCACCTCAAGCGAAGCGTTTATCGCAATCAAAAAACGCTCTGAAAGCAGGATTTGCATCTGCTTCAGGCCGTTTTGCCACTCATCCGCACTTAAGGGTTGTGCATACTTGTTCAGCCAACGGACATTGCCGTCACCCTCTTCCCACCAGCGATCGTTTGTTAACGCGGGGATCTGCCGGCGAAGATGAATCAAGGCGGCGGTAAATGCGGTTAGCCCACTGTTTGCCTGCTGCCAGTCCAGCCAGGTTAAAGCGTTATCCTGGCAGTAAGCGTTATTGTTGCCGTGCTGGCTATGACCATGCTCATCGCCCGCCAACAACATCGGCGTCCCCTGAGAGAGCAACAGCGTCGTTAACAGGGCATGAATGCTGTCGCGCCGCCTTTCAATCAGGTCCAGCGTGCCGCCTAACCCTTCTTTACCATGATTATCACTGTAGTTATTGCTAGTGCCGTCCCGATTTTCCTCACCGTTCGCTTCATTGTGCTTATTTGTGAAGCACACACAGTCGCGCAGCGTAAAACCGTCATGCGCAGTAACCAGATTAACCGTGGCGCTGGGTTTACGACCATTGCGTTTAAACACATCGCTGGATGCTGCAAAACGTCCAGCAAACTCCCCCAGCGACAGATTACGCTGTAGCCAGAAGCGTCGGATTGCGTCGCGGAAATGGTCATTCCATTCGACAAACGGTGGTGGGAAATTACCCACCTGATAACCGCCTTCACCAATATCCCACGGCTCTGCAATCAGCTTAACGCGTGAGAGCAACGGACAGTTTTGGATGGCGGTAAACAGCGGTGCATCCTGACGAAACGCAGGCGTGCGCCCCATAACGGAAGCTAAATCGAAACGAAAACCATCCACGTGGCAGGTTTCAACCCAATAACGCAGGCATTCACACGCATACTCCACCACACCGGGATGGCTCAGATTGATGGTGTTCCCACAGCCGGTCCAGTTGTAGTAATCACCATCTTCCCTAATCCAATAATAGCTACGGTTATCAATTCCGCGCAGCGAGAAGAGCGGCCCCTCAAGATCCAACTCGGCGCTGTGGTTTAAAACGATATCGAGAATGACCTCAATACCCGCTTTGTGCAGCGCTTTCACCGCGTCACGAAACTCATCAAGAGCGCTCTCTGGCGAGCAGGCATAAGCCGGATGCAGCGCAAACATCGCCAACGGGTTGTAACCCCAGTAGTTAGATAATCCCAGCCGTTGAAGACGGGGTTCGCTGGCGAAATGCGCCACCGGCAGCAACTCCAGCGCGGTAATGCCAAGGTGCCTGAAATAGTCAATCATCACCGGATGACCGAGCGCTTTGTACGTGCCGCGAATATCCTCCGGGATATCGGGGTGCAGATACGTCAGTCCTTTGACGTGTGCTTCGTAAATGACGGTGTTGCCCCACGGTGTACGCGGCGGGGCATCATCCTCCCAGTCATATCGGTCTGATACCACCACGCACTTGAGCGCAATCTCCGCATTGTCACGATGATCCGGCTCATCCACCCCACCGTGTAGCAGCGGGTTATCTTTTAACTCGCCTTCCACGCGGCGTGCACAGGGGTCAATCAGCAGTTTCGCCGGGTTAAAACGATGACCTTGCCCAGGTTGCCACGGCCCATGTACACGATAACCATAACGCAAACCCGGTCTGGCACCGGCCAGATAACCGTGCCAGACATCACCGCTACGTCCAGGCAGGTCATAGCGGTGCTCGCAGCCTTGCTCATCGAAGACGCATAGCTCAACGCGCTCAGCGTGGGCCGAGAAGAGTGTAAAATTGACGCCATGACCGTCATACATGGCACCGTGGGGGGTGGCGTTACCGATTGCCAGTTGTGTCATCACCCCTCCCGAACCAGCCAAATCGTGGCCAGCGGAGGCAAGGTGAGACTCAACGAGTGCTGACGACCATGGCTGGCGATTTCATCGCTGTGTACCACGCCGCCATTACCGGTATTGCTGCCGTGGTAATGCATCGAGTCAGTATTAAGGATCTCACGCCATTTACCCGGCTGATTGATGCCAAAGCGATAGCCGTAACGTGGCACTGGCGTAAAGTTGCTGGCGACAATAATTTCGTTGCCAGCTTTGTCACGACGGACAAAAATCAGCACCGAACGCTCGTTGTCGTCCACCACCAGCCATTCGAACCCATACCCGTCAAAGTCGAGCTCATGCAACGCCTTGTGGTGACGGTAGGTGTGGTTCAAATCACGTACCAGGCGTTGTACGCCGTGATGCCAGTTATCGCCCCCTTCCAGCAAATGCCAGTCGAGGCTGGCATCGTGGTTCCATTCTCGTCCCTGGGCAAATTCGTTACCCATAAACAGCAGTTTCTTGCCGGGGAAGGCCCACATCCAGCCATAGTAGGCACGTAGATTGGCAAACTTCTGCCATGCGTCGCCTGGCATGCGATCAAGGATCGATTTCTTACCGTGCACCACTTCATCGTGGGACAACGGCAGAACAAAGTTTTCGGTATAGTTGTAGAGCATGCCGAAAGTCAGCTTATCGTGATGATGCTGACGATAAATCGGATCCAGCTTCATGTAGTCCAGCGTGTCATGCATCCAGCCCAGGTTCCACTTGTACCAGAAACCCAAGCCGCCCATATCCTGCGGTCTCGATACTCCGGCAAAGTCGGTGGATTCCTCCGCCATGCTCACAGCACCAGGTACCTGTTCACCAAGAATACGGTTGGTATTACGCAAAAACTCAATGGCTTCGAGGTTTTCGCGCCCGCCAAATTCGTTAGGAACCCATTCCCCTTCCTTACGACTGTAATCGCGATAGATCATCGACGCCACGGCATCGACCCGTAGCGCGTCAATGCCAAATCGTTCAATCCAGTACAGGGCGTTGCCCACCAGATAGTTGCTGACTTCACGGCGACCGTAGTTGTATATCAGCGTGTTCCAGTCCTGGTGATACCCTTCGCGCGGATCGCTGTGTTCATACAAATTGGTGCCATCAAACTCTGCCAGCCCAAAATCGTCCGACGGAAAATGGCCCGGCACCCAGTCAAGGATGACATTCAGCCCGGCCTGATGCGCGGCATTCACGAAATAGCGGAACTCATCGCGCGTGCCGAAACGACGGGTCGGTGCGTACATGCCAGTCGGCTGGTAACCCCAGCTACCATCGAACGGATGTTCGTTAATTGGCAGCAACTCAAGGTGGGTAAACCCCATCCACTTCACGTAGGGGATTAGCTGATCCGCAAGTTCGCGGTAGCTCAACCAAAAATTGTTGTCCGTATGGCGACGCCATGAGCCCAGATGGACTTCATAGATAGAGATCGGAGCATCAAACTGGTTAGCTTTTTTACGCTCCTCAGTTTGCACGACTTTTTCCGGCAAACCACAGATCAGCGATGCTGTTTCAGGACGCATTTGCGCTTCAAAAGCGTAAGGATCAGCTTTGATGCGTAGCTTGCCGTTAGCATCGATCATCTCGTACTTATATAGCTGACCATGCTGTGCACCGGGGATAAACAGCTCCCAGATGCCGCTCTCTTTACGCAGACGCATCGGGTGTCGGCGTCCATCCCAGTAATTGAACTGCCCGACTACCGAGACACGTTGTGCATTCGGCGCCCAGACGGAGAAACGAGTACCTGTTACGCCGTCCATGGTATCCGCATGTGCGCCCAGCGTTTCGTAGGGGCGCAGATGCGTCCCTTCAGACAGCAGCCAGGCATCCATATCTTGTATTAGTGGGCCAAAACGGTAAGGGTCATCAATCAGATTCTGCTGTCCATGCCAGACAACAGCCAGTTGATAGCGAAAGAAATTTTTACGTCGGGGAAGTACAGCACAGAAAAAACCGCGAGAGTCGAGACAGTCCAGTTTGCCGACTTTGCGTCCGGTTTTAGGTTCGATCACCCACACTTCGGTGGCGTCAGGCAATAGGGCACGGACTTCAAGTCCCGCTTCGGTTTGGTGCATACCGAGTACGGAAAAAGGATCCGCAAAATGGCCTGCAATTAGCGCATTAATCACGTCTCTATCAACACGAACGGACATGGTTGTCATCCTGTTTTATGTGTCACCCCTTCCAACTGATTTTCGACATCAGGTAGTGACATTTTTTTGACCTGAACGGCGCAGCACAATTGTGCATCCTCTCTGCGTCGTCCCACCTTCAGGCAACAACTTAATACCTCCGGTACTAAGCCACCCTTAAAGAATAGCCAATGCTTTATCTTACTCCCGGTAAAAAATGAAACATCTGCGCTTACTCCTGTATTACGCAAAAAAAAGGGCGACTCAGCACCCATTGTTTACACATGATTATCATCTACCTGATGACGAACTCGTCTAACCTGGCCTACTGACTCACGTCATGTGCAGGCCAGATAAATAGAGTGCCGTCAGGCAGTCATCATTACGCCAGTTGACGCAGCATCCGGCGCAGTGGCTCAGCAGCACCCCAGAGCAGTTGGTCGCCAACGGTAAAGGCTGACAGGAACTCCGGTCCCATATTCAGCTTACGCAGACGGCCTACTGGCGTGGAAAGCGTACCGGTTACGGCCGCAGGGGTTAACTCACGCATAGTGATATCCCGATCGTTAGGCACCACTTTCGCCCATGGATTGTGAGCTGCCAGCAGTTCTTCCACGGTCGGAATTGACACATCTTTTTTCAGTTTAATGGTGAACGCCTGGCTGTGGCAGCGCAGTGCGCCTACGCGCACGCAAAGACCATCCACCGGGATCACGGAAGACGTGTTGAGAATTTTGTTGGTTTCTGCCTGCCCTTTCCACTCTTCGCGGCTCTGACCGTTATCGAGCTGTTTGTCGATCCACGGAATCAGGCTCCCGGCCAGCGGTACGCCAAAGTTATCAACCGGCAGGTCACCGCTGCGGGACAGGGTTGTCACTTTACGTTCGATATCGAGAATAGCAGAAGAAGGGGTCGCCAGTTCATCGGCCACATGGCTATACAGATGGCCCATCTGGGAGAGGAGTTCACGCATATGACGTGCACCGCCGCCGGAAGCCGCCTGGTAGGTTGCTACGGATACCCAGTCCACCAGATCGTTGGCAAACAGGCCGCCGAGTGACATCAGCATCAGACTAACGGTGCAGTTACCGCCGACAAAGGTCTTAACGCCTTTGTTCAGACCGTCGGTAATCACATCCTGGTTAACCGGATCGAGGATAATGATGGCATCGTCTTTCATACGCAGCGAAGATGCCGCATCAATCCAGTACCCTTGCCAACCGCTTTCACGAAGCTTTGGATAGATTTCGTTGGTATAATCGCCGCCCTGACAGGTCACAATGATGTCGAGCGCCTTCAGCGCTTCCAGATCAAATGCATCCTGAAGCATGCCAGTGGAGGTCGTACCAAACGTCGGTGCCGCCTGTCCGAGCTGGGAAGTAGAAAAGAAAACAGGGCGAATGGCGTCGAAGTCACGTTCTTCTACCATGCGTTGCATGAGTACAGAGCCGACCATACCGCGCCAGCCGATAAAACCAACATTTTTCATAGCGTTTTTTCCTGCAGAGATGTGTGCTGTGTATGCTAACCAGTATCCTACTGGCCTATCCTTCACCATACAAAAAGCAGCCAAAGTCGCAAGTGAAATTAATCAATGATAGCGAAGCCATCAGTAATGCGACTTATCCCGCTGCGCAAGCAAGCAGAAAGTCCGCTGTAATTATCAGGGAATTTGACTTATGAATGAAATCATTTCTGCGGCAGTTTTATTGATCCTGATTATGGACCCGCTCGGAAATCTGCCCATTTTCATGTCCGTATTGAAACATACCGAACCTAAACGTCGTCGCGCGATTATGGTTCGCGAGCTGTTTATTGCGCTGTTGGTGATGCTGATATTCCTGTTCGCGGGCGAGAAAATTCTGGCATTTCTTAACCTGCGAGCGGAAACCGTCTCCATCTCCGGGGGCATCATTTTGTTCCTGATTGCCATCAAGATGATTTTCCCCAGCGCAACCGGCAATAGCACCGGACTTCCGGCGGGTGAAGAGCCCTTTATCGTGCCGTTGGCCATTCCACTGGTTGCAGGACCGACTATCCTGGCATCGTTGATGCTGTTATCGCATCAATACCCGAATCAGATGGGACATCTGGTGATTGCACTGCTGATCGCCTGGGGCGGTACATTTGTGATCTTGCTACAGTCATCGCTGTTTTTGCGTCTGCTGGGCGAGAAAGGTGTTAATGCGCTGGAACGCCTGATGGGGCTGATTCTGGTGATGATGGCGACCCAGATGTTCCTGGATGGTGTGCGGATGTGGATGAAGGGGTGATGTACTCGTTTTACGCCGGGAGGCGGCTTCGCCTTACCCGGCCTACGGTGTGGATATGTGCCAGTTTGTAGGCCCGGTAAGCGCAAGCGCCACCGGGCTTTCTAACTCAGCTCAGGAGCTGAAAGGCAATCATACCGACAATTGCACCGACCGTTCCGAGGATAGTTTCCATCATCGTCCAGGTCTTCAGCGTTTGTGCTTCAGTCGCACCGGTGAATTTACCGAACAGCCAGAAACCAGCGTCATTGACGTGGCTGACCACGATAGAACCACCCGCGATGCAAATAGACAGCGCCGCCATCTGCGCCCCGGAGAAGTTCAGCTGTTCAATCACTGGCATCACCAGACCGACCGCCGTTAAGCAGGCCACCGTCGCGGAACCCTGGATGATACGAACCGCAGCCGCCAGCACAAAGCAGGTAATGGCAATTGGCAGCCCCATGCCGGTTAACGCTTCACCCAGTGCCGGACCGACACCAGAATCCACCAGCACCTGCTTGAACACGCCGCCAGCACCAATCACCAGCAGAATAATCCCCGCAGGTTGCAACGCGTGACCACAGATCTCCATCACGCGGTCCTTCGCCATACCCTGACGGATTGCCAGACCATAAATAGCGACCAGGCAGGCGACCAGAATCGCGGTGAACGGGTGACCAATAAACTCAAACCATTCGTAAGCGGTAGAACCGACCGGCACAAAGCGAGCAGCAATGGTTTTCAGGCCAACCAATACCAGCGGCAGCAGGATAAGCGCGAGACTGAAACCAAAGGACGGCATTTTGCCTTCGCCCAGATGCGGCTCGGTAATATCGTCCGGCACATGCAGTTCAACGAAACGACTGATGAAATTGCCCCACAACGGTCCGGCGATAATCATGCCAGGAATTGCCGCACACAGGCCAATCAGGATCATCCAGCCGAAATCGGCGTGCATCTGAGAGGCCAGCAGCATTGGCGCAGGCCCCGGCAGCAGAAACGCTGCAGCCGCCGCCACACCCGCAAACAGCGGGATAACCAGCTTCACGAGGTTGGTGCCCGTATGACGCGCCATAGAGAACGCCACGCTTATCAGCAGCACAATCGCAACTTCAAAGAACAGCGGCAGCGCGCAAATCAGGCCGGCCAGGCCAATCGCATAATGCGCGCGGCTGTGGCCGAAGGACTTCAGCATTTTGACGGCAATCTGATCGACCGCCCCGGTCTCATGCAAAATCTTACCGAACATCGCTCCCAGAGCGACCACAATCGCCAGGAAACCGAGTGTGCCTCCCATCCCTTTTTCCATAGTCGCAGCGATTTTATCGAGCGGCATACCGGAAAAGAGACCTGCACCTATAGAAACCACCATCAAAGCAACGAAGGCGTGCATACGCGCCTTCATCACTAAAAACAGCAGTAATAAAACGGACCCTACTGCTGTTAAAACAAGCGTTAATGTACTCACTACTTACTGCCTTGGTTAATGACCTCAATGGTGCTTGCTACCACACCGTCCAGCGGCTGATCGATATCCACCACCAGAACATCACTTTCGTTCGCACCCGGTTCTTCCAGCGTTTCAAACTGGGTCACCAGCATCTGCGTTTTGAAGAAGTGGCCTTTACGCTCCTTCAGGCGGCTTTCGATAACGTCAAACTCCCCTTTCAGATAGATGAAAGAGAGATTCGGGTTACCTTCACGAAGCAGGTCACGATAGTGTTTTTTCAAGGCAGAACAGACGATAAGCGACACTTTGTTGGTACGCTGCATCGCAAAAGCGGCGTCATTCAGCGCCTGTAACCACGGTTTACGGTCATCATCGTTTAACGGCTCACCGGAAGCCATTTTCATGATGTTGCTGCGTGGATGGAGAAAATCGCCATCAAGAAACGCGGCCTGCAGTTGATGCGCCACTTCGCTGGCGACAGCAGATTTACCGCTGCCCGATACGCCCATCAGAACGTAAACGTGGTGATCATGATTAGTCGTGCTCAAAGCGTTGCCCCCACTGGTACAAGAATCAGGAAATTGTTACGGGTAACTGTTATCGGTAACATTGTCCGACCGGATAAATGGAGAAGCAATATCCATTCGTGCCAGAAGTGTATAAGTGTGAGCTACTTCAAACTTGTTGGGCTAAATAGATCCGCCCGGTGACAAGGTGAAACCTAAATCTAACATTTTAGGGGTAACTGTTTCACCACGGATACGCGCCAGCAGACGTTCTGCGCCAATGCTGCCCATCCGTTCACGCGGCGTGAGCACACTCGCCAGGCGTGGCTCCATCACCTGCCCGATATCGTGACCGTGGAAACCAGCAATCGCCATATCATCAGGGATTTTCAATCCTAACCGCTGGCATTCAAATGCCGCCCCGACAGCCAGGTCATCGTTGGTACAAAAGACACCGTCCAGTTGCGGATATTCACGTCGCGCCTGGCGGATTAGCTCAATACCGGAGGAGTAAGAAGAGGATTGTTCCACCATCACGCTGTAAGGCACCAGGTTCGCATCCCGCATTGCCTGTTCGTAGCCTCTTTGTTTGATGATAGTACGTTCATCAAGACGCGCGCCAAGATAAGCAATATGGCGATGTCCGCGAGCAATGATGGCGGCGGTCATCTGGCGAGCAGCCTCGAAGTTGTCAAAACCCACAGCGATATCAAGACACGGAGTCTGGCTATCCATCAGCTCAACCACCGGGATCCCCGCGACTTCAATCATTTTTAACGTGCGGGGAGTATGACTACGTTCGGTGAGGATCAGACCATCGATATTCCACGACAGCATCGATTCCAGACGCTCTTGTTCCATCTCGGGTTTATAGCCATAGTGCGCCAGCATAGTCTGATAACCGTGAGCGTCAGTAACGGCCTCAATACCGCGTAATACTTCAGCAAAAACCTGGTTGGTAAGAGATGGTAACAGTACGCCGATAGCGCGGCTGGTAGCGTTAGAAAGGATATCAGGAGCACGATTGGGAATATAACCCAGCTCATCAAGTGCAGCGGCAATTTTGCCCCGCAGCGCGACGGAGACCTGCTCCGGATTACGCAAAAAGCGGCTGACCGTCATTTTGGTCACACCCACGCGGTCGGCTACATCCTGAAGTACGGGTCTTTTCTTTTTCATCGTCCTGAAGTATTAAAAAGGGGATAGATATCCCCAGTTTACCACGGACGCGCGGAATTAATGACAAACGATGAAAAGCCGGATGTCGACGCTTTCGCGTTTTATCCGGCCTACAAAGGGTTACAGCACGTTAGACTGGCGGCAGGTCAAACAGTAACACTTCACTATCACTGTCGGCATGGATAGAAATCGCCTGCTCGTCCCAGATAGCCAGTCCATCACTGGTGGACGCTTTGGTTCCATTAATAGTCACATTGCCTTTTACCACCTGGATCCAGACGCGGCGTTCAGCGGCAATCTGATGCACTGACTGCTCATCTTTGACCAGCGCCCAACGGTACAGCTCCATATCCTGATAAACCTTAAGCGAACCATCGCGAGCATCCGGCGAAAGCACCAGTTGTTTGCCCTGAGCGGCATCGAAACGACGTTGCTCGTAACGCGGCGTAATACCGTTCTCCTGCGGAATGATCCAAATCTGATACAGATGCAGCTTCTCAGTATCGCTCGGATTGTACTCCGAGTGACGGATCCCCGTCCCGGCGCTCATAATCTGGAATTCACCAGCCGGAACCTGCTCTTTGTTGCCCATGCTGTCCTGATGCTCTACCGCGCCTTCGAGCACGTAGGTCAGGATCTCCATATCTTTATGGGGGTGAGTACCAAAACCCTGACCTGCGTCGATAACGTCGTCGTTAATCACGCGCAGTGCAGAGAACCCCATAAAATTCGGGTCATAGTAGTTGGCAAAAGAGAAGGTATGCCAGGAATCGAGCCAGCCATGATTAGCATGACCACGGTCGTTAGCTTTGCGTAAATAGATCATTGTGTTCACCCCCAGATGTTTTCGATGAAGTAAGTGTGGACTTAATCAGTCTGGGATCATAGAGGGTGAAAATTGACTCCTCTGTTCAAAAAATATGAACAAACCCAGAGGAGTCGGTAAACGCTATTTGGCGAGCGTTATCGTCGCAGGCGATGCCTGTTCAAACGCACGTTCGAGGATTTCCAGGTTGGTAAGAACTTCAGATTCCTTGACGTAATTGGGCGTACCGGATGTCAGTGTCTGGTACAGCGCATCATAGACGCGACCATAGTCTCCCACTTCCGGTTTCACCTCTTCTTTCACCGTCACACCTTCATCATTGACGTACTCCAGCATCCCAATGGAATCGTCGGCGGCAAAACCGGGTTCACCCGGCATGATATTCGCTTTCAGGCTGGTTTCCTGTTGGTCGATACCGTACTTCACAAACGAGCCGTTCGTACCGTGGACGATAAACTTCGGGTAGTCGATTTTCACCAGATGACTGGTTTTGACAATCGCCTTCAGATCGCCGTAGAACAGTTGTGCTTCAAAGGTATCATCCGGATTCGCTTTGTTGCGCAGACTACGGATGTCATACGCCACATGATCGGGGCGGCCAAACAGCGAAATAATCTGATCCATCGTGTGCACGCCCAGACCATAAAACGCACCGTCCTGCGGCAACCCTGGTTTGGTTTCCGCAACAGGTCGGTAGTAGTCGAAATGGCTTTCAACCTCAACAATCTCGCCCAACTTGCCGCTCTCTATCGCTTTTTTGGCGGTAAGGAAGCAGGAGTCAAACCGACGGTTCTGATACGGAGTAACGGTGAGTCCCTTACTTTTCGCCAGTTCGAACAACACTTTCGCTTCAGCCAGCGTCGGGGTGAAAGGTTTCTCGACCAGTACACTTTTCCCTGCTTCCAGCGCACGTTTGGCGTATTCAAAATGGCTATCGGCGTGGGTGCAAACGATCACCAGTTTCACCTGCGGATCGTTTAAGATCTCGTCGAGGTCGCTGGTGAAGTGAATATGTGAATACTGGGGTGCCTGCTCTTCCGGTTTAGCATGACGACGGAAGATATGAGCAACATTCCAGCTCTCTTTACGGTTAAGGACGTATGGCAAATGGTAGCGCGTGGTGCTTTTACCAAAACCAATGAATGCGCAGTGTAAGGTCATGAGACAGTCCTTTTGAAGGTGATTGTCTACACCATAGCGCAAAGTGGGGGGAGACTGAATATTGGATTCTTTGCCAGATGTGGCGCGGCCTTATCCGGCCTACAAAACAAAAAGATCGACCATCGGCGTCGCCGTCAGTTTGTTCACGGCAAGCGCGCAGGGCCAGGAGCGTACACAGAGTATGTGAGGATTGTGAGCACAGCCCGGGATTAAGCTGGCAAGCAAACTAGTCCGAAACCCAGCCCAAAAAAAAGCCAGCGCAAGGCTGGCTAAAGTAATACTGGAAGCAATGTGAGCAATGTCGTGCTTTCAGGTTCTCCGTAGGGTTCCCCTGAACGCAGAGCAATAATAATCATTCTCATTCGCACTTGTCCACTTCTTTTTGCAAAAAAATGCAGTTGACGGCATTTTCAATCTCAGCGAGTGTAAATACACAATTAACCCTGCAGGAGATAAGGAATGAGTGAGATAGTGATACGCCACGCTGAACCGAAAGATTACGACGCAATTCGTCAGATCCATGCCCAGCCGGAGGTGTACCACAACACGCTACAGGTTCCTCATCCTTCTTTGGAGATGTGGCAGGAAAGACTCGCCGAGCGATCTGGAATTAAACAACTGGTCGCCTGTGTTGATGATATTGTCGTTGGGCATCTTTCCATTGAAGTCGCACAGCGCCCGCGCCGTAGCCACGTCGCCGATTTTGGTATCTGTGTAGATGCCCGATGGCAGAACCGCGGCGTTGCCAGCGCGCTAATTCGCACGATGATCGATATGTGCGACAACTGGCTGCGCGTCGATCGTATCGAGCTCACAGTGTTTGTCGATAATGAACCTGCTGTTGCGGTCTATAAGAAGCATGGTTTTGCAATCGAAGGCACAGGCAAGAAATACGGCCTGCGCAACGGTGAATACGTTGATGCTTACTTTATGGCGCGGGTGAAATAATTTTTTGGGCGAGTTATATCGCCCTTTATCTTGAAAGGACGCATTGTGAAAAAGGTTTTTTCGCTGGTTCTGCTGGCAGCAATCTTCCCCGGCTATGCCACGACCGTACAGAATCTGGACTCCGTACCCCGCGCCATTCACCATCCGGAAGGTAAGCAGATCTTCGCCGAACAAATGATGGGTGCGGCACCTGCCAAAGGGTTTGGCGAACTTCCGCAAGGGTTGGATGTGGCCCAATGGATTGCCTGGGTTGCGCCGAATGAAGACCCCAAAAACCTGATCATGAGCGGTGCCAAAGCCTGGGGCAAAAACGGGAAATACATTGGTGTTGCGTGTTTTGCAGATAATCAGGCAGAGGCAGAACAAACCAGGAAACGCGCAGATAACGGCTGTCCGGAAAATTACAGCACCAGCCGCGTCAATAAATTATATCTCGGCGTATTTTCCTGGCAGAATCAACAGTTGCAGCCGATCGCACGTTCAGAAAACCCGCTGGACCAGCTTTCAACATGGAATAACGCTGCCGAGAAAGAGAGCAATGATGAATCGGTCAGACCGCTGGCCTATTACACCAAACTGGATCTGGCCCCTTATCGGATCGCACCCGATACCCTGGCATTCGGGGTACGCGGCGGATACTCTGATGCGTATTCCGGCGGCGGTGCCTTCTATGAAGTGCTGGAGCTCTACGCGATCAAAGATAACAGGATAATCAACGTCTTTTCCGACCTTGTTTACCAATATCAGGATCTCGCCGGAGACTGGAATCAGGATGGAACGCGACAGCACGACATCAGCGAAAGTAAATACATCCTGAAAATGCGTTCAGCAAAAACCGAGGGGTTTTATGACCTGGAACGCGTTGATCTACAGGATAAAAGCAGTCACATATTTCGCTGGTCCGAATCGAAGCAACGGTATCTCCCGTAACCGACAGATAAGGCCTACAGCGTTCCAGACGATGTAGGCCACTAACCTTAGAACCCTGCCGTTAAATCATCCACAGAGCGTGGATCGGAAGCACCATACAGTGCGCCGTCCGGTCCAACCATGATGCTCTGGGTGCTACCCATAGCCTCTTTCAGCACCACTTTCTGCCCCTTCTGCTCCAGCAGCTTGATAGTATCCGGGCTGAAGCCTTTTTCCACACGCAGTTCATCCGGCAACCACTGGTGGTGGAAGCGCGGCGCATTGGTGGCTTCGGCAACGTTCATTCCAAAGTCGATACTGTTCACCACCATTTGCAGCACAGTGGTGATAATTCGGCTACCGCCGGGGCTGCCAGTGACCAGCCAGGTTTTACCATCTTTGACCACGATGGTCGGTGACATCGACGACAACGGACGTTTCTTCGGACCCACGGCATTGGCATCGCCGCCTACCAATCCGTAGACATTTGGAACTCCTGGCTTGGCAGAAAAATCATCCATCTCGTTATTGAGCAAAATGCCTGTGTTACCCGCCACAATACCAGTACCAAAAGTGGTGTTCAGGGTGTAGGTCACCGCCACAGCATTACCGTCTTTATCCACCACCGAGAAGTGGGTGGTCTGGTTACTTTCATATGGGGCAAGCTTACCTGGCTTAATCTGGCTTGAAGGCCTGGCCTTATTGATATCAATCTGATCGGCAAGGGATTTGGCATAGACCTTATCGGTGAGTGCCTGCCACGGAACCTTCACAAAATCCGGATCGCCGAGATACTCTGAACGGTCGGCGTAGGCATGTTTCTCCGCTTCCGCCATCACCTGCATGGCATCGGCACTGCCAAATCCGTATTTCTTCATATCGAAGTTTTCGAGAATATTAAGGATCTGCACGATGTGAATACCGCCAGAGGATGGAGGCGGCATCGAGAAAACCTGATACCCACGATAGTCGCCGCTGATTGGCGTACGCTCCACAGCTTTATAGGCGGCTAAGTCCTCTTTGGTCATCAGACCACCGTTCTTCTTCATCTCCGCGGCTATCTGATCGGCAATCGCCCCTTTATAAAACGCATCCGGGCCGTTCTCAGCAATCATTTCCAGGCTTTTCGCCAGGTTTGCCTGTACCAGCTTGTCGCCTTTTTTCAGCGGCTCACCGTCTTTCCAGAAAATGGCTTTGCTGTTCTCGTGGTTTGGGATCACTTCACTGCCGTAGGTCTTTAGATCGTCGGCCAGCGCATCGTTAACCACAAAACCCTCTTCGGCCAGCTTCATCGCCGGGCGCACCACTTTATTCAGCGGCAGGGTGCCATACTTTTCCAGAGCCAGCGAGAAACCCGCCACAGTGCCAGGCGTGCCGGAAGCCAGATGTGAAGTCAGCGACTTTTTCGCATCAGCGTTGCCCTGTTCATCGAGGAACATATCACGGGTTGCGCCAGCAGGCGCCATTTCACGGAAATCAATCGCGGTAGTCTTTCCGTCTTTGGTGCGCAGCAGCATAAACCCACCGCCACCCAGGTTCCCCGCCTGAGGATGCGTCACCGCCAGCGCGTAGCCAACGGCAACGGCGGCGTCTACAGCATTGCCACCCTGCTTAAGGATATCAACGCCAACCTGCGTAGCCAGCGCATCCACGGAGGCCACCATCCCCTGCTGCGCGCGCACAGGATGGAACACATCTTCCTCAACACCGTATGACACCGGTGAGGGTGTCGGCGGTGCGGCGGCAACACTAAAACAACTTCCTGAGAGCAGAGCAGCAATGGCTACCCGGCGTAAAAACGTCGGTTTTATCATCGTTATTCTCCAGATGTATGGGGTCAGCCCCCACTAAGCCTGGTGCATAACTCTGAAATAATCATCGTAACGGTGAATAAGGAGTAAACTTAAGAGATCCCCGGGAGGAGAAAAGCGATGAAACGACTCTTGATATTAGCCATGCTATTGCCGTTTGCAGGCTTTGCACAGCCCATCAACACCATGAATAACCCGAATCAACCGGGTTATCAGATCCCGAGTCAGCAGCGTATGCAGACGCAAATGCAGACACAGCAAATTCAGCAGAAAGGGATGCTCAACCAGCAGTTGCAATCGCAGACGCGTATGCAACAGCAGCATATGGAAAATCAAATCAACACCAACTCCCAGCGAGTACGTCAGTCTCAGCCAGGGGAGTTGAATTCCACCCAACAGCAAATGCTGCCCAACAACAACGGTGGGATGTTAAACGGAGCCCGTAATCCGGACAGCTCGCTGAATAAACAGCAGCAAATGCTTCCGGAGAAAAAGAACGGCGACATGCTGAGACCCTCCAACACGCCGCAGCCTAACGTTCCGTTAAAAACGATTGGGCCTTAATCGGGCTGAAAATCAGGGCCAATCACATCAATAGCATCAGTACAAATGCAGTCCACTCCCCAGCGCAACAGCTCAGCAGCGCGCTGGGGCCGGTTGACGGTATACACCAGAATTCTTAAACCCGCATCGCGCAACGCGTCCACTCTCGCCTCATCCAACAGCTTATGGTTAAGATGAATCGAGATGCAGCCCAGGCGCGCGGTGAGTTCTTGCCAGTCTTCACGCCACTCGTCAAGCAGTAGCCCACGCGGCAGTTCAGGAACAGTCAATTGCGCCGCTTCAAGGGCGTCAATCTCGAATGATGAAAGCAGCGGCGGCGTCATTTCAGCCCATAATTCACGCGCGGCGAGCGCGACGGCTTTCCCCGTGATGGTTCCGCTACCCGTGGTAGGTTTAATCTCTATATTCGCCATCATACCGTGCTGGCGACAGCGCTCAGCCACCTGTGAGAGCAACGGCAACGGCTCGCCTTTGAACTCACCGCTAAACCAACCGCCAGCATCCACACGCAGCAAATCCTGCCAGTTCAGTTCACCGGCAACGCCCCAACCGTTGCTGGTACGCTCGAGGTTGTCGTCGTGCAGTAAAAAGATCTCGCCATCCTTCGACAATTTAGCGTCAAATTCAATCATGGTATGCCCGTATCGCGCCCCCATGTCGATTGCCGCCAGGGTGTTCTCCGGAGCCAGTTTGCCGCCACCACGGTGGGCGACAATATGAGGATAAGGCCAGTTACTCATACGCGTTGTCCTGTTTCGCCATCAAAGAGATGCAAATGATTTTCTGGCAGATGCAGCCATAGCGTACTGCCAGCTGTCGGGCGATGCTGATGTGCCAGTCGCACCACCAACTTTTGCTCACCCCAACGTCCGTGTGCCAGGTTATCTGCTCCCAGCATTTCCAGCGTGTCGACTACCAACGGCACGCCGCCTTCGGCTTGCGAGCTTAGCGCAATATGCTCCGGGCGGATACCCAACGTCATTTTCCGTCCACTATAGCGACGATAGTCATGACCGGCAGGCAACGCCATGCCCCCCTCCAGTTCAAAATGGGTACCCGAGGCGCTGATGTGTCCGTCCATCAGGTTCATGGCCGGGCTACCAATAAAACTCGCCACAAAGCGGCTGGCGGGTTTTTCGTATACCTCGACCGGGGTGCCAATTTGCTCAGCGACACCTTTGTTCATCACCAGCACGCGCTGGGCAAGTGTCATGGCCTCAACCTGATCGTGCGTAACGTATAGCGAGGTGGTTTTCAGTCGGCGGTGCAGATGTTGTAACTCAAGGCGCATCTGCACACGCAGCTTGGCATCAAGGTTAGAAAGCGGTTCATCGAACAGGAATACCGCCGGATCGCGCACAATCGCCCGCCCCATCGCCACACGCTGCCGCTGACCACCGGAAAGCTCACGCGGGCGGCGTTTGAGCAGTTCACCCAGTTCAAGAATACGCGCGGCTTCTTTCACCCTCTCCGCAATATGTTCCTTGCCCATCCCGCGGATTTTTAACCCCCAGGCCATATTTTCTTCCACGCTCATATGCGGGTAGAGCGCGTAGTTTTGAAACACCATGGCAATACCGCGATCCTTTGGCTCCATCTCAGTGACGCGCTTACGATCAATCCAGATGTCACCGCTAGTCACCCGTTCCAGCCCGGCGACCATTCGCAGCAGCGTGGACTTACCGCAGCCCGACGGGCCGACCATCACAATAAATTCCCCGTCCGCAACATCCAGCGTCAGCGGTTGAATAACCTGGGTTTTACCGTCCCAGCTTTTGGTTACTGCCTGTAGTTTTAAACCAGCCATTTTTATTTCTCACTGTCTACTAAACCACGCACAAATGCGCGCTGCATGGCTAACACGATGATTACCGGGGGGATGAGCGTCAGCAGCATGGCTGCCATTACGTGGTTCCACTGCGTGGTGCCTTCGCCAGTGGCGATCATGCCTTTGATGCCTGCCACGGCCGTGCCCAAATTAACGTCGGTAATAATTAACAACGGCCAAAGGTACTGATTCCAGCCGTAGATAAAGGTGATGACAAACAGCGCCGCCAGGTTGGTTTTCGACAACGGCAGCACGATGTCCCGGAAGAAACGCATTGGAGAAGCGCCGTCAATACGCGCCGCTTCGACCAGTTCATCCGGCAGAGTCATAAAGAACTGACGGAACAGGAAGGTGGCGGTAGCCGACGCCATCAGCGGTAGCGTCAGGCCTGCATAACTGTCAAGCATCTTCAGGTTGGCGATAACCTCCACCGTTGGAAAGATACGCACCTCAACCGGCAGCATCAGCGTGATAAAGATCATCCAGAAAAACAGGTTACGCAGCGGGAAGCGAAACCAGACAATGGCAAACGCAGAGAGCATGGAAACCGTAATTTTCCCCACCGTAATGCTGAACGCCATGATGAAACTGTTCAGCATCATCAGCCAGAACGGTGCGCTATTGACGCCCACGCCGTTGACCCAGATGGTGTACATGTTTTCCAGCAGATGCGTACCAGGAACCAGCGTCATCGGCGTTTCAAACACTGCTTTGTTATCCAGCGTCGCCGCGACGAACGCGACGTACAGTGGAAAAAGGATCACCATAATCCCCAGAATCAACATGGTATGGCTGAATATTGTCAGCCCGCGACGATTCTCAATCATTGGTAACGCACCTTACTTTCGACATAGCGGAACTGCACCACTGTCAAAATAATGACAAGGAACATCAGCACCACTGACTGTGCGGCGGAAGCTGAGAGATCCAGTCCAACAAACCCTTCACGATAGATCTTATAAATCAGCGTAGTGGTCGCCTGTACCGGCCCACCTGCAGTCGCTGCATCGATAACCGGGAAAGTGTCAAAGAAGGCATAAACCAGATTCACCACCAGCAAAAAGAAGCTCACCGGGGCAATTAACGGCAGCGCCAGTTTAAAGAAACGGCGAATCGGCCCTGCCCCATCAATTGCAGCGGCTTCTATCAGCGAACGAGGGATAGACTGCAAGGCAGCAAAGAAGAACAGGAAGTTGTAACTAATCTGCTTCCAGACGGACGCGAACACCACCAGGAACATCGCCTGGCCACTGTTTTGCGCATGGTTCCAGTCATAGCCAAACTCACCGAGAAAATGCGTAATCAACCCACGTCCGGGGTTGAACAGGAAGATCCACAGCACGGCAGCGACGGCGGGGGCCACGGCGTAAGGTAATAGCATCAGCGTCTGGTAAAGACGGCTACCACGCACCACATAATCCACCAGTGCGGCAAAAAACAGCGAAACCAGCAGGCCGCTTGCCGTGACCAGCGTACTGAACTTCATCGTTGTCCAGAAAGAGTCGAGGTAGTAGATGTCATGGAACAGAGCGACGAAGTTATCCAGGCCTACAAACTGGCTGGAAAGACCAAACGGATCGACGCTTTGCAGTGAATACCACAGCGCTTCACCTGCGGGCCAGATAAAGAAAATAACGGTGATGACCAACTGCGGGGCAACCAATAAGTAGGGAAGCCAGCGCGAGCGGAACACCGGACGGGATGAGGACATTGAGGTTTGATTCCTGAACAGCGCCGGATGGCGCTACGCTTATCCGGCCTACGCGCATTTGTAGGCCGGGTAAGGCGAAGCTGCCACCCGGCATTTCACATTAAGACTTGGTCGATTGCTCAAAACGGCGCAGCAACTGATTCCCACGTTCAACAGCGGAATCCAACGCCTGCTGTGGCGTTTTCTTACCGGTCCATACGCTTTCCAGTTCCTCATCCACGATAGTGCGGATCTGAGGCATATTGCCCAGACGCAGACCTTTGGTAAACGACAACGGCGGTTTGTTCAGCATCTGACGTGTAGCGATATCCGCCCCCGGATTCTTGTCATAGAAACCCTGCTCACGGGTCAGATCGTACGCGGCGGTAGTAATCGGCAGATAACCTGTTTTCTGGTGCCATTCGGCAGCGATTTCAGGTTTCGCCAGGAAGTTGAGGAACTGCGCCACACCCTGGTAGGTTGCTTTGTCTTTACCCTGCATCACCCACAGGCTCGCACCGCCAATAATCGCGTTCTGCGGCGCGCCTTTCACGTCGGCATCGTATGGCATCATGCCTACACCGTAGTTGAATTTAGCGTAGTGACGAATATCAGCCAGAGAACCCGAAGAGGCGGTAGTAATTGCGCAGTCACCGTTGTAGAACTTCTCAGTGGATTCATCTTTGCGCCCGAAGTAGCTGAAATCCCCTTTCTTGTTCAACTCTTCCAACAGAGCAATGTGTTTCACCTGCTCTGGCTTATTGAACTCCAGAACCGCATCGGTACCGTCAAAGCCATTATTTTTGGTTGCAACGGGTAAGCCGTTCCAGGCGCTGAAGTTTTCAATCTGGATCCACCCCTGCCAGCCGCTGGCGTAACCACACTTCATGCCTGCGGCTTTCAACTTCGCGGTGTATTCGGCCAAATCCTGCCAGGTTTTCGGCGGCTGATCGGGATCTAAGCCGGCTTTTTTAAAGGCATCTTTGTTGTAATACAGCACCGGGGTGGAGCTGTTAAACGGCTGAGAGAGTAAGTGCCCGGTTTTAGAGTCGGTGTAATACCCGGACACCGTCGGCACAAACTGGGACTCATCGAAGTTAATTCCGGCCTCTTTAAACACTTCGAAAACTGGCTTAATCGCTTTCGAAGCCATCATCGTCGCCGTACCAACTTCATACACCTGCAGCAGCGCAGGCGCGTTTCCGGTACGGAAGGCGGCAATACCTGCGCTCAGACTCTGCTCGTAATTACCTTTGTACTGCGGAACAATTTTGTAATCGGGGTTGGATTCATTAAAACGTTGCGCCAGTGAATCAACTTCTTTACCCAGTTCGCCTTCCATTGAATGCCAGAATGGGATGGTAGTTACTGCCAGAGCCTGACCTGCAAATGCCAGACTGAGAGCCAGTCCTAAAGCTGTATGTCGTAACGATATCATCGGTTATCTCTCTTGTTGTGCCGGATGCGCGATATCACGCGTTTTATGCTCGCGGGGGTAACATGACATGCTCGAATGACAGAAAAATAACTTTTTTATTACAAAAAAAAGATAGTAAGGCGACAAACAGATGGCAAGGCAGTGAAGGTTATGAGAGGAGAAAGTGGGAGCTAAGACACGTATAGATACGGTGCTGCTTATGAACACTCTGCAGGATGACAACGCTGGTGCGTTTTATCCGGCCTACGATCACGTGTAGGCCGGGTTAAGCGTTTACGCTGCCATCCTGTAGTGCCGCAAAGGGCTAACCGCCGAGATACGCGCTGCGTACCGCTTCGTTGGCAAGCAAGGCGTCACCGGTATCGGATAGCACCACATGACCGTTTTCCAGCACGTATCCGCGGTCGGCGAGCTTCAGCGCCTGGTTGGCGTTCTGCTCAACGAGGAAGATTGTCATCCCCTGCTCGCGTAGCTGCTCGATGGTGTTAAAAATCTGCTGGATAATGATCGGTGCCAGCCCCAGGGAAGGCTCATCAAGTAGCAGCAGGCGCGGTTGACTCATCAATGCACGACCAATCGCCAGCATCTGCTGCTCGCCGCCGGACATGGTCCCTGCGCGCTGGATACGGCGCTCATGCAGGCGGGGGAACAGATCATATACCCACTTGATGCGTTCCTGAAACTGGTCACGCTCAGCAAAGAAGCCGCCCATCGCCAGGTTCTCTTCCACCGTCATGCGGGAAAACACACGACGTCCTTCCGGAACAATCGCTACCGCTTCACGCATAATTTTCGCCGTCTGCCAGTCGGTAATATCTTTACCGTCAAAGACAATATGCCCGCTTGTCGCACGCGGATCGCCGCACAGCGTACCGAGCAGCGTCGTTTTCCCTGCACCGTTGGCACCAATCAGCGTCACGATTTCACCCTGGTTAATATACAGGCTGACGTCGTGCAGCGCCTGGATCTTGCCGTAGTGGGCACTGACTTTGTCAAAGGACAACATGACTTTTTCCATCTTACGCCTCACCAAGGTATGCGCGGATCACGTCCGGGTTATTACGAATCTGTTCCGGCGTCCCGTTCGCCAGCGGCGTGCCCTGGTTCACCACATAAATACGGTCAGAAATGCCCATCACCAGTTTCATGTCGTGTTCAATCAGCAAAATGGTGGTGTTGTGATGATTACGTAGTTCGGCAATCAGCTCGTCCAGCTCTTTAGTCTCTTTCGGGTTGAGACCCGCAGCGGGTTCGTCGAGCATCAGGATTTCCGGCTGCGTGACCATACAACGGGCTATCTCCAGGCGACGCTGATCACCGTACGCCAGGTTACTGGCCTGACGGTTGGCATGCTCCAGCAGACCAATACGCTCCAGCCAGGTAGCGGCGCGGTCCAGCGCTTCACTCTGTGCACGACGGAACGACGGAGTCTTCAGCAAACCAGAGAACACGCCCGTTTTCAGTTGCTGATGTTGTGCTACCAGCAGGTTTTCAATCACCGTCATTTCACGAAACAGACGCACATGCTGGAAGGTGCGCACCACGCCCATACGGGCGATTTGCTGGCCCGGTAGCCCTTCCAGGTGCTGGTCACGCAACTTGATCGTGCCGCCGGTCGGCTTATAAAAGCCGGTCAGGCAGTTGAAGACCGTAGTTTTTCCCGCGCCGTTTGGCCCGATTAACGAAACGATCTCCTGCGGCCTCAGCTCCAGCTCAACGTTGTTGACCGCCAGCAGTCCACCGAAGCGCATCATCAGGCCGTTAACGGATAATAATGGCTGACTCATGCCTGCTCTCCTTTTGCTTGACCGTTTTTCAGCTTCAACTGTGGACGGGTCATCGGCAGCAAGCCCTGTGGACGCCAGATCATCATCAGTACCATTAAACCACCCAGCATCAACATGCTGTATTCATTGAAATCGCGCATCAGCTCGCGTGATACAACCAGCAGGACAGCCGCCAGGATCACCGCAAACTGCGACCCCATTCCCCCCAGGACGACAATCGCCAGCACAAAGGCGGATTCGGCAAAGGTAAAAGATTCCGGGCTGACAAAGCCCTGGCGCGCGGCAAACAACGTTCCGGCAAAGCCGGCAAACGCAGCGCTGATAGTAAAAGCGGTCAGTTTGATGCGCGTTGGGTTTAGGCCCAGCGAACGACAGGCAATTTCATCTTCACGCAACGCTTCCCATGCGCGACCCAGCGGCATACGCAACAGACGGTTAATGACGAAAAGCGAGAACACCACCAGCAGCAGCGCCACCAGATAAAGGAAAATCACGCGGTCAGACGGATCATACTTCACGCCAAAGAAGTTGCTGAAGGTATCCCAGCCGCCTTCGCGGGCACTACGACTGAACTCAAGGCCGAAAAAGGTTGGTTTCGGGATCTGGCTGATACCGTTCGGACCACCGGTCACTTCAGTATTGTTGAGCAACAGAATACGAACGATCTCGCCAAAGCCCAGCGTCACAATCGCCAGGTAGTCACCACGCAGGCGCAGCACCGGGAAGCCGAGCATAAAGCCTGCAGCTGCCGAAACCAGCCCCGCCAGTGGCAGGCAGGTCCAGAAACCAAGACCGTAATAGTGGTTCAGCAGCGCGAAGGTGTAAGCGCCAATCGCATAAAAACCACCGTAGCCCAACACTAACAGACCGGAAAGACCAACCACGACGTTTAAGCCCAGACCGAGGATGATATAAATCATCGTCAGCGTGGCGATATCCACCGTCCCACGTGACACCATAAATGGCCATGCCACGGCAATGACCAGCAGCGCCACCAGGAACAGCTTTTGTTTGACAGTTGAGCCGTCAATCGCTGGCAGAATAAACTTCGGTCCGGAGACGCTTTTCAAGCTCTTCTGGAACACCGGACGCAGCAGCTGGAACAGAAAAACGACTCCAGTGCCAATAAACACCCACTGCCAGCGAATATCACTGGCGACATCAACAACCAGCTTAGTGCCATCCAGCTCTAGCTGGACGCCCATAAAGACACCCGCCAGGATGAAAAACATAACGGCAGAGAGCAGCGCCATCGCAAAATGCATTGGTTTCATACTTTCTCTACCTCCGGACGACCCAGAATACCGGTCGGCATCACCAGCAGCACCAGAATCAGCAGTGCGAACGACACCACGTCTTTGTATTCCGTACTCAGATAAGCAGAGGAAAGTGCTTCAGCTACGCCCAGAATCAGGCCGCCGATCATCGCACCAGGAATGCTGCCAATACCGCCGAGAACCGCAGCAGTAAAGGCTTTCATCCCGGCCATAAAGCCAATATACGGATTAATTACGCCGTAGAACTGACCGAGCAGCACACCCGCCACCGCCGCCATCGCCGCACCAATCACAAAGGTCAGCGCAATGACGCGGTCAGTGTTGATACCCAGCAGACTGGCCATTTTCAGGTCTTCCGCACAGGCGCGGCAGGCGCGTCCCATACGTGAATAACGGATAAAAATGGTCAGCGCCAGCATCGCCATGAAGGTCACTATCCAGATAACCAACTGCATGGTAGTGATGGAGGCAGAAAAGTTTTCGCTACTGCCGATAGTCCATTGACCGTTAAACAGGCTTGGCAGCGCCACATCACGCGAGCCTTCCGTCAGGCTGACGTAGTTTTGCAGGAAGATAGACATCCCGATCGCAGAAATCAGCGCAATCAGACGCTTGGAGCTACGCACGGGCCGGTATGCCACGCGCTCGATACTCCAACCGTAGGCGCTGGCAATCACGATAGCACCGATAAATCCGGCCGCCACCAGCAGCCAGCTGGTATCAATGCCCATCATCATCAGCGCGGCGATAATCATAAAGGAGACATAGCTGCCGATCATATACACCTCGCCGTGGGCGAAGTTGATCATGCCGATAATGCCGTACACCATCGTGTAACCGATGGCGATCAGCGCATAGGTGCTTCCCAGCGTGACGCCGTTAAACATCTGCTGCAAAAAATAGAGGAACTGCTCGGACATAAAATAACCTTTCCAAACCCGCCCGGACGGGATATTGAATCCACTCTAAATAATTCGAGTTGCAGCCAACGCACCTGCGATTCGAAGTATAACGAGTGGCTGCCTTATTTGGCGGCGGTGGAAGAACCATCCGCGTGCCACTGGAAGACACCAAACTCAAATCCCTTCAAATCGCCTTTTTCGTCCCAATTCAGCGGCCCAATCACGGTGTCAGCCCCGTGAGCTTTCAGATCTTTCACCAGCTCCAGCGGTTCTTTGCTACCGCTACGATCCATAGCTGTCGCCAGCGACTGTACGGCGGCGTAGGTGATCCATACATAAGGTCCGGTTGGATCTTTCTTGTCAGCTTTGAGCGCATCCACGATACCTTTATTCGCCGGATCCTGGTCATAGCGTTTTGGCATCGTAACCAGCATGCCTTCAGCGGCATCACCTGCAATGTTGGACAGTGAGGCATTACCCACACCTTCTGGTCCCATAAACTGAGTTTTCAGACCAACAGAACGGGCCTGGCGCAGCATTTGTCCCATCTCCGGGTAGTAGCCACCGTAGTAGACGAAGTCGATGTTCTCTTTTTTCAGGCGAGCAATCAGCGCAGAAAAATCTTTTTCACCCGCGGTGATCCCATCAAAGAAGACAATATTGGCTTTGCCCGCTTTCAGGCTGTCTTGTACCGAACGCGCAAGACCTTCGCCGTACTGCTGTTTATCGTGGATGATGGCGATACGCTGGGGCTTCACCGTCTCCAGAATGTATTTCGCGGCGGTCGGTCCCTGGGAGGAGTCCAGACCTGCGGTACGCATGATGTGCGCGTAGCCGCGTTGCGTCAGTTCCGGGTTGGTGGCTCCCGGGGAGATCATCAAAATACCTTCGTCTTCGTAGATATCGGAGGCTGGCTGAGTGGAGGACGAGCACAGGTGACCAATAACATACTGAATGCCATCGTTAACGATTTTGTTCGCCACAGCCACAGCCTGTTTCGGATCGCAGGCATCGTCATATTCCACGCCCACCAGCTTGTCGCCTTTGATCCCGCCTTTAGCATTGATATCTTTAATTGCCTGACGTGCGCCATTAAATTCCATATCGCCCCACTGCGCGACCGGGCCTGACATCGCTCCGACAACAGCGACCTTAATATCTTCCGCCATGGCAGTGTGCGACATTGCCAGTGCTATCACTCCCGCGATGATTGTTTTCGCATTCCGTTTCATTAACTGAATCCCCATTCGTGATGTGTTTACACTTCATCCTTCAAGCTGCCTCAGTGTTGGCTACCTTCGCTCACCCCAGTCATTTACTTATGTAAGCTCCTGGGGATTTAATGAGGGACATCCCTGTCCCTCACCGAAGGCAGCCTTTGGCTGTTCAAATTCGTTCCAGACGAATTTGTCACTCCCTTGCCGCCTCGATGCAACTTGAATGATTTTGCGTATATATTTTGTATTTATATGGTTAAAAAGCAGACTGTGCTTTTTTTGAACTGCGCTATTTTTACCAGTCTCATTAATGGCTTAGCGCAGCTTTTTAAGCATAATCAGGCTAAAATCTCTATTTTTCAGTCGATTAAGAAAAGATAATATTCTGCTTTTCACTATAGATAAACAAAAAAAAGTGCGTTTGTCAGCATAAAATAACGGCATAATGAGCGGAATAAAATGCTGCATTCCAGGGTATTATCCTGCCTATTTTTCAATCTCTAATGTTTCAAACTGTCATTATCGTTGTTACAAAACTATTAACCTGGTTATTCGCATAAAAAAGAGAAAGCGTCCGGGTGAATTATTTCGGTACACTGATTTCATCTTTTGTGATTTGGACATGCTGTCAATGAAGCTGACCATCATTCGTTTAGAAAACTTTAGCGCTCAGGATCACATCGATCTGGGCAAAATCTGGCCTGAATATTCCGCCTCATCCTTAAGCGTAGATGACGCCCACCGGATCTATGCTGCGCGTTTTAACGAGCGTCTGCTGGGAGCGGTACGTGTGACACTGAGCGGTACGCAAGGCGCGCTGGATTCATTACGTGTTCGTGAAATCACGCGTCGTCGAGGCGTCGGGCAGTATTTAGTAGAGGAGGTTCTCCGGGATAACCCGGACGTTTCATGCTGGTGGATGGCGGATGTTGGCGTCGAGGACCGAAATACCATGGCCGCGTTTATGCATGCGTTAGGGTTTACTGCGCAGGCGGATGGCTGGGAGAAAAGATAAAAAAACCGCCTCGCAATTTTCCAAGAATTTCGCGTTGCAGGAAGGCGGCAAGGGAGTGACAAATTCGTCTGGAACGAATTTGAACAGCCAAAGGCTGCCTTCGGTGAGGGACAGGGATGTCCCTCATTAAATCCCCGGGAACTTACATAAGTAAGTTCCCGGGGGTGAATAACGCAGCCAACGCCCCTGCAGCGCGAAAGGCGCAGGAAAATTATTTGGCGTCGGTTGCAGTACCGTTAGCGTGCCAGTCGAACACGCCAAACTCGAAGCCTTTCAGATCACCCTTCGAATCCCAGGACAGCGGCCCCATGACGGTTTCCACTGAGTTTGCTTTCAGGTATTTGGCAATTTCAGCTGGATCTTCAGACTGGTTCAGACCGGCCTGCAAAGACTGCAGTGCAGCGTAGGTCGTCCACACGAAGGCTCCGCTCGGATCCTGTTTCTTGGCCTTAATCGCATCTACGATTGGTTTGTTCGCAGGAACCTGATCGTAGTTCTTCGGCTTGGTTACCAGCAACCCTTCAGCAGATTCACCGGCAATGTTAGACAGCGATACGTTCGCAACTCCTTCCGGCCCCATAAACTGCGTTTTCAGACCTGCGGCGCGCGATTGACGTAAAATCTGCCCCATTTCCGGGTGATAACCACCATAGTAAACAAAGTCGATGTTCTCTTTCTTCAGGCGCGCTACCAGGGTAGAGAAGTCTTTCTCACCGGCGGTGATCCCGTCAAAGAATACTACGTTGGCGTTGCCTTTTTTCAGACCGTCCTGCACTGCGCGCGCCAGACCTTCACCATACTGCTGCTTATCGTGGATGATAGCGATGCGCTGCGGCTTCACTTTTTCCAGAATGTATTTCGCGGCGGTTGGCCCCTGATCGGAGTCCAGGCCGGTCGTACGCATAACCAGGTTATAGCCACGCGCAGTCAGTTCCGGTGCCGTAGCCGCCGGGGTGATCATCAGAATACCTTCATCTTCATAAATATCTGACGCTGGCTGAGTGGATGATGAGCAAAGGTGGCCGATAACGTATTTGATCCCGTCGTTGACCACTTTGTTAGCGACCGCTACCGCCTGCTTAGGGTCACAGGCGTCGTCGTATTTCACTACGACCAGTTTGTCACCCTTAACGCCACCTTTTGCGTTGATGTCCGCACTCGCTTGTTCTGCACCGGTAAATTCCTGGTCGCCATACTGCGCCACCGGGCCCGACATCGCGCCGACGACGGCAACCTTAATATCCTTAGCAAACGCCATATTGCTCAAAGACAGGGCGATACATCCTGCCAATAACGCTTTACCCTTCATATTCATCCTGACAATCCCCATTATTGTGGTTATTACGTGTGTTGTGATGTTGTTGTTCAGCACTTTATTTCAATTATTGGATAGCCACCCGTGCTTTAGCAGCATACTCTGCTAAAACATACCCGATTTTTATTATTTTGGAATAGCTAAATTTGACATGCAGATAACAACTTGATGACAAAAAGCATAGACCTCAGGAGAGAGCAGGAGAGATAAAAACAAAAAACCCCGGATTTTCATCCAGGGTTTATAAGCATTTCCAGGTTTACTGGAAGGTTACGCTTCGATTGCCGCGCGCAGTTTTTTCATGGCGTTCTTTTCAAGCTGACGCACACGTTCAGCGGAGACGCCGTAGCGATCGGCCAGTTCCTGCAACGTCGACTTGTTGTCTTCGTCCAGCCAACGGGCACGAATGATGTCCTGGCTACGCTCGTCCAGACCCTGCATTGCGTCGGTCAGTCGGTTAGCCGCCTGCTCTTCCCAGTTGTCATCTTCGATGCCGTCAGCAAAGTTAGACGATTTATCCTGCAGATAAAGCACCGGAGCCATCGGCTGGCTGTCGGACTCGTCGTCCGAAGACATGTCAAACGTCATGTCCTGCGCCGCCATACGGGATTCCATTTCGCGGACGTCTTTGCTGGAAACACCCAGCTCACGAGCAACCATTTCAACTTCATCCTGATTAAACCAGCCCAGACGCTGCTTGGTTTTACGCAGGTTAAAGAACAGCTTACGCTGTGCTTTGGTGGTCGCGACTTTAACGATACGCCAGTTACGCAGAACGTATTCGTGGATCTCAGCTTTGATCCAGTGCACGGCGAAGGAAACCAAGCGCACACCCACTTCCGGGTTGAAACGGCGCACGGCTTTCATCAGGCCGATATTACCTTCCTGAATCAGATCCGCCTGCGGCAGGCCATAGCCCGCATAATTACGAGCAACATGAACAACAAAGCGCAGGTGAGACAGGATCAGCGTTTTAGCTGCTTCCAGATCGCCCTGGTAATGCAGCTTTTCAGCCAGTGCCCGCTCCTCGTCAGCCGACAACATCGGCCACGCGTTCGCAGCCCGGATGTAAGACTCCAGGTTACCAACAGGGGCTAAAGCTAAATTTTGCATTTCTTTGGTCATTCAAATCCTCTCAATCTGTATCATCTGGCGCGATGGAAAACCAATAGCAACAACCATGCCAGAGCTTATGAGCAACGAGAATATCATTCAATCTTTTATCAGACAGTGATTTTATCCACAAGTTCCATGTCGTATTGTGTATAAATTACGCACAAAATGTGACATCACGATGAATGCGCCGGGAAGAGAAAACAGTGACTCTTTCCCTGCAGAGCGAACTACTCAGTGCAGGGAAAGATTATACCAGAGATTTTTTAATCGGGGGTAAAGTGGCGTAAATGTTGAACCGTGGCAAGCCAGGCGGCCACCCAGCCAATCATCGAGCACACCAGCAGAAGCAGCAGGCATTCATCAAATGATAAGCCATTGATATCAAACTTTGTTCCAAAAATCTGCGCCACTTCTGTTACCGCTGACGACAGCCGCATCACCAAAATTTCTGACAAAATCAGTGAAAGAAATGCGCCAGAAAAGCCTAACAGCGCCCCACCGTAGAGGAACGGTCGCAGGATAAATCCATCCGTTGCACCAATCAGTTTCTGTACGTTAATGGTATCGCGACGAGCAAAGATACTCAGACGTACACTGTTACCGATGACCAGGAAGACCGCTGCCACCATCAGCACGCCAATCATCGCTGACACACGCCCAACCAGTCCCGTCAGCGCAGCCAGCCGCGCAAACCAGCTGTCATCCATGCGAACTTCATCAATACCATTGATTTGCGTAATACGGTCACGCAGCGTATTCAGCGACTCCGTGCCCTGGAAATCCAGTTTCGGGATCACCACCGCCACAGCCGGAAGCGGGTTCTCTTCCAGCATATCCAGCGCACCACCAAAACCGGACCAGTTGCGGAATTCGCCCAGCGCATCATCGCGGGAAAGATAATTCACTTTCTCCACGCCCTGCTCTGCCTGCAATTGACCCACCACCCGCGCCGCCGCATCGTCATCCAGCGTTTTTTGCAGATAAACAGTGATCTGCGGGGACGGATAATACTGGCTTGCCGCCTGGTTAACGTTCTTATAAACCATGTAGCAGACGCTTGGCAGCGTCAGGGAGATGGCGATTACCATCACCGTCAGGAATGTCGCCAGTGGCTTACTTTTCAGATCCTGTAACGCCCCCTGGAATGCATAGCGCACCTGCTCGTTAAAGACGTTGGTTTTACGCGAGTTCGGCTTCGGCGATGATTTTGCACGCTTTGGCGCGTTGCGACCACCGTCCCCCGGAGCACCGCCCGATTTACGGAAGCGGTCCAGTCGGCCACCAAACTGTTTAATTTGATTGATAGCGTCGCGCCTATTCATGGGCCAGGCCTCCATGCAGATGTCCATCGCTCAGGACAAGCTGACGATATGAACGTCGGGAGATCAGCCCAATATCGTGCGTTGCCATTAATACCGTTACTCCTACGCGGTTAAACTCTTCAAACAAGCGTAAGATCCCTTCCGACAGTGCATCGTCGAGGTTCCCTGTAGGTTCATCCGCCAGAAGTACCGCAGGCTTATTCACTACCGCACGGGCAATCCCCACGCGCTGCTGTTCGCCGCCGGAGAGTTGAATCGGGAAGTTCTTCGCTTTGTCCAACAGCCCGACCTTGTCCAGTGCCGCCGACACGCGGCGACGGATATCGTCCCCGCTGGCACCCGCAATGATGAGCGGGATTGCTACGTTGTCAAAAACGGTTCGGTCCATCAACAGATGGTGATCCTGAAAAATCATCCCGATCTGACGGCGCAGAAACGGCACTTCACGGTTTTTTAAACGGCTAATGTCATGCCCGCTGAAGTAGATTTTCCCGGCGCTGGGCCGCTCAATTCCACAGATCAGCTTCAGCAGGGTACTTTTCCCCGCACCGGAGTGGCCGGTCAGAAACGCCATCTCGCCAGGCTGCATATGGAATGTGACTCCCTGCAGCGCTTGTCTCCCACCGAGATAGGCCTTGCTGACATGTTCAAAGCGAATCATTGTTAATCCTCTCGGGCAAAAAGTGCCTCTATAAAATCGTCCGCTTTAAACGGACGTAAATCCTCGATACGTTCGCCCACGCCGATATAACGGATAGGGATGCCAAACTGGTCGGCAACCGAGAAAATTACTCCACCTTTCGCCGTACCGTCCAGCTTGGTGAGGGTAATACCGGTCAATCCCACCGCTTCATGGAACAGTTTGGCCTGGCTTATTGCATTCTGCCCGGTACTGGCGTCAAGGGTCAGCATAATTTCATGCGGCGCATCCTCGTCCAGCTTCTTCATGACACGAACGATTTTTTTCAATTCTTCCATCAGGTGCGCTTTGTTCTGCAAGCGACCCGCAGTATCAGCGATCAGCACGTCAACGTTACGCGCCTTCGCAGCCTGAATAGCATCAAAGATAACGGATGCGGAATCCGCGCCGGTATGCTGAGCAATCACCGGGATGTTGTTACGCTGACCCCAGACCTGCAGCTGTTCTACCGCCGCAGCACGGAAGGTGTCCCCGGCTGCCAGCATCACCGACTTACCCTGCTGCTCAAACTGGCGCGCCAGCTTACCGATGGTGGTCGTTTTACCCACACCGTTCACACCCACCATTAAAATAACAAATGGCGTTTTACCATCAACATTCAGCGGTTCATCAACCTTTGCCAGAATCTCGCCCATTTCATCTTTCAGCAGACTATACAGCGCTTCTGCATCACGCAGTTGCTTGCGGCTGGCGCCTTCCGTCAGATTGGCGATGATCTTGCGGGTGGTTTCTACACCCACGTCAGCGATCAGTAACTGCTCTTCCAGCTCTTCAAACAGATCATCGTCGATCTTTTTACCACGGAACAGACTGATAAATCCGGAACCGAGGTTTTCTTTTGTTTTCAGCAAGCTGCGTTTAAGACGCGCAAAGAAACCTTCTTTCGTCGGCTTTTCCTGCTCCTGCGCGGCCTCTTCTTCTACCGTTTCCTCTACCAAACCCTCTTCCGCTGGAGTGTCTTCAACCGGTACAACAGTTTCGGCTTCTTCCACCGCCACGGCTGCCAGCGCCTGCGCTTCCAGCTCTTCGTCAGTCAGTTGCGGTTCGTTATCCGCTTCTTCTTCAACCGCCTCCACAATTTCAACGGTTTCCGCTTCGGCCTGCCACTCCTCAGGTGAAGTTTCTTCAGCTTTCACCTCTTCCGGCAGCGGCAACTCTTCGCGTTCAATAACCTCAACGGCGGCCACTGTCGGTTCAGGTGCTTCAACAACCGGCTGAACATGTTCGGCAACGGGCTCTATTTCAGGCTGCAGCTTTTCGATTTCCGCAACCTGTTCCGTGACTTCAACAACTTCAGCAGCAAAAGCTTCTGATTCCGCTTCACTATGCGTTTCCTGCGCGCGAGGTTGTTCCTCTACGACGACAGTTTCTTCGGCAACCGATTGTTGTTCTTCGTTTTTTAATTCTGTCTCGTTTTCCGGTGCCTGCTCTTTTTGACCAAAGCCCAGCCAGGAAAAAAAGCCACGTTTTTTCTCTTTCGCCATTTGCGACTACACTCCCCCGCTGTTGCTTCATGGCACAGCGTCAACGCTATGTACATAGCAGCTATAAAAATGATGAAATAGTCTATCACTTAACTCAACTCACATCACCGCCTGGAACGACATGCTATAGGCGGATTGAGCAATAATCGAAATGAAAAAACCGAATCACTCAGGCAGCGGTCAGATCCGCATTATTGGCGGGCAATGGCGGGGCCGTAAACTCCCGGTTCCGGACAGTCCCGGTTTACGACCGACGACCGACCGAGTCCGCGAAACATTGTTTAACTGGCTGGCCCCGGTGATGGTCGACGCGCGCTGCCTCGACTGCTTCGCCGGAAGCGGCGCGCTGGGGCTGGAAGCCCTCTCCCGCTATGCAGCAGACGCCACGCTGCTGGAGATGGACCGTGCGGTATCGCAGCAGTTACAAAAGAATCTTGCCACACTTAAGGCAAGCCATGCCCGCGTCATCAACACCAACACGCTCGCGTTTCTGGCCCAGGCGGGTACGCCGCATAATGTGGTGTTTGTTGATCCACCTTTTCGCAAAGGTTTACTGGAAGAAACATTAACTCTTCTGGAAACAAACAACTGGCTGGCAAACGAGGCGTATATTTACGTGGAAAGCGAAGTTGAAAACGGTCTGCCTCCGGTTCCTGTTAACTGGTCGTTGTATCGCGAAAAGGTAGCCGGACAGGTCGCCTATCGCCTGTATCAACGCGAAGCCAAAGGAGAGCACAATGCTGATTAATCTGGGACGCTTATTGATGCTGTGCGTCTGGGCCTTTTTACTGCTTAATATTTTTCAGCCGTTTCCACGCCCACTCAACATCTTCGTTAACGTTGCACTGGTGTTTATGGCACTGATGCATGGGATGCAGTTAGCGCTGTTAAAAAGCACGTTGCCAAAAGATGGCCCGCAGATGACCCGCGGTGAGAAAATCCGCATTTTTCTGTTTGGCGTGTTTGAGCTACTGGTCTGGCAGAAGAAAATTAAGACTCAGTTGAAGAAGTAACCGCAATGCCGGATGGCGGTTTACGCCTTATCCGGCCTGCTCAATTACGGTTGTGCGCTAAACCCCTCAAAGCGCGAGCCTTTGTAACTCAGCGTGCCCTTGTCCCCGACCGTTAATGCATGATATTGCTGCGCATCAAGACGAAATGTCTGCTCCAGACCTCCATTTTGCGGCTTGAAGCTCGCTTCATAACGCATGCTGGTGCCCGCCGGAGTCACTTCCTGCTGACGTGAACGCCTGTCGTTAAGCGGCTTTTCTCGTTTATTACTTACCACCACCTGCTTTTGCACCAGCGGTGCGGCATCATTATCCGCTTTTTCACGTCGCTGCTGAACAAAGCGAAACGATGCGGCAATAACAATTAATACAATGATAACAATGAAAAAAAGTGGTGGTTTACTCATATTATTAACCCATCAGAAAATGCGGAAATAAGCATAACCTGCCTGTTATGGTGTTGTCATCTGGCGCTATCGGCCTCTACACTGGTCAGAAGAGCCGTAGGCACCCCGCTTACGAAAAAATAACGAATTCAAGGAACTAAGATGCTTTGGTCGTTTATCGCTGTCTGTCTTTCCGCATGGCTGTTTGTAGATGCCTCTTATCGTGGCCCCGTCTGGCAACGTTGGGTCTTTAAGCCACTCACATTATTACTCCTGCTGTTACTGGCCTGGCAGGCACCAATGTTTAACGCCGTCAGCTACCTGGTGCTGGCCGGCTTGTTTGCCTCACTACTGGGCGATGCACTGACACTGTTGCCACGTCAACGCCTGTTGTATGCCGTGGGCGCGTTTTTCCTGTCGCATTTGCTGTATACCATTTATTTCGCCAGCCAAATGACACTGTCGTTCTTCTGGCCACTGCCGTTGGTGCTGCTGGTGATGGGAGCCTTACTGATCGCCGTGATCTGGACGCGACTGGAAGAGCTTCGCTTAGCAATATGTACCTTTATCGGCATCACCCTGATGATGGTATGGATGGCCGGTGAGCTCTGGTTCTTCCGCCCAACTGCCCCGGCGCTGTCAGCATTTATGGGGGCCGCGTTACTGTTTGTCGGCAATATTGTCTGGCTGGGAAGTCATTATCGTTGCCGCTTCCGCGCTGATAATGCAATTGCCGCCGCCTGCTACTTTGCCGGACATTTCCTGATTGTTCGTTCGCTGTATCTTTAAAAATGCTTGACTCTGGAGTCGACTCCAGAGTGTATCCTCCGGTTAATACGAAATGATTATCGACCGGAGGATGCCATGTCGACACCAGATGCCAATGGCAAAAAGGCCCCACAGTTTTCTTCATTCAAGCTTGCTCCTGCACCACAGAAGGCAGATGACTGCTGCTGTGAAGGGAGTTGCTCAACCCCACCGCCCGTTTCCGATGCCGTTGAAGGTACTCGCTATTCCTGGAAAGTAGCGGGTATGGATTGCGCTGCTTGCGCCCGTAAAGTTGAAAATGCGGTCCGTCAGGTCAGAGGTGTCAATCACGTTCAGGTGCTGTTCGCGACTGAAAAACTGGTGGTCAATACCGACGCCGATATCCGCCAACAAATTGAAAACGCGGTGCAAAAGGCAGGCTATACCCTGCGCGATGAGCAGACTCCGCAAGAGGCCCCCGAGTCCCGATTTAAAGAGAACCTGCCGCTGATTACGCTGGTCATCATGATGGCTATTAGTTGGGGGCTGGAGCAGTTCAATCACCCCTTTGGTCAGATGGCGTTTATCGCCACCACGCTGGTTGGTCTGTATCCCATTGCCCGTCAGGCCCTGCGCCTGATGAAAACCGGCAGCTACTTCGCCATTGAAACACTGATGAGCGTTGCCGCCATTGGCGCGCTGTTTATTGGTGCCACGGCTGAAGCCGCTATGGTTTTACTGCTGTTCTTAATTGGCGAACGCCTGGAAGGATGGGCAGCCAGCCGCGCCCGTAAAGGCGTCAGCGCCCTGATGGCACTGAAACCAGAAACCGCCACACGCCTGCATAATGGCAAGCGTGAAGAGGTCGCCATTAATACTCTCCAGCCTGGCGACATTATCGAAGTTGCCGCGGGTGGACGTTTACCTGCCGATGGCAAACTGGTCTCCGATTTTGCCAGTTTTGATGAAAGCGCACTCACCGGCGAATCTATCCCGGTTGAACGCGCAACCGGCGAAAAAGTCCCGGCGGGCGCAACCAGCGTCGACCGTCTGGTCACACTTGAAGTTCTCTCTGAACCCGGTGCCAGCGCCATTGACCGCATTCTGAAACTGATTGAAGAAGCCGACGAGCGTCGCGCGCCCATTGAGCGTTTTATTGACCGCTTCAGCCGGATTTACACCCCAGCTATTATGGCGGTTGCCCTGCTGGTCACCCTCGTGCCGCCGCTGCTGTTTGCTGCATCCTGGCAGGAGTGGATTTATAAAGGGCTGACGCTGTTGTTGATTGGTTGTCCATGCGCATTGGTTATCTCTACGCCTGCAGCGATCACCTCCGGGCTGGCAGCAGCGGCACGTCGTGGGGCGCTCATTAAAGGCGGTGCGGCGCTGGAACAACTGGGCAGAGTCACTCAGGTGGCGTTTGATAAAACCGGAACGCTGACTGTAGGTAAACCCCGCGTAACAGCCATTCATCCAGCGAGCAATATCAGCGAGTCCGAACTCCTGGCACTGGCGACGGCGGTAGAACAAGGCGCCACGCATCCACTGGCACAGGCGATTGTTCGCGAAGCACAAACCCGTGAATTGACCATCCCAGGGGCCAAAGCACAGCGTGCGCTGGTTGGTTCAGGCATTGAAGCGCAGGTTAATGGCGAACGCGTGCTGATTTGCGCCGCAGGTAAACAACCTGCCGAAGCCTTTACCGGGCAGATAAGTGAACTGGAAAGCGCAGGACAAACGGTAGTGCTGGTGCTGCGCAACAATGCCGTGTTGGGTGTAATTGCCTTGCAGGATACGTTGCGTGACGACGCCCGCACCGCCATCAGCGAGCTTCATCAGTTAGGTGTGAAAGGTGTGATCCTCACCGGCGATAATCCACGAGCGGCAGCAGCGATTGCCAGTGAACTGGGTCTGGAGTTCAAAGCCGGGCTACTGCCGGAAGACAAAGTTCGGGTGGTAACCAGCCTGAACCAGCAGTCGCCTCTAGCAATGGTCGGTGACGGAATTAACGACGCTCCGGCAATGAAAGCCGCCACTATCGGCATTGCAATGGGAAGCGGGACCGACGTCGCGCTGGAAACCGCAGACGCCGCCCTGACCCATAACCGTTTGCGTGGTCTGGTACAAATGATTCAACTGGCGCGCGCCACTCACGCCAATATTCGTCAGAATATTGCGATTGCGCTGGGACTGAAGGGAATTTTTCTGATTACCACACTGCTCGGGATCACCGGATTGTGGCTGGCGGTGCTGGCAGATACGGGGGCGACGGTTCTTGTGACTGCCAACGCGTTGCGACTGTTACGTAAAGGATAACGCGTTTTGTCGGCCGGATGGGACGCTTTAGCGTCGGCATCCGGCAGCGATTACTGACCCTTACGCACTAAATAACGGTACGGCAGAGAGTCGGTCTCTTTTGCCACCAACTCATGCTCCATAAACGTGCAGAAGCCGGGAATATCGCGGGTTGTCGCCGGATCGTCCGCGACAATCAGCAGCGTTTCTCCGGCCTGCATGCCGCGTACGGTTTTACGCACCATCATTACCGGTTCCGGGCAGCGCAGTCCCTGTGCATCAAGGGTATGGTCGGGAGAGGTAAACAAATCGCTCATCATTATCTCGTTCAATAAAAAACGGCGTTATTTTACGCTCTGTTGGTCAGTAAGCCAATCAGGTTAACGATTGCGTGAAAAACAACCATTGCAATGTGCTCTTAAAGCAGTATCATGCGACGGTTTTTTATTGGGTTCCCTCACCCCATCCAACAAAAAGGTCACAATATGACTCCGTTTACACAAACTCAGCGCGTAAAAGCGTTGTTCTGGCTATCGCTATTTCATCTGCTGGTGATCACCTCCAGCAACTATCTGGTGCAGCTTCCGATCTCCATCTTTGGTTTTCATACCACATGGGGTGCTTTTAGCTTTCCGTTTATTTTCCTCGCAACCGACCTGACCGTACGTATTTTTGGCGCGCCGCTGGCACGACGCATCATCTTTGCAGTGATGGTCCCCGCGCTGCTGATCTCATATGTTATTTCAGCACTGTTTTATATGGGATCCTGGCAGGGATTCGGCGCGCTGCTGCACTTTAACCTGTTTGTTGCCCGTATCGCCGCCGCCAGCTTTATGGCCTACGCACTGGGACAAATTCTGGACGTGCATGTCTTCAACCGTCTGCGTCAGAACCGTCGCTGGTGGCTGGCACCCACGGCTTCAACGTTGTTTGGCAATATCAGCGATACGCTGGCCTTCTTCTTTATCGCCTTTTGGCGTAGCCCGGATGCCTTTATGGCAGAGCACTGGATGGAAATCGCGCTTGTTGATTACTGCTTCAAGGTGCTGATCAGTATTATTTTCTTCCTGCCGATGTACGGCGTGCTGTTGAATATGTTACTGAAAAGGCTGGCAGATAAATCCGAAATATCGGCATTGCAGACGAGTTAAAGGTTCATTTTCCGAGTTGTGATAAGATGGACGAATGAGCCGTTATGGCCGTTTATCGAAAGGAAGAAGTCAATGCGCAATCTGGTTAAATATGTCGGTATTGGCCTGCTGGTTATGGGGCTTGCGGCCTGTGATAATAGCGATTCAAAAGCGCCAGCAGAGGGTGCTGCCGCAGAAAGTAGCGCTACCGGACAACCGGTTAGCCTGCTGGATGGCAAACTCAGTTTTTCCCTGCCAGCAGACATGACCGATCAGAGCGGCAAGCTGGGTACTCAGGCCAACAACATGCACGTGTACTCTGATGCTACCGGCCAAAAAGCAGTGATTGTGATTGTCGGCGACGATACCAGCGAAGACCTGGCTGTTCTGGCAAAACGTCTGGAAGATCAGCAGCGCAGCCGTGACCCGCAGTTACAGGTGGTCACTAACAAGTCGATTGAACTGAAAGGTCACACTCTTCAGCAGTTAGACAGCATCATCTCCGCGAAAGGCCAGACTGCTTACTCTTCCGTGGTACTGGGGAAAGTCAACAACCAGCTGCTGACTCTACAAATCACGTTGCCTGCTGACGATCAGCAGAAAGCGCAGACTACCGCAGAAAATATCATTAACACCCTGGTTATCCAGTAATCGTTAAGATGATGATGCGGCCTCCGATGATGCAATCGGGGGCCGTTTTTTTAGCCTCCAGGTCAGCAGGAACGCCACCGCAACCAGCCCGGCTGCCGCCAGATAGATAACTGGCACGTCCGCCCATGTCATCACCAACCCCGCCAGCGGCCCGGTGACCCCTAGCGATAAATCCATAAACACCGTATAAGTTGCCAGCGCAGCACCCTGATTCTGTTGCGGTACAGCTTTTACCGCCACTACGCCCAACGCGGGGAAGACCAGCGAGAATCCCGCACCTGCCAGCAAAACGCCTATTTTCGCCATCCACGGCATGGATGCCATCCCTACCAGCAGCAGCCCAACGATCTCTACGCTGAAGCAGATCATCGCCACATTCAAACCACCTAACCGATTGATACCATTTGGGAATAACAAACGAGTACCGACAAACGTGCAACTGAACAGCGTTAGCGCAAATGCAGCACCGTCCCAACCTTTGGCGTCATAAAACAGCGTAATAAAGGTGGCGATCACCCCAAATCCTGCGGAGGCCAGCGCCAGCGCCATGCCATACAACCAGACGCGTCCGAGTACCGCGCGAAACGGCAGCGGTTTGCCCTTGCTGGCCTTCACTGCCGGGCGAGGGAGTGCCAGCAGTATCGCCAGTAGCGCCACCCCCATGACGGTTAATGCCAGTCCTTGTAATCCGCCCCAGGCATAGCACAGTACGCCTAGTGGTGCGCCTATCGCCATCGCGCCGTAGGTGACGATGCCATTCCACGAAATCACCCGGCCAATGTGTATTGACCCCACTACTCCCACGCCCCACAACGTGGATCCCGTGCCAGCAAAACTTTGCCCAATTCCCAGTATCACGCGTCCCAGACACAGCAGCAGCAAACTCGCCATTGGCCAGCCGCTGGTCGAACCTGCCAGCAAATAGCCCAGACCACTTAAAAAGCAGCCACACAGTCCGAAAACTACGATCTTCTTCGGCCCCAGCAGATCGGCATATCGACCAGCATGGGGACGACTCAGTAGCGTGGCGAAATACTGCAGGCTAATCACCAGTCCGGCCCAGAAGGCGCTAAAGCCCATAACATCATGGACATATCCCGGCAGAACCGCGAGCGGCAAGCCGATAGTCAGGTAGCTGGCGAAGTTAAACATCACCACGGAGACAATGCGCAGATTGAGACGTAATCCGCTAAACGTTGGTTCAGCGACGGGTTCGGGCATGGAGGGTCACCACATTTTTACAACAGTGTTTCATATCTACCATGTTGCAGAAGAGAAATCAGCAGCCAGATTAGGAATATCTGTCGCAAGCCAGCCGCTACACTTAATGCAAAACGTAAAAAGGAAGAATACATGACAACCTCTCCGCCCGATAAAACGGGTTTGCACATTCTGCTCAAACTTGCCGCTCTGGTTGTTATCCTCGCAGGCATACATGCCGCCGCAGATATTATTGTGCAACTACTGCTGGCCCTCTTTTTTGCCATTGTATTGAATCCACTGGTCACCTGGTTTATTCGCCGGGGAGTACGTCGACCGATCGCCATTACGCTGGTAGTGATGGTGATGTTGATCGTTCTCACCGCGCTGGTGGGTGTTCTTGCTTCCTCAGTCAATGAGTTTATCGGCATGCTGCCAAAGTACAACAAGGAGCTAACACGCAAGGTACTGTATCTGCAGGATATGATGCCCTTTCTTAATCTGCATATGTCGCCAGAGCGCATGCTACAACGCATTGATTCTGACAAGCTGATGACCTTTACAACCACGCTGATGACCGGAGTTTCCGGTGCGATGGCAAGCGTCGTCCTGCTGGTAATGACGGTGGTATTTATGCTGTTTGAAGTACGCCATGTCCCCTACAAAATGCGTTTTGCGCTGAATAATCCGCAAATCCATATTGCTGGTCTTCATCGGGCATTAAAGGGCGTCTCTCACTATCTGGCGCTAAAAACGCTACTCAGCCTATGGACAGGAGCTATCATCTGGCTGGGGCTGGCGCTAATGGGTATTCAGTTTGCTCTGATGTGGGGCGTACTGGCATTCCTGTTAAATTACGTACCCAATATTGGTTCCGTCATTTCCGCCGTACCACCGATGATCCAGGCACTGTTGTTCAATGGCATCTACGAATGCGTGCTCGTTGGCGCACTTTTTCTGGCAGTACATATGGTGATTGGTAACATCCTTGAGCCACGCATGATGGGACATCGTTTAGGATTGTCGACGCTGATCGTATTTCTCTCCTTGCTGGTATGGGGATGGCTACTCGGCCCGGTAGGAATGCTGCTCTCCGTACCATTAACCAGCGTGTGCAAAATTTGGATGGAAACCACCACAGGCGGCAGCAAACTGGCTATTTTACTTGGACCAGGCAGACCCAAAAGCCGGCTTCCCTGAAAAAACTACCAACCGGGGTAGTTCTTACACGACCATTAAACTGGTATAAGCGTAGATATATATGCCGATTTGCCATAAATAAGATAATGAAAATAAGTTCATTATCTTATTTAAGGAAACACATTAAATTCATGAATTGAATATATAAAACAATAAATTTCAAAAATCATTTAACCCAAACCAACCCTCTATATTTAAAGGTTATTTCCATTGATATCGTTTGCTTGACAACCTATACTTACCACCGACAATAGCGACGTAGACTTTCCGTTGCAGAAAAACATAGAATATTATACTCAGGTAATTCCATCACCTTGCTATCAGTCTTGTGAAATAGACCACAAATTTAGCTTAAATAAAATCACAAGGTGATGCGGGTGATCATTATTTCGCAGCTTATTATTTAACACGTATAAACAGTACTTTGATAGGGAGTTTTAATGAAACAGTATATTAAATGGTTTGCGGCAATTGCTGTTGTCGGTGCGCTGGCAGGTTGTGCGCGTACCGCGCCGATTGATCAAGTACACTCCAGCGTTAGCGCAGGGCACACTCAGGATCAGGTTAAAACCGCAATTCTGAAAGCAGGCGTTCAACGCCAGTGGATCATGTCTGAAGTTAGCCCTGGCGTCATCAAAGCACGTCAGCAAACCCGCGATCATGTGGCTGAAGTCCGTATTACCTATACCGCCACCAGCTACGACATCAAATATGACAGCAGCCTCAATCTGCAGGCTTCAGGCGGGAAAATTCACAAAAACTATAACCGCTGGGTGCGCAATCTGGATAAAGACATCCAGATCAATTTGTCAACCGGTGCCAATCTGTAATTATGCCTAAAGTCGGGCCGATAAGGCCCGATACTCTAACTATCTGCCATTTAACAGGTTGTTCCCACATGTACGAACAGGATTCGCTTAGCGCACTGGATGCCATTACTGAAGCACAACGAATCGCATTTGCCCCTATGCTTTTTCAAACCGCGTTGTGCCTGCGAAATGCGGGAGTACTCGCCTGGCTGGACAAGCAAGGTAAACGCGGCGCGACACTCGATGAAATTACTGAAAACAGTACCATCAACGAATATGCTGCCAGCATACTGCTGGATATGGGGTTAAGCGGGCGAATCATTACCTATAAAGAGGGGCATTATTACCTCGCTAAAGTCGGTCATTTTCTTTTACATGACACGATGACGCGTGTGAATATGGATTTCACCCAGGATGTTTGTTATCAGGGTTTGTTCTATCTGGAGAATGCGCTGAAAGAAGGAAAACCCGCGGGATTAAAAATCTTTGGTGACTGGCCAACAATCTATCCCGCTCTGTCGCAATTACCGCCGGCTGCGCGTGAAAGTTGGTTTGCTTTCGATCATTACTATTCAGATGGGGCATTTGACGCCGCACTGCCATATGTATTCGCCAGCGCCCCTGCAACCCTGTACGATATTGGCGGAAATACCGGGAAATGGGCATTACGTTGTTGTCAACATGATGACAATATTGCAGTAACCCTATTAGATTTACCGCAACAAATTGCACTTGCACGTGAAAATATCGAAAATGCAGGATTATCTCATCGCATAAATTTCCATCCTGTGGATATGCTTAGCGATTCGCCTTTACCCGCCGAGGCGGATATCTGGTGGATGAGCCAATTCCTGGATTGTTTTTCTCCGGAACAAATTATCACCATGCTTAGCAATATTGCCCGCGTGATGAAACCCGGCGCAAAGTTGTGCATTATGGAACTGTTTTGGGATGCCCAAAAATTTGAAGCGGCCTCATTTAGCCTGAATGCGTCTTCGCTTTATTTTACCTGTATGGCGAATGGCAACAGCCGTTTCTACAGCGTAGAGAAGTTTTATCACTATCTGAATCAGGCAGGATTTCAGGTAGATGAACGCCACGACAACTTAGGTGTTGGACATACTTTATTGATATGTCAGAAGAAAAAATAATAAACAATCGGAACTACCGATTTATCGCGGACGCGCGTTGATGAAATTTGCATTAAACATTATCGACTGGCAGGCCAAGGCGCCAGGGTTAAGCGAAAGGACACAGTGGCATGAATGGTCACGGCTTTCGCACGCTATCGATCCAGCCGCACCACTGGCTAAACTCAGTGAGTTACCGATGATGACGGCTCGCCGCCTCAGTTCCGGCAGCAAGCTGGCCGTCGATTGCGGGCTGGCGATGCTACGCCGCCATGAGATCGATGCCATCCTCTATACCAGCCGCCACGGTGAACTGGAGCGTAACTACCGGATCCTGCACGCCCTGGCGACAGAGCAGGCACTCTCACCGACCGATTTTGCCCTTTCTGTGCATAACTCCGCCGTGGGTAACCTGACTATCGCTGCGAAAAAACCGATCGTCTCCTCCTCGCTCTCTGCAGGCAGGGATACATTCCAGCAAGGATTATGCGAAGTCATGAGCCTGTTGCAGGCGGGATATCAGCGCGTGTTAATGGTCGATTTTGACGGTTTTCTGCCTGAGTTTTATCACCCACAACTGCCTCCTGAAATGCCGACATGGCCATTTGCCGTCGCGCTGGTAATTGAATCAGGTGATACCTGGCAATGCAAAACCCGTCCGCATAGCGCCCATAGTGAGACCACGTTGCCGCAAAGCTTGTTGTTTTTACAGCACTACCTACAGGATATCGATACGTTTACCCTGCCGGGTGAACGCGTGCAGTGGCAGTGGAGTCAGAGATGAACAGGATACTTCTGCGCCTTAATTGGGGATGGCGGCTGGTAATGACCGGATTTTGCTTTGCCTTGTTTGGTCTCGGGGGACTACTGCTTTCTACTATCTGGTTTAACTTATTGTTAGTTGCGATATGGAATAATACCAGACGTCGGCGCATCGCCAGACGCAGCATTGCCGCCAGTTTTCGTCTCTTTTTAACCGTGGCGAAACGACTTGGCGTACTGGATTACCGCATTGAAGGACGAGACATCTTGCGCAAAGAGCGAGGGTGTCTGGTGGTCGCCAATCATCCGACGCTAATCGACTATGTGCTACTGGCCTCGGTTATGCCGGAAACGGACTGCCTGGTGAAAAGCGCGCTCCTGAAGAATCCGTTCCTCGGCGGCGTAGTCCGGGCGGCAGATTACCTGATTAATAGTCAGGCCGATGCGCTATTGCCCGCCTGCCAGCAACGGTTGGAACAAGGCGATACAATTTTAATTTTCCCCGAGGGTACTCGCACACGCCCCGGAGAGGAAATGACGCTACAGCGCGGTGCAGCAAATATCGCTGTGCGCTGCAGCAGCGATTTACGCATAGTGACCATTAACTGCAGCGAACAAATGCTGGATAAAGAAAGCAAATGGTATGACGTCCCATCGGTAAAACCCGTATTTACTATTTCAGTACACGAACGAGTTAAAATCGATCAATTTTACGATGCAAATTCACAAGAACCGGCGCTGGCCGCAAGGCAGTTAAACCGGCATCTTTTGCTTCAATTACAACCAGGTAATTTACCTCTTTCAGGAATTAATGATGCAAGCGCTTTATCTTGAAATCAAAAATCTCATTATAACGACACTGAATCTCGACGAACTGACAGCTGACGATATTGAAACCGAAGCGGCACTCTTTGGTGATGGCTTAGGGCTGGACTCAATCGATGCTCTGGAGCTGGGTCTGGCGGTGAAAAACGAGTATGGCGTGGTGCTCTCTGCTGAGAGTGAAGAGATGCGCCAGCACTTCTTCTCCGTCGCCACGCTGGCATCTTTCATTCACGCGCAACGTGCCTGAGGATAGTCCGTTATGACCGAACAAAAAGCCATTTACGAAGAAGTCTCCTCGCTGCTGGTTAAGCTATTCGAAGTCGACCCACAGGATATCAAGCCTGAGGCACGCCTGTACGAAGATCTGGAGCTCGACAGCATTGATGCCGTCGACATGATCGTGCATCTGCAAAAGAAAACCGGTAAGAAAATCAAGCCGGAAGAGTTCAAAGCAGTACGCACCGTACAAGATGTCGTCGATGCGGTAGAACGCCTTCTCAAAGAAGCGTAACTCACCGTGTCGGGCACTCGCTCGCTGCCAGTCGTACAACTGCTAACAGGTTTACTGCTGTTGGCCTGGCCATTTTTAATCTGGTTTGGCCTGGCGCATAACAGCCTGCACTGGCTGCTGCCGTTGATGGCGCTACTCCTGTTTTTACGCTTTCGCCAGACCCGGCGACAGGCGGGGCCGTTGCGCGTCGTGACACAGGTAGTGGCGGTCGCTGGCATCACACTGTGCATTGCCAGCTATCTGCTCAAAACGCACCAACTGTTGCTGTTTTATCCGGTGGTGGTAAATGGCGTCATGCTGGCGGTATTTGGCGGCTCACTCTGGTCAGCCATGCCAATTGTCGAACGGCTGGCGCGACTGCGTGACCCAAACCTTCCCGAAGCAGGTGTGCGCTACACTCGCCGTGTGACGCAAATCTGGTGCGCCTTTTTCATCCTTAACGGCAGCGTTGCGCTTTTTACCGCACTGTATGGCGATATGTCACTGTGGACGACCTGGAACGGTATGATCTCCTATCTGCTGATGGGAACACTCATGGCGGGTGAGTGGTTAGTTCGCCAACAGATGATAAAACGAGATACCCAATGAAGCAGCCCCTCACTCTTGCTCAATGGCTCAGTGCCCCACGTCCGGACGGAGTGCCTGTGGCGTGGCAGGAAGAGCACACCTGGACACTTGGTCATCTGCGCCATGATGTGGCCCGGTTGATAACGCATCTGCAGCAGCAGGAAGGTGAACGCTGGGCATTGTGCTTCGAGAACAGTTATTTATTTATCGTCGCACTGCTGGCAACGCTCCACGCAGGCAAAATACCGGTGATCCCTGGTCATTGCCGTGTTTCATTATTAAACGAGCAGCATGCGCTGTTTGATGGCGTACTGAGCGATAAAGCACTGGACTGGCAAGGTGCACTGCTGGTTGTCAGTTCTGCCATGAAACCCGCTACCTACGATATTACTTTCCCAGCAATACCCAGCGACGCCTTCGTGGAACTCTTCACCTCCGGCTCCACCGGCCAGCCAAAACGGGTCATCAAACCAATCAATCGTCTGGATAACGAAGCCGCGCTGCTCGCGACGCGTTTTGCCGATCGCCTGGCAGGTTGTCGGGTGGTCGCGTCAGTGGTGCCACAGCATCTGTATGGTCTGACGTTTCGTATCTTCTTGCCAATGGCCTTAGGTTTACCGTTACATGCTGCAATGCTGTGGTACGCCGAGCAGTTGGCGGCGCTAAGCCATGAACATCGCTATGTGTTTATCAGCAGCCCGGCGTTTCTGAAACGCCTCGATCATCAGCTTACCCCGCCGCCGGTCGAGATGATTCTGTCCGCAGGCGGCATGCTGCCCTGGCAGGATGTCACGCAAGCCGCTGACTGGCTGAACGTATGGCCCGATGAGATCTACGGCAGCACCGAAACCGGTATCCTCGCCTGGCGTTATCGCCAGCGGGATGATGTGGCATGGCAGCCCTTCCCAGGGGTCAGATTCCAGCCAGAAAACGAGGCATTTCGCGTGTTTTCTCCACTTATCGCCGCTGATGATGGCCTGTTGCTGGACGATATTCTGCATTTTACAGAAAGCGGGCAGTTCCGTCTGATGGGTAGACGGGGTCGCGTGGTCAAAATTGAAGAGAAGCGTATTTCACTCAGCGAGGTGGAGCAACGCTTACTGGCTCTGGACGGTATCCGCGAAGTCGCGGCATTGCCCGTCTCACGCGGAGGGCGTCAGGGAGTTGGCGTCCTGTTAGTGCTGGATAACGAGGCGCGTCAACGCTGGCATGAATGCGGGGGGAAACCGCAAGAGCTGAGCTGGAGGCGCTCGCTGCTGCCGTGGCTGGAGCCGGTCGCCGTTCCTCGCTACTGGCGCGTGATTGACGAAATCCCGGTCAACAGTATGAACAAGCGTGTCTATGCGCAATTACAGGAGTTATTTCATGAAACCCCATGAAATCGAGCGCCACCAGGCACAGCCTCAACAGGCTGAGATCGTTTTACATCTCGACCCTTCTTTGTTCTGGTTCAGCGGGCATTTTGCTGTGCAGCCGCTGCTGCCTGGCGTTGCACAGCTGGATTGGGTGATGCATTACGCCACCACGCTGCTGATCCCCGGCTGGCGTTTTCACAGTATTCAGAACGTGAAATTCCAGTCACCGCTCCTGCCGGGAACAACCGTAACCCTGAGTCTGAGCTGGCAGGAAGAGCGTCAGATGCTCTCTTTCAGCTACCAGCGTCACGACGGCGAAGCACGTCATACCGCCAGCAGCGGGAAGATTCGGTTATGTCACTAACCTTTTCCCCTTGCGTGCTGATCCCTTGCTACAACCATGGCGCGATGATGTCGCGCGTACTGGCACGTCTACAGCCGTTTGACCTCCCCTGCATTGTGGTCGACGATGGCAGTGATGACGCCACACGGGATGAACTGGCTCGACTGGCAGCTGAAAATAGCAATCTGACATTAATCCGCCTGCCTGTAAACGCGGGTAAAGGTGCTGCGGTGCTCCGGGGAATGCAGGCCGCGGCAGACGCAGGGTTCAGCCATGCGGTGCAAGTGGATGCCGACGGACAGCATGACATTGAAGATATTCCCAGACTGCTTGCGCTGGCGAAAGAACATCCGACGGCGCTGATTTCCGGACAACCGATTTACGATGGCTCAATTCCCCGCTCGCGCCTGTACGGACGCTGGGTAACCCACGTCTGGGTGTGGATAGAAACGCTCTCGCTGCAGTTAAAAGACAGCATGTGCGGTTTCCGGGTGTATCCGGTGGCACCAACGCTTCAACTGGCGCAGCACGTGACGCTTGGCAAGCGAATGGATTTTGACACCGAAGTGATGGTACGCCTCTACTGGCAAGGCAACACCAGCTATTTTATTCCAACCAGGGTTACCTACCCACTGGATGGACTGTCCCATTTCGACGCGCTCAAAGACAACCTGCGCATTTCACGGATGCATACACGCCTGTTCTTTGGCATGTTGCCGCGCATCCCTTCCCTGCTTCTTCGCCGCTCATCCACACACTGGGCACATCAGCAAGAGGTCAAAGGGCTGTGGGGAATGCGTCTGATGGTGCTGGTCTGGCGTTTTCTGGGACGCAAGGTATTTTCCCTGATGCTATATCCGGTAGTCGGCGTTTACTGGCTCACGGCTTCGGCCGCTCGTAAAGCATCTCAGAGCTGGATTAGCCGCGTACGGGCACAACTGACCGCACGTCAGATGGCAGTGCCGTCAAACCTGGCCAGCTATCAACATTTCCTGCGTTTTGGCGACGCAATGTTGGATAAAATTGCCAGTTGGCGCGGTGAACTGCACTTTGGTCGCGATGTGGTTTTCGCGCCAGGCGCAGAAGAGGCGTTAAACGTCAGCGATCCACGGGGAAAACTACTGCTGGCTTCACATCTGGGCGATGTCGAAGCCTGTAGGGCTCTGGCCCAACTACAGGGCAGCAAAACCATCAATGCACTGGTATTCAGCGAGAACGCCCAGCGCTTCAGACAAATCATGGAAGAGATGGCCCCACAGGCCGGACTAAACCTGCTTCCGGTGAACGATATCGGCCCGGATACCGCCATTCTGCTCAAAGAGAAACTGGAGCGCGGAGAATGGATCGCCATCGTCGGCGATCGCATCGCGGTAAATACCCAACGTGGCGGCGAATGGCGCGTCTGCTGGAGCCGCTTTATGGGACAAGCTGCTCCCTTCCCGCAGGGGCCGTTTATCCTTGCGTCTATTTTACGCTGCCCGGTCGATCTGATTTTTGCCCTACGCCAGCAGAATAAACTACGCATTCACTGCGAGCCGTTTGCCGACCCGTTGCTCTTACCGCGCGCCAGCCGGCAACACGCGTTACAGATTGCTATCGATCGCTACGCCGAACGCCTGGAGCACTATGCGCTTCAGTCGCCGCTTGACTGGTTTAACTTTTTCGATTTCTGGCAACTGCCGGATACCAAAGACAAGGAGTAAAGGGTGCTTAACGATCCCCGATTTACGGCTGAAGTCGAGCTGACTATTCCGTTCCATGACGTCGATATGATGGGCGTCGCGTGGCATGGCAACTACTTCCGCTATTTCGAGATTGCCCGTGAGGCACTGCTGAACCAATTCGATTACGGCTATCGGCAGATGAAAGAATCTGGCTATCTGTGGCCGGTGGTCGATACACGGGTGAAATACCGTAACGCCCTGACCTTCGAACAGCGTATCCGTGTACGTGCTCAGATTAAGGAATTCGAAAATCGTCTGCGTATCGGCTACGAAATTTTCGATGCTGAAACAGGGAAACGCGCCACCACGGGCTACACCATTCAGGTCGCGGTGGACGAAAAAAGTCGTGAGCTATGCTTCGTCAGCCCGGATATTCTGTTTGAACGCATGGGGGTCACACCATGAAATTATGGCCACTGCTGGCGCTACTCATCAGCCCATTCGTCAGCGCCCTGACGCTTGACTCCCTGCAACAGCGTTTTACCGAACAGCCGGTAGTCCGTGCCCACTTCGATCAAACCCGGACGATAAAGGATCTGCCGCAGCCGTTGCGATCTCAGGGCCGGATGCTGATCGCACGCGACCAGGGCTTACTGTGGGATCAAACCGCTCCGTTCCCGATGCAGTTGCTGCTGGATGACAAACGGATGGTTCAGGTGATTAACGGTCAGCCACCACAAACCATCACCGCCGATAACAACCCGCAAATGTTCCAGTTCAATCATCTGCTGCGTGCGTTATTCCAGGCGGATCGTAAAGTGCTGGAGCAGAACTTCCGTGTAGAGTTTGCAGATTTAGGTGAAGGCCGCTGGACGCTACGCCTGACGCCTATTACCACACCGCTGGATAAGATTTTTGCGACTATTGATTTAGCCGGAAAAACCTATCTGGAGAGTATTCAGCTCAACGATAAACAGGGCGATCGCACCGATATCGCGCTTTCTCAACACCAACTGACGCCAGCGCAACTGACCGATGACGAACGCCAACGCTTTGCAACCCAGTAAACGTCCCGCGCTGTTATGGGGAATCGCCTGCCTGATACTGCTGGGCGTTTTGCTGACGCTGCTACCTCAGGCGCGTCTCAACAGCAGCGTGCTGGCAATGTTGCCAAAACAGACGTTGGGGACCATACCACCGAGCCTGAACGAAGGTTTCATGCAGCGCCTCGACCGGCAACTGGTCTGGCTGGTGAGTCCCGGTAAACGGCCAGACCCGGCGGTGGCCCGCGGCTGGCTGACGTTGCTGCAAAAATCACACGCGCTGGCACAGGTGAAAGGCCCGATGGATGCCGACAGCCAGCAGGCATGGGGGGCATTCTTCTGGCAAAATCGCAACGGCCTGATAGATAACGACACCCGCGCCCGACTGCAAAACGGCGGTGAAGCGCAGGCCCAGTGGATCCTCTCCCAACTTTACTCAGCCTTTTCCGGCGTCAGTGGTAAAGAGCTGCAAAACGATCCACTGATGCTGATGCGCGGCTCGCAGCTGGCGATGGCCAAAAACGGCCAGCGCTTGCGCCTGATGGATGGATGGCTGGTCACTCAGGATGAACAAGGCAACTACTGGTATCTGCTGCACGGCGAACTGACCGGTTCATCGTTTGATATGCAACAGACACACCACCTGGTCACCACGCTTACTACGCTGGAAAATGAACTCAAAGCACAATATCCCCAGGCACAACTGTTGTCGCGCGGGACGCTGTTCTATAGCGATTACGCCAGCCAGCAGGCGAAACAAGACATCTCTACCCTCGGTATAGCTACCGTGATCGGGGTGATACTGCTGATTGTGGCGGTGTTTCGCTCGCTGCGCCCGCTGCTGCTATGCCTGATTTCGATTGGCGTTGGCGCGCTGGCGGGTACTGTCGTCACGCTGCTGATTTTCGGTGAACTCCACCTGATGACGCTGGTCATGAGCATGAGCATCATCGGCATTTCCGCTGACTATACGCTCTACTATCTGACCGAGCGGATGGTACACGGTGCGGAAACATCGCCATGGCAAAGTCTCGCCAAAGTGCGTAACGCACTGCTGCTGGCCTTACTCACCACCGTCGCAGCATACCTGATCATGATGCTGGCCCCCTTCCCCGGAATCCGTCAAATGGCGGTATTCGCGGCGGTGGGTCTGAGCGCCTCCTGCCTGACGGTGATTTTCTGGCACCCATGGCTGTGCCGCAGTCTGCCGGTGCGTCCGGTTCCGGCGATGGTGCTGATGTTACGTTGGCTTGCCGCCTGGCGACGCAATAAAAAACTTGCCGTTGGCCTGCCGGTAGCGCTGGCGCTGTTCTCGCTGGCAGGCATGGCGACGCTGCGCGTGGACGATGATATCTCCCAGCTACAGGCGCTGCCGCAGGATATTCTGGCTCAGGAAAAAGCGATTACTGCCCTGACCGGGCAAAGCGTCGATCAGAAGTGGTTTGTGGTGTACGGCAAATCTGCACAACAAACGCTGGAGCGGCTGGAAACCTTTATTCCGGCGCTGGAACAGGCGAAAAAAGAGGGATTACTCGGCGGATATCGCACTATTCCGCTAAATTCGCTCGCCCGACAGCAACAGGATCTCACTCTGCTTAAAGACGCTGCGCCCGCCGTAACGAAGGCCCTGAATCACGCCGGACTGGCAACGGTAAATCCCGACCTTACCGCCATGCCGGTAACAGTCGAAGCCTGGCTTGCCAGTTCAGCCAGCGAAGGCTGGCGGTTACTGTGGCTGACACTGGCTGATGGCGAGAGCAGCGTACTGGTTCCCGTTGAAGGCGTTAAACAAAGTACGGCATTAAACACACTCAGCGCGAAATATCCCGGCGTCGCGTGGGTGGACCGTAAGAGCAGCTTCGACACGCTTTTCGCCCTGTATCGCCATATCCTGACCGGCCTGCTATGCATTGCGCTGGCGGTAATCGCTTGCGGGGCTGTCATCCGACTTGGCTGGCGTAAGGGTTTTATCAGCCTGGTACCCTCAGTGCTGTCTTTAGGTTGTGGTCTGGCGGTACTGGCCCTGAGTGGTCATGCGCTCAACCTGTTCTCACTGCTGGCCCTGGTGCTGGTATTGGGAATCGGCATTAACTACACGCTGTTTTTCAGTAATCCACGCAGCACACCGCTGACATCGCTGCTGGCTATCACTCTGGCGATGATGACCACGCTCCTGACGCTCGGCATGCTGGTATTCAGCGCCACTCAAGCCATCAGCAGTTTTGGCATTGTACTGGTGAGCGGTATTTTCACCGCATTCCTGCTTTCACCACTGGCGATGCCTGGTAAAAAAGAGAAAAAAAGAAAATGATCAAACAGACATTCTGGCGCGCCGCCGCACTGGTCGCTACGTTAATTCTCACCGGATGCAGCCACTCACAGCCGGAACAGGAAGGCCGTCCGCAAGCGTGGCTGGAGCCGGGCACACGCGTGACGCTGCCTGCCCCGGGGATTACCCCCCAGGTTAATTCACAACAGTTGCTGACCGGCAGTTTTAACGGCAAAACCCAGTCACTGTTGGTAATGCTTAACGCCGACGACAGGAAAATAACACTTGCCGGGCTGTCGTCGGTCGGCATTCGTCTGTTTCTTGTGACTTACGATGAAAAAGGCTTACATACCGAACAATCAATCATCGTGCCGCAACTGCCGCCCGCCAGCCAGGTGCTGGCTGACGTGATGCTCAGCCATTGGCCAATTAGCGCCTGGCAGCCACAATTGCCGAAAGGCTGGACGCTCATTGATATGGGTGACACACGCGAACTGCGCAACGCCAACGGCAAACTGGTTACGGAAATCACGTATCTGAATCGGAAAGGAAAACGCGAGCCGATCAGTATCGAGCAGCACGTTTTTAAATACCACATCACCATTCAATATCTGGGTGACTGAGATGATCTACATTTCTGCCGTTGGCATGATTAACGCATTGGGCAACGACGCCGATGAAATCGCAGCTAACCTCACACGTGGCATAGCACCCGGAATGCGCGCCCGCACAGACTGGCTGCAAGGGCATCCGTGCGCCGTATTAGCAGGCATTGACGGTGAACTTCCGACCATTCCCGACAATTTTCGCGCCCATCGTTCACGCAATAATCAGTTGCTGCTGGCGGCACTGGCGCAAATCCAGCCACAGGTGGATGACGCCATCGCCCGGTATGGCCGCGATCGGATTGCTATCGTGCTCGGCACCAGTACCTCCGGACTGGATGAAGGTGACGTTCACGTTGATCTCACGCTCAACGGCAAAGAGAGCACCGAATGGCACTATCCGCAGCAGGAGTTGGGCGATCCCTCGCGCTTTCTCAGCCACTGGCTGGCGCTGGATGGTCCGGCCTTTACCCTCTCAACTGCCTGTTCATCCAGCGCGCGCGCTATTATGAGCGGACGTCGCCTGATTGAATCCGGTCTGGCGGACATCGCGATTGTTGGCGGTGCTGATACGCTCAGTCGGATGCCAATCAACGGCTTCCACAGTCTGGAATCTCTCTCCCTGACGCGGTGTCAGCCGTTTGGCCGCGACCGTAGCGGGATCACCATCGGCGAAGGTGCCGCGTTGATGCTATTGACCCGTGAACCACAGCCCATTGCGCTACTGGGCGTCGGTGAATCCAGCGACGCTTACCATATTTCAGCTCCCCATCCACAGGGGGAAGGTGCTATTCGCGCCATAGGCCAGGCGCTTAACGACGCGGGGATTACGCCGGATCAGGTGGGCTATATCAATCTGCACGGTACCGCTACACCGTTAAACGATCAGATTGAGTCCAAAGTCGTGAACGCGATTTTTGGCGAAAATGTCCCGTGCAGTTCGACTAAACACCTGACCGGGCACACTCTAGGCGCGGCCGGGATTACCGAAGCAGCCATCAGTATGTTGATTTTACAACGCGACCTGCCGCTGCCGCCGCAGGATTTTAGCCAGTCGCCACGCGATGAAACGCTGCCGCCCTGCGGCATCATTGAGCAGCCGCAGCCGCTGGCTCGCCCGGTAATCTTGTCTAATTCGTTTGCCTTCGGCGGGAACAATGCCAGTATCCTGCTCGGGAGAATCTCATGAGCCACTATTTATCGCCTGGCGACTATTTACCGCACGATGCGCCGATGCTGCTACTCGAAGAGGTCGCAAGCGTGACGGACGAGACCGCCATCTGCCACGTGACAATATCAGCAAACAGCGTGCTGGCCCCCTTTCTCGATCCAGACGGCAACCTGCCCGGCTGGTTCGCCCTGGAATTAATGGCGCAGACCATCGGCGTCTGGTCTGGCTGGCACCGTCAGCAACAAGGTCAGGAGAGTATTGCTTTAGGCATGGTGCTTGGCGCGCGCGAGTTAGTCTGTGCTGCGGGGGTTCTGCCTGCAGGCAGGATGCTAAGTATCAATGTCAAATTGCTGATGCAGGACGCACGTTTCGGCAGCTTCGAATGCGCCATTCAGGCGGGCGAAGAGACGCTGGCAACCGGTCGCGTCAACACCTTCCAGCCGACATCTGAAGAAATTAACACGCTATTTCAACAAGGAGCGTCCACATGAGTCGTTCAGTTTTAGTTACGGGTGCCAGCAAAGGTATCGGTCGCGCCATCGCCCTACAGTTGGCGGCGGACGGTTTTGTGGTCGGCGTTCACTATCATCGTGATGCGCAAGGTGCGCAAGAAACGCTAGATTCTATCCTCACCGCTGGTGGCGCAGGGCGTCTGCTGACGTTTGATGTTGCTAATCGCGAACAGTGCCGTGAAGTACTGGAGCAGGATATTGACGCACATGGCGCATGGTACGGCATCATCAGCAACGCCGGGGTCACCCGCGATGCCGCTTTCCCTGCGCTCAACGATAATGACTGGGATGCGGTGATCCACACCAACCTCGACAGTTTCTATAACGTCATTCATCCATGCATTATGCCGATGATTAGCGCACGCCAGGGCGGACGTATCATCACGCTGTCCTCGGTTTCCGGCATAATGGGCAATCGCGGCCAGGTCAATTACAGTGCAGCAAAAGCAGGGATTATCGGTGCAACCAAAGCGCTGGCCATTGAGCTGGCAAAACGCAAAATCACCGTAAATTGCATCGCACCGGGACTCATTGATACCGGAATGATCGAGATGGAGGAAGCCGCGCTGAAAGAGGCCATGTCGATGATCCCAATGAAACGGATAGGTCAGGCCGAAGAAGTGGCCGGACTTGCCAGCTATTTAATGTCGGATGTGGCGGGTTATGTGACTCGTCAGGTGATTTCCATCAATGGAGGGATGTTATGACACGTCGTGTCGTGATTACAGGCATGGGCGGCGTCACCGCCTTTGGGGAAAAATGGCAGGATGTCTCCGCCAGGTTACTGGCGTATGAGAATGCGGTACGCAAAATGCCGGAGTGGCAGGTTTATGACGGACTGCACACGCTGCTTGGCGCGCCGATCGACGATTTCACCCTGCCGGAACACTATACCCGCAAGCGTATTCGCGCCATGGGACGCGTGTCGCTGATGTCCACGCGCGCATCCGAACTGGCACTTGAACAAGCAGGGCTGATTGGCGATCAGATACTGACCAACGGTGAAACTGGAATCGCGTACGGTTCCTCCACCGGAAGTACCGGCCCGGTGAGCGAGTTCGCCACCATGCTGACCGAGAAGCACACCAATAACATCACCGGCACAACTTACGTGCAGATGATGCCGCACACCACTGCCGTTAACACCGGTCTGTTTTTCGGCCTGCGCGGGCGGGTAATCCCAACCTCCAGCGCCTGCACCTCTGGTAGCCAGGCGATTGGTTACGCATGGGAAGCTATTCGACACGGTTATCAAACGGTGATGGTCGCAGGTGGCGCAGAAGAACTGTGTCCTTCTGAAGCTGCGGTGTTTGATACGCTATTCGCCACCAGCCAGCGCAACGATGCACCGAAAACCACCCCCTCCCCGTTTGATGAAAAACGCGATGGTCTGGTGATTGGTGAGGGCGCGGGCACGCTGGTGCTGGAAGAACTGGAACACGCTAAAGCGCGCGGGGCCACTATTTACGGCGAAATCGTCGGTTTTGCTACCAACTGCGATGCTGCGCATATTACCCAACCACAACGCGAAACGATGCAGATTTGCATGGAAAAATCGCTGAAGATGGCCGGTATTGGTGCCCGAGATATCGGTTATATTTCTGCACATGGTACCGCAACCGATCGTGGTGATATTGCAGAAAGCCAGGCAACCGCCGCAGTTTATGGTGATAATGTACCACTCTCCTCGCTTAAAAGTTATTTTGGGCATACCCTTGGCGCCTGTGGCGCACTGGAAGCCTGGATGAGTCTGCAAATGATGCGTGAAGGTTGGTTTGCGCCTACGCTAAATTTGAGCCAGCCAGATGCCAATTGCGGCGCGCTAGATTACATTATGGGTGAAGCCCGCAAGATTGATTGTGAGTTCCTGCAGAGCAATAACTTTGCGTTTGGCGGCATCAACACTTCCATTATCATCAAACGTTGGCCCTGATATGTACCGGATCGTTCTCGGGAAAGTTTCTACTTTAAGCGCTGGCACATTGCCTCCCGCGCTCTTCGAGCAGGCACCGCAGGGTGCTCGCCGTGAACGCTGGCTGGCGGGCCGCGTGCTGCTTTCCCATACCCTTTCGCCATTGCCTGACATCATCTACGGCGAGCAAGGAAAACCGGCTTTTACAGCCGGCACGCCGCTATGGTTCAACCTTAGCCACAGCGGCGATGACATCGCTCTGCTGCTCAGCGACGAAGGGGAAGTGGGCTGCGATATTGAAGTCGTGCGCCCACGCGACAACTGGCAGACGCTGGCAAATACGGTGTTCAGCCTGAGAGAACATGCCGAAATAGAAGCAGAACATCCAGACCAACAGCTGGCGGCTTTCTGGCGTATCTGGACGCGTAAAGAAGCCATCATTAAACAGCGAGGCGGTAGCGCCTGGCAAATTGTCAGCGTCGACAGCACCACGCTGACATCCTCGCTCTCTGTTAGCCAGTGTCAGCTCGATACGCTGAGCCTGGCAGTGTGTACTCCGACACCATTTACCCTGACAGCCGACGCCGTTCAGAGGCTGTAACTCCCGCATTCCCTGTGCGCCGACGCACCATATGAAAGGTTAACTGCAGATGCAACGAGTCACCATTACTCTCGATGACGATTTACTGGAAACGCTGGATAGCCTGAGCCAGCGCCGTGGCTACAACAACCGCTCCGAAGCGATCCGTGACATTCTGCGCGGTGCGCTGGCACAAGAGACCACCCAGGAGCACGGCACTCAGGGTTTCGCCGTGCTGTCCTATGTTTACGAACATGAGAAACGCGACTTAGCCAGCCGCATTGTTTCAACCCAACATCATCACCATGATTTGTCAGTCGCCACGCTACATGTTCACATCAACCATGACGACTGCCTTGAAATCGCCGTTCTGAAAGGCGACATGGGCGATGTCCAGCATTTTGCTGACGACGTCATTTCCCAGCGCGGCGTACGCCATGGCCATTTGCAGTGTTTGCCAAAAGAAGAGTAATTTCCCGTTACGTTGCCGGGGGCGCTTAGCTTGCCCGGCCTACGTCGGTTCTGTTTTCCGGCACTACGCCATTGTGCCAATCGTCTTTCTGAAACGCAGCAGTGCTATCAGGAAGAACGCGCAGCCGATCGCCAGTAACGTCAGGAATTGCGGCCAGACGATGCTGAACCCTGCGCCACGATAGAGTATCGCCTGTGCGAGACTGACAAAGTGGGTGGTCGGCATGGTCAGCATGATATCCTGCACCGCCTGCGGCATGCTTTCGCGCGGCGTAGAACCTCCAGAGAGCATCTGTAATGGCAGCAGCACCAGAATCATCAGCAACCCCAGTTGTGGCATTGAACGCGCCAGCGTGCCCATAAAAATGCCAATGGACGTTGTGGCAAACAGGCTCAGCGCCACGCCGAGCATAAACAATGGTATGGAGCCTTCAATCGGCACGCCGAGAACGCCTTTCACCATCAGCATCAACGACAGGCCAGAAACCACCAACACCACCAGCCCCATCGACCAGATTTTTGCCATCATTATCTCAAACGGCGTCACCGGCATCACCAACAGGTGCTCAATGGTCCCGTGTTCGCGCTCGCGGATCAGCGCCGACCCGGTGAGTACAATCGCCAGCATGGTGATATTGTTGATGATTGCCATTACCGCCCCGAAACGCGCGGGTTCCAGATTCGGGTTGAAGCGCATACGGATCTCCAGCCCGACCGGCGTCATACTGTTATCACGATAGCGAGCAACAAAGCTGTTCACCTCACCACTGATAATATTCTGGATATAGCTGTTGCCAGTAAATGCCTGGCTCATACGCGTGGCATCCACATTAACCTGTAGCTCTGGTTGCCGCCCTGCCAGCACATCACGCTGAAAGTTGGGGGGAATATTCACCGCAAAGGTATAACGTCCGGCATCAAGGCCAGCATCCATTTCATCCGCGGTGATCATTTCCGGCGGTAAAAACCATGGGCGATAAAAACTGTTCACGATACGGTTCGACAGTTGTGACTGGTCCATATCGGCAATAGCAATCGGCGCAAGATGCAGAGAACCCGGCAGAACCGTTGCAGAAGAGTAAACCGAAATGGTGAAGGCGAAGACAATCAGTGCCAGCATCGCCTTATCACCCAGCAGGCTGCGCAACTCTTTGACTCCGAGGTTATAAATATTGCGTAATCGGCGCATCACCCCTCCTGTTTTTTCAGCAGCAACACGCTCAGGCCAATCACCACCGGAATAGCGATCACCAGCGGAATAAACAACTGCCAGAGATCCATCAAATCCAGCGCTTTCGAAAACGTGCCGCGCGCAATGGTCAGAAAGTGGCTGGTCGGGTAAATTTCACCGATCCAGCGCCCCGGTCCTTCCAGCGACGCCACCGGATCGATCATCCCGGAAAACTGCGTTGCCGGGATCAGCGTAATAATCGCCGTACCGAAGATGGCCGCAATCTGGCTTTTCATAAACGTGGAGATCAGCAATCCCAGACCGGTAGCGATAGTGACATACAGCAACGCAGCAAGCGTCAGCGTCAAAAAACTCCCCTTATGTGGCACGCCAAAAACAAATACCGATAGCGCACACAACAGCAGAAAGTTCAGCATCCCCAGTACGATGTAAGGCAGTTGTTTACCGAGTAAAAACTCACTGCGGGTAGTGGGCGTGACATACAGGTTGATAATCGACCCCAGCTCTTTCTCGCGCACCACGCTCAGGGCGCTAAGCATCGAAGGGATCATCATCAACAGTAATGGGATCACGGCAGGAACAATCGCAGGCAGGCTCTTCACATCCGGGTTATAGCGATAGCGTGTTTCAATGGTCATCAGTCCGTTCTGCCCGCTGGCGTTTGGTTGACGCGCCATCACGTCTTGTAGCCAGGCCAGGTGCATCGCCTGTACGTAACCCCTCACCGTTTCGGCACGGCTGGGCATCGCGCCATCCACCCAGACACCAAGCTGCACCGGCGTGCCGCGTGCAATGTCACGACCAAAATTAGGTGGAATTTCTATTGCTACCGCCACCTCACCCGAGCGCATCCGTTTGTCCAGTTCGTCATAACTGGTAAGCGGCGGCTGCTCGATAAAATAGCGGGAACCAGACAGATTCAGCGACCACGCCTGGCTACTGACGGTTTGGTCACGATCGAGCACCGCAAAACGCAGGTTTTCCACATCCATGCTAATGCCGTAGCCCATAATCAACATCAGGATCACCGTACCCATCAATGCCAGTGTTGAGCGGACCGGATCGCGCCGTAGTTCGAGTGCTTCACGGCGGCTGTAACTGAACAGACGCCGCAGGCTAAATCCCTGACGTGGCGGCAAGCTACTCTCATGCTCAACCGGAGCATCTGCTGGCGGTAACTGAGTTTCAGGGGCCAGCCCTGCTGCTTCCTGTAACCAGGAGATAAACGCCTCCTCCAGACTGGCTGCACCACGCTGCTTCACCAGTTCCCGAGGCGTACCACTGGCGAGCACTTTTCCGGCGTGCATCAGCGACATACGGTCGCAGCGCTCCGCCTCATTCATAAAGTGGGTGGAAATAAAAATGGTTACTTTATCCTGACGAGACAAATCAACCATCAGTTGCCAGAACATATCCCTGGCCACCGGGTCAACGCCGGAGGTAGGCTCATCAAGAATTAACATTTCCGGGCGATGAATCACCGCCACTGCCAGCGACAGGCGCTGACGTATCCCCAGTGGTAACGCGCCAGGCAGTACATCTTCGACATCGGCCAGCGTAAAGCGCTCACTCATCTCTTTTACGCGCTCAGGGATCTCCGCTTCCGGAATGTGAAAGAGACGTGCGTGTAGTTCCAGGTTTTGCCGCACGGTCAGTTCGCTGTAGAGCGAAAAAGCCTGCGACATATAGCCCACCCGACGACGAGTGTCGATATTCTTCGGATCAACCGCTTGTCCGAACAACCACGCCTCACCCTCACTGGCTGGTAGCAGCCCGGTGAGCATCTTCATAGTGGTGGATTTACCGCAGCCGTTCGAGCCGAGAAAACCAAAGATCTCTCCGCGTGGTATGCGAAAATTAACGTGATCAACGGCAACAAAATTACCGAAGCGCATGGTCAGATCCCGCGCTTCGATGGCTATCTCTTCTTGTTCTGCGTGATAAGGCGGGATCACGACCGGTTTGTGCGCCTGACGCTGGGCTTCAGGTAACAGTGCGATAAACGCCTGCTCCAGCGTGTCGCTGTTGGTTTTTTCACGCAGGTGCTGTGCACTACCTGTGGCTAATACCTCACCCGCGTTCATCGCTACCAGCCAGTCAAAACGCTCGGCCTCTTCCATATAGGCAGTCGCGACCAGCACGCTCATGTTGGTCTGACGCTGGCGAATGCTGTTAATCAACTCCCAAAACTGGGCGCGGGAGAGCGGATCCACCCCGGTGGTAGGTTCATCAAGGATTAATAATTCCGGGTCATGAATCAACGCACAGCACAACCCCAGCTTTTGTTTCATCCCACCCGAGAGTTTCCCGGCAGGACGATCGCGAAACGGCGCCAGACCTGTGCTATCCAGCAGCTCTGTTATTCGCGCCTCGCGCTCTGCTTTATCATGGCCAAACAGGCGTGCGAAAAAATCGACGTTCTCATACACCGACAGCGTGTGGTACAAGTTTTTCCCCAACCCCTGAGGCATCCAGGCTATGCGCGGGCAGACATCGCGGCGGTGCTTCGGGTCACGCATGTCGCCGCCCAGCACCATCACGTTGCCGCGTTCAATAACCCGAGCGCCGGAGATGAGGGACAGTAAGCTCGACTTACCCACACCGTCCGGGCCAATCAACCCCACCATGCAGCGGGCGGGGATATCCAGCGTGATATTGTTCAGCGCTACCGTTGCCCCGTAATGCTGACTCACGCCGTCAAGGTGCGCCACGGGAGGAACGGGAACCAGCGCCAGTTGCGTCATTGCGGTAACCTCACCACCAGATCATCCGGCCAGGCACGACTTTCATCAAGACGTACCCAGGCCATGCCCGGCAGCCCGGTTTTGACGTATTCCAGATGCTGCTGTAACAGCTCCGGTGGGATGCGGGCTTTTACACGAAACATGAGTTTCAGCCGTTCATCGCTGGTTTCGACCGTTTTTGGCGTAAATTGCGCCACGCTGGCAACAAAGCTGATGGTTGCCGGAATACGCAGATCGGGCGCGGCATCCAGTACCAGACGCGCTTCACCACCAATTTTTAGCAGACCAGCCTGTTCAGTAGGCAGGAAAAACGTCATGTAGACATCGCTGAGATCGACCATATTCAGCACCCGCCCACCGGCTGAAAGCACTTCACCCGGTTCAGCTACGCGGTACTGCACGCGACCATCGCGCGGAGCCTTAAGCTCGCTATCATCGATATCTGCCGCAATCCGTCGTTCGGTTGCCTGCGCAGCTTCAACACGAGTTTGCGCCTGAATAATGCTGGTGCGGGCTGCTTCAATAGCCGCTTTCGCCGCAGAGACCTGTGCCTTTGATGATTCCAGCGCAGCCCGCGCGCTTTCGGCAGAGGCACGATCGTCATCCAGTTGTTGATCAGACACCGCTCCACGTTGTGACAGCGAACGGGAACGAATATGACGTTTAGAGACCGACTGCAGTTCCGCCTCGCGCTGCTTTACTACCGACTGCGCGGCGCGCATTTCACTTTGCCGCTGTTCCAGCAACGCGCGCGCCGCCGCAACGGCACTTTCTGCCTCTTTGATTTGCGCGACCGCTTCCAGCCGCTGCTCGTGTAGCACGCGGGTATCCATTTTCGCCAGCACCTCGCCCTGGCGAACGAACTGCCCTTCCGACACGAGGATCGTGTCAATACGCCCGGCAATCTTAGTGGCTATATCTACTTCGGTAGCTTCAATTCTGCCATTACTGGCAGCAAATCCTTCCGGTACTCCCGCCGGACGTAGCATCCACCATACTATCGCGGCGGCCACCACCAGGAGGCCTGCCCCCCACCACACCAGATGACGCTTAATTTTATCCATATTCGACCCGCTATAATCCCTGTTACCAAACGATGCGTGTCACAAAGACCACTGAACAGCTATTCAGCGGGAGATTCCATCCGGGATGAGAAGGAATGAAAAGTAAAGGCCAGACGGTGGACAGGCGTCACGACAACGCTCACCGCAAAGGAAGTGAATGACGAAGATGCTGTGAAATCGGGTAGTAATGTTGTCATCATCAGCGTTCCTGGCCGGAAATGAAACACGCATACTCATAACTGCTATCTATTGAATACTAACACCTGGATTCGATATGTCTATTCGGTTGTAGTTTCCAGTTCTGCTCTACCGCGCTCCGACTCAGAAAATATTCCGTATATCAACGATTGATAAACAAACGTAACTATAAACATAATCAATAATTAGACATCCCTATAATAGCGGCTCATTTACCGATCTCGTTATGGCGAGGCTCCTGCACAAATATAAGTTACCGCCCTGCTGGTATCGAGAGAGACCACTCAGGGAAATACAGGCATCCATCGAATCAAGGTGTTGCCAAGGTAACTTCTGACGATCTCACCATCGGACAGATACGTTGTTCAGTGCTAAAACCAGGACGTAGGGATCTGCCTGTGCTAATCCTGTCTTGTTCGCCCCTATGAGAGCTTTTTATAGGGAATTACACCATGTCATCTATGCAACTCTGCGCCGCCCATCTTCCTGAGCCGGATTTTAATGGCGATGCCATCGCGCAATATATGCGTACCGATTTTATTACCCTGCCGGATCATCTCAGCGTGAACGGCGCCCGCGAATACTTTGTCTCACAGCTCACGACGGATGATATTCCTGGTCAGGTTTTTGTGGTTGCAGGGAAAGCGCTACGCGGGGTGTTATCCGTCAAGCGCCTGCTGCAGGAAAAAGATACGTCGCTGAACATCAACCATATTATGGACAGCTGTCTGTTCCATGTTAAGCCTGATGATGAACGGGCAATGGTCGTTGCCGAGCTAGCCGAGCGTGAACTCGATCTGGTTGCTGTAGTTGAGAAAGGCGATCTGGTCGGCTGTCTGATGGAAAAAGAGATAGCCCATCTACAGGAGGATGATGTTACCGAAGACGTACAGCTTCAGGGAGCGACACTGCCGCTGGAGAAACCCTATCTGGAAATTAGTCCGTGGACATTGTGGAAAAAACGTTCGGTCTGGCTCCTGCTGCTGTTTGTCGCGGAAGCCTACACAAGTAGTGTAATTCAGCACTTCGAAGAGGCGCTGGAATCAGCGATCGCGCTGGCCTTTTTTATTCCGTTGCTAATTGGTACCGGCGGAAACAGCGGTACACAGATCACTTCGACGCTGGTACGTTCAATGGCGCTGGGAGAAGTGCGGCTACGGGATATGGGCCGGGTGATCCGCAAAGAGGTTTCAACTTCCTTGCTGATCGCCCTGACACTAGGTCTGGCAGGCTGCATACGCGCCTGGATGATGGGCATCGGCATGGAAATCACACTGATCGTCAGCCTGACACTGGTCTGCATTACGCTGTGGAGCGCCGTGGTGTCATCAGTGATCCCAATGTTGCTCAAGCGTATTGGCATTGACCCGGCCGTCGTATCCGCGCCGTTTATCGCCACGCTTATCGACGGTACCGGGTTGATTATCTACTTTAAAATTGCCCAGTATTTTCTTGGCCTGAACTAATATAGCGCCCGGTAACTCAGGTTATCGGGCATCACATTCACGCAGACGCCAAATCCTGCGCACACGCCCAGGCGCTCGACCATGCCCACTGGAAGTTATACCCGCCCAGCCAACCAGTGACGTCCATCACTTCACCGATAAAATAGAGACCTGGTACTTTACGCGCTTCCATCGTACGTGATGACAGCTCATTGGTATCCACGCCGCCCAGCGTGACTTCCGCCGTGCGATACCCTTCTGTGCCGTTTGGCTGCACGCGCCATTCGGTCAGGGTTTCCACCAGTGCCTGCTGATCGCGCACGTTAAGCTGTTTCAGCGTCACATCCGGAAGTTGCCCTAACTGCTGCAAACACTCCACCAGACGTTTGGGCAACTGCATCGCCAGTGTGTTCTTCAGGCTCTGATTAGGGTGTGCGCTACGCTGTTCGTCGAGGAAAGCCTCAAGGTCTACATCGGGCAACAAATTAATGCTGACAAATTCACCTGGCTGCCAGAAACTGGAAATCTGTAAAACCGCCGGACCTGAAAGGCCACGGTGCGTAAAGAGCAGGTTTTCACGAAACACAGTGCCGTCTTCAGCGGTGATAACGGAAGGTACAGACACGCCAGAGAGCACCTGAAGCTGCTCCAATAGCGGCTTGTGCAGCGTAAAAGGCACCAAACCTGCACGCGTCGGCAGCACGTTCAGACCGAACTGTTCAGCAATTTTATAACCAAACGGCGAAGCGCCAAGACCCGGCATGGATAGCCCTCCGCTCGCAATAACCAGCTTTTTCGCACTGACCGTCATGCCGTTCAGCAAAATCTGGAAGCCGTCATCATCACGCGCTACGCTCAGGACTTCGCTACGTAACCGCATTGTAACGTTACCTTTTTCGCATTCTGTCACCAGCATATCGACAATTTGCTGAGCAGAGTCGTCGCAGAACAACTGACCGAGCGTTTTTTCATGCCAGGCAATGCCGTGTTTGCCGACCAGATCGATAAAATCCCATTGCGTATAGCGAGCCAGCGCTGATTTGCAAAAATGCGGGTTTTGACTCAAATAAGCCGCCGGCTCCACATAAAGATTGGTAAAGTTACAGCGCCCCCCGCCAGACATGAGGATCTTGCGCCCAGGCTTTTTACCATTATCAATCAGCAGTACGCGACTACCTGCTTGTCCTGCCTGCGCGGCACAGAACATACCCGCTGCGCCAGCGCCTATAATAACGGTATCAAACCTTTCCACGTTGCGATCCTCTCTAAAAAGCGGGCGTGAATTGTAAAGATTCCTCAGTGGTCGCACCAGCACCAAACTATCAATAATAGGTATTTATCTGAATTCTATAGGATAATTCTTTAGTGGTGTAAAACAAAGCAGGAGATATATCAAAAAAACTCTATATTTCACTTTGCCCGCGCCGCCAAAGTCACTGATAATGCGCCGCGTTCATGTCCTCAAAATGGCGTAACGTCCTATGCTACATTTGTTTGCTGGCCTGGATTTACATACCGGGCTTTTACTATTGCTTGCTCTGGCTTTTGTGCTGTTCTACGAAGCAATTAACGGCTTCCATGACACAGCAAATGCTGTCGCAACCGTGATCTATACCCGTGCAATGCGTTCGCAATTGGCGGTTATCATGGCTGCGGTATTCAACTTCTTTGGTGTTTTGCTGGGTGGTCTCAGCGTAGCTTATGCCATCGTGCATATGCTGCCAACGGATCTGCTGCTCAACATGGGTTCCTCACATGGCCTCGCCATGGTGTTCTCTATGCTACTGGCGGCAATTATCTGGAACCTCGGTACCTGGTACTTTGGTTTGCCAGCATCCAGCTCCCACACGCTGATTGGCGCGATCATCGGTATTGGTTTAACCAATGCGCTGATGAACGGCACTTCGGTGGTGGACGCACTTAACATCCCGAAAGTTATCGGTATCTTTGCCTCGCTTATCGTCTCGCCGATTGTCGGTCTGGTGGTTGCAGGCGGCCTCATTTTCATTCTGCGTCGTTACTGGAGCGGTACTAAAAAACGTGCTCGTATCCACCTGACGCCAGCGGAACGTGAAAAGAAAGACGGTAAGAAAAAACCACCTTTCTGGACGCGTATCGCACTGATCCTCTCTGCTATCGGCGTGGCGTTCTCTCATGGCGCGAACGACGGACAGAAAGGCATTGGTCTGGTGATGTTGGTACTGATTGGCGTAGCGCCTGCAGGTTTCGTAGTGAATATGAACGCCTCCGGTTACGAAATTACTCGTACCCGCGATGCTATCAATAACGTCGAAACCTTCTTCCAGCAGCGTCCTGATCTGCTGAAGCAAGCCACTGGCGTAGATCAGCTCATTCCGTCGCCGGAAGCTGGCGTGCCAACGCAAGCTAACGAGTTCCATTGCCACCCGGCAAATACCATCAACGCGCTTGAGCGTGCAAAAGGTATGCTGGCGAATCTGGAAACTTACGACAAGTTAAGCGTTGAGCAGCGCGGACAACTGCGCCGCATTATGCTGTGCATCTCCGATACCACCGATAAAGTGGTTAAGCTGCCTGGCGTAAGCGCTGACGACCAGCGTCTGCTGAAGAAACTGAAAACCGACATGCTGAGCACCATCGAGTATGCGCCTATCTGGATCATTATGGCCGTTGCTCTGGCTCTGGGCTGCGGTACGATGATTGGCTGGCGTCGTGTGGCGACCACTATCGGTGAGAAAATTGGTAAGAAAGGCATGACCTATGCTCAGGGGATGTCGGCGCAGATGACTGCCGCTGTCTCTATCGGTCTCGCCAGTTATACCGGTATGCCTGTTTCCACCACCCACGTTCTCTCCTCTTCTGTTGCGGGTACGATGGTTGTTGACGGTGGCGGCTTACAGCGTAAAACAGTGACCAGCATTCTGATGGCCTGGGTCTTTACCCTGCCTGCGGCGATTATTCTTTCTGGAGTGCTGTACTGGCTCTCCCTGAAGCTTATCTAAGCGAATGCACAGTAAAAAAGCGGGCCAGGAAACTGACCCGCTTTTTTTATATCTGCCGTAGAGTGACGTGGCTTAGTGCCAGATTATCAACGCAACCATACTGATTAATACCAGGCCGCATAACGCGCTGGTGAGAATGAACTGACCGCGAACCCGCTCACAGCGGCGTATAAATTCATCATCATGATGATCACGGTAGCGCTGCGCGTAGATATACCACACCAGCCGCATCTGCTTATTGGGTTGCCCATGCGAGGTAAAAAAGCCGCCTCCATCTACATACTGGTAGAGCAATGGATCGCAACCACGAAGTACGACTAACAGTGCGCGCAGCGAAGAAAAATAGCGCGCCATATTAACAATGCAAACGACACATAAAGCCCAGAATAATGCAATGGTGCTTATCATATCCCCTCCCCGGCGACCCGCCCACGGAACTCCTCTCCGGGGCTACCGCTACCCGATACCCTGCCAAACCATTCAGTGAAGAGTGCTACCGAAACCGCTCGTGTTTGTATCTCGTATCCGAACGCCTCTCTAGATAGTGTAGGAGATTAGTTAATTTTTTTGCCAGAAGGTTAATCACTATCAATGCAATTAGCTGAAAAATTTGTTTAACTAATTGGCAATCAAGGCGGATTGACGGATTATCCCGGTCGCTATAATGTAAGGATAGTCCTTAAATGGTACGTCTTTACGACTGGGCTAGCCCCGCGCACAACGTTCGCAGGACGCGGATGACGCGGCGGCAAATGAACGCCAGAAGGCTAGTCATCGACAACTTATGGAAGGAGTAACACTATGGCTTATAAACACATTCTTATCGCGGTTGATCTTTCTCCGGAAAGTAAAGTTCTGGTTGAAAAAGCGGTCTCTATGGCGCGGCCTTACAATGCAAAAGTCTCCCTTATCCACGTTGACGTAAACTATTCCGATCTGTACACCGGGTTAATCGACGTGAATCTGGGTGATATGCAGAAACGTATTTCTGAAGAAACTCATCACGCGTTAACCGAGCTGTCCACCAATGCTGGCTACCCTATCACCGAAACCCTGAGCGGTAGCGGCGACCTGGGTCAGGTTCTGGTTGATGCCATTAAAAAATACGACATGGACCTGGTCGTTTGTGGTCATCACCAGGATTTCTGGAGCAAGCTGATGTCCTCCGCACGTCAACTGATCAACACCGTTCACGTCGACATGTTGATTGTTCCGCTGCGTGACGACGAAGAAGCATAAAATGCTTGCCGCCGGGAAGTAACCCGGCCTGCTGCAAACATTTACGCCTGTAAGCGCCCGCCTCTGCGGGCGTTTTTGTTTTTATCCTTTCGGCACTTATCAGTACATCAACCCAACAAATAAATCATAATTAGTGTGATCAACTAATTGGATCGAAAACTATCTCTATAATAATCTACTCTCGCGGCTAATCTCCGCAGTCTATAACAAAATAAGACTTTTTCGGCGCGTTTTAGCATACGCGTTCATACTTTTCGGGATGGCTTTGAAAGGCGAAGGAATATGAATACAAGTGCACCTACGGGCTTGCTGCAGCAACCTCGTCCGTTCTTCATGATCTTTTTTGTAGAATTATGGGAACGATTTGGCTATTACGGCGTTCAGGGCATCCTGGCGGTTTTTTTTGTTAAGCAACTCGGGTTCTCCCAGGAACAGGCGTTTATCACCTTCGGTGCGTTTGCCGCATTGGTGTATGGCCTAATCTCCATTGGCGGCTATGTCGGCGACCACCTGTTAGGGACAAAACGCACGCTGGTTCTCGGTGCTATTGTGCTGGCAATTGGCTACTTCATGACCGGGATGTCACTACTCAAACCCGATCTGATCTTTATCGCGCTGGGTACTATTGCCGTAGGCAACGGGCTGTTTAAAGCTAACCCGGCAAGTTTGCTGTCAAAATGCTATCCCCCAAAAGATGCCCGACTGGACGGCGCCTTCACCCTGTTTTATATGTCGATTAACATCGGTTCGTTGCTGTCGCTGTCGCTGGCACCGGTAATTGCCGATAAGTTTGGTTACGCCGTTACCTATAACCTGTGTGGTGCCGGACTTATCGTCGCGCTGCTGGTCTACTTTGCCTGCCGCGGGATGGTGAAAGACATTGGTTCTGAGCCAGACCATAAGCCGCTGGTATTCCGCAACCTGCTCTATGTGCTGGCCGGTACGGTGGTAATGGTGTTTATCTGCGCGTGGCTGATGCACAACGTTAAAATCGCTAACCTGGTACTGATCGTTCTGTCGATTGTTGTGACTATTATCTTCTTCCGCCAGGCATTCAAACTGGATAAAACCGGACGCAACAAGATGTTTGTGGCCTTTATTCTGATGTTGGAAGCGGTGGTGTTCTACGTTCTGTATGCGCAGATGCCGACGTCACTGAACTTCTTTGCCATCAATAACGTACACCACGAAATCCTGGGATTCGCCATCAACCCGGTTAGCTTCCAGGCGCTGAACCCGTTCTGGGTCGTTCTTGCCAGCCCGGTACTGGCAGCGATTTATACCCGTCTGGGTAACAAAGGCAAAGACCTGACCATGCCGATGAAGTTTACTCTCGGTATGTTCTTGTGCTCACTGGGATTCCTGACCGCCGCCGCCGCCGGCATGTGGTTTGCTGATGCACAGGGCCTGACATCGCCGTGGTTTATCGTACTGGTGTACCTGTTCCAGAGCCTGGGTGAGTTGCTGATTAGCGCCCTGGGACTGGCAATGGTCGCCGCACTGGTGCCGCAGCATCTGATGGGCTTTATTCTTGGGATGTGGTTCCTGACGCAGGCAGCAGCCTTCCTGATGGGGGGTTACGTTGCGACGTTCACCGCAGTACCGGAAAACATCACCGACCCGTTACAGACATTACCTATCTACACCAACGTGTTCAGTAATATCGGTCTGGTAACGCTGGCAGTCACAGTGGTGATGGCGATTATGGTGCCGTGGTTGAACCGGATGATTAATACGCCAAGCACCGAACAATAATACTCAGTGCCGGATGGCGGCTATCGCTTGATCCGGCCTGTATTCAACATGCCCGATACACCTTTCGCTATCGGGCATTTCCAACCGTTATCCTTTGCGCGCGTCAATCCACTCCTGCACTTCAATGACAAAAGTGTCCGGCGCTTTGCGGTACATCTTGCGGGCCAAATCCAGAATTGTGTGCTGGCCGAGCGCTTCTTCCATCCGCTGCTGAGCCATATCCATCACTGAACGCACACCGCAGATCCCTTCACATGCCCACTCTGGCGGTTGCTCGTCAAATACCGCCAGTCTTTGGCGTATTTCACGGCATTCAAAAATGCGCTTATCGCCATCAATCGCGTTTACCACATCCAGCACCGTAATATGTTCAGCTGGTTTGGCGAGCTGAAAACCGCCGCCCTTACCCTCGATACTGCGCACCAGGCCCGCTTTCGACAGGCGGGTAAATATCTTGGCCAGATAGTCATACGGCACACTTTGCAATTCAGCAATTTCCCGAACGCTCATATCCCGCACGTCGCCTCTACTGTCGACCATACACATCAGGCTATGAATGCCGTACTCAACCCCGGAACTGTAGAATGCCATTATCTTATCTCAGCCAAAATTAATCTGAGTTATTGTAGCTTTTTCAACTGAATCTTGCCATAGACCGCGTACACACGCGCTGAAACTAAAAAATAAATAATATAAATATCAAATAAATAGTTGCATTTAAGTACCTTGTTCTCTTCATATTTTGCAAATCGCATTGCATTTAATAACTACGACCAATAAAATCCGAGTAAATAAATCGTGATGACCAGTGAGAAAACCGAATGCGTAAACAAATTCTGATCGTAGGCGCCGGCTTTGCCGGTATGTGGGCAGCGCTGAGTGCCGCGCGCCTGGCAGATAAACACCAGCAATCCATTGATATAACAGTTATTGCACCCCAGCCAGAGCTGCGTGTTCGCCCCCGTTTTTATGAAAACAACGTCCAGACGCTGGTCGCACCTCTGCAACCGCTGTTTGACGTAACTGGCGTAAAATTCCTCAGCGGCACAGTATCTCAGTTGCTTGTGCAATCAAAAGAGGTGAGCTGGACAGATGCGGCTGGCAACACGCAACTGCTCGGCTACGACCGATTGATTCTGGCAAGTGGCAGCCAGGTAAACCGTTCAATGGTCGCTGGAGCGGCTCAGCACGCTTTTGACCTCGACCAGCTGGAAAGCGCAGCCGTACTGGAGCAACACCTGAATGATCTGGCACATCAGCCAGAAAGTGAGGCACGCAATACCGTAGTAGTGTGCGGCGGCGGTTTTACCGGCATCGAAATGGCGCTGGAGTTACCTGGCCGTCTGCGAGAAATTCTTGGTGCCGATGCTAAGACCAGAGTTGTCGTAGTTGAACGAGGCGCACAACCAGGCGCTCGCTGGAGCAAAGCGTTGCGCGATGTGATTGCTGAAGCCTCCGCTGAGCTGGGTGTAGAGTGGCTGGTAAATGCAGAGGTCGAAAGTGTGGATGCTTCTGGTGTCACACTGAAAGACGGGCAAACTATCGGTTCACACACCGTTATCTGGACGGTCGGTGTGCAGGCAAACGGTTTGACGGCGCAAATTGACGCCCCGCGCGATCGCCAGGGTCGTCTGCACGTAAATGCAAATTTGCAGGTGGTGGGACATGACGATATTTATGCCACTGGCGATGTGGCGTACGCCGCCACCGATGACAAAGGCAATCATGCCTTAATGACCTGTCAGCATGCCATTCTGCTGGGCAAATTTGCCGGTAACAATGCCGCAGCAAGCCTGCTCGACGTGCCGCCGCTGCCGTACCGCCAGGAAAACTACGTCACCTGCCTGGATCTTGGCGCATGGGGTGCGGTGTATACCGAAGGTTGGGATCAGCAAGTGAAACTGACCCGCGCAGAGGCGAAGAAGTTAAAACTGTCGATCGTCAGCGAGCTGATTTATCCGCCGAAGGCTGATAAAGCGGTCGCGTTTGAGATAGCCGATCCGCTGGCACCGTTTGTGTAATCGGAATTGCCGGATGCGGCTAACAACCTTATCCGGCCTCTACACGCTACTTAACCATGAATTGACGGCGTTCCGGCGTAAATATCAAACCGGTGTCCTTTGGTCACCACTGCGTTGGGAGTTGCGACATCTGCAAGCGGTGGGGCGTAATCCGGGCGCTTCACCACCACGCGTTTGGTGGCAAGCTGGCGAGCAGGCTCCAGCAGGCCATCAGCGTCTAAATCCGGACCCACCAGCGACTGAAACACGCGCATCTCTTTTTTGACCAGCGCGCTTTTCTGCTTATGCGGGAACATCGGGTCAAGATACACAACCTGCGGACGTGGAGTGATATCGGTTAGCGCCGTCAGACTGGATGCGTGGATCAACTGCAACCGTTCCTGCAGCCATGGACCAATCTCAGCATCGGCATAGCCACGCGTCAGACCATCGTCGAGCAGCGCCGCAACAACCGGATTGCGCTCCAGCATCCGCACACGACAGCCAACAGATGCCAGCACAAAAGCATCACGTCCCAGCCCCGCCGTGGCATCCACCACATCCGGCAAATAATCACCTTTAATGCCGACCGCCTTTGCCACCGCTTCGCCGCGTCCCCCGCCAAATTTGCGCCGATGGGCCATCGCCCCACCGACAAAATCCACGAAGATGCCGCCAAGTTTTGGCTCATCACGTTTGCGCAGCTCCAGATGCGACGTCGTCATCACCAGCGCCATCAGATTGTCTTCATCCTGCTCCAGTCCCCAGCGGGTAGCCAGAACAGATAAGGCGCCGTTTCCGGCGCCCGTCTCATCAATTAAGCAGATCTTCACTTACGCTTTAATACCATAGTGTTCAAGCATCGCATCCAGCTCCGGCTCACGGCCACGGAAGCGTTTGAACAGCTCCATCGGTTCTTCAGAGCCGCCACGAGTCAGAATATTATCGAGGAACGACTGACCGGTTTCACGGTTGAAGATCCCCTCCTCTTCAAAACGAGAGAAAGCATCTGCTGCCAGCACGTCTGCCCACAGATAGCTGTAGTAGCCCGCCGCATAACCACCCGCGAAAATATGACTGAAGGCGTGCGGGAAACGACCCCAGGCTGGCCCCGGAACAACGGCAACCTGCTTTTTGATCTCTGCCAGGGTTTCGAGAATTTTCGCCCCTTGCTGCGGATTAAACTCGGCGTGCAGGCGGAAATCGAACAAACCGAACTCCAGTTGGCGCAGAATGAACAACGCTGCCTGGTAGTTTTTCGCCGCCAGCATTTTATCCAGCAGCTCTTTCGGCAACGGTTCGCCGGTTTCATAATGGCCGGAGATAAACGCCAGCGCTTCCGGCTCCCAGCACCAGTTTTCCATAAACTGGCTCGGCAGTTCGACCGCATCCCACGGCACACCGTTAATACCGGAAACACCTGCAGTTTCGATGCGGGTCAGCATATGGTGCAAGCCGTGGCCGAACTCGTGGAACAGGGTAATCACTTCATCGTGAGTAAACAGCGCCGGTTTGCCATTAACCGGACGGTTGAAGTTACAGGTCAGGTAAGCGACCGGTTTTTGCAGCGTGCCGTCGGTTTTACGCATCTGGCCAACGCAGTCGTCCATCCACGCCCCGCCACGTTTGTTTTCACGCGCGTAGAGATCAAGATAGAAGCTGCCGCGTAGCTCATTGTTTTCGTCATACAGTTCGAAGAAGCGCACTTCTGGATGCCAGACATCGACGTCTGAGCGCTCTTTAGCGGTAATGCCGTAAATGCGCTTAACCACCTCGAACAGGCCGTTAACGGCTTTGTTTTCCGGGAAGTACGGGCGCAGTTGCTCATCGCTGATGCTGTAAAGGTGCTGCTTTTGCTTCTCGCTGTAGTACGCGATATCCCACGGTTGCAGCTCATCAACGTCAAATTCAGCTTTGGCAAAAGCACGCAACTGGGCCAGCTCTTTTTCACCCTGCGGACGCGCGCGTTTCGCGAGATCTGTCAGGAAGTCGAGCACCTGCTGCGGGTTTTCCGCCATTTTGGTGGCGAGTGATTTATAGGCGTAGCTGTCAAAACCCAACAGTTGAGCCAACTCGTGACGCAACGCGAGGATCTCTTCCATGATCGGGCTGTTGTCCCATTTACCCGCATTTGGCCCCTGGTCAGAAGCGCGGGTTACATAGGCGCGGTACATCTCTTCGCGCAACCCCTGGTTGTCACAGTAGGTCATCACCGGCAGGTAGCTCGGGATATCCAGCGTCAGCAAATATCCTTCCTGCTCTTTGGCTTCTGCCTGCGCTTTCGCGGCAGCCAGCGCACTTTCAGGCATTCCTGCCAGCGCTTTTTCGTCGGTAACAAGTTTCGTCCAGCCCATGGTGGCGTCGAGAACGTTGTTGCTGTACTGGTTGCCCAACTCAGACAGACGCGTGGCTATTTCGCCATAACGCTGCTGTTTTTCCTTCGGTAAACCGATACCAGAAAGCTCGAAATCACGCAGCGCGTTATCGACAGCTTTTTTCTGTGCAGTATTCAGAGAGGCGTAATGAGCACCATCTCGCAAATCACGGTACGCTTTGTACAGACCTTCGTGTTGCCCAACCCAGGTGCTGTATTCGGACAACAGTGGTAGCGTCTGTTCGTAGGCTTCACGCAGTTCCGGGCTGTTTTTCACCGAGTTCAGATGGCTTACCGGAGAGAAGATACGCCCCAGTACATCGTCCACTTCCGCCAGTTTTTGGCAGAGATTTTCCCAGGTGTACGGTGCACCCTGCGCAACCACTCGCTCAACGTTTTCACGGCAATCATTCAGTGCCTTAGTCACTGCAGGCACAACATGCTCAGGCTGAATTTTGGAAAACGGCGGCAGTTCGAAGGGCGTCAGTAATGGATTTGTCATATGCACAGTCCTGGTTAAAAAAAGGAAACGAAACGCTCAGGCGTTTTCGCGGGATGACGACGCCAAAGCATCTTATCCGACCTACAGGTATCACCATTTGTAGACCGGATAAGGCGTCAGCCGCCTTCCGGCGCGTAATACTCAGTAGAATGGGGTTAAGTGTAGAGGATTTCAATGCCGGGCGTGGCGGAAAAACGCCCGCTGGCGCTTAGCGATCGGGCCTGCGGGTAATCTGTACCGTTCTACTGTAAACTGTGGCAAATCGTTTATTATATTACCTGGAATACGTTTACCCATGCTCAGTTATCGCCATAGCTATCACGCTGGCAACCACGCCGACGTCCTTAAACACACGGTTCAGAGTCTGATCATCGAGTCACTCAAAGAGAAAGAAAAACCGTTTCTCTATCTGGACACCCATGCTGGCGCTGGCCGTTATCAGCTGAGCGGTGAACATGCCGAGCGTACTGGCGAGTATCTGGAAGGCATCGCCCGTATCTGGCAACAGGACTCCCTCCCGGCTGAACTCGAACCCTATATTTCCGTCGTGCAACATTTCAACCGTAGTGGTCAGTTGCGCTATTACCCAGGATCTCCGCTGATTGCCCGCCAGTTGCTGCGCGAACAAGACAGCCTGCAATTAACTGAACTGCACCCGAGTGATTTTCCGCTGCTGCGCTCCGAATTCCAGAAAGACGAGCGTGCCCGCGTAGCCAAAGCTGACGGCTACCAGCAGTTAAAAGCAAAATTACCGCCGGTTTCCCGTCGCGGGTTGATCCTTATCGATCCACCGTACGAAATTAAAACCGACTATCAGGCCGTGGTTACCGGCATCAATGAAGGCTATAAGCGTTTCGCAACCGGCACCTATGCACTGTGGTATCCAGTGGTCCTGCGCCAGCAAATCAAGCGTATGGTGCACGATCTGGAAGCCACCGGCATCCGCCGCATCCTGCAGATTGAACTGGCGGTTCTCCCGGACAGCGATCGGCGCGGTATGACGGCTTCCGGCATGATTGTGATTAACCCGCCGTGGAAGCTGGAGCAGCAGATGAACAGCGTGCTACCGTGGCTGCACAGCAAACTGGTTCCGGCAGGAACCGGGCATACTTCGGTAAGCTGGATCGTGCCGGAGTAATCGCAGCCATCGGTGGAACCTTTCGATTTCAGGTATACAATCGCGAATATTTTGGCGGATGGCGAAACGCTTCTCCGCCCTACAATGAACATGAAGGAGCGGTCATGACCAAACACTATGATTACATCGCTATCGGCGGCGGCAGCGGCGGAATTGCCTCCATTAACCGCGCGGCAATGTACGGCCAAAAA
>NZ_CAWLWU010000002.1:4576353-4661801 GCF_963864895.1 Citrobacter sp. S-77
CCATCACTGCCGACCATATTTTGATTGCAACCGGTGGTCGCCCGAGCCACCCGAATATTCCCGGTGTGGAATACGGCATTGATTCAGATGGCTTCTTTGAACTGCCAGCCCTGCCGAAGCGCGTTGCGGTTGTCGGTGCGGGTTACATCGCCGTTGAGCTGGCTGGCGTAATTAACGGCCTGGGTGCAGAAACACACCTGTTCGTGCGTAAACATGCGCCGTTGCGCAGTTTTGACCCGATGATTGTTGAAACCCTGGTTGAAGTGATGAACGCCGAAGGCCCGACTCTGCATACGCATGCCATCCCGAAAGCAGTGGTTAAAAACGCAGACGGCAGCCTGACCCTGGAGCTAGAAGATGGTCGCAGCGAAACTGTGGATTGTCTGATTTGGGCAATCGGTCGCGAACCGGCAACCGATAATTTAAACCTGGCGGCAACGGGCGTGAAAACCAATGAAAAAGGTTATATCGTCGTTGATAAATTCCAGAATACTAACGTAAAAGGCATTTACGCTGTCGGTGATAACACGGGTGCCGTTGAACTGACACCTGTTGCCGTTGCCGCAGGTCGCCGTCTGTCCGAACGTCTGTTTAACAACAAACCGGACGAACATCTGGACTACAGCAACATCCCGACCGTGGTCTTCAGCCACCCGCCGATTGGTACTGTAGGCTTGACCGAACAGCAGGCTCGCGAACAGCATGGCGATGACCAGGTAAAAGTGTATAAATCATCGTTTACCGCGATGTACACCGCGGTGACAACTCATCGTCAGCCGTGCCGTATGAAGCTGGTTTGTGTAGGGCCGGAAGAGAAGATTGTCGGTATCCACGGCATCGGCTTTGGTATGGATGAAATGTTGCAGGGCTTCGCGGTCGCACTGAAAATGGGCGCAACCAAGAAAGACTTCGACAATACCGTTGCAATACACCCGACCGCAGCGGAAGAGTTTGTCACGATGCGTTAATATTGAAAACGCAGCTATACATGTTCTCAGCTCTGGAAAACTGGTTGTAAAAGGCCAGTTTTCCTTACTGAATAGTGTGTATATGTAAGCCCCCAGAATCATTGGGCCATTCACATTTGAAAGATCCATTCTCTATCAGTCATGACAAGGCGATATGACTGGCCGCAATGTATTCTGAAAGAAATAAAGTGTGAATGCTTACGTTCTCGATGCCTACAGTTTTAATAAGAGCCCGGTGATGACTGTGAGCAGCCTGGTGTGAAATACTGCGTGCTCTTACCCAGCGCATATAACGCTCCAGCCCCGCCGCAGCCATGCTCATACGCGCACGACCTGACAGCGTAGTATTTTCCGGGCAACTCCTGCTGAAATATCTGGCAACCTGCGCCGATCGCTCACGAAAACTTTTCGCTGATATTCTGGCGGGCCAGAAACAGGGCAACAATTTCGTTCCACTGCGGTAACGCAAACCGGGCAGAAAAAAAATAAGGTTGCAGTTCGTCTGCTTCAAATAACAGCACAGACGGCGATGCAACACCCTGTTCCGGACGAAAATATAGCAATCGCCACTATTGATCCCTGGGTTCTGATTTAGCAGTTCCTCAGGAGAAACAATGATTGCTTGCTGATGCTTTATTAACGCAGCAGCACCAAGCGCGAAATACTGATTATCTGAAATAATATATACAGCCTTCATTTTGAACATCCTATAAAAAAGCCGTCAACTACAGACTTGAGAACTATTTCGCAACTACCGTAATCTGGTAACGATAAAAAATTATAAGTAATAAAAATGAAACGCTTTTATATATTACAGGATATCTTCCACCCCAAATATAAGCTATATAATAATCAAGTCATGGTATAAAAAGACAACAAATAACAATTTATAAACAAATACATATAATCCGACGTAGCGGTATTTTTTCTTATTTCTGTACGTCTTCATCGTTTAAAATAAGTGTTACAAATAATTCGGGGCCGAGAGTATTGAAGATGAACCGAAAAATATACAGTTTTATTGATGTATGAGATGGTAGGCTTGTTGAAGTGTCGTCGAATTGGCAGTTGCCAGAGATGAATTCGTTCCCCTACTGACCGTCGAATAGTAACAGTGACATGCGTCGGCGTTACGCTTACCAGGCCTAAAAGTCACGGCAATCAGTAGGCCGGATAGGGCATCAGCCGCCATCCGGCATTGTATTGATTACTTACTCTGCATATACGGCGTATAAACCCCGTTAAGGCTTTCAAGGAACGCAACGATATCGTCGATATCTTCCTGCGGGAGTTCTTTGCCAACCTGATAGCGCAGCATCAGTTTGACAGCACCGTCGAGCGTTGGAACATCACCCCGATGGAAATAAGGTGCCGTCAGTGCAACGTTACGCAATCCCGGTACTTTCTGGCGCAATTTGTCACGTAATTCATTGGTAACATTCATACGGCCAATATCAGCGGCTGTCACTTCACCGAAATTAAAGTCCTTTTTCAAACCCAATGGTTCAAATGAACGTCCACCCAGAATAATACCGCCATGACAGGTCGCGCACTTGTTATCCTTAAACAACTGATAACCATGCTTTTGCTGGGCAGTTAACGCCGCTTCATCACCGCGTAACCACTTATCGAACGGCGAATTTGGCGTAATCAGCGTTTTCTCAAACTCAGCAATGGCATCGGTAATATTATCGCCGCTGAATCCCTGGGGGTAGACTGCGGTAAACTCTTGTTTCAGTAGCGGATCTTTATCCAGTTTCTGGATAATTTCATCCCAGGATTTCGATGCCATTTCAATCGGGTTCAACGGTGGACCGCCCGCCTGAGCCTGCAATGTCGGCGCACGACCATCCCAGAATTGTTCAACGTTAAAGACCGAGTTAAATACCGTCGGCGCATTAATAGGACCGACTGCACCACCCACACCAATTGACGTTTTTCTGCCATCCACGCCGCCCGCATTCAGGGCATGGCAGTGGGCACAAGAAATCGTACTGTCTCCGGATATACGCGGATCATGATAAAGCGTAAATCCAAGGGCCACTTTTTGGGCGTCAGTCGGGATGCTTTCCGGTATCGGCTGAACAGGTTCATTACGATGTTGAGGTGCGGTATCACGACTGGCGTAGTACTGCTCACGTTGTTTCGCGATCCAGCCAAGGATCTCTTCGCGCTCCGCATCACTCACCTTACCGGCCCAGTGCAGCGCGGTGTAGCGCGTCGGCGGCATGGTGTCATACTGCATTACCCATTCGATTTTATTCAGATCGCTTTGAGAGACTGGTTTATCCGCGACCAGCGCAGCACGAACAGCTTCAAGATTGAAAGATTTATATCCCAGTTGGATGTCGTAATTCATCAACTGTTTAGCGACAGGAAAAGAAGAATAAAAAGGCAATTCTGCCGAAGGCGTGTGGCAATAATCGCATCCTTTTTCGCGTAAAAAACCTAAAACTTTATTATTGGCTTCCAGTGTAGAGGCCTGAACATCAGCCTGTTTACTTCGTTGATTATCGTGGTACCACACATAACCGGATAATCCAAAATAACCGATCACGATGCCTGCTATAGCAATCGCGGTAAGACGGGTAATGATTTTCATTATTTTACCCTCACCGTTGTGAGTTATTGTGACCCAGAAAATTAAAATAATTAATGCGCAGTCTTTGTCAGACCTGACCATCATAGGAAATGAGGGGGATATTATTTTGATAAGTATCAATCAATTACATGGAGCAGAACTATCAATAGAATAGCCTGTGCCTATTATAAGCAGGAGCCACTACGTATTTCTGTTCACATATCGTTGCAATCGAATGTTCCGAAAATGAAATATATCCATTTTCGCATAATTAAAAATTACCCATTGTTATCATTGAGATACATTTATTCATTGATTCCTGAAAACCATAAAAGTGTGATTGAGCGCACGCTTTATCCATCAAATACCGAAGCGAATGTCTACGCTTAACAGACAGCCGGGCAATAGCCTTACCCTTTCCACATCCACCGGAGGTCTTTCTCATTATGCTCAACCAGAAACTATCCCACGCCCCTTCAGAAGAACTCACGATCGATGTCGATCTGCTTTATGAAATGGATCCGTGCGAGTTAAAGCTGGATGAAATGATTGAGGCAGAGCCCGAGCCAGAGATGATTGAAGGGCTACCCGCCTCTGATGCCCTGACGCCAGCCGATCGCTACCTTGAACTGTTTGAGCACGTCCAGTCGTCAAAACTGTTTGCCGACAGTAAAACATTCCCCGACTGCGCGCCCAAAATGGATCCGCTGGATATTCTTATCCGCTATCGCAAAGTCAGACGACATCGTGACTTTGATCTGAAACGCTTCGTCGAGAACCATTTCTGGCTACCGGAAACGCCCTCCAGTGAATACGTTTCCGACCCGGATAGCTCGCTGAAAGAGCATATCGACCAACTGTGGCCAGTACTAACGCGCGAGCCGCAGGATCACATTCCCTGGTCTTCGCTGCTGGCGTTGCCACAGTCGTATATTGTACCAGGCGGACGGTTTAGCGAAACCTACTATTGGGACTCCTACTTCACCATGCTGGGCCTGGCGGAGAGCGGCCGGGAAGATCTTCTGAAGTGTATGGCGGATAACTTTGCCTGGTTGATTGAAAACTATGGCCACATCCCAAACGGTAATCGCACTTACTATCTGAGTCGCTCTCAACCGCCGGTATTTGCGCTGATGGTGGAATTGTTTGAAGAGGATGGCGTGCGCGGTGCGCGTCGTTACCTGGATCACCTAAAAATGGAGTATGCGTTCTGGATGGATGGTGCCGACTCCCTGGTACTAAACCAGGCCTACCGCCACGTCATCAGAATGCCGGACGGTTCATTGCTCAACCGTTACTGGGACGATCGCGATACTCCTCGCGATGAATCCTGGCTCGAAGACGTAGAGACCGCCAAACATTCAGGTCGTCCCCCCAATGAGGTCTACCGAGATCTGCGTGCTGGCGCTGCCTCCGGTTGGGATTACTCCTCACGCTGGCTTCGCGATGCAGGTCGCCTTGCCAGTATACGCACCACCCAGTTCATCCCTATTGACCTGAACGCATTCCTGTACAAGCTGGAAAGTACCATTGCCAATATTTCCGCGCTAAAAGGCGATCGAGAAACCGAAGCGTTGTTCCGTCAGAAAGCGGGTGACCGCCGTACCGCCGTGAACCGCTATTTGTGGGACGATGAAAATGGCTGTTATCGTGATTACGACTGGCGCCGCGAACAAATGGCTCTCTTTTCTGCAGCCAGTATTGTGCCACTGTATGTAGGTATGGCGACCCATGAGCAAGCCGACCGACTCGCCAACGCAGTGCGTAGCCGCCTGCTAACACCCGGTGGAATTATGGCGACGGAATATGAAACCGGCGAGCAGTGGGATAAACCTAATGGCTGGGCGCCGTTGCAGTGGATGGCAATTCAGGGGTTCAAACTGTATGGTGATGACCACCTGGGGGATGAAATCGCCCGCAACTGGCTGAAAACAGTTAATATTTTTTACCAGGAGCATCACAAACTCATCGAGAAATACCACATCGCGGACGGCACGCCGCGAGAAGGCGGCGGCGGGGAATATCCGTTACAGGATGGCTTTGGCTGGACCAATGGCGTGGTCCGTCGCTTAATCGGCCTGTATGGGGAACCATAATCGCCTTACTGCCTGATAATGCAATACTTGTCAGGCAGTTAGTTAATCGCATCATAAAGCGCTGCGTGAATTTTCTGCCATTTTTTGTTCTCTGCGCTTGGCTCTGCGGCCACACGCAACTGAGCTTGTTCGGCGTTATATTGTTGACGTGCGACAACGTCCGGTACCGAGCAAAAACTTTTTAAATAGCTTTTATGCAGCGACGTTAAGGATGCTCCATTCGACATTGCGTGGCTTAGCGTACTCATAAACTGCTGACAAGGTTTAGCCTCATCCATCTGCGAGGGATAACGTAACAGCAGTTTCAGCACATCGGTATTGCCTGTCGAGAACGCCTGCTCCGTCCATGCCAGTTTCCAGTCCATACCGCCCTGCAAAAACAGTGACGTGACGCGAGTATCGTTGCGATCGATGGCAGCCCGCATATTGAATGAATCCCAGGAGATCCCCATTCGGGTCACCGTTTCCCGGGCGGAAGGCGCATCACGCCGCGGTTCTTCCTGCACAATTTCAACGGACTTCCCGGCGGACGCAAGCGGAGCAGGTGTACTGAAGAGCCAGAATGCCCCCAGCGATATCACCAGCACCATCACACCAACAGCAACCCACAGCATGCCTGAAATGAGCTGCTCGCGTTCTTCTGCCGTACGCTTTGCCCGTTTATCCGGCGGATCGATACTGTCGGCGATTTCCTGTTTATCTCCCCCAGCCTGCTCATCTTTTTGCCTTGCCGTTTCCCAGAACTGGCGGACGAGGTCCTCATCTGATTCCAGATACGACGAGGGATTAGTACGGATACGCCGCTCTTCAAACGCCCGCTGCACAGGGTGCGTAATTTGCCCGTACTGGTGATTTAACAGCATCAATTGTACTGATGTCAGCGGCTGCTGAGCGATAACGCAGTTTCGTGCCTGACGGCAGTCATCCAGAAACATACGCAGCGTTAAGCGCGGTTCGACAAACAGTGTGAGCACCGAAGTATCATTAAAAATCTGGGTAAAGTGACGAACAAACAGCTTCTTATCAACAACCATCAGCGCCAGTTCGCTAAACATCATACCGTCCAGCGCATCACGCCCTTCACCCAGCTTTAGCCAGCGGCGCAGACGATCGGCGCCAAAATGCTGTTTCAGAAAACTGTTTAGCGGGTGTTGATCCGGCCATACCCGGGCGACGAGGGATTTTAGCGTTAACTCTATTGCACGTAGCTGGCGCTGGGCCTTTACCTGTGCGTCCTGACTCCCTGTGTCAAACTCGGTTTGATAGTTCAGCAGCGGCTGCTGCTGGCGCAAATGTTCCAGGGAGGCCACAAAGCGCAGCGCAGAAATCAGCTGATTTTCACTGACATCCTGACCACTTTCATACTGAGGCACATTCTGTTGAAGATGGCGCAATCGCAGGGTGAACTGGCTCAGTTGCGCATCATTCATCTGAAGCCGTCTGGCCACAATCCCCCAACCGCCTAAATTCAGCCGGGCCTGATCGAGTTGCTCCAGAAACCAGCGTGGATCCTTGCCCTCAGCGACGTGTACGCCTAACAGCAGTAAGATTTCCACCGATGCCTGGCGGATGATCCCCAAACAGTGTTCAAATGGCGTACATGTCGCCTGTAACGCGCTATTGGTCATTATCATCCCTAAAAGAGCCGCGAAAATGCGACTTCACAATGTATTTATTTATCTTTTTATAAAGCGGCACTCCACAGATGTGTGCCGTTGTAGACTAAAACACATTCATATACCAAATAGATACGTTTTACAGTGATAACCGCGTAATCGTTGAAAATTATTCAGGAGATAAGCCTGTGCCGGTATTAAAAACATCACGTCTTACCTGTCGCCCACTGGATCAAGGCGATTGGGCGTTCTTTTTAAAATTACAGCAAAACCCTGATGTGATGCGATTTGTCTCCGACGCACGCACTGAAGAAGATGTGCTGACGGTATTCAACTCACGTTTACCCGAGTGGTCTCCAGGAAGCCCACACTGGCTATGTCTGGTGGTTTGCGACAACGACACAGGGTTACCGCTTGGCGTCACTGGATATATTCATGAAAACAATGAATGTGCCGAAGTCGGTTTTTTGTTCGCGCCAGAAGCACAAGGTAAAGGATATGGCGCAGAATCCCTGCGTGCCATCTGCGACTTCGCGTTTACAATTGGAGGCCTACGCCGGTTGACGGCCTGCGTCACCGCAGGCAACCATGCTTCACGACATGTGCTGGAAAAGGTGGGATTCATTCATGAAGGCACGCTACGCGAAAGTTACTGGCTGCATCAAACCTGGCATGACGACTGGATTTTCGGCTTGTTAAAGCGTGAATACCTCTCACCAATGCCATAAGGCGTTTTACTGAAAAAACCGGCTGAATGGCAACTACTATAGCGAGCAGTTCTCTTTAGAATGATGATCTTTACATGAAGAGAGATCGGTATGCAGCTCCATTCAGCACATTTTACGCCGACCTGTATCGCATTTATTAAACAATGGCAGGGTCTGTCACTGGAAAAGTATCAGGACAAAAAGGGTATATGGGTCATTGGTTACGGGCATGAAATCACTGCAGATGAATACTTCGATAAACCTATTTCAGTCATGCAGGCAGATAAACTGCTGCTCGATGATTTGTATGCCTGCGAGGCATTAATACGGACGAAGTTGCCACAACTTAACGATCTGTTTCAGCAGGAAGCGCTTATTGCGTGGATACTCAGCATTGGGATGAAGCAATTTTGTACTTCAGAAATGGGGTCGCTCATATTTCACAGCCAGACACTTTCTGACTGTGAAATAAGTACCCGTTAGTATGATTCGTTTAACATCATTGCTGCCTGAGTACGGTTTTTTACCTCCAGCCGCTGATAAAGCGATTCAAGATGTGCTTTTACCGTCCCGGTACTGATATTTAACGCCCGACCAATTTGTTTATTAGATTCTCCGGCTGCCAGCATAGTCAGGATCTCTCGCTGACGTGCGCTTAACGCTTTTATATTCTGGTTACCGTTCTCTGATACCGCTAAGTAATCTCTGGGTAAAAACATCATACCCATCGCTACACTGTTGATCGCCAGCGTGAACGTTTCCGCGTCAGAATCGCGCGGGACAACCGCCAGTACGTTTAACTGAGTGACTTCCTGCAGCCATTTTTTTCGGCAATCTGTTGCCGTTATCAACACTTTTACCGCCGAAAATAGCTCCGCTATTCGCTGCAGTATTCCACGGCAGAATTCGCCATCAAGATCGCCGTCAAGCATCACCAGCGCATCAGGATTTTCTTCCAGTTTTCGCCAAAGGTCATCTGCCTGACTGACACCCTGAACATCCACTCCTGGAATACGTTGTTGTAAACTTACATTCATTCCATGAATAAATATTGACTGCCTGTCAAACATTATTACCTGCATTATTTCTCTCCGTCCAAATAAGATATTAGCCTTAACACGCGAAGGGTATTACCTACGGGGTAAAATAAGAACTCACCATTTGGCAGAGGCCATTCTACCGATGACAGGATAGGAAAGAAGCAGAAATTATAAATAGTTACAGCTCACAAAAAAGGATTACATAAAGCGTTTAAAATTACGTCAAAGCTTAAGGAACTTCTTATTTTTAGCGTTCAAAAATACCTTTGCAAATATTAATTTCTAAGAGTCTATAACGTTGGCTAAAAATAAGGAACCACGGATGATCGGAGAATATGTTACAAAACACAATATAGCATTAAGTGCTTACTCAGCAGGTACCGCGACCTACTGAATAAGCACCCTGCAGATTTACAGGAACATCCCGCCAGATACCTCGATACGCTGCGCTGTCATCCAGGCCAGGTCATCGCTGAGTAGTGCAGCAATGGCATCACCAATATCATCCGGTAATCCGACACGTCCCAGCGCCGTTTGCGAGGCGATATAGGCATTCAGCTGTGCATTGTCCCGTACGTTCCCACCGCTAAAATCAGTTTCTATCGCCCCTGGCGCAATAATATTTGCAGTAATCCCGCGCTCACCTAGCTCTTTGGCCTGGTAACGGGTTAGCACTTCCATCGCCCCTTTCATGGCAGCATATGCACTGTAGCCTGGCAGGGCAAAACGCGATAATCCGGTCGAGACATTGAGGATCCTGCCCCCCTTTTTCATCAGCGGTAAAAGGCTCTGCGTCAGGAAAAAAGGCCCCTTAAAATGGATGTTCAAAAGTTGGTCAAATTGCGCTTCGGTGAATGCCGAATACGGCGCGTTAATGCCGATCCCGGCATTGTTCAATAAATAATCAAACCCATCGCTTTGCCACTGCGTCTGTAATGCTTCCTGCATCTGTTCAACAAACAGAGGGAAAGCGGAAATATCTCCGACATTCAACGACAATGCTGCTGCTTTGCCACCAGATTGTCTGATTTCATGCACAACCTGCTGCGCTTCTTTTTCATTGCTGTTCCACGTCAGAATAATACCAATTCCTTTGTTCGCCAGCTTCAGCGCCGCGTTTTTACCGAGTCCACGACCGCCACCGGTCACCAATGCGATACGTTGCGTCATAAGAAACCTCATTTCAGGTGTTGTGAAGATTGAGACAGAGCTTATTAGGTGTTAAAAAAACAATAAATATCGCTGATTACGCATTACTGTTTCATCCAGAACAACAATAAGGTATGGCAATGGATAAAATTCACGCAATGCAGTTGTTCATCCGCGTCGCAGAACTGGAAAGCTTTTCTCGCGCAGCGGAAACGCTCGGACTCCCTAAAGGTAGCGTATCGCGCCAGATACAGGCCCTGGAAAACTCGCTGGGTACGCAGCTTCTTCACCGCACCACCCGACGCGTACAGCTTACCCAGGACGGTATGATCTATTACGAACGTGCTAAAGATCTGCTGAGCAATCTGGATGAACTGGACGGGTTATTTCATCACGATCCGGCCAGCATCAGCGGTAAGCTGCGGGTTGATATGCCGGTTGGCGTCGCAAAGAATCTGGTAATACCCCGCCTGCCGGATTTTTTACATCAATACCCAGGTCTTGAAATTGAACTGAGCAGCAGCGATCGCCTGGTAGATTTGATTCGTGAAGGTTTCGACTGTGTGGTGCGTGTTGGTACGTTAAAAGATTCCGGGCTAATTGCTCGCCCGCTGGGAAAACTAACGCAGGTTAACTGTGCCAGCCAACAATATCTGGCCCGTTTTGGCTATCCGGAAAGTCTGGAAGATTTGGCTTCACATGCGGTGGTGCATTACTCAGTGAATTTAGGCTCGCGTTCACAGGGTTTCGAGGTGGCGACAGAAAACGGCACAGAATGGGTGAAAACCGGCGGCATGCTGACGGTGAATAGCACCGAAACATACCATGCGGCATGCCTTGCCGGGTTAGGCATTATTCAGGTACCACGCATAGGTGTACGTGAGGCATTACGCGCCGGAACGCTGGTCGAAGTGTTGCCGCAGTATCGCCCAGAGCCTATGCCGGTTTCTTTATTGTATCCGCACCGTCGCAATCTCTCCCGTCGGGTGCATCTGTTTATGGAATGGTTAACCGGCGTGATGAAAGACTATGTGGATTAGTCTGTTAGACCGATTTTCGGGATTCTGGCTTGAGCAGGCTATAATGACTTGAGTGCACAAAATAAGGACTACCGACCGGATGACGCAGGAACACGATGCAAAACACCCTACGCATACACAAGAACCAACTCCCACAACGCCTGAGAGCAACGCGAAGGCGAACCAGGCTCTGAAAACGGCCATAACCCTGGCGGAAAAGGTCCAGCGCCAACCTGTTATCGCCCACCTCATCCGCGCCACGGAGCGATTTAATGACCGAATGGGGAATCAGTTTGGCGCAGCCATCACCTATTTCTCGTTCCTGTCGATGATTCCCATCCTGATGGTGTCGTTTGCCGCTGCCGGTTTTATTCTCGCGTCACATCCCACGTTGTTGCAGGATATCTTCAATAAAATCCTGATGAACGTCAGCGATCCTACCCTTGCGTCCACGCTGAAAAACACCATCAATACCGCCGTTCAACAACGTACCACCGTCGGTTTGGTGGGGCTTGGGATCGCGCTCTATTCCGGTATTAACTGGATGGGAAATCTACGTGAAGCTATTCGCGCCCAGTCGCGGGATGTCTGGGAGCGCACACCGCAGGATCAGGAAAAAATCTGGATAAAATACCTGCGCGATTTTGTCTCATTGATTGGTTTGCTGATTGCGCTGATCGTTACCCTCTCCATTACGTCCATCGCCGGTTCCGCTCAGCAGATGATTATCTCTGCACTTTATCTCGACGGTATCGAATGGCTGAAGCCAGCCTGGCGACTGATCGGCCTGGCCATCTCAATTTTTGCCAACTATTTGTTGTTCTTCTGGATATTCTGGCGATTGCCGCGCCACCGTCCGCGTAAGAGAGCGCTTATTCGCGGCACATTTATTGCGGCGCTTGGGTTTGAAGCGATTAAAATTATTATGACGTATATGCTGCCGTCGCTGGTGCAATCACCATCAGGTGCGGCGTTTGGCTCCGTGCTAGGGCTGATGGCATTCTTCTATTTCTTCGCCCGCCTGACCTTATTCTGCGCGGCCTGGATAGCAACAGCTGAATACAAAGATGACCCGCGCATGCCGGGGAAAACTCACCGCTAATTCTCATCCCAACAGCGGATTCGTGAGCCGCCTCCGGCTTACGTTCCGCAAGGATCTGTAGGCCAGATAAGATACCTGTATCGTCATCCGGTACTCTTTTTAGAATATAAATCCAGTACGTAACTTTTATTTAACCAAAAACCAGTTTTATTATCCAAGTTTTAAATTATGTGAAGCATTTCATGGAAGAGAAATCTTCAGCCTAAAAATTATCCCCTTTTTGACATATTTTTGACCAGACTCAACGCTTGTTACAGATTGAAATGTCTCTTTTGCTGTGCGTAATATGACCTTTCGTTCGACCAAAAATAAGAAAATATTATGCAAGCAACAGCCACAACGCTCGACAATGAACAGGAACACACGCCGGTCAACTCGCGCAATAAAGTCGTCGTCGCCTCACTTATTGGCACTGCCATTGAGTTCTTTGACTTCTATATATACGCGACCGCTGCAGTGATCGTGTTCCCCCATATCTTCTTCCCGCAGGGCGACCCAGCAGCGGCAACGCTTCAGTCTCTCGCGACCTTTGCCATCGCCTTTGTCGCACGGCCAATTGGTTCTGCCGTGTTCGGACATTTCGGTGACCGCGTAGGGCGCAAAGTGACACTGGTTGCGTCACTGCTCACCATGGGGATTTCTACGGTCGTCATTGGTCTGCTGCCGGGTTATGAAACTATCGGTATTTTTGCACCACTACTGCTGGCACTGGCACGTTTTGGTCAGGGTTTGGGACTTGGTGGCGAATGGGGCGGCGCAGCGTTGCTGGCAACGGAAAACGCCCCTCCGCGTAAACGCGCGTTGTACGGCTCGTTCCCACAGCTGGGCGCACCTATCGGCTTCTTCTTTGCCAACGGCACGTTCCTGTTGCTCTCCTGGCTGCTTACCGATGAGCAGTTTATGAGCTGGGGCTGGCGCATACCGTTTATCTTTTCTGCTGTGCTGGTGATCATCGGCCTGTACGTTCGTGTTTCGCTGCATGAGTCGCCAGTTTTCGCTAAAGTGGCTGCGGCGAAAAAGCAGGTTAAAATCCCGCTGGGTACCTTGCTGACAAAACATGTACGCGTAACGATCCTCGGTACGTTTATCATGCTGGCAACCTATACACTGTTCTATATCATGACCGTCTATTCAATGACGTTCAGTACCGCAGCTGCCCCGGTGGGTCTTGGCTTGCCGCGTAATGAAGTGTTGTGGATGTTGATGATGGCGGTGATTGGCTTTGGCGTAATGGTTCCCGTGGCGGGACTGTTGGCCGACGCGTTTGGTCGTCGCAAGAGTATGCTTATCATCACTACGCTTATCATTTTGTTCGCGCTGTTCGCCTTTAAACCGCTGCTGGGTTCCGGCAATCCGGCGCTGGTGTTCGCTTTCTTGTTGCTGGGGTTAAGCCTGATGGGGCTGACATTCGGCCCGATGGGCGCGCTGCTACCAGAGCTCTTCCCGACCGAGGTTCGCTACACTGGCGCATCATTTTCGTATAACGTTTCGTCAATCCTTGGTGCTTCCGTTGCTCCGTATATTGCCGCCTGGTTGCAGGGAAACTATGGTCTGCCAGCGGTCGGCATTTACCTGGCGTCAATGGCGACATTAACGCTGATAGCACTGTTGTTAACCCACGAAACACGTCACCAGTCGTTATAATTTGCTTGCCGGATAGCGGTGCTATCCGGCAATTCTCTTCTGCAATCACTTCTTCATCTGCGACAAAATAGTCCTGCACTGGTTGGCCTCACCTTCAGAGGGTGAAATCAGCGCCAGCAGGGCAGCCGCAGGTGTGACTAAGGTTGCCAGCGCTGCGGCAACCGCGCCACGCGCAATCAGCGGCCCGGCTTTCACCCCGGCCTGTGGATCCTTGAATGTCCCGCGAACATACAGCGGTGAACGCAGGGTGATAATACGGATACCTTTACTCTCGGGATCAATGGTTAAATCCAGCTGTTCAGAGGCAAAGCTCGCGGTTCCGGTCACATTGATGACCGCATTTTCGGTATCGAACGCAAAAATCTGCGGACGCGCAACACCATTGACGATATCCAGATTCGCCGCCGCACAGTTCACCCGGACCTCGTCATCACCGAATATCTGCCCGACGATATAGTTACCCAGATTCAGTCCAACAATTTCCATCAGATTTCGACTGATAAGACCATCATTCATCAGCAGCTTCAGATTGCCATTACTGTTACCAAGCAGTGCCGCCACTGAATTCCCGCTACCGCTAAATCTGGCATCTCCGTTCATTTCGCCCAACGTTTTCTGCATCAGTTCCACATCCGGCATTAGCTCTTTCAGCTTCAGGCGGCGAGCCTGTATATCCGCACTTCCTTGCATCGGCTTTTTATTCCCTTGCAAATGGATGCTTGAAACAATGCTGCCCCCCGCCAGACCAAATTTCAGCGGCTGCAACCGCAAGTCGGCATTTTTCAGGATGATATGAGTGGAGAGATCGCTGATGGTCAGGCTACTGCCGTGCTCAATACGTCGTCCTTTAAAACGCACGTCAGCGTCCATCACGTTCCATTTATCGGTTTCGAAGCGGTCGTATGGCAACACTTTACCCGCAGGCTGAACGCTTTTTTCACCTTTGCGTTGTTCAGATTTTTTCGCCCGCTCCGCACCTTTCCCGGAGTCGACGCCAATCAGTGGTCCCAAATCAGCTAACCGCAACTGGCGCGACTCAACATCGCCTTCCAGCTTCGGACGCGGCTTACCAGTGGTATAGGCGAGCGTACCGTGAATATCGCTGTCGCCAATGCGGCCATTAAAATCACGATAATTAAAAACTGAAGATTTGCCGGTATCGATTTTTGCCACCAAGCGCCCGTCAGTTTCAAATGGTGGGGTGTCCGGCAGAAGTACCCCCGTCAAATCGTACAAATCCCCTAATGAATCACCTGAGAATTTAAGCTGGAGATCCACGCCCCCCATCTTCATCGGATCCTTCACCGTTCCTGTAAATGCCACACGCGTGTTATCCGAACGGAAATCGGCCTGTACCGGGAAAGGCGTACCTTCCCCCCGTAATGCCAGCATTCCACCTATTTTCCCTGTCCCGGTTAGCGGTTCGCCGTTATATCGCCCTTGCGCTTTCAGACCAAAAACGTAGTCTCCGACGCTGGCGCTACTCTCTTTGCTTTTCGTTCCGGTCACTTCACTAAAGGGAAGCGGCTTGCCCAACGGATCGACCAGAATTTCAATCTCAGAGCGAGTCACCTTATCGTTGATGGCTATGCGCCCCTGATCGAACAGAATGTTATCCAGACGGAAAGACCAGGCAGACGGCGAAGTATTGGGTTCGCGATTGTCATCTCCCGCCAGGGTAAAGGTCCAGTTGTTGTTTTTCTCCGACAGGCGGATAAGTCGTGCATCCGGTTTCACCAGCTTGATCCACGGTAGCCAGACGGTTTTCGTCAACAAAGCCAATGGGGCAAGCGTCGCTTCAACACGGGGAAGATGTACCATCGTGACATCAGGAATATCTGGCGGGTTGCCGAGGATGATATCTTCAGCATGAACATGCGGCCACGGAATCCAGCTTCGCCAGCCGGTCTCCTGCTTCTGGCGCTCCCAGACAACGCCTAAATCCCCCCGAATGGCGAATGGTCGGTTAAGTTCAGTAGAGACTTTCTGGTTGATGGTCGGTTTGAGCCGGTTCCAGTCAAATGTCGCAATCACCATGATGAGTACGACGATCAACAACAAGAAAACCCCTGATACTATGGCGGTTATTTTGCCTGCTTTCGTCATATATTACGTCCTCGTTTCCATCCTTGCCTGTCCTAAAGATAGTCCAGCAGGGCAAAAGGAGACACGCTACGACCATATCAAAGCGACAAGATCACCTCTTCAAGGGTATCCAGTGGGACCGGGCGAGAGAGGAAATAGCCCTGTGCGGCGAAAGCCGGTGAGTTTTGCACATCACGCCACTCTTCCAGCGTTTCTACACCTTCGACGATCACGCCACGGCAATAGCGGTTCATTAACTGTAATAACAGCGTGAACAGGTTCCGACCTTCCGGCGTCTGGCGCAGCATAACAAACAGGTCCCGCGCCACTTTAATGTAGTCATAACTGACTTCGCTGAGGGCCGAAAAATTCGCCATTCCGGTACCAAAATCATCCAGCCAGAGTGGCCCGAACTCGCACATAGAGGCGAAAGACGATCCCTTCGGCAGGCGAATATGCTCCACCAGCTCGAATCGCAGCCAGGGCAGGCATTCGATGATTTTCAGTATTTCAGCCTCCTGGCGCATCGCAATTAACGTCGGTCCATCAACATTCACTGACGCCAGCAGACCGTGGGCCCTGAAAAATTCGCCTTTTAACTGCAACTGGTGAAGCTGCTCTTTCACCACGTCAACCCGGTGTCGAACGGCCACTTCAGCAAAATAACGATCCGGCGCAATACGGTGGGAAGGGTTATCAGGATGGCTCACGACAGTCAGCAGCTCAACGGCCATCAGTCGCCCATTGGTCTGGTAAATCGGCTGATAGGTGTAAGCACGCTCGCACTGCAGCCAATAGCGTCGCTCAAGCAAGCTTTCGATACTCGCATCAGGCGTAATTAGCTGCTGGGTAACCTGCTTTATCATCTGAGGTGTCCTGTAAATAAGAGTGTGACTGACCGGACTCGTCAAAGGTTATCGGCGCTCGGGCGCAGAACTTTACGTTCAGCGCAACGCAAAATAAAAAACTAAGCGGCAAAAATCACACAGAACACGTGCTGGCTCAAAAAATTAATGGAACGATGTTTTAATATAGTTGACCACATACTACCCACAGCGCACACTAACGCTAATTTTTTTCAGAGCAGGTTACGACTATGTCCAGAAAGATTGCCGTGATTGGCGAATGCATGATTGAGCTGTCACAGAAAGGTGCTGATGTTCAGCGCGGATTCGGTGGCGACACGTTGAATACATCCGTTTATATCGCCCGTCAGGTCGATTCTGCGGCACTTTCCGTACACTATGTGACGGCGCTGGGCACTGACAGTTTCAGCCAACAAATGCTGGAATCCTGGCACAGCGAAAACGTCGATACCTCTTTAACGCAGCGTATGGAAAATCGCCTCCCAGGTCTCTATTACATTGAGACAGACAACACCGGTGAACGCACCTTCTATTACTGGCGTAATGAAGCTGCGGCAAAATTCTGGCTGGAGAGTGAACAGTCTGCCGCCATTTGCGAAGAACTGGCCACATTCGACTACCTGTATCTGAGTGGAATAAGCCTGGCGATATTAAGCCCATCCAGCCGTGAGAAGCTGCTATCGCTGCTCCGCGAATGCCGCGCCAACGGTGGAAAAGTCATATTTGACAACAACTACCGTCCACGTCTGTGGAGCAGTAAAGAAGAGACACAGCAGGTGTATCAGCAGATGCTGGAATGCACCAATATCGCGTTCCTGACGCTGGATGATGAAGACGCATTGTGGGGCGAAAAACCCGTTACCGAGGTGATTGCCCGCACTCACGCAGCTGGTGTGCAGGAAGTGGTTGTGAAGCGTGGCGCAGACTCTTGCCTGGTTTCCATCGCTGGCGAAGAACTCATTGATGTACCGGCTGTAAAATTACCGAAAGAGAAGGTCATTGATACCACGGCTGCAGGAGACTCCTTCAGCGCAGGATATCTGGCAGTACGCTTAACCGGTGGCGATGCCGCAGAAGCCGCCAAACGCGGCCACCTGACAGCAAGCACTGTTATTCAGCATCGTGGGGCGATTATTCCACGCGACGCAATGCCACAATAGAATGTCACACTAGTTTTATTCCCCCTCTCCCGACCGGGAGAGGGAAATTCCTGCTTATTGCACCGGCGGAATATCCGTCACTTCAGGATGAGCCTCATCCGTTTCGACAGCAGTCGCCGCGGTTGTCACAGGTGCCATAATTTGATCCCACGTAGCCTGCAAGTCCTTCATATTGAATTCAGGTTCACCTTTCGGCTGGAGCAGAATTAACGCCATCTCTTGCGATAATTGCTGGCGCAGGTTCTGGTTCAACATTTCGACGGTCAGGCCGTTGAGGAAGTTCTGGCGTAAACGCTGGTACTGCTCTGGCGCGATATCCACTACCTGATTTTGCAGCGAACGCAGGCGCTGGCTGATCAAAATATCGGTATCGGTACGACCATAGGTGGCAAACAGTTTCTGCAGCTCCAGATTCTTTTGCGCCACCAGCGCATTGAACTCTTCTTCCGGTAGACCTTTATCACGCACTTTCGCCAGTTCACGCGCGACCATGCCAAGATTCGCGTTCAGTTTATCGTTCGGAGACTCAACGTTAATGGCGCACTGCGCGCGCAGGAACAGAACCCGACAGTCAAAACCAAGGCCGATATCTTTAGCGTTGTTTTTGGTTAGCGTTTGCTGAATATGCCAGAACAGCGCCTCACGGGCTAAATCAGCACGCCAGTAGCGCAACAGCGCGGAGGATTCGCGGATAGGCTGCCACGGTGTATCCCACATGATGGAAAGGCGATCCTGACGCACTGCATCGGTCATAATGCTAACCGCTTCGGCACGCAGTGGAGAGAGCGTAGGTACTGGTGCCGGCGTTTCGCGTTTTCCTTTTAACTCACCAAAGGTTTTATTGATTTGCTCAGCCACGCTGCGCGCATCAACATTACCGACGATAATCAGCGTCATGGCATCCGGGGTATACCATTTCTGATAGAACGACTGAATTTTCGCCGCATCAATTGGTGTTTTCAGCGGATCGGCGGGATCATGTCCCAACAGCGTCGATCCCTTCAGACGATAACGCCACCACCCTTCTTTGGTATCCATAGGCCAGGTCGCAACCATATCTTCGCTATTCAGCGCATGATTGACCGTTTCAGGCGTGATGGTCAGCTTGCCGGAAATGTTCGCCAGATAAGATAACGACTCTTTCAGCAGGTCATTGCGGCTGTTAGGCAAACTGAGGTTATACAGTGTGGAATCATAGGAAACGATAACGGGCGGCATGGGACGTTTTGGATCGAACCCCTGCTGCCACAATGAACGGGCTTGCGCGGCATCCAGACCACCGCTTTGCGTCAGCGCAATGCGAGGGATCGCATGGCTGAAACCACTCTGTTGCGTACTTTCGGTGAGTGAACCGGTATTAACCAGCAGGCGAACCTCTATGCGGTCGCTGGGACGCTGGGGCGTGGCGAGAACTTGCCACTGTAAGCCATTTGCCAGCGTGCCCTGTTGCCACGCCGGGTCAGGCTGGAGCGCATCTGCCTGCACATAGCCGGCAGAGGCCATCATCAGCAAGCCGCCCGCTAAAAGTCGAATTTTTGTGCCCTGCATGTGAACCCCTGATCAACAATCCTGGTAATAAAAAGACAGTCCTGAAAGGACTCTCTGAATATGACGTTAAAAACACTTCGTGTTAGACCGCGAGAACATAAAAATGTCACGGAAGAAGTGAAAAAATCCCAAAGCCATCGTATTGATGAATTCGGGCACAGGGGTCAATTATGCGCAGGAGCCCGTAGCCCTACAAGGGACTACGGGCATAAGTGACGAGATTAAGAGGATAATTCGTGCGTTTTGCCATCCGGCGCACGATTATTCAGCACATCATCCAGCTTTTTGTGGTCCAGTTCTTTCACCCATTTAGCAACGACAACCGTTGCCACACCGTTACCAACCAGGTTGGTCAGCGCGCGGGCTTCAGACATGAATCGGTCAATACCAAGAATCAACGCCAGACCGGCAACCGGCAAATGACCCACGGCGGAGATAGTCGCAGCCAGAACAATAAAGCCGCTTCCGGTAACACCCGCAGCCCCTTTCGAGGAGAGCAGCAGCACCACCAGCAGAGTTATCTGATGGAAGATATCCATATGACTGTTCGTTGCCTGCGCGATAAATACCGCCGCCATCGTCAGATAGATCGACGTACCATCAAGGTTAAACGAGTAGCCTGTAGGGATAACCAGTCCGACTACCGACTTCCGACAGCCCAGCTTTTCCATCTTATCGAGCATACGCGGCAGCGCCGACTCGGAAGAAGATGTGCCCAGAACGATCAACAGTTCTTCACGGATATAGCGGATGAACTTGAAGATGCTAAAGCCGGTTGCACGGGCAATCGATCCCAGCACCACCACCACAAACAGAATACAGGTGATGTAGAAGCAGATAATCAGCTGACCCAACTGTACCAGCGTTCCGACGCCATATTTACCGATGGTAAAGGCCATGGCACCGAAAGCACCGATTGGCGCCAGGCGCATGATCATGTTGATGATGCCGAAAATGACCTGCGAGAAGCTTTCAATTACGTTGAAAATCATCTGGCCTTTGCTGCCCAGACGATGCAGAGCAAAACCAAACATTACCGCAAACAGCAATACCTGCAGGATGTTGCCACTGGCGAACGCCCCAATGACGCTACCCGGGATAATATCCATCAGGAAGCCCACAATCCCCTGGTCTTTTGCCTGTTCAGCGTAAATCGCTACTGCTTTAGCATCCAGCGTCGCCGGATCGACGTTCATCCCGGCACCAGGTTGCACCACGTTGACGATGATAAGACCGATGATCAGTGCAATTGTACTGACCACTTCAAAATAAAGCAGGGCAACCGCACCGGTGCGGCCTACTGCTTTCATACTTTCCATACCTGCAATGCCGGTGACGACAGTACAGAAGATGACAGGTGCGATGACCATCTTAATAAGCTTAACGAACGCGTCGCCAAGCGGTTTCATTTGGGCGCCTAATTCAGGGTAGTAATGGCCAAGGAGAATACCAATGGCAATTGCTGTCAGGACCTGAAAGTAAAGGCTTTTGAAGATAGAGGTTTTCATAGGGTGTCCTTAAAGTAAAAACCACAGGTCTTGTAAGGTTTTATTTAACCTGCGGCCTTAAAGTAACACCCACACAACATCACAGAAATGTACAAAGATCATAATTGATACAAAAATGTTAAAAAATTTGAGCTGGCTCGCACAAGCGCTACCTTTTTTAACTTTTGTAATCAGGCCATTCCTTCGTTAAATAACGTTCTTCGAAGATATCTGCCGGAACCGGACGGGCAAACAGGAATCCCTGGGCCACTTCCACTCCCGCCTGCGATAACCACTCTCGCTGCGCTTCGGTTTCGACACCTTCGGCGATCATCTGCAAATCGAGGCTGTGGGCCAACTGAATAATTGCAGTGATCATGCTGCTGTCTTCCGGTAATCCTTCAACAAACATCTTATCGATTTTGAGCACATCTACCGGCAGCGACTTCATGTGTTGCAGCTGTCGAAGCCCCGCATAGCCCATGCCAAAGTCATCCAACGCGATACGTACACCCGCATTACGCAGTGGGCGCAAAATAGCCACAGCGGCGTTCGGATCATCGATATGTCGGCTTTCGGTCACTTCCAGAATCAATGTGCCTGGCTTAATACGATAGCGGTTTAGCAGTTCCAGCAGGTCAGACACCATACTCGGGTGCATCAGTTGCAACGCCGAAAGATTCACCGACAGCGGCAACATCAGGCCGCGCTCCTGCCAGGCGGAAAGCTGGCGACAGGACTCTTCAAGTATCCAGTAGCCGACCGTTATCATCAGACCGCAGGATTCAATCCTGTCGATTAACCCTTCCGGCAGCTCCCAGCTTCCGTCCGGTTGTTGGATCCGCAATAACGCTTCTGCACTCAACATCTTACCGCTGGATATCTCTACCTGTGGCTGTATCCAAAGCGCAAACTGCTGATTATCCAGTGCGGTAAGAATGTCATTCTCTTCCGTTAAACGCTGCTGTGCTTCTTCCATTTGCTGCGGGTCAAAGAACTGAATTTGGTTTTTACCTCTGCGACGCGAGGTTAATGCTGCCGAGAGTGCGCGACTGTATAGCTGTTCAGCACTCAAGTCACCGTAATACATCGCCACTCCAATGTTGCAGTTTGGACGTAGCTGAATGCTTTGAATAGGCAGCCGCTCATTCATGATAGTGAGTACTTGCTGACCTAATGTAATCGCATGCCAGGGTTCCTTCACACCGTGTGCAATAATGGCAAAGTCATAGCCACTCACCTGGGTCAGCACCATTCTGGGCGCCAGCACCGATTTCAGTTTCTCGACCAGCGTTAGCAACAGGATCTCCCGCTGGGTTTCGGTCAATACACCCGCGGTATCACGCAGGGTCTCACAGGTGACAATCATTAGCGCCGTGGTTTGCTGGCGGGTAACGACCTGCTCCAGTAGCCCCATCAGAAAGGTCTTGTTGGGTAGATCAGAAACCGGGAACCGCATCGAATGGTCGTTTTGTTCTTCAGTGTAGCGCTGCACCATCTGCTGATTCAGGTTATAACTGCGCACCAGCATACCAATCTCATCATCCTGATGCAGGCGTGGTAACGCCAGTTGGTAGCCAATCAGCTGCTGTTGAGGAATATCGTTCAACTCGCGAGCAATTTTGCGTAACGGATGCACAATCAAACGGTTAATGCACCAGGAGATTGCCACCGTCAATATTAAGGACAAAAGTAAGTAAATGGTCACTAACGTTGAGAGCGTGCTCATGACGAATTTGTACATGCGATACGAATCCGCCTGCAGAACCAGATACGCCAGAGGCTGCGGGTTGGCGGAGCGCTCAAGAGAATAGACCGGCAATGAAATCTGTACCGGCAGTTCAAACAGGCGAGTCACCATCACCGGGACGGGGCGTTCGGGAATAAAGCTCATCCGTAATGCCTGAAACTGATTAGGCAGGACAACATCAGCGCGGCTGACCACACCCGCGGGCTGAATTCGGCTTAAAATCGTTTCCGCTTCGGGGATATCCGCTTTCAGAATAGAGGCCGACAGAGGTTCACGGACGGAGCGAGCGATGCTTTCAAGTTGCGTAGCCGTGTTGTAGCGATTCTGCTGTACCAGATGAAACAGCAAAACGGTGCAAAAAATAAAAACAAACACCATGACAACGGCCGCAACCATCGCCATCTGCTTAATTGTTAACGAGCGACTGACACGCAAACTGACTCTCCACGGATAGACGAAACTGCCGTCAGAGTATACCCGATCGTAGCCGTATTAAGAGAGGCGCTATCTGAAAACTTCCCCGCACGCATTATCGCAGCAGGTTAGCCACATAGCGATGGAACTTACCTGCAATAAAGACAAAAAAGGCCGCAAGGTTTATCCCTGCGGCCTGGTCCGGGCGCATATTTCCATTACAGCAGGCTGACGCCCATAAGCCCTGTCACTTTCTGTTACGCAGCCAGTTCACAATCAGACTGGCAGTAATGCCAGCGATGACCGAAGCAACCAGATCGTGCCAGAAGGCAATGCCTAACTGCGCGAGCGTCATATAACCGCCTGTGTTGCAATGGCAACTTTTCGCGGCTATTCTTGAATTGTCTGGATTCAAGTTAGCCCCCGTTATGTTGCCGGTTTATACCAAACAACGTGCGGGGGTTTTCTCGTTCCAGCAACCTATGCCGCCAGGGATCAAGCCCCCGCAACATTGCGCCTCACCGGACGAGTCCGGCTTGCCGCGGATTCTATGTCAACAATTACGGCCTATCACCCCACCATAACTCAGTCTGCGTGAAGCTTCGCAATCAGACTTGTACGCGCACATCCTTCATGGCTGGAAAGTTTTTTGCCAGATGGCAACTTTCCTGACAGCTTACTAAACAGCGATTTATCTAATGCATTGATATCCATAGGTTCATTTTATGGCACAGCGATTGCTATTTGAGTGTGAGCTGTTCTGTTCCGAATTAAAGGAGATATCATGTCTGACTGTCGTACTTACGGATTCAATACTCAGATCGTTCACGCGGGGCAACAACCCGATCCTTCCACTGGCGCGCTTAGTACGCCTATTTTCCAGACTTCAACATTTGTTTTTGACAGCGCCGAACAAGGTGCCGCCCGCTTTGCGCTCGAGGAGTCCGGGTACATTTATACCCGTTTGGGTAACCCCACCACCGACGCGCTGGAGAAAAAGTTGGCGGTACTGGAAAAAGGCGACGCCGCATTGGCAACCGCATCCGGTATCTCAGCCATCACAACGTCACTGCTGACCCTGTGCCAGCAGGGCGATCATATCGTTTCCGCCAGTGCAATTTACGGCTGTACTCATGCTTTTCTGTCCCACAGCATGCCGAAGTTCGGTATTAACGTGAGCTTCGTTGACGCCGCAAAACCCGATGAAATCCGTGCTGCCATGCGCCCGGAAACTAAAGTGGTATATATCGAAACGCCAGCCAACCCAACGCTCTCACTGGTCGATATTGAAACGGTGGCTGGCATAGCCCATCAACAAGGTGCATTGCTGGTCGTGGATAACACCTTTATGTCGCCATACTGTCAGCAGCCTCTGCAATTAGGTGCCGACATCGTGGTGCACAGTGTGACCAAATACATCAACGGTCACGGAGACGTGATTGGCGGCATCATTGTTGGCAAGCAGGATTTTATCGACCAGGCACGATTCGTCGGGCTGAAGGATATCACCGGCGGCTGTATGAGCCCCTTCAACGCCTGGCTGACGCTGCGTGGTGTTAAAACGCTGGGCATTCGTATGGAACGCCACTGTGAAAACGCGTTAAAAATTGCTCGCTTCCTGGAAGGTCATCCGTCTATTACCCGAGTTTATTATCCTGGCCTGCCTTCACACCCGCAGTATGAGCTGGGTAAACGCCAGATGAGTCTGCCGGGAGGAATTATCAGCTTTGAAATCGCCGGAGGCCTGGAGGCTGGCAGACGGATGATCAATTCTGTAGAATTGTGCCTCCTCGCGGTCAGTCTCGGTGATACCGAAACCCTCATTCAGCACCCAGCGTCTATGACACATTCGCCCGTTGCGCCAGAGGAACGGCTTAAAGCAGGTATTACCGACGGACTTATCCGTCTTTCTGTAGGTCTTGAAGATCCAGAAGATATTATTAACGACCTTGAACACGCCATCAGAAAGGCAACATTCTGACCATTACGACCTGAACCGACGCCGCTCGGTTCAGGTCGTTGAGAATCAAGGCACAACAGCCTGGTTATACGCACAATCCTTTTTCAGGGAGAGTGAGTATTTTGGGCAGGGGGTTCTATGCAGGACAACACATTACAATTAAGCAACAATACAGCAACCGCCGTACCATTCTCACAAAAAATACCGTTCACGAAATACGATTTTGGCTGGGTGCTACTCTGCATCGGCATGGCAATTGGTGCCGGAACGGTACTGATGCCAGTACAAATTGGCCTGACAGGTATTTGGGTATTTATTGTCGCATTTATTATTGCCTACCCAGCAACCTATATTGTGCAGGATATTTATTTAAAAACATTATCAGAAAGCGAAACCTGCAATGACTACACCGATATTATTAGTCATTACCTGGGAAAAAACTGGGGAGTGTTTCTCGGTGTCATTTATTTCCTGATGATTATCCATGGTATATTTATATATTCATTATCCGTTGTTTTTGACAGCGCTTCATATATAAAAACCTTCGGGCTGACTGATGCCGATCTTTCACAATCGATCATCTATAAAGTAGCTATTTTTGCTGTACTGGTTGCTATTGCCTCCGGTGGGGAGAAGCTGCTATTCAAAATCTCCGGTCCAATGGTAGTGGTGAAAGTGGGTATCATCGTTGTGTTTGGTTTTGCGATGGTTCCACACTGGAATTTTAGCAATATCAGTGCGTTCCCAGAGGCGTCAGTGTTCTTTCGTGACGTACTGCTGACCATCCCATTCTGCTTCTTTTCGGCGGTGTTTATTCAGGTGCTGAACCCAATGAACATCGCCTACCGCAAACGGGTGTCTGACAGAATACTGGCTACACGCATGGCCATTCGCACCCATCGAATCAGTTACATTACGCTGATTGCGGTGATCCTGTTCTTCTCGTTTTCATTTACCTTTTCCATTAGTCATGAAGAAGCTGTATCGGCCTTCGAGCAGAATATTTCTGCGTTGGCACTGGCGGCTCAGGTTATTCCAGGACAAATCATCCATATTACCTCAACGGTATTAAATATCTTTGCCGTGTTGACTGCATTCTTCGGTATTTATCTGGGGTTCCATGAAGCGATTAAGGGCATTATTCTTAACGTACTAGGGCGCGTAATCGACGTTGAGAAAATTAACCCGCTGGTTTTAACTCTGGGTATTTGCGCGTTTATCGTAACAACACTGGTTATTTGGGTGTCATTCCGCGTGTCGGTGTTGGTATTCTTCCAGATGGGCAGCCCACTTTACGGTATCGTTTCGTGCATTATTCCGTTTTTCCTGATCTATAAAGTGACGCAACTGGAAAAACTACGCGGGCTGAAAACCTGGCTTATCCTGCTGTACGGAATTTTGCTGTGTCTGTCGCCGCTATTGAAACTGATTGAATAGTCCGCATTGTGCGCCGTCAAATCCTGGCGGCGCTTAACTCACACTCTCCAGTTGATAGCTGCGGATTTTATTCAGTACCGTGGTATGAGATACCCCCAACGCTTTGGCAATATGCCGCGACGAGACATTTTCTTCAACCATCTGCTCGATTAGCTGACGCTCAGCGTACTGAACTTGCTCTTTAAAAGGGCGCTCGGCATGGACCTGCTTAGCCGATGGCATATTTGTCATCCCCAAATCCTCTCTGGTAATAACATCGGATTCCGCCATCAGCATCAGACGAATAATAGTGTTTTCCAGCTCGCGAACGTTTCCCGGCCAGGCGTGATGATGCAATGCCTCAAAACAGGCTTTATCCAGAATCAGACGTCGCTGGAATTCCTTTGCGTATTTCTGCACAAAATGGCGAATAAGTTGGCTGATATCCTGCGGGCGCTCCCGTAAAGGAGGAATGGTGAGGGAAAGCACGTTAATACGATAATAAAGATCGGCCCGTAGCAGGCGTTGTTCGACCATTTCCTCCAGATTTGCGTTGGTTGCCACAATAATGCGCACATTTACTGGAATAATTTGTGCCCCACCAACGCGACGTATCCCGCCATCCTGAAGAACACGCAGCAATTTAGCCTGTAAACTCAACGGCATTTCACCAAATTCATCCAGAAACAGGGTGCCTTTATCAGCCATTTCAAACAGCCCCTTTTTACCTTTGCAGTCAGCACCGCTGAAGGCCCCTCTTTCATAGCCGAAGAATTCACTTTCCATCAGCGCCTCTGGTAACGCTGAGCAGTTAACGGGAATAAACGGGTAAAAGCGCCGATGCCCGGAATTATGGATAGCCCGGGCCAGCAGCTCTTTTCCGGTACCGGTTTCACCCCGGATTAAAACGGTATATTTGCTATCCGCGATTCTGATCGCCTTTTCAATCAGCAACTGCATGCTCTGGCTGCTGCAAATAATGTCTGAAAAATAACGCGGGCGAGTCAGATCCGGTGACGATAGCCCTGCAATCTCTTCAGAAAGCCAGGCAACGTTAATAATATCAGTACGCTGGTTTAAACGAGATTCAACGCCAGAAATATCCTGCAGTTGACGACACCACGACTTAATCAGGATCCTGCCCGTCGTCACTTTCATTGAAATGATATTAATGTCACAGAAAGAGAACTCCTTAAGAACGTCCTCAACCATAGACAGGCGGTCAATTGTTTTAATATCCCAGCGTATCGTAACCACATTTGCTCCAAATAGTTAGCAACTGCGAAGTAGATATTTCTGTGATGCTTACAGTACTGAACACATTCTAGCCGACACGGCAGAATGTTCTGCCAATAACCTCACACTGTGGGGATAAAAACAAAGATATAAAAAACCGGAGCACAAGGCTCCGGTTATCAGGTCATAACCCACCTTTATTGCTGTGGGTTCTCATCCTGGTCGACGGCAAAGCATGCCACCAACTGACCACCATAGTCTTTAAGCTGGGGTTGTAGCTGAGTACAAGGACCAAAACGACGGCGGCAACGGGCATTAAACGCGCAGCCCGGCGGTGGGTTCAATGGGCTTGGCAGCTCGCCGGTCAGCTTAATACGCTCCCGGCGGTCATCCGGGTTCAGCCGTGGCGTCGCGGAGAGCAGAGCCTGCGTATAAGGATGACGCGGATTATTGAAGATTTGGTCCTTGGTTCCTTTCTCCACACAGCGGCCGAGGTACATCACCATGACTTCATCGGCAATATGTTCCACTACCGACAAATCGTGGGAGATAAAGACATAGGACAGCCCCAGATCCTGCTGCAGATCCATCATCAGATTCAGTACCTGTGCGCGTACGGATACGTCGAGCGCGGAAACAGGTTCATCGGCAATCACCACGTCCGGATCAAGCATCAGACCACGGGCAATCGCGATGCGCTGACGTTGACCGCCGGAGAACATATGCGGATAGCGGTCATAGTGCTCAGTTTTGAGACCCACTTTCGCCATCATCGCCAGCGCTTTTTCACGACGCTGTTCTTTGCTGAGCGAGGTGTTGATCAGCAACGGCTCCTCCAGAATCTGCCCCACTTTTTTACGCGGATTCAGAGAACCATACGGGTTCTGGAACACAATCTGGATTTTCTGTCGACGCAGTTTTTGCGCCTGCGGGTCGTGTTTAAGCAGATCCTGTCCCTGGTAATACAGCTCACCGCCGGTTGGAACTTCAATCATCGTCAGCAGGCGACCGAGCGTCGATTTCCCACAGCCTGACTCTCCGACCACTGCCAGCGTTTTACCGCGTTCAAGGGTGAAAGACACACCGTCCAGCGCTTTCACCAGGCGCTCCGGAGCGAACATGCCCTTCTTCACCGGGTAATGTTTTTTCAGGTCAATTGCCTGCAACAATGGTTGTTGCGAGGTGGCATCATGCGTACTCATAGCCCAGGCCTCCCGGCATCATCGAGTGGGTAATGGCATTTCGACTGGCGACCGTCGCCCAATATGTTCAGCTCCGGTTCAACGCTACGGCACTTATCCGTTGCATACGGGCAGCGCGGGTTCAGCAGACAGCCGTTCGGACGATCGTACTTACCCGGAACCACGCCCGACAGCGATGCCAGGCGCGCTTTATCCTGGGCAAACTCCGGTAGCGCACGCAACAATGCCTGAGTGTACGGATGCCGAGGAGCGCGGAAAATATCGTGCGCAGCCCCGGTTTCCACCACCTGGCCGGCATACATCACAATGATTTTGTGCGCCGACTCAGCCACCAGCGCCAGATCGTGAGTAATCAACACCAGCGCCATATTTTCTTTCTGCTGTAGCTCCAGCAGCAACTCAATGATTTGCGCCTGGATGGTCACATCCAGCGCCGTTGTCGGTTCATCGGCAATCAGCAACTTCGGACGGCAGGCAATCGCCATCGCGATCATCACACGCTGGCTCATACCACCGGAAAGCTGGTGCGGATAAACATCCAGACGCGAGGCGGGATCGGGGATGCCCACCAGCGTCAGCAGGTCAATCGCCCGCTGAATGCGGGTTTTCTTGTTACCACCCTGATGTACCTTTATGGCTTCCATAATCTGGTAGCCAACGGTATAGCATGGGTTCAGGCTGGTCATCGGATCCTGGAAGATCATCGCCACTTCTGCGCCCACCAACTGACGGCGCTCTTTCTCAGAGATACGCTTCAGGTCGCGACCGTTAAACTCCAGCGCCTCAGCCATTACGCGGCCAGGGTAGTCAATCAGCCCCATAATCGCCAGCGAGCTGACGGATTTACCCGAGCCGGATTCCCCCACAATGCCAACCACTTCACCCTGGTTTACACTGTAGCTAATGCGGTCTACAGCGCGGAATTCGGAACCCACATCGCCGAAGTGCACTGATAATTTATCTACATTTAATAACGCCATCTCGAACCTCTTACTGCTTCAGTTTGGGATCGAGCGCGTCACGCAGACCGTCACCCATCAGGTTAAATGCCAGCACCGTCAGCAGGATCGCCAGACCCGGGAAGGTCACGACCCACCATGCACTTTGCGCGAACTGCAACACGTCGGAGAGCATGGTGCCCCACTCCGGCGTCGGCGGTTGCGCACCCATGCCAAGGAAGCCAAGCGCGGCCATATCGAGAATGGCGTTAGAGAAGCCGAGCGACGCCTGAACAATCAGCGGCGCAAGACAGTTAGGAAGAATATTAACGAACATCTGGCGCATCGCTCCGGCCCCCGCCACACGGGAAGCGGTAACATAGTCGCGGTTGACTTCCACCAGTACGGCGGCGCGCGTCAGACGCACATAGTGTGGCAATGCCACAAACGTCAGCGCCAGCGCGGCGTTACCGATAGACGGACCAAATACCGCTACCAGCACCAACGCCAGTAACAGGCTCGGCAGCGCCAGCATGATATCCACTACGCGCATGATGATGTTATCAACAATACCGCCGAAGTAGCCCGCAACCAGCCCCAGGACCACTCCCATCATCAAGGAGAGTACTACCACCAGACAGCCGACCAGCAGCGACAGACGAGCACCGTACATCAGGCGAGACAACACATCGCGCCCTACGTCATCCGTACCAAACAAATGCGCCATCGTACCGCCTTCCTGCCATGCAGGCGGAGCCAGCAGCGTATCGCGGAACTGATCAGCCGGGTTGTACGGCGCGAGGACGTTTGCAAAGACCGCAATCAGGATCATCACAACAACGTATACCAACCCAACAACCGCACCTTTGTTGCGTTTGAAATAGTGCCAGAACTCCTGCAACGGGGTCATGGGCACCGGTGCAGTAATAACTTTATTTTCAGTAACCTGTGACATGATGGCCCCTTACTTCTTATGCCGAATACGCGGGTTCACCACGCCGTACAGCAGGTCTACCAGCAGGTTGACGAGAATAATCATCGTCGCCACCAGCAATACGCCGCCCTGCACAACCGGATAATCACGGCGTTGTAACGCATCAATCAGCCACCGCCCCAGACCCGGCCACGAAAATATGGTTTCGGTCAGGATTGCCCCTGCCAGCAGCGTACCGACCTGCAGGCCGATAACGGTCACGACGGGCAGCATGGCATTGCGCAGCGCATGAATGATGATTACACGCATCCGCGTCAAACCTTTGGCGCGAGCAGTGCGAATATAATCTTCACCCAACACCTCCAGCATTGACGAACGGGTCATACGCACTATCACCGCCAGCGGAATTGTCCCCAGCACCATCGCAGGCAGGATCATATGCACCACGGCATCAATGAAGTTGCCCTCTTCACCCCAGATGGCGGTGTCGATCAGCATGAAACCGGTGAGTGGATTGGAATCATCAAGGAACACCATGTCGCTTACCCGCCCGGAAACAGGCGTCAGATTCCACTGCACGGAGACCAGCATGATCAGCATCATGCCCCACCAGAAGATAGGCATGGAATAACCGGTCAGAGCCAGGCCAACTGCGGTATGGTCGAAAATGGAACCACGCTTAACAGCAGCGAGTACACCGACTGGAATTCCCACTGCGGTAGCAAAAATCATGGCGCAGACGCCTAACTCCAGCGTCGCTTTAAAGCGAGGCACAAACTCTTCCCACACCGGTAAACGGCTTTTCAGTGAGATACCCAAATCGCCATGCATCACCCCCCAAATATAATGGAGGTATTGTTGCCACATCGGCTTATCCAGACCGAGTTCAGCTAAGAGTTGAGCATGGCGCTCAGGGGAGATACCACGTTCACCTGCCATGATCATCACCGGATCACCGGGGATCATATGGACGAAGGCAAAGGTGAGAAGAGTGATACCGATAAACGTGGGGATGACGAGTCCCAAACGTCGGAGAATGAACTGCAACATAACCCGGATTCTCTCTAATGACGTGCAGCCTGGTGACAGCACGTCTGTATTGCTCACAAATCTTATCTCCCCCTCAAGCGAGAAGGAGATAAAGCATTACTGCCAGATCGCGTTACGCGGGTCCGACTTAACGGTACGTAACGCGGCCGGGCTTGCTTTTAATTATTCGACAGAGACATTTTCGAAGTGGTGTTTGCCTAATGGATCAACCACATAGCCTTTGACTTCTTTACGCACCGGCTCATATACGGTGGAGTGAGCGATAATCAGTGCCGGAGCCTGGTCATGCATCACCACCTGGGCCTGTTTGTAGAGTTCAATACGCTTATTGTGATCGTCGGTCGCACGCGCCGGCTGAATCAAATCTTCAAACGGCTTGTAGCACCAGCGAGAGTAGTTGGAACCATCTTTCGCTGCTGCACAGCTGAACAGCGTAGCGAAGAAGTTATCCGGATCCCCGTTGTCGCCGGTCCAGCCCATCATAACGGCCTGGTGCTCACCAGATTTGGCGCGCTTGAGGTACTCGCCCCACTCGTAGGTGACAATCTTGGCCTGAACGCCAATTTTCGCCCAGTCAGCCTGGATCATCTCAGCCATACGGCGTGCGTTCGGGTTGTACGGACGCTGTACCGGCATTGCCCACAGCTCAACAGTGAAGCCTTTGTCCTGACCCGCTTCTTTCAGCAGCGCTTTGGCTTTCTCTGGATCGTAGCTGTAGTCTTTAACGTCATCGTTGTAGCCCCACATAGTTGGTGGGATCAGGTTTTTCGCAGCAACACCTGCACCCTGATAAACGGCTTTGATGATTGCTTCTTTGTTCACCGCGTAGGTCAGCGCCTGACGGACTTTCACGTCATCAAACGGTTTCTTCTCGGTGTTGAAAGAGAGATAGCCAACGTTCAGACCCGCCTGCTCCATCAGATTGATGTTTTTATCCTGCTTCATACGTGCGATATCAGCCGGATTCGGGTATGGCATTACCTGGCACTCATTCTTCTGCAGTTTGGCATAACGCACAGAAGCGTCAGGCGTAATGGAGAAGACCAGACGGTCGATCTGCGGTTTGGTGCCCCAGTAGCCTTCGAATGCTTTATACAGAATACGGGAGTCTTTCTGGTACTGCTGCAGCTGGAACGGACCGGTACCGATTGGGTTCAGATCCACTTTCTCCGGGGAGCCCGCTTTCAGCATGTTGTCAGCATATTCTTTGGAAAGAATAGAGGCGAAGTCCATAGCCAGGTCCGCAAGGAACGGCGCTTCAGGACGCGTCAGCACGAACTGAACGGTTTTATCGTCAACTTTCTTCACTTCGCTTATCAGGTCTGGCAGGCCCATTCCTTCGAAGTATTCATAGCTGCCGCCAGACACTTTATGGTACGGGTTCTGAGCATTTTTCTGACGATCGAAAGAGAACACCACGTCATCGGCGTTAAAATCACGCGTTGGTTTAAATTCTTTATTGTCCTGCCACTTCACACCCTGACGCAGGTGGAAGGTATATGTTTTACCGTCTTCGCTGATTTCCCACTTCTCAGCAAGGCCCGGAATAACTTCAGTCGTACCAGTTTTGAATTCAACCAGGCGGTTATAAATCGGCACTGAGCTGGCGTCATAAGTGGTACCAGAGGTGAAAAGCTGTGGGTTAAAGCCTTCAGGAGATCCTTCTGAACAATAAACCAGAGTTTTAGCCTGTACGCTTGCTGCGACGGTCATAGCCACCAGGCTCAGACCAAGCTTCAGCATCCCTGACTTCTTCAAGGAAATACTCATTCTTCTGCTCCAAATGTGATGTTTGTTGTTTTACCCTTTGCAGTGGGTTTGCACCGCCTGGCCTTTTTTGTTTTTTACCCGGCCGGGTCGGCGTTAAGAGGATAGGGATTCCGTTCACATAAGCGACTGAGTTGCAGTGCGGATTCTCCATGAAATGCCCCTCATGCCCTACAATCTGTCAACAGAATGTGAAAACGTCAATACAGGTAACCGTGATTTACACCAAGGGTGAGAATTCGCAAACAAAGATTAAAAAAAGTGCAGACTGATATTTTCAGCAGGGAAATTTGTGCTACGCGCACTATGCCAGAATAAATATCTTCATATTTAGCAACATTTGGTGATTAACATTTATGCAGATTATGAAAAATTTCTAAATTAATGCTGCATATCTGAGCGATTAATACCATGAACGTTAAAACGCACAGCGGAAAATGCTAGGTTCAGCCATAAGTAACGCAAAAAAAGATTCAAGCTAATATAAAAAAAGACAATGGAATATGTCACAGAATCGTTAACTGTCAGTGGGAAGTGGTGCACAATTTTTGCAGATGAAATGAAGGTAAGTTATTAGTCGGTGATAGAGGACTACTCGCCACTTCGTGCCTCGCCCTGCGGACCGTTGCTGTTGCAACGTTCTCTCGCGCTGCTCGAGTCGAACCTCTTACCCCCGGAGGTTCTCATCCTCACGGCTACAAATGCAAAAAACCCTGCTCGTTGAGCAGGGTTTTAAATTTGGTCGGTGATAGAGGATTCGAACCTCCGACCCCTTCGTCCCGAACGAAGTGCGCTACCAGGCTGCGCCAATCACCGAATGCGGGGCGCATCTTACTGCGCAGGTGCGCGCCCGTCAATCCCTACGTCACAAAATGGCATTCGATCGGCGAGAAAGTCAGCAGCCCCGTTACTGAGCCGTAGCCTTCTGTTCGTCCGGGATACGACACCAGTTATTGTTCTCGTTAATACCACCATTTGGCGAGGTATAACCAAGGCAACCTAAAATGGTGTCATACAGTTCCACATGGCGACGCGGCACCTTCATATCGGCCTCTTGCTTCAGGTGGGCAAACGCCTTCGCATGCTCGGGATCTTCCAGATATTTGTCAGACATCCACACCAGCATGGGAACGCGGAACTGCTCTGGCGGAGCCATTTTACGCGGCGTACCGTGCAAATGCTCACGCTCGTTAATCGACTCACCGTGATCCGCGGCGTAGAACACTATCGCTTTCTTATCTCGCAACTGGTCATACACTTTGGTAATAAAGTGATCAACATAGGTCACCGAGTTATCAAACGAGTTGATCATCTGCGCCTTCGAGCAGCCGCTATCAACATCGACACACTCTGGCTTCCATTGGGCATAATCGCGGGTGTAGCGCTGCGTGTAGTTAAAGTGCGATCCTTTGGTATGCAGAATAATCAGATGCTTGCCATTATCATCCTGCTTTAAGGATTGCTGCATCTCATCAATCAGCAGCATATCGTCAACCGTTTTGCCACGGTTCCGTGGTTCAGCGCCAATCTGCTCACGATAGGCGATGTTTTCCGCCATCGTATTGCTGTAGAACCACATCTCACTTTGCATCGCGTAAAGATCGGTACTAAACCCTAACTGACTGAGAACGGAAAAGATGTTTTGTTCTTTCAGAGTACGCTGCGGGTTATCGTCTGCCCCACCCTCACGTACGAACATACAGCGCAGTGAAAGCTTGGTTGCGGTATCACACGAATAGCCACGGAATGCCGCGAGGTTTTTTTCCTGAGCCAGTCTTGGGGTGGTATTTCGCTCGTAACCAAAAATACCCATGTGATCCCAGCGCGTCGTTTCACCGATAATAAAGACGACATAGGTATCATCGATATTCTTTGGTGCAACGTAGGTAAACTTCTTCGCCGGATTCATCAACGATTTGTTATCTGAAGACTCATCAACCTGTGCCCAGGCATACAATCCAAGCGCGGAAAGCCAGTTTGAAGGCAGATAGGAGTTCGCCACTACGCCGCCGTAGCTGGGTAAATCAATTCCCGTTTCGCGTTCAACTGTTTTCTGCTGCATACCAAGCAGACGAATCGGTGCCCACACCATCAGGCCAGCCAGCACGACCACGGCCACGCTACGCCACCTTTGTCCTGGCGTACGAACCTGTTTTAACAGGGTGTAACGACAGCGATTACTCCAGATCAGGAGCAAAGGAAAAACGCTGACAGAAACCAGCCAGGCGATGAAATGCCAGCCCACAACTTCCTTCGATAAATCAATATCTGTGGTTATTACCGAGGCAATAATGCCGTAACCAATCACCACATTCAGGAAGGTCATGTAATAGCTTGCACCTGCGGAGCAAAGCACTACAAAGGTGGCCAGTACACGCCAGACGCGTCGACCAAATAAAGAGAGAACACGAAGTAAAAAGAAGGTCGCCAGCACCGCGCCAGCTAATTCAACGACCGCAGAGATTCCTTTCCAGGCGGTAAATTCCTGCGCAAAGCTGCCGAATCGGCGATAAAAAACTGCGCAGTTCATAAACAGACCGATATAGAGCGCAAGCAAGAAGCTAAGCTTTTGCTGCGTCATCGACTTAATATATCTCATGCAAAAAAACCCTGGAAATCGGGATAAAAACACCCTGTGCAACAGTCAATCAGACCAGACAGGTGAAAGATGCGACAACAGCAGAGATGAAATGTCTACAAGCGCGGGTAAGTAGACCACAGGAGGGAGCAAAAGTGCTTATGGAGAATGCAAACAGCGCACATATTTTTGTAAATATATGCGCCTTGTATTAATCAGACGACTAAATAAGATTAGGCGTGCGCCTCGGTAAATACGCTTCGCTGTGGCTGACGAATGGTGGTAGACAGCGCCAGTGAGATGATAAGCAGCGCGAAGATAACACAGAAGGTCACATAGAAGCCGCCAAACAGCGAGGCGATGATTGAACCGCAAATGCTGCCGATCCCAAAGCCAAGGTAGATAACACCATAGTTTTTCGCCAGATTATTCAGGCCGAAGAACTCACTTACCAGTGACGGGAACACGGTAATGGTGCCACCAAAGTTAAACGCCACACAGGCAATCGCTGCAAAAAAGGTCGTGCTATTAAGCGGAGCGAAAAGCAGTGCCGCCATACCGACCAGAGAAACAACCTGACCAATGGTGATAACACGAATACGGGAAATTTTGTCAGACAGAATACCCAGCACCAGACGACCTGACAGGTTAGCGATAGAAATCACCGTTACCGCATTGGCCGCCGTCGCCACATCCATATGCGCCAGGCTTTGTGCGATATCTTTCGCCACACCAATCACATACAGACCACTCATACACGCTGTCAGGAACATCACTGCCAACATCCAGTACTGTGGTTTACGCATGGACTGTGCCAGGGTGTAGTCGTTCTCAACAACGCCATTTACTGACTTCACTTCCTGATTTGGTGCATCTTTCATCAGCGTGGAGCCAAAGACAATCATCACCAACGCAATTGCACCCCAGATGATGAACGTTTTTTCCAGTCCAACGGTGGCCAGCAAATGGGTGTCGATAAATTTAAACCCGAGGCTGCCCAGACCATAAGAGCCGATAGCAAAGGCGGAAATCAGCCCTTTACGCTCAGGGAACCATTTTACGCAGTTAGAAAGCGTTAACAGATATCCAGCGCCGTCCGCCAGGCCGACCAATACCCCTGCGCTCAGCCACAACATAATCAGGCTGTCTGAGTGTGCCGTTAAGAAAAAGCCCACGCCCAGCAGGATACCGGATGCCATGGTGACGCGTTTCACGCCAAAACGTTCCTGAAGTTTACCGGCGACAGAAGAAGAAATCGCCAGGCCCAGGCTCAGCAAGCCAAAGGAAAATGCGACCTGGCTGACAGGCGCATCCAGCTTCGAGGAGAGCGCGCCATTAAACAGGCTCCAGGTATAAACAGAACCTAAGGCAAATTGGGTAATGATAGTGCCGATAAGTGTCAGCCAGCGGGTACGCTGATAATCAGAAGTTTTCATGGCAGTCTTCCTGCATAAACAAAAGGGAAATTCTCTGCTGACAACCATAACGAAGTGCAGTTTATGCAGGGAGAAAAAGGCATGAGATGCCATCAGGACGGAATGAAATGCCTGGATTGCGGAATGAATGACTAGACAAAAAGTCGGGGGACTGAGTTTTCTCGCATGAGTTAGTACACACTATCGCTGGAAGGCGTGCGATTATTGATCTAAATATGTAAAAAAGTTGTTTTGGTTACGCATCATCTCGTTAAAATTTGGCACTCACCCCCATGGTGTACATATAGTCACTATTATTTGTACTTTTTTCCGCCTGAGAGAGCGCTGCATAAGCAGCCATGTGCGGGTTGAGCAGCATATCTGCCCCCACGGTGACATCCAGCCAGTTACCGTCCTGGCTCGCTGCCGTCATACGGCTGAGGCCAGACTGCGCCTTCCAGATATTCTCGCCAAACTGCTGGTTATAGCTGATTTGCGCCCACGGTCTAACATCGCCAAACTGCGAATCTACCCGCCAGCCAACTGTACTCACGCTGGCATGCCACAGCGGATCGATTTGTGTCACAGAGGTCGCGCTGTCACCAAACTCGTTATAGGTAGAGGTTGTTGAACCGTCATAATGCAGGGCAGCAACCGGACCAGTAGTTACCTGCCTGGCCAGGGGAAAATTCCAGCCCATGCTCATACCGCTGGTTGCATCCAGAGTCTTTTGGTCCGCCATATTCATCACCGGTCCTGCTACGTTCTGAGTGGAGCGAATGCGCTCTTCCAGTACGTCGTTATAACGCGGTTGGTGATCGCTGTCCCATGTATAACGTTCAGCCGTATGACCTGACATAGCATCAACGATATATTCTTGTTGCCAGCCATATGCGGTATTGGTGGACAATGCACATACTACGACGCTCACCAGAAAGCTTAACCTCTGGCGACCACTACTGTTTCTTATAATCATCAACGCGACTCCAGAAAAGAGCCGAATTCGGCGATATTATTGTCATTGTGTGAAGGATATCGGGCACATCAGGCCCTGTATTAAATATTGTCTTTTTAGCTGGCGCGTCAAGGCGGGCCGAATGAATTTTTTACGCCAGTAAAAACAGCGAGGAAGAATATGCAGCGTTGCGGCTGGGTCAGTCAGGATCCACTTTACATTGCCTATCACGACAAGGAATGGGGCGTCCCCGAAAACGATAGCAAAAAGCTGTTCGAGATGATCTGTCTGGAGGGACAGCAGGCCGGATTGTCGTGGATCACCGTATTGAAGAAGCGGGAAAACTATCGCCACGCTTTTCACCACTTCGAGCCAGCAACCGTTGCAGCAATGACCGAAGATGACGTAGAAAGGCTGGTAATGGATGCCGGCATTATTCGCCATCGCGGAAAAATTCAGGCCATTATTGGCAACGCGCGTGCATACCTGGCGATGGAGAAAAACGGTGAACCCTTTAACGAGTTCGTCTGGTCATTCGTCAATAATCAACCGCAGGTGACGCGCGCCGCCAGTCTGAGCGAAATTCCCACCTCCACTCCTGCGTCTGACGCACTCTCTAAGGCATTAAAAAAACGCGGGTTCAAGTTTGTTGGCACCACTATTTGTTACTCCTTTATGCAGGCCTGCGGCCTGGTTAACGACCATGTCACCGGTTGTATTTGTTACCCGGGAGGATCTACATGATTCGCGAATCAAAGGCTGACGATCTTGCACCGATTCTGGCGCTATGGATGGAAAGCACTATTTATGCCCACCCCTTTATCGATGAACGCTACTGGCGCGAAAGTGAGTCCGTTGTACGCGATGTCTATTTGCCAGCCGCACAAACCTGGGTATGGGAGGAAAACGGTGTGCTAAAAGGCTTCGCCAGCGTGATTGAAGAACGCTTTTTGGGCGCACTGTTTGTTGAGCCTGCCGCCATCAGAAGTGGGATCGGCAAAGCGCTGGTGCAGTATGTGCAACAGCGCTTTTCATTACTCAGCCTGGAGGTCTACCAGAAGAATCAATCTGCGGTGAATTTCTACCATGCGCTGGGTTTTCGAATAGAAGACAGCGCATGGCAGGAAGAGACTCACCATCCAACATGGATTATGAGCTGGCAGGCGGATCAAACGCCGTAAGCGCAAGCGCAGGCCCGCTGTACTTTTCGAGCCACGCCAGCGCGGTATTACCCGCGCAGCCGTTCCCCAGCTTTGAGCTGGGGAGATCTTTGGTCAGTACATTCACCGCACCATTTTTACAGATCCCCCCGGCAGACAGATCTAAATCAGGCCAGGCACCTTCGTGAATACAAATGACTCCAGCTTTAATGCCTTCAGTCACCACCGCACCGGCCAGAATATGGCCGCGATGATTCCACACTCTGACCGTATCGCCATCCACGATGCCACGCGCTTGCGCATCCTGTGGGTGAATTGTCACTGGCTCCCGATCTGCTACCGCATACTTCTCACGTAGCGCACTGTAATTCAGCTGGCTGTGCAAACGGTGTGCCGGATGGGCTGAAAGCACCTGCAACTGGTCGGGTTCAGCATTCCCGAACCATTCATCCGGCTCCAGCCACATTGGGTGTCCCAAACAATCTGCATAGCCGTAACCCGCAATTTTCTGCGAGTAAATTTCGATCTTTCCGCTCTCCGTTTTCAATGGATACTTATGCGGGTCTCGGCGAAAATCGGCAAAACGGATAAACTGCGCATTGGCTGATTCTTCCGGCATTTCGATGAGTGTATTTGCCTGCCAGAATTCGGTGAATGGTGGCAACGTCACCTGCTGGCTGGCACCGCGTTGTCCGGCAATGTTGTAAAAAGTCTCCAGCCACTCCAGCTCGCTTTTGCCTTCCGTAAACCGTTCGTAACCGCCTTGCTCCCAGCGCTCGCTCAGTTCGGCAAAAACATCAAAATCATTGCGTGCTTCATCACGCGGCGCAACAACCTGTTTCATCGGCACCAGATGCTGATTGCTGTAATCCCCGGTCATGGTTAAATCGTTGCGCTCAAAAGAGGTCGTTGCGGGTAATACAATATCGGCGTGCCGGGCTGCCGCAGTCCAGAAACACTCCGAGATAACCACCAGCTCTGGCTTTTGCCAGGCACGGATCAGGCGATTCGTGTCCTGGTGATGGGTGAAGTTTGCTCCGCCCGCCCACCAGAGAAAACGGATGTCGGGAAAATGTCTGTCCATACCGTTGTGCTGATAGAAACCTCCGGGGTTCTCCAGCGCTTCGACAATACGCGCCACCGGAATTTTATCCACCGCATCGGTGCCGCCTTTTACGCTCCCCTGCATCGAGGCCAGGACAGCAGCGCGACGTGTCGGATTACCGCCATTAGCAAAATGGTACGAGAGGCCAAACCCTCCGCCAGGAGTGCCAATTTGGCCGAGCATGGCGGCAAGTGTGACAATCATCCAGTGCTTTTGCTCACCATACTGCTGGCGTTGCATACCCCATCCAGCCATCAACATAGTGGTATTTTGGTGAAATATTTCGGCAAGTTCGCGTATTTTCACCGCCTGAATTCCACAAATATCCGCTGCCCACTCTGCTGTTTTGGCCATATCATCGGTTTTCCCCAGTAGATAATCAGCAAACCGTTCATAACCGGTAGTACAGCGAGCCAGGAAGGCCTCGTCATGCCAGCCGTTCTCCACCAGCGTATGCGCAATCCCCAGCATCAGCGCAACGTCGGTCCCCATATGTGGGGCTATCCATTCCATCTTGTCACCGAAGAAATCGACGCTTTCCGATCGCATTGGATCAATGCAGATCAACCGCTTGCCGCTGTTTCGCAATGCCTCAAAGTACGCCAGCCCTTGTTCGTCAGAGGCATTCCAGGCAATCTTCAGAGTGTTGAGCGGATTAGCGCTCCATAACACCACCACATCGCTGTGTTCCAGCACCACCGGCCAGCTGGTCTGCTGCTGGTAAACTTCGTTTCCACCCACCACATACGGCATGATGGCCTGTGCAGCCCCGGTAGAGTAATCCCCCAGATGCCCGGTATACCCTCCTGCCAGCGCCATGTAACGCTGCAACAAAGTTGATGCTTTGTGTAACACACCGTTTGAACGCCAGCCATACGAGCCGGCAAAAATCGAAGCAGGTCCGTAGCTCTCACGGATGCGTTTATGCTGCGTATGAATAAGATTCAGCGCGTCATCCCAGCTTACGCGGACAAACTCATCCTGCCCACGCACACCCAGCGGAGCCTCTGGCGAGACGAGAAACCCTTTACGTACCATAGGAAAACGCACCCGCGTTTTGCTGTGTACCTGATCGCACACAACGGTTTGCAAAGAGTTGGGGTGGGATGTGGGCAGTGCGCCACGGGAGGAGAACACGGTATCGCCATCTGTCTCCACGAGAATGGGTCCCCAGTGTGCTGCGGTTAATACCGAGTAACGTGCGGGTGAATTAGCCAAGATGGCACTCCTGAATGCGATGTGACGGGGATATTTATTATGCCGTTCAATGTTACTTACAAATTTCAGAGTCTTCCCTGGAATTTTCTTCATGTTCACACGTCATAATCATCCGCCACGGTCGCTGTGGTAAAGAAGAAAAAAGTCATTAAGGAATTGAGATGAAGAAACGTGTATTTGTGATTGCTGCCATCGTGAGCGGCGCCCTGGCAGTTTCTGGCTGCACAACAAACCCATATACCGGTGAGCGCGAAGCGGGTAAATCCGGCATGGGTGCGGGCATTGGTTCGCTTGTTGGCGCTGGCATTGGCGCGCTCTCCTCGTCGAAGAAAGATCGCGGCAAAGGCGCGCTGATTGGTGCAGCAGCAGGCGCTGCTGTTGGTGGTGGCATTGGTTATTACATGGATGTGCAGGAAGCGAAACTACGCGAAAAAATGCAGGGAACTGGCGTAAGCGTGACGCGCAGTGGCGATAACATCATCCTGAATATGCCAAATAACGTCACCTTCGACAGCAGTAGCGCTAACCTGAAACCAGCAGGGGCAAACACCCTTACCGGCGTGGCAATGGTGCTGAAAGAGTACAATAAAACCGCAGTAAACGTATTAGGCTTTACTGACAGCACCGGCAGCCAGGATCTGAATATGCGCCTGTCACAACAGCGTGCTGACTCTGTAGCCAGTGCCCTGATCACTCAGGGTGTGGAAGCAAACCGTATTCGCACCCGTGGTATGGGCCCGGCGAACCCGATCGCCAGCAACAGCACCGCCGAAGGCAAAGCACAGAACCGTCGTGTAGAGATCACCTTAAGCCCAATCCAGTAAACGTATGCGCCGGGTGGAGGCTCCGCCTTGCCCGGCCTACGTCCGGCAGGAAGCACTTGCCATCGTCAATTTTCGCGTTAAGGTGTTCTCACTTTCTGGCGAGGGAACCTTAATGGCAAAATCAGCACGCCCAACCATCAGCGATGTGGCAAAAGCCGCTAAAACGGGTAAGACCAGCATTTCACGTTACCTTAACGGTGAGAAACATCTGCTATCCGACGCGCTGTTGGCCCGTATTGAACAAGCCATTGCCGATCTCGACTATCGCCCCAGCCTGATGGCGCGAGGCCTGAAACATGGCCGTACCCGTCTGATCGGACTGATTATCGCCGATATTACCAATCCCTACTCCGTTAATGTCCTGAGCGGTATTGAAGCGGCCTGTCGCGAAAAAGGTTTTACCCCTCTGGTCTGTAACACCAACAACGAAGTGGATCAGGAACTGCATTATCTCGACCTGCTGCGAAGCTACCAGGTTGAAGGAATTGTGGTGAATGCTGTAGGCATGCGTGAAGAGGGGTTAAACCGCCTGCAACAGTCCGCACTACCGATGGTGCTAATTGACCGTAAAATCCCTGATTTCGCCTGCGACATGGTCGGGCTCGATAACACTCAGGCAGCAACGGTCGCCACTGAGCACCTGGTCGAACAAGGTTTTGAAGCTATTCTGTTTCTCAGCGAACCTTTAGGCATGGTTAATACTCGCCGCGAGCGCCTGAGTGCCTTTCGCGCGACGCTGGCACAATACCCTGGCGTCATCGCAGAAAATGCCGAAGTCCCGTTGGCGGAAAATATGCAACTGGATGACACGCTGCGCCAGTTTCACCAACAAAATCGGGGAATGCGCAAAGCTGTTATCTCAGCCAACGGCGCCCTCACGCTACAGGTTGCCCGCGCACTGAAGCGGATTGGCCTCAATTGGGGCAGCGACATCGGCCTGCTCGGTTTTGATGAGCTGGAATGGGCCGAGCTGGCAGGCGTGGGCATTACTACTTTGAAACAGCCGACGTGGCAGATTGGTTATACCGCCGTAGAGCAGGTTGTGCGCCGGATTAATGGTGGATCCGATGCCATTCAGGAGCAGGTTTTCTCCGGTGAACTGATCGTTCGCGGCTCCACCGCCCGCTAAATTTCCTTCGTGATGGTGATCATAAATTCGGCATCATGCCCTTTTCTTTGGAACCGGTTCCATCTAGCGTTATAGCAAGAGCGATAGTTTTGGAGTTTCCATGAACAGAAAAATTATGGTGGTCACCGCCGCCTACGGCTATGACCAGGTACGCGCAGCCGGTGGGCAAACCGCGATATTGCCCGTCATTGCAGAAGCTGGCGCGGACGGCGTCGAAATTCGCCGCGAAATGTTGACCAACACCGAGCTCAACACGCTGTCAACCATGGCGTCAGCTATTGAAATTTTTGGTCTGCTGACCTGCTACTCCGCACCAGAGCCGCTGTTCCTTGAAGATGGTAGTCTCAATCCCCGGATCCCATCACTGCTTCAGGAAGCACAGGTCCTGCAGGCTCTGTGGTTAAAAGTATCCCTCGGACATTTTTCCCATACAGATCAGTTCGACACATTGCGTAACTGGCTGGATACCAGTGGTATGGAGCTGGTCGTCGAAAATGATCAAACACCTTGTGGCCGCCTGCAACCAATGCAGCGTTTTAACGAAGCCTGCCAGACCCTGAACCTGCCGGTAACTCTGACCTTCGATATGGGCAACTGGTTGTGGGTAGGCGACACCCCGGAAGAAGCAGCGCAGCAGCTGGCATCTGCCGTGGGATATATCCATGTGAAAGCCGCCACACCACATCACGACAGCTATCGTGCTGTGCCGCCTGATGAAGCAGACTCACGCTGGATGACGCTGCTAAACAAACTGCCCGCAGATGTGCCGCGCGGCATTGAGTTTCCCCTGGAAGGGCAAGATTTGGCGGCGGTAACCCGTCACTACGTCGATCTGTTACGCAAGGAGTAACGCATGAAAAATTCACTGGATGTCGTCACCATTGGTGAAGCGATGGCGATGTTTGTCGCCACGCAAACGGGTGATTTGGCGGACGTAGAGCAGTTTATCAAGCGCGTAGCGGGCGCTGAACTCAATGTGGCAACCGGCCTTGCCCGCCTGGGCCTGAAGGTCGGCTGGGTGAGTCGCGTGGGTAACGACAGTTTTGGTCGTTTTATTCTTAAGTCGCTGGCGAAAGAAGGGATTGATGCGCAGGGAGTTACCCAGGACGGGCGCTACGCAACCGGCTTTCAGTTAAAATCTAAAGTCGAAAATGGAACCGATCCCATTGTGGAGTATTTCCGCAAAGGCTCCGCCGCCAGCCACCTCAGTGTTGAGGATTATCATGATGCATACTTCTCCAGCGCGCGTCATCTGCACCTGAGCGGCGTTGCAGCAGCACTGTCAGCAAGTTCATACGCGCTGCTGTCTCATACTGCCAGCACTATGAAAGCGATGGGTAAGACAATCTCATTTGACCCGAACCTACGCCCGGTGCTGTGGAAAAGCGAAACAGAAATGGTGGAGAAACTCAATCGATTAGCCTTTCAGGCTGACTGGGTTCTACCGGGGTTAAAAGAGGGCATGATTTTAACCGGGCAACAGACCCCTGAAGGCATCGCAGACTTTTATCTGCGCCACGGCGTCAAGGCAGTGATCATCAAAACCGGGGCCGATGGCGCCTGGTATAAAGCCGCCAATGGCGAGCACGGTAGTGTCGCGCCAGTGAGAGTCGACAACGTAGTCGACACCGTTGGCGCGGGCGATGGTTTTGCCGTGGGTGTAATCAGTGCGCTACTGGAAGGACGCTCTCTGCATCAGGCAGTAACCCGAGGCAATAAAATTGGTGCACTGGCCATTCAGGTTCAGGGCGACAGCGAAGGCTTACCCACACGTGAACAATTATGGGAATAAACCCCCGACCCTCTCTGTACCCTATATGCAGAGGCGGCATAACAGCATAACCAGAGGGCAATCTATGAATAGCTCAACAAATGCAGCAAAACGCTGGTGGTACATCATGCCGATCGTGTTTATCACGTACAGTCTGGCGTACCTTGATCGCGCGAACTTCAGCTTCGCATCCGCCGCCGGAATCAACGAAGATCTCGGCATTACCAAAGGGATTTCCTCCCTGCTGGGTGCCCTGTTTTTCCTCGGTTATTTCTTCTTCCAGATCCCTGGAGCGATTTACGCCGAGCGCCGTAGCGTACGAAAACTGATTTTTATCTGCCTGATCCTGTGGGGAGCCTGCGCGTCACTGACCGGTATGGTCAGTAACATCCCCATGCTCGCTGCCATTCGCTTCATTCTTGGCGTTGTTGAAGCCGCGGTCATGCCCGCGATGCTGATTTATATCAGTAACTGGTTTACGAAGTCCGAACGTTCACGCGCCAATACCTTCCTGATCCTCGGCAATCCGGTAACCGTCCTGTGGATGTCCGTTGTTTCCGGTTATCTGATTCAAGCGCTGGGCTGGCGTGAAATGTTCATCATTGAGGGCTTCCCGGCCATCATCTGGGCGTTTTGCTGGTGGGTGCTGGTAAAAGACAAACCTTCACAGGTGGGCTGGTTGTCGGAATCCGAGAAAGCGGCGCTGCAGGCCCAACTGGAAAAAGAGCAGCAGGGTATTAAAGCCGTACGTAATTACCGTGAAGCTTTCCGCTCACGTAACGTGATCTTGTTGTGCCTGCAGTATTTTACCTGGAGTATTGGCGTCTACGGCTTCGTCCTGTGGCTCCCGTCCATCATCCGTAGTGGTGGCGCAAATTTAGGTATGGTGGAGGTCGGTTGGCTTTCATCAGTACCTTATCTGGCAGCAACGGCAGCGATGATTCTGGTCTCATGGGCTTCAGATAAACTGCAAAACCGTAAACTGTTTGTCTGGCCGCTGTTACTGATCGCCGCTTTCGCCTTTATCGGCTCCTGGGCCGTTGGTGCTGACCACTTCTGGGTTTCATACACCTTGTTGGTGATTGCAGGTGCGGCAATGTACGCTCCTTACGGTCCCTTCTTCGCCATCATTCCAGAAATGCTGCCTCGTAACGTTGCCGGGGGAGCAATGGCACTGATTAACAGCATGGGCGCATTAGGCTCATTCTTTGGTTCCTGGTTTGTCGGCTACCTCAATGGCACCACCGGCAGCCCTTCCGCCTCATACATTTTTATGGGGGTAGCGCTTTTTGTCTCAGTATGGCTAACTCTGATTGTCAGACCAAGTTCTGCTAATAATCAGCAACTTCCAACTGGCGCGCACCACGCTTAAACACTAACTTACGGAGATTCGTATGAAGCCGTCCATTATTCTCTACAAAGCGTTACCTGACGATTTGCTGCAACGCCTGGAAGAGCATTTTACTGTGACTCAGGTGCCCAACTTGCGCCCGGAAACAGTAACACAGCACGCACAGGCCTTTGCCAGCGCGGAGGGACTGTTAGGCTCAAGTGAAACCGTCAATACCGCCCTGCTGGAGAAAATGCCCAAACTGCGTGCGACATCAACAATCTCCGTCGGCTATGACAATTTTGACGTCGATGCTCTCAACACACATAAGGTGCTGTTGATGCACACGCCAACAGTGCTGACAGAAACCGTCGCTGATACGGTGATGGCGCTGGTGCTAAGCACAGCCCGCCGCGTGGTTGAAGTAGCTGAACGAGTGAAAGTCGGTGAATGGACCAAAAGTATTGGCCCAGATTGGTTTGGCACCGATGTGCACCACAAAACGCTGGGGATTGTCGGCATGGGCCGCATTGGGCTGGCTCTGGCGCAACGTGCTCATTTCGGTTTTGGCATGCCGATTCTCTACAACGCGCGACGCCACCATAAGGAAGCAGAAGAGCGCTTCAACGCGCGTTACTGCGATCTGGACACACTGCTGCAGGAGTCTGACTTTGTCTGCCTGATTCTGCCGTTAACAGAAGAAACGCATCACCTGTTTAGTACAGAGCAGTTTGCCAAAATGAAGTCCTCCGCCATTTTCATCAATGCGGGTCGTGGTCCGGTCGTGGATGAAACCGCGCTGATTGCTGCTCTAAAAAACGGGGAGATTCATGCGGCAGGTCTGGATGTGTTTGAGCAGGAACCGCTGTCGGTAGACTCACCGCTGCTGTCACTGCCAAACGTAGTGGCAGTACCGCATATTGGCTCAGCAACCCATGAAACACGCTATAACATGGCGGCCTGTGCGGTAGATAACTTAATCGATGCGCTACAAGGAAAGGTCGAGAAAAACTGCGTGAACCCGCAGATTTTGGGGTAAAAAATACCGGGTTGCGTTAACGCATACCCGGCATTTTGTATATAGCTATAGGCCGGACAAGGCGAAGCCGCCATCCGGCATACTGCCATTACTGGGCTGCACTCACCGCAGCAGTCCAGGCTTGAGTAAAGGCCTGGTGCTGAGAAGCCAGCGGGCCAATCAGCGTATTGTACTGACTTGCCTGTTGTGATGTTGGGAACTGGATACCGTTCGCAACAAAGCTCACCTGCGTATCCTGTTGCGCCACAAAATCACCTACCTGTACCAACTGCTGCGTGAAGATTTGCGCGGCAGGTATCAGCGGCTGTAACGCCTCAGCAGGCGCGGTTACCACTTTGTTGTAGACCTGATCAAAAACAGGCTTCAGGTCGTCGCTCTGCTTCAACGCACCGTGTGCAGCATCGGCCTGGAGTTTCGCGTTCTGCAACTGCTGTCCTAACACACCCAGCGCACCATTTGCCTGACGTAGCGGTTCACGCTGAGTCACATAATCCTGAGGAACACGAATTGCATTGACGCTATCAACAACCGGACGCAGACCGGAGTCCATCGCCTGATTTACCTGCTGCGAATAGCCGTAAAGAATCGCGTAATCGGACACAAACGGGCCAAACTGTTTTTTCTGATCGGCGGTAAGCGTCGGTAAACGCTCCCCACTACGCATTGCAGTATTCTGCAGAAAATCGATAAACGCTTTACGCTGATCGCCTTCTTTATCAAAACACCCACTCAGGCCAACTACCATTAAGAGCGCCAAAACAGGCGCAAACCAGCGAGAGCAGGACTTACCTGTCGCCATTTTAATACTCCTTTCACCCAAAAATGCGCACAACGACACCCGCGTGCCTGACGATGACAAGGATAGTCCAGGTCAGCCCCGCAAGATACCCTTTCCACATAATCTTGTAAGGGAAAATCCCCCTCCCCATCGTCCTTCCTTTACTAACCAATGTTCCATTCCTCGCACGGTGTAATTTTTTAGTAATCTTTACAATTGGAATCCGTTGTCTGGAGATCCCGACCGTTATCAAATCGTTAGCAAACTACAGGTTGCCCCATGCGAGACGCTGAAACGAATCCATAACCAGAACCTTCAGCCCGCCTTCATTTTTTACGACTATTCTTAATGAGCTTTGATCAAATTCACGATCCCGTTGTGTGATTTTAGGAGTTCTCAATGGAATACAAAGATCCTATGTTTGAACTGCTGAGCAGTCTGGAACAGATTGTTTTTAAAGATGTATCGCAGACGGTAACCCTGACGCAAAAATCCAACCCTTTCACCGAATTTGAACAGCTACGACGAGGGACTGGATTAAAAACAGATGATTTTGCCCGTGTAATGGGCGTGACGGTCGCGATGGTTCATGAGTGGGAGTCTAAACGCGTAAAGCCTTCCAGCACTGAATTGAAATTGATGCGCCTGATACAGGCGGACCCAAGATTAAGTAAGCAGTTGATGGATTAGAACATTTTTCACATTTGATTTAAGAACGGCCCTGAAAAAGGGCCGTTTTCTCGCCGTCGCTATCCACAAAAAAGAAAATAGTAGTTGCATCCCTATGCGTAAAATGAGTTAATGCACTCAACGGTTTGACGTACAGACCATTAAAGCAGTTTAGTAAGGCAAGTCCCTTCAAGAGTTATCGTTGATACCCTTCGTAGTGAGCATTTCCTTTACTGTTAAAAAATCTGTAAAGCACGCCATATCGCCGAAAGGCACACTTATTTTTTAAAAGGTAATACACTATGTCCGGTAAAATGACTGGTATCGTAAAATGGTTCAACGCTGACAAAGGTTTCGGCTTCATCACTCCTGACGATGGCTCTAAAGACGTGTTCGTACACTTCTCTGCTATCCAGAACGATGGCTACAAATCCCTGGACGAAGGTCAGAAAGTTTCCTTCACCATCGAAAGCGGCGCTAAAGGCCCGGCAGCTGGCAACGTAACCAGCCTGTAAGCTTAAAAAAGCTCAGAATTCAAGATCCCTGCCAAATGGCGGGGATTTTTTTATTTGCACGTTGCGATAAATCCCTCTCCTCTCTTCTTTGCATTACTTTACCCACTACACCTTTGACCTTTCCCTAAGGGCAAGCTTTATAGTACGTCGGCATGTATTCCACAATTTTCACAAGGAATTGAAGCTATGTCGAAATCCTCACTGCTGCTGCTTTTGGGTTTATTCACAGCCAGTAACGTATTTGCAGCAACCCCAGAGTCAACCTTTCTGGCGCAACATGGGCTTAGCGGGAAATCCGTCGAACAAATGGTAGAAACCATTGACCAGTCGCCTCAGAGTCGTCCATTACCCTACTCTGCTTCCGTTACCAGTACGGCTCTTAAGCTGTCTTCCGGTGAGCAGGTTTATACACTGCCGCTCGGCGATAAGTTCTACCTGTCCTTTGCCCCTTATGAATGGCAAACGCACCCCTGCTTTAACCACAGTCTCTCTGGCTGCCAGGGCGAAATGCCTGAGAAGACTTTTGATGTCAAAGTGACGGATAACAAAGGTGATGTTGTCGTACAAAAAGAGATGAAAAGCGGCCGTAATGGATTTATCGGCGTATGGCTACCGCGCAATATAGAAGGCACGATCGAAGTGAGTTATAACGGTAAAAGTGCGGCTCATTCCATTAAGACGATGAATGATAGCCAGACCTGCCTGACAGAATTGCAACTGCGCTGATAGCATAAAAAAATGCCGGATAGCGCAATTTTGCTTATCCGGCATTTTCTAAGTCATTTCACGACAATTACTGCAGCAGTGAAATATCCGCCACGCGCAGGAACAGCTCGCGCAGTTTTTCGAGCATAGAGAGACGGTTAATACGTAGCTCTTTATCCTCGACGTTCACCATCACTTTCTCGAAGAAAGCATCCACAGGCTCACGCAGTTCAGCCAGCTCAACCAGCGCTTCCTGATAGCGGCCTTCAGCGAAGAACGGCTCGAGCTTGTCACGCAGCACGACAACCTGCATCGCCAGCGCAATCTCTTCCGGCTCTTTCAGCGTTGACGCATTCACGCGGTCATTCAGCTTCTCTTCTGACTTCGCCAGAATGTTCGATACACGTTTGTTGGCAGCAGCCAGCGCAGATGCGGCTTCCAGCGTACGGAAGTGCGAAACCGCCTTCATGCGTGCGTCGAAATCAGCCGGACGAGTCGGACGACGCGCCAGCACAGCCTGAATGGTATCAACGCTGTAACCTTCATCCTGATACCAGGCGCGGAAGCGGCCGAGCATAAAGTCGATAACGTCATCAACCACATTGGCGTTAGTCAGCTTATCACCGTACAGACGAACCGCTTCTTCGGTCAGCGTTTGCAGATCCAAAGTCAGGTTTTTCTCAACAATGATACGCAGTACGCCCAGCGCAGCACGACGCAGTGCAAACGGGTCTTTGTCACCTTTCGGATGCTGGCCGATACCGAAGATACCCGCCAGGGTGTCCATCTTATCGGCAATCGCTACCGCACAGGCAACCGGGTTGGACGGCAACTCATCGCCGGCAAAGCGAGGCTGATACTGTTCGTTCAGCGCCACAGCAACATCTTCCGCTTCGCCATCATGACGTGCGTAGTGCATGCCCATCACGCCCTGAGTGTCAGTGAACTCGAAGACCATGTTGGTCATCAGGTCACATTTTGACAGCAGGCCCGCACGGGTCGCATGATTAACATCAGCGCCAATCTGACCGGCAATCCAGCCCGCCAGCGCCTGAATACGATCGGTCTTATCACGCAACGTACCCAGTTGCTGTTGGAACAGCACGGTTTGCAGGCGCGGCAAATGGTCTTCCAGACGTTTTTTGCGGTCGGTATTGAAGAAGAACTCGGCATCAGCCAGACGCGGACGAACCACTTTCTCGTTACCGGAGATGATTTGCTGTGGATCTTTAGACTCGATATTGGCAACGAAGATAAAGTTCGGCAGCAGTTTGCCGTCGTTCGCATATACCGGGAAGTACTTCTGGTCACCTTTCATGGTGTGGACCAGCGCTTCAGAAGGTACGGCGAGGAATTTTTCTTCAAATTTTGCCGTCAGCACCACTGGCCATTCAACCAGAGAGGCGACTTCTTCCAGCAGACTTTCGCTCAGATCGGCGTTACCACCAATCTTACGCGCCGCTTCTTCGGCATCGGCTTTAATTTTTGCCTTACGCTCGGCGTAATCGGCAATCACTTTACCGCGCTGACGCAGGATTTCAGGATACTGATCGGCATTGTCGATGGTGAATTCCGGCTCGCCCATAAAGCGGTGGCCACGAATCACGCGATCGGACTGAATACCCAGGATCGTTGCCGGAATAACTTTGTCGCCCAACAGCAAGGTCACAGTGTGAACCGGACGCACAAAGTGAACATCAGACGCACCCCAACGCATCAGTTTCGGGATCGGCAGCTTAGCCAGCGAGGTGGCGATCATGTCAGGCAGCAGCGTTTCAGCACTTTCGCCTTTCACATGCGCACGATACAGCAACCACTCACCTTTATCGGTGGTCAGGCGTTCAGCCTGATCAACAGTGATGCCGCAACCACGCGCCCAACCCTCTGCCGCTTTGCTCGGATTACCGCTGGCATCAAATGCCTGGGCAATTGCCGGACCGCGTTTTTCAACTTCGCGGTCAGGTTGAGACTCAGCCAGAGCGGCTACCTTCAGCGCCAGACGACGCGGGGCGGCAAACCACTCAACATTGCCGTGCGCGAGGCCGGCGTTATCCAGCTCCGCGGTAAAGTTCGCAGCAAAGGACTCTGCCAGGCTGCGCAGTGCTTTTGGTGGCAGCTCTTCAGTGCCGATTTCCACCAGAAAAGTTTTCTCAGACATGGCCGCCTCTTATTTGTCTTTGTTGCACATCGGGAAGCCAAGGGCTTCACGGGAAGCGTAGTAAGCTTCTGCCACTGCTTTAGTCAGGGTGCGAATGCGCAAAATATAGCGCTGACGCTCGGTGACGGAGATGGCTTTACGCGCATCCAGCAGGTTGAAGCTATGGGCGGCTTTCAGAATACGCTCGTAGGCAGGCAGCGGCAGCGGATTTTCCAGTGCCAGCAACTGCTGAGCTTCTTTCTCGTACTGCTCGAAGCAGGTAAACAGGAAATCCACATCGGCGTATTCGAAGTTGTAGGTGGATTGCTCCACTTCGTTCTGATGGAACACGTCGCCGTAAGTGGTTTTACCCAGCGGGCCGTCGCTCCAGACCAGGTCGTAAACGCTGTCTACGCCCTGAATGTACATGGCCAGACGTTCCAGACCGTAGGTAATTTCCCCGGTCACCGGCTTGCATTCCAGACCACCCACCTGCTGGAAGTAGGTGAACTGCGTGACTTCCATGCCGTTCAGCCACACTTCCCAACCCAGACCCCAGGCACCCAGCGTTGGGTTTTCCCAGTTATCTTCCACGAAACGAATGTCGTGAATGGTCGGGTCCATACCCAGCTCCTTCAGAGAGCCCAGGTACAGTTCCTGAATATTGTCCGGTGACGGCTTAATGACGACCTGGAACTGATAGTAGTGCTGTAAGCGGTTCGGGTTTTCGCCGTAGCGACCGTCGGTCGGACGACGAGAAGGCTGCACATAAGCAGTTGCCATCGGCTCCGGCCCCAGCGCGCGCAGGCAGGTCATTGGGTGAGAAGTCCCCGCGCCGACTTCCATGTCCAATGGTTGAACAATGGTGCAGCCCTGGCGAGCCCAGTAATCCTGTAAGGTCAGGATCAAGCCCTGGAAGGTCCTGGTATCAAACTTTTGCATATTATTTCGTGCTGGATACGTGTGGATTTAAAGGAAGCGGTCAGTATACCCGCTGGCTGCAAGATATACAGTACGAAACGGGAAAAAGGGGGCACTTAGCGCATGGAAAGGTGCAAAAACTGCCCGTCTGCATCAAATGAGCAGACAAAACTCTCTTTACGGAAGGTAGAACCGCGCATCTCATAGCTACCCTGGAATTGTTCAAAGCCGGTAACATCAATTTTCTGGGTCGCAGTGTTATAGCGTTCGGCAGCCTCATTTTTGCACAATGATTCCATATCCAGCGAACGCGTAGGAGTGACTTTGACCTTTTGCGCCTTCTGTTCGGCCGCGGACGATTGAGGGTCGGCGCATCCTGCCAACAGGAAGGTTGTCACCATCACAGGAAAGAAATACTTCATCATCATTTTATTACCGCCTGTTTTGCTGGTCAGTCTTATTATTATTTATGTCTGAAACTCGATTCCTATTGTGAGAATCTCCTCGGACCACCACAAGCTTTAGCGTAAGAACTCGGATTATTCCAGTGAGACACGCCGACAAAATGCCAGTCAGATTATTTTTAAATGGAAACAGAGGAACTGATGCAGCCCAAAATTTTCTGGATTGATAACCTGCGAGGGATTGCCTGTTTAATGGTAGTTATGATTCATACCACTACCTGGTACATCACTAATGCGCAAATCGTCAGCCCAGTAAACTGGGATCTTGCCAATGTGCTAAATTCAGCCTCACGCGTCAGCGTACCGTTGTTTTTTATGATCTCGGGTTACCTCTTTTTTGGCGAGCGAAGTGCTCAGCCACGACATTTTGTGCGTATCGCACTCTGCATTCTGTTTTACAGCTCCGTAGCACTGGCCTACATCCTGTTATTTACCTCAATCAATGCCAGGCTATCGCTAATAAATCTGTTGCAGAAACCGGTTTTCTATCACCTGTGGTTTTTCTTCGCCATCGCCGTCATCTATCTGGTATCACCACTGATTCAGGTAAAGAATATCAGCGGGAAAACGCTGCTGGCGCTAATGGTTGTACTTGGTGTCATTGCCAATCCCAACACCGTATCGCAAAAAATCGGCGGTTTTGAGTGGCTGCCCATCAACTTATACATCAACGGCGATACGTTCTATTACATCCTGTACGGCATGCTGGGGCGGGCAATTGGCATAATGGAGACGCAAAAACGCGCATTAACCTGGCTCAGTGCGTTACTGTGTCTCGTTAGCGTGGTTATTATTTCTCGGGGGACGTTGCATGAACTCCACTGGCGAGGCAATTTTGCCGATACCTGGTATCTCTATTGCGGTCCAATGGTATTTATTTGCGCTATATCACTGCTGACACTAATCAAAAATACGCTCGGCACGCGCACCATACCGGTACTTGGCCTTATTTCTCGCCATTCACTGGGTATTTATGGCTTCCATGCGCTGATCATTCATGCATTGCGCACGAATGGGATCGAGTTTAAAGCGTGGCCCCCGCTGGACATGCTGTGGATTTTTAGCGCCACCCTGGCAGGTAGCTTGCTGCTTTCCATACTGTTGCAACGAATAGATACGCGCAGACTGGTGAGTTAAGTCTCATCAGGTTGATCTTTTTTCAACGGACGCAACAGCAGGATCTGTCCCAGTAAACCCATTACGAATGCCGCCGGATACAGCCCCATTTCGACAGGTAATAACGGGGCATTCCATATTCCTACCAACAGTAATCCTGTTGTTATCAATGCCACCATCTGACATACAGAGGAAAAGCGTTCATCATTCTGATTAAGATTTTTAGCATGATGATAAGCATACGTAACGAACATCCCCGTCACCAACACACCCAAAAAATACCCTTTTCCGCTCAACAGTGGGCATGCCCGCCATAAACCAACAATGTAAATAAGTGCGCCAGAAAGGAATAACATCCATGACCACAACCTCAAAGTCTTCATTGGGATCTCCTTATCCATCAGGGATGATGATATGAAGTACCCAAAGGAGATCACACAGGAAATAGTGCCAACGCTGAGATTTAAGAATTAATTCATACTCAATTTCTATTGTTTTGATTTAGTCATACAGAAGATTTATCCCCCTCTACTGAGCAGAGAGGGATAAGGTCAGGACATTAGCGGTAGCAATTGCTGGTAGATACGACGGAAGGTTTCGCGACGTTGCTGAAAGAGAGCATGGCGCTCTGCGTCAGGGTAATGCGACTGCTCCAGCACAAGCTGAGGCAGTAAATCAGATAATGGCTTCCGGGGGTTTATTGCAATTTGCGCCAAACGTGCCGCCCCCAAAGCAGGGCCGACATCGCCACCAGTACGGTAATCCAGTTGCAATCCACTGATATCAGACAGCATCTGTCGCCAGTATTCACTGCGCGCCCCACCACCAATCAACGTAATGCTGGCCGGTTTAACGCCGCAGGCATGCACCACATCCATCCCGTCTGCCAACGCAAAACCGACCCCTTCCAGAACAGCTTGAGCCAGTTCAGCCGGACCATGTTGATGGGCCAAACCAAAAAACACGCCCTTCGCCTGCGGGTTGTTGTGCGGCGTACGTTCACCGGACAGATAGGGTAAAAACCAGACAGGACCGGCGTTGTCATCCGCCTGTTGCGCCGCGCTAATCAGTGCCGGAACGTTCGCCAGCCCGGTTAATTTCACCGCCCAGTCAAGGCAGGACGCCGCGCTGAGCATAACCGACATCAGGTGCCAGCGCTCAGGTAAGGCGTGGCAAAAACTGTGCACCGCGCTTTCTGGTTTGCTGAGGAACCCATCACTGACCGCAAAATAGACACCAGAGGTACCCAGCGAGAGCATCGCCTGACCAGCATTCATCATGCCTACGCCAACCGCTCCCGCCGCGTTGTCACCACCGCCAGCAACGACCGGGACTTCCGACATTCCCCATGATTGGGCAACAGCAGGCAACAGTGTCCCGGTAATTTCGCTACCTTCATACAAAGCAGGCATATGCTCACGGGTCAGACCACATGCTTCCAGCATGACATCACTCCAGTCACGCTTCGCCACATCCAGCCACATCGTACCCGCCGCATCAGACATATCGCTGGCAAAATCACCGGTCATGCGCAGACGCAGATAATCTTTCGGTAACAGGACTTTCTCAGTCTGGCGGAAAATCTCCGGCTCATGGCGTTGAACCCACAGCAGTTTTGGCGCAGTAAAACCAGGCATCATCAGATTGCCCGTGATCTTACGGGACTGCGGAATCAGATTTTCCAGCATCACGCACTCTTCAGCGCAGCGTCCGTCATTCCACAAAATTGCCGGGCGTAATACCTTCTGTTGCTTATCAAGTAGTGTCGCACCGTGCATTTGTCCGGCAATCCCTAGCGCCTTCACCCCTCTGAGTGAATGTTGCTGAGACAGCGCTTTTACGGCGCGATCCGTTGCCAGCCACCACTGTTCAGGATCCTGCTCCGACCATAACGGATGAGGACGTGAGACCGTGAGCTTCTCCGCTTGTGAGGCCACCACATCACCCTGCTCGTTCAGCAGGATTACCTTTACGCCTGATGTACCAAGATCTATCCCGATATACATAGGGTATCTTTCCTTAAAGAAATGCCCGGTAGCGCAAAGCTATCCGGGCTTACGCACGCTCTCAGAGGCCTGTTATTTGTCGAACAAATACTGGTTTACCAGATTTTCCAGCAGTTCCTGATGACCGCTTTGGTGCACTGGTGCCAGGTTATGTTGTTCAGCGTACTGCGCAATTTCCGTTAACGTCATCTGACCTTTCAGAATTTGCTGGCCCAGCTCACTATTCCAACCGGCATAGCGTTTTGCCACTCGCTGATCCAGACCACCGTCTTCAATCATACGGGCCGCGACTTTCAGCGACAGCGCCATGGTATCCATAGCACCAATATGCCCATAAAACAGATCGTATTTATCGGTGCTCTGGCGACGTACTTTGGCATCAAAGTTCAGACCGCCGGTGGTGAAGCCACCTGCTTTCAGGATTTCGTACATCACCAGCGCATTCTCTTCCACGCTGTTCGGGAACTGGTCAGTATCCCAGCCCAGTTGCGCGTCACCGCGGTTTGCATCGACAGAGCCAAACAGACCAAGGGCGATAGCGGTGGCGATCTCATGATGGAATGAGTGACCCGCCAGTGTGGCGTGGTTTGCTTCGATATTCAGTTTGATCTCTTTTTCCAGACCGAACTGCTTCAGGAAACCATAAACAGTCGCTGCATCGTAATCGTACTGGTGTTTTGTTGGTTCCTGCGGCTTCGGTTCGATCAGCAGCGTCCCCTGAAAACCAGTTTTGTGTTTGTGCTCCACCACCAGTTGCATAAAGCGTCCGATCTGCTCGCGTTCCTGACGCAGATCGGTATTCAGCAGCGTTTCATAACCTTCACGACCGCCCCACAGGACATAGTTCTCGCCGCCTAATTTATGCGTGGCATCCATGGCTGTCACGACCTGCGTGGCCGCCCAACTGAAAACTTCCGGGTCCGGATTAGTGGCCGCGCCTGCGCCGTAACGCGGGTTAGTAAAGCAGTTTGCCGTACCCCACAGCAGTTTTACACCGCTCTGTTCCTGTTTTTCCGCCAGAACATCAACCATCTGGGCAAAGTTGTTTTTATACTCTTTCAGCGAGGCGCCTTCAGGTGAGACGTCAACATCGTGGAAACAGTAGTAAGGCACGTTCAGTTTGTGGAAAAACTCAAATGCCACATCCGCTTTCCGCTTCGCTAATTCCAGCGCTTCACCAGGCTGTTGCCACGGGCGATTAAACGCGCCAACGCCAAACATATCTGCACCATTCCAGCAAAAGGTATGCCAGTAGCAGGCCGCAAATCGCAAATGATCTTCCATGCGCTTACCCAACACAATTTCATCTGGGTTGTAGTGACGGAATGCTAATGGATTGGTTGATTTAGTGCCTTCATAACGAACACGATCAAGCTGGTCAAAATAGGCTTGCATAATGAGCTCCATAATCAGGTAATGCGGCGGGTGATTGATAATGTCGTAATATTGGGCACTCCCCACATATTGCTCAATTATGTTATTTCACACTGCTATTGAGATAATTCACAAGTGTGCGCCACTTCTCAAAATAAAAACCTTCAATTAAAAAAACGTTACTTATCAAAGATAAATGTAATCATGCTGGTCAATCATTTAAAATAAGATCCCGGTCATAAATTAGAAAATAAACCAAAAAACGTAACTGGAAGATAAAAATCTATAATTGCCTTCTGTGCATTACCTGTTAAAAATCTGCTACGTCTTACGCTGTGATTGTTACTTTTACTGTTGTCTATCCCCTACAAAAGGCATCACGATTATGAAGATGAAAAATATTTTACTCACTGTCTGTACCTCTCTTTTACTCACCAGCGTCGCAGGTCATGCCAAAGAAGTTAAAATCGGTATGGCAATTGATGATCTCCGTCTGGAACGCTGGCAGAAAGACCGCGATATTTTCGTCAGCAAAGCTGAATCTCTCGGGGCGAAAGTATTTGTGCAATCGGCGAATGGTAATGAAGAAACCCAAATGTCGCAGATTGAAAACATGATCAACCGAGGCGTTGATGTCCTTGTGATAATCCCTTACAACGGCCAGGTATTAAGTAACGTTATCAAAGAAGCAAAACAAGAAGGGATAAAAGTACTGGCTTACGATCGCATGATCAATGATGCCGATATCGACTTTTATATCTCTTTTGATAATGAAAAGGTCGGAGAATTACAGGCTCAATCATTAGTCAATATCGTACCACAAGGAAATTATTTTCTGATGGGCGGTTCACCAGTCGATAATAATGCGAAACTGTTCCGTGCCGGACAAATGAAAGTATTAAAACCGTATATCGACAGCGGAAAAATTAAGGTTGTGGGCGATCAGTGGGTTGACGGTTGGTTACCTGAAAATGCCTTAAAGATTATGGAAAATGCGTTAACCGCCAACAATAACAAAATTGATGCAGTGGTTGCCTCAAATGACGCAACGGCTGGCGGTGCGATCCAGGCGCTGAGCGCACAAGGGTTATCAGGAAAAGTCGCTATTTCCGGACAGGATGCAGACCTTGCAGGTATCAAACGCATCGTTGCCGGAACACAAACGATGACAGTTTATAAACCCATTACTCTGCTCGCTAATACTGCCGCAGAGATCGCAGTCGAACTCGGAAATGACCAACAGCCAAAAGCTGATTCCACGCTGAATAATGGCCTGAAAGATGTTCCTTCCCGGCTACTAACGCCAATTGACGTGAACAAAGACAATATTAACGAGACAGTCATCAAAGACGGATTCCACAAGAAAAGCGATCTATAAGCGTTATGCCCTCTGCAAAATCGGAGGGCAACAAACGTGGTTTCAAAATAGCCACGGGTATACGTGAACGTCCACGCAGGGTTCTCTTATTGGCTTATGTGGAGCAGTTATGCCATATCTTCTTGAAATGAAAAACATTACCAAGACATTCGGCGTAGTGAAGGCTGTTGATAACGTTAGCCTCAGGGTGAATGCTGGCGAAATCGTTTCACTATGCGGTGAAAATGGTTCAGGTAAATCGACATTAATGAAAGTGCTGTGTGGTATTTATCCACATGGAACCTACGAAGGCGATATCATTTTTTCCGGCGAAACCATAAGGGCCAGCCATATTCGTGATACCGAACGCAAGGGTATTGCAATTATTCACCAGGAATTAGCACTGGTTAAAGATCTGACCGTTCTGGAAAATATCTTCCTAGGCAGCGAAATCACCCTTAACGGTGTTCTTGATTACGACATGATGACGCTACGCTGCCAAAAATTACTCGCTCAGGTCAGTTTGTCTATCTCACCAGATACGCGCGTGGGCGATTTAGGTTTAGGCCAACAACAGTTGGTTGAAATTGCTAAGGCGCTGAATAAGCAAGTTCGGTTGCTTATTCTGGATGAACCTACCGCCTCGCTCACCGAGCAAGAAACCGCAATACTGCTGAATATCATACGTGACCTGCAGCAGCATGATATTGCCTGCATTTACATTTCACACAAACTGAATGAGGTTAAAGCCATATCAAATACCATTTGCGTTATTCGCGATGGTCAACACATCGGCACGCGCGATGCCACCAGCATGAGTGAAGACGATATTATCACCATGATGGTAGGCCGTGAGCTCACTGCGCTTTATCCCAGCGAGCCTCATACGGCGGGAGAAGAGATTTTACGGGTTGAACACCTGACCGCCTGGCATCCCGTAAATCGTCATATAAAGCGCGTCAACGATATTTCTTTCTCACTCAAGCGTGGTGAAATTTTGGGCATTGCCGGGCTGGTCGGCGCCGGACGCACCGAAGCCGTACAGTGTCTGTTTGGCGTCTGGCCGGGTCGCTGGGAAGGTAAGATATTTATCGAAGGCACTCAGGTGAATATCCGTAATTGCCAGCAAGCGATTGCTCAAGGTATTGCCATGGTGCCCGAAGACAGAAAAAGAGATGGCATTGTTCCGGTGATGGCGGTGGGAAAAAATATCACGCTGGCTGCGCTCGATAAATTTACCGGGGGTATGAGCCATCTTGATGATGCCGCAGAACAAAAATGTATTCTGGAATCTCTTCAACAGCTCAAAGTGAAAACATCATTTCCCGACCTTGCGATCGGGCGTCTGAGCGGAGGTAACCAACAAAAAGCGATACTCGCCCGTTGCCTCCTGCTAAATCCCCGAATCCTCATTCTTGATGAACCCACCAGGGGAATTGATATCGGCGCCAAATATGAGATCTACAAACTGATCAATCAGCTCGTTCAGGAAGGGATCGCCGTGATTGTCATCTCTTCTGAATTACCTGAAGTTCTCGGACTGAGCGATCGCATCCTGGTGATGCATGAAGGAAAACTGAAAGCTAACCTGGTAAATCATAACCTGACTCAGGAGCAGGTGATGGAAGCCGCATTAAGGAGCGAACATCATGTCGAAAAACAATCCGTCTGAAGCGAAACTTTCAGCCCCACAGGCAAGCGGTTTCCCCGCAATTAAATCGCTTAACTTACAAGTCTTCGTCATGATTGCGGCAATCATCGTGATTATGCTGTTCTTCACCTGGACCACGGACGGTGCTTACCTGAGCGCACGTAACGTCTCTAACCTGCTGAGACAGACCGCGATTACCGGCATTCTTGCCGTTGGTATGGTGTTCGTGATTATTTCCGCCGAAATCGACCTTTCAGTTGGTTCAATGATGGGGTTGCTGGGCGGTGTAGCGGCGATCTGTGACGTCTGGTTAGGCTGGCCGCTACCACTGACTGTGATCGTCACGCTGGTTCTGGGCTTACTCCTCGGTGCATGGAATGGATGGTGGGTAGCCTACCGCAAGGTACCGTCGTTTATTGTTACCCTCGCGGGTATGCTGGCGTTCCGCGGTATTCTTATTGGGATAACCAACGGGACAACGGTATCACCCACCAGCGCTGCAATGTCTCAGATTGGTCAGAGCTACTTGTCCGATGGCACAGGCTTTATCATCGGCGCTCTCGGTTTAATGGCGTTTATTGGCTGGCAGTGGCGCGGGCGTATGCGTCGTCAGACTTTAGGTCTTGAATCTCCCGCATCAACGTCGGTTGTGGGTCGCCAGGCATTAACCGCCATTATCGTATTAGGGGCAATCTGGCTATTGAATGATTATCGCGGTGTCCCTACTCCCGTGCTACTGCTGACGTTGCTGTTGCTCGGGGGGATGTTTATGGCAACACGAACCGCATTTGGTCGGCGGATCTACGCGATTGGTGGCAACCTGGAAGCCGCCCGCCTTTCCGGCATCAACGTTGAGCGCACCAAACTGGCCGTCTTTGCCATTAACGGTTTGATGGTTGCCATTGCCGGGTTAATTCTTAGCTCGCGACTTGGTGCAGGCTCTCCTTCTGCCGGAAACATTGCCGAGCTGGACGCCATTGCCGCATGTGTGATTGGAGGAACCAGCCTGGCGGGAGGGATCGGAAGTGTTGCCGGTGCCGTCATGGGCGCATTTATTATGGCATCTCTGGATAATGGAATGAGTATGATGGATGTTCCCACCTTCTGGCAGTATATAGTGAAAGGGGCGATTTTATTGCTGGCGGTATGGATGGATTCAGCAACTAAACGCCGCGCCTGAATTTAAGAAGTGGGTGAGTCGCAATGCCGGTTAATGCAACCGGCATTGTCTTTTCTACATGATTCAGCAGGAAAAGAACCATGTTTGATAAACGTCATCGCATCACGCTGTTATTTAATGCCAATAAAGCTTACGACCGCCAGGTTGTTGAGGGTGTGGGCGAGTATTTACAAGCATCACAATCAGAGTGGGATATCTTTATTGAGGAAGATTTTCGTGCTCGCATTGATAACATCAAAGAGTGGTTAGGGGATGGCGTCATCGCCGACTACGACGACGATGACATCGCGCAACTGCTTGCTGACGTCGACGTTCCTATTATCGGTGTCGGTGGCTCCTACCATCTTCCTGAGCATTATCCACCAGTCCATTACATCGCCACCGATAACCATGCTCTGGTAGAAAGCGCCTTTCTGCACCTGAAAGAAAAAGGGATTAACCGCTTTGCGTTCTATGGCCTCCCCGCCTCCAGCGGCAAGCGCTGGGCCGCAGAACGTGAATATGCGTTTTGCCAGTTGGTTGCAGAAGAGAAATACCGTGGCGTAGTGTATCAGGGCCTGGAAACCGCACCTGAATACTGGCAGCACGCTCAAAACCGGCTGGCGGACTGGCTACAAACCCTGCCGCCACATACCGGTATTATTGCCGTCACAGATGCGCGTGCTCGACATGTTCTACAGGCCTGCGAGCATCTGCACATCCCGGTACCAGAAAAGCTGTGTGTCATTGGTATTGATAACGAAGAACTGACCCGCTATCTGTCGCGGGTGGCATTGTCATCTGTTGCGCAGGGGGCAAGACAAATGGGGTATCAGGCAGCCAAACTACTGCACCGACTGCTGGCTAACGAAGAGATGCCTTTACAGCGCATCCTGGTCCCTCCCGTGCGCGTTGTTGAGCGTCAGTCTACAGACTATCGATCCCTCACCGACCCTGCTGTCATCCAGGCCATGCATTACATTCGCAATCATGCCTGTAAAGGAATCAAGGTTGATCAGGTGCTGGACTCTGTTGGGATTTCGCGTTCGAATCTGGAGAAGCGGTTTAAAGAGGAGGTTGGAGAGACCATTCATGCCGTGATCCACGCTGAAAAGCTGGAAAAAGCACGCAGTCTGTTAATTTCCACTACATTATCAATAAACGAGATTTCGCAGATGTGCGGCTATCCGTCCTTGCAGTACTTCTATTCTGTCTTCAAGAAGGAGTACGACACAACGCCGAAAGAGTACCGCGATCGATACAGTGAGGTATTGTTGTAGTCGTGCCAGAGGAGGCTGAGCTTAACAGGTCTACGCATTCACCACGCAGGCCTGTTAAAGCAAAGCTGCTTACATATGCGCAGCGATTAAGCGCTGATTATCCTGGTACATAGCGAACAGATAGTTATTGTAGCTCTGCCCTTTAGTGGAATAACCCTTCAGCTTATGGATCATCGCGGTTGCCGTAACTTCCTGATCGGCTTTACGCAACTGAGCGCGAGATTTACGGAAGGAAGAGTAAGCAGGATGCGTATTCAGGTTAATGACATAGGCATTTACCGACTCTTTCACCGATTCAAACTGTGAGTAACCTTTCACCTTGCCCGGTGCATTATTACAACGACCTTTACCGCATTTCATGCCAAACAGGTTGTTATTGCTACGTGCCAGCTTAGACGTTCCCCAGCCACTTTCTGCTGCGGCCATCGTTGCCACCATGCTGGTTGGGATAATGTCTACACGCTCAAGCAGCGTATTCCACGGAATTTTACGCGTGTTACCAGACCAGTTCACCTTGTAACGTTTGGCGATATCTTTCATACGCGCACGTTCAGTCGGCGACCAGCGATTCTGGTACTGCTTTGAAATCAGCCAGTTACGTTCAGCAGTAATGGCAGCATTTTGACTGGTAATAAAAGGCATAACCGTCCGGAGAAACGCTTTTTTTCTAGGTGTTCCGGAAGGGTATTTTCGCAAATCAGGAAGTGAACTGCTCTTTGCACTATTGCGAGAATACTCTTGTTTACTGCTTACCTGTTTAATACTTGTCTTGGTTATGTGGGACTTCTGACTCGTTGTCGTCGTGTGCGTCTTTGCCAGCACCTCACCCGAAAATGCAATGGTGAGTAACATGAGAATCATTGCCCCATATCGTCGAATGGGAGTCAATATCATTAGGTCTCCTGGTCGGATTTATACATTCCAACACCTTATATTTTTCACAAAAATGAGAGATGAATCTCAAATCATATCAAAAATAGCCGTCAAGAGCACCCAAAGGAATAGTCCAATTCTGAAACTATGTCACGCACTAGCGGTTAAGATTGTCATTAATTCGAAGAAAATGTGGTGGTTATCGCAAAATACGTGCGTTTTTTGCACTTGATCGCTCACCCTCACTACTCATCCTGGCGGAATGCGCTCAAGGGATGAGTTTCTGGCCCCATTTCACTGGCAAACTGGCGAAAATCGCAGCATCAAGGACAGCATTATGAAAATGGCCGCCGTTGCGCTGGCACTCTTGCCCGGCATTACAATCGCCTCAACATGGACTGCTCAAGGCTTCCCTGTTTTCGAAACAGAAGGTACGGGTAAGTTTGTCAGCCATGCAGCGTTGACGAAGGGTACTCGTCCTTTAATCCTAAATTTTGACCAACAGTGCTGGCAGCCAGCCAATACCATAAAACTCAACCAGATGCTGTCACTGAAACCCTGTGAGGGCACACCACCACAGTGGCGTTTATTCAAAGACGGCAATTACACGCTGGAAGTTGATACCCGTTCCGGAACACCGACGCTGATGCTCTCGGTAAAAAACGCTGCAAAACCCATCACCGCTCAGATTCAACAATGTCCAAAATGGAATGGTTCGCCGCTGACGCTGGACGTAAGCCAGACCTTTCCTGAAGACACCGTCGTACGCGATTACTACAGTCAGCAAACAGCTACCGTAAAAAACGGGCAGATTACATTGCAGCCTGCCGCAACCAGCAACGGCCTGTTACTGCTCGAGAGAGCAGAAACGAACGCACCCGCCGCATTCGACTGGCATAACGCCACGGTCTATTTCGTGCTGACGGATCGCTTTCAGAACGGCGACCCAACCAACGACTACAGCTACGGTCGCCATAAAGATGATATGCAGGAAATTGGGACGTTTCACGGTGGCGACTTACGCGGCCTCACCAGCAAACTGGAATATCTGCAACAGTTAGGGATCAATGCTCTATGGATCAGCGCACCATTTGAGCAAATCCACGGTTGGGTTGGTGGCGGCACAAAAGGAGATTTTCCCCACTACGCTTATCACGGCTATTACACCCAGGACTGGACCACACTTGACGCCAATATGGGCAACGAAGCAGATCTGCGCGCACTGGTGGATGGCGCACATCAACGCGGCATCCGTATTTTGTTCGATGTCGTCATGAACCACACCGGTTACGCCACGCTTGCGGATATGCAGGAATATCAATTTGGCGCATTGTACTTATCAGGTGATGAGCTAAAAAAAACGCTCGGGGAACGCTGGACGGACTGGAAGCCTGCCGCCGGGCAAAGCTGGCACAGCTTTAATGACTACATTAATTTCAGCGATAAAGCCGCATGGGAAAAATGGTGGGGGAAAAACTGGATCCGCACCGACATTGGCAACTACGACAACCCGGGTTTTGACGACCTGACCATGTCACTGGCCTTCCTGCCCGATCTTAAAACTGAATCCACCACACCTTCCGGCTTGCCGGTGTTCTACAAAAACAAACCAGACACTCGCGCCAAAGCTATCGCGGACTATACGCCACGGGATTATTTGACCCACTGGCTCAGTCAGTGGGTACGAGACTACGGTATTGACGGATTCCGGATCGATACTGCCAAACACGTCGAACTTCCCGCCTGGCAGCAACTGAAAACACAGGCCAGCGCAGCGTTGGTTGAATGGAAGCACGCTAACCCTGACAAAGCGCTGGATGATAAATCCTTCTGGATGACTGGCGAGGCATGGGGACACGGCGTCATGCAAAGTGATTATTACCGCCACGGCTTCGATGCAATGATTAATTTTGATTACCAGGAGCAGGCAGCCAAAGCTGTCGACTGCCTGGCCAATATGGATCTCACCTGGCAGCAGATGGCGGAAAAATTGCAGAGTTTCAATGTACTCAGCTATCTTTCATCGCACGATACGCGTCTGTTTCGCGAAGGTGGGGATAAAGCCGCCGAACTGTTGCTACTGGCTCCGGGGGCAGTACAACTCTTCTATGGTGACGAATCCGCCCGTCCTTTTGGACCAACCGGTTCTGATCCATTGCAAGGCACGCGCTCAGATATGAACTGGCAGGACATTAACGGGAAATCAGCCGCCAACGTCGCACACTGGCAGCGAATCAGTCAGTTCAGAGCCAGACATCCTGCCATCGGCGCAGGAAAACAAACCACGCTCACATTACAGCAGGGATATGGATTTATACGCGAACATGGCGACGATAAAGTGATGGTTGTTTGGGCAGGCCAGCCCTGATCCCACCGAGCTTCCCGTACCGGATAGTGCGGGAAGCCGGATGCAATATAAAAAACCAGCCATTCAAAAATCTGCAGCACAAAACATCAATTCGGACTTCGGGACCTGATTTGCACCCTGCCATAGGGAGCGTTATGGTTAGCCACTTTAATACTGAGTTCGACAGACCACCTGCTATGACATTCTCACTTTTTGGCGACAAATTTACCCGCCATTCAGGCATCACACGCCTGATGGAGGACCTCAACGACGGTTTACGTACCCCCGGTGCCATCATGCTCGGCGGCGGCAATCCGGCGCAAATCCCGGAGATGCAGGATTACTTCCAGACTCTGCTGGCAGAGATGCTGGAAAACGGCAAAGTCACTGATGCGCTTTGCAATTATGACGGTCCACAAGGTAAAACCGAGCTACTGTCTGAGCTGGCGAAACTGCTGCGCGAACAACTGGGCTGGGATATCGAACCACAAAATATTGCACTGACAAATGGCAGTCAGAGCGCGTTTTTCTACTTATTCAATCTCTTCGCAGGACGCCGCGCTGACGGAACCACCCGAAAAGTGTTATTCCCCCTGGCACCGGAATACATTGGCTACGCCGATTCAGGGCTGGAAGAGGAGCTCTTCGTGTCGGCACGTCCGAACATTGAGCTGTTACCGGAAGGCCAGTTCAAGTATCACGTTGATTTTGAACACCTGCACATTGGTGAAGAGACCGGCATGATTTGCGTGTCGCGTCCAACCAACCCCACTGGTAATGTGATCACTGACGAAGAGTTGATGAAACTGGATCGTCTGGCCAACCAGCACGGTATCCCGTTGGTGATTGATAACGCCTATGGCGTCCCGTTCCCCGGTATCATTTTTAGCGAAGCACGCCCGCTGTGGAACCCAAACATTGTGCTGTGCATGAGCCTTTCCAAGCTCGGCCTGCCAGGCTCCCGCTGCGGCATTATTATCGCTAATGAGAAAATCATCACCGCCATCACCAATATGAACGGCATTATCAGCCTGGCGCCTGGCGGTATGGGACCGGCGATCATGTGCGAGATGATTAAGCGCAACGATCTGCTACGTCTGTCAGAGACCGTTATCAAGCCGTTTTATTATCAGCGCGTTCAGGAGACAATTGCGATCATTCGTCGCTATTTATCCGAAGATCGCTGCCTGATTCATAAACCAGAAGGGGCAATTTTCCTGTGGTTGTGGTTTAAGGATTTACCGATCTCCACCGAACTGCTGTATCAACGCCTCAAAGCGCGCGGTGTCCTGATGGTTCCCGGCGATTACTTCTTCCCGGGGTTGGATAAGCCCTGGCCACATACCCATCAATGCATGCGGATGAACTACGTTCCGGATCCGGAAAAAATCGAGGCTGGCGTGAAAATTCTGGCAGAAGAGATCGAACGCGCCTGGCTTGAAGGCTGACATAAAACCCGACCGGAATACAGGTCGGGCTTCGCATTACAACGGCTGGGAACGCAGACGCTGCTGCTGAATCATATTGGCATCCATACACTGCAACGCACTGGTTGGGCAGGCTTCAACACACGCCGGGCCAGCTTCACGATGCCAGCACAGATCGCATTTAATCGCCTGCACCCGTAACGTATGCGCGACAACATTCATCGCCCCGAACGGGCAGGCCAGCATGCAGCTTTTACAGCCGATACAACGTTCCTGTTCTACGAAGATATGCCCATGTTCGCGACGAATAGCGTGAGTTGGGCAGACATTGGCACAGGGAGCATCTTCACATTGATGACAGGCGACCGCAGTGGTAAATGCGTTGTCTTTAATGACCTGAATGCGTGGGACAAACGCGTCGGAGGAGATCGTCGCACAATCCTGGTTTTCCTGATGAGATACCACACAGGCAACTTCGCAGGTTCGACACCCAATACATTTCGCCGCATCAGCCATAATAAACCGGTTCATTGCCCTCTCCCTCTGCGTTAAAACCACAGAGTGCCAGAGAGCGCGCCCCGGCTGCCTTGATCAGACAGGGGAATCGGTTAAATTTTGTCAGGTGCCTGAACGACTATGGGTAAACGCCTAATCGCGAACGGTAAAGCCCAGCTCATTTGAAATCGCCTGCGCAGTTTCCCGTAGCGGCTTAAGTAAATTCTTTTCCCCAACCTGCTTGAGGCGCGATGTGGAAAGTGAAATTGAGACCGCGTACGGCACCCGACCATGAATATCAAACACCGGCACTGCAATACAGGAAACGCCCAGTTCGTTCTCTTCCCGATCCATCGCCATACTGCTTTCACGGATCTGAGCCAGCTCATCGTACATCGCCGGTAAACCGGTAATGGTATTACGGGTCAGCGGTTGAATGAGATCCTGGTGGCTCTCCCAATAGGATTCCACATAATCCTGATGCCCGAATGCCATATAAATTTTGCCCATCGCTGAACAATACAGCGGCATATGCTGACCGATATAGGCACGGGTACGCAACATGCCTGTCGTCGGTTCCAGCTTATAAATCAAAATAGCGTGGTCATCTTCGCGACTGGAGAAGTTGATCGTTTCGCCGGTGGCAATGTTCAGCGCTTCAAGATGCGGTGCGGCAACATGGATGATATTCAGTGAAGAAAGCGCCTTCTGGCCAACAGCGATAAATTTAGTGGTCAGCCGATAACTACCCGCAGCAGGTGCAGGCGTGACGTATCCACAAGATTGCAGCCCTTGCAGTAGTCGGTGCACGGTACTTTTGTTCAGTCCCGCCAGTTCAGACAGATGCGCCAATGGGCACCCATTCGGATAGTTGCTCAGGATCTCAATCAACATCAAACCACGGAACAGACTCTGACTTCCGGCAGGCCTCTCTTTATCCTGCGTCATTTCACTCTCTTTTGCGCCCATCGATTCCACTCCCCCTTTTCATCGCGCTCTGATGGTAGCGCAAAGTGTGTTTCAGTTCACGATCTGAACTGAAAAAATACAACCATTTGATTTTGATGATTTTAAAAAACATACCACCCCGTTGATCTGTCAAAATTTGATCGATATATTTGAAATCAGATTTCGTATAGTGAAATTTAGAGATAAAAAAGCGATCAAATTTAACCAAGGAAACAGGAATGAAAGTCACTTTTGAGCAGTTGAAAGAAGCGTTCAATCGGGTACTTCTGGCACGCGGCATCGCCGTCGAAACTGCGGATGCCTGTGCAGAAATGTTCGCACGCACCACCGAATCCGGCGTCTACTCGCACGGTGTGAACCGTTTTCCTCGTTTCATTCAGCAACTGGATAACGGCGACATCATTCCTGATGCCAAACCTCAGCGTATTACCAGTCTGGGTGCTATTGAACAGTGGGATGCTCAACGCGCGATCGGCAATCTGACGGCGAAAAAGATGATGGACAGAGCGATTGAACTGGCTTCCGATCATGGTATTGGTCTGGTGGCACTGCGTAACGCCAATCACTGGATGCGCGGCGGCAGCTATGGCTGGCAGGCGGCGGAGAAAGGTTACATTGGCATCTGCTGGACCAACTCGATTGCTGTGATGCCACCGTGGGGTTCGAAGGAGTGTCGCATCGGCACTAACCCGCTGATTGTCGCTATCCCGTCAACGCCGATCACCATGGTCGATATGTCGATGTCAATGTTCTCCTACGGCATGCTGGAAGTGAATCGTCTGGCCGGCCGTGAACTGCCCGTCGACGGCGGATTCGACGATGAAGGCAATCTCACCAAAGAACCTGGCGTTATTGAAAAAAATCGCCGTATTTTGCCAATGGGTTACTGGAAAGGATCAGGCCTGTCGATTGTGCTGGATATGATTGCCACCCTACTTTCTGATGGCTCCTCCGTTGCGGAAGTCACCCAGGATAACAGCGATGAATACGGTGTTTCGCAGATTTTCATTGCCATTGAGGTCGACAAATTGATCGACGGCGCCACTCGCGATGCCAAATTACAACGGATTATGGACTTCATCACCACCGCTGAACGCGCAGATGAAAACATGCCCGTCCGCCTGCCTGGCCACGAGTTTACAAAGCTACTGGAAGAGAACCGCCGTAACGGTATCACCGTCGATGACAGCGTCTGGGCCAAAATCCAGACACTGTAAGGAGATAAGCCATGTTATTTGGACACATCGCTCAGCCTAATCCATGTCGTTTGCCCGCAGCCATTGAAAGAGCGCTCGACTTTCTGCGTACCACAGATTTTCGCACACTGGAGCCAGGCGTGGTGGAAATTGACGGCAAAAATATCTTCGCGCAGATTATCGATTTAACCACTCGCAACGTAGACGAAAACCGTCCTGAGGTACATCGCCGCTATCTGGATATTCAGTTTCTGGCCTGGGGTGAAGAAAAAATCGGTGTCGCCATTGATACCGGTAATAACGAAATCAGCGAGTCGTTATTAGAGCAGCGCGATATTATTTTTTATCGCAACAGCGAACATGAATCATTCTTTGAAATGGTCCCGGGAAGCTACGCCATATTTTTCCCGCAGGATGTTCACCGCCCAGGATGCCATAAAACTGTCGCCACGGCGATCCGCAAAATAGTCGTGAAGGTCGCTATTTCAGTTTTATAAAAAGGAGCACAACATGAATGCTAAAAATACCGGTTATATTATCGGTGCATACCCCTGTGCACCCTCATTTCACCAAAAGAGTGAAGAGGAAGAAAAGGAATTCTGGCGACAACTCACCGATACCCCGGATATTCGCGGCCTGGAACAACCTTGCCTTGAGAATCTTCATCCGTTAGGTGACGAATGGCTATTGCGCCATACACCAGGCGACTGGCAAATCGTGGTCACAGCTATTATGGAGACCATGCGCCGCCGCAGTGTTGATCGCGGTTTTGGTTTGGCCTCCAGCGACGAAGAACAGCGCAAGGCTTGTGTGGCGTTCTACCGCCATCTTCACAATAAAATTAATAAGATCAATACCATTAACAGCGGAAAAGTGATTGCGCTCGAATTGCAGGCTGCCCCGCTGGCAAACAACCCGAACATCGCTCAGGCCACCGACGCGTTTGCTCATTCACTTAAAGAGATTGCCAGTTGGGATTGGTCTTGCGAGCTGGTTCTGGAACATTGCGACGCCATGACTGGCCCCGCGCCACGGAAAGGATTTTTGCCGTTAGAAAACGTGCTGGAAGCGATTGCCGGCTATGACATCAGCGTTTGCATCAACTGGGCACGTTCCGCCATTGAAGGTCAGAACACTGTATTACCGTTGCAACATGCATTGCTGGCGCAAAGTGCGGGCAAACTACGTGGTTTGATGTTCTCCGGCACCACGCTTATGGGAGAATACGGTGAATGGCAGGATCTCCACGCTCCTTTTGCTCCATTCTGCCCGGAAAGCTTGATGACAGCGAATCATGCCCGCGAGTTATTCGCGTGTGCAAATACCGGGTCATTACAATTTACCGGTATCAAATTACTGGAAATAAACGCCAATGCAGATGTTAGCCATCGTGTAGCGATATTACGCGACGGGATAACCGCATTAAACAAAGTAAAAATATAAAAATAAAATACTACTCTACGAGAATATTAATATGAACATGATCTCTCGCCCTACACTCAAAGATATACCCCGTCAGCGCTGGCTACGAATTATTCCGCCAATTCTGATTGCCTGCATTATTTCTTATATGGACCGCGTCAATATCGCTTTTGCGATGCCTGGTGGTATGGATGCAGAGTTAGGTATTTCCGCTACCATGGCTGGTCTGGCTGGCGGTATTTTCTTTATCGGTTATTTGTTTTTACAAGTTCCCGGCGGAAAAATTGCCGTACACGGCAGCGGTAAGAAATTTATCGGCTGGTCACTAGTTGCCTGGGCGGTCATTTCCGTTCTGACGGGTTTAATCACTAATCAGTACCAGTTGTTGGTTTTGCGCTTCTTACTCGGCGTAGCTGAAGGTGGCATGCTACCTGTCGTGCTGACGATGATCAGTAACTGGTTCCCCGATGCCGAACGCGGTCGTGCCAACGCGATTGTGATTATGTTTGTACCGATTGCCGGCATTATCACCGCCCCGCTTTCAGGCTGGATCATCACTGTTCTCGACTGGCGTTGGCTGTTCATAATTGAAGGTTTACTCTCTGTTGTCGTTCTGGTGCTGTGGGCTTATACCGTTTACGATCGCCCGCAGGAAGCTCGCTGGATTTCTGACGCCGAGAAAAACTACCTGGTCGAAACACTGGCTGCCGAGCAAAAAGCCATTGCCGGAACTGAAGTCAAAAATGCCTCTCTCAGTGCAGTGCTTTCCGATAAAACCATGTGGCAACTTATCGCCCTGAACTTCTTCTATCAGACCGGGATTTACGGTTACACCCTATGGCTACCTACCATCCTCAAAGAGTTGACCCACAGCAGTATGGGCCAGGTCGGCATGCTCGCCATCTTGCCGTACGTCGGCGCTATCGCTGGGATGTTCTTGTTCTCTTCCCTCTCTGATCGCACCGGTAAACGCAAGCTGTTTGTCTGCCTGCCACTGATTGGCTTTGCCCTATGTATGTTCCTCTCCGTGGCGCTGAAAAATAACGTCTGGCTGGCTTATTCCGCACTGGTTGGCTGCGGATTCTTCCTGCAATCAGCTGCGGGTGTGTTCTGGACTATTCCGGCGCGTTTATTCAGTGCTGAAATGGCCGGTGGTGCTCGTGGGGTCATCAACGCCCTCGGCAACCTCGGCGGATTCTGTGGTCCTTACGCGGTCGGCGTGCTCATCACCCTGTACAGCAAAGATGCAGGCGTGTACTGCCTGGCTATCTCATTGGCTCTGGCCGCTCTGATGGCATTGCTGTTGCCGGCAAAATGCGACGCAGGTGCTGCGCCGCTAAAAACACTGAATCCGCGTAAACACGTGGCCTGAAAAATGGCCCGGGCGCTTTGCTTGCCGGGCCTGTCAACGCTTCACACCCTATAAGCCGGATAAGCGCAGCGCTATCCGGCAAAAATGAGATAACAAAGATGAGTGAGAAAGAGACCTTCTGGCTGGGTATCGATTGTGGCGGGACTTATCTGAAAGCCGGTTTGTATGACGCCAAGGGTCATGAGCATGGAATTAACCGGCAACCACTGCATACAGTATCTCCACTGCCGGGTTATGCCGAACGCGATATGCACCAGCTATGGCAACAGTGTGCAGCGACCATCGCCGGGCTGTTGAAGCGCACTGGTGTATCCGGTAAGCAAATCAAAGGCGTCGGCATTTCTGCTCAGGGCAAAGGACTGTTTCTACTTGATAAACAAGATCGACCGCTGGGTCATGCCATTCTCTCTTCAGACCGACGCGCAATGGGCATTGTTCAGCGCTGGCAACAGGATGGGATCCCCGAACAGCTCTACCCGATCACCCGGCAGACATTGTGGACCGGGCATCCTGCTTCACTGCTGCGCTGGGTGAAGGAGAATGAACCCCAGCGCTATGCACAGATTGGCAGCATCATGATGGGGCATGACTACCTGCGCTGGTGTTTAACCGACGAAAAAGGCTGCGAAGAGAGCAACATCTCCGAATCCAATCTCTACAACATGACAACGGGCCAATACGATCCGCGCCTGACTCAATGGCTGGGCATTAACGAAATCGATAACGCCCTACCGCCGATTGTCAGCTCAGCAGAAAAATGCGGGGAAATCACCGCTCAGACAGCCGCCATAACCGGTCTGGCGGCGGGTACACCCGTCGTCGGTGGTCTGTTTGATGTGGTTTCTACCGCACTCTGCGCAGGTCTTGAAGATGAATACACACTTAACGCGGTGATGGGGACCTGGGCCGTCACCAGCGGGATCACTCACGGTCTGCGCAACCATGAGGCCTATCCCTATGTTTATGGCCGCTATGTAAATGACGGGCAGTACATCGTTCATGAAGCCAGCCCGACTTCTTCCGCCAATCTGGAATGGTTTACCGCACAGTGGGGTGAGCTCTCCTTTAATGAGATTAATCAGGCTGTTGCCAGCCTGCCGAAAGCCAGTGGCAACCTCTTCTTCCTGCCCTTTTTGTACGGCAGCAACGCCGGACTGGAGATGACCAGCGGCTTTTATGGCATGCAGGCGCTGCATACCCGTGCACACTTGTTGCAAGCCATTTATGAAGGCGTGGTTTTCAGCCACATGACTCATCTTAATCGCATGCGCGAACGCTTTACTGGGGTACATACCTTGCGCGTTACCGGTGGCCCGGCGCATTCCGACATCTGGATGCAGATGCTGGCAGACGTCAGCGGCTTACGTATCGAACTGCCACAGGTTGAAGAGACTGGCTGCTTTGGTGCCGCACTCGCCGCCCTCGTAGGCACTGGCGTTTATCACAATTTTAGCGACGCCCAGCGCGATTTACAGCACCCGGTGCGCACGCTGCTGCCGGACGCTACCGCGCATGCGAGCTACCAGCGTAAATACCGCCAATACCAACATTTGATTGAAGCACTACAGGGCTACCACGCCCGGATTAAGGAGCACATATAATGAGCCGACCATTACTACAACTGGCACTCGACCACACCAACCTGCAAGCGGCTCAGCGCGACGTCGTTCTGCTACAAAACCATGTCGATATCATTGAAGCTGGCACCATTCTCTGTTTAACCGAAGGTCTTGGCGCAGTGAAAGCGCTACGGGCTCAGTGTCCGGATAAAATTATCGTTGCCGATTGGAAAGTGGCCGATGCAGGCGAAACCCTCGCACAGCAAGCATTTGGGGCGGGCGCCAACTGGATGACCATCATTTGCGCCGCACCGTTGGCAACCGTCGTTAAAGGCCACGAAGTCGCACGGGCGCACAACGCTGAAATTCAGATGGAGCTGTTCGGCAACTGGACGTTGGATGACGCTCGCGACTGGTATCGCGTCGGGGTTCGCCAGGCGATTTACCATCGCGGGCGCGACGCGCAGGCCAGCGGGCAGCAGTGGGGAGACGCTGACCTGGCGCGGATGAAGGCACTTTCCGATATCGGACTCAAACTGTCGATTACCGGCGGTATTACACCTACCGATTTGCCATTGTTCCGCGATATTAACGTCAAGGCGTTCATTGCCGGGCGAGCTCTGGCAGGTGCGCAAAACCCGGCGCAGGTCGCCGCTGAATTTCATGCGCAAATAGATGCCATCTGGGGAGCACAGCATGCGTAATCATCCGTTAGGTATCTATGAAAAAGCGCTGGCGAAGGATCTCTCCTGGCCGGAACGTCTGGTACTGGCGAAAAGCTGCGGTTTCGATTTCGTAGAGATGTCGATAGATGAAACCGATGAACGTCTGTCTCGACTGGAGTGGAGTCCTTCTCAGCGAGCATCGCTGGTCAGTGCCATGCTCGAAACCGGTGTCGCTATCCCATCAATGTGCTTATCTGCTCATCGTCGTTTTCCCTTTGGCAGCCGTGAAGAATCTGTGCGTAAGAAGGCCCGAGAGATTATGACCAAAGCGATTCGTCTGGCTCGCGATTTAGGCATTCGCACTATTCAGCTGGCGGGGTATGACGTCTATTACGAAGAGCACGATGCAGGCACCCAACAGCGTTTTGCCGAAGGACTGGCGTGGGCAGTAGAACAAGCCGCAGCAGCACAGGTGATGCTGGCGGTGGAAATCATGGACACCGCGTTTATGAACTCCATCAGCAAGTGGAAAAAGTGGGATGACATGCTCGCCTCGCCATGGTTTACCGTTTACCCGGATGTCGGCAATCTCAGCGCCTGGGGAAACGATGTCACCGCTGAACTGAAGCTCGGCATCGACCGTATCGCTGCTATTCATCTGAAAGATACGCTGCCGGTGACCGCAACACATCCGGGGCAGTTTCGTGATGTCCCTTTTGGCGAAGGGTGCGTGGACTTTGTTGGCATCTTCAAAACACTGCATGAACTGAACTATCGCGGATCTTTTCTGATTGAGATGTGGACTGAAAAAGCCAAAGAGCCGGTGCTGGAAATTATTCAGGCACGACGCTGGATAGAAGCACGTATGCAGGAAGGAGGATTCTCATGTTAGAACAGTTAAAAGCTGAAGTTCTGGCGGCAAATCTTGCCCTCCCCGCGCATGGTTTAGTCACCTTTACCTGGGGTAATGTCAGCGCGGTAGATGAAACTCGCCAGTTGATGGTCATCAAGCCGTCTGGCGTTGAGTATGACGTAATGACCGCCGACGATATGGTGGTGGTGGAAATCGCCAGCGGAAAAGTTGTTGAAGGCAGTAAAAAGCCCTCATCAGATACGCCAACTCATCTGGCGCTTTATCGCCGCTATCCCGGGATCTGTGGGATCGTACATACCCATTCCCGGCACGCAACGATCTGGTCACAGGCGGGGCTCGATCTACCTGCATGGGGTACCACGCATGCTGATTATTTCTATGGTTCTATTCCGTGCACCCGACTGATGACGGCTGAAGAGATTAACGGTGAATATGAATATCAAACTGGTGAAGTGATTATTAAAACCTTTGAAGCGCGCGATCTTAATCCCTTACAGGTCCCGGCGGTATTAGTGCATTCGCACGGGCCGTTTGCCTGGGGTAAAAATGCTGCTGACGCCGTACATAACGCCGTGGTTCTTGAGGAGTGCGCCTATATGGGCCTGTTCTCCCGTCAGCTCGCACCGCAGTTGCCGAACATACAGTCTGAACTGTTGGATAAGCATTACCTGCGCAAGCACGGCGCTAACGCCTATTACGGGCAAAACTGACACCACGCTGCAATCATATAGCTGTAATGATATGACGGATGGCGACTGTTAGTGCCATCCGTCAAAGCATCATGAAAAGATTACCCTCTTCCATGAGGGCAAACGGGTGAGAATCAGAAACGCCAGCTCACCCCTGACAGGAAAGTGAAGCTGTCGTCGCGATCGACCATTGGGCTATTCTTAATATCGTCTGGTAGCACGCTATAATTGGCGCTGGCCAGCAACGTCAGGTTTGTGGTTAACGCATATTTTGCGGACAGGCCGACATAAGGTGTCCAGCTATCGCCAGGGGAAAAGCTTGATAACCCGCTACGGCGAGATTCACTGCCAGACACGCCGTAGTAATATTCGTTGAAATTCTCGTCATAGTAGAGAACGCCAATGGCCGGGGTGAGCGTCAGTCTGTCCATCGGCATTTGGCGGAACAGAGACACTTCTCCAATCCAGCCATTGCTGTTGTCCAGAACATCCGCTGCAGCAGAAACTTTTACGCTGCCCCAATTCTCATGGTGATACCACGCAGCCCCTGCCATCGCAGTACTGTCGCGCTTGTCCAGTTGCTTCATAGCATGATCATCGTTATCAGCGGGATCAAACTCAAGCGGCATCCATGAGGCAGTAATGCTAAATTCATTACTTTTACTCTTGGACAGAATATAGCCTAACGTTGTTTGTCTAAAATAGAATGATTCACTTTCATAACTGACAAGCGGTACTGCGTGAACATTATCATTATATCCACGATAAGGAGATTCATTATATACAGCCCCACCGCCAATAGAAAATTCTGCGGCTGTTGCACTAGCCATAAAAGAAAAGGCAAATAGCGCCACAATATTGCGTTTAATTAACATGCCAACATTCCATTTTAAAATAAGCTACAAAGCGCCAGCATAATAATGCTTACAATTTCATCAGTGCAAGATTCATATTTATATAGTAATATATAAATTCATATATATATTGGGTTTGGCGATGAATAAATTACAACTCAAACACCGGGAGCTGAAGATTATCTCTGTCATTGCTGCCAGTGAAAATATCAGCCATGCAGCGACTGTTCTCGGCATCGCGCAAGCCAACGTCAGCAAGTATCTCGCTGAATTTGAATCAAAAGTTGGGTTAAAAGTATTTGATCGAACCACCCGACACCTGACCCTCACGCCTTTTGGCACAGCGCTACTCCCTTACATCAATGACATGTTGGACAGAAACGATCAGTTGAATAATTTCATTGCTGATTATAAGCATGAAAAACGTGGTCGGGTAACGGTATATGCGCCTACGGGGATTATTGCTTACTTATCGCAGCATGTTATTGCCAAAATACAGAATATCGGTGGTATTACTCTTTCTCTAAAAACATATAATCTGGAACGTAAAGCATTTTATGAGGGCGCCGAATTCCCTGATGACTGTGATATTTTAATAAGTTATGCACATCCTAAAGATGAATCACTGGTTGCCAGTTTCATTACTAAATATGCCGTCACGGCTTTTGCCAGCGAGGAATATCTCAAAAAACATCCTATTACCAGTCCTGAAGAGCTGGAGCATCACTCCTGTATTCTAATTGATTCAATGATGATTGATGATGCTAATATTTGGCGATTCACCTCAGCCGAAGGTAAAGAGATACAAGATTATCGCGTGACGGGAAATTACGTCTGCGACAATACGCAGTCAGCGCTGGCGCTGGCCCGTAACCATCTGGGTATTGTTTTTGCGCCGAATAAAAGTGTGCAAAAAGAAACGCAGTCCGGGTTGCTGGTCCCTTGCTTCTCTGAGCAACATAAATGGTGGCTGGATCTCGTGGCTATTTTCCGTAAGCGCGAATATCAACCCTGGCGCGTACAGTTTATTCTTGATGAGATGTTAAATGAGATACGCCAACAGCTTACTCAGGCGCAACAGCAGCAACCTGAGTAGGCAAAAATGGCAAGCAGAACAGCCTACGCTTAGTGGTCGAGATACAGGTAATGCACCCAACTGGTCATTCGTAACAGCACCTTACGCATCACTGACACGTGGGCAAAATGGTCAGAATAGACGGCTACCTGTGCATAAATACCATCGGGCAAAGCGTTTAAATCTTCATTTTCATTCAGATCTATCGTAGCAATAACGCCCTCAGAACCGGGGGTGGAGTTTAAGGATTGTAGCGTCCCATTTGACTGGTACGTACCACCCGGAACCGCAGGGCTAATCGCCGTCAACTTACCGCTAAATACCTTACCCGGCAGCGCATTAAACACCACTTCAGCTTCATCGCCCGGTTCCAGTCTCAGCAGCGAGTTTTGACGGAACTGGGCAATAATTTGCCGTTTTTGGTCTGGAATAAAGACCATTACCGGACGCATAGGCAGAGCTGCGGCATAGGTACCCGGTCGAATCAGCACCTGCGTGATATAACCATCGCTGGGCGCCCGTACCACAGTTTGCTCAAGGTTAAATTCTGCTTCTGCCAACTGGGCTTTCAGGCTGGCAATTTGTGAATGTTCCCCCAATACCATGCTGTCTAACTGACTCTGTATTTGCTGTTGCTCTGCGACGGATGATTTCACTGACGCTTCCTGCGCCAGATAGTTCTGCCGCGCCGCATCGATGTCGCGTTCAGAAAAAGGATTCACCTTCGCCTGGCTACCCTGCGCATAGCGCTGGTAATCTTTCGCCAGCTTGTCGCGCGTGGCTTTTGCCTGTTGTGTGTTAGCCTTCATTTCATCTAACTGCGCGGCAAGAGCCTGCTCTTTATGCTGTGCCGTCACAATATCAGCTTTCAGGCGGTCAACCCTCGCCTGATAGCGACCAGGGTTAAGTTTAAACAGGACCTCGCCTTTTTTGATTAGCGTATTCTTCTTATCCGTCACTTCTGTTACTACACCCGTTACCTGAGGCACTACGGGAATAGAAACCACTGCTTTTTGCGCCTTAAATGTATACGGATGGTTATAATTCATCAGTAATATAAGTCCGCAAACAATAAATATGCCGCCCAATGCTGCTGTTGGTACGGTCCATTTATTTACAGGGATTTTAAATATTTTAAATATCGACCATGCGCACGCCACATAGGTCAGAACGATCAGTAAATCCATCAATATTACTCCGCCGGGGAGGTCTTAACCTCGGCCAGTTTCTTTTCCAGATCGGCTACCCGTGCCTGAAGCTGGTTAAGGGAAGGATCAGCACTCTGCATACCCCACCCTCGCTCCGGGCGATAAAGCGTTGCCCAGATCCATAAAAATGGCCAAATAACATGCAAAGTAAACAAACTTACCCAGCCCGCAACATGTATTGCATCGGCATGAGGATGGTTACGTTTTTTTGCAATCAGATAGGGAATATCATGCAGAATAATAACCCCATAAAAAATAACCAGGAATACAAAAATAAGCACTCCTAATGCAAAATAATCAAGAAACATATTTGCCTCAGGGATTTAAATTAATAAATTTGTCTGCTATTTGTTTTAAACAATAGAGTTAAGAATAATAGATGAACGACCAGAACGTATGCAATTCTCTTATTTATATAACGATATATGGGTTTCTATATACTCTAAATATTTCGGGCTGCAGGAAGACGAAAAGCATAACGATATGCCCGGTATCGCTTAGCGATACCGGGCAATGATTGAGGGGAATTTAAAACAGTCCCAGCGGTTTATCAGAATAGCTCACCAGCAGGCACTTGGTCTGCTGATAATGCTCCAGCATCATTTTGTGGGTCTCGCGTCCAATGCCCGATTGTTTATAGCCGCCGAACGCCGCATGTGCCGGGTAAGCATGATAGCAGTTGGTCCATACACGCCCCGCCTGGATACCACGCCCCATCTTATATGCCAGATTACCGTTACGGCTCCAGACGCCAGCACCAAGTCCATACTGAGTATCGTTAGCGATTTCCAGCGCCTCCTCCATGGTTTTAAAGGTCGTGACAGCCAGCACCGGACCAAAGATCTCCTCCTGGAATACGCGCATATTGTTCTTACCGTACAGAATGGTCGGCTCGAGGTAATATCCCTCCTTTAACTCTCCATCCAGCTGCTTACGCCGCCCGCCGGTCAGCACATCAGCACCTTCTTTCTTACCAATATCGATATAGTTGAGGATGGTTTCCAGTTGACCATGCGAAACCTGCGCCCCCATCTGCGTTACGCTATCAAGCGGGTTACCGCTGCGAATACTCTCCACGCGGCGAATAGCACGCTCCATAAAACGCTCGTATATAGATTCCTGCACCAGCGCACGGCTCGGGCAGGTACACACTTCGCCCTGGTTAAAGGCAAACAGTGCAAAACCTTCCAGCGCTTTGTCAAAGAACGCATCTTCTTCATCCATCACGTCAGCAAAGAAGATATTGGGCGATTTGCCGCCCAGCTCCAGCGTAACAGGAATGATGTTTTGCGTTGCGTACTGCATGATCTGCTGACCCACTTCCGTTGAGCCAGTAAACGCCACTTTCGCAATGCGTTTTGACGTTGCCAGATACTCGCCAATTTCTCCACCAGCACCGTTGACCACGTTCACCACGCCTGGCGGCAGCAGATCGCCGATCACTTCCATTAGCAGCAGTACGGACAGCGGTGTCAGGCGGGCAGGTTTCAGCACCACGCAGTTGCCTGCCGCCAGGGCAGGCGCCATTTTCCAGCTCGCCATCAACAGCGGAAAGTTCCACGGGATAATCTGCCCAACCACGCCCAGGGGTTCATGGAAGTGATACGCCACCGTATCGCTGTCGACTTCACTGATCCCCCCTTCCTGCGCACGAATGCAGGAGGCGAAATAGCGGAAATGGTCAATTGCCAGTGGTACGTCAGCAGCACTGGTTTCGCGAATGGGTTTACCGTTGTCCCAGGTTTCTGCGGTCGCCAGCAGCTCGAGATTTTGCTCCATTCGATCGGCTATTTTGAACAGAATCGCCGCACGATCCTGCACGGAGGTATGCGCCCATTTATCTTTTACTTTGTGCGCGGCATCCAGTGCCAGATCGATATCCTTCTTGCCGGAAGAGGCCACTTCGCACAGTAATTGCCCGGTTACCGGTGTCAGGTTCTGGTAATACTCACCGTCCGCAGGTGCGACCCAGTCGCCGCCGATAAAGTTATCGTATCGAGCTTTTAACTTCAGAGGGTAACCATACTCGCCGGGATAAATACGCGTTGAAGGGGGGTTATTAGTCATGACCATCTCCTTGCTGTAGGGGTACTACAAAGGTAGATGGGGCTGGCGAATTATTCGCCAGCCTTTTACTGCTTTACGACAGCGGTCACGGATTAAATGACATCAACTCTTTTCGGGGAATAGCAACGCATCCCGCAGTAAATGATCATTGCCCCGACGACGGGTAAAACCGATGCGGTCAAAATATTCCAGAATCTGGATAGCCAGTTTACGTCCCACGTTAAGCCGATCGCGGAAATCGGCGGCACACGTCGATCCTCTTTCCTGATCGAGTTCGCGGATCATATTAGCGAAGGCGACAATCCGATCGTTACGGTAATAGCGATCTTTAACGATCGCAGTAATGATGCCTTGCTGGGCTGCCTGTCGTAACGCCAAACGCATAGATTGCTCATCCGTGCCCGTCTCTTTCGCCAGATCCCGCACCCACCATGGTTCATCACCAAAAAGAGGTTCGACTTTTTGCCAGATCGCCTGCTGTTCATCACTGAAACCAGCTTTATGATCCGGCAAATGCAGCCAACCATGATGGCTATGGATAGCACCGCTATCGCGCATTTTTTCAATCAGCAACAGCGCCAGCGCTTCGTCTTCCATCGGCAAGGCCATACGCCGCAGACGCTCACGCCCCGGTCCTGGCTCATCGCGATGCTGCTCATGGTACGTTGCCAGTGTATCGAGGATTTTGCGCTGCCAGCGTGCTGCAACAGGCGCATTCAGCAGACTGTAGCCGGCCTGAATAAAGCCATGCTGCTCAATCAACGGACGCATACCGTTGCCATTGAGTTGCCGCGCCCACGCGAAATCAGGAATATTCACCGCCCCGCGCGTCAGATGTATTGCCAGCGCGTCGCCGTCATCCTGCGCATTTTCCAGTGCTGACAGCCACTGCAGGTATTCCGGCTTACGCTTGCCCCGACGCGGCGGGTTGAGCGTTACCACGCGGGCTCCAGCTAACGTGGTACGCGCAGAAATGTCACGCAGCACCAGTCTGTCGTTATCAGCTAGCCACAGAGGAGTATCAAAAACCAGTTCCGCCAGCGTTCCTTCGAGCAGAGAAATCCGCCCGGTAACGTGGCTGGCCGCGTGATGAATGTGTAACGGTTGCCACTGCATTAGCGGGGCCGAATGTTCTAAGGAAACAATGACACGGGTAAAAGCCTCCGGTGGCGCATCAGAAAGCAGCCAGTCACCACGGTTGAGCTGTTCTTTTTCAGCATCTCCGACAATATTCAGCGCAATACGCTGACCAGCATGGGCATGCTCACAGGCCTGGTTCTGCGCATGCAGGCTACGCACGCGCATCGGTTTGTTAACGCCCGTCAGCCACAGCGAATCGCCCACATTGACTTCACCACTGAGCGCGGTACCTGTTACCACCAGGCCTGCACCTTTTACCGTAAAGGCACGGTCAATCGCCAGGCGGAAGCTGTGATTGCTGGCATGCTCGCGCGTAGGTAATTGCAGCAAATGGTCACGTAAGATATCGATCCCACGCCCTTCACTGGCGGCGGTCACAAAAAGTGCTGCATCCGCAAAACCATAGTTAGCCAGCGTTGTTTGGACCTCTGCACGCACCTCGTTAATACGCGCCTCATCCACGCGATCGGCTTTCGTCAGTGCCACAGTAAGCTGCGGATTACCCGTCAGTTGCAGGATCTGCAAATGCTCACGTGTTTGCGCCATCACGCCGTCATCGCAGGCAACCACCAGCAGAGCGTGGTCGATACCGCCGACCCCCGCCAGCATGTTGGACAGAAACTTTTCATGTCCGGGAACATCGATAAATCCAAGTACGCGTCCGTCAGGCTGCGGCCAGTAGGCATAGCCGAGATCGATGGTCATACCGCGCTTTTTTTCTTCTGGCAGGCGGTCGGCATTCACGCCGGTAATCGCCTGTAATAACGTCGTTTTTCCGTGGTCAACGTGTCCGGCGGTCGCAATAATCATTTCAGCATCATCTCC
>NZ_CAWLWU010000002.1:4662189-4859858 GCF_963864895.1 Citrobacter sp. S-77
CAACAGGTAGCGAGCCGCTGCCAATCTGCGACAAGCAAGGCATCACGTTCAGTGCGAACGTGTCGCCGTAATGTTCTTCCAGCCGCGCCTGTAATCGTTGTGCCTGAGCGCGGATGACCTCTTCAGTACGGGTGAGCAAACGTAACGTCGGTAATTTCTCTGCCAGCACCTCCGGGTGCAGATAGAGCCGCAGCGTCGCTTCCAGTGCCGCCAGGGTCATTTTATCGGCCCGTAACGCGCGTTTCAGCGGATGGTGCTGTAATCGGGCAATCATCTCTTTCTTACCGACGATAATCCCCGCCTGTGGCCCGCCCAACAGCTTGTCGCCTGAGAAGCTGACCAGGCTTACGCCTGCGGCGATCAACTGCTGTGGCATTGGTTCCTTCGGCAAACCATACTGGCTGAGATCGACCAGCGAACCGCTGCCCAGATCCGCCACCACCGGAATATCCAGCTCCTGACCCATCACCGCCAGTTCCATCTCATCTACCGCTTTGGTAAAGCCTTCGATGCTGTAATTACTGGTATGCACTTTCATCAGCAGAGCTGTGTTTTCATTCACTGCCTGGCGATAATCACTGTCGTGGGTACGGTTGGTCGTGCCAACTTCACGCAACACACACCCAGCCTGGGACATGACATCCGGAATACGAAACGCACCGCCAATTTCCACCAGCTCACCGCGTGAAACCACCACCTCTTTGCCACTGGCGGTTGCGGCCAGCATTAACAGCACCGCTGCCGCGTTGTTATTTACGATACAAGCGTCTTCCGCCCCGGTAATGCGACATAGCAAATCCGCCAGGGCACGATCACGATGTCCGCGCCCTGCACCGTCCAGATCGTATTCCAGTGTGACCGGCGTACGCATAGCCTGCACAACAGCATCAATCGCTTCTTCCGCCTGCGATGCACGCCCAAGGTTGGTGTGCAGCACTGTCCCCGTCAAGTTGATAACCGGACGCAGCGCGCTTTGCGATTCCCGTTCCAGCCGGGTGCAGGCCTCTTGCGCCCAGTCGTTGCACCATGCCGGAAGCGCTTGTGCGTCGCGAATCGTTTCCCTGGCTTCGTCGAGCATATGGCGAAGCAGGTCAACCACCCGGGTGTGACCATGGGACTCACGCAAGGCTGAAAAGGCGCTATCGCGCAATAAACGATCGATAGCAGGAAGCTGGCTGTAAAGTGAACGCATGTCGGTTGTCATGAAAGGGCCTGGCTGTTGGTGGCCCTCTCCACCGTGGAGAGGGCTATCGATATAGGGAGGATTGTACCGTGACTTTACTCATGCGGACATACATACACAAAATCAATCAAGATGCGTCGAGGTGCCAAGAGAATGAATCCCCAGGGGCGAACGAACGTTGCCAACAAAGAGGCAGCTTGATGGATGAGATGTATATGCCTATCAAGCTTTCGGCGGCTCTGTGCGGGCAAAGCTTTCTCGCTGAAAGAGTGTTTCCACCAGTTTGACCAACCGCGGCCGGTCCACACACCAACCGGGGGCAATCCGACGAAAATTGAGATAGCCCACCGCGCAGGCAATGGCGATGGTTGCAAGGTTAACCGAGTCTGTTTTAAGCGTACCGTCTGCCAGATAACCTTCCAGCACATCCAGGCTGCGGGTAATTTTCTCGCGCTGGCGCAACAGTTCGGTTTCCGATTGCTGCGCACCAGGGCGGGCCTGTTCGCGAACAGAGACTAACCCAGCATCCATAACACCGTCAGCCAGTGCTTCAAGCTGACGAATCTTAAGTGCCGCCAGCGGTTCGCGCGGCAACATGGCGGGCGCAATATCCAGCAGCTCAATGTATTGCGCAATAATCGGGGAGTCGAACCAGAACTCTCCCTCATCGGTGACCAGCGCGGGTACTTTTCCTAACGGATTATATCGTGCTACGCCGTTTTCAGCGTTATAGGGGAGTTCGTTAACAAATTCGAAAGTGATGCCCTTTTCCAGCAACAGAATAGAAATTTTTCGCACAAAAGGGCTGGTGTAGCTGCCAATGAGTTTCATACCGTGTCCTTTTTGCCAACAAAAAAATAGACTGCGCCTCTGGTTGCCCATAAGCGAACAATTTGGGATACAGCCTAGTATGGCTCAGATGATTTCAAAAAGACGGCAAAGGAAGAGAAATCCCAATAACAGGCTACTTAATACGATTGAAAATGAGACATATAGCTTATTTTTACCGCGCTGATGTAACAGGATGATCGATGCGCAACTCATCAACAAAAAAGTCGCAATCGCATAAGGCCATTCACCAAAATGAAGCCATCCCCGCAGCGTTAATACGGCGGGTACCATCATTGAAAACGCGGTACGTCTCCAGGAAAGTGCCGTGCGTTCAGGCTGAAGTCCAGGATCGCGGTTGGCGCTTACCCCCACAGCATTATTCCCAGTAATACCGCCACAACAACAAGAAACAGAGACAACGCAAAGATAAAGCGGGTATAGCACAACTGGCTGTCCAGGCGCATAGCGTATTCATTATGCCGCCAGCGCCGCCACGCCAGACCACCAAGCAGGGCTCCGCCCATGACAAGAAATAATGCAAGGGAGTGGCGTAAACCAGGAGAGGAGAGCTGCGGAGAAAATTGATCAACGCCTACCGCACCCGCCATTAATGCCAGAGCGGTGCGGATCCAGGCAAGAAAAGTACGTTCATTGGCAAGTGTAAAACGATAATCGGGTTTTTTACCCGCCAGCCACCATTTACCAACAGGTTTTGGAGCAAAATCATTATCCTGAGGACTCACGTTTAATCCTTTCTTTTATCAACAACTCTTTAATCGACAATCCGGTCACTCCGCTATCCCGCAGGTTGTGACGCGTAATTTCGGTACATAAAAACTCGATAATAAACAACTGCGAAATACGCGTAGAAATTGAATCCCCTTGCATCGGCCCTGCTTCACCACTTGTCAGCCAGAATGTATTCGCCAGCTCGTTCAGCGGTGAGTGATGACTATGTGTTATCGCCAGGGTGTAAGCGCCCCTTTTTTGAGCCAGACGAAACGCATTGACTACTTCTGGCGTCTCTCCTGAATGGGAAAATGCGACCACCAGGTCGTCAGCCTTCAGATTGGCCAGCTTAAGGGTCATCGTGAAGCGATCGGTAAACGCTTCAGAGTCAATTCCCAGACGATTCATCTTGTCGCGCGCCTCCAGCGCTGCCAGTCCAGATGCGCCAAATCCAACGAACATCACGCGCCGGGCCGCTAAAAAGCGCTCAACAACGGGCTTCACCACTTTCATATCCAGCAGGTCAATCGTCTCCCGACTTGAAGTCTCAATCATCAAGGCGATTTTTTGTGCTACTTCGTTGCGCGAATCATCCAGAAAAATATCCGGTGAAGATGGCAATGACAGATCGCTTTCCGTCAGTAGTTCCCGCTTGAGATCAGCCTTCAGGTTCAGCAACCCGTCATAGCCCACTTTCTTACAAAAACGCACGATAGTCGCTTCACTGACGCCAATTTCCAGCGCCAGTTTCTTTACTGGTAGCTGCACGACCAGGCCCGGGTTTTGCAAAATATAACCGGCAATTTTTCCATCAGTATCCCCAAGGCTACCGAGGATATTCGCAAGATAAACGCGCACGTTTTTTTTATTCACACTCATTACGGGCTCTCCTGACCGCGAGATAAGTCAGGTAGTTTATCCCGCTTACCGTCCGCTGTCTGCCGGGAACCTGACCGAGAGCCAATGGCTATGCTGCTCTCCTGCATTCAGCCATTGAATGCCTCTCTTATGCGCTATTTGTCCGTCAAAACAGGGATCGTCCGTGGTGCCAGATAAGGGTTCCACGCACAATAAATTCGCGCCAGGTATGCCCCACAGGGCCAGCCATTGCTGGTTTCCAGCAAAGACTATCTGTTCAACGCCATCCGGCGAGCAAACCGCCCAATGGTTATCATCACTCTGCGAAAAATAGACGGCACCATGGTTAAAGCTCTCCGGCAGAAGCGGAAATGTCGCGATACCGGGGGCATTATCGCTAATCTGCAATGTCCTCTTCTGCGTAGCAAACGGCCCCGTGCACACTGAATTGAATCGCACCGTCCAACCTGGTTCACTCGCTACAGGCAGTGCAAATCCTGGATGCCAGCCAGAGGAATAGCCCCACGTTTCATCACTTGTATTGAATACCGACCATGTCACACGTATACCGTCGGATTCTAGATACCATCCAATACGAACCTGCCAGGAAAATGGCCACACCTCGCGTGTGCTGGCCGTATCATGAGCTTCAATCACCAGGTGAGTTGCATCCTGCTCCACGCAGTCAAATATCTGATAACGCAGAAAACCGTGTGCGGAGAGCGGAAAAAAGCGCTCTCCCTGCCATAGCCCGTTATGGATAAGCTGGCCTACAACGGGGAAAAGCTGCGTCGCCGAGTTATTCCACACGTCTGGCTGCGGTTGCCATATCCAGTTGCGTTGGCCTTTGTTATCCCACAGCAAGCTAAGCTCCGCGCCGGTTGCCTGCACGGTCATACGAAAGCGGGCATTTTCTAAATTCCATTCCACTTTCCCGTTCCTATGCCGTACGCAGTAATAAGCGCGTCTGGTAGACCATGGCGCGATGTTTATCACCGGTAAATAACTTATCGATTAATGCGAAAATATCAGCTTCATCAACACTGCACCCCACGGTCAGTTCCAATGCGTCTTCGCTGCTGTTGCGGATCAAAAACGCCAATGCCTCTGCAACGCCAGGATGCGCACAGGCATACCCTGCGATCTGTTCATGTTGTCGTTGGATAAATTGCGCATCGCGCTCAGGCGTGAGTGGATCGAGTTCGAAGCGCGTATACAGTTCTGGCGGCGCATCATGCTGTTGCATCATGGGGATCAACGCGGCGGCATAGCGTTGAGATAAGGTTCCATCATTAAGTGGCTGAAACTGTCCCGGATCGTTTTTAACATCGAACAGCTTATCGCCAAAGCGCCATGGATTAAGATAACCAAAGGTGGCGGGGATCTGCATCACCTGTACACCCTGGGTAAAATCGAAGCCCGGATGAATACGAATATCCTTTAGCTCATCAATTTTAAAAGGGCTATCAATACGCGTAGGCATCAACGTATATTCATACAGATTCGTTTTATTCTGCTCGCGCGGGCAGCGCATATAAACATATTCACCATCGGTGATATTGATATGGCCACCAAAATAACCAAACAGCGCATAATCACGGATCGACTCATCACGTTCAATGGCCGGGCGCAGCGGTTTTCCTGTCATGGTTGCCGGGCGGGGAATATCAAAATATTCCAGTAACGTCGCCGGAATATCTATTGTCTGCGCCAGTGCGCTACGTCTGACACCCTGCGTTTTACTGCGCGGATCGCGGATAAAGAACGGCGTATTAGCGATTTCGTTATACACCGGCATGATATTTTTACCCCACCATTGGTGCTCCCCCAGCAGGAACCCATGGTCGGTACAGACGATAAACAGAGTGTCATCCCACAGATCCAGCGCCTTAAGTTTATCCATCACCTGACCAAGATAATCATCACACATGGTGATTAGCGCCTGATAAAACTTACGGACTTTCTGATCTTCTGACCCGCCAGGCGCTCCACAGTAATAGGGTACCCAGCCGTCGAATTCACCGGGTTTACAGCCATACTGCGCCAGGTACTTTTCAGGAACGAAGAACGGTTCGTGCGGATCAAAACACTCGATTTGTAAAAACCAGTTATCCTGGTGTTGGTTAGTTTCGAGAAACTCTATACCCGCGCTAATCGTGCGGTGGGTAAAATGTTCCTGCTGGGTAGGCATAGCAGCACGATTGATTAAATCCTGGGTCATACGTCCGGCACGACGACGAAGCGTCTCTTCATCCTCGTTGCCCTGCCAGTGGATTAGTGGCTTTTCAACCTGTCCTTTCCAGCAATCCCCCTCTTGCCCGCGAATAAACTCAAATGTGGAATAACGCGTATGATACGTCGCGCCACCGTCGCGCCAGTAGTGCTTATGGTCAGTAACCATATGTGTATGCACACCATTCTGACGCAACGATTGCATCGCCGAGAAATCAAAAGGTTCCAGCGGTCCCCAGCTACGATGCAGAAAATTATAGCGCCCGGTATGTAGCTCACGTCGTGCGGGCATGCAAGGCATGCTCCCTACGTAAAAGTTATCGAACTGGGCGGACTCCTGCGCCAGACGCGTAAAATTCGGCGTTATCGCATCACCGCCATAGGGCGCAAGGTGATTACGGGTTAGGGTGTCGAACATCAACATAACTGCTTTCATAAGACCGCTCTCTTTATGAACCGATAAATTCTTCAATTTCGTTTTTAATCAGCGTGACATGAGGTCCATAAACAACCTGTACGCCCTGACCGCGAATGAATGCGCCTTTACTGCCAAGCTGTTTGAAGTCATCCAGCCTCACCTTTTCCGGCTCATTTACAGTGATACGCAAACGAGTTGCACAGCAGTCCACATCGACAATATTGCTCCGACCGCCTAACGCCTCAACGATCCCGGCAGCACGTGCATCCGTTGCCACGTTCACGACCGGCGTTTCTTCGCTTTCATCTTCACGACCCGGCGTTTTCAATTGCCGCCATTGAATGATGAAACGGAAGGTAAAGTAATAGACGCTGAACATCACAACACCCAGCGGCAGCATGTAAACCCAATTGGTTTTGGCGTTCCCCTGCAACACCCCAAAAAGCAGGAAGTCCACCAGCCCACCGGAGAATGTCTGACCGACCGTAATCTCCAGGATATGCGTCAGCATGAATGCCACACCGGTTAAGACGATATGCACGGCGTAAAGCAGCGGTGCGCAGAACATAAATGCGAACTCGAGTGGTTCGGTAATCCCGGTCACGAATGCGGTCAATGCGGCAGAAAGCATCAAGCTGGCGACTTTCTTTTTGTTTTCCGGTTTTGCGCAGTGATAGATCGCCAACGCAGCACCCGGCAGACCAAACATGAAATCGGCAAAGCGTCCGGCCATAAAGCGTGAAACACCAATGTAGTACTGCGTTACCGAAGGATCGGCCAGTTGAGCGAAAAAGATATTCTGTGTGCCTTCGACGACATGGCCATTAACAACGGCTTCACCACCGACGCTCGTTAACCAAAATGGCATGTAGAAAAGATGATGTAACCCCAGAGGGATCAGGCATTTGAGGATCATGCCGTAAATTAACGTACCAAGATAACCGGTCTTTTCAACAAGAATGCCAAGGTGAGAAATCCCTGCCTGCACGTGCGGCCAGACCCAGAAAAGCGCAACGCCAAGAAAGATGGCAAAGAACGACGTCATTATGGGGACAAAGCGCGAACCGCTAAAAAATGCCAGCATATTAGGTAGCTGAGTTTTTCCATACCGGCTATGTGTCCAGGAGGTTAGCAACCCACACATCACCCCACCAAGCACACCGGTTTGCAGCGTCGTGATCCCCAGAACACTCGCCTGCCCGGCAGCGGCGAGATTTTCTGTCGCCAATGTGCCCGTCAGCAACAACAGCGCATTGATTGCTTTATTCATCACCAGAAAGCAAAGGACTGCTGCCAGACCCGCAGTGCCTTTGTCACTGCGCGCCAGTCCCACGGCAATACCGACGGAAAATAGCAGTGATAAGTTATCAAACACGACACTACCGCAAAGTCGCATAACGGTAAAAATAGCCTGCACAATCTCATTGTTGAGGAAAGGGTAGGTCGAAATGGTCACTGGGTTGGTAAATACGCCGCCAAATCCCAGTAACAACCCCGCAGCGGGGAGAATGGCAATTGGCAACATAAACGACTTACCCAGATTCTGTGCTCCAGAAAATAATCTGCTCATACGAATCCCTGATACTGGCGAATGAAGTTTTAATTTCACGATTAACATGCTTTAATGAAATTATTGTTCCGATCATTCGTTCACTTTGTCAACATAAGACGTTGGAATAGTGACCTTGATCACCAAAAACTTTCTAACGCCTTGAGGGAGAACGCCATGAAACGTCCATTTCATTTAATGGCAAAACCTGTTAGTTATCAGTGCAATATTGCTTGCGACTACTGTTTTTATCTGGGGAAGGAACACGGGACATTGAAACCTGCTCACCAGCAGCGCCATATGGATGAGAAGACGCTGGAGCAGTACATCAAACAGTACATCAATGCTCATCCGGGTAACGAAATTGAGTTTACCTGGCAAGGAGGGGAGCCCACTCTGGCAGGGCTACCCTTTTATCAGCGTGTCGTTGAACTTCAGCAGAAACACGCCTGCGGCAAGACCATCCGCAATAGTATCCAGACAAACGGTGTACTCATTAATGAAGTATGGGCTAACTTTCTGGCCCAAAACCGTTTTCTTGTTGGGTTGTCTATCGATGGACCCGCGTACTTACATGATCGCTACCGCAAAACACGCAGCCAGGACTCAGTATTTGAGAAGGTGATTAACGCTATGCGTGTGCTGACTCAATATGGCGTGGAAGTGAATGTACTGTGCGTAGTCAACAACGTCACAGCTGAACATCCTGTTGAAATCTATAGTTTTTTGAGCCGCGATTTAGGGGCGACTTTTATTCAATTCATTCCGGCAGTAGAACAGTTACCCCTTGCACAACGCTACGGTGAACTACTGTATCCACAATCAATGGCTCAGCGTGCTGTCACTTCGTGGTCCGTTTCAGGCGAGCAATGGGGACGATTTATTATCCAGGTTTTCGATACCTGGGTACGAAGAGATGTCGGACGCGTCTTTATCCAGTTATTTGACAGCGCACTGGCCGCCTGGCTGGGTGAAAAACCTTCATTGTGCGTGATGCAATCGACCTGCGGATTCGGTCTGGTCGTGGAGCAAAATGGTGATGTCTACAGTTGCGATCACTACGTTTACCCTGAACACCGACTGGGCAATCTGCGACGCGATAATTTAGAAAAAATGGTGAACAGTAAGCAACAGCACAAATTTGGAATGGCAAAAGCACAAGTTGCTGCCCAATGTGAACGCTGTGAATGGCGTTTTGCCTGCCATGGGGGTTGCCCAAAACATCGGATTCATCCTTCAGGTAAACGCTGGCATAACCATTTGTGTGAGGGCTATCAAGCCATGTTCAGCCATATGGACCCGTATATGCAGTTTATGGCGGCGCAAATACGACGCCAGCAACCACCTGCAGCGGTAATGGATATAGCTGCAACTCTCAGCAACAAGACAACGTAATCACTCAATGATCCAAATAGAGGTAATGCATCCAGCTGGTCATGCGTAGCAAAACTTTACGCATCACGGAGACATGCGCGAAGTGGTCGGAATAGACCGCCACCTGGGCATAAATACCATCCGGTAAAGCGTCTACTTCAGCATTTGGCTCCAGCTCAATTGTCGCCAGTACGCCATCGGTGCCCGGCACAACCGTTAAAGACTGTAACGCGCCTTGTGCCTGATAAGAGCCACCAGGAACAACCGGCAAAATGCTGGTTAGCTTGCCAGAGAATACCTGGCCAGGCAGAGCATTAAACACCACCTCCGCCTCATCGCCCGGTTCAAGACGTAGCAGTGAGTTTTGGCGGAATTGCGCCACTATTTGCCGTTTTTGTTCGGGAATAAACACCATTACCGGTCGCAGCGGCAGCGCGGCAGCATAGGTGCCAGGTCGGATAAGCACCTGCGTCACGTAACCATTACTGGGCGCACGAATAACGGTCTGATCCAGATTGTATTTCGCTTCTGTCAGTTGAGCCCGCAGGCTAACAATCTGCGACTGCTCACCGTTGACCATACTGTCTAACTGACTTTGAATTTGTGCCTGTTCAGCGACAGAGCCTTTGACTAAGGCATCCTGAGCCAGAAAGTTTTGCCGGGCGTTGTCGATATCGCTTTCAGAGAACGGATTCACTCGCGCCTGGCTACCTTTCAGATAACGTTGGTAATCTTTGTACAGACGGTCACGTTCTGCAGAAACCTGGGTGGTATTGGCCTGCGCTTCGGCTAATTGCGCTTTCAAAGTCTCAATATTATGCGTTGCCGTCACCAGGTCAGCCTGTAATCTGTCGACGCGTGCCTGATAACGGACAGGATCGAGCTTAAAGAGCACCTCGCCTTTTTTAATCAACTGGTTATTTTTGTCTGTTACCTCGCTAACAATCCCAGTGACCTGCGGCGTAATGGGAATTGAGATAACGGCTTTCTGCGCGGTAAATGTGTACGGGTGGTTATAGTTCATTAATAAGATAAGTCCCGCGACAATAAACACCCCACCCAATGCTGCGGTAGCTAATGTCCACTGATTGACCGGAATTCGAAATATCTTAAATATCGCCCACGCGAACGCGACGTAGGTCAAAACAATCAACAGATCCATGATCAAATCTCCGGAAAGGTGGAGTCATCGGTTTTATTCGCCTCTGCCAGCTTTTTTTCCAGCAGAGTGATGCGCGCTGACAATGCGGCAATCTCAGGATCTGGCTCCTTTCCGGCCGGCGTGATGTGTGACTGCATTCCCCAACCCCGTTCAGGCTGGTAGAGCGTGGCCCATATCCACAGGAATGGCCAGATGACATGCAGCGTAAACAGACTCACCCACCCTGCGGTATGAATAGCGTCGGCATGTGGATGATTGCGCTTTTTCGCCATGTTATAGGGGATATCGTGGATAGCGATGATTCCGTAGAACAGAACCAGAAAAACGAAGATCAGCACGCCCAATGCAAAATAGTTTAGAAACATAGCTGCCTCGGATTCACGCTAATTAGAATTTTGTATGTGCTGGCAGCCGTACGCACCCTGGCTGATATTTTGAACATAACTGCAGATAGGCATTTCCGCCATATCACAAATAAAATATTTTTTCTGGTGAGAAATTGCTCTATTTTGCGGAAAAACAGGCCAGAGAAGAATCAGCTATAGATCACATTTGGATTTATTCAAATGAAAATATCTTGAGATCCAGATCACAAAAACTCAACAAACAGAGAAGTGAAAAACGTGAACTAATTCACATTTAACCGCCTTTTTTAGCGAATTCTTGCGCATCGATGTTTTTATGTACTGGTATTTTGTGATCATAGTCACATTAACTAATACCACACACCCTATATTTACGTGACGCGAATCACATAAAAGCCCGTCGACTGGACAGTTGAACGATTCAGTGCCAGATTTCGCAGTATCTACAGGGTCCGGCTACCTCCTGCCGCTACATTAACAAACCTCGGGCTTTCAGCCTGCGCGATAGCAAACATAAGAAGGGGTGTTTTTATGTCATCCGATTTTAAGATCAAAGTGCAAAGCTTTGGTCGATTCCTCAGCAACATGGTGATGCCAAATATCGGCGCGTTTATCGCGTGGGGTATTATCACCGCATTATTCATTCCGACAGGGTGGTTGCCGAACGAAACGCTGGCGAAGCTCGTCGGTCCAATGATCACCTATCTCCTGCCGCTGCTGATTGGTTACACCGGCGGTAAACTGGTTGGCGGCGATCGTGGCGGCGTGGTCGGTGCTATCACCACTATGGGTGTTATCGTCGGTGCGGATATGCCGATGTTCCTCGGTGCAATGATCGCGGGCCCGTTGGGCGGCTGGGCAATCAAACACTTCGACGGCTGGGTAGACGGTAAGATCAAGTCCGGTTTTGAGATGCTGGTGAATAACTTCTCCGCTGGCATCATCGGTATGATCCTCGCCATTCTGGCATTCCTCGGCATTGGTCCATTGGTTGAAGCACTGTCCAAAATTCTGGCGGCAGGCGTTAACTTCATGGTTGTCCATGACATGCTGCCACTGGCGTCTATTTTTGTTGAACCGGCGAAAATCCTGTTCCTGAACAACGCCATCAACCACGGTATTTTCTCACCGCTGGGTATTCAGCAGTCCCATGAGATGGGCAAATCCATCTTCTTCCTGATTGAAGCAAACCCGGGTCCGGGTATGGGCGTCCTGCTGGCGTACATGTTCTTTGGTCGTGGCAGCGCTAAACAGTCTGCTGGCGGTGCGGCTATCATCCACTTCCTGGGCGGTATCCACGAAATTTACTTCCCGTACGTACTGATGAACCCGCGTCTGATTCTGGCTGTTATCCTCGGCGGTATGACTGGCGTCTTTACCCTGACTATCCTGGGTGGCGGTCTGGTTTCTCCGGCATCTCCTGGTTCTATCCTGGCCGTGCTGGCAATGACGCCGAAGGGCGCATACTTTGCCAACATCGCTGCAATCTGTGCGGCAATGGCGGTCTCCTTTGTGGTCTCAGCTATTCTGCTGAAAACCAGCAAAGTGAAAGAAGATGACGACATTGATGCAGCAACTCGCCGCATGCAGGACATGAAAGCGGAATCTAAAGGCACATCTCCGCTGTCTGCTGGCGATGTCACCAACGACCTGAGCCACGTGCGTAAAATCATCGTAGCCTGTGATGCCGGTATGGGGTCCAGCGCGATGGGTGCCGGCGTACTGCGTAAGAAAGTACAGGATGCGGGTCTGTCGCAGATTTCCGTCACCAACAGTGCGATTAACAACCTGCCGCCGGATGTGGATCTGGTCATTACCCACCGTGACCTGACCGAACGCGCTATGCGCCAGGTTCCGCAGGCGCAGCATATTTCGCTGACCAACTTCCTCGACAGCGGTCTGTACAGCAGCCTGACCGAGCGTCTGGTGGCGGCACAGCGCCACAACGTCAACGAAGAGAAAGTACGTGGTCATCTGAAAGACAGCTTTGACGAGGGTGATAACAACCTGTTCAAACTGGGTGCGGAGAATATCTTCCTTGGCCGTAAAGCCACCAACAAAGAAGAAGCGATTCGCTTTGCCGGTGAGCAACTGGTAAAAGGCGGCTACGTTGAACCTGAGTATGTTGAAGCGATGCTGGACCGCGAAAAACTGACCCCAACCTACCTGGGTGAGTCCATCGCTGTACCGCACGGTACGGTTGAAGCTAAAGACCGCGTCCTGAAAACCGGGGTGGTGTTCTGCCAGTATCCGGAAGGCGTCCGCTTCGGTGAAGAAGAAGACGACATTGCCCGTCTGGTGATTGGTATCGCCGCACGTAACAACGAGCATATTCAGGTCATTACCAGCCTGACCAACGCGCTGGATGATGAATCCGTGATCGAACGTCTGGCGCATACCACCAGCGTGGATGAAGTTCTGGCACTGCTGGCTGGTCGTAAGTAAGTCCCATGGCCCGATGGCGCTAGCGCTTATCGGGCCTGCGTCCCACTCTCTCCGATGGCGGGAGAAGGTTGGGGTGAGGGGGAACGTATCGCTGTCCCTCACCCCAGCCCTCTTGGGTAAAAACATTAATGAAGGTTAATACTATGAAAGCATTACATTTTGGCGCAGGTAATATCGGTCGTGGCTTTATCGGCAAACTGCTGGCTGACGCGGGGATACAACTGACGTTTGCGGATGTAAATCAGGTGGTCCTCGATGCCCTGAATGCCCGTCATAGCTATCAGGTTCATGTCGTCGGTGAAAACGAGCAGGTCGATACTGTTTCCGGCGTCAACGCCGTTAGCAGCATCGGCGATGATGTCGTGGAACTGATTGCCCACGTTGATTTAGTGACTACCGCCGTGGGTCCGGTGGTACTTGAGCGTATCGCTCCGGCCATCGCCAAAGGCCTGGTCAAACGTAAAGCCCAGGGTATTACCACCCCGCTGAATATCATTGCCTGCGAAAACATGGTGCGCGGAACCACGCAGTTGAAAGGTCATGTGATGAATGCGCTGGCAGATGCCGATAAAGCCTGGGTTGAAGAGCACGTCGGCTTTGTCGATTCCGCCGTAGACCGTATTGTTCCGCCTTCCGCTTCCGCAACCAACGATCCGCTGGAAGTCACCGTGGAAACCTTCAGTGAGTGGATTGTCGACAAAACGCAGTTCAAAGGCGAACTGCCTAATATCCCGGGAATGGAATTAACTGATAACCTGATGGCATTTGTCGAACGTAAACTCTTCACGCTGAACACCGGGCATGCTATAACCGCGTACCTCGGAAAATTGACCGGCCATCAGACCATTCGTGACGCGATTCTCGACGAGAAAATCCGCGCAGTGGTAAAAGGTGCGATGGAAGAGAGCGGCGCGGTGCTGATCAAACGCTATGGCTTTGATGCAGCAAAACATGCGGCATACATTCAGAAAATCCTCGGTCGTTTTGAAAACCCGTATCTGAAAGATGACGTTGAACGTGTTGGCCGTCAGCCACTGCGTAAACTGAGCGCTGGCGATCGTCTGATTAAGCCGCTGCTGGGCACAATGGAGTACGCTCTGCCGCACGTTAATCTGGTCAAGGGTATTGCTGCGGCGATGCACTATCGCAGTGAAGAGGACCCACAGGCGCAGGAACTGGCGACATTAATTGACGAAAAAGGGCCACAGGCCGCACTGGCGCAAGTGTCCGGGCTGGATGCCAACAGTGATGTGGTGGCGGAGGCGGTTAACGCATACATCGCGACCAAATGATAGAGAATCTGGCGCAGCTCAGCCTGCGCCCGAATAACAGATTGTCAGATATGCAGGCAATAATGGAACAAACGCAGGCCTTTGAAAATCGTGTGCTTGAGCGTCTGAATGCTGGCAAAACCGTACGCAGCTTCCTCATCACCGCCGTAGAATTACTCACCGAGGCGGTGAATATTCTGGTGCTCCAGGTATTTCGCAAAGACGACTATGCGGTGAAATACGCAGTAGAACCGTTACTCGACGGCGACGGTCCGCTGGGCGATCTTTCCGTCAGGTTGAAGCTTATCTACGGCCTGGGCGTACTCAGCCGCCCGGAGTATGAGGATGCAGAACTGCTCATGGCTCTACGTGAAGAGTTGAATCACGACGGCAATGAATATGCATTCACCGATGACGAAATCCTCGGACCGTTTGGTGAACTTCACTGCGTAACAGCACTTCCTCCACCGCCACAGTTTGATACCTCAGACTCGGGTTTGTACGCAATGCAAATCCAGCGCTACCAGCAGATGGTACGCTCAACCATGGTACTTTCCCTGACCGAGCTGATTTCTAAAATCAGCTTAAAAAAAGCTTTTCAGAAATAAGCGATGTCGATTTACTTTTCATCCTGCTGTGGCCGGTACAGCTGGCGATAGTACTCCAGACGCTGCAAATACAGCTGCACATTTTCCTGCGGGACTTCAGAGGGAACAACATTGCGCGGCGGTGTTTTATTCAGATACTCGCGAAAAGCCTGGCTTGACGCCATAAAATCGATGGTCTTATCAATAAGAATTGAAACGTTCTCGCCTAGTTTCGCCATAATGACCAATCCTCCATGTATTATCCGCATCCAGCCTGTGTGGCCGATGATTTAAGTTTAGGATCAGAGAAAAGATTGTATTGAGGAAAACGTGCTTCGCGATAAACCCGCCAACAAAAGCGCCATCATTGATCTTATTACTTAAAATCCATTACCAATCAAACAACTAGTATTATTGTTAGCGCTAAAATACTTGCGGCATTTGATTATTTATCTTCGATTAGTTGAGAATAATCCCGCTCTGCGCGCATACTATAGGATATTCATCCTATTTTTATCAGAAGCTATCCTATGAAAGAAGTCGAAAAAAACGAAATTAAACGTCTGAGCGATCGCCTGGATGCCATCCGCCACCAGCAGGCTGATCTCTCGCTGGTTGAAGCCGCCGACAAATACGCCGAGCTGGAAAAAGAGAAAGAAACGCTGGAAGCCGAGATCGCACGTCTGCGTGAAGTGCACGGTCAGAAGCTGAGCAAAGAAGCGCAAAAGCTGACGAAATTCCCGTTTCGCCGTGCTATCACCAAAAAAGAACAGGCAGACATGGGCAAGCTGAAGAAAAGCGTGCGCGGTCTGATCGTCGTACACCCGATGACAGAACTGGGCCGTGAAATGGGCCTGAAAGAGATGACAGGCTTTTCAAAGACCGAGTTTTGATAACAAACCGGGCAACATCCGCTTGCCCGGCCTTCCTTTCCTGCAAATTGGCCCTACCAATTCCAGCCAGTTCCGAAAACCACCTCACATTTCATTAAAATTAGCCTACAATACCGTTGCCAATAAATAACATTTGATTAACCATTCATTGTCATTATCCCTACACAACAATATTGGCAGGGCCACTTTTACACATAATGTGACCAGCAGATGAGCACAGACTCATCCCATTATGTCGGAGGCCCTCAGGAGACCTGCAATGAATCTCTGGCAACAGAACTACGACCCAGCCGGTAACATCTGGCTCTCAAGCTTGATCGCATCACTCCCGATCCTTTTCTTTTTCTTCGCGCTGATTAAGCTCAAGCTGAAAGGTTATGTCGCTGCATCGTGGACGGTGGTGATTGCCCTGTCGGTTGCCCTGCTGTTCTACAAAATGCCAGTCGATCACGCCCTGGCTTCGGTGGTGTACGGCTTCTTTTATGGCCTGTGGCCGATAGCCTGGATAATCATCGCGGCGGTATTTGTCTATAAAATCTCGGTCAAGACCGGGCAGTTCGACATCATCCGCTCCTCAATACTGTCGATTACACCTGACCAGCGCCTGCAAATGCTGATTGTCGGTTTCTCATTTGGTGCATTCCTCGAAGGAGCCGCAGGATTTGGCGCTCCGGTCGCAATAACCGCCGCGCTACTGGTAGGTCTGGGCTTTAACCCTTTGTATGCAGCAGGTTTATGCCTGATTGTGAACACGGCACCAGTCGCTTTTGGTGCGATGGGCATTCCGATTCTGGTCGCGGGTCAGGTTACCGGACTGGACAGTTTTGAGATCGGCCAGATGGTAGGCCGTCAGCTGCCATTCCTGACAATTATCGTACTGTTCTGGATTATGGCGATTATGGATGGATGGCGCGGGGTGAAAGAAACCTGGCCTGCAGTCATGGTCGCGGGCGGTTCCTTTGCCATCGCTCAGTACCTCAGCTCTAACTTCATCGGGCCGGAACTGCCGGATATCATCTCCTCTCTGGTATCGCTGGTCTGTCTGACGCTGTTCCTGAAACGCTGGCAACCGGTGCGCATCTTCCGCTTTGGCGATATGGGTGCTTCACAGGTCGATCAGACGCTGGCCCGCACCAACTACACTGCCGGACAAGTTGTCCGCGCCTGGTCGCCGTTCCTGTTCCTGACGGCAACAGTAACCCTCTGGAGCGTACCGCCGTTTAAAGCATTATTTGCACCAGGCGGCGCAATGTACCACTGGGTAGTCAATATTCCGGTTCCGTTCCTCGACAAGCTGGTTGCCCGCATGCCGCCCGTGGTGCATGAAGCAACGGCCTATGCGGCGGTGTACAAGTTTGACTGGTTCTCGGCAACCGGCACCGCCATTCTGTTTGCCGCCTTGTTGTCTATCGTCTGGCTGAAAATGAAGCCGTCCGCCGCTCTCCAGACCTTTGGCAGTACGCTGAAAGATCTGGCGCTGCCAATCTACTCCATCGGTATGGTGCTGGCATTTGCGTTTATCTCTAACTACTCCGGGCTTTCTTCAACGCTGGCATTAGCGCTGGCGCACACAGGCAGCGCTTTCACCTTCTTCTCACCGTTCCTTGGCTGGCTGGGGGTATTCCTGACAGGTTCGGATACATCGTCAAACGCGCTGTTCGCGGCCCTGCAGGCAACAGCAGCCCAGCAAATTGGTGTCTCAGATGTTCTGATGGTGGCAGCAAATACCACCGGCGGCGTAACCGGAAAAATGATTTCTCCGCAATCTATCGCCATTGCCTGTGCGGCTGTGGGACTGGTGGGGAAAGAGTCTGACCTGTTCCGCTTTACCGTGAAACACAGCCTGATTTTCACCTGTATGGTGGGTGTTATTACCACCCTTCAGGCTTATGTCTTAACCTGGATGATTCCATGATTGTGATGCCCAGACGCTTGTCAGACGAGGTTGCTTCTCGTGTGCGGGCGCTGATTGAAGAGCAAAGACTGGAAGCGGGCATGAAATTGCCCGCCGAGCGCCAACTGGCCGTACAGCTGGGTGTGTCGCGCAACTCACTGCGCGAAGCACTGGCAAAACTGGTGAGCGAAGGCGTACTGCTCAGCCGTCGTGGCGGCGGGACGTTTGTCCGCTGGCAGCATGAAGCCTGGTCTGAGCAAAATATTGTTCAGCCACTGAAAAGTCTGATGGCGGACGATCCCGATTACAGTTTCGATATTCTGGAAGCCCGTCACGCCATCGAGGCCAGCACCGCCTGGCACGCCGCAATGCGTGCCACGGTCGCTGATAAAGAGAAAATCCGGCTCTGTTTTGAAGCAACGCAAAGTGAAGATCCGGATCTCGCTTCACAGGCAGACGTTCGCTTTCATCTCGCCATTGCTGAAGCCTCGCACAACGTGGTGCTGTTACAAACCATGCGCGGTTTCTTCGACGTCCTACAGTCTTCGGTGAAACAGAGTCGTCAGCGTATGTACCTCGTCCCCCCCGTATTTTCAAAACTTACGGAACAACATCTGGCGGTACTGGATGCCATTGTCGCCGGGGATGCCGACGGGGCACGCAAAGCGATGATGGCGCACCTCAGTTTTGTCCACACCACGATTAAACGATTTGATGAAGATCAGGCCCGCCAGGCGCGTATCACACGCCTGCCCGGTGACCATAATGAGATTAGCAGGGAGAACAACACATGATTATTTCAGCAGCCAGCGATTATCGCGCCGCAGCCCAACGCATTCTGCCCCCTTTCTTGTTCCACTACATTGACGGTGGTGCGTATGCGGAGCATACCCTGCGTCGTAACGTGGCAGATTTATCAGAGGTGGCGCTCCGCCAGCGCGTGCTGAAGAACATGGCAGACCTCAGTCTGGAAACTACCCTGTTCAACGAAAAACTGTCGATGCCGGTCGCTTTAGCGCCGGTTGGTTTGTGTGGCATGTATGCACGCCGGGGTGAAGTTCAGGCCGCCGCCGCTGCTGATGCCAAGGGTATTCCGTTTACCCTTTCGACGGTTTCCGTTTGCCCAATTGAAGAAGTCGCCCCGACCATTAAGCGTCCAATGTGGTTCCAGCTGTACGTCCTGCGCGACCGCGGTTTTATGCGTAACGCCCTGGAGCGCGCCAAAGCAGCGGGCTGCTCCACGTTGGTCTTTACCGTTGATATGCCTACGCCCGGTGCACGTTATCGTGATGCCCATTCTGGTATGAGCGGCCCGAATGCAGCAATGCGCCGCTACTGGCAGGCAGTAACTCATCCACAGTGGGCGTGGGATGTCGGCCTGAACGGCCGTCCGCACGATTTAGGCAATATCTCAGCCTATTTAGGTAAACCAACTGGCCTTGAAGATTATATCGGCTGGCTGGCGAATAACTTCGACCCTTCCATTTCCTGGAAAGACCTGGAGTGGATCCGTGAATTCTGGGATGGCCCGATGGTGATCAAAGGGATCCTCGATGCGGAGGACGCCCGCGACGCCGTGCGCTTTGGCGCGGATGGCATCGTCGTCTCTAACCACGGCGGCCGCCAGCTTGATGGCGTGCTGTCTTCTGCACGCGCGCTGCCCGCCATTGCCGACGCAGTAAAAGGCGATATCGCGATTCTGGCAGATAGCGGCATTCGTAACGGTCTGGACGTCGTGCGTATGATCGCACTGGGGGCCGACAGCGTTTTGCTGGGTCGCGCGTATCTGTACGCTCTGGCAACCCATGGCCAGGCGGGTGTGGCGAATCTGCTGAATCTGATTGAGAAAGAGATGAAGGTGGCGATGACGTTGACCGGCGCGAAGTCGATCGGTGAAATCAGCAAGGACTCACTGGTACAAGAGCTTAGTAAACTTCCGATGGCGCTGGCACCGCTTGCCCATGGGGACGCGGCGTAGTGAAAATGCTATGCTGCCCCCCGCAATTAAGGGGGCAGCATGCTTAACATCGTTTTATTCGAACCAGAAATTCCGCCGAATACCGGCAATATCATCCGCCTGTGCGCTAACACCGGGTTTCGTCTGCATATCATTGAGCCGATGGGTTTTACGTGGGACGATAAACGCCTGCGCCGCGCAGGGCTGGATTATCATGAGTTTACGGCGGTGGTTCGCCATCACGATTACGCCGCGTTTATCGAAGCCGAAAAACCGCAGCGCATGTTCGCCCTCACCACCAAAGGCACCCCAGCACATAGTGCTGTGAGCTATCAGGATGGTGATTATCTGATGTTTGGCCCGGAAACACGCGGCCTGCCAGCGACAATTCTGGACGCCCTGCCAGCCGAACAAAAAATCCGTATTCCAATGATGCCGGACAGTCGCAGTATGAACCTGTCAAATGCGGTATCGGTGGTGGTGTATGAGGCCTGGCGCCAGTTGGGCTATCCTGGAGCAATATTGCGAAGTTGATTTTGAAGGATGGCGGCTGGCGCCTTATCCGACACGAATTTGCCATTTATTTTTCGAGCGTTATCGGCGCAGTCAGGTTGGACACGGACTGCGCGCAGCCACCGGAGCGTACACGCAGTACGTGAGGATGGCGAGCACAGCCCGGGTTCAAGATGAGCTCGAAATCAGATGCCGTCGCCGTACTCGAACGTATGGTGTATGCCATTGAAATGCTGATCCATATCCATAGATGGCTTATCACTGTCGGGTTTGCCGACAATCCGTGCTGGAACGCCTGCGGCGGTGGTGTGTGGCGGTACAGGCTGTAAGACGACAGAGCCTGCGCCAATCTTCGCACCGCGTCCAACCTCTATGTTGCCGAGAATTTTCGCTCCCGCGCCAATCATAACGCCTTCACGAATTTTCGGATGGCGATCGCCCCCCGCTTTACCCGTCCCGCCAAGCGTCACGGATTGCAGGATGGAAACATCGTTTTCAATTACCGCAGTTTCACCGACTACAATACCGGTAGCGTGATCGAGCATAATCCCGCGGCCAATTTTTGCCGCCGGGTGAATATCGACCTGGAAAGTGACTGACACCTGATTTTGCAGGAAGATCGCCAGCGCCTGTCGCCCCTGATGCCACAACCAGTGACCGATGCGGTAGGCCTGCAACGCATGAAAGCCCTTCAGGTACAGAAGTGGGGTTGAGTATTTATCAACGGCCGGGTCACGAGTGCGCACAGCCTGAATATCGCAGGCCGCTGAAGCAATCATTTCTGGATCAGCCGCGTAAGCTTCTTCCACGACTTCGCGGATAGCAATCGCAGGCATTATTGGAGAAGCAAGTTTGTTCGCCAGCATATAACTCAGCGCACTGCCGAGGTTTTCATGCTTGAGCAGCGTTGCGTGGTAAAAACTGGCCAGCATTGGCTCACAGTCAGCCAGTGCCCGGGCTTCCGCTTTAATATTTTTCCAGACAATATCCAGTTCTTCACACGGCATTGCATACTCCAGAAGGTAGCAAAACGACCGACCCGTTCTATGCGGGTCGGGTCGTTATAGTAAAACAGATCCTGATAGCTAGTGGTTACTACGCTCGTCCTTGCGTGCACGACCTAATAACGTCAATGCTGCCTCGCGCGCGTTTTTTCCGCAATACAATACTTGATAAATTTCCTCGGTTATTGGCATTTCGACACCAAAACGGTGCGCCAATTCACGAACTTCTTTCGTATTACGGTAACCTTCAACCACCTGGCCAATCTTGTCCTGCGCGCCCTGCACATCCATACCCTGACCAAGCATCATGCCGAAACGACGGTTACGTGACTGGTTATCGGTACAGGTCAGCACCAGATCGCCTAAACCTGCCATTCCCATGAAGGTGGCAGGATCGGCCCCCAGCGCCACGCCAAGGCGCGACATCTCGGTGAGACCACGGGTAATCAATGCCGTACGCGCATTGGCACCAAAACCGATGCCATCAGACATCCCCGCGCCAATCGCAATCACGTTTTTCACCGCGCCGCCAAGCTGGACACCAATGAAGTCCGGGTTGCTGTAGACACGGAAACTTTTGCCACAGTGCAGCAATTGCTGCAGATCGTCAGCAAAGGTATCGTCCGTCGAAGCCAGAGAAATCGCGGTAGGCATACCCGCCGCCAGCTCTTTAGCAAACGTTGGGCCGGAAATGACCGCCAGCGGGATAGCATCCCCCAGCGCTTCACGCGCGACGTCCTGTAACAGGCGTCCCGTTTCCGCTTCCAGACCTTTTGTCGCCCAAACCAGGCGCGCATCAGAGCGCATCAGCGGTTTGATCTGTCGCAGCACTTCGCCAAAGACATGGCTCGGCACCACTACAAGAATATTACGGCTGGCTGCCAGCGCCGTGGCTAAATCACTTTCCAGGCGCAGCGTTTCAGGAAAAGGCACATCAGGGAGGAACGCGACGTTGCAACGATCGTGCTCAAGAGTCGCGATATGTTTGGGATCATGGCCCCACAGAACAACCTGATGGCCATTTCTTGCCAGGGTGATGGCAAGAGCGGTGCCGTACGAGCCGGCACCAATCACAGTCATTGAAGCATTACTTTGGTTCATCAGGCATCCTGATGTTCTTCAGTACCTTCACCAGCCTGCTGCTGTAAATAGTTCATGAACAGCGCATCGAAGTTGACCGGCGCAAGGTTCAGTTGCGGGAACGTACCGCGTGAAACCAGGCTGGTGATGCATTCGCGGGCATATGGGAACAGAATGTTCGGGCAGTATGCACCCAAGCAATGCGCCATCTGAGTCCCTTCAATACCACTGATGGAGAAGATACCGCCCTGCTGAACTTCGCACAGGAACGCAGTTTCTTCACCCAGAGAAGCCGTTACGGTGACACGCAGCACAACTTCATACACATCATCTGCCAGTTGGGTAGATGCAGTATCAAGATCAAGTTTAACCTCTGGCTGCCAATCTTTCTGGAAAACATGCGGTGCATTTGGCGCTTCGAAAGATACATCCTTGGTATAAATACGTTGGATCTGGAAAGCCATTTCAGTGTTGTTTTGTTCTGACATGTTTAGAAAACCCTTTAGTGTTGTCCTTTAAATACTTTCTGTACGCCTTAACGCAGCAGGGGATCCAGTCCACCACGCGCATCCAACGCATACAAGTCGTCACAACCGCCAATGTGCTGTGCATCAATAAAAATCTGCGGAACCGTCGTACGGCCACTGCGCTTGATCATCTCTTCACGCTTCACGGCATCACCGTCAATCGGAAGTTCCTGGAAACTCACACCCTTGCTGTTCAACAGCGCTTTTGCGCGGTGGCAAAACGGGCAGGTTGCTTTGGTATAGATCTCGATATTGGCCATGACTTCTCTCCGATATTACCTTACGGTGCTATTTGCCGCGAACCAGTGGCAGGTTTTCACCACTCCAGCCTGCTACGCCGTCTTTCAGTACAGATACCTGCTCAAAACCAGCTTTGATCAGTGCGGTTGCAGATTCCTGACACTGCATGCCGGAGCCATCAACCACAATGACCGGTTTGGCCTTGTGTTTTTCAAGCTCACCAAAATTGTTGGCTTTGATTTCGCTTGGCAGCAGGTTCGTGGAGCCTGCGATATGACCTTTGCGGAAGTCATCGCGCTGACGTAAGTCCACAATAACCGCATCTTCTTTATTGATAAGACGCGTAGCTTCACCACGTGTGATTACCTTCACTTTCGAGGTCAGGCTTTTAAACGTAGTAAATAATACAGCCGCCAGTAACGCAATCCAGGCGATACTCAATACAGGGTGGCGACTAACAAATTGCATAATTTCTTGCATGGGGGGTAACAACTCCCGACTTAGTGATTAAAAAACAGGGAAAGAGTATACCTGCGCGTTGGCGCAAATACAGCCAGAGCGTGCATTGGATTGCATTTTTGCGGAGCGCTACCGAAAAAAAAACGTAAATCAGAGCACTCCCCGGACCGCTCTACCCCATTATTTGATCTTCTGGGGCTATTTTATCGATTCAGCTGTAGTAAAATTACGCAATTACTTTTGTCTATTGAGTGTGAGGTTGTCGCAATGTCGGTTTCTAAAAAACCTATGGTACTGGTGATTCTGGATGGCTATGGCTATCGTGAAGACAGCCAGGATAATGCCATCTTTAATGCCAAAACCCCGGTGATGGATGCTCTGTGGGCAAAACGTCCGCATACCCTGATTGATGCGTCTGGTCTGGAAGTCGGGCTGCCTGACCGCCAGATGGGCAACTCCGAAGTGGGCCACGTCAACCTGGGCGCGGGCCGTATCGTGTATCAGGACCTGACTCGTCTGGATGTTGAAATCAAAGAACGTACCTTCTTCGCTAACCCGGTGCTGACCGACGCGGTTGACCAGGCAAAAAATAGCGGAAAAGCAGTACACATCATGGGTCTGCTGTCTGCTGGTGGCGTACACAGCCACGAAGATCACATCATGGCGATGGTTGAACTGGCTGCAGAACGCGGCGCAGAAAAAATCTATCTGCACGCCTTCCTCGATGGCCGCGATACCCCACCGCGCAGCGCTGAAAAATCCCTGCAAAAATTCGAAGAGAAATTTGCTGCACTGGGCAAAGGCCGCGTAGCGTCCATCATTGGTCGTTACTACGCAATGGACCGCGACAACCGTTGGGATCGCGTTGAACAAGCGTATGACCTGATGACGCTGGCACAGGGTGAATTCCAGGCTGATACTGCGGTAGCTGGCCTGCAAGCTGCTTATGCCCGCGATGAAAACGACGAATTCGTGAAAGCGACCGTGATCCGTGCTGAAGGCCAGGCTGATGCCGCAATGGAAGACGGCGATACGCTGATTTTCATGAACTTCCGTGCTGACCGTGCGCGTGAAATTACCCGTGCGTTTGTTAACACTGACTTCGATGGTTTCGCACGTAAGAAAGTCGTTAACCTCAACTTTGTGATGCTGACTGAATACGCGGCTGACATCAAAACTGCCGTTGCCTATCCACCAGCATCTCTGGCTAACACTCTTGGCGAGTGGATGGCGAAACACGACAAAACGCAGCTGCGTATTTCCGAAACCGAAAAATATGCACACGTCACCTTCTTCTTCAACGGCGGCGTAGAAGAGCCGTTCAAAGGCGAAGAACGCATCCTGATCAACTCCCCGAAAGTTGCTACCTACGATCTGCAGCCAGAAATGAGTTCCGCAGAACTGACCGAGAAGCTGGTTGCCGCGATTGAGAGCGGTAAATACGACACCATCATCTGTAACTACCCGAACGGCGATATGGTCGGCCACACCGGGGTGATGGAAGCGGCAGTTAAAGCAGTGGAAGCGCTGGATCACTGCGTTGAGCAGGTAGCCAAAGCGGTTGAATCCGTTGGCGGCCAGTTGCTGATCACCGCAGACCACGGTAACGCTGAGCAAATGCGCGATCCGTCTACCGGTCAAGCACATACCGCACATACCAACCTGCCAGTTCCGCTGATTTATGTGGGCGACAAAAACGTCAAAGCAGTCGAAGGCGGTAAACTTTCCGATATCGCCCCGACCATGCTGACGCTGATGGGTATGGAAATCCCGCAAGAGATGACTGGTAAGCCGCTGTTCATCGTGGAATAATCCCTCCCCATGAGGGGAAAGGCGATTAATACCATCACATGGGCCGTGAAATTGCGAAAGTTTTCAGTCAGGCCCTTGTTCTACGCCAGCGCGCTTAGCGCTGGCGTATTGTTGTGCGCCTTTTCCGCCCACGCGGACGAACGCGATCAACTCAAATCTATTCAGGCCGATATCGCGGCAAAAGAACGCGCGGTACGCCAACAGCAGCAGCAGCGCTCCACCCTCCTCGCCCAGCTTAAAGTCCAGGAACAGGCTATCGCCGTTGCCGCGCGTCAATTGCGCGAAACGCAAAATTCGCTGGTGCAGTTGAATGCACAAATCGCTGAGATGAATGCCTCAATAGCAAAACTGGAAAAACAACGCGCAGCGCAGGAGCGCAGCCTCGCGGCCCAACTGGATGCCGCGTTTCGTCAGGGTGAGCATACCGGTATCCAGTTAATCCTCAGCGGTGAAGAGAGCCAGCGTGGACAACGTCTACAGGCCTATTTTGGTTATCTGAACCAGGCGCGGCAGGAAACAATCGCCCAGTTGAAGCAAACTCGCGAAGAAGTCGATGCGCAGAAAGCCGAACTGGAAGATAAGCAGAGTGAACAACAGACGCTGCTGTACGAACAGCGCGCTCAGCAGGCTAAGCTGGAACAGGCCCGTAATGAGCGCAAAAAAACGCTCGCAGGGCTGGAGTCATCCATCCAGCAGGGTCAACAGCAGTTAAGCGAGTTGCGTGCCAACGAATCCCGTCTGCGCAACAGTCTTGCCCGGGCTGAAGCCGCCGCCAAAGCACGCGCTGAACGTGAAGCTCGTGAGGCGCAGGCTGTACGCGATAAGCAGCAGGAGGCGTCACGCAAAGGCTCTACGTACAAGCCGACCGAAAGTGAAAAATCACTGATGTCTCGTACCGGCGGTTTGGGTTCACCACGCGGTCAGGCATTCTGGCCTGTACGCGGACCGACTTTGCATCGCTATGGCGAACAACTGCAAGGTGAGCTACGTTGGAAAGGGATGGTTATCGGCGCTTCCGAAGGTACCGAAGTAAAAGCCATTGCTGATGGCCGCGTTATTCTGGCGGACTGGCTACAAGGCTACGGTCTCGTCGTCGTGGTTGAACATGGTAAAGGCGATATGAGCCTGTACGGTTATAACCAAAGCGCACTGGTCAGCGTGGGTACGCAGGTTCGCGCCGGGCAGCCGATTGCCCTGGTGGGTAGCAGTGGTGGTCAGGGCAGACCTGCACTCTATTTCGAAATTCGTCGCCAGGGTCAGGCGGTCAATCCACAGCCGTGGTTGGGAAGATAAGTTTTGCCTCAGTTTCATCGCATATTGTTCTCACTCGCCAGCCTGCTGGCATTCGCAACCCCTGTTTTTGCTGGCAAACTCGCTATCGTCATTGATGATTTCGGTTATCGCCCGCACACTGAAAACCAGGTACTGGCGATGCCGTCAGCGATCTCCGTCGCCGTATTACCTAACGCCCCACATGCACGTGAGATGGCGACCAAAGCGCATAACAGTGGCCACGAAGTCTTGATCCACCTGCCAATGGCGCCGCTGAGCAAGCAGCCGCTGGAAAAAGATACTTTGCGTCCGGAGATGAGCAGCGACGAGATTGAGCGGATAATTCGCGACGCGGTGAACAAAGTGCCGTATGCCGTCGGACTCAACAACCATATGGGCAGCGCGATGACTTCCAGCCTGTTTGGGATGCAGAAAGTAATGCAGGCGCTGGAGCGCTACGATCTCTACTTCCTGGACAGCATGACCATCGGCAATAGCCAGGCCATGCGTGCGGCTGCGGGAACGGGTGTGAAGGTCATCAAACGCAAAGTCTTCCTCGACGACACACAAAACGAGGCGGACATTCGCCGTCAGTTTAATCGCGCAGTCGATCTTGCCCGCCGCAACGGTTCCGCTATTGCCATTGGGCACCCTCACCCTTCTACAGTACGTGTCCTGCAGCAGATAGTTTATAGCCTGCCAGCTGATATTACGCTGGTGCGCCCGAGCAGCCTGCTCAATGAACCGCAGGTGGACACCTCCACGCCAAATCTGACGACACCGAAAAACGGCGCGCCTGATGCACCGCGAAATCCTTTCCGCGGAGTAAAACTGTGCAAGCCGAAAAAACCGTTAGAGCCGGTTTACGCCAGCCATTTCTTTAACGTGCTTGGAGAAAGCATCACCCAAAGCACGCTGGTGCAGTATATGCGACTGCAGTGGCAGGGCTGGCAGTAATCAGTCTTTCAGATTGAGCGTTAAATGGGCCAGTCGGCGCGGAGTCAGTGATGTATCGCGCCACTTGCTAAACCGGATGGCCCACAGAAGCACCTGATAACCCAGTTTGACGCTGCAAATATTACTCACCATGCGCTTAAACATACCAGAGGCAAAAACCTCGGCAATCATGCGCTGACGAATCTTTTCGTCAGGCTCTTTACGTATGCAATGACAAACACGCAGCGCTTCGTAAATCACCTGCTGTTTGAACTCTGGATAAATCGGGATCCGTCCGGCGTAATCATGATTCATCTTATCCAACAGACGGGTAATTTTTATGTAATGACGCTGATAGGCCAGGTTTTTCAATCCCGTACGTTTCAAACGGCTAACAGAAGCGCCGTGCAGGAAGTATTTATACAGCGGAACTTCCGTGTAGCGCGCACGTTTAGCGTTAAACATAAACTCCGTAGTCCAGATAATATCCTGATGGTGGAGGCCGGAAAGAAAAGTCAGCCCAGCGTCACGGATGGTTTGATGGCGGTAAACGCCCATCCAGACCACATGTCGCCAGCGGCGACTGGCTAACGCTTTTCGCAACCAATCCGGCCCGGTCATCACCTCGGTAGAGCGAATACGATCGGTTGGAATAGATGCCCAGGTATGGCCTGTTTCCGCAATACACCAGTCCGCGTTGCACTGCGCAACATCCAGATTGTCCTTCAGCGCCATAGTCATCAGCGTTTCGTACATTTCCGGATAGGCAATATCATCGCCGTCAACGTAAGCGATGTATTCACCTTTCGCAATCTTCATGCCGGTATTTCGCGCCGCCGAAACGCCCCCATTACGCTGGTGTAACAGATGAACGTGCGGATAACGATCCGCATAAGTCTGAGCGAGCTCCGCCGAGTTATCCGTAGAGCCATCATTAACAATAATGATTTCCAGATTTTTCCAGGTTTGCGCAATCAGCGAATCCATACACGCAATGAACGGTTCACCCGTGTTGTAAAGCGGCATAATGACGCTCAGGAGACCAGGGGTATAGGTCATATAAAATCCTGTCAGACAGTATAATTAACGGCAATTTTAAACATATTAAGCGGCAAATGATCAGAGATAATGAGTCATATCTTTGACGGAAAATGCGCCGGACATGTGGGATCGTGCAAACAAAAAAATCCCCGGAGATTTAACGATAATAAATATCCGGGGACAACACACAGAATCCATTGAATGGATATGGTTAATCCCAGCTCAGGATCACTTTCCCTGACTGACCTGAACGCATTGCGTCAAAGCCCTGCTGGAACTCATCGATAGAGAATCGATGCGTGATGATTGGCGACAAGTCCAGGCCAGACTGGATCAGGGCCGCCATTTTGTACCAGGTTTCAAACATTTCGCGACCGTAGATACCTTTAATAAACAGTCCCTTAAAGATAACCTTTGTCCAGTCGACTGACATGTCTGACGGTGGGATCCCCAGCATGGCAATACGGCCACCATGGTTCATGGTGTCTAGCATGGCGCGAAACGCTGGCGGCGCACCGGACATCTCCAGACCCACATCAAACCCTTCAGTCATCCCCAGTTCGGCCATCACATCGGTCAGATTTTCTTTCGATACATTGACCGCGCGAGTGATACCCATTTTGCGCGCCAGATCCAGGCGATACTCATTAACATCCGTAATCACCACGTGGCGTGCGCCAACATGTTTCGCTACCGCTGCGGCCATAATACCGATAGGGCCAGCACCAGAGACCAGCACGTCTTCACCCACCAGATCGAATGACAGAGCCGTATGCACGGCATTGCCGAACGGATCGAAGATAGATGCTAAATCATCGGAAATATTATCCGGGATTTTAAACGCGTTAAACGCCGGGATCACCAGATATTCTGCAAAGCAACCAGGACGGTTCACGCCGACACCAGTCGTATTCCGGCACAGGTGAGTACGCCCACCGCGACAGTTACGACAATGTCCACAGGTAATGTGACCTTCACCGGAAACACGATCGCCGATTTTAAAACCTTTAACTTCCTGGCCGATACCGACAACTTCGCCGACATATTCATGCCCTACTACCATCGGAACCGGGATGGTTTTTTGCGACCATTCATCCCAGTTATAAATGTGAACGTCAGTCCCGCAGATGGCTGTTTTACGGATTTTAATCAGCAAATCGTTATGACCGACTTCCGGTTCAGGAACGTCAGTCATCCAAATGCCCTCTTCCGCTTTCAGTTTGGATAACGCTTTCATTTCACATCCTCAGGCAATAACGCCCAGTTGTTTACCAATGCGTGTAAACGCGTCGACAGCACGCGTAATCTGCTCAGGAGTATGCGCCGCAGACATCTGGGTACGGATACGCGCCTGACCTTTCGGAACCACCGGATAGAAGAATCCAGTAACGTAAATCCCCTCTTTTTGCAGCTCGCGGGCAAAGTCCTGTGCTACCACAGCATCACCCAGCATTACCGGGATAATGGCGTGATCGGCACCAGCCAGCGTAAAGCCAGCAGCTGACATTTGTTCACGGAACTGACGTGCGTTCGCCCACAGACGACCACGCAGTTCGCTACCTGCCTCGACCATCTCCAGCACTTTGATGGAAGCAGCAACAATTGCCGGGGCCAGAGAGTTAGAGAACAGATACGGGCGCGAACGCTGACGCAGCCACTCCACCACTTCTTTACGTGCCGCAGTATAACCACCAGATGCGCCACCCAGTGCTTTACCCAGCGTCCCGGTGATGATGTCCACACGCCCCATCACGTCACAATACTCATGAGAACCGCGACCGTTTTCGCCGACAAAGCCAACCGCGTGGGAATCATCAACCATCACCAGCGCATCGTATTTGTCTGCCAGATCGCAGACGCCTTTCAGGTTTGCAATCACGCCATCCATGGAGAAGACGCCGTCGGTGGCGATTAGCACATGGCGAGCCCCCGCTTCACGAGCTTCTTTCAGGCGAGCTTCCAGCTCCTGCATATCGTTATTGGCGTAACGGAAACGCTTCGCTTTACACAGACGAACGCCGTCGATGATTGATGCGTGGTTCAGGGCATCGGAGATAATCGCATCTTCTGCACCCAGCAGCGTTTCGAACAGGCCGCCGTTGGCGTCGAAACAGGAAGAGTAAAGAATGGCGTCTTCCATCCCCAGGAATGTAGCCAGTTTTTGCTCCAGTTGCTTATGGCTGTCCTGGGTTCCACAAATAAAGCGCACCGACGCCATACCAAAGCCGTGAGAATCCATACCCGCTTTTGCTGCCGCAATCAGTTCCGGGTGGTTAGCCAGTCCCAGGTAATTGTTCGCACAAAAGTTAATAACGTGGCTTCCGTCTGCCACGGTGATATCCGCCTGCTGGGCAGACGTAATAATGCGCTCTTCTTTAAACAATCCTTCCGCACGTGCGGTTTCCAGATCGTTCGTTAACTGCTTGTAAAAATTCCCACGCATTGCAATTCTCCAGACTGGGCAAATTTCAGCACATATTACCCAAAGCTATACGTTGATACGAGATGACGCATCATCACTTCTTTAAAATGAAGCATAAATCACGTGTACCCGCACAGCTTATCTGTGAATGGCTGAAGCCAGAGCCATGTAGTGATATGATTAGAGACATTCGTGTCTGAGATTGTCTCTGACTCCATAATTCGAAGGTTACAGTTATGATCATCGTTACCGGCGGCGCGGGCTTTATCGGCAGCAACATCGTTAAGTCCCTGAATGATAAAGGCATCACCGATATTCTGGTGGTGGACAACCTGAAAGACGGCACCAAGTTTGTGAACCTGGTGGATCTGAATATTGCTGACTACATGGACAAGGAAGACTTCCTGATCCAGATTATGGCCGGAGAAGATTTCGGCGATATTGAGGCGATTTTCCACGAAGGCGCATGCTCCTCCACCACCGAGTGGGACGGCAAGTACATGATGGACAATAACTATCAATACTCTAAAGAGCTGCTGCACTACTGCCTGGAACGCGAAATTCCGTTCCTGTACGCCTCTTCTGCCGCCACCTACGGCGGTCGTACTTCTGACTTCATCGAATCCCGCGAATATGAGAAACCGCTGAACGTCTACGGCTACTCAAAATTCCTGTTCGACGAATATGTGCGTCAGATCCTGCCTGAAGCAAACTCCCAGATCGTTGGCTTCCGTTATTTCAATGTCTACGGACCGCGTGAAGGCCATAAAGGCAGCATGGCAAGTGTGGCTTTCCATCTCAACACCCAGCTCAACAATGGCGAAACACCAAAGCTGTTTGAAGGCAGTGAAAACTTCAAACGTGATTTCGTCTATGTCGGCGATGTTGCAGCGGTAAACCTGTGGTTCCTGGAAAATGGCGTTTCCGGAATCTTCAACCTCGGTACTGGTCGGGCAGAATCTTTCCAGGCCGTCGCGGACGCTACGCTGGCGTACCACAAAAAAGGCAGTATTGAGTACATTCCGTTCCCGGAAAAACTGAAAGGCCGTTACCAGGCATTTACCCAGGCGGATCTGACTAACCTGCGTGCTGCGGGCTATGACAAACCGTTTAAGACCGTTGCCGAAGGCGTAACGGAATATATGGCCTGGCTGAACCGCGACGCGTAAGTATGAAAATTTTGGTGATAGGCCCGTCATGGGTGGGCGACATGATGATGTCGCAAAGTCTCTATCGCACGCTCAAGGCGCGCTATCCCCAGGCGATAATCGACGTGATGGCACCTGCATGGTGCCGTCCGCTGCTGTCGCGTATGCCTGAAGTCAACGAAGCCATCGCCATGCCGCTGGGACACGGTGCGCTGGAGATCGGCGAACGCCGTAAACTCGGTCACAGTATGCGTGAGAAACGCTATGACCGTGCTTACGTGCTACCAAACTCTTTTAAATCCGCTCTGGTGCCGTTCTTTGCAGGCATTCCCCATCGTACCGGCTGGCGTGGCGAGATGCGCTACGGCTTACTCAACGATGCGCGCGTGCTGGATAAAGAGGCCTGGCCGCTGATGGTCGAACGCTATGTGGCGCTGGCCTACGATAAAGGCGTGATGCTTTCCGCCAAAGATTTACCGCAACCGCTGTTATGGCCACAACTGCAAGTCAGTGAAGGCGAAAAATCACTGACCTGTAACCAGTTCTCCCTCTCTGCTGAACGCCCAATCATCGGCTTTTGCCCTGGCGCAGAATTTGGTCCGGCGAAACGCTGGCCTCACTATCACTATGCTGAACTGGCGAAGCAACTGATCGACGAAGGCCATCAGATTGTGCTGTTTGGCTCGGCCAAAGATCATGAGGCCGGCAATGAGATTCTGGCAACGCTGAACACCGAACAGCAGGCGTGGTGTCGTAACCTGGCTGGCGAAACGCAGCTGGAACAGGCCGTTATTCTGCTTGCCGCCTGTAAAGCTGTTGTCACCAATGACTCCGGCTTAATGCACGTTGCCGCGGCGTTGAACCGACCTCTGGTAGCATTGTATGGCCCAAGTAGTCCTGACTTTACCCCGCCGTTGTCTCACAAAGCGCGGGTCATTCGTCTGATTACGGGTTATCACAAGGTTCGTAAAGGGGATGCAGCAGAAGGTTATCACCAGAGCCTGATTGACATCACTCCCCAGCGTGTACTGGAAGAACTCAATGACCTGTTGTTACAAGAGGAAGTCTGACGGATGCGGGTTCTGATCGTTAAAACATCGTCAATGGGCGATGTACTGCATACGTTGCCCGCATTAACGGATGCGCAGCAGGCCATTCCGGATATTCAATTTGATTGGGTAGTGGAAGAAGGGTTCGCCCAAATCCCCGCCTGGCATTCGGCCGTTGACCGCGTAATTCCGGTGGCGATTCGCCGCTGGCGCAAGGCCTGGTTTTCCGCACCGATTAAAGCGGAGCGTAAAGCCTTTCGCGATGCAGTTCGTTTGCAGCAGTATGACGTGATAATTGATGCACAAGGCCTGGTAAAAAGCGCCGCGCTGGTCACGCGTCTGGCGCGTGGCATCAAGCATGGTATGGACTGGAGCACGGCACGCGAGCCCCTGGCGAGTCTTTTTTATAACCGCAAACATCATATTGCCAAACAGCAGCATGCCGTTGAACGAACCCGAGAACTGTTCGCAAAAAGTCTGGGATATGCCAAACCACAGTCACAAGGTGATTACGCTATCGCGCAGCATTTTCTGAATGAACTTAATGCCGATGCGGGACAGTATGCGGTCTTCTTGCATGCCACTACGCGTGATGATAAGCACTGGCCAGAAGCTAACTGGCGGGAGCTGATTGGCCTTTTAAATAATGCAGGCATACGCATTAAGCTCCCCTGGGGTGCTCCTCATGAAGAAGCGCGGGCCAGGAGACTGGCTGAGGGATTTGATTACGTAGAGGTTCTACCGCGAATGAGCCTGGAGGATGTGGCCCGGGTATTAGCAGGCGCTAAATTTGTCGTCTCAGTTGATACCGGATTAAGCCATTTAACTGCCGCACTGGATCGACCGAATATTACGCTGTATGGCCCGACGGACCCTGGGTTGATTGGGGGATATGGGAAGAATCAATACGCGCAGAAGAGCCATTCCGGAAAGTTACAGGATCTGGATGCCAGCGCTATCAAAGTATTGCTACTTGATATTAATTTGCTTTAATTTTAAGAGACGAATCATGCTTCGCCAACACATGTTTTCTCGCCTTATCTGCAGCATAAGAAATAATCCATATGATTTTATATACGTACTATTTTATGCTGGGATCCTTGCAACCCTTGCGATGGTATTGGTCAACCCAGATGAAGCGCTAAAGGTATTTATTGTCTGTGCGATCCTGTCTCTACCATTGATTGGTAAAAATATTAAGCATGTGCTTAGCCACAAACAAAATCTATTTTTACCATTTATGTTGCTGCTCTTCGGTTTAGTCCAAATCATTTGGGTGGAAATCTTTAAGCAACCCGGTTCTGCTTTTACCGGCGCTTATCGTTCATACCAGAACGGCGGCAAGGTCATGATTTTTGCCGCACTGGTTATTGCCGCATTGACATCACAACCATCACGCGCAATAAAAAACCACATTGTCAGCATCTGGGTGATTATTACAGCGATTGGCCTGTATTTTTACGCTGGCTATCAGCTTGCCGGTGCCCCCGATCTTTCGACCTACCGTGTTGCACTCGGTTTTGAGCACCCAACCGGAGCGGCCTACGGCCTGACGTTTATCGCGTTATTAGCATCACAGGCGATTCTCAACCTGCGTTTAAAACATACCGTCTCACTTTACCTGCTACATTTCTTAATATCATTGGCCGTTATCATCACCACACAAACCCGGGCAGCTATTCTGATCTATCCGCTCCTGAGTATCGGTCTTTTTTTCATACACTATCGCCATAACCGCACTATATTATTAAGAGCGCTGCTGGCCTTCGCGGTATTAGTCGGGCTGGCAGCGATCCCCCTGAAATCGGTTATTGAAAATCGCTACCAGAATATGATGGTTGATCTGCATTCTTATAGCCAGAGTAATAGTAATACTTCCATTGGCGCGCGATTTGCGATGCAACGAGTAGGAATTGATGCCGGCAAAGCACACTATTTGGGACAATCACTTGAACAACGTGATGCTGAAATCAAAGTATCCGCTTTACAAAATGTCTCACTGCAAGGGGCACTCGCGTATGTTGACATCCATCTGCATAATGAAGTCATTGATACGTTTTCACTTAAAGGCATCCCAGGGGTTGTTGTGCTAATCTTGCTGTATAGTGCTATGTTTTTAATAGGTTACACGCAACGTAGTCCTTTACTATTCGCCATATCAGGCGCTATAGCTATCTATGGCTTAAGTGATTTATTATTATACGCTAAAGGCGAAGCCTTGAGCAGCGTTCTGACGTTATGCGTAGCGGTAATGCTGGTACCGGGTCCAACGAGAGAAAGATGCCATGATTAACGCTTCAGGTTATTTACTAAGCATTATTATACCTGTATACAATAATGCTGAATTTATTACAGCTACGCTGACGTCTATACATCAGAGTATTACTGAAGATGTTGAGTTAATAATTATTAATGATGGCTCTACAGATTTGACTGATGAACGTATCAATGCGTTTTATCGCGAAAAAAACTGCAATAACATTAAATACATCAATAAGGAAAATCAAGGTGTTGCGATTACTCGCAACGTTGGGCTTGCGCATGCTACAGGGAAATATATTGGCTTTGTAGACAGCGATGATATCATCAGCCCAAATTATTTTTCTGTTCTTCTCCCTAAATTACGAGAAGAAAAATATGATATTGTCGAATTCAATTTAACTCGTGATATCAATAAGTTGTATCAGGCTCCATCAGATAGTGAGAGCACTATAGCCCAGCATGAAATTATTTTAACTGACGACAACTACGCGCCCCTGTTACCAACATTCCGTGCCGGGCAATGGCATCTCATGACAAAGATCTTTCATCGCGACATTATCGGCGAAGATCGATTTGAAGAACATCGCCGCTACGAAGATGTTATTTTCTGCCCTTTTCAGTATTTCAAATGTCATCGTATTTTAAAAATTGATAGCAAGTTATACTATTACCGGGTAAATGATAAAAGTATCACCGAGAATATTATCGATAGTGATGCTGATAATATCTTCTTTGCCATGAAAAAAATGAGCAACTACATAAGTAAAAATGATGAAAAGCGAGCTGTTGCTTCATTAATGATTATTAATTGTTTTTTAGAAGGGCGCAAAATTTTACGCAAGAAGAGAGGGTATTATCGCTATGACGAGGATATGATTAATGATATTCAGAATGCACTGGCTAACTGTGACACCAGGGTCGTTAAGAAAAAAATTATTTATAAAATGAAGTATCCACATATTGATCGTTCCATTTCTGAAGTGAGATATAAAATAATAACAGCTTGCAAAAATTTGTTTTTTGGAAAGGGAGCTAAAAATGTTTGATAAAGTAGAAAGAGTTCTCATTTGCAAGCTAAAATTTTATGGTGATGTACTGTTAATCACACCTTTAATTAACAGTATTCAGACTCGGTATCCGCACGCTAAAATTGATCTTCTTCTTTATAAAGATACTAAATCAATCTTAGCCGCTAATGAAGGTATCAACGATTTCTATCTCATTGAGAAAAAGAAAGGTCCACTGACAAGCGTAAAAAATTACATATCAATACGTCAGCAACTAAAAAAGAACCAGTACGATCTTATCATTAATTTAACCGAACAATGGCCGATTGGTGTACTTATCGCTTCGTTACACCGTCCATCTGTTGCGTTTGAACGCGACAAGAAACAATGGAACAGACTATTTTCACGAGTTACACCACTGACTGGCACACATATTGTCGAACAAAATTTATCAATCCTCAAAGGCATTGGCTTTAGCGAAACAGAACTAAAGAAAAAAATGAGTCTTCGCTATCGTCAGGATGACTATCAATATTTGGTATCTCAACTCCCGGCATTACCTACGCAAAAATATGTTGTTATTCAACCGACTGCAAGACAAGAGTTTAAATGCTGGGATGATGATAAATTTGCACACGTTATAGATCATCTGCATCAACTTGGCCTGCATGTTTATCTTACCTGCGGACCAGCATTAAGTGAGCAACATCAGGTCCAACGCATTGCTGCGCTGTGTAAATTATCTCCTGACCTGACACTGGCTGGTCACACCACTTTCCTGCAGTTAGCCGCATTAATCGACCATGCCATTCTCTATATTGGTGTCGATTCGGCACCCATGCATATGGCAGCGGCATTAGGAACACCACAGGTATGTTTATTTGGTGCGACCAAATATCAACAATGGAAGCCATGGTCAGATAAAGCGATTGTGATTTGGGCTGGTGATTATCACCCTATGCCTTCCAGAGAGGAGCTCGACAGGTCAAAAAAATATTTAACATGGATACCAGAACAAGCTGTGATTGACGCTATCGATACGGTACTTCATGATAGTGATACTGACAAAGGTAATGAGAAAGAATAAATGGATAACAAAAATAACGTCATTAATATTGCTTACTGTACAGATGCTAATTATCTGGAATATGTAGCAGTGTCCATTATGTCGGTCATAATGAACAATCCAGGACAATCTCTTTCATTTTTCGTCTTTGTCTATGATGTCAATGATGAGGATATTGATAAATTACGTTCAACCAGCGAAAAAATTCAGGTTGTAAAGATCGATAAAGAAGAAATTGAAAAATATAATAACGACTTTGCAATCAAACATCTTAACCGCTCGACTTATATGCGTTTGGCCGTGCCGCGCTTACTAAAAGATAAGGTAGAGCATTTTATCTATTTAGATGCCGATACTTTGTGCTTTGATAAGCTCAATGAGATTAATAACATTGATATTAGTGATGTCATCTGTGCTGTTAGCCATGACTCGCTCGATATTCATGATAATAAAAATGCAAAACGTTTAGGTTTGCGCACTGATCACTATTTTAATGCCGGGTTCCTGTACATTAATGTAGCCAATTGGATCAAATATGATATTGAGCATAAAGCAAATACTGTCCTATTTGAACAAGGGAAATCATTACCTTATTTCGACCAGGATGCATTAAACATTGCTATGGATGGCAACGTTGCGTTTATTGATAACCGATGGAATTTTTTATTCAATTGGTTCAACGATGAACAAAGGGAGTCTTTTTTCTACAACTCAGAGTTCCTCCCTCGAATTGTCCATTTTACCGGCGGAAGAAAACCATGGTATAAGGAACATACAGGGCTTTCACAGCAACTCTATCTTTTCTATCATCATTTCACGCCATGGCGAAATACAGAATTGCGCTCATATGCACCACGTATGAGACCTACTGATTATAGGGTTTACTCTCGCCAGGAAGCCAAAAAAGGGAATTATTTCACCGCAATAAAATGGTATATGAAATATCTCAAAACTAAATTGCAATAAAAAAACTCCCTCACGGGAGTTTTTTTTATTTTTGCTTTAATTTTTGTATTAAATAACCTGCATAACTTATCAGCGAGGCGAAAAATTTACCCTGTAATCGCTCATGCCGAGATTTCTTTTTATATTGTTTTGGCGTTCTGGCTGGTAACAGGGGAACATCAGCCCATGGTGATGCCTTCCATGCCTCAACAAAATACTGTGCAGAGGGGTAGTTAGCCCAAGAATTCCATGGTTTAGTTACGCCAACATAATGAATAAGGATTGTATCATCCGTAATATATTTTTTATATCGAGAAAGATCTTTGCTTTTCAATTCTTGTTTAATACCATAAATGGCGTTAAATTTTCTCGGTAAAAAAATAACTTTATTTAAAAAAATAATATTTAAAACATCCTGGTCAGGGAAAGATAGTTTATTTCTTTTATCTAACAGAATATCAAAAGCAGCATTAATAAAATTCTGTTCTTTCCACTTTTTAAGATTTGCGTAGATAACTCCAGAATTAAAATATTCACTGTTTTCTGTAACATCTCTGGCGGGACTATCATCCACATCGGTAACTACAGCGGCAACATGCTGATTAATATCAATTTGACTAAGTTCAATGAGCGAACCTTTACACATCACATCGGCATCGATATATAACAGAGAATCTATTTTTTCGCCCAAATATTCGAATGCAACAAATCTAAAGTACATTGCATGGGACCAGGCATGGCCGCTCGGCAATACTTTTAATCCTTCGGCATCCATAACATAAATTGAGATATTTGTGGAAAATTGTTTTGCTAGTTTTATAATTCTTTGTTGATAATCGTCGTCCAGATAATCTGTAAAGAGATGGAAATGTATATTTAAACCTCTATTATGTAACAGTACTGATGTCATCGAGATCGCAGCACCAAACATAAAATTTTTATCAACACCCCAGGCAATGTTAAATTCTGTTTTTTGTTCAGTGGGTGCCTGATTAAATTCAAGTATCTTTTTTATGGATCGATGACAATCAAAGTTCATTCGCTACACCTATTTAATCTTATTATCAATAAATTACAGTTAGTGTTTTCAGTGCACTTTAGGACTATGTAACTTAGTCTTTATATACATCACATGACTAAGAACTGATCGGATATATTTTCGCTGTACTCTCTCATGCCGCGATTTACGTTTATACAGTTTTGCTGTATTTGCGTTAAGTAAAGACTTTTCCGCCCATGCCGATTTTTCATAAGCTTCAATGAAGTATTTAGCTACTGGGTATTTAGCCCATTTATGCCATGGTTTAGTAACACCAACATAATGAATCAACACCGTATCATCAGTAATATAATCTTGATAGATTTCATCATTTTTATTCTGCAGTTCCTGATCCACGCCGTAGATACAGTTAAAATCTCTTCTCAGAAAAATGACATTATCCACGAACAATATATTCAGAACATCCTGATCAAAATAAAGGAGTTCCTTCTGGCGCTCCTCTAAAATAGAAAACGCCTTAGTCAGGAGCTGTTGTTCTCGCCAAACATCTAAATTCGCATATACAACACCAGAATTAAAATAACCATTACTCAGCGCTGGTATACCGAGCCGGTTACCTGATTTGATACGCACTTCATCGATATCATTGATAACAGCAGCATATTCCCCACAGAAATTAACCTCAGTAAACTCTCGCAAAGAACCTTTGCATATAACATCAGCATCAAGATACAGTACGGAGCTTAATTCTGCGCTTAAATATTCAAAGGCAAAATAACGATAGTACATTGCATAAGTCCAGGCTTTCGTGCTCGGTAGCTTACGAAATGCAGCGTTATCGAAAACAAGAATCGTCACCGTCGTACTATACATTTGGGTCAGTCGATTTATGCTTTCCAGATAGTCATTATCAATATAGTCTGTTGCTATATAAAAATTGATATCGATATCAGGATTATTAACTAATACTGATGTCATTGAAATCCCGGATCCAAATAAAAAATTGCGATCGACGCCATACGCAATATTTAATTTCTTATCTTTATCGTGCGTAGAGCTGTCAATAACATGCTTTTGAATAATTACTTTTTGAAAATCAATGTTCATAATAAAATGGCCTCAAACTTTTTATGCATTTTATAGCGCTTTTCTTATTGTTCTTTGTCTTATTTTTTGCGCTTTTGTGACAGCTTGTTGAAACAATCTGGCTTCGTGGCGGAGAATTTCACGCAATGGCATTGCGAAATATACACGTAAGAAACGATAGATATCCCTGGATGTCAATCCGATCTCCAGTGAGGAGAAATAGAGCCCAATTAAATCCTTGTCACGCCAACGGCGCGGTACATGCTGACGTATTTGTGCACGATGCAGGTCAATTACAGAAAGTTTAATATCCGCGATTTCTGTTGGCATCGGCTGTTGAAGCAGAAAGTGACAGATATAACAGTCCCGATGGTTCACCCCACCACGATGCATTTTTCCGACCATCTCTGCTACACGGGTAATAATGGCCTGTTTTAAGACAAAATCAGGGCGCTCGACACCCCATCTGGCGCAAAAATCTTCAAGGCTGATTGCAGGAGACAGGTCTTCAGTGATGATAAATGACGTTCGCTCTAACGGGTTAAGTCCTTTCTGACCAAATGCAACACCGTTCATTGTATCAACATTCAGCTCTTTCAAACGGTGAATAGCTAACCATTCTCGATCTGCGCCAAGAACAGGCATGCGGAGAGAAATGAGGTTCTTCACCACTTCTTTTAGCGTGGTTCCGTGATGATATTTAAGAAAATACCCCTTACCCATCATCTCAAAACGCAGGGTACGCCGTGTTTCCAGAGCGCGGAAGACTTCACCATCCAGCTTAGACACTTCCGCGAACGGATCTTTTCCTTGCCATTGCGTGGCAAACGGTTCTTTTAGTTCAATCATTCTCAATGACCTAAAATGATATCTGCAGCCCTGTCCGCCAGGCTGTAGAGATCCTCTGTATCAGCAAAATGCCGGGCATGGCCTGCCCAGCTATTTCTCTTCTCATTATTTTGCAGCGCATCGAAAAGTGCTGTATTCAGATTTGTCTGCTCGAACGGTTCAGAAATTACCACTCCACATTGGGCGGCATTGATGTAATCGGCATATCCGCATACTTCCGTGGTTAATACAGGCAAACCTGCAACCACAGCCTCTAACAATACAATACCAGCGGCTTCCTGAACGGCAGGATGGAGCAATAAATCAGCAGCGGACATCAATTCAGCAATATCATCTCGCCCCGAGAAAAATTGTACGAGCTCTTCAATACCCAATTGGCGGGCCTGAGCACGGTAGCGATCGGCTTTATCCTGGCCTACTACCATCAATCGCGTCCGCTGGCGTATTGACTCTGGTAAAGACGCCAACGCCTGCAATGTTCTCGATACACCTTTGCGCTTAAAATCTGATCCCACTTGCAGGAGAAAAAACTGATCGCGTTGTATACCATTTTTATTCCTGACATTCTGCCTGCTGTTTTCAGGTTGCTGGCTATATTTCCGATCAGGGTAAATCCCAGGGGGAAGAATATGAAAACGCTGGTTCTCTGTTCGATAATGATGTTTGAAATCGCCAATTTGCTTGTTGGTTAACATCAATAACGCGGTGCGGGATCCTTGCTGAAATACGGCTTTTTCAAATGAAGAATAATGCCGATATCGCTGCGTCAGCTTGTAAAAAAAACCTTTTTCCCGGGCAACTTTTTCGGCATAACAGACGTCAGCTGCATAATAAACATCCAACCCCGGCATTTTATTAAACCCTACGATCCGATCAACTGGGTGCTGGCTTAAATATTGCTGAACCCACTGATAATATTGCTCATTTTTTCCATGGTTAGTTCTGGATGTTACTGGGACGAGTATAATTTCAAGCCCCTCAGGACGCTCCCCCTGCCAGCTCTGGGTAAAAACCTGAACACGGTGGCCACGTGCAGCAACCGTAAGCGCAACCCGCAGGAAATCACGTTGTAACCCGCCATAGGGAAAATACTTGTACAAACAAAAAGCAATGATCATCCATTAATATCCGCATCGCGTCGCCAGCCACACCAAACCTGATGCATAAGAGTACTGTAATCTCTGCTTGCGCTATCCAAAGATTGCCTCCCATGGCTCCGAAGCGTTGATGGCTGCTAGCTACCTGAAATTATGCAGCAGTATACCATTTATTATCACTCAATCCGAAATGAATATTTTTTAACCATATAAAAAATTTATCAATTAAAAACAATCAGATAATAAGAAACGCAATTCACCAAAAAAGTCGTACCGCACAAGACGCTAAGCCTTACAAATGGGAATATGTGCCTTTTTGATACAGTCGCAGCTAAAACAAGGCATTGCCAATTCAATCCTTTTGATACAACCTGGATAAAAATGATGGTAAAGCCATAGTTAAATACATAGAATCCCCAGCACATTCATAAGTCAGCTACTATTATGCTCGAATTGCTTTACACCGCCCTTTTCTACCTTATTCAGCCCCTGATCTGGATACGGCTTTGGGTGCGCGGACGTAAGGCTCCGGCCTATCGTAAACGCTGGGGTGAACGCTATGGATTTTATCGCCGCCCACTGAAACCTGGCGGCATCATGCTTCATTCCGTTTCTGTAGGCGAAACGCTGGCGGCGATCCCTTTAGTTCGCGCTCTGCGACATCGTTATCCCGATCTACCGATCACGGTAACGACCATGACGCCAACAGGTTCCGAGCGCGTACAGTCTGCTTTCGGTACTGACGTTCAACACGTCTATCTCCCTTACGATTTACCAGACGCACTGAACCGCTTCCTGAACAAAGTTGACCCCAAGCTGGTGTTAATAATGGAGACTGAGCTATGGCCAAATCTGATTGCTGCACTGCATAAGCGTCATATTCCTCTGGTCATTGCCAACGCACGTCTTTCTGCCCGCTCAGCTGCCGGCTATGCGAAACTGGGTAAATTTGTTAGCAGGCTACTACGTCGCATTACGCTGATTGCTGCACAAAATGAAGAGGATGGCGCACGCTTTATTACCCTTGGCGCAAGAAACAATCAGGTAACGGTTACTGGCAGTCTTAAGTTTGATATTTCCGTCACTCCGCAACTGGCTGCCAAAGCGATTACATTGCGCCGCCAGTGGGCACCACATCGCCCGGTATGGATTGCAACCAGCACGCACGATGGTGAAGAAAGCATCATCATTGCTGCTCATCAGGCGCTATTAAATCAGTTTCCGAACCTTTTACTGATTCTGGTTCCCAGACATCCAGAACGATTCCCGGATGCTATTAACCTCGTACGCCAGGCTGGGCTAAGCTATACCACACGGTCCTCGGGTGAAGTCCCGTCTTCAGCTACCCAGGTCGTTATCGGCGACACTATGGGCGAGCTGATGCTTCTGTACGGCATTGCCGACCTTGCTTTTGTCGGTGGCTCACTGGTGGAACGTGGAGGTCACAACCCATTAGAGGCCGCAGCGCATGCCATTCCGGTATTGATGGGGCCACATACCTTTAATTTTAAAGATATTTGCTCGCGACTGGAGCAGGCAAGCGGATTGATCACTGTTACCGACGCCACCACGCTGGTTAAAGAGATCTCTTCTTTACTGACAGATGCAGATTATCGTAGTTTTTATGGTCGTCATGCGGTTGAAGTTCTGTATCAAAACCAGGGCGCGCTACAACGTCTGCTGCAGCTGCTGGAACCTTACCTGCCACCCAAAACGCATTGAGGGTTGTCATGCAAAAACGGGCGATTTATCCAGGAACCTTTGATCCAATAACTAATGGCCACATTGATATCGTGACGCGCGCAACGCACATGTTTGATCACGTTATCCTGGCGATTGCCGCAAGCCCCAGTAAAAAGCCGATGTTTACGCTTGAAGAGCGCGTTGAACTGGCACAACAGGCAACGGCACATCTTGGCAATGTGGAAGTTCTGGGATTTAGCGATCTGATGGCAAACTTCGCCCGCGATAATCAGGCTAACATTCTGATACGCGGTCTGCGTGCGGTCGCGGATTTCGAATATGAAATGCAGTTGGCGCACATGAACCGCCATCTGATGCCCCAGCTGGAGAGCGTCTTTTTGATGCCTTCCAAAGAGTGGTCATTTATCTCATCATCGCTGGTTAAAGAGGTCGCCCGCCATCAGGGTGACGTGACCCACTTTTTACCAGAGAACGTTCATCAGGCGTTAATGGACAAGCTAAAGTAAAATGCGTTATTCAGCCTGCTGATTAACTTTATTTCTGACAGCGGCGACAATAGAACGTCGTCCGCTGGGCATGTTTAGTGGCGACAACGGGTGCACCACATGCGCGGCAGGGCTCACCTTCACGCCCATAGACTTGCAATTCTTGTGCAAAATAGCCCGGCTTACCGTCGCTTTGCAGGAAATCCTTCAGCGTCGTCCCGCCCTGCTCGATAGAGCGCAGTAAAACCGCTTTGATAACGCGCACCAGCAATTCACACTCGGCTTTTGACAGTGACGATGCCAGACGGTCAGGATGGATGCCAGCCGCAAAGAGCGACTCACTGGCATAGATATTACCCACGCCCACCACCAATTTGTTATCCATCAGCCAGGGTTTAATCGCCGTTTTCTTCTTCGCACATCTGTGCTGGAGATAATCGGCGTTGAAATCATCGCTCAGAGGCTCGGGACCAAGATGTGCGAGAACATTGTGTCCTTCCAGCTCTTTTGTCCACAGCCAGGCACCAAAACGACGAGGATCGGTGTAACGCAGGACTTTGCCATTACTCATCACTAAATCGACATGGTCATGTTTTTCTGCCGGAAGCTCTTCAGGGAGGATACGCAGGCTGCCTGACATGCCCAGATGAATGATAATCCAGCCATCCGGTAGCTCCAGCAACAGATATTTCGCACGGCGCTGTACGCTAACGACGGGTTTATCACTAAGACGATAAATTTCCTCTGATACCGGCCAGCGCAAACGACCATTCCGAACATTGGCATGCAGAATCGTTGCCCCTACCAGATGAGGTTCAATACCACGGCGACTGGTTTCGACTTCAGGTAATTCAGGCATAGCATCTCCGGCTGTATATCAGGTTTTATTAATATGGGGACGGCCAGAAAACAAAAAACCCCGCCGAGGCGAGGTTTTTCGTGACATCGAAACTAAAATTATTTGATTTTAGCTTCTTTGTACAGAACGTGCTGACGGACAACTGGATCGAATTTTTTCAGTTCCAGTTTTTCCGGCTTAGTACGTTTGTTCTTCGTAGTGGTATAGAAGTGACCAGTACCAGCAGAAGAAACCAGCTTGATTTTCTCACGAATACCTTTAGCCATGATTTATTTCCTCTTAGTACTTAGTACTTTTCGCCACGGGCACGCAGTTCAGACAGAACTGTTTCGATGCCTTTCTTATCAATTACACGCATACCTTTAGCAGATACACGCAGGGTGACAAAACGCTTCTCGCTCTCAACCCAAAAACGGTGAGAGTGCAGGTTAGGCAGGAAACGGCGTTTAGTCGCGTTCAGTGCGTGGGAACGGTTGTTACCGGTCACCGGACGCTTGCCAGTAACTTGGCAGACTCGGGACATGTCTATTCTCCAAAAATCAAATTAGCTCGAGCTTCGTATGGGGTATTGGCGCCTCGTCAGGCTTCTCAGCCCGGTTATCGCAGTTCAATACACTTAATCGTTCATACTGCATCATCATTGGACGCCGAATGAATGATCTCATGTATTCGCGAACTCTCGATTGCCAGGCCCAAATGCCAAACCCGAGATTCTCAAAGGTGGCGTAGTATACGCTGAGTCAGCGATGTGCTCAAGTCCCGAACAGACAAAGATCCCGATGGATCGCGTAAAGTGCGCTAAATCCAACCACGTTCCGCAAAAGAAACGTACTCTCCACGCCCAATTACAAGATGATCAATCACCCGGATATCCATGAACTGACAGCATTTCACCACACGCTCGGTGATGAGTTTATCTGCTTTGCTCGGCTCTGCACACCCCGAAGGGTGATTATGTGCAAGGATCACCGCTGACGCATTCATTTTTATCGCCTCACGGACAATCTCTCGCGGATGCACCTCTACGTGGCTAAGCGTACCGGAAAAAAGTTTGCTGTGTTTAATTACGCGATGCTGAGCATCCATAAAGATCACCAGAAAGATCTCCCGCTCCTCTTCCGCAAGCTGACTTTGCAGAAATTCTCTCGTCATTTCCGGGCTAAGTAGCGCCCTTTCCTCAATCACACGCACGTTGTAGTAGCGTCTCGCCAGTTCGGCAATCCCCTTGAGTTGCGCATACTTCGCCACGCCAATACCCTGAACGTGACTAAATTCCATGTAATCTGCAGACAAAAGGCCATAAAGCGAATCAAAATGCTGAAGCATTTCTTTCGCCAGCGTGAGTACATCAGTACCGCGTAATCCGGTGCGTAAAAAGAGCGCCAGTAGCTCAACATCCGTAAGAGAACGGACTCCCAGCTTCATCATCTTTTCCCGGGGCATCAAACATCCTGTATTTTTCATGCCTCCCTCCTTTGGAGTCTGCATGGTGGCATAACCCCAACAACGAATCGACGCTCAGTTCTCACTTCTTCGTAGCGCCTCGCAAAGTGGATCGCGGTCAAAAGCACGACAAATGGTGGATTGTGATAAAATATCCGCCTTCTGGTGTAACCCAACAGGAAAGATCATGATGAGCCTGGCCGGTAAAAAAATCGTACTTGGCGTCAGTGGCGGCATTGCTGCATACAAAACCCCTGAGCTGGTGCGTCGTTTACGGGAGCGTGGCGCAGACGTCCGCGTGGCAATGACCGAGGCGGCAAAAGCGTTTATTACTCCCCTGAGCTTACAGGCGGTTTCGGGCTATCCCGTTTCCGATAGCCTGCTTGACCCCGCAGCAGAAGCCGCGATGGGCCATATTGAACTGGGAAAATGGGCTGATTTGGTTATTCTTGCCCCCGCTACGGCAGATCTGATTGCACGCGTCGCCGCAGGCATGGCTAACGATCTGGTTTCAACGATCTGTCTGGCAACGCCAGCGCCTGTTGCCGTTCTGCCCGCCATGAACCAACAGATGTACCGTGCCGCTGCTACGCAACACAATCTGGGGATTCTCGCCTCACGTGGATTACTCATCTGGGGGCCAGACAGCGGCAGCCAAGCATGTGGCGATGTCGGCCCTGGGCGCATGCTGGATCCGTTAACGATTGTCGATATGGCTGCTGAACATTTTTCATCTGTCAACGATCTGCAACATCTCAACATCATGATTACGGCTGGCCCGACACGTGAACCACTTGATCCTGTACGTTATATTTCCAACCACAGTTCAGGGAAAATGGGATTTGCCATCGCAGCAGCAGCGGCAAAGCGTGGTGCAAACGTCACGCTGGTATCGGGTCCCGTTACGCTATCAACCCCCCCCTTTGTACAGCGCATAGATGTGATGACAGCGCTGGAAATGGAGGCCGCCGTACAATCTACGGCACAACAGCAGCATATTTTTATCGGCTGCGCCGCAGTTGCTGATTACCGGGCAGAAACCGTCGCCAGTGAAAAAATTAAAAAGCAGGCCACGCAGGGTGATGAATTAACAGTAAAAATGGTCAAAAACCCGGATATTATCGCTGGCGTTGCCGCACTGGATGCTAATCGTCCTTTTGTCGTTGGATTTGCCGCAGAAACGAATAATGTGGAAGAATACGCCCGGCAAAAACGTATTCGTAAAAACCTTGATATGATCTGTGCAAACGATGTTTCACTGTCTACTCAAGGGTTTAACAGCGACAGCAATGCATTACACCTTTTCTGGCAGGATGGAGATAAAGTCTTACCGCTTGAGCGCAAAGAACTCCTGGGCCAATTATTACTCGACGAGATCGTGACCCGTTATGATGAAAAAAATCGACGTTAAGATTCTGGACCCGCGCGTAGGGCAACAATTCCCACTCCCGACGTACGCAACTTCTGGTTCTGCTGGACTTGACCTGCGCGCCTGTCTGGATGACGCCGTAGAGCTGGCACCTGGTGCAACGACACTGGTACCGACCGGATTAGCCATTCATATCGCCGATCCCTCGCTGGCGGCAGTGATGTTACCGCGCTCCGGACTGGGTCATAAGCACGGCATTGTGCTGGGCAATCTGGTCGGTCTGATTGACTCCGACTACCAGGGACAACTGATGGTGTCCATCTGGAACCGTGGCCAGGATAGCTTCACTATTGAGCCTGGTGAACGCATTGCACAAATGATCTTTGTACCAGTCGTGCAGGCTGAATTTAATCTGGTGGAAGAGTTTGAAGCCACCGATCGTGGCGAAGGTGGCTTCGGCCATTCCGGGCGCAAGTAACCCGTAGAGAAGTATCCCACAGCGCAATAACGCAATAACAAACCGCAAACAGCAGTTTGCGGTCGCTGTGTGGATGCCTGCCTGGCAAGTGCTTATTTTCAGGGGTATTTTGTAACATGGTAGAAAAGCAAACTGCGAAAAGGAATCGTCGCGAAGAAATACTTCAGTCTCTGGCGCTGATGCTTGAATCCAGCGATGGAAGCCAACGCATCACGACAGCAAAACTGGCGGCCTCTGTTGGCGTTTCCGAAGCGGCATTGTATCGCCATTTTCCCAGCAAGACCCGCATGTTCGATAGCCTGATTGAGTTTATCGAAGATAGTCTGATTACCCGTATCAATTTGATTTTAAAAGATGAAAAAGACACAAGCGCACGTCTGCGTCTGATCGTACTGCTGATTTTAGGTTTTGGTGAACGAAATCCCGGCCTGACGCGTATTCTGACCGGACACGCGCTCATGTTTGAGCAAGACCGCCTGCAAGGTCGTATTAACCAGCTTTTTGAGCGCATTGAGGCGCAATTGCGCCAGGTTCTGCGAGAAAAAAGAATGCGTGAGGGCGAAGGTTACGCTGTGGATGAAACGCTGCTGGCCAGCCAGTTACTGGCTTTCTGCGAAGGTATGCTGTCTCGCTTCGTGCGTAGCGAATTTAAATACCGTCCAACGGACGATTTTGACACCCGCTGGCCGCTACTGGTTGCTCAACTGCAATAACGTCTTAGCCAGACTGCGGCGTTGCCTTATCCGGCCTACTGCTTTGTAGGCCAGGTAAGCGCAGCGCCGCCGGCGATTAAACCCCAAACTCTTCGCGATACGCCCGCACAGCGGCCAGGTGTTCCGCCATTTCAGGCTTCTCTTCCAGATACGCAATCAGGTCTTTCAGGGTAATTATTGAAATCACCTTGCAGCCATAGTCACGTTCTACTTCCTGGATTGCAGAAATCTCACCACGACCACGTTCCTGGCGATCAAGAGAAATCAGTACCCCAGCCAGCGTCGCACCATTGGCCTGGATTATCTCCATCGACTCGCGAATCGCTGTACCGGCGGTGATCACATCATCCACCAACATCACTCGGCCCTGTAGTGCACTGCCTACCAGGTTTCCACCTTCGCCATGGGTTTTCGCCTCTTTACGGTTAAAGCAGTACGGCAAATCTTTATCGTGGTGTTCCGCCAGCGCAACGGCCGTGGTAGTGGCAATAGGAATCCCTTTATATGCGGGGCCAAACAGCAGATCAAAATCAATACCGGAATCCACAAGCGCTTCAGCATAAAAACGACCTAACAGTGCCAGATCGCGCCCGGTATTAAACAGCCCGGCGTTGAAGAAATAGGGGCTCTTGCGCCCGGATTTCAGCGTAAACTCGCCAAACTTTAGTACCTGCTTGCCAAGCGCAAACTCAATAAACTGGCGCTGATATGGTTTCATGGATTCGCTCCTCTTTTCACTTTCATCATTTACGAAATCTGCAGACAAAAAAAAGGGCGACTACGTCGCCCTTAAAATCAATTTTCTAACGCCGCCTTCTGCGTCGCTACAATGGATTCGATCCCCCCTCTGGCCAACGCCAGTAGGGTGAGTAGTTCTTCATGGCTGAACGGTTCACCTTCTGCAGTACCCTGCACTTCGATAATGCGACCATCTTCAGTCATCACCACGTTCATATCGGTTTCTGCCGCAGAGTCTTCAACATACTCCAGGTCACAGAGCGCTTCGCCATTAACAATACCTACTGAGACCGCAGCGACCATCCCTTTCATTGGGTTGGTTTTCAGTTTACCGCTCGCCACCAGCTTGTTTAGCGCGTCAGCCAGCGCAACACAAGCACCTGTAATCGATGCGGTTCGCGTGCCACCATCTGCCTGAATAACATCGCAATCCAGGGTAATAGTAAATTCGCCGAGAGTCTTCAGGTCAACGGCTGCACGCAGCGCACGTGCAATCAGACGCTGTATTTCCATGGTACGGCCACCTTGTTTACCCTTCGCCGCTTCACGTGCGTTACGGGTATGAGTGGCGCGAGGCAGCATGCCGTATTCGGCGGTGATCCAGCCCTGTCCCTGGCCTTTCAGAAAACGTGGAACGCCTTCATCAATAGAGGCAGTGCACAGCACTTTAGTATCACCAAATTCGACCAGTACGGAGCCTTCAGCGTGTTTTGTATAATTACGGGTCAGGGTGACAGGACGCACCTGATTGGCACTACGACCGGCTGGACGCATGATAAAATCTCCGACTTGAAACGAATGTGGCTGCGCATTATACGGACTTCCGACGGTTATTCCTATCCTGACAAGACGTGGATGGCTATAATCCTCCCATCTCATCTTTAAAAACAGGAACGTCTATGATCCGCAGCATGACCGCCTACGCCCGGCGTGAAATCAAGGGTGAATGGGGTAGCGCCACCTGGGAAATGCGCTCGGTAAACCAGCGTTATCTGGAAACCTATTTTCGCCTGCCGGAGCAGTTCCGTAGCCTTGAACCTGTTGTACGCGAACGTATCCGCTCACGTCTGACGCGCGGTAAAATCGAATGCACACTGCGTTTTGAGCCTGACGCCAGCGCGCAAGGTGAGCTGATTCTGAATGAGAAGCTCGCTAAACAGCTCGTTACCGCCGCAAACTGGGTCAAAATGCAGAGCGATGAAGGTGAAATTAATCCGGTTGATATCCTGCGTTGGCCGGGTGTAATGGCTGCCCAGGAGCAAGATCTGGACGCTATTGCCGCCGAAATCCTTGCCGCACTTGACGGTACGCTGGATGACTTTATTGTCGCGCGTGAAACCGAAGGCCAGGCGCTGAAAACACTGATCGAACAGCGTCTGGAAGGCGTCAGCACCGAAGTGGCGAAGGTCCGCGCGCACATGCCGGAAATTCTGCAATGGCAGCGCGATCGTCTGGTTGCCAAGCTGGAAGATGCACAGGTGCAGCTGGAAAATAACCGCCTTGAACAAGAGTTAGTGCTGATGGCACAGCGTATTGATGTGGCAGAAGAATTGGATCGTCTCGAAGCCCACGTTAAAGAAACCTACAACATCCTGAAGAAAAAAGAAGCGGTCGGCCGCCGTCTGGACTTCATGATGCAGGAATTTAACCGTGAGTCGAACACTCTGGCATCTAAATCCATCAATGCTGAAGTCACTAACTCCGCGATTGAACTGAAAGTATTGATCGAGCAAATGCGCGAACAGATTCAGAATATCGAGTAAGTTCCCTTACACGTAGCGTGTCGATAAACGGTGGCGCTACGTGTAATTCTCTTTTGTCAGCTATTCTTTGCTCTAATTGGATTATATTTTCTCATCAATTATTATCCTAATTAACGATCAAAAGTCCGTTATCTCTGGCATTCCCAATAAATTCGCATTAGCTATTTTTATTAAAATCACTTCGCCTTAGAAAATCTCAATCGTGACATTGCGCACAAATCGTTAACCTTAGCCCCAGCAAATCAGGGGGGAAGGCATGCTGCTACACGTTTTATATTTAATTGGTATTACTGCTGAAGCTATGACAGGTGCGCTTGCGGCAGGCCGTCGTCGTATGGATACATTTGGCGTAATTATCATTGCCACCGCGACTGCCATTGGCGGCGGGTCCGTACGCGATATTCTTCTCGGTCACTATCCGCTCGGCTGGGTCAAACACCCTGAGTACGTCATTATCGTGGCAACCGCCGCTGTACTGACCACGATTATTGCTCCCGTCATGCCCTACCTGCGCAAAATATTCCTGGTGCTGGATGCTCTGGGTCTCGTAGTTTTCTCTATTATTGGCGCTCAGGTAGCGCTCGATATGGGGCACGGACCGATTATTGCCGTTGTCGCCGCCGTCACCACCGGTGTCTTTGGTGGCGTCCTACGAGACATGTTCTGCAAACGCATTCCGTTAGTGTTCCAGAAAGAGCTGTATGCCGGTGTGTCATTTGCCGCCGCCGTACTTTACATTGTGCTGCAACATTATGTCTCCAGCCACGATGTAGTGGTTATCTCTACCCTGCTATTTGGTTTTACCGCCCGATTATTGGCGCTGCGCCTGAAGTTAGGGCTGCCAGTATTTTATTATCGCCATGAAGGTCATTAAAGCGTAAAGCCCGTAATACGCTGAGCTGCTAACCAGTTGCTCAGCGCTTTTACTTTCTGATTCCCCAGCCACTGAATTAACTGTCGGGTACGGCGCTCCCCCATCGACGGAAGCTGCCGCCAGCTTTTTTCATCGCGTTCCTGTAGTTGCCGCCATGATCGGTCACGACTGGCATCCAGTGTCACCTGTGTTAACGGTATTCCCATAGCAACTATCCAGCGAGTAAAAGGATGCTGACGCGACAGGTTAAACTGATGCCACAACTTCTCGCCTTTACGGACTCCAAGCGTGGACTGTAGCTGTTCCTGGGTTAAGGCGAGCCAGGAAAAGATATGTTCAAAGCGATGTGCATGATGGAGTTCCCGCCACCCTGCCTCACCGATACCGTCAAAATTCAACGCCTCTTTTGCACTCAGCCAGACCAGCCTGGCAACAAATTGTTGCTGGCATTCCGGCGTTGCATAAAAACAGGTTAATGAATTGAAATGACCTTTTGGAGGAGCGGGTTTAGTCCGCTGGGTACTGCGCCAGACCACATCGTCTATGCGGGGAATCCCCTGTCCGGCCAGACTGACAAGGAGATGATCGCCAGGTGCGATATCCCATTCATTCCACCGGCGAACAGAGCCAATATTGACGCGCTGCACTCGTTTATCATCCAGCATAACCGGAGCCAACAAGGCGACTACGGCAATTTGCCCACTCTTGCCGACAGAGAATTGAATCCCCGTCACCTCGGATACCCGGGCAACCGGAGGATATTTCCAGGCCACCAGCCAGTCTCCCTGGCCAGGTAACCAGTTTCGTGCTTCTGGCTCCTTTCCCGTTCGTACCACAACACCATCGGTCACAAAAGGCAATCCCGAGGTCCACCAGTGTGTACGGGCACGCTCAACCTCATCGGCATTTTTAACAGGCTGGGTAAATTGCCGGGTCAGACTGAACCCTGCATCAGCAAGCTGTCGCAGTCTGTCCGGCATGTTCACCGGACCATCGGGCCAGGCCCAGATAAAAATGGCTAAAGATCGCAACAACTCTGGATTATCCTTGCGCATCATCATCCCAGCCACCTTAGAGCGGGCATTCATTCCGCCACTCTTTTGCTGGATATGACCGTCCTGCGGCAAAAAAATCTCACCCTGCAACGTACTGTTAGCCAGTTGGCCTTTGGCCATTTTTGGCACGGAAGGGATCTGGCGAACCTTGTTCGTCCAGTCTTCTCCTTTCAGCCCGTTACCGCGACTAATTGCCCTGACCAGATTACCATCCCGATAGACCAGCGTAACTGCCACTCCGTCCACCTTCGGCTGTACCCAGAGATCGCCACGAGTACGCATCCATTGTTGTACAGATCGCTTATCTGCAAGCTTACGTACCCCCGTGTGGGGAACTGGGTGCGATATCGTTCCACTAATCGGAGGAACTGGCTGGTCTGCATGTGAATCATCGCTAAAACAGCGGTGCCATTGGGCCAATTGCGCATCAAGCTGGTCATAGACACTATCATCTACAGCACTGATGCCTTGTTTCCAGTAGCTGTCATTCCATTGATCCATTTGCTGCTGTAGCCGTGATATTTCCGCGTTTGCCCGGGCAGGCAACCAGACAGGACATAATGTCCATGCCGGAAAATGCCATACCAGTAAAACCAGCGCTACGCATTTCCATAACCTCATCACCACCTCCGCTAAACATTACGTTGCCCGGCAGGTATAGCGCGAAGCGTCAGCGAAACAGAGTGGCAAAAGATCATCCTGCGAACCGCTTTCCAGACATTTTTGTTTATTGCAGCAAATCCCCGGTAAAACAGGAAAAAGGTATACAAAACGCAATAATCATGCGCAAAAAGTGTGACAAGGGCTACGTCGTATAGCGGCTACGTGTATAATAAGCCCGTATGTAGGCTCTCTTTCGACAATCACATACATAAGATACTCATGGCTCAAGGCACGCTTTATATTGTTTCTGCCCCCAGTGGCGCGGGTAAATCCAGCCTGATTCAGGCTTTATTAAAGACCCAACCGTTGTATGACACCCAGGTTTCTGTTTCGCACACTACCCGCGCACCGCGTCCCGGGGAGGTGCATGGTGAACACTATTACTTCGTAAACCATGATGAATTCAGAAGCATGATTGGCAGAGATGCGTTCCTGGAACACGCTGAGGTATTTGGCAATTATTATGGCACCTCGCGTGAGGCAATTGAGCAAGTGCTGGCATCGGGTGTAGATGTCTTTTTAGATATCGACTGGCAAGGTGCGCAGCAAATTCGTGAAAAAATGCCGCATGCGCGCAGTATTTTTATTTTGCCGCCCTCTAAGATCGAACTGGACCGCCGCCTGCGCGGTCGTGGTCAGGATAGCGAAGAAGTCATCGTAAAACGTATGGCGCAAGCTGTTGCAGAAATGAGCCATTACGCCGAATATGATTATCTTATTGTGAATGATGATTTCGATACTGCCCTGGGCGATTTGAAAACTATCATTCGCGCCGAACGTCTGCGCATGAGCCGCCAAAAGCAGCGTCATGACGCTTTAATCAGCAAACTGTTGGCAGACTGAACTCACATTCAGTATCATGCCCAGTCATTTCTTCACCTGTGGAGCATTTTAAGTATGGCACGCGTAACTGTTCAGGACGCTGTAGAGAAAATTGGTAACCGTTTTGACCTGGTACTGGTCGCCGCGCGTCGCGCTCGTCAGATGCAGGTAGGCGGAAAGGATCCGCTCGTACCGGAAGAAAACGATAAAACTACTGTAATCGCGCTGCGCGAAATCGAAGAAGGTCTGATCAACAACCAGATCCTTGACGTGCGTGAGCGCCAGGAACAGCAAGAGCAGGAAGCCGCTGAATTACAAGCCGTTACCGCTATTGCTGAAGGTCGTCGTTAATCACAAAGCGGGTCGCCCTTGTATCTGTTTGAAAGCCTGAATCAACTGATTCAAAACTACCTGCCGGAAGACCAGATTAAGCGTCTTCGGCAGGCGTATCTCGTTGCACGTGACGCTCACGAGGGCCAGACACGTTCAAGCGGTGAACCCTATATCACGCACCCGGTAGCGGTGGCCTGCATTCTGGCCGAGATGAAACTCGACTATGAAACGCTAATGGCCGCGCTGCTACATGACGTGATTGAAGATACTCCTGCCACCTACCAGGACATGGAACAGCTTTTTGGTAAAAGCGTTGCTGAGCTGGTAGAAGGGGTATCAAAGCTTGATAAGCTTAAGTTTCGCGATAAGAAAGAGGCGCAGGCCGAAAACTTTCGCAAGATGATTATGGCGATGGTGCAGGATATCCGCGTCATTCTCATCAAACTTGCCGACCGTACCCACAATATGCGCACGCTGGGCTCATTACGCCCGGATAAGCGTCGCCGCATCGCCCGTGAAACCCTCGAAATCTACAGTCCGCTGGCACACCGTTTAGGTATTCATCACATTAAAACCGAGCTGGAAGAGCTGGGTTTTGAAGCGCTATACCCGAACCGCTACCGCGTGATTAAAGAAGTGGTTAAAGCCGCTCGCGGCAACCGCAAAGAGATGATTCAAAAAATCCTCTCTGAAATCGAAGGACGTTTACAGGAGGCAGGCATTCCGTGCCGCGTAAGTGGTCGCGAGAAACACCTGTACTCTATCTACTGCAAGATGGTACTCAAAGAGCAGCGTTTTCACTCAATCATGGATATCTACGCATTCCGCGTTATCGTCCATGACTCTGATACCTGCTATCGCGTACTCGGGCAGATGCACAGCCTGTATAAACCTCGTCCTGGCCGAGTAAAAGATTATATTGCGATTCCGAAAGCGAACGGATATCAGTCTTTACACACCTCAATGATCGGCCCGCACGGTGTTCCAGTCGAAGTACAAATTCGTACTGAAGACATGGACCAAATGGCGGAGATGGGGGTTGCTGCACACTGGGCGTACAAAGAGCACGGCGAAACCAGCACAACGGCACAAATCCGCGCCCAGCGCTGGATGCAGAGCCTGTTGGAACTGCAGCAGAGCGTCGGTAGCTCATTTGAATTTATTGAAAGCGTCAAATCTGATCTCTTCCCGGATGAGATTTATGTTTTCACACCGGAAGGGCGCATTGTTGAACTGCCTGCCGGTGCAACGCCTGTCGACTTCGCTTACGCGGTACACACCGATATCGGCCATGCCTGCGTCGGCGCGCGCGTCGACAGGCAGCCATACCCGCTTTCACAGCCACTCTTTAGCGGTCAGACCGTTGAAATCATCACTGCACCGGGCGCACGTCCCAATGCGGCGTGGCTCAACTTTGTTGTCAGTTCGAAAGCACGCGCCAAAATTCGCCAGTTGCTGAAAAACCTCAAACGCGATGATTCCGTCAGTCTTGGGCGTCGTCTGCTCAACCATGCCTTAGGCGGTAGCCGTAAGCTGGCTGAGATCCCGCAAGAAAGTATCCAGCGTGAGCTTGAGCGTATGAAGCTCGCCACACTTGACGATCTGTTAGCGGAAATCGGACTGGGGAACGCCATGAGCGTTGTGGTGGCAAAAAACCTTCAGCAAGGTGAAGTACCGGCGAACGCTCCCGCACAATCCGGTCATGGGCATCTGCCAATTAAAGGCGCAGATGGCGTGCTGATTACCTTCGCGAAATGCTGTCGCCCGATTCCTGGCGATCCGATCATTGCCCACGTCAGCCCGGGTAAAGGTCTGGTTATCCACCATGAATCCTGCCGTAACATCCGTGGCTACCAGAAAGAGCCAGAGAAGTTTATGGCGGTGGAATGGGATAAAGAGACAGAGCAGGAATTCATCACCGAAATTAAGGTGGACATGTTTAACCACCAGGGTGCACTGGCTAACCTGACGGCGGCAATCAACACAACCACCTCTAATATTCAGAGTCTGAATACCGAAGAGAAAGATGGTCGCGTCTACAGCGCCTTTATTCGCCTGACCGCACGCGATCGTGTGCACCTGGCAAATATCATGCGCAAAATCCGTGTTATGCCGGACGTGATAAAAGTCACCCGTAACCGAAACTAGTTTTATGAATAAACAACGTTATGCTCGAATCTGCGAGATGCTCGCCAGGCGTCAGCCTGATCTGACCGTCTGCATGGAGCAGGTCCATAAACCTCATAACGTTTCTGCGATCATTCGAACCGCAGATGCAGTCGGCGTACATGAAGTTCACGCTGTTTGGCCAGGGAGCCGTATGCGCACCATGGCCTCTTCTGCCGCAGGTAGCAACAGTTGGGTACAGGTTAAGACCCACCGCACGATTGGCGATGCGGTAACGCATTTAAAAAGCCAGGGCATGCAGGTTCTGGCGACGCACCTCTCTGATAAAGCCGTCGATTTCCGCGAGATTGATTACACGCGTCCTACCTGCATCCTGATGGGTCAGGAGAAAACCGGTATTACTCAGGAAGCGCTGGCTCTGGCGGATCAGGACATCATCATTCCTATGACCGGCATGGTACAGTCGCTGAATGTCTCAGTCGCCTCCGCGCTTATTCTGTACGAAGCACAGCGCCAGCGACAAAACGCCGGGATGTACCTGCGAGAGAACAGCATGCTGCCGGAAGATGAACAGCAGCGGTTGCTGTTTGAAGGCGGCTATCCGGTGCTGGCAAACGTTGCTAAGCGCAAAGGTCTTCCCTATCCCCACGTCAATTCGCAGGGCGAAATTGAAGCCGATGCAACGTGGTGGGCCACTATGCAATCTGCGAGATAAACGCGATGAAAGGCCGTTTACTGGATGCTATTCCACTCAACTCTCTGACGGGCGTTGGCGCAGCGCAAAGCAGTAAACTGGCGAAAATCGGCCTGCACACCGTGCAGGATCTTCTCTTACACCTTCCCCTGCGCTACGAAGACCGCACGCATCTGCATCCAATTGGCGAACTGCTGCCTGGCGTATATGCGACCGTAGAAGGCGAAGTGCTGAACTGCAACATCACCTTTGGCGGCCGCCGAATGATGACCTGCCAGATAAGCGATGGCTCCGGCATTCTGACAATGCGCTTTTTCAACTTCAGCGCAGCAATGAAAAACAGCCTTGCGACAGGAAGACGGGTGCTGGCCTATGGCGAAGCCAGGCGCGGGAAATACGGCGCAGAGATGATCCACCCGGAATATCGCGTGCAGGGAGATCTCAGCACACCGGAACTCCAGGAAACACTCACGCCTGTTTATCCGACCACTGAAGGTGTAAAACAGGCAACACTGCGCAAACTGACCGATCAGGCTCTGGATTTGCTTGATACCTGTGCCATTGCCGAACTGCTGCCGCCAGATTTATTACAGGGTTTGATGAGCCTGCCAGAAGCTTTACGCACGCTGCACCGCCCGCCGCCATCACTACAGCTCAGCGACCTTGAAACGGGGCAACACCCGGCGCAGCGACGTCTGATCCTTGAAGAGCTACTAGCGCATAACCTCAGCATGCTGGCATTACGCGCAGGCGCTCAGCGCTTTCATGCTCAGCCTCTCAGTGCCAATGATACCCTGAAAAACCAGCTACTGGCCGCGCTGCCATTTAAACCTACCGGCGCACAGGCTCGCGTAGTGGCTGAGATCGAACGCGACATGGCGCTGGATGTCCCGATGATGCGTCTGGTTCAGGGCGATGTCGGTTCCGGTAAAACTCTTGTCGCCGCACTCGCGGCGCTAAGGGCTATCGCACATGGCAAGCAGGTAGCGCTCATGGCACCAACCGAACTTCTGGCCGAACAGCACGCGAATAACTTCCGTAACTGGTTTGCGCCATTGGGTGTTGAGGTGGGCTGGCTGGCGGGTAAGCAGAAAGGTAAAGCGCGTCTTGCGCAACAGGAAGCTATCGCCAGCGGACAGGTGCAGATGATTGTCGGCACTCATGCGATTTTCCAGGAGCAGGTGCAGTTCAACGGTCTGGCGCTGGTTATCATCGACGAACAACACCGCTTTGGCGTTCACCAGCGTCTGGCGCTGTGGGAAAAAGGTCAACAGCAGGGTTTTCACCCGCACCAGTTGATCATGACCGCTACCCCGATCCCCCGTACGCTGGCAATGACCGCCTATGCCGATCTCGATACCTCGGTGATTGACGAACTGCCTCCGGGCCGTACACCAGTCACTACTGTCGCCATCCCGGATACCCGTCGCAGCGACATTATTGACCGCGTGCGTAACGCCTGCACTCACGAAGGGCGTCAGGCATACTGGGTCTGCACGCTCATTGAAGAGTCTGATTTACTGGAAGCACAGGCTGCGGAAGCCACGTGGGAAGAACTTAAACTCGCCCTGCCAGAACTCAATATTGGCCTGGTGCATGGGCGAATGAAACCTGCAGAGAAACAATCGGTGATGGCCGCCTTCAAACAGGGTGAACTGCATCTGCTGGTCGCCACCACGGTGATTGAAGTTGGCGTGGACGTGCCAAACGCCAGCCTGATGATTATCGAAAACCCGGAGCGCTTAGGCCTGGCCCAGTTGCACCAGCTTCGTGGCCGCGTAGGCCGTGGCGCGGTGGCCTCTCACTGTGTGCTGCTCTACAAATTGCCGCTTTCAAAAACTGCTCAGAAGCGTCTGCAAGTGTTGCGGGACAGCAACGACGGATTCGTTATTGCGCAAAAAGATTTGGAGATCCGCGGCCCGGGCGAATTGTTAGGTACGCGTCAGACCGGAACTGCAGAATTCAAAGTGGCGGATTTGCTGCGCGATCAGGCGATTATTCCGGAAGTTCAGCGCATTGCCCGTCACATTCATGAACGTTACCCACAACAGGCGATGGCGCTGATAGAGCGCTGGATGCCGGAAACAGAGCGCTACTCCAACGCATAACAGATCAAGATCAATAGCGGCGGCGGTTATCACACCGCCGCACAGCCTTTATTGCGCAAAAATCGGCAACAGTAGATACAGCTTAATCACCAGCGCGTTGACAATATCGATAAAGAACGCCCCCACCATTGGCACCACCAAAAATGCCATATGCGACGGACCAAAACGCTCAGTAATTGCCTGCATATTAGCAATCGCCGTCGGCGTCGCGCCAAGACCAAAACCACAGTGTCCTGCCGCCAGCACCGCTGCATCATAGTTCTTACCCATCATGCGCCAGGTCACGAATACAGCGTACAGCGCCATGAAAATGGTCTGTACAACGAGGATAGCCAGCATCGGCAGTGCCAGTGAAGCCAGCTCCCACAGTTTCAGGCTCATCAACGCCATCGCGAGGAATAGCGACAGGCTAACGTTACCCAACACCGAAACCGCACGCTCAAATACCCGATAAAAGCCCATTAACGCCAGGCCATTGCTGAGGATCACCCCCACAAACAGCACGCAAACAAAAGTCGGAAGTTCCAGTACCGTTCCCACCAGCAATTGCGCAACGATTTTTCCGACCGTCAGACAGATAGCAATCAGCGCGATGGTTTCAATCAGCACCAGAGAGGTGATTATGCGCCCGACATCCGGTTTTTCAAACGCGGTCGGAACCGCCTGATCGTCCGGCATACCGTCCGGCGTCGTGGAGTGCTTTACCAGATAGCGCGCCACCGGACCACCAATCAGTCCGCCCAACACCAGGCCAAACGTTGCGCACGCCATCGCCACTTCGGTGGCATTGGTGAAACCATAGCGTTCAATAAACAGTTTGCTCCACGCAGCTCCGGTGCCGTGGCCGCCAGAGAGCGTTATCGAACCGGCAATCAGCCCCATCAGCGGGTCAAGGCCGAGCAGACTTGCCATCCCAATACCAATGGCGTTCTGCATCAATAGCAAACCTACCACCACAATCAGAAATATTCCCACCACGCGCCCACCGGCTCGCAGGCTGGCGATATTGGCGTTCAGGCCGATAGTCGCAAAGAACGCCAGCATCAGCGGATCGCGCAGCGTCATATCAAAATTGACTTCCCAGCCCATACTTTTTTTCAGTACCAACAGCGCGATCGCCACCAGCAATCCACCCGCTACAGGTTCGGGAATGGTGTATTTCTTCAGGAAGGGAACAGACTGGACGAGCTTGCGCCCCAGCAGCAACACCAGGGTTGCAGCAACCAGTGTTGATAAAGTATCGAGGTAAAACATATACAGCTCCATTAGTGCGTTTAGCACAGTCACGCACGATGCATTCCAGATCGATTTTTAGCTCTTAATGAGTTATCGGGGTGGATTTTAAGCAGAAAATGATGAAAAGTTATATAAAAATGTTTGTTTATCCGTTTTAAATATTAGCAATAGTTACTGGCAAACGTTTGCTTTTACGCCCTGGTCAGATAAAATCACCGCTTTTCCACCATGGGATTGCCTCTGATGTCCGTTAACGCCGTAGAGTCAGCAAATGCGCAACCGGTTGCGCAGACTCACAACAGTGAACTGATTTACCGTCTTGAAGATCGCCCTCCGCTAGCCCAGACCCTGTTTGCCGCCTGTCAGCACCTGCTGGCGATGTTCGTCGCGGTTATCACGCCTGCCCTGCTCATCTGCCAGGCGCTCGGTTTACCGGCTCAGGATACTCAACACATTATCAGTATGTCGCTGTTCGCATCCGGCGTAGCTTCCATCATTCAGATTAAAGCCTGGGGGCCAGTTGGCTCGGGGCTGTTATCCATTCAGGGCACCAGCTTTAACTTTGTTGCGCCGCTGATTATGGGCGGCACGGCGCTGAAAACCGGTGGTGCCGATGTCCCTACTATGATGGCTGCGCTGTTTGGCACTTTAATGCTGGCAAGCTGCACTGAAATGGTTATCTCTCGTGTACTGCATCTGGCGCGCCGTATTATTACCCCGCTGGTCTCAGGCGTGGTGGTGATGATCATCGGCTTGTCGCTGATTCAGGTCGGCCTGACATCGATTGGTGGCGGCTACGCGGCGATGAGTGATAACACCTTTGGCGCACCGAAGAATTTGATGCTGGCAGGTGTCGTACTGGCACTCATTATCATTCTGAATCGCCAGCGCAACCCATACCTGCGCGTTGCGTCACTGGTGATTGCGATGGCCGCGGGCTACCTGCTGGCCTGGTTTATGGACATGCTGCCGCAAAATACCGCACCGGTAAGCCAGGACCTCATCATGGTGCCAACACCGCTGTACTATGGTCTGGGTATCGACTGGAACCTACTGCTGCCGCTGATGCTGGTCTTTATGATCACTTCGCTGGAAACCATCGGTGATATTACGGCCACGTCCGATGTCTCCGAACAACCCGTCTCCGGCCCGCTGTATATGAAGCGTCTGAAAGGTGGCGTACTGGCTAACGGTCTGAACTCATTTGTCTCCGCCGTATTCAACACCTTCCCGAACTCCTGCTTCGGGCAGAACAACGGGGTCATCCAGTTAACCGGCGTCGCCAGCCGCTATGTCGGCTTTGTAGTCGCGCTGATGCTGATCGCACTGGGCCTGTTCCCGGCGGTAAGTGGTTTTGTGCAGCACATTCCAGAACCCGTTTTGGGCGGCGCTACGCTGGTCATGTTTGGTACCATCGCAGCATCCGGGGTACGCATTGTTTCACGCGAGCCGTTGAATCGCCGCGCCATTCTGATTATCGCGTTGTCGCTGGCGGTCGGTCTTGGCGTCTCCCAGCAGCCGCTGATCCTGCAGTTTGCTCCTGACTGGGTGAAAAACTTACTCTCCTCCGGCATTGCCGCTGGCGGTATTACCGCTATCGTCCTGAACCTGATTTTCCCGCCAGAGAAAGCCTAAGCGAAGTGCGGCGTTGATTCAGAATCAACGCCGCTGTAACGCTCTTTCACCATTCCCGCCTTGAGCATTGCGCATAAATCGTGCATAACTTGACTATGTGCACTTCGCGGGATGGAAGACCATGAAATTTATTGGAAAGCTGCTTCTTTACGTGCTGATCGCTTTTGCAGTGGTGATCCTCGGCCTTTATTTTCTACTGCAAACCCGCTGGGGCGCAGAGCATGTCAGCGCCTGGGTATCGGAGAATAGCAGCTACCACCTGACTTTTGATGCCATCGATCACCGGTTTTCCGCACCCTCCCACATTCTGTTGGAAAACGTCACCTTTGGCCGGGACGGGCAGCCTTCCACTCTGGTCGCAAAAATGGTCGATATTGGGCTGAGTAGCCGTCAAATCACCGATCCATTGCACGTTGACACCATTCTTTTGCAAAACGGTACGCTCAATCTTTCCCAGCAAACTGCGCCGCTTCCATTTCAGGCCGATCGCCTGCAATTGCAGGATATGGCGCTTAACAGCCCCGGCAGTGCGTGGAACCTGAGCGCCCAGCGCGTGAACGGTGGCGTTATCCCCTGGAGTCCTGAGGCAGGTAAAATTCTCGGCAACAAGGCGCAAATCCAGCTCAGCGCCAGCTCGTTGACGCTGAACGATGTTCCCACCACTAACGTGCTGATTGAAGGCAGTATCGACCATGAACGGGTGACGTTAAGCAACATTGGTGCAGATGTGGCACGCGGTGCATTAACCGGTGTGGCACAGCGGAATGCCGACGGCAGTTGGGTAGTGGAGAATCTGCGTCTGAATGATATCCGACTACAGAGCGATAAATCACTGGCCGATTTTTTCGCGCCGTTAACCACCATTCCTTCTCTGCAAATAGGTCGCCTTGAGGTGACGGATGCCCGTCTGCAGGGCCCTGACTGGGCGGTAACGGATCTCGACCTTAGCTTGCGCAACATGACCTTCAGCAAGGACGACTGGCAGACACAGGAAGGTAAACTGTCGATGAACGCCAGTGAGTTCATCTACGGTTCACTGCACTTCTACGATCCTATTCTGAACGCCGAGTTCTCACCGCAAGGCATTGCACTTCGCCAGTTCACAACCCGCTGGGAAGGCGGCATGGTCAGAACGTCCGGCAACTGGCTGCGCAACAACAAAGCGCTGATCCTCGACGATGCCGCGATTGCCGGGCTGGAATACACGCTTCCGGAAAACTGGAAGCAGCAGTGGATGAAGCCGCTGCCAGCCTGGTTGAACAGCCTGACCCTGAAGAAATTCAGCGCCAGCCGTAACCTCGTGATTGATATCGATCCAGCGTTCCCGTGGCAACTTACCGCGCTGGATGGCTACGGCGCTAACCTGGGGCTGGTGCAAAACAATCAATGGGGGATCTGGAGCGGTAATGCCACGCTCAATGCCGCTGCTGCTACATTCAACCGCACCGACGTTCGCCGTCCTTCGCTGGCACTCACAGCGAACAGCAGCACGGTTAACATCAGCGAGCTAAGCGCGTATACCGAGAAAGGGCTGCTGGAAGCCACCGCCAGCATCTCGCAGCTACCACAGCGCCAGACAAAAGTCAGCCTGAACGGGCGCGGTGTGCCAATGACTATCCTGCAACAGTGGGGTTGGCCTGCACTGCCGCTTTCCGGTGACGGCAACATCCAGCTTATCGCCAGCGGTAACATTCTGGCAGATGCACCGTTGAAGCCAACAGTGAACGGTCAGTTGCATGCGGTGAATGCGCAACAACAACAGATGACGCAAACCATGCAGGCAGGCGTCGTGTCTGGCGGGGAAGTCACGTCCCCGTCGCCTGCGCAATAAAACCAGATTGCCCGGTGGCGTTTGCGCTTACCGGGCCTGCGATTTTGCCTCCTTGCCAGCCGAATAAGACCAAGCCACCATCCGGTGACGGGCTATTCCCGTAAACCATCATATTCACTGCATAACAACCATTTTACTGGCTCATCCTCAGCTATCGCCGGGAAGCGCCCGCCTGGCTCAAGGAAGTGGTTATCCTGCAGGTCGTCATTCACCATCGAAATTTCCCAACCCAGCACAAACGCTTTCTCAGCCCAGAAGCGATGGTACAAACGCGGCGGCAGGCAGACACTCTGCCCCGGCTTCAGCACCAGAGTGTCGCCGGGCTTGAAAGTACGCCGTTGACCATCCACGCTGACATCAACTATTCGCTGACCGTCGTACTGTGCATCGGGCGTAGCCCACGCCAGCTGCATGCATAAATCACCACCGCCGCGATTCACGATATCTTCCATTTTATGCGTATGAAAATGCCACGGAGTTTGCTGATCCTGCTGAATTTGCAGCATCTTTTCGGCATACGGTTTGGGGTAGTTGGCTGAACCCAGCAAGCCATTGCGCAACGTCAACAACGTCAGCCCCGTTTGCGAAAAATCCCCGCGACCAAAGTCGGTAATATCCCAGCCCAACCTGAGATCGAGTACTTCACACCACTCCGCTCTATCCTGCTGTCGCCAGACATCGGCGGTAAAATAGGCAAAATCAGGCAGACACACCCGAAAGGTCTCGGCGATGGCATGCGCTTTATCAACGGCATAATTTATTTGAGAACGCTTCATTCCACTTTTCCTTGTTGCGAAAGAGGCGGGTCACCCCGCCTGCATGCGGTTAGTAAAGTGACGCTTTTCCGGTGGAGCCGAACAGTTTCATTTTGTGACGGATCACATCCCGTGCGGCGCTGATCGCTTCCGGATAGATTACATTTGGGTCCCACCAGGTCTCTTTTGCCAGGATTTCACGGACTTTCTGGAAATAGGCGTATTTCATATCACTGGAAATATTGATTTTTCCGACCCCCAGCGTGACGGATTCGGCAATTTCCGCATCCGGATTCGCTGAGCCGCCGTGCAGAACCAGCGGAATATCCAGCCGTCCAGCGATGTCGCGCAGGATGTTCATTTGCAGTTCAGGCTGCATACCTTTCGGGTAGATCCCGTGTGCGGTACCAATCGCCACCGCCAGCGTGTCGGCACCCGTACGGGCAATAAAATCCTCTGCCTGAGCAGGATCGGTATAGGTAACTTGCGAGACACCGCCTTCTACTGACGTCCCGGTCTGACCAATCGTTCCCAACTCACCTTCAACAGAAACACCTACCGCGTGCGCCAGTCTGACCACTTCCTTCGTCAGTGCCACATTCTCCTCATACGGCAGCAGCGAGCCGTCAATCATCACGGAGGTAAACCCGCATTGAATTGCGCGCAGGACATGCTCTACCGAGGCACCGTGATCCAGATGCAGAGTGAACGGTACCGGGCTGCGCATCGTGATATCACGAACATAGCTAAAAAACTCATCACCGAGGAAATCATGCTCGCTAGGGTGGATGGAGATAATCGCAGGTGTGTTGGTCGCTTCCGCTTCTTCCACCACAGCACGCACAAAACAGCTATCTGCAACGTTAAAGGCGCCAATGGCAAAACCGTGCTGACGGGTAGGTTGCAGTAATTCTTTCATCGAAACTAACATGGTAATTCTCCAGTTTCAGGGTGTAGAAAGCCCTGCCAGTGCGTTATCGCAGAGGCATAGAGGGCGTTACAGAAAACGAATCAGGCTTTGTCGATAGCGCCGCTGGCCTGCAGGTACGGAATTATGGCTTCCTCGCTGGCCTGCTCCATCACCGCCAGAGCATCAACCAGTTCACAGGATTTGTCCCGACAGAGGGTATGCAGCAATGCCGCTTTTCCTGCCTCAAAGACAGCCGCCCCAACGTTGATCTTGGCAACGCCAAAGGCCGGGCAACGCTGGAGCTGGTCAAACGGCGTACCGCTACCGCCATGCAGAGCAAGCGGCACGGTCGACATACGGGCGATCTCCTCAAGACGCTGGAAATCAATGGCAGGGGTAATGCCAGGCGCGTACATGCCGTGCGCCGTTCCGACTGAAACGGCCAGTAAGTCGATACCTGTCTGCTGGATAAACGGCGCAACATCTGCGACCTGAGTCATCAAATCGACGTTCGTCGCATGGTCATAGCGCGGCGCATCGGCCAGATGGCCCAGTTCCCCCTCAACGCAAAGTTTTGCGCTGGCGGCCAGTTCCACCACTGCCCTGGTCTGGCGAATATTCTCTTCCAGCGCAAACGCAGAGGCGTCGATCATCAAACCGCTAAATCCGGCGCGGAAAGCCTGGCGAATGCGTACAGGATCCTTTCCATGGTCAAGTGCTAACGCGACAGGTACAGAGGCCTCTTCTGCCAGTGTTTTAACGACCGCTGCCGCCAGTGAGGCAGGGAAATGATCCAGATGTCCCTGGTACAGATTCAGAATGATGGGCGCACGGTGTTTCTCAGCAACCCGCACCGCAGCTCTGGCACTTTCCAGGTTCATACAATTGATCGCCAGCAGTGCGTACTGTCCACGCCAGGCTTTCGTCACCATGCTTTTCATATCGGCAAACATACGGCCTCCGGTTATTCCAGGGTGAAGGTGATATCTTCGTCTTTCAGTTTTTGATCGCTAAGTTCGTCAAACTCTTCGTCACGCTCGGTCACTGGTTTCTTCCACAGCGACAGCATGACGCCACAGATAACCGTCCCGATGCCCAACGCCAGGCAAAACAGCAGTGGATGTGTGAAGAGTGGGACAACAAACATGCCGCCGTGCGGGACAGGACTTTCTACGCCCCACACCATAATCAGGCCGCCCGCCACCGCGGAGGCCACCACACAGGACCCCACCACGCGCAGCAGGTCGCGCGCCGCAATCGGAATGACCCCTTCGGTGATCATGCAAATCCCCATCGGGAACGCCGCTTTCAGCGCTTCGCGTTCAGCACGGGTGTACTTGTGACGCGTCAGCAGGAAGGAGAGCGTAATGCCGAACGGCGGGATAATCGAACCGACAAACTTCACGGCTTCCGGGCCGTATACGCCACTTACCAGCATGCCATCGGCGAACAGTGACATGGTTTTATTCACCGGGCCGCCAAAGTCGAATGTCGCCATTGCGCCGAGGATTGCGCCCATCAGAAAGCGCGAGCCGCCCTGCATAGACTCCAGCAAATGAATCAGCGCTTCCTGAAGCCAGGCAATTGGCTTGCCAATCAGCGTCATCATCAACAGACCGCCAATCACGGTGCTCAATACCGGCAACACCATAATGGGCATCAACCCCTGCATCGACTGCGGCAACCGGATATAACGCTTAAGCAGCAACACGGTGTAGCCGACAAGAAATCCGCCCAGCATCCCGCCAATAAAACCGGTATGAATTTCACCGCAGACAAAACCGACAATCAGACCCGGCGCGAATCCGGGGCGGTCGGCGATAGAGTAAGCAATTGCCGCACTAATCAGCGGAACAATTAATCCCATCCCCCAACCGCCAATCTGGTTAAGCATCCACGGTATTGTCCCGGTTTTTTCACCAACATTTGTGCCACCGAGTATTTGCCCAAGGGCAATACAAATCCCTGCGGCAACAATTAGCGGGATCATCCACGAAATTCCCGTTAATAAATGTTTTTTTATTTCCTGAGATAGCGGTATTTTATTTTCATTCATGTGAGATCCCTCCAGAATGAGGATCGCTACTGGTTCAAATTAACCAATGATTTTTCGACCTTTTCAAGAAACTGAATTGGCGACTTTATCACTATTTCTGTTTTCACTCGCACAATACGTTTATTTATAAAGCGTTCCTCCCCTTTTATTTTGACATCCACAGCCAGAATGACGACATCAGCGGCAGAAATATCACCTGCCAACAGTTCGTTTTCCGTGCCGATGGTGCCCTGGGTTTCAACTTTGATATTATGGCCAAGCGCTTTTGCGCCTTTTATTAACTTTTCACGGGCGATATAAGTGTGCGCAATACCCGCCGTACAAGCGGCAACACAAACAATATTCATAAGATGCTCCACATTTTATTTAGCAGACATTCGACTCAGCATATTGGCTAAACAACTCAATAATTTTTTGTGGACTGCGCTCGATCAGCAACTGCTCAATAATCTCGTCATCTGCTAACGCCCCGGCAACCTGAGAGAGCAGACGAATATGTGTTGTGTTTTGATCTTCAAGACGAACGGCAAATAAAATAATGCACCGCACGTTGCTGCCATCAAGCGTTTCCCACGGAATATCATGACGAGTACGCCCGATAGCCAGAGTAGTATTGACCACCGCCGAAGATTTACCATGCGGGATAGCAATATGATTTTCAAAACCAGTCGAGCCTTCAGACTCACGCTGCCAGACGTCCTGAATAAACGTATCCCGGCAGCTAATCGCACCATCTTTTTGCAGCAGGTCAGTCAGTTCCTCAATGGCCTCCGTTTTATTTGTAGCCTTCATGTCCAAAATAACGCGATTTGTATTGAGTATTTTCGTTATGTCCATCAATCATACCTCATGGAGTTCAGACATTAATTTTCAACGACCAGCGACGTCGCACGATGTAATTTTTCAGTAATAACCGTTTCAGTAACTCGTTTAATATCAGCATCATTGAAGAACGCGGTAACATACACGACAGGCATCGCAATGGTGGGTAAATTTATTGTTGAAACCACCAGTTCAATATCTTCCGTCAGTACGGAGGGCAAACTTCCTGCCGACACCACACCCACTATGGTCCAGTCCGGAAAGGCGCGTAAAATGCGGCTTTTGAGTAAGTGAGATGTACCGATACCCGTTGAGCAGACCAGTAGCACCCGCTTGCGGGCAATCTGGCGTTCCATTGCGGCCTGAAAATGCACAGTTAAGTACCCGACTTCATCTTCCGATACAGCCCGGTCGCCCCAGCCGCTAAACACCCGATTCACCGCGCACTGTGTTAAACGCCAGACATCCTCCAGCTCTCCTTTGATGTCATCCAACAGCGGGTTACGAATACGAATATGGTAGTTCAGCCGGTTAATCAACGGCTTAATATGAATCAGTAACCCGTCATACAGCGCAACGTCCTGACTGAGGTCGCTGTCGACCATCTCCGCAAATGTCGCTATCAGCCGCCAGGTAATCAACCGCGCCTCATCGCTGGAGTGCATATGGCCAATTACGCTCACATCGTTATGTTCTTCAATCATCACGCCAGAAGAGATAATGTACTGATAAATAAACCAGACTTCGTCTTGCGGCAGCGGGTGCGCAATACGTTTTTCGATATGCTGGATCATGCGGCTGGCAATGGAAAAGATGCTCTCGTCAAATGAGGTAATATTTTCATCTTTTCTCGGTAACGCATTCCCCCGTGTGATGCGGTACATCATGATCAGAATATGAGTAAAAATATTGACGTAATAAGGCTCACCCAACGACCAACACAGATCATTCTCCATTTCCTGCAAAAGCGTTTGTACAAATAAAACGTCTTCTTCACCGAAGTAATGCACTAGCGCTTTATAGCTACCTGAATCAAGGCGAGAATAAACGACGCTACCGGGTTCATTATGGTTAATCACACCGTTAATCAGCGAGGCCATCGCCTGACGCACACCACTCTCGCTGCCTTCAATGTGCGTTCCGCTTTGGCTACGAATCAAAGATAATCCCAGCGGGGTTATCCATGATTCAATGACTTTCAGATCGTTAACAATCGATGCGCTACTGATAAAATAACGTTCAGATAATTTGCTGATAGATGTTTCATGCGGCGTTTCGCTTAATAATTGTGATGCTATCTTTACGCGCCGTGAATTATTCATCATTCCATCAACATCATCGCCCTCGGCACCTAATAACTGATCCAAATATAAAATATCAGTAATATTATCGGCAATCAGCATCACGCCTGCGCCAGTACGTTTATCAATGGATATTTTCCATTCCGATAACCACTGCTCCAGCATCCGCAGATCGCGTTGCACAGTTTTTTCTGAAACAGCTAAGTATTCAGCGATTTTCAGCAGCGTGACATATTCCTTCCGGGGCAGAAGAAATTTTAATAATCTGTTTTGTCGCGAGGTAATCATTTGCATTATTTACCCTTATCACACACCAGATTAAATATCTAACGAAGCACTGACGCTCCACTTGCAATCCGTGATGATAAATATAAAAGGCCTACGATGTTGCAACAATACTAAATCGTGTCCTGTATTCCGGACAGAAATAAGACAAAAAAGGGAAATAGTGAGATATTTACAGCGCAGATCACATTTTTTGCCAGAGTTATAGTGATAACGCTCGCAAAAACCCTCCCTCTTTATCAGAGAGAGGGAGGATAAAAAATTTATAACGTGATGGTTAATTCATTGCTGTCAGGCGTCACAACCACGCCCCATTCGCTGCCCGCAGATGAACCGCCCTTCACGCCACTAATCTGCAGGATATTTCGCAGGCACAGCGTCCAGTTACGCGCTTCGCCGACACCTTGCACAGTAATGGTGTTAGCCGCGCGCGTGGCCTTCAGCGTGAAGATAACCGAGCCGTCAGCCGCCGGGACTTCACAGATGGCTTCCCGGCCCTCCTCCAGTTGGAATAACTGGAATGCCGTCCCTTCGTGCCAGGCATAGTCAGGCTTCTGGCTATTGCAGCCTAGCGCCAGCAGGGTGTTGTCTCGCACATAGACCGGCAGGCTCAGGAAGCCATGCTGTTGCTTATGCCACCGGTTGCCCTGCACGTCGTCATTATGCCACAGGTGTGTCCAGCGTCCTTCCGGCAGGTAAAACTGTACATCCCCTGCCTGCGAGAACACCGGTGCGACCATGATGCTATCGCCCAGCATGTACTGACGGTCGAGATAATCACACGCCGGATCGTCCGGGAACTCCAGCATCATCGCGCGCATCATCGGCGTACCCTGTTCACTGGCGCGGGCCGCTTCACGGTACAGATACGGCATCATGCGGCATTTCTGTTCGGTGAAGTAACGCACCACATCACAGGACTCGTCGTCATATGCCCACGGCACACGGTAGGATTTACTGCCGTGCAGGCGGCTGTGGCTGGAAAGCAGTCCAAACGCGCACCAGCGTTTATAGACGTGCGCGGGCGCTGTATTTTCGAAACCGCCGATATCGTGGCTCCAGAAACCAAAGCCGGAAAGGCCGATAGACAATCCACCGCGCAGGCTTTCCGCCATGGATTCGTAGTTGGCGTAGCAGTCACCCCCCCAGTGCACCGGGAATTGTTGCGCGCCCACGGAGGCGGAACGGGCAAACAGCACCGCTTCTTTCTCACCCACGGTTTCTTTCAGCACGTTCCACACCAGTTCGTTGTAGATGAAAGCGTAGTGATTGTGCATTTTCTGCGGATCGGCACCGTCGAACCACTGTACATCCGTGGGGATCCGTTCGCCAAAATCGGTCTTGAAGCAATCCACACCAATATCCACCAGACCTTTTAGCTTGCTGGCGTACCACTCGCAGGCTGCGGGATTGGTAAAATCATAAATCGCCAGGCCGGGCTGCCATTTATCCCACTGCCACAGAGAACCGTCAGGCCGCTTGAGCAGATAACCTTTCTCTTTCAGCTCATTGAAGAGAGGGGATTTTTGACCAATGTACGGGTTAATCCATACGCAGACCTTCAACCCTTTTTCTTTCAGGCGGCGGATCATCCCTTCCGGGTCCGGGAACGTCACCGGGTCCCATTCGAAATCACACCACTGGAATGCTTTCATCCAGAAACAGTCGAAGTGGAAAACGTGCAGTGGCAGGTTACGCTCCGCCATACCGTCAATAAAGCTGTTTACTGTCGCTTCATCATAGTTGGTCGTGAACGAGGTGGTGAGCCACAGGCCGAATGACCAGGCTGGAGGCAGCGCCGGACGGCCAGTAAAGCGGGTATATCGCTCCAGTACCGCTTTAGGCGTTGGCCCGTCGATCACAAAGTATTCCAGATACTCACTCTCCACGCTGAACTGCACTTTTGAGACTTTCTCGGAGCCGATTTCAAACGATACGCACTGCGGATGGTTCACCAGTACGCCGTAGCCACGGTTGGTGATATAAAACGGGATGTTCTTATAAGACTGCTCAGTGCTGGTACCGCCATCGCGGTTCCAGGTATCTACAGTCTGACCATTACGCACCAGCGCGGTAAAGCGCTCGCCCAACCCGTAGACCGTTTCACCGACGCCCAGATCCAGACGCTCAAACATATAGTTGCGCCCGCTGTTGGTATCCTGCACATAGCCATTATTTTTCAACTGGCTGCCGGTAATACGCACGCCGTTACGTAAAAAATCGAGTGACCAGAACTCCCCTTTGGTAACGCGCACGCTCAAATTACCGCTCTTCAGTTCGGCAAATTCGGCATTGTTCTGCATTACTACCGGCACATCCTGCTGCACATGCAACGGATAATGCGGACCTTTATCCAGCGCGCCCTGGAAGTGCTCCATACGCACGCCTACAACCCCTTCCTGCGGCGAGAAGAAGCGCAGGGTAAACAGTGGAGTATCGAGTTGCCAGGTGCGCTCACGTACATCGCGCGGCGCAACGTAGACCACCATCTCACTTCCCTGCTGCTCAACGTCGAATACCTGAATCGGGTTTATCAAATTTAGCCCAGGCTGAATCAGCCAGTTTCCATCGCTAATTTTCATCGTCTGTTCCTTTAGTTCTGAAATTCTTTGGTCGTAAAGTCCTGCTGATTGCGACGTGCCCCCTGAGCCAACTGGCTCATAATTTCAGTCAGATACGGGGTTTTCAGGGTATAGAAGCGTTTGGCAATGACGGCACTCAACAGGTAGCAGATCGCTGGGGCGATGGTGAACAACGCAATAATGATGCTGATGGTGGCGCTGTTCTGGGTTTTCGCTGCGGCATCGTAGCCACCGCCAGCCAGCATCCAGCCAATAAGCGCCCCACCGAGTGCGAGGCCCAGCTTGAGCACAAACAACGTCCCTGCGAAGCTGATACCCGTCAGGCGCTTACCGTTGCACCACTCGCCGTAGTCAACGGTGTCAGACATCATTACCCACTGGATAGGCGTCACCAACTGGTGCAACACACCAATCGCAAAGATAAAGATGAACATGGTGATAGTGGCGTGCATCGGCACAAAGAACATCGCCAGGCTGATAACCGCCAACAGGGCGTTGGTCCACCAGAAGACGCTCACTTTGCATTTCCAGTCGGTAAGTGGTTTTGCCAGCGCAGAGCCGATCAGATTTCCGACACAATAGGTGGTGAGGAAGGCGACAAACACCTCCGGCGTGCCCAGGATCCAGGTGACGTAATACATCATTGCCCCGCCACGTACGCAGACAGCCAGGATATTGAGAATGGTGAGCAATCCGACGATGCGCCATTGATCGTTCTTCCAGATATCGCGCAGATCTTCCCGCATTGAGTTATTACCCGGAGGTGCTGCAACACGTTCTTTGGTAGTAAAGAAGCAAAAGGTCAGCATCAGGAATGCAATGACCGAGAGCACAGCAATCCCGCCCTGGAAACCCAATGCTTTGTTTTCGCCGCCAATCAGGTTTACCAACGGCATCATCAGCACCGTGGAGAGCATGCCGCCCGCCGTCGCCAGCACAAAGCGCCAGGACTGCAGTGAGATACGTTGAGTCGGGTCTTTGGTAATAACGCCGCCCAGCGCGCAGTAAGGGATGTTAACCACGGTGTAGAGCAGGGTCAGCAGCGTATAGGTGACGGCGGCGTAAATCATTTTGCCATTCAGACTGAAGTCCGGCGTGGTGTATGCCAGCACGCAAACGAGGCCAAACGGAATCGCGCCAAACAGGATCCACGGGCGGAACTTACCCCAGCGCGATTGGGTACGGTCGGCAATCAGTCCCATGCACGGGTCTGAGATAGCATCCAGTGCGCGCGCCAGCAAAAACATAGTGCCGACAAAACCGGCGGGGATACCGAAGATATCAGTGTAAAAAAACATCATATACAACATAACGTTATCAAAAATAATATGACTGGCGGCATCACCCATTCCATAGCCAATCTTCTCTGTGACGGACAATATCTCGCTCTTCATTGTTTTATCCTTTAACACCGTAAGGTAGCTGAAACCGGTTACAGACGTTGTAAACCATCCTTGTGAGCGCGAACATTCCGATATTTTGTAATCAATTTACGATTCTTGCTTTCTGTGATCGGAGTAGCGTCGAAAAAATATGTCTAAATGTAAGTATTGGATTTTGTAGAGGTTTATTTGAAAACGGTCATGGTAAAGAGAAAGGGAAGTTAAAAAAGTGAGTGGGGGGGTGTGGAAACTCCTGGAAGTAGCTATAATGCGCCCCGCCTCCATGTAGCAATCGAGGCGCGGAAGATCGTCATCTCCGGTGAGGTGGCTGGACTTCAAATCCAGTTGGGGCCGCCAGCGGTCCCGGGCAGGTTCGACTCCTGTGATCTTCCGCCAAAATGCCTCAAGTAAGCACGTCTTTAATCACATCTCTTTTAAGCTGTCTTTATCCCGTATTGAACTCTGGCCAACCTGTAAGTCTTACTTACAAGTTCCACAGGAAGGGAATTGTCAGGTAATCCGTAATATTCGCGCCAGCCAGCCGGAATACAGTCAGTTTGCCGGGCAACAATGACGCTTAAAAGAAGCCGAAGGCGAGTAGGATATTGCCGGTTTACTACAGTGGAAAAAAGAGCCGAAAAAGTAGCTCAGAATGCCCCCACATCCCACAAGCAGAATCATTTGAGGGGGATTATGGGGGTTACTCATTTATCCAATACAAAACATCAATATTAAATCAAAAGACCAGAGGTATTTCATCCACGCTGTGCACAATCATTAATTACGTCATTTTGTGCCATTGTTTATCTGTAAGAAGTGAAGTACAACAGATTGCAGAGTGATATAAATTTATAATATTCCGTTTTCAACTGGCTATGCACCATCCTCAACGAATTCCACCATGTCCGTAGTCTTCCATTCCTGATACAAAATGCGCCTACCACCCCTTCAGTTGTGATGATCGGCTAAAAAACAACGTTTCTTTAACAGTTGATAATTTCTCTTTCAACTGCTTATCACTGACTGTGTCAATGCTAATTCCATTTACCTAACACATATTTATCTAATAATTCACTCTCCAGTACTGAATTTAAAAACTTTCTGGTAAGAATTTTATACTCTTAAGATGCCCTTTACTGATATCTATGTACTCTCCTTTTTTTAACTCACTAATGATTAATGAAATCATGCTTTTAGACAGCTTTGTATGCTTATGCAGATAATACAACGCACTCAATCTCTCTTTTACTTCCGGGCATTCAGAATTCAGAATATTGAGATAGTGACAGATAATCTTGTACGCATTACTGGACGATAGCAGCACCTCACGCGCCAACAACCTTCGGATAATATAGCTCAGGATAACAGAGACGTCGTACCACAAGTCATTCTCAGAGATGAGCTGACCCACTTTCTCGGCAGAAAGATAGAACCCTGATGTTTCCGTCTCCGTAAAAAAACGCCCGGCGTATTCATTCGGATAGTAATAATCTACAAAGCCTAAGACCATGGGCGCTCTGACGGAAGACAACCAATAATCATCAGATAACTCATAACGCACCTGTCCCTTTACAAGATAAAAGAATAAAGGTTCGCCATCTGGTGATGTTCTTATTAATTCATTGCCTTCTGCAAGATGGAATGAATAACCATATTGAATAATCATATCGCCAAGTCGTTTAATTGACTCACGAGGGATTTCTAACATAAAGCACGTTACTCCGGTTATTAGCTAATTAAAATAAACAAAGTTAAGGCGCCGACAGCCTCACTGCGACAAATCGGCTGTAAAGTGTTTCAGTTTTGCCATTTCCAGTGTGGTAGTAATACTATGTCGTCTGTCTGCGTGCTGATATACTAATACCCGCAACAATAGTCCCTCCATACTCCTGTTCTTACCACTACCAGGCATCACTGACTGCTGCGGTATCTAATCTGCAACAAATTCTATCTGCTTTGTCTGGCTACTGTTACCGACCGTAGCCGTTACCTGCACTGGTTCCGCAACGGTATCAGCGATATATACAGTGAATGTTCCTCCATTATTAGTTGTGAACTGCTCCTCACTTGCCGCTGCTGTCGATGCGAATCCGTCGCCTCCCATTGCAAATGTCACTGTACTCTTATCTGCGCTCATGGTGACCACGGCTCCGCCTACCGGGTTACTGTTGGCATCTACCACGGTGACTATCGCTCCTACCGTAGTCTTACCAGCCACACCACTGCTATTACTGATCTCCATCTCTACCCTGGCCGTAGCGATATCACCCACAAATCTCGACGGACTGGTCTGGCTGGAACCACCCAGCGTGGCGGTGATTTGAACCGTTTGCGCCACCGTGTCGGTGAAGGTCACACTCACATGTCCATTCGCATCCGTGGTACCTTGCGTGCCAAAATTTACCGTACCTTTGTCTGCACTCCAGGTCACCACAGCCCCGGAGACCGGGTGATTGTTTGCATCCAGCACCGTGGCTGTTGCGACATTCGCGGTTGAACCATTCGCCGCGCTGCCGTCAGTATCGATGGTCAGTGTGCTAACGACTGCCGATGTGATGTCTCCGTTAAATCTTGACGGACTGGTCTGGCTGGAACCGCCCAGCGTGGCGGTAATCTGTGCCGTTTCCGCCACCGTGTCGGTGAAGGTCACACTCACATGCCCGTTCGCATCCGTGGTGCCTTGCGTGCCGAAATTTACCGTGCCTTTGTCTGCACTCCAGGTGACCGTCACCCCAGCCACCGGATTGTTGTGTGTATCCAGCACAGTCGCCGTAGCACTATTGGCCGCAACTCCGTTCGCCACACTGCCGTTCTTATCGATGGTCAACGAACTCACCGTCGCGGTCGTCGGATCTCCTACAAACACTACTGTTGCATTCATACGGCTGCCATTCTCCAGAACAGCTCCAACGGGAGAACTCCGGGACATCGTATCAGTGATTCTGACTGTCAGCTTTCCATCAATTCCGGTATATCCGGAGGCCTGACTGAAATGCATCGTTCCATCGAATGCAGGAGTCCAGCTCACATTTATTCCTGAGACTGGGTTGTTGTGCGCATCCAGCACTGTGGCCGTTGCAACATTGGCGGTTACACCATCCGCCACGCTGCCGTTCGGATCGATGACCAACGAACTGACCACCGCCGTTGCCGCATCCGCTATAAAGAGCGACGGTTCGGTCTGGCTGCTGCCGCCCAGCGTGGCGGTAATCTGTGCCGTTTCCGCCACCGTGTCGGTGAAAGTTACACTCACATGCCCGTTCGCATCCGTCGTGCCTTGCGTGCCGAACCTTACCGTGCCTTTGTCTGCGCTCCAGGCCACCGCGGCTCCGGCGACCGGGTTATTGTTCGCGTCCAGCACTGTGGCTGTCGCCGTGTTCGCCGTCGAACCATTCGCCACACTATTGTTAGTATTGATGGTCAGCGTACTGACCACCGCCGTTGCCGCATCTGCCACAAATTTCGACGGTTCGGTCTGGCTGCTGCCGCCCAGTGTGGCGGTAATCTGTGCTGTTTCCGCCACCGTGTCGGTGAAAGTGGCGCTCGCCACACCACTCTGATTAGTGCTGGTAAATTTCGAGGAGAATTCCACCGTATTACTACTCGCACTGAGAGCAACTCTTAATCCACCAACCGGATTACCATTCGCATCCACTACCGTCACAGCAACACCATTTTTCGAAGCGCCATTAGCTGGACTATTATCGGGATCAATAACAATAGAGCCGATCCTGGCGGTACTTGCATCTGCAACAAATGTGCTGCCCTGCACCTTACTACTGCCGTTTTCCAGAGTAGCCGTGATCTCTACATGCTCTGCTACAGTGTCCGTATAGGTCAGGCTCGTCTTACCACTACTATCGGTCACTCCTGAAGAGACACTGAGTTTCGCCGTGCTCTTATCTACCGTCCACGTCACAATCGCCCCGGCAATTGGGTTATTGAGAGCATCGACGACCATTGCCGTTACACCATTAGTAGCAATGCCATCTGCAATACTACCGCTATGATCGGGTAGCAAAGTGAGTGTTGCCGTCGCCGCATCCCCCACAAATTTCGACGGTTCAGTCTGACTGCTGCCGCCCAGCGTGGCGGTAATCTGTGCTGTTTCCGCGACGGTGTCGGTGAAGGTCACGCTCACATGCCCGTTCGCATCCGTGGTACCTTGCGTGCCAAAATTTACCGTGCCTTTGTCTGCGCTCCAGACCACCGCGGCTCCGGCGACCGGATTATTGTTCGCGTCCAGCACCGTGGCTGTCGCCGTATTCGCCGCCGAACCGTTCGCCACGCTGCCGTCCTGGTTGATAACCAGCGTACTGACCACTGCCGTTGTCGCATCCGCCACAAATTTCGATGGTTCAGTCTGACTGCTGCCGCCCAGTGTGGCGGTAATCTGTGCCGTTTCCGCCACCGTGTCGGTGAAGGTCACACTCACATGACCATTTGCATCCGTGGTGTCCTGCGTGCCGAAATTTACCGTGCCTTTGTCTGCGCTCCAGACCACCGCAGCTCCGGCGACCGGGTTATTGTTCGCGTCCAGCACCGTGGCTGTCGCCGTGTTCGCCGCCGAACCGTTCGCCACGCTGCCGTCCTGGTTGATGACCAGCGTACTGACCACCGCCGTTGCCGCATCCGCCACAAATTTCGACGGTTCAGTCTGACTGCTGCTGCCCAGTGTGGCGGTAATCTGTGCCGTTTCCGCCACCGTGTCGGTGAAGGTCACACTCACATGACCATTTGCATCCGTGGTGTCCTGCGTGCCGAACCTTACTGTGCCTTTGTCTGCGCTCCAGACCACCGCAGCTCCGGCGACCGGGTTATTGTTCGCGTCCAGCACCGTGGCTGTCGCCGTGTTCGCCGCCGAACCGTTCGCCACGCTGCCGTCCTGATTGATGACCAGCGTACTGACCACCGCTGTATCCGTATCGGCAACAAAGGTGGTGGTTTTTGTTTGCGTCGCACCACTGACACTTACCGTCACTGTTACGTTCACCGTTTCGGCTTTCGCATCCGTCAGCGTCATCACCGCCTGGCCCGAAGTATCCGTCGTGGATGTTGGCCCCGCCAGGGAGGCTGTTCCATCCACCGTCCAGTTCACTACAACATTCGCCTGCGGGGTATTTGCGGCATCTACGACAATAACCGTGGCGGTACTGACGGTACGCCCGTCGGCTTTTATCTGTTGCGCGACATCAAAACGGCTGATCTTCAAAGCGGTCAGATCAACAGAGAAATGACTGGGCTGCGACTGGCTGCTACCGTTCGCCAGTACCGCAGTGATGTTGGTACTTTCAGCCACAGTATCTGTAAATTGCACACTGACTTTGCCGTCTGCCCCGGTATTGCTCGAGCCGGAACTGAATTTCACCGTTCCTTTATCCGCCTGCCATGCCACAGCAATCCCCGGTACCGGATGCCCCTGCGCGTCTAGTACTGTCACCGTCGCCGTATTGGTTGTCTTACCATCTGCCGGGCTGCTGTCCTGGTCCACCGTCAGGCTACTGATAAACGCCGTCGCCACATCCGCTGTAAACGTTGTATTTACACTACGGGACACATTATTCGCCGTCGCGGTCACGACAGTCGTGCCCATAGAAAGATTCGTCAGCGTGGTCGACGCCAGCCCTTTGGCATCCGTTACTACCGAGGTATTTTCCAGCACCGCACCGTTCCCGGCACTGAATGCCACTGTGATCCCCGCTACCGCATTGCCCCGCGCATCGGTCACGCTGGCCTGTACCACGTTAGTCGCTTTCCCATCTGCCGCGGCATTGTCTTTCGTTATTTTTAGATCGCTGAGGGTGGCTGCCTCATCTGGCAAAAACGTGACGCTGACATCTGCCGCATTGCCGTTCTCCAGCGTCGCGGTGATTTTCGCTTCTCCGGCAACCACACTGGTGATCTCCGTGGTCGCCATTCCCTGTGCATCCGTCGTCGCACTTGCCGCCAACAGAGTTCCGGCACTGGTTGCAAATTTGACCGCCAACCCAGGTACCGGCTGGTTTGTCTGCGTATCAATTACCGTCAGACGTACCGTGTTTCGGGTATTACCGTCCGCCAGTGCGTTATCGTTTACCACCACAAATGACGAGATGTCGTTTCGCGCTTTGTGAACCATTACCACCGTTTCCGCGCTGTTTGATTTGTTATGGCGAGAGTCATACGCCACTGCGCTAATACGATAGGTATTCACACTGGCCTGCTCCGCTTTCCAGGCCGGCAGTGTGATAAGCAGTGATTCACGGGATTGTTGTGTAACGCTGCCTCCCGCATTGACAATACTGCTGTAGTCCCAGTCCACACTCTCTGTACCGTATTTTGCCCGCACGTCCGCGGTTAGCGACACGGTACTGTTCGCATCCGCAGATACTGTCGCTGGCAGCGACAAGGTAATAAGATCCTGTTTTTTATACTGCATAACGATGGTGTTATTACGTTCAACCATATCGTAACGACTGCCTGCCAGCGTCCGGGCCAACCCGACCATATCCGGATCGGTCTGATCGGCCATTGATACGCCCAGACGATAGTTGAAGTTCAAAAACACTCGTGAATCATTCGTATTGCTGCCGCTACGATGCTCCGCTCCTAACGTAACCAGCGGGATCGGCGTGTAGTTCAACCCAACCGTCACCGCCGAAGGTGAGTCCGCCAGATCCGTGTGGTCATCAAGAGCGACATTCTTGCCAAAATATTTCTCATACGTTGCGTTCATGCCAACATTTGGATATGAAGGCAACCAGCCGGCCAGACGCACGTCATATCCGTTGGCTGGCCGCTCATCGTAATCTTCCATATCTTCAACGCCAGACTGGTGCCAGTCGGTAATGCGCTGGTAAAGGTTGGCGGACAGTTTGAGGTAATCCGTCCAGGCTTCAGTGCCAATACCGTAGCGACTGTTTTCTCCGGTGATGTCGTAGTCATAGAAACTGTTCACGCCAAGCATCCAGTTACCCGTGAAGCCGCGCACTCCAAGGCCGATATTGGAGGTCGTGCGTTTATCATCCGTATCCCGGCGGATCCCGCCCTGGGTAAAAATCAGGTAATCAGCGGTATCAAGCATCGGGAATAACAGATCGAGATCGCCACCGCCCGGAAAGGATAAATTTACCCGCGCATGCCCGTACTGATTCAGCCAGGTTTCCATACGCTGGTTGGCAATCCCGGCGGCAATTCCGGCGGCGGCACTACGTCCCTGAGCTGCAGGATCATCACTGCCCAAAACCTGCCACAGGCGCGTAGCTGCGGTCTTACCTGAATCAATCATCTGCAACTCAGGATCGGCGACAGAGGAGGTTTTCCCCGCTTCTGGTTCTGAAGCTAAGGCAGGCAATTCCGCAGATTTAGTCGGCTGTGAGGAGAAAAAACCGGATGATTCCTGAGACGTCTTTTTGACATTTAGCTCAACAGAAGAGGAAGACCATATTTTATCTTTCTCTTCCGGAGGGGAGTCGGGGACAGCAGAGAGAAGCGCTGAGTTACGCATGGTGGTCATGGACTGACTGAATTGCTGTTCTGACGGTGAAGCGGCCACAGCCACAGAAACCCATGAGAATGAAAGCAGGACAGGCATGACAATTTGCAGAAATATATTCAGTAACGCAATTGTCTGAATTAAACGTGCGCTAAAGCGCCTGTCCGGCCTGGCATGCATGTTATTAGATACTCGGTAGATTTAGCATTAATAATTCGCCCTATAATATTTTATTTTTAAGGCAAGAAAAATTACTGTGTTAGTCCAAAAATGGAATATTCTATTTATGCAATGGAAAACAGGTATCTATTATTATATTTACAGGGAATCGATAATAAAAATCATTTACTAAAATAAGGCCGCCATTATCTAAAACGGTTCATAGTTTATGCTGTTCACCTGCATTTTTATTAATTATTGCCTTCCTGATGCTCCTTAGGAGGTAATCGCTTCGTTTGTTCTGGCAAAACTTTGAGCGATATCCTCACCTTGCAAAGATGATCGAGTAAGCCAAATCTGGCAATGTAATAAGATGTAACATTGGTTTGCTATAACTATGGGCAATAAAATCCTATTCAGCAAGCATCTTTATAAAATTTTTCTGACTTTTTAATTCACACATAACTCATTGGAAAAAGACACTATTAGCCTGGACTTCACTCAGCGAGGGCGAAGTTTCAATAAAAAAGAAAGAAAGAAACGGTGCCGAGGTGATCACCTTATATTGGTAATTGACATTTTATGCATTTTAATCATCTTTGCCGCGTTGAACAGCGCGAGAAAAACACGCCATGCCAGCCCTTCACTACTGTCAGTACATTTCTGGAGGAGTAAAAGAACAGTTCTGACTAAAAACCGCCCCTCCGGCTCTCTGGCAAACCAGCTCCCTTATCGATAAGGGATCGATAAAAAAGTATTGCCCGAGTGGTTATTTTTCCATTCGAAACAAGAAAAAACCATCTTTTTTAAGTTGTTACCTCAGCAAAATCCAGCAGACAGTGTTCGTTTGGTGTGCCTACGGTGAGAACGATCAAGTGCATTAAGTACATTAACCACTTCCTGGCAAAAAACATCACCCATCTTTCGTGATCCGTTTAGTAATCCGAACACGACGTCCATTTTTGGTAAATTGCAACATTTCATTTACAAGCAAGATATATAAAACAAACCAGGAGAAACAAATAAGGAGTATTTATTATAATAACAGCACCACTTTTAATTTGCAGAATAATAATAACAAGAGTAACTAATTCGGTATATTTTTACCAACCAGGAGATGATAATCAATGTGACACCAGTAATATATCACTTCACAGAAACTTATTTCACGGCATTTATTAACGGTTAAAAATAAATACAAAAATCATATCAATCAAGAACTTATAATAATACCGCAAAAAATAAAAAACCCTCATTTAAATCACCAAAATTCCAATAATGGATTAAATAACAAAACAAATTGAACTCAAAATATAGAAATGATTATTCTATTTGCGAGATTTCGTGAGACTGCACAAGCACCAGAAGAAGTATGTCGTATATCTGTGCACGCGGAATTTTAAATAACTACGGTGACTACATGATGTTTATCTGAAGAGATAGATAGGGGATTTTACTATCCGTCCTCTCTGCCCTCTGAATTATATCTCGAATATATAGTGTTGCCGAGAGCATTCTTTTTTGCATAACAGGAGTTTTAGATTGAAAAGTTGTGGCAAGTTCCATAAAACACGAATCGCCCTCGCGTGCTCTTTAGCTGTAGCATTTCAAGCTTCGGCAACAGACATTTCGAATGGCGTATGGGATACCTTCATTTACGATGGTACTTCAGGCGTAACTTATCAGGGATATGCGGACTGGAACGGCGCAGATGCCAATATTTACCCTGTCATCAATAACTCCGTCGTAAACGGTGTTATTTCGACAAATTACCTTGATGCAGATACAGCCAATCCAAATTCACTCTCCATCAGCAATACGACTGTACATGGAATGGTGACGTCTGCTTGCATGACTTCAGGTTGCACTGACGTCGAGCAGAACTATAACGATCCGCTGACATTGACCGTTAATAATTCAACTATTGATGACAGCTTTGAGCATTTTGATTATTACAACACCGATGGTACCTCTGCGGGTTCTTTACCAATCTATAATCTGGGTACAGCAATTACGCTTGATCAAGAAAGCAATATTGCCATTGAAAACAACTCTCACGTTGCTGGTATTACATTAGGCCAGGAAATTCAGGATTACGCCGACAGCGGTAGCACTGACAGCTTTGTAGACAATATTGTTGTCAATGATTCTTCCGTTACCTCTGGAGCCTGGACTGAGCTGGATACGTCAGGTTTCTACGGTCAGTCAGAAAAACCTTCTGATTACACCGGCGCACTGACAATGCAGGCTGATTTCGATGTAAATGGCGATGGTGTCATTAATAGCAATGATCAAACCATCAACATGAATGATGTTGCGATTGCGGCTATCGATAATCCGGATTCAACTGAATCCATGAAAACCAATGCAACATTTAACAATTCAACCTTAACGGGCGATGTGTTGTTCGTCAGTCGTTTCAATAACGGTTTTGCACCTGCAGGTGTTGATACCAATGCAGACGGCGTGATCGATTCTAACCTGGGTTATGCTGATGACAGCCTGAACCAGGACGAAATGAACCTGACGCTTGATAATGGAAGCAAGTGGGTCGGTGCGGCAATCTCTGACGTTGATGCAACAGCAACACTGTACGATATTGCAGCAAACAGCCTGATTCCTTCCTCAACTTATAACGCCGACACGGGATATGTTGATGGTGCAGCCGTCTTCCAGAGTGGGATCTTTAACGTAACGCTGGATCATGGTTCTGAGTGGGATACCCGTAAAGCTTCCGATGTAGATACCTTAACCGTATCTAATGGCTCGCAGGTGAACGTAGAAAGTTCTGCGCTGCTGGCCGATACCATCAACCTGAATAGCTCTTCATCCATGAACATCGGTGATGATGGCCAGGTAGATACTAATGCCATGAATATTGATGGTAATAGTACGGTGAATCTGACAGAGGAAACGGCAAATTTATATGCTAATACCATTACTGTCAGCAATGGCGCAGCACTAAATATTGGCACGGGTGAAGTCGACACGCATAACCTTGTCCTGACCTCAGGTGGTCAGCTTGATGTGGGTAGCCGCGAATATGTCCTGAACAGTGACATGAACACGGGTTATACCAATGGTAATACCGATAACGCATCTGACTATGGTGTAGTCGATGTGAATTCCGATGGTCATCTGGCAGTCAATGGCGATGTCGCAGGTAACTATAAAGTTAGCGTGAATAATGCCACCGGCAAAGGCTCTGTTGCTGATTATAAAGGTCATGAACTGATTCGCGTTTATGATGATAACACCGATACGCAGGCTTCCTTTACCGCAGCAAACAAAGCCGATCTGGGCGCTTATCAGTATGAAGCTCAGCAGAGCGGTGATTCTGTTGTACTGAAACAGGATGGCTTAACCGATTATGCCAATATTGCGCTGAGCATCCCATCTGCTAACACCAATATCTGGAATCTGGAACAAGATGCACTGGCAAATCGTTTGGATAATGGCCGTGTTAATCAAAACAGTCAGGATACTGGCGGTGCATGGGCGACTTACATCGGCGGTCACTTCCAGGGAGATACAGATACACTAAGCTATGATCAAGATACCAGCGGCATCATGGTTGGTTTTGATAAAGCGATTGAAGGTAATGGTGCGAACTGGATTGTCGGTGCCGCTGCCAGCTTCATGAAAGGTGATATCGATGATCAAACCGGCCATGTCGATCAGGATAGCCAGTCTGCTCGTGTTTATACCTCTACGCGCTTTAACAACAATGTCTTCGTTAATAGCACATTGAGCTACAGCCACTTTGATAATGACCTGTCTGCGAGCATGAGCAATGGTAATTCAGTAAGCGGCAACGGTATCTCTTCTGACGCCTGGGGTCTGAATCTGAAAGCTGGTTATGACTGGAAATACAATCAGAATGGCTACGTTACTCCATACGCAAGCATTTCTGGTCTGTTCCAGGATGGTGACGGATACCAGCTCAGCAACAATATGAATGTTGATAGCCAGTCTTATGACAGCATGCGTTATGAAGCAGGCGTCAATACCGGCTATACCTTTAGCTTCGGCGAACAGTCATTCGTTCCGTATGCAAAAATCGCATATGTGTATGATGATTCAGATAATAACAGCGCAGATGTTAATGGCGATGATATTGATAATGGTGTGGGTGGTTCAGCAGTACGCGCCGGGTTGGGTGGTCAATTCAACTTTACTAAAAACTTTAGTGCATATGCCGGCGGTGATTATCTTGGCGGAGCTGATGTCGATCAAGACTGGTCAGCAAATGCTGGTGTGAAATATACCTGGTAATAAGTTAATGCAAAGGCCTGCTACTGCAGGCCTTTAATTATTAGGGGAGCGCTATTCCAATTGCATTAGTAAGATATTAAAAATCTCTTCAAGTATATTTTTGCACATCCCAATAATGCACCAAAATGCCTCCCATCATTAACTTCCGCCAAAAAATCAAGATATTAAAATCAATTCCAGACCATTAAATATCATCATATCAATTAACATCATGGATATTTATTATGAACAAGCAGTGGATGTGCTATTTTGTTGCTCTTATTATTCTCAGTGGTTGTGTTGATGCAACGCATCCAACAAACGATGTGACTAAAAATAAAGCTTCAACGGATGACTCACTTTTCTCAGACAGCGAGTGTATTAATAACTTCAACGTACTACGAAAAGTTGATCCTGATAAGTTTATGCTTTATCAAAAGCAGTTCACTGAAATCAATAAAAGCTATGATTTTTATGATAAAAACTCAACCATTCTGGATAAAGACCATAAAGAATTGATCGCTATGGAGGCCAATTCAAAGCTGCATTTAATCTGCGCTCGAGTTAAAAATGCCGCCTATGCCGGTATCGAAAAAAAAATGTACGCAATCAGCCAATTGTGATTTGAGTATCGACTACCAGCAAGTTCACTGAGTGTGTAATAAATGGCATTTACAGCTTCATTCTTCGCCGGATAACGCTTATACGTGTCCGGCCAACAAAGAACATAATGTCCAATCAACTTTCCAATACCACCCTTAATATTTCCAGTAGCCTGACATCTTTCATCGCAACCAACAGCATCTGTTATTTTTCGACACAATTATCGCCGTCAACTTACGCGACACACGTCACTGAATTTGTCGATGTGCCATTGCTATTCTTTCCCCCGAATCAGGAAACATCCTGAATACCTCGATATTCATTGCGTAATAATTGAGCGAAACGGGCACTTTATTTTGTCCAGAAGACTTCAACCTACCAATGGATATTTGGAGAAAACGTGGGCAGGGGCGTTTATCTCTCTGGCGAGCAATGTCTGAGCGTTCGGACGTTATCGCATTTCAGCAAACGGTGTGTTTCCGGTGTATTTATGGCGTACTTATGAGGGATATTTAATGTTTACGTTTAAAAAGTGCCTGATTGCACTTTCTATAAATTTGGCTGTTGTTTCATCAGGCTTTGCTTGTACGACCCTGCTGGTCGGCAATGAAGCGTCGGCGGACGGATCCATGTTGGTAGCCCGCAGTGCAGACAGCGATGCCCTGAAAGCACAGCATTTTGTCATTCATCCGGCAAAACAGAATCAGACCGGTGTGTACAGCACCAAAGCGCATAATGGCGCGAATGATTTTACCTGGCCGCTGCCAAAAAATTCCCTGCGTTACACCACCGTTCCAAACTGGAAAACGCAACTGCATGGCGCAACCGGTTTTAACGAACTGGGCGTCGGCGTGAGCGGTACAGAATCTATTTTTGCTTCGCCAAAAGCGCTGGCCGTCGACCCATATGTTGAAGACAAAGGCATCACCGAAGACGATATTCCGGATATCCTGCTGTCACAGAGCAAAACAGCCCGTGAAGCGGTGGCGTTGCTTGGACATATCGTTGAAACCGCCGGAGCTGGCGAAGGCTTTGGCGTTGCCGTGGTGGACGATAACGAAATCTGGTATCTGGAAACCGGTAGCGGCCACCAGTGGATGGCACAGCGTTTACCGAATAATCAATATTTTGCCACTGGTAATCAGGGACGCTTACAGGATTACGATCCTAAGAACCCTAATATGATGGCGTCAAAAAACCTGGTTGAGTTCGCGACCGAAAAAGGTCTTTACGATCAGGCAAAAGATGGCAAATTCAACTTTTCCAAAGTCTATACTCGTGACGATGAGCGTGACCGCACATATAACGATCCCCGCGTCTGGACTATTCAGAAAGAGTTCAATCCTTCCGTAAAACAGGATATGGCCGCAGGTCGTGAATTCCCGGTATTCATGACGCCAGAGAAGAAAATGACGCTGGACGATGTGAAATCTGTGTTGCGTAACCACTATGAAGGCACCAAACATGACCCTTACACCAACGGCCTGAACGGTAAAGAGCCGTGGCGTCCGGTCAGTGTCTTCCGTACCTACGAAGCGCACGTTATGCAGGTACGTCCGTGGTTGCCAAAAGAGATTGGTGAAACAACCTATATTGGTCTGGGTATGGCCGATCTTACCGCCTTTGTTCCCTACTATAGCGGCCTGAAAACGTATCCGGCCAACTATACGATAGGTACGAACAACGCTGACGATCAATCCATTTACTGGAAGTATCGCAAATTACAGACGCTGACCATGACGGACTATCCGAAGCTCGCCCCTATCGTCAAAAAAGCCTACAAAGCGTGGGAAGACAAAGTGGCGAAGGAGCAAAAAGAGGTTGAGGCAGAATATCTGAAGATGGCAAAAACCGATAAACCCGCCGCCGATAAGATGCTGAATGACTTCAACCTGCGCATCATGGCCGATGCCGAGAAGCTGACCGAAGACCTGACTAATCAGTTGTTCACCATCCGCACCAAAGACATTCAGTCTGATATTTACTTTGCTAACGCCAGCAAAAAAGACTGAGTGACCGCAGAGTAGAAAGCCAGGTTAAAGACCTGATGATTCTGGTGCAGAGCAAAAACGTTAGCTCTGCGCCAGCATTTCACACCGCGCCTTCACGGCATCGTGCAATAACCGTACCGCCGTTGAAAGCTGTTTACGGTGTGGGCAAATCATATTTAACGGAACTTTTTCCCCCAGATACCCCGGCATCAGCAACTGCAAACGACCGTCACGCACATCTTCGCTCACATCCAGCCACGACTTATACGCAATCCCCTCACCGGCAATCGCCAGACGCCTTATCACTTCGGCATCATCGCTCATAATGGTGCTGTTGACCTGCACGCTACTGACTTCACCATTACGCGTAAACGTCCAGCGATCATGAAGCCGCCCGCGTAATACAAAGGTCATGGCGTTCAGCTGCGCTAAATCGCCAGGGTGTTGCGGCTCACCGTATTGCGCAATCCAGTCCGGAGAAGCCACCAGCACGCGGCGATTACCTGGCGCGACGGGCAACGCGATATAAGACGCGTCTTCGGTATTACCATACCGAAACGCGACATCGACGGGATCTTTAAATACATCGGTCACCTGGTCGGAGAAAAAGACCCGCAGGCGCAGCGCAGGATAGCGACGACGAAACGATTGAAAGACCGGCAACAACAGATTCCGTCCGAGATCGGACGGCACCGCAATTTGCAGCATGCCTGAAATCTCATCTTCCGGCGTCTGGATTTTTTGCAATCCGGCGTGCATTACATCCAGCATCTGACGGGCATAGGGCAACCAGATCTCACCTTCCGGTGTGAGCCGCAGGCTACGTGTGGAGCGAGCGAACAGGCGAATCGTCAGCGTAGACTCCAGACGCTTGATAGCTGAACTGACCTGGGCGGGCTGGACGCCGACTTCGCGCGCCGCATCACTAAAACTGTTCAGCGCCGCGGCGCGGACAAACAACGTGAGATCTTCAAGCCGGAACATTTTCACTCCTCGAGTATAAGTCCTGTCGCCGTGAGGCTATTTTTCCCGTTCTGATGCCGGTTTACCATCGAATTATTCAACAGATATACCCTAAATAATTCGAGTTGCATGAAGGCGGCAAGGGAGTGAATCTCCTGGAACATAGCGAACTATGTGACTGGAGTGAGCGAGCGTAGCCAACGCACATGCAGCTTGAAGTATGACGGGTATAAATAGATTCCTGTAACCGGAGAGACTATGAAAGCTATCGCCATTACCCACGCCGCAACCAACGGCAGCAATATTGAATTTTTACAAGAAATTGACCTGCCGGTTCCGATCGCTACCGGACATGACCTTTTAGTTGAAGTGAAAGCTATTTCCGTCAACCCCGTCGATACCAAAGTACGCGAAGGTTTCAATGCCGACGTGCCGCGCGTGCTGGGCTGGGATGCGGTTGGCGTGGTGAAATCCGTGGGCGATGCGGTGACGCTGTTCGCGCCTGGCGACGAAGTCTGGTACGCCGGTGCGCTGGGTCGTGCTGGCAGTAACAGTGAATTTCAGCTGGTTGATGAACGCATTGTTGCGCTGAAGCCACAATCACTGGATAACGCTTCAGCGGCAGCCCTGCCGCTGACCGCCATCACTGCGTGGGAAATGCTGTTCGACCGCCTGGGCGTTGAGGAAAATGGCAATGAGAATGATGTTTTATTGATTGTCGGCGCTGCAGGCGGCGTTGGTTCTATCCTGACCCAACTAGCCAGTAAGCTGACCAAAATGACCGTTATCGGTACGGCATCGCGTCCGGAAAGCCAGAAATGGGTACGTGAAGCGGGCGCTCATCATGTGATTGATCACAGTAAACCGCTGACAGAAGAACTGGCACGAACAGGCATTAAACAGGTGACCCATGTCGCCAGCCTGAACAATACCGAGCAGCACTATCAGCAGATTATTGCCGCGCTGGCGCCACAGGGAAAACTGGCGCTAATTGACGATCCGCAATCCCTTGATGCGCGTCCGCTGAAAACTAAAAGCATTTCTCTGCACTGGGAATTTATGTTTACACGCTCGATGTTTGAAACACGCGACATCATTGCCCAGCATCAGCTACTGACCCGCGTGGCGCAACTGATTGACAGCAAGGTTATCCATACCACGCTGGGCGAACATTTTGGTGCCATCACCGCGGCTAATTTGCAAAAAGCCCATGCCCAAATTGAAACCGGTCGTTCAGTGGGCAAGATTGTTCTGGAGGGATTTTAAATGCCTGACTCTACGGTGATTTCAATCATAGCGGTGCTAAAAGCCAAACCAGGGAAAATCAACGCACTGAAACAAGCGCTGCAAGCCCTTTTGCTACCCACTCGCCGGGAGCCGGGCAATATTGAGTACGCGCTGTTTCAGTTACGCGATACGCCGGATGTATTTTACGTGCGTGAATCCTGGCGCGGCCAGGCAGGTCTGGACGAACATATCGCCTTACCGCATTTCCAGACGTTTATTCTGCAAATGAACGACCTGCTGGCCGAGCCGCTGCGTCTGGATTATCTGACACCGATAGACGCTTAACATTATCCCAGAGCTCCCTGCCTGGCGGGGGGAGCTAAAGACAGTGCATGAGGTATTCCTGCTGTCAGAGTCATCTCTGCTATGATGTCTGCACACAAATAAGACAATACATTATGCAGAGGGAAAGATGAGTTCCACCAGAAGAGGGATGATGAACGTCCTGATAGCCGCCGTATTATGGGGAAGTTCAGGCGTTTGCGCGCAGTACATCATGGAGCAAAGTCAGATGTCGTCGCAGTTTCTGACCATGACACGTCTGATTTTCGCCGGGCTCATTCTGCTGATGCTCTCTTTTGTGCACGGTGACAAAGTCTTCTCCGTTATCAAAAACCGCAAAGACGCCATCAGCCTGCTGATTTTTTCTGTGGTCGGGGCGCTCACCGTACAACTGACCTTTCTGCTTACCATTGAAAAATCCAATGCCGCCACCGCAACGGTACTGCAATTTTTGTCACCGACAATTATCGTGGCGTGGTTTTCGGTGGTACGCAAAGCGCGACCGGGAATATTAGTGCTGACGGCGATCTTCACCTCGCTAATCGGCACATTCCTGCTGGTCACCCACGGCAACCCGACGTCGTTATCCATCTCGCCTGCCGCGCTGTTCTGGGGGATCGCTTCGGCATTTGCTGCCGCGTTCTATACGACATATCCCTCTGTGCTTATCGCGCGTTACGGTACGCTACCGATTGTCGGCTGGAGCATGTTGATAGGCGGCCTGATCCTGCTCCCATTCTATGCCGGGCAGGGAACGAACTTTGTGGTCAATGGCAGTTTGATTCTGGCATTTTTCTATCTGGTGGTGATCGGTACATCACTGACGTTTAGCCTGTACCTGAAAGGTGCGCAGATGATTGGTGGGCCGAAAGCGAGCATTTTGAGCTGTGCAGAGCCACTGAGCAGTGCCTTACTGTCCCTGCTCCTGTTAGGCATTACGTTCACTTTACCGGACTGGCTCGGTACGCTGCTGATCCTCTCTTCAGTGGTGCTGATTTCAATGGATTCCCGCCGCCGCGCCAGAACGGCATAACGCCAACCGGCGCGGTGACGGGCGAATATTACCAGCCCGGTACCGCGCCGCCGTTAAAGATTTTCTCGGCTGCTTTCGCCACTTCCGGTGACTGATAAGATTGCAGGAACTCTTTTACGTTCTCTGCATCTTTGTTGTCTTCTCGCGCCACCAGAATATTCACGTACGGTGAGTTTTTGTCTTCAATAAATACGCTGTCATGTACCGGGGAAAGCCCGGTTTGCTGAATGTAGGTGGTACTGATAATTGCCACATCCACTTTCTGATCGTCCAGTACACGCGGCAATTGCGCGCCTTCCAGCTCCATAATATTCAGATGGTGTGGGTTATCAGTAATATCCAGCGCCGTCGGCAACAGACCAGTGCCCTCTTTCAAGGTAATCAGTTTTTCTTTTTGCAACAGCAATAGCGCACGTCCGAGATTAGTTGGATCGTTAGGAATCGCAATTGTCGCGCCGTCTTTCAGCTCGGCAACGGTTTTGATTTTTTTCGAATAACCCGCCATCGGGAAGACAAAGGTATTGCCCACCGCCACCAGCTTAAAGTTATGCGCTTTATTATCCTGCTCCAGGAAAGGACGATGCTGGAAGACATTGGCATCCAGTTCACCATGATTGGTTGCATCGTTGGGTAGTAACGAACCGCTGAACCCTACCAGCTCAACATCCAAACCGTACTTCTCTTTGGCCACTTTCTTCGCAACCTCCGCCACATCCTGCTCTGCGCCGTTAATCACGCCGACTTTGATATGTTTCGCATCACTGCTTTGCTGATCGCAACCTGCCAGTAATATTCCCGCCAGCAATAATGCCGCCCCGGCCCCGAAATGAGGTATGTTCAGTTTCACGTTTTTATCCTTTTGAAATAACCGCCTGATGAGTAATGAATTGACTATAGCGGGAAGGCTGCTGCGGTTTAAAAAACGAAAAAGTATCAGCAAGAAGAAAAAAGCATAACGAAGGAATATACAAAAAAATGCCCGGTGGCACGACGCTACCGGGCGACACGATTTCTCAACTCTCGGTGGATATTCAGCAAGCCATCCTTCCGGTCATCAAAATGATTTTGATAAATAATGGCGTGCTGCCCCTTTTTCCGGGAAGTCTTCGAGGGTCATTTGTAACTGGTAACCGTTCTTTTGATAAAACGGCAACGCCTGGAAACTCATGGTATCAACCAGCGCATGCAAACACCCTCTCTCGCGCGCAGTCTGTTCTGCCGCCTGCATCAGCTTTGTGCCATAACCGCCTTTACGCAGGGATTCATGCATCCATAAAAACTCAATACACAGCCACTCACCTTTGATTTTACCGATCAGCCCACCCAGTATCTCTTTATGCTCATCGCGCCAGTAGACCGCCAGATCGCCAAAATTGGACGTTTTCAGGAACTGGAGATTGTAAGCACGCAGGCCAGTGAGCAGCGCATTCTGATCATCTTCTGTAACCGTATCCGTAATCTGTATCTGCATTCTATCCTCCTGAAAAACTACAACTTCTGGCTGATTAATTTTTCTACACTAACACAGGCTGATGAGTGAGCCGTATGCCGACTACACTTACTCTTGAAATTATGCGCGTCGACAACAAGGATTATTAACATGAAACGAGCCGTTTTTCCGATCATTGCCATTCTTTTCACGCTGCCGGGTCTGGCGCAGGCCGACTCGGCTTACGGTTCGCTACAGTCAGTTCACGAAAAAAACACTGTGCTGAAGGATTTACGTAAGATTTGTACCCCACAGGGGTCGCCATCGGATGAGGTGTGGGAAAAAACGATTATGGCTGATTCACGTAATCAGCAGCATATTCGCGAAGCCATTTTGGCAATACAAAGAAGTCATCAGGACAACTACTGGGAAGCACTTAGTAAGGTTGAATGTCCGGATATCTAGGCGCGAAGCAGAGTGCTTAACGCCTGATTGATACCGTTACCGCTGAGGAATAATTAAATCTCCGCGCAGCACGTACGAACTCAGCACACTCTGCGTTTTTTCATTTAACCAGCTGACTATACGTGCGGCCATGGCATCCATTGAATATTCAATAGCCGGGATTGTCGGGATACCGGGCAGGTGCAGTGTACCGGCCAGGCTAAAGACCATAATGTCTTCCGGTACGGATTTATTAAATGCCTGCAACTGCGGGATCACACGCTGGGCCTGCTGTTCATCCGCCACCAGCAGCGCGTTAAAATTGAGCGTTGACGCGTTATTTAGCAATTCCTGCAAGGCCACTGATGATGAAGTCGCTTCCATAAACACCAGATTGCGGTTAAAGGGCAGGAAATTTTTTTCCAATGCATGTTTGTAACCCAGGAGTACCTGGTCGGAGAAACCCATACCATCCGGGTGGATCAACGCAATCTGGCGGCGATGCTGGCTAATCAGGTAGTTACATGCCGTTTCGGTAGCGAATGCGTGATCGAACTGGATGCTGTTGACGTCATCGCCAGACTCCAGGCAATCCACCAGAATGACATTATCCTGACTAATACTTAACGGGAAACGTGCGCCAATAATCAACACGTCATCGCACAAACCGCAGCTTAGCTCATCAAGGGCGCTCATCACTTCCGCTTTGGTATTGGCAAAGCGAAGGAGGAGGTGTTTTTGATGCTGGCTAAGATGCTTTTCCAGCGCGTAGAGATAGCCCGTTGTCTGATTGATGTTGTCCTGTGCGCATATCACGCCAATGCAGCCTGTAGACTGGCTCAGCAGCGACTGTGCAATCACATTCGGACGATAATTGAGTTCATCCACCGCCTTCAACACGGCGAGACGGCTGGCCTCTTTTACGCCACGCGATCCGCTCAACACGCGCGACACAGTAGCTTTAGATACGCCAGCCAAACGCGATACATCGTTGATAGTAGACATCATTCTCCCCTGACAGGACCCGCCTGGCCCTTTCCTTCCTGTATTTAACATTGGCTTAAATAATCGCCACTCGCAGTATATCTGTTTCCGTTTTTCATGGAAACCGATTTTCCATTTGCACTCAAAAAGAGTTCAAACCACCAAATTTCGTGAGCTGGATTCAAATAATCAGCCTTATACGCATCAGATCTTGATGGCCATCACAGTTCCGTTTGCTACGAATGGAAACCGGTTTCCGTATGATATCAAATCAAACTCGCAATATGTTTTTACATTTAAAGGATGGCTAACAATGTTCAGGATTATGCTGTGCTGCTCTGCAGGAATGTCCACCAGTTTACTAGTTCGCAAAATGGTTGAAGAGGCGGACATTCGTGGACTACCGGTGAAGATTGAGGCATACGGTGTTGCCGAATTTGACACACAGTTTCCAAATTACCAGGTGGTGCTACTTGGCCCCCAGGTAAAATATATGCTTAACACACTCTCAGAAAAGGCTGCCACCCAGGGTATACCCGTAAAAGCCATAGATATGATGGATTACGGTATGCAACGTGGTGACAAAGTGCTGGATTATGCTCTGTCGCTGATTGAAGCGGCACACTAGAAAGGTGTCAATATGAGTTCGTTATATCAGTCAATGGTTGCCGTCATTGAACAATCCATCACCCCCCTCGCCGGAAAGCTGGGACAGCAAAAGTATGTGATTGCGATTCGTGACGGTTTTACGGCGGCGCTGCCGTTTATGATCATCGGCTCCTTCATGCTGGTGTTTATTTTTCCTCCGTTCTCTGCCGAAACCACCAACAGCTTTGCCCGTGGCTGGCTTGATTTCTCTGCCACCTATCGCGAACAGTTGATGCTGCCGTTTAACCTCAGCATGGGTGTTATGACGTTCTTCATCTCCGTCGGCATTGGCGCCAGTCTGGGCCGACAGTTTAACCTCGACCCGGTAATGTCCGGTCTGCTGGCCTTTATGGCGTTTTTACTGGTTGCAGCCCCCTATGCCGACGGGAAAATCTCTACGCAATATCTCTCCGGTCAGGGGATCTTTACCGCGCTGATCACTGCTATCTATTCCACCCGCATGTATGCGTGGCTGAAGCAGAATAACGTGACCATTCGCCTGCCTAAAGAGGTGCCGACCGGCGTCGCCCGCTCATTTGAAATCCTGATTCCGGTTCTGGTCGTGATTGCGACCCTGCATCCGCTAAACCTGTTTATCGAAGCACAAACCGGAATGATCATTCCGCAGGCAATAATGCACCTGCTGGAACCGCTGGTTTCCGCTTCTGATTCCCTGCCCGCAATCCTGCTTTCCGTCCTGCTGTGCCAGATTTTCTGGTTCGCCGGGATCCACGGTTCACTGATTGTCACTGGCATTATGAATCCATTCTGGATGGCCAACTTATCTGCCAACCAGGCGGCTCTTGCCGCTGGCGCTGCATTACCACATGTTTATCTACAGGGCTTCTGGGATCACTACCTGCTCATTGGCGGCGTGGGATCGACATTACCACTGGCATTCCTGCTGCTGCGCAGCCGCGTCGCACACCTGCGGACCATCGGCAAAATGGGAATTGTGCCTAGTTTCTTTAACATCAATGAGCCTATTCTGTTTGGTGCGCCGATCATCATGAACCCGATGCTATTCATTCCGTTCGTCTGCGTACCGCTGGTTAACGCTGTGCTGGCATATAGCGCCACAAAACTTGGCTGGCTGGCGCAGGTTGTTTCACTGACACCGTGGACCACACCAGCACCAATTGGTGCTTCCTGGGCCGCGAACTGGGCATTAAGCCCGGTGGTGATGTGCTTTATCTGTATGGCGATGTCAGCGCTGATGTACCTCCCTTTCCTGCGCGCATACGAACGCTCTTTGATGAAAACTGAAGAGCAAAAGGCCCAGGATGCCGTCTCCGTGGCGAACGCTGCCCGTAGCAACTCATAATCGATCAAGGAGTCAGAACAATGGGATACCGTTTTCCTGAAAACTTCTGGTGGGGCAGTGCCTGTTCAGCGCTGCAAACCGAAGGGGATAGCCTGAACGGTGGCAAAAGCCAGACCACATGGGACGTATGGTTCGACCGTCAGCCAGGCCGTTTCCATCAGGGGGTTGGCCCGGCGAACACCTCGACATTTTATCAGCACTGGAAGCAAGACATCTCGCTGCTGAAGCAACTGAAGCACAACAGCTTCCGAACTTCCCTGAGCTGGTCGCGCCTGATCCCTGACGGCACGGGTGAAGTAAATCCTGAAGCCGTCAATTTCTATAACAATGTGATCAATGAGCTGCTGGCACAGGGCATCACGCCATTTATCACCCTGTTCCACTTTGACATGCCAATGGTGATGCAGGAAAAAGGCGGCTGGGAAAACCGGGAAGTGGTCGAGGCATTTGGTCGCTACGCACAAACATGCTTCGACTTGTTCGGCAATCGGGTTAAGCACTGGTTCACCTTTAATGAACCGATTGTCCCGGTCGAAGGCGGCTATCTGTATGACTTCCATTATCCAAACGTGGTGGATTTCAAACGTGCCGTAACCGTGGCGTACCACACTGTACTGGCACATTCGACGGCTGTTCGCGCGTATCGCACCGGGAACTATGACGGTGAAATTGGCGTAGTGTTAAATTTAACGCCTTCCTATCCACGCTCACAAAATCCGGCGGATGTGAAAGCCGCACACCATGCGGATCTGCTCTTCAACCGCAGTTTTCTCGACCCGGTACTGAAAGGTGAATATCCTGCGGACCTGGTGGAACTGCTGAAAGAGTACGATCAGCTGCCCACGTGTAAGCCTGGCGATAGCCAGCTGATATCCGATGGCAAAATCGACCTGTTGGGCATTAACTATTACCAGCCCCGACGGGTGAAATGTCGTGATAGCGCGGTCAATCCTGATGCACCGTTTATGCCTGAATGGTTGTTCGATTATTACGAAATGCCGGGACGCAAAATGAACCCTTACCGTGGCTGGGAAATTTATGAGCCAGGTATTTACGATATTATTACCAACCTGCGAGATAATTACGGTAACCCACGCTGTTTTATTTCTGAAAATGGAATGGGGGTAGAAAACGAACAGCGATTCATTCAGCAGGATCAAATCAACGATGACTACCGTATTGAATTCGTTTCTGCACATCTTAAATGGCTGCATAAGGGAATAAGCGAAGGCTGTAATTGTCTTGGCTACCACATGTGGACCTTTATTGATAACTGGTCATGGCTCAACGGATATAAAAACCGCTATGGCTTTGTTCAGTTAGATTTAGAAACGCAAAAACGTACGGTGAAAAAGAGTGGCGAGTGGTTTGCCGATACCGCCGAAAACAATGGTTTTAATTGAGAACAGAAGATCATGATTGCATTAGAAGAAGCAGTAATGGAAATCATCGTTAATGCCGGCCAGTCCCGAAGCCTGTGCTTCGAAGCACTCCACGCTGCACGCGCCGGGAACATTGATGAAGCGAAAAGCCTGCTTCGTGAGGCTGATGGCTACGCACGTCAAGCTCACCACATGCAAACAAAATTAATCGAACAGGACGCCGGGGAAGCCCGGCAGCCTATGACATTAATTATGGTGCATGCGCAGGACCACTTAATGACATCGCTATTAGCCCGCGAACTGTCAGAAGAAATTATTCATCTGTATCAGCGCTAATATGAACTTACACTTTACGAACGGAGAGTTTATTACGATTAAATAAAATATTTCTGTACCCGTTAACAAAATAAACAGATCAACTTGTTTTGGTGATAGCAAATTAACCCAAGACGGGATGGTTATTATCTTAAAATAAATTAATACACACGCTTATTCGGAATGCCTATGGCAACCTGAAGGGTAAAGTGTAAATGAGATAACCATGAATTTAACTAAGAAACTTCCACTAGCCATGGCGGTCGTGGCCGCGCTTTGCCCAGTTTCTGTCCTCGCACAGGAATTTACTCAGGAACAAATCGACGCCATCGTCGCCAAAGCCGTAGATAAAGCACTTACGGAACGTCAGGCGAAAATGGACGCTGCTGTGGCGAAAAAAGCCGATGTGATTAATGAACCACAAAGTGCAGCACAATCCCCGGATATGGCGATTCCGTTCGGCGTGAAATTCAGCGGATATGCGCGCTACGGCGCACATTTCCAGAGCGGTGATCAGAAATACGTCGGCGTTGATGGTTCCTATAACGGTGCATCGGCCATTGGCCGTCTGGGTAACGAAGGCAACGGCGGCGAATTCCAGCTCTCCAAAGCGTTCAAAAGCGACAACGGCGCCATCTGGGACATCAACGTGATGATCGACCACTGGGGCGACGAAGTTAACCTCAAAAAAGCCTACGCCGGCGTAACTAACGTGCTGGAATCCAATCCTAACGCTTATATCTGGGCGGGCCGCGACTTCCATCAGCGTCCACAACAAGGCATCAACGACTACTTCTGGATGAACCATGACGGTCAGGGAGCCGGGGTTAAAAACTTCGACATTGGCGGCGTGCAGTTTGATGTCGCCACTGTCGCCGCGGTTGAATCGTGCAGCCCGGAAGTGATGGAAGACGAAGCCAACCCATCACGCATTACCTGTACCGGCGGTTCTGGTACGGGCGATAAGGGTAACTACGCAATAACGTCCAAAATCCACAATATGAAGGTCGGTCCGCTGGATCTGGAGATTTACGCCAACTATGGCTTTGACTCTAAAGCCGTCGAGAGCGATGACCGCCTGAAAGCCTGGCAGGGTGCATTTGTGCTGAGCCACACTAACGACAGTGGTGTGAACAAGGTTATCGCCCGTTATTCTGATAATTCAGATAACAGCGTCTATAACAAAACCGACGATCTGACAGCGATATACGCCAGTTTTGAGGGGAGCCATAAGTTCACCCAACAGGCGCAGGTCGAATACCTGCTGGCGTTCCATGATTACGACAACAGCACAGACAAGAGCGACAACCGTAAGAACTACGGCGCGATTATACGTCCGATGTATTTCTGGAACGATGTTCACTCCACCTGGCTGGAAGCAGGCTATCAGCGGGTTGATTATGATAACGGCGGGGATAACAACGGCTGGAAGTTAACGCTGTCGCAGAACATGTCGATCGCTATGGGTCCAGAATTCCGCCCAATGCTGCGCTTCTATGTCACCGGCGGCAAAGTTGATAATGACCGCACTGCTCGCGTCAACGGTACGAAGGATGAAACGCTGGATGACTTTAACCTCGGCGCAATGTGGGAGGCGTGGTTCTGATTAGTGAAAGGTGTAATGCCTGATGGCACTGCGTTTATCCGGCCTGTATTGCGATTGTAGGCCGGATGACGCATTTACAACACCATACGGCAAATAGAACTGGCGATCACTGCATACCCTTTATGCGTACTTTCGCTGCCACCAGAAGCGCCGTCAGCAGCATCAGGCTGCCGGAAAGCATCAGGGGCGACAGCAGTCCGAGGTTATCGAGTGCATAGCCTCCAACCGCAGCCCCACAGGTATTGGCAAGCTGGATCACGGCGACCTGGACGGATCCGGCTTTTTCTGCCTGATCCGCAAGCGAGCGGGTGATCCACGTCGACCAGCCTACCGGTACCAGAGCGAACGCCAGTCCCCAGATAATCGCAATGCCTGCCGCCACAACTTTGTCACTCCCCCACAGGATCAATACCAGCGCACTGAGCGTCAGCACCAGCGGCGCACCTGCCAGTGCCAGTTTGACCGAACGTTTCAGAATCACAGAAGAGAGCGACGTGCCAACAAAGCTGGCAATACCAAAACTCAGCAGTACCAGCGTCAGGCCATCAACATCAAATCCCGCCAGATTCATATACACCGGGCGAATATAGGTAAAGAAGGCGAACTGCCCGGCAAAAGACATAAAGATGGCGATCATGCCGGCCATCACACCAGGACGTTGCAACAGGCTGAACATATTTTGTTTTTGGTGCGATGGCTCGCCAGGCAACGAAGGCAGCGATTTAACAACCCAAATAATACACAGCACCCCCATTACCGCTGCCGCGTTAAAAACGTTGCGCCAGCCGATGATACCGCCAAGGAAGCTGCCCAACGGAGCGGCGATCACCAGCGCGATAGAAACTGCGCCAAAGATAACCGACAGTGCTTTCGGTACCGTGCGGGCGGGCACCAGACGCATGGTCAGCGAGGCCGACATCGCCCAGAAACCACCGAGCGCCAGCCCAAGGCAGGCACGACCAATCAGCAGCAGCGTAAAAGAGTTAGCAAATGAAACCAGCAGGCAGGAGAGCGTCAGCAGCACGGAGAACAGGATGACGATATAGCGGCGGTCGGTCGCCTGAATAATTTGGGTAATAAACAGGCTGGCAAACATGGCGACAAATGCCGTCACGGTCACCGATTGTCCGGCCACACCTTCTGAAATCCCCAGGTCCTGCGCCATAGGCGTCAACAAACTGACGGGCAGAAACTCAACGGTTATCAGGCAGGCAACACAGAACGCCACGGCGAATACCGCCGACCAGTTTGGTCGGGCATTTACCTCAGCGCGGGATTTTTGTTCAATAACGTCACTCATTTTGTAACCTGCGTGGTATTTCTGTAGAAAAGTCACGCAGTGTAACATTAAAAATGTGACGGATTTAACGTTTAGGCAACTTTCCAGGATTTGCAATAGCGCTGCGCGGCAGATCGCATAATAAAAACGACGCATTGATACGCCAAACAGGATATGACCAACATCAACAACCATGAACCCGCTGGATTTCGCGAGTTAGCCAGGCATTATGCGCTTCTCAACGACGATAAGATTACTGCGCTTGTGAGGCAAAATTATCGGTCGTACCTGGCAGATAGGTTTCCGGCCAGATAATCGCACTGTGTTGAGTCGCTTGTTTCATGATGCACCTCGTCGTGTAAGTGTAACGAGGGCCCCTGTGCGGGAGATAGATATAAATATTATGACGATTAAAAATAATCGTCATAAACAAGCATGATATCAGTGCAGCCAGTGCACCCCATCTTCAGGTTGAAAAAAGGCGTTATAGCGCATCTGAAACGCATTTATTTCCTGCATATCTGGCTCCATTTCTCGCAGAAAACCCAGCGCCAGGCGCACCTGTGCATCGGTAACCGGCGCTGCCAGGCGGACTTTTTGCAACAATCGATGCCACTGCAGCAAGTTCTGTTCACTACCGTCAACAATGACGATTTGCCAGATCAACAGCACCTGGGCGGCATTTTGCAAATGCGATTCGTCAGGCCGATGAAGATACTGTAAAAACGCTTCTCCCTGCACTTTTCCCATCTGATCGATCATCGATTCTACCGGCACGACGTCAATGCTCAACCGTTCGCTCAGGCGACGAATCGCGCGTCGTGATCCAGACGTCAGCACCCGAAAACCCACTACAAAAACAACAACCAACGTGGCCAGCATTATCCAGATCATGAGTTCTCCTGCGTTATCCGCGCTCATGATATCTGGAAACAGACTGCGAATACTAATCCACCAGGATGATTTTCAACGCAAACAGCAATGCCACGGCGACCACACAAAGATTCAGCTCACGCCAGCGCCCGGTAAACACTTTCATGATGCAATACGACATGAAACCCAGCGCAATTCCTTCGGTAATAGAAAAACTAAAGGGCATCATCACCGTCGTGATAAAGGCAGGCACTGACTCGGTTAAATCGTCCCAGCTAACGCGCGCCAGGCTTGAGGTCATCAGCACACCCACAAAAATAAGCGCACCAGCTGTCGCATAGGCAGGCACCATACTGACCAGAGGTGAAAAAAACATCACCAGCAAGAATAGCGCACCAACCACCACGGCAGTCAGCCCCGAGCGTCCACCGACCGCCACGCCGGCCGTACTTTCAATGTACGCCGTTACGGAAGATGTGCCGATAAATGCCCCTGCAACAGAGCTGACACTATCCACGTACAATGCCTTATTCATATTGGGAAATTTACCGTCACGATCGATTAATCCGGCTTTATCTGTTACGCCAATTAATGTTCCTGATGAGTCAAAGAGATTAATTAACATAAACGAGAAGATAATACCGGCCAGATTCAACGACAACGCACCGCGTAAATCAACCTCACCAATCACTGCACTGATGTTAGGTGGTGCAGAATATATACCGAGGAACTGAACATCACCAAAAAACAATCCACAACATGACGTCACAACAATAGAAATCAATACTGCCGCATGGAAATTACGCGATGACAGGACCGTAATAATAAAGAACCCAAGAATACCTAACAATACGCTATGTGAGCTTAAATCACCGATCGCTACCAGCGTATCTTTATTGGCAATAATAACGCCTGAATTTTTTAAACCCATCAACGCAATAAATAAACCGATACCGCTGGTAATGCCAATACGTAAGCTAGCGGGTATGTTTGAAATCATCCAGTAACGAATACGAAAAAGGGTAAGCAGAAATAATCCGACGGCACCCCAAAATATCGCCCCCATCCCCGTTTGCCAACTCACCCCCATCGCCCCCACGACGACAAAAGCAAAAAAGGCATTCAGCCCCATAGCAGGAGCCAGGGCTACCGGCAGATTGGCAATCAGTCCCATCGCAATACTGCCGATGCCCGCAATCAGGCACGTGGTCACAAACACCACCTTCGGGTCCATTTGCGCAGCGCCCAGTATTTGCGGATTCACAAAAACGATATACACCATCGTTAAAAATGTCGTCATTCCCGCAATCATTTCTGTACGTACTGTGGTCTCGTGCTGTTGCAACTTAAATAATCTCGCAAGCCACCCTGAGCTCTCGTTTACATCATCACTGATTTCATTATTCATTTTTTTCATCCATTGATGAGAGTATAAATTCAGTATCTTTTTAAAACAGATGGCATACTTAATTCAGTGATAGTTATCACATTGCAAACGCACGTTAATCGATAAACTTTAAATAATCACAGCTATTCTTAAATGATAAATAACAATCAAATTGATAAAATCAAAATGAGAAAAATATGAATAATACGATTAACGATAAATTTCATTACATTAGCCGTCAGCAAAGGCAAAATTTGCTGGCTGTTTCTCGCGGTGACGCACCTGCCGATTATATTATTGATAATGTCAAAATTCTCGATCTGATCAACGGTGGAGAAATGCCAGGGCCAATCTTGATTAAAGAACGGCATATCGCCGGTATCGGTCCGGAATATTCTCATGCCAGTGCATTACGGCGTATTGATGCTCACGGCGCAACAGCAGTTCCCGGTTTTATCGACGCTCACCTGCATATTGAATCCAGCATGATGACACCTGTGGCCTTTGAAACCGCGACGCTTCCTCGCGGGCTCACTACCGTCATCTGCGACCCGCACGAAATCGTCAACGTGATGGGGGAAACTGGCCTTGCCTGGTTTATCCGCTGCGCCGAACAGGCAACACAAAATCAATATATTCAAATCAGTTCCTGCGTCCCGGCGCTGGCTGGCTGCGATATCAACGGTGCCAGCTTTACACTTGAACAAATGCTCACCTGGCGGGATCATCCACACGTTGCCGGTCTGGCGGAGGTAATGGATTACCCTGGCGTCATTGCCGGGCAGGACGCACTTCTTGATAAAATGGATGCCTTTCGACATCTGACGCTGGACGGTCACAGCCCCGGCCTGCAAGGCAAAGCGTTGAACGCTTACATTGCCGCCGGAATTGAAAATTGCCATGAAAGCTACCTGCCAGAAGAAGGACGACGAAAGCTGCAGCTTGGAATGGCGTTGATGATTCGCGAAGGTTCTGCCGCCCGCAACCTCGACGCGCTGGCTCCGCTCATTAACGCGCTAAACAGCCCACAATGCATGCTGTGTACCGACGATCGTAACCCCTGGGAGATCGCCCACGAAGGGCATATTGACGCACTGATTAGACGCCTCATTACACAGCACCACGTACCGCTTCACATCGCTTACCGCGTCGCCAGCTGGTCTGCTGCGCAACATTTTGGCCTGCGCCATCTCGGCCTGCTGGCTCCTGGAAAACAGGCGGATATTGTCCTGCTCAGCGATGCCCACAACGTCACGGTGCAACAGGTCTTTATTAAAGGTGAACCACTCAATGCCGATGCGCTGAAAGCTGACGAATCGTCCAGGCTGGCGCGCACAGCGCCTCCATACGGCAACACCGTGGCGCGGCAACTGGTCCGTGCCACGGATTTTCGGTTTCATTTCACCCCAGGAAAATGCTATCGGGTGATTGAAGTCATCCCCAACGAATTAATCACCCCCGCCAGCAAATGCTGTTACACGGAAGACGGCTTTGATCGTGATGATATTTGTTTTATCGCTGTTCTTGAGCGCTATGGCTATCAGCACCCACCTGCCTGTGGTTTATTAGGCGGGTTTGGGCTGAAGGAGGGGGCGCTGGCAGCAACCGTCAGCCACGACAGCCATAACATCGTGGTCATCGGTCACAGCGCTGAAGAGATGACGGTGGCGGTTAATCAGGTGATCGCCGACGGCGGTGGCTTATGCGTGGTTCGTCATGGGGAAGTTCAATGCCATTTAGCGCTACCAGTCGCCGGACTGATGAGCACTGATACGGCAGAATCGCTGGCCGAACAAATCGATTCACTGAAAGCAGCAGGCCGGGCGTGCGGCACGCTCCCCGATGAGCCCTTTATTCAGATGGCATTTCTCTCTTTGCCGGTGATCCCCGCGCTAAAGCTCACCAGCCAGGGATTATTTGATGGCGAAGCATTTACGTTTACATCGCTGGAGATTGCTGACTCGCCGTAAGGAACAGCGAATCCGAAGCATAAAAAAAGCCCGCTATGAGAACTTTATTCATTGGGCGTTATCGGCGCAGACAGTTTGAACACGGACAGCGCGCAGAAACCGGAATGTACAGATAGTACCTGAGGATTTCGAGCACTGCCCTGGTTCAAAATGACAAGCAAGATAGCCCTGATGAATAAGATTCAGAGGCGGGCAAAAGTTACCAATACACACTTAAGCGGTTTTTAACTGCTGGATCTTTTTCTCACGGCGAATTTTACGTTCTTCAAATACGGCGACGATAGCCATCAGGCAGATACAGCCGATAGCGGCGGTATCCAGCGCGGCGAAAGTCCCCGCCCAGCCGGTCAGACCAAAGACTGGCGTACCATCGGCAATCATCCCCAGACCCAGCTTGGCAAAGCTGTCGCCAATCAGATAAGCGAAAGTACCTTTAATCCCATCGGCAGCACCGATCGCTTTTTTCGGTACGAAACCAACTGCCGCCACACCGATTAACAATTGCGGGCCAAACACCAGGAAGCCAAGGGCAAACAACGACGCCAGGTAAACGTACTGGTTGCTGGCGTGCTGGTAGACACCCAGCGTGGCAATGATTAATGCCAACGCGACACAGGCCACCAGCGCACGACGGCCGTTTGCCAGGTCAGAGAGCCAACCCCACAGCAGCGTACCGACCAGCGCCCCGACTTCAAACAGGGTAAAGCCCTGAATCGCGACTTCTTTGGAGAGTTTCAGCTCCTGGAAGGCGTAGACAGTGGACCACTGATCGATACCGATGCGCACCACGTACAGGAAGATGTTGGAGAAGCACAGCAGCCAGATCACTTTGTTTTTCAGCACGTACTCAACAAAGATCTGCCACTTGGTCATGTCATTTTCTTCAGTCTCTTTGTCCTCTTCGCTGATCTCTTCCCCAAACAACTCTTCGGCTTTACCCAGACCATAAGATTCCGGGGAGTCGCTGCCATAGCGCAAGCCAATAAAGCCCACAATCAGGGCGATAATCGACGGGAAGATAAACATGCCGATCACGTGACCATCGAACAGCACATTAGCACCAAACAACGCCACACCTGCCGCACCTGCACCACCGAGGTTGTGGGAGATATTCCACATCCCGAGATAAGAGCCACGTTTACGGCGCGGTGTCCATTTGGTGATCGTCGAATAGCTGCACGAGCCACCAGTACTCTGGAAGAAACCACTCAGCGCGTAGAAGGCAATCATCAGGAACAAGCTGGTTGAGCCTGCGCCCATGCTGGCGCTGAAGCCGAGCATACAGATAGCCGAGAGGATCAGCATAAACGGCAGGAACTGCTTGGTGTTTTTGCCATCCGCGTAATAGGAAACCAGCGTTTTACCTACACCGTAGGTGATGGAGAAGCCCAGGCCAATCATCCCCAGCTGCGTCATGCTCAGCCCGTAGGTGGAGATCATGTCGTTCTGCGCGATGTTAAAGTTTTTGCGGATCAGGTACATGGTCAGGTAGCCGATGAAAACCACCAGGTAGGACTGCATGAATGGTTTGAACCACATTTTACGCCGCACATCGAGCGGCAAATCCAGGGTCGGCTTGCGCACCTGGTTTAGAAAGGCCAGCATAGGACACTCCCGAGCTAATTTTTATACCTGCGAATGGCAGGCATTGTAAAAATCAGCCGGGAGGCACGCCTGAGACAGCGTCCAGGTGAAACCGGGAAAATTTCTTAGTTTTGCCCCACTCGGGGCAAAAAAGTGAGGTGCATCACGCTTCACTAACTTCGCGCGGAGCCTGAGCATTCAAAAACGGCAGCAACAGCAGAGCAGAAATCCCTGCGGCAATGGCGATCACCACAAAAAAACCGGTCCAGTGCCAGACCTCCATCACCTTCGCCAACGGCCAGCCGGAAAGCGACGCGCCCAGATAAGCGAACAGCCCAACAAACCCGGTTGCCGCGCCCGCAGCATCTTTATGCGAACACTCCGCCGCCGCCATACCGATCAGCATCTGCGGGCCGAAGACAAAGAATCCGGTAGTGAAGAAGCACGCCGCCTGCATCACGTAACTGGCAAACGGCATCAGCCACAATGAACCCACAGAGAGTAATATTCCGGCGGCAAAAATCAGGTTCATCGGGCCACGGTTCCCGTTAAACAGTTTGTCCGAGCCCCACCCCGCAACCAGTGCACCGATAAACCCGCCCAGCTCGAACATGGTCACTGCGGTATTAGCGGTGACCAGATCAACACCCAGCGTCTCGGACATATACAGATTGCCCCAGTCATTAATCGCAGCACGCACCACGTACACCAGCACATAACACAACGACAACAGCCAGATATACGGATTCAGCAGCACATATTTGGTGAGGATCTCTTTTCGGCTAAGCCCCGCACCTTCCTGCTGTTGGTCTATTTCCAGCTCATCGTGCCGCCAGTCGCCAATCGGCGGCAGACCAATCGCCTGTGGCCTGTCACGCAGTCGCCAGCAGAGGATCACGCCTACGACAATCGCCATCAGCCCGGCAATCATCATTCCCGCACGCCAACCATAGTGCAACGCGGTAGCCGCCATAACGATTGGGATCAGCGCCCCGCCGACGTTATGTGCGGTATTCCACAGCGCCCACCAGCCGCCGCGCTCGGTACGCGAATACCATGCGGTCAGTAATCGGGCGCATACGGGCGAACCCCATCCCTGAAAGAAGGCGTTCAGCGCCCACAGCACGGCAAACGCCCATAGCGAAGTAGAAAAACCAAACAGAATGTTCACTACTCCGGTGGCAATCAGCCCGATGCCCATAAAATAACGAGCATTAGAGCGGTCGCTGACGACACCGGAGACAAACTTTGACAACCCGTAGGTGATATAAAACAGCGTCGCCAGCAGGCCAATATCGCTGCGGGTCAGCACACCGCTGGCAAGGATTTCCGGCACGGCGGCGTTGAAGCTTTTGCGGGTGAAATAGAACAGCGCATAACCAAACCAGATGGTCAGCAGAATATGCCGCCGCCAGTAGCGGTAACGGGTATCGATCTCGTGTTTATCGGTAAGGCGCGGCGCGTTCGCCGGGGCTTTTAAAAACTGAAACATTGTCGCTCCTTACGCATAACGCTGAGGCAAAGACACGCTAACTCGCGTACCGTGCGTACAGGAAATAGCAAGCGAACCTCCAAGGGCAGTGATGCGCTCTCGCATCCCGGTCAGGCCAAATCCCTGCTGATTCACGCCCGCCGGCAAGCCGCTGCCATCGTCCTCAATCACCAGCATTAATCGCTCGTCCTGAAGCCACCCCTGCAGCGTTACCGCGCTGGCGTTAGCGTGCTTCACTATATTATTCAGACCTTCCTGACAGACGCGAAACAGCGTCACCCGCTGACTTTCGCTGAGCACGGCTTCATCTATCCGCCAGTCAAGATGACTGACGATACCGCGACTCTCCAGTTCCATTTCTCGCATCAAGGAGCGGATAGCCTGTTCCAGCGTCAAATCATCCAGTTGACGTGGACGTAAGCGCCCAAGCAGGCGGCGTACCGAATCATAGACACCCAGAGAGAGCTGCTCGATATGCGCCCCGCTCTGCTTAACGCCCGCATTTTCCGGGGCCAGTCGCTGTACGATGCCCGCCTGAGTGCGAATGGCGGTAATAGTCTGGCCGATGTCATCGTGTAGCTCACGCGCTACGTCGCGACGCACGCTCTCTTCGGTTTCCAGCAGGCGTTCTGCCAGGCGATGATTACGCGCCAGTTCGTTTTGCAACGACTGGTTTAATTCACGCAAACGCTGAATGCCTGCACCGAGCAGCAGTCCGGTCAGACTTTGCGCCAACAGTGAGAGCAGCAAATCAACCGGATGATCGTGCCAGGTCTGGCTGGCAATGAGTGCGATAGCGTTCATCAGCGTCGCAATCAACGCCCCCTGCCAGCCGTAGTGCCAGGCGAGCGCTATAATCGGCAGCGCCAGGCAGAACGGCGTAAAACGTGACAACTCATCCGGCAACCCCAACTGGAGCCACAGGCTGACGCTGAACAGCAGCAGATACCACACCAGGTGCCGCCCGCGCCAGTTCACCGGCTGGGAAATCACCGCCGGACCAAGCGGCAGCCAGGTGGTACTGGTGAGATAGTGCCAGAACACCAGGCAGACAGGAGCCAGCGTCAATCCACCGGTTAACGTCAGCAGCAGGGCGTTCCACGCCTTGCCACCTTGCCCCAGCCACGGAGCTGACTGCAGCAGCGCCGCCGCGGTCAGCGCCGCGCCCTGTAACAGCAGAGTGCGCCAGTCGCGCTGATGGCGATAGCGAGAGATCAGTGCCACAGGGAGCAGCGTCAACAGGCTACCGATCATCAAAAGGGGTAGATGTGCCAGCGCAACTTCCTGCACCAGCCAGAACAGGAGCAGCCATTCCGCCCCCAACAACACAGGCCAGTAGCCACGCGGACATTGCAGCATCAGTCCCAGACGCAAGCCGAACGGAAATAACAGTACAGCCAACTCAGGACGCTCAACGAGGTGCAGGCTGACACTCCACAAACAGAACCATGCGGCGGAGAAGATAAAGAAACAGGCGACAACAGTGATTAAGCGGGAGAAAAAGGTGTTCATTGCCAGCCGTCAAACATCCGTCTCGCCAGTTCAACATCGTTACTGACGCCCAGCTTTTCCATCAGGTTAGCGCGATGTACGTGTACCGTTTTTGGCGACAGGCCCAGTTCGGCGGCAATCTCTTTCACCGCCATGCCCTGCGCCAGTTTTTCCGCCACCTGTCGTTCACGTTTGGTCAGTGGATCCTGACGCCCGGCAGCCAGCTTAACCGCAATATCCGGCGTTAAATAACAACCGCCCGTTGCGACGGTATGGACCGCTGCAATCAACTCGTCGGGACTACAGCGTTTGGAGAGAAAACCTCGCGCACCAGCGTTCAGCGCCTGTTCCACCAGCGCCGGACTGTCGTGAACGGAGAGCATGATGATCGCCATCCCTTTCGGCAACTGACTGAGTAACTCCAGCCCGGAAATATCCGGCATTGAGATATCACAGATGCACACCTGCACACCGCGTCCCGGCAACCCTGCCAGCGCCTCTCGCCCGGAGCCAAATTCGGCAACAACCTGCAAATCGGGTTCAAGCCCCAGCAACTGAGCAAAGCCGGAGCGGACGATAAGGTGATCGTCAATGAGGGCAACGGTGATCATGGTTTTGTCCTGGCGGGTATAAAAAACGCGCTTACCTTAACGATATACACTTCATCCTTCAAGCTGCGTCTTTTCACCCCAGGAGCTTACTGAAGAAAGCGCCTGGGGATTCTCAGTCTTACCGCCTTGATGCAACTTGAATAATTTTGTGTACCAGCGCGTTGCTATTCAAACCTTGAGCGCTCAGACGATACCAGTAGTGACCGTAAATGACCGGGTTTGCTGCGGTTGTACCTCAAGCAAAGTACCGTTTCGCCTGGCAGCCAGGAACCCTTCCGGCCGACAAGTCGCAGGCAGGGCGAATGCTGCCACCTGCTGATCGCCGTTATAAAGGATCCAGCGAGTCACGTAGTTGAGTTCGGAACTGGCAAAACAGGTAACAAACGTGGTGCCATCCGGGGCGATCATCCGGAATTCGGGTTTATCCGTGTATCTGTCCAGCTTGTCAGCAAAGAAGACGATTTCCGGATCGTAAAAGTCAGGTTCATTGAGCGTTGTCAGTGACGCTTCACCTTGTAAGATCCGTTGATTAAACGCCAGCCACTGTTCGGTGGGTTTCACATGTGCCGGAACAGATTCACGCAACTTCAGCGCTTCATCCGGGATATTCTGGCTAAAGGTAGCCTCCGGTACGTACGCATAATTCATGTGGCACATATACTGAAGTGGCATCGCGACAGATGCCAGGTTAGTGACGGCCATCTGAATGTCAAAAAGCGCACTTGCTTTACGCATCACCACCGCAGGCTGCGCCTGATAATGATGACCGAATCCCATCACATACTCACAGCGTCCGGTCACACGCAGGCTATCGCCTTCCAGTTCCAGCCAGGCCTCGTCCATCGCGGCACAGGCCATTTCACCGTGCAACGGGTGAACATCTTCTGGTGACGGACAGCCATTCGCCAGTAAACCGGAATGGAAGGCAAAACAGCCATAAGTCGCGACCACTTCCGTTGCAGGTTTCGGCTGGCTGAACATGTTGTGCATGGTCAGATCGTGACCATCAAACTGAGCATCCCAGATCATCTGCCCCATCCAGGGCAGAATAACCAGGTATCCACGACTGTTCTGGACCTTCAGCCCTTCCACACCGCTGGCATAGCGAAATGCGGTGACAGTGAAATCGCTGTTCTGCATTAGGGTTCGTGGATGTTCGCTAAAGAGCTCCCGCCACAGCGTGATTCGTGTTGTCATGATCGTTCTCCTCAGGATGCAGTTGCTTCAGCCAGACTGCGCACTTTGCTTTCGCGCCAGAAGTAGATCCCCACGTAAACAAAGCACAGCATGGAGACAAGGAAAGAGAGTTGCAGCGAGTGGAACATATCCGCGACATAGCCCTGAATCGCCGGTATCACGGCCGCGCCAACAATGGCCATCACAATCACCGCGCCAGCCATTTCAGTATGTTCGTTATCTACGGTATCCAGCGTGCCGGCATAGATAGTCGCCCAGCAGGGTCCAAACAGCACGCTCACCAGCACCGCAACGTAAACGGCACTAAAGCTCGGTGCCAGGGAGACATAGGCAAGGAACAATGCGCCGATGATAGAGTAAAGAATCAGCACCTTTTCCGGGTTAAAGCGGGTCATCAGAATATTGGCGATAAACTTGCCGATGAAGAAGCAGGCAAAACTGTAGACCATAAAGTTAGAGGCATCACGTTCGTTGATATCGCCCAACTCCAGCGCCAGACGAATAGTGAATGACCACACGGCTACCTGCATCCCCACATACAGGAACTGCGCCACAATGCCACGCCGGAAGCGGGCATTGCTCGCCAGATAGCGCAGCGTGTCCATCGCCGACGGGCGTTTATGGTTCGCGGTTTGCGCCACTTTGCAGGTCGGGAAACGGGTAAGTAGAAACAGCACCATCACGACCACCAGAACCATAATCATATACTTATACGGCTCAAGGGTGTTTTCCAGCATCAGCACTTTGAAGTTATGGATCTGCTCGGCATTCATCCCCGCCATCTGTTTTTCCAGACTATCGCCTTCGGAAAAGACCAGGTATTTACCCAACAAAATGCCGGATGCTGCACCAATCGGGTAAAAGGTCTGGCTGATATTCAGTCGCAACGTGGCATAGGCTTTTGGCCCAATCATCGAACTGTAGGTATTCGCTGCGGTTTCCAGGAAACTCAAACCGATCGCAATCGCGAAGATTGCCGCAAGGAACATGGTGTAGGTTGCCATGTGCGATGCCGGGAAAAAGAGCGTACAGCCAACAATGTACAGCGTCAGGCCAATTAATATCGCCACTTTATAGCTGGTCTTTTTAATCACCAGAGACGCTGGAATCGCAATTAAAAAATAGCCGCCATAAAAGGCGCTCTGAACTAATGCCGAGGCAAAGTTACTGAGTGAAAATACGCTTTTAAATTGCGTAATCAGAATATCATTTAATGCGGCTGCGCATCCCCATAACGGGAATAAACAGGATAACAAAATAAACTGGAACAGAGGGGTCTTATTCAGATACCCATCGGGCATCTGAATGATGTTTTTATCGTTCATAGTGCTACCTTTTACAATGCAGGAGTGTTATTCGTTTAGGGTAAGAAACTCATTAAATTGTTCGATACTCGGATAAGAAGATTGCGTACCTTTTCCGGTGACGCTAAACGCAGCAAAAAGGGCGGCTTTCTTCATGGCGGCTTCGACATCACCACTCTGGACATAATAATGGGCAAAACAACCAATAAAGGCGTCGCCTGCGCCGCTGGTATCGACGGCATTGACGCGAAACGCCGGGACATGTACTTCCTGGTCACGCGTCATCCATAGCGCGCCTTTTTCACCCATTGTCACAATAATATTGTTAAGTCCTTTATCCACCAGGGAACGGGCAGCTGCGCGAATATGGTCATAAGTATCAACCGGCATCCCCGTTAATATTTCAAGTTCGGTTTCATTCGGCACAAAGAAATCACATTTACAAGCGTAGGACATATCTAATTCACGTAATGCTGGTGCGGGATTTAATAACACTTCAATGCCATGCTTTTTACCAAATTCAATCGCGTGATAAACTGTTTCCAGTTGGACTTCCAGTTGCAGGACAATAAGCTGGCATTTTTTTAAATCTTCCGCTGCACGATCGATATCTTCCGGAGAGAGAAATTTGTTCGCCCCTTTAATAATAAGAATGCTGTTACTTGAGTTGGCATTCACAAAGATCGGTGCGACGCCGCTGCTGGTACACGGAACTTTTTCTACATAGGTGGTGTTAATACCCCAGGATTCGAGGTTACGAATGGTGTTATCGGCAAAAATATCATCACCGACTTTCGTCAGCATCAGCACTTTAGAATTGAGTTTCGCGGCCGCAACGGCCTGATTCGCCCCTTTGCCACCACAGCCGATTTTAAACGCCGGTGCTTCCAGGGTTTCCCCTTCTTTCGGCATCTGGTTGGTGTAGGTGATGAGATCCACCATGTTAGAGCCAATAACAGCGATATCCATTTTACTACCTCTCAGAAACAATCACACAACAATGATATTAAAATAACATTATCATGTTACTTTCGTATCATTTGTGATTACGATCGCGATTGGAGGATCATTTTTCTGTTTATTTATTAAACACAAGATTGGCAGTTGATTAATCCCCCCCTTCTCACAACAATTACAATATACTGAAATTAAACTGTTTATAATCAAAAAAACGCGAATAAACGCGCTTTTAATTCCCGCCCGTCGGACGTATAGTAATGCAGCAATGTGATGTTCCTTACGACACAAAAATGTTACTAACGGAACATGCACAATATGAATCGCGGAGAAGGTGAATGGAAACCAAGCAAAAAGAACGTATTCGACGCCTGATGGAACTGTTGAAGAAGACCGACCGCATCCATCTGAAAGACGCCGCGCGGATGCTGGAGGTTTCCGTGATGACCATTCGCCGGGATCTCAGCCAGGATGACGAACCGTTACCCCTGACGCTGCTCGGCGGCTATATTGTGATGGTGAACAAACCCGCCACCATCGTTAACGCTCCGCTCCCCGCGCAAAAACCTTATCATCGCGACGATCTACCGGTTGCCATTCTGGCCGCAGGACTGGTGAGTGAAAACGATCTGGTCTTTTTTGATAATGGTGTGGAAATGCCGTTGGTGGTCAGCATGATCCCTGACGATATAACCTTTACCGGGATTTGCTACTCGCACCGGGTGTTTGTGGCGCTGAATGAAAAGCCTAATGCCACAGCGATCCTCTGCGGGGGGACCTATCGGGCGAAAAGTGACGCCTTCTACGACACCAGTAATCCTTCGCCGCTGGAATCACTGAATCCTCGAAAAGTCTTTATCTCCGCCAGCGGTGTACACGAGCACTTCGGCGTCAGTTGGTTTAACCCGGACGACCTCGCCACCAAACGCAAAGCAATGGAGCGCGGGCTCCGTAAAATTTTGCTGACCCGTCACGCCCTTTTTGATGAGGTCGCACCTGCCAGCATTGGTCCGCTTTCCACCTTTGATGTGCTGATCAGCGACCGTCCGTTACCGGCAGATTACGCCACCCACTGCCGGAACGGTTCCGTCAAAGTGATCACCCCCGATTCAGACGGCGACTAAGCTACTCAAAAAAGACGGTAATTTTATTAAACATTGAGGGATCGGACTGGTTACGTGCAACTTTCACAACATCTTCCAGCTTATCTATCTGGCTTATCATCTGTTCCAGACGCTGGTCGTCGTTGACCAATAGCCAGATACGACTCTGATCGCTGCCCTGAATCGGTAGACAGAGAATACCTTCCACGTTAAATGCCCGACGGGCGAACAGGCCGCAAACGTGGGTCATTACGCCGGGGTGGTTACGTACGGTGAGTTCCAGAATTACGTTGTCATGAGTCTGCTGTTGCATGGCTTATTCCCCCACCATTTCTGTGTTTGCCGCACCCGGCGGCACCATCGGGTACACTTTCTCTTCGGCGTCAATGCGCACGTGGATCAGTGCAGGTCCTGGACGATTGATAATCTCCTGCAGCGCCGCCTGTGGGTCTGCTTCGTTGTTCAAATCGCAGGTGTCGAGACCAAAACCGGCGGCAATCTGCATAAAGTTAATCATTCCAGGATAGGTAGCGGCAAAAACCCCCTGTTTGTAGAACAGACTTTGTTGCTGATACACCAGCCCCAGCGCTTCGTTGTTCATCAGGATAATTTTAATATCCAGCTGATTTTCACTGGCGGTGGCCATTTCCTGAATATTCATCATCAGGCTGCCATCACCAGAGAAACACAGCACTTTTTTATCCGGATTCGCCAGTGCAGCACCAATTGCCGCTGGCAGTCCAAAGCCCATAGTCCCCAGGCCACCGGATGTCAGCCACTGACGCGGACGGTTCAGTGGGTAAGCCTGCGCCGCCCACATCTGATGCTGACCCACATCGGTGGTGATGATCGCGCTGTCGTCCACACAGGCAGCAACGGCGTTAATCAGCCCGTAATGGGTGAGTGGGTCGCTTTCCTGCGGAATAGAGCAAGGGAATTCGCGCTGTAAATCGGCCACCATTTGATGCCACTCTTCACGCGGCCGCGCCTCAATCAGAGGGATCAGTTGCTCCAGCACCTCATCGACATCAGCCTGAATCGCCACGTGCGGTTGTTTAATTTTACCCAATTCGGCACGGTCGATATCCACATGAATAATTTTGGCATTCGGACAGAACTGTTCGGTTTTGCCAATCGCCCGGTCATCAAAACGTGCACCAAGAACAATCAACAAATCCGCTTCTTGCAGAATAAAGTTGGTACTGCGCGCACCGTGCATCCCCAGCATACCTAACGACAACGGATGCGCTTTTGGCAGCATGCCGAGCGCCATTAAGGTCATGGTGGTTGGCAACGTCGCTTTTTCTGCCAGCTCGCGCACCCGCGCAGGCGCATTGATGACGCCGCCCCCGAGGTATAACACAGGCCGCTTCGCCGCATTAATCATTGCTGCGGCATCACGGATGCTGTCCGCGTTAAAAGTAGGCGTGGACATTTTTTCGGCCGGTTCAGGCATCTCGTCCAGCTCAATCGTTGCTGTTTGTATGTCCTTAGGAATGTCTATCCACACCGGCCCCGGTCGTCCTGACTGCGCAATGCGGAATGCATCGCTCATAACCTGCGGTAGTTCATTGATATGTCGGACCAGATAGTTGTGTTTAGTGATGGGGATAGAGATGCCGTAGGTGTCGACTTCCTGAAAGGCGTCGGTACCGATCATTGAGGCCGGAACCTGCCCGGTGATACACACCAGCGGGATGGAATCCAGACGCGCATCGGCAATAGCGGTCACCAGGTTGGTTGCGCCTGGCCCACTACAGGCCATACACACAGCGGGTTTACCATCGGTTCTCGCCATTCCCTGGGCGATAAACCCCGCACCCTGCTCGTGGCGCGCCAGGATATGACGGATTTGCGTGCTTTGGCTTAAGGCGTCGTAGACGGGGAGAATCGAACCGCCAGGAATACCGGTGACCACCTTGATACCCTGGCGCTCCAGAAAATGAACGATAAATTCTGCGCCCGTAAAACGCGTACGTTTGGATGTTATGCCCGAACTTGCCATGCTCCAGTCCTTTTTATTCTGGGCCGACTTTACGCGTCGTATTTCAAGTTGCTGGTGCGTTGGCTGCTCGCGTTCCCCTCAGTCACGTACCGATGTACGCTCCTGGAGATTCGCTCACTTGCCGCCTTCCTGCAACCCGAATTACTTAGCGTATCCGGGGAGGTCTCTTAAACGAAAAACCCCGCCCGGTTTGCGCCGGCGGGGTTTTGGAATCGTGTGTTGTTCCGGACCCTACGGCGCATTGCCGACGACCACCACCACACGCACGACGACCGCTGCGCGAGATGGCGCAGTTTTTAGTAGGGTCGCAGTCAGCATGGAAGGGTTCATTAGGGACCTTGTCTGTTTGTTGGTTAACAGGATTCATACAAACACAGCTTTTTCGGCGTGACAATGGAAAATTTTTCATCTGCACAAAAATGCGTCAAAGATCACACTTCACTATATGTGACGCAAAAAACAAAAAACCCCGCCGGAGCGAGGTTTTTTCAGCGTTGTGCGGTTGGTGGCCGCAAAGCACACTGTGTTATGTCAACGGTAAAAGTATACGCGTTCCGCGAAGAACACGCAATTTCGGCACGAATTTTGATGTTTTTGAGTATGGCTTAACGATGGCAGAACGTCCATATAATACTGTTAATTTATACAGTATTTATCTATAATGTCACCGTACGCAATGTGTTATGCGGGGGCCGCATCGTAAACCGGCGCAACAAAGTCCTGGCTGAAACGGGTGGTGCCGTCAGCGCCTGAACCCCGTGTGAGCACACTGTGTTATGTCAACAAAGGTGCTGGTAACAGGCAGCGGCAAGGTACGCCAGCACCGTGCTCCTTGTACCAAAAGGAGAGCGTATGAGCCTCGTGGATATCGCTATTCTTATCCTCAAACTCATTGTTGCAGCACTGCAACTACTTGATGCCGTTCTGAAATACATTAAGTGATTCAGATTCAAGTCGCACCTAAGAGGAGCGGGAAACCGCTCCTCTTTCACTTCTCCCTGGTGCTTGCACCGCGCCAATATGTTACGTTTTTATGACATTCTCAGGGAAGAATACCGCCATGACCCTTTCTGTTTTCTGCATTTTGCTGTTTGCCGCGCTGCTTCATGCCAGCTGGAATGCCATTGTAAAAGCAGGAAACGACAAACTTTACTCAGCCATCAGCGTAAGTGGCTCGGCGGCTGTTATGGCGCTGGTATGTTTACCTTTTGCATCACATCCCTCTGTCGCCAGCCTGCCATATTTAGCGATCTCAACCGCGTTACAGGTGGTGTATACCGTACTGGTTGCTAAAACTTATCAGGTCTCGGACATGAGCCAGACCTATCCCTTAATGCGCGGCACAGCCCCACTGCTGGTCGCTATCATTAGCGTCCTGTTTCTCGGCGATAGCCTGTCGATGCTTGCGTGGGTAGGTATTGCTACGATCTGTCTGGCAATCCTCGGGATGGCATTTAACGGTCGCAGCAGTTCGCAGCGTGGAATTATCCTGGCATTAATCAATGCCTGCTTTATTGCCGGATATACACTGGTGGATGGCACCGGTGTGAGATTATCAGATACCGCGCTGGGCTATACGCTTTGGACGTTCTTTCTGAACGGCTCATGCCTGCTGAGCTGGGCGATGATTGCCCGACGCCGGGAAGCATCGCGCTATCTGGTACAACAGTGGAAAAAAGGGATTCTGGGCGGTATTGGCACCATGGGCTCTTACGGACTGGCGCTGTGGGCGATGACGCAGGCCCCGCTGGCGGTCGTCGCCGCGCTGCGCGAAACGTCTATTCTGTTTGGCGCCCTGCTCGCCTGGCTACTGCTTAAGGAAAAAGTCGCCGGAATACGTCTTATCGCCGCGGGGGGAATTGCTTTGGGGGCAATTTTATTGCGTTTATCCTGATTGCCGGATGCCGGCTACGCCTTACCTATCCTGTCATCGCCATCACCATTCATTCCGGCAACATTTATTGCCGCTTTTTGTTTACATTTCCTGCCGTTCACCTCCCGATCATTGCAGTTCTGAATATGGTCTTCTTTTTTTAATGTGGTAGATTCCACGCGCATTTACGGGAATTAGCAGCACCTTATTCTTATTTTTTCTATTTTTGAAAAGTAATCAGCGAAATGAAAAGGCATAGAAGCGTCAATTTGTTGTTGATGTTGGTACTACTGGTGGCGGTCGGACAAATGGCGCAAACCATTTATATCCCCGCTATTGCCGATATGGCGCGTGAACTGAACGTTCGTGAAGGGGCAGTGCAAAGCGTAATGGCCGCTTACCTGCTGACCTACGGCGTGTCACAGCTGTTTTACGGCCCTCTTTCTGACCGCGTAGGGCGTCGCCCGGTTATCCTCACTGGGATGTCCATTTTTATGCTGGCAACGCTGGTAGCCATTACAACCCACAGCCTGACGATACTGATTATCGCCAGCGCTATACAGGGAATGGGAACAGGGGTCGGCGGTGTAATGGCGCGAACTTTACCGCGAGATCTGTATGAAGGCACTCAGTTGCGTCATGCCAACAGCTTGTTAAATATGGGGATCCTCGTCAGCCCACTGTTGGCACCGCTGATTGGCGGCATGTTGGATACCCTGTGGAACTGGCGCGCCTGCTATATTTTCCTGTTGATTCTGTGCGCGGGCGTTACCTTTAGCATGGCACGCTGGATGCCTGAAACGCGACCTGCGGGTGCACCTCGCCCACGGCTTATCGCCAGCTACAAAACCTTGTTTGGCAACGGTGCATTCACTTGTTACGTGCTGATGCTGATTGGCGGTCTGGCGGGCGTTGCGGTCTTCGAAGCCTGCTCCGGGGTATTAATGGGCGCTGTTTTAGGCTTAAGCAGCATGGCGGTCAGTATTCTGTTTATTCTGCCTATTCCTGCGGCGTTTTTCGGCGCGTGGTTCGCCGGTCGCCCAAACAAGCGCTTCTCGACGCTGATGTGGCAGTCCGTTACCTGCTGTCTGGTAGCCGGGCTGATGATGTGGATCCCTGGCCTGTTTGACGTGATGAACGTCTGGACACTGCTGGTTCCCGCCGCATTGTTTTTCTTTGGTGCCGGAATGCTGTTCCCGCTGGCAACCAGCGGCGCAATGGAGCCTTTCCCGTTTCTGGCAGGTACAGCCGGAGCGCTGGTCGGCGGTTTACAAAACATTGGTTCCGGCGTGCTGGCATGGCTCTCCGCGATGCTGCCGCAAACCGGACAGGCCAGTCTTGGCCTGCTGATGACCCTTATGGGGCTACTGATTTTTGTGTGCTGGTTGCCGCTGGCATCACGTGTGTCTCATCAGGGGCAGGCGGTTTAAGCGAATGATGGCCCGGTTTATCGCCGGGCTTTTCACACTCCGGCATGATCATCATCTTCATTAACGGTTCCAGCGCCGGACGCCAGGCTCCTTCCTCGCCATCATAAAACTGTGTATTGGTATTGATGGCATAGGGAATTTTCGCTTTCTTCAATTCACATGCCATAAATCTGGCAAACGCGTACTGCGCAGCGGAAGGCGTGTTTTTGATCGTTTCACCGGGTGCCCAGCCACCGACCCAACTGACATGACCCGTTTTCTGCTGCCAGTGAATAGCACTGTTAATTCGGGCACGAATGGCAGCCTTTTCCGCCGTTGTACCCGATGTCCACGGGTATTTCCCGTTATTTTTTAGCGGCCCCCACGGAAAAATATGCCATTCAGCCAGAACGTAACTCTGACTTTGCGGCGGTAGCTTCAGGTTTGGTAAATCTTCCGGCGCGGCGCGCAGGCGTGGTGCGACAAAAATCATACGCTGCGGGTCGATGGCATGAATCATGCGAATCGTTTTGTCATACACCCGATTGAGGGATACCTGATTATGATTAAGTTTATCGGCAGGTTCATAGATCAGGTCAAAACCCAATAGCGGTGAGCTTTGACCAAAGTAATGCGCCACAGCCACCCACCAGTTAACGACCTCTTTTTCATTTCCGGTAGAAGGGTCTTTTTTGTACTCATCCGCCTGATAAGCAATTATCGGGATCACGCCATATTGCTCACAGGCTTCCACCAGCTTACGCAGATGGATAAGCCTGGCCTCTGTTGGCTCGCCCGCAACGCGAATCCGCACATGAGTTAGCCCCTGCGCCCGAAAATCCCGCACTACCAGCGGATCGAACTCACGGATCCCCCTTTCAGTGCGCGCCCAGTCGACGTCCATTCCTACTCCAAGCTGTTGCGCGTAGTGTTCAGCCGTTAACGGCGGTTCAGCCGCATACACAGCGGCACTGGACAGCAACATGAGAGAAATGAGCGGCTTTAACACGGTTGTCCTCAGGCATTAACCGGGAGTGATATCACGTATTTAGCACAATCTCTGGTATCAGGTGTAGAGCGAAAACGTAATAATTATCATCATACCTGTTCTTGCAGCCAGCCGATAAACGCCTCGATTTTTGGCCACTGTCTGCCTGGCAGCGTGGTGATGTAATAATGCTGGTGACATTTCAGCGCCATATCACCAAAAGGGGCGATCAGCTCACCGCTGTCGAGACGTTTTTGCACCAGCCTCTTTCTCCCCATTGCCACACCAATGTGGTTCATTGCCGCAATCACCGCTAAATCAGAACGATCAAAGCCAATACCAGACGATGTCGGCAAATTCACTGAAAAATGCTGCGCCCAACTGTGCCACTCATCGGTACCCGAGTCGTTGCTCCACGCCTGCCTGTCGTGCAGCAGCGTGCAATGTGGCAGGTTCACCAAAGACCCTGCCAGCTCATAGCGGCGAGCATAGTCCGGGCTGCATACCGGTACTATTGCTTCATCCATCAGAAAATGGTGAGTGAGTTGCGCGGAAGGTGCATCGTCAAAATAGATGGCCAGATCGATCCCGGCTCGTTGCAAATTGACGTTGTCATTCCCGGTCAATATCGTCAGTGAAATCGATGGATAGCGGCGGGTAAAGTCACCGAGAGCCGGAACCAGCCAACACTGGGCAATGGAGGGGCGTGAATAAACGGTGAGCGTCCCTGACAGCTCCTGATTCTTGATATCGAGAATTTCCTGATTGAGTGTATCCAGCGATGATTTCAGCGCCCAGAACACTCGCTTACCTTCATGAGTGAGTTCCACTTTGCGATGTGAACGAACAAACAACTGGATGCCCAACTCCTCTTCGAGCTGATTAATACGATGGCTGACGGCGCTCGGGCTTAACGACAGTTCGTCTGCCGCCAGCGCAAAAGACTGATGTCTGGCCGCCACCTCAAAGGTATAGAGTTTTGATAGCTGCCAGCCATTGAGCAGACGATTTCTGACATCACGCAGGGGATCCATATTTACCTCCGTCATCCTGAATTTTTAGCCGGAGTGTAAAAAAATGCGATGAAAAAATCAGCACAAAGATGATTCAAAGTGAAGCATGTCGCATAAACTATCCATAATAAGACCTAAATCACCCATTTGATTCAATTTGGCTCATGTGAAAGGCCAATTTTATCGTTTGTCAGCCCATGCCGTTTTTTTGTCCAATGTAACCTATGTTAATCACAGGGCAAGGTGAGATATGCACTCTCAAATCTGGGTTGTGAGCACGCTGCTGATAAGCATCGTGTTGATCGTTTTGACCATCGTGAAGTTTAAATTCCATCCGTTTCTGGCGCTGCTGTTAGCCAGTTTCTTCGTGGGTACGATGATGGGCATGGGGCCGCTGGATATGGTCAATGCCATTGAGAGTGGCATCGGCGGCACACTGGGATTCCTCGCCGCGGTTATCGGTCTGGGAACCATTCTTGGTAAAATGATGGAGGTTTCTGGCGCAGCGGAACGCATCGGCCTGACGCTTCAACGCTGCCGCTGGCTTTCTGCTGACGTCATTATGGTGCTGGTTGGGCTGATTTGCGGTATTACGCTGTTTGTTGAAGTCGGCGTGGTGCTTCTGATTCCCCTGGCATTTTCAATTGCCAAAAAAACGAATACCTCATTACTGAAGCTGGCTATTCCGCTGTGTACTGCACTGATGGCGGTGCATTGTGTAGTACCGCCACACCCGGCAGCCTTGTTTGTGGCGAATAAACTGGGCGCGGATCTAGGTACTGTTATCGTTTATGGTTTACTTGTTGGACTGATGGCATCCCTGATTGGTGGGCCGCTGTACCTCAAATTCCTCGGTAACCGCCTGCCGTTTAAACCAGTACCAGCCGAGTTTTCCGACCTCAAGGTACGCGACGAAAACACGCTGCCATCACTGGGTGCAACGCTGTTTACCGTACTGCTGCCAATTGGTCTGATGCTGGTGAAAACAGTCGCTGAACTGAACATGGCGAAAGGCAGTACGGTATATACGCTGCTGGAGTTTATCGGTAATCCGATCACAGCAATGTTTATCGCCGTCTTCGTGGCCTATTACATTCTCGGCCTGCGCCAGCATATCGGCATGAGCACACTGCTGACCCATACTGAGAACGGGTTTGGCTCAATTGCTAACATTCTGCTGATTATCGGTGCCGGTGGCGCATTCAACGCTATCCTCAAAAGCAGCGGCCTGGCGGATACCCTGGCACTGATCCTCTCCAACATGCATATGCACCCGATTCTGCTGGCCTGGCTGGTGGCATTGATCCTGCATGCCGCAGTGGGTTCAGCTACGGTAGCGATGATGGGCGCAACGGCGATTGTTGCTCCGATGCTACCGCTCTACCCCAACGTCAGCCCGGAGATCATCACTATTGCCATCGGTTCTGGCGCAATTGGCTGCACAATCGTCACAGATTCTCTCTTCTGGCTGGTGAAGCAGTACTGCGGCGCTACCCTGAATGAGACGTTTAAATACTATACGACCGCGACATTTATCGCGTCGGTGATTGCACTAGCGTGCACATTCCTGCTTTCCTTTATCATCTAAGCGCAAAGAGACGTACTATGGAAAACATGCAAAAACTCATCGCCCAGTATCCTTTAGTGGAGGATCTGGTCGCACTCAAAGAAACGACCTGGTTTAACCCGGGCACCACCTCTCTTGCGGAAGGTTTACCCTACGTGGGTCTGACGGAGCACGATGTGCAGGATGCTCACGCCCGTCTGGCTCGTTTTGCACCGTATTTGGCGAAAGCATTCCCGGAAACCGCTGCAACCGGCGGCATCATCGAATCTGAGCTAGCCGCTATTCCTGCGATGCAAAAACGGCTGGAAAAAGAGTACGGCCAGAGTATTTGCGGCGAAATACTGCTGAAAAAAGACAGCCACCTGCCAATTTCCGGCTCGATTAAAGCCCGTGGCGGTATTTATGAAGTGCTGACTCACGCCGAAAAACTGGCGCTGGAAGCCGGTCTGCTAACCACCGACGATGATTACAGCATCCTGCTATCTCCTGAGTTCAAACAGTTTTTCAGCCAGTACAGCATCGCGGTAGGCTCAACCGGTAACCTGGGAATGTCGATCGGCATTATGAGCGCCTGCATTGGCTTTAAGGTAACTGTACATATGTCTGCTGACGCCCGTGCATGGAAAAAAGCCAAACTGCGCAGCCACGGAGTAACGGTAGTTGAGTACGAAGAAGATTACGGCGTGGCTGTTGAACAGGGTCGCAAGGCGGCAGAATCCGATCCCAACTGCTTCTTTATCGATGACGAAAACTCCCGCACATTGTTCCTGGGCTATGCGGTTGCCGGACAACGTCTGAAGGCACAGTTTGCACAGCAAGGTCGCGTGGTGGATGCCGAACATCCGTTATTTGTCTATCTACCGTGCGGTGTGGGCGGCGGACCTGGCGGCGTGGCGTTTGGCCTGAAATTAGCGTTCGGCGATAACGTGCACTGCTTCTTTGCTGAGCCAACCCATTCACCGTGCATGCTGCTGGGAGTTTACACCGGGTTGCACGATACGATTTCCGTTCAGGAGATTGGTATCGACAACCTGACCGCGGCAGATGGTCTGGCAGTCGGTCGCGCTTCGGGTTTTGTAGGCCGCGCAATGGAGCGTCTGCTTGATGGCCTGTACACTCTTGATGACCAGACTATGTACGATATGCTGGGCTGGCTGGCACAGGAGGAAGGTATTCGCCTGGAGCCTTCAGCTCTGGCGGGCATGGCCGGTCCTCAGCGCGTATGCAATTCTGCTGACTATCAGCAGATGCACGGATTCAGCGCAGAGCAGCTCAATAACGCCACCCATCTGGTCTGGGCCACCGGCGGCGGTATGGTGCCGGATGAAGAAATGGCGCAGTACCTCGCTAAAGGACGTTAAACGCCGTTGACCTTAACGCAGCATCGCCATCAGTTCCATCGGTGAGCGATGCTGTTTAAGCAAGTCGCGCATGACGCGCATATGCGGGGCGGTGTGGTCAAAGAACGCTTGATAACCTGCGCACAGTCCCCCCTTCCCATCATCACAATATGCCGGGCAATCGCCACGATAGAATTGCAGCAAGGAACATGACTGACAGCGCGTACTCAGCAGTGAAATCGTCTGTCGATCGGCTTGTCCCGTCCGACCACACCACCGATTCAGCGTGTTATCGAACAGTGGAATGGATATTCGAGTAATATCCTCACGAACCCAGATATCAAATACCGTATTTAAAAACCGTCCCCAGTCTTCTGAAGAAACAGATTCAGCTGTCAGGTTGCCTTTTTCATCACGTTCAACCAGGGGAATAAACTGCACAGAACGAACGCCGTCTTTCTGTAAATTTCGATATAAATCAACAGGGTACTGACATTTCTGGTGATCCACCACCACCATCTTAATCCCCCCCTCACTAACATCCATGTCCTCACACCCCGTCATGCAAAATCCCCGATAAATACGATAAGTTGGCGAACGTGTGTTACAGCAAACAGTATTGCGAGAGATAACACCGCGAGAGAGATCATAAATTTGTCACGCACCGCACGAGATTCAGAAAAATCGTTATGTGCAACGTCCATCAGATTACGACTGCGGGTATAGCGCCAGAGAATTATCGCCACGATCGCCAGTACACCGAGAGAAACCCAGAAGAGAAATCCCACCTGATGCCAGTTATGCTTCAACGCCAGCGCCATTAATGCGCCGTAGCCAAGAAGAGTTCGAAGCCAGGCAAGCGATGTACGCTCCGGTTGCAGCCCGGGATCGGCAATACGCCGCGATTTACGGCTATCCGGCATACAATACCAGCCCCATCACAATCACCGCGACAAACATCAAAATCAGGCTGATTATCAAAAGGCTATGGGTGTACGGCAAGTCCTCTTTCAGACGCATTGCCTTTTCATTACGCAGCCAGCGCAAGTAACCATAAATCGCCAGACCGCCCGCAAACAAGCACAGCAGCAGAGCCAACAGTTCTCGAATGACCGGCGTGGCGAAATCCGGTGCCAGTTGGTCCAGGCCGACACCCGCGGCCAGAAACCCCAGCGCGGTACGGATCCACGCCAGAAAAGTACGCTCATTTGCCAGCGAGAAACGGTAATCTGGCGCTTCTCCGAGGAGGGAAATCTTCATCACAACTCCTTCAATGTTGTTATCTGGTCGTTATACCGGAACAGTAAAGGAGTATGAACCCGATTATCAAACGTTAGGCTGCGTAATGTGATTCAGACAAAGGAAAGGCCTACAAAATAGATCTTGTAGGCCTGATAAGAGCAATATCTTCAGTGAGTTAAAAGACTTATCCCATTCCCCAGAAAATCACTGCCAGCAGCTGTGGAGTAATAATACGCAGGAACATCACCAGTGGATAAACCGTGGCATAAGAGAGCGCTGCCGCACCGCTGGTAGCATGGAGGTTGTTGGCAAACGCCAGCGCAGGTGGATCGGTCATGGAACCAGCCAACATTCCGCACAGCGTCAGGTAGTTCATTTTGGCAAAGATACGCGCCAGTATCCCGACGGTAATCAGCGGAATAGCGGTGATAAAGATGCCATAGCCAACCCAACTCAGACCATCTCCCTGCATCAACGTATCGACAAAATCACCACCTGACTTCAGGCCAACTACCGCCAGAAAGAGCACAATACCTAACTCACGCAGCGCCAGGTTGGCGCTCGGCGGCATAAACCAGTACAGCTTGCCGATGCTGCCAATACGTCCAAGTATCAGCGCCATAATTAGCGGACCACCGGCCAGCCCCAGCTTTAACGCCACCGGGAAGCCTGGGATAAACAACGGAATGGACCCCAACAAAACCCCAAGCCCGATGCCGATAAACACTGGCAACATCTGCACCTGTTGCAGTTTTTGCTGCGCGTTGCCCACGACATTGGCAACGGCATCGATGGACGAGGGGCGTCCAACCAGATTGAGAATATCCCCAAACTGCAAGCTGGCATCACTGCTGGCGACCAACTCAACGCCCGCACGGTTCAGTCGAGAGATCACCACGTCGTAGCGCTCTTTAAAGTGCAGGTCACGGATCCGTTTACCAAGTACCTGCTCGTTAGTCACCACCACGCGCTCAACGCGCAAATCCGTTCCCCGCGTCGACAGAGAGGTATCCACTTCCTGCCCAATCACGACCTGCGCGTTGTGCAGGTCGGCAGGCTGCCCAACCAGATGTAACAAGTCGCCCAATTGGATAATCGTCCCCGGCGACGGCACCATCAACGTCTCTTCACGTTTCAGGCGAGAGCAGATGATTTTATCGCTATTCAGAATAGGCACATCCTGAATCGCCATATTGTTGAGGTTCGGGTTCTCAACACGAATGTTCATCGTCTGAATCAGCGCATGTCCGTTAGTAAGCGTTGATTCATGCTGCTTAGCCTCTGCCTCAACATTGACGCGAAAAATAAGACGCATCAACCACATAGTGAGCAAGATACCGCAAATACCGAAAGGATAAGCCATGGCATAGCTCATCCCCATCTGATCTACGATATCAACAGGTGTACCCAAATCGCGCAGAATTTGCTGCCCCGCGCCCAGCGCCGGGGTATTGGTGACCGCACCGGAGAATATTCCCAGCACGACAGGAAGAGGAATGGCAAAAATCTTATGCAGAAGAGCGGTGACCAGCCCCCCCATAATGACGATCAGGACGGCGAAAAGATTCAGGCGTAAGCCCGAAACCCGCAGAGAAGCAAAGAAGCCCGGCCCCACCTGAATTCCGATGGTATACACAAACAGTATCAGGCCAAACTCCTGAATAAAATGCAGCATGTCACCGCTCAGAGTCATCCCTGCCTGATCGACAAAATGCCCGACAATGATACCGCCGAACAGCACGCCCCCGATGCCAAAACCAACGCCGCGTATTTTGATGTTGCCGATCCATAACCCGACAACCGCCACCAATGCCAGAACGCTGACCGTCAATGCTATATCACTCATTATCCTGTTCCCTGTGAATAACATCATTAAGTAAATGGATTCTGGCAGAGTACAGGCGCAAAGTATGGGTGGTAAAGCACAAAAAAAGCCCCGTCATTTATGGCGGGGCAAAGGCAAGGAGCTAATTAGCTATTTAATGCGGGACGTTCGCTAATGGCAATCCGCTGCGGCGGAATAGTTTCTGGCTCATTGCGAATTAAATCGATGTGCAGCAAGCCATTAGTGAAGCTTGCGCCGGAGACTTCCATATTTTCTGCCAGAGTAAAACTCAGGCTAAAGGACTGAGTTACCAGCCCCTGGTGCAGCCATTTGGTCTCTTTATCCGGCTGCTGCGGCGTGCCTTTCACGGTCAGGCGAGTGCCTTCCAGTTGAATATCCAGATCTTCCTGGCGGAAACCAGCTAACGCAAGGGTAATGCGGTAGTGGTTATCATCGCTCTTTTCGATGTTATAGGGTGGGAAGCTCTGGCTTTCACCGCTGTTTTGCAAAGCATTGGCCAGTTTGTCAAAACCAATCCATTGACGCAGCAGTGGGGATAAGTCGTAATTACGCATAGTCATTTCTCCTTCTAAGAAGCGAGTAAGTACCTGCGAATCCAAGGATTCGCATATGCTCCCTGACGGCGAGCATGGGATAGCAGGCCGCCTGACGCGGCCCAACAGAATTAGTTGATTTCGATACGGCGCGGTTTGTTCGCTTCCGGGATCACGCGCTCAAGCTCGATATACAGCAGACCGTTCACCAGGTTTGCACCACGAACATGAATGTTCTCAGCCAACTGGAACTTGCGTTCAAAGTTGCGCTCGGCAATACCCTGATACAGGTAAGTACGTTCTTTTTGCTCGTCCGCATGAGCGCCTTTTACCACCAGCAAATTATCCTGGGCGGTAATCTCCAGCTCGCTTTCAGCAAAGCCCGCAACGGCAATCGCAATGCGATAATGGTTTTCGTCTACCAGCTCAACGTTATACGGAGGGTAGCCACCATTGCTCTGGCTCTGATTGCTTTCCAGAAGGTTAAACAGACGATCAAAACCAATTGCAGAACGGTACAGTGGGGATAAGTCAAAGTTACGCATAATCAATAGCTCCTGAAATCAGCGAGAATGTTAGACCTTCCATCATGGACAGGTCAGGTAGCCAGGACACCCATCAGGCGTGCCCTTCATGTGTCTACATCCTAAAAATGGGTCTTAATACAAACTTTTCAAGCGTATTCATCTGACTTTTTTTGCAGTTTGTTGTCTATTGCATACACTGGGTGGACAGTCGTTGTCGTTAGAGTGCGATAGCCGCCGTAGTGCGACATGATGGTGACGTTATTTTTCGCAATGGATCGCGATAACTCATCAGGCAAATACCGATGATTAACAGATGAATAAATGATGATAAAAAAAATGTTGTTAACAGTGATAATGTACAGCGCGATGGTCTTAGTGAGTGGCTGCTCCAGCGTAATGTCGCATACCGGGGGCAAAGAGGGGACCTATCCTGGCACTCGCGCCAGCGCTACGATGATAAGCGAAAGCGATACAAACTGGGGAACAAAGTCGCTGGCCATTCTGGATATGCCATTTACCGCTGTCCTGGATACGATACTACTCCCGTGGGATCTTTTCCGTTCAGATAACTCAGTCAGATCCCGCGTAGAAAGGAGTGAGGAGAGAACGCAAGTCACCAACTCCGTTATCCCCCCGGCGAGTATGCCCGCCCCTTAAGTTACCGCCCGGTTTCCGCCACCCATAGCTGACGGAAACCCTCGACATCCTCCATCCACGCGACCTGTTGACCATCAGGTGAGAACACGATCGCATCTGCGGAAGGTGGATTACCGTGACGCTCGGTTAAATAATCAATTTTTCCGGTCTGCGCATCACAGCAGACAATTCGGTTTTCCAGCACAAATCCCAGCCATTTTCCCGACGGATGCCAGTTGAACGCTGACTGAATATCCGTAGTACATCGCGTAAGCTGACGAGGTACACCGCCCTGTGGTGAGATCAGCCACAGCTGCACAACACCGCTATCATCACGCATCAGAAACGCAATTTCAGACGCCTTTGGATTACTGCGCACCCAATGGCGGGGCTGATTCACCAGCCCTGGAAAGGCGCGGTTATGTGTAAACGTCAGGCGACGCTGAGCCACACCAGATGGCGGTGCTGGCATTGTCGATTCAGTCCCTTCCAGAGGCGCATAACCTGGCTGTTTCCAGCCGCCTTCATTCCTCGGTGTATCAACGATGAACAGCTCCGGAACTTTCTCGCCATTTACAGACAGCGTGTCACCAATAAACGCCAGCGTATGATTTCCCACCCAACCTTCTTCGTAGGCGCGGTTTATCTCATCGCTGCCCGGCCGTGGCGCAGGCGTAGTCTGGCTCACCAGTACGCACCAGTAGCTACCGCTGTACTCACGCGGGTGCTGTGCGGACACGTTCACCGGCCCATAAGGTGCAGCCACCCCGACGTTACGTAAATCCAGCGCCGGATCGCGTTCATGCAATACATGGTCGTTGTAGGTGAAGCTGACAAACTCTCCGTTCGGGCTGAAGACATGGACATGACTACCGCCGCGCAACGCTCCTGGCGTGTACGGCGAGGTAATATCCATAGCATCCAGATTAACCACCCCACGCGGTCCAGCAATCACGCCACGGCGATGATGGAAATCGTAACGCCAGTGTTCATCTGGATTCTCAGGCCCATGAATAAAAACATATTTTTCCGATTTTGGATGAACGGTCACTACGCCGACATGCGCCCCCTGCGTAGCGCGATAAACCACCTCAAGCTCGCCGGTATGAATATTAACGCGTTCAATCGTCTCACCGGTAAACGATGCGCCGGAAGGACGAACATCAAAAACCAGCCACTGGCTGTCCGGGGTCCAGGTGTTGATATTGGTAAGCTGATGATTACGCGGCGTAAAGGTGATTTGCTTCATGAAGAGCCCTGATACAAGACGATTTAAGCAATCATACTTCACAAGGACTTCACTTTCAGGCTTTAGCGTATCGCTATCTTAATTATTGCGGACAGAAAGATGGAACATTTTGACGTAGCGATTATCGGCTTAGGCCCGGCAGGTGCAGCGCTGGCGCGACAGTTGAGCGGAAAAATGCGTGTGATTGCACTGGATAAAAAACGCCAGTGTGGAAATGAAGGATTTACCAAACCCTGCGGTGGTTTGCTTGCTCCTGATGCCCAGAGATCGTTTATCCGCGACGGAATTACGCTACCCGTTGATGTCATCGCCAACCCGCAGATTTTTAGTGTTAAAACGATCGATACAGCGGCATCACTAACGCGCAATTACCAGCGTAGCTACATCAACATTAACCGACATGCTTTTGATTTATGGCTGAAATCTCTTATTCCTGATGATGTGAGAATTTACCACGACAGCCTGTGTCGAAAAATCTGGCACGAGGACGGTAAATGGCATGTGATATTCCGCGCAGACGGTTGGGAACAGCAGATTACAGCCCGTTATCTGGTCGGTGCCGACGGAGCGAATTCACTGGTGCGCCGTCATCTCTACCCACAACATCAAATCCGTAAATATGTCGCCATTCAGCAGTGGTTTGCTGAACAACATCCCGTACCGTTTTACTCGTGTATTTTTGATAACGATGCTACGGACTGTTACTCCTGGAGTATCAGCAAAGACGGATTTTTTATCTTCGGTGGCGCATACCCAATGAAGGATGGTCAGGCACGCTTTGAAGCGCTGAAAACAAAGATGGAGACGTTCCATTTTCAGTTCGGTAAACCGGTAAAAAGCGAGAAATGCACGGTGCTGTTCCCATCACGCTGGTCGGACTTTGTCTGCGGTGAAAAAAACGCATTTCTGATTGGTGAAGCTGCCGGATTTATCAGCGCCAGCTCGCTGGAGGGAATTAGCTATGCGCTGGACAGCGCGGAGATCCTGAAATGCGTACTCCTGCAGGGAGCGCCAGATATCAATAACGCTTACCGCAAAGCCACCCGCAAACTGCGTATCAAGCTGTATGGCAAGATCCTTAAGAGTCGGGCATTAACATCAGCACAAGCACGTAAATGGATAATGCAAAGCGGCGTTGCACATATCCCGTCAGGTCAGGAAGAGCAGCCCACCGTGACACCCGGCGGGCTGATTGAAGAGCATTAACCTACGCGTTTCACATCACCAACCAGCAGGATGTATGACATCGCGCCAATCAGGGCAACAGCGGAGATATAGACCAGCGCGGGCTGTAAATAAAAGTGGCTGACTTATTTCAGCGCAAACTTCTCAATGGCATACGCCACGCCGTCTTCAAGGTTGGATTTCGTCACGAAGTTGGCAATCTCTTTCACAGACGGAATGGCGTTGTCCATTGCAACACCCATACCTGCGTACTCGAGCATCGCGATGTCATTTTCCTGATCGCCTATCGCCATGACCTCTTCGGCTTTGATTCCCAGCGCATCCGCCAGTGATTTTACACCGGTGCCTTTATTGACACGTTTATCCAGAATTTCGAGGAAGTACGGCGCACTTTTCAGCACGGTATACTTTTCTTTCACTTCAGCCGGAATACGCGCTATCGCTTTATCGAGGATCTCTGGCTCGTCAATCATCATCACTTTCAGGAACTGGGTTGCCGGATCCATCTTCTCTGCTTCGCAGAACACCAGCGGAATGGTCGCGACAAAAGATTCATGCACCGTATAGTAACTAATATCGCGGTTAGCCGTATAAAGCGTGTTGCGATCGAGTGCGTGGAAGTGTGAACCCACTTCACGAGACAGCTGTTCCAGGTAACGATAATCATCATAGCTCAGCGCAGTTTGTGCAACGGTACTGCCATCCCCCGCTTTCTGCACCAGCGCACCGTTGTAGGTAATGCAGTAGTCACCGGGTTGTTCCATGTGAAGTTCTTTCAGGTAGCTATGGACGCCGGCATACGGGCGACCCGTGGTCAGCACCACGTTTATACCACGCGCGCGCGCCGCGGCAATCGCCGTTTTGACCGCAGGTGAAATGGTGTGATCGGGCAGCAGAAGTGTGCCATCCATATCGATAGCAATAAGTTTGATAGCCATGAGTTCCCCGGATTAAATGAGTCCATCCTCATGCTAACGCGATTCCGCTCAAAAAACAGCAACGAAAAAGGGATAGGAAGAGGAACCAGGATTCCCCTTTTGTGGGCAAAAAAATACCCGGTTGCACAACACAACCGGGTAGATTCATCCAGGATAACGATTAGATATCGATGTTTGCCGCTTTCAGGGCGTTCTCTTCGATAAACGCACGACGCGGTTCAACGGCGTCACCCATCAACGTAGTGAACAACTGGTCAGCAGCAATCGCGTCTTTCACCGTCACGCGCAGCATGCGGCGGCTTTCCGGATCCATGGTGGTTTCCCACAGCTGTTCCGGGTTCATTTCACCCAGACCTTTATAACGCTGAATAGACAAACCACGACGGGACTCTTTCACCAGCCAATCCAGTGCCTGCTCGAAGCTGGCAACAGGCTGACGACGCTCACCACGTTCGATAAACGCATCGTCTTCGATCAGGCCGCGCAGTTTCTCACCCAACGTGCAAAGACGACGGTATTCACCACCAGTCACAAACTCATGCTCCAGCGGGTAATCGGTATCAACACCGTGAGTACGTACGCGGATCACCGGTTCGAACAGGTTCAGTTCAGCGTCCTTACGCACGATGCTATTCCAGGTGCTACCGTGCATTTCATTTTCATTCAGCACGTTAACCAGCTGAGAAACCCAGGCCGTTACTTTAGCTTCATCAGCCAGATCGGCTTCAGCCAGCGTCGGTTGGTACACCAGTTCCTTCAGCAGTGAGCGAGGATAGCGACGCTCCATGCGACCAATCATTTTCTGCGTAGCATTGTACTCAGAGACCAGTTTTTCCAGTGCTTCACCTGCCAACGCCGGAGCGTGGGCATTTGTATGCAACGTAGCACCATCAAGGGCGATAGAGATCTGGTATTGATCCATCGCTTCATCATCTTTGATGTACTGTTCCTGCTTCCCTTTCTTCACTTTGTACAGCGGCGGCTGGGCAATGTAGACGTGGCCACGCTCTACGATTTCCGGCATCTGACGATAGAAGAAGGTCAACAGCAGCGTACGGATGTGCGAGCCGTCGACGTCCGCATCGGTCATGATGATAATGCTGTGGTAGCGCAGTTTATCCGGGTTGTACTCGTCGCGACCGATGCCGCAACCGAGCGCAGTAATCAGCGTCGCCACTTCCTGAGAAGAGAGCATCTTGTCGAAGCGTGCCTTCTCAACGTTGAGGATTTTACCTTTCAGCGGCAGAATCGCCTGGTTCTTACGGTTACGCCCCTGCTTCGCAGAGCCGCCCGCGGAGTCCCCTTCCACCAGGTACAGTTCAGAGTGGGCCGGGTCACGCTCCTGACAGTCTGCCAGTTTGCCCGGCAGACCCGCTAAGTCCAGCGCGCCTTTACGGCGAGTCATTTCACGAGCACGACGTGCAGCTTCGCGCGCGCGCGCAGCGTCGATGATTTTGCCAACGACGATTTTCGCGTCCGACGGATTTTCCAGCAGGTATTCGCTCAGCAGTTCGTTCATCTGCTGTTCTACCGCTGATTTAACCTCGGAGGAGACCAGCTTGTCTTTGGTCTGCGAAGAGAATTTCGGATCCGGCACTTTTACGGAAACAACGGCAATCAAACCTTCACGGGCATCGTCACCAGTGGCACTGACTTTCGCTTTTTTGCTGTAGCCTTCTTTGTCCATGTAGGCGTTCAGAGTACGGGTCATCGCCGCACGGAAGCCTGCAAGGTGAGTACCGCCATCACGCTGCGGAATGTTGTTGGTGAAGCAGTAGATGTTTTCCTGGAAACCATCATTCCACTGCAGCGCAACTTCAACGCCGATACCGTCTTTTTCAGTAGAGAAGTAGAAGATATTCGGGTGGATCGGCGTTTTATTTTTGTTGAGGTATTCAACAAACGCCTTAATGCCGCCTTCGTAGTGGAAATGGTCTTCTTTGCCGTCGCGCTTATCACGCAGGCGGATGGATACGCCGGAGTTCAGGAATGACAGCTCGCGCAGGCGTTTCGCCAGAATATCGTATTCAAATTCAACGACATTGGTGAAGGTTTCATGGCTTGGCCAGAAACGTACCTGGGTACCCGTAGCTTCGGTCTCACCGGTTACCGCCAGCGGCGCTTGCGGCACGCCGTGCACGTAAGTTTGCTGATGCACTTTGCCTTCACGACGAATCACCAGCTCCAGTTTCTGCGACAGGGCGTTAACCACGGAAACACCTACGCCGTGCAGACCGCCGGACACTTTATAAGAGTTATCATCGAATTTACCGCCTGCGTGCAGAACGGTCATGATAACTTCTGCCGCCGAAACGCCCTCTTCAGGGTGAATCCCGGTTGGGATACCACGGCCATCATCGGTAACGGACACGGAGTTGTCAGCGTGAATCGTCACGACGATATCTTTACAGTGACCCGCGAGCGCTTCGTCGATAGCGTTATCTACCACCTCGAATACCATGTGGTGCAGACCGGTGCCGTCATCCGTGTCGCCGATATACATACCCGGGCGCTTACGCACCGCATCCAGTCCTTTCAGGACTTTGATACTGGAGGAGTCATAAGAATTCGACATCAACGTTTCTCGCTCATTTTATCTTGGGTTAATCCGTTATTTTACCCTTTTCCACGGTGAACATCTTCGAATTTTTGTCCGACATGTCCAGAACGTGTTCAGCGCTAATTGCGCTGACAAAGACCTGAGATTGCGTGGCTTTTAAGCGACTGGCAAGCAGTCCGCGACGCGCATCATCCAGTTCAGAGGCAAAATCATCTATCAGGTACAGGCAGCGCCGTCCGCTTTCACGGGTCAGGAACTCCCCTTGCGCCAGACGCAAGGCGCACATCAGCAGCTTTAACTGTCCACGAGACAACGTATCTTCCACCGGCGCACCGTCAGCGCGTATACGGAAATCCGCTTTATGCGGACCGTGCGCGGTGTAAGTCAACATGCGGTCACGTTCAAAACTGCGTTCCAGCACCTCTGCGTAATCAGTCTCTTTCTCCCAGCCACGCTGGAAAGAGAAAGAGAGAGAGAACTCGGGAAGAAACTGCTGGCAGGTATCCGCCATATCCTGCGCGATACCGGCGCTGTACTCCGCGCGCCAGGTACTGATTTGTTCCGCCAGCGGGATCAGTTCTTTATCCCACGGACGTAGTTGCTCATAACGACTCACCTGGCGCAGCGCCGCATTGCGCTGCTTGAGCAGACGCTTCAGGTTGCTCCAGGCGGTGAAAAATCCGGCTTCATTGTGAAAGCACCCCCAGTCAAGGAATGCTCTCCTGTATTTGGGGCCGCCGTTGAGTAAAGTAAACCCCTCAGGCGTGATCAACTGCATCGGCATCAAGTGCGCCAGTTCAGCAACCTTGTGACCGTCGGTGCCGTCAATACGCACTTTGCTGTCACCCAGCTTATCTTTTGTCAGGCCAATCGACGTTTCACGCTCCGTACCCTGCAAACGCCCGTGTAATACAAACGACTCCTGCTCGTGACGAATGACACGACCAATCTGCAAACTGCGAAACGCCCGACCGTGGCCCAGCGTATAGATAGCTTCCAGCACGCTGGTTTTGCCGCTGCCGTTAGCTCCTACCAGGAAGTTAAAGCCAGGAGATAAAGCAAGATCCGCGCTTTCAATATTGCGGAAATCTTTAATGAGAAGGCGCGTTAGTGACATATCAGGGTTTCTTCAGGCCAGGGCGATCGGCGCAGCCAGCTTCAACGCGGCCTGCGCACAGCCCCTGGAGCGTACACGAAGTACGTGACAGGGGCGAGCACAGCCCAGGTTGAAAATGGCAAGTAAGATAGCCCGCTATTTTCCACTACAGTCTCATTGGCATAACAACATAGGCAGCCGACTGTGATGCGGCATCTTCAATCTGCACGCTGGAAACAGAGTCGGTCAGCATAATACGGACGTTTTCGCACTTCAGCGCGTTCAGTACATCCAGCACGTAGCTAACGTTGAAGCCGATTTCCATTTCAGTCCCTGGGTAGGTGACGTCGAGGATCTCTTCCGCTTCTTCCTGTTCCGGGTTGTTCGCCGTGATTTTGAGCTGATTCTCACTGACGTACAGACGCACGCCGCGGAACTTCTCATTAGAGAGGATCGCCGCACGGGCAAATGCCTGCTTGAGAATATCGCAGCCTGCTTCCAGGTGTTTGTCCGGGTTCTTCGGTAGCACGCGGCGATAATCCGGGAAACGACCGTCAACCAGCTTGGAAGTGAAAATAAAGTCACCGACGTGTGCTCGGATGTTGTTGCTGCCAATTTGCACTCGCAGCGGGTTGTCGCCGCCGTCAAGCATACGCATCAGCTCAATAACACCTTTACGCGGCACAATCACCGAATGGTTGGGCAGAGATTGTCCAACCGGCATAGAGCAGACTGCCAGACGGTGACCATCGGTCGCCACGGTACGCAACTCTTCACCTTCGGTTTCAAACAGCATGCCGTTTAAGTAATAGCGCACGTCCTGATGAGCCATTGAAAACTGCGTGGCCTCAATCAGGCGCTTCATTGTGGCCTGCGGTAGGGTGAATTCAACTTCGCTCTGCCAGTCATCCAGATTCGGAAAGTCGGCGGCAGGTAGCGTGGAAAGTGAGAAACGGCTGCGGCCAGAACGCACCAGCATGCGGTCGCCTTCCAGTTGAACGGCGATTTCAGCCCCTTCCGGCAGCCCACGACAAATGTCGAAAAATTTACGTGCCGGAACGGTAGTCGCACCTGGTTCATGAGGCTGAATCAGCGCAACGCGTGCCACCATTTCCATTTCAAGATCGGTACCGGTCAGAGAAAGCGTACCATCCGCAACCTGTAGCAACAGATTTCCGAGAATCGGCAGTGTAGGACGACCACCCAGCGGGCCGCTGACCTGCTGAAGCGGTTTTAATAAATGTTCACGTTCAACGGTAAATTTCATAGCGTCACGAAGATAATGTTCTGATTAAATTGGAGAAATCTTCTTTAATATCATGGCTTTCTTCACGCAACTGCTCAATCTTGCGGCAGGCATGAAGCACGGTAGTATGGTCACGCCCACCAAACGCGTCGCCAATTTCCGGCAGACTGTGGTTGGTGAGCTCTTTTGCCAGCGCCATCGCCATCTGACGCGGGCGAGCTACCGAGCGAGATCGACGCTTAGAAAGCAGATCCGCAATTTTGATTTTGTAGTACTCCGCCACCGTCTTTTGGATATTGTCGATGGTGACCAGTTTTTCCTGCAATGCCAGCAGATCGCGCAGCGCTTCACGCACAAAGTCGATAGTGATCGCCCGGCCGGTAAAGTTGGCGTTGGCAATCACTCGGTTCAGTGCGCCTTCCAGTTCACGCACGTTAGAGCGTAGACGCTTGGCAATAAAGAACGCCACCTCGCCCGGCAGACGAATGTCGTTTTCGTCCGCTTTCTTCATCAGGATCGCCACTCGCGTTTCCAGCTCTGGCGGTTCGATCGCGACAGTCAATCCCCAGCCGAAGCGGGATTTCAGACGATCTTCAACACCGTTGATCTCTTTCGGATAGCGATCCGATGTCAGGATGATCTGCTGATTACCTTCCAGTAGGGCATTGAAGGTGTGGAAAAACTCTTCCTGAGATCGTTCTTTGTTGGCAAAGAATTGAATATCGTCAATCAGCAACGCATCAACAGAACGGTAGTAGCGTTTAAACTCTTCGATCGCATTGTTTTGCAGGGCCTTAACCATGTCCTGGACAAAACGCTCGGAGTGCATATACACCACTTTCGCATTCGGCTTGCGTGCCATGATCCCGTTACCGACGGCATGCAACAGGTGGGTTTTACCCAAGCCAGTACCGCCATACAGGAATAAAGGATTGTAGGCACCGCCAGGATTGTCCGCCACCTGACGTGCCGCCGCGCGCGCCAGTTGGTTAGATTTACCTTCAACGAAGTTATCAAACGTGTGTTTGACGTTAACGTTAGAGCGATAGGTGTGTTCTGCCGGAGCGGGAACGTTATCCCAGCCCGGGCGCGCCGCCGGTGCGGCACGTTGCGGCTGTACTTGTTGCGCGACATACGCAGGCGCCACAACGTTATTAACCGGCGTCTTCAGCGTTTGCGTGACGGGTTTTGTACCGACTTCAAAACGCAGCTGCGGGGCATCCGCACCACAGAAGCTATTCAGTAATCCATTGATGTTGTTAAGGTATTTATCCCTTACCCAATCGAGCACAAAACGGTTTGGCGCATACAAAGCCAGCGTGTTATCGCTCAGTTCCGCCTGCAACGGGCGTATCCACATACTGAATTCTGTGGCTGGTAACTCATCCTGCAATCGGGCAAGACACTGCTGCCAAAGCGAAAGTGACACGGCGGACTCCACTCGAACAAAAGTCGATAAATGACAAAGGCTGAAACATTCATGATTGTTGGCGCACGTCGAAAAGACCCTGCAAGAGGGTGACGCACGAACCGCTGTCTGCGGTTATATGCCCGATCAGGATCCAATGAAACGATCAGGACCGCGGATCATAGCCTAAACTGCGCGAGAGATCTTCTGTTTCTCACAGATTCTTCCCGATTTATCCACAGGATGATCCAGAATCGGCTAAGTGTAAACGATCCTGGAGAAGTGCTGCAGGTTTTCGCGCGCATATTGAAAAAATTAATGAGCAAAGCGGCTTTTTTGCTTAAACGATCTAATAAAGATCCCGGGCGATCCTTGCGCTTTATCCGCCAGCCCGTATAATTCTTACCCCCAGCGAGTAACGGTCGCCTCACGGCGTCAACGCTGCCTGTTTTTTACGCGAAACCATGCGGAAAAAAGCGGGAAATAAGGAAAGAGAATTGACTCCGGAGTGTACAATTATTACAATCCGGCCTCTTTAATCACCCACACTGTGGCGTAAGTCGTTCGATATTCGTTCGGGTATACGCAAAAGTCAGTGAATTTATTCAAGTTTAGGTAGAAATCGCCATGAAACGCACTTTTCAACCGTCTGTACTGAAGCGCAACCGTTCTCACGGCTTCCGTGCTCGTATGGCTAATAAAAATGGTCGTCAGGTTCTGGCACGTCGTCGTGCTAAAGGCCGTTCTCGTCTGACCGTTTCTAAGTAATAAAAGCTAGCCCCTGAGTGGTTAAGCTCGCATTTCCCAGGGAGTTACGTTTGTTAACTCCCACTCATTTCACATTCGTCTTCCAGCAGCCACAACGGGCTGGCACGCCGCAAATCACCATCCTCGGCCGCCTGAATTCGCTGGGGCATCCCCGTATCGGTCTTACAGTCGCCAAGAAAAACGTTCGACGCGCACATGAACGCAATCGGATTAAACGTCTGACGCGTGAAAGTTTTCGTCTTCGTCAGCACGAACTTCCAGCAATGGATTTCGTGGTGGTGGCTAAAAAAGGGGTTGCTGACCTCGATAACCGTGCTCTCTCGGAAGCGTTGGAAAAATTATGGCGTCGCCATTGTCGCCTGGCTCGCGGGTCCTGATAGCCCTCATTCGGGTCTATCAACGCCTTATCAGTCCGCTGCTTGGGCCGCATTGCCGTTTCACTCCAACCTGTTCGAGCTACGGAATTGAGGCATTGCGCAGGTTTGGAGTGATAAAAGGCAGTTGGTTGACGGTGAAACGCGTATTAAAATGCCACCCTTTACACCCTGGTGGTGACGATCCCGTCCCGCCCGGACCATTTGATACCAGAGAACACTAACGATGGATTCGCAACGCAATCTTTTAGTCATCGCTTTGCTGTTCGTGTCTTTCATGATCTGGCAAGCCTGGGAGCAGGATAAAAATCCTCAACCTCAAGCTCAACAGACCACGCAGACAACGACCACCGCAGCGGGTAGCGCCGCCGACCAGGGCGTACCGGCCAGTGGCCAGGGGAAACTGATTACGGTTAAGACTGACGTGCTTGATCTGACCATCAACACCCGTGGTGGTGATGTGGAACAGGCCTCGCTGCCAGCTTACCCGAAAGAACTCGGTTCTACCGAGCCGTTCCAGTTACTGGAAACCACGCCACAGTTCATCTATCAGGCGCAAAGTGGCCTGACAGGTCGCGATGGCCCGGATAACCCGGCTAACGGCCCGCGTCCGCTGTACAACGTCGAAAAAGACGCCTTTGTACTGGCTGACGGTCAGAACGAACTGCAGATCCCGATGACCTATACTGACGCAGCGGGCAACACATTCACTAAAACGTTTGTCCTCAAGCGTGGTGAATATGCTGTCAACGTTAACTACAGCGTGCAGAACGCCAGCGAGAAACCGCTGGAAGTCTCCACCTTTGGTCAGCTGAAGCAATCCATCAATCTGCCATCTCATCGTGACACTGGTAGCAGCAACTTTGCGCTGCACACCTTCCGTGGCGCAGCGTACTCCACGCCTGATGAGAAGTATGAAAAATACAAGTTCGACACCATTGCTGAAAACGAAAACCTGAACGTCAATGCTAAAGACGGCTGGGTAGCAATGCTGCAACAGTATTTTGCAACGGCATGGGTTCCGCGTAACGACGGCACCAATAACTTCTACACCGCTAATCTGGGTAACGGCATTGCCGCTATCGGCTATAAATCTCAGCCGGTACTGGTACAGCCTGGCCAGACTGGTGCGATGACCAGCACCCTGTGGGTTGGTCCGGAAATTCAGGATAAAATGGCGGCAGTTGCTCCGCACCTGGATCTGACCGTGGATTACGGCTGGCTGTGGTTCATCTCCCAACCTCTGTTCAAACTGCTGAAGTTCATCCACAGCTTCCTGGGTAACTGGGGCTTCTCCATCATCGTTATCACCTTTATCGTTCGTGGCATCATGTACCCGCTGACCAAAGCGCAGTACACCTCCATGGCGAAGATGCGTATGCTGCAGCCGAAGATTCAGGCAATGCGTGAGCGTCTGGGCGATGACAAACAGCGTCAGAGCCAGGAAATGATGGCACTGTACAAAGCTGAGAAGGTTAACCCACTGGGTGGCTGTTTCCCTCTGATCATCCAGATGCCAATCTTCCTGGCGTTGTACTACATGCTGATGGGATCCATTGAACTGCGTCATGCGCCGTTCGCTCTGTGGATCCATGACCTGTCTGCACAGGACCCGTACTACATCCTGCCGATCCTGATGGGCGTGACGATGTTCTTCATTCAGAAGATGTCTCCGACCACAGTGACCGACCCGATGCAGCAGAAGATCATGACCTTTATGCCGGTCATCTTCACCGTGTTCTTCCTGTGGTTCCCGTCAGGTCTGGTGCTGTACTATATCGTCAGCAACCTGGTAACCATTATTCAGCAGCAGTTGATTTACCGTGGTCTGGAGAAGCGTGGCCTGCATAGCCGCGAGAAGAAAAACTCCTGATTCGGTGAGTTAACGCTAAAATAAGGGCGGTCAGATGACCGCCTTTTTTATTTGTATTCAGCGAGACATATCATGAGCCATAACGACACCATCGTCGCTCAGGCAACCCCACCGGGACGTGGTGGTGTGGGTATTCTGCGTATCTCCGGCCTTAAAGCGCGCGAAGTCGCCGAAACCGTACTGGGCAAACTGCCAAAACCGCGTTATGCAGACTATCTGCCATTTAAAGACGCAGATGGCAGTGCGCTGGATCAGGGGATTGCCCTGTGGTTTCCCGGACCGAACTCCTTTACTGGTGAAGATGTTTTAGAGCTTCAGGGTCACGGCGGACCGGTCATTCTCGATCTGCTGTTAAAACGCATTCTGACGATTCCAGGCCTGCGCATTGCCAGACCCGGCGAGTTCTCTGAGCGTGCATTTCTTAACGATAAGCTCGATTTAGCTCAGGCAGAGGCCATTGCCGACCTGATTGATGCCAGCTCGGAACAAGCTGCACGCTCGGCGCTAAACTCGTTGCAAGGTGCATTTTCTTCCCGCGTGAACCACCTTGTGGAAGCACTCACTCACCTGCGCATCTATGTGGAAGCAGCGATTGATTTCCCGGACGAGGAAATAGACTTTCTTTCCGACGGCAAAATTGAAGCGCAGCTCAATAGCGTCATCAGTGATCTTGATGCTGTTCGTGCCGAAGCGCGTCAGGGCAGCCTGTTGCGTGAAGGGATGAAAGTAGTCATTGCCGGACGTCCTAACGCAGGCAAATCAAGCCTGTTGAACGCACTGGCGGGGCGTGAAGCAGCGATCGTGACCGATATTGCCGGAACCACCCGCGACGTACTGCGCGAGCACATTCATATCGACGGTATGCCGCTGCATATCATCGATACCGCCGGTCTGCGCGACGCAAACGATGAAGTTGAGCGTATTGGTATCGAACGCGCCTGGCAGGAGATAGAACAAGCCGACCGCGTGCTGTTTATGGTTGATGGCACCACCACGAACGCAGTAGATCCAGCAGAAATATGGCCTGACTTTATTGCACGTCTGCCTGCGAAGCTACCGATTACGGTCGTGCGTAACAAAGCGGATATCACTGGCGAAACACTGGGTCTTAGCGAAGTAAATGGCCACTCACTGGTTCGCCTCTCTGCGCGTACCGGCGAAGGCGTGGACGTACTGCGCAACCATCTCAAGCAGAGCATGGGTTTTGAAACAAATATGGAAGGCGGCTTCCTGGCGCGTCGTCGTCATCTGCAAGCCCTGGCTGAAGCGGCAGAGCATCTCCAGCAAGGGAAAGCTCAGTTGCTGGGTGCGTGGGCTGGAGAGTTGCTGGCGGAAGAACTGCGACTGGCGCAACAAAACCTCAGTGAGATAACCGGAGAGTTTACTTCCGACGATCTGCTGGGCAGGATTTTCTCCAGTTTCTGTATTGGCAAGTAAGCGCTAATTTTGGCTTTTAATTTGAGAGAGTGCTTTTGTCGAGAAATTGAAAGCTAGGCGCAAGAAGGTGGAGAACCCATGCTTACCGGGTTCTCCGCCGATCCAAATTATCAGCATTCCATGGCGTCGGGTTCACACTCGTCAGTGAGAGCACGAATTTTATGCTCAGAAATTAACGAGCGCTCACCTGCCAGAAACGATAATTTTTTGTATGACTCAACATCTACTGCAGTTAACGGTGACGGCAATTCAACATTGCGCTCATTCAAGTCATCATTAATTGCACTGGCGATAGTGCCGTCGCTAAAGCCAGCGTGAGTTAATCGGTTGATTTTTTGATAGTTCCACTCACGTAAACCTGCCGCAACAATACCCATAATTAATGCCTCCAAATAATGTGTTAATAAGTTGATGAAGATTTGGCAATACTGCCGGATGTACTGCCGCCAATCACAGCCCCCACAGTTGTTACAACAGCCTTCCCTCCAGCCATACCTAGTCCACCAGAAGCCAAGCTCCCTCCTCCCAACGCAGCGAGCCCCGCTGAAGAGGCTGCGGCACCGCTTAAGGTCCCCCCGGCCACGCCCAATCCCGCAGCACTGACCGCTGCGCCAATAGCCGGGGCCATGGCCGCCGCCGCCCCGCCTGTCGCGAGAGTTGCCGCTACGACAGCAAGAGATTTGAAAGGATTTTCACTAATATAATCAAAGAGATCGCTAAACATACTTATCACCTTTATCAACGTAACAGGCACATGCCTCGTTGAAATCAATGATATTCAACACATTAAATAAATCAAAATATTAAAAAAAATACATAAATTGATAAAAAAAATAAAATATTATGAAAATAAATCATGACTAAAATCTACTTGATATTTAATCTTCAATTAATATTTTTTGAAGTGGATTTTATTTGATATTTTGATGCATACAAAAGACATAGAAGACTTTTCAATCAGTTCCGGAAAATATCATGATTGAGCTTACCGGGTTCTTTCATTTCCCGGCATGACATTTATAAAATTTCGCAGGTTGATTTTGTGATAAAAATCACAAAAAATGGAGAATCAATGGCCCTTTCCGATCATCAAAAACAGGTTTTCCGCACTTTTCTCTCTGGCGAACGCCACCCGTTCCCGGATATATACGATGCGATAAGCGAGCAAATACTCCTTCTTATTTTTAAAGCTCGCCACCTTTATACGCTTCCCGAATGCCGCCATTGGTTTGAAGAACAACATCGCGTCATCACTGCGCTGCAAGATCAAAGCGCTAAAATCAGTGAGATTTATAAATCAGATAACTATGCCGTGGGTGCTGAAGAAGAAAAAGAGGATCCTCTTCTGAACACTCTCGCGTTTATGAGAACACTGTATGAAGGGTTCGATAAAGGTAACGTAAGCCTGAAAACTTGGGGGGAGATGAATCATCCGCCTGAACAACGCCGAGGGCGCTACCAACATCTGATGTCCCTTCATGAGGAATTTATTCGCGACGATCTGTTTGCCATTTTAACTAGCAGTCAAACAGGTTGCCCAGCTATTCCCGTAGAAAAACGGAAAGGCTACTGCCATCAGGATCTTTCAATAGCACATTCACATGGCGACCTGCTATTAGAAAAATTAGATAAGTATTTTTCTATCAATAGATTAGATATTTTATCCGAGACAGTGTTCCATCTCATCGCGGATTATCGGCAAAAACACAGTGCACTCCCCCAATGGCTGACACCATTCGCGGATACCTTCAGCGGATTCGCCATCAGAGGAATACGTGAAAGTCATGATTTTAAAGCCATCAAGGAAGATCTTGAAAAACAAGGTTGCGAACAACTAATTGACAGCGTGATCACTCAAGGGTCAGAGCACGATGCTCAGCGTATCCTGAACGTTTATATCGGCGTTTATGCTACTGATATTCACCACTGGCTTTTTGACATCCTGCGTTATCTGAAGACACCTCAATCAACGCCCTATCGCTGGAAATTTACAACAATCTCACCTGATAGAACCCAAAAAAACGAAGAAAAAAAAGAACACGAATCTATCAGTTGGGATAGCGAATTTTGCCAAATAACCATAGATCGCAATAACCTATTGGAACTCATTCAAACACACACCCTTTATGATGCGGTGCTCACGCTTGCCGATCGGCTGCTGCATATCTATCGCCCAGCTGCAGAGCAAGAATTACAGAAAAAAGATAGCGTGGCCTCCCTCGCTGAGAATGAACAAAAAATCCACAACTCCAATAGTTTTCTGTTTCCTAAATCAAATAGACGTTCGTATGAAGAAAACGTGGGTAATGTGCAAATGTTTGAGGCCTGGCATCAACGAAATACAGTGCTGCTGATCAGCAAAAATATCAAGCGAACGGAAAAAATCACCGTTGCCGAGCGGATTGCAGGACTAAAGAGCTATGATCTCAAAATTGGCGTCCCCTCCGGCAGCAAAATGAAGGTCAAAGACGGTGTTTACGATAAAGTCAAAAGTTACAGCTTTCTGAAATTACCCGATAAATTAAGCCAGGTTTCACTACAGCGATATCACTCCAAAGCGAAAGCTATCATCAATGCGGAGATCGATATGCTATTGCACGCTCAACAAAATAAAAACGCAGAATTTCCCTTCAACGGTGCGACGCATGCCATTAAACCCCTTTGGGCAAAATGCGATTACGCCAATAATACCGAGAAGAGTGAATTGTAATTGAATCGACAACGGTGTTTTCCTATCAGGAAATCACTGTTGTCCAAATGGCAACTCGCACTACTGACTCTCTCCCCGTATTCTTAGCGCCACATTCCTCATGAGGTCGCTATGACACGCTTTCTAATCTGCAGCTTTGCCCTTGTTTTACTCTATCCGGCCGGAATTGATATGTATCTGGTGGGATTACCGCGAATTGCCGCCGATCTGAATGCCAGCGAGGCGCAACTGCACATCGCATTCTCCGTTTATCTTGCCGGGATGGCGACAGCAATGTTATTCGCGGGTAAGGTAGCGGACCAGTCAGGGCGAAAACCAGTGGCTATAGTCGGTGCCCTGATATTCATTTTCGCCTCTGCCCTGTGCTCCTTTGCCGAAAGTGGCACGCCATTCCTGGTAGGGCGTTTCATTCAGGGCGTTGGTGCGGGCTGCTGCTATGTAGTGGCGTTTGCGATACTGCGCGATACGCTGGACGATCGCCGTCGGGCGAAGGTGCTGTCATTGTTGAACGGTATCACCTGTATCGTGCCAGTTCTGGCTCCGGTGATGGGGCACCTGATCATGCTCAAATACCCCTGGCAGAGCCTGTTCTATACGATGATGGGCATGGGCGTAGTCGTTTGTCTGCTCTCAGTGTTTATCCTGCGGGAATCGCGCCCGGCAACGCATTCAACATCTGCGGAAACCAACCAAATCGCAGAGTCGCTAGTGAACCGCTTTTTCCTCAGCCGACTGGCTATTACCACCCTCAGCGTATCTGTGATCCTGACCTTTGTGAATACTTCTCCGGTGCTACTGATGGAAGTAATGGGCTTCGACCGTGGTGAATACGCCACCACGATGGCAATGACTGCGGGTATCAGTATGGCAGTATCGTTCTCCACACCGTTCGCCCTGAGCCTGTTTAAACCTCGAACTCTGATGCTAACCTCGCAAGGGCTCTTTCTCGCTGCAGGCATCGTGTTAACGCTCGCCAATACGCATGCGCTCACTCTGTTTGGGCTGACTTTAATCTGTGCGGGATTCTCGGTGGGCTTCGGTGTCGCCATGAGCCAGGCGCTGGGGCCATTCTCGCTGCGTGCAGGCGTGGCCAGCTCGACATTAGGCATTGCCCAGGTTTGTGGTTCATCAGTGTGGATTTGGCTGGCCGCTATCCTCGGCCTCGATGCGCTGAATATGCTGATCGGGATTCTGATTGGTTGTAGCATAGTAAGTATCATGCTGATTATCACTGTTGCTCCAGACCGGTCCGCGCCAACTCATGAAGAAATCCCTCAGCAGTCTCGATCTTAATTTACTGCTCTGTCTGCAGCTCCTGATGCAGGAGCGCAGCGTTACCAAAACCGCTAAGCGGATGAGCGTCACGCCCTCGGCGGTCAGTAAATCGTTGTCGAAACTGAGAGCCTGGTTTGACGATCCGTTGTTTGTAAACACCCCACTGGGGCTGACGCCAACGCCGCTGATGGTCAGCATGGAGCAAAACCTGGCGGAGTGGATGCAGATGAGTAACCAACTGCTTGATAAGCCAAACCACGAATCGCCGCGCGGATTGAAGTTTGATCTGGTGGCCGAAACACCGCTGGTGATGATCATGTTCAACACGCTCTCACAGCAGATCTATCAGCGTTATCCACAGGCGACGATCAAAGTGCGCAACTGGGACTACGATTCGCTGGACGCGATTATTCGTGGCGAGGTAGATATCGGTTTTACCGGCCGCGAAAGCCACCCGCGATCGCGCGAACTACTCAGCCTGCTTCCTTTGTCGATCGATTATGAGGTGTTGTTTTCCGATCTCCCGTGCGTCTGGTTGCGCGAGGATCATCCGGCATTGCGGGAAGAGTGGAATCTGGAAACTTTTCTGCGCTATCCCCATATCAGCATTAGCTGGGAGCAGAGCGATACCTGGGCGCTGGACGATGTGCTCCAGGAGATGGGACGCGAACGAAATATCGCATTGTGTCTGCCTGGTTTTGAGCAGTCACTGTTTATGGCCGCGCAACCGGATCACGCGTTGATAGCTACGGCCCCAGTCTACTGTAAGCGCTATAACCAACTTCACCAGCTGCCGCTTGTGGCGCGTCCGATGCCTTTTGATGCTGCGCAGCTTGAGAAGATGCGCGTACCGTTCACCCTCCTTTGGCATAAACGCAACAGCCACAACCCTAAGATCGTCTGGTTAAAAGAGACGATCAAGGCTCTTTATCGCGATATGACCTGACGATCCGCCTCCGATGTTGTTGCAAAATTAACCACGCTGGCTACAGAAATGTAAATGTCGCGTAATGTATTTCGTTTCCGTCTACTTTTTGGGCAGCAAAGCCTGCCTATAAGCCGTGTAAATGTTACTCTGGTAATAATCACGGACCATTAATCACGGAGCGAAAAATGGCGACACATTTTGCCAGAGGGATTCTTACGGAGGGACACCTGGTTTCAGTTCGTCTCCCTTCTCCATGCCACATCGAAGCAAGTAATTTACCGACTCACCGCCGGACACGCTTTCTGGCCTCCAGAAGCCTGCTCGCCGAACTGATGTTTATGCTTTACGGCACAAGCACACTGCCCGACATTGTTATTGAAGCCAAAGGTAAGCCCGTCTTTCGCGATAAAAATCTGCCTGGCTTTTCAATTTCTTATGCCGGAAATATGGTTGGTGTCGCACTGACAACAGAAGGTGCATGTGGTCTGGATATGGAGCTTCAGCGGACGAACAGAGGGTTTAATAATCCACATTCAACCGAAACCTACCATTTCTCCAGTAACGAAAACCTGTGGATCAACAACCAAAGCGATCCGAATGAAGCACGCGCACAACTTATTACTCTGCGCCAGAGCGTACTCAAACTCACCGGTGATGTGTGCAATGACGACCCGCGTGAGCTCCAGCTATTACCCGGTGCCGGGCGTCTGAAATGTGCCCATGCTGCGCAGATCGAAGCCATCTGCGATGCGGAAGATGTATTGGTATGGTCAGTCGCGGTCACGCCAGCCATTGAAAAACTCAAGGTTTGGGAGTTTGATGGTAAACAGGATTGGAAATGTTTGCCTGATATCCAGACTCGCGCTAATGAGCCGACGGGTCGCCTGATCCGGTTTTCACAATTATCCGCAGCAAAGAGCTATACGCTTAACTGATTTAACCTTCATGATGAAACAGGAGTAACCATGTCTGAAACATTGAATGTTGTTACGTTACTGGGGAGCCTGCGCAAAGGTTCATTTAATGGAATGGTTGCCCGTACGCTGCCAAAAATTGCTCCTGCGGGGATGGAAATCAACGCATTACCCTCTATCGGTGATTTTCCTCTGTATGACGCCGATCTGCAGCAAGAAGAGGGTTTTCCAGCAAGCGTAGAAGCACTGGCAGAACAAATCAGGAAAGCCGATGGCGTGGTTATTGTTACGCCGGAATATAACTATTCTGTTCCGGGCGGACTGAAAAATGCCATCGACTGGCTGTCTCGCCTGCCCGATCAACCTCTGGCGGGGAAACCGGTTCTGATTCAGACCAGTTCAATGGGCGGCATCGGCGGTGCTCGCTGTCAGTACCATCTGCGCCAGATTCTGGTATTTCTCGACGCCATGGTTATGAACAAGCCGGAATTTATGGGTGGCGTCATTCAGAACAAAGTTGATCCACAAACCGGAGAAGTGGTTGATCAAAGTACGTTGGATCATCTCACCGGCCAGCTGACTGCTTTTAGCGAATATATTCAGAGAGTTAAAGCATAAAAGAGTTCGCATAATATTCGCAGATGATTGTAAATAATCCAGAAAGAGCCTAATCTTTCTGGATTATCTTATTTCCTGTTATTTATGACTCTGCTCCAGAATTATCCCCTCCTCTGTTTTCTCTCCTGGCAATTTATGGCATAGTTATACCAACTGTTACGGTTGTAATAATATTATTTATAAATATATCTACTCTTTTTTTCCCGACATCTTGTCACTCGTGAACAATGGATATGCCATGGACAGGACTTTGTCACATTTGCGGACAGCAGTATGTAGCAGTACACAGCTGGAGAAATCCATGTATGCCTGCCTGCAGGCGATACCAGATTCTATAGAATGTGATGGTATTTTTTTTAACTACTATCGTAGTGACATCCGCTGTATTCAGTTTTTAGCACTGGCGACACATAAAACGGCACGACTGAAACGGGATGTCATCCCTATTCCTGAAAACATTGCCCGACAATTCGATTATTCGGATAATTTCTCCACTCAACTTATTGATAATCTGAGTCAGTGCCCGCTGACTCAATATGTTGTAAATACCTGCTTTCGTAATATCAAATCCCTTATACTGATGCGCATGCATCTGGACGGCGTGCGTTTGGGTGCAATGGGGGTGTTTAGTTACCATACAAATGCCTTTACACCGCAGCATACGGCGTTGTTTGAATCAGTACGAGGAGAGCTCTCCTTGCTTGCCTTCATTGCCCTGTCACGGCATAACCTCTTACTGAAAAATATCCCCCCTCTTATACCAGGACTTCCTGCATCAGAAGAAGATGAGCAATTCGTTGTCAGCCCGTCCAATATCCCACTGTACCAGCTTTATAATTCGTTAGATGAACTGGCAAATAGTAAACAACCCATTCTGATGTTGGGTGAAGAGGGCGTCGGAAAAAAAACCTTTGTAGCTGCTTTACGACAGCGCAATTCTAACGGCATTCATTATTATGGAATACTTGATGCCTCCGTCCGGCAATTGATAATCATAAAAAATGGAAAAGTGGACAAAACGGTGGTTATCGATTTTGCTCTGCCACCGAACATTGCTTTATTTCTGGAATTGCATCAGGGGTCTTTGCAGATAAATGAAATAAGGTTATTACCCGAGCGCTGGCAAAATTTTCTGCTGGGGTTGCATTCAAACTACCGAGAATATTGCCAGATACAGGTTATAGCCATTCAGACCCTACCATTTTCAGCTACTCAAATACCCAGTAACAGTGAAAATCACAGCATTCATCAGCATAATATAACAAGCCAACGGTACGCCAACATTCTCTGTCAGGTTATTACGCTACCTCCGCTCCGTTATCGACATAACGATATTCCGCTTCTGTTGATACACTATCTGAGATACCTGTCGAAACAGCATAAACAGGCCTCCTTACCTGTTTTAGGCGAAGACTCTCTTCGCCTGCTTTGGGAGTACAACTGGCCAGGCAATATTACTGAATTAATTGGTTTGTTAGAAAACGCCTTTTTTCGCGGCACTCTCAATGAGCTCAACATCATGCTGCCTGGCGAGATGAATACCAATGCCATTGCGCCACTTGATGAAGCGATGCGTCAACATATTCAACTGGCGCTGCGCCAGACGCGGGGGAAAATTTCAGGGAAAGGTGGGGCAGCGGAACTGCTTGGTGTGAATAGCAATACCCTGTACAGCAAAATAAAGAAACTCGGTATTGCAGTGAAAGATAAATAGTAGCACTCCCCTTTCATTATGAGGGAAAGGGGAGCAACGCCTTTATTTACGCGTCCTGGTACGATGAAAACCGTCAATCATTCCTTTAATCAGCGCACCTGGCGTATCACCAGTACTGCACAAATACAGATGTATGATGATAAATGCCACCATCGTGACAGCAAGACCATAGTGGAGATATGCAACGACTTGCTTACCCGGCAATGTGAAGAGGGTTTTCGGCGTATAACCGGGGTACATCATCAATAACCCGGTGATAATCAGTAGCGGTAACAACAGAAACATCACGACGATATAACCCAGTTGTTGCAGGATATTAAATTTAGCCGCAGACGAAGCATGTTCCGGGTGAGGTTCTCCGCGGAAAATACCATACAAATAATAACGAGTCTGACGTACCAGGCGCCCAATAATTCCCTGCCAACGAACCCGATAGTGATGCCCGTTACCGCAGCAGGCCAACAGAATAAAGCCCAACCAGATAACACACAAAAGCACGCCAGTAATATTATGTACATCGACCCAAAGAGAGAATCGAGAACTTACCCAGTGCAATGCGCAACCACTGATAATAAGTACGGCAAAACAAAGTGCATTTAGCCAGTGCCAGCAGCGAACGGGCAACGTATAGAGATAACGTTTTTCTATCTTTCCGCCTGTTGCCTGATGAGATATCACAAGTCGCCCCAAACCATGGCAAATAAGCAGAATAACGAATCCACACAGAACGTATGCAAACAAACGATCAACTCGCCCACTCCCGTTATTGCCGATCATATAGGTATCGGTAAACAGGGCACCATCAACCTGACGAACAACAGGGGCTGAGACCGCGACCGCCGCCAGTTTATTTCTGAGCGCAAGGTCGTCAAATAATCCTTTCCCCAACTTACTGCCAGCAATGGTGTTTTCATCAGGGGCAAACGTTTTGTGGCGAGCACTAAGCAGCGATCCGTCACCATGACACTGCTCACATCCGATCGTTTGTGAGGCCGGTAATATCCGGTGCAACGTTGTATCCGTGGCATCAGCATGACAATCAATACACCGCAGGCTACTGAGGTGTTGTGTGGCATAAGGTAGCGCTGAATGCGCCATATCCTGAGATTTAGAAGCCTTTCCCCCGGATAACTGCGAAAATACACCTGCCCGCGAATGGCAATTGGTGCACATCAGATTACCATCTGCGATTTGTTTTTTATCTGGATGATTAATCTCCCCGGCCGTCATCGTGTGCGCATTATGGCAGGAGGTACAGGAAAGCAGCCCTTTCGCAATCTTTTGATTATGTACGCTTTGCTGCATGGCATGCACGGTATCGCGCATCACAACGCCGTGGCAGCTCTCACAAACCTTATCGCCAATGGGTTTTAGCACATGCGGGGTGGCTGAAAACCCCTCACTTTCCGGCTGACTCTGATGGCAAGCGATACATGGCACATTGCCATGTACGCTGTCGTGATATTTATCCATTGAGACGAATAAATTAGCCTGCACTTTATCGGTTGATATTCCCTGAATGTCACTGTCAGCATGGCATTCCTGGCAGGGTTGATTGAGCTGCGCTGTCGGGATCGGAGCGGAATACCCCGACAGCGATATCAATCCTGAAACCAGACAAAACAAACCTCTCTTTAAGAGCCCACACATAATATCCCTCATGGCTTCATATCTGGATATTTAAAGAGGTGGCAGTTGTTGCAGTAGATAACCGAAGGTTTGTGCTCGTTATGGCAGGCAGTGCAGGGAACATCTTTGCCGTAATGCATCGAATCATGCGGATTAGGCTCGGCATTCTTTTTATGTGGATCTGGCTGCGTTAATCCCGCAATCTGATCCCGCGTTCCATGACAACTCAGGCATGCTTTATCATTTGGAGCGGCGACTGGCGTGCTGGCGCCATGACACAATTGGCATGATGTATCGCGCCCGGTGGCTTCCAGAGAATGATGATAAGGCTTAACAGCCATCGTATTCAGTTGCTGGTGAAAGGCGGCTTCGTTATCTGCTGCAACACCAAGTTGAGAAAAACTGCCAGTCAACAGCAGTAACAAGGCCATGCAAAATTTCGCCATGTTAAATTCCCCCAACATCAAATGAATCATCCGCCGCGGTTGCAGAGGCGGCGCTGAGACCGGCTATACGACCGAAGACCAGACAGTCTGCAACGGCGCAACTACCGAGGCGGCTACCACCATGTGACCCCGCGGTTGCTTCTCCGGCAGCATATAACCCAGCGATCGGTTGACTATCCGCCGCATTGAGTACCTCCGCGCGCATGCTGATTTGTACCCCACCCATGACATAGTGCACTTTGGGCCACACGCGCACCGCGACAAACGGCCCCTTCTCCAGCGGCACAGCACGACTGACATCTTTCTTCATCCGATCACCGCCTTTACGTGCAACAGCGGCATTGTAGGCATCTACCTCATCCTGCAGCGTGGCGTAAGGGATACCAAAATGAGCCGCCAGTTGTTCCAGCGAGTCAAACTGCCAGGCTACGCCATAGTGCAATGCATGCCCCAGACTCTGGGCCAGTTTTGCACCTTCCAGCGTCGTGAAGCAGATGGGATAAAGTGGATTACCTTTTTCATCTACCTGCGCCAGAATGCCCTCTTCACGCTCTTTGCGATCGGCAAGTTCGTTTGTGAAACGGTGACCTGTACGCGGGTTGACCATGATCCCGTTGGGAAAACCGGAGATAGTATTGAACTGCGACACATAGCCGAAGCCTCGTTCGTCCGGCGATGACCAGGGACCTAGCTGGATTAGATCTAGCTGTACGGGTGTTGCGCCAATACGCAGCATGTGTACCAGGCATTCCGCCGTGGCACCAGGATGGTTGGTGGAGTCTACTCGCTCATCCAGCATGGGGTTTTGCAGTTTGCGGAAACGCAAATCATTAGAAAAACCACCAGAACACATCACTACGCCATAACGTGCGCCGTAATGACGAATCTGCCCGGTTTGTTCGTCAGGGAATTGATAGCCATCGCGAACCGTCAGACCAATCACACGCCCTTGCGCGTTTTGCAGGAAAGATTCCAGCTTGCATTGAGAACGGAAAACCACGCCCATTTTCGCGGCGGATTCTTTCAATGGACGGGTGATCCCCGCACCGGAACTCTCCACGGTTTGCAGCGTACGAGGGACTGAATGGCCGCCAAAGTGTTGTACAAACGGTTTGTACTTTACGCCGTGTTTAAGCGTGAATTCATACGCCGCGTTCGTATTCTCAACCAGAATTTTCAGCTGCTCTTTATCATTCAGGCCGCGTCCGGCCTTAAGCATGTCCTTGTACATCAGCTCAGGTGAATCGACGATCCCCTCTTTTCGCTGCGGGGGAGAATCGGCAACGGCGACCGCACCGCCGTTAATCGCCGAGTTACCGCCAAAAACAGGCATTTTATCAATAACCAGAACACTGCGACCGGCCTGCACCGCTTCAAGTGCGGCGGCCAAACCGGCAAAACCACTCCCGACCACGATCACATCGTAAATTTTATGGTAGCGAACACCCTGAACCTGGGCGCAGCTCTCCTGCGCCCATGCCGTTCCCGTTAGCGTCGCCAGTGCGCCGCCTGTCGCCAGGATTGTGCTTTGGGTTAGAAAAGCTCGCCGCGACACATCGCTGTTTTTTTTCATTGCCGTCATTTGCTCCCTGTCTTCATGCTGACCAGTGAGCTGGCAGGGAATGACGCCACCATCGCAGAAGAGTCCGCAATGTTGTCACTGAAAATCCGATCCTGGGTAACAAACGGAACCTTTTCACGATAAGTAGCAAAGAGTTTTCCTGTCAGTTCGCCCAGCTTCAGATCTGGGTTTTTCTGCTTGCGTAAATCGATAGCCTGACTGGCGTGCAACAGCTCCAGACCATAGATATTGCACATATCATCAGCAATTTGACTCAGTCGTTTGGAGGCTCGCAGGTTATTGGTATAAGTATCCTCAATGGTTCCCGCCATCGGTTGACCATCGAGAGAGACCGGGTTAACCAAATCGCGAATATCCGCCAGTAACGCTACCTGAGGTTTCTGGATAGCACCGAAAGCGTGTCCTTTCTGATTGGTATCAGACGCGAGAAAGCGGCTTAGACCGGTGAAATGGTCATCGGACAGGTGTAACGTGCGTTGAACGCTGTTATGCGCCAGATGCCCCATTGCTAAAGACAAGTTCTGAATCGCCAGCGCCAGCGGGAGGGGTTCAAAATTAGAGGTAGGGAAAATCGCGCCGCTTATGGTTTCACCGTTAGCATCTTTCGCACTAACAAAGTACTGCTCAACCTGACTGTTCTCCGCCAACGAGTGGTCTGCATCCACAATCACCGCAGGATTATCGTCGGAGCTGTTTAGTTGAATTTCCAGCATCTGCCAGGCTTCGTTCCATTCACGACGCGCTTCATTCAGCACAAATACCGTCGTACGGAAAGAAAGGGGATCCTGCAAAGGGCGCCCGTCCTGATGCTGCCAGAGATAAGATCCGCTTAGCGCATTACGAATGCTTCCCCCGGTATCCTGCACACCGGGGAAAGGTCGCACACTTAAGCTTTGGTACAAGAATGGTGCAACGTTGCCATCCAGCGCTTCCAGAGACAAACCAAACACCGCTGGCGTAATGTTGATAATCTGCCTGGACTCCAGCAACGCTTTGGCTGAATACGCGGCGGAAATTGCATTTGAAGAGAGGATAGAGAGCGCGTCCTTACCGAGCGGTTCGAGTTTCGCGATGCCGGCTTGTTGTAGCGCTTTTGCGGAAGCCATCTCGGTGCCGTTCACACGCACACGCCATTCACCAATCATTACATCGCCAATATGGGACGCGAGGGTAATATCAGCTTCACCAACAGAACCGCGCGACGGTATCACAGGGGTGATATGTTTGTTGAGTAGCTGCTGGTACATCCTGGCAACCTGCGGTTGAGCGCCAGTATTCCCCGTCAGCATCGTGTTAAGACGGATCACCATCGCCAGACGCACCAGTTCGTCAGGCATATCAGGACCAACACCTGCAGCATGTGCATGCAGTGCATTGATATTAAATTCACGCGACGCCTGGATAACTTCCGGAGTTAATTTCCCGTGCGCATCAAACAGTGATTTGTCTTTGTTCAAACCAACACCAACGGTTAGCCCATAAACCGGGACACCTTTTCCCGCAGCGATCATCAATAGTTTGTTGGCTTTATCGACGCGATTCATGGCGGTTGACGCAATATCGACTTGTTTTTGTCCCTGTGCGATAGCCCAGGCTTCATCCAGCGTTAACGAGTGCCCATCCAGCGTTACGCTGGATGCCGACGCGAACAATGGAAAAAGCAGAGAAACACAAAGTATCCCAGTGGTCGTCTTTTTCATTTCTGAATTCCTTTTTATAGAGATAAGAAACAGTAACGAAAAAAACGCATGCGAAACTTGAAATGCACCCTGCATTTATCAAGGCTATTTTTGATATTTCAAAAATAATGAAATTTAAACATTTCAATTTATTAACAGAGTGTTTAACTAATTGAAACCGCAACCGAGGCCAGCACCACTGCGTCATAGGATGAACCGTGACGATTTCTGGGAAACGGGTGTGCAATTTTGCTATTTACCTTGTTATGACCAAACAGATATTTAGCCTTGGTTATTATTCATAATTATTTTTAATCAATTACAGTCTATTTTTATTCAGAAAAAGATAATTAGCAGGGGGAGGAATAATGCAGGATAACCAGAGGAGCCGCTTCAGCTTCATAATGTGAAGCTGAAGCGGCTGGTAAATCAATGTGCGTCAATAAACACAATCTTTAATACAAACAGCAGCGCGACAACAATGACGCACGGGCTGAGGTCACGGAAGCGCCCGGTACCGATTTTCATTACGCAGTAGGAAATAAAGCCCAGCGCAATACCTTCGGTAATGGAGAAGCTAAACGGCATCATTACCGCAGTAATAAACGCCGGAACGGCTTCTGTCAGGTCATCCCACTTCACACGTGACAGGCTGGACGTCATCAGTACACCAACGTAAATCAGCGCACCGGCTGCCGCATATCCCGGAACCATTCCCGCCAACGGCGAAAGGAAGATAACCAGCAGGAACAGCAAACCAACAACAACCGCTGTCAGGCCGGTACGCCCACCGACCGAAACCCCGGAAGAGGATTCAATATACGCGGTTACAGAAGATGTACCGATAAACGCACCGGTAACAGACGAAACGCTATCCACAAACAGCGCCTGCTTCATGCGCGGGAACTTACCCTTTGCGTCCGCCAGGCCGGCTTTATCCGTGACGCCAATCAGCGTACCAGAGGAGTCAAACAGGTTGACCAGCATGAAAGAGAAAATAACGCCCGCCAGACCAATGTTAAATGAACCGGCCAGATCAACATGCCCGATGACGGACATAACGCTCGGCGGCGCAGATACAATACCGTTGTAGTGGACATCGCCCAGCAACCAGCCCAACAGAGTGGTAACAATGATCGAGACCAGTACCGCCGCATGAATGTTGCGTGATGCCAGAATCGCGATAATAAAGAAGCCAAGAACGCCCAGCAGCACGCTGTGGGAAGTCAGGTTGCCGATAGAAACCAGCGTATCTTTATTCGCCACGATAACGCCGGCATTTTTCAGCCCCATCATGCCGATAAACAGGCCGATACCGCTGGTGATCCCCACGCGCAGGCTGACCGGAATATTGGCGATCATCCAGTAACGCACACGGAAAATTGTCAGCAGCAGCAGACCAACCGCGCCCCAGAAGATAGCGCCCATACCAATCTGCCATGACAGCCCCATCGCACCGACGACTACAAAGGCAAAAAATGCGTTCAGCCCCATCGCAGGTGCAAGCGCTACCGGCAGGTTGGCAAACAGTCCCATCAGGATGCTACCAAATGCAGCAATCAGACAGGTGGTGACAAAGACTGCACTGGTATCCATACCCGCAACGCCAAGAATTTGCGGGTTAACAAAAACGATATACACCATCGTCAGGAAAGTAGTGAAACCGGCGATCACTTCGGTCCGCGCCGTCGTGCCATGTTCGCGCAGCTTGAACACGCGTTCCAGCATCCCCTGGCCAGAAGCCTGGGTTGTGTGTTGTTGACTCATTATCAATTTCCGAACAAGGAGGGAAAATTCGTCGCTATCCTATACCAAAATGCGACAATAGGGTTGGGTTATGAGCAACTTTTTTCATTGAATTTGCTTATACGGCAACGATTGCGTCACCCCATTATGCATTACGTAAACGTTAAACTTGTTAAAATGGAAATGACATGTCCCAGATAGAAGCCGTATTTTTTGACTGTGACGGTACCCTTGTCGACAGTGAAGTAATTTGTTCTCGCGCGTATGTCAGCATGTTCCAGGCGTTCGGCATTACGCTCGATCTTGAAGAGATTTTTAAGCGCTTCAAGGGGGTAAAGCTCTACGAGATCATCGACATTATCAACGAAGAACACGGTGTCGAACTGGCGAAAGCCGATTTAGAACCCGTTTACCGCGCTGAGGTCGCACGCCTGTTCGATACCGAACTGGAGGTGATTGCAGGGGCTAATTCATTGCTGGACAGCATGGCTGTGCCCATATGCGTGGTGTCTAACGGTCCGGTCAGCAAAATGCAGCATTCTCTGGGTAAGCTGGGTATGTTGCATCATTTCCCTGATTTATTGTTCAGTGGCTATGATATTCAGCGCTGGAAGCCCGATCCGGCCCTGATGTTTCATGCGGCAAAAGCAATGAACGTCAACGCAGAAAACTGCATTCTGGTGGATGATTCCAGTGCAGGTGCGCAGTCGGGAATCGATGCGGGAATGGAGGTTTTCTACTTCTGTGCCGATCCACACAACAAGCCGATCGATCATCCAAAAGTAACGACCTTTACCGATCTGGCGCAGTTACCTGAGTTGTGGAAGGCTCGTGGGTGGAATTTGACGCGCTAATGATGTCGGAATGGTTATTGTATTGTAGGCCGGATAAGCATTAGCGCCATCCGGCGAACTGCCCGGAGGCGCAAGCTTACCGGGCCTGCGGATCACACAACTATTACTCTTTCGGATCTTTACCCGCCAGCAGCTTATCCAGCTCATCGCCGCCCACGTGACGGAAATCCTGCCCCTTCACGAAGTAGAAGATGTATTCGCAAATATTCTGGCAACGGTCACCGATACGCTCGATAGAGCGCGCACAGAACAGCGCGGTAAGTACGCTTGGAATAGTGCGCGGGTCTTCCATCATGTAAGTCATCAGTTGACGCACGATACCTTCATATTCCTGGTCAACTTTCTTGTCTTCACGGTAGATACGTACCGCTTCGTCCAGATCCATACGCGCAAAGGCATCCAGCACATCATGCAGCATTTGCACGGTGTGGCGACCCAGTGATTCCAGGCTTACCAGCAGCGGCTGATGCTGCTGAGAGAATTTTTCCAGCGCGGTGCGGCAAATTTTGTCGGCCACATCACCAATACGTTCCAGTTCAGCGATGGTTTTGATAATCGCCATAACCAGTCGCAGGTCGCTCGCCGTCGGCTGACGCTTGGCGATGATACGCACACAAGCTTCATCAATCGCCACCTCCATCATGTTGACGTTCTTGTCGCCTTCAATGACGCGCTTCGCCAGCTCGCTGTCTTGATTATGCATGGCGGTAATCGCATCAGAAAGCTGCTGCTCTACCATGCCGCCCATGGTCATCACCTGGGTACGAATACTCTCCAGTTCTGCATTGAACTGGCCGGAAATATGTTTATTAAGATTTAAATTGTCCATCATTTCTCCAGATGTCCAAAAGATTTCGAGCGAGAACAAGGCGGCAACTGCGCGAGTCCCCGGGAGCGTAGCCTACTACGTGACTGGGGTGAGCAAAGGCAGCCAACGCGGTTATCGCTTGAAAGCTGAAGGGCATATCAACCGTAGCGGCCGGTAATGTAGTCTTCAGTTTGTTTCTTCGCGGGCTTGGTGAACAGATCGTCCGTGTTGCTGAACTCAATCAATTCGCCCAGGTACATAAACGCCGTGTGGTCTGAACAACGTGCAGCCTGCTGCATGTTGTGGGTGACGATAACAACGGTGTAATCCTCTTTAAGCTCGGTGATCAGCTCTTCGATACGCCCGGTGGAGATCGGGTCGAGCGCTGAGCATGGCTCATCCAGCAGCAGTACTTCCGGGCGAATGGCGATACCACGCGCAATACATAAACGCTGCTGCTGACCACCGGAGAGAGAGTACCCGCTCTGGTGCAGTTTATCTTTGGTTTCGTTCCATAATGCGGCCTTGGTCAACGCCCACTGCACACGCTCATCCATATCCGCACGGGAGAGCTTTTCAAACAGGCGTACACCAAATGCGATGTTGTCATAAATGGACATCGGGAACGGCGTCGGTTTCTGGAACACCATCCCCACTTTGGCACGAAGCAGTGCGATATCCTGGGTGTTGGTAAGTATATTGTCGCCATCCAGCAGGATTTCACCTTCTGCACGCTGCTCCGGGTACAATTCAAACATTTTGTTAAAAGTACGCAGCAACGTTGATTTACCGCAACCTGACGGACCGATAAACGCAGTTACCTGGTTTTTAGCGATATCCAGGTTGATGTTCTTCAGGGCATGGAATTTGCCGTAGTAGAAGTTCAGGTCACGTACTGAAATTTTACCCGGAGTCGTGTTAACCATACTCATCTCAATCTCTTCCTCATTCAGCGCCGCCGTCGTTGGCCGCGCCGTAAATAATTAACCGTGTTTCTTCTTCGCGAAAATCACGCGCGCCAGAATATTCAGCAACAGTACGCACAGGGTAATAATCAACACCCCGGCCCAGGCCAGTTGCTGCCATTCAGCAAATGGACTCATCGCAAACTTAAATATCGTTACCGGCAGGTTGGCAATGGGTTGCATCATGTCGGTGCTCCAGAACTGATTGGAGAGCGACGTAAACAACAGCGGGGCGGTTTCACCCGCAATACGCGCAATCGCCAGCAGAACGCCTGTAATAATGCCGGAGACAGACGCTTTCAGGGTGATAGCAGAAATCATCTTCCACTTCGGCGTACCCAGCGCATATGCCGCTTCACGCAGGCTGTCCGGCACCAGTTTGAGCATGTTCTCGGTGGTGCGGATAACGATAGGCACCTGCAGCAGTGCCAGCGCGATAACACCCGCCCAGCCGGAGAAGTGCTCCATCTTCGCCACCACAATGGTGTAAACAAACAGACCAACAACAATTGATGGTGCAGAAAGCAGAATATCGTTGATAAAACGGATCACCTCAGCCAGCCAGGACTTACGCCCGTACTCGGCCAGATAGATGCCCGCCATAATACCGAGCGGTGTACCAAACACGGTCGCCCACAGAATCAACAGTCCGCTACCGGCCAGAGCGTTCGCCAGACCACCACCAGCGGTATTTGGCGGAGGCGTCATTTCGGTGAACAGTGCCAGCGACATGCCATCAATACCACGGGTAACCGTGGACATCAGGATCCAGATAAGCCAGAACAGACCGAATGCCATCGTCGCCATAGAGAGCGTCAGCGCGATGCGGTTTTTCATACGGCGACGCGCCTGCATCTTACGGCGGGATTCCGCCAGCGCGGCTGTGTTTTGCATTTCAAGCGTAGCCATTAGCGTGCCCCCTCGTTTTTCGCAAGGCGCATGATCATGAACTTAGATGCCGCCAGCACGATGAAGGTGATCACAAACAGGATCAGCCCCAGTTCCATCAGAGCAGCAACATGCAAGCCAGATTCCGCTTCGGCAAACTCATTCGCCAGCGCAGAGGTAATGCTGTTGCCCGGCATGTACAGCGACGCACTGTCGAGCTGGTAGGTGTTACCGATAATAAAGGTTACCGCCATGGTTTCACCCAACGCGCGCCCAAGACCCAGCATCACGCCACCAATCACACCATTTTTGGTGAACGGCAGGACGATACGCCAGATAACTTCCCAGGTAGTGCAACCGATACCATAGGCTGACTCTTTCATCAGCACCGGCGTTTGTTCGAACACATCGCGCATAACGGCTGCAATGTACGGGATGATCATGATGGCAAGGATCACGCCAGCGGCCAGAATACCAATGCCAAATGCCGGACCGGAGAACAGGGCACCAACAAACGGGATATTGGAAAGAATGTTACCGACTGGCTCCTGGAAGTAGGTTGCGAACAGCGGAGCAAAGATAAACAAGCCCCACATGCCGTAAACGATACTCGGGATCGCCGCCAGCAGTTCGATAGCGATACCCAGCGGGCGACGCAGCCAGCCAGGCGCTAATTCCGTCAGAAACAACGCAATGCCGAAGCTCACCGGAACGGCAATCAGCAGTGCAATAAGAGAGGTGACCAACGTACCGTAAATTGGTACCAGCGCACCGTAGATATCGTTTGGCGCATCCCATTCTTTGGTCCACAGGAACGAGAAACCAAATTTCTGGATGCTTGGCCAGGAGGAGATGACCAGAGAGACAATAATGCCACCCAACATCAATAGCACAATCAGCGCAGCCAGTTTTACCAGCGCACTGAATATCATGTCACCCTTTTTACCCGGAGGGTTAAAAGCAGGCTTGGTTGCAGCCATAAATTACTCTTTCCATTAAACACGTTTTACGAAGTTGCCCAAACCGGATGGCGCTACGCTTATCCGGTCTATACATTGGGCCTACAGTCTGAACCGTAGGGCGGATAAGCGTAGCGCCATCCGCCAATTCGTCAAAGATATTCTGTTAATACAGCGCTTTACCACTGCTGTCTTTCACGTTGGTCTTCCATGCAGCACGAATCTGCTCAACCACGCTGTCCGGCAGGCTGGCGTAATCCAGGTCATTGGCCTGCTTGCCGCCATTTTTGTATGCCCAGTCAAAGAATTTCAGCACCTCAGCGCCTTGCTCAGGTTTCTTCTGCTCTTTATGAACCAGAATGAAGGTTGTAGACGTGATTGGCCACGCCTCGTCACCTTTCTGGTTAGTCAGATCCTGGGCAAAAGTTTTGCTCCAGTCAGCGCCTTTAGCCGCATTAGCGAAACTTTCTTCGGTCGGACTTACCGGTTTGCCGTCAGCAGTAACCAGTTTGGTATAGGCCAGGTTGTTCTGCTTAGCATAAGCATATTCAACGTAGCCGATAGAGCCTGGCAGACGCTGTACGAACGCGGCGATACCGTCGTTACCTTTACCACCCAGACCGGTTGGCCAGTTAACGGTAGAGCCTGAACCAATTTTAGATTTCCACTCTTCATTCACTTTTGCCAGATAGCTGGTGAATACGAAGGAAGTACCGGAACCATCAGCACGACGAACAACGGCGATATTCTGAGAAGGCAGTTTCAGACCCGGGTTCAGTTTGGTGATGGCTTCATCATCCCACTTCTTAATTTTGCCGAGATAGATGTCACCTAGCGTTTTACCGTCAAGCACCAGCTCACCGGATTTCAGGCCTGGGATATTCACCGCCAGCACCACACCGCCGATCACTGTTGGGAACTGGAAAAGACCTTCCTGTGCCAGTTTCTCATCAGACAATGGTGCATCAGATGCACCGAAATCAACGGTATTTGCAGTAATTTGCTTTACACCACCGGAGGAGCCGATACCCTGGTAGTTTACTTTGCTACCGGTCTCTTTCTGATAGGTATCAGCCCATTTGGCATACACCGGCGCAGGAAAAGTTGCACCTGCACCTGTCAGGCTTGCTGCTGCGAATACAGAGAAAGCACTCATCGATAAGGTCGCGGCGACAACAGTTGCGACAGTGGTACGCATAACTTTCATAATGTCTCCTGCACGATTTTCGTAAATCATTGTTAAGTGGCTACGATGAGCAAAATAGGATAAACAGGTGACAGTTAAATGTACGAAATATGACAGTTTTATGACAACGAAATAAATCAGACAAAACAAATAAAAAAAACCAATAAAAATAATCAGTTGAAATGACACGTGACGGTAATATTTCGCAAAAAATTTCTTTTTATGACACTGAAAACAGTAGCTGAAGATGACGGTTTGTCACATAAAAAAAGCGGGATAGTTGATTAAAAACAGAACAACGAATAAAAAATGCCCCGCCAAAAGCGGGGCATTTTCACTATAACCGACTTACTCTACAGTAACCGATTTAGCCAGGTTACGCGGCTGATCCACATCGGTGCCTTTAATCAGCGCCACGTGATAAGCCAGCAACTGCAGCGGAACAGTGTAGAAGATCGGTGCAATGACCTCTTCCACATGCGGCATCTCAATGATGTGCATGTTTTCGCTGCTAGTGAACCCAGCATCCTGATCGGCGAAGACGTATAACTGGCCGCCGCGGGCACGAACTTCTTCAATGTTGGATTTCAGTTTTTCCAACAGTTCGTTGTTCGGTGCAACCACGATAACCGGCATATCGGCATCAATCAGCGCCAGCGGGCCGTGTTTCAGTTCGCCAGCGGCATAAGCTTCAGCGTGAATATAAGAGATCTCTTTTAACTTCAGCGCGCCTTCCAGCGCAATCGGATACTGATCGCCACGGCCAAGGAACAGCGCATGATGTTTGTCAGAGAAATCTTCCGCCAGAGCTGCGATACGTTTGTCCTGAGACAGCATCTGTTCAATGCGGCTCGGCAATGCCTGCAGACCGTGAACGATCTCCTGTTCGATTGACGCATCCAGGCCTTTCAGACGAGACAGTTTCGCCACCAGCATCAACAGAACTGTCAACTGAGTGGTAAATGCTTTCGTCGAAGCCACGCCTATTTCAGTCCCGGCATTGGTCATTATCGCCAGGTCTGATTCACGCACCAGAGAAGATCCCGGTACGTTACAGATAGCCAGCGATCCCAGATAGCCCAGATCTTTAGACAAGCGCAGACCCGCCAGGGTATCCGCCGTTTCACCAGACTGGGAAAGAGTGATCATCAGGCTGTTACGACGCACAGCTGATTTGCGATAGCGGAACTCGGAAGCGATTTCCACATCACAGGAAATACCTGCCAGCGACTCGAACCAGTAGCGGGATACCATACCTGAGTTGTACGAGGTACCACAGGCGATAATCTGGATATGCTCCACCTGAGACAGCAGCTCGTTGGCATTCGGACCCAGCTCGCTTAAATCCACTTCACCATGGCTGATACGCCCGGTAAGGGTGTTTTTAATCGCGTTCGGCTGTTCGTAAATCTCTTTCTGCATGTAGTGGCGGTAAATACCTTTTTCGCCAGCATCATATTGCAGACTGGATTCGATATCCTGACGTGTCACTTCTTCGCCAGACTTATCGAAAATAGAGACCGAACGGCGGGTCACTTCCGCAATATCGCCTTCTTCAAGGAAGATAAAGCGACGGGTAACCGGCAGCAGCGCCAGCTGATCGGAAGCGATAAAGTTCTCACCCATCCCCAAGCCAATAACCAGCGGGCTACCAGAACGTGCCGCCAGCAGGACTTCCGGGTTACGGGTGTCCATGATCACCGTGCCGTATGCACCGCGCAGTTGCGGGATAGTCCGCAGCACAGCTTCACGTAGGGTTCCGCCCTGTTCCAGCTCCCAATGCACCAGGTGAGCAATCACTTCGGTATCGGTTTCAGAAACGAAGGTGTAACCACGCGCTTTCAGCATTTCGCGCAGTGGTTCATGGTTTTCGATGATGCCGTTATGCACCACCACAATATGTTCAGAAACATGCGGATGCGCGTTCGCTTCTGAAGGTTCACCATGGGTCGCCCAACGGGTATGAGCAATACCTGTGCCGCCATGCAACGGATGTTCTTCCGCAGCAGCGGTAAGCATCTGTACTTTACCCAGACGACGCAGACGGGTCATGTTGCCTTCAGCATCGACAACTGCCAGACCGGCAGAGTCATAGCCACGATATTCCAGACGACGTAAACCTTCGAGAAGGATTTCAGCTACATCACGCTGCGCGATAGCGCCAACAATTCCACACATATTTTATGATTCCGAATTTAGGCATTATGCCTGTCGTTGTCGGTCAACCTGTTTACCCTTCGTCTTTCACGCCGTTGCTGCGTTGGCTGCACTTGTTCACTCCGGTCACTTACCTCAGTAAGCTCCCGAAGATTCCCAGGTTTGCCGCCTTGCTAAGGCGCGAAATACTTTGGGCAATGCCCGTATTCCGGGCTCCCCGAGCCTTGTAGAGAGTGGGGTTATTTTTATAGTTACTGCTATTGGGAGGGAGATATATATTTACCTCCTCATCCCTCTGTCTGCCTGATGATGGCTACGCCTTATCAGGCCTACAAAACTAAAATTATTTTTTCTTCACCGGACGTTTCCAGCCCTGCTTATGGACCTGCGGCACGCGGCTTAAAACCAGTTCATTATCGGCGATATTTCGCGTAACGGTAGTTCCGGCTGCGATAGTCGCGCCCTTACCCACGGTAACAGGAGCCACCAGCTGAGTGTCTGAACCAACAAAAACATCGTCGCCAATAATGGTTTTAAACTTATTGGCACCATCGTAGTTACAGGTGATCGTACCCGCACCGATATTCACATTATCGCCAATTTCCGCATCGCCCAGATAAGTCAAATGACCGGCTTTAGAGCCTTTACCCAGACGCGCTTTTTTCATTTCGACGAAGTTCCCTACGTGCGCGCCTTCCTGCAGTTCGGCTCCCGGGCGCAGACGCGCGAAAGGTCCGATAGTGCAAGCAGCGTCCAGGCGTGCATCTTCAACCACACTGTACGGACTAAGCTCACAGTCATCACCAATCACGCTGTTTTTGATGATGCACCCTGCGCTTATCTTCACGCGGTTCCCGAGCGTTACGTTACCTTCAATGATAACGTTAGTATCAATTTCAACATCGCGCCCGTGAATAAGCGTACCGCGCAGATCAAAACGAGCCGGATCGCGCAGCATAACCCCCGCCAACAGCAGTTTTTCAGCCTGTTCAGACTGGTACACGCGCTCCAGACGGGATAGTTGTAAGCGGTTATTCACGCCTTCCACTTCACTGAGTCTGTCAGGATGAACGGCAGTGATCTCACGACCTTCCTGCCAGGCAAGCGCTATGATATCGGTGATGTAGTATTCACCCTGCGCATTGTTGTTAGTCAATTTTGACAGCCAGCGCTTCATGTCCGCGCCGTTGGCAATCAGAATACCGGTGTTGATTTCCTGGATCTGACGCTGCTCGTCGGTAGCATCTTTATGCTCTACGATACCGGTGACTTTACCGTCATCACGCGTAATGCGCCCATAACCGGTTGGGTCGTCCAGTTTTACCGTTAATAAGCCGATACCACCCTGCGGTTTTGCATCACGCAAGCGTTGTAACGTAGTAGTGGAGATTAGCGGGACATCGCCATAGAGCATTAAAATGTCTTCGTCATCACCAAAGAATGGCGCTGCCTGCTGCATCGCATGGCCGGTTCCCAACTGCTCTGCCTGCAAAACCCAGTTAAGGTTGCCTTCTTTCAGTGTCTGCTTAAGCAAATCACCACCGTGTCCATAGACCAGGTGTACATGAGTTGCCCCTAATTCATTAGCAGCATCAATGACATGCTGGACCATCGCCTTTCCCGCGAGAGTGTGCAGCACTTTAGGGAGATCGGAATACATGCGTGTACCTTTGCCAGCGGCAAGGATCACGACGCTCATAGCACTATTCAACATACACGTCCTGACTTAAATTTGAGAACGAATTTATACCGTTTCACATTGAAATTACTACATTTTTTTCATCGTGAAATGGGCCGAAGATAAAACGTTCAATAGGAGAAAATACCTACCTGTTAATCAACTATTTTCATCTATATCGGCGTCTTTTGTCTCCCCGAAACCAGGAGTCTGTACCTATTAAAGCCTTAGGTTAATGTTTTTGCTATTTTTTTGCCTAATGAATAAAGAATTTAGTACATAGCACGCGATTTTATCGCTCAAATTCAGCCGGCAGCAGCAAAATACCTGCGAGTCATGATTTCAGACTATGCAGACAAAAATAGATAAGACAACTTGCTGTATTTAAGGGGAAAAGTACGAGAACAGGGAGTGAGACGACTGACGGCGCTTGCTTACAAACCACATTAAGCACAGCGCCACATTGCAGGCAGGGTATTACAGATTGAACATGCCGAAAGAAACGTTCATGTTGCTGAAAAGGGCGATGATTTTGTTGATCAATTTCATGTTGGTATCCTGTTTTTATCTGAGTTAATTATGTGACACTCATCACAAAAACAAGTCTACGCTTCATTTTTTAATCGATCAATATTTACGTGATACAGATCACATAAATATTAAAATAGCTTTTCAGCTTATATAACTTAAACCACAGGCATAAAAAAACCAGCCTGAAATCAGACTGGTTTTTGTGTTTTCAAGCCGGTGTTACATCGCTTTTTTGGTCAACTCGATAACGCGCAATTTCGCGATCGCTTTGGCCAGTTCCGCAGATGCCTGAGCGTAATCCACGTCACCGTGAGAGCTCTTAATGTGCTCTTCAGCCTTACGTTTCGCTTCCAGGGCTCTCGCTTCATCGAGATCCTGCCCGCGAATCGCGGTATCAGCCAGTACGGTCACGTTGCCAGGCTGCACTTCAAGAATGCCGCCGGACAGGTAGATAAACTCTTCATGACCGAACTGTTTAACGATGCGGATCATACCAGGCTTAATGGCGGTGAGCAGTGGGGCATGCCCTGGGAAAATACCCAGTTCACCTTCACTACCCGTTACCTGGATTTTTTCGACCAGACCAGAGAACATTTGTTGCTCTGCGCTGACGACGTCCAGGTGGTAAGTCATTGCCATATCACCCTCCGATTAAGGCGTTAAAGTTTTTTGGCTTTTTCCACGGCTTCGTCGATAGAACCAACCATGTAGAACGCCTGCTCTGGCAGGTGATCGTATTCGCCTTCCATGATGCCTTTAAAGCCACGGATGGTGTCTTTCAGGGAAACATATTTACCTGGGGAACCGGTAAATACTTCCGCGACGAAGAACGGCTGGGACAGGAAGCGCTGGATCTTACGCGCACGTGCTACCACCAGTTTATCTTCTTCAGACAATTCATCCATACCCAGGATGGCGATGATGTCTTTCAGTTCCTGATAACGCTGCAGCAGGGACTGTACGCCACGCGCAGTGTCGTAGTGTTCCTGACCAACAACCAGCGGATCCAACTGACGGCTGGTGGAATCCAGCGGGTCAACTGCCGGGTAGATACCCAGAGATGCGATCTGACGGCTCAGTACCACGGTTGCATCCAAGTGAGCAAAGGTGGTTGCTGGGGATGGGTCAGTCAAGTCATCCGCAGGTACGTATACCGCCTGAACGGAGGTGATAGAACCAGTTTTGGTAGAGGTGATACGTTCCTGAAGAACACCCATCTCTTCCGCCAGAGTCGGCTGATAACCTACCGCTGATGGCATACGACCCAGCAGTGCGGATACTTCCGTACCGGCCAGGGTATAACGATAGATGTTATCGACGAACAACAGAACGTCACGACCTTCGTCACGGAACTTCTCAGCCATAGTCAGACCGGTCAGAGCAACGCGCAGACGGTTTCCCGGCGGCTCGTTCATCTGGCCATAAACCAGGGATACTTTATCCAGAACGTTAGAGTCGGTCATTTCGTGGTAGAAGTCGTTACCCTCACGAGTACGCTCACCAACACCTGCAAACACGGAGTAACCGGAGTGTTCGATCGCGATGTTACGGATCAGCTCCATCATGTTTACGGTTTTACCTACACCCGCACCACCGAACAGACCAACTTTACCGCCCTTCGCGAACGGACACATCAGGTCGATAACTTTGATACCGGTTTCCAGCAGTTCCTGAGAGCTGGACAGCTCTTCATAGGACGGTGCTGCGCGGTGGATAGCCCAACGCTCTTCTTCACCGATATCGCCTTTCATGTCGATCGGGTGACCCAGAACGTTCATGATACGACCCAGGGTTGCTTTACCTACCGGGACTTCGATCGGATGTTCGAGGTCTTTAACTTCCAGACCACGACGCAGACCGTCGGAAGAACCCATGGCGATGGTACGCACGATACCGCCGCCGAGCTGCTGCTGAACTTCCAGCACCAGGCTCTCATTACCATTCATAACCTCAAGAGCATCGTACACGCGCGGTACGGCATCCTGAGGGAATTCGACGTCAACCACGGCGCCGATTACCTGGACAATTTTTCCAGTAGCCATCTTGAATCCTCTACGAATTAACCTGGTTATACCGCGGATGCACCACCGACGATTTCGGTGAGTTCCTGAGTAATGCTGGCCTGACGAGCTTTGTTGTATACCAACTGCAGCTCTTTAATCAGGCTGCCGCCATTGTCGGTCGCGGCTTTCATCGCCACCATACGTGCGGCCTGCTCGCTGGCCAGGTTTTCTACCACACCCTGATAAACCTGAGATTCAACGTAACGACGCAGCAGAGTATCCAGCAGCGGTTTCGGGTCTGGTTCATACAGGTAATCCCAGGCTTTTTGTTTTAACTCTTCATCTTCTGATGCCGGTAACGGCAACAGTTGGGTAAGAGTTGGCACCTGAGACATGGTGTTAATAAATTTGTTGCTGACAACGTACAGTCTGTCCAGACGGCCTTCATCGTAGGCCTGCAGCATCACTTTAACCGGACCGATCAGTTCGGACAGGGAAGGGTTATCCCCCATACCGGTTACCTGAGCAACCACGTTACCGCCAACGGAGTTAAAGAAAGACACGCCCTTAGAGCCGATCATTGCGATGTCGCACTGAACGCCTTTATCGGACCATGTTTTCATATCTGCCAGCAGTTTTTTGAACAGGTTAATGTTCAAGCCGCCACACAGACCACGATCGGTCGACACCACCAGGTAGCCCACGCGTTTAACGTCGCGTTCTTCCAGGTAAGGGTGCTTATATTCCAGATTACCATTCGCAAGGTGACCAATCACTTTGCGCATGGTCTCTGCATAAGGACGGCTGGCCGCCATGCGATCCTGCGATTTACGCATTTTGGAAGCGGCGACCATCTCCATCGCTTTAGTGATCTTCTGCGTGTTCTGGACGCTTGCGATCTTACTACGTATCTCTTTTGCGCCGGCCATGAGCTTCTCCTCAATGCCTTGCGGTCCGTCCTAGGACAGACCGCCAGACGTTACCAGGACTGGGTTGCTTTGAAGGAATCGAGGATAGCTTTCAGCTTGCCTTCGATTTCATCGTTATAGCCACCGGACTGGTTAATCTCTTGCATCAGCGGAGCGTGGTCACGGTCGACGTAAGCCAGCAGAGCAGCTTCGAAACTACCGATTTTCGCCAGTTCCACATCTTCGAGGTAACCGCGTTCAGCCGCAAACAGCACCACACCCTGCTGTGCTACAGACATTGGGGCATACTGTTTCTGCTTCAGCAGTTCAGTTACTTTCTGACCGTGGCTCAGCTGCTTACGCGTAGCTTCATCCAGGTCGGAAGCGAACTGAGAAAACGCTGCCAGTTCACGATACTGTGCCAGTGCGGTACGAATACCACCGGACAGTTTCTTAATGATCTTGGTCTGCGCTGCGCCACCTACACGAGATACGGAGATACCTGGGTTAACTGCCGGACGAATACCGGAGTTAAACAGGTTGGTTTCCAGGAAGATCTGACCATCAGTAATGGAAATTACGTTGGTCGGAACGAACGCAGAAACGTCACCCGCCTGGGTTTCGATAATCGGCAGAGCGGTCAGGGAGCCGGTTTTACCTTTAACTTCACCATTGGTGAACTTCTCAACGTATTCCGCGTTAACGCGGGATGCGCGTTCCAGCAGACGGGAGTGGAGGTAAAATACGTCGCCCGGGAATGCTTCACGTCCTGGCGGACGACGGAGCAGCAGGGAAACCTGACGGTAAGCAACGGCCTGTTTGGACAGGTCATCATAAACGATCAGTGCATCTTCGCCGCGGTCACGGAAGTATTCGCCCATTGCGCAACCGGCATATGGCGCCAGATATTGCAGTGCAGCGGATTCAGACGCGGTTGCCACAACAACGATGGTGTTGGACAGTGCGCCGTGTTCTTCCAGTTTACGAACCACGTTAGAAATAGTGGACGCTTTCTGGCCAATAGCCACGTACACACATTTGATGCCGGAATCGCGCTGGTTGATGATCGCATCGATTGCCATCGCGGTTTTACCGGTCTGACGGTCACCGATGATCAATTCACGCTGACCACGACCGATTGGGATCATAGCATCAACGGATTTATAACCGGTCTGTACCGGCTGATCGACGGACTGACGTTCGATTACGCCCGGAGCGATAACTTCGATTGGCGAGAAGCCATCGTTATCAACCGGACCTTTACCGTCGATTGGGGAACCCAGAGTGTTCACCACACGACCCAGCAGGCCACGGCCAACCGGAACTTCCAGAATACGACCCGTACACTTAACCTTCATGCCTTCGGCGAGGTCAGCGTATGGACCCATCACAACTGCACCTACGGAGTCGCGCTCCAGGTTCAGTGCGATTGCGTAACGGTTACCCGGCAGGGAAATCATCTCACCCTGCATACAGTCGGCAAGGCCGTGGATGCGGATAACACCGTCACTTACAGAAACAATAGTACCTTCGTTGTGAGCTTCGCTCACAACACTGAACTGAGCAATGCGCTGCTTGATCAGTTCGCTGATTTCGGTGGAATTCAGTTGCATGCTCCAGTCCCCTTAAGACTGCAAGACGTCTGCAAGGCGTTCAAGACGGCCGCGTACGCTGCCATCAATGACCATATCACCCGCACGGATGATTACGCCTGCCATTACAGACTTATCGATTTTGCAATTCAGCTTAACTTTGCGTGACAGACGTTTTTCCATCGCTGCACTAATCTTCGTAAGCTGTTCATCACTCAGTGCATTGGCAGAAGTAACTTCTACCTCAGAGATCGCCTCACTGGCTGCACGCAGGTGAATAAACTGCTCAAGAACATCCGGGAGCGCATTCAGACGGTTATTTTCAGCCATCACCTTAATCAGGTTTTGGCCGTTTTCGTCCAGCTGCTCACCGCAGACTGCGATAAACGACTCAGCGAGCGTTTCCGGCGCCAGCGCGCCAGAGAGAAGCTCTGCCATTTGTTCGTTTTTCGTCACCTCAGCGGCAAACATCAGCATATCTTGCCAACGGTCAACGCTTTGGTGCTCAACGGCAAAGTCAAAAGCTGCTTTGGCGTAGGGGCGAGCTACCGTAATAAATTCAGACATCAGCCCCTCCCTCCTTACAGTTCAGCGACAAGTTTGTCCACGATGTCGCTGTTAGCAGCTTCATCCACGGAACGTTCGATGATCTTCTCGGCGCCAGCAACAGCCAGGATAGCAACTTGCTTACGCAGCTCTTCGCGAGCACGTTTACGCTCGGCTTCAATTTCCGCCTGCGCTTGTGCCACGATTTTAGTACGTTCCTGCTCTGCTTCAGTTTTGGCTTCGTCCAGGATCTGAGCGCGACGTTTGTTCGCCTGCTCGATGATTACCTGAGCTTCCGCTTTAGCCTTTTTCAGCTGGTCGGTCGCGCTGGCCTTTGCAAGGTCAAGATCCTTATGTGCTCGTTCCGCAGAAGCAAGACCGTCAGCAATTTCTTTTTGACGTTTTTCGATGGCAGCCATTAACGGCGGCCATACGTACTTCATGCAGAACAGAACGAACAGGACAAACGCGATGGCCTGGCCGAGGATTGTTGCGTTAAGATTCACAGCACAATGCCTCTATCTAGTTAACGTTCTGATATTGCTTTTAATTCAAGCAACGCTTACTACGCGACAGCGAACATCACGTACAGACCCAGACCTACAGCGATCATCGGGATAGCATCCACCAGACCCATAACGATAAAGAACTGAGTACGCAGCAGAGGAATCAGATCAGGTTGACGCGCTGCGCCTTCCAGGAATTTACCCCCGAGGATGCCGATACCGATCGCAGCACCGATTGCCGCCAGACCCATCATCACAGCGGCAGCCATGTACAGCAGATCCATATTCAGGTTTTCCATGACAGTCTCCAGTTTGTTTCAGTTAAAACGTAGTAGTGTTGGTAAATTAATGCTCTTCAGACGCCATCGACAGATAGACAATCGTCAGAACCATGAAGATGAAGGCTTGCAGCGTGATAATCAGTATGTGGAAAATGGCCCATGGCACATTCAGGATCCACTGTGACCACCACGGCAACAGACCAGCAATCAGAATGAAAATCAGCTCACCAGCGTACATGTTGCCGAACAGTCGCAGACCAAGAGAAACTGGTTTGGACAGCAGGCTTACCCCTTCAAGGATTAAGTTGACAGGAATGAACGCCCAGTGATTGAACGGCTGCAGCGTCAACTCTTTCGTGAAGCCACCGATGCCTTTCATTTTGATGCTGTAGAACAGAATGAGGATAAATACGCCCAGCGCCATAGACAGGGTGATGTTCACGTCAGCAGACGGAACCACACGCAGAGCTGGCAGACCAAAGATATGCTCACCGATGTACGGCAGCAGGTCGATAGGCAGTAAGTCCATCATGTTCATCAGGAATACCCAGACGAAAATCGTCAGGGCCAGCGGAGCAATCAGCTTGCTTTTGCCATGGTACATGTCTTTCACGCTACCATTTACAAAGCCGATTACCAGCTCAATCGCGGTCTGAAATTTACCTGGTACGCCGCTGGTCGCCTTTTTGGCAACGCTACGGAACATAAGCAGGAACAACAGACCCAGAACCACCGAGAAAAACATGGAGTCAATATTGAGCGTCCAGAAGGTGGCTGGGGGGTTGTGCGGATCCACCAGCGAGAATGTACGCAGGTCCAACTGAAGGTTGTTCAGATGGTGTCCTATGTAATCCTGCGGCGTCATATTTTCTGAAGCCATGATGCCTTTACCCTTTGTTGTTAATTACAGCCGGCGCCAGTATCTGAACCACCAGCACCAAAACCCACGTAACGATCAGCGGTAAGAATACCGCCTTCAAAACCGCCAACGCCACCACCAGCAAAACCAGCATCGCTAACACCTTGAAGGCTTCGCCGAAGGCGAACGACCAGGCAACTCGGCCCTTTGCTGGTGTATGCGCCTGGTGACGCCAGGCAAATATCATAAACAACATATTCGGCAGTAACACTGCCAAACCCCCGCATAATGCGGAGATGCCCCAGAAAGGGTCTTTGAGGCTAAACAGCAATCCACTTGCTATTACCGCCAGAAGCTGTGTGAGCAAAAGCTTACGAGCAACGTTTCGACTCAAGAGCGACATAGACATCACGTTTTTACTCCTGCTCCCTTCGAGGTATGCCGCGTGTCGTATAAAACGTTCTTTATGGCTTAGAGTCAAGCATCAAAAAGCGGTCAAATTATACGGTGCGCCTTCGTGATTTCAAACAATAAGTAGCTAAAAAGTGAATAAATGTTTAAATATTTTTCTCTGGGCCTCATTTATTACTTTTCGGCAAACTGTGAACGATCATGCAAAACTGCAAATACCGCGTAAACACTGGCGATAAAGCGTGCACCAGATCACATATCGAACATATTCACCTTCGCATAATTTATTTACGTGGCAAATGATGCCTTTTCATCTTTTTGATATTTAAGCGTAAAAATCGTCACTGTTTTAGAAATAGCGCCTAACAACAAAAAAACCACTCATTGACATTTATAATAAAAAATTAACACAAAACGGTAATTCTTACGTTCTATTTTTAGCAGACTGATATTTTCACAGTTGACTTGTTTCGCATTTAACAAAAAACGGTACGTTATAGTTATGATGCAAAACAGTAAGGCACAGGTGAAATGTAACAACATTTAACCCCACTACACCCTCCAATTTTTAACACCTGAAGCACCGCTTTTTTTCTATTTTTTTTGACAAATATTAAATTTTGTTTGGCTTAATAACCACCAGATGGCGTTCACCGTCCAGCTGTGGAACCCGTAATTTTTCAACAGACTCGACGCTAAATTCAGCAGGTAGAGAGGCTATCTCATCTTCAGGCAACTGTCCCTTTAACGCGTAAAAACGCCCGTTTTGACCGGGTAAATGATGACACCAACTCACCATGTCGTTAAGCGACGCAAAAGCACGGCTTATCACCCCATCAAATGGAGGTTCAGAAGGAAACTCTTCAACCCGGCTCTGTACAGGGGTGATGTTAGTAAGCGCAAGCTCATGTTGCACCTGGCGCAGGAAGCGAACACGTTTCCCCAGGCTATCCAGCAGCGTAAAATGGGCGTCAGGACGAACTATGGAGAGCGGAATGCCCGGCAGACCAGGGCCAGTACCAACGTCAATAAAGCGCTCCCCCTGCAAATGAGGTGCGACTACGATGCTGTCCAGAATATGGCGCACCAGCATTTCATTGGGATCCCGCACCGATGTCAGATTGTACGCTTTGTTCCATTTGTGCAGCATATCGACATACGCAATCAACTGATTTTTCTGGTGATCGGTAAGCGAAATACCAGCATCAGCCAGCAGACGAGAGAGTTTGTTGAGCACGGCAGTTACCTGTCTATAAAATTTGCCCGGTGGTGTTTTGCTTACCAGGCTAACGAATCGGTAGGGCGGGTAAACAAAACGCACCCGCCAAAATTGGCTTTACGCGCTGCGGCGCAGCATACCTTGTTTTTTCAGCCATACCAGCAGAATGGAGATGGCCGCAGGTGTCACACCAGAAATACGTGATGCCTGACCAATCGACACAGGTTTGTGATCATTAAGCTTGGCAATAACTTCATTCGATAAACCGGAAACCTGGCGATAGTCCAGAGTCGCAGGCAACAAAGTGTTTTCATTACGTTGCTGCCGGTCTATTTCATCCTGCTGACGGGCAATATACCCTTCGTATTTAACCTGAATCTCAACCTGTTCTGCGGCCTGTGCATCGTCAAGACCCGGGGCGAACGCAGACAAAGATGTCAGCTGTGCGTAGGTCATATCCGGGCGACGCAGAAGATCTTCACCACTGGCTTCACGTGACAGAGGAGTCGCAAGGTGAGCGTTCACTTCAGCGGCAGACTCAGCTAACGGGTTCACCCAGGTCGATTTAAGACGTTGACGTTCTTGTTCGATGCGCTCCAGTTTTTCATTGAAACGCGCCCAGCGTTCGTCATCCACCAGACCCAGCTCGCGGCCCATTTCTGTCAGACGGAGATCGGCGTTATCTTCACGCAACATCAAACGATATTCCGCACGTGAGGTAAACATACGGTACGGTTCTTTGGTACCCAGTGTACAAAGATCATCGACTAATACGCCAAGGTATGCCTGAGAACGTGCAGGAGCCCAGCCTTCTTTGTTAGCTGACAGACGGGCAGCGTTCAGGCCAGCAAGCAGACCCTGTGCCGCGGCTTCTTCATAACCTGTCGTGCCGTTGATTTGTCCGGCAAAGAACAATCCCTGGATAAATTTGCTTTCCAGAGTGGGTTTCAGATCGCGTGGGTCGAAGAAGTCATACTCAATAGCATAGCCGGGGCGAACGATTCTCGCGTTTTCCATCCCCTGCATAGAGCGAACAATCTGCATCTGTACATCGAATGGCAGGCTGGTGGAGATGCCGTTCGGGTAAATTTCGTTGGAAGTCAGTCCTTCTGGTTCGAGGAAGATCTGATGTTGGTTACGATCGGCAAAACGCATTACTTTGTCTTCGATCGATGGGCAGTAACGTGGACCAATGCCTTCGATCACGCCAGCATACATTGGACTACGATCGAGGTTATTTCGGATCACGTCATGGGTTTTCTCGTTGGTATGCGTGATGTAGCAAGGTACCTGATTGGGATGCTGCGAGGCGCTACCCATAAACGAGAAAACCGGCATTGGGTTATCGCCGTGCTGCTGCGCCAGTACGCTGAAATCGATAGTACGGGCATCAATGCGCGGTGGTGTTCCGGTTTTGAGGCGGCTCACACGCAGCGGGAGTTCACGCAAGCGACGTGACAATGGAATAGACGGCGGATCGCCAGCACGGCCACCGCTGTAGTTGTCCAGACCGATATGTATTTTACCATCGAGGAAGGTACCCACGGTCAGAACCACTGCTTTGGCGCGGAACTTCAAACCCATTTGAGTAACGGCACCAACAACACGATCGTTTTCAACAATCAGATCTTCAACCGCCTGCTGGAAGATCATCAGGTTTGGCTGATTCTCCAGCGCAGTGCGTACAGCCTGCCGATAGAGCACACGATCCGCCTGAGCACGGGTAGCTCGGACGGCCGGTCCTTTGCTCGCGTTTAGTATCCTAAACTGAATGCCGGCATGGTCGATCGCTTTGGCCATCAGCCCACCAAGCGCATCCACTTCTTTTACCAGGTGTCCCTTCCCAATGCCGCCAATGGCCGGGTTGCAGCTCATCTGCCCCAGCGTGTCGATATTGTGTGTCAAAAGCAGAGTCTGCTGACCCATCCGCGCCGCTGCCATTGCGGCCTCGGTGCCTGCATGACCCCCGCCAATGATGATGACGTCAAAAGGATCCTGATAAAACATGGTAATTGCCTCGCATAACGCGGTGTGAAAATGGATTGAAGCCCGGGCCGTGGATTCTACTCAACTTTAGTCGATGGAGAAAGACCTGGGATCCTGGGTATTAAAAAGAAGATCTTTTTATTTAGAGATCTGTTTTATTGTGATCTCTTATTAGGATCGCGACTTTCTGTGGATAAGGGCGATCCTTTGAATAAGATCAACAGGTTGTTGAGGATCATTAGCTGTGAATGATCGGTGATCCTGGTCCGTATAAGCTGGGATCAGAATGAAGGGTTATACACAACTCAAAAACTGAACAACGGTTGTTCTTTGGATAACTACTGGTTAATCCAAGCTTACTACCAGAGTTATCCACACTCGATCGCACGATCTTTACACATTTTTGAGTAAATTAATCCAGGATCCCAGCCAAACTTCCGCTGGATCCTCCGGAATATCGTGTTCAAGGACATTGATCCTGAGTGTTTCGCCGATCTGTTTTGCACCAGACGATGTCAGTTCAGCCTGTAATTTGTCGATCGCGCCACAGAAGGTGTCATATTCGCGGCTGCCAATACCAATTGCACCGAAACGAACCTGAGAAAGGTCTGTTTTCTGAGACTGAAGATCTTTATAGAAAGGAAGCAGGTTATCCGGGATGTCTCCAGCTCCGTGTGTTGAGCTGATCACCAACCAAATACCAGAGGTAGGGAGCTCCTCTACTTGCGGTCCGTGCAGTGTTTCGGTTGAAAAACCTGCATCTTCCAGCTTTTCAGCCAGATGTTCCGCAACGTATTCGGCACCACCAAGGGTACTACCGCTGATAAGAGTAATGTCCGCCATATGAGCCCATCCTGATAAAGAGGGGCTATTGTACGCTGTGAGTGAGCTGGGATCTACCTGTGGAAAAGCAGGGAATTAAAAAAAACGATCATGGGCGGATTGTACGCATAATCGGGTTCTGCAGGACGATCAAGGTTTCAGTGGACTGAATTTCGTCAATTGTTTGGATCTTGTTGATAAGTACCTGCTGTAAGGCGTCAATGGAGCGGCACATTACCTTAATAAAGATACTGTAGTGGCCGGTGGTGTAATACGCCTCCGTCACTTCATCGAGACTTTCCAGTCTGGCCAGCGCAGACGGGTAGTCTTTCGCACTTTTCAGGATGATGCCGATAAAGCAGCCGACGTCATAACCCAACTGCTTAGGACTGACATCAATACGCGCGCCGGTAATTATCCCGGCTTGCTTCATCTTCTCTACGCGCACATGGATCGTACCGGGGCTGACGCCAAATTGTTTGGCCAGTTCTGCGTATGCGGTGCGGGCGTTTTCCATCAGGGCGTCAAGAATGCCGCGGTCCAGATTGTCGATCTGATAATTTTCCATAGGTTTTTCTTATGTAGATTAATGATTCCATCTATTTTAGCGTTTATTTTTAACGAATCAAAATCGAACATGGCTTTTTGTTTGTTGATTATTGAATATTGCCCTCATTCTGTTGCTTAATCATAGGCAACAGGACACAGGAGTAAAAATAATGAAAACCGCTTACATTGCCAAACAACGTCAAATTAGCTTCGTGAAATCTCATTTTTCTCGTCAGCTGGAGGAGCGTTTAGGTCTGATCGAAGTACAGGCCCCGATCCTCAGTCGTGTAGGAGATGGCACGCAGGATAACTTGTCGGGCTGTGAAAAAGCGGTGCAGGTAAAAGTAAAAGCATTGCCTGACGCCCAGTTCGAAGTGGTTCATTCACTGGCGAAGTGGAAACGTCAAACACTGGGACAACACGACTTCAGCGCGGGCGAAGGGCTGTACACGCACATGAAAGCCCTGCGCCCCGATGAAGATCGCCTCTCTCCGCTCCACTCTGTTTACGTCGATCAGTGGGACTGGGAGCGCGTAATGGGCGACGGTGAGCGTCAATTCTCCACCCTGAAAAGCACGGTAGAGGCTATTTGGGCGGGAATTAAGGCAACTGAAGCTGCGGTGAGCAAAGAATTTGGTCTGGCACCGTTCCTGCCAGAGCAGATCCACTTTGTTCACAGCCAGGAGCTGTTATCCCGTTATCCGGGGCTTGATGCAAAAGGTCGTGAGCGTGCGATTGCTAAAGAGCTGGGCGCTGTATTCCTGGTGGGGATCGGCGGCAAGCTCAGCGACGGTCATCGCCATGACGTTCGTGCGCCGGACTATGATGACTGGAGCTCAGCTTCCGAACTGGGCTACGCTGGTCTGAACGGTGATATCCTGGTGTGGAACCCGGTGCTGGAAGATGCGTTTGAACTTTCTTCGATGGGGATCCGCGTGGATGCTGATGCGCTTAAGCACCAGCTTGCTCTGACTGGTGATGAAGATCGCCTGAGTCTGGAGTGGCACCAGGCGCTGTTGCGTGGCGAAATGCCGCAGACCATTGGCGGGGGTATTGGTCAGTCACGCCTGACTATGCTGTTGCTGCAGTTGCCGCACATTGGTCAGGTACAGTGCGGCGTATGGCCGACACAGGTACGTGAAAGCGTTGCCTCTCTGCTGTAAGTACTAACGCTGCCAGCGTCTGAGCAGGCGGCTTCGCATCCCGGTATCAAAGCGCCAGATATGATCGAAAATGCGCATGATACCGGGTTTGCCATGGGCAGACATTGCGACCGCATGAAAACGGTGCTGGTGTACCCGCTGTAGCTCTCCCACTTTATTGACGACCTCATCAGGCAAGCGCTGAGCGATAAAATCCGAAATAACTACCGCATCGGCATCAAACCATTCTCGCCCCTGCATCCTTTCTATAATGGCGCGAAAACAGCTGGCAATATCTGTACCGCCGCGAAAACGCTGGCTTAGAAAACGGATCGCTTGCTCAATGCCTTGCGCTCCGGACAGCTCATAGCGCACGACTTCAGTTGAAAATAGCATAATGAAGCAGCGGCGGTTATCGGCGAGGGCAACGCGCATCAGCGCCAGGCAAAAGGCTTTTGCGCACTGTTCGTTAAATCCCCCCATTGACCCTGAGGTATCCACGCAGACAATAAAAGGCCCGCGTGGCTGTTCATCAAAGTCCTGATGTACAACCGGACGCTCTGTCACTTTCTCGCGCCATGCTTCACCATGAAGGCGGTAGGTCAGTAGCTGTTTTTCCACCAGCCGACGGTAGAATTCATATTCCAGTTCAGTGATGCCGAGTGTGGCTAATTCTGGCGGCAACAGGCGCAGAATATCGTCACTTTGCTGAATGCCATCAACCTGTTCGGGGACGGTTGCAGGTTCCCGCACCAGGGTACGGAATGTTTCCATCGGCGCATCTTTTCGCGGTACAGATTTCGCTTCCCTGGAGCGCCCCAGTTGCTCGGCCAGACGCTGGAGTTCGGGTTGTTGTGTCAGGAAATCGCCGTATTTCACAATCAACTGATAATCGCCACGTTTGATTTGACCTGCGCTCATATCCCACAAACGGCCTGCGGCATTGTCATTTTCCGCCAGCACTGGATCCAGTTGTCCACTGAGAGTCATCCTCTCCTGTACTTCACTGAGCAGTTGTTCGCGCTCTTCTTCCAGTAGTTGCTGATTCAGCGTTGTGGTTTGAATCACCAGGCTTAAGCGCCAGCGCTGTAGAAAAAGCGTGTGCAGTGCGGGCGTAAATGTACTATTGCTATCGACCAGTTGCTGGGCTTGTCCAGCGTAGGGGGAATGTAGCCGGTGTAACAGCGTTAATATTTGCGGTAACTGGACGATAAACTGCGGGGTGGATAGAAGTTGACTTTGCTGGTAACACATCACCTCTTCTGTCAGTTCCGGCGGTACGCGAGTATCTTTAAGACGGTTGCGTAATGCCTCTCGCCAGCGGGGAAGATCGTTAGCAATGGCTTTCTTTAACCGGGGGAATTTTTCAAAAAATACCGCCAGTTGTGGAGAGGCCAGCAGAGCGAGGATCATCTCTTCGATCATCCCTTCTTCGCTTACTGCCAGCATGATATTTAGCGTATCAAGGGTTAGCATTGTTGCGCCTGTCGGATCTGCTCTCCAACTTCCTGCAGGCTGGCCTCAATACGACCTAACCAGTCACTATGGATAAACAGACATTTTTGCTGTTCGCTAAACCCGCTATGCTGTTGGTGCCACTCGTTGTCGAGCGCTTCAAGCTGCTGTTTTATCTCGCTGGGCATACTCTCTTCAGATGACCCAGGCAGCGCCAGACGGGAGCCTTGTAAACTGACGTCGCGAACCACCAGGTGTTGGGCGCTGTCGACCTCCATATTTAGCGTCTGTGCAAACCCGATCCCGTTTAGTTTTCCACGGATCTCACCGCCTTTCGTAAGCCACTGTTCCAGGGCGCTACGTTCAAACGCAATATGGATCACCTCCATATCGTGCAGTTTTAAGGGTTTTTGTAGCAGTAACGTCAATACGGATGCAGTGACTTCTGGGGGAAGATCATAGTGAGGACGACGGCTGAACATTCCACCCTGACGAATGACGGTGAAGGCAGTTTTATCGCTTTGCTGCTGCTGAAGCTGGATTCGACGCTGCATAATTGCCCCAAGGCGCGTCAGCATCGCCTGTTGTTGCCAGGCGTGTCCGGTCATCAAAACTTCTAGCTGTTGCTGCATCAGATTCAAGCTTTGTGCGTCGTACCACAGACAATCTTTCAACAGAATGAGATCGATAGGAGCGACTGCATCGCGTCCGCTAAAGAAGGCGCTTGCCTGGAGTAAGCGGATCGCTTTCTTCCAGCGACGGTCAGACACGTAAGGGGCGTTTGGTATCGCGTCCAGTTGTTGGCGCAGCGTAAAAATAAGTTCGAATACACGATCAGGAAGCTGGATCGCACCAATGTCTTTTTGCCACTGGTAATACTCTTCATCCGTCACCTGTAACGTCGCTGGGACCGGATTGTCGCTTTCATCTTGTTGGCTTAACAGCATTGAGCGGAAGTTGGCCTTGTCCTGCACCTTATCCAGCCACAAGCGAATCAGCATACGGTCGTACAAGGCTTCCAGACTACTGTCTGCTTCAGGCAGTTCGTTGGAAGCCGCCACCAGCAGACGCATCGGGATTTTTTCTTCGTGCGCACCGTTACGGAAATGGCGTTCGTTAATGGCGGTAAGCAGGGTATTAAGAATGGCCGGGCCTGCTTTCCAGATTTCATCCAGAAAGACGATTTCAGCTTCAGGAAGATAGCCTGCCGTTAAGCGCTCATAGCGTCCTTCATCCTTCAGGGCCTGAATGGACAGAGGACCAAAAACTTCTTCTGGTGTAGAGAAGCGCGTCATCAGGTATTCGAAAGCGCGTGCGTTTTTAAAAGCAAACTTCAATCGGCGAGCTATTAAGCTTTTAGCGATCCCTGGAGGGCCTAATAAGAAAACGCTCTCGCCGCTCAGTGCAGCCAGCAGACAAAGACGGATGGCGTGGCTACGTTCATAAAGTCCCTTTTCCAGCGCATTGCTCAGACGGGAAATTCTTTCCGCTAATAAATGTGGGTGAGCCATAATGAAGTGGCGTCCTTTCGCCAAATGTACTGCGTGAACAGCGAGTATAGCTGTTTCACACCAGGGCAATAATAGACTTAAGGTGCGTTTAATTTTCTTTGAGCCAGATTAATCTGGTCTCATTTAGGGGTACGATTTTGCGATTAATCGTGCATACTGTGCGCCTTTTTGTGGGCCAAGGGACTACGCACACATTTCATATATATATACACTAAATCATTCAGGCTGCATCAAGGCGGCAAAGGAGTGAACCTTCTGAGCTTACATTTGTAAGTTACCGGGGGAGTGCTGCCAACGCGGAGTAGTTTGAAGGATGACGTGTATAAACGAAAGACTAGTCTATGAGCACTGATAATAAGCAATCATTGTCTGCGATTACTCTCGCAGCCATTGGGGTTGTCTACGGTGATATCGGTACCAGCCCGCTTTATACACTTCGTGAATGTTTGTCCGGCCAGTTCGGCTTTGGTGTTGAACGTGATGCCGTGTTTGGTTTTCTCTCGCTGATTTTCTGGCTACTGATCTTTGTTGTCTCTATTAAGTATCTGACGTTTGTCATGCGTGCGGATAATGCCGGTGAAGGTGGGATCCTGACGTTGATGTCGTTGGCCGGGCGCAATACGTCGGCGCGAACAACGTCAATGCTGGTCATTATGGGGTTGATTGGTGGCAGCTTCTTCTATGGTGAGGTGGTGATTACCCCGGCCATTTCGGTGATGTCGGCGATTGAAGGCCTGGAAATCATAGCCCCACAGCTTGATACCTGGATAGTCCCGCTATCCATTATCGTACTTACCCTGCTGTTTTTAATTCAAAAACACGGTACCGGGATGGTGGGTAAGCTGTTTGCTCCCATTATGCTGCTTTGGTTCCTGGTTCTGGCCGTATTAGGCGTGCGCAGTATTATTGCGAACCCGGAAGTACTGCAAGCGCTGAATCCTTACTGGGCAGTGCATTTCTTCATGGAATTCAAAACGTTGTCATTCATCGCATTGGGCGCTGTGGTTCTGTCAATCACCGGTGTTGAAGCGCTGTATGCCGATATGGGCCACTTTGGTAAGTTGCCTATTCGTCTGGCCTGGTTCTCGGTCGTTTTGCCTTCGCTGGTGCTAAACTATTTTGGTCAGGGAGCGTTGCTGTTAAAACATCCTGAAGCGATCAAAAACCCGTTCTTCCTGTTGGCGCCTGACTGGGCGTTAATTCCACTGTTGATCCTTGCTGCATTGGCAACGGTTATCGCCTCACAGGCGGTCATTTCCGGCGTATTCTCTCTGACACGTCAGGCCGTACGTTTGGGATATTTATCACCTATGCGCATTATCCATACCTCCGAAATGGAATCGGGTCAGATCTATATTCCTTTTGTAAACTGGATGCTCTACTTTGCGGTGGTGATTGTCATTGTGAGCTTTGAGCATTCCAGCAATTTGGCTGCCGCGTACGGTATTGCGGTAACGGGAACGATGGTACTGACTTCTATTCTGTCGACCACTGTGGCGCGTAAAAACTGGCACTGGAATAAATACTTCGTTTTCCTGATTCTGGTGGCGTTCCTGTGCATCGATATTCCGCTGTTCTCTGCGAACCTCGATAAACTGATTTCTGGCGGCTGGCTGCCACTTTCGCTCGGTCTGGTGATGTTCACCATTATGACGACCTGGAAGAGTGAACGCTTCCGTCTGTTACGTCGCATGCATGAACATGGTAACTCTCTGGAAGCGATGATTGCTTCCCTGGAGAAATCACCACCGGTACGTGTGCCGGGAACGGCCGTGTATATGTCGCGAGCGCTAAATGTTATCCCGTTTGCGCTTCTACATAACTTAAAACATAACAAAGTGCTGCATGAGCGTGTGATCCTGCTGACGCTACGAACGGAAGATGCGCCGTATGTTCATAATGTGCGTAGGGTGCAAATTGAGCAGCTGTCGCCCACCTTCTGGCGCGTGGTTGCCAGTTATGGCTGGCGTGAAACGCCTAATGTAGAAGAAGTATTCCATCGCTGTGGTCTGGAAGGACTTAGCTGTCGGATGATGGAAACATCTTTCTTCATGTCGCACGAGTCGCTAATCGTGGGTAAACGGCCTTGGTATTTACGCCTGCGCGGTAAGTTGTATCTTCTGCTGCAACGCAATGCGCTACGCGCACCAGACCAGTTTGAAATCCCGCCGAACCGGGTTATTGAACTCGGTACTCAGGTCGAGATTTAATGCAACTGACCCCCTCTTTCATTATGAAAGAGGGGGTTTTGTTTTCATCATCGCAATTTTCTTTTCGTCAAATGATACGGCTTGCGAAACGTTTCGATGGCGATCACATTTTCGTAACGTCGTGGTGGTTTTCTGTGCATCCTTCAGACTAAAATTATTCTCAGCGAAACGTTTCGCTAGTGGGGAAAGAAAATGAAGAAAGGCGCAGTACTCAACTCTGAAATTTCATCGGTGATCTCCCGTCTGGGGCATACCGATACGCTGGTAGTATGTGATGCAGGTTTACCCATTCCGAACAGCACAACGCGTATTGATATGGCATTAACCCAGGGCGTACCTTCTTTTATGCAGGTACTGGATGTGGTTACTCGTGAAATGCAGGTCGAGGCGGCCATTCTCGCGACGGAAATTAAACAACATAATCCGCAACTCCACGAAACGTTGCTCAACCACATTGAGCAACTGCAACAACACCAGGGAAATACCATTGAAATTCGTTACACCACGCATGAACAATTCAAAAAACAGACCGCAGACAGTCAGGCGGTAATTCGCAGCGGAGAATGTTCTCCGTATGCGAATATCATTCTTTGTGCTGGCGTCACGTTCTGAGGCCATCATGAACGCATTACTGCAACTCAAAGGGATCGATAAAGCGTTCCCGGGCGTCAAAGCGCTATCCGGCGCCGCGTTAAATGTCTACCCAGGCCGCGTCATGGCGCTGGTGGGAGAAAACGGCGCGGGTAAATCCACCATGATGAAAGTCCTGACCGGTATCTATACCCGTGATGCCGGTTCTTTATTATGGTTGGGTAAAGAAACCACCTTTAACGGTCCTAAATCCTCTCAGGAGGCCGGGATTGGCATCATTCACCAGGAGCTAAACCTGATCCCACAACTCACTATTGCTGAGAACATTTTTCTTGGCCGTGAGTTTGTAAATCGCTTTGGCAAAATTGACTGGAAGAAGATGTACGCCGAAGCCGACCTGCTGCTAGCCAAACTCAATCTGCGTTTTAAAAGCGACAGGCTGGTGGGGGAGTTGTCAATTGGCGATCAGCAGATGGTAGAAATTGCCAAAGTGCTGAGCTTTGAATCCAGAGTCATCATTATGGATGAACCGACGGATGCGCTGACCGATACCGAAACTGAGTCTTTGTTCCGCGTGATCCGCGAGCTTAAGTCGCAGGGGCGCGGCATTGTCTATATCTCCCACCGCATGAAAGAGATCTTCGAGATCTGCGATGACGTGACCGTTTTTCGCGATGGACAGTTTATTGCTGAACGTGAAGTTGCAACGCTTACTGAAGACTCGCTGATTGAAATGATGGTGGGGCGTAAGCTGGAAGATCAGTATCCACGTCTGGATAAAGCACCAGGCGATGTGCGTCTGAAGGTCGATAATCTGTGCGGTCCTGGGGTTAATGACGTTTCATTCACTCTGCGTAAAGGAGAGATCCTTGGCGTATCAGGACTGATGGGCGCTGGGCGTACCGAACTGATGAAAGTGCTGTACGGCGCGTTACCTCGCTCCAGCGGTTATGTCACGCTTGACGGACATGAGGTTGTCACCCGTTCTCCGCAGGATGGGCTGGCTAACGGTATCGTCTATATTTCTGAAGACCGTAAGCGCGATGGCTTAGTGCTGGGTATGTCGGTTAAAGAGAACATGTCGCTGACGGCGCTGCGTTATTTCAGTCGCGCGGGCGGAAGCCTGAAACATAAAGATGAGCAGCAGGCGGTGGATGATTTTATCCGTCTGTTCAATGTGAAAACGCCATCAATGGAACAGGCCATTGGTCTGCTCTCCGGCGGCAATCAGCAGAAAGTAGCGATTGCGCGCGGGTTGATGACCCGGCCAAAAGTGCTGATCCTCGATGAACCAACGCGTGGCGTGGATGTCGGGGCTAAGAAAGAGATTTATCAGCTTATCAATCAGTTTAAGGCTGATGGGCTAAGTATCATTCTGGTCTCCTCGGAGATGCCAGAAGTATTGGGCATGAGCGATCGAATTATCGTCATGCATGAAGGGCATCTTGGCGGTGAGTTCACTCGCGAGCAGGCCACTCAGGAAGTATTAATGGCTGCCGCTGTAGGCAAGCTTAATCGCGTGAATCAGGAGTAAAAAAGATGACTACCCAGGCTGTTTCTGGTCGCCGTTATTTCACCAAAGCATGGCTTCTGGAGCAAAAGTCGCTCATCGCTCTGTTGGTGCTGATCGCGATTGTTTCCACTATGAGTCCCAACTTTTTTACCGTAAATAACCTGTTTAACATTCTCCAGCAAACGTCAGTTAACGCCATTATGGCTGTTGGCATGACGTTGGTGATCTTGACGTCGGGTATCGATCTGTCAGTCGGTTCCCTGCTGGCGCTTACCGGTGCGGTTGCTGCTTCCATTGTCGGGATTGAGGTTAACGCGCTGGTGGCTGTTGCGGCTGCTCTGGCGTTAGGTGCTGCTATTGGTGCGGTGACCGGAGTGATTGTCGCGAAAGGCCGCGTACAGGCGTTCATCGCTACGTTGGTGATGATGTTGCTGCTGCGCGGTGTGACCATGGTGTATACCAACGGTAGCCCCGTTAATACCGGATTTACCGATAATGCCGATGTCTTCGGTTGGTTTGGTATTGGCCGTCCTCTGGGGATCCCAACGCCAGTGTGGATTATGGGGATTGTCTTCCTCGCTGCGTGGTACATGCTTCATCATACTCGCCTTGGTCGCTATATCTATGCGCTGGGCGGTAACGAAGCGGCGACGCGCCTGTCAGGCATCAGCGTCAGTAAAATCAAAATTATTGTTTATTCACTTTGTGGGCTGCTGGCATCGCTGGCGGGCATCATCGAAGTTGCGCGTCTTTCATCTGCTCAACCAACGGCAGGAACTGGTTATGAGCTGGATGCTATCGCCGCGGTCGTATTAGGCGGTACCAGCCTGGCTGGCGGTAAAGGACGCATTGTTGGGACGCTGATCGGCGCATTAATTCTTGGCTTCCTCAATAATGGTTTGAATTTGTTAGGTGTTTCCTCCTATTACCAGATGATCGTCAAAGCTGTGGTGATTTTGCTGGCGGTACTGGTAGACAACAAAAAGCAGTAATAACGACTACAGGACATCTTAAATATGAACATGAAAAAACTGGCTACCCTGGTTTCTGCTGTCGCGCTGAGCGCCACTGTGAGTACGAATGCGATGGCAAAAGATACCATTGCGCTGGTGGTCTCCACGCTCAACAACCCGTTCTTTGTCTCTCTGAAGGATGGGGCGCAAAAAGAAGCGGATAAACTGGGCTACAACCTGGTGATTCTGGATTCGCAGAATAACCCGGCGAAAGAGCTGGCGAACGTTCAGGATTTAACAGTTCGCGGTACTAAAATTCTGCTTATTAACCCGACTGACTCCGATGCCGTCGGTAACGCCGTGAAGATGGCTAACCAGGCGAAAATCCCGGTAATTACCCTGGATCGCGTAGCGTCTAAAGGTGAGGTTGTGAGCCACATTGCGTCAGACAACGTGCTGGGCGGTAAAATTGCTGGCGATTACATCGCGAAAAAAGCGGGTGAAGGCGCGAAAGTTATTGAACTGCAGGGTATTGCCGGAACTTCTGCGGCCCGTGAGCGTGGCGAAGGTTTCCAGCAGGCCGTTGCGGCACACAAATTTAATGTACTGGCCAGCCAGCCGGCAGACTTCGACCGTACCAAAGGTCTGAACGTTATGCAGAACCTGCTGACTGCTCACCCTGATGTGCAGGCTGTATTTGCCCAGAACGATGAAATGGCACTTGGCGCGCTGCGTGCACTGCAAACTGCCGGTAAATCTGATGTGATGGTGGTTGGATTTGACGGCACGCCAGATGGCGAAAAAGCGGTAAATGATGGCAAACTGGCTGCGACTATCGCTCAGTTACCGGATCAGATTGGCGCGAAAGGCGTTGAAACTGCGGATAAAGTACTGAAAGGCGAGAAAGTTCAGGCTAAATATCCGGTTGACCTGAAGCTGGTCATCAAGCAGTAATAGCGATTCAGGTCGCTCGCGGCCTGATGGCGACATAAATACGCCATCCTCATCAATTTGAAGATGAAAGCGTAAAAAGAAAAGCAGGGCACGCGCCACCCTAACCCGGTGGCGCACTTTGACTTGGAATTCCGAACATGAAAACCGCAGGCAACCTCGTTGTTCTTGGCAGTATTAATGCCGATCACATCCTTAACCTTAAATCCTTCCCCACTCCTGGTGAAACCGTAACCGGTAGCCATTATCAGGTGGCATTTGGTGGAAAAGGCGCGAATCAGGCAGTTGCTGCGGGTCGTAGTGGCGCGAATATCGCGTTTATTGCCTGTACAGGTGACGACGATATTGGTGAAAGTGTTCGCAAGCAATTAGCCAGTGATAACATCGATATTGCTCCCATTAGCGTGATTCAGGGTGAATCGACCGGCGTGGCGCTGATTTTTGTTAATGGTGAAGGTGAGAACGTCATCGGTATTCATGCCGGAGCGAATGCTGCGCTTTCGCCTGCGCTGGTGGAAGCTCAGCGTGATCGCATTGCCCAGGCATCAGCACTACTGATGCAATTAGAGTCGCCGATCGAAAGCGTGCTGACCGCAGCAAAGATTGCGCATCAAAACAATACGACGGTAGCGCTTAACCCGGCTCCGGCGCGTGAACTTTCTGACGAGCTGCTGGCGCTGGTGGACATCATTACCCCAAATGAAACCGAGGCTGAAAAGCTGACAGGGATCCGTGTAGAAAATGATGATGATGCGGCTAAAGCAGCGCAGGCGTTGCATGCAAAGGGTATTCACACCGTACTGATTACCTTAGGTAGTCGTGGTGTATGGGCCAGCGTGAACGGTAAAGGTTGTCGAGTTCCCGGTTTCAAAGTGGATGCCGTAGATACCATCGCGGCCGGAGACACTTTTAACGGCGCGTTAATCACAGCCTTACTGGAAGAGACTCCGTTGCCAGAAGCGATTCGCTTTGCGCATGCGGCTGCGGCGATTGCGGTAACGCGTAAAGGCGCACAGCCTTCCGTTCCGTGGCGCGAAGAAATAGAGGCGTTTTTACAGCAGAGGTAACGCTTGGCTACAATGAAGGACGTTGCCCGCCTTGCGGGCGTTTCCACGTCGACGGTTTCTCACGTCATCAATAAAGATCGCTTTGTCAGTGAGGCTATCACCGATAAAGTTGACGCTGCGATTAAAGAGCTTAACTACGCGCCTTCCGCGCTGGCGCGTAGCCTCAAGTTAAATCAGACCCACACCATAGGCATGTTAATCACTGCCAGTACCAATCCCTTTTATTCTGAACTGGTTCGCGGTGTTGAACGCAGCTGTTTTGAGCGGGGCTACAGTCTGGTGTTGTGCAATACCGAAGGTGATGAACAGCGTATGAATCGTAATCTGGAAACGTTGATGCAAAAGCGGGTGGACGGTTTACTGCTGCTCTGCACGGAAACACATCAGCCATCCAGAGAGATCATGCAGCGTTATCCTTCTATTCCTACTGTGATGATGGACTGGTCCCCCTTTGATGGTGAAAGTGACCTGATTCAGGATAATTCCTTGTTGGGCGGGGATTTAGCCACGCAGCATCTTATCGAAAAAGGGTTTACACGCATTGCCTGTATTACCGGACCTCTGGATAAAACACCGGCGCGTTTGCGCCTGGAAGGGTATCGGGCAGCAATGCAGCGGGCAGGATTAGCTATCCCGGAAGGTTATGAGATTACCGGCGATTTCGAGTTTGGCGGTGGATTTTCAGCCATGCAAACGCTGCTGTCGCATAAACAACGACCGCAGGCCGTTTTCACGGGAAATGATGCGATGGCAGTCGGTGCGTATCAGGCTCTGTATCAATCAGGATTGCGTATCCCGCAGGATATGGCGGTGGTGGGTTATGATGATATTGAGCTGGCTCGCTATATGACGCCGCCGCTTACGACGATTCATCAACCTAAAGATGAATTGGGCGAACTAGCCATAGATGTGTTGATCCACCGTATGGCACAGCCCGCATTGCAGCAACAGCGATTGCAGCTTACTCCTGTTCTGATGGCGCGGGGCTCGGCTTAGGCTTATGCCGGTCTTTGATTAAATTGCGACCATCTTTGGCTTTTAGCAGCATAAACATCAGCGCCGAAACCACAGTGATAGCGCCCATGGTAATAAAGGTATAGTGGAACTGTTCGACCGTATTGGTTCCTTCAATGCCTTCATATATACGCAGCACGGCGGCGCTGATTGCCACTCCTAAACTGATCGACAACTGCTGAGTGACGGCTAACACGCTGTTTCCGCTACTGGCATTATCATCGGTCAGGTCCGCGAGGGTAATCGTATTCATCGAGGTAAACTGGGTGGACATCGCCATGCCTAAAATGAACAATGGCAGGATCAGCATCCATACTGGCATTGCTGGGGATTGCAATGAGAACTGTGCAATCATCAGGCCGATAAACACCGTAATGCCGACCAGTGTAGTTCTGTAGCCAAGGCGACGCAGTACCTGCGTCACCATCGATTTAGCCAGAATTGATCCCAGCGCCGTCGGCGCCATCATGCAACCGGCAATCAGCGCCGGATAACCAAATCCTACCTGCAACATCAGCGGCATTAAGAAGGGAACGCATCCTGTACCCAGACGAGTCGCCAGGTTTCCCGCGATACCGACGGAAAAGGTTCGCGTCTTAAAGATTGGCAGCGATATTAGAGGTGTCGGATGACGGCGCGCGTGGCGAATGTAGGCGAGCAGTAACAAAATGCTGCCGAGAATAATACTTAGGGCAATCCAGCTGGCGACCAGCTTCTCACCGAACAGCTCAACGCCGCTGGAAAACAGCACCAGACTCAGGCCAAAGAGAAGGAAACCGGTCATATCAAAACCGCGGCGCGGCGTGGTGAAGTTAGGCATATATTTGCGGGCATAAAAGATACCTGCTATGCCAATGGGAATATTAATCAGGAAGATCCAGTGCCAGCTGGCCCACGTGACCAGCACGCCACCCAGTACTGGACCTAAAATCGGCCCCACAAGTCCAGGCATGGTCACGAAGTTAAGGACGGGAAGAAGTTCACTACGTGGATAGGCACGAAGCAGTGCCAGGCGGGCAACAGGCATCATCATTGCGCCACCAATGCCTTGTATAACACGAAATATCACCAGTTCGGTTAATGAACCAGATAGCGCACAGGCAAGTGAACCCAGGGTAAAGAGACTAACGGCGATCATAAATACGCGCCGGGTGCCGAAGCGGTCTGCCAGCCATCCACTCACTGGGATCAACATCGCAACAGTCAGGGTATAACTGATAATGGCAGACTGCATGGCAAGTGGGGAGCGGTTCAGGCTTTGTGCTATTGCGGGTAAGGCGGTATTGAGGATGGTGGCGTCTAATGCCTGCATAAAAAAGGCCATGGCTGCTATCCATGGCAACCCGGCCATACTGCGCGATTTCTTTTCTGCCATAGATTATTTATCCGGGAGTTCGTTCGGCGCTATCAGTAATGCCTGACAGGCAGTGAAGGCGCGATCGCCATCACTATCCTCTATTGCATCGACAATGGCCTGATGCAAATCCAGCTTTACCACATCGTTATAGGTAATAGAGGTAAAATAGGTCTGGTAGACAGAATGGAACAACGATGCAAAGGATATCAGGAATGGATTCGCACTCATCTCATAGATGTGCTCATGCCAGGCGATATCAACTTCAATCCAGCGTTCACGCTTAAAGTTTCTTTTCAGCTCGACCATCTCTTCCATTAATGTATTCAGATGTGCCTTCTGTTCTGCCGTACCTATGGTTGCAGCTAGTAAACAGGCCTGGGGCTCCAGGCTAATGCGCATCACCAGAAAATGTTTGATGACCTGAGGGAAATTATCTTCCGTCATCCACCAGGTAAGCAGCTCCTGGTCGAGGAAATTCCAGTTTGCCTGCGGCATCACTCGTGTGCCAATCCGGGGGCGTGGTAATACCATACCTTTTGCCGTTAATGTTTTTACCGCTTCTCTTACCGCCGTGCGACTCACGCCAAACTGGTCACCCAGCTCAATTTCGCCTGGTAGGATTGCACCAGGTGCGTACTGACCTTTTAATATTCGTTGAGCCAGCTTTTCAGCCAGAACATAGGAAAGGTTCTTCTGTGCAGCTAACTGTTGGGCATTTAAAGGCATGAATGTTCTTCCTTAAGTCTTTCTCTTATTCATTAGTATGCCATCAGGAAGTGTGATTGCGGTTGCAAAAACGGCAAATTGCTTATTTTATGGCATGTTAATGAC
>NZ_CAWLWU010000002.1:4864823-4948328 GCF_963864895.1 Citrobacter sp. S-77
GAAAATTAAGCCTGCTATTAATGCAGGCTTAATGATAATAAAATTTAGGGGCGTAGCTCAGTTGGTAGAGCACCGGTCTCCAAAACCGGGTGTCGCGAGTTCGAGTCTCTCCGCCCCTGCCAGAAACAATCCTTAGCATTTTTGCTAAGGATTTTTTTTTACCTGAAAATTGTGCCAATAGACCCTCCTGATTTCAGTTTCCCGGCATCCTTGCCAGTATTTTCTCTAACCTTCCAAAATATTCGTTTTTAGAAGATCTCGAATAAGCGGGTACTTATCGCTATTTTGTAGCCAAACTGCATACAATGGACGTAAAAGCGTAGCACTGTCGGCAACTGTGTGGAGATCACTTTTTGCTTTTGCCCAATTGACGGGAAGCCAGCTAAACCCCTTAAGTACAGAAAGTTGTTGCCTTGCCAGTTCAGCTGAACTGGTGGTAAGCACCGGAACTTCATCGGCTGCGATCAATCCAGTTTCATGTTGTTGAAAGTCCGGCCCCCATTCCAGGCGCAAATAATTCAATTCATCTTTTGTTAGTGATGGTGTACTGCAATAAAGTGCCAGCGTGAAATATCCCAGCAATTGGCTACTAAATTCGTCCATTTTTGGGGCTTCAGTTGTGATCAGCAGATCAAGTTGTCGCTCATGAAGCTGTTTAACTAATGACTGACGCTGAGCGATCTTGGCTTCAAATTGCAGGCTGGATTGTGGCTCTTGCAACTGATACAAACGACCCAACCAGTTATTAAGCATGCACTCCCAAAGGGATGCGCTGGCTCCGATAGAAAACTCATTATGTCGCGAGGTATTTGCAACTTCCTTACGTGCTGCTTGCCACGTATTCATCAGCGTTTCTGCATAGGGCAATAATTTTTCACCCGCAGCGGTCAAACGGATATTGTTTCTGTGTCGGGTGAAGAGGTTCACACCAAGTTGATTTTCCAGCTGTCTGATCCGAAAACTTACTGCCGATTGGGTCAGGTAGAGCGCTTCAGCAGCCCGACCAAAGTGGCGTGTCCGGCTAACTTCCAGGAAAGTTTTTAACAATTCCGTATCCACAACTCGCTCCGTAAAATTATTTGTCGTTATGATTTAAATCTTTTGTTTGACGCTCTGTCAAGCGTAACTAATACTCCGCGCCATAAATAGCTCGGCCAAAGAATTAGGAGCGTGCAGGATGGCGGAAAGCTTTACGACGACTAATCGATATTTCGACAATAAATATTATCCCCGCGGATTCTCCCGTCATGGTGATTTCACCATTAAAGAGGCACAGCTGCTTGAGCGTCACGGTTATGCCTTCAATGAGTTGGATCTGGGCAAGCGTGAACCGGTAACTGAAGAAGAAAAACTGTTTGTTGCGGTATGCCGTGGTGAACGTGAGCCGGTTACCGAAGCTGAACGTGTGTGGTCTAAATACATGACGCGTATTAAGCGTCCGAAGCGTTTCCACACTCTGTCTGGCGGGAAACCTCAGGTAGAAGGTGCTGAAGATTACACCGAGTCAGATGATTAATAAAAAAGGGCGAAAGCCCTTTTTTTATGCCAGTAGTTTCTGCAAATGAATTAATAATCTGTCTATTGCCCGATAACCAACAGCTTCCTGTAAGTGCTGGCGGGTTATATGGTCGCATTGTTCAATATCTGCAATAGTTCGAGCGACCTTTATCAGCCGTAGCCAGGCGCGGATGGATAATCCAAGGTGCGCTAACGTTTCTTCCAGCCAGCGTGCGTCATCGCTGCGCAGCTCGCAAAATTTATGTATATCCTGGCTATTCAGATGCGCGTTTAATTTCTTTTGTCGCTGATACTGACGCTCTCTTGCCACCATGACGCGTTTCTTCACTGTAGCGCTGTCTTCTCCTTTCATTACGCTCTGGCAAAGTATACCTGGAGGCGGCAGGGGTACTTCGAGTGAGAGATCGAAGCGGTCGAGAAAAGGACCTGATAACCGACTGAGATAACGTAGTGTTTGCTCTGGGGTACAACGGTTGTGGTTTCCCTGATAGTGGCCCGTTGGGCTTGGGTTCATTGCAGCAACCAGTTGAAATCGTGCAGGGTAAGTTATTTTTGCCCGAGTGCGTGATAAATGGATCTGCCCGGATTCAATAGGTTCGCGTAGTGCATCCAACGTACGCCGTTCAAACTCGGGTAATTCATCCAGAAACAATACGCCGTTATGTGCCAGAGAAATTTCTCCTGGCGCGGGAATGGAGCCACCACCCACCATTGCGCTTAATGAGGCGCTGTGATGAGGTGAGCGAAATGGACGTTGCTTCCACTGCTTTTGTATCGTGTCGGAATTGACCAGACTGAGAATTGCGGCGCTTTCCAGAGCCTCGTCATTGCTAAGAGGTGGTAACAACCCTCTCAGACGACTTGCCAGCATCGTTTTCCCCGTCCCGGGAGGACCAATTAGCAGGAGATTGTGACCGCCTGCAGCGGTGATCTCTAACCCTCGTTTGCCCTGTTCCTGACCGATGACGTCACTAAGGTCATCAGGAAAAACTCTGGGTGTGGAATCTGCGGATATCGGCCTTTCCAAATCATGCTTACCTTCCAGAAATGCGCATACGGCCTGCAAGTGATCGGCAATCAAACACCCTTCACCGTGTATCAGTCCAACTTCTGCTGCATTCTCTTTTGCGACAATAATTTGCCTGCCTGCACGAATTGCTTCGGTCGCGCTGGATATAGCTCCTGGAACGCCGCGTAGTGCGCCTGTAAGCGCTAATTCGCCTACCAGCTCATATGTGTTGAGATTATGAGTTGTAAGCTGCTCAGAAGCGGCCAGAAGCGCGATGGCGATAGGTAAATCGTATCTCCCCCCTTCTTTGGGAAGATCTGCCGGGGCGAGGTTAATCGTTATCTTTTTTGCCGGGAATTCATACCCGCTATTAATAATCGCACTGCGAACCCGATCGCGGGCTTCTTTCACCGTCGTTTCGGGTAACCCCACCATGGTTAAACCTGGCAGACCATTGCTGATATGTACCTCAATGGTAATGGGTGGCGCATTCACACCAAGCGCGGCGCGTGTGTGGACAATTGACAGTGACATATCCCCTCCTGAGGTAGGTATTATGTCGTAAAAAATAGCGGCAATATCTTGTCTTTTTGATATTTTTAGATGCTTATTCACGTATTTTTGTGTAATTGCAAACTGCCTATGTAACCTCTGGAATCGTGCTAGCAAAGGTAAGTTAATCGGCTCAAAGTCGATAGATAGCGCCGTCGAAATTGCTCAATAACGTGAAATATTTTCATTTTCTATTTTTTGTATAAAAAACAACGGTGTTTATATAAACCGTTAACTGCGTCAGAAAAATGAATGTAAAAATATCTTGTGTCATCTTTAAATTCTATGGTAACTCTTTAGGTATTCCTTCGAACAAGATGCAAGAAAATACAAAAATGACAGCCCTTCTACGAGTGATTAGCCTGGTCGTGATTAGCGTGGTGGTGATTATTATCCCACCGTGCGGGGCTGCACTTGGACGAGGAAAGGCTTAGAAAACAAGCCTTAACGAACTAAGACCCCCGCACCGAAAGGTCCGGGGGTTTTTTTTGACCTTAAAAACATAAACGAGGAGCAGAAAGTGAACGGTAGCATAAAATTCTGTTTCTCAAGATTTACGGCGGGGATGTAACTATGAATGGGGCACAGTGGGTGGTACATGCGTTGCGTGCACAAGGGGTTAAAACCGTCTTTGGTTATCCCGGGGGCGCAATTATGCCGGTTTACGATGCATTGTATGACGGTGGCGTAGAACACTTGTTGTGCCGACACGAGCAGGGTGCGGCGATGGCGGCGATTGGCTATGCCCGTTCAACGGGTAAAACCGGCGTTTGTATTGCCACTTCTGGTCCAGGTGCTACTAACCTGATCACCGGTCTGGCTGATGCCTTGTTAGATTCCGTTCCCGTTGTTGCCATCACCGGCCAGGTGTCCTCCCCGTTTATCGGAACCGATGCGTTCCAGGAAGTGGACGTTCTGGGATTGTCGTTGGCATGTACTAAACACAGTTTTTTGGTGCAATCATTTGAAGAGTTACCACGCATCCTGGCTGAAGCTTTCGAGGTTGCGAATTCTGGTCGCCCAGGCCCGGTATTGGTGGATATCCCAAAGGATATCCAACTGGCCTGTGGGTCGCTGGAACCCTATTTTTCTACCGTCGAAAACGCAGCGGCTTTCCCATATCCTGAGGTTGAACAAGCCCGTAAGATGCTGGCGCAGGCACAAAAGCCGGTTCTGTACGTTGGCGGCGGTGTGGGCATGGCGCAGGCGGTTCCGGCTCTGCGTGAGTTTATTGCAGTAACGCAGATCCCAGCGGTTTGTACACTGAAAGGTCTGGGTTCTGTCGATGCAGCTTACCCGTACTACCTGGGTATGTTGGGAATGCACGGTACCAAAGCTGCAAACTTTGCCGTGCAGGAGTGCGACTTGCTGATTGCTGTCGGTGCTCGTTTTGATGACCGGGTGACCGGTAAGTTGAATACTTTCGCACCGAATGCCAACGTGATCCATATGGATATCGATCCGGCCGAGATGAACAAGCTGCGTCAGGCACACGTTGCGCTGCAAGGTGATTTGAATACGCTGTTACCCGCATTACAACAACCGTTGACCATCAACGAATGGTGCCAATATGCCGGAGATATGCGGGCTGAACATGCCTGGCGCTACGATCATCCTGGCGAAGCTATCTACGCGCCATTGTTATTAAAACAATTGTCCGACCGTAAACCTGCCGATAGCGTAGTCACCACCGATGTCGGTCAGCATCAGATGTGGTCCGCACAGCACATGACCTACGCTCGCCCGGAGAACTTCATCACCTCCAGTGGCCTCGGAACAATGGGTTTTGGCTTACCTGCGGCGGTGGGCGCGCAGGTGGCTCGCCCGGACGATACGGTAATCTGTATCTCCGGTGACGGCTCTTTTATGATGAACGTACAGGAGCTGGGCACCGTAAAACGCAAGCAGTTGCCGCTGAAGATTGTCTTACTCGATAACCAGCGGTTAGGCATGGTGCGACAATGGCAGCAGCTGTTTTTCCAGGAACGTTATAGCGAAACCACTCTTACCGATAACCCCGATTTTCTTATGTTAGCCAGCGCCTTCGGCATCCCTGGCCAACACATTACCCGTAAAGACCAGGTTGAAGCGGCACTCGACACTATGCTGAATAGTGAGGGTCCATACCTGCTTCATGTCTCAATCGACGAACTTGAGAACGTCTGGCCTCTGGTACCGCCAGGTGCCAGTAACTCAGAAATGCTGGAGAAATTATCATGATGCAACATCAGGTCGCCGTTGAGGCTCGTTTCAATCCGGAAACGTTAGAACGTGTTTTACGCGTGGTACGCCATCGTGGTTTTCAGGTGTGTTCCATGAACATGGAAGCAGCTTCCGATGCTCAAAATATAAATATCGAATTGACCGTTGCCAGCCCCCGGTCGGTCGACTTACTGTTTAGTCAGTTAACTAAACTGGTCGATGTTGCACATGTTGCTATCTGCCAGAGTTCTACCACATCACAACAAATCCGCGCCTGAGCGCAAAAGGAAGAAAAATGACGACGAAAAAAGCTGATTACATTTGGTCCAATGGCGAGATGATTCGTTGGGAAGATGCGAAGGTTCACGTGATGTCCCACGCACTGCACTATGGTACTTCAGTATTTGAAGGTATCCGTTGCTACGATTCTCACAAAGGCCCGGTGGTGTTCCGTCATCGCGAACATATGCAGCGTCTGCGTGATTCAGCCAAGATCTATCGTTTTCCGGTATCTCAGAGCGTTGATGAACTGATGGAAGCCTGTCGCGCGGTGATCCGCAAAAACAATCTGACCAGCGCCTATATCCGTCCGCTGGTATTTGTTGGCGATGTGGGTATGGGCGTTAACCCGCCGGCAGGATACACCACGGATGTGATCATCGCTGCGTTCCCGTGGGGGGCGTATCTGGGCGCTGAAGCGCTGGATCAGGGGATCGATGCGATGGTTTCCTCGTGGAACCGTGTTGCACCAAACACTATTCCTACCGCTGCTAAAGCGGGGGGTAACTACCTGTCTTCGCTGCTGGTGGGTAGCGAAGCACGTCGTCATGGCTACCAGGAAGGGATTGCGCTAGACGTAAATGGCTACATCTCCGAAGGTGCAGGTGAAAACCTGTTTGAAGTTAAAGATGGCATTCTGTTTACCCCGCCATTTACCTCCTCCGCGCTGCCAGGCATCACGCGTGACGCGATCATCAAGCTGGCGAAAGATCTTGATATCGAAGTGCGTGAGCAGGTGTTGTCCCGCGAATCCCTGTACCTGGCCGACGAAGTGTTCATGTCCGGTACTGCGGCAGAAATCACTCCGGTGCGTAGCGTTGACGGTATCCAGGTGGGTGAAGGCCGTTGTGGCCCGGTGACCAAACGTATCCAGCAAGCCTTCTTTGGTCTCTTTACTGGTGAAACGGAAGATAAATACGGTTGGTTGGATCAGGTTAACCAATAAACATAAATTTGGGACGGCACGCACCGTCCCAATTATTAGATAGACGGGAGTAAATACAGCATGCCTAAGTATCGTTCTGCCACCACCACCCACGGCCGAAACATGGCGGGTGCACGCGCACTGTGGCGCGCCACCGGGATGACCGATGATGATTTCGGTAAACCGATTATTGCCGTGGTGAACTCCTTTACCCAGTTCGTACCGGGCCACGTGCACCTGCGCGATCTCGGTAAGCTGGTTGCCGAACAGATTGAAGCCTCAGGCGGCGTGGCGAAAGAGTTCAACACTATCGCTGTGGATGACGGTATCGCCATGGGGCACGGGGGTATGCTTTATTCACTGCCGTCGCGCGAGCTGATTGCCGATTCGGTGGAGTATATGGTGAATGCCCATTGCGCTGATGCGATGGTTTGCATTTCCAACTGCGACAAAATCACCCCGGGGATGTTAATGGCCTCTCTGCGGCTGAACATTCCGGTGATTTTTGTTTCCGGCGGGCCGATGGAAGCCGGTAAAACCAAGCTCTCCGACCAAATCATCAAGCTCGATCTGGTTGATGCGATGATTCAGGGTGCAGATCCGAAAGTCTCTGACTCCCAAAGCGATCAGATTGAACGTTCCGCCTGCCCAACCTGTGGTTCCTGTTCCGGGATGTTCACCGCTAACTCGATGAACTGTCTGACAGAAGCATTGGGCTTGTCGCAGCCGGGCAATGGATCGCTGCTGGCAACCCACACTGACCGTAAGCAGCTGTTTCTCAATGCCGGTTCACGAATCGTTGAGCTGACCAAACGCTATTACGAGCAGAATGATGATTCCGCCCTGCCGCGCAATATTGCCAGCAAGGCGGCATTTGAAAACGCCATGACGCTGGATATCGCCATGGGCGGTTCCACTAACACCGTTCTGCACTTGCTGGCCGCCGCGCAGGAAGCGGAAATTGACTTCACGATGAGTGATATCGATAAGCTGTCTCGCAAGGTTCCACAGTTGTGTAAAGTGGCGCCAAGTACGCAGAAATACCATATGGAAGATGTTCACCGTGCGGGCGGCGTACTGGGCATTTTAGGCGAGCTGGATCGTGCAGGTCTGTTGAATCGTGATGTGAAAAACGTACTGGGGCTGACTTTGTCGCAGTCTCTGGAGCAGTACGATGTGATGCTGACTCAGGATGAGGCGGTGAAAAAGATGTTCCGCGCAGGTCCGGCGGGTATTCGTACCACCCAGGCATTCTCGCAGGACTGCCGCTGGGATACGCTGGATGATGATCGTGCCGAGGGTTGTATCCGCTCGCTGGAACATGCCTACAGCAAAGATGGTGGCCTGGCGGTACTGTACGGTAATTTCGCTGAAAATGGGTGTATCGTCAAAACCGCTGGTGTGGACGACAGTATTCTGAAATTCACTGGTCCTGCCAAAGTTTATGAGAGTCAGGATGAGGCGGTAGATGCGATTCTTGGCGGTAAAGTTGTAGCGGGCGATGTGGTCGTTATTCGCTACGAAGGGCCTAAAGGTGGACCGGGGATGCAGGAAATGCTCTACCCAACGACCTTCCTGAAATCGATGGGGCTGGGTAAAGCGTGCGCGCTGATAACCGACGGTCGTTTCTCCGGTGGAACATCGGGTCTCTCTATTGGTCACGTCTCTCCGGAAGCGGCCAGCGGCGGCAATATTGCTATCATTGAAGATGGCGACATGATTGCCATCGATATCCCGAATCGCGGTATTCAATTGCAACTCAGCGATGCGGAAATTGCTGCCCGCCGTGAAGCGCAGGAAGCCCGCGGCGATAAAGCCTGGACACCAAAAGATCGTCAGCGTCAGGTTTCCTTTGCTCTTCGCGCTTATGCCAGTCTGGCAACCAGTGCCGACAAAGGTGCGGTACGTGATAAATCGAAATTGGGGGGGTAATGACTATGGCTGATTCACAACCCCTGTCTGGCACCCCTGAGGGTGCCGAGTATCTCAGGGCGGTGCTGCGTGCGCCGGTCTATGAAGCGGTACAGGTGACGCCGCTGCAAAAAATGGAAAAGCTCTCATCGCGCCTCGACAACGTCATTCTGGTGAAGCGCGAAGACCGACAACCGGTTCACAGCTTCAAGCTGCGTGGTGCCTATGCCATGATGGCGGGCCTTACAGAAGCGCAAAAAGCGCATGGTGTAATCACCGCATCTGCAGGTAATCATGCCCAGGGCGTTGCCTTTTCTTCTGCTCGTCTTGGCGTGAAGGCGTTGATTGTCATGCCGACCGCGACTGCGGATATCAAAGTGGATGCGGTACGCGGTTTTGGCGGCGAGGTGTTGCTGCACGGCGCAAATTTTGATGAAGCTAAAGCTAAAGCCATTGAGCTTTCGCAACAGCAGGGCTTTACCTGGGTTCCACCGTTCGACCATCCTATGGTTATTGCCGGACAAGGGACGCTGGCGCTGGAATTACTTCAGCAGGATGCGCACCTGGATCGCGTTTTTGTTCCGGTGGGTGGCGGCGGACTGGCGGCAGGTGTTGCGGTGCTGATTAAACAGCTGATGCCGCAGATCAAAGTCATTGCGGTTGAAGCTGAAGATTCTGCTTGCCTGAAGGCGGCGCTGGAAGCCGGTCATCCGGTGGATCTTCCGCGCGTCGGATTGTTTGCAGAGGGGGTGGCGGTCAAGCGTATCGGTGACGAAACTTTCCGCCTGTGTCAGGAATACCTTGATGACATCATCACCGTTGACAGCGATGCTATCTGTGCGGCGATGAAGGATCTGTTCGAGGACGTGCGTGCTGTGGCGGAACCGTCTGGTGCACTGGCGCTGGCGGGGATGAAAAAATACATTGCCCAGCACAATATTCGCGGCGAACGTCTGGCGCATGTGCTCTCTGGCGCTAACGTCAATTTCCACGGTCTGCGCTACGTTTCTGAACGCTGCGAGCTGGGGGAACAGCGTGAAGCGTTGCTGGCGGTGACGATCCCGGAAGAGAAGGGCAGCTTCCTGAAATTCTGTCAGCTGCTGGGTGGGCGCTCGGTCACCGAGTTTAACTACCGTTTTGCCGATGCCAAAGACGCCTGTATTTTTGTCGGTGTGCGCCTGAGCCGTGGGCTGGAAGAACGTAAGGAAATCCTCCAGTTGCTCAATGACGGTGGTTACAGCGTGGTGGATCTTTCCGACGACGAAATGGCCAAGCTGCATGTGCGCTATATGGTTGGTGGGCGTCCGTCAAAACCGCTACAAGAGCGTTTGTACAGCTTCGAGTTTCCCGAGTCTCCGGGGGCGCTGTTGAAATTCCTGCATACCCTGGGTACCCACTGGAATATTTCCCTTTTCCACTACCGCAGCCACGGTACCGACTATGGTCGGGTGCTGGCTGCATTTGAACTGGCCGATCATGAACCGGACTTTGAAACCAGACTGAACGAGTTGGGTTATGACTGTCATGATGAGACTCACAACCCGGCGTTTCGCTTCTTCCTTGCAGGTTAGTATTAACGTTCGTTGGGCGGATAGGGCGCAAGCGTCCTATCCGCCCAGGTTTTAATGGTTGGGTAAAATTTTCCAGAATGCATCAATCAGCGGCTCATGCAGCCGCTTTTTTTGTGCACAAACACCCAGCTCAAACGGTGTTCTTTCATCGCTACGTTCTAATATCATCACGCGGTTACGCACCGGTTCAGGGCTGTTTTCCAGCACCACTTCTGGCAGCAATGCCACGCCACACCCGAGCGCCACCATCGATACCATGGCTTCATGCCCACCGACTGTGGCGTAAATCATAGGGTTGCTGATTTTATTACGCCGGAACCACAGCTCAATACGGCGGCGCACCGGCCCCTGATCGGCCATGATAAACGGTATCGATGACCAGTCAGGTTCATCGGCGGAGATTTGGCTGCGAACCGGGCAGGGCAATGCCGGGGCGATTAACACCACCGCCAGATTTTCCAGCATTGAGAAGGCGACGGCGCCAGGCAGCGTTTCCGGTTTACCGGCAATGGCCAGATCGGCTTCCCCGGTGACCACTTTATCCATGGCGTCGGCGGCGTCGCCGGTGGTGAGCTTAATTTCTACTGACGGATGTTCGGCGCGAAAGCGATCCAGAATGGGGGGCAAATGGCTGTAGGCGGCGGTTACCGAGCAGAAGATATGTAACTCACCGGACAGCGATGGTCCTTGCTGATCAAGGGTATGACGCAATTGCTGATATTGGAGCAACGTCTGTTGGGCAAACACGCGCAACTCTTCTCCCGCCTCGGTCAGCGTGACCGTGCGATTATCGCGCACAAACAGTGGTTGCCCGAGATCTTCCTCAAGGCGCTGAATCTGTCGGGAGAGCGTGGAAGGACTGACGTGCATCGCCCGTGCACTGCGGCCAAAATGGCGGCTTTCCGCCAGGTGCAGGAAGGTTTTCAGATCGCGTAAATCCACAGGCTTAGCCCTCAATGTTGACGTTGCAGATATTGCAATGTGATGTTGTGAATATATCAATTTCCGCAATAAATTTCCTGTTGTAATGTGAGTACATTCTCGCTTAAACGCGAACCGAACAATAAGAAGCACAACATCACGAGGAATCACCATGGCTAACTACTTTAATACACTGAATCTGCGCCAGCAGCTGGCACAGCTGGGTAAATGTCGCTTTATGGGCCGCGAAGAATTCGCCGACGGCGCGAGCTACCTTCAGGGTAAAAAAGTGGTTATCGTCGGCTGTGGTGCTCAAGGTCTGAACCAGGGGCTGAACATGCGTGACTCTGGTCTGGATATCTCCTATGCCCTGCGTAAAGAAGCGATTGCTGAGAAGCGCGCATCCTGGCGCAAAGCAACAGAAAACGGCTTCAAAGTAGGTACTTACGAAGAGCTGATCCCGCAGGCTGATCTGGTGGTTAACCTGACGCCAGACAAACAGCACTCTGACGTTGTGCGTTCCGTTCAGCCGCTGATGAAAGACGGCGCGGCGCTGGGCTATTCCCATGGCTTCAACATCGTGGAAGTGGGGGAGCAGATCCGTAAAGATATCACCGTGGTGATGGTAGCGCCGAAATGCCCGGGAACCGAAGTGCGTGAAGAGTACAAACGTGGTTTCGGTGTACCGACCCTGATCGCCGTCCATCCGGAAAATGACCCTAAAGGTGAAGGCATGGCGATTGCTAAAGCCTGGGCTGCGGCAACCGGTGGTCACCGTGCTGGCGTACTGGAATCCTCTTTCGTCGCGGAAGTGAAATCTGACCTGATGGGTGAGCAGACTATCCTGTGCGGTATGCTGCAGGCCGGTTCTCTGCTGTGCTTCGATAAACTGGTGCAAGAAGGTACTGACCCGGCTTACGCAGAAAAACTGATTCAGTTCGGCTGGGAAACCATCACCGAAGCGCTGAAACAGGGTGGTATTACGCTGATGATGGACCGCCTGTCTAACCCGGCGAAACTGCGTGCTTACGCGTTGTCCGAGCAACTGAAAGAGATCATGGCGCCGCTGTTCCAGAAACATATGGATGACATCATCTCCGGCGAATTCTCCTCCGGTATGATGGCGGACTGGGCCAACGATGATAAGAAACTGCTGACCTGGCGTGAAGAGACCGGTAAAACTGCGTTTGAAACTGCGCCGCAGTTTGAAGGCAAAATTGGCGAGCAGGAGTACTTCGATAAAGGTGTACTGATGATTGCGATGGTGAAAGCGGGCGTTGAGCTGGCATTCGAAACCATGGTGGCGTCCGGCATTATCGAAGAGTCTGCTTACTATGAGTCACTCCATGAGCTGCCGCTGATTGCCAACACCATTGCCCGTAAGCGTCTGTACGAAATGAACGTGGTTATTTCCGATACTGCAGAATACGGCAACTATCTGTTCTCTTACGCTTGCGTACCGCTGCTGAAAGAGTTCATGACTACGTTGCAGACCGGCGACCTGGGTAAAGCGATTGCGGAAGGTGCGGTAGATAACGCACAGCTGCGTGATGTGAACGATGCGATTCGCAGCCACGAAATTGAGAAAGTTGGTCAGAAGCTGCGTGGCTACATGACTGACATGAAGCGTATTGCTGTCGCGGGCTAAAAATGTGTCGGGTGGCGTTAACGCTTACCCGACTTTCATCGTAGTACGTAGCTGCCATCCGGCAGATAAACCCGGTGCTTATACTCACCGGGTTTTTTATTAGTTGCGGTACAGCACCTTAATGATGTGGTAACCGAACTGCGTATGCAGTGGGCCGGTGGGTTCCAGTACCGGGCAGGAGAAAACCACTTTATCAAACGCCGGAACCATCTGGCCTTGACGGAATTCACCCAGGTGACCGCCTTTTTTACCTGACGGGCAGGTAGAGTGTTTCTTCGCCAGTTTCTCGAAGTCTGCGCCGTTTTTAATTTGTTCCAGAAGATCCAGAGCCAGTTTCTCTTCTTTAACAAGGATATGCAGTGCTGCTGCTGTTTTTGCCATGATCGTGCCTTGAGTGGGATGGTTGAGGCTGGCTATACTACCATGCTCTAAATCTCCCCTCCCGACTTTCATTGAGTGACCTTTATGCGTTTAAACCCCGGACAACAACAAGCCGTCGAATTCGTCACCGGACCTTGCCTGGTGCTGGCGGGGGCCGGTTCTGGTAAGACGCGCGTGATCACGAATAAAATTGCCCATCTGATTCGCGAATGTGGCTATCAGGCACGGCATATTGCAGCGGTGACCTTTACTAACAAGGCCGCGCGCGAGATGAAAGAGCGTGTGGCGCAGACGCTGGGCCGTAAAGAAGCGCGTGGTTTGATGATCTCCACCTTCCACACTCTGGGGTTGGATATTATCAAGCGTGAGTACGCGGCGTTGGGGATGAAATCCAACTTCTCTCTGTTTGATGATACCGATCAGGTGGCGCTGCTTAAAGATCTGACCGACGGGTTGATCGACGATGATAAAGTGGTGCTGCAACAGCTGATCTCGACGCTCTCCAACTGGAAAAACGATCTAATGACTCCGGCGCAGGCGGCGGCTAGCGCTAAAGGGGAGCGTGACCGTATTTTTGCCCATTGCTACGGTTTGTACGATGCCCATATGAAGGCGTGTAACGTTCTCGATTTTGACGATCTGATTTTGCTCCCGACTTTGCTACTACAGCGCAATGAAGAGGTGAGAGAACGCTGGCAGAACAGAATCCGCTATCTGCTGGTGGATGAATACCAGGATACCAACACCAGTCAGTACGAGTTGGTTAAGCTGCTGGTGGGACGCCGTGCGCGCTTTACTGTGGTGGGGGACGATGACCAGTCTATCTATTCCTGGCGTGGTGCACGTCCGCAGAATCTGGTGCTGCTGAGCAAAGATTTTCCGGCGTTGCAGGTGGTCAAGCTGGAACAAAACTACCGTTCTTCCGGACGTATTCTGAAAGCGGCAAATATTCTCATTGCCAACAACCCACATGTCTTTGAAAAAAGGCTCTTTTCCGAACTGGGTTATGGCGCTGAACTAAAAGTACTAAGTGCCAATAACGAAGAGCACGAAGCAGAGCGCGTGACCGGAGAACTGATTGCCCATCACTTTGTTAACAAAACACAGTATAAAGATTACGCGATCCTCTATCGCGGTAATCATCAGTCGCGGGTGTTCGAAAAATTCCTGATGCAGAACCGCATTCCGTACAAAATTTCCGGCGGAACGTCGTTTTTCTCGCGCCCGGAGATCAAAGATTTGCTGGCCTATCTGCGGGTATTGAGCAATCCGGATGATGACAGTGCATTTCTGCGCATAGTGAATACCCCGAAACGTGAAATCGGCCCTGCCACGCTGCAAAAATTGGGCGAGTGGGCAATGACGCGTAATAAAAGTTTGTTTACTGCCAGCTTTGATATGGGGCTTAGCCAGACGCTTACCGGGCGTGGTTATGACTCTCTGACTCGTTTTACTCACTGGTTGGGTGAAATTCAGCGCCTGGCAGAGCGCGAACCGATTGCAGCAGTACGTGACCTGATCCACGGCATTGATTACGAATCCTGGCTGTATGAAACCTCGCCCAGTCCGAAAGCTGCAGAAATGCGCATGAAAAACGTCAATACGCTGTTCAGCTGGATGACGGAGATGCTGGAAGGCAGCGAGCTGGAAGAGCCGATGACGTTGACCCAGGTGGTGACGCGCTTTACGTTACGCGACATGATGGAGCGCGGGGAGAGCGAAGAAGAGTTGGATCAGGTGCAGTTAATGACGCTACACGCCTCAAAAGGGCTGGAGTTTCCGTATGTGTTTATGGTGGGCATGGAAGAGGGATTCCTGCCGCACCAGAGCAGCATTGACGAAGACAACATAGATGAAGAGCGTCGCCTGGCCTATGTAGGGATCACCCGTGCACAGAAAGAGCTTATCTTCACGCTGTGTAAAGAGCGTCGCCAGTACGGCGAACTGGTGCGCCCGGAACCGAGCCGTTTTCTGCTGGAATTACCGCAGGATGACGTTATCTGGGAACAGGAACGTAAAGTGGTGAGTGCTGAAGAACGGATGCAAAAAGGACAGAGTCACCTGGCGAATCTGAAAGCAATGATGGCTGCAAAGAAAGCGAAATAGTCGATCGGGGCGGGTCTGAAATGTGCTGACAGACCCGATAAGATGCGCTGGCATCACCATCCGGCATGTGAAACGTTACTGTACTTCCAGTGGCCAGTGGACGTAACTTTGCCACTGGCTTTCCTGATCGATAAGCTCTTTACCCAGCGGATGATGCGCCAGCCAGCCTTCTGGCAATCTTACCGTAAGGTGCTCATTCTTTGCGTCCAGATGAATTTCTGGCACTAAGTCGTCACGGCGACGACTGGCGAAAATAATCGCCAGGCGTAGCAAGCGGCAAAGATGTTCTGCGATGCGAGGCGGCACGGCATTTTGCTGGTGGAGTGAGGAGAGATCGACCGGATTGGTCTGGTTTAATAATAGCGTCGCTAACAGTTTTTTCTGTGCCGGGGTAAATCCTGGAAGATCAAGGTTTCGCACCAGCCAGGCGGCATGTAGTGGTGCCTGCTTATATTCCACACTCAAGCCTATTTCATGCAACTGACAGGCACTTTGCAGCAGTTCGCTACTGATAGCTTCAAGATGCCACTCATTTTTCACTTGATCGAATAAATGTACTGCCAATTTTGCAACGCGGTTTGCCTGATCGGTATCGACCATAAACCGACGCTGAATATTGCGTAACGTACGGCTGCGAATGTCCTGATCCACCGGCAAGTGCAGCATGCCGTATACCAGGCCTTCACGTAATGCACCGCCCGCGAGAGTCATACACTGAATGTTCAGTTCGGTAAAAATGGCGATCAGAATCGCCAGCCCGCTGGGGAACACCAGTGCGCGCTCCAGTGTTAGCCCTTCGATTTCCAGCTCTTCCAGACGTCCGCAATGAATGGCGCGTTGTTTTAACTGCTGGAGTTTTGCCAGAGTAATGCGTTCATCCATGCCCTGCGCCATCATAATTTCCTGCAAAGCCTGTACGGTGCCAGAAGCACCTACGCAGACTTTCCAGCCATGAAAGCGCAGCTTGTCAGCGACCGGGCGCAGAACGTCACGTGCTGCTTTCTCGGCTTCGTCAAAGTTTTCTTGTGCCAGATTTCGATCGGTGAAATACCGTTCGAGCCACGTAACACAGCCCATTGACAGACTAAACAGTGAGGTTGTTTGCGCACCAGAGCCAGTTACCAGCTCTGTACTGGCTCCCCCAATATCAACGACCAGACGCTGATCAGCGCCGCCGGTGGTGTGGGCAACGCCCTGATAGATAAGACGCGCTTCTTCTTCGCCGCTAATAACCTGAACAGCACAGCCGAGGATCTCTTGCGCTTTCGCAATAAAAACATCGGCATTGACGGCGATACGCAATGTCGCTGTGGCGACCACCCGGATTTGCGGCTGAGGGATATCCTGCAGACGCTCAGCAAACAGGCGCAGGCATTGCCAGCCGCGCTCCATTGCTTCTGCGGAGAGAATATTTTCGCTGTTCAGCCCAGCAGCCAGACGCACTTTGCGCTTAATTCGCGTGAGTGTCTGAATACTCCCTGCTACTTCGCGCACTACCAGCATATGAAAACTATTGGATCCGAGATCTATTGCTGCATAGAGCGAAGTAGAGTTGAGCATGACTTAGTTAACCTGAACGACGACGATTACGTGGAGCACCACCAGTACGACGTGGGCCATTGCCAGGGCGCGAGCGCGTCAGGCGCAGCGGTTTTGGCAGATCGGTCATCAGCGCGTCTGGGTTGTACTTGCTAACCGGAATCGAGTGGCCGATATAGGTCTCGATTGCAGGTAAATTCAACGCGTACTCTTCACAGGCGAGGCTAATAGAGTGACCGCTCGCTCCAGCGCGACCCGTACGACCAATACGGTGAACGTAATCTTCACAGTCATCTGGCAGGTCATAGTTGAACACGTGTGTTACGGCCGGAATATGCAGACCACGCGCGGCAACATCAGTCGCAACAAGAATGTCGAGATCGCCACGGGTGAACTCTTCCAGAATACGCAGGCGTTTTTTCTGTGCCACGTCGCCAGTTAGCAGACCTACGCGATGACCGTCGGCAGCAAGACTGCCCCAGATATCTTCACAGCGGTGCTTGGTATTGGCAAAAACAATGGCGCGATCCGGCCACTCTTCTTCAATCAGCGTTTGCAGCAAACGCATTTTCTCTTCATTTGAAGGATAGAAGAGCTCTTCTTTAATACGGTGACCTGTCTTCTGTTCCGGTTCGACTTCAACGTATTCGGCATTGTTCATCTGTTCGAACGCCAGTTCGCGAACGCGGTAAGAGAGGGTTGCGGAAAACAGCATGTTCAGACGCTGGTTGGTTGGCGGCATACGACGGAACAACCAACGGATATCTTTAATAAAGCCCAGATCGTACATGCGATCGGCTTCATCCAGTACGACGACCTGAATCGCGCCCAGGTTAATGTGGTTCTGCTTTGCGTAGTCAATTAGACGGCCAGTGGTGCCGATAAGAATATCGACCCCGCTCTCCAGCACTTTTAACTGCTTGTCGTAACCGTCGCCGCCATATGCCAGGCCTAATTTCAGTCCTGTTGTCTGCGCGAGTGGCTCGGCGTCTGCGTGGATCTGCACGGCTAACTCACGCGTTGGCGCCATAATTAACGCACGCGGTTGGTTCACCTTGCGATCGGCAATCGCGGGATGAGAGAGAAGGTAATGAAACGTTGACGTAAGAAACGCCATCGTTTTTCCGGTACCGGTTTGCGCCTGCCCTGCTACATCACGACCAGCCAGCGTAAGCGGGAGGGCCAGTGCCTGAATGGGCGTACAATTATGAAACCCTTTGTTTTCAAGGGCTTCTATCACCTTTGGGTGCAGGGCGAAGTCGGAAAACTTCTGTTCTGTTAAATGTGTTTTGCTCATAGTGTGGTAGAATATCAGCTTACTATTGCTTTACGAAAGCGTATCCGGTGAAATAAAGTCAACCTTTAGTTGGTTAATGCAGTACATAAAGCATTCATGATGCGTCGAGGCGGCAAGTGAATGAGTCACTGGAGCGTACAATAGTACGTGACTGGGACACAGAGCGCAGCCAACAATGAGGCAGCTTGAAGGATGATGTGTATACACCAACACACCAGGCTTATTCCTGTGGAGTTATTATGAGCGATAAAATTATTCACCTGACTGACGACAGTTTTGACACGGATGTACTCAAAGCGGACGGAGCTATCCTCGTTGATTTCTGGGCAGAGTGGTGCGGTCCGTGCAAAATGATCGCTCCGATTCTGGATGAAATCGCTGACGAATATCAGGGCAAATTGACGGTTGCTAAACTGAATATTGACCAAAACCCAGGCACCGCGCCGAAGTATGGTATCCGTGGCATCCCGACCCTGCTGCTGTTTAAAAACGGCGAAGTTGCGGCGACGAAAGTCGGCGCGCTGTCCAAAGGTCAGTTGAAAGAGTTCCTCGACGCCAACCTGGCGTAAGGAAGTATCATGATCGGGCGCCCATACTCCAAAATGATTCGGATGACTGGACGCCCGACTTGAGTCGTGCTAAGTTAGTGTTGACTTCGTATTAAACATACCTTATTAAGTTTGAATCTTGTTTTATCCACTGCTTCCCGTTGTTTCTCGTGCGAGAAGTGGACAGATTCCTGGCTTGTCACTCAATCCGTCTTGTCGTTTCAGTTCTGCGTACTTTCCTGTGACCAGACAGCGAACAGACATGAGTCGAAGGCCGTAAACAGGCATGGATGACCCTGCCATACCATTCACAACATTAAGTTCGAGATTTACCCCAAGTTTAAGAACTCACACCATTATGAATCTTACCGAATTAAAGAATACGCCGGTTTCTGAGCTGATCACTCTCGGCGAAAATATGGGTCTGGAAAACCTGGCTCGTATGCGCAAGCAGGACATTATTTTTGCCATCCTGAAGCAGCACGCAAAGAGTGGCGAAGATATCTTTGGTGACGGTGTGCTGGAGATATTGCAGGATGGATTTGGTTTCCTCCGCTCTGCAGACAGCTCCTACCTCGCCGGTCCTGATGACATCTACGTTTCTCCCAGCCAAATCCGCCGTTTCAACCTCCGCACTGGTGATACCATCTCCGGTAAGATTCGCCCGCCGAAAGAAGGTGAACGCTATTTTGCGCTGTTGAAAGTTAACGAAGTTAACTACGACAAACCGGAAAACGCCCGTAATAAAATTCTCTTTGAGAACTTAACGCCGCTGCACGCAAACTCTCGTCTGCGTATGGAGCGTGGTAACGGTTCTACTGAGGACTTAACGGCTCGCGTACTGGATCTGGCTTCTCCGATTGGCCGTGGCCAACGTGGTCTGATTGTGGCACCGCCGAAAGCGGGTAAAACCATGCTGTTGCAGAACATCGCACAGAGCATTGCCTACAATCACCCAGACTGCGTGCTGATGGTTCTGTTGATTGATGAACGCCCGGAAGAAGTGACCGAGATGCAGCGTCTGGTGAAAGGTGAAGTAGTTGCTTCTACCTTTGACGAACCGGCATCCCGTCACGTTCAGGTTGCTGAAATGGTTATCGAGAAAGCGAAACGTCTGGTTGAACACAAGAAAGACGTTATCATCCTGCTCGACTCCATCACTCGTCTGGCGCGTGCATACAACACCGTGGTTCCTGCTTCCGGTAAAGTGCTGACGGGTGGTGTGGATGCTAACGCTCTGCACCGTCCGAAGCGTTTCTTCGGTGCCGCGCGTAATGTGGAAGAAGGCGGTAGCCTGACCATCATTGCAACCGCGCTTATCGATACCGGCTCTAAAATGGATGAAGTTATCTACGAAGAGTTTAAAGGCACCGGTAACATGGAACTGCATCTCTCGCGTAAAATTGCTGAAAAACGCGTCTTCCCGGCTATCGACTACAACCGTTCTGGTACCCGTAAAGAAGAACTGCTCACGACTCAGGAAGAGCTGCAGAAAATGTGGATCCTGCGCAAAATTATCCATCCGATGGGTGAAATTGATGCGATGGAATTCCTCATTAATAAGCTGGCGATGACCAAGACCAATGACGACTTCTTCGATATGATGAAACGTTCGTAACTCTGGCATCATCCGAAAACGCCACGTTTTTACGTGGCGTTTTGCTTTTGCGATTCATCCTAATGTCTGGTCGGATAAACTAGTCATTATTGTCGGCGTCGAAGAGATGTCACAATGTGCGGCATGAACGACAAGAGGTCAGAAGTGTAATGTTTTAGTTGGTCTCTTCAAGGAGACCTCGTAACGCATTATACTTTAAGGAAATGATATATGCTGAGAGCACATACACTGTGAATTTACTCGCTGCTTTATCTGAGCTAATCAGTATTTTCTTATTCACTACCATTTTTATTTTTTTTGCGCGAAAAGTAGCCATAAAAATAGGTTTAGTGGATAAGCCTAATTTCCGCAAACGACACCAGGGGATCATTCCTTTAGTTGGTGGGATTTCTGTGTTTGCAGGAATTAATTTTATGTTTGGCCTCTCGGATTATTACATCCCGCATGCCTCGTTATACCTCTTTTGTGCTGGTGTGCTGGTGTTGATTGGCGCACTTGACGACCGTTTTGACATAAGCGTAAAGATACGAGCCGTTGTTCAGGCTGCGATTGCTATTGTTATGATGGTAAAAGGAAATCTTTATTTGAGTAGCCTGGGATATATCTTTGGTTCCTGGGAGTTGATACTCGGTCCCTTTGGTTATTTCCTCACCCTTTTTGCCGTTTGGGCAGCAATTAACGCCTTTAATATGGTAGATGGCATAGATGGATTATTAGGCGGATTGTCGAGCGTCTCATTCGCAGCGATGGGATTTATTCTGTGGTTTGATGGTCAGACTAGCCTGGCTATCTGGTGCTTTGCCATGATCGCCGCAATTCTACCTTATATCCTGCTGAACCTCGGTATTCTTGGACGCCGTTATAAAGTCTTTATGGGCGATGCTGGTAGCACGCTGATTGGTTTTACCGTTATTTGGATCCTGCTGGAAACTACGCAGGGTAAAACGCATCCTATCAGCCCGGTTACCGCACTGTGGATTATCGCCATTCCGTTGATGGATATGGTGGCAATCATGTACCGTCGTTTGCGTAAAGGCATGAGTCCTTTCTCTGCTGATCGCCAGCACATTCATCATTTGGTGATGCGTGCGGGGTTTACTTCACGACAGGCATTTGTTCTGATTACGCTGGCCGCCGCGATTCTGGCCTCCATCGGTGTGCTGGCTGAATATTTTCGTTTGGTCCCTGAATGGGGCATGCTGGTGCTCTTTTTACTGGCATTTGGCCTTTATGGTTATTGCATTAAGCGAGCCTGGAAGGTGGCGAGATTTATCAAACGAGTGAAGCGCAGATTGCGAAGAATCCGTGAAAGCAAACCAAACTTAACCAAGTGAACTGAGGATGCGATGACACAACCATTACCGGGGGAAGACGCCGTGAGCGCTGAAAATGAACTGGATATTCGTGGCTTGTTTCGTACCTTGTGGGCAGGAAAGGTGTGGATTGTCGGTATAGCTCTCGCCTTTGCGCTCATTGCGCTCGCCTATACTTTTTTTGCCCGCCAGGAGTGGAGTGCAACGGCCATTTCGGATAAGCCTACGGTTAATATGTTGGGCGGATATTATTCCCAACAACAGTTTTTGCGTAATCTGGATATTAAGGCCAGCCTCGCGTCAACGGATCAACCGTCGGTAATGGATGAGGCCTATAAAGAATTTGTCATGCAACTTGCTTCCTGGGATACGCGCCGCGATTTCTGGCTGCAGACCGATTATTACAAGCAACGTATGGTCGGTAACAGTAAAGCCGACGCGGCAATGCTGGATGAACTGATTAATAACATTCAGTTTATGGCTGGCGATGCAGCGCGTAATACCAATGACAGCGTGAAGCTGATTGCGGAAACGGCTCCTGACGCCAATAACCTGCTACGCCAGTATGTGGCGTTTGCCAGCCAGCGTGCGGCGGGTCATCTGAACGATGAGTTAAAAGGGGCGTGGGCTGCGCGCACTGTGCAAATGAAGGCGCAGGTTAAACGTCAGGAAGAAGTGGCAAAAGCTATTTTCTCTCGCGGTGTTCATAATATTGAGCAGGCGCTTAAAATTGCAGAACAAAATAACATTTCTCGCACATCAACCGATGTCCCTGCTGATGAATTACCTGATTCTGAACTGTTTTTACTCGGACGCCCGATGCTGCAGGCGCGACTCGAAAACCTGCAGGCTGTTGGCCCGGACTTCGATCTGGACTATTTTCAAAATCGGGCCATGCTGAACACGCTGAACGTGGGGCCAACTCTGGATTCGCGTTTTCAGACCTATCGTTATTTGCGAACGCCGGAAGAACCGGTAAAACGTGATAGCCCACGTCGTGCCTTCCTGATGATTATGTGGGGCATCGTTGGGGCTCTGATCGGTGCCGGTGTCGCGTTAACCCGTCGTCGCTCGATTTAGCAACTCCGTTGCAGTGAGGGGCTGGGCCCTCACTGCCAATCCTAAGAGAATCGATGTGAAAGTACTGACTGTATTTGGCACGCGACCAGAGGCTATTAAAATGGCACCTCTGGTTCATGCGCTGGCAAAAGATCCTGATTTTGAAGCGAAAGTTTGCGTCACTGCGCAGCATCGGGAGATGCTCGATCAGGTGTTAAACCTCTTTTCTATTGTACCTGACTACGATCTCAATATTATGCAGCCAGGCCAGGGACTCACAGAAATTACCTGCCGAATCCTGGAAGGATTAAAACCCATTCTGGCTGAGTTCAAACCCGATGTCGTATTGGTGCACGGTGATACCACAACGACAATAGCCACCAGTCTGGCCGCCTTTTACCAGCGTATTCCGGTGGGGCATGTTGAGGCTGGATTGCGAACTGGCGATCTCTACTCACCCTGGCCGGAAGAGGCAAACCGCACGCTGACAGGGCGTCTGGCAATGTATCATTTTGCTCCAACCGAAAATTCACGCCAAAATCTATTACGCGAAACAATTCCTGATGACCGTATTTTTGTCACGGGCAATACGGTTATTGATGCATTGATCTGGGTTCGGGATCGCGTACTCGAGAATGAAACGCTGCGCGCTGAACTGGCTGAACACTATCCTTTCCTTCGTTCTGATAAAAAGATGATCCTGGTGACCGGTCATCGTCGGGAAAGCTTCGGTCGCGGTTTTGAGCAAATTTGCCATGCGCTGGCGGAAATTGCTGCAGCAAATCAGAATGTGCAAATTGTCTATCCGGTACACCTGAACCCTAATGTCAGCGAGCCGGTTAATCGTATCCTGGGCCACGTTGAAAACGTGATTCTGATTGAACCTCAGGACTACTTGCCGTTCGTCTGGTTGATGAACCATGCCTGGCTGATCCTTACCGATTCCGGCGGGATTCAGGAAGAAGCCCCCTCTCTGGGCAAACCTGTGCTGGTGATGCGTGAAACGACTGAACGCCCGGAGGCCATCACTGCAGGTACTGTTCGTCTGGTGGGAACAGACTCGCAGAGAATTGTGGAAGAAGTCACCCGTTTGCTGCATGACGAAAATGAATATCAGACCATGAGCCGCGCCCATAATCCGTATGGTGACGGGCAGGCGTGTGGCCGCATTTTACACGCGTTAAAAAATAATCGGATATCGCTATGAGTTTTACGACCATTTCTGTCATCGGGCTGGGTTATATCGGGCTGCCAACGGCAGCCGCCTTTGCTTCCCGTCAAAAACATGTCATTGGCGTAGATGTAAATCAACATGCGGTAGATACCATTAACCGTGGTGAAATCCATATTGTTGAACCGGATCTGGGTATCGCGGTGAAAACAGCAGTCGAAGATGGATATCTTCGCGCTACCACAACACCCGTAGAAGCTGATGCGTATTTAATTGCCGTACCAACACCGTTTAAAGGGGAACATGAACCCGATATGGTGTACGTCGAGGCTGCCGCGAAGTCTCTTGCACCAGTGCTAAAAAAAGGGGCATTGGTGATCCTCGAATCGACTTCACCTGTAGGATCAACGGAACAGATGGCTGCGTGGCTTGCAGAAATGCGGCCCGACCTGACTTTTCCACAGCAGGTAGGGGAACAGGCAGACGTAAATATTGCGTACTGTCCAGAACGTGTTCTGCCAGGCCAGGTGATGGTTGAGCTAATTAAAAACGATCGCGTGATTGGCGGGATGACCCCCGTCTGTTCCGCGCGTGCCAGCGAGCTGTACAACATCTTCCTTGAAGGTGAGTGTGTGGTGACCAATTCCCGTACGGCGGAAATGTGCAAGCTGACTGAGAATAGCTTCCGCGATGTCAATATTGCTTTTGCCAATGAACTGTCACTGATTTGTGCCGATCAGGGGATTAACGTCTGGGAACTGATCCGTCTGGCGAACCGCCATCCACGCGTGAATATTCTGCAGCCTGGACCGGGGGTTGGTGGGCACTGTATTGCGGTCGATCCGTGGTTTATCGTGGCACAGAACCCAGAGCAGGCGAAATTAATCCGCATCGCGCGTGAAGTGAATGATGGCAAACCTCACTGGGTCGTTGATCGGGTAAAAGCCGCCGTGGCGGACTGCCTCACGGAGAGTAACAAACGTGCCAGCGAAGTGAAAATTGCCTGTTTTGGTCTGGCATTTAAACCGAATATCGACGATTTACGTGAAAGCCCGGCGATGGGAATTGCGCAAAGTATTGCGCATTGGCATAGCGGCGAAACGTTGGTGGTGGAACCGAATATTCATCAATTGCCGAAAAAACTGGATGGTCTTTGCACGCTGGCGAAACTGGATGATGCGCTGACAAGCGCAGATGTGCTGGTAATGCTGGTTGACCATAATGAATTTAAAGCCATTAAGGGCGATGCGGTTCAACAGCAGTATGTGGTTGATACCAAGGGAGTCTGGCGGTGACAATCCGTGCCAGTATTGAGCCCCTTATCTGGGAAAATACGTTCTTTGGCGTTAATAGCGCCATTGTACGTTTTGACCCGCACGGGGCGGTCCTGACTGCGGAAGCATTGCAGTCCTGGGGACGGGTACAGGCAAAAATTCCCGCCGCGAACACTCACGAATTAGACGTTTTGCAGCAACTGGGTTTCTCGCTGGTAGAAGGCGAAGTGGATTTTGTGTTGCCGGTAACGCGCGTCTGCGATAATTCCGGCGTGCAGGTGGCGCAACCCGCAGATATCCCGGCACTACGCCAGCTCGCGAGCCAGGCGTTCGCACAAAGCCGCTTTCGTGCTCCATGGTATGCGCCGGATGCCAGCGCCCGTTTCTACGCGCAGTGGATTGAAAATGCGGTGTTGGGCACATTCGATCATCAATGCCTCGTTTTTCGCACAGCGACAGACGAGATCCGCGGGTATGTCTCGCTGCGTGAGCTGAATAACACTGACGTGCGAATTGGCCTGTTGGCAGGTCGCGGTGTGGGTGCAGAATTAATGCAGGCGGCGCTTTTCTGGGCGCAGGCTCGCGGTAAAACAACATTGCGGGTGGCGACCCAGATGGGCAACACCGCCGCGCTTAAACGTTATATACAGAGTGGTGCGAATGTGGAAAGCACCGCGTACTGGTTATACAGGTGACAAAATGATTCCATTTAACGCACCGCCGGTGGTGGGAACCGAGCTTGAGTATATGCAGTCTGCGATGAGCAGCGGCAAACTGTGTGGCGATGGCGGTTTTACCCGTCGTTGCCAGCAGTGGCTGGAACAGCATTTTGGCAGTGAGAAAGTGCTGCTGACGCCGTCCTGTACTGCATCACTTGAGATGGCAGCATTGTTGCTGGATATCCAGCCTGGTGATGAAGTTATCATGCCAAGCTACACCTTCGTCTCCACCGCTAATGCCTTCGTGTTGCGCGGGGCAAAAATCGTCTTTGTTGATGTCCGACCAGATACCATGAACATTGACGAAACGCTGATTGAAGCGGCGATCACCGACAAAACCCGCGCTATCGTACCGGTGCATTACGCGGGCGTCGCCTGCGAAATGGATACTATTATGGCGCTGGCGACACGGTACAATCTGTTTGTAGTGGAGGATGCTGCACAGGGCGTAATGTCTACCTACAAGGGACGTGCGCTGGGAACGATTGGTCACATTGGGTGTTTCAGCTTCCACGAAACCAAAAACTACACCGCGGGTGGTGAAGGTGGCGCAACGCTGATTAACGACCGTAAATTAATCGAACGTGCTGAGATCATCCGTGAAAAAGGCACCAACCGCAGTCAGTTTTTCCGCGGCCAGGTGGATAAATATACCTGGCGTGATATCGGCTCCAGCTATCTGATGTCCGATCTGCAGGCTGCCTATCTGTGGGCGCAACTGGAAGTGGCCGATCGTATCAATCAGCAGCGTCTGGCATTGTGGCAAAACTACTACGATGCACTTGAGCCGCTGGCGAAAGCCGGGCGGATTGACCTGCCTTCCATACCGGATGGTTGCGTGCAAAACGCCCATATGTTTTACATCAAGCTGCGTGATATTGATGATCGCACGGCGTTAATTAACTTCCTCAAAGAAGCCGAAATTATGGCGGTATTCCATTATATCCCGCTGCATGATTGCCCGGCTGGCGATAAATTTGGTGAGTTCGCGGGTGTCGATCGTTACACCACCAAAGAAAGCGAGCGCCTGCTACGCCTGCCGCTGTTTTACAATCTGTCGCCGGTGAACCAGCGCACAGTAATTACGACCCTGTTGAACTACTTCGCCTGAGATGTCGCTTGCTAAAGCGTCCCTTTGGACGGCAGCCAGTACGCTGGTAAAAATCGGTGCAGGCTTGTTGGTGGTAAAACTGCTGGCGGTGTCGTTTGGCCCTGCGGGAGTCGGGCAGGCGGGTAACTTTCGTCAGATGGTCACTGTGCTGGGCGTGCTGGCAGGAGCCGGAATTTTCAACGGTGTCACAAAGTATGTGGCACAGCATCATGATGATCCGGTGCGGCTACGCAACGTGGTTGGCACATCTTCCGCCATGGTGTTGGGATTCTCCACACTGATGGCCGTGATCTTTTTGTTGGCGGCTGCGCCCATAAGCCAGGGTTTGTTTGGTCATACGCATTACCAGGGGCTGGTGCGTCTGGTTGCGCTGGTACAGATGGGTATTGCCTGGGCGAATCTCTTACTGGCGTTAATGAAAGGCTTCCGTGATGCCGCAGGCAATGCACTGTCGCTGATCGTTGGCAGTCTGGTCGGTGTGGTGGCTTATTATGGCTGCTATCGACTGGGGGGCTATGAAGGTGCTTTGCTGGGCCTGGCGCTGGTGCCTGCGCTGGTGGTTGTGCCAGCCAGTTTTATGCTGATCAAGCGTGGAACCATTCCACTGCACTACCTGAAACCTTCATGGGATAACAGTCTGGCAGGGCAGTTAAGCAAGTTTACGCTGATGGCGCTGATCACCTCTGTGACGCTGCCAGTGGCATATGTAATGATGCGAAACCTTCTGGCTGCGCATTACAGCTGGGATGATGTTGGGATCTGGCAAGGGGTAAGCAGTATCTCCGATGCCTATCTGCAATTTATCACCGCCTCATTCAGCGTTTATTTGCTGCCGACGTTGTCGCGCCTGAGCGAAAAGCGTGACATTACGCGTGAAGTGGTGAAGTCGCTGAAGTTTGTGTTACCGGCGGTTGCCGCCGCGAGTTTTACCGTTTGGTTACTGCGTGATTTTGCTATCTGGCTGCTCTTTTCCGCTAAATTTACTGCCATGCGAGACCTGTTTGCCTGGCAACTGGTGGGCGATGTACTGAAGGTCGGTGCTTACGTTTTCGGGTATCTGGTGATCGCGAAGGCGTCGCTGCGGTTTTATATTTTGGCTGAAATTAGCCAGTTCATTTTGTTGACGGCATTTGCCCACTGGCTGATCCCCGCGCATGGCGCTCTGGGGGCAGCGCAGGCTTATATGGCAACCTATGTGGTCTATTTTTCTCTTTGCTGTGGCGTATTTTTACTCTGGTGTAGGCGGGCATGACAGTACTGGTTCACGTTCTGGGATCGGATATCCCTCACCATAATCAAACCGTACTGCGGTTTTTTAATGATTCGCTGGCCGCGACGAGCGAGCACGCGCGCGTATTTATGGTTGCAGGTCAGGATGCGGGATTCAGTGCAAGCTGCCCGGCGTTATCGCTGAGCTTCTATGGCGGAAAAAAGGCACTGGCGGAAGCGGTAATCGCGAAAGCGAAAGCAGATCGCCAGCAGCGTTTCTTCTTCCATGGTCAGTTCAACACCAGCCTGTGGCTGGCGCTGTTGAGCGGAGGAATTAAACCAGAGCAGTTTTACTGGCATATCTGGGGCGCAGATTTGTATGAAGTCTCCAGTGGGCTGAAATTCCGCCTGTTTTATCCGATTCGCCGCATGGCGCAAAACCGTGTGGGCTGCGTGTTTGCCACTCGAGGTGATTTGAGCTATTTCGCACAGCAGCATCCCCGTGTGCGCGGTGAACTGCTCTATTTCCCTACGCGTATGGATCCGTCGCTGAATAATATGGGCAGCGAGTGCGAACGCAGCGGGAAAATGACGATTCTTGTAGGTAATTCTGGCGATCGCAGCAATGAACATATCGCAGCGTTACGCGCCGTACATCAGCAGTTCGGTGATACGGTGAACGTGATTGTGCCAATGGGCTATCCGGCTAATAACGGGGCGTATATTGATGAAGTACGCCAGGCTGGCCAGGAATTATTTAGTGCAGGAAATCTGCAAATTCTAAGTGAAAAACTGGAATTTGATGCCTATCTGGCATTACTGCGTCAGTGCGATCTCGGTTACTTTATTTTTGCACGCCAGCAAGGGATTGGTACATTGTGTTTGCTGATCCAGGCCGGTATTCCGTGCGTGCTAAACCGCGAAAACCCTTTCTGGCAGGATATGGCAGAGCAGCACCTCCCGGTACTGTTTACCACCGATGAACTCAATGCCGATGTTGTGCGTGAAGCGCAGCGTCAGTTGGCCTCGGTTGATAAAAGCACGATTACCTTTTTTAGCCCGAATTACCTGCAACCGTGGCATAACGCGCTGAGCATTGCCTCCGGAGAAACCCTATGAGTCTGATGCAATTCAGCGGTCTGCTGGTAGTATGGCTACTCTCTACCTTATTTATCGCTACGCTGACCTGGTTTGAGTTTCGGCGTGTGCGCTTTAACTTCAATGTGTTCTTCTCATTGCTGTTTTTGCTGACGTTTTTCTTCGGATTTCCCCTGACCAGCGTACTGGTGTTCCGTTTCGACGTCGCGGTCGCCCCACCGGAAATTCTGTTACAGGCACTGCTTTCCGCCGCCTGTTTCTATGCCGTCTACTACGTGACCTATAAAACGCGTTTACGTAAGCGAATACCGGAAAAGTCACGCAAACCGCTGTTTACCATCAACCGCGTTGAGGCCCATCTGACATGGATTATCCTGATGGCGATTGCGCTGGTGAGTGTAGGCATTTTCTTTATGCACAACGGTTTCCTGTTATTCAGATTGCAGTCCTATAGCCAGATCTTCTCCAGTGAAGTTTCTGGTGTGGCCCTGAAACGCTTCTTCTACTTCTTCATTCCGGCAATGCTGGTGGTGTATTTCCTGCGCCAGGATAGTAAAGCGTGGCTGTTCTTCCTGGTGAGCACCGTCGCGTTTGGTCTTCTGACTTATATGATTGTTGGCGGCACGCGCGCCAATATCATTATCGCGTTTGCCATCTTCTTGTTTATCGGCATTATTCGCGGCTGGATTTCACTGTGGATGCTGGCTGCGGCCGGTGTGCTGGGAATTGTCGGCATGTTCTGGCTGGCATTGAAGCGCTACGGGATGAACGTGAGCGGCGATGAGGCATTCTATACTTTCCTGTATCTCACGAGGGATACCTTCTCACCGTGGGAGAATCTGGCGCTGTTACTGCAGAATTACCACAATATTGAGTTCCAGGGACTGGCACCGATTGTCCGTGATTTCTACGTTTTTATTCCCTCCTGGCTGTGGCCTGGACGGCCGAGTATCGTACTCAACTCTGCGAACTATTTTACCTGGGAAGTGCTGAACAACCACTCGGGCCTGGCTATCTCTCCAACGTTGATTGGTTCGCTGGTGGTTATGGGGGGAGCGTTGTTTATCCCGTTAGGCGCGATCGTGGTCGGGTTGATAATCAAATGGTTCGACTGGCTGTATGAGTTAGGCAATCAGGAAAAAAACCGTTATAAGGCGGCGATTTTGCACAGCTTCTGTTTTGGTGCCATTTTCAATATGATCGTTTTGGCACGAGAAGGGTTGGATTCGTTTGTCTCGCGAGTGGTCTTTTTCCTCGTGATTTTTGGTGTCTGTTTGCTGGTAGCAAAATTATTGTTCTGGCTGTTTGATAGTGCAGGACTTGTCCATAGACGAATAAAGACGCTGCCCCGGACACAGGTTGAAGGATCGTAATGACAGATAATACAACTGCGCCGCTATATTCGCTGCGCGGATTAAAACTTATTGGCTGGCGTGATATGCAGCATGCGCTGAATTACCTGTTTGCTGAGGGGCATCTCAGACAGGGGACGCTGGTGGCTATTAACGCCGAGAAAATGCTAACGGCGGAAGATAACCCCGAGGTTCGGGCTTTGATTGATGCCGCCGAGTTCAAGTATGCAGATGGAATTAGCGTGGTGCGTTCCGTGCGTAAAAAATACCCACAAGCACAGGTTTCACGCGTGGCCGGAGCCGATCTCTGGGAAGCCTTGATGGCGCGCGCTGGGCGGGAGAGCACACCCGTATTCCTGGTTGGTGGTAAGCCAGAGGTACTGGCGCAAACAGAAGCAAAACTGCGAGCACAGTGGCGCGTCAATATTGTTGGTAGCCAGGACGGATATTTCACGCCAGAGCAGCGGCAGGCATTGTTTGAACGTATTCATGCCAGCGGTGCGCAGATTGTTACGGTGGCAATGGGTTCGCCTAAACAAGAGATTTTTATGCGCGATTGCCGCTTGGTACATCCGAATGCGCTGTATATGGGGGTGGGTGGCACCTATGATGTGTTTACCGGACACGTAAAGCGAGCGCCTAAATTCTGGCAGAATTTGGGGCTGGAGTGGCTGTACCGCTTACTGTCACAGCCGAGCCGTATTACCCGTCAACTTCGTTTATTGCGCTATCTCCGCTGGCACTATACCGGCAATCTCTAACATTTTCTCTCCTCTGATAAGTAGTGTGTTCTGCTAAATGCGCTACTTATTCACAACATAATCGCTGCTTTCTCGCACAATCTATTTATTTTTTGAATGCTTTAATTGCCATTTAGACGATTTTAAGAAACCATTCGCAACAATCATTTCAGTGTCGTGGTGTTTTTGGCGCCAACCGTAAAGCGGTCGGCGCTGGATGGCCTGTTATGGCATAAGAAGATGTACCCATAACGATAACCGGTAATACCGGAAACAATACAAACACAACAAGAGGATTTATGGCAGAGAACAAACCAGAGCTACAGCGTGGGCTGGAGGCTCGTCATATCGAATTGATTGCCCTTGGGGGCACCATTGGCGTCGGATTGTTTATGGGCGCCGCCAGTACCCTGAAATGGGCGGGGCCATCGGTCCTGTTGGCGTATATCGTTGCCGGACTATTTGTCTTCTTTATCATGCGTTCCATGGGCGAGATGTTGTTCCTGGAGCCGGTTGCCGGTTCGTTCGCCGTTTACGCTCACCGCTATATGAGCCCTTTCTTTGGTTATCTCACCGCCTGGTCATACTGGTTTATGTGGATGGCTGTGGGGATCTCGGAGATTACCGCCATTGGGGTCTACGTGCAGTTCTGGTTCCCGGAAATGGCGCAGTGGATACCCGCGTTGATTGCCGTAGGCCTGGTGGCGCTGGCAAATCTGGCTGCGGTTCGCCTGTATGGTGAAATTGAATTCTGGTTTGCCATGATCAAAGTGACAACCATCATTGTGATGATTGTTATAGGAGTGGGTGTCATTTTCTTCGGCTTTGGTAATGGTGGTCAGGCGATTGGCTTCAGCAACCTGACTGAACACGGCGGCTTCTTTGCCGGCGGCTGGAAAGGCTTTCTGACTGCATTGTGTATTGTGGTGGCCTCCTACCAGGGCGTGGAGCTAATCGGTATCACGGCGGGCGAAGCCAAAAATCCACAGGTCACGTTGCGTAGCGCGGTAGGTAAGGTGCTGTGGCGTATCCTGATTTTCTATGTAGGCGCGATCTTCGTTATCGTCACCATCTTCCCGTGGAATGAGATCGGTAGCAACGGTAGTCCGTTTGTTCTCACGTTTGCCAAAATTGGTATTACCGCTGCGGCCGGGATTATCAACTTTGTGGTCCTGACGGCAGCGCTTTCTGGTTGCAACAGTGGGATGTATAGCTGCGGCCGCATGCTCTACGCCCTGGCGAAGAATCGTCAGTTGCCTGCGGTTGTCGGAAAAGTCTCTCGTCATGGCGTGCCAGTTGCCGGCGTTGCGATTTCTATCGCCATCTTGCTGATTGGCTCATGCCTGAACTACATCATTCCGAATCCGCAGCGCGTATTTGTCTATGTCTATAGCGCCAGCGTGTTGCCGGGCATGGTGCCGTGGTTTGTGATCCTGATAAGCCAGCTGCGTTTTCGCAAAGCGCACAAAGACGCGATTGCCAGCCATCCCTTCCGTTCCATTTTGTTCCCGTGGGCGAATTATTTGACGATGGCGTTCCTGGTTTGCGTATTAATCGGTATGTACTTTAATGAAGATACCCGTATGTCGCTTTTTGTCGGTATCGCCTTCCTGCTGGGTGTGACGCTCATTTATAAGGTTTTTGGCCTGAATCGTCATGGTGTGGCCCAAAAACTGGAGGAATAAGCGACAAAACGCACAAAGCATGACCAAACGATAATTTATTTTAAAAAAGCACTAGACAGCAGACCGAGACCTCCGTAATATCCAGCCCCGCAACGGCGCTAAGCGCCCGTAGCTCAGCTGGATAGAGCGCTGCCCTCCGGAGGCAGAGGTCTCAGGTTCGAATCCTGTCGGGCGCACCATTTAGTAAGGTGCCGGAGCTGCGGTGGTTTTAATACCGCGTAAAAGATTTGCAGTGGTGGCTATAGCTCAGTTGGTAGAGCCCTGGATTGTGATTCCAGTTGTCGTGGGTTCGAATCCCATTAGCCACCCCATTAATTTAAAGTTGTGAAATGCGAAGGTGGCGGAATTGGTAGACGCGCTAGCTTCAGGTGTTAGTGTTCTTACGGACGTGGGGGTTCAAGTCCCCCCCCTCGCACCACGACTTAAAGAATTGAACTAAAAATTCAAAAAGCAGTAAAACGGCGAGTAGCGCAGCTTGGTAGCGCAACTGGTTTGGGACCAGTGGGTCGGAGGTTCGAATCCTCTCTCGCCGACCAATTTTGAACCCCGCTTCGGCGGGGTTTTTTGTTTTCTGATTTCCCTTTCTCTCTGCTCTTGTGCCAGTCAATACCGGCGTTACGCCACCAATCTGACCTGAATTACCTGATGTCCTAAAAATCCCGAAGACCTGGTTTTTGCAGTGCAATCATGCCATGTGTTGTGCGATAATATTTGGGTAGATGCTCATTCCATCTCTTATGTTCGCCATCAGGCCTCATAAACTCAGGAATGACGCAGAGCCGTTTACGGTGCTTATCGTCCACTGACAGATGTCGCTTAGCCTCATCGAACACCATGGACATAACGTTGAGTGAAGCACCCATTTATGTTGTCATACAGACCTGTTTAACGCCTGCTCTTAACCGAGCGGGCGTTTTTTTATGCATACACTTCACTCTTCAGACGCCTCTTTATTGGCGGCGTCCTCTCACCCTGCTACTTACTTATGTAAGTGCTCTGAGTTTGTCTCAATGTGTTTCGAATGATTCTGTGTATTGGTGTAAGCCCGGTAAGCATTTCGCTACCGGGCTTAAAGGATTACTGCGGGGGATTGTTCTGTAGTGTCAGCATTAAGCCATCACGGCGCATGGTAGCGGCCTCTTCCGGCTGATGCAGTCTGTCCAGCGCATCAGCAAGCCACGCGTAGTCGTATGCATCCGGGCGTTGTTTGAGCGCCGCACGGAAGGCGAGAGTGGCTTCCTGCCATTCGCCGTGCTTCATCAACGACTGACCAAGCGTACTCCACAACAGCGGACGATCGCCCACGGCTTTAATCTGCTGGCGCAGAACTTTTTCAATCTGCTCTGGGTTGTTTGTTTTCAGACGCGGGATTGGCAGCACCAGACGGTCATCATACTGACGTTTCAGGCCGTCGATGATGATCTGTTGTGCTGTATCGTGATCGTCGCACTCAATCAGATGTTCCGCCATTGCCACCTGCAGAGCGATCTGATGACGGGTCTTACGGTTTTGATTTTTCCACCAGGCACGTAGCCCCTCACTGCCCTGATCGGCACGAACCTGATCCATCAGGCCAACCCATGCCTGCTGTTCCAGCATGGCGCGGTGCTCTTCATCACCAACGTGCGTTTTTGCCATGGATGGAATGATATCCAGCAGGGAACTCCATGCGCCAGTGCGAATGTAAGCCTGCTCAGCCAGACGCAATACTTCCGGGTGACGTGGAGTCACCTCCAGCAGTTTATCTACACTATGGCGCGCGGCGTGATTTTCATTCCGGGCCAGTTGCAGGCGAACGCGAGCGATCTCTACCGGAATCGTGTCATTTCCGGCGAGCTCGGCTGCGCGCTCAAGGTGTTGATTGGCCCGAGCCTCGTCACCACGTTGTTGAGCCGCTTCTGCCGCCAGAAGGTAATTCACCACCGGCTGTTCTGCGTGATCGGCATTTTTCGACATCAGTTTTTCGACTTGCTGATAATCGCCTTCTGCCAGCTTGAGCAGCGCCTGTTCGGTCTGTTTGCGGGCGCGGCGGCGCTTGCGACCGACGAACCAGCCACGCGTGTGTGCGCCGGTACGGAAAATACGACGCAGCAACCACTCAATCGCAAACAGGACCACCATGGTGACGATCAGAATGATCACCAGGCCAGTTACGCTGGTCTCGATGTTGTAGTTATCCGTCTGGATCAGTACGTAGCCTTGATGACCGGCAATCATCGGACCGATGACGATCCCGGCGATCAACAGCACAAAGAGCAATAATACTTTTAGCATCGTTACTCTCCTTGCGGCGCGGTTGCCGGGGTTTCTGCCTGAGGCGCTGGCGCAGGAGCGGCTTCAACCGGAGATGTTGCTGGCTGGGCCAGTAAATTACGCACACGGGTCTGCATTAATTTCTCAAGAATGGTCTGACTTTGAAGCGTTTCTGGTACATCCATACTGATGCTTTGTTGGCTTAGTTGGTCCACTTCTTCAAGGAAGGCTTTCGTCGCTGCATCGTCGGTATCGTAGTACGCGCGCACCCAGGTGGAGACATTTTCCAGCGCCTGCCGGTATGTCTCTTCTTGATGGCGTGGTACGGCCTGCGCGGCCACTAACAGACGGGAGCGGATGTTCTCACGTAAGTACACGTCCTGATTTGGTGCTAACAGCGGTACGGCGGTTTCATCGCGACGTCGAATGGTAATAAAGCTGTCCATAAAATTTTGCCAGCTTTTTTGCAGATTGACGCGCCATTCGCTAATGGAGCTGGAAAGCTCGCTGCTGTCGGAGTCCATCGGCGAATCATCAGTATCATTGTCGGCCAGACGTAGGTTATCAATCTGATTAGACAACTGATTTATCTTGAGAATGATGCCGTCATAATCCACCTGAGAGACAGAAGAGAGGCTGGCGATATCATCAGTAATCGCTCGACGGGCGGTGATTAAACTTGGATCGTTCATATCGGCCAGGCTGGCATCGGCGCTTTTCAATAGCGCCGCTGCGGTGGTAACGTCCTGATCGCTCCATAATTTACGACCGGCCAGTTTCACCAGAAAATCGGCCTGCGCCAGCAGCCATGTTTTAGCATCGCTGCCAGAGATTGTGGCAACCTTTTGCTGCACTTCATCAAGCTGTTTAGCCAGTGCTGCTTGCTGACGGTTTGCTTCATCCAGCAGTGTTGCCTGCTGTTTAATAATACCTTCCAGCTCAGTTTTCTGGTTTTCCTGCGCTTTTTGCAGCGCCGTGAGCTGATTAGCCAACGCATCGCTGGTTGCAGTCTGTGTTGTTGCCTGTTGTTTCCCCCAGCCATACAGTCCGACGCCTGCCGCCAGCGCAATAGCAATCGCTACTGCACTTAGTATCAGTGCGGTGCTGCCCTTGCTCTTTTTTTCAGCATTGACTGACTGTGACGTGGTTTCCACGGCCTCCCTGGTCTCTTCAACCACGGCGGAGGATTTTTCTTGTTCCGTCATTATGGCATCCCATTATGAGAGTTATTGTAATGCGCGTAGCAGCGCATCGTTGTCGGCGTTATCAGCGACCTTAATATCTTGCCAGCCCAGTTCCCGGGCGAGGTGCGCCAGACGCTCACTGACGACCAGCAGCCGACAGCGTAGTAACCAGTGCTCACGATACCACTGCGGAATGAGCGACCAGAGCTGTTGTAGCATCTCTCCGCTGGTGACAACCACCGTCGTCACGCCGCGAGATTGCCATCGCATCGCTTCTTCTGCACCATCGTAATACTTTGCACTGCGTTGATAACATTCACAAAAATCTACATTGGCCCCACGTGCTTTCAGAGTTTCGCCTATCAACTCCCGACCGCCGTTGCCGCGTAAAATAAGCGCTTTTTTTCCCGCAATATTTTGTAATTCAGGTAATTGTAGCAAGACTTCGCTAATTTCCCGATCCAGAGGATAGTGAATATTGCATCCATTAACGGTATGGAGCGCCAATGCCGTGGTGCGGCCAATGGCAAAATAGCGCGGGAGGGAGGGCCAGCGTTCTCCTTGCTGCTGAAGCTGAGCATCAGCAAAAGTGACCGCGTGCTGCGAGAGAGCTAAAACCAGATCGTTTTCCGTCAGTGTCGACAGGCGGGAGGCTAGCGTTGCCAGTTCCCTGCCTGGCGAAAACTCAATGAGCGGAAAGCTCCAGGCCACCTGCCCCAGTGTGCGCAGACGGCTCACTAACTCTTCCCCTGCGGGAGATGGGCGGGTGACCAGAATACTCATGCGGGTGCTTCTCCGTTATAAACATCAGCCAGAATGGCGCGTGCACCGTTTTCCAACAGTTCTTCCGCCAGAGAAATGCCCATTTGTTCGGCATTATTTGGTGTGCCGCGACGTTCCCCGCAAACCATCTGTGAACCGTCAGGAGCACCGACCAGCGCACGTAGCCAAATCTCACCGTTAATGAGCTCAGCATAGCTGCCGATGGGCACCTGACAACCCCCTTCCAGGCGGGTGTTCATTGCGCGTTCGGCTTTTACACGCAGAGCGGTTTCTTCATGGTTGAGCGGTGCTAACAGTGCTTGAGTACGCAGATCATCGAGTCGACATTCTATGCCTACTGCGCCCTGTCCGACAGCTGGAAGAGAGACTTCCGGCGACAGCGCTGTGCGGATCCGCGACTCCAGCCCTAAGCGTTTTAACCCGGCTACGGCCAGAATAATCGCATCATAGTCGCCGTTATCCAGTTTGCTCAGCCGTGTTCCCACGTTGCCGCGTAGCGAACGGATAACGAGATCCGGGCGACGTTTAGCCAACTGGCACTGGCGACGTAAGCTGGATGTTCCAACGATGCTGCCTGCAGGAAGTTCATCCAGCGTGTTGTACTTATTCGAGACAAAAGCATCGCGTGGATCTTCGCGTTCGCAAATAGTGACCAGTCCGAGTCCCTCAGGGAATTCGACCGGCACATCCTTCATGGAATGCACGGCGATATCGGCACGTTTTTCCAGCAGCGCGACTTCCAACTCTTTAACAAACAAACCCTTACCCCCCACTTTTGCCAGTGGAGTATCCAGAATCACATCGCCACGGGTCACCATAGGTACCAGTTCTACGATCAGACCGGGGTGGTTTGCCATTAAGGCGTCTTTGACATAATGTGCCTGCCAGAGCGCAAGGGGGCTTTGGCGTGTGGCAATTCTCAAAACATTGTCTAACATGCTTGTTACCGTCATTATCAATCATTGACCATCCTAACATCCTTATCAAAGGGATGTCAGCGTTACGCTCAAACGTTAGTGAGAGGAAAAAGGCGCTGCATCATCACTGGCAGTGATTAATGACGAGAAACCTCCCGACCGTATGAAGGAATTTACACGTAACGAACGGTGCTACACTTGTATGTAGCGCATCTTTCTTTACGGTCAATGAGCAAGGTGTTAAATTGATCACGTTTTAGACCATTTTTTCGGCTGTACTCCATAAAAAAAGAGGGGCGAAAAAAGGGTAACGGTTATTTTTGACATACGGTTTATCCGAATGAATGAAGATTATTTGCGGGCGTATATGCCGCAACGATCGACAACATGACGGATAGCAACATCAGGCGATACGTCTTGTACCTCTATATTGAGACTCTGAAACAGAGACTGGATGCCATAAATCAACTGCGTGTGGATCGCGCGCTTGCTGCCATGGGACCTGCCTTCCAGCAGGTATACAGTCTGCTGCCGACATTATTGCACTACCACCATCCGCTGATGCCGGGTTACCTCGATGGTAACGTTCCCAAAGGCATATGCTTTTACACGCCTGATGAAACCCAACGCCACTACCTGAATGAACTAGAACTGTACCGTGGTATGTCACCGCAGGACCCTCCCAAGGGTGAATTGCCTATTACCGGCGTTTACTCGATGGGCAGTACCTCTTCAGTAGGGCAAAGTTGTTCCTCTGACCTGGACATCTGGGTCTGCCATCAATCCTGGCTGGATAGCGAAGAGCGTCAGCTGCTGCAGCGTAAATGTAGCCTGTTAGAAAGCTGGGCTGCCTCGCTGGGCGTGGAAGTCAGTTTCTTCCTGATTGATGAAAACCGTTTCCGTCACAATGAAAGCGGCAGCCTGGGTGGTGAAGACTGTGGCTCGACGCAGCATATTCTGTTGCTTGATGAATTCTATCGCACCGCCGTGCGCCTCGCGGGCAAACGTATTCTGTGGAATATGGTGCCGGGCGATGAAGAAGAGCATTACGACGATTACGTCATGACGCTCTACGCGCAGGGGGTGTTAACACCAAACGAATGGCTGGATCTGGGCGGACTCAGCTCGCTCTCTGCTGAAGAGTACTTTGGTGCCAGCCTCTGGCAGTTGTACAAGAGTATCGACTCCCCGTACAAAGCGGTGTTGAAAACGCTGCTGCTGGAAGCTTATTCTTGGGAATACCCGAACCCACGCCTGTTGGCGAAAGACATTAAACAGCGCCTGCACGACGGCGAAATCGTTTCTTTTGGTCTTGATCCGTATTGCATGATGCTGGAGCGCGTCACCGAATACCTCACGGCGATTGAAGATCCGACTCGTCTGGATTTAGTGCGTCGATGTTTCTACTTAAAAGTCTGCGAGAAACTGAGCCGCGAGCGCGCGTGCGTTGGCTGGCGTCGTGAAGTGTTAAGTCAGTTAGTGCAAGAGTGGGGGTGGGATGACGCCCGTCTGACGATGCTTGATAACCGCGCCAACTGGAAGATTGACCAGGTGCGCGAGGCACATAACGAACTGCTCGACGCGATGATGCAGAGCTATCGTAATCTGATCCGCTTTGCGCGCCGCAATAACCTTAGCGTCAGCGCCAGCCCGCAGGATATCGGCGTACTGACCCGTAAGTTGTATGCTGCGTTCGAAGCCCTGCCGGGTAAAGTGACGCTGGTGAACCCACAGATCTCACCGGATCTCTCGGAACCGAATCTGACCTTTATCCATGTGCCGCCTGGGCGTGCCAACCGTTCAGGTTGGTATCTCTACAACCGTGCGCCCAATATGGATTCCATCGTCAGCCATCAGCCGCTTGAATATAACCGCTACCTGAACAAGCTGGTGGCGTGGGCGTGGTTTAACGGTCTTCTGACGTCGCGTACGCATCTGTTTATTAAGGGTAACGGCATTGTCGATTTGCCGAAGCTGCAGGAGATGGTGGCTGATGTGTCGCACCACTTCCCGCTGCGTTTACCTGCGCCCACACCAAAAGCGCTCTATAGCCCGTGCGAAATTCGCCATCTGGCGATTATCGTTAACCTTGAATACGACCCGACAGCAGCGTTCCGTAATCAGGTCGTGCATTTTGATTTTCGTAAGCTGGATGTCTTCAGCTTTGGCGAAGAACAAAATTGTCTGGTGGGTAGTGTAGATCTGCTGTACCGCAACTCGTGGAACGAAGTGCGTACGCTGCACTTCAACGGCGAGCAGGCGATGATTGAAGCGTTAAAAACGATTTTGGGCAAAATGCACCAGGACGCGGCGCCGCCAGATAGTGTTGAAGTCTTCTGCTACAGTCAGCATCTGCGTGGCCTGATCCGTACCCGCGTCCAGCAACTGGTGTCTGAATGCATTGAATTGCGCCTTTCCAGTACGCGCCATGAAACCGGACGCTTCAAAGCGCTGCGCGTTTCAGGTCAGACGTGGGGACTGTTCTTCGAACGCCTGAACGTATCAGTACAGAAACTGGAAAACGCCATTGAGTTTTATGGCGCGATTTCGCACAACAAACTGCACGGTCTTTCCGTACAGGTTGAGACTAACCATGTGAAATTGCCGTCTGTGGTGGATGGTTTTGCCAGTGAAGGGATCATTCAGTTCTTTTTTGAAGAAACGGGCGATGAACAGGGCTTTAATATTTATATTCTGGATGAAAGTAACAGGGTTGAAGTGTATCACCACTGCGAAGGCAGCAAAGAGGAGCTGGTACGTGATGTCAGTCGCTTCTATTCATCGTCGCACGATCGCTTTACCTACGGCTCCAGCTTTATCAACTTTAACCTGCCGCAGTTTTATCAGATCGTGAATACCGACGGGCGCGCGCAGGTAATCCCGTTCCGTACTCAGCCGATTAACCCTATTCCTCCGGCTAATCAGGATAACGACACACCGATGTTGCAGCAGTATTTCTCGTAATTGCGCTTACCCGGAGGCGCTATGCTTGCCGGGCCTGGATGCACAGCGCTGCTTGTAAGCCGGATAAGGAGAGGCTCCTATCCGGCAAAAAGACATTAACGGAACCGAACGTCTTCACCTGCCTGCAGCGTTGCTGCCTGTTCCAGCAGATCCCAGAACGTTTCGCCGCTACGATCGCAAATCCACTCATCACCCTTCAGATCAAAATGGTAGCCGCCTTGTTTAGTTGCCAGCCATACCTGATGCAGCGGCTCCTGACGGTTAATGATAATTTTGCTGCCGTTTTCAAAACTGATGGTCAATACGCCGCCGTTGATCTCACAATCAATATCGCTGTCGCCATCCCAGTCATCCAGACGCTCTTCAATAGTCATCCACAGGGTGTCGGCAAGGCGATGAAATTCACTGTCGTTCATTTTTTTATCCTGTTTTTCGTGATGGTCGCAGTATAACGCGAAATAAATCACGTTGCAGTTTGCAGGCAAACTCTTGCTTTTACGCCTTCTCCTGCGATGATAGAAAACAGAAAGTATGAACTTACAGGCAATCCATAATGAAAAACGTGTTTCAGGCACTCGCTGTACTTTTTACTCTGTTCAGCCTGACGGGCTGTGGTCTGAAAGGTCCACTCTATTTTCCGCCAGCAGATAAAACCGCGCCGCCTCCGACAAAGAGCATTGAGCCACAAACGCAATCCACGGTGCCCGAGAAAAACGATCGGGCAACGGGAGATGGCCCTTCTCAGGTGAATTACTGACGGTAAGTCTCTGTACCCGCGTAAACGGAGTGAACAATGCAATTCTCTAAAATGCATGGCCTTGGCAACGATTTTATGGTCGTCGACGCGGTAACGCAGAATGTCTTTTTCTCACCGGAGCTGATCCGCCGCCTGGCAGACAGGCATCTTGGCGTTGGGTTTGATCAACTGCTGGTGGTTGAGCCTCCGTATGATCCGGAGCTGGATTTCCATTACCGTATCTTCAATGCCGACGGCAGTGAAGTGTCACAGTGTGGTAATGGCGCTCGTTGCTTTGCCCGGTTTGTTCGCCTGAAAGGGCTAACGAACAAACGTGATATTCGAGTCAGCACTGCCAATGGTCGCATGGTATTGAGCGTAACGGACGACGAGCTGGTGCGGGTGAATATGGGAGAACCCAACTTTGAACCTTCGCAGGTCCCTTTTCGCGCCAATAAAGCAGAGAAGACCTATATTATGCGAGTGGCTGAGCAGACAGTATTGTGCGGCGTAGTCTCAATGGGTAACCCGCATTGCGTGATTCAGGTTGATGATGTTGAAACTGCCACGGTGGAAACGCTGGGGCCAGTTCTGGAAAGCCATGAACGCTTTCCTGAACGCGCAAATATCGGGTTTATGCAAGTAGTGAAACGCGAGCATATCCGACTGCGCGTCTATGAACGCGGGGCGGGTGAAACACAAGCCTGCGGCAGCGGCGCGTGCGCAGCTGTTGCTGTTGGTATTCAGCAGGGCCTGCTGGCAGAAGAAGTGCGCGTGGAATTACCGGGTGGTCGACTTGATATCGCCTGGAAAGGTCCGGGTCATCCGTTGTATATGACTGGCCCGGCGGCACATGTCTACGACGGATTTATTCACTTATGAAGCAACCAGGGGAAGAACTACAGGAAACGCTCATGGATCTGGACGATCGGGCGGTCGTCGATTATCTGCAACGTAATCCTGAGTTTTTTATCCGTAATGCCCAGGCAGTTGAAGCGATGCGTGTCCCGCACCCGGTGCGAGGCACGATCTCTTTAGTTGAATGGCATATGGCAAGGGCGCGTAATCACATCAACGTGCTTGAAGAGAACATGGCGTTATTGATGGAACAAGCAAACGCCAACGAAAGTCTGTTCTATCGTCTGTTAAATCTGCAAGGGCGCCTGGTGGCAGCCAACAGTCTCGACGATATGCTGATGCGATTGCATCGCTGGGCGCGAGACCTGGGGCTGGCAGGCGCTACGGTTCGCTTGTTTCCGGATCGCTGGCGACTCGGCGCACCGTCGAAATTCACCCATCTGGCATTAAGTCGTCAGGCGTTCGAACCGTTGCGTATTCAGCGTCTGGGTCAGTCGCAGCATTACCTTGGCCCACTTCACGGTCCGGAACTGCTGGTCATGATGCCGGAAGCGAAAGCTATCGGTTCTGTGGCCATGTCGCTGCTGGGGCAGGATGGCTCTCTTGGTGTCATGCTGTTTAGCAGTCGTGATGCCAATCATTACCAGCAAGGGCAGGGAACGCAGCTATTACAGGAAATTTCGCTGATGTTGCCGGAGCTGCTGGAGCGCTGGATTGAACGCGTATGACCGACTCACCGCTTTCTCAGGACGTTGCACGCTTCTTACGCTATCTGGGCGTTGAGCGTCAACTTAGCCCGATAACGCTACTCAATTATCAGCGTCAGCTTGATACCATCATCGCGTTAGCCGGAGAAACCGGCCTGCAAAGCTGGCAACAATGTGATGCTGCGATGGTTCGTAGTTTTGCCGTGCGTAGCCGGCGCAAAGGTTTGGGACCTGCGAGCCTGGCATTGCGCCTCTCTGCGTTGCGCAGTTTCTTTGACTGGCTGGTCAATCAGGGCGAGCTGAAAGCCAACCCGGCAAAAGGTGTATCCGCACCGAAAGCACCGCGTCATCTGCCAAAAAATATTGATGTGGATGACGTTAACCGTCTGCTGGATATCGATCTCAACGATCCCCTCGCCGTTCGTGACCGGGCGATGCTGGAGGTTATGTACGGCGCAGGATTGCGTCTATCAGAACTGGTTGGGCTGGATATTAAACATCTCGATCTCGACACAGGCGAAGTCTGGGTGATGGGAAAAGGTAGCAAAGAACGCCGTCTGCCCATTGGTCGCAACGCGGTGGCGTGGATTGAACACTGGCTGGATCTGCGTGGATTGTTTGGTGGTGATGACGATGCTCTTTTCCTGTCAAAACTGGGTAAACGCATCTCGGCGCGTAACGTGCAGAAACGTTTTGCTGAATGGGGTATTAAGCAGGGGCTGAACAGCCACGTGCACCCACATAAATTACGCCACTCATTTGCGACACATATGCTGGAGTCGAGTGGCGACCTTCGCGGTGTACAAGAGCTGTTGGGACATGCCAACCTTTCTACCACCCAAATCTACACCCATCTTGATTTTCAACACCTGGCTTCAGTGTACGATGCGGCGCATCCGCGCGCCAAACGGGGGAAATAATGCGTTTTTACCGGCCGTTGGGGCGCATTTCTGCGCTCACCTTTGACCTTGATGATACCCTTTACGATAACCGTCCCGTGATCCTGCGCACCGAGCAGGAAGCGCTTGCCTTTGTACAAAATTATCACCCGGCGCTGAGTACGCTAAAAAATAGCGATCTACAGCGTCTGCGTCAGGCTGTACGCGACGCCGAACCGGAGATCTACCATGATGTTACCCAGTGGCGCCATCGTGCTGTAGAGCGTGCCATGCTGGAGGCTGGCCTGTCGGCGGCAGAGGCAAAAATGGGGGCGAACGCCGCGATGATGAATTTCGCGAAATGGCGCAGCCGCATCGACGTCCCGCAGTCTACACATGACACATTGAAGGCTCTGGCCCGCAAGTGGCCACTGGTTGCTATTACCAACGGTAATGCGCAGCCGGAACTGTTTGGTCTGGGCGATTACTTTGAGTTTGTGCTGCGTGCCGGACCGGACGGACGATCCAAACCGTTCAGCGACATGTACTCACTGGCGGCGGAAAAACTGAATATGCCAATTGGTGAAATCCTGCATGTGGGCGACGACCTGACAACAGACGTCGCTGGCGCGATTCGCTGTGGTATGCAGGCTTGTTGGATCAAACCGGAAAATGCCGACCTGATGCAAACATCTGACAGTCGTTTACTGCCGCATATCGAAATTTCACGGTTGGCATCTCTGACCTCGCTGATATAATCACCAACAGAACTCTGTATATATACCCAGCTTTTTGGCGGATGGCGTTGCGCTTATCCGCCCTACATACTTTTACGCGGCGGTGCCAATGGACGTTTCTTACCTGCTCGACAGCCTCAATGATAAACAGCGCGAAGCGGTGGCCGCGCCACGCAGCAATATGCTGGTATTGGCGGGGGCGGGGAGTGGTAAGACCCGCGTGCTGGTGCACCGCATCGCCTGGCTGTTGACCGTAGAGAATAACTCACCGTACTCCATTATGGCTGTGACCTTTACCAATAAGGCCGCGGCGGAAATGCGCCATCGTATTGGTCAGATTATGGGGACCAGTCAGGGCGGTATGTGGGTGGGGACTTTCCATGGTCTGGCGCATCGTTTGCTGCGCGCACACCATATGGACGCTAATCTGCCGCAGGATTTTCAGATCCTCGACAGCGAAGACCAACTGCGTCTGCTTAAGCGTCTTATTAAAGCGATGAACCTTGATGAGAAGCAGTGGCCACCGCGTCAGGCAATGTGGTTTATCAACAGCCAGAAAGATGAAGGCCTGCGTCCGCACCATTTACAGAGCTACGGCAATCCGGTTGAACAAACCTGGCAGAAAGTCTATCAGGCTTACCAGGAAGCGTGTGACCGTGCGGGGTTGGTGGATTTCGCTGAGCTGCTGCTGCGCGCCCACGAACTGTGGCTCAACAAACCACACATCCTGCAGCACTATCGTGAACGCTTTACCAACATCCTGGTGGATGAATTCCAGGATACCAACAATATCCAGTACGCGTGGATCCGCTTGCTGGCAGGTGATACCGGTAAGGTGATGATCGTCGGTGATGACGACCAGTCGATTTACGGCTGGCGCGGAGCACAGGTGGAAAATATCCAGCGCTTCCTCACCGACTTCCCTGGTGCAGAGACTATTCGCCTGGAGCAGAACTACCGTTCGACCAATAATATCCTCAGCGCTGCCAACGCCCTGATTGAGAATAACAACGGGCGTCTGGGCAAGAAACTGTGGACTGACGGTGTCGATGGTGAACCGATTTCGCTTTACTGTGCGTTCAACGAACTCGATGAAGCGCGCTTTGTGGTTAACCGTATCAAGACCTGGCAGGACAACGGCGGTGCGCTGGAACAGTGCGCCATTCTGTACCGTAGTAACGCCCAGTCGCGTGTGCTTGAAGAGGCTTTATTACAGGCCAGTATGCCGTACCGTATTTACGGTGGTATGCGCTTCTTCGAGCGCCAGGAAATCAAAGATGCACTCTCTTACCTGCGCCTGATCGCTAACCGTAACGACGATGCGGCCTTTGAACGTGTGGTGAATACGCCCACGCGTGGTATTGGTGATCGTACCTTAGATGTGGTGCGCCAGACGTCGCGTGACCGCCAACTGACGCTGTGGCAAGCGTGTCGTGAACTGTTGCAGGAGAAAGCCCTGGCCGGTAGAGCCGCCAGCGCATTGCAGCGCTTTATGGAGCTGATTGACGCGCTGGCTCAGGAAACGGCCGATATGCCGCTGCACGTGCAGACCGACAGGGTGGTAAAAGACTCCGGTCTGCGCATGATGTACGAGCAGGAAAAAGGCGAGAAGGGCCAGACGCGTATCGAAAACTTAGACGAACTGGTGACGGCAACGCGCCAGTTCAGCTACAACGAAGAAGATGAAGATTTAATGCCATTGCAGGCATTCCTCTCCCATGCGGCGCTGGAAGCTGGTGAAGGGCAGGCGGATACCTGGCAGGACGCGGTACAACTGATGACTTTGCACTCGGCAAAAGGCCTCGAGTTCCCGCAGGTGTTTATCGTCGGTATGGAAGAGGGGATGTTCCCCAGCCAGATGTCACTCGACGAAGGTGGACGACTTGAAGAGGAACGTCGTCTGGCCTACGTTGGCGTCACCCGCGCTATGCAGAAACTGACGCTGACCTATGCGGAAACGCGCCGTCTGTACGGTAAAGAGGTTTACCACCGACCATCGCGCTTTATTGGTGAATTACCCGAAGCGTGCGTGGAAGAAGTTCGTTTACGTGCAACGGTCAGCCGCCCTGTGAGCCATCAACGGATGGGCACTCCGATGGCGGAAAATGACACCGGCTACAAGCTGGGACAGCGTGTTCGGCATGCGAAGTTCGGCGAAGGTACTATTGTCAATCTGGAAGGGAGTGGCGAACATAGCCGTTTGCAGGTTGCATTCCAGGGCCAGGGGATAAAATGGCTGGTAGCCGCCTACGCAAGGCTGGAAACGGTGTGAAGGTGCTAACGCTCTGATTTGTAGGCCGGATAGGATGCAGCCGCTATCCGGCAATCTGTCGCTTAATCTTCTGAAATCATAGATAAATACCCTTATTCTGCTAACCTTGGTGCATGAGGGGAAATTATTACTTTTTCGCCATCTGTTGCGTGTTGACGTCAAAATTTTGCTGGCGTAACATGCGCGCACGATTACGCTAAGAGGACATTCGCCTTGGACACACCCAGTAGATACTGGCTCATTATCCTGTCATCCAGGATCAACTCCTAAGGCTATCCCTTTTTGCTGATAGCCTTCGCGGTTGTCAGCGACCTTCTGTTTTTTCCCGTCGCGCTGAGTCAGGCTGTTTAATGGTCTGAAACCCAATTTGTTTCTGTGTGCCCACCGAACTGTCCGATAATTTTTTGCATTGGGAGTCCCGGTCATGCTGAGCGCATTTCAACTGGAAAACAATCGTTTAACTCGCCTTGAGGCAGACGAGATCGAGCACCTGGCCAGTTCGGTTTGGGTCGATTTAGTCGAGCCGGATGACGAAGAACGAAACCGTGTGCAAAAGGACTTGGGCCAGAATCTGGCTACGCGCCCTGAACTGGAAGACATCGAAGCATCCGCACGTTTTTTCGAAGACGAAGACGGTCTGCATATTCACTCCTTCTTCTTCTATGAAGATGCCGACGATCACGCGGGCAACTCAACTGTCGCATTTACCATTCGCGAAGGGCGCCTGTTTACCCTGCGTGAGCGCGAACTGCCGGCATTCCGTTTGTACCGTATGCGTGCGCGAAGCCAGGCGATGGTAGATGGCAACGCTTACGAGCTGTTGCTCGACCTGTTCGAAACCAAAATCGAACAACTGGCAGATGAAATAGAAAACATCTACAGCGATCTGGAAAAGCTCAGTCGCGTGATTATGGAAGGACGTCAGGGCGATGAATATGACGAGGCGCTCTCTACGCTGGCGGAACTGGAAGATATCGGCTGGAAAGTTCGCCTGTGTCTGATGGATACCCAGCGCGCACTGAACTTCCTTGTGCGCAAGGCGCGTCTGCCAGGCGGTCAGTTGGAGCAGGCGCGTGAGATCCTGCGAGATATCGAATCCCTGCTGCCGCACAACGAATCACTGTTTCAGAAAGTTAACTTCCTGATGCAGGCGGCGATGGGCTTTATCAATATCGAGCAGAACCGTATCATCAAGATCTTCTCGGTGGTATCTGTGGTATTCCTGCCGCCAACACTGGTGGCTTCAAGCTACGGGATGAACTTTGAGTTTATGCCTGAGCTGCACTGGAGTTTTGGTTACCCAGGGGCGATTGTCTTTATGATGCTCGCAGGGCTGGCGCCATATCTGTACTTTAAGCGCAAGAACTGGTTGTAATTTTTATGCCTGATGGCGACTTAGCTTTTCCCGGCCTACGTAATCTGTAGACCAGATAAGCTCGCGCCATCAGGTAAACGATATTAAAGCCCTTTGCGCGTCCTGTGCTGGGTGTAAATCGCATCCGCAACAAAAATCGCCAATGCTACCCAGATAAAGGCGAACGTTACCATTTTATCCGCCCCCGGAACCTCGCCGTAGAATGTCACTGCCAGCAGGAACATCAGCGTTGGGCCGATGTACTGGAAAAAGCCCAGCGTGGACAGACGCAGACGCGTGGCTGCGCCGGTAAAACAGAGCAGGGGAATAGTAGTTACGATCCCCGCAGCAATCAGCAGCAGATTCAGCGACATAGGGTTCTGAGCCATGTGGCTGGTTGGACTATCTGCAATACCAAACAGATAAATTGCCGCAACGGGTAATAACCACAGGGTTTCGATCAGCATGCCAGTTTGCGCCTCGACGGCAATCTTCTTACGTACCAGACCATAAAAAGCAAAGCTGAAAGCCAGCCCCAGCGCAATGATGGGCAGTGAACCGAATGTCCACAGTTGTACCAGTACACCGCAGGCGGCTAACAGTACGGCCAGCCACTGCATGCGGCGAAAGCGCTCGCCGAGGAAAATCATCCCCAGCACAATATTTACCAGCGGGTTAATAAAATAGCCCAGGCTCGCTTCCAGCATATGGTGGTTATTGACCGCCCAGATAAAAAGCAGCCAGTTTCCGCCGATGAGCACCGCTGATAGCGCCAGCAGGAAAATCTTCTTTGGCGTTTGCAGCAGCGTTTTGATGCCCGACCATTGGCGGCTGACGCTCATCAACACCACCATAAAGAAAAACGACCAGATGACGCGGTGCGTCAGGATTTCGTCGGCGGGGACATAGTAAATCAGCTTGAAGTACGCGGGTGCGATGCCCCAAATAAAATAGGCAGCAAGAGCGAGTAACACGCCCTGCCGCGTTTGTTTAGCATCCATCGGGAAAACTCGGTTCAGAAATGTAACAGCAGTTTACCTGTTTTTACGCGCTTACCCCACCATATAAGTGGCGGTTGCGCTGGCGATATAAAGTTGTTCCTCGTTATGCAGTTCCACACGAGCAACAGCAACTTTGTTGCCCGCTCTCAGCAGACTACTGGTCGCCGTGAAGCGATTGCCCCTGCCCGGGCGCAGGTAATCAACACGTAGATCAATAGTCCCCATACGAGACATCCGTTGGCGCAGTTCGTCCTCGCTGATGGTTTCGTGGCGGGTCAGCGTACTGCCAACGCATACCAGTCCGGCGGCAACGTCCAATGCTGAGGCGATTACGCCTCCATGCAGGATACTTTGCGCCCAGTTGCCGACCATCATGGGTTGGTTATTAAACGCTAATTGCGCAAACTCTTTTTCATAGCGTTCCAGTTCCAGCCCCAGAGCCCGGTTAAACGGCATATGGTAGACAAACATTTCACCCACTAATTTCAGCGCTTGCTCAGCAGTAAGTACGGCAGACATACGATCCTGACACCCCATTGGTTAATGAAATGTTGATATTATGCTTATTATTTGTTGTTTTCTACTTTAAGACGGGATAACTAACGAGAAGCCAGCTAAGTATGTAGAATACTTGCCAGATAATTATACAATTCATCAATATTTGGTCTGGAGAACACTAAAAATGCGGGCGATTCTGGGTTGGTTATTACCAGCAGTCATGCTGCCGTTGACCGCGTATGCGCAGGAAGCGACAGTGAAAGAGATTCATGATGCACCAGCGGTGCGCGGCAGTGTTATCGCCAATATGCTGCAGGAGCATGATAACCCCTTCACGCTTTACCCTTATGACACCAACTATCTCATCTACACCAATACCAGCGACATGAATAAAGAGGCTATCAGTAGCTATAGCTGGTCTGATAATGCGCGTAAAGATGAGGTTAAGTTCCAGCTGAGCCTGGCGTTTCCGCTCTGGCGCGGGATTTTAGGCCCGAACTCTGTGCTCGGTGGCTCCTATACCCAGAAATCATGGTGGCAGCTTTCCAATAGTGAAGAGTCCTCACCGTTTCGCGAAACCAACTACGAGCCGCAACTTTTCCTCGGTTTTGCCACCGACTATCGCTTTGCCGGCTGGACGCTGCGTGATGTCGAAATGGGGTACAACCATGACTCTAACGGTCGTTCCGATCCGACCTCGCGTAGCTGGAACCGCCTGTATACCCGCCTGATGGCAGAACAGGGTAACTGGCTGGTGGAAGTGAAACCGTGGTACGTCATCGGTAGCACAGATGACAACCCCGATATCACCAAATACATGGGTTACTATCAGCTCAAAATTGGTTATCACCTGGGGGATGCCGTATTAAGCGCCAAAGGTCAGTACAACTGGAATACGGGCTATGGCGGCGCGGAGCTGGGTTTAAGTTACCCCATCACGAAGCATGTTCGTCTTTATACCCAGGTCTACAGTGGCTATGGCGAATCGTTGATCGACTACAACTTTAATCAGACGCGCGTGGGTGTGGGCGTGATGCTCAATGACATTTTCTGATCTGCGCAATGATTGTGTTTTAAACATTGCAGTTTCTCTCTCAGGCGCTGAAAATAGCGCCTGTTTTTATTTATAGCTAATGGGGTTAATGTGGCGCAGGCGGAAGTGTTGAATCTGGAAATGGGCGCTAAACAGGTTTTACAGGAAACCTTTGGCTACCAACAGTTTCGCCCTGGTCAGGAAGAAATCATCGACACCGTGCTCTCTGGCCGCGACTGCCTGGTCGTCATGCCGACCGGTGGCGGTAAATCCCTCTGCTATCAAATTCCCGCATTATTGCTGAACGGGCTAACCGTTGTCGTTTCACCGCTGATTTCCCTGATGAAAGACCAGGTTGATCAACTGCTGGCAAATGGCGTAGCGGCTGCGTGTCTGAACTCCACCCAGAGTCGCGAGCAGCAGCTTGAGGTGATGGTCGGTTGCCGCAGCGGGCAAATCCGCTTGCTATACATTGCGCCCGAACGTCTGATGCTGGATAACTTTCTTGAACATCTGGCGCACTGGAATCCGGTGCTGTTGGCTGTTGATGAAGCGCACTGTATTTCTCAGTGGGGGCATGATTTTCGTCCGGAATACGCCGCACTGGGCCAGCTGCGTCAACGTTTTCCTGCTCTGCCGTTTGTCGCACTGACGGCAACCGCTGATGAAACAACCCGACTGGATATTGTTCGTCTGCTGGGGCTGAATGATCCGTTAATTCAGATCAGCAGCTTTGACCGACCGAACATTCGCTACATGTTGATGGAGAAGTTTAAGCCTCTCGATCAACTGATGCGTTACGTGCAAGAACAGCGCGGCAAGTCCGGTATTATTTACTGTAATAGCCGTGCGAAAGTAGAAGATACCGCCGCACGTCTGCAAAGTCGTGGGATCAGCGCAGGGGCCTATCATGCCGGGCTGGAAAACAGCATTCGTGCTGAGGTGCAGGAGAAATTCCAGCGCGATGACCTGCAAATCGTCGTGGCAACCGTGGCGTTCGGGATGGGAATTAATAAACCTAACGTACGCTTTGTGGTGCACTTTGATATTCCACGTAACATCGAGTCGTATTACCAGGAAACGGGTCGCGCCGGGCGTGACGGCCTGCCTGCAGAAGCGATGCTGTTTTATGATCCAGCCGATATGGCGTGGTTACGCCGCTGCCTTGAAGAGAAACCCGCCGGGCAATTGCTTGATATTGAGCGACATAAGCTGAATGCGATGGGGGCGTTTGCCGAGGCGCAAACCTGCCGTCGTCTGGTCCTGCTGAATTATTTTGGCGAAGGGCGTCAGGAGCCGTGCGGCAACTGCGATATTTGTCTCGATCCGCCGAAACAGTACGATGGTTTAATGGATGCGCGTAAAGCGCTGTCGACGATATATCGCGTTAACCAGCGTTTTGGGATGGGCTATGTCGTCGAAGTGCTGCGCGGAGCAAATAACCAGCGTATTCGTGAGCTGGCTCATGACAAACTGCCAGTCTACGGTATTGGACGTGAGCAGAGCCATGAGCACTGGGTGAGCGTGATCCGCCAGTTGATCCATCTTGGCCTGGTCACGCAGAATATTGCCCATCACTCCGCGTTACAGTTAACCGAAGCGGCGCGCCCGGTACTGCGCGGCGATGTCCCGCTACAGCTTGCCGTGCCGCGCATTGTGGCGCTAAAACCGCGTGCGATGCAGAAATCCTTTGGCGGCAACTACGATCGCAAGCTGTTTGCCAAATTGCGTAAGCTGCGCAAAGCCATTGCAGATGAAGAGAATATTCCACCGTATGTGGTCTTCAACGATGCCACGCTGATTGAAATGGCGGAACAGATGCCAGTTTCACCGAGCGAAATGCTGAGCGTCAATGGCGTAGGGATGCGTAAACTTGAGCGATTCGGCAAAGAGTTTATGGCGCTTATTCGTGCGCACGTTGATGGTGACGACGAAGAGTAGTCAGCCAGGCAAAAAAGTGCCAGGATGGTGACTCACTGAACTATTCCCCCGCGAGTCAATTTTATGTTAACGCTATTTTTTACCGTTGCGTTGGTACACATCGTTGCGCTGATGAGCCCTGGCCCCGATTTTTTCTTTGTTTCTCAAACGGCCGTCAGCCGTTCGCGTAAAGAAGCGATGATGGGCGTGCTGGGCATCACCTGTGGTGTCATGGTCTGGGCAGGTGTGGCGCTGCTCGGTCTGCATCTGATCATCGAAAAAATGGCCTGGCTGCACACTATTATTATGGTGGGTGGCGGTCTGTATCTGTGCTGGATGGGCTACCAGATGCTGCGTGGCGCGTTTAAAAAACAGGATGTCGCTGCTCCCGCACCGCAGGTTGAGCTGGCACAGAGTGGACGCAGCTTTATCAAAGGCCTGCTGACCAACCTGGCGAATCCTAAAGCCATTATCTATTTTGGCTCTGTATTCTCGCTGTTTGTAGGTGATAGCGTAGGTACCGGCGCGCGCTGGGGTATTTTTGCCCTGATAATCGTAGAAACGCTGGCCTGGTTTACCGTGGTCGCCAGCCTGTTTGCGCTACCGAAAATGCGTCGTGGCTATCAGCGTCTGGCGAAGTGGATTGATGGATTTGCTGGCGCGTTGTTCGCTGGTTTTGGTATCCATTTGATTATTTCGCGTTAATTCGGTTACCCGCCTGGGTAGACCCAGGCGGAGAGCTGTTTATTGCGCAAGTTTCTGTAATTCATCCTTCGAAAGGCCGGTCATTTCCATAATTGCATCAATATCCAGACCTCGCTTAAGCATTGCTTTTGCAATGTCCAGTATGGCAATACGTTTGCCCTCTTCGCGACCAATTTGCTTTAGCTGATCCGCCATTGTCATCAGTTTGTCTCCATGCTGCGGCACGCGCTGTGCCAGCTTATACAGTAATGTCTGAACATCTTGTGTATTCCCTGCTTGCACCATGTAGTTTATCAGCACGATTATTTGTTGTCCGCTCATCTTCTCCAGCATAAACAGGCGGGTAAGTTTATCCAGCAACTGCGCCATGTCACGCTGGCGAATATGTTTTTGCACTAATGTCAGTGCTGCCATACTGCGATGCTGCATGATTTCATCATCGGGGATTATCGTCACATCCACCAGTGGAAATGGCGTGCTGTAAAGCTGACGGGCGGTACCCGGATCCTCAAAGTGATCCAGCCAGTTCATTGAACCTTGCCAGGGCGTTTGCTTCCCATGGTAAAAGAGAACAGGAATAACCAGCGGTAGAGTATCGTTTCCTGCCTCCAGATGACGTTGCATGGCTGCGATTGCATAGCGCATCAGTCGAAACGACATATATTTATCCGGTGAGCTTTGATGCTCAATAAGCACATGTACGTAGCCATGGCCGCTGGTGGTTTCCAGTGAATAGAGGATGTCACTGAAATAGGGACGCAGATCGTCCTCCACAAAGCTACCTGATTCAAGTTGCAGCGTTTCCAGTTTGCAAATTTTGAGTAATGAGGGAGGAAGATGAAGTTCGATGAAGTCCCGCGCGGTTTCCACGCGGGAGAGGAAGGTCTTAAATACAGCATCGTGTGGTGTCGTTGCTTCCGCCATCGTCCATCATCCGTGAAAGGTGAATGTGGCTGAATTCTGGCATGAGCAATTAACCCCCTGATAGCGCAGAATAAAAGACTTTTATCCCTTTGCGGCGAGGCCCGAAAAGCCATGTACAGATGTTCTGACTGTCAGTATTTCAGTGCGAGCACTGTTCCATTTGCTACGCATGCCGAGCTGATGCCAACAGGGCGCCTATCAGCATAAACAGTGACCCAAACACTTTGTTTAGCGCCTTCATTTGTTTTGGCCCTTTAATCCAGCCTGCAATGCGCGTGGCCAGCGTCGCGTAACCTATCATCACTATCACATCGACCACAATGGTCGTGATGCCAAGCACGACATACTGCATTAACTGAGGCTCCTGCGGCATAATGAACTGGGGGAACAGTGCGGCGAGAAACACAATACTCTTCGGGTTAGTCAGATTGACAAAAACGGCCCGTTTGAACAGGCGACTGCGTGATTGTGAATTCGCCATGGTGTTCAGGTCGATAGCGCCCGCAGCGCGCCATTGTTGAATTCCCAACCAAATCAGATAAGCCGCTCCCGCCCATTTCAACACCTCAAATGCGATAACCGAACGTGAGAATAACGTTCCCAGTCCAACGCCAACCAGCACGATATGGATACCTAGCCCGGTTTGCAAACCAGCAATCGATGCACTTGCTCCCCGATAGCCGTGGCTGATGGCGGTAGTCATGGTATTGATTGCACCTGAGCCCGGAGACAAGCTCAAAATAATAGAGGTCAGCAGGTAGGCGAACCACCATTCAAAGGTCATGAGAAACTCCCGGATTGTCTATTTTTATGCCACAATACGCTACTGTCGCTGCGTTGTGTCAGACACGGCGAAAAAAACGATTTTACTTGGTCAGCGAGGCTGGATACCTGATGTTTCAGCAGCAAAAAGACTGGGAAACAAGAGAAAACGCGTTTGCCGCTTTTTCCATGGGGCCACTGACAGATTTCTGGCATCAGCGGGAGGAAGCGGAGTTTACAGGCGTAGATGATGTCCCTGTTCGTTTCGTCCGCTTTCGTGCAGAAAAAAACGATCGTGTGATCGTTATCTGTCCTGGGCGCATTGAAAGCTACGTGAAGTACGCTGAACTGGCGTATGACCTGTTTTATTCTGGTTTTGACATACTCATTATCGATCACCGCGGGCAAGGGCGTTCCGGGCGGATGTTATCGGACCCGCATCGTGGTCATGTGGATAACTTTAATGACTATGTTGACGATTTAGCCGCCTTCTGGCAGCAGGAAGTACAGCCAGGTCCATGGAGAAAACGTTACATACTGGCGCATTCCATGGGCGGTGCGATTGCAACGCTGTTCCTGCAGCGCCATCCTAATCAGTGTGATGCCATCGCGCTCTGCGCCCCAATGTTTGGTATTGTGATGCGTTTTCCTGACTGGATGGTGCGCCATATTCTTGACTGGGCCGAGGGGCACCCGCGCATTCGCGAAGGCTATGCTATGGGAACCGGTCGCTGGCGGGCACTGCCGTTTGGGATGAATTCGCTAACCCATAGCCGACAGCGCTATCGGCGTAATTTGCGCTTCTATGCTGATGATCCGCAACTGCGTGTCGGCGGTCCCACTTATCACTGGGTGCGTGAAGGCATTCTGGCTGGTGAGCAGGTCCTGGCCGGAGCTGGAGATGACGCTACCCCAATGCTGCTAATTCAGGCTGAAGAAGAACGTGTGGTGGATAACCGCATGCACGATCGTTTTTGTGAACTCCGCGCCGCAGCGGACCATCCTGTAGAAGGAGGTCAGCCGCTTGTCATAAAAGGCGCGTACCATGAGATCCTTTTTGAAAAGGACGCAATGCGCTCAGTCGCGCTCAACGCCATTGTTGAATTTTTCAACAGGCATAACTCATCCAGCGGAAATCGCTTTGCTTAGAGGTTTAATTTTCTTATGTATCAGGTTGTTGCGTCTGATTTAGATGGTACATTGCTTTCCCCCGACCATACCCTGTCCCCTTATGCCAAAGAGACACTGAAATTGCTGACTGCTCGTGGTGTCAACTTTGTGTTCGCAACCGGTCGGCATCATGTTGATGTGGGGCAAATTCGCGATAACCTGGGGATTAAATCCTACATGATCACCTCCAACGGCGCGCGCGTGCATGATCCTGATGGAAAGCTGGTGTTCTCGCATAACCTGGATCGTGACATTGCCAGTGACCTGTTTGGTGTGGTGAATGCAAATCCGGACATCGTGACTAACGTTTATCGCGATGATGAGTGGTTTATGAACCGCCATCGCCCGGATGAAATGCGTTTTTTCAAAGAAGCGGTATTTAACTACTCGCTGTTTGAACCTGCGCTACTGGAGCCGGAAGGCATCAGCAAAGTGTTTTTCACCACCGACTCACACGAAAGGCTGCTACCGCTGGAGCAGGCGATTAATGCCCGCTGGGGCGATCGCGTGAACGTCAGTTTCTCCACTCTCACTTGCCTGGAAGTGATGGCTGGCGGCGTCTCGAAAGGCCATGCACTGGAAGCGGTAGCGAAAGCGATGGGTTACAGCCTTCAGGACTGCATTGCCTTCGGCGACGGTATGAATGATGCAGAGATGCTCTCCATGGCAGGAAAAGGCTGCATTATGGGGAATGCGCATCAGCGCCTGAAAGATCTGCATCCGGAACTGGATGTGATTGGTCTCAATGCCGACGATGCCGTGCCGCACTATCTGCGCGATCTCTTTTTAAAGTAATTGTTCTTTAGTTGACCAGTTGTCAACTAAACTCTTCGCTACAATGGGTGTACCTTTTGTTCAGAGACATCCATTGTGGCGTTACTCATCATTACCACGATTCTGTGGGCCTTTTCTTTTAGCCTGTTTGGCGAGTACCTTGCTGGTCATGTCGATAGCTATTTTGCGGTACTGGTTCGTGTTGGGCTTGCGGCGCTGGTATTCCTGCCGTTTCTGCGTACCCGTGGGCACGGCGTAAAAACAATCGGTCTGTACATGTTGGTGGGGGCCATGCAGCTTGGCATCATGTATATGCTGAGTTTCCGTGCCTATCTCTATCTGACGGTTTCAGAGTTACTGTTGTTTACTGTCCTGACGCCGCTCTACATTACGCTAATTTATGACCTGATGAGCCGACGCCGCTTACGCTGGAGTTACGCGTTCAGCGCGTTACTGGCGGTGATTGGTGCAGGGATTATTCGTTACGATCAGGTGACCAGTCATTTCTGGACCGGCCTGCTTCTGGTGCAGCTTTCCAACATTAGCTTTGCCATCGGTATGGTGGGTTACAAGCGTCTGATGGAAACTCGTCCAATGCCGCAACACAACGCCTTTGCCTGGTTTTATATGGGGGCGTTGCTGGTGGCGATTGTTGCCTGGTTCATGTTGGGGAATGCCCAAAAAATGCCTGAAACCACGTTGCAGTGGGGGATCCTGGTGTTTCTTGGGGTGGCGGCATCTGGCATTGGTTACTTTATGTGGAACTATGGCGCGACGCAGGTGGACGCGGGTACGCTGGGCATTATGAATAATATGCATGTGCCTGCGGGACTGTTGGTTAACCTGGCAATCTGGCATCAACAGCCTCACTGGCCGAGCTTTATCACTGGTGCGGCTGTGATAGTGGCCTCACTGTGGGTACATCGGCATTGGGTCGCTCCGCACTCCGCACAAACGGTAAGTGATCGCAGGCGTGATTCCGCGCTGAACGAATAAACGCTTCAGTGACTGGCTGGCGCTGCTCACCGTCGCGTACAGCGGCGTACAGTCGACTCCACAATCCATTGCCCAGGGTTTTGGTCACCACCAGACCCTGGCGTTCAAAACTCTCCACTACCCAGTGCGGCAAGGCGGCGATACCCATTCTGGCGGCAACCATTTGAATCAACAGCAGGGTGTTATCCACGCTCTTCAACGACGGGCTAATGCCAGCAGGCTGCAGGAAATGACGCCAGACATCCAGCCGACTGCGCTGTACCGGATAAATGAGAAGAGTCTCACTGGCTAAATCTTCCGGCGTGATCTGCGTTTTGCTGGCCAGCGGGTGATCGGGTGCCAGGATCAGACGCACTTCAAAATCGAACATCGGTGAGTAGTGCAGGCCACTACGCGGCAGAATGTCGGACGTCATTACCAGATCCAGCTCATCCTGCTGTAAGGCCGGCTGCGGATCGAACGTCACGCCGGATTTAAAATCCATCTCTACTTGCGGCCAATTTGCGCGGAAATTCTCCAGCGCGGGGGTCAACCACTGAATACAGCTATGACACTCAATGGCGATACGCAGCCGGGTTTGCTGCGGCTCATTACATGCCTGCAGCGCACGACCAATTTGTGGCAGCACCTGGTTTGCCAGTTGCAGCAAAATTTCGCCCTGCGGCGTAAAGCGCAAAGGCTGACTTTTGCGGACAAATAGTCGAAAGCCAAGACGCTGCTCCAGATCGCTGAACTGGTGAGACAGGGCGGATTGGGTCTGATGCAGCGTCGCTGCTGCGGCTGCCAGCGAACCACTATTCCGCAACGCTTGCAGCGTTTTCAGATGTTTAATCTCGATCATGAAAGTCCTTCACCTCGGCATGAACAAATTGCGCTTGAGGAATACACAGTACCTTTACATTATGGATGTGTAAACATCTGGACGGCTAAAATCCTTCGTCTTTTAAATTTATGGTGTGTTGGCTGCGTTTTTCCACCCCGGTCACTTACTTCAGTAAGCTCTCAGGGATGAATAAACTTGCCTCCTTCCCTAAATTCAAAATCTATAGGATTTACATATAATTAGAGGAAGAAAAATGACAATACTTAATCACACCCTCGGTTTCCCTCGTGTTGGCCTGCGCCGCGAGCTGAAAAAAGCACAAGAAAGCTACTGGGCGGGAAATTCCTCTCGTGAAGAGTTGCTGGTAGTAGGCCGTGAGCTGCGTGCCCGCCACTGGGATCAACAAAAGCAAGCGGGTATTGACCTGCTGCCGGTGGGGGACTTTGCCTGGTACGATCACGTCCTGACCACCAGTTTGCTGTTGGGTAACGTCCCGGCCCGCCATCAGAACAAAGACGGCTCTGTCGACATCGACACCTTATTCCGCATTGGCCGTGGCCGTGCACCGACCGGTCAACCGGCGGCGGCGGCAGAAATGACCAAATGGTTTAATACCAACTATCACTACATGGTGCCGGAGTTCACTAAAGGTCAGGAGTTCAAACTGACCTGGACCCAACTGCTGGACGAAGTTGACGAAGCGCAGGCGCTGGGTCACAAAGTGAAACCGGTGCTGCTGGGTCCTGTGACTTACCTGTGGCTGGGCAAAGTGAAGGGCGAGCAGTTTGACCGTCTGAGCCTGCTGAAAGACATTCTGCCAGTTTACCAGCAGGTGCTGACTGGGCTGGCGCAACGTGGCATTGAGTGGGTGCAGATTGATGAACCGGCACTGGTGCTGGAACTGCCGCAGGAGTGGCTGGATGCTTACAAATCAGCGTATGACGCGCTCACAGGACAAGTGAAGCTGCTGTTGACCACCTATTTCGAAGGAGTAACCCCGAATCTCGACACCATCACCGCACTGCCGGTACAGGGTCTGCATGTTGACCTGGTCCATGGTAAAGATGACGTGGCAGAACTGCACAAACGTTTGCCGGATGACTGGTTGTTCTCTGCAGGTCTGGTGAATGGCCGCAACGTCTGGCGTGCCGATTTAACCGAGAAATATGCGCAGATTAAAGACATTGTCGGCAAACGTGCGCTGTGGGTAGCCTCTTCGTGTTCCCTGCTGCACAGCCCAATTGATCTGAGTGTCGAGACTCGCCTTGATGCTGAAGTGAAGAGCTGGTTTTCTTTCGCTCTGCAAAAATGCGGTGAGCTGGCGCTGCTGCGTGATGCGCTGAACAGCGGTGATACTGCCGCGCTGGAGGAGTGGAGCGCGCCGATTCAGGCTCGTCGCCATTCAACCCGTGTACATAATGCAGCCGTTGAAAAACGTCTGGCTGCGATCACTGCACAGGACAGCCAGCGTACCAATGCTTATCCGGTACGTGCCGAAGCACAGCGTGCGCGCTTTAACCTGCCGGCATGGCCGACCACGACCATTGGTTCCTTCCCGCAAACCACGGAAATTCGCGGTCTGCGTCTGGACTTCAAGAAAGGCAATCTTGACGCCAACAACTACCGCACCGGCATTGCGGAGCACATTAAACAGGCCATTGTAGAACAGGAGCGTTTAGGCCTCGACGTGCTGGTACACGGTGAAGCCGAGCGTAACGACATGGTGGAGTATTTCGGTGAGCATCTGGATGGCTTTGTCTTCACCCAGAACGGTTGGGTACAGAGTTACGGCTCTCGCTGCGTGAAGCCGCCAGTGGTAATTGGTGATGTCAGCCGTCCGGAAGCGATTACCGTTGAGTGGGCGAAGTACGCACAGTCACTGACTGATAAACCGGTTAAAGGCATGCTGACTGGCCCTGTGACTATTCTCTGCTGGTCATTCCCACGTGAAGATGTGACTCGTGAAACTATCGCTAAACAGATTGCGCTGGCGCTGCGTGATGAAGTCGCGGATCTGGAAGCCGCTGGCATTGGCATCATCCAGATTGACGAACCGGCATTGCGCGAAGGTCTGCCACTGCGTCGCAGCGACTGGGCAGCATACCTGGAGTGGGGCGTGGAAGCTTTCCGCATTAATGCTGCGGTGGCGAAGGACGAAACCCAAATCCACACTCATATGTGTTATTGCGAGTTTAACGACATCATGGATTCGATTGCGGCGCTGGACGCAGACGTGATCACTATTGAAACCTCACGTTCTGACATGGAGCTGCTGGAGTCATTCGAAGAATTTGACTATCCGAATGAAATCGGACCGGGCGTGTACGACATCCACTCACCGAACGTTCCAAGTGTCGAGTGGATTGAAGCCCTGCTGAAGAAAGCTGAGCAACGTATCCCCGCAGAGCGTCTATGGGTGAACCCGGACTGCGGTCTGAAAACCCGCGGCTGGCCGGAAACCCGTGCCGCACTGGCAAACATGGTCAAAGCCGCGCAGAACCTGCGTCAGGCGTAAGATTAAAAACGGAGGCGCAAGCCTCTGTTCTGATGAGATGTTTTGTAAGCCGGGTAAGGCGTAGCCACTACCCGGCAAAATACGTTATTTCTTCCCGCCATAAAGTGCGAACCACTCCAGCATTCTTTGCCAGCCGTCTTTTGCAGACTCTTCGTGATAGCTCGGACGGTAATCGGCGTTAAACGCGTGTCCGGCATCGGGATAGACCACGATTTCCGCTTTGGCATTCGCGGCGCGTAATGCCTGACGCATCGTTTCGATAGTCTCTTGTGGAATGCTGTAGTCCTGACCGCCGTAAAGCCCCAATACCGGTGCATTCAGGTCGGTAGCGATATCGACAGGGTGTTTAGGTGAGTTCAGGGTTTTGTCGCCAATCAGTTTTCCGTACCACGCCACAGCCGCTTTGAGCTGTGGATTGTGAGCGGCATACAGCCAGGCGATACGACCGCCCCAGCAAAAACCGGTGATCATCAGTTGATGTGCATCACCGCCGTTGCGGGAGGCCCAACTGGCAACGTGGTCCAGATCGGCCAGCACCTGGGAGTCAGGCACTTTAGCTACCAGGCCACTCAGTAGCGTAGGGATATCTGCAAAATCATTTGGATCGCCCTCGCGAAAATAGAGTTCCGGGGCGATAGCCAGATACCCTTCCAGCGCAAGTCGGCGGCAAACATCACGGATATGTTCATGAATGCCAAATATTTCCTGCACGACGATGACTACGGGCAGCGGGCCATCAGCCTGTTTTGGCCGCGCGTGATACGCCGGCATATCATCGCCTTGAGAAGGTATTGACGTTACACCTGCGATAATCGCGTTATCCGGTGTGTGAACTGTTGTTGATGCGGGTGGGGATGCAGCAGGTGCAAAGCCAGATTGTCGTATTGTTGTCATGGTATTCTCCGTACCCTTAAATAATCAGCAAAAAAGCGCATTGTTAACTATAGACACATGCAACGAATCACATTGCCTTAAACGGTCTATCTTTTGTGCAAGGCTTCCCGATGATGAGTGGTTAATGTGATGTGTGTCACTTTTTCACGGTAAATTAATGCAATTGATTTACATCATGGTGATGACTGTCACGAAAATATGTTTATGCCTTCGGTAAAGTGTCTTTTTGCTTCTTCTGACAAAACCGATTCACAGAGGAGTTTTTTATGTCTAAGTCTGATGTTTTTCATCTCGGCCTCACTAAGAACGATTTACAAGGGGCCCAGCTCGCTATCGTCCCTGGCGACCCGGAGCGTGTGGAAAAGATCGCCGCGCTGATGGATAAGCCGGTCAAGCTGGCATCTCATCGCGAATTCACTACCTGGCGTGCAGAACTGGATGGTAAAGCAGTGATCGTCTGCTCCACCGGTATCGGCGGCCCATCTACTTCTATCGCTGTAGAAGAACTGGCTCAACTGGGCATTCGTACCTTCCTGCGTATCGGCACTACTGGTGCTATTCAGCCGCATATCAATGTTGGTGATGTGCTGGTAACCACGGCATCCGTTCGCCTGGACGGTGCAAGCCTGCACTTTGCGCCAATGGAATTCCCGGCTGTTGCGGACTTCGAATGCACCACCGCGCTGGTTGAAGCAGCGAAATCTATCGGTGCAACTACTCACGTGGGCGTTACTGCCTCTTCTGATACCTTCTACCCAGGCCAGGAGCGTTACGACACCTTCTCTGGTCGTGTGGTGAGCCGTTTCAAAGGTTCTATGGAAGAGTGGCAGTCCATGGGCGTTATGAACTATGAAATGGAATCCGCTACGCTGCTGACTATGTGCGCAAGTCAGGGTCTGCGTGCAGGTATGGTTGCTGGTGTTATCGTCAACCGTACTCAGCAAGAGATCCCGAATGCAGAAACCATGAAGCAAACGGAAAGCCACGCGGTGAAAATCGTGGTAGAAGCAGCGCGTCGCCTGCTGTAATACACCCTTCTTTGTAAAAAGGCCGACGTGTTCGGCCTTTTTATTTTGCGTAGTGCCTCGCAGGAAATTCCTTTTAAACTGGACGTTTATACAGCACAATTCTATTTTGTGCAGGTAATTCGTTGCTGTAAGGGGGCGTTGTGGATATTTCAATTATGATGAGTGCTGTGGTGGCGTTGGCTGCAGGGCTGCTTGTGGGTTGGCTGGCGACCAAAGCGCGTGCCGATCAGATCCGAGCAGATCTCATCGAAGAACGGCGTGAGTTGGATATTGCGCTGAGCGCCGCCCGGCAACAGCTTTCGCAGGAAGCCCACTGGCGAGAAGAGTGTGAGCTACTCAATAACGAGTTACGCAGCTTACACACCATCAACACCTCTCTGGAAGCCGATCTCCGGGAAGTCACCACCCGTCTGGAAGCGACGCAGCAGCACGCTGAAGATAAAATTCGCCAGATGATCAACAGTGAACAGCGTCTGAGCGAGCAGTTCGAAAACCTTGCGAACCGTATTTTTGAGCACAGCAACCGCCGCGTTGACGAGCAAAACCGGCAAAGCCTGAATAGTTTGCTTACGCCATTGCGTGAACAGCTGGACGGTTTTCGCCGCCAGGTTCAGGATAGCTTTGGTAAAGAGGCGCAGGAAAGGCACACTCTGGCGCACGAAATTCGTAATCTCCAGCAATTGAACGCGCAGATGGCGCAGGAAGCCGTTAACCTGACGCGGGCGTTGAAAGGGGATAACAAGACCCAGGGGAACTGGGGAGAAGTGGTGCTCACGCGAGTGCTGGAGGCTTCCGGTCTGCGTGAAGGCTATGAATATGAAACCCAGGTCAGTATTGAAAATGACGCGCGTTCACGGATGCAACCGGATGTTATTGTCAGACTGCCACAGGGAAAAGACGTGGTTATCGACGCTAAAATGACGCTGGTCGCCTACGAGCGCTATTTTAATGCAGAAGATGACTACACCCGGGAGAGCGCGTTGCAGGAGCATATTGCCTCTGTGCGTAACCATATTCGTCTGTTGGGACGCAAAGATTACCAACAGCTCCCAGGGTTACGCACGCTTGATTATGTACTGATGTTTATTCCCGTTGAACCTGCTTTTTTGCTTGCGCTGGACAGACAGCCCGAACTGATAACCGAAGCACTCAAAAATAACATTATGCTGGTTAGCCCTACTACGTTGTTGGTGGCATTGCGCACTATCGCGAATCTGTGGCGTTATGAACACCAGAGCCGTAACGCGCAGCAGATTGCAGATCGGGCCAGCAAGCTTTATGACAAAATGCGGTTGTTTATCGATGATATGTCGGCGATCGGCCAGAGTCTGGACAAAGCGCAGGACAACTACCGACAGGCGATGAAAAAACTCTCCTCAGGGCGTGGAAACGTCCTGTCGCAGGCAGAAGCGTTTCGTGGATTAGGTGTAGAAATTAAGCGCGAGATTAATCCTGAACTGGCTGAACAAGCCACAACTCAGGATGAAGAATACCGCTTACGCTCGGTCCCGGAGGCGCAGCTGGATGAGGCTTATCCCGATAATGCAGCGGCAAATCAGCAATCGAACTAGCCCGTTTGGGGTAGTTGAACCCGGCAGAAGGGTAGGGCAAATTGGCCCAATCTGTTACACTTCTCGAACATTTTATTGATGAGTAGGCACTGAGATGGTGGAAGATTCACAAGAAACGACGCACTTTGGCTTTCAGACCGTCGCTAAAGAGCAGAAAGCTGACATGGTGGCCCACGTTTTTCATTCTGTGGCGTCTAAATATGACGTTATGAATGATTTAATGTCATTTGGCATTCATCGTTTGTGGAAGCGCTTCACCATTGACTGTAGTGGCGTGCGTCGCGGACAAACCGTTCTGGATTTGGCGGGTGGTACGGGAGATCTGACGGCGAAATTTTCTCGCATGGTTGGTGAAACCGGTCAAGTCGTCCTGGCGGATATCAATGACTCAATGCTCAAAATGGGTCGCGAAAAGCTGCGCAATATCGGTGTGATTGGTAACGTCGAGTATGTCCAGGCAAATGCTGAGGCACTGCCTTTCCCTGACAATACCTTCGACTGCATCACGATTTCGTTTGGTCTGCGTAACGTAACGGAAAAAGAGAAAGCATTACGATCCATGTATCGGGTATTGAAGCCCGGTGGACGCTTGCTGGTGCTGGAGTTTTCCAAACCGATTATCGAACCTCTGAGCAAAGCGTATGATGCTTACTCTTTCCATATTCTGCCACGTATTGGTTCAATGGTGGCCAACGATGCAGAAAGCTACCGTTATCTGGCGGAGTCCATCCGCATGCATCCCGATCAGGACACCTTAAAAGCGATGATGCAAGATGCCGGGTTTGAAAGCGTGGATTACTACAACCTGACAGCAGGTGTGGTTGCGCTGCACCGTGGCTATAAGTTCTGACAGGAGATCGGGGATGCCTTTAAAACCCTTAGTGACCGCAGGAGTTGAAAACCTACTCAACACCTTTCTGTACCGTTCGCCTGCGCTGAAATCAGCCCGAACGCGTCTGCAGAGCAAGGTGCTGCGTGTGGATCTCAAAGGATTTTCGACACCGTTAGTCCTGGTGTTTAGTGAGCGCCAGGTCGATGTGCTGGGGGCCTGGGAAGGCGAAGCCGATTGCACCGTGATCACACATGCCAGCGTTTTACCGAAATTACGCGACCGGCAGCAACTCACAACCCTTATTCGTAGCGGCGAGCTGGAAGTTCAGGGCGATATTCAGGTGGTACAGAACTTTGTCGCTCTGGCTGACCTTGCAGAGTTTGATCCTGCTGAACTGTTAGCGCCCTATACCGGAGATATCGTCGCGGAAGGGGTCAGCAAAGCCCTGCGTGGTGGGGCGAAGTTTCTGTGTCACACCATGCAACGTCAGCAGCGTTACGTTGCCGAAGCGATCACTGAAGAGTGGCGTATGGCTCCTGGTCCGCTTGAGGTTGCATGGTTCGCGGAAGAAACGGCAGCCGTTGAGCGTGCGGTTGAATCTCTGGCCAAACGGCTGGAAAAACTGGAGGTCAAATGACGCCAGGTGAAGTACGGCGCCTTTATTTCATCATTCGCACTTTTTTAAGCTACGGTCTTGATGAACTCATCCCCAAAATGCGTATTACGCTGCCGCTTCGGTTGTGGCGTTACACCTTGTTCTGGATGCCTAATCGGCATAAAGAAAAGCCACTGGGTGAGAGACTGAGACTGGCGTTGCAAGAATTGGGGCCAGTGTGGATCAAGTTTGGTCAAATGCTCTCCACCCGTCGTGACCTTTTCCCTCCGCATATCGCCGATCAACTGGCACTGTTGCAGGATCGTGTTGCCCCCTTTGATGGACAAAGAGCAAAACAGCAAATTGAAGAAGCAATGGGTGGGTTACCCGTTGAGGCATGGTTTGATGATTTTGAGATCCAGCCACTGGCATCTGCGTCCATTGCACAGGTACACACGGCCCGACTGAAATCGAATGGTAAAGAGGTCGTGATCAAGGTTATTCGCCCGGACATTCTGCCGGTTATCAAAGCGGATTTAAAACTGATCTATCGCCTTGCCCGTTGGGTTCCTCGCTTGCTGCCTGACGGTCGCCGTTTGCGGCCGACGGAAGTGGTTCGCGAATATGAGAAGACATTAATTGATGAGTTGAATTTGCTGCGTGAATCGGCGAATGCTATTCAATTGCGCCGCAATTTTGAAGACAGCCCAATGCTGTACATCCCGGAAGTGTATTCCGACTATTGCAGTCAGAACATGATGGTGATGGAGCGTATTTACGGTATCCCCGTTTCGGATGTTGCAACGCTTGAGAAGAACGGCACCAACATGAAGTTGTTGGCCGAGCGCGGTGTGCAGGTCTTCTTTACTCAGGTATTCCGTGACAGTTTTTTCCATGCCGATATGCATCCTGGCAACATTTTTGTCAGCTATGAACACCCTGAAAATCCAAAGTACATCGGCATAGATTGCGGGATTGTTGGCTCATTAAATAAAGAAGATAAACGCTATCTGGCTGAAAACTTCATTGCGTTCTTTAATCGTGACTACCGTAAGGTTGCAGAGCTGCATGTAGATTCTGGCTGGGTTCCACCGGATACCAACGTCGAAGAATTTGAATTTGCTATTCGTACCGTCTGCGAGCCGATATTTGAAAAGCCGCTGGCGGAGATTTCATTTGGTCACGTGCTGCTGAATCTGTTTAATACGGCACGTCGATTTAACATGGAAGTCCAGCCCCAACTGGTGCTGTTGCAGAAAACACTGCTGTATGTTGAAGGCGTTGGGAGACAGCTTTATCCGCAGTTGGATTTGTGGAAGACGGCCAAGCCATTTCTTGAATCCTGGATTAAAGAGCAGGTCGGAATTCCCGCCCTTGTCAGGGCATTTAAAGAAAAAGCACCGTTCTGGGTCGAAAAAATGCCAGAAATACCTGAACTGGTGTATGACAGTTTGCGCCAGGGCAAATATTTACAGCACAGTGTTGATAAGATTGCGCGCGAGCTTCATGCGAATCACGTCCGTCAGGGACAATCTCGTTATTTATTGGGTATTGGCGCGACGTTGTTGTTAAGTGGGACATTCTTGCTGGTAAGTCGTCCTGAGTGGGGGCTTATGCCTGGTTGGTTAATAGCGGGCGGCGTCATTGCCTGGCTGATCGGCTGGCGCAAAATGCGCTGAATTTTTCATCGCTCAAGGCAGGTCGTGTAACGTATACTACGGCCTTATTAATTCATCATCTATGACAGAGGAACATGTATGGGTGGTATCAGTATCTGGCAGTTGTTGATCATTGCCGTCATCGTTGTGCTGCTATTCGGCACCAAGAAACTCGGCTCCATCGGTTCCGATCTTGGTGCGTCTATTAAAGGCTTCAAGAAAGCGATGGGAGATGATGAACCCAAGCAGGATAAATCCAGTCAGGACGCTGATTTTACTGCTAAATCCATCACCGATAAGCAGGGCGAAGTGAAAAAAGAAGACGCCAAAAGCCACGATAAAGAGCAGGTATAATCCGTGTTTGATATCGGTTTTAGCGAACTGTTATTGGTGTTCGTGATAGGCCTCATCGTATTGGGGCCACAACGATTGCCGGTTGCGGTAAAAACGGTCGCGGGCTGGGTTCGTGCGTTGCGTTCCCTTGCAACTACTGTTCAGAATGAACTGACCCAGGAGCTTAAGCTTCAGGAGTTTCAGGACAGCCTGAAGAAGGTTGAGAAAGCGAGCCTGACAAATCTGACGCCGGAGCTGAAAGCATCGATGGATGAATTGCGTGAAGCTGCAGAGTCGATGAAGCGTTCTTACAGCGTTAACGAGCCTGAGAAAGCGAGCGATGAAGCGCACACTATCCATAATCCGGTGGTGAAAGATAGCGAAGCGCAGCATGAAGGGGTTACTCCTGCTTCCGCTGAAACGCAGGCCAGCTCGCCGGAGCAAAAACCGCAATCCACGGGTACCAGGACATCTGAATCGACGGAAACCGCGTCCGAAACAGTGATGGACGCTGAAAAGAAAACCGCCGCGCCTGTTGTCGAATCCTCCCCATCGTCGAGTGATAAACCGTAAACATGGCTGTAGAAGATACTCAACCGCTCATCACGCATCTTATTGAGCTGCGTAAGCGACTCCTGAACTGCATTATTGCCGTAATGGTAATCTTTTTGGCGTTGGTTTATTTTGCCAACGACATTTACCATATGGTTGCGGCACCGCTGATAAAACAGATGCCGCAGGGTGCGACGATGATCGCCACGGATGTGGCCTCGCCGTTTTTTACCCCGATAAAACTCACTTTCATGGTGTCGCTGATCCTTTCAGCGCCAGTGATCCTGTATCAGGTATGGGCGTTTATTGCTCCTGCTTTGTATAAGCATGAGCGTCGCCTTGTTGTGCCATTACTGGTTTCCAGTTCGTTGCTGTTCTATATCGGTATGGCATTTGCCTACTTTGTCGTCTTCCCGTTAGCCTTTGGTTTCCTTGCTAATACGGCACCGCAAGGCGTACAAGTATCGACAGATATTGCCAGTTACCTTAGCTTCGTGATGGCGCTATTTATGGCTTTTGGGGTCTCTTTTGAGGTTCCTGTTGCCATTGTGCTGCTGTGCTGGATGGGTATTACGACGCCTGATGACTTGCGTAAGAAACGTCCATACGTTGTTGTCGGTGCATTTGTCGTGGGGATGTTACTGACCCCGCCAGATGTCTTCTCGCAAACGCTGTTGGCAATACCAATGTACTGCCTGTTTGAAGTGGGCGTTTTCTTCTCCCGTTTCTATGTCGGTAAGCGACGTACGCGAGACGAAGATAACGAGGCTGAGAATGCAAAAGAAGCTGAAGCCACCGAGAAAACCGAAGAATAAATTCAACCGCCCGTCAGGGCGGTTGTCATATGGGAGGAAGCATGTTTGATATTGGCGTTAATTTAACCAGTTCACAATTTGCGAAAGACAGGGATGAGGTTGTAGCGCGCGTCTTTGCGGCCGGTGTTCACGGTATGCTTCTGACCGGAACGAACCTGCATGAAAGCCAGCAGGCGCTAAAGCTGGCGCAGCATTACCCGAATTGTTGGTCCACAGCCGGCGTCCATCCGCATGATAGTAGCCAGTGGCAATCCTCAACCGAAGAAGCGATAGTCGCTCTGGCAAACCAGTCTGAAGTGGTCGCCATTGGTGAATGCGGTCTGGATTTCAATCGTAATTTCTCCACGCCACAAGAGCAGGAGCGGGCTTTTGAGGCACAACTGCGTATTGCCGCTGAACTGCAGATGCCAGTTTTCATGCATTGCCGGGATGCGCATGACCGTTTTCTGGCATTGCTGGAGCCCTGGCTGGACAGCATTCCAGGCGCGGTACTGCATTGCTTCACCGGTTCACGTCAGGAGATGCAGGACTGCGTGGACAGAGGGCTTTATATTGGTATTACCGGATGGGTCTGCGATGAGCGTCGGGGGATGGAGCTTAGGGAGCTGTTACCTTTTATTCCGGTAGAGAGGCTCCTGATCGAAACTGATGCGCCTTATTTACTGCCCCGCGATTTAACACCTAAACCGTCTACACGGCGTAATGAGCCGGCCTACCTGCCGCACATTCTTGAACGGATTGCACACTGGCGCGGGGAAGATCCTCAATGGCTATCAACAACAATCGACTCCAACGTGAGAACGCTGTTTGAAGTTACCTTCTAAGGTAGATTAAATTTTTCGAAAACCGGTGTTTTTCACGCTCTGCTTAACCTCTTTATTCAACAGGTTAAGCAGAAGCATAGAGCGTGCTTCGCCATCAGGTTCAGTGAAGATCGCTTTCAATCCTTCAAATGCACCTTCAGTGATAATCACATAGTCCCCTGGATAAGGGGTTTCCGGATCAACAATACCCTCGGGTTTGTAGATGGAAAGCTGGTGAATAACTGCAGAGGGAACCGTCGCTGGTGTTGCTCCAAAGCGTACGAAATGGCTGACGCCACGCGTGGCATTGATCGTCGTGGTGTGGATCACTTCCGGGTCGAATTCGACAAACATGTAATTAGGGAAAAGTGGCTCACTGATTGTGGTACGTTTGCCGCGCACCATTTTTTCTAGGGTGATCATAGGCGTCAGGCAGTTCACCGCCTGCCTTTCCAGGTGTTCCTGGGCACGCTGAAGTTGCCCGCGTTTGCAGTACAGTAAATACCAGGATTGCATAATAACTCTTATCCGCTTGTTCTGAGCGCAAGCATAGCAAAAGCCATGCGCTAAGTTAATTATACCCGACTTAAAGCAACTCGAAATCCGTTGGGTATATACTCCCGGGGCTTAGATGTACCGCCAGAGTTCACGCTAATTTAACAAAAATACAGCATCGCAATGATGAACGCCGTATAATGAAGCGCTTACGAAGAGGCCACAATGGACGCCATGAAATATCACGATTTACGCGACTTCCTGACGCAACTTGAGCAGCAAGGCGAGCTCAAACGCATCACGCTTCCGGTGGATCCCCATCTGGAAATCACAGAAATAGCCGATCGCACCCTGCGTGCTGGTGGGCCTGCGTTGCTGTTTGAGAATCCCAAAGGCTATTCAATGCCAGTGCTGTGTAACCTGTTTGGCACGCCGAAGCGTGTTGCCATGGGAATGGGACAAGAAGATGTCTCTGCGTTGCGGGAAGTGGGTAAGTTGTTGGCGTTTTTGAAAGAGCCTGAGCCGCCAAAAGGATTTCGCGATCTGTTTGATAAGCTGCCGCAGTTCAAGCAGGTACTGAACATGCCGACTAAGCGGTTACGCGGTGCGCCTTGTCAGCAAAAAATCTATTCAGGCGATGATGTCGATCTAAACCGTATTCCGATAATGACCTGCTGGCCGGAAGATGCAGCTCCGCTGATCACCTGGGGACTCACCGTAACGCGGGGCCCCCATAAAGAGCGACAGAATCTGGGTATTTATCGCCAGCAGCTGATTGGCAAAAATAAACTCATCATGCGCTGGCTTTCTCATCGTGGCGGCGCGCTTGATTATCAGGAGTGGTGTGCGGCTCATCCAGGCGAACGTTTCCCGGTTTCCGTTGCGCTGGGCGCTGATCCGGCAACGATTCTGGGGGCCGTAACGCCAGTACCTGATACGTTATCGGAATACGCTTTTGCGGGCTTATTACGTGGTACCAAGACCGAAGTGGTTAAATGTATTTCCAACGATCTCGAAGTTCCTGCCAGCGCGGAGATTGTGTTGGAAGGGTATATAGAGCCGGGAGAAATGGCGCCGGAAGGCCCGTATGGCGACCATACAGGCTACTACAATGAGGTGGATAGCTTCCCTGTTTTCACCGTTACACACATTACTCAGCGTGAAGATGCGATTTATCACTCGACTTACACCGGCCGTCCGCCAGATGAGCCTGCGGTACTAGGCGTGGCGCTGAACGAAGTTTTCGTGCCTATTCTGCAAAAACAATTCCCGGAAATCGTCGATTTTTACCTGCCGCCGGAAGGCTGCTCTTATCGACTGGCCGTAGTGACGATGAAAAAGCAGTACGCTGGCCATGCTAAACGCGTCATGATGGGTGTTTGGTCGTTTTTACGTCAGTTTATGTACACCAAATTTGTTATTGTCTGCGATGATGATGTCAACGCACGTGACTGGAACGATGTGATTTGGGCAATTACCACCCGTATGGACCCGGCAAGGGATACGGTTCTGGTAGAAAATACGCCAATTGATTACCTGGATTTTGCCTCGCCGGTTTCCGGCCTTGGTTCAAAAATGGGACTGGATGCCACAAATAAATGGCCGGGTGAAACCCAACGTGAGTGGGGACGCCCGATTAAAAAAGATCCTGAAGTGACTGCGCGTATTGACGCAATTTGGGATGAATTGGCCATCTTTAATGACGGCAAAAGCGCCTGAGGCGCGATCATTTTGCCTATTGATCCGACAGAGAGAGCGCATGACAACCTTAAGCTGTAAAGTGACCTCGGTAGAAGCTATCACTGACACCGTATATCGCGTTCGTTTAGTGCCAGACGCGGCGTTTTCCTTTCGTGCTGGTCAGTATTTAATGGTCGTGATGGATGAACGGGATAAGCGTCCGTTTTCCATGGCATCTACACCGGATGAGCACGGATTCATTGAGCTGCACGTTGGCGCCTCTGAGCTAAATCTTTATGCCATGGCCGTTATGGATCGAATTCTGAAAGACCGGGAAATTAAGGTCGATATTCCACACGGTGAAGCCTGGCTGCGTGATGATGAAAATCGTCCGCTGATCCTGATCGCTGGCGGTACAGGGTTCTCTTATGTGCGCTCAATTCTGCTAACAGCACTGGCGCGTAATCCAGACCGTGATGTCACGATTTACTGGGGCGGGCGAGAAGAGAAGCATCTTTATGATCTCTCCGAGCTGGAAGCCCTGTCAGTTAATCACCCTAATCTGCGCGTTGAGCCAGTGGTGGAACAACCTGAAGCGGGTTGGCGTGGTCGCACAGGCACAGTATTAACCGCTGTATTGCAGGATTACGGTACCCTGGCGGAACATGATATCTATATCGCCGGACGTTTTGAGATGGCAAAAATCGCACGCGACCTGTTTTGCAATGAACGCAGCGCGCGTGAAGACCGCCTGTTTGGCGACGCTTTCGCATTTATTTAAGCAGGGTGCGCCGGAGCTTTTCCGGCGCATTCAGGTCGTTAATGCCCGATCACTCACTCCCTGAATTGCTGAGATTGCTGGTTCGGTCTCTGTGAATCTCCCCGTTCGTGACGAATTACCCTCATCGTTATTTTTTAGTAAACACAGGTGTTCTGCCTTGACGCTCTATTTGCCATGTTTTTATATAAAAACTATCGTCAAAATTCTATTTTGTGATGTCTGTCTTTGTGTTTAGTAAACAAAAAAGTCAGTCTGTGCAGATATAATTCTGCGTCAAGCGAATGGGGGAATCATGAGGCTCGGACTGGATATTGGTGGGACTAAAATCGAAGCAGTGGTGATTGATAACACGGGTGAGATTATTTACCGCGAACGATGCAGTACACCAAAGCAGAGCTACGGCGATTTTTTCCGGGTCGTCACGGACGCTATCGTGAAAGCCATGAAGACCGTTAATCGACCATTATCAGTCGGTGTGGGTGTGCCCGGCGCAGTCGACAGTGATGGGTTAATAAAAAACTCCAATATTCTGGTGCTCAATCAACAACCCTTCGCACGCGATCTTGAGCAGGCGCTGGGAATACCTGTGCCCGTAACCAACGACGCCAACTGTTTTACGTTGTCGGAGGCCATGGACGGAAGCGGACGCGGGTATGGAGTAGTGTTTGGAGTGATCCTTGGTACGGGATGCGGTGGTGGATTGTGTGTCGATAACCGTTTGATCTCAGGCCCTAATGCCTGTGCGGGAGAGTGGGGACATAATGCGCTACCGCGTTACAATGAAGAGCGGGACGGCGCGGCGGTAACGTGCTATTGCGGGCAGTTAAACTGTATTGAGAGTTTTATTTCGGGCAGCGGCCTGGAGCGTCAGTACCTGAATCACACCACGCAACATGCCGGTGTTCCTCAAATAATGAAACGGGTCGAGTCTGGTGACGTAGACGCCTGCCTGCTATGGGAGCGCTACTGCGATCAATTAGCCCGAGCGTTAGCTGGCGTGGTCAATACGCTTGATCCAGATGTTATCGTGTTGGGCGGCGGAGTATCCAATATTGGCATACTCTATTCAGGCTTACAGGCGCGGGTGGCACAGTACGTATTTGGAAAACAGTGCCGCACGCCGATTGTCCAGGCTCGTCACGGCGACAGCAGCGGCGTACGTGGTGCCGCCTGGCTGGGTGCACAACAGCCTGCGACCGCAACTACCCGTATGATGACGCACGATCAATGAGAGTGAAATGACGAAACCTGTACGAATCAGAGATATTGCCGAAGCCTGCGGTGTGTCGGTTGGCGCTGTTTCCCGCGCACTAAAAGGGCAACCGGGACTACGTGAGGATACCCGATTGCGCATTATTTCCGTGGCGGAACAGCAGGGCTACGATTTCTCCCGTCTGCGTAGCGATAAACTCAGGCGCGTCCTGTTTTTGCTGCATCGCCAGCACAATATTAGTCGGGCATTACCGTTTTATTCACCGCTGTTGTTGGGCATAGAAGAAGTATGTCGTGACCACAATATTGCGCTGAGCTTTCTCTCCATTGGCCCCGGTGACGCAGTGAGTGAACAGGTGATGCTGCATCAGCCTGATGCGCTGATCTGTGCCGGATTTTTTGAGCCTGAACTGCTTGGGCTACTGCAACAAATGAAGCTGCCAATGGTACTGGTGGATTTGTGGGTGCCTGGTTTGCCATGCGTCAATCCGGATAATACCCAGGGTGGCTATCTGGCCACTCGACATCTAATCGAACAAGGGCGCAGTCGCATTGCCTTTCTTGCCAGCACACTCTCTCATTACAGTATTCGCCAGCGTGAGAAGGGCTATCGCCAGGCGCTGTATGACGCTCGTCTACTGATGCCGCCAGAGTATGAAGCCATTGCACCACCGCTTCTGGATACTGAACAATCACTGGTCGAGGCGGTCAACGAATTGTTCAGGTTGCCCGAGCCGCCCGATGCCATTTTTGCTTATAACGATGCGGCAGCGCTGGTGGTTCAGCAAGTGTGTGCGCAGCAAAGTATACGTATCCCGGAAGATCTTTCACTGGTAGGGTTTGATGATATTGATGCCGCAGCCTGGTCACATCCACCGCTGACCACCATTGCCGTTGATAAACAGCAACTGGGGCGTGAAGCACTGCGTTTGTTGTTGGAAGAACAGCAGGAACAGAATTTGTTGCTACCCGTGCAGTTAGTGGTCCGTACCAGTTCTGTGAAATAAAAAACCCGCCCCTGACAGGCGGGAAAAACGGCAACTAATTGTTATACAGTGGCGCTGTCGTTGCAGACCGGATAAGACGATATTGCGTCGCCATCCGGCATGGTTGCCGGGGCATTTCGCTTACCCGGCCTGCAATAGATGACACTCTCTGATTAAACTCGCTCAAATACTGTCGCGATCCCCTGACCCAACCCGATACACATCGTCGCCAGACCAAACTGCACGTCTTTGCGCTCCATCAGGTTCAGCAAGGTGGTGCTGATACGTGCACCGGAACATCCCAGTGGATGACCCAGTGCGATCGCGCCGCCGTTGAGGTTGATCTTCTCGTCAATCTGCTCCATCAGTCCCAGATCTTTAATGCATGGAAGGATCTGCGCGGCAAAGGCTTCGTTCATTTCAAACAGACCGATATCGCGGGTGGAGAGCCCTGCTTTTTTCAGCGCCAGCTTTGAGGCCGGGACCGGGCCATAACCCATGATTGAGGGGTCGCAGCCGACAACCGCCATTGAACGAATACGGGCGCGTGGTTTCAGACCCAGTTCACGAGCGCGGCTTTCACTCATCACCAGCATGGCAGCTGCGCCATCAGAGAGAGCTGAAGATGTTCCGGCAGTAACTGTACCGCTGACTGGGTCGAACGCCGGGCGCAGGGTGGACAGCGCTTCGACGGTGGTTTCCGGGCGGATAACTTCATCGTAGTTAAACTGTTTCAACACGCCGTCAGCATCGTGGCCACCGGTCGGGATTATTTCATTTCTGAACGCGCCAGACTGTGTCGCTGCCCAGGCCCGGGCGTGTGAGCGTGCGGCGAAGGCATCCTGCATTTCACGGCTGATACCGTGCATACGGGAGAGCATTTCTGCCGTCAGGCCCATCATTCCCGCCGCTTTAGCAACGTTGCGACTCATACCCGGATGGAAATCGACGCCGTGACTCATGGGGACGTGGCCCATATGCTCCACGCCGCCAACCAGACACGCTTGTGCATCGCCGGTCATGATCATGCGTGCCGCGTCGTGCAGTGCCTGCATGGATGAACCGCACAGGCGATTGACCGTTACTGCCGGGACGGAGTGCGGAACTTCTGCCAGCAGCGCGGCGTTACGGGCGATGTTGAACCCTTGCTCCAGCGTCTGTTGTACGCAGCCCCAGTAAATGTCATCGAGAGCCGCAGGATCAAGCGCGGGATTACGCGCCAGCAGGCTACGCATTAAATGTGCGGAGAGATCTTCTGCCCGCACGTTACGAAACGCCCCCCCTTTCGAACGGCCCATCGGGGTACGGATCGCATCAACAATTACAACCTGTTCCATTGTGACTCCTTAAGCCGTTTTCAGGTCGCCAACCGGGCGGGCAGGCTCAACCTGGGGATAATACGGTTCGTTATGACGTGCTTTATTGCGCAATCCTTCCGGGACGTCATACAGCGGACCGAGGTGCTGATACTGTTGCGCCATATCGAGATATTTCGCGCTGCCGAGTGTATCCAGCCAGCGGAACGCACCGCCATGGAACGGAGGGAAGCCCAGGCCGTAAACCAGCGCCATATCTGCCTCTGCTGGACTGGCAATAATGCCTTCTTCCAGGCAGCGGACCACTTCGTTGACCATCGGGATCATCATGCGGGCGATAATCTCTTCATCGCTAAAATCGCGCTTCGGCTGACTGACATCTGCCAGCAGACTATCAACAGTGGCATCCTCTTCTTTCTTCGGTTTACCTTTGTTGTCTTCTTTATAGCGCCAGAAGCCGAGGCCGTTTTTCTGTCCAAAGCGACTGGCGTCAAATAATGCGTCAATCGCGTCGCGATAATCTTTTTGCATGCGTTGTGGGAAGCCTGCCGACATGACTGCCTGCGCGTGATGGGCGGTATCAATGCCGACGACATCCAGCAGATATGCCGGACCCATCGGCCAGCCAAACTGTTTCTCCATCACTTTATCGACTTTGCGGAAGTCCGCTCCATCACGCAGTAGCTGGCTGAAACCAGCAAAGTACGGGAACAGCACACGGTTAACGAAGAAGCCGGGGCAGTCGTTGACCACAATCGGCGTCTTACCCATACGGCTTGCCCAGGCGACAACTTTGGCGATGGTTTCATCCGAGCTTTTTTCACCGCGAATGATCTCTACCAGAGGCATACGGTGCACCGGGTTAAAGAAGTGCATGCCGCAGAAGTTTTCCGGACGCTTCAGAACGCTGGCCAGTTCACTAATTGGAATAGTGGAGGTGTTTGAGGCCAGCACGGTATCATGGCGAACCTTCTCTTCGGTCTCTGCCAGTACTGCTTTTTTCACTTTCGGATTCTCAACGACCGCTTCCACTACCACATCTACGCGCTCAAAGCCGGTATAGTCGAGGGTGGGATGAATGGTTGAAATCACGCCTGCCATTTTCAGACCATCAATCTTGCCGCGCTCAAGCTGTTTGTTCAGCAGTTTGGCGGCTTCAGTCATACCAAGCATCAATGATTTATCATTGATGTCTTTCATGATAACCGGCACACCTTTCCAGGCAGACTGGTAAGCGATACCGCCGCCCATAATGCCTGCGCCCAATACTGCGGCCTGCTTCGGTGCCTCAATGTCTTTAGTCAGCTTCTTCGCTTTTGCTTTTACGTACTGATCGTTGAGGAAGATACCGACCAGCGCGCGTGCTTCACTGGTGTGCGCCAGTGGCACAAAGCTTTTATTTTCCAGATTCAGTGCTTCTTCACGACCAAAGCGTGCTGCGGCTTCAATCGTTTTTACCGCGGTGATGGGGGCAGGGTAATGTTTACCTGCAGTCTGCGCGACCATGCCTTTGGCGATGGTAAAACTCATTGCGGCTTCAATTTTGCTGAGTTTCAGTGGTTCCAGTTTCGGCTGGCGTTTGGCCTTCCAGTCGAGGTCGCCGTTGATTGCCTGACGTAATACAGCCATCGCGCCATCAAGCAGTTTTTCCTGCTTAACAATGCCATCGACCAGGCCAACTTTCAGTGCCTGATCAGCGCTGATATCTTTACCCGCCGCAATAATTTCCAGCGCGCTGTCGGCGCCCAGTATACGTGGCATACGCACAGAGCCGCCAAAGCCCGGCATAATGCCCAGCTTCGTTTCCGGCAGACCGATACGCAGGTCCGGTGTTGCCAGACGGTAATCGGTCGCCAGCACGCACTCGCAACCGCCGCCCAGCGCATAACCGTTTACGGCGGCAATGGTTGGCACCGGTAAATCTTCCAGCCGGTTAAAGACGCTGTTGGCAAAATGCAGCCACTGGCTTAGCTGCTCTTCAGGAACAAGAAACAATGAAAGGAATTCGGTGATATCGGCGCCAACAATAAAGGCCGCTTTATTCGAGCGCAGCAGCAGACCTTTTAAATCTGTCTGCTTTTCCAGCACATCAAGCGCATGGCCCAGGCTGGCTACGGTTGCCGTATCGAGTTTGTTGACCGAGCCAGGGGCATCGAACACCAGTTCGGCGATGCCATCTTCCAGCCAGTCGAGGTACAGGGTGTCGCCTTTGTAAAGCATGTCAGTCTCCTGAATCCGCAAGGTGATCTGGTCATACCAGATGAATCGAAGTGTGTGTTTTATGTTAATAAAATGCAAATGAATGATTAAAGAAATGACGATTCGATCACGCTCGGCAGAAATCACGCAGCTACAGAACGATGTGCTAAGATGCGGTGACTTGAGGTCAAAAAAACAGAAGGGTAAATAATGGAATCACTGGCCGCACTCTATAAAAATCATATTGTTACCTTACAGGAACGGACCCGCGATGCGCTGGCTCGTTTTAAGCTGGATGCGTTACTTATTCACTCCGGCGAGCTGTTAAACGTTTTTCTCGACGATCATCCATATCCGTTTAAGGTTAATCCGCAGTTTAAAGCCTGGGTACCTGTCACGCAGGTTCCTAACTGTTGGTTGCTGGTAGATGGCGTTAATAAGCCTAAATTGTGGTTCTACTTGCCGGTCGACTACTGGCACAACGTTGAACCGCTACCGACCTCTTTCTGGACGGAAGAAATTGACATTATTGCGCTGCCAAAAGCCGATGGTATTGGCGGCCAACTGCCAGCTGCACGCGATAATATCGGTTATATCGGCCCGGTTCCTGAGCGTGCGTTGCAACTGGACATCGCTGCCAGCAATATCAACCCGAAAGGGGTGATCGACTATCTTCATTATTATCGTGCGTATAAAACGGATTACGAGCTGGCCTGTATGCGTGAAGCGCAGAAAATGGCGGTGAGTGGGCATCGTGCGGCAGAAGAAGCCTTCCGTTCCGGTATGAGCGAGTTCGACATTAACCTGGCCTATTTGACTGCTACGGGTCATCGTGACACCGACGTGCCTTACAGCAATATCGTGGCCCTCAACGAACATGCCTCCGTACTGCATTACACCAAACTGGATCACCAGGCGCCGTCAGAAATCCGCAGTTTCCTGCTGGATGCTGGCGCGGAATACAACGGTTATGCGGCAGACCTGACGCGAACCTGGTCGGCGAAAAGCGACAACGACTATGCGCAACTGGTGAAAGACGTTAACGACGAAGAACTGGCGCTGATTGCAACCATGAAGGCGGGCGTCAGCTATGTGGATTATCACATTCAGTTCCATCAACGTATTGCAAAGCTGTTGCGTAAACATCAAATCATCACCGGTATGAGTGAAGAGGCGATGGTAGAGAACGATCTCACCGGGCCGTTTATGCCGCACGGCATTGGCCACCCGCTGGGTCTGCAGGTTCATGATGTTGCTGGCTTTATGCAGGATGACAGCGGTACACACCTTGCTGCACCATCAAAGTATCCCTACCTGCGCTGTACGCGAGTGCTGCAGCCGGGCATGGTCCTGACTATCGAGCCGGGTATTTACTTTATCGAATCGCTGCTGGCGCCATGGCGCGAAGGGCAATTCAGCAAGCACTTTAACTGGCAGAAAATTGAAGCGCTGAAGCCGTTCGGTGGTATTCGTATTGAAGATAACGTGGTTATCCACGAGAGCAATGTCGAAAACATGACGCGGGATTTAAAACTGGCGTAATGGACAGTTGGTTAATCCCTGCGGCGCCGGTTAGCGTTGTTGAAGAGATCAAAAAAAGCCGCTTTATTACTCTGCTCGCGCATACGGATGGTGTGGAAGCGGCGAAAGCCTTTGTTGAGTCAGTTAGAGCGGAACACCCGGACGCGCGCCACCATTGTGTGGCGTGGGTGGCGGGTGCGCCGAATGATTCGCAACAGCTGGGATTCTCGGATGATGGTGAACCAGCGGGGACGGCAGGGAAACCGATGCTTGCTCAACTGATGGGGAGCGGTGTCGGTGAAATTACCGCCGTGGTGGTACGCTACTACGGCGGTATTCTTCTCGGTACGGGTGGGCTGGTGAAAGCCTACGGCGGCGGCGTGAATCAGGCTTTACGTCAGTTAACAACGCAGCGCAAGACGCCATTAACCGAATATACTTTGCAGTGTGAGTACGGCCAGTTGGCTGGCATTGAAATATTGTTGGGGCAGTTTGACGGTAAAATAATTTCCAGTGATTACCAGGCATTTGTTCGGCTCAGGGTAGCGCTTCCTTATGCGAAAGTGGATGAATTTTCGGCAAAGCTGGCGGATTTTAGTCGTGGTTCATTGCAATTGTTAGCGATTGAAGAATAATCCCCACCTCATTTTGAAGAATTAAGGAAGCGGCAGAGATGCATTTTCGCGCCATTACCCGAATCGTTGGACTACTGGTCATCTTATTTTCGGGGACAATGATCCTCCCCGGACTGGTAGCTCTCATCTACCGTGATGGTGCGGGTCGTGCATTTACGCAAACTTTCTTTGTCGCGCTGGCAATTGGTTCCATGCTGTGGTGGCCGAACCGTAAGGAAAAGGGTGAACTGAAATCCCGCGAAGGGTTTCTGATCGTCGTTCTGTTCTGGACCGTGCTGGGCAGCGTGGGTGCGCTACCATTTATCTTTTCCGAAAGTCCTAACCTCACGATTACTGATGCGTTTTTCGAATCCTTTTCGGGGTTAACAACGACAGGTGCGACGACGCTGGTGGGGCTGGATTCATTGCCGCACGCCATTCTCTTTTATCGCCAAATGTTGCAATGGTTTGGTGGTATGGGGATCATCGTGCTGGCGGTCGCTATCCTGCCTATTCTTGGCGTCGGTGGTATGCAGCTCTATCGGGCAGAAATGCCTGGGCCGCTCAAAGATAATAAAATGCGTCCGCGTATTGCTGAAACGGCAAAAACGTTATGGCTTATCTATGTACTGCTGACGATTGCATGTGCGCTGGCGCTATGGTTTGCCGGGATGCCGGCGTTTGATGCCATTGGGCACAGTTTTGCCACCATTGCTATTGGCGGCTTCTCTACACACGATGCCAGTGTTGGCTATTTCGACAGCCCCACTATTAACACGATTATTGCTATCTTTTTACTGATCTCCGGTTGTAACTATGGCCTGCACTTCTCTTTATTAAGTGGGCGTAGTTTAAAGGTCTACTGGCGCGACCCGGAATTTCGCATGTTCATCGGTGTGCAGTTGACGCTGGTGGCTGTCTGTACGCTGGTGCTGTGGGTACACAACACCTATGGTTCGGCGCTAACGACGATCAATCAGGCCTTTTTCCAGGTAGTATCAATGGCGACCACAGCAGGGTTTACTACGGACAGTATTGCCCGCTGGCCGCTGTTCCTGCCGGTACTGTTGCTGTGTTCTGCATTTATTGGTGGCTGTGCTGGCTCAACGGGCGGTGGTTTGAAGGTCATTCGTATCCTGCTGCTGTTTAAGCAGGGTAACCGGGAACTCAAAAGGCTGGTCCACCCCAATGCGGTTTACAGTATTAAACTGGGTAATCGTGCGCTGCCGGAACGGATCCTTGAAGCGGTATGGGGATTCTTCTCAGCCTATGCGCTGGTGTTTATTATCAGTATGCTGGCAATTATAGCGACCGGTGTGGATGACTTCTCAGCATTTGCCTCTGTTGTTGCGACCCTGAATAACCTGGGACCAGGGCTGGGCGTTGTTGCCGACAACTTTGCCAGTATGAACCCAGTGGCGAAATGGATCCTGATTGCCAATATGCTATTTGGTCGTCTCGAGGTCTTTACTTTGCTGGTACTCTTTACCCCTACCTTCTGGCGTGAATAACGGAGTAACACGTGAAAACACTGATTCTTTTTTCTTCCCGGGATGGACAAACGCGCGAAATCGCCGAGTATCTGGCTTCTGAACTAAAAGAACTGGGCGTCTGGGCCGATGTTGTGAATCTGCATCGCACCGAAGAGCCTGACTGGAAAAACTATGACAGCGTGGTGATTGGTGCATCAATTCGCTACGGTCATTACCATACTGCTTTTCAGGAGTTCGTGAAGAAGCATGCCACGCGGCTGAATGCGATGCCGAGTGCGTTCTACTCCGTTAACCTGGTTGCTCGTAAGCCGGAAAAGCGTACCCCGCAGACCAACAGCTATGCGCGCAAGTTTCTGATGAGCTCGCCGTGGCGACCAGACCGCAGTGCGGTGATTGCCGGAGCTTTACTTTATCCTCGTTATCGTTGGTATGACCGTGTCATGATCAAACTGATTATGAAGATGTCGGGCGGTGAAACGGATACAAGTAAAGAAGTCGTATATACCGACTGGGAACAGGTCGCGATTTTTGCGCGGGAAATTGCCCAATTAACCAACAAAGCGTTGTTAAAATAAACGCAAAGAATAAAAAATACGCAGTCGGAAGA
>NZ_CAWLWU010000002.1:4953459-5082826 GCF_963864895.1 Citrobacter sp. S-77
ATGCGTTGTGAAAAGTGCCGGATTCGGCGTAAACGCCTCATCCGGATTACGTTCATTGCTTTAGCCACCGTAAAATAAATGCCGCTATCTGTGGTATATCGTTTATATCTAACAATGGAACATCCACCATGAGTGGAACATCGCTTGCAACCGCGACAACATGTTCATCAATCGTTAATTCTTCCTTGTTGCGACCACAACCTTCACGAAAAAGCATGATCTTCGCGACAGCTTCATGCTTAAAACCCTCGACAAGCACCATATCTAACGTTGAAGCATCCATTCTGCTCACCAGATATGTTAAGTCCAACTTGGGCTCTTCTGGCGTTTCCGTCATCAATGCCCAGCGCTGCTGGCTGGCGACCAGTGTTTGAGCTGCTCCAGCTTTACGCAGTTCATAGCTATCTTTGCCGGGTTTATCGACGTCCATATCGTGGTGTGTATGCTTGATCAATCCAGGGCGAATACCTCTGGCGCACAGTTCCGGTATCAGCTTTTTGAGCAGTGTGGTTTTTCCTGTACCACTCCATGCCGCAATGCCGAGTAATGGGATCATGATTTTGTCTGCCATCTCGCGAGTTCTTCTGGTGTATTCACATTTACGAATGCGTCTCTGTGATCGCTGAAATCGACGGCATGCCCGCCAGCCAGACGCATAAAGACCATTACGCGTCGTTCACCAGACTGAAGGTAGTCCTGTAACAACGGCACTATTTTTCTATTCATCAGCGCAATTGTCGGGTGATCCCGTTCTCCATCGTGCACCCATACGACTGGCGCAGAGCTACGTTGCTCTTTTAAACGTGCGGCCAGGCTGTGGGGAATATATGGCATATCGCAAGGACAGAATAGAAACCAGTCACCAGCTTCCTGCTGAAAAACTGACAGCATTCCGGCCAGCGGGCCAGGAAAATCGGCCAATAAATCGGGGATAACTTTCAAGCCGCTTTGTTGATAAACATCCTGATGGCGATTGGCGTTAACCACGACGGTCTTAACCTGCAAGGCGAGGGTATCCGCCACGTGTCTCCATAACGGCTTACCGTGAAGTTCAAGAAGGCCTTTATCTGTTCCACCCATTCGTCTGGCCTTACCGCCAGCCAGAACAACCCCTGTTATTGCACTATCCAGAATCACTGATATCGCCTCTTTTAATGTGGGATTGACCCTGCTAACGTATTCGTATTAAGACTAAGGAGCACAACCATGAAATGTAAACGTCTGAATGAAGTTATTGAACTCCTCCAGCCGGCCTGGCAGAAAGAACCCGATCTTAACCTGATGCAATTTTTGCAGAAACTGGCAAAAGAGTCAGGTTTTGACGGAGAACTGGCGGATTTAACTGATGATATTCTGATCTACCACCTGAAAATGCGCGACTCTGCGAAAGACGCAGTGATTCCAGGTATTCAAAAAGATTATGAAGAAGATTTTAAAACTGCACTCCTGCGAGCACGTGGCGTAATTAAAGAGTAAAACCTTGTAATCGCCGCCACCGAAAGCGCTGCGAAATGATATCCTGAATCATTCGTAGTATTTTCCGGATGATGGGATGAACGACAACGCTTTTACTTTCCAGACGCTACACCCGGATACCATCATGGATGCACTGTTTGAGCAGGGGATCCGGGTGGATTCCGGGCTGACCCCGCTTAACAGCTATGAAAATCGTGTCTATCAATTCCAGGATGAAGACCGTCGACGTTTTGTCGTAAAGTTTTACCGTCCTGAACGCTGGTCTGTTGATCAAATACTGGAAGAACACCAGTTTGCCCTTGAACTGGTGCGCGATGATGTACCCGTTGCGGCGCCAATTGTGTTTGATGGCCAGACGTTATTGGGTCATCAGGGATTTCACTATGCGATATTCCCCAGTGTGGGTGGCCGCCAGTTTGAAGCCGACAACATCGATCAGATGGAGGCGGTGGGCCGCTATCTGGGACGCCTGCATCAAACTGGACGTAAACGTTCTTTTGCCTTTCGACCGACAATTGGTCTTGAAGAGTATCTGACTGAGCCGCGTAAACTTTTCGAGCATGCGCGGATCATTCCTGCAGGGCAAAAGGCAGCTTTCCTTAAGGCAACGGATGCGCTCATCACGGTGGTTACCGAGCGCTGGCATACCCGTTTTGAAACGCTACGATTGCACGGTGACTGCCATGCCGGGAACATTCTGTGGCGTGATGGCCCGATGTTCGTCGATTTAGATGATGCTCGTAATGGTCCGGCAATGCAGGATCTATGGATGCTCCTTAATGGCGATAAAGCAGAACAACGTATGCAGCTTGAAACCATTATTGAGGCTTATGAAGAGTTTAGTGAGTTTGACATCGCTGAAATCGGACTCATTGAACCTTTACGCGCCATGCGTTTAGTTTATTATCTTGCCTGGCTGATTCGACGTTGGGCTGACCCTGCGTTCCCTAAAAACTTTCCATGGTTAACCGGGGAAGATTACTGGCAACGTCAGACCGCGACCTTTATTGAGCAGGCTAAAATTCTGCAAGACCCCCCCTTACAATTAACGCCAATGTATTAATCGGAGAGACCTGAACATGAAAAAAATATGGCTGGCGCTGGCTGGTATGATCTTAGCTTTTAGCGCATCGGCAGCGCAGTTCCAGGATGGCAAGCAGTACATCACACTGGAAAAGCCTATTGTGGGTGAGCCTCAGGTGTTGGAGTTTTTCTCCTTCTACTGCCCGCATTGCTACCAGTTTGAAGAAGTGCTTCACGTCTCTGATAACGTGAAGAAAAAACTGCCGGAAGGCACCAAAATGACCAAATATCACGTTGAGTTTTTGGGGCCTCTTGGCAAAGACCTGACTCAGGCGTGGGCTGTTGCTTTGGCACTGGGCGTTGAAGATAAAGTTACTGTACCGTTGTTTGAAGGGGTACAGAAAACGCAGACCGTCCAGTCTGTTGCTGATATTCGTAAAGTGTTTGTCGATGCGGGTATTAAAGGTGAAGACTATGATGCTGCATGGAATAGCTTCGTGGTGAAATCACTCGTCGCACAGCAGGAAAAAGCGGCGGCTGATCTGCAACTGCAGGGCGTCCCGGCGATGTTTGTTAATGGTAAGTATCAGGTAAATCCGCAGGGTATGGATACCAGCAGCATGGATATCTTTGTACAGCAGTATGCTGATACCGTGAAATATCTGGTTGGTCAGAAGTAAAAGAAAAAGCCGGTCACTGACCGGCTTTTTTATGTGAGGCTTTAATCGCATCAAGTTGCATGTCTTTCTCACTCCACAGCGTATTCAGCCACAGCTGGAACCGACGTTTAAATCCTTTATCGTTAACGTAATCACCGTGCAGTTCTTCTTTAATTGTCTCCAGATTCACTCTCACGACAATGCGTGTCAGCTTGCCACTCAGCATATCGTAGAAAGGACGATGACTGTTTTCTGGATAACACAGCGTAATGTTGAGCAATTTATCGAACTGAGACCCTAGTACATTTAGCGCCATCGCAATGCCCGCGGCCTTGGGGGGCAATAGATTTTGATATGGCGAGCGGGTTTGCAGGTGTTTCTCTTTCGTGAAGCGCGAACCTTCAACAAAATTCACAATGGTTGTCGGATGGAGGCGAAACTTCTCACAAGAGCGACGCGTTGTTGCCACATCTTTACCGCGTCGTTCCGGATGACGGAGCAAATAGCCGCGCGAATAGCGTTTCATAAACGGCATATCCAGCGCCCAGCATGCCAGTCCAATAAAGGGGACCCAGGCGAGTTGCTGCTTAAGGAAATATTTATTCATGGGGATGTGTTTACGGAACAAAACGCAAAGCACAACGATATCAGCCCAGCTGTAGTGATTGCAGATGAGCAGATACCAGTTTTTCTTGCTAAGACCTTCCAGTCCTTCAACGTCCCACTTCAGTCGCGGATTAAGGTGTAACAGTAACGCCAGACCTTCACACCAGCAGTACATCATGAAATTACAGAAGACGGATACCTTGCGCCAGACGATGGGAAAGGGCAAAAGGAGTTTTACAACCCCGGCAAGGATGATCGGCACAGAACAAAAAATCGTGACCAATATGGTCAATACGATACTCAGCAACAGCGTTATCGCAGCGAGTATTCTCGTCATAATTAAATTATTCAAAAGGTTAGCCATAGATAGTGCGCGAAAGAGGCGCAAGGGGCTGATTTTATCAGAAAACGAACCAAATGACGGGTCTTCGCTGAATAGAAAAAAAGGTAATATCTATCCACATCCAGATATAAGTCTAAAATAAGCTATAAAATTCTGCTGCTCAATATAACGCGATGAAAAATATATAAAATTATTATGCTTTATAAATTATCTTGCTGTATTTAAAGGGCTGAAAATTATTTACTCACAAAGTTATCCACAGCTCACTTTGCGAACAGTCCAGAAGATCTGCAAAAGTTTTTCCACAAATGCGGTGAAAAACTCATGTTTTCATCCTGTCTGTGGCATCCTTTACCCATAATCTGATAAACAGGCACGGACATTATGGTTCAGATCCCAGAAAACCCACTTATCCTCGTAGATGGCTCATCTTACCTGTATCGCGCATACCATGCGTTTCCGCCGCTGACCAACAGCTCGGGAGAGCCTACGGGCGCTATGTACGGTGTCCTCAACATGCTGCGTAGCTTGATTCTGCAATACCAGCCGACGCATGCTGCAGTGGTCTTCGACGCTAAGGGTAAAACCTTCCGTGATGAGTTATTCGAGCATTACAAATCACATCGTCCGCCAATGCCGGACGATCTGCGTGCGCAGATAGAACCTTTACATGCGATGGTCAAAGCGATGGGGCTGCCGTTACTGGCGGTTTCCGGTGTGGAAGCGGACGATGTCATCGGTACGCTGGCGCGAGAAGCAGAGAAAATAGGGCGCCCGGTGCTGATCAGTACCGGTGATAAAGACATGGCTCAACTGGTGACACCAAATATCACGCTTATCAATACTATGACCAATACTATCCTCGGTCCGGATGAGGTAGTGAATAAGTATGGCGTGCCACCTGAGCTGATCATCGATTTCCTGGCGCTGATGGGCGACTCCTCCGATAACATTCCAGGTGTTCCGGGAGTGGGTGAAAAAACAGCTCAGGCATTGCTTCAGGGACTGGGAGGGCTGGATACCCTCTATGCTGAATCAGACAAAATCGCGGGGCTAACCTTCCGTGGTGCAAAAACCATGGCTGGCAAACTCGAGCAGAATAAAGAAGTGGCATACCTTTCTTATAAGTTGGCCACGATTAAAACGGATGTTGAACTTGAATTAACCTGTGAGCAGTTGGAAGTGCGCCAGCCTGCAGCTGACGAACTGCTTGGCCTGTTTAAGCAATATGAGTTCAAACGCTGGGTTGCTGACGTTGAAGCCGGCAAATGGCTGCAGGCGAAAGGAACAAAGCCAGCGGCAAAACCACAGGAAACAATAGCTATCGATGAAACGCCTGAGGAGCCGGCAACAGTTCTCTCATTCGATAACTATGTCACTATTCTGGACGAAGCGACGCTGGAAGAGTGGATTACGAAGCTAAAAAAAGCACCGGTCTTTGCCTTTGATACTGAAACTGACAGCCTGGATAACATCTCTGCGAACCTGGTTGGTCTCTCTTTTGCCATTGAGCCAGGCATAGCTGCATATGTTCCTGTTGCCCATGATTACCTGGATGCTCCCGATCAGATCTCTCGCGACCGTGCGTTGACGCTGCTGAAGCCGCTGCTGGAAGATGAAAAGGCGCATAAGGTTGGGCAAAATCTGAAGTACGATCGTGGCATACTGGCAAACTACGGAATTGAGCTGCGCGGCATCGTCTTTGATACCATGCTCGAATCCTACATTCTCAACAGTGTTGCCGGACGACACGACATGGACAGCCTGTCCGATCGTTGGCTGAAACATAAAACGATCACTTTTGAAGAGATCGCCGGGAAGGGTAAAAACCAACTGACCTTTAACCAGATTGCACTGGAAGAAGCCGGACGTTATGCCGCGGAAGATGCTGATGTTACGTTACAGCTGCACTTGAAAATGTGGCCAGAACTGCAAAAGCATCAAGGGCCGCTAAATGTGTTCGAGAAGATCGATATGCCGCTGGTACCAGTACTGTCCCGCGTAGAACGCAATGGTGTGAAAATTGATCCGGCGGTACTGCACAAACATTCAGAAGAGCTAACACTGCGTTTGACGGAGCTGGAGAAAAAAGCGCATGAGATAGCTGGAGAGGCATTTAACCTCTCTTCTACCAAGCAACTGCAAACCATTCTGTTTGAAAAGCAGGGTATCAAACCGCTGAAGAAAACACCGGGTGGTGCGCCGTCAACGTCGGAAGAAGTGCTGGAAGAGTTAGCGCTGGATTACCCATTGCCGAAGGTGATTCTGGAATATCGTGGGTTGGCAAAATTGAAGTCTACCTATACGGATAAACTTCCTTTGATGATCAATCCTAAAACCGGACGCGTACATACCTCGTACCATCAGGCAGTCACGGCTACTGGTCGCTTATCTTCTACCGACCCTAACCTGCAAAATATTCCGGTTCGTAATGAGGAAGGTCGTCGTATTCGCCAGGCGTTTATTGCACCAGAAGACTACGTTATTGTCTCTGCGGACTACTCGCAGATTGAACTGCGTATTATGGCGCATCTCTCGCGTGACAAAGGCCTGCTCACTGCGTTTGCTGAAGGGAAGGACATTCACCGCGCAACGGCTGCTGAAGTCTTTGGCTTGCCGCTCGATTCTGTGACCAACGAGCAGCGTCGCAGTGCGAAAGCTATCAACTTTGGTCTGATCTATGGGATGAGCGCTTTTGGTCTTGCGCGCCAGTTGAATATTCCGCGTAAAGAAGCGCAGAAATACATGGATCTCTACTTCGAACGTTACCCTGGCGTAATGGAATACATGGAACGCACGCGCGCACAGGCAAAAGAGCAAGGGTATGTTGAAACCCTGGAAGGGCGTCGCCTCTATCTGCCGGATATTAAATCCAGTAATGGTGCTCGCCGCGCCGGTGCTGAACGCGCAGCGATTAATGCCCCGATGCAGGGTACTGCTGCAGATATTATCAAGCGAGCCATGATAGATGTGGACGGATGGCTACAAGCCGAGCAGCCGCGCGTACGCATGATCATGCAGGTACACGATGAACTGGTATTTGAAGTGCATAAAGATGACCTGGAAAGCGTATCGAAAAAGATCCATCAACTGATGGAAAATGGGACGCGGATTGATGTGCCGTTACTGGTGGAAGTGGGTAGTGGTGAAAACTGGGATCAAGCGCACTAAGGGTTCAATGAATAACGCGCTCTTTTCGTAACTAAGCAACATAAGATAGAGTTTTTTGTGATATTCATTAGAATTCCCTATGTCGGGATTGAAAAAAAATTACAAAAAGTACTTTCTGAGCTGCTCAAAAAAGAGTAAAGTTATTCGCGTAGGGTACAGAGGTAAGATGTTCTATCTTTCAGACCTTTTACTTCACGTAATCGGATTTGGCTGAATATTTTAGCCGCCCCAGTCAGTAATGACTGGGGCGTTTTTTATTGTGCTCGTCATACTTCAAGCTGTATATGCGTTGGCTTTCTTGCTCACTCCAGTCCCTCACCGGAGGCGCCTTCAGCTGTTCAAAGTCGTTTCCGACGAATTTTTCCTGGTATCGCCGCCTTTACGCAACTCGAATTATTTAAAGCAATAATAAAGATCTGTAGGCCGGATAAGGCGTGTAACGTCACTATCCGGCATATCAGTGGATTATTCCCCGTCCTGCATCTCTTCAATCGGCGCCAGTTCGCTAAACCAGACATCCAGCTTCTGACGCAGTTTGTCCACGCCCAGCTTCTTCAGCGATGAGAATGCTTCGACCTGTACATCGCCATTAAATGCCAGCACCGCTTCACGTACCATATTCAATTGGGCTTTCCGTGCACCGCTGGCCAGTTTGTCCGCTTTGGTCAGTAATACCAGAACCTGAACGTTGCTCTCTACTGCCCACAGAATCATCTGCTGATCGAGATCTTTTAGTGGATGGCGAATGTCCATCAGGACAACCAAACCTTGCAGGCTCTGACGTTTTTCCAGGTATTCAGCAAGCGCGCGTTGCCATTTGCGCTTCATCTCTTCCGGAACTTCTGCATAACCGTATCCCGGCAAGTCAACCAGACGCTTGCCGTCAACAACTTCAAAAAGGTTGATGAGCTGTGTACGGCCAGGTGTTTTAGAGGTACGCGCCAGACCCTTTTGATTTGTCAGGGTATTTAGCGCGCTGGATTTGCCTGCGTTGGAACGGCCAGCAAAAGCCACTTCGATTCCCGTATCGGAAGGTAAATGGCGAATATCAGGCGCACTCATCACAAAGTGCGTCTGTTGATAATTCAAATTAGTCAAAGCGGTCGTCTCCATCAATCAAGGCTTTGCAGCGATTATACCTGAACACCAGCAAAAGGCTGGCTTTTCGACAAGTGTGTTGTGTAAGTAAAAACCGCGCGCTTTGTGAGACATTGCCGATCGAATCTATGCGATATGACAGAGCAAATAATGATATAACTCAAATAAATCAGATAATTAACCATTATTTATACTCTGAAAAGCTGAAATTACTACCCAGGTTACTTGTACGGTTAAGCCAAAAGGGTAAAGTAGCGTCCATAGCGAGGAAGCTTACAGGATATACGACTCAGGATGAGGGTCAGGAGCGCCAGGAGGCGAAGACACAGGATTGTCAGGAAGACAAACGTCCGGAGACGTTAGTAAAAGGAAATGGAAACAACACGGAATGTTTCAGGCTAAGGGAAAAACAGGGTGTGTTGATAGCCAACATGGATTGTAAAGCCTGTTAAGGGTGAGAGTCAGGAAAAAAGGCGACAGATTACTCTGTCGCCTTTTTTCTTTATTTCTGCTAGATTCCGGCGCAATTATATACTGAATAAAAACAGCCAAAGACGAATCATGATGAAACCAACTTCTACACCACGCGGTAAAGGTCCTGCAAAAGCGCGCCGTAAAACACGCGAAGAGATTAACCAGGAAGCCCGTGACCGTAAACGCCAGAAAAAACACCGTGGTCATGCGGCAGGTAGCCGTGCGACCGGTAGTGACGGCGTATCAGGTGGCGGAAACCAAAGTAAGCACAAAGATCCTCGTATTGGCAGTAAAACCCCCATTGCATTGGGTGTGACCGAAAAGGTCACCAAACAGCACAAACCGAAGAGTGAGAAACCTATGCTTTCACCACAGGCTGAGTTGGATTTACTGGAAACGGATGAGCGCCTGGATGCGCTGCTGGAACGTCTTGAAGCGGGAGAAACCCTGAGTGATGAAGATCAGGCATGGGTTGATGCCAAACTGGATCGCATTGATGAGCTGATGCAAAAGCTGGGCCTCTCCTATGACGACGAAGAGGAAGATGAAGAGGATGAAAAGCAGGAAGATATGATGCGCCTGCTGAAGGGTGGTAACTAACGGTTTTGTACCGTGGGCCTTCCTGTCCTGCTTATAACCCTTCCGGTTATATGTTATCTGGTGTGGTTATTCGTTAAACTACAGCGATTGTCGCGGCGCCAAAAGTGGCTGCGCAGCCGGCTTATCACCCACAATGGGACTAAGCCGGTACGCCGTACTCGCCAGAAACGCCATCGGAAGGAGTGAGCATGTCTGAACAGCTAATAGACTGGGATCTGGCCCTGATCCAGAAATATAACTATTCCGGGCCACGATATACCTCGTACCCGACCGCGCTGGAGTTTTCTGAAGACTACGGTGCAGAGGCGTTTTCGCAGGCCGTTGCGCGCTACCCTGAACGTCCACTCTCTTTATACGTCCATATCCCGTTTTGCCACAAACTGTGCTACTTCTGTGGCTGCAACAAAATTGTGACTCGTCAGCAGCATAAAGCCGATCAATATCTGGATGTGCTGGAACAAGAAATTATTCATCGTGCACCGTTGTTTGCCGGACGACATGTTAGCCAGCTGCACTGGGGCGGTGGCACCCCCACTTATTTGAATAAAGCACAGATCAGTCGTTTGATGACGTTGTTACGTGACAACTTCCACTTTAACGCTGATGCCGAAATCTCGATCGAAGTGGATCCACGTGAAATCGAGCTGGATGTCCTTGATCATTTACGTGCAGAAGGGTTTAACCGCCTGAGCATGGGGGTGCAGGACTTCAACAAAGAAGTTCAGCGTCTGGTGAACCGCGAACAGGACGAGGAGTTCATTTTTGCGCTGCTTAATCATGCGCGTGATATTGGCTTTACCTCGACGAATATCGACCTTATTTACGGGCTGCCAAAACAGACGCCGGAGAGCTTTGCTTTCACTCTGAAGCGTGTGGCAGAGCTGAATCCCGACCGCCTGAGCGTCTTTAACTATGCGCACCTGCCGACGCTTTTTGCCGCCCAGCGCAAGATCAAAGATGTTGATCTGCCCAGCGCGCAACAGAAGCTGGATATTCTGCAGGAAACCATCTCCTCACTGACCGAAACTGGCTATCAGTTCATTGGGATGGATCACTTTGCCCGCCCGGATGATGAGCTGGCAGTTGCGCAGCGTGAAGGCGTTCTGCATCGTAATTTCCAGGGCTACACCACCCAGGGTGATACTGACCTGCTGGGGATGGGTGTTTCTGCCATCAGTATGATTGGCGACTGTTACGCACAGAACCAGAAAGAGCTGAAGCTTTACTATCAGCAGGTAGATGAGCGCGGTGATGCTTTGTGGCGTGGGATCGCGTTAACCCGTGATGACTGCATTCGCCGTGACGTTATTAAGGCGCTTATCTGTAACTTCCGCCTCGATTACGCCGCCGTGGAGCAGCAATGGGGGCTGAACTTTATTGAATATTTTGCCGAAGACCTGAAACTGCTGGCACCGCTGGCGGAAGATGGGCTGGTGGACGTCAATGAGAAGGGGATTCAGGTTACGCCGAAAGGCCGCCTGCTGATCCGTAATATCTGCATGTGCTTTGATGCTTATTTGCGTCAGAAAGCACGGATACAGCAGTTCTCGCGGGTGATTTAGTGATGTTGCCCGGTGGCGCTACCGCTTACCGGGCCTACAAGTCGTGACAACCTGTAAGCTGGATAAGCGTTAGCGCCACCCGGCACGCATTCAGCTAAACAGTCCAACCAGCGCCGCACACAGCACTGCGGCAACCGCAGTTTGTGGCGTATGGCTTTCTACTGAACCGCTCGACAGAAGATTAATGATTGATTCCAGCATGATGACTTCTCCCCGTTTGCCGGGCACGATCATACTTAACTCATCGGAACAGTAAAGTACAAAATAGCAGCAATTTGCGCTCAATTATCAATCTTTACACAGTGACAAATTGTCACTCCATTCCGAGCTCTTTTAATTTACGCGTCAAGGTGTTACGCCCCCATCCTAACAAGCGTGCCGCTTCCTGTTTGTGCCCTTGGGTATGGCGTAGCGCAGTGGTTAACAGCGTACGTTCCATTTCAGGTTGCGCCTCAGACAGTAAGTTTTGATGACCGGAACGTAATGCCCTGTCAGCCCACTGTGCCAGTAAGGTTGCCCAGCTGTCCGGTTGCAAGTGCGAAGGGGCATCTGGAACTGTGGCCTCAAACAGTTCAGCCGGTAAGTCCTGAATTAGCACTTCCTGCCCGGCGGCCATTACGGTTAACCAGCGGCAGGTGTTCTCAAGCTGGCGCACGTTCCCCGGCCAGGCAAGACGTGTGAGCGCTGCTTCGGTTTCGGGGTGTAATTGCTTGGCTTCGACGCCCAGTTCGCGGGCGGCGTCCTGTAGAAAATGACGAGCCAGGCGGGGGATATCTTCCCGACGTTCACGCAGCGGCGGCAAATGGACGCGAATAACGTTCAGACGATGGAATAAGTCCTCACGGAACTTGCCTTCCTGCACACGCAGTTCGAGATTCTGATGTGTCGCCGCGATGATACGTACATCCACCTTCACTGGCGCATAGCCGCCAACGCGGTAAAATTGTCCGTCGGCTAATACACGCAATAACCGCGTTTGTACATCCAGCGGCATATCACCAATTTCGTCGAGGAAAAGTGTGCCACCGTCGGCCTGTTCGAAGCGCCCCTGACGAATGGTATTCGCACCGGTAAACGCCCCTTTTTCATGGCCAAACAGCTCCGATTCGATCAAATCCTTCGGGATAGCCGCCATATTAAGTGCGATAAAAGGCGCTTTGACGCGAGGACTGTGACGGTGCAGGGCGTGGGCGACCAGCTCTTTACCTGTCCCGGATTCACCGTTGATTAATACGCTTATTGAAGAACGGGAAAGCCGCCCAATAATGCGAAATACATCCTGCATCGCGGGGGCTTCACCGATGATATCGGTCGTCGGGCCGTTGATCTGAATATTCCGCGGTTGCTGCTGTTCCTGATAATGGCTGATAGCGCGCTCGACCAGTGCAACAGCCTCGTCGATATCAAAAGGCTTAGGCAGATAATCGAAAGCCCCTTGCTGATAGGCGCTGACGGCGGCATCCAGATCGGAATGTGCCGTCATTATGATGACCGGAAGCATTGGATGGCGCTGTTTGATCTGTTTTAACAGCGTCAGGCCGTCCATACCCGGCATTCGGATATCCGATAACAGCACGTCCGGCGTTTTGCTGGCCAGCGCATCCAGCACTTCTTTACCACTTTCAAATGTCGTGCAGCTAAGTCCTGCCCCTGCGAGCGCACGTTCAAGCACCCAACGGATGGAACTATCGTCATCAACTACCCAGACTATTCCTCGTTGCATAAACGTCACCTTTATTTCCTGATAGGCAGGTAAACCGAGAACTCGGTATGACCCGGCCAACTGGTAAATTCAATTTTGCCGGAATGTTGATCAATCAAATTACGGGCGATGGATAATCCAAGTCCGGTACCACCCTCGCGACCGCTGACCATTGGGTAGAACAGCGTATCCTGCAAGTGAGGGGGAATACCCGGACCGTTATCCTCAACATCAATACGTGCAGCCAGGCGATAACGCATACCGTGTAGCGTGAGCTGGAAAGCGGTGCGGGTTCGCAGAATAATCTCGCCACCTTCTGGCCCTAACGCCTGTAGCGCATTGCGCACGATATTCAACAGAACTTGCTCTATCTGATCTGGATCGTGCAGCAGCTCTGGAAGACTTGGGTCGTAATCACGAATCAGCGTGACGTTTTCCGGTAGTTCCATTGAGACCAGTGCTACCACGCGTTCAGCCACTTTGTGAATACTTTCCGTAACGTGCATACCTGGCTGTTGTGGACCCAGCAAACGGTCAACCAGATTACGCAGGCGATCGGCCTGCTCAATAATGACTTTTGTATATTCTGTCAGCGCCGGGTCCGGGAGTGCTTTACTGAGAAGTTGCGCAGCGCCACGTAGCCCGCCCAGTGGGTTTTTAATTTCGTGCGCCAGTCCGCGTACCAGATCGCGGGCCGCAATTTGTTGAGCATGCTGGAGCTGCTCCTGACTCAGACGGCGCTGGTTATCCATTGGGGCCATCTCCAGCAGGATAAGGCCGTCAGGAAGCCGCTGAGCGGTCACTGAGAGGATATGTGAGTGGCTGTCTATTACCAGCGTCACTTCGTTGTCCGTAAAGCCCTGGCCAGCTTCCAGGCTCTCTCGCATCAGTCCGATGTTCAAAGAGAAATAGCTCAGCAGATCAGGAAGCGGTGTACCAAACAGTTTACGAGAACTTTGGGCGAGCAGCTGCTGTGCCGCGGGGTTGGCGTAATGTACCGCCAGCTCATCATCGACAAGTAAAATGCTGTTGATTAACGAATTGAGGATCTGCCCAGCATCGGGCAGCGTGCCGGTTGCCATTCAGCAGTCTCCTGAAAAAGGTTGCACCAATTTAGTGCATTATAGCTTTTTACTTAGAAAAAGCGCGAAGGATCAGGTTGTTGGTGGAGAAAAAAGCCCATCGTGTGATGGGCTAAAAGTTCCACGGCAACTAAAAAACTCCTGGCGCCTTCCACGTCGCTGCTGCGTTAGCTACCTTCGCTCACCCCACTCACATAGCTATCTATGCTCCTGGGGATTTGCTCAGTTGCCGCTTTGCCGCAACGTGAAATTCGTCGGATTATTAAGATACGGTTAAACGCTGTAGTACAGCTCGAACTCTACCGGGTGCGGCGTCATGCGTACGCGGTCATCTTCTTCGCGACGCAGTGCAATGTACGCGTCAATCGCTTCATTGGTGAATACGCCACCTGCAGTCAGGAACTCGCGGTCAAGATCCAGTTCTTTCAGTGCTTCTTCCAGAGAGCCAGCAACCTGTGGGATCTCTTTCGCTTCTTCTGGCGGCAGGTCATACAGGTTTTTATCCATGGCTTCGCCAGGATGGATTTTGTTCTTGATACCGTCAAGGCCAGCCATCAGCAGCGCGGCGAAGCACAGGTACGGGTTAGCCGCTGGGTCCGGGAAACGCACTTCGATACGACGTGCTTTCGGAGAGGCGACTACCGGAATACGGATAGATGCAGAACGGTTACGGGCAGAGTAAGCCAGCATTACCGGTGCTTCGTAACCCGGGACCAGACGCTTGTAGGAGTTGGTGGTCGGGTTTGCCAGGGCGTTAATTGCTTTCGCGTGTTTGATAACACCACCGATGTAGAACAGCGCCTGCTCAGACAGACCAGCATATTTGTCGCCAGAGAACAGGTTTACGCCGTTCTTGGACAGGGACATGTGGCAGTGCATACCGGAACCGTTATCGCCAAACATTGGTTTTGGCATAAAGGTCGCTGTTTTACCGAAACGGTGTGCAACGTTGTGAACCACATATTTGTAGATCTGAATTTCGTCCGCTTTTTTGGTCATGGTGTTAAAGCGGGTAGCAATTTCGTTCTGACCCGCAGTCGCCACTTCGTGGTGATGCGCTTCAACAACCAGGCCCATTTCTTCCATGATCAGACACATGGTAGAACGGATGTCCTGGGAGGAATCAACCGGAGGAACCGGGAAATAACCGCCTTTCACGCCAGGACGGTGACCTTTGTTACCACCTTCATATTTGGTGGAGGAGTTCCAGGCACCTTCGATGTCATCGATAGCGACGTGGGAACCGGAGATGGATGCGCCGAAACGGATGTCATCAAACAGGAAGAATTCTGGCTCTGGCCCGAACAGAACGGTGTCTGCGATGCCGGTAGCGCGCAGGTATTCTTCAGCACGTTTAGCAATAGAACGCGGGTCGCGGTCATAACCTTGCAGCGTACCTGGTTCCAGGATATCGCAACGGATGATCAGAGTAGACTCTTCAAAGAACGGGTCAATGAGAGCAGTAGAAGCATCTGGCATCAGAACCATGTCTGATTCGTTAATGCCTTTCCAGCCACCGATTGAGGAGCCGTCAAACATTTTGCCTTCTTCAAAGAATTCGGCATTTACCTGATGAGCAGGAATAGTGACGTGCTGTTCTTTACCTTTAGTATCGGTGAAGCGTAAATCAACAAACTTCACTTCGTGTTCATTCAGCATCGTCAAAACGTGTTCAGCGGACATACTTACTCTCCCGGATTGGTCATTGTCGTCGTGGTAACGAAGTCTACAATTCTGCAAAAAATTGGCCGTGTCGCCGTAAAAAATATAAAGCGAAATCTGTGCCAACTTTTAAATTGCCCCTAAAAGGCGTTATCATGCGCACCATCGTGCAAAGGGGCTGCACCATGAATGTTGTATTGCACCATTATAGTGCTTTAATGTGAACATTAAGCACCATATTGGTGCAATGGACATCAAAATACCCCTTTTAACGCTCCGTGAATGTGATCACAAAGAAACTCTGCAATACTTGTTTGCGGAGGATGTTTGTGATCCTGTTTTGTACTGCGATTAATCCGTGTACAATAACGCGCTATTTCTAAAATGCCTGAGGCAAAGTTGTGATCGAAAATTTGCGTAACATCGCCATCATCGCGCACGTAGACCATGGTAAAACCACCCTGGTAGACAAGCTGCTCCAACAATCCGGTACGTTCGATGCACGTGCTGAAACCCAAGAGCGCGTGATGGACTCCAACGATTTGGAGAAAGAGCGTGGGATTACCATCCTCGCTAAAAACACCGCTATCAAATGGAATGACTACCGTATCAACATCGTTGATACCCCTGGGCACGCCGACTTCGGTGGTGAAGTTGAACGTGTAATGTCCATGGTAGACTCCGTACTGCTGGTCGTTGATGCAATGGATGGTCCGATGCCGCAGACGCGCTTCGTGACCAAAAAAGCCTTTGCCCATGGCCTGAAACCAATCGTTGTTATCAACAAAGTTGACCGTCCGGGCGCGCGTCCTGACTGGGTTGTTGATCAGGTATTTGACCTGTTCGTTAACCTTGATGCTACCGACGAACAGCTGGACTTCCCTATCGTTTACGCTTCTGCGCTGAACGGTATCGCGGGTCTGGATCACGAAGATATGGCTGAAGATATGACTCCGCTGTATCAGACCATCATCGATCGTGTACCAGCACCGAACGTTGACCTTGATGGCCCGCTGCAGATGCAGATCTCTCAGCTTGATTACAACAACTATGTTGGTGTTATCGGCATCGGTCGTATCAAACGCGGTAAAGTTAAACCGAACCAGCAGATCACTATCATTGATAGCGAAGGCAAAACTCGTAACGGTAAAGTCGGTAAGGTCCTGACCCATCTGGGTCTGGAACGTATTGAGAGTGACATTGCTGAAGCGGGCGATATCATCGCGATCACCGGTCTGGGCGAGCTGAACATCTCTGACACTATTTGCGACCCGCAAAATGTCGAAGCGCTGCCGGCACTGTCTGTTGATGAGCCGACCGTAACCATGTTCTTCTGCGTAAACACCTCTCCGTTCTGTGGCAAAGAAGGTAAATATGTTACCTCTCGTCAGATCCTTGACCGCCTGAACAAAGAGCTGGTGCACAACGTGGCACTGCGTGTTGAAGAAACCGAAGATGCGGATGCATTCCGTGTATCCGGTCGTGGTGAGCTGCACCTGTCAGTTCTGATCGAGAACATGCGTCGTGAAGGTTTCGAAATGGCGGTTTCCCGTCCGAAAGTTATCTTCCGCGAAATCGACGGCCGTAAACAAGAGCCGTTCGAAAACGTCACGCTGGACGTCGAAGAGCAGCACCAGGGTTCTGTGATGCAGGCTCTGGGTGAGCGTAAAGGCGACCTGAAAAACATGAATCCAGATGGTAAGGGCCGCGTACGTCTTGACTACGTGATCCCAAGCCGTGGTCTGATCGGTTTCCGTTCAGAATTCATGACCATGACTTCCGGTACCGGCTTGCTGTACTCCACCTTCAGCCATTACGACGATGTTCGTGCGGGTGATGTTGGCCAGCGTCAGAACGGCGTACTGATCTCCAACGGTCAGGGTAAAGCAGTTGCGTTCGCACTGTTCAGCCTGCAGGATCGCGGTAAGCTGTTCCTGGGTCACGGTGCTGAAGTTTACGAAGGCCAGATCATCGGTATTCACAGCCGCTCTAACGACCTGACTGTAAACTGCCTGACCGGTAAGAAACTGACCAACATGCGTGCGTCTGGTACTGACGAAGCAACGGTTCTGGTTCCGCCGGTTAAGATGACTCTGGAGCAGGCTCTGGAATTCATCGATGACGACGAGCTGGTAGAAGTTACTCCAACTTCCATCCGTATTCGTAAACGTCACCTGACCGAAAACGATCGTCGCCGTGCAATGCGTGGCGCGAAAGAAGAGTAATTAACGCTCTTTTCGTGACAAGACCCCGCCTACTGGTGGGGTTTTTTTTTGCTTGTTATTCCTGGAATCAGATGAGAGTTACGCTTAATCCCTGCCTGCCGTCTTAACCACTTCCACTTCAGATTCCTGCCATAAGAGAGCTTTGTCACAATTATTTCTAAAGCTCGATGCGTGTGTTTGCTTTCTTTTTCGACGTCAGCGTATGATAAAACCATCTGGTTTAAACCAAATGGATTAAACAATGACGAGTAATCAGTCGACCGTTGAAAATGCGAAAGAGAAGTTAGATCGTTGGTTAAAAGATGGGATCACCACACCGGGCGGAAAACTCCCTTCAGAAAGAGAACTGGGAGAGCTGTTGGGTATCAAGCGTATGACGTTACGTCAGGCGTTATTAAACCTCGAGTCTGAATCCAAAATCTTTCGTAAAGACCGCAAAGGATGGTATGTCACACAGGCTCGTTTTAACTACAGCCCGGAATTATCGGCAAGCTTTCAGCGCGCAGCGCTTGAGCAGGGCAGAGAGCCTTCCTGGGGATTTATCGAGAAAAGCCGGGTATCTCACTATCCTGAAGCTACCGCTCCGCTGGTAGCTGCTACGCCGTCTGATGAACTGTATCGGATAACGGGTTGGGGAGCACTGGAAGGGCATAAGGTTTTCTATCACGAAACGTATATTAATCCGAAGGTTGCTCCGGGTTTTATTGAACAGCTTGAAAGTCAGTCATTTTCTTCAGTGTGGGAAAACGAATATAAAAAAGAAACGGTAATCAAAAAACTGGTTTTTAAACCTGTCAGAATGGCCGGTGATATTAGTAAATTTATTGGCGGCTCTGCTGGAATGCCTGCCATTCTTATTGAAAAACATCGGGCCGACAGCGATGGCAACATCGTGCAAATAGATATTGAGTATTGGCGATTTGAAGCAGTTGATCTCTTCATTAACTTGTAGGTACGTTTATGGTCACTAAAGATAATGCACATAAAATCCTGGCTCGTGTAGATAACCTTCCCCTATATCTACACGCGTATGCTTATCATTTAAATATGCGTCTTGAGCGAATATTACCGAATGATTTATTAGATATTGCTAATGAAAATAATCTGCGCGGCGTGAAAATTCACGTTCTTGATGGTGAGCGTTATTCTCTGGAAAATATGAATGACAATGAGCTGTCAGCATTCGGTGATAAAGCGCGTAAGTTGCAGCTGGATATTCATATTGAAACCAGCTCCTCTGATAAAAAGTCCATTGACCAGGCCGTCTCTATTGCTTTAAAAACAGGTGCCTCTTCCGTAAGGTTTTATCCACGCTACGAAGGTAATCTTCAGGATGTTCTTGCAACAATAACTCAAGATATCAAATATTTGCGTGAAAGATATCAGGATAGCGGACTGACATTTACGTTAGAACAGCATGAAGACTTGAAGAGCCATGAATTAGTGTCATTAATTCAGAACAGCGATATGGAGTCACTCTCTTTACTCTTTGATTTCGCAAATATGATCAATGCGAATGAACATCCGTTAACAGCGCTAGATACGATGTCACCGCACATTACTCAGGTGCATATTAAAGATGCGTTAATCATTAATGAAAAAGCGGGGCTGGGCCACAAAGCCTGTACATCGGGCCAGGGAGATATGCCATTTAAGGCGCTACTGACCAAACTGATCTGTTTAGGTGATGATAAGCCACAGGTAATGGCTTACGGACTGGAAGAGGAAGTTGATTATTATGCTCCAGCGTTTCGTTTTGAAAATGAAGGTGATAATCCATGGATCCCATGGCGCCAAATGAGTGAAACACCGTTGCCTACAGCTGATCTTCTGGAAGAACGTCTAATTAAAGAAAAAAACGATGCTATTCAACAATTAAAATTTGTGCGTAGCGTGCTACAACAAATAAAAAATGAGGCACATGATATTCTAACTAATTAAAAAATCTTCGTTTCTTTTTAGGTTGCTTAAACCATTCCAGGGGAATGGTCATATTGTTATTTTCAAAACAAATGATTTAAATAATCATTTAGGGGATGCTATGCTCACAAAAAAGAAATGGGCACTTTTTAGCCTGTTAACGCTGTGCGGCGGTACAATCTACAAATTACCTTCACTGAAAGATGCGTTCTATATTCCGATGCAAGAATACTTCCATTTGACCAATGGTCAAATTGGTAATGCAATGTCAGTGAACTCATTTGTGACTACCGTGGGTTTTTTCTTATCTATTTATTTTGCAGATAAATTGCCACGTAAATACACCATGTCTTTTTCTCTTATTGCCACAGGATTGCTGGGGGTCTATTTGACCTCTATGCCTGGCTATTGGGGGATCCTCTTTGTCTGGGCGCTGTTTGGCGTCACCTGTGACATGATGAACTGGCCAGTGCTATTAAAATCTGTTAGCCGTCTGGGGAATAGTGAACAACAGGGTCGATTGTTTGGTTTCTTCGAAACGGGCCGCGGTATTGTTGATACGGTTGTCGCATTTTCCGCGCTGGCCGTCTTTACCTGGTTCGGTAGCGGATTGCTGGGATTCAAAGCCGGTATCTGGTTCTACTCTGCCATCGTGATTATCGTGGGGATCATTATCTTCTTTGTGCTGAATGATAAAGAAGATGCGCCTGTGGCAAAAGTGCAGGATGCAGAAGATGCGCCGAAAAATCCCAGCATGACATCGGTATTGAAGGATAAAACCATTTGGCTAATCGCCTTCAACGTCTTCTTTGTGTATGCCGTCTATTGTGGATTAACATTCTTCATCCCGTTCCTGAAAAACATCTATATGCTGCCGGTCGCGCTGGTGGGGGCTTATGGGATTATTAACCAGTACTGTCTGAAAATGGTCGGTGGCCCGATTGGCGGGATGATCTCGGATAAGATCCTGAAATCACCCAGTAAATACTTATGCTATACGTTCATGATCAGCACGGTAGCTCTGGTGTTGCTGATGATTCTGCCGCATGAAAGTATGCCGGTTTATTTAGGCATGGTGTGTACACTGGGCTTCGGTGCGATCGTCTTTACGCAGCGCGCTGTTTTCTTTGCCCCGATTGGTGAAGCCAAAATTGCCGAGAACCAGACGGGCGCTGCAATGGCGCTGGGCAGCTTTATCGGTTACGCCCCGGCGATGTTCTGCTTCAGTCTGTACGGATATATTTTGGATTTAAACCCGGGTCTTATCGGCTACAAAATCGTGTTTGGCATTATGGCGTGCTTTGCCTTCTGCGGTGCGATTGTCTCCGTGATGCTGGTTAAACGGATTAGCCAACGCAAGAAAATGCTGGAAACTGCAGAGGCGTAACAGGCTTCGATATCGAAGAATACGAAAAAGCCGCTGATAATCAGCGGCTTTTTTATCAAACGGATCAGGAGGTCACCTGATCAGCAACAACCAGTTCAATATTCTCTATATCAAGCAATTGCCTGAAGGAGTTTGGCGGTGGAGCATCGGTAAAAAATGCCCGAATTTTACGCATATTACCAATAGAAACAGCAGCCGAGGCGGTAAACTTAGTATGATCGGCAACCAACAGCGTATTACGTGCATGTTTGATCATAGTTTTAGCTACAAGCGCTTCGTTAACATCAAATTCCAGTAGCGTGCCGTCTTCTTCAATGGCACCAATGCTGGTAATCAAATAATCGGCTCTGAATCCTTCAATGAAGTTCACTGCGCCAGGGCCAACAATACCGCCATTATGAGCACGTAATGTTCCGCCAGGTACCATTACCTCAAGATCTTGATTCTTATACAGGATCTGCGCAACACGAAGGCTATTAGTAATGATGCGTAAGTCCCGGCGATTTAACAAAGCCCGCGCGACGGCCTCTACCGTTGTTCCGATGGTAATAAAAACCGTACAACGCTCAGGAAGATAGTCAGCAACCGCCTCCGCGATCGCTTCTTTTTCCTGAGTAAGAGACAACTCCCGCTGTTCAAAGGCGGTATTCATGACGCTGGATACTCGTCCGGCTCCACCATGATGTCGGGTGATCAGGCCCTGTTCGCTCAACTTACGAATATCCCGGCGCACAGTTTGCGTGGAAACATCCAGCAACTGCGCCAGCTCTTCGATATTCATATAGCCGCGTTCTGTAATGTAATGAACAAGCTGATCGTGTCGCGGATTACCGGTGACTTCAATGATGCTCATGAATACTCCTGGACTTCTTCCCCGTAATTGCTGGTTATTTTACGCATAAAGTGACAAAAATGATTCGGTTTGCGCACGATTAGGAATTCCGGCTCGTCCGCCAGCCTGAGTACATTTCATCGCGGCCACCGCACTTGCGAAGCTGATCGCTTGTTCGGTGGGCATTTTCTCTGCAAGAGCAACCGCCATTGCACCGTGGAAAACATCGCCTGCTCCGGTTGTATCTACCACATTGACTGAAAATGCAGCCTGTTGATACATATGTTCATTTTCAATCCATTGCGACCCCTCGCCACCAAGCGTAACGTACACTTTACCATCAGTTCGCCCGGCAGCCAGTTTTAGAGCATGTTGTGTATTATCCTGCCCAGTCATTCGCTTAAGTCCTGGAGCCGAAAAAACCGCGTGGTCGGCAAGTGCCACCAATGGGGTTATATCTTGCGGTGTCATATCTGCATCCAGTAGCGTCTGTACACCAGCTGCACGTGCCAGTGCGAAGGATTTTAATGTCCCTTCATGCCAACGCACATCTGCAAGAACGATGTCATAGCGAGTAAAATCAATCGATTCTAGCCACTTTGCATCTGTATCGAGATCCGGGCTTGGATAGTTCACGATGATGCGTTCGCCGTGTTGATCAACCAATATTGCGGATTGAGATGAACGGGAATTTGGGTACTGACGACAGAATTGTGTATTAACCCCCCAGCCCTGAAGTTCGTTAAGCAAGGTATTCCCACAACTGTCATCACCCACCCGACCGATAAAATCGACGTCAACGCCGAGCCGGGCAATAGCGACGGCCGCTGTTGCTGCCGGGCCGCCACCTGTCTCCAGATATTGATTTGACTGATATTTCCCACCGCCGTCAGGCAGCGTGTTTAACGAGTAAATACGGTCCTGAACGGTAATTCCAACACATGCGATTCTGGTCATATTTGTTTAGTCCTGTGTGATCCTGTCTTCTTTTGTTCATTTTAATGACATAAATGATCAAATTAGTGACGCATGTCTTGTTTTTCGTCATAAATTACAAATATGCTCAAAAACAGACGGAAATGAGTTTTTGTTTGTAATTATTTTGTCAACCTAAGACAGGAGACCGTTCATGATTACCGTTGCATTTTTGGGATTGGGTCAGATGGGCAGCCCAATGGCTAACAATCTGTTGCAAAAGGGACATGCCTTACGCGTGTTCGACGTAAACCAACAGGCCGTTAATGAGTTAGTACAAAAAGGTGCAATTGCTGCCCAAACTCCCGCCGAAGCTGCTAAAGGTGCCGAATTCATTATCACTATGCTGCCAAATGGCGACATCGTTCGGCAAGTGCTACTGGGCAAAGATGGGGTGAGTGAAGGTCTGTCTCATGATGCGCTGGTTATTGATATGTCCACCATTCATCCATTGCAGACTGATGCGTTGATTACTGAAATGCAAGAGAAAGGCATCAGCATGATGGATGCTCCGGTAGGCAGAACGTCCGTTAACGCTATCGACGGTACGCTGCTGATCCTCGCGGGCGGTACACCTGAACAGGTTGAACGCGCGCGTCCAGTTTTGATGTGCATGGGAAATGAGTTGGTAGAAGCCGGGGGGCCTGGTATGGGGATCCGCGTAAAGCTTATCAACAATTACATGAGTATCGCGCTAAATGCCTTGTCAGCGGAAGCAGCAGTGCTTTGCGAATCATTGGGTCTGAGTCTGGATGTAGCAATCAAGGTCATGAGCGGTACGGCCGCAGGTAAGGGGCACTTTACGACAACCTGGCCTGGCAAAGTGCTGAAAGGGGATCTTTCCCCGGCATTTATGGTGGACCTGGCGTTGAAAGATCTACGTATTGCTGTCGATGTCGCCAGCCAGACCGGTGCACCACTCAATATGGGGATTGCTGCTGAAACGTATTACACCAGCGCCAGTGAGAATGGTAGAGGCCGTCAGGACTGGAGCGCTCTGTTATCTCAGGTTCGTCAGCAGGCTGGTCGACCAGATCCACTTTAAATTTTAAACATTCACAGGAGTTACTATGTCTTCCCACAATACCTCATACACGCTGAAAGATATTTCTCGCCCTGGTGGAGGATTTGCCATGCTGGCTGTCGATCAGCGTGAAGCTATGCGCCTGATGTTTGCTGCTTCAGGGCATCCTAAACCAGTTGCTGACAGCGTATTAACTGATTTTAAAGTCGCTGCGACCCAAATTCTGTCTCCTTATGCCTCTGCGGTTCTGGCCGATAAACAATTTTGCCTCGAGCAGATTGTCTCACAGGGCGCAGTAGCGGATTCATGCGGCCTGATTGTGGCGGCTGACCATTTTGTCCCGGGCAATGGTATCCCGGTAGATAGTGTAGAAATCGACAGGGCAATTGACCCTCATAAAGCCCGTGAGATGGGGGCAAAAGCGATGAAGCTGTTGGTGCTATGGCGCGAAGATGAACCAGCGGAAGCACGTCTGGCCATGGTGGAGGAGTTTGTTCAACGATGCCGTAGTGCCGGGCTGGTTAGCATCATTGAGCCGGTCGTCCGTCCCCCACGTCGCGGTTGGGTATTTGACAAGGAAAGTGCCATTGTTGCTGCTGCGGCGGAGCTTGGCTGCACTGATGCCGACCTCTATAAAGCGGAAATGCCATTAGGCGGCAAAGGTGATGAACAGACCCTGCTTGCTGCATGTCAAAAGTTACATGATCAAATGAAAATGCCATGGGTCATTCTCTCCTCGGGCGTTGATGCGGATATCTTTGGCCGCGCAGTTCGCATCGCCATGAAGGGTGGTGCTTCGGGATTCCTGGCAGGGCGTGCTGTATGGGCGTCGGTTGTTGGCGCTCAGGATCCGCAAACTATGCTGCGTGATGTGTCCGTTCCACGTTTACAACGTCTGGCAGAAATTGTGGATGAAGGTATTTCTCAGCGTTAATCACCGATTTTTAACGAATCTGGAGCAGAACCATGGATAAGATTACCCAAGTTCTATTTTCTGATATTGGGACAGTGACGACTCAATATGTTGAGCTGCCGCACCAGGAACTTAAACCGATGGAAGTCCGCATTGCCCCTGTTTTCTACGGAATTTGCGGCTCTGATCTGCATGTACTGAAAGGGGGGCATCCCTTTGCCAAACCCCCGGTTGTGCCAGGACATGAAATAGCGGCACGTGTAACAGAGGTTGGCTGTGAGGTGACGAATGTTAAACCGGGCGACCATGTTGTTGTCGACCCGATTATGGCCTGTATGGAGTGTCGAGCCTGTAAAGCCGGCCGCTTTAATTTGTGTGAACCTCCGCAGGTAGCTGGTTTCCGCGCGCCGGGCTTCGCCCGATCGCAACATATTGTTCCGTCGCGAAACTGTCATGTTGCCCCTGCTTCCCTGCCACTTAAGACGCTTGCTTTTGCTGAACCGGCAGCCTGCGCGCGTCACTGTGTGAGTCGTATGCCGACAGCTTCTCTGGAAAGTGTATTAGTGATTGGTGCCGGAACCATTGGTTTATCCATTGTGCAGGCGCTGCGCATCATGGGGGCAGGAAAAATCACCGTCATCGAACCTGATCCTAACAAACGAGCGCTGTCGTTAAAGCTGGGGGCGGCAGAAGTTTGCGCTCCGGGGGAACTGGATCCGCAGGCTCGTTTTACGGGTGCAATCGATGTTGTTGCTGCGCAAGCCACGCTGAATGATGCCTTTACCCATGTCTATGCCGGGGGAACCGTGGTGTGTATGGGCGTACCAAGCGGTCCACGCGAAATCCCTCTCCCGATGATGCAGCGTTTCGAACGTGATCTACTGAATTCTGGCATGTATATCCCGGAAGACTTTGATGCGGTAATCGAGTGGCTTGCGGATGGGCGGTTTGATACCAGCGAACTGGTGACCGATCTATTCCCGATTGAAGATGCGGCGAAGGCGTTTGAACGTGCGCAGCAAAATGACTCGATAAAAGTCATGCTGCAATTTGCTGAGGCTTGATGGCATAACCCTCTGTCTGGCGCTACTTAATGGTAGCGCCACCCTACAACAATGAAAAAGGATACTGCGATGAGTCACATCACCAGTCCTGCACCTTATTCGATCGGTCGTCCCCAGGACGTGATTGATATTGTTAATAAACATTCAGCAGTAAACACCAGTGTCGGCATCATTTTTATCGCTCTGGGCGGTATTCTTATTGATGCTTATCAGGCGGCGATGGTGGGGTTTGGTAACAAATATATCGCACTGCAATTTGGTATTTCACCGGGCCTTGCGGCAACGGTCAACGCATCTGTTTTAGTTGCAGCCCTGATTGGTGGGTTGTTGGCGAACCGTGTGATTAACCGCTTTGGTCAAAAGCGTGCATTTATCATCGGGATGGGGTTGTGCACGATTGGTGCAGCAGCTGTCGCGATAGCCCCCAATATATGGTGGGTGCTAGTGTGCCGTGTGATTATGGGATTTGGCCTGGGCATTGATTTCCCTCTGGCAACAAACGCAGTTGCGGAACTACGAGGTTCAACCTCCAGGAAGACTGGTTCGTCAGTTAACCTCTGGCAAATGGCCTGGTATGTCTCAACTACAGTTGTCTATCTTGTGCTGCTCCCGCTGCTGCTGTCGGGTATTGCTGAAGAGCAATTGTGGCGCTATGGGATTTTCATTGGCGCTATTTTTGCCGTCATTATCATGATCCTGCGTTACTTCTTTATTGGTGAGTCTGCAATGTGGGCTGCGCGAGTCGGACGTTATGATGAAGCCTGCGGTATTCTGGCAAAACGTTATGGTGTCCATGCTCGCGTTGCTGCCACGTCAAAAAACAATGATATTTCCTCCGAAAAAACAGAAAGTAAGTTTCACGGTGGATATGGCATCTTATTTAATTCACGTTACCGCAAACGTACCATCCTCGGTTGCGTCGTGGCGACAATGCAGGCTTGGCAATATAACGCTGTGGGTGTTTATTTACCGTTGACTCTGGCGGGAATACTGAGTGGAGGATTAACCGGCGCGCTTAGCGGTTCCGCAGTTGTGAATGCGTTATGTGGAATTACCGGGGGATTGATCGGCTCACTTATTCTCCAGCGGCTGGGGACACGTCTTCAGTCAATGTATGGATTCGCTGTCGTGACGGTAGCGTTGCTGGCATTAGGAACGCTGGCAACCACAAATCCATGGCTTTCTTTAGGGTTGTTGGGCGCAATTATTTTCTTCCACTCTGCTGGCCCTGGTGGTCTGGGAATGACCATCGCCACGCTTTCTTATCCGCCAACCATTCGTCCGACCGGTGTAGGATTCGCGCGTGCCATTATGCGTACGGGGGCGATAGCTGGGTTGATCTTCTGGCCTATGTTGTGGGGGGCATTAAAGACAGAAGCATTCTATTGGCTGGCAATTGTTCCTTTCCTCGGCTTTCTGACATGTGTATTGATTAAGTGGGAACCACTTGGTGCAAATGTTGATGCTGAAGATGCTGAGGTGCTGGCTGAGCTGGAGAAATAACAAGCAAGCGCGTCGCATGTGTAGGCGCGCTTTCTCATAAAAATCCTCCGTCTTTAAGTGATTCTGTTGAGCAGATTTCTCGCCGACCCGGAGAGGAAAATTATGGCTGAAAAAGAACATACACCAGGGAAAGAACTATCCGGCAAAGCCATGAGGCGTGTTGTCATGGGGAGTTTTGCTGGAGCGTTGATGGAATGGTACGACTTTTTTATTTTCGGAACGGCGGCAGGACTGGTCTTTGCTCCCCTGTTTTTCCCTGATAGTGATCCTTTTATTGGTTTGATTGCCGCTTTCGCAACCTTTGGCGTGGGCTTTTTATCCCGTCCACTAGGTGGCATTGTTTTTGGTCATTTCGGCGATAAAGTTGGCCGCAAAATAACGCTGATTTGGACATTAGCAATTGTCGGCTCCTCAACGTTTTTAATCGGTTTTATACCAACATACCAGGATATTGGTATCTGGGCGCCGATTATATTGATGATTTTGCGTCTGGTTCAGGGGTTTGGTTTGGGAGGCGAGTATGGTGGAGCGGCGTTGATGACCATTGAATCTGCTCCCGAGGCGAAGCGTGGATTTTTAGGTTCGCTCCCGCAAACGGCGGCCTCAGTCGGAATTATGCTGGCAACGGGCGTATTCGCACTGTGTAACCATTTCCTGACCCAGGAGGAATTTCTTTCCTGGGGATGGCGTATCCCATTTTGGTTATCCTCCATCATGTTAATTGTGGGGATGTTCATACGACTTCATACCGAAGAGACTCTGGATTTTAGACAGCAAAAAAATGCTGTAACGCAGGCCAAATCGACTCCTCCGCTGATTGAACTCTTCCGTAAACACCCGCGCAATATTCTGCTGGCGCTTGGTGCCAGGTTGGCAGAGAGTGTTTCATCGAACATCATCAACGCGTTTGGGATTGTCTATATTTCCAGTCAACTGGCGTTATCAAGGGATATCCCACTCAACGGTATGCTGATCGCTTCAGCGATTGGTATTGTGAGTTGTCCGTTAATTGGCTGGATCTCTGATCGTGTCGGGCAACGGAAAATGTACCTGCTCGGGGCGGGCTTTTGTATTCTGTTTGCGTTCCCCTTCTTCTTGCTGCTGGACACAAAGAACACTCTTATCATCTGGGGCTGCATGATCCTTGGTTATAACCTGGGGCCTACGATGATGTTTGCGGTACAGCCCACGCTGTTTACCCGCATGTTCGGTACCCGGGTTCGTTATACGGGGCTGTCATTTGCCTATCAGTTTTCTGCCATTCTGGGCGGGTTAAGCCCGTTGATTGCCTCCAGTTTGCTGGCTCTGGGTGGCGGTAAGCCGTGGTATGTAGCACTGTTTCTGTTTGTTATCTCAATACTTTCATTTATTTGCGTCTGGCTTATTGAGCCACATTCGGACAACAAAAATGACGCTAACAATAATTAACTTCTTACCTAAATATCAGAGAAAAATTAAATGAATACTGAACTGAGTACCGAACATCAACAAGCATTACAGCGTGCGTTTGATGCCCCCTGGCCAGGGCCTATCGGCCAACCGGTTTTGCTGGAAAATGGCCATCTCCGTCTTCAGGTCTTTCCGCGTGATGGTGCCAGAATTACCTCGCTACAGGCATTTGGCTTTGAAGTCTTGAGGCAATGGGAACCGCAGCGCAGGGCGTTTCAATATGGCTGCTTTCCCATGGTCCCTTGGGCGGGGCGCCTCGGGTATGCAACGCTGAAAGTGGGTGAGAAGCAGTATGATTTACCGGCTAATAAGCCCCCCCATGCTTTGCACGGTATGGCTTGTTATTCATCATGGGAAATTATTGAACATAAGAAAGATAAATTGACGCTGCGTATGCCGTTGGGTGCGCCTTGGCCTTGGCAGGGTGAGGTCTTGCAAACGCTAGCCCTAGAAGACAACGCGCTAATTCTGCGATTAGAAATTCGTTCTATGTCAGAAACCTTTCCGGCATCAGCAGGTTGGCACCCCTGGTTTGTTAAACACCTGGATGCGCAGCATGAAGATGAGGAATTGCGGGTGAGCTTTAATGCCGACTGGCAGGAAGAAGCTGGAAGTAATGAACTACCGACAGGCAACAAGGTCTCTCCGCAGCTTGGTCCATGGGATGACTGCTTTGGTTTTAATGCCGATCTTCATGTCAGATTACAATGGCCAGGAAAGCTGAGCATGGTGATGACATCGGCTGCACAAAGTCTGGTTGTCTTTGATAAACAGCCCGATGCAACCTGTGTCAACCCGCTCACTCAGGCACCGAATGCAATAAATGTGACGCCACAATTTGTCAGCGTCGATCTTCCACTGGTGATTGAGTCTCGCTGGCAATTTAGTCATGAAGACTAAGGTAATTACCGAATAATCCCGACAGGGACTCATAGTCAAACTTCTCCTTTCCCGCTACAGTTATTCATCCACGGCGAGTAAGGAGAAGGGCATGCTCTATATCTTTGATTTGGGTAATGTGATTGTCGATATCGACTTCAATCGCGTGTTAGGTACATGGAGCGATCTGAGTCGTGTACCGCTGGCTTCGTTGAAGCAAAGTTTTACCATGGGAGATGCTTTTCACCAGCATGAACGGGGTGAAATAACGGATGAGGCCTTTGCCGAGGCTCTGTGCCATGACATGGCGCTTCCGTTGAGTTATGAGCAGTTCTCTCATGGCTGGCAGGCTGTTTTCGTCGCATTACGATCTGAAGTGATCGACATTATGCATAAACTGCGTGAGCAAGGGCATCGCGTGGTCGTGCTCTCGAATACCAACCGCTTGCACACGACGTTTTGGCCGGATGAGTATCCTGAAGTTCGTCAGGCTGCTGACCATATTTATCTTTCCCAGGAACTCGGCATGCGTAAACCGGAAGCGCGGATTTACCAGCATGTCCTGCAGTCTGAAGGTTTTTCCGCTGCGGATGCGGTCTTTTTTGATGACAACGCCGATAATATTGAAGGGGCTAACCGGCTAGGGATCACCAGTATCCAGGTCGTCGATAAAACGACCATTCCTGACTATTTCGCGAAGTTGTTATGCTAAAAAATGTACACCAAAAAGCCCGGCATCATACGCGTCCTGTATGGGCCTGGCTTAAGCTATTATGGCATCGCATTGATGAGGACAATATGACGACGCTGGCAGGAAATCTTGCCTACGTTTCATTGCTCTCATTAGTGCCGCTTATCGCCGTTGTTTTTGCTCTTTTCGCCGCATTTCCGATGTTTTCTGACGTCAGCATTCAGCTACGGCATTTTATTTTTGCTAATTTTATCCCGGCGACAGGTGATGTCATTCAGCGTTATATCGAACAGTTTGTCGCAAACTCAAACAAAATGACGGCGGTTGGCGCGTGTGGGCTGATTGTGACGGCGCTATTGCTGATGTATGCCATAGACAGCGCGTTGAATACCATCTGGCGTAGCAAGCGTACACGGCCTAAAGTGTATTCTTTTGCTGTCTACTGGATGATTTTAACGTTGGGTCCGCTGTTGGCAGGGGCCAGCCTGGCAATCAGCTCGTATCTGTTGTCACTTCGCTGGGCCAGCGATCTCAACTCAGTCATTGATGATGTACTGCGCATTTTTCCGTTGGTGCTCTCCTGGCTCTCATTCTGGCTGCTTTACAGCATCGTACCCACGACGCGCGTACCCAATCGCGATGCGGTGATCGGGGCATTTGTCGCCGCCGTTTTGTTCGAAGCCGGGAAAAAAGGATTTGCGCTCTACATCACTATGTTCCCGTCTTATCAGCTTATTTACGGTGTCCTGGCGGTGATCCCCATTTTATTTGTCTGGGTGTACTGGACGTGGTGTATCGTCTTGCTAGGCGCGGAAATAACTGTCACTCTCGGGGAATACCGCAAACTTAAACAAGCCGCAGAACAAGAAGAAGCAGAGCAACCATGATTGCATTAATTCAGCGCGTAACCCGTGCCAGCGTCACCGTGGAGGGCGAGGTGACGGGTGAAATCGGCCCAGGACTTTTGGTCTTATTAGGTGTCGAAAAGGATGATGATGAACAGAAAGCGAACCGCCTGTGTGAACGCGTGCTCGGATATCGAATTTTTAGTGATTCCGAAGGTAAGATGAATCTGAACGTGCAGCAGGCCGGTGGCAGTGTGCTGGTGGTATCACAGTTTACGCTGGCAGCAGATACCGAACGCGGTATGCGCCCCGGATTTTCAAAGGGTGCGGCACCCGATCGGGCAGAGGCGCTGTACGAGTACTTCGTTGAGCGCTGCCGTCAGCAGGAAATGAACACGCAGACCGGACGATTCGCTGCTGATATGCAGGTTTCACTGGTTAATGATGGCCCCGTGACGTTCTGGTTACAGGTATGAACCAGCTTCCGGCGTGGTCGCGGGTAACAAGAGAGAATACAACTATGTATCACCTTCGAGTACCGCAAACAGAAGAAGAACTGGAGCGTTACTACCAGTTCCGCTGGGAGATGCTGCGTAAACCGCTGCACCAGCCAAAAGGCTCAGAACGGGATGCCTGGGATGCCATGGCTCATCACCAGATGGTGGTGGATGAAGAGGGTAATCTAGTTGCTGTAGGCCGTCTGTACATCAATGCGGATAACGAAGCCTCTATACGCTTTATGGCGGTTGATCCGTCAGTACAGGAGAAGGGACTGGGAACGCTAATGGCGATGACCCTCGAGTCTGTGGCGCGTCAGGAAGGCGTTAAGCGCGTAACCTGCAGCGCCCGTGAAGACGCAGTCGAATTTTTCGCCAAGCTGGGATTTGTGAGTCAGGGAGAAATTACCACGCCGCAGACCACGCCAGTGCGCCACTTTTTGATGATTAAACCCATCGCTACGCTGGATGATATTCTCCATCGTGGTGACTGGTGTGGGCAGTTACAGCAAGCCTGGTACGAGCATATTCCGTTGAGTGAGAAGATGGGTGTGCGTATTCAGCAGTATACCGGGCAAAAATTTATTACGACGATGCCCGAGACCGGCAATCAGAATCCTCACCATACCTTGTTCGCGGGAAGCCTGTTTTCACTGGCGACATTAACCGGTTGGGGACTCATCTGGTTGATGTTACGCGAGCGCCATCTGGGCGGGACAATTATCCTCGCCGACGCACATATCCGATACAGCAGGCCTATCACCGGGAAACCCACTGCCATCGCTGATCTGGGCTCACTGAGTGGAGACCTCGACCGTCTGGCGAGAGGCCGCAAGGCGCGAGTTCAGATGCAGGTAGAGCTGTTTGGCGATGATACGGCGGGCGTGGTATTTGAAGGCACGTACATCGTGTTGCCTGCGAAACCCTTCGGACCGCTGGAAGAGGGCGGCAACGAGGAAGAGTAATCAGAAAGGGATTCCTTTTTATTCGATGAACGCGTCTGCCGGAAGATTACAGGGTGCTGCGAGCGCCTTGTGATGCTCGGCTTCGCTGCACCTTTGGCTTCACAAAGAAATAGTTTTTACTACATCATTGAAGGTATCCCACTCTCCAGGCCACGTCACGTATAGCATTGCGTGCCGCATGGCTAATACCTGCAAGCTGAAAAAAACCGTGGATGACACCGAAATAACGCTGGCAGGTGCATTCCACATCTTGCTCCAGGAACCGTTGATACAAGGCTTCACCTTCATCGCGTAGTGGGTCAAATTCAGCAGTAATGATGTGTGTGGGTGGTAATCCGTTGAAATCATCCCTCCACAATGGGCTGGCCTCAGGGTGGAGAGGATCGGTATGCGACAAATACATCTCATAGCCAGACAGCAGCGTGTCGCGAGTAATGATGTAATCCTGCCCATTACGGGTGTAACTCTCAAACCTGGCGGTTGCATCCAGCATTGGGTAAATCAGAATAAGCTTGGCGGGTTGCCAGATATTTTTGGCTTTCAGGCGTAGTGCGGTGACCAGCGCCAGATGCCCGCCCGCGCTATCGCCAGTAAGCGTGATGTTATTGCGGTCTACACCCAGTTTCTCGGCATACTTCCAGATGATATTAGACCCTCTTTCGGCATCATCATGTGCTGCCGGGAAAGGGTGTTCTGGCGCAAGGCGGTACTTCACCGCAATCACCCGGCAGCCGCTGTACCAGGCAAGTTGCCTCAGTTGGTTATCATGTGTCGTAAATCCACCGCTGACAAAGCAACCACCATGATAATAGATGACGCAGGGCAGTAAACCCGAGACGCCGGGCGGCGAAACGACGCGAAATGTCATGGCATCGAGTTCAATATCTTCAACCTGTACGTGGGTTTCTGTTTCCCCGGCGAGCACGGTACTGGCGATGTACCCTGCTCTCCGGTCATCAATACTCTGTGTGCGTGAAGAAGGGCGACCCGCTGCAATAAACTCTTCAACCAGCTGTGCAATTCCATTTTCCAGTGCCATTTTTTTGTCTTTAACCTGTGTGAATATACAGTGTTATAGCCTGGATATTAGCAAAAGAAAATGGAGAATTTTGTCTGGACAGTGATTCTGGAAAGCGGCTCGCAAAAGTAAATTAACCACTCGCAGAGCTCTTCTCTTTAGAATTTACCGGGTATAAATTGCTCGTGTTTTAATCTTGAGTGATATACTGGAGATATATATGAGCGTGATGATTGGACTTGGTATGGGCCGAATTTTACTCGATTTATCAGATGAAGTGATTAAACGACTGGACGATCTCAAAGTGCAGCGCAATCTTCCCCGCGCGGAACTGTTGCGAGAGGCGGTTGAGCAATATCTGGAAAGACAGGAGCAGGCAGAAACCACGATTTCCAGCGCACTTGGCTTATGGCAGGGCTGTGAAGAAGACGGTGTGGAATACCAGCGCAAACTGCGTGAGGAGTGGTAATGGCTAATGGATCGGCACTTTTTGACACCAATATTTTAATCGACTTATTCAGCGGGCGGCGCGAAGCAAAACAAGCGTTAGATGCATGGCCGCCGCAGAATGCGATTAGCCTTATTACCTGGATGGAAGTGATGGTTGGTGCCAAAAAGTACAATCAGGAGCACCGCACGCGCGTTGCGATGAGCGCATTTAATGTTATCGGTGTATCGCAGGAAATTGCCGAGCGAAGTGTTGCTTTGCGCCAGGAGTATGGGATGAAACTTCCGGATGCCATTATTCTGGCGACAGCGCAGGTTCATCGCCTTGAACTGGTCACGCGTAACACCAGGGACTTTGCCGGAATACCGGGCGTGACGACGCCATACGAATGGTAACTTGGGCGACTTACGCCGCCCGGTACAACAGAGAATTTACTCTCCCTCTCCCGGAAACAGGAACGGGTTGATGGAACTGCGGGCAAAACCCTCTTGTTCCATGTGCGCGTCCAGCATCAGTGAGGCGAGGTCGTCGGCAACAGCTTCTACTTTAGGGTCTTTTTCCTGATATAAAATCTTCAGGTAAGTTCCGCAGTCGCCACAGCTTTCAGCTTTAATAGCTGACTGCTCGTTATCCAGTGACCAGTAGTTCAAATCACGGCTTTGCTCGCAGTTGCTGCACTTCACGCGCACGACGTGCCACTCGGTTTCACACAAGTTGCAGTGCAGATAGCGCAGCCCCTGAGTGGTACCAATTTGCACCATACTGGAAACTGGCATCGAACCGCACACTGGGCAGAACTGGCGTTGCTCACCGTATTCTGCACGCGCTTTTCCGGGGATCAGGCTTGCCATTTGTGCCCAGTAGAGTGACAGAGCGGCCCAGATGAACGGCGCTTTATCGCTGCTGACAGACGCAAAATCAGAAGCAAACAGCGCACTGGCCATCAGTTCCAGCTCTTGCTCTGAGGCTTTTTCCAGATTCTCGATCACCGCTAAAGCAGGACCGCTCATTTCCGGTTTCAGCTCAGCAATTAACGATTGCAGCAGCTTTTGCCAGTGCTTATCGCGTGGAAGGACGTGGATATCCAGCGGCGGCTTGCCCTGATCGTTTGCTTCTTTGATGCGTGCGGTCAGGTCTATCTGCAGCGGATGGTCGTACAGCACCACTTCCTGTGCATGGGCGATCAGCGCGGCAAAGCGCAGGTAATCACCCAGCGGGTTGTTTTCAGCCAGCTCGCGCAGACGTTCAGCACGGCGGTTATACAAATTTTTGAGCCTGGGGAATAATAACGGCGGAATCATATCCGCCGTGCGTTTATCGCTCTTCTCCAGCTCATCTTGCGGGATTATGCGAATACTCATTCAGATGACTTTTCCTGTTTCTGGCGGACTTCACGGTACCAGCGTGGGTGATGTTTCTTCGCCCATGAACTGGTGACCCATCCTTCCACCATCGCGGTAATGGTGCCTTTCACCCAAAGGGCGGCGTAAATGTGCACCATGATAACCACAATTAACGCTACTGCGGCAAATGAATGCAGCATTAACGCGAATCGGATCACCGGGATTGAGAAAGCAGGCGCAAAATATGGACGCCAGATGACCACTCCACTCACCAGCAACAGGACCAGGAAGATAATCGCCGCCCAGAATACGCATTTCTGGCCGAAGTTATAACGTCCCGTGTCACCTACTTCCTCGTTGACGACGATCTTACGAATATTCTTCGCCCAAAAGATATCATCCCGATTGATTAGATTGTGGTGCCAGTAACGGAAAAACATGATGATAAACGAGGCAAACATGATCACACCGACAAACGGGTGCAGAATTCGCGCCAGTTGTGGAGTGCCCATAATTTGCATCAGCCAGTTAAAAGACGGGAAGAGAAAGCCCATCCCGCTCACTGCCGCCAGGATGAAACAGAAGGCGGTGATCCAGTGGTTGATGCGTTCCGGCGCCGTGTAGCGCACGATGGTGTCACGTCGTTTCATTTGCGCACCTCGTCTTTTTCTTCATGCAGATTGTCTTCTTCCTCTTCCGCACGGTTCGGACCGACACCGACGTAATGGAAGATACTGGCCGCAAATGTCGCTGCAAAGCCGACGGCTGCGAGGGGTTTCCAGATGCCTTTCCAGAACTTCACGGTGGCGCTGATTTCCGGGTTCTCCGGCAGGCCGTGATACAGATTCGGCTTGTCGGCGTGGTGCAATACATACATTACGTGCGTACCGCCAACACCCGCTGGATCGTACAGACCCGCATTGTCGTAACCACGAGTTTTCAGCTCCGCCACGCGCTCGCCTGCCAGCGTTTTCATCGACTCTTTGGTACCGAAATGAATCGCGCCGGTTGGGCAGGTTTTCACGCAGGCCGGTTCTTGCCCGACCACGACACGGTCAACGCACAGCGTACATTTATAGACGCGGTTATCGTCCGGGTTGAGTCGTGGCACGTCGAACGGGCAGCCCGCGATGCAGTAACCGCAGCCAATACACTGCTCGGACTGGAAGTCGACGATACCGTTGGCATACTGAATGATTGCGCCTTCAGCCGGACATGCCTTCAGGCAGCCCGGATCGGCGCAGTGCATACAGCCATCCTTACGGATAAGCCATTCGAGTTTGTCGTCTTGTTCCACTTCCGAGAAACGCATCACCGTCCAGGATTTGGCGGTTAAATCAGCCGGGTTGTCATATACCCCAACGTTGTTACCCACTTCATCACGGATATCGTTCCATTCCGAACACGCCACCTGACATGCTTTACAGCCGATGCAGGTGGTGACGTCGATAAGCTTTGCCACCTCTTCCTGATGGTCCCGCGCCTGAGGCGCGGGCGTGAAACCGTTAGTGGCGGAACGACGAATGATGTCTTGCGATTGATAAGCCATAGGTCGTCTCCGTTACACCTTTTCCACGTTCACGAGGAAGGACTTAAATTCCGGTGTCTGCGTGTTCGCATCACCGACGAATGGCGTTAACGTATTAGCGATAAAGCCTTTTTTCGCCACGCCTTCGTAGCCCCAGTGAATAGGAATACCGATAGTGTCGATATCCTGACCGTTTGCCTTCAGCGTGCGAATGCGTTTTGTCACCACTGCTTTGGCTTTAATGTAGCCGCGGTTAGAGGAGACTTTGACAGTATCGCCGTGGGATATACCGAGCTTATTCGCCAGCTTCTCACCAATTTCTACAAACTGTTCTGGCTGGGCGATGGCGTTCAGCAGCGCATGTTTGGTCCAGTAGTGGAAGTGCTCGGTCAGGCGATACGTTGTCCCGACGTACGGGAACTTATCTGCTTTCCCCAGTGCTTCTTCGTCGCCTTTAAAGATACGGGCGGCAGGGTTAGAGATAACGTTCGGGTGCAGCGGGTTAGTCCCCAGTGGGGTTTCAAACGGCTCGTAGTGTTCCGGGAATGGGCCTTCTGCCATTTTATCGATAGCAAACAGACGTCCCATACCTTCGGGCTGCATGATAAACGGTCCGACATTGCTGCCAGGTGCGGCGGCGCTGTAGTCCGGAATATCCATCCCGCTCCATTTCGCCCCATCCCATTTCAGGATCTGGCGCTTCGGATCCCACGGGTTACCCTGTGGGTCAGCGGAGGCACGGTTATACAGAATGCGCCGGTTGAGCGGCCATGCCCATGCCCAGCCCAGCGTATTGCCAAGGCCCGACGGGTCGGCGTTATCGCGACGCGCCATCTGGTTGCCTTCCGGCGTCCAGCTTCCGGCGAAAATCCAGCAACCGCTGGAGGTCGTACCGTCATCGCGCAACTGGGCAAACGAGCTAAGCTGTTGTCCTTTCTTGACGATAACCGCGCCGGTAGCCGGATCGGTGATGTCGGCCAACGCTTTACCGTTACTCTCCATCGCCACTTCTTCCGAAGCCGGTTCATGTGGTGTGGAGTAGTTCCAGGTCATACTCAGCACCTGTTCCGGGTTTGCGCCGCCCTGTTCGGCGTACATTTTACGCAGACGCAGGAAGATACCGGCGAGGATTTCACCGTCAGTGGCGGCAATCCCTGGGGCATCCGCACCTTTCCAGTGCCATTGCAGCCAGCGACCAGAGTTAACGATAGAACCGTTTTCTTCCGCGAAGCAGGTGGACGGCAGGCGGAAAACTTCAGTCTGGATTTTCGAGGGATCAACATCGTTTGACTCACCGTGGTTTTGCCAGAAGGTGGACGTTTCGGTGTTGAGCGGATCGATAGTTACCAGGAACTTCAGTTTCGACAGTGAAGCCACGACCTTGTTTTTGTTAGGGAATGAGGCAACCGGGTTGAAGCCCTGGCAGATGTAGCCATTCACTTTGCCCTGGTTCATCATCTCGAAGTACTGCAGAACGTCATACCCTTTGTCCCACTTCGGCAGCCAATCGAAGCCCCAGCTGTTTTCCGCTGTCGCTTTATCGCCAAAGAAGGCCTTCATCATCGAAACGAAGAATTTCGGGTAGTTGCCCCAGTAGTTTACCTGACCTTCCAGCAACGGTTTTGGTGTGTTAGCAGCAAGGTAGGTTTGCAGATCAGTTTGTTTTTCGCTTGGCAGCGTCATATAGCCTGGCAGGCTTTGTGACAGCAAACCTAAGTCAGTCAGCCCCTGGATGTTGGAGTGACCACGCAGGGCGTTAACACCGCCGCCAGCCATACCCATATTGCCAAGCAGCAACTGGATCATCGCCATGGTACGAATGTTCTGCGCACCAACGGAGTGTTGTGTCCAGCCCAGCGCGTACAGGAACGAGGCGGTTTTATCTTTCACGCTGGTTTCAGCGATATATTCGCAGACTTTCAGGAAGTCGGCTTTCGGCGTACCGCAGATGTTTTCTACGACGTCCGGCGTGTAGCGGGAAACGTGCGTTTTCAGCAGGTTCCAGACACAGCGCGGATGTTGCAGGGTGACATCGCGTTTGGCGAAGCCTTTTTCATCCAGCTCGTAGTTCCAACTGGTTTTATCATACTTGCGTTTATCCGCGTCATAGCCGGTGAACAGGCCATCTTCGAAGCCATAATCTTCACGCACAATCAGGCTGGCGTTGGTATAGGCCTCGGTGTATTCGCGGTTAAATTTTTCGTTATTCAGCAGGTACAGCAAAACGCCTGACAGGAATGCAATGTCAGTACCAGAACGAATTGGGGCATAAAAATCAGCCACCGCAGCAGTTCGCGTAAAGCGCGGATCAATCACAATCAGCTTCGCGCCGTTATGAATTTTGGCTTCCATCGCCCAGCGGAATCCGACCGGGTGAGCTTCAGCGGCGTTACCGCCCATCACCACGATAAGGTTGGCATTTTTGATGTCGACCCAGTGGTTGGTCATCGCACCGCGACCAAATGTTGGAGCAAGACTTGCTACCGTTGGTCCGTGTCAGACACGCGCCTGGTTGTCGACCGCGAGCATACCGAGCGCGCGAGAGAATTTTTGCGTTAAGTAGCCGGTTTCATTACTGGAAGCGGAAGCACACAGCATCCCGGTAGAAAGCCAGCGGTTAACGGTAACGCCTTCGGCGTTCTGCGCAACGTAGTTTGCGTCGCGGTCTTCTTTCATCAGTTTAGCGATGCGGTCAAATGCCTCATCCCAACTGATTTGTTGCCATTTATCGGAGCCAGGCGCGCGGTATTCCGGGAATTTGAGGCGGCTTTCGGAATGGATAAAATCCACCAGACCGGCCCCTTTAGGGCAAAGCGCACCACGGTTGACCGGATGGTCCGGATCACCCTCGATATGGAAGATGGATGCTTTGGCGTTTTTTGCTCCGTCACCGAGACTGTACATTAACAGTCCACAGCCAACGGAACAGTAAGTGCAGGTGTTACGGGTTTCGCGGGTGCGCAGCAATTTATATTGCCGTGTTTCCGCTAGCGCTACGCCGGGTGCAAAGCCCAGTGCCGCTGCCGTGGTGCCTGCCATACCGCCAGCGCAGATCTTAAAGAACTGCCTTCTGCTGACCTGCATGGTTCGCTCCTTGTTTCGACATTGTCACGTTCCCTTCGTTTTTTGTAACGCGAACGCGAGGGAAGTGGTTGTTATTTTTCTTTGCGGACGGGACCGCAAAGGTCCAGAATTGGGTGAATTTCCCTCCGTCCAGGAGGGGTTTGTAAAGAATACCACAATGTTGGTATGTGTGTTCCAATATGGTTAAAAGAAAGTGAATAAGATTATTCAAGAAAACAACCAAAATGTGACGACTGTTACGGGATCACGTCAGTTGACCCTCTGGAAACGTGAGGATTTGCAACATCCTCAGCCGGATGAGGTGGCTGAAGAAGTGCCTGTTGCGCTGGTTTACAACGGGATTTCACACGTGGTGATGATGGCATCACCGAAAGATCTTGAGCATTTCGCGCTGGGCTTTTCGCTTTCTGAAGGCATTATTGAGAGCCCGCAGGATATCTTCGGGATGGAAGTGGTTCCTTCCTGTAACGGACTTGAGGTGCAGGTTGAACTCTCCAGCCGCCGTTTTATGGGGTTGAAGGAGCGTCGTCGCGCACTGGCAGGTCGCACTGGCTGCGGCGTTTGCGGCGTGGAACAACTCAATGACATTGGTAAGCCGGTCCAGCCTCTGCCGTTTACGCAGACATTTGATCTGGCGGACCTCGATCGCGCATTAACGCATCTGAATGATTTCCAGCCCGTAGGTCAACGTACTGGCTGCACGCATGCGGCGGCCTGGGTACAGCCGTCGGGGATTCTGGCGGGCGGGCATGAAGATGTTGGCCGCCATGTTGCACTGGATAAATTACTGGGGCGGCGCGCAATCGAAGGGGAAAGTTGGCAGCAGGGGGCGGTATTAGTTTCCAGTCGTGCCAGCTATGAGATGGTGCAGAAGTCAGCGATGTGTGGTGTTGAGATCCTGTTCGCTGTTTCTGCGGCTACGACGCTCGCCGTTGAAGTTGCCGAACGTTGTAACCTGACGCTGGTGGGTTTTTGCAAACCGGGTAGGGCGACAATTTATACGCACCCACAGCGTCTGATTGCTGAATAATATAAATTCAAAAAAATTGAACAAGACTGGCAAATCCTTCCGCTTTTAGTTGTGTGATGTGAAGGCTATTATTTATCACATCAAGGCACGGTGCCTTATTCAAACAACTAAGTTAAAGGGTTCATATCATGAAAAGCATCAAAACTTTTGTCGCAGTTATCGCTCTCGCTACTTCATTCGGTTCTTTCGCTGCTCAATCAGTTACTGCAACCGGTTCTACACTGGACAGCGCTGAAGCAAAAATCGCTGCACAGGCTGAACGTGCAGGTGCCAGCGATTATAAAATTACTCAGGCATACACCGGTAACCGCGTGCATATGACCGCTGAACTGCTGAAATAATATTGCAGACCATTGTTGAAAGAGCGCCTCAGGGCGCTTTTTTCATTTCTGTGGTTACTCTTTTAGTAGCGAGATAAATGCTTCATAGCCAGTTAATTCGATAATGTCTTCGGCTGGATGGCGGTACAGCACGCTGGCCAGATAACTGAAGATTTTTAATTCATGCCGTGCGTCGGCGGCGGCACATGCGATAAGGACATGGCTGACCGGTTCGTTGTTAACCTGCACCGAATGGGTGAGAGTAATAAAAAAACCGCGAAAGCGGCGTTCCTGCTCACTCCAGCAATGGGGGATCGCCAGCCGGTTGACAATCAGATTTTCACCTTCGCTCTCACGAGCGCAGATATGCCGCGCTTCATCATCAGTCATATGTTCTTGCGTCACGAGCTGTGCGCAAATTTTCACAATAATGCTCCGCCAGCTTTCGTCCGGTGTATTCGGATAATGAAAGCTACCCGCAGCTGAAAAAAAACGCTCCGGCTGCTGGCGAATAAAGGCCGTGGCAAGAAAGTTTTTGATCTGCTCTGTTCCTGCCGAGGTAATGATGCTTTTAATAGTGATGACATTTTTTACTGAATCATCAAGTAAATAATGGCTGTTATTGATGATCAGTAACGGTTTTACTTCCTGGAAAATTGCATTCAGTTCGCCAGGCGTACGCGCAATGATTACCCGGCAATTTAATACATCCCGTTCAATGGCTTGCTGGTTAATCGTGGCAATCGCATTTTGGTCAGATAACAACATAATGGGCTGACGCTCATTTTGATGCCGTTCCAGTGCGCAGGCAAAATACAGCCCGGTCAGATCACTATCAAAAAGTGGAGTATTTAACTGCTCACGCAACAGGGCAATAAAACGCAAACTCATATCGAAGGCGGCTGGCCAGACTGCTTTTAGATTGTTCATGCTGCTCTGGCGATGTTCAGGTATCCAGACAGGTGCTGCAACACATCTCAGTAAGTGTCCGGTGATGTTATCAACCAACTGGCTATCGATAATGTTGAGTGAGGTGGTGCCCGGTAACTTTTGTAGCACTGAAATTATAGCGCCGGGGGTTATCGCCGCGGCTTGCTGTTGCTGCATTTCCAGCAACCCACTCAGCGTTCTGAATGCGTTATCTCCCAGGTAGATCCCACTCTGTTCCACGGTATTTTTCAGTGACGTATGCCGACATTCGGGCCAGCAGGCGGTGAGCTGATTGCGCAAGGCATAGACCGCCAGTACCAGGCTGGCGAGGTATTCACCTGATATCAGGGGGAGTTCATCGAGGCCTTCACATGCAACGTTGAGCCGTTCAATATTGTCATGTGTGAGGCCTGGTAGCGGGATCAGGAACATGTCTTTTTTGAACAAGTTCGCCAGCAGAATAATACGTTTTTCTTCCGGCTCATCAATGAAGTGCCCCACGCCCGGACGGCTGGAAATGCTAAATGTGCGCTCATAGCGTTGCTTCAGGCGCGGTAATCTGTCGGCCACCCAGGTCTCGGGTAAGTTTAACGCAGACGCCAGCTGCAGGCGGGTCGTGAAGGTGTTCAGTAATAGAAACGCCAGCAACCGGTCATCATTATCATGTCGTTGCAGAAGCTGGAAGTAGCTACGTCTGTCAACAATATCCAACTGATATCCCGCGCTGCCACCTGGCTGGATACGCGCTTTGCCGCTCAGAGTAAAATTAAGGTAATCAATATCACGCAGGATGGTTCTGCCCGAAACGCCAGTTTGTCGTGCCAGCTCGCTAAGCGGGCTGGCCTGCTGTTCCAGAATGTCCACGATCTTTAACTGGCGGTCGTTCAACATATACATTTCCTCTTTCAGGCTGCTTCTGCGTTGGCCGTATTCATTCACCCCGGTTACGTACTACCTGTACGCTCCTGTGGATTCATTCATTTGCCGCTTTGATGTAACCCGAACGAGTTCGTGTATCGATATCCTGGCGAAAGTGGGTAAACTCTTCGACCTTCTCTGCAGTCAGTGAACACAACAGTTCTCGCACCAGCGTAAACAGGGCGTCATAGTCTGTTGCAGAAATCATGCCGCTGTTGGCGTGCAGATAGCGGGTGGGCAGGCACAATGCCGCGACGGGGCGACCGCCGCCCATCACGTTGTAACGACCGCCGTCCGTTGCGCCGGTTTTCATGGTGCAAAATTGCAACGGGGCACCACTGCTTTCCGCGCTCTCTTTTAACGCGGCGACCAACTTCTGGTTAGGGAAATAGCGTTTATCAAACAGCATCAGGCCTGGCCCATCACCCAGTTTCAGCGGGTATTTGATGCTGTCGATTCCCGGCACGTCGCCCGCGACGGCGGTATCGAGCACGATCACCACGTCAGGTTTAATGTGCTCGGCTGAGGTTTGCGCTCCGCGCAGCCCAACTTCTTCCTCCACGCTGCCGACGCCGTACAGGGTAATTTCAGGGTTATCCACCGTCTGCAACAGCTCCGCCATCAGAGCGCAACCGACGCGATTATCCAGCGCTTTACCCACTATTTTATCTTCACCCCAACGAGCGAAATTCGCCTCCGGGCTGATGAAATCACCGACGGCGATGCCCCGTTTTTCCACCTGCTCACGACTTTTCGCACCAATATCAATGAACATTTCGTCAAAGTTCAGTGGTTGTTGTTTCTGCTTTTCCGTTAAAGCATGGGGTGCTACGGAGCCAATGAGGCCAGGAATTTTACATCCTTCGCGGGTGCGAATGGTTACCCGATGGTTGAGCATCGACTGGTTCCACCAGCCACCAATAGTGGTAAAACGCAGAAAACCGCTAGCGTCGATATGCGTCACCATAAAACCGACTTCATCCATATGGCCGACGATTGCAACTTTCGGTCCCCGATGTCCTTTGCGGGCGACAAAACTACCCAGACCGTCAAAGGTAATTTCATCCACGCAGGACTCTAGCGAATTGATGAGGATGGTGCGCACTTCCTGCTCATCGCCGCTGACGGCACTGGCCTCGCATAACTGCTGAAGTAATTCATTGTTCATGTGCAAGCTCCTGCTGCGCGGCCTTAGCTTTCCGTTTGAGCCACAGTCCTTTAAGGATGATGATTAACGCAATGTTCAGTGCCAGGCCGATTGCCAGCACCAGATAAAACGACCCAACCGGCGACATCAGGCCGATCAGCGGATCAAAGATACCTAATCCCGGCGCCAGCCGTTTGATTCCGAAGGCGATTACCAGCATGCCAGTAATACCGCCAGAGAGCGTATTGGCAGTGATCATCGGTAACGGTGCGGCCAGCGCGTAAGGGATTGCGGGTTCAGTCGCAACCGTTGCGCCTACCACAATCGCACTACTGGCGGCGGCCTTCTCCTGTTGAGTAAACAGTTTAGGCGCCAGATATGTAGCGATACCCGCTGCGACGGGGGGCATCAGTGCCACTACACCGACGATGGCGTACCAGTCGTAGATCTGTTTTTCCAGGAGTGAGAAGCAGAAGAACCATGCAGTTTTGTTGATTGGTCCGCCCATGTCGAATGCCAGCATCGCTCCGACAAGAAAGGCTGCACCCATTTTCATTGATGGGGGAATAGTGTTCAGGAAGTGCAGTAATCCGCTCATGATGTCGGACATCACCGGGCCAATGACATACCAGGTCAATACCCCAAACACCAGCAGAGTCACGAATGGGATCAACATTGAGCCGAGCAGCGGCTGGAGCGCTTTGCCGAGGCGTACTTTGCGAAACCACAGCACGAAATAGCCGACCGCCAGTCCCAGCACCACCGCGCCGAGAAAACCCGCACCAGACTGGGTGCCCAGCAATCCTTTATCGTTCGCCAGATAGCAAACCAGAAATGCCGGAGCGAAAGCGGGTTTATCAGCAATCGACCATGCGATGTATGCGCCCATAATCGGGATCATAAAGGTGAAGCCGAGATAGCCGATAGACTCGACTACCCAGGTAAACGACGGCGCACCTTTCGACATATCGGTATACGGTAAACCGAGCTGCACCAGCATATTGGCGAGCGCAACCAGAATACCGCCGCCAATAACAAACGGCAGCGCGGCGGAAACTCCCGCCATCAGATGACTCATCACACTGCCTTGCTGAACATCCTGTTTACCTAATTTCATGCCGCTATCTGTTGTAAACAGCTGCGAATGTGAAGGAAGTTGCGTGAATATCTGATCGATATTTTTCAGCGCCTGGGAAATAGCGATCTCATACACTTTCTTCCCGGAGAACCGAACCCGATCTTCGGCGCTTAATCCGCGTCCCGTTGCCAGAATCACGTAGTCCGCAGCGGCTATTTCTTCGCTGGTCAGGCGGTTTTCGACGCCGCTTGAGCCTTGAGTTTCGACTTTAATCGTATGGCCAAGTGACTGCGCTTTCTGTTCCAGCGCTTCTGCCACCATGTAGGTGTGGGCGATTCCCGCAGGACAGTTGGTGATCGCCACTAAACGTAAGGATGACTCCATAGCCGCTTCCTTATGAAGTTAAGGTCTGATTTAGCAAGGCAAGAACCTGTTCAGCGTTGCCCTGTTTCAGTTGGTTGATAAAATCCTGATGGATAATTTTTCGGCACAGGGTGCCGATGATTTGGACCTGAGAGTCTTCGCCGGTTTGCGGTACACCGAGGCATATCCAGCAGTTGACGTCCTCACTGTCGCTGGCTTTCCAGTCCACGCTTTCGGATTTACGCGCAAACAGAACGAAGGGCTGCTTCACGCAGGTGCTTTTGCCGTGGGGAACAGCGATACCCGATCCAAATCCGGTGGAATGCAATTTTTCTCGTAGCAGCAGCGTTTGCAGGAACAGGGGGCGATCGGTGATATAGCCGTTCTTAAATGCCATATTTGCGAACTGCTTTAGAATGGAATAAACGCTATTGCCCTGAATATTCAGATCAAGACAGTTTGCGGTGAGGGCTGCCATGGTAAGACTCCATTAAAACCTGTTTGATTTGATTTTAACGGTGGGACGGTGAAGAGATGAGCGGCAATATGTCGGGGAAATGTGACAATACACCGCTGAGTCGGGTACTGTTTTTGCGGGGTGCTACACATAATCATATGGAAAATTAACCTGATGAATTTGTCGTCATCAGGTTAAAGGGGGAATCAATTTATTCCTGCCATTCTCAACAGTGCTGTCACGACCGCCGCGGCAATAATCACCACAATTAGTGGCATCTTACGCCAGGCGAGAAATACGGCGAAGCCAACACCCAGCAGGCGCGCCATACCGGCAAAATGTTCGCCTTCATAAAAGGTGGTTGCCAGTGCGACGGAGAACAGTAATACCGTTGCAGCATCTGAAAGCAGCGCCTGGGAACGCTCGGAGAACGCCAGGCGGCTACCCAGTTTTGCTCCCCCTAAACGCATTAGATACGTTCCCAGAGACAGGATAGCGATACCGACGATAAACAGCGTCATGTTGCCCATTATTTTTTCCTCGTCAGTAGGCCAAACAGTGAGAGCAACACCGGCAGTCCCACCGGGGCAAAAGGTACGGCGGCGAGCGACAGCGCAGCACCGCTACAGGCGCGGACCAGTGTGGTACGGTTTTTAAATGCCGGAACAACTAAGGCCAGCAGAATGGCGGGAAATACGGCGTCCAGACCGATGGTTTCTGGTGCTGGCAATAGCTTGCCAACCATCGCCCCAAGCAGCGTGCCCAATGGCCAGATAATGGCGACGCCCAAACCGCACAGCCAGTAGGCCGCTTTACGCTGCTCCGGTGTTTTTTGCGACAGGCCAAACACCACGCTTTCATCGTTCATGATATGGCAGCCGAGGAAACTGGCGGCACGTGTTCCCACCAGATCGCGCACCGTAACGCCAAACGGGACGTGACGGGCGTTAACCAGCAGCCCGGCTGCCGCTGCGGCCAGCGGGTTACCCCCGCTGGCGACAATGCCGATAAACATAAATTCGGATGCGCCAGCCAGCACAGTAATGGAGAGTACAAACGGTACCCAAAGTGGAAATCCGTAAGCCATTGCCAGTGAGCCGTAAGACATCCCTACCACACCGACCGCCAGACACACTAAAAGTATCGCTTTTATCGTGTCGCCTTTAAGACTGGAAAAATAATGTTTCATACTGTTTTGGCTATATCGAACGAATTTCCATTATAATGAACGTAACAGATTTGCTTTACAAGTCGAACGATTCGTTCGATATAAAAAACATGGAGTCATGTATGACCCAACCCATCAGTATGATTGCGAAAAGCCTGGTGCGCGAACGTCAGCGTACCGGTCTGTCACTGGCAGAGATTGCTCGACGCGCGGGGATTGCAAAATCCACGCTTTCGCAACTGGAAGCGGGCAATGGAAATCCTAGCCTGGAAACGCTGTGGTCGCTGTGTGTGGCGCTGGATATTCCCTTCGCACGGCTGCTGGAGCCTTTGGAGCAAAAAACCCAGGTGATACGTCGCGGCGAAGGGACAAAAGTGGTAGCTGAGCAGGCTCATTATCAGGCGATTTTACTGGCAGCCTGTCCACCGGGTGCAAGAAGGGATATCTATTTGCTGCTGACACAACCGGGAGCAGATCGTATTTCTCACCCGCATCCGCCGGGATCGGTCGAGCACATTATTGTGACGCAGGGCAAGGCGCTGGTGGGACTGACCGAAGCCCCCGAGGAGTTGGCAGAAGGGGACTACATTTGTTACCCCGCTGATCAGGAACATATCTTTAAAGCGCTGGAGCCTGACACGCAGGCAATTCTGGTGGCAGAGCAGAACTGATCTCAAAATGACGTTGTGCCGGATGATGGTGCTTGCACCCTTATCCGGCCTGTGGACTGTATTCGCCGTAGGCCGGTCAAGCGCAAGCACCATCCGATGTACACATCACTCCAGGTAAAACACTTCTTTTAGCTCTGCACTTACCGGGCTGTTGTCCGGATTGGCAGGCATTACGTCACGCATATGCTTCCACCAGCGCTGACAAACGTCGGTACTGGCTACCGCATTCCAGCGCTCTTCGGACTCAATCTCAACGGTGGCGAACAGTAAATTGCGTTCCTGGTCGAGATAAATGGCATAGTGATGTGCGCCGTGGGCTTTCAGTACGGCTTCCAGTTCCGGCCAGATGGGATTATGACGACGCTGATACTCTTCATGTGCATCAGCATTCACCTGCATCACAAAGGCTTTGCGGATCATAACGCCTCCAGATACAGCTCGCGGACTTCGTCGCGGCTGGCGGTGCGCGGATTACATGGTGCACACGGATCGGCCAGTGCTTTGTCCAGCCAGCCTTCGATATCCTCTTTGGTGACGCCAAGCGAACTAAACCCAGCAGGAATACCGACACGTTTGCTTAACGCGCGGATAGCGTTGATGGCTTCCATGCTTGCGGTCTCATCGCTCATCCCTCGGGTATCGACACCCATTGCCTGCGCTACGCGAGCAAAGCGAGCCACGGCGTTCGGGCGGTTAAAGTTTTCGATAACGGGCAGCAGGATGGCGTTGCAAACGCCGTGCGGCAGGTTATGCGTTGCGCCCGGCTGATGTGCCAGCGCATGCACCAGCCCGAGGCCGGCGCTGTTGAACGCCATGCCCGCCAGGTACTGGCCAAACGCCATTTGTTCACGCGCTTCGAGGTTATGACCATCGTCAACCGCTTTTGGCAGCCACAGGTTGATCAGGCGAATGGCTTCCAGCGCGTTGGCGTCGGTCAGTGGATGCGCGCCGATGGAAACATAGGCTTCAATCGCATGAGTCAGGGCGTCCATACCGGTGGCCGCGGTGACAGAGGCCGGAATTTCCAGCATGACGCTGGCGTCATCCACGGCGATATCAGGAATAATGTTCGGATCGATAATGACCTCTTTGACCTTGCGCGCGGAATCGATGATCACCGCATTACTGGTCATTTCTGCCGCTGTGCCTGCGGTGGTGTTAATTGCGACCAGCGGTACGCCCGCATTTTTCACTTTGCCCACCCCGGAATACGCGGTAGACGGACCAGGGTTTGCGGTCAGAATTTTCACCGCTTTGGCGGTATCGATTGGGCTGCCGCCGCCGAAAGCGATAATGTAATCACACTGTGCGTCCTGATACGCCGCAAAGCCTTTCTGCACCAGTTCTTCTGTTGGGTTAGGGAACACCTCGTCGAACAAGTGATACGACATTTTATGCGTATCAAGCGCGGCAAACAGGCTATCCAGCAGGCCCAGCTTGACCAGTTGACCATCGGTAACGATCAGCGCTTTACCCCATTGCTTGTTAGCGACCAGATTAACCATGTCGCCAATTGCCCCTGCGCCGTGAAGACTGATTTTAGGAAGTGCCAACATAAAGCTCATGAATATTCTCCTTAAAAGTAATGTCCTGTAGGCCGGATAAAGCGAACTGCCATCCGGCATTGTGTTATTACCTGATGACGACGCTGGCGCGCCTTATCAGGCCTACGGTGGGAGGTATCAGTACAGCTCTAATGCGCTGGCAAGCGGGGTGACGCCGAAACGTTTGCCGAGAGCAATCAGCTCTTCACGCGTGATGGTTTGCTTCATACCGCCCATCGAATAAATTTTGACTAAAACTTCAGCAGATTTCTCTGCGGTATCTATCAAACCGAACGCTTCGTCGAGTGTAGGGCCGCTGCCGAACACGCCGTGGAACGGCCACAGTACCAGTGAGTGCTTTTGCATTTCCTGCGCGGTGGCCTGCCCGATTTCATCGGTGCCAGGCACCATCCACGGCAGAATGCCGACGCCATCCGGGAACACTACCAGGCACTCGGTGCTGCCTTCCCACAGTTTGCGGGTGATCAGCGCGGTGGTGTTTTCCAGCACGTAGGTCAGGGCAATCAGGTTGGTCGCGTGGCAGTGCATGATCACCCGATCTTTACCGTGGGTGGCTTTAATGCGCTCACAGTGGGAAAGAAAGTGAGCTGGCAGTTCGGAAGTTGGAACGGCTTCGTGGGTCAGCCCCCAAAGAATGTGATAGCCCGCACCGTCGCTGTCGATTTTCACTACGCCCAAATTTGCTGCCGGATCGAGCTGGACGTTGCGGAAGAATTTGCCGGAGCCGGTGACGATAAAAGGCGTGTTCGCCAGCAGCGGCATCGGCTGACTCAGCGCGATATAACGTGGTTCTTTGTGGAAATCGGCGGTAAAGGGCGCAATATCCGCTTCATCCAGGCGCAGCGTCAGGTTGCCTCCGTTGCGCTCATCCCAGCCTTTCAGCCAGGCATCAGAAGTGGCTTTGATCATTCCCTGAACGAACCAGGATGTGGTTATGTTCTGCATGTTTGGTGTTCCTGTCTGTTTTGTTGCCCGATGGCGGATTACGCCTTATCGGGCCTACGATGTATGTCGTTTCCGTAGGCCGGATCAGCGCAGCGCCATCCGGCAATCAGGGTTATTTACGTTTACTCAGAATCTCTTTTTCATAGGCGCGGACACTGTCCAGCCACTGGCTGCCTGCCGGAGCGTCATGACGCTGGCAATACATCTCCCAGACCGCCTGCCACGGCAGAGATTTCTGCTCTTCCAGCAGGGCCAGACGTGCGGTGTAGTCACCACTGGCTTCGAGCTGACGAAGCTGTTCAGTCGGCTCTAACAGCGCACGCAACAGGGCTTTTTTCATATTGCGGGTGCCAATAACCCAAGCTGCGATGCGGTTGATTGAGGCATCGAAGAAGTCGAGACCAATGTGTACACGGTTGAACAGGTTGTGGCGGACGATCTCGCTGGCAATCGCCTGGGTTTCATCATCCAGCAACACCACGTGGTCGCTGTCCCAACGTACCGGACGGCTGACGTGCAGCAGCAGGCGAGGTACGTACAGCATGGCAGCGGAGATCTTGTCGGAAATGACTTCAGTCGGGTGGAAGTGACCCGCATCCAGGCACAGCGCAGTCTGGCGGCTGGTGGCATAGCCCATGTAGAACTCGTTGGAGCCGACGGTGTAGCTTTCTGCGCCGATGCCAAACAGTTTGCTCTCCACGGCATCGATGTGATGCGCCGGATCGAGTTTTTCGCTGATGACATCATCCAGCGCTTCCAGCAGGCGCTGACGCGGAGCCAAACGGTCGACGGTAATGTCTTTCATGCCATCCGGGATCCAGATGTTCATCACCGATGGTGTTCCCAATTGCTCGCCGAAATAGGCCGAAATGCGGCGGCTGGCTTTGCAGTGGTCAATCCAGAACTGACGGATGCTGTCGTCAGCATGTGCCAGCGTGAAGCCGTCGGCACTCAGCGGGTGAGAGAAACAGGATGGGTTGAAGTCCAGGCCTAACTGGTTTGCTTTCGCCCATTCAACCCAGTTTTTAAAGTGTTCGGGTTTGATTTGGTCACGGGCAACTGGCGTATCGGATTCCAGATAGATAGCATGCAGGTTCAGACGTTTTGGACCAGGGATCAGGCTCAGCGCCTGCTCCAGATCGGCGCGTAGTTCGACGGCATTACGCGCTTTGCCCGGATAGTTGCCGGTAGCCTGAATACCGCCCGTGAGCGAACCTTCCGGGTTTTCGAATCCAGCGACATCATCGCCCTGCCAGCAGTGCATAGAGACTGGCAGGCGATCGAGCTGGCGTAATGCCTCTTCGACATCGATACCTACCGCTGCAAAACGTAGTTTTGCCAGTTCCCAGGCTTGTTCAAGTTGAGTGGTCATGCGCAAAGCTCCTTTGTCTGTCGTATTGATTGAAACTGCGCCTGGTAGCGGGCAATTTCACTTTCAGGATTTGGAATGAAGGTCGTCAGGTCATAGTTGGCTATCACTAGCTGGCGGAAATCATCGACGTTGTTCAGCTCGTCCAGCGTCATCAGTTGAACGCCAATATTGCCGAGGGTAGAGGCTTCAATTGGCCCGGACATGACTCGGATACCGCAAGCATCAGCGCAAAGTTGGTTGAGTAACGCGTTCTGGCAGCCGCCACCGACAATATGTAATTGGCTGAATGCCTCACCCCGAAGGTCCGCCAGTTCCTGCAGGACGTCGGCGTACAGCAATGCCAGGCTGTCGAAAATGCAGCGAGCCAGTTCAGCGTCTTGCGTGGGAACGGCCTGGCCTGCTTCGCGGCATGCCGCCTGAATTTCCGCGCACATATCGTCAGGATTGATAAAGCGGTCGTCGTTAGGGTTTATCAGGGAACGGCAGGCCGGTAAGGCTTGCGTTTGGGCGATAAGCGCCGTCAGGTCGGTGATGTTCCGTTCTTTTAACACGCGCTGGAGCAGCCACAGCCCCATGATATTTTTCAGCACGCGGTAGCGTCCTTCCGCGCCGCCTTCGTTAGTGATATTGGCTGCCAGCGCCGTATCGTTGGTATACGGTGTTCTGCTCTCAAACCCCATCAGTGACCAGGTGCCTGAAGAGAGATACGCACTGTTTTGATCGGCCAGCGGTGACGCGATCACCGCACTGGCAGTGTCGTGGCTGGCGACGGCAACCACAGGGATTTGATTTTTCTGCGGGCAAATCCAGTTGCCGATAACGTTCCCCGGATGTGTGGGACGACCGAACCAGGATTTTGCTGCACCGGTCCAGGCCAGCAGAGTGTCATCCCAGTCGTCGGTGTTGATATTGACTAACTGGGTGGTTGTGGCGTTGGTGTATTCCCAATTCAGTTCACCGGTCAGGCGATAGCTGAAGTAATCGGGGATCAGCAAGGCATGGGCCACCTGGGAGACCCGTTCTGGCTGTTGTTCTGTCAGGGCACGGAGCTGATACAAGGTGTTGAAGGGGAGAAACTGAATACCGCTACGGCGATAGATCTCGCTTTTGCCAAGCTGCGCCATGGCATGTGCCATAACGCCCGTTGTGCGGCTGTCGCGATAAGAGACGGGGAGTCCGACACGCTGACCGTTTTTGCCGATCAGAACGTAATCCACGCCCCAGGTATCAATTCCGATGCTGTCTATCCGAATGCCTTCATCGCAGACTTTCTTCAGACCAAGGCGAATGTCGTTTTCCAGGCTGTCGATGTCCCAGGTGTCGAAACCGTCTGTTTTTTGCAGACAGTTAACGAAGCGATGGATTTCACGCAGCGTCAGGGTGCGGTGTTCACTGTCGTAACGCGCCAGCATTACGCGTCCACTGGATGCGCCGAGATCGACAGCGACACAATGGCGAAGAGTCATAGCGAGGTCCTTCTGAGTTTTATTACGCTCAGTCTAAGAACTCCCGGAAAGGTGTACCTTCTTGTTAGTGACAGCCTCAATAAGCGGCTGGCAGCCTGGCAAAGGTGAACGTGATGGTGTTCACAATTCCTGGTAATGGAGGTGATTTTGCCTGGTGTGACCCCTTCCGCAATTCCCGTTTTTTCCCACTATTTCTTGAAGAATTAACTCTGTTTACGCGCTTTGGCGTCAAAAATTTAAGGTGAGGGTGGTAACCCTTAATTACTATTCAGCCATGTTCATTTGATCGGGAAGGATGTCATCATGACCGTACTGCATTGCGTGGATTTTTTTCCGACAGGTAAAGCAACCCTCACGATTGAACCGCGGCTTCCTCAGTCAGCATTCCCTGAGCATCACCATGATTTTCATGAAATTGTGGTGGTTGAGCATGGGACAGGTATCCATGTGTTCAACGGACAGCCCTACACCATCAGCGGCGGAACAGTCTGTTTTGTCCGCGATCATGACAGACACTTATATGAACATACTGACAACCTGTGTCTGACAAATATTCTGTATCGTTCCCCGGATGCGTTTCAGTTTCTGGCCGGACTGAATCAGCTTTTGCCCCAGGAACTGAACGGTCAGTATCCGTCCCACTGGCGGGTAAATCAGGGCGTGTTGCAACAGGTTCGTTTGCTGGTGGGGCAGATGGAAAAACTCGGTGATGAGATGGACACGCCGTCGGCGGCAAATCGCGAGATCCTGTTTATGCAACTGCTGGTGTTGTTACGCAAAAGTAGCCTGATGGAAGTGGCTACAGATAATGATGCGCGGCTTAATCAGCTGATGGCGTGGCTGGAAGATCACTTTGCCGATGAGGTGTGCTGGGAAGCGGTAGCCGAAAAGTTTTCGCTCTCTTTACGCACTATGCACCGCCAGCTTAAACAGCAAACCGGATTGACGCCACAGCGCTATCTTAATCGTCTGCGGCTCATTAAGGCCCGGCATTTATTACGCCACAGCGATGATAGTGTTACGGACATCGCTTATCGCTGTGGTTTTGGCGACAGTAACCACTTTTCGACGCTGTTTCGCCGGGAGTTCGACTGGTCGCCACGCGATATTCGCCAGGGACGTGACCGCACTGCGGGAAGCAGCCTCCAGTAACGCGAATGCTATCAACGTTTTTTGCCGCCAGTTCTCAGATAATCACGTTCCTTAACGCCGGATGACAGTTTCGTCTTATCCGGCTTACAAGGGCGCAGTGTCGGCCTGATAAGCGTATCGCCATCAGGCAACAAAGCATCGAGGTGGTACGGTGACTGAGCGGTTAATTCTTCTAAAGTCAGACTTTTTTGCCAATGCCCGGCAGGCGGTCGCCGTTGCCGATCGCTATCCGCAAAACGTCTTTGCTGAGCACACCCATGAGTTTTGCGAACTGGTTATGGTCTGGCGAGGCAATGGCCTGCATGTTCTCAACGATCGCCCGTACCGCATCACCCGTGGCGATCTTTTTTATATTCGTGCTGAAGATAAACACTCCTACACCTCAGTTAACGACCTCGTTTTGCAGAATATTATCTACTGCCCGGAACGGCTGACGTTGAATCTGGGCTGGGAAAGCGCGATCCCAGGATTTAATGACTCGGCGGGACAGCCGCACTGGCGACTGGGCAGCGCCGGGATGACCCAAGCCCGGCAGGTCATTAGCCAGCTTGAGCATGAGAGCCATCAACGCGACCCGCAGGCTTTTGACCTGGCAGAGCTGTTATTTGGACAACTGGTGATGATCCTGAAACGGCATCGTTATGCCACGGACACGCTTCCGGCAACATCAAGCGAAACGCTGCTGGATAAACTGATCACCGCTCTGGCCGGGAGCCATGAACACGCCTTTGAACTGGACAAATTTTGCGACCGTGAGCAGTGCAGCGAACGTGTTTTGCGCCAGCAGTTTCGTAACCAGACAGGAATGACCATCAACCAGTACCTCCGGCAAGTGCGAATTTGCCATGCTCAGTATCTGCTTCAGCATAGTCGGTTGATGATCAGTGAAATTTCTATGCGCTGTGGCTTTGAGGATAGTAACTATTTTTCGGTGGTGTTCACACGGGAAACCGGGATGACGCCCAGCCAGTGGCGTCATCTCGGTAATCAAAACGATTAGCTTGCCATTCCCATACCGACAATATTGGCCGCGACGATAATCACCACGCAGCCGAGGCTTAGCACGCTGACCGGATGTCGGCCCGCATTGCTCCACTCTTTCATAATCAGGCCTACAATACCGCCGCACAGGACGTAGAAACTCATGTGCAGCATCCAGCTCATGTAGTCATACTGCGCCGGAATTTTGGCATGGCCCCAGGCGTAAAAGAAGAACTGGAGATACCACATCAGCCCGGCGAGCGCCGAAAACAGGATATTGCTGATAATCAGCGGTTTTGCTAACGAGAAGTCGGCTTTTATCGACAAGTTTTTCATTTTTGCCAGACGAATGAAGCAGTAGCCGAGGTTGATTACCGCACCGCCGCCCATGATCACCACGTAGCTTGGCAGGGCAACATACAGCGGATCGATCCCGAGTGCGGCAGCGGCTTCGTGCATCGGTTTTGCCGCATCCATTGCAAAGGACATCCCGGCGGAGAAAAAGCCGCACATCACCGCCAGTATCAGACCTTTTTTCAGGTTGAACTCTTCCGCTTTGATGCCCATCTTGCGCTCTTTTAGCTGCCCGGCGCGGGTGACAATCGCTACGCCGATCAGGGCGACCAGCACACCGAACAGGGTCATACGGCCACCGGGTGTGCCGACGAGCACATCAAATTTACCGGCAATGATAGGCGTCATTAAGGTGCCGACAATCAGCGTAATACCGATGGCGATCCCGATTCCCATCGACATGCCGAGGTAGCGCATGGTCAGACCATAGTTAATGTTACCGATCCCCCACATCGCGCCAAATAAAAATATCGGCAGCAGTGTGGAAGCGCTGAAAGAACGGTAATAGGCCCAGAAGTCCGGTAGCAGGATCGAACTGACGAGCCAGGGAAGGATTAGCCATGAAACAAAACCGCCTATGGACCACATGGTTTCCCAGGTCCAGTGTTGTACCTTTTTAAAAGGGGCGTAGAAACAAGCGGCACTTGCGGCACCAATAAGATGCCAGAATATCCCCATCGTAATTGCGTTACCCATTCTGTTTCCTTTTAAATTATCGATCTGGCTGGATAAAAATCTCCCGTTTTGATGATCGAAAGTCTAAAGAGTGAGCAATGAATTAACCTTCAGCATGCTGCCGCAGGATTGGCAATGCTGGCAAAATTCAGGGGATGATAGGGATGTTGATCACAAATTGATCTTCCGCCCCTCTTTTTTGAGAAGGGCGGAAATGTCGCGGGTTAGCAGATTTTTACTGCCTGAATGCCCAGCAGCCAGGCGAGTTTATCCAGCACGTCGCCATGATGACCAAGGCCAATGCTGCAATGGTGGGCTGGACCGCCCAGGCACCACTGCGTTGTGAATTCGCGAGCCGATAAAGGGAAACGATAGCGGCTGTTGGTGTTGCCGATATCCAGTACTTCGCCCGCCACAGCTTCACCTTCGGCATACTGCAAACGCACGCCGTTTTCGGCATCTTCAACAACCGAAAGAAAGGTTACCGGGCCGGGTTTTACGGTCATCTGGATAGATACACCTTTACCGGGTTTACCATGATAAACCGGCAGCGGTACCAGGTTAACCGGGCCGTCCGCCATCAGCGGATGTGCCGGGCCGTCATGCCCCCACAGTACAACATTGTCATTAAATTCAATTCCATAGGGTTCAGAGAACGAACCTCCGGCTCCCAGGAGCTGCTGGATTTTCATTGCCAGCACGTTTTTGATTTCATATTCTCCTGCCACGGGAATACCGCGGTGGGTGAGCAGCGTGTTACCGAGGATGATTGAGGTGATGATATTTTCGTAAGCATTACCGCTTCGACCTTCGTAGTAATAGGCCAGTGCGCCAAGGGTATTCCGGGCAATAAGTTTATCCATGGCGCAGGCCGTGGTGAGCGCGCGGTCAAGTTCAGCGGGTTCACAGGCTGCTTCCACCTGTAGCACGCGGTTCGTCTCTTGCCGTTTAGCGCAGAGGTCCGTCTCGCTGACCTGCTCGCGATATTCCGCCAGCTCACACATTTCCAGCGGCTTAAAACGTACGCCCAATCTGGCGGATAAATTCGTCATATTGCTGTAAACGTCCACCATACCGTCATAATAGTGTCCGAGTACGCCGACCTGACAGTTTGACAGCATCTGGCGTACGTTCAGGGCCTGTAGCCACTGCGCAGTTTGTTGCCAGACGTACTCATCGCCCTGTAATGCACCCACAATCAGTTGAAAGCGGATATTCGCGCGGTTAAACACGTTTGCCAGTTCGGGCGCGCTACAGGCCTGGCAGTGCGCCAGCCATTCTCCGGTACGCCCGCCCCGATCCGGGATTTGACGGATCGTCGAATAGGGCAGGCCAGGCTCTGGCTGTAAGGCCAGAATAATGACCGGCTTGTTGATGCTTTGCACCAAAGGCAGTACCGTTGCGCTGAGGGCATAGGTGCTGATGTACAGGCAGACAGCATCGACAGGCTGCTGCTGCAACCGCCTGATAAGGGCGTCGGCTTTGTCGACGTTATCGATCAGGCCGCCATTAATTACGGTGGCTTGTTGCGCCGTCAGACGCTCGTCAATTGTTTGCAGATAGCCCTGAAGTCGTGACTCCAGGCCAGTAAACTGGGGCCAGTATGTGTCGAGGCCGATACCGAAAAGGGCGATGTTGACAGACATAGCAATATTTCCTCGTGAGATAATCCAGAGACTATCTCTTGCTTTGTCTCCCGTGTCCTTTATGTCGTTGCCTGTTTTCTCTGCGTGTTGGCAAAATTCGCCTGATTATTCCGCTAATGCTCACATTTTCATCTCATAATAGCCATGTAAAAAGTACGGCATTGATAATCATTTTCAATATCATTTAATTAACTATAATGACTCAACTGCTTACGCGGCGTTAACACTGGCCGCCCGACAATACTGGAGATGATTATGAGTTATACACTGCCATCCCTGCCGTACGCTTATGATGCCCTTGAACCGCACTTTGATAAGCAGACGATGGAAATTCACCATACCAAACACCACCAGGCCTATGTAAACAACGCTAACGCTGCGCTGGAAAGCCTGCCTGAATTCGCCAACCTGTCTGCTGAAGAGCTGATCACCAAACTGGATCAACTGCCTGCGGATAAGAAAACCGTACTGCGTAACAACGCTGGCGGTCACGCTAACCACAGCCTGTTCTGGAAAGGCCTGAAAACCGGTACCACGCTGCAGGGCGATCTGAAAGCCGCTATTGAGCGCGACTTTGGCTCTGTTGATAACTTCAAAGCTGAATTTGAAAAAGCGGCAGCAACCCGTTTCGGTTCTGGCTGGGCGTGGCTGGTTCTGAAAGGTGACAAGCTGGCTGTTGTTTCCACTGCTAACCAGGATTCCCCGCTGATGGGCGAAGCTATCTCTGGTGCTTCTGGCTTCCCGATCGTGGGTCTGGACGTATGGGAACACGCTTACTACCTGAAATTCCAGAACCGTCGCCCGGACTACATCAAAGAGTTCTGGAACGTGGTGAACTGGGACGAAGCTGCAGCGCGTTTTGCGGCGAAAAAATAAGTTTGATGATGCCTGAAACCTGATAGCGTTACGATTATCAGGCCGGAATCTGATGACCTGATACAGCCCTTACAAGTCATGCTTGTGGGGGCTTTTTTGTGATCAAAATCAACATGGGAACATTGAATCATTTAAATTGAAACAATGTTTTATTGTGCGATTAGGATCACTTTTATCTGTCCTCTGAGTGTCTATCTTCTTTCCATCAAGACGGGCGCATCTCATAAGCAAGATGCAATCGCCCATAAAAATGCCCCATTTTTATGTCTACAGGTGATGGAAATGCATATCAAACGTACGATAGAGAAAATCCCAGGCGGTATGATGCTGGTGCCGCTATTTCTGGGCGCGTTATGTCACACCTTTTCACCCGGCGCCGGAAAATACTTCGGCTCATTCACCAACGGTATGATCACTGGCACAGTGCCGATTCTGGCTGTCTGGTTCTTTTGCATGGGGGCGTCGATTAAGCTAAGCGCCACCGGAACCGTACTGCGTAAATCTGGCACGTTAGTAATAACCAAGATTCTGGTGGCATGGGTAGTGGCGGCGATCGCTTCGCGCATTCTTCCAGAACATGGAGTGGAGGTGGGGTTCTTTGCCGGGTTGTCCACGCTGGCGCTGGTGGCTGCAATGGATATGACCAACGGCGGGCTGTATGCCTCGATCATGCAGCAATACGGCACCAAGGAAGAGGCTGGGGCGTTTGTCCTGATGTCACTGGAGTCCGGCCCGCTCATGACCATGGTCATTCTGGGAACTGCGGGGATTGCTTCGTTTGAACCGCATGTGTTTGTCGGTGCGGTGTTGCCGTTCCTGATTGGTTTTGCACTGGGAAATCTGGACCCTGAGCTTCGCGAGTTCTTCAGTAAAGCGGTGCAAACGCTGATACCTTTCTTTGCCTTCGCATTGGGTAACACCATTGATTTGAGCGTGATTGCTCAGACCGGCGTGCTGGGTATACTGCTGGGCGTAGCGGTGATTATCGTCACCGGTATCCCATTGATTATCGCCGATAAACTGATTGGCGGCGGGGATGGTACGGCGGGGATTGCGGCTTCCAGCTCTGCAGGTGCGGCAGTTGCCACGCCGGTGCTGATTGCCGAAATGGTTCCAGCGTTTAAACCAATGGCTCCGGCAGCGACTTCTCTGGTGGCAACCTCGGTGATTGTGACATCAATTCTTGTGCCGATTATCACTTCTATCTGGTCGAAAAGAGCTAAAGCCAGAGCGGCGGAAATTGATATTCGCGGCACGGTGAAGTAAATATTTTTTACCGGATAGCGCTGCGCTTATCCAGCCAATGTAGGCCCGGTAAGCGTTCGCGCTACCGGGCATCAGGTGCAAAACTAAAGGACAAAGACCTCGTCAATTGTCCGACACTCACTCTCGTTCAGTTCCCCACCTGCATTACGTGAAACCCCTGAGCAATAACCATACTTACGTGACACTACAGTTTTAATGGTGGTGACAAAATCCTCGCCAATCGCGTAGATGGACATATACGTGCCAATCTTATCCTGAATGTCGCGTAGCGCCGCCAGGTCGCCCTGCTTAAATGCCTCGCGCGCGCTGACAAACAGTTCCGGCATGACGTTGTTCAACCCTGAGATAATCCCTGCGCCACCTGCCAGCAGGTTAGGAATGTAGTATTCGTCGTAGCCGGAGAGCACAGCAAAATCTTCCCGCACGGCGCGGGTTGTCTGAATCATGCTGCGGGTATGCGACTGGCAGTCCACGGTGTCTTTAATACCGGCGAAGTTCGGGAACTCAGCGGCGAGTGTGGCAACCAGTTCAGGCGTTAAATCACAGCCGGTACGTGCCGGGAAGTTATAGGCAAACCATTTTCCACTGAGCTTCTGTCCTAGCTGGCGGAAGTAGCTCAGCAACTGTTTCGATGTTTGTCCGTAGTAGTAAGGTGGCAGGATCATGACGGCATCATATCCTGAGTGAAACGCTTCTTGCGCCATCAGCAGAACATCATTTTGGCATGTGGATGAGACATTTGCGACCATCTTCAGCGAGCTCATGGCCCGGGCCTCACGGATCAGCAACAGTCTCTCTTCCAGCGTAAAGGAGGCAAATTCCCCAATGCTGCCCATCAGTAAAATAACGTCGATCTTTGCCTCGGTAAGGCGTTTGAGATGCTGACTCAGACCGTTGAGATCGATCTTGCCATCATTGTCCATCGGCGTAATGGACGGACACCAGACGCCAGCAAATTGCGATTGACCAGTCACGTTGTTGACTCCTTAATTGAAATGATGTTTCAAAACCAGTTTACATTGATAGCATGTGTACCTAATTTTCATGTGAACCGTGCTCTCATTTTGAGCGACTGGGGTAAAATAAATATGGTGTAATGGGGGAAATTTATCGGGAGAGGGAACAGATGCGATATCCGGTTGATGTTTTTACAGGCAAGATTCGGGACTACATAGGAAGCCGTCCCAGCGCGATTGCGAAAGTTCAGGTCGATGGCGAGCTGATATTGACTGAACTGGGTCTGGCAGGCGATGAGCAGGCGGAAACGAAAATTCACGGTGGACCGGACCGCGCGCTGTGCCACTATCCGCGTGAACACTATCTGCACTGGAGACAAGAATTCCCCGAACAGTCAGAGTTATTTATTGCCCCCGCCTTTGGTGAGAACCTCTCAACTGAAGGAATGACGGAAGAGAATGTTTATATCGGTGATATCTTCCATTGGGGAGAGGCACTGATTCAGGTCACGCAGCCGCGCTCGCCGTGTTTTAAGCTTAACTACCATTTTGGCATCAGTGATATGGCCAGCCAGATGCAAAACGCAGGCAAAACCGGCTGGCTGTACAGCGTTATCGCGCCAGGGATGGTGTCGGCGGATGCCCCCTTGATTCTGGCTTCACGTGTCAGCGACGTCAGCGTGCAGGAGGCAATTGCTATTGCCTGGCATATGCCGTTCGATGATGAGCAGTACCACCGTTTGCTGTCGGCTGCGGGGTTATCGAAAAGCTGGACCAGAACGATGCAGAAACGCCGTTTAAGCGGCAAAATCGAAGACAATTCGCGGAGATTGTGGGGGAAATAATTCCCCCCAGCAGAAACGTAGACCGGGTAAGGCGAAGTCGCCGCCCGGCACAACAGGTTTAATTACGAGCGTTTATACAGCGGCAGCCAGAGAACCAGACGCAGACCACCCAGCGGGCTGTCTTCTGCCTTCACCCAGCCACGGTGTTGCTGAATGGCGGTTTCAACGATCGCCAGACCCAGACCGGTACCGCCGGATTCGCGGTCACGCGCTTCATCGGTACGATAGAACGGACGGAAAATCTGTTCTCTGTCTTCGGGACTCACCCCCGGGCCATCATCGTCTACGGTGATGGTAATCCCGTCTTTATCCACCGCGAAGCCCACTTCAATCTTGGTGTGCGAGTAACGCAGGGCGTTGCGAACAATGTTCTCCAGCGCACTTTCCAGCGCATTCGGGTTACCGTACAGCGGCCACGGCCCTGGCGGGAAGTTTACCGTTAACGATTTACCCATCTGCTCAGCTTCAAAGGCGGCGTTGTCCAGCACTTCGCCCCACAACTGGTTTGCTTTCACGGTTTCACTGACCAGTGCGTTTTTCTGTTGATTACGCGACATGACCAGTAAATCGTTGATCATGCTGTCCAGTCGGTGTGCTTCCGTTTCAATACGTTCCAGCTCTTTGCTCTCACCGCTACGACGGCGTAGCAGTGCGGTACCCAGTTGCAGGCGCGTCAGCGGCGTTCTCAACTCGTGGGAGATGTCCGACAACAGCCGTTGTTGGCTGGTCATCATCCGTTCCAGAGCGGTCACCATCTGGTTAAAACTGGCGCCTGCTGCAAGAAATTCCTGCGGACCTGCTTCCAGTTCCGGATGCTGACGCAGGTTACCCTGTGCCACTTCATCCGCCGCATTTTTCAGCTTACGTGCCGGTTTCGCCAGGCTCCAGGCAAGCCAGAGCAACAGCGGGGAACTGACCAGCATGGTGACGATCAGCAGTAACAGCGGTCGGTCAAACAGCAGGTTGATAAAGTCTGATTGTGAACTGCTGGCAGGTCGAATGAGATACAGTTGGTAGTTATCTTCGCCATCTCTGACAGAGAAAGGCCCGACCATCTCAACGCGACCGTACTTTTTCTTTTGTGGGTGGTCGGCGTTATCCGCCTGACCAATAAAGTTACGAATGATCTGCATTTCGTTGCGTTCTGCACCGATCACGCGTCCTTCCGTCGTAACAAGCAATAAACGTTGTCCCGGCGGTGCCCACTTGTCTATTGCACGGAACAGGCGACGCCACCACATCAAATCATTGGGTGGATCGTTCGCGAGTTCAGCTTCAACGTGTTGCTCGATCATCAACCCCTGGCGCTGTTCGCTGTCCAGTAGCTCGGTCATCTGGCGTGAGTCGAGCTTGGGTAACATCAGTACCAACATCAACACCAGTGCCAGCGTCAACCAGAAGATGGCAAAGATGCGTGCGGTTAAGCTCCCTATCATGAAGCGGAGACCATCAGGTAGCCGCGACCGCGCAGGGTTTTAAACCACGGGTGTCCGTCTTTACGCTCTGGCAGCTTACGACGCAGGTTAGAGATATGCATATCGATAGCACGGTCGAACGGTGTCAGACGTTTGCCCAGCACTTCCTGGCTTAAATGTTCACGAGAAACCACCTGACCGAGATGCTGTGCCAGCAAATAGAGCAGGGTGAATTCGGTGCCAGTTAACTCCAGGGTTTGTCCATCGAAGCTGGCTTCCTGGCGGCCTGGGTTGAGGCTTAACGCATCCACTTCCAGCGTCGGCGAACCGTTGTCGCTGTTCTGCTGCTGTTCGCTCCAGTGTGAGCGGCGCAGAATAGCGCGGATGCGCGCGACCAGTTCACGGTCGTTAAACGGTTTCGGTAAATAGTCGTCCGCGCCCAGCTCAAGGCCGAGTACGCGATCCAATTCGCTGCCGCGTGCGGTCAGCATGATTACGGGTGTCTGGTGTGTCTGGCGAAGCGCTTTCAACGTATCAATGCCGTTTTTCTTCGGCATCATGACATCGAGCAAAAGTAAATCGATGCTGTCATCCAGAAGCTCAAGTGCCTGCTCCCCGTCATGGGCAACCAGCACATCGAAACCTTCCATTTCGAGCAACTCCTTTAACAGGGATGTCAGCTCTCGGTCATCATCAACTAACAGGATTTTATTCATTGTTTACGTACCTCCGAGGCAGAAATTACGTCATCAGGCGGCGCTAATCTATGACTTTACGTTGTTTTACACCCCCTGACGCATGTTTGCAGCCCGAATCGTAAACTGTCTCTCGTTGAATCGCGACAGAAAAGATTTTGGGAGCAAGTGATGGGCAAAGTTACCGCTGCCGTCATGGCCTCAACGCTGGCACTCAGCACTTTAAGCCATGCAGCTGAAGTCGTCACAGGCGATCACTGGCACCTGGGAGAAAGCGGCTCGCAACGTAATGCGCAGAGCCACATGTTCGACGGTATCAGTTTAACCGAACATCAACGCCAACAGATGCGAGATTTAATGCAGCAGGCAAGACATGAGCAGCCTCCTGTTAATGTTAGCGAAATGGAGACAATGCATCGCCTTGTCACCGCAGAGAAATTTGATGAAAGCGCTGTGCGCGCTCAGGCAGAAAAAATGGCACAAGAGCAGGTTGCCCGCCAGGTTGAAATAGCCAAGGTTCGCAACCAGATGTATCGCCTGTTAACGCCCGAGCAGCAAGCGGTTTTAAATGAGAAACATGAACAACGAATGGAGCAACTGCGCGACATGGCGCAATGGCAAAAAAGCTCATCGTTGAATTTATTGAGTAGTAGCAACTCACGTTCCCAGTAGTAACCCTGTTTTCCTTGCCATAGACACCATCCCTGTCTTCCCCCACATGATGTGGGGGTTTTTTTTGCCCAAAATTTGACACTCTGTTATTGCCTGACTGTTTTACTTCATCCGTTATACTAGCGGCATATCCTGGCAGGAGTGTTTATGAATCAAACCTATGGGCGGCTGGTGAGCCGGGCGGCAATCGCCGCGACAGTGATGGCATCGCTGTTACTTTTGATCAAAATTTTTGCGTGGTGGTACACCGGATCGGTGAGTATTCTGGCTGCTCTGGTGGATTCTCTGGTAGATATCGCCGCGTCGTTGACCAATCTTTTGGTGGTGCGTTATTCATTGCAACCGGCTGATGATGAGCACACTTTCGGACATGGGAAGGCAGAATCGCTGGCGGCGCTGGCACAAAGTATGTTTATTTCAGGCTCGGCGCTGTTTTTGTTTTTGACCGGTATTCAGCATCTGGTCCAGCCGACGCCGATGAAAGATCCGGGCGTAGGGGTGATCGTCACCGTCATTGCGTTAATTTGTACTATCATACTGGTCACGTTTCAGCGCTGGGTTGTGAAACGTACGCAAAGTCAGGCTGTCCGGGCAGATATGCTTCATTATCAGTCTGATGTTATGATGAACGGAGCGATCCTCGTTGCGCTTGGCCTTGCCTGGTATGGCTGGCATCGTGCGGATGCCTTGTTTGCCCTCGGAATTGGCATCTATATTTTATATAGCGCATTACGTATGGGGTATGAGGCGGTGCAATCCTTACTGGATCGCGCTTTACCCGATGGGGAACGTCAGGAAATTATTGATATTGTGACGTCATGGCCGGGAGTCAGCGGCGCTCACGATCTTCGCACGCGGCAGTCAGGGCCGACCCGCTTTATTCAGATTCATTTGGAAATGGAAGATAATCTGCCGCTCGTTCAGGCGCATTTAGTGGCTGAACAGGTTGAGCAGGCAATTTTGCGGCGTTTCCCGGGATCGGATGTGATTATTCACCAGGATCCCTGTTCCGTCGTACCCAGGGAAGGCAAGATGTTTAATTCGTTGTAAAAAGTGTGCCAGGCCAGCATTTTGTGTATAAATTACCACCATTTGGCCTGACCTGAATCAATTCAGCAGGAAGTGATTGTTATACTATCTGCATATTCGTTGGATCGTTTCGATATGCGGAATCGACTTCCGGCAGCAGATTTCATTTTGCATTCCAAAGTTCAGAGGTAGTCATGATTAAGAAAATCGGTGTGTTGACAAGCGGCGGTGATGCGCCGGGCATGAACGCAGCAATCCGTGGTGTTGTACGTGCAGCGTTGTCGGAAGGACTGGAAGTCATGGGGATCCATGATGGCTACCTGGGTTTGTATGAAGACCGTATGGTCCAGCTTGACCGCTACAGCGTATCCGACATGATTAACCGTGGCGGTACTTTCCTCGGTTCTGCTCGCTTCCCTGAATTCCGCGACGAAAATGTGCGTGCAGTGGCTATCGAAAACCTGAAGAAACGTGGCATTGATGCACTGGTTGTTATTGGTGGTGACGGTTCTTACCTGGGTGCAAAACGCCTTACTGAAATGGGTTTCCCGTGCATCGGTCTGCCGGGCACGATCGACAACGATATTAAAGGCACTGACTACACTATCGGCTACTTCACTGCACTGGGTACCGTGGTAGAAGCGATTGACCGCCTGCGTGATACCTCTTCTTCTCACCAGCGTATTTCCATCGTTGAAGTGATGGGCCGTTACTGTGGCGATCTGACCCTGGCGGCAGCAATCGCGGGTGGCTGTGAGTTTGTTGTGGTACCGGAAGTGGAATTCAGCCGTGACGATCTGGTCGCTGAAATCAAAGCTGGGATCGCGAAAGGTAAAAAACACGCCATCGTCGCCATTACTGAGCACATGTGTGACGTTGACGAACTGGCGCATTACATCGAGAAAGAAACAGGCCGTGAAACGCGTTCAACCGTACTGGGCCACATCCAGCGTGGTGGTTCTCCGGTGCCTTACGACCGTATCCTGGCTTCCCGTATGGGCGCGTATGCCATTGAACTGCTGCTGGAAGGTCATGGCGGTCGTTGCGTCGGCATTCAGAACGAACAACTGGTTCACCACGACATCATTGACGCAATTGAAAACATGAAGCGTCCGTTCAAAGGTGACTGGCTGGACTGCGCGAAAAAACTGTACTGATTGTTTTTTCCGCGCCTGATGGCGCTACGCTTATCAGGTCTACAGGTTGCAGAGACTTGTAGGCCGGATAGGGCGTTAGTCGCCATCCGGTACATCCTCTCGCTTTTATTCCCCCAAGTTATAGCAAATCTTTTTTTATTCTTTAATGTTTGGATCGCTTTCTGGCACGCTTTGCTCATCACAACACAACATAAGAGAGCTGGGCGATGAACAAATGGAGCGTGGGGTTAACATTATTGCTGGCATCGACCAGCGTTCTGGCAAAGGATATTCAGTTACTTAACGTATCGTACGATCCAACGCGTGAACTGTACGAACAGTACAACAAAGCATTCAGCGCGCACTGGAAACAAGAAACGGGTGATAATGTCGTGATCCGCCAGTCACACGGTGGCTCCGGCAAACAGGCAACCTCCGTTATTAACGGTATTGAAGCCGATGTGGTAACCCTGGCGCTGGCCTATGATGTTGATGCCATCGCTGAACGTGGTCGTATCGATAAAAACTGGATTAAGCGTTTGCCGGATAACTCTGCGCCTTACACCTCCACCATCGTCTTCCTGGTCCGCAAAGGAAATCCAAAGCAAATTCATGACTGGAACGATCTGGTTAAACCGGGCGTGTCGGTTATTACGCCAAACCCGAAAAGTTCAGGCGGCGCCCGCTGGAACTATCTGGCCGCGTGGGGCTACGCGCTGCACCACAACAACAACGATCAGGCCAAAGCACAGGACTTCGTCAAGGCTCTGTTTAAAAACGTTGAAGTACTGGATTCCGGCGCACGTGGTTCAACCAATACTTTTGTCGAGCGCGGGATCGGTGATGTGCTGATTGCCTGGGAAAATGAGGCGCTGCTGGCGACGAATGAACTGGGTAAAGATAAGTTCGAAATTGTCACTCCGAGCGAATCTATCCTGGCGGAACCGACCGTTTCTGTTGTCGACAAAGTGGTCGAAAAGAAAGATACCAAAGCAGTGGCAGAAGCTTATCTGAAGTATCTCTATTCCCCGCAGGGTCAGGAAATTGCAGCGAAAAACTACTATCGTCCACGCGATCCTGAAATTGCGAAGAAATACGAAAATGCGTTTCCGAAGCTGAAGCTGTTCACCATCGACGAGGAGTTTGGCGGCTGGACAAAGGCGCAGAAAGAACACTTCTCTAACGGCGGCACGTTCGATCAGATTAGTAAACGGTAAGTGCGGATGTCGTTTTCAGGCCCGGTGGCATAATGCGACCGGGCTTTTTTATTTGTCATCATTTTGCGTTACTCTTCCACTTCAATAAGATACAGGGAACGCGCAATGAAAAAAGCAGGCTATTTTTTACTGGTGGTGATCGTTATCGCTGCGACGGCGGGCATTGGCTACTGGAAGTTTACCGCTAATCCGGACGCGTTACGCCAGATTGTGCTTGAGCAATGTCTGCCGAACCAGTTACAACACCAAAATCCTGCACCATGCGCTGAAGTTAAGCCGGATGCCGGATACGTGGTGTTCAAGGACCGTAACGGCCCTCTGCAATATCTGTTGATGCCTGGCTACCGTATTAACGGGATGGAAAGCCCGCTGTTGCTGAAATCGGGCACGCCAAACTTTTTCTGGCTCGCCTGGCAGGCGCGTAGCTTTATGAGTCAGAAATATGGTCAGGAAATTCCCGACAAGGCAGTATCACTGGCGATCAACTCAGTCACTGGTCGCACGCAAAACCACTTTCATATTCATATCTCTTGTCTGCGTCCTGATGTCAGAACGCAACTGGATGACAATCTGGCGAAGATCGGTACTCGCTGGCTGCCTTTACCCGGAGGGCTACGCGGACACCAGTATCTGGCGCGCCGCGTGACGGAAAGCGAGCTGGTACAACGTAGCCCGTTTATGATGCTGGCGGAAGAAGTTCCTGATGCGCGTGAGCACATGGGCAGCTATGCGCTGGCGATGGCACGCCAGAGCGATGACTCCTTTGTCCTGCTGGCGACGCAGCGCGATCTGCTGTCATTGAATCTCGCCTCCGCCGAGGAAATTCAGGATCATCAATGTGATATTCTGAAGTAACCCCACCTAATCTGGCGTTTACTCTCTTTGCCTGTCCCCGTATTCTTGTTGAAAAAAACAACAGGAGACAGGCATGTCGATCTGGCTTACGCACCCTCTGTTTATTCCTTCTCTGGTGGTTGGCATCACCATTCTGCTCTGGGCAACGTCGCTGTTACCGGAGTTTATAACCGCTCTGCTGTTCTTTTCTGTGGCGATGGTGGCCAAAATTGCTCCACCGGATGTGATCTTTGGTGGCTTTGCATCGTCAGCGTTCTGGCTGGTCTTTAGCGGTTTCGTACTGGGTATCGCGATTCGTAAAACGGGACTGGCGGATCGGGCTGCGCGTGCGTTGTCGTCCCGGCTGACCGACTCCTGGCCGTTAATGGTTGCGAGCGTGGTGCTGCTTAGCTATGCGCTGGCGTTTGTAATGCCATCCAATATGGGGCGCATTGCGTTGTTGATGCCGATTGTTGCGGCGATGGCGAAACGTGCCGGAATTGCCGATGGTACCCGCGCCTGGTACGGCCTGGCGTTAGCCGTTGGTTTTGGCACCTTCCAGCTTTCCGCCACGATTCTACCCGCGAACGTACCTAACCTGGTAATGAGTGGTGCAGCGGAAGGCTCTTACGGTATCCATCTGAATTACCTTCCCTATTTGCTGTTACATACGCCTGTGCTGGGTTGGCTGAAAGGCGCGGTACTTATTGTGCTTATTTGCTGGCTGTTCCCCGGCAAGCCTCATGCACCGCGTGATCTGACGCCACCTGAACCGATGAGTGGTGATGAGAAACGTCTGGCCTGGATGTTGACGGTTGTGCTGATTATGTGGGTGAGTGAAAGCTGGCACGGCATTGGTCCAGCCTGGACCGGCCTGACGGCAGCGGTCATTACGCTGTTGCCCCGTGTTGGTTTTATTAATGGGGAGGAGTTTTCCAGTGGCGTAAATATCCGCACCTGTATATATGTGGCAGGTATCCTGGGGCTGGCGATCACTGTGACGCAGACCGGCATTGGTAGTGCGGTGGGCGAGGCACTGTTACAGGTGATGCCGTTGGATGCGAATAAACCGTTTACCAGCTTCCTGGCGTTGACCGGTATCACCACCGCGCTCAATTTTATTATGACGGCTAATGGCGTTCCGGCACTGTATACCACGTTGGCCCAGAGCTTTTCCGATGCGACCGGGTTCCCGCTGTTGTCGGTGATTATGATTCAGGTTCTGGGTTATTCCACCCCGTTGTTGCCGTATCAGGCATCACCGATTGTGGTGGCGATGGCGTTAGGGAAAGTGCCCGCAAGAGCAGGGATGTTGCTGTGTATTACGCTGGCGGTGGCGACGTATCTGGTACTGTTGCCGCTGGATTACGTGTGGTTTAGCGTATTAGGGAAATTATAGTTTCATCGTGGTGTTAATTTTTTGTTTTGTGAGATGATGAATTGTTTTATTTGTGCTGATACCGGTTAATACCGGAGCGCGTACTTGCGCACTGGAAACTCAAGGATTGATTCATGGACAGATTGACCCCCATCCGCTGTTGGCCTGCCATCATCTCGATCGTTATTACGCTGACAATCTGGTTTATTATTCCTTGCCCCCCTGACGTAACTCCTGAGGCGTGGTATCTGTTGGCGCTGTTTATCGGCACGATCGCGGCGATTATTGGCAAGGCCATGCCCATCGGCGCTATCGCAATTGTGGCGATTATGCTGGTGGCTATGACAGGCGTTACCAACCCTGGTAAACCCTCAGCGGCGTTGAACGACGCGCTAAGCGGTTTCTCGAACCAACTGATCTGGCTGATTGGGTTATCCATCATGCTGTCGCAAAGTCTGTTGAAAACGGGGCTGGGTGCGCGTATCGGCTATGGGTTTATTGCCTTGTTCGGCAAAAGAACACTGGGTATCGCCTGGGCATTAACGCTGGCGGAAACGATGATCGCGCCCGTAACGCCGAGCAATACCGCGCGCGGCGGCGGCATTATCCATCCGGTGATGCGGGCGATTGCAGAAAGTCTCGGGTCTCAACCCGGCGACAAGGAAAATGGTTCAACGGGGCGATATCTTGCACTGGTGAACTACAACATTAACCCGATCAGTTCAGCAATGTTTATCACAGCGACTGCACCTAACCCCTTAATTGTTAGCTTTTTGACTAAAGGGTCAGATGGGGTGCTGAATATGACCTGGGGGATGTGGGCTATCGCGGCGCTCCTTCCTGCTGTCGTCTCATTGATCGTGATGCCCATCGTTATCTGGTGGCTCTATCCACCGGCCATTACGCGTACGCCGAATGCGCCGCAGTTTGCCCGGGAAAAGCTGGGCGCGCTTGGCCCGCTATCGCTGGCAGAAAAAATCACCCTCGCAGTTTTCGTTTTGTTGCTTTGCCTGTGGGCGGGTGTTCCTGCGATGCTGATGGGCAACGGCTGGGCTGTTAACCCCACCAGTGCGGCGTTAATTGGCCTATCCATTCTGCTCGTGACGGGGGTATTAAACTGGGACGATATTCTTAAATGCCGCGGTGCATGGGATACGATAGTCTGGTTTGCCGCTCTGGTGATGATGGCGGACTTCCTGAGCAAACTGGGTCTGGTGGGTTGGCTGGCGACGAGCGTGGGCAGTGCAATTGATCATCTCGGTGTCCACTGGAGTATCGCGACACTGCTGCTGATCCTGCTTTACGTCTATTCACACTACTTTTTCGCCAGTACCACCGCGCATATTACGGCCATGTTCGCGGCGTTCTTCGCTGCGGGATTAGGTCTCGGCGCTCCCCCGGCACTGCTTGGACTGATGCTGGGTTTCTCTTCCTCACTGATGATGTCGCTCACGCATTATGGTACGGGTACTGCACCCATCATCTTTGGTTCGGGCTATGTCACGTTGGCGGAGTGGTGGAAAACGGGGCTAGTGATGAGCGTGGTCAACCTGACTATCTGGGGAGTGACCGGAGCCTTTTGGTGGCACTGGCTGGGATACTGGTAAAACGGAATCGCCGGATGTGACGGGAGGAGCATGCCTCCCGTCGCAACGACTTAAGCCTGTTTAGCGGCTTCAGCTGCTTTAACGATCACCGCGAAGGCGTCAGCTTTCAGCGAAGCACCGCCAACCAGCGCACCGTCGATGTCCGGCTGGGCAAACAGTTCTGCTGCGTTAGCTGCGTTTACGGAACCGCCGTACTGGATGATGACTTGTTCAGCGATTTTCGCGTCAGCTTTAGCAATGTGGTCACGGATGAATTTGTGAACAGCCTGAGCCTGTGCCGGAGTTGCAGATTTGCCAGTACCGATAGCCCATACAGGTTCGTAAGCGATAACCACGCCTTCGAATGCCGCAGCACCCTGAGTTTTCAGAACGGCGTCGATCTGACGTGCGCAAACTTCTTCAGTTTTGCCTGCTTCGTTTTCTGCTTCGGTTTCACCAATGCACAGAACCGGGGTCAGACCCTGTTCTTTCAGCACAGCGAATTTTTTAGCGATCAGCTCGTCAGACTCTTTGTGATAAGTACGACGCTCGGAGTGGCCGATAATGATGTACTGCGCGCCGATGTCTTTCAGCATTTCAGCTGAAGTTTCACCAGTGAATGCGCCAGACAGGTTCAGGTCAACGTTCTGCGCGCCTAGGATGATGTGGCTACCGGCAGCAGCGTGTTTTGCCAGGTCGATATACATTTCCGGTGGAGCGATTGCTACTGCACAGCCAGCTACGCCAGCCAGTTCTTTACGCAGGTTAGCAACCAGTTCGTTTACTATATGGCGGCTGCCGTTCAGTTTCCAGTTACCCATCACTAAAGGATGTCGCATTTCATTTCTCCACGCTTTATCAGCGAATTAAGGAATATGGCCGCCCGTCAGGGCAGCATGGTCTGTGAAACAGTATAGAGATTCATCCCTGGAAAGGCTTTGCTTTTTGTCATTTATTCGACTCCTCCAGACTCTCAGATAATGCCAGCTTAATCGGTTCAACAGCGAAGGTCAGCCCCTTTTCGCCGTTATCTGCAACAACATAGCGAATTGCACCCTCAGTTTCTGCGTAGTAATGCTTACCTTTGCCTGCGGTGAGCAATTTTTGCAGCTTTTTCTGGCTTTGTTCTTTGGTCAGTAAAGGGGCTACGGTGCGGATGATGGCGCTCATGTATTCCAGCGCTTTCGCTTTGGCGGCCTTTTGTTCCGGCCCCTGAATCGGCAGCCAGGTTACCTGCATGCTTTTGATTTTCAGCGTACCGCGCTCAAGAGCAGATGACGCATACAGGTTTTCATTGATCTTACTGGCGGCGCGGGTGAGGTTTGCCTTATCACGGCTGCTGTCGATGGCACGGAACTCATTCAATGCAAGTTTTGGATTCTGCGTATTAAAGTTTTCACGAAATTGGCTGATCGACAGATCAAACGTCGGCGCGCCCGCCAGCAGGTAGGGGGCTGTGGTTGCTGTCGAGTGCTCTTCCGCCAGTGCCGTAGTGTTTACGGACAGGGCTGAAAACAATAATAAAAACAGAGTAAATCCTTGCTTCATCAATCGTACCTTTCGTTATGACTGTCCACGATTAAAACGATAACTGTCGGGCTTGTCAAAAGGGTAAACTGTTCTGAAGGCCAATTTTAAAGGAACCTACATGACCATACAGCAGTGGTTATTCTCATTTAAAGGGCGTATCGGACGCCGTGATTTTTGGATTTGGGTCGGCCTCTGGATTGTCGGTATGCTGGTTCTGTTCTCACTGGCGAGTAAAAAATTACTCGATATCCAGACGGCTGCGTTTTGCCTGGTCTGTCTGCTCTGGCCGACGGCGGCAGTGACGGTAAAACGCCTGCATGACCGGGGGCGCTCTGGATTGTGGGCGCTATTGATGATTCTGGCGTGGATGCTGCTGGCCGGAAACTGGGCGATATTGCCAGGCATCTGGCAGTGGGTGGTAGGTCGCTTTATTCCTACGCTGATTCTGGTCGGTATGATTATCGATCTGGGCGCGTTTGTTGGCACTCAGGGTGAAAACAAATTTGGCGTAGATACGCTGGATGTGAAGTATAAAGGGTAAAGCGTAGGCCGGATGAGGCGTTGCCGCCATCCGGCAGATCGCCCGCTGGCGCTACGCTTATCGGACCTACAAAATCAATAAACCCACGGCAATGTCTTACCAGTAGTGCTCGGCAGTCATATGGCCCGGTCGACGACGCAGATGTTTGGTCATCTGCCGGGTCTCTTTCAGTAACTGCTGGGTATCGCGTACCATCTGTGGATTTCCACAAAGCATCACATGGCTGGTGGTGGTATCCATTGCCAGCCCAACTGCTTTTTCCAGCTCGCCGTTTTCAATCAGCGCGGGAACCCGTCCAGTAAGCGAGCCTGTAGCCGTTTCACGGCTGACGACCGTCTGGATACGTAATTTACCTTCGTAGCGGTTTTCCAGCCTCTGCATCAGCGGCAGGTAGCTTAAATCGGCGGCATAACGGGCAGCATGGACCAGCACCAGATTTTTAAAGCGATCAAGATCTTTACCCAACTGCAGAATCGACAAATATGGGCCGATAGCGGTGCCGGTTGCCAGCATCCAGAGCGTGTCACAATCGGGAACTTCATCCAGCACGAAAAATCCTGCGGCTTCGCTTACGACCTGCACTTCATCGCCAGGTTTCAGCGCAGCCAGACGTGGACTGAGTTTACCGTCGGGAACGGTCACCAGATAAAACTCTAAATCAGGATTATCAGGCGCGTTCACATAGGAATAGGCGCGCTGGACGCGCTCACCGTCGATCTCAAGGCCAAGCTTAGTAAACTGACCAGCAGTGAAAGGATGAACTGGAGCTCGCACGGTCAAACTAAACAGGGCATCGGTCCAGTTATGTACCTTCGTGACTTTACCTGTTACCCAATCTGCCATGGTTTTCTCCTGTCTGATTTGCTTGCCTTATCTTCGTTCGCTGAACAAAAAAATTCCAGTCCCGGAGGACTGGAAAGCTCAATCAAACAAATCTGTTACAGGATGTGCGCCTGCACATCAGGATCTTTGCGATCCAGGTAGTGAATGGATTGAATGCGGCGGATCGTGCGCGATTTCCCGCGGATCAGCAGTGTTTCAGTGGTTGCGATATTGCCTTTACGGCTAATCCCTTCCAGCAGGTCGCCTTTGGTGATCCCGGTCGCTGAGAAAATCACATTGTCGCTGCGCGCCATTTCGTCCAGACGCAGCGCTTTGCCTGCTTCAATGCCCATTGCCTGGCAACGAGCCAGTTCCTGTTCGCCAATGCGACGATTCTCTTCGCTGTCGCCCTTGACGTCGTGACGTGCCAGCAGGCGGCCCTGCATGTCGCCATCCAGTGCGCGGATTACGGCAGCGGAAACTACGCCTTCCGGTGCGCCGCCGATACCGTACAGTACGTCGACTTCGCTGTCTGGCATGCAGGTCAGAATTGAGGCGGCGACATCGCCGTCAGGAATGGCAAACACGCGTACGCCCAGCTTCGCCATCTCAGCGATAACTTCATCATGACGAGGCTTTGCAAGGATGGTGACGGTCAGCTCACCAAGTGGTTTACCGAGTGCGGCAGCAATGTTACGCAGGTTAGCTTCCAGCGGCAGATTCAGGTCGATTGATCCTTTCGCACCAGGGCCGACAATTAGCTTTTCCATATACATATCCGGCGCGTTCAGGAAGCAGCCTTTATCACCGACAGCCAGTACTGCCAGGGCATTCGCCTGGCCCATTGCTGTCATGCGCGTGCCTTCGATTGGATCGACAGCTATGTCCACGGCATCGCCGAGACCGGTCCCAACCTTCTCACCGATAAACAACATTGGTGCTTCATCGATTTCGCCCTCACCAATAACAATAGTGCCGTCGATGTTGACCTGGTTGAGCATAATACGCATGGCGTTCACCGCCGCGCCGTCAGCGATGTTTTTATCGCCGCGACCCAGCCATTTATAGCCAGCCAGTGCGGCTGCTTCGGTCACGCGTGAAAATTCAATGGCAAGTTCTCGTCTCATTGCAAACTCGTAGCAGAAAGGAATGGCGCGAAGTGTAGCACAGGGTAAGGGGCTGGATTATTGATGTGTGTGCGTGTGCAGGGTTGAGAAGGTTTTGCCGGATAAGGCGTTAACCCCATCCGGCATTTCAGCATTACTCTTCGTGGTCTTCCCACGCAAGGGCGCGTTTGACCGCTTTTTTCCAGCCGCTGTAACGGAAGTTACGCTCTGTGGTTTCAATACCAGGGCGGAATTCACGTTCAATAACAGCTTTTTCCTGCAACTCATCCAGATTCTGCCAGAAACCTACGGCCAGGCCTGCCAGGTATGCGGCACCCAGTGCGGTAACTTCGCGGACTTCCGGGCGCTCAACGCGAGTGCCGAGAATGTCTGACTGGAACTGCATCAGGAAGTTGTTGGCAACCGCACCGCCATCAACACGCAGTGCGTGCAGACGAATACCGGAGTCGGCCTGCATCGCTTCCAGAACATCACGGGTCTGGTAAGCGATAGACTCGAGCGTTGCGCGGATGATGTGGTTAGAGTTTACGCCACGGGTCAGACCGAAAATCGCGCCACGGGCATACGGGTCCCAGTACGGTGCACCCAGACCAGTGAATGCCGGAACAACGTACACGCCGTTGGTGTCTTTCACTTTGGTGGCAAAATATTCGGAGTCGAAAGCATCGCTGATGAGTTTCATTTCATCACGCAGCCACTGGATGGATGCGCCAGCCATAAACACCGCACCTTCCAGCGCGTAGTTCACTTCTCCGGTTGGGCCACAGGCGATGGTGGTCAGCAGTCCGTTTTCGGACTTAACCGCTTTCTCACCGGTGTTCATCAGCATGAAGCAGCCGGTGCCGTAGGTGTTTTTCGCCATCCCTTCCTTCACGCACAGTTGGCCGAACAGCGCAGCCTGCTGGTCGCCTGCGATACCGGAGATTGGAATACGTGTGCCACCTTTACCACCGATGTTGGTCTGACCGTAGACTTCGGAGGAACGACGAACTTCCGGCAGCATTGCGCGCGGGATGTCCAACGCATCCAGCATCTTGTCGTCCCAGTCCAGGGAGTGGATGTTGAACAGCATGGTACGTGAGGCGTTGGTGTAATCCGTTACGTGTACACGTCCCTGAGTCATTTTCCAGATAAGCCAGGTATCCACTGTACCGAACAGCAGTTCACCGCGACGAGCGCGCTCACGAGAACCTTCTACGTGGTCAAGGATCCACTTTACTTTGGTGCCGGAGAAATACGGGTCAATTACCAGGCCGGTGTTGTTACGGATGTAATCTTCCATCCCGTCGCGCTTGAGTTTCTCGCAAATATCAGCGGTACGACGACACTGCCACACAATGGCGTTATAGATAGGTTTACCGGTCTCACGCTCCCAGACGATAGTGGTTTCACGCTGGTTAGTAATACCAATCGCTGCAATTTCATCGGAACTGATATCGGCTTTCGCCAGCACTTCTACCAGCGTGGAGCTTTGGGTCGCCCAAATTTCCATTGGGTCGTGTTCTACCCAACCTGCTTTCGGGTAGATTTGCTCGAATTCGCGTTGTGAAACGCTAACGATATTTGCATCGTGGTCCATCACGACCGCGCGGGAGCTGGTGGTGCCCTGGTCGAGCGCAACGATATATTTTTTCTCAGTCATAATTTTTTGTCCCGTAGTCACATTACTGCGAAGCTTTTTGTTGAGTGTTGGCCGCAATGTCTTTCTCTTCAATCGCGCAGACATCGCACGGTAAATGGCGACCAATCAGTTTGCGATATGCCCATGCGCCCAAAATCGCGCCGGTAATCGGGCCAAACACCGGTACCAGGAAGTAAGGAATATCGCGACCACCTGTAAAGGCAATCTCACCCCATCCTGCGAGCCCGGCGAATAGTTTCGGCCCAAAGTCACGAGCCGGGTTCATCGCAAAACCGGTCAGTGGACCCATGGAGGCACCAATAACGGCAATCAATAAGCCGATCAGCAGGGGTGCCAGCGGACCACGAGGTACACCGTTACCATCGTCGGTCAGTGCCAGAATCAGCCCCATTAGAATAGCGGTAATGACCATTTCAACCGCGAAGGCCTGCACAAAATTGATATGCGGGTTCGGGTAGGTGGAGAAAGTACCAGCCAGACCCAGGCTCTCGGTACTGCCGCGCACGATATGGTTAGTTTGTTCGAAATCGATGAAAAGATTGTAATAAAGCCCGTAAACCAATGCCGCTGCGCAAAAGGCGCCGGCAATTTGCGAAATAATAAAAGGTACTACTTTGCGTTTGTCAAAACACGCAAACAACCAGAGTGCGATTGTGACTGCTGGGTTCAGGTGTGCACCAGAAACGCCTGCCGTCAGATAGATAGCCATCGCTACCCCCAGACCCCAGATGATACTGATTTCCCACTGACCAAAAGTAGCGCCAGCCACTTTAAGTGCAGCAACACAGCCCACACCGAAGAAAATCAACAACCCGGTACCGAGGAATTCAGCAATGCACTGGCCTTTTAAGGTTGATGTTTGACTCATAATCGGATCCTGAAGAGAGTTTAATGTTTATTGTGTTCGAGAAGGTCACTGACATCCCCGGAGCCGGTAGGCACACTGTTAATTTATCGTTAACGAGCAAAAACGAGAAATATCGAAATTGAAATGTGTGTACTGCATCAACAAAATGAGCGTTATCGCGCCATAACGAGGTATTTGTTATACAAAAAGAGTGTGAGCTGAATCATTTCATTAACCAATATGTTAACACTTTTGAGTTATGCGCTGTCTGTCACCAGGACAAAGATTAAAAGTGTTGCAAACCGCAATCTGCGCGGGATGCTGCTGGACAGGGATGGCGCGGCTTCATACAATCGGAGCTAAGTAGAGTGCGCTCGTTTTTATTAAGGCGTCGCCGGTTATCGGGACGAGGATTTTTATCCATCAACGCCTTGCAATTCAGGAGAGGTATGACGATGTCATTAGAAGTGTTTGAGAAACTGGAAGCAAAAGTACAGCAGGCGATTGATACCATCACGCTGTTGCAGATGGAAATCGAAGAGCTGAAAGAAAAGAATAACTCACTGTCGCAGGAAGTTCAGTCTGCACAGCAGCAGCGTGAAGAGCTGGAGCGTGAGAATAACAGTCTGAAAGAACAGCAGAATGGCTGGCAGGATCGTCTGCATGCTCTGCTCGGCCGTATGGAAGAAGTCTAATTACGCTTTATCTTTCGCGCCGTAGCAGCGTTGGCTGCGCTTAGTTACCCCCAGTCTCGTAGTTTACTACGCTCCTGGGGATACCTTCGTTTGCCGCCTTGCTACAACACGAAATCTCTCGCGTAATCGCCCCTACGTGTAGGCTGGATAAGGCGCAAGCTGCTTCCGGTACTCAGCGATAACGCATAAAAAAGGCACCTTGCGGTGCCTTTTTTGATCACTCGATATCGAGCGGGTCTTCGGAAAGGATTATCCCGGTATTGTCGGCGTACAGATGGTCGCCGGAGAAGAACGTCACGCCACCAAAGTTGACGCGCACATCGCTTTCCCCGGTTCCTTCACCTGCGGCACCCACCGGAATAGCGGCAATCGCCTGAATGCCGATGTCCAGTTCTTCCAGATCGTCCACCTGGCGGACTGAGCCGTAGATGACCAGACCTTCCCACTCATTCTGTACAGCCAGACGAGCCAGTTCGGCATCGACCAGCGCACGACGGACAGAACCGCCGCCATCGACCAGCAGAATTCGACCACGGCCATTTTGTTCGAGCAGATCGTACAGCAACCCGTTGTCCTCGAAACATTTTACCGTGATGATTTGTCCGCCAAACGACGACCGTCCCCCAAAGTTAGAGAACAGCGGTTCCACGACGTTGACATCTTCCTGATAGATGTCACAAAGCTCGGATGTATCGTATTTCATAGGCTTAACGTTCAGTTGCTGCGAGAATTTTTAGTATATCGCGCTATGTGTACTGTTGGCAAAATCATCAATTGTTAATTGATATTTGTCAGTTAAAGGGACCACTGACTTAAGAAAATCCCAACAACAAACAGTAAGTTAGTTAATAGCGCAGCTTTCACGGTGCGTTCCAGCATTGGGCGCATCGCTGTAGGATCCATCTCATGCATCACATATCTTGCCTGTTTGATCAGCAACGGAGCGGCCAGAATAAACAGCCATCCCCACAAACTTTGCAGCGAGAACAGGTTAAACAGTGCCAGGCAAACCAGCGTACCCATCAGCAGGCAGGCATGGTAACGACGGGCATTGACGGCGCCTAAACGTACAACAAGCGTGTTTTTGCCATTTTCTCTGTCGCTGTTGATATCGCGCAGGTTATTGATATTGAGCACGGCGGTTGCCAGCAGACCGCAGGCCGTTGCCGGCAAAATCAACGCGGGAATAAGCGTATGCGCCTGCAGATACCAGCTCCCCATAACGCTGAGCCAGCCGAAGAAGACCAGCACGGAAATATCGCCCAGGCCAATATAGCCGTAAGGACGATTACCTACGGTATAAGTGATAGCTGCGATAATCGACAGGCCGCCGAGTATCAAAAAGCCGACAAAATCAGTCAGCGTGTGGCAGGCCACTGCTACCAGCGCCAGACCGGACAAGCAGATTAAGACCACGGTGATAATCAACGCGCGCTTCATTTCCTGCTGCGTGATGACCCCTTTTTGCATTCCACGTAACGGCCCTATGCGGTCGGGCTTGTCGCTGCCTTTGACAGCATCGCCATAGTCGTTCGCAAGGTTGGACAGAATTTGCAGCAGTCCTGCCGTGATTAATGCCAGCAGAGCAACCAGCGGATCGAAATACCCTTGCCACCATGCTAATGCCGTACCGACGATGATCGCCGCGAAGGCGAGCGGTAAGGTCTTAGGTCGTAAACTTTCCAGCCAGGCTTGTGAGCGGCTAATTTGTTGTTGTTCAGTCATATTTAGCGCCAATAAAAATGGGGCTTTATCAGCCCCATCAACAGTGATGAAAATGCATTGAACGCGATTATAGGATAAAACGGCTCAGATCTTCATCTGCGACCAGCGCATCCAGATGTTTGCTCACATATTCGGCATCAATTGTGATGCTTTGGCCGTTCAAATCGCTCGCATCATAGGAAATATCTTCCATCAGACGCTCGAGAACGGTATGCAGACGACGTGCACCGATGTTTTCGGTGGTTTCGTTGACCTGCCAGGCCGCTTCGGCAATACGTTTAATACCTGATTCAGTGAAGTCGATATTCACGCCTTCGGTCGCCATCAGCGCTTTGTACTGCACGGTGATAGAGGCATTCGGTTCAGTCAGAATACGCTCGAAATCGCTGGTGGTCAGCGCCTGTAGCTCGACGCGGATTGGCAGACGACCCTGCAGTTCTGGGATCAGGTCAGACGGTTTCGCCACCTGGAACGCGCCGGAGGCGATAAACAGTATGTGATCGGTTTTCACCATGCCGTGCTTGGTGGAGACGGTGCAGCCTTCAACCAGCGGCAGCAGGTCGCGCTGTACGCCTTCACGGGACACATCCGGACCAGAAGATTCACCGCGCTTACAGATTTTGTCGATTTCGTCGATAAACACGATCCCGTGTTGTTCAACGGCGTCGATAGCTTCCTGTTTCAGCTCTTCCGGGTTGACCAGTTTCGCCGCTTCTTCTTCAATCAGCAGCTTCATCGCATCTTTAATTTTCAGCTTACGCGGTTTTTGTTTCTGGCCGCCTAAGTTCTGGAACATGGACTGCAACTGGCTGGTCATCTCTTCCATTCCCGGAGGCGCCATGATTTCTACGCCCATCGGTGCAGCAGCGAGATCAATCTCAATCTCTTTATCGTCCAGTTGGCCTTCACGCAGTTTTTTACGGAACGCCTGACGTGCAGCGGAAGGTTCCTGCGGCTGTTCTGACTGTCCCCAGTTATTTTTGGCTGGAGGAATCAGCACATCGAGAATACGTTCTTCCGCCATTTCTTCTGCACGGAAGCGGTTTTTCTCGATAGCCTGAACGCGAACCATTTTAATGGCTGCGTCGGTTAAATCGCGGATGATGGAGTCAACTTCTTTACCAACATAGCCGACTTCGGTGAATTTCGTTGCTTCAACTTTGATGAACGGCGCGTTGGCCAGTTTTGCCAGACGGCGGGCAATTTCGGTTTTACCGACACCGGTTGGACCAATCATCAGAATGTTTTTTGGCGTGACTTCATGGCGCAGCTCTTCGTCGAGCTGCATACGGCGCCAGCGGTTACGCAGGGCAATCGCCACGGAACGCTTGGCGTTATCCTGGCCGATAATGTGTTTGTTCAGTTCGCTGACAATTTCGCGTGGGGTCATTTCAGACATGGGGGATCCTTACGCTTTGGAGTTCAATTCTTCGATGGTATGGAAGTGGTTGGTATAAATGCAGATATCCCCTGCAATATCCAACGCTTTCTCAGCAATCTCGCGTGCGCCAAGCTCGGTGTTTTCCAGCAGAGCGCGTGCTGCAGCCTGGGCGTAGGGACCGCCGGAGCCGATGGCAATCAGATCGTTTTCTGGCTGGATGACATCGCCATTACCCGTGATGATGAGCGATGCAGTTTCATCTGCAACGGCCAACAATGCTTCGAGTTTGCGCAGCATACGATCGGTTCGCCAGTCTTTCGCCAGTTCAACGGCAGCTTTCACCAGATGACCCTGATGCATTTCCAGTTTGCGTTCAAACAATTCAAACAGCGTGAATGCATCCGCAGTGCCGCCCGCAAAGCCCGCAATGACTTTGTCGTTGTACAGACGGCGGACTTTTTTCACGTTGCCTTTCATTACGGTGTTACCCAGTGTGGCCTGACCATCACCGGCGATTACCACATGGCCGTTACGGCGTACGCTTACTATTGTTGTCACGAGCAGACCCCTTGGTTACAAATGCAGAATACAGGCCCCGCACAGTGTACGGGGCGTAATGCAAGTATAGATGGGGGGGATTTTGGGGGTTTCAACCCCCGGTAGCGAGTCGAATGCAGTTTGTGTGGCCAGCCACTTTCAGACGACTGATAGTGTTGTCGGCATTTTCTTTGCCTTTGAGCGGGCCAATGACCACGCGATTCCAGCCGTTGTTGGTGGTTATGCGGGAATTGAAGCCCTCAAAGGCCAACTGTGCACGCACAGTTTCTGCCTGCTCAGCCCCTTTAAATGATCCACACTGAACCATCCAGCGACGTTCATCTTTTTTCTCTGCCGTCTGTTTTGGCGCTTCTGTTTCATGCGTAATCGGCGCGGCTGGTTGCGTTTTCGGCTGAGCAGCTGTGGTATGCGCTGGCGTCTGCAACAGATCCTGGTACGGCTGTTGGGCCGCCGGTTTTGGCTGCGTTTGACGCGGCTGTTGTACCGGCGCAGCTTGTACCGTACGCGTTTGTTGCTGTTGCTGGTAAGGTTGTTCCGTTACCCGCGTACGCGGCTGCTGAGCCTGTTGCTGTGCGTTGGTCCACTGCTGTTGCTGCACCTGACGCTGGCGCTGCAGTGTTTGCTGGCGTTGTTCAGGCGTTTGTTCGTTCCACGGTACCTCATTGAGCTGCGTGGGCTGCTGACGCATATCAGCCTGCATTTGCGCCAGGAGCTGACGCTGCTCATTGGTAAGCTGATCGGCGTTAAGCACTTCACCGCCAGCAGAAGGTTCGGTTGGCGCACGCACGCCCGGCTGGCGGCTTTCCAGCTCTTTGATGTATCGCCAGCGTTCTTCCGGTTTCGGTGGGATCCCATTACCGGTGACTTTCTGGCTTTGCAGCGTTTCGGACTCTTCTTTCTTGTGATGCGTAATGAAGTACAGACCACCGATAAAGGTCACAAGTACGGCTGCCGCAATAGCGACCATCGCGGGGGATACCGCTGACGTATTGCGTTGCTTTTTCCGTGAAGTGCTCTTTTTGCGCCGCGAAGGTGCCGGTTGGCCGCGACGTACATAATCTCGTTGTGCCACTATCGTTTCGCTGTATTTATTCGTTCGTCAGCCCGCCATGTTACTTAAGCGGCGGGCCTTTGACCAGACAGGGGAGTCCGAAAGCACTTTACTTTAAGTCAATGCCCGCGTAGAGCCCCGAATAATAAGCTCACAGTCCAGTAAACGTGAGCCACTACTGACGTTATGCCCTTGTAATTGATCGAGCAGTAACAGCATAGCTTCACGTCCGATATCGAAACGCGGCTGTGCAACGGTTGTCAGGGGTGGATCACAAAATTCTGTGAGTGAAATGTTATCAAAGCCAATAATGGATAAATCGTCAGGTACTTTTAAGCCCTGACGTTTGGCATATGAGAGTGCGCCCAGCGCCATGACATCGCTGTGACAGAAAACAGCGGTAGGCGGCTGTGGTAGCTCAAGCAGCTGTTTCAGTGCGTTTGCACCTGCTTCATAGGTAAAATTACCGCGCGCGATAAAATGTGGATCGACCGTAATCCCGCTGCGGCGCAACGCCTGAACGTAACCTTGCAGGCGGTAGTGACACAGTGGCATATCCTCTGGCCCGGCGATACAGCCAATACGCTGATGACCCAGTTCAAGCAGATAGTTCATCGCATTAAACGCAGCGGTGAGGTTATCAATATGAACGGTGGGGAGCTCCAGCTCTGGCGCGAATTCGTTGGACATCACCATCGGTGGCAAATTGCGTTGCTCTTCCACGCTGGCATCAAACGGCAGACGTGAGCTAAGCAGTACCATGCCATCGATCTGCTTGGTGATAATGAGGTTAAGAAAAGTCTTTTCCTCCTGGTTCTGGTGCGCGCAATCACCGATCAGCACCAGGTAACCCTGCTCTGCGGCGGTGACCTCAATGCCCCGGATAATTTCACTAAAGAACGGGTCGCAAATATCCGGAACAATCACCAGAATGGTACGTGATTCATTGCGCTTAACGTTGCGCCCCATCGATTGGGGGAGATATCCCACTTCCAGCGCGGCCTGCTCAACCCGGCTACGGGTGGACTGAGAGACTTTGTCCGGGTTCATTAATGCACGGGAGACGGTTGCCGTGGAGACTTTCGCCTTCAGGGCAACATCTTTCATCGTAGCGGCAGCGACCTGCTTATTCGGTTTCACTCTTTCTCCTCGCCAGAGAGCTGCTGGCGCAGACCTGTCCCTGGGTAACCTTCATTTGAAATATTTTTATCAGATAGTGAATAGAAGCAGTTACAGAATTTTCATAAAAAGTGTGATGGATATTTAATTTTACGATCCGCCTCGCATCATGAGGGGGCTATCCCTCAATGGGATCGACATCCAACACCCATTTGACCTTGCGTGCATCAGGCAGCGTATTGATTAACGCCAGTGTCCCGCTAACGATATGTTGCAGTCGAATGCGTGACGGATGTTGCAACAAAATTTGCCAGCGATAACGGCCGCCACGCTTGGGTGCCAGTGCAGGAACCGGGCCGAGCACCCAGAGTTTGTCGTCGGCCAGCGGACTGGCCTGAATCAGATTGCGCAGTTGCTGCAGGAACATCGGTGCATGCTGATTGTTATGGTCTTCTGCCCGTACGATCACATGGCTGGTCCACGGTGGAAGCTGCAGCGTTTGGCGTTCGGCCAGTGCCTGTTCGGCAAAGGCGTCATAACCTTTATACAGCAAGGTTTGCAGCAGTGGATGTTCAGGGTGGTGCGTTTGCAGCACCACTTCACCCTGTTTACCGGCACGGCCTGCACGCCCGGATACCTGTGTGTAAAGCTGGGCGAAGCGCTCTGCTGAACGAAAATCTGCCGAGAATAGCGCCCCGTCCACATCCAGTAATGCCACCAGTGTGACGTCCGGGAAGTGGTGACCTTTTGCCAGCATTTGTGTGCCGATAAGAATTCGTGCGCCGCCGCGATGCACTTCTGCCAGATGCTGCTCCAGCGCCCCTTTACGGCTGGTGGTATCGCGGTCAATACGCGAAATCGGTACACCTGGGAAGAAGGGGGCTAAAGCCTGTTCAAGCTGTTCGGTGCCGAGTCCGACCGGTACCATATGCGTAGAACCGCAGGAAGGACACTGACGCGGTATGGGACGCTGACTGTCACAGTGGTGGCAGCGCAAATGATGCTGCGCCTGATGCAGCGTGTAGTAGTGATCGCAGCGCGGGCATTCGGCAATCCAGCCGCAGTCGTGGCATAGCAGTGCAGGGGCAAATCCCCGGCGATTAAGAAAGAGAATTACCTGATTATCCGCCTGCAGATGCTGACGCATGCGGGTGATAAGCGCAGGAGCCAGTCCGGCCTGTACCTGCTGACCTTTTAGATCCAGTACGTGCTGAATGGCAGGACGCGCATTTCCGGCGCGGCGCGTCAGGCGCAGCATACGGTATTTTTTTTGCCGCACGTTGCACAGCGTTTCCAGCGCCGGAGTGGCCGACCCGAGAATAATAGGGATCTGCTCGCTGTGGGCGCGGTAAACCGCCAGATCGCGGGCGTGATAGCGCCAGCCTTCCTGCTGTTTATAGGAGCTGTCATGCTCTTCGTCGATGACAATTACGCCGAGATTTTTAAACGGTGTAAACAGTGATGAACGCGTACCGATGACAATCGCCGCTTCACCATTTTTCGCTTTCAGCCAGGCAGAAAGACGTTCGCTGTCATTCAGACCGGAGTGCAATACTTCTACCGGAGCATTGAAGCGTTCGCGAAAGCGGGCAATGGTTTGTGGTGTCAGACCAATCTCCGGCACCATCACCAGCGCCTGTTTGCCCTGGGCGAGGATATTTTCCAGTACGCTCAGATAGACTTCTGTTTTGCCAGAACCCGTCACGCCTGCTAGTAGCCAGGCGCTAAAATAGTCTGATTCGCTGTGAATCGCTCCAACGGCAGTGGCCTGTTCGGTATTTAGCCGTAACCGCTCACCGGAAACGGCGTAGTGCGTGCGCCAGTCACTGAAACCTGGCGTTTCGCTCGCCAGGTCGCAGAGACCTTTTTTACGCAGTGCTTGTAATGCGGCGTCATTAAATTCGAGTTCAGCCACCTGGTCACGCCAGATTTTTCCCTGGCGTAGCGCTGCCAGCGCCTGCTGTTGTTTGGGGGAGCGCTTCAGGCTGTTTAAATCAATAACTTGACCTTCTTCGGTGGCAAACCAGTACCACATTGGCGCGTTAGTGGCAGGTCTGCCCTGGCGTAGCAGAATAGGCAAAGCATGAAACAGCACGTCGCCAATAGGGTGGTGGTAATAATCAGCAGCCCACAGCAGTAAACGCCAGACGGAGGAGGAATAGACCGGTTCGCTGTCCAGTACCTCAATCACGGCTTTTAATTCATTCAGCGGCAGTTCGCTTTGCTCGCTTACCGACAGGACAATGCCGACACGCTCCTGCTGCTTGCCAAAGGGCACACGTACGCGACACCCGGCTTTGGCGTTCATGCCTTCCGGCAAGAGGTAGTCAAAGGTGCGGGGTAGCGGGACGGGTAAGGCAACGTGCGCAACGGGCATTTAATCATCCTGACTTGAATTCTGGCGGGTTAGTATACACATTAGTGAGAAGCGGAATGCGGATCAGTTTGCATGAGCAGGTTAATTTCTGTATGATTCGCCGCCTTTGATACAAATTTGTATCACTGACCTATACTATTAACATCGCGTGGTGTCTGGCGTTAGGGCTGGAAGAGCGACGCGGCCTTAAACCGAGGTTTCCCCATGAAAAAAGATATTCACCCGAAATACGAAGAAATTACTGCAAACTGCTCTTGCGGTAACGTCATGAAAATCCGCTCTACCGTCGGTCACGATCTGAACCTGGACGTGTGCGGTCAGTGCCACCCGTTCTATACTGGCAAGCAGCGTGATGTTGCTACCGGTGGCCGTGTTGATCGCTTCAACAAGCGTTTCAGCATCCCGGGCAGCAAATAAGTTTTTCTGCTGTCAAAAAAAAGCGCCTTACGGCGCTTTTTTTGTACCCGGCGTTTAGTATTCCCACGTTTCCGGGTCGATCCCCAGTTCACGCATAATTACCTTCGCCTCTTCAGGAATTTCATCACTGCGTTCTTTACGCAGATCATCATCGTTGGGTAACGGTTGCCCGGTAAAGGCATGCAGAAACGCTTCACACAGCAGTTCGCTGTTGGTGGCGTGGCGCAGGTTGTTCACCTGACGACGCGTGCGTTCATCGGTAAGGATTTTTAACACCTTCAGAGGAATGGAAACCGTAATTTTTTTGACTTGCTCACTCTTCTTACCGTGCTCAGCGTATGGGCTGATATATTCGCCGCTCCATTCAGCCATGAGATACCTAATCCTCTTTGTCATTTATATTGAGGCCGGAAACTGAGCCCGAGCCATAATTTCATTGCGCGTAGTTTATCGTAGTGGCGAGGCCCTGACACGAAGTTAGCCATCGCAGATGTGCGCTAATGCATATAATTTTAACGGCTATTTCCAGTTTGCTCAATCTATACGCAAAGAAGTTTAGATGTCCAGATGTATTGACGGCTATTGTAACAATGATTACTCTGGTGCCTGACTTTTCACCGGCTCAGCCAGGAACTCCTCAATATGACGCGTAAACAGGCCACCATCGCAGTGCGTAGCGGATTAAATGACGACGAGCAGTACGGTTGCGTTGTCCCGCCGATTCACCTTTCCAGTACCTATAACTTCACCGGTTTTAATGAGCCGCGAGCCCATGACTATTCACGTCGCGGCAACCCGACGCGTGATGTCGTCCAGCGCGCGCTGGCTGAGCTGGAAGGAGGGGCTGGTGCAGTGCTGACCAATACTGGCATGTCGGCGATCCATCTGGTGACTACGGTGTTCCTGAAGCCTGGTGATTTACTGGTGGCGCCACACGACTGTTACGGCGGCAGCTATCGTCTGTTTGACAGTCTGGCGAAGCGCGGTTGTTATCGCGTCCTGTTTGTCGATCAGGGTAATGAGCAGGCGCTCAAGGCGGCACTGGCGGAAAAACCGCAGTTAGTGCTGGTGGAAAGCCCGAGTAATCCCCTGTTACGCGTGGTCGATATTGCGAAAATCTGCCAGCTGGCGCGTGAAGCTGGCGCGGTGAGTGTTGTGGATAACACTTTTTTAAGCCCTGCACTGCAAAATCCACTGGCATTGGGCGCCGATCTGGTGTTGCATTCATGCACGAAATATTTAAACGGTCACTCTGATGTGGTGGCTGGCGTAGTGATTGCGAAAGATCCTGAAACGGTCACTGAGCTGGCATGGTGGGCGAATAATATTGGCGTAACCGGCGGCGCATTTGATAGCTATCTGCTGTTGCGTGGCCTGCGTACTTTGTCACCGCGTATGGAGGTGGCACAACGTAATGCTCAGGCGATTGTGGACTATTTGCAAACCCAGCCGCTGGTGAAAAAACTGTATCACCCGTCACTGCCGGATAATCAGGGGCATGAGATTGCCGCGCGCCAACAAAAAGGTTTTGGCGCGATGTTGAGTTTTGAACTGGATGGTGATGAGCAAACGCTGCGTCGCTTCCTGGGCGGGTTGTCGTTGTTTACGCTGGCGGAATCATTAGGGGGAGTTGAAAGTCTGATCTCCCACGCCGCAACCATGACACATGCGGGTATGGCACCAGAAGCGCGTGCTGCTGCCGGAATTTCTGAAACGCTGCTGCGTATCTCCACCGGTATTGAAGATGGCGAAGATTTAATTGCCGACCTGGAAAATGGCTTCCGGGCTGCAAACAAGGGGTAAACATGAGTGTGATTGCGCAGGCAGGGGCGAAGGGTCGTCAACTGCACAAATTTGGTGGTAGTAGTCTGGCAGACGTGAAATGTTATTTGCGTGTCGCAGGTATTATGGCGGAGTACTCGCAGCCTGACGATATGATGGTTGTTTCAGCTGCAGGCAGCACCACTAACCAGTTGATTAGCTGGCTGAAGTTAAGCCAGACCGATCGTCTTTCTGCGCATCAGGTTCAGCAGGCGTTACGCCGCTATCAGAGCGAACTTATTAGCGGCTTATTGCCGCCAGACGTGGCCGATGGGTTGATCGGCGCGTTTATCAACGATCTGGAGCGCCTGGCCGGTTTGCTCGACAGTGGCGTGAACGATGCGGTCTACGCCGAAGTCGTAGGGCATGGCGAAGTGTGGTCGGCACGCCTGATGTCTGCCGTGCTTAATCAGCAGGGGCTGGAGTCGACCTGGCTGGATGCGCGTGAGTTTTTGCGTGCTGAGCGCGGCGCTCAACCGCAGGTGGATGAAGGTCTCTCTTACCCATTATTACAACAACTGCTGGCTCAGCATCCGGGCAAGCGCCTGGTAGTGACCGGTTTTATCAGTCGTAGCAATGCGGGCGAAACGGTATTGCTGGGGCGTAACGGCTCTGACTACTCTGCGACGCAAGTCGGTGCGCTGGCGGGTGTTTCCCGGGTGACCATCTGGAGCGATGTCGCCGGGGTATACAGTGCGGACCCACGAAAAGTGAAGGATGCCTGTCTGTTGCCATTGCTGCGTCTGGACGAAGCCAGCGAACTGGCTCGTCTGGCCGCTCCGGTTCTGCATGCCCGGACTTTACAGCCGGTTTCTGGCAGCGATATCGACCTTCAGTTGCGCTGCAGCTATACGCCGGATCAGGGATCTACGCGCATTGAACGCGTGCTGGCTTCCGGTACCGGAGCGCGTATTGTGACCAGCCATGACGATGTCTGCCTGATTGAATTCCTGGTTCCAGGCGGTCAGGACTTTAAGCTGGCGTATAAAGAGATCGATCAGATTTTAAAACGCACACAGGTGCGTCCGCTGGCGGTTGGCGTGCATCCCGATCGCCAACTCCTGCAATTTTGCTACACCTCAGAAGTCGCTGACGGCGCACTGAAAATTCTTGATGAGGCCGGTTTACCTGGCGAGCTGCGTTTACGTCAGGGGCTGGCGCTGGTGGCGATGGTTGGGGCTGGCGTGACACGCAATCCGCTGCACTGCCACCGTTTCTGGCAGCAACTGAAAGGTCAGCCGGTAGAGTTTACTTGGCAGTCGGAAGAGGGCATCAGTCTGGTTGCCGTACTGCGTACCGGTCCGACTGAAAGCCTGATTCAGGGACTGCACCAGTCTATCTTCCGCGCAGAAAAACGTATTGGTCTGGTGTTGTTCGGGAAGGGGAATATTGGTTCTCGCTGGCTGGAACTGTTCGCCCGTGAACAAAGCACGCTTTCTGCACGTACCGGTTTTGAGTTTGTGCTGGCAGGCGTGGTGGATAGCCGCCGTAGCCTGCTGAACTATGAAGGGCTGGATGCCAGCCGCGCATTAGCCTTCTTCGATGACGAAGCAGTGGAACAGGATGAAGAGTCGCTGTTCCTGTGGATGCGCGCCCACCCGTATGATGATTTAGTTGTGCTGGACGTGACCGCCAGCGAACAGCTGGCGGATCAGTATCTGGATTTCGCCAGCCACGGTTTTCACGTTATCAGCGCCAATAAACTGGCAGGCGCGAGCACCAGTAACAAGTATCGCCAAATCCACGATGCCTTCGAAAAAACGGGCCGCCATTGGTTGTATAACGCCACCGTTGGCGCCGGGTTGCCGATCAACCATACCGTGCGCGATCTGATTGATAGCGGTGATACCATTCTGTCGATCAGTGGGATCTTCTCCGGTACGCTGTCGTGGCTGTTCCTGCAATTTGACGGATCTGTCCCGTTTACCGATCTGGTGGATCAGGCGTGGCAGCAGGGGTTGACTGAACCGGACCCGCGAGTGGACCTTTCGGGCAAAGATGTGATGCGCAAGCTGGTGATTCTGGCGCGCGAAGCCGGTTACGATATCGAACCGGATCAGGTTCGTGTGGAGTCCCTGGTACCAGCGCACTGTGAAGAAGGCTCAATTGATCATTTCTTTGAAAATGGCGATGAGCTGAACGAGCAGATGGTACAGCGTCTGGAAGCCGCCCGTGAAATGGGGCTGGTGCTACGCTACGTGGCGCGTTTTGATGCTAACGGCAAAGCACGCGTCGGTGTTGAAGCGGTGCGACCAGAACATCCGCTGGCGGCGCTACTGCCGTGCGATAACGTGTTCGCCATTGAAAGTCGCTGGTATCGCGATAACCCGCTGGTGATTCGCGGACCGGGGGCGGGTCGAGATGTGACTGCTGGCGCTATTCAGTCGGATATCAATCGCCTGGCGCAACTGCTGTAGTTTTGTTGCCGGATGACGCTGAGTTTATCCGGCCAGTGTGATTGTTAGGCCGGATAAAGATGTTAACGCATCTTATCCGGCGGGCAGCTTCGCTATTCGTGAGCTGAAAAGACCTCTTTTGCAGCGAAAAGGCCATTCAGCGCGGCTGGAAAACCTGCATATACAGCCATCTGCATTATCACCTCAATGATCTCTTCCTGCGTTAATCCAACATGCAGAGCAGCGGCAATGTGTACTTTCAACTGTGGCGTCGCGTTGCCAAGAGCGGTTAATGCGGCGACGGTCGCAATTTCCCGACTGCGTAAATCGAGTCCCGGTCGGGAATAGATATCACCGAAAGGAAATTCGAGCAGATAGCGGGCGAAATCTGGCGCAATATCTTTCAGGCTTTCCAGCACTGCGTCGCCGCTTTTGCCATCCACCTGTTGCAGCATTTTTTGTCCGGTAATATAGCGTTCTGAAAACATGGTTTATCCCTCGTTTGTCTGGTGTATGACGTGAGGATAGGTTGTGGGCGTTTCTATAGATAATACCGTTTTCGTGATACCTTTTCGGTATGACAACCCAACCGCTTAATTCTCTGGATATCCGCCTGCTACGCTATTTCGTCGTGGTAGCGGAAGAGAACAACATGAGCCGTGCGGCACAGCGCCTGTTTATGTCGCAGCCTCCGCTCAGTCGCCATATTCGCCAGCTTGAAGTTCGCCTGGGGGTGACGCTTTTTACCCGTCATAGCCGTGGACTCTCGCTGACGGAAGATGGGTTGCGTGTACTGGAGATGGTTCGCCCGCTGCTGACGCTACAGGACACAACCTATCTTGCGTTGAGCCAACTGGCGAAAGCGGATGGGCAAGCGCTACGACTGGGGTTAAGCACAGCGTTTGAGCAAGGTATATTTGCATCGTTTGAGTCGCATTTGGTTGAGCGTGTCGAGACGCTGCACATTGTACGTCACGCGTCGACCGAACTGGTGCGGCAGGTACGCCGGGGTAAACTGGATGCTGCGCTGGTGGCATTACCGCTGGAAACGGCGGGGGTTACGGTGACGGATTTACCCTGGCATGAGCCGCTGATTGCCGCGTTGCCAGCCTCCTGGCCAGAAGCGGCTGAGAAATCGCTGTCACTGAGGACGCTCAATCACAGGCCGCTGTTCTGGTTTAAGAGAGAGCGTAATCCGGCCTTTTTCGACTATACCCACCAGATATTCAGACGCGCAGGTTATTCTCCTGCCTGTATTGAAGAACCTCTTGAACATGATGTTTTATTAGCCCGAATTGCGCATGGCGATGGCCTGAGTATTCTCCCCGCCTCTTTTGCGGCTATTCAGCGTCAGGGCGTGACTTTTTGCCCGCTGAATGGCTGTGATTTGCGTATCAACACTGGTCTGGTGATATCACCAGGGCAGGAAGATCGCCTGAAATGGCTCCCGGCGTTGATAAAATCTCTTCTGCCAGCAAACCAGAATGAATTTATTTCACCTTCGCTGAGTATTCCTCACCTTCCACAATGATTTTTCAGTTGACGTCACTGCGCTTTTCCGTCATTTTTACATCTAGACGTCTAAACGTATAGCAGTTCACAACACAACATATAACGACAAAAGATTGATGAGGTAAGGTATGAGCTTTTTTCACGCCAACCAGCGGGAAGCCCTGAATCAGAGCCTGGCAGAAGTGCAGGGTCAGATTAACGTTTCGTTCGAGTTTTTCCCGCCGCGCACCAGTGAAATGGAGCAAACCCTGTGGAACTCCATCGATCGTCTGAGCAGTCTGAAACCTAAGTTTGTTTCCGTCACCTATGGTGCAAACTCGGGTGAGCGTGACCGCACGCACAGCATTATTAAGGGAATTAAGGATCGCACGGGCCTCGAAGCGGCTCCGCACCTGACCTGTATTGATGCTACCCGTGATGAGTTGCGCACTATTGCTCAGGATTACTGGAACAACGGTATTCGTCATATTGTTGCTCTGCGCGGTGATTTGCCGGCAGGTGGTGGTAAGCCGGATATGTACGCTTCTGATCTGGTGACCTTGCTGAAAGATGTCGCAGATTTTGATATCTCAGTTGCGGCTTATCCGGAAGTGCATCCTGAAGCGAAAAGCGCACAGGCTGATTTGCTCAACCTGAAGCGTAAGGTCGATGCCGGAGCGAACCGCGCGATCACCCAATTTTTCTTTGATGTGGAAAGCTATCTGCGTTTTCGCGATCGCTGTGTGTCTGCGGGGATCGATGTGGAGATTATCCCGGGCATTCTGCCGGTTTCTAACTTTAAGCAGGCGAAAAAATTTGCTGACATGACTAACGTTCGCATTCCGGCGTGGATGTCGACAATGTTTGATGGCCTGGATGACGATGCCGAGACCCGTAAGCTGGTGGGGGCGAATATCGCCATGGATATGGTGAAGATTTTAAGTCGTGAAGGGGTGAAAGATTTCCACTTCTATACCCTCAATCGTGCGGAAATGAGCTACGCTATTTGCCACACGCTGGGTGTAAGACCGAATTAAACAGATGCCCCAGCCCTCTACGGAGGGCTTTTTATTGATCATTTTGATCTACATCTCTGTAACTTAAAATATAAAAGGAATTAGCTATCGAATCTGTGGGTTATTTCGACTATATCTTATCTCTGGTGGTGTATATCGTAGTCAGAACACTGTAAAGGGAGCATATAGATGAGCATGTCCGACGATAACCATAACGCATCAACTGCCGGTAAGTGTCCTTTTCATCAAGGCGGTCACGACCAGAGCGCGGGAGCAGGAACGAGCAACCGCGACTGGTGGCCTAATCAACTCCGTGTAGATCTGCTGAACCAACATTCCAACCGTTCGAACCCACTGGGTGAGGACTTTAACTACCGCAAAGAATTTAGCAAACTCGACTATTCTGCCCTGAAAGGGGATCTCAGAGCCCTCCTGTCCGAATCTCAACCGTGGTGGCCCGCTGACTGGGGCACTTATGCCGGTTTATTTATCCGCATGGCATGGCACGGCGCAGGTACCTATCGCTCTATTGATGGACGCGGTGGAGCGGGTCGTGGACAGCAGCGTTTTGCACCACTGAACTCCTGGCCGGACAACGTGAGTCTTGATAAGGCACGCCGTCTGCTGTGGCCAGTTAAGCAGAAATATGGTCAGAAAATTTCCTGGGCTGATCTGTTTATCCTTGCGGGTAACGTAGCGCTGGAAAACTCAGGTTTCCGTACCTTCGGTTTTGGTGCTGGTCGTGAAGACGTCTGGGAACCGGATCTTGACGTAAACTGGGGTGATGAGAAAGCCTGGCTGACTCACCGCCACCCTGAAGAGCTGGCAAAAGCGCCATTGGGCGCGACCGAGATGGGGCTTATCTATGTAAACCCGGAAGGTCCGGATCACAGCGGTGAGCCGCTTTCTGCAGCTGCAGCTATTCGTGCGACATTCGGCAACATGGGGATGAACGACGAAGAAACCGTAGCGCTAATCGGTGGTGGCCATACGTTAGGTAAAACTCACGGTGCAGCACCTGCGTCACATGTCGGGGCCGACCCAGAGTCAGCACCGATTGAAGCACAGGGTTTAGGCTGGGCCAGCAGCTATGGTAGCGGTGCGGGCGCAGATGCTATCACGTCTGGTCTAGAAGTGGTTTGGACGCAAACACCAACCCAGTGGAGCAACTATTTCTTCGAGAACCTGTTCAAATACGAATGGGTACAAACTCGCAGCCCGGCCGGTGCCATCCAGTTTGAAGCGGTTGATGCGCCAGAAATCATTCCTGATCCGTTTGATCCGTCGAAAAAACGTAAGCCGACGATGCTGGTCACCGACCTGACGCTGCGTTTTGATCCTGAGTTCGAGAAAATCTCTCGTCGTTTCCTTAACGATCCGCAGGCGTTCAACGAAGCTTTTGCCCGTGCGTGGTTTAAACTGACGCACCGTGATATGGGGCCGAAAGCGCGTTACATTGGACCGGAAGTACCACAAGAGGATCTGATTTGGCAGGATCCGCTGCCGCATGCGTTCTTCAACCCAAGCGAAGAAGATATTCTTAACCTGAAGGCGACCATCGCGGCTTCCGGACTTTCCGTAGGCGAGCTGGTATCGGTGGCGTGGGCTTCGGCTTCTACATTCCGTGGTGGTGACAAACGTGGCGGTGCTAACGGTGCTCGCCTGGCGCTGAATCCACAACGTGGTTGGGATGTGAATGCCACTGCTGCACGTGTTCTGCCTGTGCTGGAAGGTATCTATAAATCTGCCCATACAGCCTCGTTGGCCGATATTATCGTGCTGGCCGGTGTTGTCGGTGTGGAGAAGGCAGCAAGTGCAGCGGGCGTCAGTATCACTGTACCTTTTGTTCCAGGCCGCGTGGATGCGCGTCAGGATCAAACCGATATTGAGATGTTTGAATTGCTGAAGCCGATTGCCGATGGCTTCCGTAACTATCGTTCCCGTCCTGACGTATCAACCACCGAATCGCTGCTGATTGATAAAGCGCAGCAGTTGACGTTAACCGCACCGGAAATGACCGTGCTGGTGGGTGGTATGCGTGTGCTGGGAACCAACTTTGATGGTAGCCAGCATGGCGTCTTTACCGATCGTCCTGGAGTGCTCAGCAATGATTTCTTCGTCAATCTGCTGGATATGCGCAACGAATGGAAAGCGGTGGATGAGTCGCTAGAACTGTTTGAAGGGCGCGACCGCCTGAACGGTGATGTGAAATACACCGCTACCCGCGCCGATCTGGTATTCGGTTCTAACTCGGTACTGCGTGCACTGGCAGAAGTTTATGCTTGCAGCGATGCCCACGAGAAGTTCGTGAAGGACTTTGTCGCGGCATGGGTGAAAGTGATGAATCTGGACCGTTTTGATCTGCTGTAATCTCAACGTCTAACACTTCAGCGGCTGCTTCCCGGCAGTCGCTGAAGTTTTTTTTGAGGCGTATATACCGGTCATACTTCAAGTTGCCGGTGTGTTGGCTACACTCAGAAACCCCAGTCACATAGTTATCTATGCCCCTGGGGATTTCTTCCTTTGCCGCCTTCCTGCAACTCGAATTATTTAGGGTATAGTACATAAAGGAAACGTCACTCTACGGGATTTATCATGTCTGCCTCAGGAAAGAGCAACCCACTGGCTGTCAGTGGTCTTCTCGTTCTCACTCTTATCTGGAGTTATAGCTGGATCTTCATGAAGCAAGTCACGAGCTATATTGGCGCGTTCGACTTTACATCTCTTCGCTGTATTTTCGGCACCCTCGTCTTATTTCTTGTTTTGCTCTTGCGTGGTCGTGGATTAAGACCGACGCCGTTTAAATTTACCCTGGCGATAGCGTTGTTACAGACCTGTGGCATGATCGGACTGGCGCAATGGGCGCTGGTCAGCGGCGGGGCGGGAAAGGTCGCCATCCTCACTTATACCATGCCATTCTGGGTGGTGATCCTGGCGGCGTTGTTTCTGGGGGAGCGGTTTCGACGTATGCAATATGCGGCAATCGGCATTGCCGCTGTTGGACTGGTGCTGGTGATGCAACCGTGGCAGCTTGATTTCACCTCGATGAAAAGTGCGTTGCTGGCGATCCTTTCCGGTGTGAGCTGGGGGGCGAGCGCAATTGTCGCCAAGCGAATGTACGCTCGTCATCCCAGGATTGATTTGCTCTCACTCACGGCGTGGCAAATGCTGTATGCCGCGCTGGTCATGAGCGTCGTTGCCTGGTGGGTGCCCCAACCGGAAGTTAACTGGCAACCTATTGTCTTTTGGGCACTGGCCTATAGCGCCATTCTGGCCACTGCGCTGGCCTGGAGCCTGTGGTTATTTGTGCTGAAAAATCTTCCTGCGAGCATTGCCAGTTTAAGTACGCTGGCGGTGCCAGTATGCGGTGTGCTGTTTTCCTGGTGGTTGCTTGGTGAAAATCCAGGACCGATTGAAGGCGGCGGCATTGTGCTGATTGTACTGGCGTTAGCGCTTGTGAGCCGGAAAACGCAGGCGGATGGAAAATGAAGAGACAGGAAGGGCATTCAAAAAGACTCCCGGCGTGAGCCGGGAGTCTTGGTCAGATTTTATTCCCATTCCTGCAGATAACGCTGACCGTACTGGTCTGCCACCAGCAGGGCGGCATAAACCTGATCGGGTGTCGCACCGCCAGGCATGTTGTGAATTGTTTCGCCCTCGGCACAGGCTGCTTGTGCCACTATGCGCATTTTGGCTGGAATATCCTGTTTGATGTCCAGCTGCGCCAGCGTAATCGGCAGACCAACGGAATGACACAATGCGGCGACGGTTTCAATTTCTTCTACCGGTGCGTTTTCCAGTACCAGTTGCGTTAGCGTGCCGAAAGCCACTTTCTCTCCGTGGTAGTAGTGATGTGCATCCGGGATTGCCGTCAGGCCGTTATGGATTGCGTGCGCGGCAGCCAGACCACCGCTTTCAAAACCGACGCCGCTCAGATAGGTGTTGGCTTCTACGACGCGTTCCAGTGCCGGGGTAACCACATGCTGCTCGGCGGCAAGCATGGCTTTTTCGCCTTCTTCAATCAGCGTGTTGTAGCACAGTTCAGCCAGCGCCAGCGCAGCCTGAGTACACTGACCACCCGCCATCGTGGTGGCGCCACTGCGTGAACAGGCGCGTGCTTCAAACCAGGTCGCCAGCGCATCACCAATACCCGCAGCTAACAGACGCGCCGGTGCGTCCGCCACAATTTTGGTGTCAACAATAACCCTGTCCGGATTGTTGGGCAGCAGCAGATAGCGATCGAATTCGCCAGCATCGGTATAAATCACGGACAGCGCGCTGCATGGCGCATCGGTTGAAGCAATGGTTGGCACAATGGCGACGGGCACGTCCATAAAGTGAGCCAGCGCTTTCGCGGTATCCAGCGTTTTACCACCGCCAATACCGAGAACCGCGCCACACTTCGCTTGTTCAGCCACACCGCGCAGGCGGTCGATTTCGTTTTGTGAACATTCACCGCCAAATGGCACGATTTCCAGTGATAAACCGGCATCATGGAAGCTTTTTTCTACAGCGGGTTGTGCAAAACCTAAGACAAACTTGTCCCCAACGACCAGCCAGCGTTCTGCCAGTGGTTTGAGATAGCTGCCAAGACGGGTAATAACATCTGCCCCCTGGATGTACTTACCAGGTGATTGAATTATGCGATCCATACTTTAATCCTCTTCACAGGTTGATGTGACCAAATGCGTTGTTCCAGTCCTGCTCAAACTTCTCTATTGCTGACTCTACCGCAGGGGTGTTGAGCATTTGTTGCGCTACATCTAATGGCAGGGTGATTGCCTCACATCCTGCCAGTAAGCAATCCAGTGCCTGACGTGGCGTTTTAAAACTGGCTGCCAGCACCATGCTGTTTGGTGCATGCAGCTCCAGCAATGTTTGCAACTCCTGTACAGTGCGGATACCGTCGCCGCCCTGAGCGTCAATACGGTTAACATACGGTGCGACATATTTTGCCCCGGCCAGCGCTGCCAGCAGTCCCTGCGCCGCGCTGTATACGGCAGTGCCGAGTGTTGTAATGCCTTCTTTTTTCAATTGTTTGATAGCTGCGAGACCTTCGGAAGTGACCGGAATTTTCACCACGATGCCCGGTACCGCGTTGCTCAGGCGTTTGGCTTCTTTCACCATACCATCCGCATCCCGACTCATCGTCTGGGCAAACAGAACGCCATTTTCGCCAATGGCCTTTTGCAGGCGTGGCAGTACGTCCCAGATGGGCTCTTTACCTGCCGCCACAATGCTCGGGTTGGTGGTCACACCTGCGATAGGGAAGATGCGGGCCAGACGTTCAACTTCCGCCACGTTGGCGGTATCCAGATACAGTTCCATATAAATACCCTCTTAAAGTTCAAGCTCGTGTTGCAGCAGGCTGGCAATAGCATCGGCAGATGCCGCGTTAACCAGTGCGTTGCGGAATTCTTCATGCATAATGCGGCGCGCCAGGCGTGAGAAAATACGCATATGCTGGTCACCGGCGGCGTGTTTGTTGAGCGTAAGCATGATGATGAATTGTGCATCTTCATCACCCCAGCGTACAGGTGCAGTCAGGCGCGCCACGCTAATCGTGGATTGTTCAATATGTTCAGACTTGCTGTGCGGAATGGCGAAGCTAAAGCCCAATCCAGTGGAGAAGACCGCTTCACGTGCCCACAGATCGGCTTCCAGCTTGCGCGGGTAGCGACAACGATTTGCCAGCAGCAGGTTGTCAGTCATTCCTTTGATCACTTCCTCTTTGTTGCGCCAGTCGCTATCCAGAGTAATACATTGCGCCGTAACCAGCGGGGCATCCTGTTGAGACATGCGGAACTGGGCCAGCAAGTGCTCCACTTCCAGCGAGGTGCGACAGGCCATCGCCTGATTCAGTAACTGGCGGCAGGCGCGGCTGTCCAGTTGCGCCATCCGTGCTTTGGCGGCAGGAATGGATGGTGCGCTCATGCTGATTTCATCTAATCCCAGGCCAATCAGTAGCGGCAACACCGATCCTTTTGCGCCAAGTTCACCGCACAGGCCAATCCACTTACCCTGACGATGTACCGCCTGTACCGCGAAATCCAGAGCGCGCAGGAAAGCTGGATTCAGGCTATTGTAGTGGCGCGTAACCTTGGCGTTGTCGCGATCGACCGCCAGCAGGTACTGGGTCAGGTCGTTGCTACCAATACTAAAGAAATCAATTTCTTCGCAACACTGATCGATGATAAACATTATTGATGGTACTTCCAGCATGATGCCGAGCTGAATCTTCTCATCAAACGGGATATGTTCATTACGCAACTGTTGTTTGGCTTCTGCCAGCTTCTCTTTGACCCACAGGATCTCTTCCATTGAGGAGATCATTGGGATCATGATTTTCAGGCTGCCGTGTGCAGAGGCTCGAAGTATCGCCCGGAGCTGCGTAGTAAACAGCGAAGCGTACTCTTCATAAATACGGACTGCGCGATAGCCGAGGAACGGGTTCGCTTCGGCTGGAATATTCAGGTAGTCAACGGGTTTATCACCACCGATGTCCATGGTCCGCACAATAATGCTGCGTCCTTGTGCGGACTCCAGTGCCTGGCAAAAAATGTTGTACAGCTCATTTTCACCGGGAGCGCTGGTGCGGTCCATATACAACATTTCTGTACGGAACAAGCCAACGGCTTCTGCACCGTTGCCAAAAGCCGCCTGTGCTTCCACGGAATGAGCAATGTTGGCTGCAACCTCCATACGTATACCATCTGCAGTACGAGCTTCCTGAGTCAGCCAGATACGCTGTTGTTTGCGCAAGGCCTCCTGTACGCGGGCTTCCTGTTGGTAGTAGCGGGCAACGGGTTCAGTCGGTGCGACGACGATCGCGCCTGCGTTGCCGTCGATGTAGGCGGTTTGTTGTTGCCACGGCGTTAAGGCTTCAATATCCACGCCCACTAGCGTGGGAATGTTGAATGAGCGTGCAAGAATAACCGTATGGGAAGTCGTGCCACCGCTTTTTAGCAATAAGCCCTTAAGGAATGTTTTATCCAGTTCGAGGAACTGGCTGGGTGTGAGTTCATCAGCCATACAGATTGCTGGCTGGGTGAGTTTGCCCGGTGCCGGGAAGCGCTGTTCGCCATAAACTTGTTGCAGAAGTTGGAAGCAGACGTCGCGTACGTCCAGTGCGCGTTCTTGTAAATAACTGCTGCTGGAGCGGGTGAACTCATCACAGAAATGGTTGGCGCTTTCGACAATCGCCTGGGCGCAGCTTAAACCACGAGAAATGCCTGTCAGCAAATGTTGACGCAGGGAGGTGTCACTGGCCAGTGAGCGGTGAGCCTCCAGAATTGCACTGGTTGCACCATCGCTGTCGAGCAGGCGGAACTCAATATTCTTCATCAACAGCGTCAGGCCATTATCGAGCATGGATTGCTCGGCTTCCACATCGTTGGCAGTTGGGAGTTCGCCGAGCGCGTTAAGATCCAGTGAAGAGAGAAGTGTCAGCATGCCGCCTGCACTGCCGCTGCAGACTGCCCTGGCTCGAAAAAGCTGAGGATTAAGATTCGTTAGTGACGTCGGAAGCAGTTCCAGTTCACTGTTTTTGACCTCTTCCATCGGGGCATCACAGTGAGGGAATTCATCATGTAACCACTGACTCAATCTCTGGTGAGCAGTCTCCTCATCGGCACCGGAGATCAGCAGTTGACAGTTGTCACCTGCCAGAGTGTCGGTGCCAATTAGCGCCAGCGCGCTTTTGGCGTTGCCCTTTCGGTCAGTGCGAAGATTATGCCACTCAATGCGTGAGATAAAGCTGTTGCACAGCGTTTCAATGTGGCTTGCCGGACGGGCATGTACGCCATTGGGTAGCTCACAAGTAAATTCCACAATCAGGGCCATAGCCTCTCTCCCATAACGATTTCTGACTACAGAATAAAAGGGCAATGCCCAGGCCTGCCATGTGACAAATCTGTCAAAAACTGGACAAATGTAATGTAAGTTTCAAAGTGGGATATACCTCACAAGTCTTAATCCATTTAATAATTCCTGGTATTCCGCAAGTTATGAGGCGGATCGCATTTTTGTACTGATATTACAAAAATCCAGTAAATGGCCTTTTTATCCACTGTCTGCGCTGCATCGGATTGCCTATTGTTTCCGCAACAACATTATGGACATGGGCCTCAAAAAGCCCGGGAGCGACTTATGAAAGAGTTGGTGCAGATCCTGAAAAACACCCGTCAGCACCTGATGACAGGTGTTTCGCATATGATCCCCTTCGTCGTAGCGGGCGGTATTTTACTGGCGGTCTCCGTCATGCTGTATGGCAAAGGAGCGGTACCGGATGCTGTGACCGATCCCAATCTCAAGAAGCTATTCGATATTGGTGTCGCCGGGCTGACCTTAATGGTGCCTTTTCTTGCGGCGTATATCGGGTATTCGATCGCCGAGCGCTCTGCGCTGGCACCTTGTGCGATTGGTGCCTGGGTGGGCAACAGCTTTGGCGCTGGATTCTTTGGCGCGCTGATTGCCGGGGTCATCGGCGGTATTGTTGTTCACTATCTGAAGAAGATTCCGGTGCATAAGGTGTTGCGCTCGGTAATGCCCATCTTTGTTATTCCTATTGTCGGCACCTTTATTACTGCGGGCATCATGATGTGGGGACTGGGTGAACCGGTCGGTGCGTTAACCGCCAATTTGACGCAATGGTTGCAGGGAATGCAGCAGGGCAGTGTCGTGATGTTAGCGGTCATTATGGGTCTGATGCTGGCTTTTGATATGGGTGGCCCGATTAACAAGGTTGCTTATGCGTTCATGCTGATTTGCGTAGCGCAGGGTGTTTATACCGTGGTAGCGATAGCGGCTGTGGGGATCTGTGTACCGCCGCTGGGATTAGGGCTAGCGACGCTAATGAGCCGTAAAAATTTCTCTTCTGAAGAACGCGAAGCGGGTAAAGCCGCATTAGTGATGGGGTGTGTTGGTGTTACGGAAGGGGCGATTCCTTTTGCTGCTGCTGACCCACTGCGCGTAATTCCATCCATTATGGTCGGTTCGACTTGTGGTGCAGTAACGGCCGCGTTGTTTGGCGCACAGTGTTATGCCGGTTGGGGGGGCTTAATCGTTCTGCCCGTTGTGGAAGGAAAACTAGGTTATATCGCGGCGGTCGTGGTTGGGGCAGTGGTGACGGCGGTCTGCGTTAACGTGCTGAAAAGTCTGGCAAGGAAGAAAGTGTCTCTGGTTGACGAGAATGAAGACGATCTGGATTTGGATTTTGAAACGAATTAAGTGAGGAATGAGCTATGACTAAAATTATCGCAGTAACAGCATGTCCTTCTGGTGTTGCACACACCTATATGGCAGCCGAAGCGCTGGAAAACGCAGCGAAGGCCAGGGGCTGGGAGATAAAAGTTGAGACACAGGGTTCGATTGGTCTGGAAAACGAACTGACCGCAGCGGATGTGGCAGATGCCGATATGGTGATTCTGACCAAAGATATCGGTATCAAGTTTGAGGAGCGCTTTGCGGGGAAAACCATCGTTCGTGTCAACATTAGCGATGCGGTAAAACGTGCCGATGCCATCATGAACAAGATTGGCGCGCATTTGGCGCAAACCGCGTAACTTTATATGCCAGGGAGCCTGCCTCATGACGAATCGTATTCAACGCCTCAAAGCCGCTCTGTTTAAAAACCATCGTGAGATTTCGCTCGAGCGTGCGCAGCTGTATACCGCTAGCCATCAGCAGACAGAAGGGGAGCCGGTTATTCTGCGTCGGGCTAAAGCAACCGCATATATCCTTGAGCATGTTGAAATATCGATTCGTGATGAGGAGCTGATTGCCGGGAACCGTACCGTGAAGCCGCGAGCAGGTATTATGTCGCCGGAAATGGACCCGTACTGGTTGCTTAAGGAGCTGGATCAGTTCCCGACACGTCCGCAGGATCGTTTTGACATCAGCGAAGAAGATAAGCGTCTCTATCGCGAGGTGTTGTTTCCCTACTGGGAAAAACGCTCGATGAAAGATTTCATCAACGGCCAGATGACCGATGAGGTGAAGGCGGCAGTCAGTACACAGATTTTTAGCATTAACCAAACGGATAAAGGACAGGGGCATATCATTATTGATTATCCGCACCTGTTGAAACACGGGTTGGGTGAACTGGTATCGCAGATGCGTACACATAGTCGACTGAATCCGGATAACCATTTTTATCAGGCGGCGCTGTTGTTACTTGAGGCCTCGCAAAACCACATTCAACGTTATGCCACACTGGCAGAGAAAATGGCGGAAAGCTGTCCGGATGCGCATCGTCGTCAGGAACTGCTCGCTATTGCTGCTAACTCTCGTCATAACATGCAACATAAGCCACAAACTTTCTGGCAGGCGTGCCAGTTGTTCTGGTACATGAACATCATTCTGCAGTATGAATCCAATGCCAGCTCGCTCTCGCTGGGACGTTTTGATCAGTATATGCTGCCGTTTTACCAGGTTTCCCTGACCCAGGGAGACGATCCAGCCTTCTTAAAAGAGCTGCTCGAATCGCTGTGGGTGAAATGCAATGACATCGTGCTGCTGCGTTCCACCAGTAGCGCGCGCTACTTCGCCGGATTCCCGACGGGGTATACCGCATTGCTTGGTGGGTTGACGGAGAGCGGGCGCAGTGCGGTAAACGTGCTCTCTTTCCTCTGCCTTGATGCCTACCAGAGTGTGCAACTACCACAGCCAAATCTCGGTGTACGCACCAATGCGTTAATTGATACGCCATTCCTGATGAAAACGGCGGAAACCATCCGCCTGGGCACCGGTATTCCTCAAGTCTTTAACGACGAAGTGGTGGTGCCTGCTTTCCTGAACCGGGGCGTATCGCTGGAAGATGCGCGAGATTACGCGGTGGTGGGCTGTGTGGAGCTGTCGATCCCGGGTAGAACCTACGGTCTGCACGATATTGCCATGTTTAATTTGCTGAAAGTGATGGAAATCAGCCTGTATGAGAATGAGGGTAACCACGAGTTGACGTTCGGAGGTCTGCTGTCACACATTCGAGCCAAAATCAGCCACTACATTACCCTGATGGTGGAGGGGAGTAATATTTGCGACATCGGTCATCGTGACTGGGCTCCGGTACCGTTGCTCTCCTCGTTTATTAACGATTGTCTGGTGAAGGGCTGCGATATCACCGATGGTGGAGCGCGTTACAATTTCTCCGGCGTACAAGGGATCGGTATTGCCAACCTGAGTGACTCTCTGCATGCCCTTAATGGGCTGGTATTCGAACAGCAGCGCTTAAGTTTTGACGAGCTGTTGTCGGTATTGAAGCGTAATTTCGCTACGACGGAGGGCGAGAAAATTCGCGCCAGACTGATTAACCGATTTGAGAAATACGGTAACGATATTGATGATGTGGATAACATCAGTGCCGAACTGCTGCGTCATTATTGTAAAGAGGTGGAAAAATACCAGAATCCGCGCGGTGGGCAATTTACACCCGGTTCATATACTGTATCTGCACACGTACCGCTGGGATCGGTCGTTGGGGCGACGCCGGACGGTCGTTATGCCGGGGAGCAGCTGGCTGATGGCGGCTTATCGCCGATGCTCGGTCAGGATATGCAGGGGCCGACAGCGGTGCTGAAGTCAGTTAGTAAGCTGGACAACACCCTGCTGTCGAACGGCACGTTATTGAACGTGAAGTTCACACCGGCCACGCTGGAAGGTGAGGCTGGTTTGCGCAAGCTGGCGGATTTCTTGCGGGCGTTTACCCAGCTTAAACTACAGCATATCCAGTTTAACGTGGTGAATGCCGATACGTTGCGGGAAGCCCAGCAGCGTCCGCAGGACTTCGCCGGACTAGTGGTTCGCGTGGCTGGATACAGCGCTTTCTTTGTCGAATTATCGAAGGAGATTCAGGATGACATTATTCGCCGGACCGCACATCAACTGTGAGGTTGTGGAGATATCCGGCGAGGAGGTTGCACGCATTTTCAATATTCAGCGTTACTCGCTGAATGACGGGCAGGGGATCCGCACTGTAGTCTTTTTTAAAGGCTGCCCGCACACCTGCCCGTGGTGTGCTAATCCTGAATCTATTTCCCCGCGTATTGAAACAGTACGGCGGGAGAGTAAATGTCTGCACTGCGCGCCGTGTCTGCGAGATGTCGATGAATGCCCTTCCGGCGCGTTTGAGCACATTGGTCGTGATATCTCCCTTGATGCGCTGGAACGTGAGGTAATGAAAGATGATATTTTCTTTCAAACCTCTGGTGGCGGGGTGACGCTTTCTGGTGGCGAAGTACTGATGCAGGCCGCTTTCGCCATCCGGTTTTTACAGCGTCTGCGACGCAACGGTGTGCAGTGCGCGATTGAAACGGCGGGGGATGCTCCCGCCAGTCGTCTGCTCCCGCTGGCAAAGTTATGCGATGAGGTGCTTTTCGATCTTAAAATTATGGATGAAAGCCAGGCTCGCGAGGTGGTGAATATGAATCTGCCGCGCGTACTAAAGAATTTACAGCTATTAGTTGGTGAGGGGGTCAATGTGATCCCTCGTCTGCCGCTGATTCCGGGCTTTACGCTCAGCGTGGAGAACATGCAGCGTGCGCTGACCTTATTGTCATCATTAGATATAAAGCAAGTACATCTGCTACCGTTTCATCAGTATGGTGAGCCGAAATATCGCCTTCTTGGGCAGCAGTGGTCGATGAAGGATGTGCCCGCCCCGTCAGCACAAGAGGTGGCGACGTTGCGTAAGATGGCAGAAGACGCCGGATTTCAGGTAACCGTAGGAGGTTGATATGGCAGTCGCATCTGTTCGATATCTGGTTGCAGTGACCGCTTGCGTCAGCGGCGTCGCACATACCTATATGGCTGCCGAGCGGCTGGAAAAACTCTTTCAGCAGGACAAGTGGAACATCAAGATTGAAACTCAGGGGGCGCTGGGAACGGAGAATCGTTTGACGGAAGACGATATTAGTCGCGCCGATGTGGTGTTGCTGATTACCGATATTGAGCTGGCAGGTGCTGAGCGATTTACGCAAAGTCGTTACGTCCAGTCGGGAATTAGCGCTTTTTTGCGGGAACCTCAACGGGTGATGAGTGCCGTACGTAAAGTACTGTCGGCACCACAACATACTCATCTTATTCTGGACTAACTTTCTTGTCCGTCAACTGGCTGTGATATTGCCGACGATACTCTGAAGGTGAACGCTCGGTATTTTTTCGAAACAGGCGACAGAAGTAATTGCTGTCAACAAATCCACAGGTGTGGGCCACTTCTTTGACTTTCAGATCGTAACCCTTTAGTAGCGTCTTTGCGTGCTCCAGCCGCGTATGGTTCAGGTATTCGTTAAAGCCAATGGTCCCTGTTTTTTGAAACAGGTGCGAAAGGTAATTTGGAGAGATGTAGAACGCCTGGGCCACGGATTCCCGGGTGAGCGGAGAGGCGTAATGTTCGTCAATATAGTCACGAATAGCTTCAAAAAGCGCCTGGCTGCGTGACGCCGTCTGGATCTGGCTTCCCAGCAGGTCGCGACAATGGCTGAGCAGACTGGAGACGATCAGTCTGGCCGTTTGCTGCTCCTGAGGCTGCATCTGCATTTCATTGAGTGTATGTAACAGGAAAGAACCGATACGTGGCCCGCGTCGTGCGACGTGTTGCTTTGTGAGGTTTTGATACTGCTTACCATCCCACTGCACGACACTGAAACCCAGTTGCTGTTTGCCGAATAAGATGCTCAGCGTCGTTACCGGTGTTTGCCATTGTGGGAAGTTCCAGCCCCCTGCCGGGATATACAGAACATCATAAGGCGTTAACGTAGTGGATGCGCCTGCAACACTGCTATCGGTGAATTCGCCCTCCAGCACAATCTCCAGTCGCGGAAAATCAACCTGATATGCCAGCTCTGGCATTGAACCATTAGTACTGGGGAAATACACCTTGCACAGTGGTGTCGGGCCGTTAATCAGGCGGGAGAGAAGATGGCTGATGTCGTGATACATGTTAATCCCTTGCAGATCGCAGACAGGGAAACAGTAGCGTCGAAAGCGGGGAGTCTCAAGTGATAAATTACCGGATGGCGCTGCGCTTTCCGGCCTACGGGACTGAGTGGATCGTAGGCCGGATAAGGCATTCTATTACTGATTCCCGATTTGATCCCCATACGGCAGGGTATCGTAATCAATCAGGGCGTTTTTCTTGTACGGATTACCAATCCAGCGGGTTGTTTCTTTAAACTGCGGGTTGGTAATAGCACGGGTCGGATCGAATCCATCGTAAGTGAAGCCAGCTAAATCAGACCAGGTATGGATAAGCTCAGAGCTGCTGTATTTTCGATTCACATCCTGGGAGAAATCTCGTGGATGCGCGGCCTGCCATTTTTCAGAGGTCCACAGCAGGAACGGAACCGTATACATATGGCGAGTTGGGTTGTCTTCATTTCGACCCTGCGTTTTATGCGGCGGTGTGTCATATACCTCTTCTCCGTGGTCAGAGAAATAGAGCAGGAAGCCGTTCGGATCGGTCGCTTTGTAATCTTTGATCAGGCTAGCAATGATGTGGTCGTTATAAACATTGGCATTGTCATAATCGTTATATGACTCCAGTTCATCGCTGCTCAGACCCGGAGGAACGTTGTCGATATTATTATCGAACTTGCCCTGACCTTCCGGATAACGGAATTTGTACTTAATGTGCGTACCCAGCAGATGAACGATGATGAACTTTTTCGGTGCCGGGTCAGCCATGACTTCTTTAAATGGAGCCAGCACGTTGCTGTCGTATTCGCGCGCACTTTGGGTACGCTGCTGATTCATATAAAACTGCTTGTCCGTCTGCTTAGAAAATACGGTCAGCATGGTATTACGCGCAGTCATTGTTTGCTGATTGGTGATCCAGAAGGTTTTATACCCCGCCTGTTTCATCATATTCATCAGTGACGGCTGCGTCAGATACAAATCCGGATTCTTCTCGTTAGCGAAGGTCAGCGCCTGCTGCAGGATTTCAATCGTGTACGGACGTGAGGTCACGACATTATTGAACACGGTTAAATTAGGATCAGATTTGTGCAATGCGTCCAGCTCAGGCGTGGTTTCACGTGGATAACCGTACAAACTCATGCGTCCACGCTGAGTTGATTCACCAATCACCAGTACCAGCGTGCGCGGGGCATCACCTGAGTTATCTTTAAAGTTAGCCAGTGGCGGCAGCGCATTGTTCTCATTCAGCAGGCTATTCAATGAGGTCAGTTGCTGACGATACTGATAGTAGCCTGAGATAAACTGCCACGGCGCGGCTGGCTCCATACGTGAAGCAAGGCCATCCAGCGTTTTCTCAAAAGGTTTGTGTTTAATAAACGTATTAACGGCCATCGGATGCAGAATCAGACCGTATAACAGCGCAAACGACACCAGATAACGCCAGGGTGACGGAATATAGACCGGGCGCAGGCGGGTCCACAGCAGAATAGCAACTGCCGTGTAGGCCAATGCGATAAGGACAATCTTCAGGCTGAAGTATTGGCTCAGGTATTCGCTGGCTTCGTTTGCGTTGGTCTCAAACATCACGTACAGAACGCTCTGCGAGAACTCCTGTCCGTAAATAACGTAATAGCTCAGCGCAGCCAGTGAAGCAGCCCACAGCACCACGCCAATAACGGCGGCGATAATGCGAATACGGTTTGGAAATAAGAATACTGGGATCAACCACAGTGAGCTGAACAGTAAAGAGTCGCGTAATCCGGTAGACCCGCTGTAACCACTGAAATAAATAACGGCCTGTAGTAAGGTGGAAAAAAACCAAAAATAGAGGAGCGCCCAACCCAGGGCTTTCCAGCTAAACAAAGGTTTAGGCTGGAGTTGTAAGGATTGCATAGTGTGAGCCTGTCTTTAATCGTGTCGCCAAGAGTAGCGGCTAAATATTAAGAGGAACTGAAGCTTCGCGACGTAAATATCGCGTTTTGTTGATGATTTATTCATGAAATGAATGAATCAGGCTGGAAATATATTTGAAATGAAGTGGTTATGACAAGCGTTTTCGAGGCCACCCCCGCGCAATAGCACGAGGGTGACGGGGGATTAACTTAACCTGTATTACGCATACCGGCAGCAACACCTGCGATAGTGACCATCAGCGCTTGTTCAACGCGTGGATCCGGTGCTTTACCTTGTTCTTCCGCCTGGCGCGAACGATGTAAAAGCTCTGCCTGTAGAACGTTTAGCGGATCAGTATAAATATTTCTTAACTGAATAGACTCGGCAATCCACGGCAGGTCGGCCATCAGATGTGAGTCATTGGCAATCGCCAGCACCACATTGATGTCAGCTTCCAGACGGTGACGCAGTTCTTCGCCCAGCGGCCAGAGCTCTTTTTTGACCAAACGCTGATCGTAGTACTCTGCCAGCCACAGGTCAGCTTTCGAGAACACCATTTCCAGCATGCCAAGACGCGTGGAGAAGAAAGGCCAGTCGCGGCACATTGCTTCAAGCTCGCTTTGTTTTCCATCTTCAACCACTTTTTGCAGCGCGGTACCTGCACCCAACCATGCCGGAAGCATCAGGCGGTTCTGGGTCCAGGCAAAAATCCACGGAATGGCTCGCAGAGACTCTACCCCGCCAGTTGGGCGGCGTTTTGCCGGACGTGAGCCGAGCGGTAATTTACCCAGCTCTTGCTCCGGGGTTGCAGAGCGGAAGTACGGAACAAAGTCTTTGTTTTCGCGAACATAACCACGGTACAGTTCGCAGGAGATATCTGAAAGCTCGTCCATAATATGACACCAGGCATCTTTCGGCTCTGGCGGTGGCAACAAGTTGGCTTCCAGAATTGCGCCCGTGTACAAAGACAGACTGCTGATGGTGACTTCCGGTAGACCGTATTTGAAGCGGATCATCTCACCTTGCTCAGTCACACGCAGTCCGCCTTTCAGGCTGCCAGGCGGCTGGGAGAGTAACGCGGCATGGGCTGGTGCGCCACCCCGTCCAATTGAACCGCCACGGCCGTGGAACAACGTCAGCTCAATGCCGGCTTTTTCGCAGGTTTTGATCAGCGCATCCTGTGCCTGATATTGCGCCCAGGAGGCCGCCATCACGCCTGCGTCTTTTGCCGAGTCAGAGTAGCCGATCATGACCATCTGTTTGCCCTGAATCAGACCGCGATACCAGTCGATATTTAACAGCTGAGTCATAACATCGTCAGCATTGTTCAGGTCGTCCAGCGTTTCAAACAGCGGCGCTACCGGCATGGTAAAACCAATGCCAGCTTCTTTCAGCAGCAGGTGAACGGCCAGCACATCTGACGGCGTTTTCGCCATCGAGATAACGTAGGCGGCAATAGAGCCATAAGGTGCTTCGGCAATCACTCGACAGGTGTCGAGCACTTCACGGGTTTCGTTACTCGGTTCCCAGCTGCGTGGCAGAAGTGGACGTTTGGAATTCAGTTCGCGGATCAGGAAGGCCTGTTTGTCTGCTTCTGACCAGCTTTCGTAGTCGCCAATTCCCAGATAACGGGTCAGTTCGCCCAGCGCTTCGGTATGACGGGTGCTTTCCTGACGAATATCGATACGCACCAGCGGTACGCCAAAACATTTCACCCGGCGGAGGGTATCGAGCAGTTCGCCATTGGCGATGATACCCATACCGCAAGCTTGCAGAGACTGGTAACACGCGTACAACGGTTCCCATAGCTGCTCGTTTTGCGTCAACAAGCCTGCAGGTTTTGGCAATTTTTCGCCTTTCAGACGCGCTTCCAGCCAGGCCTGGGTCGTCATCAGGCGTGAACGCAGCATTTTCATCAGGTGGCGGTAAGGTTCTGCCGCCCCTTCTTCACCCACCAGCGCTAAGAGCTCCGGAGTGGCATCGACCATCGATAGCTCAGAAACCAGAAACTGGATGTCTTTCAGGAACAGGTCGGTCGCTTTCCAGCGGCTGAGCAACAGTACATGACGGGTGATATCCGCCGTCACGTTCGGGTTGCCGTCACGGTCACCCCCCATCCAGGAGGTGAATCGGACCGGGACAAAATCGACGGGCAGCTTATAGTTCAGATGCTCTTCCAACTGTTCGTTCAGTTCACGCAGATAGTTCGGCACACCTTCCCACAGGCTGTTTTCAACCACGGCGAAGCCCCATTTGGCTTCATCAACCGGGCTGGGACGTATTTTACGGATTTCATCCGTATGCCAGGACTGGGCGATTAACTGGCGCAGGCGGCGCATCAGTTGGTGGCGTTCGTAATCGACGATGTCTTTGTTATCCAGTTGTTTGAGGCAGGCATTGACCTCACCCATTTTATGGATCAGCGTGCGACGGGTAATTTCGGTCGGGTGTGCGGTCAGTACCAGCTCCAGAGACAACGCCTCTACTGCTTTTTTGATGGTGGCTTCATCAAGGTTGGGCTGGGCTTTCAGTTTACGCAGGGTGCGAGCAATCACTTCCGGGTTGCTGGCAGCTTCGCCTTTTGGCGAAATGCTGTGGTATTGCTCGGCGGTGTTGGCCAGGTTCAGGAACTGGCTAAACGCGCGGGCAACTGGCAGTAGCTCGTCATTAGACAGGTTCTGTAGCGTGGTGAGCAACTCCTGGCGATTAGCTTCATTGCCAGCGCGAGATGATTTGGACAACTTACGGATTGTTTCTACGCGATCAAGAATGTTCTCTCCCAGCGCATCCTTGATGGTTTCTCCCAGCACTTTGCCGAGCATACTGACATTACTACGCAACGCGGAATATTGTTCGTTCATATGACCCCAGACACCCCATCTTTAATTTGATTGCCCTGTAGCTTTCACGCACAGCGGTATTGGCTGCGTTTGCTCACCCTGGTCACTATGCTCCCTGGGATGTGCCTGCTTGCCGTCTTGCTGCGCTGCGAAATCTTTCAGGCTCAACTTTATTCACTTTTATAAAGCCACGTAAAACCCCTGACGTCAATTGCTGCGAAATCGGTTCAGCAAACGAATAAATGGCGGGAATTTACGAAAGTTAATTCACAACCTGCCAGATAAGAAATGCTTATGGGAATATACAAAACTGAGCACAAAACGATCACGGCTGGCATGCACGCGATTGTTGGCCCGGAAAGCGTTACGCCACCGGGCAATATAAATTAATGCCAGCAGAAGTGATGAACAACCTGGGTTATCAATTCGCGAGTTGGTTTAATAAAGCGTGTTTCCAGATACTCATCTGGTTGGTGCGCCTGATTAATTGAACCCGGTCCGAGTACCAACGTTGGGCATAACGTCTGGATAAACGGCGCTTCAGTGCAGTAGTTCACCACTTCCGTTTGCGCGCCCAGCAGTTTTTCAACCACTTCCACCAATTGATGATCTGGCGGACATTCGTAGCCAGGGATGGGTGGATGCAGTTCGGATACCGTCAGACGACCCGGCCAGCGTTCACTGACCGGAGCCAGTGCATCGTTTAGTAACCCATTGAGGTCGTTGAGCGTCATGCCCGGGAGCGGACGAATATCCATGTGCAGTTCGCAGCATGCACAAATGCGGTTGGCGGCATCGCCCCCGTGGATATGGCCGAGATTGAGCGTGGGGTACGGAACCGTAAACGCCTCATAGTGATAACGTTCTTTCAGGTCATCGCGCAGCTTCATGATGTGGCCAATCGCGTCATGCATCAGCTCGATAGCGTTAATGCCACGCGCCGGATCGCTGGAGTGACCAGACTGCCCCAAAATACGTATCGCATTAGAAATATGACCTTTGTGCGCACGAACCGGTTGCAGGGAGGTCGGTTCGCCAATGATTGCACAGTCCGGGCGTAACGAGGTGGTTTCAGCGAAATAGCGTGCCCCCGCCATGCTGGTTTCTTCATCGGCGGTCGCCAAAATGTAGAGCGGCTTTTTCAGTTTCGCGACATCCACATCGCGCAGCGCATCGAGGATAAAGGCGAAGAAGCCTTTCATATCCGCCGTGCCCAGGCCATAGAGCTTATTGTCGTGTTCGGTCAGGGTGAATGGATCACGCGTCCATCGTCCGTCATCAAACGGTACGGTATCGGTATGGCCCGCAAGCAACAGACCACCTGCACCTTGTCCGATACTTGCCAGCATATTGAATTTATTGCGCGTACCGGGAACAGGCTGGACTTCAACACTGAAGCCTAATTCTTTGAACCAGTCCGCCAGCATAGTGATTAAACCTGCATTACTTTGATCGAGCGCTTCTTCCGTGGCGCTAATCGACGGTGTGGCAATCAGAGCGCGGTAAATCTCGATAAATGGCGGTAAATTGTTTTTCATTGTTGACACACCTCGGGTCATGATAGTATCAATATTCATGCATTATTTGTGAATAAAAATACACTAACGTTAAGCGTAATAAAACCCACCAAGTGTAAGGTGAGGTGATAAAGGCTTATACCTGGCAACCGAATATAAGAAGGTGAACAGCCCCGATGTTGAATACGCTGATTGTGGGCGCCAGTGGCTATGCTGGCGCAGAGCTTGTGACCTATGTAAATCGCCATCCTGATATGACCATAACCGCTTTGACTGTCTCAGCGCAAAGCAATGATGCAGGAAAATTAATCTCTGATTTACATCCGCAGTTAAAGGGCATTGTTGATTTACCATTGCAGCCAATGTCGGATATTAGCGAGTTTAGCGCAGGGGTTGACATTGTGTTCCTCGCAACAGCGCATGAAGTGAGCCATGACCTGGCGCCACAGTTTCTGCAAGCGGGTTGTGTGGTATTCGATCTCTCGGGTGCGTTCCGTGTAAACGACGGCGCCTTCTATGAAAAATATTATGGCTTTACTCACCAGCACCCGGACCTGCTGGAGCAGGCGGTGTACGGCCTGGCTGAGTGGAGCGCAGACAAACTGAAAGACGCGAATCTGATTGCCGTCCCCGGTTGTTACCCGACAGCAGCGCAACTGTCACTCAAGCCGCTGATTGATGCCTATCTTCTGGATCTCAGCCAGTGGCCTGTGATTAACGCCACCAGTGGCGTGAGCGGCGCGGGCCGTAAAGCGGCAATATCGAACAGTTTTTGCGAGGTCAGTCTGCAGCCGTATGGCGTGTTTACCCATCGCCATCAGCCAGAAATTGCTACTCATCTGGGGGCGGACGTTATTTTCACACCACATTTGGGCAACTTCCCGCGCGGGATTCTGGAAACCATCACCTGCCGTTTGCAGCCGGGTATCACCCACGCCCAGGTCGCCGATGTGTTACAGCAGGCGTATAGCAATAAGCCATTGGTACGTCTGTATGACAAAGGTGTACCGGCACTGAAAAACGTGGTTGGTTTACCATTCTGCGATATCGGATTCGCCGTTCAGGGTGAGCATCTGATTGTGGTAGCGACAGAAGATAATTTATTGAAGGGCGCGGCAGCACAGGCCATGCAGTGTGCAAATATCCGTTTCGGCTTTGCTGAAACGCAGTCTCTTATTTAAGGGTGCAATGATGAATCCATTAATTATCAAGCTGGGCGGTGTGTTACTGGATAGCGAAGAGGCGCTGGAGCGTCTGTTTACCGCGCTGGTGAATTATCGTGAGTCGCATCAGCGTCCACTGGTCATCGTGCACGGTGGTGGCTGCGTGGTCGATGAGCTGATGAAACAGCTTAACCTGCCTGTGAAAAAGAAAAATGGCCTGCGTGTGACGCCTGCCGATCAGATTGACATCATCACCGGTGCGCTGGCGGGAACCGCGAATAAAACGCTGTTGGCATGGGCGAAAAAACATCGTATTTCTTCAGTGGGTCTGTATCTTGGCGATGGTGATAGCGTTAAAGTAACCCCGCTTGATAAAGAGTTAGGCCACGTTGGGTTGGCGCAACCGGGTTCACCTAAGCTGATTAATACCCTGCTGGAAAGCGGTTTTTTGCCGGTCGTCAGCTCCATTGGCGTAACAGATGATGGGTTACTGATGAACGTCAATGCCGATCAGGCGGCGACGGCATTGGCGGCAACGCTGGGCGCGGATCTGATCCTGCTTTCTGACGTTAGTGGTATCCTCGATGGCAAAGGTCAGCGTATTGGCGAAATGACCGCTGCGAAAGCGGAACAGTTGATCGAGCAGGGCATTATTACTGATGGCATGATAGTGAAGGTGAACGCCGCGCTGGATGCTGCCCGTACGCTGGGTCGTCCGGTGGATATCGCTTCCTGGCGTCATGCAGAACAGCTTCCGGCGCTGTTTAACGGCACGCCGATTGGCACACGTATTTTGGCTTAAGACTTTATGCCCGACGGCGTTTTGCTTGCCGGGCCTACAAGACCGAAGGCTGGATGAACATAGCATCATCCGGCGGCATTGAAATCGAAGAACTTAAGGAAAAAAGTTATGGCACTTTGGGGTGGGCGTTTTACACAGGCTGCGGATCAACGGTTCAAACAGTTCAATGACTCTTTGCGCTTCGACTATCGCCTTGCGGAGCAGGACATTACTGGCTCTGTCGCCTGGTCCAAAGCGTTGGTAACGGTAGGCGTGTTGACTGCGGATGAACAACTCCAGTTGGAAGAGGCGCTGAACACTTTGCTGGAAGAGGTTCGTGTGAATCCGCAGCAAATTCTTGAGAGCGATGCCGAAGACATTCATAGCTGGGTGGAAGGTAAGCTGATCGATAAAGTCGGTCAACTTGGTAAAAAACTGCACACTGGTCGTAGCCGTAATGACCAGGTTGCGACCGATCTCAAACTGTGGTGCAAAGACACAGTGATTGAATTGCTTTCCGCGAACCGACAGTTGCAAAGTGCGCTGGTGGTTACGGCGGAGAACAACCAGGACGCCGTAATGCCGGGTTACACTCACCTGCAGCGCGCGCAACCGGTGACGTTTGCTCATTGGTGTCTGGCCTATGTAGAAATGCTGGCACGTGATGAGAGCCGCCTGCAGGATACGCTCAAGCGCCTGGACGTTAGCCCGTTAGGCTGCGGCGCGCTGGCTGGCACCGCCTATGAAATCGATCGTGAGCAACTGGCCGACTGGCTGGGCTTTGCTTCGGCAACCCGTAACAGCCTGGACAGTGTGTCTGACCGCGACCACGTGCTGGAACTGCTCTCCGACGCCTCTATCGGTATGGTGCATCTGTCGCGTTTCGCCGAAGACCTGATTTTCTTTAATACCGGCGAAGCGGGCTTTGTTGAGCTGTCCGATCGCGTGACGTCTGGTTCATCGCTGATGCCGCAGAAGAAAAACCCGGATGCGTTAGAGCTGATTCGTGGCAAGTGCGGTCGTGTACAGGGCGCGCTGACCGGAATGATGATGACGCTGAAAGGACTGCCGCTGGCTTACAATAAAGATATGCAGGAAGACAAAGAAGGGCTGTTCGATGCTCTTGATACCTGGCTGGACTGCATGCATATGGCTGCACTGGTGCTGGACGGTATTCAGGTGAAACGCCCACGCTGCCAGGAAGCGGCGCAGCAGGGCTATGCTAACGCCACCGAACTGGCAGATTATCTGGTAGCGAAAGGCGTACCGTTCCGTGAAGCGCACCATATTGTGGGTGAAACGGTCGTAGAGGCGATTCGTCAGGGCAAACCGTTGGAAGCGTTGCCGCTTGCTGATTTACAGAAGTTCAGCAGCGTAATTAGCGATGATGTTTACCCGATTCTGTCGCTGCAGTCGTGTCTCGATAAACGTGCGGCAAAAGGTGGTGTTTCACCGCAGCAAGTCGCACAAGCGATTGACTACGCGAAGGCGCGTCTGAGCTAATCTTTTTTATCACTCCCCTGAAAATGGGGAGTGATGGCTATATTTATCTGTTTTATCTTCATCAACCGGAGTGTTAACTCCAGTGACTGGTAATATTTTGTCCTCTTCGCATAGCATTCATTTTTTCTGCGCAACTCCTCACTTTTAATAAATTTTTTTCGATTAAAGATATATCACTGCATTAATGAAATATAATTTATAATCGAAATTGAGTTAATTTTATGATTGCCATGGATTTATTATGAGATTGTTTAACGTGTTATTTTAACGAGATTAATGAATGGGTTTGATTATTTTTGAGGATATTTAAAATCCTCTCGGAGAGTTTTATTTTTAATGTGATTACTGTCGAATAATTACTTTTTTGATCTTGTATGGTAGTAGGCGTGAAATTAAATTTGATATGTCTATTTTAACCACAGGAGATCAAGATAATGAGAATTATCGGTGCGGAAGTTTTTGTAACCTGTCCGGGGCGTAATTTCGTTACGCTAAAAATAACCACTGAAGGAGGGCTTTGCGGTTTGGGGGATGCGACTTTAAATGGTCGCGAACTTTCAGTTGCATCCTATCTGAAAGATCATCTTTGTCCGCAACTAATTGGCCGAGATGCCAGCCGTATTGAAGATATTTGGCAATTCTTTTACAAAGGCGCTTACTGGCGTCGTGGCCCAGTTACGATGTCGGCGATTTCTGCCATAGATATGGCGCTGTGGGATATCAAGGCTAAAGCGGCCAATATGCCGTTATACCAACTACTGGGCGGTGCTTCCCGTGAAGGGGTCATGGTCTATTGCCATACGACCGGGCGCACAATTGATGAAGTGCTTGACGACTATGCGAAACACCAGCAAATGGGCTTCAAGGCGATTCGTGTGCAGTGTGGTGTGCCAGGTATGAAGACCACTTATGGTCTTGCGAAGGGCAAAGGGCTGGCTTACGAACCGGCGACAAAAGGTCAGTGGCCGGAAGAGCAGCTTTGGTCCACAGAAAAATATCTCGACTTCACGCCCAAATTGTTTGATGCCGTGCGCAGCCAGTTTGGTTTTAACGAACATCTGTTGCACGACATGCATCATCGGCTCACGCCCATTGAAGCAGCTCGCTTTGGTAAGAGTATTGAAGATTTTCGTCTGTTCTGGATGGAAGATCCGACGTCAGCGGAGAATCAGGAATGTTTCCGCTTAATCCGTCAGCATACCGTCACACCGATTGCTGTAGGGGAAGTTTTTAACAGCATCTGGGACTGTAAACAGTTAATCGAAGAGCAGCTAATTGACTATATCCGCACCACCATCACTCACGCGGGCGGTATTACGGGTATGCGGAGAATCGCTGATTTTGCCTCGCTCTACCAGGTGCGTACCGGCTCTCATGGCCCGTCAGATTTATCACCAATTTGCCATGCAGCGGCGCTGCATTTTGATCTCTGGGTGCCCAATTTTGGCGTTCAGGAATATATGGGTTACTCCGAACAAATGCTGGAAGTCTTCCCACATAACTGGCGCTTTAATGATGGCTATATGCATCCTGGTGATGAACCGGGACTGGGCATCGCTTTCGATGAAAAGCGGGCGGCAAAATATCCCTATGACCCTGCGTATCTTCCGGTTGCACGTCTGGAAGATGGCACACTGTGGAATTGGTAGCGATTTGAAATCTAAGTGAAGCCATATTTCTGTCGCTTTATTTTTATTTATACAATTTATCAATTGCTCTCTAAATAGCAATCATATCTATTAATTCAGCTCAAGGAGCTAAAAATGGACGTTGATTTGTCAGGTAATGCTGTGGGTAATAAACCGCAGCGGATTCGTCGTATCCAGAACGTGACTCTGGTTTTATTATTTATAGCCGGAATAGTTAATTTTTTGGATCGCTCATCATTGAGTGTTGCTGGTGAAGCAATTCGTGGAGAGTTAGGGTTATCTGCGACAGAGTTTGGTGTCCTGCTTTCTGCATTTTCCCTGTCTTATGGTTTTTCACAACTCCCTTCAGGTATATTGCTAGACCGTTTTGGTCCAAGAATTGTATTAGGTGCAGGATTAATATTCTGGTCATTAATGCAGGCGTTAACAGGAATGGTAAATTCCTTCAGCCACTTTATTATCATGCGTATTGGGCTGGGTATTGGTGAAGCGCCATTTATGCCGGCTGGGGTGAAGTCTATTACCGACTGGTATGCACAAAAAGAACGTGGTACAGCGTTAGGGATATTTAACTCATCTACCGTTATTGGTCAGGCGATTGCACCTCCTGCGTTGGTGCTGATGCAGATAGCATGGGGATGGCGCGCAATGTTTGTGATCATTGGTGTGGCGGGGATTGTTGTTGGCGCTTGCTGGTACGTCTGGTATCGCAATCGGGCGCAATTTATCCTGACGGACGAAGAACGTACTTATCTCTCGGCACCTGCTAAACCACGTCCACAACTTCAATTTAGTGAATGGCTGGCACTGTTTAAGCATCGTACGACCTGGGGTATGATTTTAGGTTTTTCTGGCGTGAACTATACCGGTTGGCTTTATATTGCCTGGCTACCGGGTTATTTGCAGGCTGAGCAGGGTTTTAGCCTAGCGAAGACCGGTTGGGTTGCAGCGATTCCTTTCCTTGCTGCTGCGGTAGGTATGTGGGTGAACGGTATTGTTGTTGATCGTTTGGCGAAGAAAGGTTACGACTTGGCGAAAACGCGCAAAACAGCAATTGTTTGCGGCCTGATTTTGTCTGCATTGGGTACGCTACTGGTCGTACAATCTTCCTCACCCACACAGGCCGTTGCGTTTATTTCGATGGCGTTGTTTTGCGTACATTTTGCGGGAACCTCGGCATGGGGACTGGTGCAGGTGATGGTGTCGGAAACTAAAGTGGCTTCTGTTGCCGCTATTCAAAACTTTGGCAGCTTTGTGTTTGCCTCTTTCGCTCCTATCGTTACCGGTTGGGTAGTGGATACCACGCACTCCTTTAACTTGGCGTTAGTCATTGCCGCTTGTGTGACCTTCACTGGCGCGCTGTGCTATTTCTTCATTGTGAAAGACCGCATTGAGTAACATTCGGCACCTTATTCCAGTAAAGGGTCAGAATAAAAAAAGCGGACCAGAGGTCCGCAAACGTTCACGTTGGCTTTAGTTATTTCGAGTATGAGAGAGACTCTCTGAACGGGCAGTGACTTCAAGGGTTAAAGGGTACCGCTCCGTTTCTGTGGTGCATTATTAAACAGAAAACTTGATAGGGATAATCGTTCGTTGCTATGCTACCTATCGCCATGAACTATCGTGGCAATGGAGGATGAATAATGAATATTCGTGATCTTGAATACCTGGTAGCGCTAGCCGAACATCGTCACTTCCGACGAGCGGCGGACTCCTGCCACGTCAGCCAGCCAACGCTTAGCGGGCAAATCCGTAAGCTGGAAGATGAGCTTGGCGTTATGCTGCTGGAGCGTACGAGTCGTAAAGTGCTGTTCACTCAGGCAGGTCTACTGCTGGTGGATCAGGCGCGCACTGTGCTGCGTGAGGTCAAAGTGCTCAAGGAGATGGCAAGCCAACAAGGCGAGACAATGTCTGGTCCTCTGCATATTGGTTTGATCCCAACGGTGGGACCTTATCTGCTGCCGCATATTATCCCTATGTTGCACCAGACCTTCCCGAAACTGGAAATGTACCTGCATGAAGCGCAGACGCATCAGCTGCTGGCGCAACTGGATAGCGGTAAGCTTGACTGCGTAATTCTGGCGCTGGTGAAAGAGAGTGAGGCATTCATCGAAGTTCCGCTATTTGATGAGCCGATGTTGCTGGCGATCTATGAAGAACATTCATGGGCAAATCGCGAGTGCGTTCCGATGTCCGATTTGGCGGGTGAAAAACTGCTGATGCTGGAAGATGGCCACTGTCTGCGTGACCAGGCGATGGGTTTCTGCTTTGAAGCGGGTGCAGATGAAGATACCCATTTCCGGGCTACCAGCCTGGAAACGCTGCGTAACATGGTGGCGGCAGGCAGCGGTATTACCTTACTGCCCGCGCTGGCGGTTCCACCGGAGCGTAAACGTGATGGTGTTGTCTATTTGCCGTGCATTAAGCCTGAACCACGCCGTACGATTGGCCTGGTGTATCGTCCTGGCTCGCCGCTGCGCAGCCGTTATGAACAGCTGGCAGAGGCCATCCGTGGAGCAATGGATGGCCATTTCGACAGTGCGTTAAAACAGGCGGTTTAGGCCATTTAGCGCCGCTACCCGATAGGCTTCCGCCATGGTCGGGTAGTTAAAGGTGGTGTTAACGAAGTACTCAATGGTGTTACCACCACCTTTTTGCTCCATTATCGCCTGACCGATATGAATAATTTCGGCAGCGCGTTCTCCAAAGCAGTGGATCCCTAAAATCTCTTTGGTTTCACGATGGAACAGGATCTTCAGCGTTCCTACACTCATCCCGACGATTTGGGCGCGAGCCAGATGTTTAAACTGAGCACGACCAACCTCGTAAGGGACTTTCATTGCTGTTAACTGCTGTTCGGTTTTCCCGACAGAGCTGATTTCCGGAATGGTGTAAATGCCAGTCGGAATGTCTTCGATCAAATGTGCGCTAGCTTCACCTTTCACCAGCGCCTGGGCGGCAATGCGCCCCTGATCGTAGGCTGCAGATGCAAGGCTCGGATAGCCGATAACATCTCCCACGGCATACACATGCGGCAGCGCTGTCTGGTACATGCTATTCACTTTGAGCTGCCCGCGGCTGTCTGTTTTCAGGCCAATGTTTTCCAGCGCCAGTGAATCTGTATTCCCGGTGCGACCATTCGCGTACAGCAGGCAGTCGGCTTTCAGCTTTTTGCCGGATTTCAGGTGCATGATGACGCCATCATCACAGCCTTCAATCTTCTCGTATTCTTCGTTGTGGCGAATAACAACACCACTGTTCCAGAAGTGATAAGAGAGCGAATCGGACATCTCCTGGTCGAGGAACGCTAGCAGACGGTCGCGGGTGTTGATTAAATCAACTTTGACGTCCATTCCACGGAAGATCGACGCATATTCACAGCCAATCACGCCAGCGCCATAAATCAGCACATGGCGAGGTTCATGGTGCAGGCTGAGGATAGAATCGCTGTCGTAAACGCGCGGGTGGGAAAAGTCGACATCAACAGGGTGGTAAGGGCGTGAGCCACAGGCGATAACAAATTTATCTGCCGTTAGCGTTTCCACTGTGCCGTCGTGGCATTCCAGAGCAATGGTGTGTTCATCAACAAAGCGGGCATTTCCCTGCAGAATTTCGCAGTGGTTACGCTCGTAAAACCCTTGCCGCATGCGCGTTTGCTGGTTAATCACGTTATCAGCGTGATTGAGAATATCGGCAAAGGAGGAGCGGAGGAGTCGGGAATGGTCGCTGTAAAGGGGGTTCTGATTGAATTCAATGATACGGCTGACTGCGTGGCGGAGCGCTTTAGACGGGATAGTGCCCCAGTGAGTACAACCGCCGCCGACGTTATGATAGCGCTCAATAACCGCGACGCGAGCTCCTTGCTTAACCAGACCCATTGCAGCGCCTTCGCCGCCGGGACCGGAACCTATTACTATTGCATCGTAATCGTAGGAATGTGACATGGTCAGGCTTACCTGTTCTTATACATAAAAGCAACAGAATAGTAACATCGTTGTCGGGATAACCCAATTATCGTTGTGCTTTTTTGCGAAGTCGAAGCACAAACTGCGCGTAAACAAACATTCACAAAGCCATGCCAACAACCTAATCTCTGGTATAGTGCCAGCAAGGTATATGGAAGGATTCAGACATCGTGATGGGCGTTAGAGCGCAACAAAAAGAAAAAACCCGGCGTTCGCTGGTAGAAGCTGCATTTAGTCAACTGAGCGCAGAACGTAGTTTTGCCAGCCTCAGTTTACGAGAAGTCGCTCGTGAAGCGGGCATTGCCCCAACTTCCTTTTATCGCCATTTTCGCGATGTGGATGAACTCGGCCTGACGATGGTAGACGAGAGTGGTCTGATGCTGCGCCAGCTAATGCGCCAGGCGCGTCAGCGTATCGCCAAGGGCGGTAGTGTGATCCGTACCTCGGTCTCAACATTTATGGAATTCATTGGCAACAATCCCAACGCCTTCCGTTTATTATTGCGCGAGCGCTCTGGTACCTCCGCAGCGTTTCGTGCAGCGGTAGCGCGTGAAATTCAGCATTTCATTGCGGAACTTGCGGACTATCTGGAACTCGAAAACCATATGCCTCGTGCGTTTACTGAAGCGCAAGCTGAAGCCATGGTGACGATTGTTTTCAGTGCGGGGGCAGAGGCACTGGATGTTGGCGCAGAACAGCGCCGGCAGTTGGAAGAGCGGTTGGTACTGCAGCTGCGCATGATCGCGAAAGGCGCATTTTATTGGTACCGCCGTGAACAAGAGAAGATGACGCATCACTCCGAGTAACGAGAAGGACGAGCAATGAAACAGTCAGGTCAAGATAAAGGTACTCTGCTGCTGGCGCTGGTTGCTGGCTTATCGATCAATGGCACATTCGCGGCGCTGTTTAGCTCCATTGTGCCATTCTCTGTATTCCCGATTATTTCGCTGGTGCTGACGGTTTACTGCCTGCATCAACGTTACCAAAATCGCACCATGCCTGTGGGATTGCCGGGTCTGGCTGCTGCCTGTTTCATTCTCGGCGTCCTGCTGTACAGTACCGTAGTGCGGGCTGAATATCCGGATATCGGCTCTAACTTCTTCCCGGCGGTACTGTCGGTAATTCTGGTGTTCTGGATCGGCTTCAAAGTGCGTAACCGTAAGCAGGAGATCTCTGAATAATTTCTCCGCTCTGTAGGCCCAATGGTGCTGTGCATATCGGGCCTACAGGACTGCAAACTACTTTGCTGTCAGCAATACACCACACTCCATATGGTGCGTATACGGGAACTGATCGAACAGAGCCAGACGTGAAACATTGTGCGTCTGGCTTAATGTTTCCAGGTTCTTACACAGTGTTTCCGGGTTGCAAGAGATGTACAGAATTCGCGGATACGCCTGCACCATCTTCTCCGTTTCGCTGTCCAGACCGCTACGCGGTGGGTCCACGAAAATGGTTTCACACTGGTAGCTCTTCAGATCGATTCCCTGCAAACGGTTGAATTCACGTACACCGTTCATCGCCTGAGTAAACTCTTCAGCTGCCATACGAATAATTTGTACGTTATCTATGTGGTTGGCCGCAATGTTGTACTGTGCGGCTGCAACAGATGGCTTGGCGATTTCGGTTGCCAGTACGCGGTTGAAATTTTGTGCCAGGGCTAGTGAGAAGTTACCGTTGCCGCAGTAAAGTTCGAGCAGATCGCCTTTTGAATTTTTGGTGACATCAATCGCCCATTCCAGCATCTGAATATTCATGGCGGCGTTGGGTTGTGTAAAGCTGTTCTCAACCTGGCGGTAGATAATCTCCTTCCCCGCAACCGGCAAACGCTCGTCGATATAATCCTGATCGAGCTCGATTTTGGTTTTGGTTGCCCGACCAATCAGATGCACGTTCAGATTCTGTGCACGCAACGCGTCACGCAATACCTTGGCTTCCTGGCGCCATTCGTCATCCAGCTTTTTGTGATACAGCATAGATATCACCGCCTGATTGCTCATAGTGGTGAGGTAATCAATTTGGAAGAGTTTGTGACGCAGGATACGGTTGTTGCGAACACCTTCAATCATTGCCGTCATCAGCGTGTTGATGAGTTCGCTGGCCGCCGGAAAGCTGTCGACGCGAATACGGCTTTTGGTCTGTTGATCGAACATGATGTGATACAAATCATCACCGTCATGCCACAGGCGGAATTCAGCGCGCATGCGGTAATGACTGACCGGTGAGCGAAACACTTCCGGAGCTTGATCAGAGAATGGTGTCATTAAGCTCTGCAAACGCACCACTTTTTCAGCTAACTGCGCGTCATACTGTTCTGTCGGAAGGTGTTCGGGGGTCATGATGTATCCTGAAAAATAAAAGTACGCGGGGATTGTAGGGATTGCTCAGTAGATGTCCAGTTATTGATGATTTCCGATATTGTGATATACGGTCTGGACACAAGGTTGTAACAGACTGTAGCATCCGCGTTCCGGTCCTGTGAGTTAATAGGGAATCCAGTGTGAATCTGGAGCTGACGCGCAGCGGTAAAGAAAGGTGAGATGAGAGCGTAAGCAGACACTGCCTGCGGGTGGGAAGTCTTCATTTCTTTTTATTCTATATCCTGAATAACCTTCCAAGCCCGAAGACCTGCCGGCTAACGTCGCATCTGGTTTTCACCATCGCGTACTATCGGTGGGGCCTGCGGCATCCTTCTTATATTGTGGATGCTTTACAATGATTAAAAAATCGTTGCTGTTGACGGCACTCTCCGTCGCGGCATCTTCTGGTTGGGCGCAGGACGCTAGCCCGGATACACTCGTCGTCACTGCGAACCGTTTTCAGCAGCCTGTTAATACTGTTCTGGCGCCTACCGATGTGGTGACACATGAAGATATTCAGCGCTGGCAGTCAAAAGATCTCAATGACGTAATGCGCCGCCTTCCTGGTGTGGACATCTCGCAGAGTGGCGGTATGGGGAGTAGTTCTTCTCTGTATGTCCGTGGCACTGAATCGCGCCATGTTCTGGTATTGATTGATGGTGTGCCAATGGCGCGTGCGGGTATTGGCAACGCGATTGATATTGGTCAGATTCCGGTATCGTTGGTGCAACGCATTGAATACATTCGCGGACCACGTTCAGCGGTGTACGGATCTGGCGCGATTGGTGGTGTGGTCAATATCATTACCATGTCGGATGATGAGCGCGCGCAAATAAATGCAGGGATGGGAACGCACGGCTACCAGACCTATGATGGTGCGGTTAACAAGCGTTTTGGCGACACGATGGTGACAGCGGCCGGCGCGTACCAGACCACCAAAGGCTTTAATATCCAGCCTAATTCTCCTTACAGCGGTGACAGCGATCGTGATGGCTACCGTAATAAGCTGTTCTGGGGTGGCGTGCAGCACAAGTTTGACGATAACCTCTCTGGCTTCTTCCGCGGCTATAGCTATACCGCTAACAGCGATTACGACCAGGGTTCAGCATATGGTTCTGCTAAAGGTAATGAAGAAGGCCAGAATTACAACCAATCCTGGGATACAGGTCTGCGCTACAATTCTGGTATCTATTCTTCCCAACTGATCGCTAATTACCAACATCTTAAAAATTACAACTACACCAATAATCTTGGTCGCTATGCGGGTGATGCCACGCTGGATGACATGGAACAGCGCTATATCCAGTGGGGTAATAGCGTTGAGGTCGGGCATGGGGCGATTAATGGTGGTGTTGACTGGAAACAGGAAAAGCTGACATCCAGCAGCACAACAAAATCCGATGTCTACAAACGCGATACCACCGGGCTTTACCTGACCGGGCAACAGCAGATCGATAGTGTGACGCTGGAAGCTTCAGGCCGTGAAGACCACGACGAGCAGTTTGGCTGGCATGGTACGTGGCAGACCGCCGCCGGTTGGGAGTTTGTGGACGGCTATCGCGCAACGCTTTCCTACGGAACCAGCTTCCTGGCGCCGTCTCTGGGTCAGCAGTTTGGCGCTACACGTTATGCTTCGGAATATTATTCTGGTATCTCTGCCAACCCGGATTTGAAGCCAGAAGAGTCTAAACAGTGGGAAGCGGGGATTGATGGTTTAACCGGGCCACTGGATTGGCGTCTCTCGGCATACCGTTATGAAATTCAAAACCTGATAGACTATAAAAGCACTAATGGCCTCAACCAGTATGTCAACGTCAAGTCGGCAACTATTAAGGGGCTTGAGTGGACGGGGAATGTGACGACCGGCCCGGTGGAACATCACCTGACGCTGCAATATGTTGATCCGCGCGATGATGAAACCAATAAGACCCTTGCTCGCCGTGCGAAACAGCAGGTGAAGTATGAGCTGACGGGGCAGATTTATGATCTCGGCTGGAATGTGGCTTACCAGTATATGGGGCAGCGCAATGACAACGCCTATGACGAAGCAACCGGCACTTCTCATCCGGTTAAACTAGGTGGTGTTAGTCTGTGGGATATTGGACTTTCATATCCGGTCACCTCACAGCTGACAGTTCGTGGTAAAATCGCCAACCTGTTCGATAAAGATTACGAGACAGTATATGGCTACCAAACTGCAGGACGGGAATACACCTTGTCTGGCAGCTACACCTTCTGATCCACGTCCCACCGTGCTGGTGTTTGATTCCGGCGTCGGTGGGTTGTCGGTCTACAATGAGATCCGGAATCTCTTGCCGGATCTCCACTATATATACGCTTTCGATAACGTTGCCTTTCCTTATGGAGAGAAGAGCGAGGAGTTTATTGTCGAGCGTGTCGTTGAGATAGTTACTGCGGTTCAGCAGCGCTACCCCCTTTCACTTGCTGTCATCGCGTGTAATACCGCAAGTACGGTGTCACTCCCCGCCTTACGCGAAAAGTTCGCCTTCCCGGTAGTTGGTGTTGTACCCGCTATTAAACCGGCGGCGCGACTCACGGCTAATGGCATCGTCGGGTTACTGGCTACGCGTGCGACAGTAAAGCGCTCTTATACGCACGAACTGATTGAGCGGTTTGCTAACGAATGCCAGATTGCAATGCTGGGATCTGCTGAGCTGGTGGAGCTGGCTGAAGCGAAGCTCCACGGTGAACCCGTTTCCCTGGAGGAACTGCGTCGTATTCTGCGGCCGTGGCTACGGATGCCAGAGCCACCGGATACGGTGGTCTTGGGATGTACGCATTTCCCTCTATTACAGGAAGAACTTTTGCAGGTTCTTCCTGAAGGGACGCGACTGGTGGATTCAGGAGCAGCGATTGCGCGTCGAACGGCTTGGTTATTAGAACATGAAGCGCCTGATGCGAAATCAACTGATGAGAACATTGCCTTCTGCATGGCAATGACGACAGAAGCTGAACAATTATTGCCCGTTTTGCAGCGTTATGGCTTCAAAACGCTCGAAAAGCTGACGGTTTAATCA
>NZ_CAWLWU010000003.1:0-512 GCF_963864895.1 Citrobacter sp. S-77
AGCCTGGCAGGGCCTAAACGCCCACAGGATCGCGTTGCACTGCCCGATGTACCAAAAGCATTTGCCGCCAGTAACGAACTGGAAGCTCAACAAAACTAAGGGCATAGACAATAACTACCGATGTCATATACCCATACTCTCTAATCTTGGCCAGTCGGCGCGTTCTGCTTCCGATTAGAAACGTCAAGGCAGCAATCAGGATTGCAATCATGGTTCCTGCATATGATGACAATGTCGCCCCAAGACCATCTCTATGAGCTGAAAAAGAAACACCAGGAATGTAGTGGCGGAAAAGGAGATAGCAAATGCTTACGATAACGTAAGGAATTATTACTATGTAAACACCAGGCATGATTCTGTTCCGCATAATTACTCCTGATAATTAATCCTTAACTTTGCCCACCTGCCTTTTAAAACATTCCAGTATATCACTTTTCATTCTTGCGTAGCAATATGCCATCTCTTCAGCTATCTCAGCATTGGTGACCTTGTTCAGAGGCGCTGAGAGATGG
>NZ_CAWLWU010000004.1:0-518 GCF_963864895.1 Citrobacter sp. S-77
TGACTAGTCCTGATATAGGTTGACAGTTTTTTGTCTGTAAAACGCCTGATGAACATCATCGGGCGTTTTGTATTTCAGGGCCAGATGTGGCCGTTCATGGTTATAAATTGCCACGGACTCTTTTACCATCATCCGGGCTTGTGCAAGATCCTCCGGGCGCGAGAGTAAAAACTCATTTTTCAGTATCCCGTTTATTCTCTCAGCCAGCGCATTCTGGTAGCAGTCGTAACCATCGGTCATTGAACAGGTTATTCCGTTTCGCTCATGAACTGACTGATAAAGTACCGAACAGTATTGCAGTCCTCTGTCAGAGTGATGTACCAGCGGACCTGTCGTTTTTCTCCGCTTCAGAGCCTGTCTGAACGCCTTTACCACGTTTTCCGTCTGCAGGTTTTCCCCGACATGGTAACCCACGATTTTTCTGGAGCAGGCATCGGTGACCAGACTCAGATAAGCCGTGCCGCTGCGTAGTGGAAGGTAAGTTATATCAGCGACCCAGACCTGCTCTGGCTCAAGGG
>NZ_CAWLWU010000005.1:0-575 GCF_963864895.1 Citrobacter sp. S-77
CTCGGAAAAGCAGATTGCGGATATCAGACAGGTTGGAACCAGCACGCGTTATCTTGGTACGGCGCTGTACTGGATAGCCGCCAGTATCAATATCAAACCGGGCCATGATTATTACTTTTATATCCGCAGTGTGAACACCGTTGGCAAATCGGCATTCGTGGAGGCCGTCGGTCGGGCGAGCGATGATGCGGAAGGTTACCTGGATTTTTTCAAAGGCAAGATAACCGAATCCCATCTCGGCAAGGAGCTGCTGGAAAAAGTCGAGCTGACGGAGGATAACGCCAGCAGACTGGAGGAGTTTTCGAAAGAGTGGAAGGATGCCAGTGATAAGTGGAATGCCATGTGGGCTGTCAAAATTGAGCAGACCAAAGGACGGCAAACATTATGTCGCGGGTATTGGCCTCAGCATGGAGGACACGGAGGAAGGCAAACTGAGCCAGTTTCTGGTTGCCGCCAATCGTATCGCATTTATTGACCCGGCAAACGGGAATGAAACGCCGATGTTTGTGGCGCAGGGCAACCAGATATTCATGAACGACGTGTTCCTGAAGCGCCTGACGGCCCCCACATTACCA
>NZ_CAWLWU010000006.1:0-588 GCF_963864895.1 Citrobacter sp. S-77
AAGCCGAGTTACGGACTTAAGTTCGGAGTTAACTACCAAAGGGACAACCGGTTATAACTTTCGGGCCTAAGCGACGTAACGTACTTACGTAACGTTACCTAATTACCCGTACTTTTTCGGACGTCGGTTAACCACGACCGGGGTACTTACGGGTCCGGTACCGGTCCGGGTTTANAGTCCCGTACGGTAAAACCACGGTACCTTACCGAAGTACCCGTTCCGGTACTTTTTACGGTACGGACCTTAACCGTAAGGGGTCCCAACGGTTTCCCCGGGGGACCGTACCTAAACCGTTAACCCGTTTAACCGGTTTTAACGGTTTTACCGTTTTCCGGTACGGGGTCCCAACGGGTTACTTTAACGGTTTTACCGTTTAAACTTTGGGAAACCCGTTTACCGGGCCGTTACGGGTTACGACGTTAACGGAACCGTTTAAACCGTTTACGGTTACCGTACCCCTTTTTTACCCCGTTCCTTAACCCTTAAAAGGGGTACCCGGGGAACCGTAACGGGTAACCCCTTAGGGGAAACCGGGTAAAAACCCGGGGTCCGGTTCCGGTAACCGGGGAACGTTTTAACCGTAACCGG
>NZ_CAWLWU010000007.1:0-632 GCF_963864895.1 Citrobacter sp. S-77
AGTAGTGATCGGATTAGATACCCGAGTAGTCCACGCCGTAAACGATGAGTGCTAGGTGTTGGATCCTTTCCGGGATTCAGTGCCGCAGCTAACGCATTAAGCACTCCGCCTGGGGAGTACGACCGCAAGGTTGAAACTCAAAGGAATTGACGGGGGCCCGCACAAGCGGTGGAGCATGTGGTTTAATTCGAAGCAACGCGAAGAACCTTACCAGGTCTTGACATCCCTCTGTAGCTCTAGAGATAGAGTTCTTCGGGACAAGGTGACAGGTGGTGCATGGTTGTCGTCAGCTCGTGTCGTGAGATGTTGGGTTAAGTCCCGCAACGAGCGCAACCCCTATTGTTAGTTGCCATCATTCAGTTGGGCACTCTAGCGAGACTGCCGGTAATAAACCGGAGGAAGGGGGGACGACGTCAAATCATCATGCCCCTTATGACCTGGGCTACACGCGTGCTACAATGGCTGGTACAACGAGTCGCAAGCCGGTGACGGCAAGCTAATCTCTTAAAGCCAGTCTCAGTTCGGATTGTAGGCTGCAACTCGCCTACATGAAGTCGGAATCGCTAGTAATCGCGGATCAGCACGCCGCGGTGAATACGTTCCCGGGCCTTGCACACACCGCCCGTGCGCTA
>NZ_CAWLWU010000008.1:0-738 GCF_963864895.1 Citrobacter sp. S-77
CGGATGCTGCAATTCAGAGCGGCAGCAAGTGGGGGACAGCAGAAGACCTGACCGCCGCAGAGTGGATGTTTGACATGGTGAAGACTATCGCACCATCAGCCAGAAAACCGAATTTTGCTGGGTGGGCTAACGATATCCGCCTGATGCGTGAACGTGACGGACGTAACCACCGCGACATGTGTGTGCTGTTCCGCTGGGCATGCCAGGACAACTTCTGGTCCGGTAACGTGCTGAGCCCGGCCAAACTCCGCGATAAGTGGACCCAACTCGAAATCAACCGTAACAAGCAACAGGCAGGCGTGACAGCCAGCAAACCAAAACTCGACCTGACAAACACAGACTGGATTTACGGGGTGGATCTATGAAAAACATCGCCGCACAGATGGTTAACTTTGACCGTGAGCAGATGCGTCGGATCGCCAACAACATGCCGGAACAGTACGACGAAAAGCCGCAGGTACAGCAGGTAGCGCAGATCATCAACGGTGTGTTCAGCCAGTTACTGGCAACTTTCCCGGCGAGCCTGGCTAACCGTGACCAGAACGAAGTGAACGAAATCCGTCGCCAGTGGGTTCTGGCTTTTCGGGAAAACGGGATCACCACGATGGAACAGGTTAACGCAGGAATGCGCGTAGCCCGTCGGCAGAATCGACCATTTCTGCCATCACCCGGGCAGTTTGTTGCATGGTGCCGGGAAGAAGCATCCGTTACCGCCGGACTGCCAAACGTCAGCGAGCT
>NZ_CAWLWU010000009.1:0-756 GCF_963864895.1 Citrobacter sp. S-77
GCGCAAGCATCGCATCCGACAATAAGTGCCGGATGCTGCGAAAATGCCTTATCTGGCCTACAGATTCGATGCGATTCGTAGGTCGGATAAGATGCGCAAGCATCGCATCCGACAATAAGTGCCGAATGCGACCTACATTCACATGGCGCTTTTTACATCTGACGGTTTTTATTGAAGTTAATCAAACTACCCGCCTTGATAATCTCGCGCTCTTCAGCAGTCAGACTTTCCATATAGAGCATAATTTCCGTTACCGGCGCATCTTCATGGATCACATAACCTTTAAACGTCGTACCCGGATTATCCAGCGCCGCTTTAATGCCAGGGATGTAAATGTAATCCCCCACTTCAAAGGTTGGTACTTCCGCCATTTGCAGCGGTAACATCCCCCAGTTGATGACGTTAGAACGATAGCGTTTAGTCGCGTACTCCTCGGCAATATTCGCCAGACCGCCAATCACACGCTGGCAGCTCGCCGCCTGTTCACGCGCAGTACCATCGCCTGGTTTCACCGCATAGACCATGCTGCCAATTTCAGTTTGCAGCGGATCAATATGCTCCTGACCAGCAATCTGCTTTCTCTTATTGAGTTACGGCCTCGTTACCGTTAACGATGGTCTTGGTGATTTTAAAATCAGGTGTGAATGCAGTCAGGTTGGCTACTTTACCTGCGGCGAGTGTGCCGAGACGTTTCTCAACGCCAATCGCACGCGCCGGATAGAGCGTCGCCATACGTAGCACTTCATCCAGTGCGAT
>NZ_CAWLWU010000010.1:0-757 GCF_963864895.1 Citrobacter sp. S-77
AGTTTGCATCGGGTTGGTAAGTCGGGATGACCCCCTAGCCGAAACAGTGCTCTACCCCCGAAGATGAATTCACGAGGCGCTACCTAAATAGCTTTCGGGGAGAACCAGCTATCTCCCGGTTTGATTGGCCTTTCACCCCCAGCCACAAGTCATCCGCTAATTTTTCAACATTAGTCGGTTCGGTCCTCCAGTTAGTGTTACCCAACCTTCAACCTGCCCATGGCTAGATCACCGGGTTTCGGGTCTATACCCTGCAACTTAACGCCCAGTTAAGACTCGGTTTCCCTTCGGCTCCCCTATTCGGTTAACCTTGCTACAGAATATAAGTCGCTGACCCATTATACAAAAGGTACGCAGTCACCCCATAAAGAGGCTCCCACTGCTTGTACGTACACGGTTTCAGGTTCTTTTTCACTCCCCTCGCCGGGGTTCTTTTCGCCTTTCCCTCACGGTACTGGTTCACTATCGGTCAGTCAGGAGTATTTAGCCTTGGAGGATGGTCCCCCCATATTCAGACAGGATACCACGTGTCCCGCCCTACTCTTCGAGTTCACAACATGTGTGATTTTGTGTACGGGACTATCACCCTGTACCGTCGGACTTTCCAGACCGTTCCACTACCACACATGCTGATTCAGACTCTGGGCTGCTCCCCGTTCGCTCGCCGCTACTGGGGGAATCTCGGTTGATTTCTTTTCCTCGGGGTACTTAGATGTTTCAGTTCCCCCGGTTCGCTTCATTACGCTATGTATTCACG
>NZ_CAWLWU010000011.1:0-780 GCF_963864895.1 Citrobacter sp. S-77
CCTGATGCAGCTGGATGGCGTTGGCGGCATAGCCGTTATTGCGTACCAGATCGTCTGCGCGGGCATTGCCACGGGTAAAGTTGGGCAACAGGGCTGCATCCACACTTTCACTCGGTGGGTTCCACGACCGCAACTGCCCTCCAAATCCGCTGCCACCGCCGTGATAACCGGCATATTCGCGCAGCGATGTCATGCCGTCCGGCCCCAGAAGGGTGGGAATGGTGGGCGTTTTCATACATAAAATCCTGCAGGTCCCCTGCGTCGCTGTGTCATGCCGGTCTGCACTTCCAGCTCTGCAATATATTTTTTCAGGTCAGACACGGAAGTGGCCGTAAACTCCACCCTTCGTCCGTCTTTCTGTACTGTTGCCACCCGTTTACCTGTCATCAGGTCATGCAGTGCCGCACGGGCAGCGGCAAGTTCTTCCTATCGCGTCATTCATCCTCTCCGGATAAGGCACGGGCGTAGTCTGCCAGTGTTTTCTTGTTGGTTGCTGCACCATCCTCTTCCTGCAGGCTCGCCAGCAGCGCACTGAGATCCAGCTGCCAGCGGGAAATACTGATGCGCAGCGCCGCCAGCGCATAAACGAAGCAGTCGAGTGCCTCATTGCGTCGCTTTTTGCTGTCCCACAGTATTTTTTTCCTGCCATCCACCCATTTTTCGACCTGCTCTTCAGCAGTCAGCTGCTGCGCTTCGGTCAGATCAAAAATATCCGGGTTATTCGGGAAGTGAACGGCACCGGGAAGCGGTTCATCCCCTTCCGGCGTCAGTGTGAAGCGG
>NZ_CAWLWU010000012.1:0-794 GCF_963864895.1 Citrobacter sp. S-77
CGGTAACCTGTTCAGGGCCGGGTTTCAGCAGATTAGGATGCCGGTAAAAGCGATGATGGCTGTTAGTGGTTTTGTGATATGCCCGTTTCACTGGCACCAGGAGCCGGTATTCATCCAGCAGGTTAAACAGACGGTCTCGTCCGATATTCAGCATTTTATCGGACTGAGTGTTCAGCAGATAGTGCAGTTTACGCGTACCGATTCGCGGCTGACGACACCTGACTCGGGCAACAAACTCAAGAACCTGAGCATGATGTTCCTGTCTTTTTATGCGTCTTGTGTTGTCCTGATACCACGCCTGTCTGCTGTGCCCCAGGAACTGGCATGCACGCGTAACAGTTATTTTTGGGGCCGGACTTTGCGCGAGGACTTGCCGGGCCGCTTTTTTACAACGCTCACCCCGTAATCATTTTTCAGGACGTTGATAACCGACTCAAAAAACTCAGCTTTCTGGTTCGCCAGCTCAAGCTGTTCTTCAAGTTCCCTGATTCTTTGCTCGGGTGTAAGCGGGATAATCGTCTGAGCCACAGGCAGTTTCCTCTTCACCAGGTCAGGAAGTCCGGGACTCCAGTCAAGTCGGCCATACTTACGCAACCAGACAAGAACGGTGGAGCGCCCCTGAATACCATACCGCTGCTGGGCCTGTTTATAGGTCATCTCGCCTTTTTCAACCTGCTCAACAACAGCTATTTTAAAGGATAGAGGATAATCACTTTGGGTGCGTTTGAACTCAGTCATCATCACGTTCTCCGTATTTAAGTCAGGAACGTGTCAACGCTATTCAGGACGGGTCA
>NZ_CAWLWU010000013.1:0-835 GCF_963864895.1 Citrobacter sp. S-77
TTTGATGCCTGGCAGTTCCCTACTCTCGCATGGGGAGACCCCACACTACCATCGGCGCTACGGCGTTTCACTTCTGAGTTCGGCATGGGGTCAGGTGGGACCACCGCGCTACAGCCGCCAGGCAAATTCTGTTTATCAACACGCTTTCGCATGTCAATTTAATCTGTATCAAGCTGAAATTCCGTCTCTTCGCCAAAACAGCTTCGGCGTTGTAAGGTTAAGCCTCACGGTTCATTAGTATCGGTTAGCTCAATGTATCGCTACACTTACACACCCGACCTATCAACGTCGTCGTCTTCAACGTTCCTTCAGGACTCTTAAAGAGTCAGGGAGAACTCATCTCGGGGCAAGTTTCGTGCTTAGATGCTTTCAGCACTTATCTCTTCCGCATTTAGCTACCGGGCAATGCCATTGGCATGACAACCCGAACACCAGTGATGCGTCCACTCCGGTCCTCTCGTACTAGGAGCAGCCCCCCTCAATTCTCCAGCGCCCACGGCAGATAGGGACCGAACTGTCTCACGACGTTCTAAACCCAGCTCGCGTACCACTTTAAATGGCGAACAGCCATACCCTTGGGACCTACTTCAGCCCCAGGATGTGATGAGCCGACATCGAGGTGCCAAACACCGCCGTCGATATGAACTCTTGGGCGGTATCAGCCTGTTATCCCCGGAGTACCTTTTATCCGTTGAGCGATGGCCCTTCCATTCAGAACCACCGGATCACTAAGACCTGCTTTCGCACCTGCTCGAGCCGTCACTCTCGCAGTCAAGCTAGCTTATGCCTTTGCACTAACCTCCTGATGTCCGACCAGGATTAGCTAACCTTCGTG
>NZ_CAWLWU010000014.1:0-850 GCF_963864895.1 Citrobacter sp. S-77
CCCGGTATCAGTTCATCCAGCGCGGCTGCTTTGTTCATGGCTTTGATGATATCCCGTTTCAGGAAATCAACATGTCGGTTTTCCAGTTCCGGAAAACGCCGCTGCACCGACAGGGGGATCCCGTCGAGAATACTGGCAATTTCACCTGCGATCCGCGACAGCACGAAAGTACAGAATGCGGTTTCCACCACTTCAGCGGAGTCTCTGGCATTTTTCAGCTCCTGTGCGTCGGCCTGCGCACGCGTAAGTCGACGGCGTTCGTACTCAATAGTCCCTGGCTGGAGATCTGTCTCGCTGGCCTGCCGCAGTTCTTCAACTTCCCGGCGCAGCTTTTCGTTCTCAATTTCAGCATCCCTTTCGGCATACCATCTTATAACGGCGGCAGAGTCATAAAGCACCTCATTACCCTTGCCACCGCCTCGCAGAACGGGCATTCCCTGTTCCTGCCAGTTCTGAATGGTACGGATACTCGCACCGAAAATGTCAGCCAGCTGCTTTTTGTTTGACTTCCATTGTTCATTCCACGGACAAAAACAGAGAAAGGAAACGACAGAGGCCAAAAAGCTCGCTTTCAGCACCTGTCGTTTCCTTTCTTTTCAGAGGGTATTTTAAATAAAAACATTAAGTTATGACGAAGAAGAACGGAAACGCCTTAAACCGGAAAATTTTCATAAATAGCGAAAACCCGCGAGGTCGCCGCCCCGTAACCTGTCGGATCACCGGAAAGGACCCGTAAAGTGATAGTGATTATCATCTACATATCACAACGTGCGTGGAGGCCATCAAACCACGTCAAGTAATCAATTATGACGCAGGTATCGTATTAATTGATCTGCATCAACTTAACGTA
>NZ_CAWLWU010000015.1:0-890 GCF_963864895.1 Citrobacter sp. S-77
TTTTCAGGGCGATTTGGTTCTTCTGGAGATATTGGCGACTCATCTCAACTTTCTGCTGGTCAAGCTAGTTTTGGCTCTGCAAGTGATTTCATGAATCGTTCTGGTGATGTCCTTGTATATTTTGGTTCTAAATCTGATATTTCAAAAATTAATAAGATACTTCCTCTTATAGATGTGCCTGTTTCTGAGGCTTTAGTCTATGGTTATGTTTTTGAAGTGCAGTCTTCTGAAAAAAACGGCTCTGGATTGGCGCTTGCTGCAAAACTTCTTTCTGGGAAAGTCAATATTGGCATTGGCTCATCTCAAACCTTTGATAACTTTATAAAAATCAATACTGGCTCTCTTGATGCGCTGTATGAGCTATTCAAAACAGATAGTCGTTTTCATGTTGTTAGCTCTCCTCGTTTGCGTGTGCGCAGCGGCTCCAGTGCTTCATTTAGCGTCGGTTCTGATGTGCCTGTTTTGGGGCAGGTTACTTATCAGGGTGAAAGACCGGTTCAGTCTGTTGAGTATCGTTCAAGTGGTGTGATTTTTAATGTTTTGCCATATATTCGCCAGAATTCTATCGATATTGCTATCAGGCAGGAGTTATCTAACTTTGTTAAAACTGATACAGGCGTTAATAACAGTCCCACGTTAATTAAACGTGGTGTTACTACAGATGTTTCAGTTTCTGATGGAGATATTATTTTATTGGGCGGACTTGCTGAAACTAAAGATAGTGATGCTGAAACAGGATTTTCGTTTCTTCCTGGCTTTCTTTCTTCCTCATCAACTGAAAAAACAAAATCGGATATTGTTGTAATCCTTCAGGTTAAGAAAGTATCAGGCTGAGGCAGGCACCGCAGCTCTGCGAGGAGCACGCCGCAGCCTGATACTTATGTTTATTT
>NZ_CAWLWU010000017.1:0-921 GCF_963864895.1 Citrobacter sp. S-77
CCGGTGATGGCATCAATAATGATGTCGATACCAAAACCGACGGTACCACGCAGTAACCCTGCAAAATAGCCAATAATGGGAGAGCGGAGTCTCTCCCTTTTAATTTTTCACTTCTAAAAGCAGTATGATGTCATAAAGTTAAGTGAGAATAATTAAGGGATGACTCGTCATGGCGCACTCACACTCACACACGTCCTCACACCTGCCAGAAGATAATAATGCTCGTCGCTTGTTGTATGCTTTCGGCGTGACTGCCGGGTTTATGCTGGTAGAAGTCGTTGGTGGTTTTCTTTCTGGTTCTCTGGCATTGCTGGCCGATGCGGGTCATATGTTGACCGATACTGCCGCCCTGCTTTTCGCCCTACTCGCCGTGCAATTTTCACGTCGTCCTCCCACCATTCGCCACACTTTCGGTTGGCTAAGACTGACCACGCTCGCGGCGTTTGTGAATGCCATAGCCCTCGTGGTAATTACCATTTTGATTGTCTGGGAGGCGATAGAACGCTTCCGCACGCCGCGTCCGGTCGAGGGCGGCATGATGATGGCAATTGCCGTGGCTGGGTTGCTGGCAAATATACTTTCTTTCTGGTTACTTCATCACGGCAGCGAAGAGAAAAACCTCAACGTACGAGCAGCGGCACTGCATGTGCTCGGGGACCTGCTGGGTTCGGTTGGGGCTATTATTGCCGCGTTGATTATTATCTGGACTGGCTGGACACCTGCTGACCCCATTCTCTCGATACTGGTGTCGCTTCTGGTTCTGCGTAGCGCGTGGCGACTGTTGAAAGATAGCGTGAATGAATTACTTGAAGGTGCACCGGTATCGCTGGATATCGCTGAACTGAAGCGTCGTATGTGCCGGGAAATCCCGGAAGTCCGCAATGTGCACCATGTACATGTATGGATGGTAGGCGAGAAGCC
>NZ_CAWLWU010000018.1:0-948 GCF_963864895.1 Citrobacter sp. S-77
TCATTCACCAGTATAACGAGAAACAAATTCACCATCGATAACAGCAGAAGTCAAAGAGCCACTAAAATTAAATTTAGAAGACGGTTCAAAGCGAATATCACCAACAGAATTAGACAAAATATAAAAATCACCAGAGCCATTGTTGATACGACCAACGATACGCCAACTTTTAGAACGAGGCGGTGCAGATACAGGAATATGAGACGGATTAGAATTCAAAACAGTAGACTCAACTGGTGTTTCTTTATTGGTTTCTTTATTAATTTGTCTTTCATCAGAAAAACCAGAGAAAAAACGGTATAAATAATATGCAGAAAAACAAAACATCAAAAACAATAAAATGGATGTGACTATTATTTTTTTAGATGAAAAAGCACTTTGTCGTTTATCAACAACAAGCTCAGTCCCCTGCCCGTTCTCATGAGATTTATATAAAGGGAAAATTAAAGGACTATACTTACATTGATAACTAGAAACCAAGTTTGTTTTAAATAATTTTACACCAGTAAAAATATCAACACGATAACGACTCCTGAGACCAAGAGCAACCAACTTACTCATACGATAAGTAGTTTCAACTCTGTCTTTAATAAAGCGAGGCAAGTTAGAAACAGATTGATTAATAACAACTAAATCACATGAAACACCTGTAGATTCATCATTAAAATGACGATGCTCAGCAATAAAAGAACGATGAAATGCAGGAATTGATTTATCGTTATCCCATACACGCCAAACTTCATCAACACAAATCAAATCACCGGGCTTGCAAAAGGAGTCATCAGATAAACCATCATCTAATTTATAAGGGAAAAATTTTTCATCCTGAACATCAGAATTACTAACTAAAATAACCTCTCCTAAGCCATCTTTAGAGGCTTTTTTATGAGAAACACAATAGTCATAAATTTTATCAGCATTCAAGCCATAGATATTAGTAACAACTCT
>NZ_CAWLWU010000019.1:0-967 GCF_963864895.1 Citrobacter sp. S-77
CCACGACCGTGACCAGTTCAGACGTATCCAGAATCACGGTATCCGGCTGCGCTGATCCCACCTCATTTTCATGTCCGGTCAGCACATTTTCCCGGCTGAGAGGGGTGTCCTGACCGGCAGTTTCATCCGTGTCATCAAGCTCCTCTTTCAGCTCTGCCACACGGAGCGCCAGTTCTTCTTTCGTCCCCGTCAGGCTGACATCACGGTTCAGTTGTTCACCCAGCGAGCGGAGACGGGCAATCAGTTCATCTTTCGTCATGGACTCCTCCACAGAGAAACAATGGCCCCGAAGGGCCATGATTACGCCAGTTGTACGGACACGAACTCATCAGGGTCAGCCAGCAGCATCAGCGGTGCTGACTGAATCATGGTGAACTCACGCGCCGGATCGCCGGTGGTCACCCAGTTTTTCGGGTAACGGGCAGAGGCGTTAATGCCTTCGCGCTGTGCGTCCGCATCCTGAATGCAGCCATAGGTGCGCAGACCGCGTGCCTGAGTGTTCCCCAGCACCATCGTGTTGTCCGGCAGGAAGTTCTTTTTGACGCCGTTTTCCACGTACTGTCCGGAATACACGACGATGGCCACATCGCCATACATCCCCTTATAGGACACCGCTTTGCCCAGGTCTTTCACCGCTGTCTCCAGCTCGGAATTAGAGCCACGACGGGTATCCAGCTTCTCCTTGACGGCTTTGAAGGAACGGAACAGCGCCCAGCCTTTCGGATCGAACACGATGATATTCACCACACCGCTGGCGTTCAGCGCGTAGGCTTCGATATCGTCGGTCGGGTCATACGTGGACTTGTCACGCTTGCTCCACTCCGTGCCGCCGGACTGCGTGATGTTATTCTCCTCACTGCGGCCCATATCCACCTCAACCGGATCGAAGGCTTCACCGGTCATGGTGTATTTGCCCTTAAGCACGGCAGAAACTGCCTGCATCTCTTCGACCTGAGCAATGGCCAGC
>NZ_CAWLWU010000020.1:0-1004 GCF_963864895.1 Citrobacter sp. S-77
GGTACGGCCGCCTTCACGGATTGCGAAACGCAGACCGTCGTCCATCGCGATCGGGTGGATCAGGGTAACAACCATTTTGATGTTGTCGCCCGGCATTACCATCTCTACGCCTTCTGGCAGTTCGATGGTACCAGTCACGTCAGTAGTACGGAAGTAGAACTGCGGACGGTAGCCTTTGAAGAACGGAGTATGACGGCCGCCTTCGTCTTTGGACAGAATGTACACTTCAGATTCGAACTTGGTGTGCGGCTTGATTGAACCCGGCTTAGCCAGTACCTGACCACGTTCGATTTCTTCACGTTTGATACCACGCAGCAGAACACCAACGTTCTCACCAGCACGGCCTTCGTCCAGCAGTTTGCGGAACATTTCAACGCCAGTACAGGTAGACTTAGCAGTCTCTTTGATACCAACGATTTCAACTTCTTCACCAACTTTGATGATACCGCGCTCTACACGACCGGTAACAACGGTACCACGACCGGAGATGGAGAATACGTCTTCGATAGGCAGCAGGAACGGCTTGTCAATCGCACGCTCTGGTTCCGGGATGTAAGAATCCAGGAAGCCAGCCAGTTCGATGATTTTCGCTTCCCACTCTGCTTCGCCTTCCAGCGCTTTCAGAGCAGAACCACGAACGATCGGAGTGTCGTCGCCCGGGAAATCGTACTGAGACAGAAGTTCACGAACTTCCATTTCTACCAGTTCCAGCAGCTCTTCGTCATCAACCATGTCGCATTTGTTCAGGAACACGATGATGTACGGAACGCCTACCTGACGACCCAGCAGGATGTGCTCACGAGTCTGCGGCATCGGGCCGTCAGTCGCAGCAACAACCAGGATCGCGCCGTCCATCTGCGCAGCACCGGTGATCATGTTTTTAACATAGTCGGCGTGGCCCGGGCAGTCTACGTGCGCGTAGTGGCGAGTCGGGGTGTCATATTCAACGTGAGAAGTGTTGATGGTGATACCACGAGCTTTTTCTTCCGGAGCGTTATCGATCT
>NZ_CAWLWU010000021.1:0-1090 GCF_963864895.1 Citrobacter sp. S-77
GGTTAGCGCGGCATTAAAAGTTATACTTAATACCCACCATGGCATTGGTGTCACTGTATCCTTTATCCCCCATCTGGGCGCCGACATTGCCCCACAGATTGACCCGAGGGTTAATCTGTCCTTCAACACCCACTTTGACTTCGCCAATGTTGCGGGCGCCAGCCTGGTTGATGTGGACATTATCCATGCTCACGTTATAACTGCGCGTATTATGCAACCAGTTGGCTTCAATGAACGGCTCGAAAGTACGGTCTTTGTTGTCATCCATCGCATGATGGCTCTTCAGGTACGTACGAAGGCCCAGGCGGGTTTGTACGTTACCGTCGCCACCGCTGCTAACGCGGGTTCCATTGGCTTCACGATGGTTGTCTGCTTTCACGCCCATCCAGGTGGCCTGGGCTTGTGGCTGGATAAACCATTCATTAAGCGTCCCTTTGCTGCCAGCAAACTCGCCCAGTTTCTGGGTGTAACCCGTCTCCAGCGAAGCCGTAAAGCCTTTAGACTTGTAGGATTCGCTGGCCAGTTGCTGCCCGTTAACCTGGTTGTTGAACCAGCTGTACTGGAGCCAGCTGTCCACATACAGCCCTGCTTTATCCGTATCGCTGGCAAACCAGGTGCCGTAAGCGCCAACGCTGTAACCGTTTATCGAACCTTTTGAATCATAACCCGTGACGGAAGAGCGGGTAGAACTGTGGTTATTACCGTAACCCGCCATCAGACCCAGGTGGCCTCTGTTCAGACCATCGGTTGACCACTGCGCAACATCGCCACCCAACTGTGCGACATAACTGTTGCTCTGTGTTTTCAACTGACCACTGCCATCACGCCAGTTATTATGGCTACCGACCTGGCGTAGCCACAGACTGGTAACTTTCTTCTCACCGGTCAGAGCATCAACGTACTGCGTTTCCCCCAGACGGTCGTGCAGACGGGTGTTAAATAACGTGTTCGCAGCCGCAATGTTTGCAAGATAGCTACCTGCTTCAGGGCGGTTAACATGTGTTTCATCAGAGGGGTCAACCGGCGGTGTTACAGGATCAACGGGAGGGTCGACAGGGTCCACCGGCGGCTCTACGGGATCAACCGGTGG
>NZ_CAWLWU010000022.1:0-1121 GCF_963864895.1 Citrobacter sp. S-77
GGCATATTGCATGGTGTGCTCCTTATTTATACATAACGAAAAACGCCTCGAGTGAAGCGTTATTGGTATGCGGTAAAACCGCACTCAGGCGGCCTTGATAGTCATATCATCTGAATCAAATATTCCTGATGTATCGATATCGGTAATTCTTATTCCTTCGCTACCATCCATTGGAGGCCATCCCTCCTGACCATTTCCATCATTCCAGCCGAACTCACACACAACACCATATGCATTTAAGTCGCTTGAAATTGCTATAAGCAGAGCATGTTGCGCCAGCATGATTAATACAGCATTTAATACAGAGCCGTGTTTATTGAGTCGGTATTCAGAGTCTGACCAGAAATTATTAATCTGGTGAAGTTTTTCCTCTGTCATTACGTCATGGTCGATTTCAATTTCTATTGATGCTTTCCAGTCGTAATCAATGATGTATTTTTTGATGTTTGACATCTGTTCATATCCTCACAGATAAAAAATCGCCCTCACACTGGAGGGCAAAGAAGATTTCCAATAATCAGAACAAGTCGGCTCCTGTTTAGTTACGAGCGACATTGCTCCGTGTATTCACTCGTTGGAATGAATACACAGTGCAGTGTTTATTCTGTTATTTATGCCAAAAATAAAGGCCACTATCAGGCAGCTTTGTTGTTCTGTTTACCAAGTTCTCTGGCAATCATTGCCGTCGTTCGTATTGCCCATTTATCGACATATTTCCCATCTTCCATTACAGGAAACATTTCTTCAGGCTTAACCATGCATTCCGATTGCAGCTTGCATCCATTGCATCGCTTGAATTGTCCACACCATTGATTTTTATCAATAGTCGTAGTCATACGGATAGTCCTGGTATTGTTCCATCACATCCTGAGGATGCTCTTCGAACTCTTCAAATTCTTCTTCCATATATCACCTTAAATAGTGGATTGCGGTAGTAAAGATTGTGCCTGTCTTTTAACCACATCAGGCTCGGTGGTTCTCGTGTACCCCTACAGCGAGAAATCGGATAAACTATTACAACCCCTACAGTTTGATGAGTATAGAAATGGATCCACTCGTTATTCTCGGACGAGTGTTCAGTAATGAACCTCTGGAGAGAACCATGTATATGATCGTTATCT
>NZ_CAWLWU010000023.1:0-1146 GCF_963864895.1 Citrobacter sp. S-77
ATCTCACTATGAATAAGAACGTGACTTCCAAATAAAATTATTAAAAACACTCATAAATAAAATATTTCATATAAATATAATTACTTACACTCTAACGAGCCTATCAATATAAAATGGCAATGCTCTATACACCATCGAGCTAACACTCTGAATCTCTCTTATTTTTAAAGAAAGATAACCTGGGTTAACATTATATCTTTCACAGATAATTTTTCTTTTTACTCCATTAACAAAATAATCTTCAAGGGCATGGATTACTTTCCTGCTTCGGATTGATGATATGTTGATTAATAATGAAAAATGTTCCTGTTCTACCGTGCCAGGTTCAAGCTTGCTTATTTTTTCATATCTTACCATTCATTACCTCCTGTAATTAACAGGGCTGAGTATACTTCCCTTTAAAAAGTTATTGATTTGATCACTGAGTGTCATCTCATCCTTGTACTGACTTTGTTAAATTTATCCTGCAGCAGCGCTGCCCAATAAATTTACTTAGTTAAGCCATTGATGGTTAATGACGACTGCTTGCCATCGATACTTTTCGAGTAATTAATTTTATATTCTGTCCGAGATTTAAAAATCCACTATATCCACGGGTAACCTTGCAACAAACTCAACCATATATAGCAGCTGATAATATTTTCTTTAGCTCGGGCAGCCAAGCTGCCCGATGTTCAATTACTTCAGGGTAATAATGCCAAACAGTACTTTCTTTTTTATTGTGGTTTCCTTTTCTTAATTATAAGTTACAGCTACATTGAGCGGCGCACTCCACTTGGTTGTGGCAGTGAGCGGAGAGTTAAACGTTGCTTCCATGGTCTGACCTGCATCAATACCCAATACATAAGAAGCAGCAGCGACGCCATACTTAAATTGGTTATTAACCTCTTGAAAAGTTAAATTTATAGGCCATGTAGTTATTATCCAGCCAGAAAAAGGGTGGTCCTTTAATAAAGGATGCTGCGTAGCAACATCTCTAAGCTGATTTAATGTTTTAACCTCACCAAAGCGAATAAACATACCATTAACATCAATATGTCCGTTAGCCATACTCCTTCCAAATAGACCACCATAAAAAGCAGAATTATTATTGTCTGCCTTTAGTGATGTAGATAAATATGTATTACTAGACTCCCCGTGCTCTAA
>NZ_CAWLWU010000024.1:0-1353 GCF_963864895.1 Citrobacter sp. S-77
CTGCCACTCATTGTTGTGAGTGTGGCGATCCGATAGATGAACGAAGACGCCTGGTCGTTCAGGGTTGTCGGACTTGTGCAAGTTGCCAGGAGGATCTGGAACTTATCAGTAAACAGAGAGGTTCGAAGTGAGCGAAATTAACTCTCAGGCACTGCGTGAAGCGGCAGAGCAGGCAATGCATGACGACTGGGGATTTGACGCAGGCCTTTTCCATGAATTGGTAACACCATCGATTGTGCTGGAACTGCTGGATGAACGGGAAAGAAAGCAGCAATACATCAAACGCCGCGACCAGGAGAACGAGGATATTGCGCTAACAGTAGGGAAACTGCGTGTTGAGCTTGAAACAGCAAAATCAAAACTCAACGAGCAGCGTGAGTATTACGAAGGTGTTATCTCGGATGGGAGTAAGCGTATTGCTAAACTGGAAAGCAACGAAGTCCGTGAAGACGGAAACCAGTTTCTTGTTGTTCGCCATCCTGGGAAGACTCCTGTTATCAAGCACTGCACTGGTGACCTGGAAGAGTTTCCGCGTCAGTTAATCGAACAAGACCCGTTAGTAACTATCGACATCATTACGCATCGCTATTACGGGGTTGGAGGTCAATGGGTTCAGGATGCAGGTGAGTATCTGCATATGATGTCTGACGCTGGCATTCGCATCAAAGGAGAGTGAGGTCGGTTTTGTAAAAGATAACGCTGTGAAAATGCTGAATTTCGCGTCGTCTTCACAGCGATGCCAGAGTCTGTAGTGTCAGATGATGACCGTACTCAAACATCGGGTTGAGTATTATCTTACTGTTTCTTTACATAAACNTTGCTGATACCGTTTAGCTGAAACGACATACATTGCAAGGGAGTTTTATAAATGAGTATCAATGAGTTAGAGTCTGAGCAAAAAAGATTGGGCGTTATCAATGTTGTGCAGATCCGGTGTCTTGTCTCCATGCAGACATCACGAAGGTGTTTATGTAGATGAAGGTATAGATATAGAGTCGGCATACAAATATTCCATGAAGGTTTATAAGTCTAATGAAGACAAATCCCCATTCTGCAATGTGCGAGAAATGACTGATACCGTGCAAAATTATTATCACGAGTACGGTGGAAACGATACTTGCCCTCTCTGTACAAAACATATAGATGATTAAACCCAATATTACATAACAATCCTCGCACTCGCGGGGATTTATTTTATCTGAACTCGCTACGGCGGGTTTTGTTTTATGGAGATGATAAATGCACTTCCGAGTCACAGGAGAATGGAATGGAGAGCCAATTCAACAGAGTTATCGAAGCGGAGAACATCAACGACTAGCTACGACCACTGGATGATATGGGCGCAGATAGCAC
>NZ_CAWLWU010000025.1:0-1754 GCF_963864895.1 Citrobacter sp. S-77
TTTTCATCAGACAATCTGTGTGGACACTACAAAGAAAGGTTCTTTAAGGTAAGGAGGTGATCCAACCGCAGGTTCCCCTACGGTTACCTTGTTACGACTTCACCCCAGTCATGAATCACAAAGTGGTAAGCGCCCTCCCGAAGGTTAAGCTACCTACTTCTTTTGCAACCCACTCCCATGGTGTGACGGGCGGTGTGTACAAGGCCCGGGAACGTATTCACCGTGGCATTCTGATCCACGATTACTAGCGATTCCGACTTCATGGAGTCGAGTTGCAGACTCCAATCCGGACTACGACATACTTTATGAGGTCCGCTTGCTCTCGCGAGGTCGCTTCTCTTTGTATATGCCATTGTAGCACGTGTGTAGCCCTACTCGTAAGGGCCATGATGACTTGACGTCATCCCCACCTTCCTCCAGTTTATCACTGGCAGTCTCCTTTGAGTTCCCGGCCGGACCGCTGGCAACAAAGGATAAGGGTTGCGCTCGTTGCGGGACTTAACCCAACATTTCACAACACGAGCTGACGACAGCCATGCAGCACCTGTCTCAGAGTTCCCGAAGGCACCAAAGCATCTCTGCTAAGTTCTCTGGATGTCAAGAGTAGGTAAGGTTCTTCGCGTTGCATCGAATTAAACCACATGCTCCACCGCTTGTGCGGGCCCCCGTCAATTCATTTGAGTTTTAACCTTGCGGCCGTACTCCCCAGGCGGTCGACTTAACGCGTTAGCTCCGGAAGCCACGCCTCAAGGGCACAACCTCCAAGTCGACATCGTTTACGGCGTGGACTACCAGGGTATCTAATCCTGTTTGCTCCCCACGCTTTCGCACCTGAGCGTCAGTCTTTGTCCAGGGGGCCGCCTTCGCCACCGGTATTCCTCCAGATCTCTACGCATTTCACCGCTACACCTGGAATTCTACCCCCCTCTACAAGACTCTAGCCTGCCAGTTTCGGATGCAGTTCCCAGGTTGAGCCCGGGGATTTCACATCCGACTTGACAGACCGCCTGCGTGCGCTTTACGCCCAGTAATTCCGATTAACGCTTGCACCCTCCGTATTACCGCGGCTGCTGGCACGGAGTTAGCCGGTGCTTCTTCTGCGAGTAACGTCAATTGCTGAGGTTATTAACCTCAACACCTTCCTCCTCGCTGAAAGTACTTTACAACCCGAAGGCCTTCTTCATACACGCGGCATGGCTGCATCAGGCTTGCGCCCATTGTGCAATATTCCCCACTGCTGCCTCCCGTAGGAGTCTGGACCGTGTCTCAGTTCCAGTGTGGCTGGTCATCCTCTCAGACCAGCTAGGGATCGTCGCCTAGGTGAGCCGTTACCCCACCTACTAGCTAATCCCATCTGGGCACATCCGATGGCAAGAGGCCCGAAGGTCCCCCTCTTTGGTCTTGCGACGTTATGCGGTATTAGCTACCGTTTCCAGTAGTTATCCCCCTCCATCGGGCAGTTTCCCAGACATTACTCACCCGTCCGCCACTCGTCACCCAAGGAGCAAGCTCCTCTGTGCTACCGTTCGACTTGCATGTGTTAGGCCTGCCGCCAGCGTTCAATCTGAGCCATGATCAAACTCTTCAATTTAAGTTTGATGCTCGTGAATTAAACTTCGTAATGAATTACGTGTTCACTCAGAGACTTGGTATTCATTTTTCGTCTTGCGACGTTAAGAATCCGTATCATTGAGTGCCCACACAGATTGTCTGATAAATTGTTAAAGAGCAGTTGCGACGCGCTTTGGCGCTCT
>NZ_CAWLWU010000026.1:0-1786 GCF_963864895.1 Citrobacter sp. S-77
CTTATTGCTTCTATCGTCGATGATACTTTAGAAAAATATAAGGGTGCTTGGTTTGAAAGAAATATTAACAAACATTCGCATTTAAACCAGATGCTGCAAATGAGTTAGTACAAAATTCTTGGAATGCAATAAAAACAAAGATTATTCGAAGAGGATTACGTGGATATGCTCTTACCGCTGGATGGTCATTACATCCTATAGTCGAAAATAAAGATACATCTAAATACACACCAGCGCAAAAACGCGGAATTCTAAGCGGAGATCGCCTAGTGATTTTAAACTATTGCTGGCAGCATTCTTGAGTCCAATATAAAAGTATTGTGTACCTTTTGCTGGGTCAGGTTGTTCTTTAGGAGGAGTAAAAGGATCAAATGCACTAAACGAAACTGAAACAAGCGATCGAAAATATCCCTTTGGGATTCTTGACTCGATAAGTCTATTATTTTCAGAGAAAAAATATTCATTGTTTTCTGGGTTGGTGATTGCACCAATCATTCCATTCAAAATTGTTGTTTTACCACACCCATTCCGCCCGATAAAAGCATGAATGTTCGTGCTGGGCATAGAATTAACCGTCACCTCAAAAGGTATAGTTAAATCACTGAATCCGGGAGCACTTTTTCTATTAAATGAAAAGTGGAAATCTGACAATTCTGGCAAACCATTTAACACACGTGCGAACTGTCCATGAATTTCTGAAAGAGTTACCCCTCTAAGTAATGAGGTGTTAAGGACGCTTTCATTTTCAATGTCGGCTAATCGATTTGGCCATACTACTAAATCCTGAATAGCTTTAAGAAGGTTATGTTTAAAACCATCGCTTAATTTGCTGAGATTAACATAGTAGTCAATGCTTTCACCTAAGGAAAAAAACATTTCAGGGAGTTGACTGAATTTTTTATCTATTAATGAATAAGTGCTTACTTCTTCTTTTTGACCTACAAAACCAATTTTAACATTTCCGATATCGCATTTTTCACCATGCTCATCAAAGACAGTAAGATAAAACATTGTAACAAAGGAATAGTCATTCCAACCATCTGCTCGTAGGAATGCCTTATTTTTTTCTACTGCAGGAATATACCCGCCTCTTTCAATAACACTAAACTCCAACATATAGTAACCCTTAATTTTATTAAAATAACCGCAATTTATTTGGCGGCAACACAGGATCTCTCTTTTAAGTTACTCTCTATTACATACGTTTTCCATCTAAAAATTAGTAGTATTGAACTTAACGGGGCATCGTATTGTAGTTTTCCATATTTAGCTTTCTGCTTCCTTTTGGATAACCCACTGTTATTCATGTTGCATGGTGCACTGTTTATACCAACGATATAGTCTATTAATGCATATATAGTATCGCCGAACGATTAGCTCTTCAGGCTTCTGAAGAAGCGTTTCAAGTACTAATAAGCCGATAGATAGCCACGGACTTCGTAGCCATTTTTCATAAGTGTTAACTTCCGCTCCTCGCTCATAACAGACATTCACTACAGTTATGGCGGAAAGGTATGCATGCTGGGTGTGGGGAAGTCGTGAAAGAAAAGAAGTCAGCTGCGTCGTTTGACATCACTGCTATCTTCTTACTGGTTATGCAGGTCGTAGTGGGTGGCACACAAAGCTTTGCACTGGATTGCGAGGCTTTGTGCTTCTCTGGAGTGCGACAGGTTTGATGACAAAAAATTAGCGCAAGAAGACAAAAATCACCTTGCGCTAATGCTCTGTTACAGGTCACTAATACCATCTAAGTAGTTGATTCATAGTGACTGCATATGTTGTGTTT